>CP018227.1:2137500-4291441 GCA_016865035.1 Kordiimonadales bacterium IMCC3096
TCGAACTGGTGGCGGAGGCCGGCAGCCTCAGCGCCTTCTTCTGGTCGCACATGCCAACCGATGCGGAGCGGCCAGATCCGGTGACCCTTGCGACCCTGCGGGAGAACCCGACCACGGATACGTCCAAGCGGCTCTCAAAGGCCCTGAAGAAGCGCGGCTGGCGCTTTGTCGGTCCGACCACCGCCTATGCCTTCATGCAGGCCATGGGGCTGGTCAATGACCATCTGGAGGGCTGCTGCATGCGGGAGCCTGTGGAGCAGGCGCGGCAGGCGTTCATCAAGGGGCTTCAGGGACCGGCGTAGGATATCCGCCAGACCGCCCGTCCACTGTCGTCCGCCACCAGCAGGCTGCCATCGGTCCATACCGCGAGTCCCGCGGGACGTCCGATCACCTCCGCCCGGTCCCGCCCCGCGACCCAGAATCCGGTGGCGAAGTTGCTGTAGCTGCCGACCGGACGACCGTCCCGGAACGGCACGCGGACGATCTTGTATCCGGTCGGTGTGGCCGAGTTCCAGGAGCCGTGCAGCGCGACGAAGGCATCCCCCCGATAGTCGGCGGGGAACTGCTGGCCCTGATAGAACACCAGGCCCAGCGGCGCGGAATGGGACTTGAACAGCACGTCCGGGACAATGGCCCTCGCGGCCTGATCCGCCCCGCGCCCACCCATGTTGGGATCGGGATTGGCGCCGATGTAGCTGAAGGGCCAGCCATAGAAGCCGCCCGGTTCCACCCGCGTCAGATAGTCGGGCACCAGGCCGTCCCCCAGCCCGTCCCTTTCATTGACCACGACATAGAGGTCATCGGTGCCGGGGTAGAAGGCGATGCCGACCGGGTTGCGCAGGCCGGTGGCGAAGGTTGTCTGCGCTGATCCGTCCGACGCGAATTGCTGCACGGTGGCGCGGGGGGGATCCTCCACCTGAATGTTGCCGCGCGATCCGACCGCGACATGGAACCGGTCACCGTCCGGTGCGAAGGCCAGGTTGCGGGTCCAGTGTCCGCCGCCATTGCCCAGCGCGCGAGGGCCGGTCACGGGTTCAGCCGGTCCCGCCGCCTTCATGTCCCCCACACGGTAGGGCAGGCGGCTGACGCGGGTTTCCTCCCCCACGTAGACCCAGCCATCGCGGATCGCCAGCCCGTGCGGTGCGTCGAGGCCATCGGCGAACGTGCCCCGGACCTCGGCCCTGCCGTCCCCGTCCGCATCCCGCAGCAGGGTGATCTTTCCGGCCCGCGATTCAGCCAGCAGCACATCGCCGTTCGGTGCGACGGCCATCCAGCGCGGATGCGACAGGCCCGTTGCGAACAGCTCGGCCCGGAAGCCGGCGGGAACCTTCAGTGTCGCCCCAGCGGGACGCTCGACCCGATAGGCCGAACTGGCGACGCTGTCGGTGGCGAAGGGAGGCGGCAGGTCAGCGGGGCGAATATGGAAGCTTTCGCCCACGGGCTGATGATCGGGTGGCAGCGGTTGCGAAACGGCCGCGCAGGACAGCGTCAGCAGCGCGGGAACAAGGACATGCAGGCGTGACAACGGGTGGCGCATTTTCTGTTTCATCTCCCCCATATGGGGTGACGCGACGGCAGGTCGAGGGGGGTCCCGGTCAGTTCACCGTGGGAAAATGCGTCTCGAAGGCCTTCTGCCCCTTGGCCGAGAAACTGATGATCCGCGATTTCGGTACCCGCTCGGCCCAGCCAAGCCCGATAAAACGGTCCAGCAGCGCGGTGCCGAGGGCGCCGGCCATGTGCGTGCGCCGCTCGCTCCAGTCCAAGCAGGACTTGCAGACCGGCCGCCGCTCCCGCTCCAGCGCCTCGACATCGATGCCGAGGTCTTCCAGGAATTCGCGGCCCGCGTCGGTCAGGGTGAAATCCGTCTCTGATCCGGTCAGCAACTGGCGCTGCTGCAGACTGTCGAAAAGCTGCACGCCCAGATCACCGGCCAGGTGGTTGTAGCAGACGCGCGCGCGCCGCAGGGCCGGATCCTTCGGACCCGGGCGGGTCCGCATCAGTCCCCGGCTTGCGGCGAGGCCCATCATGGCCTCCAGGACCTGAGCCACTTCATCGTCGGCCAGCGTGAAATAGCGGTGCCTGCCCTGCTTGCGTTGCTGCAGCAGCCCGGCACCCTCCAGCTTCGAAAGGTGGGAACTGGCTGTCTGGACGGTGATACCGGCCTCCGAGGCCAGTTCCGTCGCCGTCAGCGCCTTGCCGCTCATCAGCGCGATCAGCATGTTGGCCCGCGCCGGGTCGCCAATGACGGAACCGAGCAGGGCAATATCTGGTCCTTCTTTCATGGTTCGATGATAGTCGAAGCCTCTACAGGCGACAATCGGGCATTCCCGGGTGCGTAACGCAAACCCGGAGAGTTTCCCATGATCACATGTTTCATCCGCTATCACATCGACCCGACGAAGAAGGCGCAGTTTGCCGAATATGCCCGCAACTGGGGTCAGGCCATCCCGCGCTGCGGCGCTGATCTGGTCGGCTATTACGCGCCGCACGAGGGGTCATCCACGCTGGCCTACGGCGTCTACAACATCGAGAGCCTGGCGGCCTGTGAAGCCTATCGGGCAAAGCTGGCCGCCGATCCCCTGGGGCAGGAGAACTACGGCTTTGCCCAGCGGGAGAAGTTCCTGCTGCGGGAAGACAGGACCTTTCTGAAACGTGTTTCAGCGCCGCATGGCCCCGCCGAAGAGGTCGGCTGATCGTCAGTCCCGGTCATCGCCGGGGATCATGCCGCCGACTGTCCGCGTCATGGCATCGTCGGAGGCGGCGAGGCCGGTGCGGACAGCGGCCCGATCCTCCGGCGTGCGGTTCTGGCTCATCTTCCACTTTCCCTCCAGCCGCTCGATCGGGATGCGGAAGGCGACGATGCCCTTCTGCATCCCGGCGCGGTAGCTCTCCGGCGTGGATTCATACTGCCAGCCCTCCGCGCCCTCGTACCCGCCGCTGAGGCGGCGCATCAGGGCGGAGACTTCGTCCGCGTCCCCGATGATCTGCGGCGTGCCATAGGCGTGGACAACGGCATAGTTCCACGTCGGCACGTTCGGACTGGAGGCATACAGGGTTGGCGAGACATAGGTGTGCGGGCCGGAGAACACGGCCAGCACCGGCGCGCGCCCGAAATCCCGCCACTGCGGATTGGCCCGCGCCATGTGCGCCAGCAGGGTGCCGTTCGGGCCAGCCTGGCGGTCAAGGATGAAGGGCAGGTGTGTGCCGAAGGGCGCGCCATCCGGGCCCGTCGTGACCAGCAGGCCGAACTCGTTGGCTTCGATCAGATCGTGGCATGTGGCAGCGTCCTCGACGCTGAAATGGCTGGGGCGGTACATCAGTTCGACACGCTGCCTTTCAGGAACGGCTTCGCCTGCATGCTGTCGGGGATCGGCAGTCCGAAGCGGGAGAGGATGGTGGGGGCAAGCTGCAGCTGGTCCAGCAGCGCGTCTTCCTCCGGCCCCTTGGCGTCACCGAAATAGTAGACCGGGAAGTCGCGCATGTCGGGCGCATTGCCGCCGTGATGGCCGCGGTCGCTGTGGCCATGGTCCGCGGTCACGATCACCTCGTACCCCGCCGCGCGCCAGGCCGGCAGGAAGGCTGCGAGCGAGGCATCCACCGTGTAGCAGGCGAGGTCCATCGGGCCACAGTCCTGCCCGAAGCGATGCGACATGGAATCCAGCGTGCAGGTATGCAGCAGGCCATAGTCCAGGCCGAAGCGGCCGATCAGGTTGGTCAGCGTGGCGAACAGGTCCACGTCACTTGGCGTCATCTGGTTGTCGCGGCTTTCGCCGGTCATGGTGTGCAACCGGCCATGCCGGATCGGCAGGCTGTCATCATCGAATTCGATGTCCCGGACGGGATCGAAGGGATCGCGGTTGAACATCCGCGACCAGTCCGAATGGGTCACCGCGCCCGTGACGCCGCCCGCCCCTGAAACGGCGGAGAAGATGTCCGGCAGATTCAGCCGACGCACGGTCTGGTTGGACGTGATGCCATGCACCTGCGGCGGCACGCCGGTATGGATGGAGGCATAGCAGGGACCGGAGGTGGAGGGGCAGGACGGAGCGCATGCGCCAGACACGCGCCTCCCCGCTGCTGACCCAGCCCTCCAGATTGCCCATCAGCCGCCGGGCAGCCCGCCAGGCCAGCCCGTCCAGCACGATCATCAGAAGCTTGCGTTGCAGCGCCACCGGAATATCCCCCGTTCAATCCTGTGGATGGGAGAAGACTATGGTCGGAAAGCCGCGTCAATGAGGCGGCGTCGCCAGCCGGGCGGCGGCCGTCAGGCGGCCAGGGTTCGTGCCGCCTTGCCGAGGACTTCCTGCGCCATCCGGTCGGCCATTGCACCCGTCGGGATGCCTTCCCGGGTCGCGCGGCGGAACAGGTCCGTCAGTGTGCCCCCGATGCGGGTGACATGTTCGAACGCCGTGTCACGGTCATAGTCGGGGCCTTCATGGGCGATGTTGATGATGCCGCCCGCGTTGATGACGTAGTCCGGGGCATAGAGGATCTCCCGCGCTGCCAGCATCTCGTCGTGCCGGGCCTCGGCGAGCTGGTTGTTGGCCGACCCGGCGACGATGGAGGCCCGCAGCAGCGGGATCGTTTCATCGTTCAGGCCCGCGCCCAGCGCACAGGGTGCGAAGACATCGGCACGCACCTTGTGGATCGCGTCGGTGCCCACCGCCGCCGCGCCGAACGACTTCGTGGCGGCAGTCATCAGACCATCGCGCATGTCGGAGACGATCAGCCTTGCCCCGGCCTCGTGCAGGCGGTTGCAGAGATCCCAGCCGACATGGCCGAGACCCTGCACCGCGACGGTGACGCCCTTCAGTTCATCGTCGCCACGCTGATGTTTCAGTGCGGCCTGGATGCCGACGAACACGCCGAGCGCGGTGGCGGGGGAGGGGTCGCCCGACCCGCTTTCCAGTCCGGCGACGAAACCTGTTTCCTCCCGCACGAACGCCATGTCGGCGGGGGAGGTTCCGACGTCCTCCGCGATGATGTAGGCGCCGCCGAGGCGTTCCACGAACCGGCCCATGGCGTGGAACAGGTCCGGCGTGGCGATCCTGCGCGGATCACCGATGATCACCGACTTGCCGCCGCCGCGACCGGTGCCGGCCAGGGCAGCCTTGAATGTCATGCCGCGCGACAGGCGCAGGGCGTCGGTCAGGGCTTCCTGTTCTCTGGCATAGGGCCAGAAGCGGCAGCCGCCGAGTCCGGCGCCCAGCGTCGTGTCATGGACGGCAATGATGGCGTTCAGACCCGTCGCGGCGTCGCGGCAGAACACGACCTCCTCGTGGTCGTCGAAATCGGGTGCGCTGAACACGGCCATCATGGCCTCCTTGATCGCGTTTGCGGGACTTTCCCTGTTCCGGGGCAGGATTTGGCTCAGCCTGCGCGCGGGTTCAACACTCAACCGCAGGGTGTCACAAAAACGCAGTAATCCATCTCGCTGGCGAGAATATTCCGCCGGCTGGGCCCGCCACGCTCCGCTGTGCGCAAGAATCTTTCGCGTTCTGGTCACGTCCATGTGTGTCGATCCGGCGCAACCCGGCACCTAGGGTTCTCCGTAGACACGGAAGGTGTTCAGGGGGAGGGTTCGATGCGTTCGATTACCAGGCTGCTGCTGGCATCCGCATGGCTGTTCGGTCTGGCCGCGGGACCGGCCTGGGCGCAGACCGACGCGCAGTATGTCCGCTACTGGAAGCAGGAATGGCCGGTCACGGACTTCAGCAGGTCCTCGGTCGATTTCTCGGAGATCCTGCATGGCGGTCCGCCGAAGGACGGTATCCCGCCGATCGATGAACCGGCCTTCGTGTCCGTGACCGAAGCCGACGGGATTCTGGCGGACCGGGAACCGGTGATCGGGCTGGTGGTGAACGGGGAGGCAAAGGCCTATCCGCTGCAGGTGCTGATGTTTCACGAGATCGCCAACGACACGATTGGCGGGGTCCCGGTTGCCGTGACGTTCTGCCCGTTGTGCAACGCGGCCATCGTGTTCGATCGGCGCGTCGGCGACCGCGTGCTGGATTTCGGTACCACGGGAAAGCTGCGTCGGTCCGATCTGGTGATGTGGGACCGCCAGACCGAGAGCTGGTGGCAGCAGTTCCTCGGTGAAGCCATCGTGGGCGAGATGACCGGCACCCGCCTGACCATGATCCCGTCACGGCTGGAGTCCTGGGCCCGGTTCCGTGCCCGCGCGCCGGAGGCGACCGTGCTGGTGCCGAACGGACGCTACCAGCGTTCCTACGGCGGCAATCCCTACCTGCATTACGACAGTTCAGCGCGTCCCTTCCTGTATCGCGGAGAAATGCCGGCCGGCATTCCGCCCCTGATGCGGGTGGTGACGCTGGCAGAGCGAGGGGCGTGGAGCCTCGACTTCATGAAACTGAACCGCACCGTGCATCTGGATGACGGAACGACGATCCACTGGGAACCCGGACAGGCGTCGGCCCTGGACAGTGGCGAGATTGCGGAGGGGCGGGACGTGGGCAACTTTACCGTCACCCGTTTCGAGAACGGCAGGGAGGTCGATGTCCGGCATGGCGTCGATTTCGTCTTCGCCTACCACGCCTTCTATCCGGACAGCCCCATTCATCACGTGACGACGCGATAGCCTGCGGGCTGGGTCTGCGCCGGTCCCGGCACCCCCGTCAGGGCAGCTTGCCGGTGCGTCCCAGGCTGTCGATCGCCTGCACGATCCGGTCGAAGCTCTCCCGGGCGCGGCGGGCGCGATGGCGTGCGCGCAGGTGCCCGTGGACCAGCCCCCGGTCGTTCAGCCAGACCGCGCTGCCGCCTGCCTCCACTATGCGCCGTGCATAGACATCCCCGTCGTCGCACAGCGGGTCGCATTCGGCTGACGCGATGAAGGTCGGTGGCAGGCTGGTGAAGTCGGTGTCCCAGAGGGCCGCATAGGTCGCGTCGCCACGGACATCGGCACCGCCGCTGCGCATGGCCTGGTAGAAGTCCATGTCGCTGCGTTTCAGCATCGGTGCATCGGCGTGCAGGACGTAGGAGCCTTCGTCGATGTTGCCGCCCAGGCCCGGATAGATCAGCACCTGCCCGGCAGGCGGCCTGTCCTGTCCCCGTGTCGCATGGGAGAGAGAGGCCGCCAGATTGCCCCCGGCGCTGTCCCCGGCCAGCACGATTGCGGCATCCGTGGCCGCCCGCAGGTAGGCCCACCCGGCCATGGCATCCTCGAACGCCTTCGGATGGACATGCTCCGGGCAGAGGCGATAGTCGACCGAGACCACGTCGAAACCGGTGCGCGCACAGATCTCCGCGCAGACGTCGTCATGGCTGTCCAGTCCGCCGACGACGAAGCCGCCGCCGTGCAGGTACAGCACCGCCGCAGCCGGGTCACTGTCTGCCCCGTGGTAGCTGCGGATCGGCACGGCATGGCCATCGGCGCTCGGGATCGTGCTGTCGGTCGCGCTCACGCCTTCGGGATAGCCCGCGAAGAAGGCACGGCACATGCGGTCATAGACCTCACGCTGTCCCGCCACCGTCTTGTCCACCGCATCAGCCGGATAGTAGCTCTCGGTCTCCGCGATGAAGGCCCTGATCTCGTCATCCAGCAGCTTGCCGTAGTCTGCCTGTTCCATCCGGTGCCCTCCCTGAAGCATGATGGCCCATCTTTGATGCTCGGACGGGGGAGGGCAAGGCTTGGCACTGCGTGCGGTACTGTTCGACAAGGACGGAACGCTGATCGACTTCGACCGAACCTGGTATCCGGTGATGGCGCGGCTGGCGGCGGAGGCGGCACCCGATGATCCGGCGCGCGCGGCGGAGCTGTTGCAGATGGGGGGGCTGGACCCGGCAACGGGCCGGTTCCGCGCCGGGTCGGTGATTGCCGCCGGCACGATCGACGAGACCGTCGACCTCTGGCATCCGGCACTCAGCGGTGCACGGCGCCAGACGATGATCGACCATTTCAATCACGCCTGCGCCACGGAGGGGGCGGCCTGTGCCGCGGCTGTTCCGGGTCTCTCCGGGGCGCTGGATGCGCTGCGCGACGCCGGATACCCGCTGGGGGTCGCCACCAACGACGGTCATGCCAGCGCCGTTGCGACGCTGGACCGGCTCGGGGTTCTCGACCGTTTCAGTCTGGTGATGGGATATGACTCGGTGCCCGATCCCAAGCCTGCGCCGGACCAGCTGCACCGCTTCGCCGGACATGTCGGCCTTGCGGCGGCAGAGGTCGTCATGATCGGCGACAATGTCCATGATCTGCAGATGGCCCGCGCCGGTGGTGCGGGGCTGGCGGTGGGCGTCCTGTCCGGCACCGGGTCCCGGCAGGATCTGGAGGGGCTGGCGGACCTGATCATCGAATCGGTGGCGCAGCTGCCGCACGTACTGGAAGACCTGGGGAGGAACTGACTTGGACACGACATTCGATCCGGCCAAGCACCGGATGTGCGAGACATCATGGTTCGAGGACCTGGAGGTGGGGCAGGAATTCTACATCAACTCCCGCACCCAGACCGACGGCCTGTTCTCGGCCTTTCAGCTGGCATCGGGGGACAATCACCCGATCCACTACGACGTCGAATACTGCAAACGCCACGGCCATCGCGGCCTGCTGGCGCACGGGCTGCAGGTGATGGCGCAGACGGCGGCGGGGGCCGGGATCCTGCCGCATGTCTTCGGGGATGCCATGGTCGGTTTCCTGGAGGCGTCGGCGAAGTTTCTGGCCCCGGTCTATGCCGGGGACACGCTGTACCCGCTGCTGACCATCACCGAACTGCGCCCCGGGCGCACCACAGGGGTCGTCGTCTGCCGCGCCACCATCCACAATCAGGACGGCGTGCAGGTGCTGGAGGGCAGCCACAGCTACCTTCTGAAGAAGCGCAATCCGGATCCGAAACCGGCAACAGGGGAGTAAGCGGACATGGGCCTCGTAAGCTACGAGACGGAGGGTGACGTCGCCATCATCACCCTGAACCGGGCAGACAAGTACAATGCCCTTTCCCGCGACCTCGGGGACGAACTGGTCGCCGCCTGGCACCGGTTCCAGGACGGGCCGGAACGTGCCGCCGTGCTGACCGGCGCGGGAAAGAACTTCTCGGTCGGTGCGGACCTGTCGGATCCGCCGGAGATCTGGCCCTTCAGCCCCGATGTCGGCGTCGCGGTCGACAAGCCCGTGGTGGCGGCGGTCAATGGCACCTGCGTCGGCGGGGCCTTCATCCTGGTGCAGTTCTGCGACCTCTGCATCATGGCCGATGATGCGCGCTTCATCTATCCGGAGGCGAAGGTGGGCATCTCCGGCGGGCTGATCAGCTCCGTCGCCGCCCGCATCCCGCACAAGATCGCCATGGAATTCATGCTGCTGGGGGAGCCGCTGTCGGCGCAGCGCGCCTATGAGGTCGGGCTGGTCAACCGCCTCGTGCCGCAGGCCGAACTGATGGACGTGGCCATGGACCACGCCCGCCGCCTGGCCGCGATGGCGCCCCTGGTGGTGCGCACGCTGAAACGCCACGTGGCCGCCACACTGCCGAAGGGCCCCTCCGAACTGGCGGGTCTCGCCCGCCGGGATATCGAGGCGATCCGCACCTCCGACGACTTCACGGAAGGCGGCACGGCCTTCCGCGAAAAGCGCCCGCCGAAGTTCACCGGCACCTGACATGAGGGGGGCTGCACACGGCAGGGGGCGGGACGCGCGCCCGCCCCGTGCCGCCCATGGGACCAAAACCCCTTGCAGCCCCGCCCGCCCCCGGCTATAGAACCGCCCGCGTCCCAACGTTTCCCACGGGACGCACGGGGGCGCGTAGCTCAGTGGGAGAGCACTACGTTGACATCGTAGGGGTCGCTGGTTCAATCCCAGCCGCGCCCACCATTTAACTTCATGGAATAAATATAAAAAGTTTTGGTGCGCGGTGACGATCTCCGATCTAGACTCCACCGTGTCAGCGCCATGTCAGCAGAGAGGGCGATTTCATCGTTCATCGTCCCCCGGGCGCATCGGTGGCAGATCGCGCTAGCCGCGCTATATCATCCCTAGGCCGGGATGCTGCGGGATCAACGCCACTTTGCAGTGGAGACAACGGTGACAGAGACAATGCACGCGAGCGCCGACCGCCAGCCCCGCAACGAACGATTTGCACAGCTCATCGCCGCCGGGTGGACGCAGAGCGCCGCTTTCCGTGATGTCTGGCCATATGCTCGCGAATGGAAGCCCGAGAGCGTACACACCGCTGCGTCGCGCAAGGCCGCCAAGGTTGCGCCAAGGGTTGCGGTGATTTCCGCCGAAGCCGCAGCCCAGGCCGGAGTGGCGCTGCAGGACATGATCCGCCAGGCGGACCTCGATCACGCTGTCGCCCGCGCCTGCCGGAACGCCTCAGCGGCCATCAAGGCGACGACGCTGAAGGCGAAGTTATGCGGATTGCTCGGTGGGGGGGAAGCGCAGAGGCGTGAGGCAAACGAAAAAGCCCTGGCGGACCTTCTGGGGATGCTTGATGGCCTCGACCGCCAGGCGGGGCAGACACCCCCCAGGGGGAGGACACCCCAGGGGCCCCAATCGGCAAGATCTGGCCGGGTTTAGGGGTCCCAGCCTCTCTAGTCCCCGCTAAGATTTCGAGGGGTTGTCAATCGCCTTGGACAACCTGACACTCTTCCCCCGTCGAAACGGGAGCTTTGCAGTCGCAGAAGGCACGCAATGATCATCCTTACTAGAGTGGTCGTCCTGCTGCCGATCCTGCTTTGGCAGGCTGCGGTCGCCGAAGAGATCGTCGGCCGGGTATCCGTGACGGATGGTGATACCGTCGTTATCCACGGCGAACGTATCCGGCTGCATGGCATCGACGCAGCAGAGAGCGCTCAGACATGCGAGGCAGGGGGCAAGGTTTGGCGCTGCGGTCAACAGGCCAGTCTGGCATTGGCGGAACGGATCGGACATCTGCGGGTTCGCTGTGAGACCTTCCAGCGCGACCGCTATGGCCGGGTCATTGCTATCTGCCGACAGGGGCAGACTGACCTCAACAGATGGATGGTCCGCAACGGGTGGGCAGTTGCCTATCGTCGATATTCGACCGACTACGTAGCTGCGGAGAACGAAGCTAGTCAGGCTGGACGGGGGATTTGGCGCGGCCATTTCGTTCCGCCCTGGGACTGGCGGCGAGGGGATCGTCTAGGTGTGACGTCGCCGTCACGTCCGCCCGCCACATCAACCTCGGGACCAGATCGCGACTGCGGGGACTTCCGCACATGGGTTGAGGCGCAGTGGTTCTTTGAGGCGGCCGGCCCGGGAGACCCGCATCGGTTGGACGGGGATCGGGACGGGGTCGCCTGTGAGCGGTTGAGGTAGTGTTGCGCATACGAGCAGCGTGGCACCGAGGCACCGAGGCTTGCCTGAGCCAAATCACGGTTCGCTAAAGCCCTCGATTTCGGAAACGCGGATGGTATGCTGTATGGCATGAAAACATTGGTGCTCCTTTCCATTGCTGCGCTGATGGCGCTGAGCACGCTAGCTTCGCCGCGGGAGGACATACCCGCCAATCCATGCGGTTACGCGTCACCCGGTCCATGTGTCGGCACCGCCGAATGGGGCGCACAGCTTGAGTGGGCAAGCAACCATGGCAGCGCTGAGTATCAATTTTTGATAGGGCGAATTTTCGACTCCGGTTGGAGTATCGAAGAGGATGATTCCGAGGCGGTGAAGTGGTACCGGCGTGCCGCTGCGAGGGGGCACGCTGCCGCACAATATAACCTTGGTGTTGCCTACGACACGGGTGAAGGTGTCGGAGAAGATAAAGTTGAAGCGGTGAAGTGGTATCGGTTAGCTGCTGCCCAAGGCTTTTCGATGGCGCAGCACAACCTCGGTGTCCTGTACGAGTACGGTGAAGGCGTATCCCAGGACCATGTTGAGGCCGTTGAGTGGTACCGGCTAGCAGCCGCACAAGGTCTCGTCAGGTCGCGATACCTATTGGGACTGATGTACAAAGACGGCAAAGGTGTTCCGCAGGATTCCACCGAGGCGGCGAGACTGTTTCGGCTCGGTGCAGACCAAGAGCACCGCTCTAGCCAGTTCCATCTCGCTGGTATGTACTATGTCGGTAACGGTGTCCGGCAGGACTCCACCGAGGCGGCGAGACTGTATCGGTTCGCCGCCCTGCAGGGTCATTCAGACGCTCAATACAACCTTGGCGTTATGTCGGAGCACGGACATGGCATTCCGCAGGATTATGACGAAGCGCTGAAGTGGTACCGACTTGCTGCAGAGCAGGGGCATGCAGGCGCGCAATGGGCCATTGGTCTAATGTACGATTACGGCACTGGCGTCCTGCAGGACTACGCGGAGGCAGTGAAGTGGTATCGGCTCGCCGCTGAGCAGGGGAATGCTTCCGCGCAGCACAGCCTTGCACTCATGGATTTCCTAGGAAAGGGCGTTCCGCAGGATTTTGTGCGAGCACATGCTTGGGCCAACCTCGCCGCTGCTAGAGGTTATGCAAAGGGTTACGAACTTCGTGCCTCGATTGCCGAACGCATGACGTCTGCACAGGTCGCAGAGGCACAACGGCGCGCCCGCGAATGGACCGAGGCGTTTGAGAACCGGAAGCGCTAGCGCCCTGCTGAAAAACTCAGATCAAGCACGTTGCAGGCAACCAGGGAGGGAATGATCAATGTGGCCGTTCCGGCGGAAGAGAGCCAGCAGGCTTGTTGAAAGCCTGACCTTTCAAGACAATCGATCCTTTTTCGAATATACGTGCCAGTTTGGCCAGACACAATTGGAGAAGGGAAAGGGGGTAGTAGGCATTGTTCTCCAAGACCAAGGCGCACTTGATGATGGAAAGCAACTTGTGGTGGTCCATATCGCAGCAGATGATGGAGGTTTCGATACTCTTGCGCCCACCGCCTCAGCAAAAAAAGAAAAACTGCTAGCAGAGGACCTTGTGATTTGGATACCTATAGAGCATCGTGCTGATATCGGAGAAGAATTTGGCGACTCGCGATGTGGGTGGGTTGGCATCATAAAAGCAAAAATATCTAATAAGTTGGACATATCCAAGATGTATCCAGAAATAATCGCAGAGTACTAAAATATAAAGAACTAAACAGATAACCAAATTTAACAAGGTATTTCGTTCGCAACAAAGATTGTCGGATTCACTTTTCGATTTATTTAGGTTTATTTTTGGGTACTGCCCATAAGAACGGATTTCGCCGCCCATCGGCGATGTTCCAGGGCTGAGACTCAATCATAGCCAGAATGCGACGAGGACGGCGATTGCGACAGCGGACAGGAAGTTTCTGGCCAGCTTGTCGTAGCGTGTGTGAACGCGTCGAAAGTCCTTGATGCGGCAGAACGCATTCTCGATCAGGTGACGCTCGCGATAGCGCTGCTTGTCGTAGACGATCCGGCGCTTTCTGTTGATGCGCCCCGGAATGACGGGAACGATACCGCTCTGGCGAAGCTCCCTGCGGATCGCATTGGCGTCGTACCCCTTGTCGGCGAGCAGCCTTCGGGCACCAGCCAGTCTGTTGAAGAGCAACCTTGCCGCCTTTGCATCCGAGACATTGCCAGCAGTCAGTTCAAAAGCGTAGGGACGGCCTATCGTGTCGGTGAGCGCGTGGACCTTGGTCGTCTGGCCGCCACGCGAAGGTCCGATCGCCTGCGATTTGGCCCCCCTTTTCCGCCGCGGGCCGAGCGATGCGCCTTCACATAAGTGCTGTCGATGGCGCTCGAAGTCGGTACTGCGCCAGCCGCAGCCAGGGCCTCCGTCAGGTCCGTCCAGAAGCGACGGCGTGACCAGCGATTGAAGCGATTGTAGATCGTCGTCGATGGACCGTACTCGACAGGGCAATCGCACCATCGGCAACCTGTCTTGAGAACATGGATGATACCGGAGATCACCCGACGATCATCGACGCGCCGTGCGCCAGGCGGGGCAGACACCCCCCAGGGGGAGGACACCCCAGGGGCCCAAACCAAGCTCACTTGTCATCCGCTCTAGCGCGCAGCGCCTTGACTCGATTTCGGAACGAACTTGATAGGAACGCAAACGTCTCATCAAAAATCGCGTTGAATTCAGCACTGATAATTTCTCTCCCATCCACAATCCTCGAAACACGCGGCTTCTCTAGGCGTGGGAGCGTTGTTCCAAGAATAGTTTCGCAGTCTCCAGCGGTCTTATTTCGTGCGATTTCAAAAAACTCCTGTGTCTCGAAATTGAAGCTAAGCTGATTGGTTCGGCATGCGCTACTGTTCATCGAGACAGCATCGATTAATTGTCCTTCCCACCGTGTAATCCGATAGGTTTCGTCTGTGAGATCACCGACTTGGTATGTCTGGGACCAAGATTTTTCGTCGGGAAGCTCCATCACAATCATGCGATATTTACATGTGCCTTCAGCGCGACTGCAGTCAATCTTGGCGTGGTTGATCGGATAGCCGATTTTTTCATCAATCATCTCAACCGTGCCCTCCACGATAGCCCAGTTCTCGCCCAAAATGCCGCCGAAGTCGAAGGGGAAGAAACTGACACCGGTCATGTTCAGGCGCGACGCGCGGTATCCGAGCGTGTGAATCTGCCACACGGTCAGCTTGCCCGTGGGTTCCTCACCCATATCCGCCTGAAACGCGCGCTTTGCGCCCTCATAGTCAGCAAATCCGGGATACATCAGCGAATTCAAGTTGGCCTGCATGATGAGGTTACCTGCAGGCGATATCGCGAGGTTGGCGGCGCCGCTGAACATCATCGGGACTGAATCTCGCCGCTCGTCCTCGGACAACGCTAGAAGCTGTTCCGGCAGATAGTCACTATATTTTGCGACGGCATTCTCGTCGGCCTGGGCGAACCCGTTCAAAAAAACCAAGCAGATGAGAGCTATTTCCAAACATGCACGCGGTTTCACAAGGCGAACTCCTTTCCGTCGGGCTAGTGGATCGACTCCAAGCCCGAGAACAAAATTACACCACGCCCCGGAACACTACCGTCTCGGATATTGCAACATTCCCTAGGTGCTCGACCAACCACCCCTTGGGGTCGGGAACCCGGTCGGGATCGAAGATGGCCTTGCGGCTCTGCTGTCCCCGGCCTCCCGGCTCCGGCCGGTACACGACTTCGACCGGGTGATTTAGCGTTAATTTCCCTATAAAGATATATTCATAGGGATTTTCACTCGAAATCACTCGTAGAGCGTAGCGGGCCGCCGCCACGTTCTTGAAGATGTCGGGATAAGCCTTCGCCGCGTCGCCGGGAGAGAGCAGCACAACTCCGGCAAGCGCCATGCGGTCGACCTTGTTGACCTCCAATTGTTTCCACCGGAAACGCTCATGGACCTCCAGCGGCAGCTGCACGTTTGTCAGGAGGTCTACCTGCAACGGGTTGTCCGCCGTCCTGTTGACGCCGCGGCCGCGGCCAATCACCTGGAGCACCTCGGCTTCGCAAATCTGCCAACGCAATCGATCCGTGAAGGGGTCGGGATGCTTGCCTTGCCTGTCGTACCCCGCAGCGGGTTCAACGGCGCTTCCCGTCAACGCTCCGGCCATCGCCTCCACTTCGGTACTCGGCGGCTGCGGTCGCCCGATCACGACGATGCAGTCGACGTCGCGGTATACATCCAAGCCGCGGAGGTTGTTGAAGTGATCGATGTCCACGTTGGAAGGCAGGCCTCGCTTTTCCAGCCGCTCCCTGAGGTCCTTGTAGGTCACGACAAGCAGCCGACCGTACTGCCCCGCACGAAAGTCGATGTACTCTGCCACGCCCTCGGCGTTGCGTCCCCGTCGCCGACATTCATCCGGCTTCAGGCCAGGACGGTGTAGGACTGCGGACTTTCCGAATGTCCGGTCAACCACCCGCCGCACCCGCTGGTGCGCCATCGTCGCGTCGCCGTCGAACACTACCTGCAGGTCAGGGAACCATTGCTTCACGATCTCCTCGTCCAGCGTTGCATCCAGAACAAGCGTACGCAGGCAATGGAGCTCTTTCGCGACGTGCCGCATACCGCGCACCGAAATCACTCCGGTGCCATTCGCGTTCGAGAGTCGCGTCAATCGCCCCGAACGCTCTGGCCCACTGTCCGAAACAAGGGCCCCCAGCGCCTCCCATATCGCCGCGATGCGACCGATCACGGACGGGGTACGGTCGCCGGCCGCCTCGGCGCTCCTGCGGCACTCCTCGAGAGACATGTCCGGGCGGATACCGGAATCCGCCTTTCGCATCCATTCCAGGTGGATCGCGGTCGAACAGATCTCCGGCGTGATCCCCGCGTCGAGCGCAGCGGCGCGCCTGATCGGTCCTTCAGGATGTGCGCGCAACAGCCTAGACAAGCACTCTCGATAGCCCCGGAGTTGGTCACGCGCGACGTTGTCTGTGGCTTCCCCATTGAGGATCGCGCCGACCGTCGATGGTTCCAGATCGTCCACTGTCACCACCGCGGGCTGCGCGACACCAGACTGCCAGAACGACTCGTCAATGATCAGATACACAAATCCCTTGCACACGTTCTTCGGCGGGGCGTGCCAGAGGCTTTCATGGGAGGCAATGACGACATCCGCCCTGGCGCATTCGGCCTTCTGTCGCTGATACCGGCACTCGTCGTAGTGGAGGCAGCGGATTTCGCGCCGCGTTCCGTCCGCGTGCATCGCCCGGACGCTGCAGGCTGCCTGCTCCACTGGGACACCCAGGGTGACAGCCTGCCGAACGCGCGCCAGGTCCCGGCACATCGGCTCATTGGTCTCCGGTTCGCATTGTTCGCGTCCGCGCCAGACTTCGGCCCTGACGTCCCCGTCTTCGTTGAACAGGTGAAAAAGCTCGTTCGACAGGCGATGGTTCGGGACCACGATGAGCATTCTGAACGGCAGGCCCGATCCTCTGGCCTCCCTGATTGCTGACTTCGCAAATTCGACCGTACGGCTTGTCTTGCCAGTTCCGACAGTGACCTTGATCGCCTTCCAGCGGCGTAGCGGGATCGGGTGACTGTCACCCATCCGCATAGTCGGCGGGAAAGCCGAAGAACTTTGCTAGCTCCCGATCCATGCCGGCGCGCACTTCATCCACCGGTACGCCCGCAGGGACCTCGACGTCCGACGTCTCCGGCAGGCCGGCCCAGTACATGATCGTCCCGAAAGTTGCCGGCGTGCCACTGCCGTGCATCGTATGCCAGATGTGCTCGCAGGACGCCCGGCCCATGTACTTCACGGGCCGCTCCCCCGCTGGATGCAACTTTCCGCAGGACCAGTTGTCGAAGAGGTCAAGCCGCTCCGACTCCGACAGGACTCCCGCATTGCCCAGTATGACCATCTCGCGGAGGACGACTCCGACGATGCGCCAGTCCGTATAGGACATGTCCGGATCAAGGCGAGAAAGGGCGTAACGGACGTATTCAAGCGACTCCGGCGAGCGGACATCGAACTGTGACCGGACGCCCACTACGGGCTCGTCGCTGGCTGGTACGCGCCCGATCAGATCGGCGAGCATCGTTTCGAGCCGCGACGGATCGACGACCTTGCAGGGGTAGGTTGCCTGGACCAGTTTCGGCTCGTCGCCCTTGCGGTTGTGTGTATCGGGAACCCTGAGGATACGCGCGATATCGGCGGTACAGGCGGTATCGATCTCGAGGCCAATCGATGGCAGATAAGCCTTGAAAGCGGCAGCCAGGGGCCGCCAGCGTCCGGGCGGCAGCGGTTCGCTCAGCCGCCAGTGGACGTGCAGCCCGGAACCTGACATGACAACCGCCCAGGGCAGCGCAAGTTCCCCGGCACGAAGCTTTTCGAGCAGTACCGTCAGGGCTTCCCGGGCGTCGGCATAGGGTTTGCCGGCCCCGCAATCGACGTCGGCCCAGAGCGCCGGAACCGCGAGAGCCTGAGACCCTTTTCGCCGCCGGGTCCGGAAACTGGCGGGAGCGAAGTAGACGTCCCAGCCGGTGCGATCGAGTTCCATCGCCATAGCACGCCCCTCGTCGGCGTTCGAAACCCACTTATGCTTCGGGGGCTTGTCCTTGGCATCCGACATGCGGAGGGCGACAAGACAGTGCTCGCCTTCGTCGCTCCAGAGATCGAAGATCGAGGTCATCGTACCGTCACCTCCGAGGTCGAGCGCCGGGGCGGCGACATGCGTTCCTCGATCCAGGCATCGAGGTCCGGGACCGTGTAGAGTGCGCGGCCGCCGCAGATGCGGTAGACTGGACCGCCGCCCGTCGTGGCTAGTTTCTGGAGGGTGGCGCGGGAGTAGTGAACGCCTCGTGAGATTAGATGCTCTGATGCCTGCTTGCGGTCGAGATAGACCATTGCTTTCGCTCCATATCGCTTTCGATACGGAGAAGATAACCATCTGAGAATATTATAAAATCTAGGATGAATGCAGAAACCTGAAGGCTTTCATCCTTTCTTTGTGGGCCGTCCTCTTGGCCTAGGCAAGAATGGACCGCCATGTTGCACGGGCACTGCCTTGAACAAGGGGCCCAATGTGTCAGGTGACACGGGCTTCTCGCCAATCAGATCGCACAGCCCACCGTACACGCGGATGAACTTCGATTTTCGATAGTGTCCCGGGTCCTCGCCAAAAACTCTTTTCCATGCCGCTGCAACCCGAAGGGCAAATCGAATCCTGAACATCGGTGTCATCCGCCCGCCCTTCTTGCGAGACACGGGGTCTACCATCTCATCCATTGCCGCAATTTCGACTTCGTCGTCGATGCCCGCCAACAGACTTCGAGGACTCAATATGTTCTCTTGGTCAGCCCCACTGGAAAGCGCGCGATTCACCACAAGCCAGGAGGGCCACTTGCCTATGTCAATCGTCCGGTCGGGCCCGACCGGATCGGCGATGTATTGATCCCGCCGGTCTCGCCAGATAGCCAGCATTTCAGAAACCTGCTCGATCTCTGCATCGAGGATCGCCCGAGCCTCTTCATGCCCAGTGTTTCGTCGGTATCTTTTGATCTGTTTACACATAGTTTCGCAGGCTTTGACGATGGCTTGAGCCGCCTCGCATCGGGCGTTTTGCCGTGTGCTTTCGTCCTTATGGGGCTCGTTGTAGGCCGCTCGCGAAACGTGAAACTCTTCCACTATAGGCTCAATTGCACTGGCGAACTTTGGCCTCGAGGTGACCGTTCCAGCTCTCTCACACGCCAGAATGTCGAGCAACTTGCGCCGCTCTGGCTCAGACAGCCCATGCCGATCACCATCGAGATCGCTCACTTTTTTGCGCCCGGCATAGGAACAATGTCCGCGCTGTCGTCCCCCGAGGCCTTGGCAAGCCCGGCCAGCGCTACCGACGCGGCCCGCTCGGCCAATTTGCGCTGCGCGTCGGTCGCCCAGTGGACGTACCGAGCCGACATGGCGATGGTTGCGTGCCCCATGGCGGCCTGGATTTCGGCGGCCTGCGCCCCGGCCATCGCCATGTGCGAGGCCAGCGAGTGCCGCAGCCCATGCAGTCCGATACCCTCGGGCAATTCGGCCTCGACACGGATTGTCCGCCATGGATGCGACAGGTCGACCGGCCCCGCCGGCGTCTCCACTACCGTGCCTGCCTTCCTCGCCCTGCGGCCCTGGCCGGACGGCGCAGGCGGAAAGACGTAGTCGTTGTGATCGCCGCCGGGCTGCCGTGCGATGATCGCCTGCGCCGCCGCGGGCAATTCGATCACCCGCGGCTTGCCGGTCCGCCGGCCGCTCTTGTGGCCCGCTGGCGGGATCACCAGGCGTCCCGCCTTCAGGTCGACCTGGCCCCATGTCAGGCCGGCAATTTCACCTCGGCGGGCGCCGGTCAGGGCAATGACGCGGATCGCTTCAGCCACGGGCGCCCGCAGCCGCTTCTCTGCCTGCATCCGGTCGAGCGTCGTGAACAGCCGCGCATAATCATCTTTGCCTTCAAGGAAGGTCTCGCGTCGGCCCACCGAAGGCAACTTCACGGCCGCCGCCGGATTGGCTGCGGTCAGGTCTTCCGATACCGCCCAGTTCAGGATTGCCCGCAACAGCCCGATCGTGTCCCGCGCAGTCGTCGCGCCGCCGGTGACGCGTGCTAGGCCGCGCTTCTTCGTCTTCACCTTGGCCGCCGTCTTGCCGACCGTGATGTCGGCCAGCGCGCGCCGCACGTCCTCGGGCCGCAACCGATCGACGAAGCTGCGTCCGAGCAGGGGGCGCAGGTGCCGTTCGATCCGTCCGCGGTCGATTGCCTGCGTTGAAGGAGCCTTCTCGCTGAACCGCGCCGACGCGAGATAGCGGTCGAGCACGTCGTTGACCGTCAGCGCTGCGCGGGCAGTCGCCTTTTCGTCCAGCGGGTCGCGACCTTCCTTGCGCGCCTGCCGCATCTGGTCGGCCCGTTCGCGCGCCTGGTCCGCCGTCCATTCGCCGTGTTTGCCGATGGTGGCTCGCCGTTCGCGCCCTTCGGCAGTCCTGTAGCGGTAGATGTAGCTCTTGACGCCGCTTGGCAGAACCAGCAGCCCGAAACCGGTGATCCGGTCATCCCAGACATAGTACCGACGCGCTGGGTCCGGCGCCGACGCGTCCACCGTCCGCTTGGTGATCTTTGCCATACTTATCCCTCGCATGCTGTCGCTAACCGGCTCGCCGTGTCAGCACTGTGTCAGCAGTAGCCGGAAAGCCAAGGTGATTTCCGGTCTCACCACTACATGCGAAAGTAAGAGGTTAATCCTTTGACAGCAAGAGATTATCGAATGATGGTAAAGGCTGTGTCAGCAGTAGTAAGCCCTATTCACCTACGTTGACATCGTAGGGGTCGCTGGTTCAATCCCAGCCGCGCCCACCATTTCACTATTATCGGTCGCAAACAGGCCTAGAACCCGCAGTGGCTCTGCGATAGAGGCGGTTCGAAAACCCTCATTTTTCGCGTAGGCGAGCGGACCGGTAAATGCCAGTCGAAGCACCAGTCGCTTATGTTCCAGCCTGTCAGAAGCCCAGAGTTTCTGCGGGTTTGAGAGAAACGTCCAGGCGGTTCGAAAACTTTCGTCGAAGGTCTTCGACACCACTCCACTATTTGCTGCTTTTTCGGCCAGCATGATCTTGCGGTGATCAAGTTCCCTGATCTGGTTTTCATAGGCCTGAATGACGCGATCATTCTCGCTGGCGACGATACGCTCGACCAGTTTGTTGATCTTGCCGTCGATGCCTGTGATCTCGTCTTTCATCTGTCGCTTGCGCTCTTCGGTGTTGCGGCTTTCAGCCTCCCAGCGATCCGCAAACATGGCGCGCGCGATCTTCAGCAGAAGCGGAGCAGGCGAGAGATCGCCCAGCAGCTTTTCGAAGTCATTCTCGATCAGCTCCCGGCGGATCGACTTGCCACGCCGCTCGCAGCCGCGCTGATAGCAGACATAGTAGGGATAATGCTTGCTGCGCCCCTTTGACCAACCGGCTGTCATTGGCTCATTGCAAGAGGTGGCCCGACAAATCTGGACAGTTGAGTTAGGTGGATTTTCTGCTCCCAATCCGGCAGCGTTGCCGGGACGAAGGAGCGAAGATGACAAGACGACCCAGGCGGAACCACAGCCCTGCCTTCAAAGCGAAAGTCGCATTGGCGGCGCTGAAGGGCGACAGGACGATGAGCGAGCTGGCGACGCAGTTCGACCTGCATCCCAATCAGATCAAGCAGTGGAAGGATCAGCTGCTTGAGGGCGTAACGGGTGTCTTCGATGACACGCCAAAGGCCGCGAAAGAGCCGCAGATCGACGTAAAGTCCCTGCACGCGAAGATTGGCCAGCTGGCGCTGGAAAACGATTTTTTAGAGGGCGCGCTCGACAAGGCCGGTCTGTTGCCGAGCGCAAGGAAATGACGGGCCCGGACCACAGGCTGAGCCTGACACGGCAAGCCCGGCTTCTCGGGATCAGCCGGGGCAGCCTGTATTACGCGCCGCGCCCGACCAGTGCGGCGGACCTCAAGCTTATGCGCAGAATTGACGAGTTGCACATGGACTACCCGTTCGCGGGCAGCCGTATGATGAAAGGGTTGCTGCGGCAGGAAGGCTTCACGGCCGGGCGGCTGCACGTGGCAACCTGCATGAAAACGATGGGCATTGAGGCGCTCTATCGCAGACCGAACACCAGCAAGCCTGCGCCCGGTCACAGGATCTATCCCTACCTGCTGCGCAAGCTGGCCGTGACGCAGCCCAATCAGGTCTGGGCCATGGATATTACCTACATTCCCATGGCCCGAGGGTTCGTCTATCTGGTCGCCGTTCTGGACTGGTTCAGCCGCAAGGTTCTGGCCTGGCGGCTGTCGGTGACGCTGGAAACAGCGCCGTGTCTGGAGGCCTTGAATGATGCCCTGCGCAGATATGGCAAGCCGGAGATCATGAACTCGGACCAAGGATCACAGTTCACGTCCATTGACTTCATCAAGGCGCTGAAGGACGCCGACATCCAGATCAGCATGGATGGCAAGGGCGCTTGGCGCGATAACGTGTTTGTCGAACGGCTCTGGCGCAGCGTCAAATACGAGGAGGTCTATCTGCACGCCTATGAAAGCGTGTCAGCCGCCCGACAGGGCATCGACCGATACCTGGCCTTCTACAACACAAGGAGACCGCATTCATCGCTGGAAGGGCAAACGCCCGATCAGGCATATCACATCAAGTTGCAACCAATCCCGGTGGCGGCATAACCAAGCGGAAAATCCACCTAAGAAACGGCTCGAAACTGTTCAAACGAACCGAACCACCTCTAACCAAGCGGAAAATCCACCTAAGAAACGGCTCGAAACTGTTCAAACGAACCGAACCACCTCTGTCACCATCATCGATCAGCGCCTTGGGGCGCGCACCGCCCAGAGCAGTGCCGTGCTGGAGCGCAAGATCAAGTTCCGGCGAAAGCGGTACGCCGTCTTCGACGCGCTTGGCGGATTCAATTAGCTCTTCGAGCGTAGCGTTCTGGCTTTGGCGCGGGACGTATTCGTTAGGGGATTTCTGGAAGTCTAACGCTCCAATCCGGTCAGATCCGGATTCAAGCATATAAGTCAGCTCATCCAGCTCAGCCGCATCTGCTTCCTTGCCCTGAAGGCCAAGCATCCGGTTGATTATGACCCGCCGACCCCAAGCGTCGGGCGAACCGTCACGGATGCAGCTAGGCATCTGCATATTGTCACTGATTTCAATCGAGCCTGCTTTTAAGGGCAGTTCCGGTGCGTAGATCGCGATCGCGTTTTCGCGGCTGAGATAGCTTCGGCCGTAGTTGTAGGCAAGGCGTCCATCATTCTGGCGGCTGAGCCGTCCTGCCACGATCGGCTTGGTCTCTCCAGGTAGCCAAATCCAAACATAGGCTTCATCGTGGCGATGATTAGAAGTCATCTCTCACCACCTCTTTGGTCTCGCGCACAGTCTTTGGCATGAGCTGGAGCTTTTCTGCCTGCTCAGCCACACGCATTGACAGCCTGCTTTCCTCGGCCTCGAACAGGGGAACGCCAACAATTGTGGCTGCTTCAAAGACCGAGCCAATGCCGCAGCGCGGATCGCCATTCTCGATGCGGCGGATCATATCGCGCGATACGCCCACGCGTTCGGCCAGCTGTTGGACACTTATCTTTCTTTCGATGCGACCGGCACGAATGAGCTGGCCAAGCAAGGTCAGTGCTTCTTCCCCGTAATAGGAGAGCGTGCGAGCGCTTGTTGATCCTTTTGTCCGTGCCATGGGGCTGCATCCTTTCATTCTCCATCATGCCGGAATGAAGCGAGAATGTCAAGAATAAGACTTATATATAAGCCTTAAGAGGCTTTATGACCTATATATAAGTCAATCGGAGCGCTGCGTAATGAGCCAACACCGCCACGATCCAATCAAACAGAGGGTCGAAACCCGCAAAATCGATCTTACCCGCATTAGGCTTGACGACAGATTCGGCAAACACCTCCTTACCGTCCTCAGTTTGCGGATCGAGCTCGATGCCGTTAGATGCGGCAGAGCTTCTTCCAGTTGATTCTCCAGACCTCCCGCTTCAGCAGGATGTGCAGTCGCTGGTATCCGGTCGCTCCTTCCCAAAGAGACCAGCATCTGAACATACCAACACAGGCCAATCGATGAGGGGCGACGTTATCGCTCCAGCTTCAGCCTTGCTTGCCGCTGCTGGTCCGGGACACCTCGCCGTTCCGCCTTGAACGCTTGCAAACGCGCGTTCCGGTCCTCAGCCGGGGGCTGGGCAGTCTCCAATTTTGTCTCAGGAGTCCGAGTTGGCCGATTTTGTCGCTTTTCATGGCCATCAGGCCGTCGAACCGCGCCTCCGTTCCGCCCGACCGAATGGTCGACGAGGCCACTGCCGACCATTGCATCATATCTCCTCTTATCAGCTGCAACGGTCTGGGCATGCTCGTTGGTGATCCTTTGTCCATTCTTGCGCTCAGCGATCAGATCGCGGCGCTGCTCCAACTGCTCAGAAACCATCCGCTCGCGCTCGGCCAGATCGCGCAGACGCGCCAGATCGGCCTCGCGCATATTCTCCTCAATAATGCGATTGCGCGCGCCTGTCAGACGATCCCACAGCCCTTTGACGCCGCCGCGCAGTCGGGCCTGGCGGTCTTGATGCTCCTTCATTTCACGCTGGGCCTGAGCCGTCGAAAGCGCTTTTCGTTCGGCGCGCTGACGCTCAACCAGTTCTATACGCTGCGTTTCGTATCGTTGCTGTTCGGCTTGCTTGCGGGATGCCAGTTCCTTCTGGAAGACGTCCATCTTCTGCGTCATTGCCGCTGCCATGCGGGCCGTCGCGTCCTCGACGCTGGAGAGTGACTTCTCATCGCCCAGCCGCTCGCGAAGGTGCTTGGTCTTCACCCCGGCCCAGCGTGACAGGCTGAAAACCTCGCCC
The DNA here is from genome assembly GCA_016865035.1 of Kordiimonadales bacterium IMCC3096. Lineage (GTDB taxonomy): Bacteria > Pseudomonadota > Alphaproteobacteria > Minwuiales > Minwuiaceae > Minwuia. The sequence continues at coordinate 2,162,222 of CP018227.1, forward strand.
TCATAATCGACGGCGACATAGCCGCGCCGATCACCACGCGCGAGCCACAGGCCGCGCTCCAGAAGCGCATTGCTGAAGGCGGTCTTCGTGTCTGAGATGGCCCAGGCGTCCTGTATCGAAGCCTTGAGATCTTTCGCATCTCGGCCCGCACGCCTGGCCTGTTGCCATTCCTCCAGTGTGAAGTTGCGGGGATCACGGTTCTTTTGATCGGCGAGCCCGCGCGGCATCTTCCAGCCGTGCTCCAGATACAGCTCGCGGCTCATATCCATGAGCTTGCGGTGCGAATGAGACATCTGCACCGCCTTCATCTCATCGGCCCTGATCCGGCTCCAGACAGCGTGGGCATGACGGCGCATACCGCCGGGTCCTTCCTTCTCATGAAACACTACGGCGCGCGGCTGGCCCGTCAGGCCAAGCTTCGCCTCCGCCCGATCAATCGCCGCCTCGAAATCGGCCGTGCTGACCTCTTCATCAGGCGGCGGATTGAGGCTGAGCGAAAACAGGAACTGTCTGCATTTCGTACCCCGGCTGATCGCGTAGCTTTCCGTGAACGCCCCATCCAGATCGTCGGCAACGAAGCCGCGCAGCTCATGCACGGAGACATGTTCATTGTCCTGCTTCATGAGATGCCGGGCGAGATCCTTCGCGCCACCGCGCTGGTTGCCGACCAGGATCATTCGTCACCGCCAAGCCTCAGGCCCAGCGCACGAATGAGTAGCAGGCGCATCTCCTGTATATCCGCGCAGGCCGCCTGAAGGCTTGCGGCGCACTCATCATCGAGCAGCAGTGAACCTCGCTCCGCGAGCTTCGCCATCATGCATATGCTGGTCGCCAGCTCAGACGGCCCCAGAGCGGCGAGCACCTTGCTGAGCATCGCATAGTCAGGCTTCGGGCTACGCACGGCCGACCGTCCAGCCACATGATCGCCGAGTAGACGGTCACGGATGTAGGTTCCGAGCGGCTTGTTCCCCGCCTTGCGTTCGAGCCAGGCGCGCTCGTCAGCGGTCAGCCGGATTGAGAATGGGGCGGGGCGGGAGGGTTTCCGGGTAGCACCGGATGCATGGTTGAAAATCGTGCGAGTCATGGTGATGGCCCGTCCGACTTGTTCCCCAGATCGTAGGGGATAACATCTTCGCAGTCCTTGAGTTGCCTTTCCCAGTCAGCCAGAGTCTCAAGGAGGGTGTTCAAACTTTCACCCTCGGGGACCACCATTTCATCACCGAAATTCCGGATGCCTCTGGCGTGCATGGGTGGATTTGTCATGATCCTGCTTGTGTCCGGTGGCGGACCTGCGCTTGCTTGAGGGGGCGGTTCGCCCGGCGCGCAGTGGTGCAAACAGGAGGTTCCCATGAGGGTGGGTTTCATCGGTCTCGGCAATGTCGGGGCCAAACTTTCCGGGTCGCTGTTGCGGAACGGGATCGACCTGACGGTTCATGACCTGGATGCGCAAAGGGTCGATGCGTTCGTCGCGCAGGGCGCGCGGGAAGGGAACGGCCCGGCGCAGCTGATGCGTGACTGCGATGCGGTCATTACCTGCCTGCCGTCGCCCGCGGCATCGGATGCGGTGATGCGGGAGATGCTGCCCGAGGTGTCCGCCGGAAAGATCTGGATGGAGATGTCCACCACTGACGAAGCCGAGGTGAAACGCCTCGGCGCGATGGTGACGGAACGGGGCGGGGCGGCTGTGGATTGCCCGGTATCGGGTGGCTGCCATCGCGCTGCCACCGGCAATATCGCGATCCTTGCCGGTTGTGATCGCGCCACGTTCGAGCGCATCCTGCCGTTGCTGACCACCATGGGCAGACGGGTCCTGCATACCGGAGCGATCGGCTCAGCTTCGGTCCTCAAGGTCATCACCAATTACCTGGCGACCGCAAACCTGCTCACATGCTGCGAGGCGCTGGTGACCGCGAAGGCCGCCGGGATGGACATGAACACGACCTACGAGGCGATCCGGATCAGTTCGGGCAACAGTTTCGTGCATGAGACCGAAAGCCAGGTCATCCTGAATGGCTCCCGCGACATCTCCTTCACCATGGATCTGGTGAAGAAGGACATCGGGCTGTTCCAGGCCGTCGCCGACCGGGCAGGTGTGCCACTGGAAATGAATCCGGTGATGATCGAGATCTTCGATGACGGCATTGCCCGCTATGGTGAGCGGGAACTGTCGCCGAACATCATCCGGCGGCTGGAAGATGCCACGGGACTGGACATCAGGGCACCGGGATTTCCCGCCGAGATGCAGGATGATGAGCCGGAGGAACCGGGATACGAGGTCATTCCGAAAGGCCTCGGGTGACCCGGGGCATGCCCAGGCAGGTGAGGCTGCGGCGTGTCGTCAGGGGGCGAAGGGGGGCCTGACCTTCAGTTCCTGATAGTCCTCCAGCCCGAACGACCCGCCTTCCCTGCCATTGCCGGATCGCTTGTAGCCGCCAAAGGGCGAGCCATAGCCTGCGGCACGGCCATTGATGTGGATGCCGCCCGCGCGCAGCCGGTCCGAGACCCGTTCCGCCCGTGCCGGATCGCCGGTCTGGACATAGGCCGCCAGCCCGTAGTCGGTGTCATTGGCCAGCCTGATGGCCTCTTCCTCGCTGTCGAACGGCATGATCACCAGCACCGGTCCGAAGATCTCCTCCCGCGCGATGCGCATGTCGGGGTGCACGTCGGCGAAGATCGTCGGCCGGGCGTACCAGCCGTGCTCGAAACCTTCCGGCTTGCCTGGGCCTCCGACCAGCAGGCGCGCCCCTTCATCGATCCCGGTCCGGATCATGGCCTGCACCCGGTCGTACTGGATCCTGTCGAACAGCGGGCCGATATGATCACCTTCCTGAAGCGGGTCGCCGACCGCCTGCGCCCGGCCGGCTGCCGCGGCGATCTCCAGTGCCCTGGCGTAGCAGGTCCTTTCGACCAGCATCCGCGTGGGCGCGTCGCAGGACTGGCCGGTATTGTAGAAACACTCCGCCACGCCCGAGGTGACGCTGCGCTCCAGATCACAGTCGGCAAAGACCAGGTTGGGCGACTTGCCGCCCAGTTCCAGCGTGACCCGCTTCACTGTGTCGGCGGCATCCCTTGTGACCTGGCTGCCTGCGCGGGTGGAGCCGGTGAACGACATCATGGCAATGCCGGTGTGGCGCGACATGGCCGCCCCGACGGTGGGGCCGTCACCGTGCACCAGGTTGAAGGTACCCGCAGGAAAACCGGCCGCGTGGATGATCTCGGCGTAGATGCTGGCGGAAAGCGGCGTGTGCTCCGACGGTTTCAGGATGCAGGTCGCGCCGGTCGCAAGGGCCGGAATGACCTTCAGCGCGATCTGGTTGATCGGCCAGTTCCAGGGCGTGATCAGGCCGCAGACCCCGATCGGTTCGCGGGTCAGTATGTCGCCGTTGGGCAGGGTCTCCCGTTCCTGCTGCACCTTCAGTGCCGCGATGAAGCCCTCCAGGTGTCCGATCGCGCTGTCGGCCTGCGCGTCCCGGGACATGGTGATCGGGGCACCCATCTCCGCAGTCATTGCCTGGGCCAGATCCTCGAGGCGGGTCCGGGTCACCGCCAGCAGACGTTCGAGCAGGGCCAGCCGTTCGGCTCTAGTTGTCCGTGAATAGGTCTCGAAGGCGGCGGCGGCAGCAGCCACCGCCCGGTCGATATCGACCGCGTTTCCCAGGCTCAGCGTGCCGATCCTGGTGTCATGCGCCGGGTTCATCACGGGCATGGTTTCCGTCGAGACAGGCTCCACCCAGGCGCCGTCGATGTAGAATCTGTCCAGCATCACCATGGCTGGGCCTCCTTCCTGGCTGACCGGGTCTTCAGGGCACGACGGGTTCGTGGGCCATGCCCAGATGCAGTTCAGTGCCGGTATAGGGGTTCGCGGCGATCACGGCGTCATTCAGCGTGATGCCCAGTCCGGGACTGGTGGGCGGGATCAGGTAGCCGTCCTGCCAGGTGAAATCGGCGTCGACCATGGACATGTAGGGTCCGGTGAAGGTGCCGATGCTTTCCAGGATCAGGAAGTTCGGGCTGCAGGTTGCGATCTGGATGTTGGCCGCCGCCGTCACCGGCCCGCAGTAGAGGTGCGGTGCGATCTGGGCCTGGCGGGTCTCGGCCATGGCGGCGATCTTCTTCGCCTCCAGCAGACCCCCGACGCGGCTGAGGTTCATCTGCAGGACGGAGGCGGCACCGGCCTCCAGCAGCCGGGCGAATTCGTGCTTGGTGCACAGCCGTTCACCGGCAGCGACCGGGATCGAGGTGAAACGCGCGATCTCCGCCATGTCGGCGGGGTTCTCCGGCGTGGTCGGTTCCTCGAACCAGAGCGGGTCGTAGGGCTCCAGCCGCCGGGCCATGCGCTTTGCGCCCGAGACCGTGAACTGGCCATGGGTGCCGAACAGCAGGTCGGCCCGGGTGCCCACCGCCTCCCGGATGCGCTTGCAGAACATCTCGCTGCGCTCCAGATCCGCCAGCGTCGGCTGGTGGCCGTCATAGACGGTATAGGGGCCCGCCGGATCGAACTTCACCGCGGTAAAGCCCTTTTCGACCATCGCCACCGCGACCTCCGCGGCCATGTCCGGGTCGTTGTAGACATTGGGCACATCCGGGTCGGGATAGACATCGCCCTCCGGCGGATAGAGGTAGGTATAGCTGCGCAGGCGGTCATGCACCCTGCCGCCCAGCAGGTCGTGGACCGGCCTGTCCGCCGCCTTGCCGATGATGTCCCAGCAGGCCATCTCGAGACCGCTGAGCACGCCCATCACCGTCACGTCGGGGCGCTGGGTGAAGCCGGCGCCATAGGTGCGCCGCCAGAGCTTCTCGATTTGGTGCGGATCCTGTCCTTCGAACTGGCGCCCGAACACCTCCACGGCCATGGCGGCGCAGAGATCGGGGCCGAAGGTGGCGTTGTAGATCTCGCCGACCCCCGTGATCCCGCAGGCGGTGGTCAGGCGCAGGAAGATGAAGTAGCGACCGCCGTGACGGGGCGGCGGATTGCCGACGACAAAGGTCTCGATCTTTTCCAGACGCATGCGTTTCCCAGTCCTTCTCGGTTCTCAGGTGTGGTGCGCGGTGGTCTGCGCGTCCTCCAGGATCAGATCAGCGGCCCGCATGGCCAGCATCATCGTCGGCGCATTGATATTGCCCGATGTGATGTTGGGGAAGGATGAGGCATCGACGACACGCAGGCGCCCGATCCCGTGCACCCTCAGCCGTTCATCCAGGACCGAAGCGGCCGGGTCGTCCCCCATGCGGCAGGTGCAGCAGGGGTGGAAGACGGTCGCGGCACGGTCGCGAAAGTTCTCCAGCATCTCGGCGTCGGTCATGACCGATATGTCCGGCGGCTTCGGTGCACGCGTCACGCGCCTTATCGTCGGCGTTCCGGCCAGCAACCGCAACAGCCTGCCGGCCCGGACAGCCGCCGCGCGATCCGCTTCGGTCGACAGGGAGTTGGGCTGGATCAGCGGCGCTTCGCGCGGATCGGCGGAGGCAATCATGATCTCCCCGCGGCTGGTCGGACGACAGGGCTGAGCCGACAGGATGAACCCCGGATCGTGATCCATTCGTGGCGCGCCGCCGGGTTGGGTCGAATAGGATACCGGATTGCAGAACACCTGCATGTCCGGGACCACGGCGGTCCCTTCCGACCGGATGAAGCCGCCCACCTGATTGACCGGCACACTCAATGGCCCCCTGCGGGTCAGCAGGTACTGCAGGCCGGCCCTGAACTGCCCGGACCGGCGGCTCAACAGGGTGTTCAGTGTCGGTTCGGTGGCGATGAAGTGATGGGTGATCGCCAGATGGTCCTGCAGTCCCCGCCCCACCTGCGACAGGTCACTGACAACATCGATCCCGTGCGACCGCAGCAGTCCTGCCGGTCCGATGCCCGACAGTTGCAGCAGTTGCGGGGAATTGACGGCACCCGCACTGACGATGACCTCGCCCCTGGCGTGGGCGGTCATGGTCCGGTTCCCGAGGCTGTACTGCACGCCCGTGGCCTGCCCGTCCCGGATCAGCAGCCGCTCCACCAGCGCATGTTTCAGCACCCTCACATTGCCCCGCCTCAGCGCCGGGCGCAGGAAGGCATCCGCCGGGGAACAGCGGATGCCGTTGCGCACCGTGCTGCGGTATCGCGAGAGTCCTTCAGGCTGGTCGCCGTTCATGTCGTCGGTCAGCGGCCAGCCAAGCTCCTGCGCGGCTTCAAGGAACCGGGACGAGAACGGGTGCATCCGGGCGCTGAGATCGGATACGCGCAGCGGACCGGAGCCCCGGATTCGTGCCCTGCCATCGGGGCCGGTCTCGCTGTGGCTCACCAGCCGCTCGAAGACCGGTTGCGCGGTGCTCCAGTTCCACCCGGCGGCGCCCGCGCCCTCCCAGTCGTTGAAATCATGGGCCTGCCCGCACACCCAGGCCATGGCATTGATCGACCCCGATCCGCCGATCACCCGACCGCGCGGCCAGTAGCCGACCCGTGCATTCAGCCCGGGGTCCGGTTCGGCGCTGTAGCGCCAGTTCACCCTGGGGTCGGAGAAGGTGAAGCCGTAACCCACCGGCACCTTGATCCAGAAGCGGGCGTCGGAACCGCCGGCCTCGATCACAAGGACCGTGGTGCGACCGTTCCTGGTCAGGCAATCGGCCAGGACGCATCCGGCCGAGCCCGCGCCGACGATGATGTAGTCGAATTCCATATCAGACATGCCCTTCGACCCTGATCCGCGGCCCGGTTCCTGACCCGCAAGCTACCGGTGATCCGCATCTCCGTGAACCATGATCACGACTGCAGATCGCTGTCCGTGCAGGTTGATCTGGATCAACGGGTATCGCGGGGGCTTGCCCTAGCATCGCAGAATGCCTGTCCGGTGGCTTCAGCCGGGCGGTGCCGGTATCCGGACGGGTTCTTCATCCTTGCCGTCCGCTGATGATCGAGGTGAACCATGCAGACCGATGACCTTGTGGTTTCCCCTGAACAGCTCCGTCAGGTGACGGAGCCGGCCAGTCTTGGATTCTCGACAACGGCAGAGCTGTCCGATGTGGCCCAGAACATCACGCAGGAACGGGCGATCGAAGCGGTCAGCTTCGGCGTCGGCATCCCGTCCCAGGGCTATAATGTCTTCGTCATGGGTGGCCCCGGTCATGGTCGTCACCGGATCGTCTCCAGCATCCTGAAGCCGCTTGCGGCGGAACGGCCCACGCCGCCGGACTGGTGTTACGTCCACAACTTCCGGAATCCGCACAAGCCGCGCGCCATCAGGCTTCCCCCGGGCCGTGGCCTGCGTCTGAAGGAAGACATGGACACGCTGGTGAACGAGCTCAGCGCGGCCATTCCGGGCGCTTTCGAGGGGGATGACTATCAGGCGCGCCGCCGCGCGCTGGACGAGGCAATGCAGTCGAGGCAGCAGGAGCTGTTTGCCGCGATCCATGAGGATGCGGAGAAATCCGGCGTGGCGCTGATCCGCACACCCATGGGTTTCACCTTCGCGCCGGCGAAGGACGGCGAAGTGCTGACGCCTGAGGCGTTTCGCGGCCTGGATCAGGCGGAACAGGCGCGGTTCCAGTCGGAAATCGAGCGTCTGCAGGGCCTGCTGAAGAATATCGTCGTGCAGATTCCGGCGCTGGAGAAGGAGCACCGCGAGAAGGTCCGCGAGCTCGAGAGGGAAGTCACCCGCTTTGCCGTCGGCCATCTGACGGACGAGCTGGAGAAGGCCTACGCCGATCTGCCGGAGGTGGCTGCCCACATCAATGCGGTCGAGGCGGATGTCGTGGAGAATGCCGCCCAGTTCCTGCGTCCCGCCCCGTCACAGAACGCGCCGGGTGAAGCGGAAGCCAGCCCGGAGGCGGCGCGCAGCGCGGTGCAGCGGCGATACCGCGCGAACCTGATCGTCAACAATGCCGAGTCCACCGGCGCGCCCATCGTCGCGGAAGGATTCCCGTCGCATGGCAATGTCTTTGGCCGGATCGAGCATATTGCCCAGTTCGGTGCGCTGGCCACCGACTTCAACCTCATCCTCGGTGGCGCGCTGCATCGGGCCAACGGTGGCTATCTGGTGCTCGACGCCCGCCAGATCCTGACCCAGCCCTTTGCCTGGGATCAGCTGAAACGGGCGCTGCGTTCGCGGGAGATCCGGATCGAATCGATCGCGCAGTCGATGGGCATGATCTCCACGGTCACGCTGGACCCGGAACCGATTCCGCTGGAAACGAAGATCGTGCTGATCGGTGACCGGCAACTCTATTACCTGCTGTCGGTGCACGACCCCGAGTTCCCGGAGCTGTTCAAGATCGCGGCGGATATCGAGGATCAGGTTCCGCGCCAGCCGGAAACGGCTCTCCAGCTTGCCGCCATCATTTCCACGGCATCGCGCAACGAGGGGCTGCTGCCTCTCGACAGCGCTGCCGTCGCTGCAATCCTGGACCATGCCATTCGCAAGGCAGGGGACGCGGAGCGTTTCTCGACACAGGTTGGCGACCTGATCGATCTGGCGCGGGAGGCCAGTCATCTGGCTGCGGCCGGAGGGGCGTCCGTTGTGTCCGCCGACAGTGTGACCGCTGCTCTGGACGCCCGTATCCGTCGGGGCAGCCGGGTCCGCGACCTGATCTACGAGCGCATTGCGCAGGACGTCGTGCTGGTGGATGTCGCGGGCAGCGCCGTGGGGCAGGTCAACGGCCTGTCGGTTCTGCAGGCGGGGTCTCTCGCCTTCGGTCAGCCGAGCCGGATCACGGCGCGTGTGCGCACGGGCCGTGGCGGCGTCCTGGATATCGAACGGGAGGCGAAGCTTGGCGGTGCGCTGCACACGAAGGGCGTGATGATCCTGCAGGGCTTCGTTGCCCAGCACTATCTGCCCGACAGGCCGCTGACCCTCTCCGCCAGTCTGGTGTTCGAACAGTCCTACGGCGGGGTGGACGGGGACAGCGCCTCCATGGCGGAACTCTGTGCGCTGCTGTCCGCCATCAGTGGTGTCCCGATCCGTCAGGATCTCGCGATGACCGGTTCGGTGAACCAGCATGGTGTCTCCCAGGCCATCGGCGGCGTGAACGAGAAGATCGAGGGTTTCTTCGACATCTGCCGCGAAGGTGGGCTGTCCGGCAGCCAGGGCGTGATCATTCCGCGGTCGAATGTCAGGCATCTGATGTTGCGGGAGGATGTGGTCGCGGCGGCACGGGAAGGGACATTCCGGATACATGCGGTCAGCAACGTCGATGAGGCGCTGTCGCTGTTGACCGGCATGGCAACAGGCCCGCGCGGGGCGGACGGCAGCTTTGCCGAGGGCACCATTCATCGCCTGGTCGAGGACAGGCTGACGGCCTTCGCGAAGGCGTCGAAGGCGGCATCGTCGGACGCGGGTCGTGATCCCGACCCGCCGGAGGGGGCGGGATGACGGCAGGCTTCGCGATCCGCCGGATGCTCTTGGCCCTGGACCTCTCCCCGGCAGCGCGTTCCATGCTGCCCGAGGCCCTGCGGCTGGCAAACCGGCTGAATGCCGAGGCGGAAGGTCTGTTTGTCGAGGACTCCCGCATGGTGAATGTCCTGGCGGGGGAGGGGCTGCCCGCGCGGCACGTGAGCACGGTGACGGGACTTTCCGAGACGCTGGACGCCCGGGCGATGGATGCCGCCTTGCGGGCGCAGTCGGCGCTGCTCGCGCGCCACGTATCGGCCACTGCGGCGGCGCTCCGGTGTCATTGCGAGCTGCGGACGGTGCGCGGAATCGTGGCTGAGACGCTTGTATCGCAGGCGGATCAGGATGACCTGCTGGTGCTGTCGCGCCGTCCCGGACATGTGGGGGCGACGCTTGCCGCGACCATCCGCCGGATGTCCGCCCCCGTCCTGGTGCTGCCGCCGGGCGAGAGCGTCGGGCAGGGGCGCATCGTCGTGGTCGCCGACAGTGCCGGATTTCTTGCCCGTGGTCTGGCCGCCGCCCGGTGGTTCAAGGGGGACAGTGACCGCGTGGTGGAGGTCCTTTCCGGTGCGGCCGTCACACCCGCCGAAGCCGAGAGCCAGTTGCGGTCGTTTGATCTTCCTGCCCGGATTACCGCCGCCGTCCAGACAGCGGACCTCATCCAGCAGATCCGCTCGGATGCCGGGCTTGTCATCGTCTCGCCGCAGAACGGGGCACTGGCCGGGCCGAACCTGGCTGCATTCCTCGCGTCGGCACACATGCCTGTTCTGCTGATGCGATAGCGCCATCCGCTGCCCGATTGCTGCGTCTCTCCGTTTCTCCCCGGTTCCCTGAAAGGACGCCACCATGGCCCTTCATCGCCGCGTCGGACTGAGCCTGCTGATCCTCTACGGCGTCGGCGTCATGGTCGGCGCCGGAATCTATGTGCTGGTGGGCAAGGTCGCGGGCGTGGCGGGCGCGCTGACCCCGCTTTCTTTCGTTGTCGCGGGCGTGGCAGCGGCGCTCTCGGCGCTTTCTTTTGCCGAGCTTTCGGCCCGGATACCGGAAAGCGCGGGGGAGGCCGCCTATGTCCGCACCGCCTTCGGTATCGGGTGGTTCGGTGACTGTGTCGGTGTGGCGGTTGCCTGTGTCGGCGTGATCTCGGCGGCAGCGATCCTGAAGGGTGGGGTTGGCTATCTTGCCGCGCTTGTCGACTTGCCGAGATTCTGGCTCGAGATCCTTGTCGGCCTCTTGCTGGGCTGCATCGCCCTTGTCGGCGTGCTGGAGTCCCTGGTGTTTGCCGCGATTCTCACCCTCATCGAGATTGTCGGCCTGCTGCTGATCGTCGGGGCGGGTTTCAGTGCCGAACCGGTGACACCCCTGGCAGACATGGTGGACCTGGGTTCCCTGCTGCACGGCGGCGGTCCGATGCTGCTCGCCGCGGCACTGCTGGCCTTCTTCGCCTTCATCGGTTTCGAGGACATGGTCAACCTGGCGGAGGAAACCATCGACCCTGTCCGGACCATGCCGCGCGGCATCGTCGGCGCGATCATGATCACCACCCTGCTCTACGTGCTTGTCGCGGTCGCTGCGATCCGGGCCGTCGACATGCAGCAACTGGCGCAGAGCGAACGCCCGCTGGCCCTGGTGTTCGAGAAGGGAACAGGCTGGTCACCGGACACGATCATCGTGATCGCGATCTTCGCCACACTGAACGGCGTGCTGGCCCAGATCGTCATGGCCGCCCGCGTGCTGTATGGCCTGGGCCGCCGGAACCGCCTGTTCACCTGGGCCCATGCCACCAGTGACCGGCTGGGAACACCTGTCGCGGCGACCGTCGCCGTGACCCTGATCGTTGTCGTCCTGGCATTGAGTGCCCCCATCGAGAAACTGGCCCAGGTAACGACCTACATCCTGCTGTGCATCTTTATCGTCGTGAACCTCGCCCTGCTTGCGCTGAAGCGGCGCGTGCCGACGCCTGCGGGCGCGCCCGATGTCCACCGGACTGTGCCGATGATCGCCATCCTGCTCTCGCTGGTCCTGCTGTTCGCGTGATCGACTGTCCCGTGGTCCTGACGGAAAGTGGTATTCTGCAGGATGGTTTTGTTCAATAAGGTGTCGGAAACGACGGCAATGCATCCTGCGGAAGAGGTCACGATGGCGGTCAGAGAACCCACCGACGAACCGGCAGCTTCATCGGGGCCTTCGGCGCAGTCACCGCAGTTCCGGATCGGGTTTCTGGTGCATGACGTTTCCCGCATGCGGCGGACGCTGTTCGATCAGGAGATGAAGCCGCTTGGCATCACCCGTTCCCAGTGGTGGGTGCTGGCGCAACTGTCGCGCAGTCTCGGCACCGAGGGGGCTGAGGCCGGGATGCCCCAGACGAAGCTGGCGCGCATCCTGGACATGGGCAAGGCGCCGATGACCGGGCTGATCGACCGGCTGGAGGCCAGCGGCTTTGTCGAACGCCGCCCCGACAGCCGTGACCGCCGCGCGAAACGGATCGTCGTCACGGCACGGGGGCAGGGCGTGCTGGACCAGATGGCGACGGTCGGTCACCGCCTGAACCACACGGTCCTGGACGGCCTGTCGGACGAGGACATCGCCACCGCCGAGAGGGTGCTGGGCCGGATGAAGGACAATATCCGGGGCATTCTCGACGGCGACGACTGATGTTCCTGCGGTGCGGCCCCGGTCAGGGATCCAGTTCGACACCGATATCGATGCCTGCGTTGGGGCGTGACTTCGCAATGGCGTCCCGCATGCTGTCATTGATGGTGGTCGGGTCCAGCGATGCGGGTGCTGTTGCGCCATGCTGCCAGCTTTCCGCCACCGTGAAGCCATAGCCCCAGGCTTCGAACACGCGCCCGCTGACGCCTGCCGACTGCGTACTGGCCAGCCAGGTCACGAGCGACGAGACCCACTCCGGCCGCCGTTTGTCCAACTGCTCCTCCGTCCATTCACGCAGGCCTTCGGTCATGCGCGTGGTGGCACGCGGCGCGATGGCATTGACGGTGACGCCATAGCGCTGCAGCTCCCGCGCCGCGACGATGGAGAAGGTGGCGATGCCGGCCTTGGCGGCGGCGTAGTTGGTCTGGCCGATGTTGCAGTAGAGGCCGGAGTGGGAGGTGGTGTTGATGACCCGCGCCTCCGGGCTGCCGCCCTGCTTGCTGATCATGCGCCAGTGGTTGGCGGCATGGTGGGTGACGGCGAAGGTCGACTTCATGTGCACGCGGACGACCGAGTCCCACTCGTCCTCCGTCATGTTCACCATCATGCGGTCGCGCAGGATACCGGCATTGTTGATGATGACATTGACGTCGCCGAAGGTATCGATGGCCTTGCGCACCACGCCCTGGGCGCCGTCCCAGGTGGCAACGTCGCTGTGGTCGGCCACTGCCTCGCCACCCGCCGCGCGGATGTCCGCCACCACCTCGTCCGCCGGTGTCGCATCCTCCCCGATGCCGCTCGCGGCGGAGCCGAGGTCATTGACGACTACCTTTGCCCCATGCTCGGCCAGCATCAGCGCATGGCTGCGCCCCAGTCCCCGTCCCGCGCCCGTGACGATCGCCACGCGTCCTTCACAAAGTTTCATCGATCTCTCTCCCCTGTTGCTGTGCCGACTCGCCGTGACACTACATGACCTAGATTATAGTATTCCAGGTGACCATATTCACGTGTCGGCTGCGCCGTATGCAAGGCTTCGACCGTCAGGGGAGGGGAATCATGAGTGAACTGAGCGATCTGATCGCATTCCTGGAGCAGCAGCCGCCGGCCCATACAGTCTCGCTGGCGGAACGCCGGGCGCTCTACGACCGGGCGGAGAAGGCCTTTGCACTGCCCGACGGTGTCACTGTCAGTGACTGGTCCTGCGGGGAACTGGCGGGCGAGCTGCTTCAGGTCTCGGGCGCGGCTGCGGACCGGATGATCGTCTATCTGCACGGCGGCGGGTATGGCATCGGCTCCCCGCGCTCCCACCGCCACCTTGCCGCCGCGATCGGCGTCGCCGCCCGTTCGGATGTGCTGGTGCCGGACTATCGTCTGGCCCCTGAGCATCCCTTCCCCGCAGCGCTGCTTGATGCCTGCGCTGCGGTCGAACAGATACGACTCGAACGGCCTGCGGCGAAGGTATGTGTCATGGGGGATTCCGCAGGCGGTGGCCTGACAGTCGCGGCGCTGACAGCCCTTTGCGACCGGGGCGGGGTTGCACCCGTCGCCGGTGTCTGTCTGTCCCCCTGGGTGGATCTGGATGTCGCGGCAGGATCCGATGTCGCGAAGGCGACCGCCGACGATCCGCTGATCGATTTCAAGGATATCGCCGGTTATGCCGCCGCTTACGTGGGTGGCGCGGCGCTGGACGATCCGGGCGCTTCACCCATCCACGCGGATCTTTCCGGTCTGCCGCCGTTGCTGGTTCAGGCCAGCAATGCGGAGGCCTTGCGCTTCGATACCCTGCGGCTGGCGGAGCGGGCGCAGGCAGCGGGTGCGGATGTCACCCTGCAGATGACGGACGGCGTGCCGCATGTCTGGCACTGGTTCTGGCCGCGACTGGAGATCGCGCGCCAGTCGATCAGTCAGATCGGAACATGGCTGGAACCGCATTGGCAGGGGGCGGCCGGATGACCACGGCCCGACACATTCTCGGCGACCCGGCATGGTCAGGCGGTGCCGCGCTGTTCCTGTTCTCGGCCCGCGCGCGCTACGTCACGGGCCAGACACTCTCTGCTGACGGCGGCGGGCAGGTCTGAGCCGACGCCGGGTCGCTATGCGACCCGATATTTCGCCAGCACGTCCGGGTCGGGCTCGAAGCCGATGCCGGGGCGGTCGGGAACAGTGATGCTGCCATCGACCGGCGTCGGGATGGTCGGGTCGATGAAGGCTTCGGGCTGGATCCAGAAGAATTCGAACAGTTCCGCGTTCGGTTTCGCTGCCATGACCTGCAGGGTGGCCCAGTACCCCGGCCCGAAATAGGGCGAATGCGGCATGACGCGCTTGCCCGCCTCGGCTGCCGCATCGCAGATCGCCACGGCCTCCGACACGCCGCCGACCTTGGTGACAGACGGCTGGACGAAGTCGAGCTTCGGGATGGTGCGGCGGAATTCGGTCAGGGTGCAGGCGTTCTCGCCGCTGGCGATGGAGACGCCATACTGATCCTGCAGTGCGCCCAGGGTCTCCGCATCGTCAGGCGGAAACACCGGCTCCTCGACCCAGTAGAGGCCGAGGCGCTGCATCTCCGGCATCATCCGGTGCGCTTCCTCCAGCGACCAGTTGCAGTTCACGTCGGTGGTGACACGAACCCCGCTGCCCGCCGCCGCGACACCGGCTTCGATGCAGTCCAGCGCGATCTCGTGCAGTTTCACGGTCCGGAACCCCCGCGCGACCACATCCGCCGTGAATTCCGCCACCTGTCCGGGATTGCCGTAGCGTACCAGGCTGGCATAGGCCGGGATCGACGGGCGCGGGCTGTCCGACAGCAGGTGGGCCAGCGACACCCCTTGCTGCTTCGCCGCGATGTCCCACAGCGCGGTATCGACCGCGGATATGGCAAAGATGGTGATGCCATAGCGGCCATGCAGGTGCAGCCGCTTCTGAAGCAGGTGGTTGAAGGCCGGAATGTCATCGATTTCCGCGCCCACGACATGCGGCAGTACCATGTCCTGCAATGCGGCGATGGTGGCCCCGACGCAATGGTAGGCGAAGCCGTCGCCCCAGCCGACGGTGCCATCCTCGGTCGTGAGTTTCAGCAGGGCGACATCCAGATGCGTCCATTGCTGCGGCATCAGGCCGACCCCGGAACTGCCATCGGTGAAGGGGATCGACAGGCGGATGATCTCGGCGGAACGGATCTTCATGGGCTGCTCCTTCCCTCGGTCAGGCAGTCAGGCGCTCAGTCGGTCGGAAACGGAAAGCGGTCGAGGTACTGCTGGTATTCCGGCTCCACATCGATCTCCAGGCTGGCGAGCATGCGGACGACGCCATTGTAGAAGGCAATGGCCAGAAACAGCTCGATGATCATGTCCTCGGCGAAATACTGTTTCAGTTCGTCGAAGGTCCGGGAACTGGCACCGCCGTCCAGCGTCATCTCCCGCGCCGCGCGCAGGACCAGTCGGGCCAGGGGTTCCAGCGCGGTATCCTCCCCGTTGGTCTCCGCGATCATTGCGGCGATATCCGCGTCACTGACGCCGAAGTCCGCACCGATCTTGATGTGGTGGGAGAATTCATAGGGCGAGCGGGCGAGGTAGCCGACCTGCAGGATGGCCAGCTCCCGCAACCGTCCATCCAGGCCGCTGCCGAACCTGATATGCCGTCCCAGATGGCTGAAGGCGCGTGCGGCCTTCGGATTGTGGGCCAGCGCCCGGAACAGGTTGATGTCACGATCCAGCAGCGGCTTGTCCGCCTCCGCCAGGTCGTCCTTCGTCAGATATTTCACGCGAGCCATGTCCGTTGTCCTCCCCCTTGCATGTGGTCTTGCTCAGCCTGCTGAATCGCGCTCCGGCCCCTGCAGGGTGACGCCGCCATCCACCACCAGCGTCTGGCCGGTGACATAGCGGGCCTGCGCGGAGATCAGGAACCGGATCGCCATGCCAACGTCCCAGCCGGTGCCTTCCAGGCCCAGCAGGGAGGCCTTGCGGCGCTGCTCCCGCGCCGCATCGCTCATCCCCCGCGCGTAGACCATCGGCGTGTAGACCGGACCCGGGGCGACGCAGTTGACCCGGATGCCGTCCGGCCCGTGGTCCACCGCCATTGCACGGGTCAGCGCGATCACCGCCCCCTTGGACGTGGTGTAGGCGGTCAGGCCGCGCGGACGCAGCGCGGAGATGGAGGAGACATTGACGATCGCGCCCCCGTCACCGCTTTCGCACATGGCGGGAATGGCGAAGCGGGAGGTCAGGTACATGGTCTCCACATTGACCTGCATCACCCGCTGCCACTCGGTCTGGCTCATGGCGACGACACTGCCGCGGCTGCCAATACCGACATTGTTGACCAGCCCGTCCAGACGGCCGAAGGCCGCCAGCGTCCGCGCCACCATGTTCCGGCAATCGTCCTCCCGCGTCGCGTCACCATCGATCGCCGCTGCCGAGCCGCCTGCGTCGCGGATCATCCGGACCGTTGCCTCGGCCAGGTCCGCCTGACGGTCGACCACCATCACGTCCGCCCCGGCGCGGGCGAGCAGCAGTGCCGCCGCACGCCCGTTGCCGATGCCGTCACCGGCGGCGCCGCCCCCGACAACCAGCACGGCCTTGCCTTCGAGACCGAAGGATTCCGTGGCCGGCTCCATGGCGGACATCAGTCGCTCCCCCCGTCGAAACCGTCGGTGAAACGGATGTCGCCCCGCTCCAGACCCCGGGCGACAATGTCGAAGCCGCCGGAACGGATCATCCATTCCAGGCGGTGGTCCCGATAGTGGCGACGGAAACCGCCGCCTTCCACCGCGCGATAGGCCTTGCCGATACTGGCGATGGAGGCTTCGGCCTCCGCCGCCGTGGTTGCGACCGCCGGAATCGCATTGACCCGATCCAGCCATGCCGCAAGCGCGCCGCCCGCCGCCGGCGCAAATCCGAACCCGCGGGAGGCATTGAGGAACGGCACCACCGCCAGATCGGCACGCCCGAATCGTGCGCCGGTCATCCATTCCGCATCGCCGAGCCGGGTCTCCAGCCAGCCAAAGAAGCCGTCGAGCTGTGCTTCAGCCCGGCCCCGCAGCGCATCGGCCTGCGCCCCCTCCGCGCGCCGGAAGTACCTCACCTCCCCCAGGCCCCAGTTCACGGCTTCCAGATGCGTGTCCATCACATCCTCGACCATGCGCACGCGCGCCCGCTCCGCCGGGGCTTCCGGCATCAGCGACGGTTCCGGCCATTTTTCCTCGAGATACTCCAGCATGATCGTGGAATCGAAGATGCGGCAGTCCCCGTCCACCAGCAGCGGTACTTCCCGCCGTGGATTGCCCTGCGCGAAATCCGCTGCTGCAGCGCCGGACCCCAGCCCCTCCGGCCGAACGAGGTTGAACGGAACGTCCTTGTGGCGCAGGGCGATCTTCACCTTCTGCGCGTAGGGCGAGAGGGGGTGTTCGTAGAGCTGGATCATCCCGTTCTCCTGTCCACGGGTTTCAGGGACATGCTCAGTAGCAGGTCGGCCAGGTCGCCAGCGGCTTGAACGACCCCCGCGGGGGAATGTCGATGTGCATGCGGCTGACATGGTGCGCCAGCCAGGCGCGGGTGTCGGCGGGGTTGATGATCTCGTCCACCTGCATGGCACCGGCGGCGGCGTTCGGACCCGTGTCGCGGGCAACCTCCGCCATCAGGCGGGCATGTTCCGCACCCCGGGCTTCCGGGTCCAGCTTCGCCAGCTTGTCGGCATAGACCACGTTCACGCCAACCGCCGGGTCCATGAAACTGATCTCCGCAGACGGCCAGGCGGCGACGGCGCGTCCCCCCATGCTGCTGCCCGACAGGGAGAAATAGGCGAGGCCGAAGGCCTTGCGCATCACCACGGTCAGGCGCGGCACCTCCACCAGCGCCAGTGCCTCCGCGAAGCGGATCGCCTTGGCCAGCAGATTGGCATGCTCCACCTGCCGCCCGACCATGAAGCCGGGCGTGTCCTGCATGAAGATCAGCGGGATGTTGTTGGCGTCGCAGAGGCTGAGGAAGGCCGTGGCCTTGTCGCAGGCATCGGGCGACAGCGCCCCGGCATAGATCACCGGCTGCGACGCGACGAAGCCCACCGACCGACCGGCGATGCGCCCGAAGGCGGTGATCAGGCTGCGGCCGAAATTGGGCTTCAGTTCGAAGATGCTGCCGTCGTCGGTCATGCGCCGCAGCACCCGGCGCATGTCATAGGCCCGTGTGCGCTTCATCGGCACCAGATCGCTGATCTTGTCGTCCGGGCCGATGTTGGTGTCATAGGCGGTGCGCGGCGGTTCTTCCCAGCAGTTCTGTGGCAGATAGCCGAGCAGGGTCCGCACCTGGTCGATGGCATCATCCTCGTCCTTCGCGACCCGGTCGATCTGACCGGTCATGCGGTCGTGGACCGAGGTGCCGCCCAGTTCCTCGAAGCCGATCTTCTCCCCCGTCGCGATCTCGATGACGCGCGGGCTGGTGACGGCCAGGCAGGTCCCCTCCACCTGAATGACCACGTCGGAGAAGGCCGACTGGAAGGACGAACCGCCAAAGCTCTCGCCGCAGATCACGGAAATCATGGGGGAGCGCCTGCGGCGGCGCGCGTTGGCAATGTCGGGCGGGACCTTCACGAAACCTTCCGACCCCAGCGTGTCCGGGATGCGGGCGCCGCCAGTCTCCCCGAAATAGACACAGGGGGTGCCATCGGCCCAGGCGGTCTCGAAGATCCGGTGCAGCTTGCGGCTGCCGATGACGGAACTGGAGCCGCGCTTCACCGTGATGTCGTCACCGGCCACGGCCATGGCACGCCCGGCCACCGTGCCGAAACCGCCGATCTTGCCGTCGCCCGGCGTGTTGCCCCGATCCTCGACCCGATCCGAGACGGCGAAGGTGCCGACCTCGCTGAAGCTGTTCGGATCCACCAGCTTCGCGATCCTTTCGCGGATCGTGTAGCGGCCCTTCTCGTGGATGCGGTCGATCTTGTCCTGCCCACCCATTTCCGTGTGGATGGTTTCGCGGCGCGCGTCGAGCGCGGCACCGAGTTCGTTCAGGGTCTCTGCTTGCTGTTCCATTGTCCCTCCCCGGACGCTGGTTGCGACATTGCCAATGGGGGCAACCCGCCGGACCGGCAGGTTGCCTTTGCAGTCAGAACAGACTGGCCTGCCTCTGCGACACGGCAGACCAGTCCTTGCGCAGGGTCAGGACCCGGCCCTCGAAAGCCCGCGCCCGGAAACGCTCCCGTTGTTCCCGGGACCCGATGGTCAGGCGGCCCACTGCCGCCGGTGCCTGCAGGTTTCGGTGCAGGGACCTCAATAGGTGACGACGGTACGGATCGATTCACCGGCATGCATCAGGTCGAAGCCCTTGTTGATCTCCTCGAACGGCAGCACGTGGGTGATCAGGTCGTCGATGTTGATCTTGCCGTCCATGTACCAGTCGACGATGCGCGGCACATCGGTGCGGCCCTTGGCACCGCCGAAGGCCGTGCCGCGCCAGACCCGGCCGGTGACAAGCTGGAACGGACGGGTGGCGATCTCCTGACCGGCACCGGCGACACCGATGATGATGCTCTCGCCCCAGCCCTTGTGGCAGCACTCCAGCGCCTGGCGCATGACGTTGACGTTGCCGATGCATTCGAAGGAATAGTCGACGCCGCCATCAGTCAGATCGACAATGGCCTCCACCACCTTGTCGTTGCCGACCTCGTTGGGATTGATGAAGTCGGTCATGCCGAACTTCTCCGCCAGTTCGCGGCGGTCATTGTTCAGATCGACGCCGATGATCCGGTCACAGCCGACCATGCGCAGGCCCTGCAGCACGTTGAGCCCGATACCGCCCAGACCGAAGACGGCGGCGGTGGATCCCACCTCCACCTTGGCGGTGTTCATGACCGCGCCGAGCCCGGTGGTGACACCGCAGCCGATGTAGCAGACCTTCTCGAACGGTGCGTCCTGACGGATCTTCGCTACCGCGATCTCCGGCAGCACCGTGTAGTTGGCGAAGGTGGATGTGCCCATGTAGTGGAACACGGGCGACCCGTTGCGGCTGAAGCGGCTGGTGCCGTCGGGCATCAGGCCCTGGCCCTGGGTGGCGCGCACGGCCTGGCAGAGGTTGGTCTTGCCCGACAGGCAGAACTTGCACTGGCGGCATTCCGGTGTGTAGAGCGGAATGACGTGGTCGCCGGGCTTCACCGAGGTGACGCCGGGGCCGACTTCCACCACCACGCCCGCGCCCTCATGGCCCAGGATGGAGGGGAAGATACCTTCCGGGTCAGCGCCCGACAGGGTGAACTCGTCAGTGTGGCAGATGCCGGTCGCCTTGACCTCCACCATCACCTCACCGGCCTTCGGTCCTTCAAGCTGAACCGTGGTGACTTCCAGCGGCTTGCCTGCTTCAACGGCCAGTGCTGCCCGAACATCCATTTCGTCTTCCCCCAGATCGCAAAGCGTCAGTTGTCGTCTGGCGGGATGCTAGAACAGATTGGGTGGTGATGGAAATGCCCGCGGGCGTCGCCGATCAGTTCAGCAGAGGCGCAAAGCCCTGGCGCGGGCTGCCCACCACGCGCAGCCCGTCCCGCGCAACTTCCAGCACGGGCAGCAGACGTTCGCTCTGGCCATCCGCGCGCAGGCGGAACGTGCCGTAGTAGGCGGCAAAGCCCTGGTCATCCAGCAGGGCCGACTCACTGAAGACCGGCTGTCCCGCAGGCTGATCCCGGATCAGTGTGGCGGCCAGGGCAATGGCGTCATATCCCAGCATGGCGATCCGGTCCGGTTCCGTGCCGAAAGTGGCGCTGAAGCGACTGGCGAAACTGTTGTAGAAGCCCGGGTCGGGGCCCGGGAACCAGCCGCCGATCAGGGTCGGTTCCGATTGCAGGTCACTGGCAAACCAGCCGCCGAGTCCGAGGTACCTCACCACCACGGGGTCAACGTCATAGAACGCCAGCAGGGGGGCGATCGTGGGCAGGCGGCTGGCAGGCTCGGCCAGCAGCACAGCGTCGAACGGCGGATCGCCAAGCGTATCCAGCACCTCCAGCCGCTCCAGCGCGGATTTCGAGATGGCGTCACCATTGCTTTCCAGCCGGGCCCGTTCCTCCTCCAGCGCCTGCCTGCGCAGGTCGTAGTCGGCGAATTCACGGGCATACTGCAGCAGCAGTTCATCGTCGGCTTCCGCGCCGGCCGGGTAGTAGGTCACCCGGACCAGCTCGCCAAGCGACTGTTCCATGGTCTCGACCAGGGCCTGATGCACCCGGCGGCCATAGACCGAGTCCGGCAGGAAGGCGGCGATCTTGCTGTGGCCGCGGGCCAGTGCGAAGCCGATGATGGAGCGGACTTCGTTTGTCGGCGTTACCCCCAGGATATGGGCACCACGGCCCGCGACGGAACTGTCGTTGGAGAAGGCGAGTACCGGCACCCCCGCCGGTTCGGCCACGGCATTGACCACCTGCACGTGATTGCCGAACAGGGGCCCGACAATGACTTCCGCGCCTTCCGCCAGGGCCAGGCGGGCGGCCTGCTCGGCCCCTTCCGGTGTGCCCTGGGTATCCTTCGGAATCAGGTTCAGCCGGGGTTGCTGCTGGTCGAACATGGCCAGCATTGCCGCGTCCAGCAGTCGCTGTCCCACCCCGGCCGCACGGCCAGTCAACGGCACCAGAATGGCGACCCGGACAGGCCGCTGGCCGTCCAGTTCGGGACGGTTGAGCAGGATCTGCTGCATCCTGAATCCCTCGGCGGAGCGGGTTTCAATGGAGCCGAAGGTCCCGGCGAGGCCGCCCGGTATCACCGGCTCGGCGGGTTTCGCTGGTGCGGCAGGCGCGGGTCTGGCCGGCGCGGCCTTCGCGACCGGTGCGGCTTCGGTGGCCGGTTTCTCCGCTGCCGGGTTGCTGCAGGCTGCCAGCCCGATCAGCAGCAGCCCGGAAACACCTGTGAGGAAACGGCTTCTGCGGCGGTCGGACATATCTGCAATCCTTGCGGAATCGGCGTAACCTGCGGCCATGGTCAGATCCTCTTCACATGCCCGGCCGGGACCGCGCGCCCTGGCGCCGGGACTTTACGTCGTGGCCACCCCGATCGGCAATCTCGACGATCTGAGCCCGCGGGCACGTCACGTCCTGTCGTCCGCGGACCGGGTCCTGGCGGAGGACACGCGGGTCGCGCGGCGTCTGCTGCAGAGCTTCGGGGCCACCGCGACGCTGGATATCTACAACGATCACAATGGGGCGAAAGTGAGGCCCGCCCTGCTGAACGCCCTCTCCGGCGGGGCCGCCATCGCCCTGACCAGCGACGCAGGCACGCCGCTGATCTCCGACCCCGGCTACAAGCTGGTGGATGAGGCGCGCGCGGCGGGCATTGCGGTGCACGCTGTGCCGGGACCGTCCGCGGTGATCACCGCCCTGTCGGTGGCGGGGCTGCCCAGTGACCGGTTCCTGTTCGGTGGGTTCCTGCCGCCGAAATCGGCGGCGCGCCGGAAGGTGCTGCAGGAGCTGGGCGCGGTGCAGGCGACGCTTGTCTTCTACGAGACCGCGAACCGGCTGCAGGCGGTGCTGGGGGACATGGCCGGGGTGCTGGGGGCCAGGCAGGTCGCCGTTGCCCGCGAACTGACCAAGATGTTCGAAGAAGTGCGGCGCGGTTCGATCCCCGAGCTGGTCGCGCACTACGCGCAGGCCGGTCAGCCGAAGGGGGAGATCGTTCTGGTTGTCGGCCCGCCCGCCGATGATGCGGATGTGGAGGCGGTGGATATCGATGCCCTGCTGCGGGACCACCTGTCCCGGCTGCGCACCCGTGATGCCGTCGATGCGGTCGTTGCCGAGACGGGTCTGCCGCGCCGGGAGGTCTATCGTCGCGCCGTCGAACTGGCCCCGAAGAAGAGTGACTGAGATGGCGCAACCGGCAGGCAGTCGCCAGAAGCGGCAGCGTGCCTTTCTGGCCGGGCGCGGGGCGGAGACACTGGCGGTCTGGATGCTGCGGCTGAAGGGCTATCGCATTGTCGGGCGCAACCTGCGGACGCCTGTGGGAGAGATCGATATCGTCGCCCGCCGTGGCAAGGTTGTGGCATTTGTCGAGGTGAAACGTCGCCCGGAAATGAGCGCCGCGCGCCGCGCCGTCAGCCGCAGCCAGCAGCAGCGAATCCTGCGCGCGGCCGAGTATCTGCGGGCTTCAGGCCAGTTGGGTGCGGATGTGCAGGGGTACCGTTTCGACCTGATTGCGGTCCTGCCACGCCGGTTGCCGGTGCATCTGCCGGATATGTGGCGGCCTTGAAATCGCCCGCTTTCGCTACCCAGATGCCGTATCATCGGTTGCATGATTCGCTGATCGGGCCGTGACAGCCCGCTCGCATGGACAGGAGACGGCCCAATGTCAGTTCTTTCAACGGGATCCCGGGGATCGCGCGTTCTCGCGGTGGTGGCGCTTTGCAGTGCCGCCGGGCTGCTCGGCGGCTGTGCCGGTGCGATCTTCGGCGCGGGCGCAACCGCCGGTGTCAGCCTGGCGCAGGAACGCTCCATCGGCGATGCCATCGACGATGCCACGATTTCCACCGCCCTCAGCACCAGCCTGCTGGAAGACAGTTTCCAGCTCTTCCGCGATGTCGATCACGAGGTGGTGGAAGGCCGTGTACTGCTGACCGGCAAGGTGGAGAAGAACGAGAGCCGCCTGCGGGCAGAGGCGCTTGCCTGGAAGATCAAGGGCGTGAAGGAAGTCGCCAATGCCATCCAGGTGACGACGGAGGGGGGCTTCCAGAACTTTGCCCGTGACGTGCGGATCTCGACCGAACTGCGCGGCAAGATCATCGGTGATCCGGACGTCAATGGCATCAACTACTCGCTGGAGACCGTCAACGGCACGATCTATCTGATCGGTATCGCGCAGGATGAGGCCGAACTGAACCGCGTGATCCGCCATGCCCGCAATATCGAGGGGGTCCGGAAGGTGGAGAGCTATGTTCGCCTGAAGAACGATCCTTCCCGCGGCAGCTGATCCGGTATGGCGGAGAGCGACTGGCAGTCGGTTCTGCGCCGGGCCGCCGGCCTGGCCGACAGCGACCTGGATGTGGCGGAGGTGGCCCTGGCGCTTTCCATGGCGGACCATCCGGAACGTGACCCCGCACCCTATCGCCGGCATCTCGCCGAACTGGCGTCCGCTCCACCCGCCGCAGCACCGGCCGCGAGCTGGCTTGCCGAACGGCTGGCCGGGCAGTTCGACTATCGTGGCGACGGCCAGACCTACGATGACATGCGCAACGCAGACATGATGGCGGTGATCAACCGTCGTCGCGGTCTGCCTGTGGCGCTGGGGATCCTCTATATCCATGTCGCCCGTGCGCAGGGCTGGTCGCTGATGGGGCTGAATTTCCCCGGTCATTTCCTCCTGCGCCTGGCATTCCCGGAGGGGCTGGCGATCATTGACCCCTTCAACGGCGGACGTACCCGCACCATGGATGAACTGCAGGCCCTGCTGAACCGGATCGCGGGGCGGGATGTGGCGCTGCAGCCGGAGCACATGGCGGCGGTGCCGCTGCGCCATGTCCTGATGCGACTACAGAACAACATTCGCATCCGGGCGGAACAGTCGGGCGACCTGGACCGTGCCGCGGAGATCCTGCATCGCATCTCCCTGTTCGCACCGCGGGAGCCGGGTGTCTGGCTCGACCGGGCCGACCTGGCGGCGAAATCGGGAAACCTGATGGCGGCGCAGGAGATTCTGGACGATGGCCTGGCCCATCTTGAGGGCATGGCTGCCGTGCAACTGCTGGAAAAGGCACGGGAAAAGCTGACACGACGGCTGAACTGAGCCACAATGGGCTTTTCCTGGGGAGGAACCAATCATGAGCTGGAAAAACGTCGAGATCGAGCGTCGCGGCAAGGTGGCCATCGTCACCATGGACCGCCACGAGAAGCTGAATGCCTTCAACCCGACCCTGATGCGGGAGATGACGGAAGTGGGGCTGTCATTTCACGATGACCGCGAGGTCCACGCCGTGGTCCTGCGGGGCAATGACAATTATTTCTCGTCCGGCGCGGATCTGACCGATGCCGACATGTGGCGCACCGAAGGCCTGAGCGAACTGGACATCCGTGACCGTTTTCGCATGGGCGGACGCCTGTGCGATGCCTGGGAGAAGATGCCCCAGATCACCGTCGCGGCGATGGAGAAGATGGCGGTCGGTGCAGGCTTCGCGCTGCCGCTGGCGCTGGACTGGCGGGTGCTGGGCCGCTCCGCCTTTCTGTATGTGCCGGAGATCAAGATCGGCCTGAACCTGCAGTGGGGCGCACAGCCCCGCCTGACGCGGCTGGTCGGTCCGGCGCGGGCCAAGCGCATCATCATCCTCTGCGAGAAGATGGGGGCGGCGCAGGCGCTGGACTGGGGTCTGGTCGACGAAGTCGCCGACGACGGCAAGACCGCGGAACGGGCGCTCGAGCTGGCCGAGACCGCAGCCTCGATGCCGCCGACCGCCGTCAGGATGGTGAAGGAGGCGGTGAACGCCACCGCGAACGCCCTGAACCAGGTCTCCAGCTACGCTGATTTCGACCAGAGCTGGCTCGGCGCGAACCTCTCGGCAGCCCAGGAGGCCCGGGAGTCGTTCAGCAAGAAATAGGGGTGGCTGGCGCGACCGGTCACCAACAGCGAACGCAGGGCGGAGGGGCGGCTCATTTGAACCGACCGTCCCTCCCTGACGCTGTGCCCGGACTCGATCCGAGTATCCAGCGTGCAATCTGGTTCGGATCAGTGCCGCGAGCGTCGTGAGTGGGCAGGACATTGGTGCTCACCGCTCCCACCCCACCGACGCCGTACCCGGACTTGATCCTGGTACACAGCAGTGCCGCCCCGGCGCGGGAGGCCGGGCGCACGGATCAGGTCCGCGAGCGTCCTGCAGGCAATCAGTGAACGGTCCCGGTCGCGCCGGAGGCCTTGCCGATCCAGCGCTGGATCACCTGTTCCAGCCAGTCCCATTCCTGGTAGCCCATGGCGAGCAGGCGATAGCGTTCCTCGTCGTAGCCGAGCAGTGACGGGAAGCCGTGGATGCCGAGCTGGCGGCTGAAGGCAAAGTCGCGCTGGGTCATTTCGCGGGTGTTCTCGCTGGCGAAGGTTTCCAGGAACGCATCACGGTCCAGCCCGAACTCTGCGGCGATGTCGGCCAGGGTTCCGGTGTCGGTGACGTCGCGATTGTCCCGGTAGAACGCACCCTGCAGTGTCGCCAGGAATTCCAGCGGCCTGTCCGTGCCCATCTTCTTCGCCGCAACCAGCGCCCGGCTGGCGGGTTCGGTGTCGTAGACGAAGGACTCGCGATCAAAGAAGCCATAGTCGAACGGCTGGCCGGAAGCCTCGTTCACATGCTCCCAGTGCTTGCGGACTTCCTCTTTCGCGTGGGGTTTCATCGGCCTGGTGACGCCCGGATAGAGTCCCCCCATCACCAGCCGCACCGGAATTTCGGGGAAACGCTCCCGGATGCGGTCCACCGTCGGCGCAAAGCCCCAGCACCAGGAACACATCGGATCCGCCAGAAAGATGAAGCGCAGGGTCATTTCGTGGGCCTCCAGGGATTGAGTGCAGGTCTCCGGATCAGCTTGCCTCGCTGAAGTTCGGGGCGCGTTTCTCCATGCCGGCGCGGACGGCTTCGAGCTGGTTCGGGCTGCCGATCAGCTTTTCCTGTTCCTCGCTCTCGGCCATCAGCAAGCCTGCCTCGTCGGCGTCGCCCCGCATGTTCAGCAGGCGTTTCGCGGCGCGGATGGCGTCGGGGCTCTTGCCCGCAATCTCCCGCGCCATGGCCATGGCCTCCGCATGCGGGTCCGTGGCGGTGCGGGTGGCGAAGCCCAGTGCCACGGCCTCCTCACCGGAGAACTGACGGCCTGTGAAGGTCAGTTCCCGCACCACATCATCCCCCGCCAGTTCCCGCATCAGCGGCAGGCCGGCCATGTCGGGCACCAGCCCCCACTTGATCTCCAGCACCGACATGCGGGTGTCGGGGGCGACGATGCGGATATCGGCGCCCAGGCAGATCTGCAGGCCGCCGCCAAAGGCCACGCCATGCACCGCGGCGATCACCGGCACCGGCAGGTTGCGCCAGCCCCAGGCGGTCTGCTGCGCCCGGTTGGCGATGCCGTGGGTCCGCCTGGTCAGACGCCCGACGCCTTCGACATTGCCGCCGCCCATCCGCCGGAAGCTCTCGAAGTCGAGCCCGGCACAGAACGCCCGGCCTTCCCCCGACAGGACCACCACCCTGACCGCGCTGCTGGATGCCAGTTCGTTGATTGCGGCAACGATGCCGTCGAACATGTCCGGGTCCAGTGCATTCATCTTGTCGGCGCGGTTCAGCCGGACATCGGCGATGCCGCCCGCGATGGAGATGGTGACGCGGTCATTCATGGACGTATCCCTTCGCAGGCCGGGGATGCGGAAGACGGGTGCCCCGCATCAGGGCAGGGCACCCGCGATCCGACAGGACTCAGAGAGCCTCGATGATCGTGACGTTGGCGATACCACCGCCCTCGCACATGGTCTGCAGGCCATAGCGCTTGCCACGGGCGTGCAGGGCATTGATCAGCGTCGTCATCAGCTTGGCACCGGAGGCACCCAGCGGATGGCCGAGCGAGATCGCGCCGCCATTGACGTTCAGACGGGCGTGGTCCGCACCGATTTCCTGCAGCCAGGCCATCGGTACCGGCGCGAAGGCCTCGTTGACTTCATAGAGGTCGATGTCATCGATCTTCATGCCCGCGCGCTGCAGTGCCTTGCGGGTGGCGCCGATCGGCTCCTCCAGCATGATCACCGGGTCGCCACCGGTCACGGTCAGATTGTGGATGCGGGCCAGCGGCTTCAGATTGTGCTCCTTCAGCGCGCGCTCGTTGACCACCAGGACACCGGCGGCACCGTCACAGATCTGGCTGGCGTTGGCAGCGGTGATCGCACCGCCTTCCATCAGCAGCTTCACGGAGCCGATGGACTCAGGCGAGGCATCGAAACGGATGCCTTCGTCCACGGTGTGCATCTCGCGGCCCTCATCGCCCTCGACCTCCAGCGCCAGGATCTCGTTGCTGAAGGCACCTTCCTCGGTCGCCCGGATCGCACGCTTGTGGCTTTCCAGCGCGAAGGCGTCGAGCTGGTCGCGGTTGAAGCCGTACTTCTTCACCATCATCTCGGCACCGGTGAACTGGCTGAACTGCACGCCAGGATAACGCTCTTCCATGTGCGGGCTCATCGGCACGCCGAGACCGGCCTCCGCGGCGAGGCGGGTCGGGCTGCCCATGGGCACGCGGGTCATGCTCTCGACACCGGCGGCGATGACGATGTCCATGGTGCCGGACATCACGGCCTGGGCCGCGAACTGGATCGACTGCTGGGAGGAGCCGCACTGACGGTCGATGGAAACCGCCGGCACGCTCTCCGGCAGCTTCGAGGCCAGGACGCAGTTGCGTCCGATATGGAACGACTGCTCGCCCGCCTGACCGACGCAGCCCATGACCACATCCTCGATGGCAGCGGGATCAATGCCGCTGCGGTCCACCAGTGCATCCAGCACGGCACCGCCCAGATCAGCCGGATGCCATTCCTTCAGACGGCCATTGCGGCGGCCACCGGCGGTGCGTACCGCCTCGACGATATAAGCTTCAGCCATCGAACTCTTCTCCCGATCATAATGATTGTTCTGCCCCAGATATGCATTGACGTACAGGTAAGGGCAAGCCCGCCACACCGCATGGCTCGGCAGCCGCTGACGCAATGTGGCGACCTGTCATTGACAATCATTCGCATTCTCATCATTCTTGGTCCCAGGTGAGGAAAACAGCGCACGAGAAGCAGTCATGTACGTCTGTATCTGCAATGCCCTGACAGACTGTCAGATCAACGAGGTCATTGACGGCGGCGAGCGTGATGCCACGGCTGTGCATCCCGGCCTCGGCTGCAGCACACGCTGCGGCAAGTGCCTTCCCACCATCGCCGACATGATGGAGGCCCGGCAGCAATCGGTCGGCGCCGACTTGGCGATGGCGGCGGAATAGCCCTGATGTTCGCCACCAACGCAATGCGGCACTGGCTCGGCAGCTCGCGCGTGGCCCGCGGTTCCGTCGGGTCGACACGTTCAGCCTCCCCGGCGCATGATGTGGCCGACACGTCGGCAATGGCCGTCCGGCCTGTCCGGCAGAACGAACACACAGCAGCAAGGGAAGTCGTGCCGCATGAAGGGCAATCCTGACGTCATCGCCTGTCTCAACAGGGTTCTCTACAACGAACTGGTCGCGATCAATCAGTACTTCCTGCACGCGCGGATGCTGAAGGACTGGGGTCTGACACGGCTCGGCAAGCATGAACACGACGAGTCGATCGACGAGATGAAGCACGCCGATCAGCTGATCGAGCGCATCCTGTTCCTTGAGGGACTGCCCAACCTGCAGGATCTCGGCAAGCTGCGCATCGGTACCGACACGAAAGAGATCCTGCAGTGTGATCTGGCGCTGGAGATGGACGCGATACCCGACCTGCGTGCAGGCATTTCCCTGGCCGAGAGCGCGGGCGACTTCGTAAGCCGGGAGCTGATGGAGAGCATTCTGGAATCGGAAGAGGAACATGTGGACTGGCTGGAGACCCAGCTTGGCCTGATCGAACGTGTCGGCTTGCAGAACTACATCCAGTCGCAGATGGGTGGCAGCGACTCGTGACCGCTGCCCCGGCGCTGGTCCGGGACATTGACCACCTGATGGTTCATGTCCATGACGCTGACAGGGCCGGTCGGCATTTCGAGGAACTCGGCTTCACGGTCACGCCGAAGAGCACGATGGCGGCGCTGGGGCTGAGCAACCGTTGTGTCCTGTTTCAGCCCGCCAGTGACCTTTGCTGCAATTACATCGAACTCATGGCGAAGGAAGACCCGGACCGGGTTCCGGCCTTCATGCAGGATGTGCTGGGCACCGACGAGGGGCCGGTGTCGCTGGTCATGGCCACACCCGACGCGCGGGCGGCGGCGGCGCAGTTGCCGGATCTGGGCGTGCCCTGCCATCCGCCGTTCGATGTAGAACGCGACTGGCATCTGGCCGATGGCGTCGATGTGCGTGTCGCCTTCGGTGTCTGCGTGCCCGAGACCGGGCATGCGCCGCTCTACTGGAACCTCTGCGAGCACCGGACGCGGGAACACTATGTCCGCCCCGACATCACCCGCCACGCCAATGGCGCGCAGCGTATCGCGACGGTCGGTGCCATTGCCGCGGACCCGCACCACACCGCGACCCGTCTGGGTGCGCAGTGGTCAGCGCAGGTCACGCAGGTCGGCAGCGGCCGCTGCCAGGTTGCACCCGGCAAGGTCGTCCTGTCCGTCGGTCCGGACCCGGCAGCCGACGTGCCCCGCATCGTGTCGCTGCACCTGGAGGGACTGGCGCGGAACGCAGAGGCAAGCCTTTACGGGCTGCACCTGAAAGCCGTCTGACCAACCGGGCCCGGTGCCCTGTCTTCAGGCCGACGGCGGCAGGTACCTGCCCGCCCCGTGATCCATGTCGCGCAGCGCCCTCAGGATGGCGACGAGGCCGTCGTCGCGCAGTTGCTCCAGTTCGCGGATCGATGCGTCACCGGCCTGATCGTCGGACTGGTCGACGATGCGGTTCAGCAGTTCATCGGTCAGTTCCGGGGCTTCCAGCTTGGTCCAGGGCAGCTTCAGCGCCGGGCCGAACTGGCTCATGAAGTGCCGCATTCCGGCCTCGCCGCCCGCAACGCGATAGATCAGGAAGGTCCCCATCAGGGACCAGCGCAGGCCGGGGCCCATGTGGATGGCACGGTCGATCTCCTCCACCGTTGCCACACCGTCGTTGATCATGTGCAGCGCCTCCCGCCAGACGGCTTCCAGCAGCCGGTCGGCGATAAAACCGTCGATCTCGTGGCGGACATGCAGCGGATGCATGCCGATCGATTCATAGATTGCGCGGGCCTGTTCGATGGTTTCAGCCGCTGTCTTTTCACCGCCGCAAAGCTCCACCAGCGGCAGCAGGTAGACCGGGTTGAACGGATGCCCGACGGTCAGCCTTTCGGGATGTTTCATCGCCGACTGCAGCCGCGTCGGCAGCAGGCCGGAGGTGGAGGAACCGATGATGACCTCCGGCGCCAACAGGGCGTCAGCCGCTGCCAGCACCCGGATCTTGAGGTCTTCCTGCTCCGGCAGGCTCTCCTGCACGAAACCGGCACCGTCCAGAGCGTCCTCCAGCCGCGTCACGACGCGAAGCTGCCCCTCCGCCGGGCGGCTGTCGGGGTGCAGGCCCGCCAGCGCGCGCCGGGCGTTGGCGAAGACCTCGCCCAGCTTGCGTTCCGCCTCCGGGTCGGGATCGAAGACCGTCACGTCGGAACCGGCGAGGCAGAAGCGCGCGGCCCAGCCGCCACCGATGACGCCGCCGCCGATCAGGCCGACGCGGGCGGGACGTGCGCCGCTCATCGTTTCACCAGCTTCAGCCGGTCGCGGACCTCTGCCGGGCCGAGCACCCGGACATTCATCGCCCGCAGGATCGACACCGCGCGTTCGACAAGGCTGCCGTTGGTGGCCTGCACACCCTTCTCCAGCCAGAGGTTGTCCTCCAGCCCGACGCGGACATTGCCGCCTGCCAGTACCGCCATCGCCACGAAGGGGATCTGCATCCGGCCGATGGAGAAGGCCGACCAGGTCGCCCCGGCGGGCAGGCGGTTGACCATCGCCATCAGGGTCTGCGGATCGTCCGGCGCGCCGTAGGGGATGCCCATGCAGAGCTGGATCATCATCGGATCATCCAGATAGCCGTCGCGGGCCAGTTCGTTGACGAAGACCAGGTGGCCGGTGTCGAAGACTTCCAGCTCCGGCCGGACGCCCAGTTCCTTGACCCGCATGGCCATGGTGCGCAGCGCGCCCGGCGTGTTGGTCATGACGTAGTCGGATTCGGCGAAATTCATCGTGCCGCAGTCCAGGGTGCAGATCTCCGGCAGCAGTTCCTC
This sequence comes from Kordiimonadales bacterium IMCC3096, assembly GCA_016865035.1. Taxonomy (GTDB): domain Bacteria; phylum Pseudomonadota; class Alphaproteobacteria; order Minwuiales; family Minwuiaceae; genus Minwuia. Next base: position 2,194,124 of record CP018227.1, read on the forward strand.
GACATGTCTCAGCCGCTCCAGAGGTCCGACCATGTCGGTGCCCGCCGGGTCCAGCGGCAGGGGCCGCTCCCCGGGGCCGAAGACCATGTCACCGCCCATGCCCGCCGTCAGGTTGATGACCACGTCCACGTCGGATGCGCGCACCCGTTCCACGACTTCCCGGTACAGCGCCGTGTCCCGGCTGCCCTTGCCGGTTTCCGGGTCGCGGACATGGATATGCGCGATCGCCGCCCCGGCCCGTGCGGCCTCGATGGCGCTGTCGGCGATCTGTTCGGGCGTCACCGGGACATGCGGTGACTTGTCGGTGGTGGCACCAGACCCGGTCACGGCGCAGGTGACGAAAGCTTCGAAGTTCATGACCGATCTCTCCATCCTTGCAGGTCGGACCCAGCTTTATGCGCCTGAACGGCCTCTGGAAAGTCCGTTCCCGACAGGAACTGCCGCAAGCGGGATACCCGGTTTCTTCGATCCGGCTGTATGCAGAAGAAAAAAAGGTGGGGAGGCACCGCCATGACATTCCGGATCACCATCGGGCCACGCATCCGCAAGTCCCCGTATTTCGACGCCACGGTCGCGGCCGGTGTCAGTGACATGACGGTCTACAATCACATGTACATGCCGACCGGCTTCGGTGATTTCGAGGCCGAGTACCGGCGCCTTGTCGAGACGGTGGCCCTGTGGGACGTGGCGGCGGAACGCCAGGTGCAGATCGCCGGACCGGACGCGGCCAGGCTGGTTCAGATGCTGGCGCCGCGCGACATCTCGAAGATGCGGGTCGGTCAGGGCCGCTACGCGCTGCTGAGCGACGTGACGGGGAAGCTGATCAACGATCCCGTGCTGCTGAAACTGGCCGATGACCGCTTCTGGTTCTCCATCGCCGATTCGGACATGGAATACTGGGTCGGCGGGATCGCCGCCGCGCTGGGCCTGGATGTGGAGGTGACGGAGCCGGATGTTTCACCGCTCGCGATCCAGGGACCGAACGCGCCGCTGGTGGTGGCCGACCTGTTCGGGGAATGGGTCCACGACCTGAAGTACTTTGCCTTCCGTGAAACGGAACTCGACGGCATTCCGCTGATCCTTGCCCGCTCCGGCTGGAGCAAGCAGCCGGGCTTCGAGATCTATCTGATGGACGGAACGCGCGGCACCGATCTGTGGGACCGGGTGATGTCCGCCGGACTGCCCCACGGCATCGGTCCCGGCGCCCCGAACGTCGTGGAGCGTACGGAGGGTGACCTGCTGTCCTGGGGCGCGGACACCCGCCCGGACGCAAACGCGCTGGAACTGGGTCTGGGGGATTTCATCAATCTGGACATGGCGCCGGACTTCATCGGCAAGGACGCGCTGAGGAAGATCCGTGCGGAGGGACCGAAGCGCCGCCGGGTCGGGCTGTTCATCGAACCGCCGACCCTGGAACCCAGCGACCACAACTGGCTGGTGCGCGACCGGGATGGAAATGCGGCCGGCCTGATCTCGGTCGCCGTGCCATCCATCCGGCTGCAACGCAACATCGCCATCGCGCTGATCAACAGCCCCCTGGCCGAAGTCGGAACGCAACTGGTCGTGGAGACGTCCAGTGGTCCCCGTCAGGCGGAAGTCACTTCGCTGCCGTTCATCCAGCCTGGCTGAGCCGGAGCTTCTGCGGTTTCAGTCTGACAGGCAGGCAGCGATCAACTGGCGGAAGGCGTCGGCGCGGTGGCTCATGCCGTGCTTTGCGTCCGGGTCCATTTCACCAAAACTGATGCTGTGACCACGCGGCTGAAACACCGGGTCATAGCCGAAGCCCTGGCTGCCGCGCGGCGGAAAGGTGATCTCTCCCTCCACCTTGCCCTCGAAGGCCGCTTCCTCCCCATCGGGCCAGACCAGTGCCAGCGCGCAGATGAAACGCGCTGTCCGCTCCGGTCTGCCGCTTGCGGTCATGTCACGCTCCAGACGCGCCATGGCAAAGCCGAAATCCCGGTCGGGACCGGCATAGCGTGCGGAATGGATGCCCGGTGCGCCGTCCAGCGCATCGACCGCCAGACCGGAATCGTCCGAAAGCGCGGGCAGGCCGGATGCGGTGGCGGCGGCGCGGGCCTTCAGCAGCGCATTGCCGATGAAGCTGTCTTCGGTCTCCTCCGGCTCCGGCAGGTTCAGGTCAGCGGCGGAAACCGCCTCCAGACCGAAGGGGCGCAGCAGGTCATTGATCTCCCGCACCTTGCCGGCATTGTGGCTGGCGACGACGATCCGCTTCTCTGTCAGGCGTCTTGCCATGGCGTTCAGTCGCTGACGGCCGCGCGCTGCAGCTCGGCCAGTTCCCCGGCGCCCTTCCGCGCCAGCCGCAGCAGTTCCATGAACTCCGCGTCGGTGAAGGGCGTGCCCTCCGCCGTGGCCTGGATCTCGACCAGCGTGCCGCCATCGGTGATGACGAAGTTGCTGTCCGTCTCGGCCTTCGAGTCCTCGTCATAGTCCAGGTCCAGCACGGGCTGGCCCTGATAGATGCCGCAGGAAATGGCAGCGACCTGACCGATCAGCGGGATCGACTTGATGGCACCCTTGTCCACCAGCCCTTTCAGGGCGATGTGCAGCGCGACCCAGCTGCCGGTGATCGCGGCGGTGCGGGTGCCGCCATCGGCCTGCAGCACGTCGCAGTCGACGCGGATCTGGCGCTCGCCGAAGCCTTCCAGGTTGGTCACCGCGCGCAACGAGCGCCCGATGAGACGCTGGATCTCCTGCGTGCGGCCGGACTGCTTGCCGCGGGCGGCCTCGCGGTCGGTGCGGGTGTGGGTGGAACGCGGCAGCATGCCGTATTCCGCCGTGACCCAGCCACGACCGGAATTGCGCAGCCAGCCGGGCACGCGCTCCTCCACCGTGGCGGCACACAGCACGTGGGTATCGCCGAAGCGGACGAGGCAGGAGCCTTCGGCATGGCGGGAGAAGCCGGGTTCCAGGCTGACGGCGCGCATTTGGTCGGCGGCGCGACCGGAGGGACGGGACATGAAAGCTCCTGCTGCTGTTCGTTCACGGGGAAGTCCGCCGCACGGGGCGGCATATCGCGGACATTTCCGTAGGAAGTGGTGGCGCGTTCTATCCCCCGCACCGAATATCTTCAACCCGCGCACATCGGCATCTTCCCTGTGGCCACCTGACTCCCTAGATTTGCAGCATGAGCGAGAACAACACGATCCAGTCCCTGAACGAGCGCAGTCGTGAGATCTTTCGCCATATCGTGGAGGATTTCCTGCAGACCGGCGCGCCCGTAGGCTCGCGCACCATCTCGCGCAAGCTGATCTCTCCCCTGTCGCCGGCATCGATCCGCAACGTCATGTCGGATCTGGAGGAAGCCGGGCTGCTCTACGCACCGCATACCTCCGCCGGGCGTCTGCCCACCGACCTTGGTCTCAGGCTGTTCATCGACGGACTGCTGGAGATCGGGGACCTGACGGATGACGAACGCGCGTCGATCGAAGGGCGCTGCGTCACCCAGGGCCGCAACTATACAGACGTGCTGACCGAAGCCTCCGAGCTGCTTTCCAGCCTGTCCGGCTATGCCGGTCTGGTGACGGTGCCGAAGAATGACCAGCCGCTGAAGCATCTGGAGATCGTCAGCCTGTCGCCGGACCAGGCGCTGGTGGTCATGGTCACGGTCGGCGGCGTGGTGGAGAACAGGCTGATCAGCGTCACGCCGGGGCTGACCCCTTCGGCGCTGGTGGAGGCCGGGAACTATCTGAACGACCGCCTGCGGGGGCGCACCATCCGCGAGGCGCGCGACGAGATCCTGAAGGAAATCGAGCAGCAGCAGGCGAAGCTGGACCGTCTGGCGGCCAACGTCGTGGAGGCCGGACTGGCCGACTGGGCCGGCAGCGACAATACGCCGAGCCGCCTGATCATCCGGGGGCGATCCCGCCTGCTGGACGACATCACGGCCATCGAGGATCTGGAGCGGCTGCGTCTGCTGTTCAATGATCTGGAGGCGAAGGGGGATCTGCTGAACATCCTCGACCTCGCCCAGGACGGCGAAGGGGTGCGGATTTTCGTGGGATCGGAGAGCAATCTGTTCAGTCTCACCGGTTCATCGGTGATCGTTGCACCCTTCACCGACAGCAAGCAGCAGATCATCGGGTCCATCGGCGTGATCGGTCCGACGCGCTTGAATTACGCCCGGATCATTCCCATGGTTGACTACACGGCAAAGGTGGTTGGTCGCCTGATGGGTTGACGTGGGCCACCGAAACCGCCACCTGCCAGCAACAGCACACATTCATGCAGATGAATTCCTTGCGATCAGGGCGAACTGATGACTGACGAGAACAAGAAAGAAGCGGCGGCGGAAGCGGCCAACGATGATGCCAATCCGGATCAGGCCAATCCTGCCGGGACACCGGTGGAGGGCGTGGATTCCGAACAGGCCGACGCGGGCGATCCCGATGTCGGTATCGAGGTCGGATTGCCGGAGGAGGACCAGATCGCGGAACTGACCGCGGAGGTCGCGGCGCTGAAGGACCGGCTGGTCCGCACCTACGCCGATCTGGAGAACACCCGCAAGCGTGCCGAACGTGACCGGCAGGATGCGCTGAAGTTCGGGGCGACCAAGTTCGCCCGCGACATGTGCGAGGTGGCCGACAACCTGCGCCGTGCCCTGTCATCGGTGCCGGAGGATGCCGGGGACGCCAACCTGGTGGCGCTGACCGAAGGGGTGAAGGTGACCCAGGCGGCGCTGTCGCAGATCTTCGAGCGTCATGGCGTGAAGCAGATCGAGGCGCGCGAGCAGAAGTTCGATCCGAACCTGCACGAAGCCATGACGGAGATCGAGATTCCGGGTGCCCCGCCGGGTACCTGTGTCGACGTGATCGAGGAAGGCTATACCCTGAACGGTCGCCTGCTGCGTCCGGCGCGCGTGGTCGTGGCGAAGGGGAATCCGGCTGCGGGGCCGACGGTCGATACATCCGCCTGATTCTCTCCCCCTGCGGACGGATCTGCCGTCCAGCGGGGCGCGAATCCGCGCAGATGCACTTTTTTTCGCGGGAATCGCGGTTGAGACGCTAAAGCGACTGGCCATGTTGACGACACTTTTGCTACAGGCAGGAAACTCAGCGGTGCATGGTGCCCGCGTCATGCCGCGAAGGGCATTTCTCAGGCTTTGAAGTAAGACTTGGCACGGCAGCGTTTCACGTGCCCTGTGGGGAGAGAGCATCTTGGACAACCTCGGACCGACGATCAGCAGCCACGGGCTGGAGAAACAGGGCTTTGGTGGCGTCAGCACGGCGCACTGGAACTATGGCACTGCGGCGCTCTACACCGCGGCGCTTGGTCGGCACGAGGCGCGGATCGGCCGTGGCGGTGCGCTGGTGGTCGAAACCGGTGTGCATACCGGCCGTTCGGCACAGGACAAGTTCATCACGCGGGAGAGCAGCTCCGCCGACAACATCTGGTGGGGTGCGGTGAACAAGGACATCACCGAGGAAACCTTCGACGCGCTGCTGGGCCGGATGCAGGGGTACATGACCGGTCGCGAGGTCTTCGTGCAGGACTGCTGGGCCGGTGCATCGCATGAACATCGTCTTGGCGTCCGGGTGATCACGGAGCGCGCCTGGCACAACCTCTTCGCCCGCAACATGTTCATCCAGCCGACGGCGGACGAACTGGCGGACTTCGCGCCGCAGTTCACCATCGTCCAGGCCCCGAACTTCCGCGCCGACCCGGAGCGTGACGGCACCCGTTCCGACTGTTTCATCTTCGTCAACTTTGCCCGTCGGCTGGTGCTGATCGGTGGCACCCACTATGCGGGCGAGATCAAGAAGTCGGTCTTCTCGATCCTCAACTACCTGCTGCCGGAGCGGTCGATCATGCCGATGCATTGCTCGATCAATGTCGGCGAGAAGGGGGACGCGGCAATCTTCTTCGGCCTGTCCGGCACCGGCAAGACCACCCTGTCGGCTGACCCGAAGCGCATGCTGATCGGCGATGACGAGCATGGCTGGGCCGATGACGGCGTCTTCAATTTCGAAGGCGGCTGCTACGCCAAGGTGATCAACCTGTCGGCGGAGGCTGAACCGGAGATCTACAAGACCACCGGCATGTATGGCACGGTGCTGGAGAACGTGGTGATGGACCCGATGACCGGGGAACTGGACCTGTTCGACAACAGCCTGACCGAGAACACGCGCGCGTCCTATCCCATCGAGTTCATCCCCAACGCCAGCCCGACCGGTGTCGCCGGGCATCCCGACAATGTCGTGATGCTGACGGCAGACGCCTTCGGTGTGCTGCCTCCGATTGCCCGGCTGACACCGGAGCAGGCGATGTACCACTTCCTGTCCGGCTACACCGCCAAGGTCGCAGGCACCGAGAAGGGTCTGGGCAGCGAGCCGCAGGCGACCTTTTCCACCTGCTTCGGCGCGCCGTTCATGCCGCGACACCCCTCCGTCTATGCCAACCTGCTGGGCGCGAAGATCGCGAAGCACGGGGCCGATTGCTGGCTGGTCAACACCGGCTGGACCGGCGGCGTCTATGGCGTTGGCCAGCGCATGCCGATCCGCCACACCCGCGCCCTGCTGAACGCCGCGCTCGACGGCTCGCTGGCCAATGTGCCGACGCGGACCGACCCCAACTTCGGCTTCCAGGTTCCGACATCCTGCCCGGGTGTGCCCGACGAGGTGCTGAACCCGCGCATGACCTGGAGCGATGGCGGTGCCTATGACACCAAGGCGCAGGAACTGGTCGGTCGTTTCAACGACAACTTCACCCAGTTCGAAGCCTATGTAGAAGCGGAGATCCGCGGCGCGGCCCCGGCTGTCGCTGCCTGACGAACCTGACTTCGGTCGAGAGATTGCGGCGCTGGCGGGTTGATCCCGTCAGCGCCGTTTTCGTTGGTGTGGTAGGTCACGCACCGCGCATGCCCATCGCCTGACGTTCCCGCCTACAGCAGCAGCCAGGCTCCCAGGCCGAGGAAGGCGAAGAAGCCGACGATGTCGGTGATGGTGGTCAGGAACACGGCGCTGGAGATCGCCGGATCGACCCCGGCGCGGTCGAGGCCCAGCGGGATCAGGATTCCGGCCAGCCCGGCCACGACCATGTTGATGACCATGGCCGCCGCGATGACCCCGCCCAGGATCGGGTCCTGGAACCAGAGCAGGGTGGCGAGCCCGATGAGGATGGCAAAGGCGATGCCGTTGATGCCGCCCACCACCAGCTCCTTCGAGACCTGGCGCAGCGCGTTCGATGTCGTCAGGTCCTTCGTCGCCAGGGCGCGGACCGCGATGGCCAGGGTCTGCGTTCCGGCATTGCCACCCATGGAGGCGACGATGGGCATCAGCACGGCCAGGGCCACCACGGCCTCGATGGTTGCATCGAACTGGCCGATGACGGCAGAGGCCAGCAGGGCAGTGCCGAGATTGATCAGAAGCCAGGCGAAGCGGCTCTTCGTCGTGCGCAGGATGGAGATGTTCAGGTCGTCCTGGCGCACACCTGCGATCTGGAACAGGTCTTCCTCCGCCTCTTCCTCGACGATCTCGACCACGTCGTCGACCATGACCACGCCGAGCATCCGGCCACTGTCGTCGACGACGGGGGCGGACGTGAGACCATACTGGCGGAACTGGTAGGCGACATCGCCCTCGTCCATGTCCACCGGCAGGCTGATCGGATCGGCATCCATGATGTCGCCGATCCGGATCGGGCGCTTGGTGCGCATGGCGCGGTCCAGCGGCACCCAGCCAATGGGCTTGAAGGCCGCGTCGATGACATAGAGTCCGTAGAACTCGTCAGGCAGGTCCTCCGTGCGGCGCAGGTGATCGATGACCTGACCCATGGACCAGAAGGCGGGGACCGCGACGAAGTCGCGCTGCATCAGGCGACCGGCCGAATCCTCCTCGAAGGACAGGCCTTCTTCCAGCGGTCGGCGCACATCTTCCGCGACCGCGTTCAGTACCGCCCGCTGCTGTTCCTCGCTCAGCGCGTCCAGGACGTAGACGGCATCATCCTCGTCCAGAGTGGAGATCGCCTCCGCCACCCGGCGCGGGCCAAGCATTTCCACCAGCGCGTCACGCACCGGCTCGTCCATCTCAGCCAGCGCTTCCGGTTCCAGACTGTCGCCGACCATCCGGAACAGGGTCTCGCGGCGGTCACGGTCGAACAGCTCGAACAGGTCAGCCTGGTCGGCGGCATGCAGCTCGGCCAGGGCCTCGCGGACCTTCTCCGCGTCGCCGGCGTCCAGCGCCAGCCGGATCTCGCGCACCAGCTCCGGGGTCAGGCCACGGTCGTCCTGGGCGTCGTCACCATCATGGATCTCGTCGTTACGCATACGGGGACGCTCCACAGGGTGTCGGGCAAGGGTGTGCTGGCGGGATAATGGCGCGGTGTGCACCTGCGTTCAAATGTCATGATGCTCCGACCGCATCTTTCTCGCGGTCGGGGGCTTGGCGGTGGCCCAGATGCAGAAAGCCCGCCGCAGTTTCCTGCGACGGGCTTCCGGATCAGTCGGTCGGCTGAAGCGTGATCAGTTCAGCTTCATCTGACCCTTCACTTCCTCGATGCCGTCGAGCATGCGCTTGTGCAGCACGTCCACGACTTCACCCTGGGACTTGGTCACCATCTCGGTCAGCTCACGGACATTGGCAACAGCCTTTTCCATGGCGGTCTTGGCAGCCTCGGTCTGGGCCTCGACGTCAACCTTGGCGCCACCTTCGTTCAGGCTCTTGACGGCCGTCTGGGCCTCTTCGACAGCCTGCTGCGCGATGGTCACCTGGCGCTCGAAGACCGCGCGGAAACCGTCCATGGCCAGCTGATTGGCGGCGGTGACAGCTTCGAAGTTCTTCTGCTGGATCGCCATCATCGACGTGAAGTCAACGTTGGGCATCTTCATCTCGGTCATCATCTTGCCGAAGTCGGCGAAAGGGAAAGCAGCCTTGGTCATTGGTTTCGCTCCTGCAACGTGTTGTTCGGTGCAGCTCTCTCTTTTTGTGCGCTGCAACATGGACCCTATATGCAACCTCGCACCTGCAGCGTCAAGGGTTAATTTTGTGCAGCGCACAATAAATCTTCGGCGGGCAAAAGAAGACCCCGCCGACCCTTTCGGGCCGACGGGGTATCTGTCTGGTTGCCGTTGCCCGACCAGGGTCGGGCGGTACGCGATCAGAAGGAGCGGGAGACCGCGAAGATCACTGTCGCATCCGCACCGACAGCGTTCTGCTCGGTATCAACGTAGGAAACGCTGAAGTCGAAACCGAAGAACGACTTCGACAGGCCGACCGACCAGTCGATGACCGACGTTCCCTGATCGATCATCTGGTAGCCGATGCCGGCGTCCAGCGCGAAGTCAGCGGGCAGCGGGATGCTGACGCCTGCATTGGTATAGAGGGCGTCGCCCGTGCTGCCGAAGAAGTCGGGCGAATAGGCGGTGCCGACGGAGACGGAAGCGATGTCGAAGTCATAGCCGAGGCTCAGGTAACCTTCGAAGAAGTTGAAGTTGAAGCGGTCGGACGCACCCGGATAGGCGTAGTAGATGATGCCAACGTCGTACGAGAGGCCTTCGACCTCATTGGCGAAGCCGCCGTAGAAGTCGGTCTCGAGGTGCGCGTCATTGAACTCCACGTTGGAGCCCCAGACACCGAGATAGACACCGCTGTCATGGCTCCAGTCGAAGCCGCCCTGCAGTGCAGGTTCGCTGTCGGCCTGCGTGAATCCGCGGAAACGATAGTCGGAAACGAAACCCACATTGGCGGAGAATTCGCCGGGAAACTGGAACGAGTCCCCCTCTGAATGGCTGGCGGCGTTGGCTGTTGCCTGAACGCCGAAAAGGGCCGCACCGACAATGCCGGCGGCCAGAAGGGTTTTCTTGAACATTGCGAAACGCACTCCTCATCGCGATACAGACGCCAGACCGGCGTCCCCCGAACGCAGTGCTTCAGCAAGCTTGATACCAATGTGATTGGTTGAGACTTGCGTGTAACTTATTGAAATATATGTGAAATAAATTGGTCATTTTTTGTGCACAATGGGTATTGCACGTGTTACGCGCATATGACTGCCTTGAATTTTTGCACTGCACAAATTTCAGCCACACGATCCGGAGGCTTTCCCCGGCGAAAGCTTCGCTCTACCGCCGCGCTGCCAATTCCGCTAGGATTCCGTTATCAATCAGGCTGATAGGCTTGCTGCCGAACAGTGAAACGGGTCGAGATGGCTGCAGAAACCCTCGAGAATGGTGCGGAGCTACGGCAGTTGCAGCGCGGCATCCAGGCGATGCGCGATGCGCTGGACGAGAAGGACCGCGAGACACGGCGCAAGGTGCAGCAAGCCGAAGTCGCCTCGCAGTCGGAAATCCGCACGCTGAAGAATACCGCCCAGGCGCTGCGGGACGAACTGGAGAACGAACGCAGCCGGAGTGCGCGGCTTGTCCAGGCGGAGAAGCAGGCTGCCTCAGCCGAGATCCAGCAATTGAAGGACACGGCGCAGGCCTTGCGCGACACACTCGAGTCCCAGCGGGTCGAGACCCAGCGGCTGGTGCAGGCGGAGCGGCAGGGGGCCGCCGCCGAGATCCGGGAACTGAAGGAAACCGCGCAGGCCCTGCGTGACAGTATCGAGGCCCAACGGCTGGAGACGCAGCGTCTGGTGCAGGCGGAACGGCAGGGTGCCGCCGCCGAGATCCAGCAACTGAAGGACACGGCGCAGGCCCTGCGTGACACGCTGGAATCGCAGCGGATGGAAACGCAGCGGCTCATCCAGGCTGAGAAACAGGCCGCCGCCGCCGAGATTCAGGAACTGAAGAACACGGCGCAGTCCCTGCGCGACCGGCTGACCGAGCAGATGAACGAGACCCAGCGGCTGGTGCAGGCGGAAAAGCAGGCTGCGGCCGCCGAGATCCAGCAGTTGAAGGATACCGCGCAGGCCCTGCGCGACACGCTGGAGGAACAGCGGGTGGAAACCCAGCGGCTGGTGCAGCAGGAACGCCAGGGCGCGGCGGCGGAGATTCGCGACCTGAAAGCCATGGCGCAATCGCTGCGTGACGAGATGGATGAAGCCAAGGTCGCCGCCGATGCCGCCGTGCAGCGGGTGAAGCGCGAAATGGCCGCTGAGAACCGCCAATTGCATGATACAGTGCAGGCGCTGCGCGACGAGATGGATGAAATGCGAGCCGTACAGCGTGAGAACATGCAGGAAAGCAAGCGTCTGCAGGTGAATGAACTGAACCAGTTGCGGACGACCATCCAGAAGCTGCGTGATCGGCTGGAGGAGAAGCAGCATGTATGACAGCCCGGCCAAAAGCCCCATGAAGGCGGCGGGCGGCAAGAACGACGGCATGTCCCAGTCGGAGCATCTGCGCCACCTGCAGATGCTGCTCGACGTTTCACGCCAGGTCGCGGCGCTGGACACCCTCGATGCTGTTCTGGACACCCTGATCACTGTCGCCGTGAAGGAAACGCGCGCCGAACGCGGCACCCTCTTCCTCCACGACAGTTCCACGGGGGAGCTTTATTCGCGGGTGGCACAAGGCATCCGCACGCATGAGATCCGCATTCTGGACAATGCCGGCATCGCGGGCGCCGTATTCCATTCCGGCGAGGGCGAGATCGTCCACAAGGCCTATGAAGACGAACGCTTCAATGCGGATGTGGACAAGGAAACCGGCTTCGTCACCCAGTCGATCCTCTGCGCGCCGGTGAAGAACGCCAAGGGGGACATCATCGGTGTCGCCCAGGTGCTGAACAAGGCGGAGGGCGAATTTTCCGACCTCGACATGGCGGTGCTGGAGGGCATGACCACCCAGTGCGCCATCACCCTGCAGTCGATGCAGCTGGTCGAGCGGATGGAGAGCACCCGCAAGCGCGAGATCGAATTCCTGAATGTCGTCTCCGACATGACCTCGGAACTGGAACTGACGCGGCTGCTGCAGCGGGTGATGTCCGAAGCGACCCGGATGCTGGATGCCGAACGCTCCACCCTGTTCATCAATGACGAGAAGACCAACGAACTCTTCAGCCATGTGGGCGAGGGACTGGATTCGGTGGAGATCCGTCTCCCGAACCACCTGGGCATCGCCGGAGCGGTGTTCGTGTCCGGTGACACGGTCAACATTCCCTATGCCTACGCCGACCTGCGCTTCAACCCGGGCTTCGACAAGCAGACCGGCTTCTTCACCCGGTCGATCCTCTGCGTGCCGGTGGTCAACAAGGCCGGCAAGGTCATCGGTGTCACCCAGGCGCTGAACAAGCGCGGTGGCCCTTTCTCCGACGAGGACGAGAGCCGCCTGAAGGCCTTCACCGCCCAGATCGCCATCGGTCTGGAGAACGCCAAGCTGTTCGGCGACATCCAGGCGATGAAGAACTACAACGAGAGCATGCTGCAATCCATGTCGAACGGTGTCGTCACCTTCGATGAGGATCGTGAGGCCAAGACCTGCAATGCAGCCGGTGCGCGAATCATGCGCACGCTGGCCAAGGACGTGATCGGGCAGAAGGCGGCCGATGTCTTCGGGGAGGCCAACGCCTGGCTGCTGGAGAAGATCGAGCGGGTGGAGGAGAGCCGCGAAGGCGATACCTCGGTCGATGCGGAACTGGCGTTCGGGGACGAGAAGGTCTCCGCCAACGTCAATGTGCTGCCGCTGACCTCCGGTGACGGCAAGCCCCTCGGCACCCTGATCATGATGGAGGATATCTCCAACGAGAAGCGGGTGAAGTCCACCCTGTCGCGCTACATGGATCCCGGCCTGGCCGACCAGATGCTGGCCGGGGGCAATCAGGAGGAGATCCTGGGCGGCAAGGACACCGTCGCCACCGTCCTCTTCTCCGACGTGCGCGGCTTCACGACGATCACCGAATCGCTGGGGGCCCAGGGCACGGTCGCGCTGCTGAACGACTATTTCGAACTGATGGTGGACTGCATCTCCGAACAGGGCGGCATGCTCGACAAGTTCATCGGCGACGCCATCATGGCCGCCTTCGGCATCCCGGTGCCGCACGAGGATGACGAGGACCGGGGCCTGCGCGCCGGCATCAACATGATCTCGCGCCTGTGGGAATGGAACGTGGAGCGCAAGAAGCGCGGCGACATGGAAGTGGACATGGGGCTGGGCCTCAACACCGGCTCCATCGTCGCCGGCAACATCGGCTCCAAGAAGCGCATGGACTACACCATGATCGGCGACGGCGTGAACCTCGCCGCCCGTCTGGAAAGCGCCTGCAAGCAGTACAATGCCCGCATCCTGCTGTCGGAATACACGGTTGCGAAGCTGAAGGGCGTCTATCGCCTGCGCGACATCGACAAGGTGGTGGTGAAGGGCAAGACCCAGCCGGTGGGCGTCTTCGAATGCCTCGACTATCACAACGACCAGTCGTTCCCGAACCTGATGGATGCCCTCGGCAACTTCAACGAGGGCGTGAAGCGCTACCGTCATCAGGAATGGGACAAGGCCGTCAGCTATTTCGAGGAAGCGCTGAAGGCGAACGACTCCGACAAGCTGGCCAATACCTACATCGAGCGCTGTGCGCTGATGAAGGAGAACCCGCCGGGCGACGACTGGGACGGCGTCTGGATCATGACCAGCAAGTAGGCATCGCCCGTCCCCTTCCCGGTCACGGCAAGCGGCGGCGCCTGAAGAACGGTCGCGCGAACAGCGATGGCGGCAGGTTGATCATGGCGACCCCCAGGATTGCCGCGATCAGGCCGAAACCGACGGTCAGCGACATTGTCTCCCCCAGGAAGATCATGCCCAGACCGACCCCGATCCCGGCGCGCAGATAGGCCTGGCTGGCGGTGCCGAGACTGCCCAGCGTGCGCAGCAGCCGGAAATAGAGCAGCAGCGCGATGCCGGTGCAGAACAGCCCCAGCATCCCTGCCGCCGCCATTGCCTGGGGGGAGGGGCGCAGGTCCCAGGGCCGGTCGATCAGCAGGCTGAGCGGCACCAGCACCGCGCTGGCCCAGAGCATGGTCCCGGCGGCGGTGACCGGTGCGCTCAGATGTCCGAACCGGCGCTGGCCGTAGATCGCCGCCACGCCATAGAGCACCGCACCGGCAACGGCTGCGAGCTGCCCCGCAACCTGCTGCCCCAGGCCCTGCAGCGCATCGACACCGATGATCAGGGCAACGCCGAGGATGCCCAGCATCGCGCCGCCAAGCCGGATCAGGCTGGTCGATTCGTGGCGCGTGAACAGCACCGTCATCAGGAAGACGAAGATGGGGGAGGTGGAGTTCAGGACGCTGGCGAGCGCGCTGTCCACATATTGCTGCCCCCAGGCGACCAGCAGCCAGGCCCCGATGCTGTTGAAGAAGGACTGCACCAGCAGGCGCCGCCAGGTCAGCGGATCGCGGGGCAGCCTTTCCCGCCGCACGGTGATCACCACCATCAGGAAGGCGGCGGCAATGGAGACGCGGACGGCGATCAGGGTGATCGGCGGAATCTCGGTCACCGCCACCTTCAGGAACAGGTAGGACGATCCCCACAGTGTCGCCAGCAGGGCAAGGCACAGCAGTTCGGTCGTCAGGCGCGGGGCAGGTCGGATCACGATGCGGACTCCGGCAGGAACGGGACTCTCAGGCTAGGGCAGGCATGCCTGGAAATGCTTCGACAAGGGCCGAACTGTCGGGGCACACCTGCCCCATTGTCGTCATACACGGCGGGCAGCATGATGCGCAGATGATTTGATGGAGTACGAGCAATGCGTCCACGTCCCCGGTCCGTCCCCGGCCTGAACCTGCGTCTGCTGGCCTTGCTGACAGGCCTGCTGCTGGCTGCCGCCGCACCGGCATCCGCCTTCTGCGGCTACTATGTCGCGAAAGGCGGCAGCGACCTGTTCAACAAGGCGTCCAAGGTCGTGCTGGCGCGCAATCTGGACCGGACGGTGATCACCATGGCCAATGACTACCGGGGTGACCCGTCGGAGTTTGCCATTGTCATCCCGACGCCGTCGGTACTGGGCCGGGACCAGATCAATGTGGCGGAACCGGCGCTGGTCGACCATCTGGATGCCTTCACCGCGCCGCGCCTGGTCGAGTATTTCGATGAGGATCCCTGCCTGCAGCGCCGGTTCAGGGCGCTGGCCATGCAGTCGGCACGGGTCGAGGATGCAGAGGGTGCGGCGGCGCGCAACAAGGCCCTGGGCGTGACGGTGGAGGCGGAATATACCGTCGGCGAATATGACATCCAGATCCTGTCGGCGGAACAGTCCGGCGGGCTTGGCACCTGGCTGCGGGAGAATGGCTACGGCGTGTCGGAGGCCGCGGACAAGGTGCTGGGCGACTATATCGCCATGGGCATGAAGTTCTTCGTGGCCAAGGTCAATCTCGGGGAGAAGGCGCGCTCCGGCCGCAGCTATCTGCGTCCGCTGCAGATCGCGTTCGAGAGTCCGGACTTCATGCTGCCGATCCGCATGGGCATGCTGAATGCTGACGGGCAGCAGGAACTGTTCGTCTTCACGGTGACCCAGGGGGGGCGGGTGGAGACGGCCAACTATCGCACCGTGAAGATGCCGAGCGGCGACGAACTGCCGGTGCATGTGCGGGAGAAATTCGGCGACGTCTACACGGCGCTGTTCGCGGAACAGGTGCGCCGTGAACCCGGCGTGGCATTCCTGGAATATGCCTGGAACATGAGCTGGTGCGATCCCTGCGCCGCCGACCCGCTGTCGCGCGCCGAACTGCGCACGCTGGGCGCCTGGTGGGTGGCCCCCGATGTCACCCCGACGCCTTTGCCCGGCACGGTGCCGCAGCCGCGCCCCGGCACCCGCATCATGCCCCGGCCCGGTCCCGGGCCGGTGGATGCCTTCGTCACCCGTCTGCATCTGCGCTATGACGCGACCAGCCATCCGCATGATCTCATGTTCCGCCTGACGGACAATGCGGAGAACTTCCAGACCCGCTATGTCATCCGTCATCCCTGGAACGGGGAGGCCACCTGCCCGGCGGCGGACCTCTATCGCCAGACCCTGCCGCACCGCATGGAGCAGGAGGCACAACGGCTGGCCAGCCTCACCGGCTGGCCGATCGACGGGATCCGCGACCAGATGTCGATCCCGGAAAAGCCCGCCACGAAGTGGTGGAACGATATCTGGCAGCGGGCCGAATAGCGTGCGAGTTGCCTGACAGCGCTGTTTCGCTGCTGCACTTTCCGCTGTAGACCAGCCGCATGTACGCAATTCCCTTTCCCACCATCGACCCGGTGCTGGTCGAGTTCGGGCCGGTGGCCATCCGCTGGTATGCGCTGGCCTATGTCGCGGGACTGATCCTCGGCTGGCGGCTGGCGATGCAACTGGCTGCCCGACCCGATTCTCCGCTGACCCGCGATGATGCGGATGCCTTTCTGGCCTGGGCCACGCTGGGGGTCCTGCTCGGTGGGCGGCTGGGCTATGTCCTGTTCTACCGCCCGGGCTATTTCCTCGAGAACCTGTCAGAGATTCCGCAGGTCTGGACCGGCGGCATGTCGTTCCATGGCGGGCTGCTGGGGGTCATCGTGGCGGCGCTGCTGTTCTGTCGCGCGCGCGGCCTGTCACGGCTGGCCTTCGGTGACATGCTGGGGGCGGTGGCGCCCGTCGGCCTGTTCTTTGGCCGTATCGCCAACTTCATCAACGGGGAACTCTGGGGCCGTCCCGGTGACGTGCCCTGGGCCATGGTGTTTCCCCGTGCCGATGACCAGCCCCGCCACCCGAGCCAGCTCTACGAGGCGCTGCTGGAGGGACTGGTGCTGTTCATCGTGGCGCAGGTCCTGATCCGCCGGTTCCATGCGCTGGAACGGCCCGGCCTGGTGATGGGCACCTTCATCGCCGGATACGGCCTGGCCCGGTTCATCGTCGAGTTCTTCCGGCAGTGGGATGCGGGGCTGGAGCCCCTGTTCGGTCTGCTGTCGCGCGGGCAGCAGCTTTCCCTTCCCATGATCCTGATCGGCCTCTACTTCGTCTGGCAGGCGACACGGCAGTCCGGGGGGGCACGTTCATGAGCACGGCGCTGGAAGAGGCACTGATCGCGGAGATCACGGCGGACGGGCCGCTGCCGCTCGACCGTTTCATGCGGCGTGCCCTGTTCGATCCTGCCCATGGCTACTACACGACATCGGAGCCGTTCGGCGTCGCCGGGGACTTCATCACCGCGCCGGAGATCAGCCAGATGTTCGGTGAGCTGCTCGGGCTCTGGGCAGCGGACATGTGGCAACGCATGGGCGCGCCGGAGAATATCGTGCTGGCGGAGATCGGACCGGGGCGCGGCACCCTGATGGCCGATGCGCTCAGGGCCATTCGCCGCGCCGCGCCGCAGATGCTGGCCACCGGAACGGTCTGCCTGGTGGAGGCCAGCCCGCGCCTGCAGGCGGTGCAGGCGGAGCGGCTGGCCGGGCATCAGATCAGTTTCGCCGACCGTGTGGGCAAGCTGCCCGACGGTCCGCTGCTGCTGATCGGCAACGAACTGCTGGACGCCCTGCCGATCCGGCAGATCACCATGCAGGACGGTGAACTGAAGGAGCGTTGCGTCGGCGTCAGCGATGGCAGGCTCGTCTTTGTGGATGAGCCCCTGGTCTTCGAAGCGCCGGAAGACATGCCAGTGCTGAAGGACGCGGAGACCTTCGAGGTCTCGGAGGAGGGGCGGCGGCTGGTGGAGGCCATCGGCACCCGGCTGGCGGTTCAGGGCGGCGCAGCCCTGTTCATCGACTACGGCCATGGCGAGACGGCGGCCGGGGATACCCTGCAGGCCGTGCGCCGCCACGCGTTTCACCCGATCCTCGCCGACATCGGCAGTGCCGATCTGACAGCGCATGTGGACTTTGCGGCCATGGCCCGCGCCGCGATTCATGGCGGTGCCAAGGCCTTCGGTCCGATCAGCCAGCGCGACCTGCTGCGGCGGCTGGGCGTGGAGCCGAGACTGGCGCAACTGGTGGCAAAGGCCGATCCACCGACCCGGGATGCGCTGGTCGGCGCCTATCACCGGCTGACGGACCCGGACCGGATGGGTACGCTGTTCAAGGCGCTCTGCCTGACATCCCCGAACATGGACACCCCGACAGCCTATGTGCCTGACGACGCTTTCCAGCCCTGACCTGACCGGTCTGCCCGGCATCGCGCATGGTTTCTTCACCCGCAAGGGCGGGGTTTCCCGGAAGATTCACGCCGGCCTGAACTGTGGTCCCGGATCCACCGACGATCCGATGGCGGTCACCATCAACCGCGATCTGGTGCGCCGCCATATCGGTGCGCGGCACCTGCTGACCGTGCATCAGCATCACAGCCCGGACGTGGTGACGGTGACCGGCCGCTTCGACGGGCCACGGCCGAAGGCGGATGCGATGGTGACCCGGATGCCGGGTCTGGCGCTGGGCGTGCTGTCCGCCGACTGCGGGCCGCTGCTGTTCGCGGATGCCGAGGCACAGGTCGTCGGGGCCGCCCATTCCGGCTGGAAGGGTGCGCTGGACGGGGTCCTGGAGGCAACGGTGACGGCGATGGAGGTGCTCGGCGCCCGCCGCGACAGGATCAGCGTGACGCTCGGTCCGACCCTGGCGCAGGCGTCCTACGAGGTCGGGCCGGAGTTCCGCGACCGCTTCCTGGCGATGGACGTGGAGAATGCGCGGTATTTCCGCCAGCCCGATGATGCACCGCGACCGTTCTTCGATCTGCCGGGGTTCATCCGCCGCCGGGCGGAGGTGGCGGGCGTGGCGCGCTTCCATGATCTGGCGCGTGACACATATCCGGAACATGAACTGTTCTACAGTTACCGCCGATCCGTGCATCGGGGTGAGCCCGACTATGGCCGCCTGATCAGCGCCATCATGCTGAAGGAGACCTGAGACATGCCCCTGCATTTTGCCGCCGAGGAGATGGCTGACCGCCGCGACCGCGCCTGCGCCGTGCTGCGGAAGCAGGGGATGGATGCCCTGCTGATGTTCCGGCAGGAGAGCATGTACTACCTGACCGGTTACGACACCTTCGGCTATGTCTTCTTCCAGTGTCTGGTCCTGACGGCGGACGGGCGCACCGCGCTGCTGACCCGTGCGCCGGACCTGCGCCAGGCCCGGCATACGTCCGACATTGCCGACATCCGGGTCTGGGAAGACCGCGAAGGCGTGAATCCTGCCGACAGCCTGTGCGAGATGATGGCGGACCTGGGGCTGGACGGTGCCCGCGTCGGGGTCGAACTGGACGCCTATGGTCTGACCGGACACAACCTGCGCCGCCTGGATCGCGCGCTGGAGGGGTTCTGCGCCATGTCCGACGCGTCGCTGCTGGTGAGCCGGCTGCGGCTGGTCAAGAGTGCGGCGGAGATCGACTATGTCCGGCGGGCAGCGGAACTGGGCGATGACGCCTGGGACGCGGGCATTGCCGAGACCCGCGCGGGCGCGTTCGAGGGCGATATCCTGGCCGCGATGCAGGGGGCCGTGTTTCGCGGCGATGGCGACTATTCCGGCAACGAATTCATCATCGGCTCCGGCGAGGGCGCGCTGCTCTGCCGCTATTTCACCGGACGGCGCACTCTGGATGTGGAGGATCAGCTGACCCTGGAATGGGCAGGTGCCTACCGGCGCTACCACGCCGCGCTGATGCGGACCGTGCCCATAGGGGCGCCCCGTCCGGCCCATACCGACATGCATGCCCGTGCCGTCGATGCCCTGCTGGCCTGCGAGGCCGCGCTGAAACCGGGATCGACCATGGGGGATGTCTTCGCGGCCCACGCCCGGGTCTTCGATGACGCCGGTCTGACGGCACACCGGATGAACGCCTGTGGCTATTGTCTTGGCACCACCTTCGCGCCGAACTGGATGGACTGGCCGATGTTCTATGCGGACAATCCGGTGGAGATCGCGTCGGGGATGGTGTTCTTCCTGCACATGATCCTGATGGACAGCGACAGCGGCACGGCGATGACCCTGGGCCGGACATCGCTGGTGACCGCGAACGGGTCGGAGGTGCTGAGCCGCCTGCCGCTCGACCTTGTAACCCGATAGGACAAGGCGCGATGCCCTGGCTGATCATGATGATCTTCTTCTTCCTGCTGGTCTCGATGGCGAGCTGTGTCCTTTTCTGAGTCCATCGGACATCGGTCCGCAGCCCTTCTGCTGCTCCTGACGGTGCTGGTGGCGGCATGCGGGCAGGTGCCGCAGCCCTTTCGGCCATCGGGGCAGAAGACGGCAGTGGTCGCCCGCGCCCCCGGCCCGAGCATCGCGCTGGTCGTACTGCCGCTTCAGGGCAAGGAAGCGGGGCCTCTGGATGCGCTGACCAAGCGGGTGGTGATCGAATTGCAGAAGGCGGAGATCGCCGCGACGACCGCGCGTATCCCGAATCGCTATCAGCTCGCGGGCGAGGTTCAGCGGCTGCGGGGGAACGGGGCGGACACGACGCTGGCGTTCCGCTGGACCCTGCTGGATCCAACCGGTGCGGCGACGGATGGTCTGGACCACGTGGAGCGGGTGGTGGCGGCGGACTGGACGGCGGCCCGTCCCATCGCGATCCGGGACCTGGCCGTGACAGTGGCGGCGCATCTGGTGCGCCTGGTGAACGGGGACCTGCCCGTGGCCGAGGCCGTGCCGCCCCCGGCGCGGATCGCGCTGGCCGGCATCTCCGGCGCGCCGGGTGACGGCAACCGGGTGCTGGACACAGCCATCAGGGCGGCGCTGGCGAAGCAGGGGCTGACGCTGGGACCGACCTCCGACGCGACCCGCGCCACGCTGGAACTGCATGTCGTGGTCGCCCCGGCTGACGGGACCAGTGACCGGGTGACATTGCTCTGGCTGGTGCGGGATGCCACAGGGCGGGAGCGGGGACGGCTGGAGCAGCAGAATACCGTACCTGCCGGCCGTCTGAACCGCCGCTGGGGCGATATTGCGGACCTGGCTGCCGGCGCGGCGGCCCCGGACCTGGCACGTATCCTGGAGGCACTGGCCGCCGACCGGGGGTGACAGCAGTCCCGCCATGTCAGAATTCTGTCATGGCTGATGGACAGTTCCGGGGCGGACTGATAAACGTCCCGCTTCCGCCACCGCCCGCTTTGCCACAGATTGACGAACAGCCCCATGAAGGTTCTCGCCGGGAACAGCAACCCTGCCCTGGCCGCCCAGATTGCCGATTATCTGGGCGTCCGTCTGACGAATGCATCCGTGAAGCGTTTTGCGGATGAGGAAGTGTATGTGGAGATCCACGAGAACGTGCGGGGGGAGGACGCCTTCGTCGTTCAGTCCACGTCGTTCCCGGCCAACGATCACCTGATGGAACTGCTGATCTGCATCGACGCGCTGCGTCGGGCCTCGGCGCGCCGCATCACTGCTGTCCTGCCCTACTTCGGGTACGCCCGGCAGGACCGGAAACCGGGGCCGCGGACACCGATTTCCGCCAGGCTGGTGGCGAACCTGATCGAGAAGGCGGGTGCGGACAGGGTTCTGACCGTCGATCTTCACGCCGGACAGATCCAGGGCTTCTTCGATATCCCGACCGACAACCTCTATGGCGGACCTGCGCTGGTCAGCGACATCAAGGATAATCTGGGCGACCGGGACCTGATGGTGGTTTCGCCGGATGTGGGCGGTGTGGTTCGCGCGCGCTACTTCGCCAAGCGCCTTGACGCGGACCTCGCCATCGTGGATAAGCGCCGCGAACAGGCGGGTGTGTCTGAAGTGATGAACGTCATCGGCGATGTTGACGGGCGTCACTGCATTCTTGTTGACGACATCGTCGACAGTGCGGGCACGCTCTGCAACGCGGCGACAGCATTGCTCGAACGGGGTGCCCTGTCGGTGTCCGCCTATGTGTCTCACGGCGTACTGTCGGGCGGCGCGGTCAAGCGTGTGTCCGACTCGTCGCTTGAGTCGCTGGTGGTGACTGACTCGATCCGGGCAACGGACGAGGTCGAGAACGAGCCAAAGATCCGGCAGGTTCCGATCGGGTCCCTGCTGGCGGAGGCGATCAAGCGCATCTCCACCGAGACCTCGGTGTCGAGCCTGTTTGACTGAATTTGTGCAGGCCACGGCCTGCAGACCAGGGAATGAAGCGGTTGCGGGCAAGGGCCCCTGACCGGCATGGCGCAACGGCACCGGCGAGATGCCAAGGGCCAGGCGCTACAAGGAGTTGAGACGATGTCGGATACGGATGTGATCGAAGTCAGCGCACGTGAACGCACGACAACCGGAGGCGTAAGGGCGCTTCGGAAGTCGGGCATGGTTCCGGGTGTCGTCTATGGCAATGACCGCGAACCGGCCCTGGTGGCCGTGGACCGTCGTGTCGTGGTCAAGGAACTCAACCGCGGTGGCTTCATGGGCCGCGTGTACGAGCTTGAGCTGAATGGCCGCAAGCAGCGTTGCCTGCCGCGCGACGTGCAGCTTCATCCGGTCAGCGATGATCCGATGCACGTTGATTTCCTGCGTCTGGCGGATGACGCCAAGATCGCGGTCATGGTGCCGGTGCACTTCGCGAACGAGGAATCGAGCGCAGGCCTGAAGCGCGGCGGTGTGCTGAACATCGTCCGCCATGAGGTCGAGCTGCTCTGCCCCAACGACCATATCCCCGAGTTCATCGAGATCGATCTCGCGGGCACGGACATCGGTGACTCGCTGAAGATCAGCGACGTCAAGCTGCCGGGCGATGTGGAAGCGACGATCACGGATCGTGACTTCACGATCGCGACGATCACCGGTTCCTCGGCTGTCGTGGACGAAGCTGCGGAAGCCGAGGCCGAGGCTGAAGACGGTGATGAGGAAGAAGCCGGCGCGGACGAGGAAAAGGCGGAGGATTGATCGCCGCCTCCGCAGGGAGGTTTCGACATGCGTCTCTTCGTTGGTCTCGGCAATCCCGGCGCACGCTATGCCGGGAATCGCCACAATATCGGTTTCATGGCCATCACCCGGCTGGCCGAGGTGCACCGCGCCTCTCCCTGGCGCAGCAAGTTCCAGGGAGACGTGGCGGAAGTTCGCCTCGGCTCCGACAAGCTCATCCTGCTGCGCCCGACCACCTACATGAACGAGTCCGGCCGGTCGGTGCAGGAAGCGGCCCGCTTCTTCCAGCTCGGTCTTGACCGGATCACCGTGTTTCATGACGAGCTGGATCTGGCTTTCGGCAGGGTGCGGGTGAAGGTCGGCGGCGGTCATGCCGGCAACAATGGCATCCGCTCCATCGCCGGGCACATGGGGCCGGACTTCCAGCGGGTCCGGCTGGGGATCGGCCATCCGGGCCACAAGGATCTGGTGAGCCACTATGTGCTTTCGGATTTCAGCAAGGCGGAACGGGCCTATGTCGATGACCTGGTCGATGCGGTTGCCGGCGCGGCCCCAAAGCTCTGTGCCGGAGACCCGCCGGGATTCCTGAACGAGGTGGCGCTGAAGTGTCCGGCGCCAAAGCCTGAAAAATCGCCTGAGTGAGGAGGAACCGCAGATGGGTTTCAAATGCGGGATCGTCGGTCTGCCCAACGTCGGCAAGTCCACCCTTTTCAACGCCCTGACGCAGACCGCGTCGGCCCAGGCGGCGAACTATCCGTTCTGCACCATCGAGCCGAACCTCGGTCAGGTCGGGGTGCCGGATCCGCGCCTGTCGAAGCTGGCCGAACTGGCCGGTTCGAAGGAACTGATTCCGACCCAGCTCACCTTCGTGGACATTGCCGGGCTGGTGCGCGGCGCCTCCAAGGGGGAAGGGCTGGGCAACCAGTTCCTCAGCCACATCCGCGAAGTGGACGCCATCGTCCATGTGCTGCGCTGCTTCGAGGATGATGACATCACCCATGTGGACGGGCGCATCGATCCGGTGGCGGATGCGGAAACGGTCGAGACCGAACTGATGATCGCCGACCTGGACAGCCTGGAGAAGCGCTACACACCGCTGGAGAAGCGCTTCCGCTCCGGCGACAAGTCGCTGAAGGCCGATGTGGAACTGATGGCAGGGGCGCTGGAGCTGCTGCGGGATGGCAAGCCGGCGCGGATGCTGGATGTGCATGATGACGACCGGCCGCGCTTCCGGGCGCTGCAGCTGCTGACGTCGAAACCGATCCTCTATGTCTGCAACGTGGCAGAGGCCGATGCCGGAACCGGCAACGAACATACGGCCCGGGTCGAGGCGATGGCCACGGCGCAGGGGGCCGGATCACTGGTTGTCTCCGCCCGGATCGAGGAGGAGATTGCCCAGCTGACCGACCGGGAGGAACGGGAGATGTTCCTGTCCGAGATCGGCCTGGAGCATGCCGGTCTGGACCGCATCATCCGCGCCGGATACGACCTGCTGGGCCTGCTGACCTTCTTCACCGTCGGCCCGAAGGAAGCCCGTGCCTGGACCGTGAAGTCAGGCGCCCTGGCACCCCAGGCCGCCGGTGTGATCCACACGGATTTCGAGAAGGGCTTCATCCGCGCCGAGACCACCGCCTATGACGACTACGTCACCCTGGGCGGTGAACAGGCCGCCAAGGACGCTGGCAAGATGCGCCTGGAAGGGCGCGACTACACCGTGCGCGACGGGGATGTGCTGCACTTCCGCTTCAATACCTGAGGCCGGACCAGCGGATTTCGCTGTCCTTGCTCCCCCCGGTCGCGTCGGTATTGTGCAGTGCAATGCACTGACCGACGTGCATCCCTTAAATTGTTGCTGGAGCAAATGAATGCCGATTCATGCGGCACTCAATCACAAGACGATCTATGACTATGACCGCAAGGTCACGCTTTCACCCCAGACGATCCGGCTCCGCCCCGCGGCCCATACGCGGACCAATATTCTGAGCTATTCGCTCCGCATCTCGCCGGAGAACCATTTCATCAACTGGCAGCAGGACCCGCTGGGCAACTACATGGCCCGCGTCGTGTTCCCCGATCCCGTGGACCATTTCCACGTCGAGGTCGATCTGGTTGCCGAGATGGCGGTGCTCAATCCGTTCGATTTCTTCGTGGAGGAATATGCTGAGGAGTTCCCGTTCAGCTATGAGCCGGACGAGGCGGTTTCTCTCGAACCCTATCTGGATCCGGAGCCGGTCGGCCCCCTGCTGCAGGCGCTGCTCGACGGCATTGACCGCACCCCGCGCCGCACGGTCGATTTCCTGTTCACGCTGAACCAGAACCTGGAAAAGATGATCGGCTATGTCGTCCGCATGGAACCGGGCGTGCAGACGCCCGAGGAAACCCTGGGCCTGGCCAAGGGATCCTGCCGTGACACGGCATGGCTGATGGTGCAGGTGCTGCGCAATGTCGGTCTGGCGGCCCGTTTCGCCTCCGGCTACCTGATCCAGCTGCAGCCGGACCAGAAGCCGCTTGAGGGGCCGACCGGGCCTGAGTCCGATTTCACCGATCTGCATGCCTGGGCCGAGGTATATCTGCCCGGCGCGGGCTGGATCGGTCTGGATGCCACATCCGGCCTGCTGGCGGGGGAGGGCCATATCCCGCTCGCCTGCGCGCCGCAGCCCACCAGCGCCGCACCGATTTCCGGACTTGTCGGGCCGGCGAAGGTCGATTTCTCGCACGAGATGCGGGTGGACCGGATCTATGAATCGCGCCGTGTCACAAGGCCGTTCTCCGAAGATGCCTGGGACAAGGTCGATGCGCTGGGGCAGGAGATCGAGCAGCAGCTTCAGGAAGGCGACGTCCGTCTGACGATGGGGGGCGAGCCGACGTTCGTCTCCATCGACGACATGGATGGCGCCGAATGGAACATCGATGCGCTGGGACCGACCAAGCGGAAACTGGCCTTCGACCTGATCAAGCGCATTCGCAAGCGCTTCGCGCCGGACGGGTTGCTCACCTTCGGGCAGGGCAAGCAGTATCCGGGGGAGCCGCTGCCGCGCTGGGCCTTTGGCCTGTTCTGGCGCAACGACGGGCTGCCGCTCTGGAACCGTGCGGACCTGATCGCCAGCGAGGACAAGGATTACGCGCCGACCACCGCCGATGCCGAGACCTTCACGCACCTGCTGTGCGACCGGCTTCAGGTCGACCGGCAGTATGTCATCCCGGCCTATGAGGATCCGCTGGCGCACCTGAAGGCCGAGCAGCAGCTGCCTGTGAACCTCAGCCCGGACGATCCGGCATTTGCCAAGGATCAGGACCGCAAGCGGCTGGCCGACGTACTGCGTCGCGGCCTCGACAAGCCGAAGGGCTATGTCCTGCCGGTGATGCGCGGGCATGACGCGGCGGGTGAGCACTGGATCACCGGCCCGTGGGAGTTCAAGGCGGGGTACATGTTCCTGCTGCCCGGGGACTCGCCGGTGGGCTTCCGCCTGCCGCTTTCGGCCCTGCCGTATCTGCCGCCCGAGAAATACCCCAGCACGACACCGGTCGATCCCTATTCGATCGAGGGACCGCTGCCCGATCCGGCCGAACTGTCCGCACGCTTCGGCGCTGCGGCGGGACCTGTGGTTTCAGTATCCGGTACGGGTGCCGCCAGTGGCACCGGGACGGGGGCAACCGCCAAGCCCGCGAAGGCCGCGAAGGCCGCGCCGCGCGGCGCTGTCAGCGATCTCGTGCGCACGGCGCTGGTGGTCGAACCGCGCGCGGGCAGGCTGAACCTGTTCCTGCCGCCGACTGTATGTGCGGAGGACTATCTGGAACTGATCGCCGCGGCGGAAGATGCCGCCGCGACAATGAACATGCCGATCCACATCGAAGGCTACGAGCCTCCGCCGGATCCGCGCCTGAGTGTCATCCGGGTCACGCCGGATCCGGGGGTGATCGAGGTGAACGTGCACCCCGCAACCGACTGGGCCATGCTGCGTGACATCACCAGGGGGCTCTACGACGATGCGCGCCAGACCCGTCTGGGCACCGAGAAGTTCATGGTCGATGGCCGGCATGTGGGCACCGGCGGCGGCAACCACATCGTTGTCGGTGGCGCGACCCCTGCGGACAGCCCGTTCCTGCGGCGGCCGGACCTGCTGGGTTCGCTGATCCGCTACTGGCAGAATCATCCGAGCCTGAGCTACCTGTTCTCCGGCATGTTCATCGGCCCGACCAGTCAGGCGCCACGGGTGGACGAGGCCCGCGACGACACGCTCTATGAGCTGGAGATCGCGCTGTCGCAACTGCCGAAGCAGGGCGAGGACGTGCGGCCCTGGACCGTTGACCGGATGTTGCGCAACCTGCTGGTCGACCTGACAGGCAATACGCACCGCTCCGAGATCTGCATCGACAAGCTCTATTCCCCCAGCGGCCCGACCGGCCGCCTTGGCCTGGTGGAGTTCCGCGCCTTCGAGATGCCGCCCCATGCGGAAATGTCGCTGGCGCAGCAGCTTCTGCTGCGCGGTCTGATCGCGCGGTTCTGGAAGCAGCCCTATACCCGCCCGCTTGTCCGTCATGGTGATGCGCTGCGTGATCGCCACATGCTGCCCTACTACGCCTGGCAGGACTTCGAGCAGGTGATCGCCGAGATGCAGGAGGCCGGACTGGCCTTTGATCCGGACTGGTACCGTGCGCAGTTCGAGTTCCGCTTCCCGCGCATGGGCGAGGCGACGGTTCACGGCATGGAAATCGAGATCCGCAACGCCCTGGAACCCTGGCATGTGCTGGGGGAGGAGTCCGGCAGCAGCGGTACCGCGCGCTATGTCGATTCGTCGCTCGAACGTGTGCAGGTGCAGATCTCCGGCCTTTCCGATCCGGAACGCTATCTGGTTGCCTGCAACGGACGGCATGTGCCGCTGGCGGCAACGTCCCATGCAGGGACCTGGGTTGCGGGTGTCCGCTACAAGGCCTGGGCACCCTACAGCGCGCTGCATCCGATGATCGACATTCACAGCCCGCTGGTCTTCGACGTGATCGATACCTGGTCGGGGCGGTCGATCGGCGGTTGCCGCTATCACGTGGTGCATCCCGGCGGGCGGAACTACGAGGTGTCGCCGGTGAACGGGGAAGAGGCCGAGGGCAGGCGCCTGTCGCGGTTCGAACCCCGTGGACATTCGCCGGGTCCGGTCGGTGTGCCGGTCAGGGAACGGAACCCGCGATTCCCGCATACGCTGGATCTGCGCGCCCCTGTCATGCCTGCGTGAGGGGCGCACGGCCATGAGTGACAGTTCCAGCGCCATGCACGACTGGCTGTCAGGACCGCTCGGGCTTGGCTACAGCCCGGCGGAGGGCGTGTTCGACGAACTGGTCTCACCCGACGGTGATGTCCGGTCGGGCTGGGGCGAGATCTCCGACTTCCTGGCCGGACTGAGCACTGATGAATGGGTCCGCCGCTGGCAGCAGGGCCAGCAGGCGCTGCGCGAACAGGGCGTCACCTACAATGTGTACTCGGACACCGACAGGGATGCCCCTGCCTGGCGTCTGGACCCTGTGCCCATGGTGGTCACGGCGCAGGAATGGACCACGCTTGCGACCGCGCTGACGCAACGGGCCAATCTGCTGGACCTGGTGCTGCGTGACCTTCTGGGCAATCAGCAATTGCTGCGGGACAATCATCTGCCGGCCTCCCTGATCACGGGGCATCCGGGCCATTTCATGTCCTGCATTGATCCGGCAATGGCCGCGCGCCCCTGCCTGCACCTCTATGGCGCCGATCTGGCCCGGGCACCTGACGGCCACTGGCGGGTGATGATGGACCGGACGGAAGCCCCGTCCGGCTTCGGCTACGCGCTGGCGAACCGGCAGATTCTGGAGCGGGTCTTCCCGGAATTGCTGCGCTCCGTCGGTGTCCGTCATGTCAGAGCCTTCTATCGTGACATGCGGGCCGGGCTGCATGCGATTGCGCCCGGCGGCAAGGCGGAACCGCGCATCGTGCTGCTGACACCCGGATTCCGCAACGAAGCCTATTTCGAACATGCCTTCATGGCGCGCCACCTGGGCTGCACCCTGGCGGAGGCGGATGATCTGACGGTCCGTGGCGGCCATGTCTATCTGAAGACCCTGGACGGGCTGCAGTCCGTCGATGTCATCCTGCGCCGCACCGACACGGCCTGGTGTGATCCGCTGGAGCTGCGCGGCGATTCCACGCTCGGGTTCGCCGGATTGGTCTCCGCCGCGCGGCAGGGCAATGTCACCGTGGTCAACTCGCTGGGATCGGGCGTGGTCGAATCGCCGGGACTGATGCCTTTCCTGCCGGGCCTCTGCCAGCGCCTGCTGGGGGAGGAGCTGAAGATGCCCTCCGTGGCGACCTGGTGGTGTGGTCAGCCCATTGAGCGCGAGCAGGTGCTGGCACAGCTTGACCGGCTGGTGGTCAAGCCCGCTTTTCCCGCCGACAGGGGGGAACCGGTCTTCGGACAGACCATCACGCCCGCCGGACGGCAGACCATCGCGGAACGGATCCGCAGCCGGCCGGATCGCCACATCGGGCAGGAGTACGTGGGACTTTCCACGGCACCAACCTGGTCCAGCCATGGTCTTGAGCCCCGTTCGGCCATGCTGCGCGTCATGCTTTGCCGCAACCGCCGTGGAGGCTGGTCGGTCATGCCGGGGGGCATGGTCCGGGTCGCGCCGGACAGGCGCGGTCGCGTCGTCTCCATGCAGCAGGGTGGCGGATCCAAGGATGTCTGGGTTCTGGGCGGCAACAGCGTCCCGGCCACGGCCGAAGGGGACGGCGGCACGCACCGGGAAGTCACCGAGATCCGTCGCTCCGATGGCAACCTGCCGTCGCGCACGGCGGACAGTGTGTTCTGGCTGGGCCGCTACCAGCAGCGGGCAGAGGCCCAGGCACTGCGGTTGCGTGGCGCGCTGACCTGTATCGACGAAAGGCTGCTGCCGCAGGCCACCGAGGCCGAGAAGGCGGTGCTGCAGGGGTTGCTGGCGGGGCATCTGGCCCCTGATGCCGGTCCTGCGGATGCCCGCAAGCTGCTGACCATGGCCGGTGAGCGGGCCTTCAGCCCCGACGTGCCGACCGGTCTGCACAACAGCATCGAACAGCTCTACCGCAATGCCGGAAACCTGCGGGACCGGCTGTCCCAGGACAGCTGGCTGGCGGTGGACCGGGTGCGTCAGGCCCTGCAGGCCGCGGAGCGGGCACCGGGACGACAGAACCTGCTGCTGCCCCGTCTCGACGACATCATCTATGCGTTGCGGGCGCTCGGCGGTGCGCTGAACGACACCATGAGCCGGGGCTATGGCTGGCGGTTCCATGATCTGGGACGATGGCTGGAGCGTGCGCAGCAGAGCGTGGATCTGATTGCCGCGACCTTGCTGCGCCAGGATGGTGACAATGCGCTGGTGCTTAATGCCCTGCTGGACATCAGTGACTGCGCCGTCACCTACCGCGCCCGCTACCTGTCGGAGCCGGAATTGCTGCCGGTGCTCGACCTGCTGGTCGCCGACCTGGAGAGTCCCCGGTCGCTGGCGCACCAGCTGGAGAAGATGCGCGACCACGTGGAGGCCCTGTCACGGCTGCGCGGCCCCCTGCTGGGCGAGGATCAGCGTCTGGCGATCGCTGCGTTCTCCGCCGTTCGTACTGCGGATATCAACCAGTTGGGGACCTGGCATCCGGACGGCAGCTGGCCGCTGCTGGAACAGCTGGTCGAATATCTGCAGTCACAGCTCTACGCGTTGGGCAATGCCATCTCCCAGCGCTACTTCAGTCATGTTGCCGGTCGTGGCGCGCAGATTGCCATTGGTGGTTTCGATACGGATCCCGATGAGGATACGGATGACGATTCACCCGATACGGATGAAGATGAGCCATGACAGAGGAATTGCTCTACCGGATCCGGCATCGGACGGCCTACAGATACGGCAGCCAGGTTCTGGTCTCGCAGAACCTGCTGCACCTGACGCCGCGCGATACGCTGAACCAGCGATGCCTGGAAAGCAGCATACTGATCCTGCCGAGCCCGGCGGTGGCGCCTTCATCGCGTACCGACATCTTCGGCAACATCGTGCAGAACTTCGACATCGACACCCCGCACAAGCGGTTCGAGGTGACATCGACAAGCCGTGTCGCGGTCCTGCCACCGTCCGTGCCCGACCCTGACGGGACGCCCGCATGGGATGCCGTGCCGGAGAGCATGCCGACCGGTCTCGACGCGGAACATCATCTGCTGCATGCCTATTCAGCGCGTGTCGAGCCGCAGTGGCTGGCCGCCGCGATCCGGGACTATGCCGCCCCGTCCTTTCCCGCTGGCCGCCCGGTGCTGGCGGCGGGACTGGATCTGACGCAGCGCATGTTCCGCGACTTTGCCTATGCGCCGGGCACGACGACCATCTCGACGCCGCTGTCGACAGTGCTCAGGACCCGCCGGGGTGTCTGCCAGGACTTCGCGCGGCTGCTGATCGCGGCCTTCCGCTGCATGGGTCTGCCTGCGGGCTATGTCTCCGGTTACCTGGTGACGGAACCGCCGAAGGGGCAGGCGCGTCTGGTCGGCGCCGACCAGTCCCACGCCTGGGTCCGTCTGCATGTGCCTGGCTGGGGCTGGGTCGATCTCGACCCGACCAACGGGGTGCCTGCCGGGCAGGGACACATAACGGTGGCCTGGGGACGCGACTTCCGGGACGTGGTGCCGGTCAAGGGCGTGATCACCGGCGGTGGCGAGCACGACCTGAAGGTCGAGGTCGATGTGATCCCGGAGGCGGAGATCGCCGGGGCCGCGCATGCCGCATCCGGCGAGGCCAGTTCCAACCGGCCCGACCGGGTCGCCTGAAAGGCGCGGCCCCTTCGCGTCAGATCACGCCGACGGCAGGCCCGCGAAGACCGCGCCGATGGCTTCCATCGCGGACGGAAACGGCCGTGCACCGCTCATGTCGGTGATCTTGCCCCAGTTTGCCTTCAGGTCTTCGGGGGTGACAGCGGCGGACGGACCGAAGTGGTGTCCCTGTCCCTCCACCATTTCCACCTTGCTGTAATAGCCTGCGCCACATTCGATGATGTGGCCGGTTTCCTCGTTCTCCTCCGCCACGAACCAGCCGATGACGGGGGTGATCAGTTCGGGTTTCAGTGCCTCGAACACCTGATCGGGCACGATCCCCTTGGTCATGCGGGTGCCCGCGATCGGGGCGACCGTATGGACGGTGATGTTGCTCTTGCGGCCTTCCTGCTTCAGGGCATTCATCAGCCCGACCATGCCCAGCTTCGCCGCGCCATAGTTGGCCTGGCCAAAGTTGCCGAACAGACCGGCGGCGGAGGTGGTCATCACCACACGCCCGTAGCCGCGTTCCTGCATCACCGGCCAGGCGGCATGGGTGCACCAGACCGCGCCCATCAGATGCACGTCGATGACGGCCTGGAAGTCGGGGGCATCGACCTTGGCGAAGGACTTGTCGCGCAGGATACCGGCATTGTTGATCAGGATGTCGACCTGTCCCCAGGTATCCAGTGCCGTCTGGACGATGGACTTGCCCGTTTCCGGCGTGCCGACCGCGTCGTAGTTGGCAACCGCCTCGCCGCCCGCCGCCTTGATCTCCGCCACCACGTCGTCGGCAGCCTTGCCGGAACCGCCGGTGCCGTCGACGCTGCCGCCGAGGTCGTTGACCACGACCTTCGCGCCCCGACTGGCCAGGAAGAGGGCGTGGCTGCGGCCCAGGCCCGCGCCCGCGCCGGTGACAATGGCAACACGGCCGTCATAGCGGATATCAGTCATTCCTCGTGTCCTCCCCAGGAATTCATGGATCGTTGATCCGTTCGAGTGCTGCACCGGCCCTCTCCCCCACCCGGCCACCCACGGGATTATCCTTATGGGTGGCCGGGTGGGGGAGAGGGCCGGTGCGCGCCCGTCAGATGACGGGCCTTGATGAAACTGCCGTCAGCCGACCCGTGGATCGTCGGCGTTGCTGTGATCGGTCGGCATCGGTGTCGCTGTCATGACCGTGACACCGTCCGGTGTGTTGAAACGGTGCCAGAGACCCTGCGGCACGACAATGAACGATCCGGCAGTCAGCTCATGCGTTTCGGGACCATCGTCGGTCAGGATGGTGATCTCCGTCATGCCGTCGATGACCTGCACCAGTTCGTCGCCATTGCCATGCCGTTCCCAGGCCGTGTAGCCCTGATAGCTGCCGGCAAAGATCTGGCCGTTGTTGATGGCACCCAGTCGGGCGAAGGCGGACTCTGCCTTGTCGTCATTCTCCGCCGTGCGACCCTTGAAGAAGGGGCGGCCTGCCAGGGCCTGGCTGATGTTCACCGGTGTTGCCATCACTTCGCGTCCTCATCCTTGCGCAGCTGGAACCGCTGCACCTTGCCGGTCTGAGTCTTGGGCAGTTCGGCGACGAATTCAACCGCGCGCGGATACTTGTAGGGGGCAATCTCCGCCTTCACATGGTCCTGCAGCGCCCGGGCCAGTTCCGGCCCGGCGGCTGCCGTATCCCGGGCCACGACGAAGGCCTTCACGATCTGGCCCCTGTCCGGGTCAGGCGCCCCGATGACGGCGCATTCCGCGACGGCCGGATGGGTCAGCAGGATCGCCTCCACCTCCGGCCCGGAGATGTTGTAGCCGGCGGAGATGATCATGTCGTCGGTGCGCGCGGCATAGTGAAACCAGCCTTCCTGATCGACCATGTAGCTGTCGCCCGTGCGGTTCCAGCCGTCGCGCGCATAGGCGGCCTGCCGTTCCGGATTGTCGAGGTAGCGCACACCGGTCGGTCCCCTGACCGCCAGATGACCGACGGTGCCGGGCGGGCATTCATTGCCGTCGTCATCGACGACCCTGGCCTCATAGCCCGGGATCGGTCGTCCGGTCACCCCGGCACGCATGTTCTCTGCCTTCTCGGCGATGAAGATGTGCAGCATCTCCGTCGATCCCAGCCCGTCGATGGTGCGGATGCCCGTCGCATCGTGCCAGCCCTGCCAGACCGGGGCAGGCAGGGTTTCCCCTGCGCTGACGCAGGTGTGCAGGCTCGACAGGTCGAAACCTTCCACCAGCCCTGTCATGGCGCGATAGGCCGTCGGTGCGGTGAACAGGGTGGTGACGCGATGGTCCTGAATGGCCTGCAGCGTGCTTTCCGGGGTGAACTGTTCACTGAACAGGGTCGCTGCGCCCGCCGACATGGGAAAGGTCACCAGCGCCCCCAGCCCGAAGGTGAAGGCGATGGGCGGGCTGCCGGTGAAGATGTCGTCCGGGCCGGGTTTCAGCACCAGATCGGCAAAGGTGGCATTGATCGCCAGCACGTCGCGGTGGAAATGCATGCACCCCTTGGGCTGGCCGGTGGTGCCGGAGGTGAAGGCGATCAGGCAGACATCATCCGCCGCCGTATCGACCGCCTGAAACGCATCCGGTCTGGTGGCCGCCGCCTGTTCCAGTTCATCCGGTGCCGACATGTCACCGGCATAGTGGCGGACATGTTTCAGATGATGGCTCTCCGCCTGCGCCCGCGCCATCTCGTCGGCCAGCCGCCGGTCGCACAGCGCCACCGTGATCTCCGCCCGGTCGATCATGTAGGCCAGTTCCCGCCAGCGCAGCAGCGGCATGGTGGCGACCGCAATGGCCCCGGCCTTGATCACCGCGAACCAGCAGGCGACGAACATGGGGGTGTTGCCGCCACGGATCAGCACCCGGTTGCCGGGCCGGACGCCCAGGTCGTCGACCAGCACATGCGCCAGCCGGTCGGCCTGCCGTTTCAGGTCCGCATAGGTCCAGACGTGATCGCGATACAGGCAGGCGGGTCTGTCGCCGAACCGGGCCGCGCCGCCATCCAGCAGCACCGCGCCGCAGTTCACCCGGTCAGGGATCGCGGCAAGCCCGGGCAGGCTGTCGAACGACATCTCGGGCCACTGGTCCTTCGGGGGCAGCATCCGTGCGGCGAAATCATCCTCATGCGCGCTGGGTCCCCCCGGCGCAGCGGCTGAGGGGGAGCGCGCATCAGGCATCGGCAGCCTCCAGCATCGTGGCCAGCCCCTCCGGCATCGGCATGTCGACTGAAACCTGTCGCGATGGTGGACCAGCGGTGCCGCTGGCATCGAAGGGGCGGACGAAATAGTCGTAGCGCAGGCCGCCCAGCACCGTGCGGTCGCTGTACTTGTTCGACTTCACGGCCTCGACGACCTCCGCCACCTCGCCATCGGTCGCGCGATAGACGTCATAGCCGATCACGCCTGGCACCTTCGGCCAGGCAAGCTGGATCTGGCCGTCCGAGATGGTTGCCGTCAGGTCGCCGTGCCCGTCGGGCCAGACCGGCAGCGGCCGGGACGGATCGTCTGCCGGGGCCTGCCGCGCACCCTTGGGCCAGAGGAAGCAATGCACCTCCTTGAAATTCTCGTCCAGTTGCTTGCAGACGTTGCAATAGATGCAGTGGACGATGGCGTCCTGGCGGGACTGGCGCACCTTAAGCGGCCAGTCCGGATCGGCCAGCAGTTGCCGTGCCATGCCGATGATGTCGGCCTTGCCGTCCTGCAGCAGCCGTTCCGCGTCACCGGGGTCGGAGATCTTGCCGACGGAGATCACCGGCACATCGTGGCCCTTGGCATTGATGAACTGCTTGATGGTGGCGGCCAGATGGGCGTGGGGCAGCGCCGGATACCAGTTGCCCGGCATGCAGCGGTCGCCGGAATAGCCTGTGTAGGGATACAGGGGATGCCCCTCCCGTGGTTGCGCATCCTCGAACTTGCCGCCGACCGACAGCGAGATGTAGTCGACTCCGGCCTGCGCCATGCGCAGGGCGATCAGTCGCGCCTCGTCCACCGTGTAGCCGTCCTTGATCGCCTCCTCCGCCAGGAAGCGGATGCCGACGGGGAAGTCGTGGCCGACCAGGCGGCGCACCTCCGCCATCACCCGTCCGAACATGTGCAGCCGCCCCTCCAGCGTCTTGCCGGAGAAGGCGTCCTTGCGGCTGTTGCGGCGGCTGAGAAAGGACGAGAGCGTGTAGGCATGGGCGGAATGCAGTTCGACGCCGTCATATCCCGCCTCCCGCGCCCGTGCTGCCGCTGCACCGAAGTCGGCGATGATCGCCTCGATCTGCTCCGCCGACAGGTCCTCGATCTTCTGGCGCCAGCCGGAGCGGGCAACCTTCATGAAATGGATGATCTGGGGCACGACCTTCGAATCGGATGCGCCGTGCACCGCCTCCGCCAGCCGCCGGTGGCCGGGAATGAAGCTGTCGTCGGAAATCCGCAGCAGCGGCCCGGACTTGGAGCCATGGATGGCCATGGCCTCCACCACGATCAGCCCGACCTCCCCCTCCGCGTAGCGGCGGTAGCGGTCGATGATGTCGTCATTGACGTACCCATCCTCCCCCGACAGGCGGGTGACCATGGCGGGGACCGCGATGCGGTTGGGCAGCACCATGCCGTTGATGTCCAGCGGTTCGAGAAGCTTCATGTCTTCGGTCTCCTGCCTCCGGTCCATGGGCGGATCGCTGGTTGGCAACCCGTCAGGATGGTCGTTCGAGATGATCCTTCAGGTGGCCAAGCGCCTTGTGCAGCGCCTGCGCCTCGGTGTCGCTCAGTCCTTTGAACATCTCCGCGACCCAGGACGCATGTGCAGGCGTCATCTGCCCGAACACCCGCTGTCCCTCCGCCGTCATGCGCACCACCTGGGCGCGACCGTCCTCGGGGTGCGGCGCCCGTTCCACCAGCCCTTCGTCTGCCAGCCGTGTGACCAGGCCCGTGATGTTTCCGGCGGACACCATCAGCCGTGCCGACAGGCCGCTCATGGTCAGCCCCTCGGGCGCGCGGTCCAGTTGCGCCAGGACGTCGAAGCGGGGCAGGGTGGTCGAGAATTCCTCCCGCAGCCGTCCCCGGATGTCCTGTTCGATCCGCGTGGTGCAGGCCAGCATCCGCAGCCACAGGCGTATTGCCAGCCGATCATCGGCCACAGGTGCAGCCTCAGGCGCTGTCTCGGGCGCTGCCGCGTCCCGTGTCTCCGATGCGAGGCCCGCTTCAGCCATCACGCTGTCTCGCCGCCATCGATGGCGATGGTCTGACCGTTGATCCCGCCTGCCGCAGGCAGGGCAAGCTGCACGGCCATGGTGGCAATCTCGTCAGGCTGCACCAGCCGCTTCTGCGGGTTCATGGCGGCCAGATCGGCGCGCGCCTGTTCCTCTGTCCGCCCTGTCTTCTCCATGATGTTGCGCACGCTTTCCACCGTCATCGGGGTCTCGACGAAGCCCGGGCAGATGGCGTTCACGGTCACTCCCTTGCGCGCCAGTTCGATGGCCAGCGCCCGGGTCAGACCGACCACCGCATGCTTGGCCGCGCAATAGGAGGCGACGTAGGCATAGCCCTTCAGCCCGGACGTGGAGGCGATGTTGATTATGCGCCCGCTCCCCGCCGCCAGCATGTCGCCGATAACCGCCTTGCTGCAGAGGAAGGTGGAGCGGACGTTGGCGTCCATCATGGCGCTGAAGTGCGCCTCATCCATCTTCGCGAACGGCGCGGCACCGGATGCGCCGGCATTGTTCACCAGCACGGTGATCGGCCCCTGCGCCGCGACCGCCGCCGCGAAGGCGCTGGCGATCTGGTCCGCGTCGGTCAGGTCGGCCACGCCCTCGAACAGTTTTGCCTGTGCATGTCCGGCACGCAGTTCAGCCGCGGCGCCGGCCAGCCGCTCCGCGTTGCGGCCGACGATGGTGACCGCTGCGCCCGCTTCCAGAAAGGCCCCGGCGATGGCGAGCCCGATTCCCTGTGCCGCGCCGGTAACCAGGACGTGCTGGCCGCTCAGGCTTGCTGTATCCACCATCGATCCCCGCCCTCCGTAATAATACTTTAAGCTTAAAGTAAATCATGCGCCGTTCCCGCTCAAGGAAGTTCCGACGGTCAGGGAATCTGCTCTATAAGATGCCGCGATCCGGATGGAGAGGGAGCGATTGGCAATGCGGGGATATTTCGGGATCGGGGTCTGGCAGTTCTCCAAGTTCATGAACGCCGGGAACCTGTTCCGCACGGCGCACGCGTTCGGTGCCAGCTTCGTCTACACCATCGATGCGGAGTTCAGTGCGAAGAGCGCGCCGTCGGATACCTCGCGCTCTGCCAACAACGTGCCCTGGTATGAATACGACAGTTTCGATGCCTTCGACCTGCCGCGCGGCTGTGCGCTTGTGGGGGTGGAACTGACGGACGATGCCATCGACCTGCCGAGGTTTCATCACCCGCTCGCCGCCGCCTACCTGATGGGGCCGGAGAAGGGTTCCCTTACCCCGGAGGTCATTGACCGCTGCGACCATGTCGTGCGGATTCCCACCGGGTTCTGCCTCAACGTCGCGACGGCGGGGGCGATCCTGATGTATGACCGCTGCCTGGTGCATGGCGGCTTCGGTGAGCGTGCGACGACATCGGTCAGCATGCCGCCGCCGCCGAAGGCCCATGCCCATGGTGGCCGGTTTTCGCGCAAGGGGCTGAAGGGCACACCGCGCAGGAACGAAAAGGACGGAGAGAGCGGAACATGAGCGATGATCTGCTGAAGATGGTGCAGGGGCGCATGACGCCGCTGTCGGAGACCATGGGCATGGTGTTCACGAAGGTGGAACCGGACCTGATCGAGGCGGAGATGCTGGTGCGGCCGGACCTCTGCACCACGCCTGCAATCCTGCATGGCGGCGCGATGATGGCGCTGGCCGACAATGTGGGCGCGGTGGGGACAGTGGTGAACCTGCCGCCCGGCACCACGACCACGACGATCGAGAGCAAGACCAACTTCCTGGCGGCGGTGCCGGAGGGGCAGAAGGCGATTGCCACCGCGATTCCGCTGCACCGGGGCAAGACCACGATGGTCTGGCAGACCACCATCCGGCGCGAAGACGGCCGCACCGCAGCCATTGTCACCCAGACCCAACTGGTGCTGCAGGCGAAGTAGCGGGAGTCTGTTTGTGGACCGT
Source organism: Kordiimonadales bacterium IMCC3096 (assembly GCA_016865035.1). Classification (GTDB taxonomy): domain Bacteria; phylum Pseudomonadota; class Alphaproteobacteria; order Minwuiales; family Minwuiaceae; genus Minwuia. Next base: position 2,232,675 of record CP018227.1, read on the forward strand.
TCCTCCCCTCTCCCCCTCCCGACCACCCATCAAGGATAATCCCGTGGGTGGTCGGGAGGGGGAGAGGGGAGGAACGGTCAGCAGACAATCCCGGAGAGGGATGGACCGGTCAGCGCTCGAGACCTCCTGCGCTCAGCCTTCCGTTGACGCCTGTTCCCGTGCTACCGCGCGCCAGCCGATGTCGCGGCGGCAGAAGCCTTCCGGCCATTCGATGCGGTCCACGGCGTCATAGGCGCGTTCCTGGGCCTGCTGCACGGTCTTGCCCAGGGCCGTGACACCAAGCACGCGACCGCCATTGGCGCGGAAGTTCATGCCGTCGTCGCGGGTGCCGGCATGGAAGATGGTGACGCCGTCCACCAGCCCGGCATCGAACAGGCCGCCGATGGTGCTGCCCTTCTCCACGTCGCCCGGATAGCCCTCCGTCGCCATGACCACGGTCAGCGCGGCATCGTCGTGCCAGCGCAGGTCGAAGCGGTCGAGCACCCCGTCCATGGTGGCGATCAGCGCGGCCATGAGGTCGGAGCGCAGGCGCACCATCAGGGCCTGGCACTCAGGGTCCCCGAAGCGGATGTTGTATTCGATCAGCTTCGGCCCTTCCGCCGTGATCATCAGCCCGGCGAAGAGGACACCACGGAACGGGCAGCCGTCCGCTGCCATGCCTGCGATGGTCGGACGGATGATCTCCGCGATCGTCCGCTCCACCATTTCCGGCGTCATCACCGGCGCGGGGGAATAGGCGCCCATGCCGCCGGTATTGGGACCGGTGTCGCCTTCGCCGACGGCCTTGTGATCCTGTGCGGTGGCCAGCGGCAGCGCATTCACCCCGTCGGTCAGGACGAAGAAACTGGCTTCCTCACCCTCCAGGAACTCCTCGACCACGACTTCCGCGCCAGCGGCGCCGAAGCGTCCGCCGAAAGCGTCGTCGATGGCGGCATTGGCTTCATCGACGGTCATGGCCACCGTGACGCCCTTGCCTGCGGCCAGACCGTCGGCCTTCACGACAATGGGCGCGCCATGCTCCGCGACGTAGGCTCTGGCCGATGCCGCATCGCGAAAGCGACCGTAGGCGCCCGTCGGAATGTTGTGGCGCGCGCAGAGATCCTTGGTGAACCCCTTCGACCCCTCCAGCTGGGCCGCATTGGCGCGGGGGCCGAACGCCCTGATCCCCGCCGCCTCCAGCGCATCCACCAGACCGTCCACCAGCGGGGCCTCGGGTCCCACCACCACCAGCTCGATCATCCGGTCCTGGCAGAACGCGATCACCGCATCATGGTCGGCGATGTCCATGTCGACGCATTCGGCTTCCTGCGCGATGCCGCCATTGCCGGGGGCGCAGTAGAGATTGCGCAGCAGGGGGGAAGACGCGAGCTTCCAGCAGAGCGCATGTTCCCGTCCGCCCGACCCGATTACCAGAACATCCATTTCCAGAGACTCCGCCTGTGGCACCTGTCAGGTTACGACCCTGCTCATACGTGCCTGCCCGGCATGTGGCAACCTGTGGCGGCGTCTCGTTGACGACAGGCGGTGCAGTTGCGAATGTAGCGGCCTCAAATGCTGGACCGGAAACCATGATTCTCCTGCGCATCATCGGCTATCTGCTGCTGTTCCTGGCGATTGCCGCGCTGGGGGCGGAGATCCTGATGTCGGTGCAGGCCGGGGAGTGGGTTTCGCTGGCCGTTGGCGATGTCTGGGCCCAGATCGACCGCGAGAGCATCGGCCTGGTGCAGGTGGGGCTGGAGCGCTATGTCCATCCCTACCTGTTCGATCCGGTCCTGCTGACCATCCTGCTCTGGCCCTCATGGCTGGTGGCCGGTGTTCCGGCACTCCTGATCCTGCTGCTCGCCCGCCGCCGTCGCCAGCGCCGGATGTTCACCTGACCGACGCGGGGGAGAGCGACCGGCAGCGCCGCATCATCGCGCTGCTGCGGGCAAGCCCCTGGCACATGGGCGTGGTCGCTGCGGCGCGCGACCTCCGTCTGCGCGACTGGGCGATCGGCGCAGGCTTCGTGCGCAATCTGGTCTGGGATCACCTGCATGGCCGGGCCGAGACAACACCGCTGAACGATGTCGATGTCCTCTACTTCGATGCGGCCGATACCGGCAGTGCCGCCGAGACGCGGGCGGAGCACGCTCTCGGGACCATGCTGCCGGGCTGTCCCTGGTCGGTACGGAACCAGGCCCGGATGCATCTCCGCAACGGCGACCGTCCCTACCGGGATACACGTGATGCCATGGCGCACTGGCTGGAGACCGCGACGGCCATCGCGGTGCGGCAGGAGCCGGATGGTCACCTGCGCCTGCTGGCACCGTTCGGCACGGCGGACCTGTTTGCATTGCGGATCGTGCCAACCGCCGCAGGCCGTCGCCGCTCAGGCGCCCTGGCGGCGCGGCTGCAGGCCAAGGACTGGCCTGGGAACTGGCCGCGACTTGTCACGGACATCAGGCGTGATGCGGGGTCCAGCCCTCGAAGATGATGTTCTCGGCGTGGCTGGCCGCAACCTGCCGCTCCCTTGGGCTGCGCACCGTCCATGTCAGCAGGGGCAGGTCCCCGGTCAGGCGCTTCGCCACCGGCAGGCTGTGCACGTCCCAGGCAAGGAAGTCCGGGCGGGCCAGATCCAGGAAAGCGGGCCGGAACCGGGGCTCCACGGTCTTGCGCCCGAAGCTCCGGCGCTGATAGGCGATCAGGCCACGGGGAATGTCGGGGCAGTTGTCGGCGAACCAGGCGACCAGCGCGGGGTCGAAGCTCTGCACCGCGGCCGGCCCGCGATGGTCCTGCAACAGCCGGGCGACTGCCGGTGCCAGCCCTGTCCCGCCCTTCACATCCATCTTCAGTTCCACCAGCAGCGGCAGGTTCGGGAAGGCGGCCAGCACTTCCGCCAGCGTGGGAATGGTCTGACGTCCCCCCTTCAGCCGCAGGCGGGTCAGATCCTCTGCCTTGCGGTCGGCAAGCCGGCCCCGCAGTCCGGTGAGCCGCAGCAGGCGGCGGTCATGGAACACCATGACCTGACCGTCGGCGGAAAGCTGCACATCGATCTCGGCGCCGAACCCGGCCCACTGCGCTGCCGCCAGCGCGGCCAGGCTGTTCTCCGGACACAGATCGCCCGGGCTGTGAAGGCCGCGATGGGCCAGCGGGCGGGTGACAAGCCAGTCAGGTCGGTTCATTCGATCTCCACAACGGCATCAATCTCGACGGCGACGCCCATGGGAAGGACGTTGCTGCCGACGGCAAAACGGGCGTGGCGTCCCGCGTCGCCGAAGATCTCCACCAGCAGGTCCGACGCGCCATTGGCCACGACAGGCTGCTTATCAAAGTCAGGTGTCGAATTGATGAAAACACCGATCTTCACGATCCGCTTCACCCGGTCGAGATCGCCGCCGCAGGCCGCACGTACCTGGGCGATGATGTTCAGGGCGCAGGTGCGGGCTGCTGCCTGTCCGGTCTCGATGTCGGTGTCATGGCCCAGGCGGCCGATGTACTTCAGTTCGCCGTTCCAGAACGGGACCTGCCCGGCCACGAAGACCAGATTGCCGCTGACCGCGTAGGGCACATAGTTCGCCGCTGGCGATGCCGCCTGCGGCAGCTCGATCCCCAGTTCCTTCAGCCGTGCGTCGATCTTGCCTGCCATGGTCGTCCCTCCTGTTGAGATTTCTGCTGACCTTATCGCTGATCGCCCTGTATCGGGCAATGCGGGTCGTGACGTGGGGTTGATCTGGTGCTACCTGAATGACAGGCAAGTTACAGGGGTATCAAGGCATGAAACTGTTCAGGGTGATGACGGTCGGAATCGCGGCAGCGGTGACGGCTCTGGCGATCGGCGGTGTGGCCAAGGCGGAGGAAAAGCTGAAGGTCGGCTTCGTCTACTGCTGTCCGGTCGGTGATCTCGGCTGGAGCTACGAACACGACAAGGGCCGCAAGGCGATCGAGGAAGCCTTCGGTGACCGGGTCGAGACAAGCTTCGTCGAGAGCGTTTCCGACGGCCCCGATGCGGAACGCGTGATCCGCCAGCTGGCCCAGAACGGCAACGACATGGTCTTCACCACATCGTTCGGGTTCATGAATCCGACGGTCAAGGTGGCGAAGTCCTTCGGCAAGGTGAAGTTCGAGCATGCCACCGGTTTCAAGCGCGGTGCCAATGTCGCCACCTATTCCTCGCGCTTCTACGAGGGGCGGCACATCCTGGGCCTGATCGCGGGCCGGATGACCACATCGAACACGGTCGGCTATGTCGCCTCCTTCCCGATTCCGGAAGTGGTGCGCGGCATCAATGCGGCCTTCCTGGCCGCGCGCAGCGTCAACCCCAAGGTCCAGTTCAAGGTGATCTGGGTGAACACCTGGTTTGATCCGGGCAAGGAAGCCGACGCCGCACGCGCCCTGATCGATCAGGGCGCGGACATCCTGATGCAGCACACGGATTCACCGGCAGCGATGAAGATCGCGGAGGATGCGGGCATCCATGCCTTCGGCCAGGCCTCCGACATGTCCCGCTTCGGTCCCAATGCCCAGATGACCGCCATCATCGACAACTGGGCGCCCTATTACGTCGCCCGCGTCAAGGCGGCGCTGGATGGTGAGTGGAAGTCGGAAGACACCTGGGGTGGCTTCAGCACCGGCATGGTCGCGCTGGCACCCTACAACGCCAACCTGCCTGCCAAGGTCGTCGCCGAGGCGGAGGCGGCCCGCAAGGCCATCGCCGCCGGCACCCTGCATCCCTTCACCGGTCCGCTGAACCGCCAGGATGGATCCGTCTGGCTGAAGGCAGGCGAAACAGCCTCCGACGGCGACCTGCTGGGCATGAACTTCTATGTCGAGGGGATCGAGGGCAGCGTCCCGCAGTAAGGCGGGGGCGCACTTCTGCCTGACCTGACCCTTCACGGGTCCGGAACAGAAAAAGGCAGCCTGACCGAAGTGGTCAGGCTGCCTTTCTGCTTTTCGGGTGTCCTGGTCGGGTGACCGGCCGTCAGCGTGTCGGGACGGGGACGTCGCCGCGGTAGTCGTAGAAGCCGCGGTTGGTCTTCTTGCCGAGCCAGCCGGCCTCCACGTACTTCACCAGCAGCGGGCAGGGACGGTACTTGGAATCGGCCAGGCCGTCATAGAGCACCTGCATGACGGCAAGGCAGGTATCCAGACCGATGAAGTCGGCCAGTTCCAGCGGCCCCATCGGATGGTTCGCGCCCAGCTTCATGGCCGTGTCGATGGCATCGACGGAGCCGACGCCCTCGTACAGCGTATAGACGGCCTCGTTGACCATCGGCAGCAGGATGCGGTTGACGATGAAGGCCGGGAAGTCTTCCGCCGCGGTCGCGGTCTTGTCCAGGCGGATGACGACCTCGCGCACCGCATTGAAGGTGGCGTCCTCGGTCGCGATGCCGCGAATCAGTTCCACCAGCTTCATGGCGGGGACCGGGTTCATGAAATGCATGCCCATGAACCGTTCCGGTCGGTCGGTCGTTGCGGCCAGACGGGTGATCGAGATCGATGAGGTGTTGGACGCGATCAGCGTCTGCTCCCCCAGGTGCTCGGTCAGGCCCTGGAAGATGACCTTCTTCAGCGCCTCGTCCTCGGTCGCGGCCTCGATCACCAGATCGGCCTTGCCGACCAGGGCGAGATCGGTGGAGGGGGTGATCCGGCGCAGGGTGGACTGGCGATCATCTTCGGAGATGCGGCCACGACCGGCCTGGCGGGCCAGGTTGCCGTCGATGGTCTCCATCGCCGCGTCCAGCCGATCCTGACTGATGTCATTCATGACCACGTCATAGCCTGCAAGAGCGCAGACATGTGCGATGCCATTGCCCATCTGGCCTGCGCCGATCACACCGACCGAGCGGATTTCAAAGGAGTCACTCATCCGGCTGTCATCCATCTGTCAGGAACTGGAAAGGAAAAACGGGTCGGCACGCAGCGGCATGCGCACCATGCCGACCCGGTCGTCGTTGGATCAAAGGGCCTGCTCAAGCTCCGGCACCGCCTGGAAGAGGTCCGCCACCAGGCCGTAGTCGGCAACCTGGAAGATCGGTGCTTCCTCATCCTTGTTGATGGCGACGATGACCTTGGAGTCCTTCATGCCGGCCAGATGCTGGATGGCACCGGAAATGCCGACAGCGACATAGAGCTCGGGCGCCACGACCTTGCCGGTCTGACCGACCTGCATGTCGTTGGGCACGAACCCGGCATCAACCGCCGCGCGGCTGGCACCCACGGCGGCACCCAGCTTGTCGGCCACCTTGTAGAGCATCTCGAAATTGTCGCCGTTCTGCATGCCGCGACCGCCGGAGATGACGATCTTCGCCGCAGCCAGTTCCGGGCGGTCCGACTTGGAAAGCTCGGCCCCGACATAGCTCGACAGGCCTGCGTCCTCGCCGGCACCCACTTCCGAGACATCGGCAGAGCCGCCTTCCGCATCCGCCTTGGCGAAATTGGTCGGGCGCACGGTGATGACCTTGGTCTCGTCGCTCGACTGCACGGTCGCCAGGGCGTTGCCGGCATAGATCGGGCGCACGAAGGTATCGGCGCTCTCCACCGCGATGATCTCGGAGATCTGCTGGGTATCCAGCAGGGCCGCGACGCGCGGGAAGATGTTCTTGGTGGAGGTCGTCGCTGCGGCAACGATGTGGCTGTAGTCACCGGCAAGACCGGCGATCAGGGCCGCAACCGGCTCCGCGAGCTGATGCTCCAGATGCGCGCCATCGGCATGCAGCACCTTGGCGACACCGGCGACCTTCGCGGCCTCCGCCGCCACGGCACCGGCACCGCTGCCGGCGACCAGCACATGCACGTCGCCGCCCATTTCGGATGCCGCGGTCACTGCCGACAGGGTCGCCGGGTTCAGTGCCGCATTGTCATGATCTGCAACTACCAGAATGCCCATCAGATCACCCCCGCTTCGTTCTTCAACTTGTCGACCAGCTGCTCGATGCTCTCGACCTTGATGCCACCCTGACGCTTCGGCGGCTCGGTAACCTTCACGGTCTTCAGGCGCGGTGCGATGTCGACACCCAGATCAGCCGCGTCCTTCATGTCGATCGGCTTCTTCTTCGCCTTCATGATGTTCGGCAGGCTGGCATAGCGCGGCTCGTTCAGGCGCAGGTCCGTGGTGACGATCATCGGCATCTTGACCTTGACCGTCATCAGGCCGCCATCGACTTCGCGCGTCACGTTGGCATGGTCGCCGTCGATCTTGACCTCGGAGGCGAAGGTGCCCTGGCTCCAGCCCAGCAGCGCCGACAGCATCTGGCCGGTCTGGTTGGAGTCGTCGTCGATCGCCTGCTTGCCCAGGATCACCAGGTCCGGCTTCTCCTCATCGCAGACCGCCTTCAGCAGCTTGGCCACGGCCAGCGGCTGCACTTCGTCATCGGACTTGATGAGGATGCCGCGATCAGCGCCCATGGCGAGCGCGGTACGGATGGTTTCCTGCGCCTGCTGAACGCCGATGGAGATCGCAATGACCTCGGTCGCGGTGCCGGCTTCCTTCAGCCGCACTGCTTCCTCGACCGCGATCTCGTCGAACGGATTCATGGACATCTTGACATTGGCGAGATCGACACCGCTCTGGTCGGCTTTCACCCGCACCTTCACGTTGTAGTCGACCACGCGCTTGACAGCGACGAGTACCTTCATCTGGTCGTTTTCCCCAATCTTGTCGGAACCGGAAACGCAGCGTGGAGCACTGCGCAGCCCCACACCGTACTTGAAAATCCTGCCATCTGACACGCCCGAAAACGGACCCGGCGATGGTGCGGCGCACAATAGTAAGGCGGGCTGAGGGTGTCAACGAACCGTAATGCGTGCTCCGGACAGGGCCGCCATGCCCGGAAAACCGGGCGTTCAGGCCCCCTGTTGCAGGATGCTTGATTGTGGTCGGCGTTCGTGGTGCGATGCTGGTTCAAGCCGCGTGCCGGAGACGGTACACATGCGGGAGCTTGCAAAGGGTCAGTGTCTCTGACATAAAGCCGCGCTCGCTTCCGACCATGGGCGAGATCCGGGGGGCCGGTCCATGAACGGGTGCTGTGCGGGTTCCATGCACAACGCTCTGACAATCGAATCCCCAAAGCAAACTGGCATTCGAATGCCGCGACCGCCGTCGGGCCGACGACGGCCGTGCTCCGCACAGCACGTCTGGCCCCTTGAGCACGGCTTCTGTTGAGACGATGGAGATCGCATGACGCGACAGACTGGGACGCCTCGCGCCTACGGCCTGCCGCCCGAGCAGGGCCTCTACGATCCACGCAACGAGCATGATGCGTGCGGTATCGGATTTGTTGTCGACATCAAGGGGCGAAAATCGCACGACATTGTCTCGCAGGGTCTGCAGGTTCTCGTGAACCTGACCCATCGGGGTGCTGTCGGTGCTGATCCTCTCGAAGGCGACGGCGCGGGCATCCTGGTCCAGATTCCGGACGCGTTCTTCCGCGAGGTCTGTGATTTCGAACTGCCGGAGGCCGGTCACTACGGTGTCCTGAACATCTTCCTGCCCAAGGATCCCGACATTCGCGTGCTCTGCGAGAACATGCTGGAGCGCTACGCGGTGGCCGAGGGACAGCGCGTGCTCGGCTGGCGCGACGTGCCTGTGGACCGCAATGGCATCGGCGAGAGCGTGCTGGCCGTTGAGCCGGTGATCCGCCAGATGTTCATCGCCCGTGACCCGGCACTGCCGGATCAGGACGCGTTCGAGCGCAAGCTGTTCGTCATCCGCAAGCAGGCGGCCATCGAGTCGCGCAAGATCAATCACCGCGAAGCGGGCATGCTCTACATCACCACCAGTTCGTCCCGCGTCGTCTGCTACAAGGGCATGCTGCTGGCGGAGCAGATCGGCAGCTATTTCAAGGATCTGACCGATCCGCGATTCTCCTCGGCGCTGGCGCTGGTGCATCAGCGGTTCTCCACCAACACCTTCCCGGCCTGGTCGCTGGCGCATCCGTTCCGTCTGATCTGCCACAATGGCGAGATCAATACCGCGCGCGGCAACGTCAACTGGATGGCGGCGCGTGGCAAGGCGCTGAAGTCGGACGTGCTGGGGGATGACCTGAAGAAGCTGTGGCCGCTGATCGCCGATGGCGTCTCGGATTCCGCCAGTTTCGACAATGCGCTGGAACTGCTTGTGGCCGGTGGCTACCCGCTCAGCCATGCCATGATGATGCTGATCCCGGAAGCCTGGGACAACAATCCGCTCATGGATCCGGCGCAGAAGGCTTTCTACGAATATCACGCTGCCCTGATGGAGCCCTGGGACGGCCCCGCCGCCGTCGCCTTTACCGATGGCCGCCAGATCGGCGCCACGCTGGACCGCAACGGTCTGCGCCCGGCGCGTTACATCGTTACCGACGATGACCGTGTCATCCTTGCGTCGGAAGCCGGAACCCTGCCGGTATCGGAGGAGCGGATTCGCCAGAAGTGGCGGCTGCAGCCCGGCAAGATGCTGCTGATCGATACGGAAAAGGGCGAGATTGTCTCCGACGAGGCGCTGAAGGCCGAGATCGCGGCCAGCAAGCCCTATGGCAAGTGGGTTGCGGACAGTCAGCTGAAGATCAGCGACCTGCCGCCGGCCATGCCGCCGATGAAGCCGAACCGGACGACCATGCTGGATATGCAGCAGGTGTTCGGCTACACGCAGGAAGACCTGAAGTTCCTGATGGCACCCATGGCGGAGACCGGGGCGGAAGCCATCGGTTCCATGGGCAACGACACGCCGATTCCGGCGCTGTCCTCCAAGGGCAAGCCGCTCTACAACTATTTCAAGCAGCTCTTCGCGCAGGTGACGAACCCGCCGATCGATCCGATCCGCGAGGAACTGGTGATGTCGCTCACCAGCTTCATCGGTCCGCGCCCGAACCTGCTGGGTCTCGGCGGTGGCGCGCATCTGAAGCTGGAGGTCTCGCAGCCGATCCTGACCAACGAGGATCTGGAGCGAATCCGTCATATCGAGGATGTGCCCACCAACGACTTCCACGCGCAGACGCTGGATATCACCTTCTCCCGCCAGGAGGGGCCCCAGGGCATGGCGCGCCGGATCAGTGCCCTGCAGCGGGAGGCGCAGGATTGCGTCGAGCGCGGTGAGAACATCATCATCCTGTCCGACCGTGCCGTCGACATGGACCGTGTGCCGGTCCCGGCCGCGCTGGCGACTTCGGCGGTTCACCATCATCTGGTGCGCAATGGTCTGCGTACCTCCGTCGGGCTGGTCGTCGAGACCGGCGAGGCGCGCGAAGTGCATCATTTCTGTGTGCTGGCCGGGTACGGGGCGGAGGCCATCAATCCATGGCTCGCTTTCGAGACCCTGACCGACATGCATCCGGGTATCGCCCCGGGTGAGGAAAAGCGCCTGCACAAGAACTTCATCAAGGCGGTGGGCAAGGGCATCCTGAAGGTCATGTCCAAGATGGGCATCTCCACCTACCAGTCCTATTGCGGCGCGCAGATCTTCGACGCCGTCGGTCTGTCGAGCAGCTTCGTTGCCACCTATTTCCCCGGCACCCACACCCGCATCGAAGGCGTCGGCCTGGATGTGCTGGCGGCGGAAACGGTGGAACGGCATCGGCTGGCGTACGAGGACGTGCCGATCTATCGCAACGCGCTGGACGTCGGCGGTGACTATGCGTTCCGCATCCGTGGCGACGCGCATGTCTGGACGCCGGAAACGGTCGGCCTGCTGCAGCATGCCGTGCGCGGTGACGCCCAGGACAAGTACCGGGAATATGCGCGCATCATCAACGACCAGAGCAAGCAGTTGCTGACGCCGCGCGGCCTGTTCGAGATCCGCCTCGCCGAGGAGCCGGTGCCGCTGGAAGAGGTGGAGCCTGCCACCGAGATCGTGAAGCGGTTCTCCACCGGTGCAATGTCCTTCGGCTCCATCAGCCGGGAGGCGCATACCACCCTGGCCATTGCCATGAACCGGATCGGCGGCAAGTCGAACACCGGCGAGGGCGGTGAGGAGCCGGAACGGTTCGTCAAGCTGGCGAACGGCGACTCGGAGCGTTCGGCGATCAAGCAGATCGCGTCGGGCCGGTTCGGCGTGACGGCGGAGTATCTCGTCAACTCGGACATGATGCAGATCAAGATGGCCCAGGGCGCGAAGCCCGGTGAGGGCGGCCAGCTGCCCGGGCACAAGGTCGACAAGGTGATCGCGCGTGTGCGTCATTCGACCCCGGGCGTGGGCCTGATCTCCCCGCCGCCGCACCACGACATCTATTCCATCGAGGATCTGGCGCAGCTGATCTACGACCTGAAGAACGTCAACCCGACGGGCGACGTGTCGGTGAAGCTGGTGTCGGAGGTTGGTGTCGGCGTGGTCGCGGCCGGTGTGTCCAAGGCCAAGGCCGACCATGTGACCATCTCCGGGTTTGAAGGCGGCACGGGTGCGAGTCCGCTGACCTCCATCAAGCATGCCGGCAGCCCGTGGGAGATCGGCCTGGCCGAGACCCAGCAGGCGCTGGTGCTGAACCGGCTGCGGGGCCGGATCGCGGTGCAGGTCGATGGTGGCCTGCGCACCGGGCGCGACGTCATCGTCGGTGCCCTGCTGGGCGCTGACGAGTTCGGCTTCGCCACCGCGCCGCTGATCGCGGCGGGCTGCATCATGATGCGCAAGTGTCACCTGAACACCTGCCCCGTGGGCGTGGCGACCCAGGACCCGGAACTGCGCAAGAAGTTCCAGGGCGCGCCGGAGCATGTGATCAACTATTTCTTCTTCGTCGCCGAGGAAGTGCGGGAACTGATGGCCGCGATGGGGGTTCGCACCATTGACGAGCTGATCGGGCGCACCGACCTGCTGGACAAGAAGCAGGCGATCGAACACTGGAAGGCGCGCGGTCTGGACTTCTCCCGTCTGTTCCACCGTCCGCAGGTCGGCCCGGAAGTTGCCGTGCGCAACACCGAGGAGCAGGAGCACGACATCTACGAGATTCTGGACCGTGACCTGATCGAGCAGGCGATGCCTGCGCTCGAGTCGGGTACGCCGGTTCAGATCGAAATGCCGATCCGCAACATGAACCGGACCACCGGTGCCATGCTGTCGGGTGAAGTGGCGAAGCGCTATGGCCATGCCGGGCTGCCGGAGGATTCGATCTCCGTCAGGTTCAAGGGCACGGCGGGCCAGAGCTTTGGCGCCTTCCTGGCGCGCGGGGTCAGCTTCGAACTGTGCGGCGACGGCAATGACTATGTCGGCAAGGGGCTGTCAGGTGGCCGTATCGCCATCTACCCGGACCCGAGCAGCCAGATCGTGCCGGAGCAGAGCATCATCATCGGCAATACCGTGATGTATGGCGCGATTGCCGGCGAATGCTATTTCCGCGGTGTCGGCGGGGAGCGTTTCTGTGTGCGCAACTCCGGTGCGACGGCGGTAGTCGAAGGCGTCGGCGATCATGGCTGCGAATACATGACCGGCGGAATCGTGCTGGTCATCGGCCCCACCGGGCGCAACTTCGCGGCAGGCATGTCGGGCGGTATCGCCTATGTCCTGGACGAGCGTGGCGACTTCGAACGGCGCTGCAATGCGGAGATGGTGGACCTTGGTCCGGTTGATCCTGCCGATCTGGCGCCTGAAGGTGATGACCTGTCGGATCACCTGCGTCACGACGCCAGCCGTATCCGCATGCTGCTGGAGCGTCATGCGCACTACACCAACAGTGCCCGTGCGAAAGCCCTGCTGGAGGATCTCGACGGCACGCTGTCGAAGATCGTCAAGGTCACGCCGCGGGACTATGCACGCGCCCTGAACGAGCTGCGGGCCGAGGAAGCCGCCACCGCCGAAGCCGGCGCGCTGCCGGGAGGAGATGACTGATGGGCAAGGTCACGGGGTTCCTGGAGATCGAACGCAAGGATCGCCACTACCGTCCGGCGGAGGAGCGGGTAAAGCACTTCCGCGAGTTCGTGGTGCCGCTTCCCGATGACGAACTGAAGGCCCAGGGCGCGCGCTGCATGGACTGCGGCATCCCCTACTGCCATCAGGGCTGCCCGGTGAACAACATCATCCCGGACTGGAACGATCTGGTCTACAACGGGAAATGGCGGGAAGCTTCGGAGGTTCTGCACTCCACGAACAACTTCCCCGAATTCACCGGTCGCGTCTGTCCCGCCCCGTGCGAGGCGTCCTGCACGCTGAACATCGACGACAGCCCGGTCACCATCAAGACCATCGAGTGCGCCATCGTCGACCGCGCCTTCAGCGAAGGCTGGATCGAACCGCAGATCCCGAAGCATCGCACCGGCAAGACGGTTGCCGTCGTCGGCTCCGGCCCTGCCGGTCTGGCTGCGGCGCAGCAGCTGGCCCGCGCCGGGCATCGGGTGCATGTATTCGAGAAGAACGCGAAGATGGGCGGCCTGCTGCGGTACGGCATTCCCGACTTCAAGATGGAGAAGCATCTGATCGACCGCCGCCTGTCGCAGATGCAGACCGAGGGCGTGATGTTCATCGGTGGTATCCATGTCGGTATCGACAAGTCGGTCGATGACCTGCTGGCCGAATTCGACGCGGTTGTCCTGGCTGGCGGCGCGGAGGCTCCGCGCGACCTGCCGGTGCCGGGCCGCGACCTGGACGGCGTCATGTTTGCGATGGATTTCCTGCCGCAGCAGAACCGCCGGGTCAGCAACGAACCGCTGGGCGATATCGAGGAAGTCACGGCAGAGGGCAAGCACGTCATCGTCATCGGTGGTGGCGATACCGGCTCCGACTGCATCGGCACCAGCTTCCGTCAGGGTGCGGTTTCCGTCACCCAGCTCGAGATCATGCCGGCACCGCCGGCGCGCGAGAACAAGGCCCTGACCTGGCCGGACTGGCCGCTGAAGATGCGCACCTCCTCCAGCCAGGCAGAAGGCGCCGAGCGCGATTTCTCCGTCGTCACGACCGCCATCCGGGGCGAGGACGGCAAGGTCGTCGCCATCGAGTGCGCGCGGTGCGAGGGGCCGGAGAAGGGCTTCGCGAAGATCGAGGGGTCGGAGTTCGAGCTGAAGGCCGATCTGGTGCTGCTGGCCATGGGCTTCGTCAGCCCGGTGCATGAAGGCATGATCGACGATCTGGCGGTGGAAAAGGACCAGCGCGGCAACGTCATGGCCAACACGGAGGATTATCAGACCTCCTGCGCCAACGTCTTCGCCTGCGGTGACATGCGTCGCGGTCAGAGCCTGGTCGTCTGGGCCATCCGCGAAGGCCGCCAGTGCGCCCGCTCCGTCGACGAGTTCCTGATGGGATCAACCCTGCTGCCGCGTTGAATGCGGATCGTCTTGTTCGGGACGGGGATGATCTTCATTGCCCCCGCGAGCGTTCTGACCAAGGGAGTGTCGGCCTGGCATCTCTCCCCTGCTTCCCCCCCCCTCGCGGGGGAAGTGGCCGCGCAGCGGTCGATGGGGGGGAAGCCGAAGGCTGTTGCGCAGTGGTCCGGTGCTGCATCGGCTTCGCCGATCCACCCCCTTCCCGGCCTTCCCCCGTCGAGGGGGAAGGGGCGCTTGCTTCGTTGTTCGACCATTCCTCGTTGTCGTTGGTGTCAGGTTGAAATCCTGACGACTTCGCTGTGTCCTGCCGTTCAGCCCCGGAACAGTCGGCTCAGTTCCGGGACATAGGCGTCCCCATGCCCTGCCCCGGCCGCCGTCCCGATGGCGGAGGAGACGCCGTCGGCAATGGCCCGGCTGCCGGAACTCTCGCCAACCATCTCGCGGTAATAGTCGATGTCCTTGATCGCATTGCCGATGGAGAAGGGCACGTCACTGGCGTCGCCGGTCAGGATGCAGTGCCTCAGCCGCTCCAGCGCCATCCCGGCCCCGCCACCCTTGCCCAGCACATCGACGAAGACCTGCGGTTCGACCCCCGCCTCCGCCGCCTGCGCCGCCGCTTCCGCCAGCAGCGCCATGTGGCCGACCGAGACATAGTTGTGCAGCAGTTTCATCCGGTGTCCGAAGCCGACACCGCCCACATGATCGATGTTCTCCGTGAAGGTGTCCAGTACCGGTCGCGCAGCCTCCAGCACCTCGGCCTCGCCACCGACGAGGATGTTCAGCGTGCCTTCATGTGCCTGCTTTGACAGGCGGGTCATCGGCGCATCCAGAAACCGCCCCCCGGCCTCCGCCACCAATGCCGCCATCCGCTCCGTCGATTCCGGCAGGGCGGTCGAACAGTCCACGACGATGGTGCCGGGTTTCAGCGCGGCAATCACGCCCGTCTCCCCGGTCATCACCGCCTCCACTTGCGGCGAACCGGTAACGCAGATGATGACCAGATCGGAAACCGCCGCGACCGCGCCCGGCGAGTCCTGCTGGCCCGCGCCCATCCCGATCAGGTCGTCCACCGGCTGGTTGCCGGGATGATCCATCATCACCAGCGGAAATCCGCCCTTCAGCACATTCAGCGCAATCCCGTGGCCCATCAAGCCCACACCGATGATCCCGACCCGCATGTCCATTCTCCTCCCGCATCCAGTATCCGTGGAAGGGAGTGTACCGGGCCGTTACCCCCGCGTCAGTGCGGCTGTTCCGTTATCGCCGATAGTCCGCCGTCATGCCGTAGCCGGACCACTGCAGTTTCAGCCATGAACCATCCGGGCCGTACCAGACATCGAAATCGCGGCTGGTTTCGGCGTGGTAGCGGCGGGCGAGGTGGCGCTTCTCCTGCGCGTCGATGAATTCCAGGTCCAGTTCCGTGATGGCGACCTTGCGGATGTCGCCCCGCGCGGCATCCAGGAATGCGCTCCGCTGCACGGCATCCTGTCTCCAGAAGGCGGTGGAGGGCCAAATGTCGGCGGGCAGGGTGCGGTTGCCGAAGCGCAGGCTGGTCACCTCCAGACCCTCCGCTCCCTGAACCGCCGTGACCTCGTCCCTGTTGTCGCCGTCCAGGGTGGTGGAGGTGAAGCGGACGAGCCGGTCGCCCTGCCAGACTTCCTCCGTTGTCTGCGTGTAGTCGAACACGGTGACGAAGAACAGCCGCACCCGGATGCGGATATCGACCTTCACGGTCATCTGTCCGGCGTCGGGGCCGGGGGTAAAGCTCAGGCTGTGATGCCCGACCTTCGAGCCGGCGATGTGCACGTCGAAATGGATGTCATCGGGTTGCGCCGCATGGACCGCGCCCGGCAGGGCCGCCGCCGTCAGCAGGCCCAGCCCGCCCAGCAGCAGCCCGCGACGGTCAATGCCGGGCGATGCCCGCATAGTCCGAGGCAGCGACCTCGTCGCATTTCGCGCGGTAGGCCGGTGCGCCCGCAGCGTAGAGCAGGAAGGTGCGCTTGTTCTTGCCTTCGACATTGGTGTTGATGCCCATGAACCATGAATCGACCTTGGTATAGAGCATCTTTTCCGCGCTTTCATGGACATGGTGTGTCCATTCCGTGGCAGCGGCCTCGTCCGCCTCCGCCGTCGCCAGGCCCTTCTCCCGCATGTTGCGGATGAAGTCGGTGGCCCATTCCACGTTCTGCTCGATGCAGCGCGGAATGTTGCAGAAGGACGCGGCATTGTGCGGCCCCACCAGGGTCAGCATGTTGGGGAAACCCGGCACCATCAGGCCGAGGTAGGTGAGCGGTCCCTCCGCCCACTTCTGCTGCAGCGTCTGGCCGTCCACGCCCTCGAACGCGATCTTCGAGAAGCCGCCGGTGACGGCGTCGAATCCGGTGGCATAGATGATGATGTCGAATTCCAGTAACTCGGCGCTGGTCCGGATTCCGGTCGGCGTCACCCGTTCGATGGGCGTGTCCTGCAGGTTCACCAGCCGCACATTGTCCTGATTGTAGACCTCGTAGTAGTTGGTCTCCAGCGGCACGCGCCGGGTGCCGAAGCCATGATCCTTCGGGATCAGCATGTCGGCGACCTTCGGGTCCTTCACCCGCTGGCGGATCTTGGCGGCGACGAAGTCGGAAATGGTCTGGTTCGCTTCCTCGCTGACGAAGATGTCGCGGAAGTTGCCCATCCAGATGCCGAAGCCGGGGGCGTCGTACAGTTCCTCGTAGAAGGCTTCGCGCTCCTCCGCGCTCACCCCCATCGCGCGGCGCGGGTCGGCGTCATGCATGAAGCAGCCGTGGGACCGCTTGCAGATCTCGAAGATCTCCGGGTAGCGGGCGCGGATGTCCTGCTGCTGTTCCGGCGTGATCGGGCTGTTCTTCAGCGGCGCGCACCAGTTCGGGCGGCGCTGGAACACGGTCAGTTGTCCGGCGGTCTTGGCGACTTCCTGGATCGTCTGCACGCCGGTTGCTCCGGTGCCGATGACCGCCACGCGCTTGCCCTTGAAATCCACTGGCTCATGCGGCCAGCGGGCGGTGTGCATCGACTGGCCCCGGAAGTCGTCGATGCCGTCGATGGTCGGCATGGTGGGGACCGACAGGGGGCCGATGGCGGTGATCAGGAACTGCGCGGAGCCGGTCCAGCCATCCGCCGTCCAGACCGTCCATCGCTCCGCCTCACTGTCCCAGCGGGCGCGGGTGACCGTGCTGTCGAAGCGGATGTCGCGGCGCAGATCGAGCTTGTCGGCGACGAAGTTGCAATAGCGCAGCGTCTCCGGCTGGGCCGAGAAATGCTCGCTCCATTGCCACTCGTCCAGGATCTCCTCCGAGAAGGAATAGCCGTAGGAATAGCTTTCCGAATCGAAGCGCGCGCCCGGATAGCGGTTCCAGTACCAGGTGCCGCCGACGCCGTCCCCGGCCTCCAGTACCTGCACCGACATGCCCAGGCCGCGCAACTGGTGCAACTGGTACATGCCGGAAATTCCGGCCCCGATGATGATGGCGTCGAAGGTCTGCTCGGTCATGATCGTCTCTCCCCTGTGTGTCAGGGTAGCACGTCATTAAACGGGAGCCAGAGCGGCCTCAGAATACCCCCTCTGCCCGCATCGCGGCGAGATCGTCGTCCGAATAGCCCAGCTCGCGCAGCAGGGACTCGGTATGTTCGCTCAGGCGCGGCAGGGTGGTGTTGGCGCGGCCCGGTTCCTCCGCGAACTTCATCGGCACTCCGACATGCTCGAAGCCGTCCGCGTCCTCGAAGATCATGCCGCGATGGCGCAACTGCGGATCGTCACAGGCCTGGCGCAGGTCGTTGACGGGGGCGAAGGCTGCGTCCACATCCTCGAACCACGCCACCCATTCCGCCTGGGTCTTCGTGGCGAAGGTTTCCCGCAGGAAGTCGATGGCGGGCTGCTGTGTCGGTCCCGGCGGCGGCTCGCAGGCCTCGATCAGGTCGGGGCGGCCCAGCTTGGTCAGGATCGCCTTCGCGAAGTGCATCTCCGCGCCGCCCAGCACGATGTGCTTCCCGTCCGCCGTGGCGTAGATGTTGTACATGGCGTTGCCGCCCCAGGTCCGCTCATGCCGCACGACCGGCATCTTCTTCTCCGCAAAGACGGTGCCGAGCAGGTTCGGCATTGCCGCCATCAGCGAATCCATCATCGACAGATCGATGGTGTCCCCCTGACCGGTCTCGGTCCGGCGCAGCAGCGCCATCAGGATCGCCGACAGCCCCATGGTGGCCGACAGCATGTCCGCGTTGGCGATGCCGGGAATCGTCGGCGCGCCGTCCGCGCCGATGTTGCAGCTCAGCACACCGGCCAGCGCCTCCGTCGCCAGATCGTGCGCCGGGCGCTTCACATAGGGGCCGTCCTGACCGAAGGCGGAGATGGAGCAATAGACCAGGCGCGGGTTGCGGGCGCGCACGGTTTCCGCGTCGACACCCAGCCGTTTCACCACGCCGGGGCGAAACGCCTCGATCATCACGTCGGCGGTCTCGGCCAGTTTCAGCAGCGCCTCCCGCCCCGCCTCCGTCTTCAGGTTCAGCTGCACCGATTTCTTGCCTCGGTGCGTGTTCTGGAAATAGACCGTCACCCCGTCGGCGCGCCGGGCGCCGATCTCCCGGTTCGGCTCCCCGCCATTGATGGGTTCCAGCTTGATCACCTCCGCCCCGTGATCCGCCATCATCTGGGTCAGCAGCGGGCCGGGCAGGAAAAGCGACAGATCGAGGACGCGGATACCTTCCAGTTTCATCAGTAGCCCTCCGACTGCGACCAGTCGAAATAGAGACCGTGGGCGCGCCGCGCGATGGGGCCGGGCTGCAGATCCCGCCCCTCGTAGCGGGTGACGGGGACCACCTTGCCGAAATTGCCCGTGGTGAAGATCTCGTCCGCTTCGGCGAAGTCCTGCGGAGTCAGGGTGACCTCCTGCACTTCGACACCGTCGGCGCGGAACAGCTCCGTCATCCGCTGCTTGGTGATGCCGTTCAGGAAGGTGCCGTTCCAGACCGGTGTCATGGCAACACCGTCCTTGACCATCCAGATGTTGGCGGTGGCCAGTTCCGCGACATTGCCGGAAGGGTCGCAGAGCAGGGCATTGTCATAGCCACGCTGTCCGGCCTCCCGCAGCGCGCGCTGGGAATTCGGATAGAGGCAGGAAGCTTTGGCATCGGTCGGGGCCATGTCGCGGGCCGGACGGCGGTGGGTGGACAGGCAGACACTCATCCCCGTCGCGGTGGGCAGGGGCGACTCATAGACAGCCAGCGTGAACTCCGTCGATTCCGGATCGGGAGAGACGAAGCCGGTGCGGGCGAAGAACATCGGACGGATGTAATAGGCGCGGTCGCGGGGCAGGTCGGCCAGTGCCTCCCGGCACAGCTCCTCCACCCGCGCGGCATCTTCCTTCGGTTCCAGCAGCATGGTGCGGGCGGAACGGACGACGCGTTCGCAATGGGGTGTCAGGTCCGGTGCCAGCCCCTCGAAAGCCCTGGCGCCGTCGAACACGACACTGGCCATCCAGAAGGCGTGATCCATCGGGCCGGTCAGGCGCGGGTTCTCCGTGAACCAGTCCCCGTCGTAAAAGAACCGTGCTTCCATGCTGCGCTCTCCTCCCCAAGCTTTCGTTTGACCGTGTCTTAGTCGGTTTTGCGCCGTGAGGGAATTGCCCGCTGATCGCCGCGCGTCCGGTCAGGGCAATGGTGGCGTCGGACCGCGCAAGCCTGTATCAGCAACGCTCGAGACTCTTTCAGGACCCGGAACCATGAGCCTGCTTTTTCCCCTGGCGCGACGTCTGCTGTTCAGCATGGATGCCGAACGGGCCCACAATCTGACCGTTCGGGCGCTCCGCAATCCGGCGCTGGCCAGGCTGGCGGCTGTGCGGGTACCCGACATGCCGGTGGAGATCGCGGGTCTGCGCCTGCCGAACCCGGTGGGACTGGCGGCGGGACTGGACAAGAACGCGGAAGCTGTCGATGGCTTGCTGGCGCTGGGTTTCGGCTTCGTGGAGATCGGCGGCGTGACGCCGAAGCCGCAGCCGGGCAATCCGCGCCCCCGCGTCTTCCGCCTGATGGAGGACCGGGCTGTGATCAATCGCTATGGCCTGAATTCCGACGGGGCGGAGGCCGTGGCGCGCAATCTGGAGCGGCGGCGCGCACCGGGCATCGTCGGCGTCAACCTGGGGGCCAACAAGGAAAGCACCGATCGTATCGCCGACTATGCGGAATGCCTGCGGGTGGTGGGGCCGCTGGTGGACTATGCGACGGTCAATGTCTCGTCCCCCAACACACCCGGGCTGCGCGCGCTGCAGGACCGCGCCGCGCTGGTGGATATCTTCGAGCGGCTGATCAGGGTACGGAATGAAGGCCGTCTGAAGACGCCCCTGTTCCTGAAGGTCGCGCCGGACCTGACCGCGGCGGACATCACGGATGTATCCGCCGTCGCACGCGACATGGGAATCGATGCCCTGGTCGTTGCCAACACGACCATCGCCCGCCCCGACAGCCTGCGCAGTCCGAACCGCACGGAGGTCGGTGGCCTGAGCGGCGCGCCGCTCTGCGGCCCGTCGACGGAGGTGCTGTCGCGGTTCCGCGAGGCCACCCGGGGCGAGGTCCCGCTGATCGGGGTCGGCGGGATCATGACGGGCGAGGATGCGGCGGCGAAGGTGCGCGCCGGGGCTTCGGCAGTGCAGTTCTACAGCGGCATGATCTGGCGCGGTCCCGAGCTGATCCGCGAGTCGGCTGAAGCCATCGCTGCCCTCCACGGGACATGAGCGCCCCGCGCAAGCCACGCCCGGCTGTCGAGGTCGGCATGGCCATGATGGCGGCGGGGATGCTGTGGATTCCCTGTATCGATGCCATCGCCAAGTTCCTGGGCGAGAGCGTGCCGCCGGGCCAGATCGCGGCCAGCCGCTTCCTGTTCCAGTCGCTGCTGCTGTTTCCGCTGTTGCTGCTGGCCGGGGGATTGCCCCGTGTGCCATGGCGACAGTTGCATCTGCACGCGGCACGGGGGGCGCTGATCGCCCTGGCAACCGCGTTCTTCTTCACGGCGCTGCAACACATGCCGATTGCGGACGCCATCGCGATCTTCTTCGTGGAACCGCTGATCCTGACCCTGCTGTCGGGACTGTTCCTGGGGGAAGCCGTGGGCTGGCGCAGGATGACCGCGGTGCTGGTCGGGTTCCTGGGAGCGCTGATCGTCATCAGACCGGGCTTCGGCTGGGTCGGCTGGCCGGCGCTGATGCCCCTGCTCGCGGCAGGCTGTTTCGCCGTCTATCTGGTGCTGACACGGCGCATGGCCCAGACCGGTGACGCGGTGCAGATGCAGTTCTGGGCCGGAGTGTTCGGCTTTCTGACCATGGCGGCTGTCCTGGCCCTCGGCGGGATCGCCGGTATCCCGGCACTGACCGCGGTTCAGCCCGAACTGCACGAGTGGGGCCTGCTGTTCGCGCTTGGGCTGGTGGCGACCGCTGGGCACATGCTGGTCGTGCATGCGTTCCGTCGCGCTCCGGCTGGGGTGCTCGCCCCGTTTCAGTACCTGGAGATCATCAGTGCGACGGTGCTTGGATACCTCATCTTCGATGACTTTCCCGATGCGGTGACCTGGACCGGCGTTGCGGTGATCGTCGGGGCAGGCATGTATGTGTTCCATCGGGAGCGCAAGCTGGCGCGCGTTTCCCACTGATCCGATGTGAAACGGTCACAAATGGCCGATATTCCGGCTGTTTAGGTGTTGTCGGAATGGTACGGCCGTCCCGCGCGTGATATGAGAAGGTTCAGGGACAAGACCCTTCAAGGGCAGGCGACCGGGGAGAGCAAGATGCGTTCAGGGACACTTGTCCTCGCCGCAGCATTGGCGGCATTGCCGATGGCAATGGTGTCCTTGGGTCTGCAGGCAGGCCCGCGCGAGTCCCTGCAACTGGCCCAGAACGAGATCGAAGCCAGGCCCGCACCGCCAAAGCCGGTGGCCCAGAAGCCTGCACCGCCGCCGACACAGTTCATTCCCATCGCGGCCTACTGGACCGGTCCCTACGCCGCCGGCGGTTCCGCGTTCGGTGACGGTATGGCGGACTATTACGAACTGCTGAACAGGCGGGACGGCGGCATCAACGGCGTCAGGTTGAGCTGGGAAAAGTGCGAGACCGCCTACAAGGCGGAACGTGTCGTTGCCTGTTACGAGAAGCTGAAGAAGGCCAGCACCAGCGGCCTGCCGTTCTTTCACCCGCTCTCGACCGACGCGACCTATGCGCTGGTGGGGCCGGGCCGGGCCGATCAGGTTCCCATCATCACCATGGGGTACGGGCGCGCGGACGGTTCCGACGGCCGGGTCTTCCCTTACGTGTTCCCCGTCATCACCAGCTACTGGAGCCAGTCGACGGCGGAGGTCCGTTTCATCGGTCAGCTCGAAGGCGGGATGGACAGGCTGAAAGGCCTGAAGATCGCCAACGTTCATCATGATTCTGCCTATGGAAAGGAAACCATCCCGGTTCTGGAGCGTCAGGCGCAGAAGTATGGGTTCGAGTTCCGCAACTTCCCGGTCGCCCATCCTGGGCTGGACCAGAAATCGATCTGGCTGCAGGTCGCACGGCAGTACAAGCCGGACTACGTGATCCTGCGCGGCTGGGGCGTGATGAATCCCATGGCCCTGAAGGAGGCACGCCGGGTCAAGTTTCCGGCCAACCGGGTCATCGGTGCCTGGTGGTCGGGGTCGGAGGAGGATGTGATCCCCGCCGGTCCGGCCGCGAAGGATTATTATGCTGCGGGGTACCAGTCCGCCGGGGCGGACTATCCGGTGATCCAGGACATGATCCGTTACCTCTATGACAAGGGTGACGGTGACATGGACCCGCGGCGGGTAGGCTCGATCTACTTCAATCGTGCCGTGGCCATGGCCATCGTCGGCACCGAGGCCATCCGCGACGCCATGCGGATGGCGGGAGAGAACCGTCCGGTCACCGGGGCGGAGGTTCAGGCCGCGCTGGAACAGTTGACGCTTGATGAGGCGCGGCTGGCGAAGCTCGGCGCGGTCGGTCTGCTGCCGGAGATCAGGCTTTCCTGCCGCAATCACGGCGGTGACTCGCCGCTGAAGTTCCTGCAATGGGACGGCACCGCCTGGGGGGAGGCAACGGACTGGATCGAGACCGATCAGTCCATCGTGCGCCCGATGGTGGAATCCTCCGCGGTCGCCTATGCGAAGGAAAATGGCATCACGCCGCGCATCTGCCCGAACTGACCGCTTCGCCAGACCTGCCGGTCGCCATCAGTCTTGCCGTTCAGTCCGTCGGTGTCGTGACGGTCAGGCGCGCGGATCCTGCCTGCAGGATACCCTCAGGCCGGTCCAGGCGCAGCATGGCAAGCACGTGATCGCCTGCGCCGCTGCGCACGGTCCCGACGCTGCGCCCATCCACGACCACATCCGCGCCAGCGTCAGGCAGTTCGCCCTCGACATGGCAAGCCAGCAGCATCTTGCGGACGTTGCCGCGATACCTGCTCCGCGCCGTGATCTCCTGCCCGACGTAGCAGCCCTTGCGGAAGTCGATGCCGTTCAGCTTGTCGAAACGCACCTCCAGCATGAAGTTCTTCTCCACCTCCATGTCCCGGCTGCCATCCGGGATGCCGCGTGAGACGCGCAGCGCATGATAGGCGGACAGGTCGTCATCGTGGTCGGGCAGGGGGTGTGTGGCGGGCCAGAGCAGGCGCTTTCCCATGCCCGGATCGCGGGGGTCGGTGTAGCTGATCGCACCCTCTCCCGTGACATCGCCGTCGGGTGCCGCCAGCACCTGCCAGTCGGCGCTGACGTCGTCGATCGTGACCTTCGATCGCAGCCTGTACATGGTCAGGCGTCGCTTCAGGTCGTCGATCCGGGGGGCCTCCACCTCCAGCAGCAGGGCGTCGCCGTCGGGCTCGGGCGTGACGAAGAAGTCGTGCAGGAACTTGCCCTGGGGGGTCAGCAGCGCGGCATAGACCGCCGTTCCTGCGGCAATATCCGCAACATTGTTGGTCACCAGGGCCTGGAGGAATCCCACGGCCTCGGTGCCGCCAACCCGCAGCACGCCCCTGTCGGGAATTCTGAAGACATTCATTGCGTCTGCTCCCTGCCGGTGGGTGATCCGATCCTACTCTGCCGCCAGACTCGGCGGGCGGGTCCAGGCGTGCTGTTCCGAGTGGGGGTCGAGCGGTGTCCCGACCAGATGGTTGGTATAGTTGGAAATCACCTTGTGCGCGATGACGCCGACAATCTCGATGACATTGCGTTTCGTGAAACCCGCGGCCATGAAGTGGTCGAGGTCGGCGTCTTTCACCCAGCCGCGCTGAACCACCATCTTCTGCGTGAAGGCGCGCAGCACGTTCAGGCGGTCGTCGGCGAAGGGGGAATTGGTGCGCGCCGCCTCGATCACATCCTGCGGAATCTTCTCCGCATTGGCGATCCGCGTGTGGCCTGCCATGCAGTAGGTACAGTCGTGATAGGCGTTGATGGTGAACCACACCACATGCCGTTCCTCAGGCGTGAAGGACATCTTCATCACGGCGCGGCTGAGGGCCATGTAGGCTTCGGTGGTGGCCGGTGCCTCCACCATTCCGGCGATCAGGTTGGGGACGAAGCCATAGCTCTTCTCCGCCTTCTCCAGCAGTTCCCTGCCG
The DNA here is from genome assembly GCA_016865035.1 of Kordiimonadales bacterium IMCC3096. Taxonomy (GTDB): domain Bacteria; phylum Pseudomonadota; class Alphaproteobacteria; order Minwuiales; family Minwuiaceae; genus Minwuia. The sequence goes on from CP018227.1 coordinate 2,257,485, forward strand.
TCTTCCGGCGCCGTTTCCTGCGTGTGAAGCTGAAACCGTGTCATCGTCACCTCCTGCGTGTCTGCCCCGCTATCTGATGCGGCTGCGGCGGCAATCAAGTTTCCTGTCGGGGACGTGATGGTCGCTGGGGGAACAGTGTTTGGTCGTGACCGACGCAGGCGCGGCGGCGGACTGTGGGAAGAACAGGTTGATCGACAGGGGGGCGAACATGACCGATGAACTGATCCATCTGGCACGCTGGCACAATGGGGACAAGGGCTTCTCCCCCTTCACGGACGCGGAGATGCAGCGCAGGCAGGACGCCATGCGGGCGCTGATGGCAGCGGATGACATCGATGCCTGCCTGTTCAGCAGCTACCACAACATCTGCTACTTCTCGGGCTTCATGTACTGCCAGTTCGGGCGCCGTTACGCCCTGACCCTGACGCCGGATGCGGCAACGACCCTGACCGCGGCGATCGATGGCGGGCAGCCCTGGCGGCGGACGTTCGGTGACAACCTGACCTACACGGACTGGCGTCGGGAGAGCTATTTCGACGGTCTGAAGCAACTGCTGCCCGGGGTTCGCCGGCTGGGGATCGAGTTCGATCACGTGACCCTGCAGTTCCGCGATCTGCTGGCAGCGCATTTCCCGGGTGTGGAACTGGTGGATTGCGGTGAAACGGCCATGCGGCTGCGCACGGTCAAGTCGGCAGAGGAGCACGCCCTGATCCGGGAGGGTGCACGCATCTGCCGGATCGGTGGCGAGGCGGTGATGGAAGCCGCCCGCCCCGGGGTGCCGGAGCATGAGGTGGCGCTGGCCTCCACCAGTGCCATGGTGCGGGCCATCGCGGACAGTTTCCCCTTCGTCGAGCTGATGGATACCTGGACCTGGTTCCAGTCCGGCATCAATACCGACGGGGCCCACAATCCGGTGACCAACAGGCGGATCGAACAGGGCGATATCCTGTCCCTGAACACCTTCCCGATGATCTTCGGCTATTACACGGCGCTGGAGCGGACCCTGTTCGCAGGTGCGGTGGACGCTGTCTCGCTGGATCTCTGGCAGAAGAACTGCGCGGTTCATGTACGCGGCATGGAACTGATCCGGCCGGGTGCGCGCTGCTGCGATATCGCGCTGGAACTGAACGAGATGTATCGCGGCTGGGACCTGCTGAAGTATCGCTCCTTCGGATATGGTCACAGCTTCGGCGTGTTATCCCATTACTACGGACGCGAAGCGGCGGTGGAATTGCGTGAGGATGTGGAGACCGTGCTGCAACCGGGCATGGTGGTATCCATGGAACCCATGATCATGCTGCCCGAGGGTGTGGAGGGGGCCGGCGGCTATCGTGAACATGACATTCTGATCGTCACCGGGGACGGCGCCGAGAACATCACGGACTTCCCCTTCGGCCCCGAAAAGATGATTCTGCCTGCATAATCAGCAACAAGGCAGGGTGGTTGCATGATGATCACAAAGCTGACATCGTTGCACCGCAACACGAAGACGGGCCCAGACACTGCGGCAACAAGCAGGTCGGACCAACAGGGACTGCAAACGCCGACCGGGCGTTCGAACTTCAAGCACCTGCAATCAATGCGGGGCAAACAGGGAATTGAGGCAGCTGCGTGACAGGCGATCAGTCGATGGGCGATCCATTCGTCCGGTTCCAGGAAGTGCAGAAGAGCTATGACGGTGAAACGCTCGTCGTCAAGAATCTGAACCTAGATATCGCCAATGGCGAATTCCTGACGATGCTTGGCCCGTCCGGGTCCGGAAAGACAACCTGCCTGATGATGCTCGCAGGGTTCGAGACTCCGACGCATGGCAAGATCGTTCTCGACGGCGCGCCGCTGAACGATGTGCCGCCGCACAAGCGCGACATCGGCATGGTATTCCAGAACTACGCGCTGTTCCCCCACATGACGGTGGCCGAGAACCTGGCCTTCCCGCTGAAGGTCCGCAAGATGGGCAAGGCGGAGATCGAGGAGCGGGTCCAGCGGGCACTGGACATGGTGCAGCTCGGCCCCTTCGGCGGCCGGCGCCCGATGCAGCTTTCCGGCGGGCAGCAACAGCGTGTCGCGGTGGCCCGCGCGCTGGTCTTCGACCCGAAACTGGTGCTGATGGACGAACCGCTGGGCGCGCTGGACAAGCAGCTGCGCGAGCAGATGCAGTTCGAGATCAAGCATATTCACGACAATCTCGGCATCACGGTGGTCTATGTCACCCATGACCAGTCCGAGGCGCTGACCATGTCGAACCGCATTGCGGTGTTCAACGACGGCATCATCCAGCAGCTGGCACCACCGGCGGACCTGTATGAACGCCCCGACAATGCCTTCGTGGCGCAGTTCATCGGCGAGAACAACAAGCTGACCGGCAAGGTCACGGCGGCGGATGGCGACAGGTGCTCGGTGGAACTCGACAGCGGTGAGAAGGTGACGGCCCTGTCGATCAGTCACGGTGGTGTGGGCCAAAAGACCATGCTGTCGATCCGGCCCGAGCGGGTGATGATCGGCGACGATGTGAAGGACTGCGACGTCCATGTCGATGCCCGGGTGCAGGAACTCATCTACCTGGGTGACCACATCCGCACGCGCCTGACCGTCTGCGGGCGCGACGACTTCGTGGTGAAGATTCCGAATTCAACAGATCGTGCCGGTCTCGTGCCCGGCAACGAAATTTCCCTTGGCTGGCGGACACGCGACTGCCGGGCACTCGATATGCCCGACAATCTGTGATCACAGGGTCAGCAGGGAACAGGATCGCACGAGAGAAAAACCAAGGAGGCTCATAATGAAAAGCTTCAAGTCAGCCCTGATTGCGGCTGCTGTGGCGAGTGTTGCGGCAGGTGCCGTGACCAGTGCCCAGGCCGAGACGGAACTGGTTGTCGTATCCTGGGGCGGTGCCTATTCGGCCAGCCAGCAGGGCGCCTACCATGATCCCTACATGGCCGCCAATTCCGATGTCAGGATCGTCAATGACGACTCGTCCAACGCGGCCGTGGCCAAGCTGCGCGCGATGAACGAAGCCGGCAATGTCACCTGGGACCTGGTCGATGTGGTCGCCGCCGATGCCATCCGTCTGTGCGACGAGGGCCTGGCCGAGATCATCGACCACGACAAGGTGCTGGCACCGGCCCCCGATGGCACGCCCGCCTCTGAGGATTTCGGCGACCTGATCGTGTCCGAATGCTTCATCCCGCAGATCGTGTACTCCACGACCTTCGGCTATCGCACCGACATGGTCTCCTCCACGCCGACCAGCGTCTGCGACGTCTTCGATCTGGAGAAGTTCCCCGGCAAGCGCGCGCTGGAGAAGAACCCGATCAACAACATGGAATGGGCCCTGCTCTGTGACGGCGTCGCGCCGGATCAGGTCTATGAGGTTCTGGGCACCCCGGCCGGTGTCGAGAAGGCCCTGGCCAAGCTTGGCACCATCAAGGACAGCGTTGTCTGGTGGACCAAGGGCGCACAGACACCGCAGCTTCTGGCTGACGGCGAAGTCGTGATGGGCTCCACCTACAACGGTCGTCTCTTCTCGGTGATCGAGGAAGAGAAGCAGCCGATCGCGATGCTGTGGGACTGGCAGGTGTTTGACCTGGACGGCTGGATCGTCCCCACGGGCACCAAGAACAAGGAAGCGGTGATGGAGTATCTGCGCTTCGCCACCGACACCCAGCGTCTGGCTGATCAGGCGAAGTTCATCTCCTACGGTCCGGCGCGCAAGTCATCGGCACCGCTGGTGGGCAAGCACGCCACGCTGGGCATCGAGATGGCACCGCACATGCCGACCGATCCCGCGAATTCCAAGACCACCCTGCTCTACAACTACGAGTTCTGGGCGGACAATCGCGACGATATCGATGAGCGTTTCCAGTCCTGGCTGCTGCAGTAAGGCTCATGACGTGACGGACTCCGGGGCGGGTTTCGCCCGCCCCGGAAACCGTTGCTACTCCCGAATGCGTCCCGCCAGCGGGCGTCTTCCGGTGTGGCATCGGCCCGGACGGCGAAGTCCGGGACAGGTATTGGGCAGGGGGCTCAGCGAACCAGGATGACAGCGACCGACATGCAGAACAGTGCCGCCGACGCGATCGTCACCGCGGACGGCAAGCCGCTGAAGGTCTCCCTGGCCAAGGCATTGCGCCGACAGCGCATGTTCGCGCTGGCCCTCGTCGCGCCGCTGTTCATCTTCGTTGCCATCAGCTTCATCATCCCCATCGCCGACATGCTGTTCCGCTCCGTCGAGAACGGCATTGTCGAGGAGATCCTGCCGCAGACCGTCAAGGCGCTGGAGTCCTGGGACGAGACCTCCGGTGAACTGCCTGACGAGGCCGTCTATGCCGCCATGGTCGCGGACCTGAAGGTGGCGCGGAAGGAACGGACCAACACCAAGGTCGGTCAGCGGCTGAACTACGAACGCTCCGGCATGTCCAGCCTGTTCCGTGGTGCCGGACGCAAGGCCAGCCGGATCAAGGAACCGCCCTACAAGGAACAGCTGATCAAGACCGACAAGGACTGGGGCAAGGTCGTTACCTGGCAGGTGATCAAGCAGTTCTCGCCCAATCTGACACCGGGATACTATCTGGCCGCCGTCGACGCGATGCAGACGCCGGAAGGCGATATCCGGTTCGAGGATTCCGAGAAGGCGATCCATACGAAGCTGTTCATACGCACCATGATCATGTCCGTGGTGATCACGCTGATGACCCTGTTGCTGGGCTTTCCGATCGCCTACCTGATCGCCACGCAACCGGCCAAGATCGGCAACCTGCTGATCATTCTTGTGCTGTTGCCCTTCTGGACATCATTGCTGGTGCGAACCACATCCTGGATCGCCCTGTTGCAGCAACAGGGGGTGATCAACGATATCCTGGTCTTCGTGGGCATCATCTCCGAGGACGGGCGATTGGCGATGATCCACAACGCCACCGGCTCGGTCATCGCCATGACGCATATCCTGCTGCCGTTCATGGTGCTGCCGCTCTACAGCGTGATGAAGACCGTGCCGCCTACATACATGCGCGCCGCGACATCGCTGGGCGCGCATCCGTGGCCGGCCTTCTGGAAGGTCTATTTCCCCAATACGGTGCCGGGGATCGGTGCCGGGGCGATCCTGGTCTTCATCCTGGCCATCGGCTACTACATCACGCCGGAACTGGTCGGCGGCACGTCGGGAACCTTCATCTCCAACCGCATCGCGTTCCATATCCAGAACTCCCTGAACTGGGGTCTGGCGGCGGCGCTGGGCGCGGTGCTGCTGGCCATCGTGCTGGTGTTCTACCTGCTGTACGACAAGATCGTCGGCATCGACAACATGAAGCTGGGTTAGGGGAGAGACCAATGGCTGCCCTTCCACCCTATGCATCGACGCCGGAGCGGATCTGGTACTACGCCTTCCGCGTCATCTGCGCGGCGGTGTTCTTCTTCCTGATCTTCCCGCTGATGGTGATCGTGCCGCTGTCGTTCAACGCGGTGCCCTTCTTCACCTTCACGACGGAGATGCTGGCGTTCGATCCTGCCGGCTATTCGACGAAATGGTACATGGACTTCTTCACCAACCTGAACTGGCAGGGTGCGGTCTGGAACTCCTTCGTCATCGCGTTCTTCGCGACCATCCTGTCGGCCAGCCTCGGCACGCTGGCGGCCCTTGGGCTGTCGCGGCCGTCGATGCCCTATCGCACGCTGATCATGAGCATCCTGATCTCGCCGATGATCGTGCCGCTGATCATCTCCGCGGCGGGCATGTACTTCTTCTATTCCCGCGTCGGGCTGCAGGGCACGCACCTCGGTGTCATCCTGGCCCATGCCGCGCTCGGCACCCCCTTCGTGGTGATCACGGTGACCGCGACGCTGGTCGGGTTCGACAACAATCTGATCCGGGCGGCCAACAGCCTGGGCGCGTCACCGGCGCGCACGTTCTTCACGGTCATCGTGCCGCTGATCACGCCTGGCGTGATATCGGGTGCGCTGTTCGCATTCATCACCAGCTTCGACGAGGTCGTGGTGGTGCTGTTCGTCGGCTCCTTCGAGCAACGCACCATTCCATGGCAGATGTTCTCCGGCATACGCGAACAGATCAGTCCCACCATTCTGGCGGTGGCGACCCTGCTGACACTGGTGTCCATGCTGATGCTCTTCGCGCTGGAACTGCTGCGCCGCCGCACCGAACGCCTGCGGGGCATCAAGAATACCTGAGCCACCCTTGCGAGGGGCGCGTCGCAGCATGGACATGTCTTGGCGATGGAAGGACAGCGGACGCTGTCCCCGCTGCCAAGCTGAATTCGACCTGTCCCTGCTGTCGTCCGGAGACTGCCCATGCCTGAAGATGTCGCACTGCGTTTCAGCCGCCAGGAATATGCCGACCGGCTGAACAAGACGCGCGCTGCCATGGAATCAGCCGGCATCGACCTCCTGATCCTCAGCGATCCCTCGAACATGGCCTGGCTCACCGGCTATGACGGCTGGTCGTTCTACGTGCATCAGGCCGTCATCGTCGGGCCGCATGGCGATCCGGTCTGGTTCGGGCGCGGGCAGGATCTGAACGGCGCCAAGCGTACCGTCTACATGGGCCTCGACGACCTCGTCGGGTACGAGGATCACTACGTCCAGTCGATGGAGCGGCACCCGATGGAGGTGCTGTGCGCGGAGATCGTGACCCGCGGCTGGGCCGGGGGCACCGTCGGTGTCGAGATGGACAACTACTATTTCTCGGCCAAGGCATTCGCGACGCTGCAGTCCGGCCTGCCGAACGTCCGGTTCCAGGATGCGACCGCGCTGGTCAACTGGCAGCGCGCGGTGAAGAGCCCGCAGGAACTGGACTACATGCGCAAGGCCGCACGGATCGTCGAGTCCCAGATGAAACGCATCTTCGATATCGCCGAACCCGGTGTCCGCAAGTGTGACCTGATTGCCGAGATCTATGACGCGGGCCTGCGCGGCACGGACGGTCATGGCGGTGACTACGCGGCCATCGTGCCGCTGGTCGGTGCGGGTGTTGACGGCTCCGCCCCGCACCTGACCTGGGATGACAGTCCGCTGCGTGACAACGAGGGTGTCTTCTTCGAGATCGCCGGCTGCTACCACCGCTATCACTGCCCCCTGACCCGCACGGTCCACTTCGGCGCACCGCCGGAACTGTTCCGCCGGGCGGAGGCCGCGGTGCAGGAAGGCATGGCGCTCGGTCTGGAGAAGGCGAAGGCCGGCAATACCTGCGAGGATGTGGCGCTGACGTTCTTTGCCGAACTGCGCCGCCATGGCTTCGAGAAGAACAACCGCACCGGCTATCCCATCGGCCTGTCCTACCCGCCGGACTGGGGCGAGCGGACGATGAGCTTCCGCGCCGGGGACCTGACCGTGCTGCAACCGGGCATGACGTTCCATTTCATGACCGGCCTGTGGCAGGCGGACTGGGGCATCGCGATGACGGAAAGTATCGTGATCGGGGAGAACGGACCCGAGTGTCTGGCCAATGTGCCGCGCGAGCTGGTGGTGAAACATGCCGCGGGCGCCACGGTGCAGGTGGCAGACCTGCCGCCACCGGATCCATCGAAGCAACGCCCGCAGGCCTGATCCGTACTATACTCCTGCCTTTCTGACAGTCAGATGGGGAGGACATGAACATGGCTGGCGATTACGGGAAATTCTCGACCTTCGAGGTGGACTGGCCTGCGGACAGGGTGCTGCGGCTGACCCTGAACAATCCGGCGACGATGAATTCGCTCGACCAGACGGGTCACAATCACATGACCTACATCTGGAACGAGATCGACGCCGATCCGGACGTTTCAGCCGTCATCCTGACCGGCAAGGGCAAGGCCTTCTCCGCCGGTGGCGACTTCGCCATGATCGAGGCGATGATCGACGACTACCACGCCCGCGTGCGGTCGTGGAAGGAGGCCAAGGACCTCGTCTACAACATCATCAACTGCGGCAAGCCCATCGTTTCGGCCATCAATGGCGTGGCGGTCGGTGCCGGTCTGGTCGCGGGCCTGCTGTCGGACATTTCCATCGCGGCGAAGTCGGCGAAGATCGTCGATGGTCATACGCGGCTGGGTGTGGCGGCGGGTGATCATGCCGTCATCAACTGGCCGATCCTGTGTGGCATGGCGAAGGCGAAATATCACCTGATGCTGTGCGAGCCCATGACCGGTGAGGATGCCGAACGGATGGGGCTGATATCGCTCGCCGTGGAGGATGACGAACTGCAGGCCAAGGCGCTGGAAGTGGCTGTCCGGCTGGCCAATGGCGCGCCGTCCGCCATGCGTTTCACCAAGTATGCGCTGAACAACTGGTACCGCATGGCCGGACCGGCGTTCGATGCTTCCGTGGCACTGGAAATGCTCGGTTTCACCGGGCCGGAAGTGCGGGAGGGGCTGGCATCCCATCGGGAGAAACGCCCGCCGGTCTTCGACCCGAAGTCCGACGCCTGATCGTATCCACCGGTCAGAGGAAGCGGCGGTAGTCGTATCTGGTGTCCATGGGGGATGCCTCGACTTCGGCTACCGCCGTCTCCGCCAGTTCGATCATGCGGGCATGAAACGGGGACAGCTGGCAGGCGGGATCGGTCGCCCCGGCATCGCCGGTCATGGCCAGCGCCTGGCAGCGACAGCCGCCGAAATCGACGTCCCGCCGGTCGCAACTGCGGCAGGGTTCGGCCATCCAGTCGGTGCCGCGATAGGCATTGAAGGCCTCGCTGTGGTGCCAGATGTCGGACAGGGACCGGTCGCGCACATTGGGAAACGTCAGGTGCGGAATGGTCTCCGCCGCATGGCAGGGCAGCACCTTGCCGGCCGGGGTGACATTCAGTGAACGCCTGCCCCAGCCACCGACGCAGGGCTTGGGTCTGCGGGCATAGTAGTCAGGCACCACGGCATCGATGACGATCTGCCCGGCGAAGTCCGCGCGCGCCTGGTCGACCGCTGCGGTCGAGGTGCGGACCTGTTCCGCCGTGGGCATCAGGGCGTCGCGATTGCGCAGCGCCCAGCCGTAGTACTGGACATGTGCGATCTCGATCCGCCGGGCCCCGAGATCAACGGCGAACTGCACCATCTCCCGCACCCGATCAGCATTGCCGCGATGGATGACGGCATTGACGGTCAGCGGCAGACCGAGGCCGGTCACCTGCGCGGCCAGTTCCAGCTTCCGCGCGTGTGATCCCTGCATCCCCGAGACATGATCGGCGTGGTCCGAAATATCGCCCTGGAACGAGATCTGGACATGATCCAGCCCGGCATCGGCGAGCGCATCCAGCTTCGCCCCGGCGACGTTGATGCCGGATGTGATCAGGTTGGTATAAAGGCCGACATCCCGGCAATGGGCGGTGATCTCGACAATATCCGCGCGTGCTGTCGGCTCGCCGCCGGACAGGTGCACCTGCATGACCCCCAGGGCTGCGGCCTCGGCGAAGACCCTCTTCCAGGTTTCGGTGTCGAGTTCGCCGGAGCGGCGGTCGAGGTTCTCCGGATTGGAGCAATAGGGGCAGGACAGGGGGCAGCGATGCGTCAGTTCCGCCAGCAGGCCGAGCGGCGGATCAATGGCCGTGCCGTCAGTCATTGCCGGTCAGGTCCAGCAGGCGCTTGTCCGCCAGCCCCTGCAGCATCGACTTCACATCCCGGTCGATCTGGGCACGGTCGGCGGCGAAGGTCCGGGCAAGGTCATCGACGATCATCGCAACGGTGGCGGTGCCATCGATGCGTTTCAGGACCTCGTTCGCAATCGGATCAAGCTTCAGCACGCGCTCCGGTGCCATCAGCGTGAAGCCGCCGCGGGCCTGATCCTCGCGCAGCCGCACGCCGCGCGGCAGGGCCGGAATGGTGGCATCGCCAATCATGGCCGATAGGCGCCCGGCGGAATCTGCCCCGGCGCGACATAGGCAGAGTACAGCGCATCCAGCTGGGCCCAGAGCACGTTGCACTTGAATGTCAGGGCATCCAGCACCGCCTGCTGCTGATCCGGCCGTACCGCATGTTCCCGCACGTAGTTCAGCGCGAAGTCGGAGTCCCTGGGGGCCTGGGTCAGGCGCTTGCTGAAGTAGGCAAGAGTCTCCGCATCGACGAAATCGTAGTTGGCCAGCATCCCGGAAACCCGTTCCGAGATGATCGTCGGGGAGAACAGTTCGGTCAGGGAGGAGGCGATGGCTTCCAGCAGGGGCTTCTCCGCCACGAAATGGACATAGGCCTCCACCGCGAAGCGGGTGGCGGGCAGGATGCCGACCATGTCCCTGACGTAATCGCGGTCCAGCCCCAGTCCGGTGGTCAGCCGCAGCCAGCGCTCGATCCCGCCATCGTCACCGCCGCGCGGGCCCTCACCCTCATCCTCGCCGTCGTGATCGACGATACGGCGGCGCCATTCCCGGCGTAGCTCGACGCTGGGCAGACGCGCCATCAGCAGGGCGTCCTTCTTCGGGATATGGGCCTGATAGCAATAGCGGTTCAGCGCCCAGGCCTGCACCTGTCCCCTGTTCAGGGCACCATCGTGCAGCAGGCGGTGAAACGGATGCAGGTTGTGGTAGCGACGGGCGCCGATGTCGCGCAGGGCTGCCTCCAGCCCGTCGGGATCCAGGGGCCGGTCGGCGCTCACATATTGTGGCAGTTCAAAGGTGTTCATGCGGTCACGGTCATGCTGTCTGCCAGCGTTTCACCCCGGGGCGGGCGGACCGGAAACCGGCGCGTGGCTGCCCCGTCCCGTCACACAGCCGCATATGGCGGATGTCCGATCCGGGAATGTCAAACGGTGGACCTGAAACGAAAACGACCGACCGGTTTCCCGGCCGGTCGTCCCGTCAAACGCCTGAAAGGCGCAATCAGAATTCGGCGGGGAAGTAACCGTTGATTTCCATGCCGATGCAGATCTCTTCGATACGCGGTGTGGACCAGGCCATGATGTTTTCCTCCGTTTTTTTGTTTTAGGGCAATCGAACTGGCGTAAATGCTACAACACAGGCCGGTCAGCCCCCAAGGACTTTTCTGTATGGATTTCTATCCAGCAGCCTTGACGGCACGCTGTGCCATCACGCCGACCAGATGCGCCCGATAGTCCGCACCGGCGTGGATGTCGCTGTTCAGGTCATCGGCGGAAACCGAAATGCCCTTCAGCGCGTCGGCGGAGAAATTGCCGGACAGGGCCGTCTCCATCTCCGGGACGCGGAACACGGCAGGACCGGCACCGGTCACGGCCACCTTCACGCCGCTGCTGCCCTTGGCGACGAAGACGCCGACGATGGCATAGCGCGATGCGGGGTTGGGGAACTTGGCATAGGCTGCCTTCTCCGCCGTCGGGAACACCACTTCGGTGATGATCTCGTCATCCTCCAGCGCGGTCTCGAACATGCCGGTGAAGAAATCCTCCGCCGCCAGCTCCCGCTTGGTGGTGCGGACCGTCGCGCCGAGTGCCACCAGCGCCGCCGGATAATCCGCCGCCGGATCGTTGTTGGCGATGGATCCGCCGATGGTGCCGCGGTTGCGGACCTGCGGGTCGCCGATCCCTTCGGCCAGGTCGGCCAGAGCGGGAATGGCAGCCTTCACATCGGCGGAGGCAGCAACATCGGCATGGCGCGTCATGGCACCGATGACGATGCTGTCGCCATCCTTGCGGATGCCTGCCAGATCGCCGAGGCCACCCAGGTCAACCACATCGCTGGGGCTGGCCAGACGCTGTTTCAGCGTCGGGATCAGGGTCATGCCACCGGCCATCAGCTTGCCGTCCTCGGCCCCGGCAATGGCCGACTTCGCGGCATCCAGGCTTCCCGGCTTCACATATTCAAATTCGTACATGGTGTCCCCCTTACTCGGCAGCCTGGGCGGTCGCGCCCTGATTGACGATGTTCCAGATCTTCGCCGGTGTTGCCGGCATGTCGATATGCGTGACGCCGTAGTCGCGCAGGGCGTCGACTACGGCATTGATGACCGCGGGCGGTGAGCCAATGGCACCGGCCTCGCCGCAGCCCTTCACACCCAGCACATTGTGGGTGCAGGCCGTGACCTCGTGATCCACCGTGAATGACGGCACATCATCGGCGCGCGGCATGCAGTAGTCCATGTAGGAACCACTGAGCAGCTGCCCGCTGGAATCATAGGCCGCATTCTCGAACAGCGCCTGGCCGATGCCCTGCACCAGTCCGCCGTGCACCTGGCCCTCGACGATCATCGGGTTGATGACATTGCCGAAGTCGTCGGTGGCATGCATGGCCACGATCTCGAGTTCACCCGTGGCGGGATCGATCTCGACCTCGCAGATGTGCGAACCGGACGGGAAGGTGAAGTTCTTCGGATCGTAGAACGACGTCTCCTCCAGCCCCGGCTCCAGCTCCTCCAGCGGATAGTTGTGCGGGACATAGGCCGTCAGGGCCACGTCGCCGAAAGGCACCGCCTTGTCGGTCCCGGCCACCTTGAAGATGCCGTCCTCGAAGACGACGTCCTCGGCGGAGGCTTCCATCAGATGGGCGGCAATCTTGGTCGCCTTGTTGATGATCTTGTCCGTCGCGTTGGACAGGGCCACACCACCCACCGCCATGGAGCGGGAGCCGTAGGTGCCCATGCCGAACGGGATCTTGTTGGTGTCACCATGCACGATCTCGATGGAGCCGATATCCACGCCCAGCTTGTCTGCCACGATCTGGGCAAAGCTGGTCTCGTGCCCCTGACCATGGCTGTGGCTGCCGGTCAGCACCTGGATGGAGCCGGTGGGGTTCACCCGCACCGTGGCACTTTCGTAGAGACCGGCGCGGGCGCCCAGGGCACCGGCGATGTTGGACGGTGCAATACCGCAGGCCTCGATGTAGCAACTGATGCCGATGCCGCGCAGCTTGCCGCGCTGTGCGGCTTCCTTGCGGCGTTCCTCGAAGCTGTCCCACTTGCTGGCGGCCAGCGCCGGGGCCAGCGTCGCCTCGAAATCGCCCGTGTCGTAGGTCAGGGCGACCGGCGTGTCATAGGGGAACTGGTCCGGCTGGATGAAGTTCTTGCGCCGCAGTTCGATGCGGTCGATCCCCATCTCCGCCGCGGCCTTGTCGACAATGCGCTCCAGCAGATAGGTCGCTTCCGGCCGGCCGGCACCGCGATAGGCATCGACGGGCACGGTATTGGTGAAGGCCGCCTTGACCTCCGCATAGATCACCGGGGTCGTGTACTGCCCGGCCAGCAGGGTGGCGTGCAGGTAGGTCGGGATCGACGGGGCAAAGGTGGACAGATAGGCACCCATGTTGGCCAGCGTGAACTCGCGCAGCGCCAGGAACTTGCCGTCGGCGTCCAGTGCCAGCTCGACCTTCGTGATGTGGTCGCGGGCATGGGCGTCGGACAGGAAGGCCTCGGTACGGTCGGAGGTCCATTTGACCGGACGCTCCAGCACCTTGGCGGCCACCGTCATGATGGCTTCCTCGGCATAATGGTAGATCTTGGAGCCGAAGCCGCCGCCCACGTCCGGGGCATAGATGCGCAGCTTGTGCTCCGGGATCTGCAGCACGAAGGCGCCCATCAGCAGCCGGATCACATGCGGGTTCTGGCTGGTGGTGTAGAGCGTGTGCTCGCCGCTGGCATTGTCATAGTCACCGATGGCGCAGCGCGGCTCCATGGCGTTCGGCACCAGGCGGTTGTTGATCAGTTCCAGTGTGGTGACGTGGTGCGCCTTCTCGAACGCGGCATCCACGGCCGCACGGTCACCGATCTCCCAGTCGAAGCACTGGTTGTCCGCAGCCTCGTCATGCACAGCGGCCGGCGCGTTCTGCAGCGCCTCACGCATGTCGATGACGGCAGGAAGTTCGGTGTAGTCGATGTCGACCAGTTCGGCCGCGTCACGGGCCTGGGTCTTGGTCTCGGCGATCACCACGGCGACGGGATCACCCACATGGCGGACCTTGCCCTCGGCCAGGATCGGGTGCTTGGGCTCGATCATCGGTTCCTCGCCCTTGCCGATGACCTGCCAGCCACAGGGCAGGCCGCCGAAGGCCGCGAAGTCCTCTGCCGTCAGCACGGCGACGACACCCGGCGCGGCCAGCGCCGCGGCCTTGTCGATGCTGTTGATGGTCGCGTGGGCGTGGGGAGACCGCACGATGATGGCGTGGGTCTGGTTCAGCAGGTTGATGTCGTCGGTGTACTTGCCGCGACCGCGCACGAACCGAAAGTCTTCCTTGCGCAGAACGCTGGCGCCAATTCCCTGTTCAGTCATGTTGCCTCCTCAGGGCCCGTGTCCGCCGTTGAATCCGGCGTTTGTGCCATGGGGCCCGTTTCCTGGGGTTGGGGTGCGGCGGTCTTCCGCCGCCGTCACCCGATCATGCTACTGCCGCGCGATGGCTCAGCCGCGCATCGCCTCCGCACCCGCCTTGATGCTCTTGACGATGTTGTGATAGCCGGTGCAGCGGCAGATGTTGCCCTCCAGCCATTCACGGATCTCGGTCTCCGACGGATCGGCGTTGTTCTTCACCAGGTCGATCGCGCTCATGATCATGCCCGGGGTGCAGAAGCCGCACTGCAGGCCGTGGTTCTCGCGGAACGCGGCCTGCATCGGATGCAGGTCGTCGCCGTTGGCCAGTCCCTCGATCGTGGTGACATCGGCACCGTCGGCCTGAACCGCCAGCATGGTGCAGCTCTTGGCGGAATCGCCGTTCACATGCACGACGCAGGCGCCGCACTGGCTGGTGTCACAGCCGACATGCGTGCCGGTCAGGCGCTGCTGATCGCGCAGGAACTCGACAAGCAGGGTGCGCGATTCAACTTCACCGCTGACCTGCTTGCCATTGATCGTCATCGTCACGTTTGCCATGTGACCCCGTCCTCCCTTGGTCGAAGAAATCTTGTGTGCATCCTGTATCGGCTTTGCCTCAGGCTCAAGAGACGAGAGCGACCAGAACGAGAATCAATCCTGCAGCCCCCAGGAACCAGATCCAGGCAGGCAGTCGCCCGGACCCTGCCGGCTCCGGTTTCGGAGGCTGTGAAGGCGCGGCCTGCGGCGTCGGGCGCATCTCGGTCTCCGGCTGCGGCACATCGCTGACCGCCACCTCCGGTGCCGGGGTGTCCGCATCCGCCGGATCGGTCTCTGCCACCGGCTGAGCCGGTGCCGCATCCGGGGCTTCAGCTTCCGGTGCCGCGGCTTCCTGCGGCTCCTCCGGTGCGCTGCTGTCGTCCGGTGTCTCGACATGTTCCCGGAAGTTGCTGAAGAACTGGTCGGCCAGCTTCTTGGCGGTGCCATCGATCAGGCGGGAGCCGATCTGGGCCAGCTTGCCGCCGACCTGGGCATCGACTTCATAGCTCAGCACCGTGCCGCCGCCGTCGCGGGCGTCCAGGCGCACATCCGCGCCGCCCTTGGCAAAACCGGCTGCGCCGCCCTTGCCGGACCCTTCGATGCGATAGGACTCGGGCGGGTTGAGATCCTTCAGTTCGACGGAGCCGTTGAACTTGGCCTTCACCGGTCCGACCTTGGCGGTCACCGTTGCGGTCAGTTCGTTCTCTCCGGTCTTGTCCAGGGACTCGCAGCCGGGGATGCAGGCGCGCAGTACCTCCGGATCGTTCAGGGCTTCCCAGACCTTCTGCCTGTCTGCCTCGAGTTCGTAGGTTCCGGTGATCTTCACTGGCTCACCTCCCTGTCAGGTTGGGCTGTTCGGGCGCATGGACACCCGAAGCGATTGTGATTGGCCGGAAACGTAGTGCGTCCGGAGCCCATTGCCCAATCAGCGGCCCGCCCTTACAGGGATTTGCGTCCCTATGACGCATCCATTCCGGCCGTCGCTGCCGCACCCTGAGACGCATGAGCTACAAGATAGATATCGCCGTCGTCGGCGCCGGTGCCTGGGGCAATGCCCTGCAGGCCGCCATTGGCCGTGCCGGTCCCGGAACGACTCTTGCCGGGCGGGACGTGGACCAGCAGCGCAGCGCCATCGCCGGGGCTGACGCACTGCTGCTGGTCGTGCCTGCCCAGACGATCCGGGGCGTCCTGCAGGAACTGGCCGACAGCATTGATCCCGCTCTGCCCATCCTGATCTGCGCCAAGGGCCTGGAACGTGAAACCGGAGCCCTGTTGCCCGAAGTGGCGGCGGAGATTCTGCCGCACAATCCGGTGGGCATGCTCTCGGGTCCGAACTTCGCCGGGGAAGTCGCGCGCGGCCTGCCTGCCGCGGCGGTGCTGGCCTTCGACCCGTTGCAGAAGGCCGAGTACTGGGCCGCCGCCCTCGGGTCACCCGCATTCCGCCTCTACGCCAGCGATGATGTGGTGGGTGTGGCGTTGGGGGGGGCCATGAAGAACGTGCTGGCCATCGCCGCAGGGGCCGTGACCGGTGCGGGGCTGGGCCTGAACGCCCGTGCCGCGGTGATCTCGCGCGGGCTGGCGGAACTGCGCCGTCTCGGCCGCGCCATCGGTGCCCGCGATGAAACCCTCGCCGGTCTCTCCGGGCTCGGCGATCTGGTGCTGACCTGTACCGACGAGACCTCGCGCAACTATGCCTTCGGTGCGGCGCTGGGGCGTGACGGTGATCTGCCCGATGTACTGGTCGAGGGGGTGCATTCGGTCGAACCGCTGGTGCAGCGCGCGGCTGCGCTGGGGGTCGAGCTGCCCATCGCCATGGCCGTGCATGAGGTGCTGCACCTCGGCACACCGCTGCGTCAGGCGGTGGCCGACCTGCTCGCGCGTCCTGTGGGCGCAGCAGGGAACTGAGTGTCCGCCGTCAGGCTGCCGACGGCCTCAGATTTCGGCCTTCAGGAAATCGTGCACGGTGTCGTAGAGCGCGTGGCGACAGCTTTCCAGCAACATGGAATGGGTCGCGCCGCCGATCAGGGTGAAACGCTTCTCCTGCGCCGAAGCCAGCCGGTCGAAGACATCGCGGCCCTGTTCCGGTGTCGTTTCATGATCCCATTCGCCCACCACGACCTGTGTCGGGCAGGTGATGCGTGACGGATCCCACGTCGGGTCATTCTTCAGCCAGTGCTGCTGCACGTCCTGCACCACACCCGCCGGTGCGCGCAGGAACGGTGGCTGGTGGCTCCCGGCTTCCGGGTCGGTGGCCACGGCGGCGTCCGCCCAGGCGCGCATGGCCTCCGGTGTGCTGATCGCCGCCTTCTGATCCTCGTCCAGACCGATGCACCAGCGGCTGACCACCGCCTCCGCCTCGACCTTCCGCCACGCGCCGGGGATACCCATTGCACCGATCCCCTGTGTCGAGACCCGGCACCAGAGCGCCCCGGAAAGCACCAGTCGACGGACCTTGTCCGGGTTGCGTGCCGCGACTCCGCCGCCAATCGCGGTTCCCCAGGAATAGCCGACCAGGTCGAGCTGCTGAAGGCCGCGCCGGGCCAGAATGAAGTCGATGGCGCGCTCCACGTCCTGTTCGGCCACCGCGGTGCGGATGATCGGCGGATTGTCCTCCGCCGGGGCTGCCATCTCGGCCGGGCGGTCGGACAGGCCATAGCCGGGCAGGTCAATGCACCAGACATCGAAGCCACGGGCGGCCATCCAGTCCATCCAGGACACCCCCTCGACCGGATAGTCGAACATGATGGTGGAGGGGTAGGTCGCGCCATGGATGAACAGGACCGCCGGACCTTCCGCGTCCTGATGCTTGTTGCGCAGGGCCGTCTTCAGTCCCGGCAGGCTGCTGTCGATGAAATGATCCGTGCTGTTCATGCTGTCCGCCGTCGCCATCACATCACCGCCCCGATCTGCCAGGGCAGGAACTCGTCATCGCCGAAGCCCAGCCGCTCCGAACAGGTAAGGTCACCGGAGGCGACCTCTATGATCCGGTCGAAGATCATCTGCCCCATCTCCTGCACCGATTTCTCGCCATCCACCACCAGACCGCAATTGATGTCCATGTCGTCGGACAGCCGCGAATACATCGCCGTGTTGGTGGCCAGCTTCATCGACGGCGTCGGCTTGCAGCCGAAGACGGAGCCGCGCCCCGTGGTGAAACAGACGACATTGGCCCCGCCCGCGACGAAGCCGGTGACGGAGACCGGGTCATAGCCGGGGGTATCCATGAAGACGAAGCCCCTGGCGGTGATCTTCTCGCCGTAGCTGTAGACATCGACCAGGTTCGTCGTGCCGCCCTTGGCCGCCGCGCCCAGGCTCTTCTCCAGAATGGTGGTCAGGCCACCGGCCTTGTTGCCCGGGCTGGGATTGTTGTCCATGGAGCCGCTGTTGCGGGCGACATAGTCTTCCCACCAGTGGATCTTGGTGATCAGTTTCTGCGCCACCTCTTCCGATACCGCGCGGCGGGTCAGCAGGTGCTCGGCACCATAGATCTCCGGTGTCTCGCCCAGACAGGCGGTGCCGCCGTGGCGCACCAGCAGGTCGGCGGCCGCACCCAGCGCCGGGTTGGCCGAGATGCCGGAGTAGGCATCGGAGCCGCCGCATTCCAGGCCCAGGATCAGTTCGGATGCCGGGATCGGTTCCCGTGCCTTGGCGTTGGCGTGGGGCAGCATCTCCTTCACCAGATCGATGCCCTTCTTCACGGTGGCTGTGGTGCCGCCGGAGTCCTGGATGGTGAACATGTGCAGCAGCGGCCCGGGTTTCAGCCCCTCCACATCCATCATCATGCCCAGCTGGGCGGCCTCGCAGCCGAGACCGATGAACAGCAGCCCGGCGAAGTTGGGGTGGCGCGCATATCCGGCAAAGGTGCGCGACAGCATCCGCATGCCCTCGCCGTCGGAGGCCATGCCGCAGCCGGTACCGTGGGTCAGGGCCACCACGCCGTCGACGTTCGGGTACGCGGCCAGCATCTCGGGGCTGCGGAAATGGTCGGCGACATAGCGGGCCACCGTGGCGGAGCAGTTCACGGAGGTCAGCACGCCGATGTAGTTGCGGGTCGCCGCGCGGCCATTGTCACGCCGGAAGCCCTGAAACACGGCGCGCTCATGCTCCGCGAAATGGTCCGTGGGCCGCACGTCCTGGCCGATGGCATAGTCCCGCTCGAAATCGCCGAACAGGCAGTTGTGGGTGTGGACATGGTCGCCGGGCGCGATTCCGCCCTCCGCAAAGCCGATGATCTGATTGTACTTGCGTACCGGATCGCAGGGACTGATTCCGCCCAGCGCGATCTTGTGACCGGCGGGAATATGGTGGTTCGCCGTGACGCCATAGGGCGCGATCCGCGTACCGGGCAGGATGTCCACCCGTGCCACGGCCACGTTGTCGGCCCCGTCAAGCCGGATCGTCAGAGCTTCGGTCATTCCCCGTCCTCCCCTGTTTTGCGGGCAAGGATAGGCCCTATCCACGGCTTTGCGAAGGGGATGTCACCAGGGGACTGACTTGCTGTTCTGGTCCAGGAACGCGCCGTTCTCGGCAGGTGTCAGCCTGTCGATCACCGACAGCACCTCCGTTGCGGCGGTTTCGGGGCTTCGTACCTTCAGTCCACGCGCGGCGAAGGGGGCGGATAGGCTGGTTGCGACCGTGCCGGGATGCAGGGCGACACAGATGGCGTCGGGGTTGCGGCGCTGCAGCTCGATGGAATGCGTGCGGATGATCTGGTTCAGCGCCGCCTTCGAGGCGCGGTAGCTGGTCCAGCCGCCCAGCCTGTTGTCGCCGATGCTTCCCACGCGCGCCGACAGCGCGGCGAAGACGGCTTGGCCGCTGGAAGGCAGCAGGGGCAGCAGGTGCTTCATCACCAGTGCCGGGCCAATGGCATTGATGGCAAAGGCCTTCGCCATGTGCTCCGGGTCGAGATGTCGCCAGGTCTTCTCGGGCCGGTAGCGCGCGTCATGCAGGAAACCGCTGGCGACAAGGACCAGCCGCAGGGGCAGGGATCCAGCCCGGATGCGCCGCGCCAGGTCGGCGATGGTTTCCTCTTCCAGCAGGTCGACGCGGTTCTTTCCGGCACGGGTGGTGCGCCACACGTCCTGCCAGTTGCCGGACCTTTCCAGACCGTCGGCCAGCGCGCTGCCGATCCCGCCGCCACCGCCGATGATGACGGCAAGTGCGGGATCGGTCGTTTCCGAGGGCATGACGGGACTCCTGCGACGGTCACCTCCGGAGGCTCCGGCTGCTGTCCGTTCTACGCATCCCGGGCAGGAGGGATCACCGCCAGAGACCCGGTATTGGCGGCAGGCCGCGAACATGGCTCGACAGCGGCGGGCGGAAAGGATAGGTTCCGCGCCGCTCACCCATATCCAGAACCTTCTCAGCAACCGGATTTTCCAGCATGAAGATCAACGGCAATGCGATCCGTCCCGGCAACGTGATCGAACACAAGGGCGGCCTCTGGCGGGCTGTCCGCATTCAGCATACGCAGCCCGGCAAGGGTGGCGCCTACCTGCAGGTGGAACTGAAGAACCTGCGCGACGGGTCGAAGCTGAACGAACGGTTCCGCTCCGCCGAGACGGTCGAACGCGCCCGGCTGGAGCAGAAGGACTACCAGTACCTCTTCACCGACGGTGAGCTGGTGACCTTCATGGACACCGACAGCTACGAACAGATCAGCATCGCCGCTTCCCTGGTCGGGGAGCAGGCGGCCTATCTGCAGGACGGCATGATGGTGCAGGTGGAGATGTACGAGGAAGAGGCCCTGGGCCTGATCCTGCCGGAGCATGTGACGCTGGAAGTGACGGAGACGGAGCCGGTGGTGAAGGGGCAGACAGCCGCGAACAGCTACAAGCCCGCCATCCTGGACAACGGCATGCGCTGCATGGTGCCCCCTTTCGTTGGCGTTGGTGAGAAGGTCGTGATCGCCACGGCCGAAGGCACCTACGTCAGCCGCGCCTGAGAGGCTGAACGCGGTGCGTAAATCCCCCCTGATCAATGTCATGGAGCGCGCTGTCCGAAAGGCTGGGCGGTCGCTGCTGCATGACTTCGGCGAGATCGAGCAGTTGCAGGTGTCCCGCAAGGGGCCCGGCGACTTCGTCACCAACGCCGACCTGCAGGCGGAACGGATCCTGCGCGAGGAACTGCAGCGTGCGCGCCCCGACTTCGGTTTCCTGCTGGAAGAAGGCGGGGAAGTGAAAGGCGCGGATCCGGAGAGCTTCTGGATCATCGATCCGCTGGATGGCACCACGAACTTCCTGCACGGCATTCCGCATTTCGCCATCTCGCTGGGCCTGCAGCAGCATGGTGAACTGGTTGCCGGCATGGTGCTGGCCCCGGTCGGTGACGAGATGTACTACGCGGAAAAGGGGCGGGGTGCTTTCGTCAACGACAAGCGCCTGCGCGTTTCGGGCCGCACGCGCATGGATGAATCCGTGTTCGGTACCGGCATCCCGCACATCGGCAAGGACGGCCACGCCACGTTCCATCGCGAGATGCAGGAACTGACCGGACGGGTCGCCGGTATTCGCAGGCTGGGCGTCGCCTCGCTGGACCTGGCCTATGTCGCCGCCGGCCGGTTCGAGGGATTCTGGGAGCGTGACCTGAAGGCCTGGGACATGGCCGCCGGGATTGTCCTGGTCCGTGAGGCCGGTGGCCTGGTGACGGACCTGAACGGTGGCCGCAAGATGCTGCAGACCGGCAGCATTGTCGCCGGAAACGGGCAGATGCAGCAACCGCTGCTGCAGGCCCTGAAGGATGCGTCGAAACGCAAGGCTGCCTGATTTTCGCCACAGGCTTACCGGATCATCGGCAATCCGCTGGGTACCGGGGGGTCATGGCGGGTTTTGATCTGGACGAGCGATGCAGTAATGTCCGCCCAAACAGGTCTGGAGGGCAGTGAACTTGGCAACCTGCGGCGAGGGCAGGCAGACGCCTGAAACGAAACGTGCGCGCGCGGCATCGATGATGGTGTTCGCGATCGGCATCGGTGCGCTGTCGTTCAGTGCGCCTGTCATGGCGCAACAGGGTTCGGTCTGGATCAATCCCGACATCGTTGGCGATACCTCTGTCTCGCAGCTGCAGCCGGGCCTTGTGTCTCCGGGTCCGCAACGCTATCGGCTGCCGTTCAACAAGCCGTCCGGGCCTGTACGGCTGACGCCGCCGGGCGCGCGCAACAGCAATAGCAACAGCAGCAGTGTCGGTGCGACGGCGGGGCGGGCACCGGTCCTGTCGCCGCCTGCTGCACCACGTGCGCCCGTGACGGTCGCCCGGCAGCCTGCCGCCGCTGCCCCCGCCCCGGCAACATCGCCGGAGAGAACCGTCGCAAGACAGGTTGAACCGCCTGCTGCGGTCACGCCTGTTCCGACGCCGCCACCCGTTGCAACCACGACCAGCGAACCTGAGCCGGCCAGGACCGAGCCGCGCGTCATCCGCCCGACGGCGCCGGCCACGGTGGAGGCTCCGGCGGCAGCCCCGACACCGCCCAGTGCCGAACCTGCGGCCCCGCCCCGCCAGGTTGCCACCGCGGCACCCGCCGCGACGGCTTCTGCCGCAGCGGGCGCGACGCGTGTGCTGTTTCAGGGGGCGTCCGAGGATCTTGATCCGGCGGGCCGCGCGGCGATCCGTGACGTTGCCGCAAGCCTGAAGGACACCAGCGACCGTATCCAGATCAGGGCCTATGCCGACAGCGAAACCGAGACAGAGGGCTGGAAACGGCGCCTGTCGCTGCGCCGTGGCAACAATGTCCGCCTGGCGCTGCTGGACGAAGGTGTCCAGAGTTTCAGGATACTGCTGCGTGCACTGGGCGCACCGACCGATGGCGGCCCGGGCAATCGCGTCGATCTCATCACTGAAAGCAGGTAGCGTATGATCCAGCCTTCTGTCTATTTGACACGGATCGCGATCTTTTTGGTCATTGTCGCGGGTGTCGTGGCGGCTCTGCACGAGGCGCTGCTCGGCATCTTCATGACCAATCCGGTGCTGAACGGGCTGATCCTCGGTGTGCTGCTGATCGGAGTGGTCTACGTCATACGTCAGGTGCTGCTGCTGCGCCCTGCCGTGCGCTGGGTGGAATCGTTCCGCCGCAATGACCCCAGCCTGTCGATCCAGACCGCCCCGTCGATGCTGTCGCCGCTGGCCACGATGCTGCAGGAGAAGAAGGGACGGGTCAGCCTGTCCACCATGTCGCTGCGGTCGCTGCTCGATTCGATCAGCTCCCGGCTGGACGAATCCCGTGACATCTCGCGGTACCTGATCGGGACGCTGGTGATCCTGGGCCTGCTGGGCACCTTCTGGGGCCTGATCGACGCCATTACCTCCGTCGGCAGCTCGGTGCGCGGCCTGACGGTGGAGAGCGATGACGTCGGCGATATCTTCGAGGCGCTGAAGCTGGCGATCCTGCAGCCGATGGACGGCATGGGCACGGCGTTCTCGTCGTCGCTGTTCGGTCTGGCCGGTTCCGTCGTCCTGGGTTTCATCGAACTGCAGGCCAGCCAGTCGCAGAACCGGTTCTACAACGACCTGGAGGAATGGCTCTCCAGCTTCACGCGCCTGTCCAGCGGTGCCGCGGGCGGCATCGCGGAGGGTGAGGGCTCGGTGCCTGTCTATGTGCAGGCCCTGCTGGAGCAGACGGCGGACAGTCTGGAGAACCTGCAGCGGATCATGGCACGGTCGGAGGAATCGCGCGTTTCCGGCAACCAGACCCTGCTGCAGCTTTCGGAACGTCTGGCCAGTCTGACCGATCAGATGCGCACTGAACGTGACCTGATGGTGAAGCTGGCCGAAGGGCAGATGGAACTGAAACCGATCCTGCAGCGCATTGCCGTGGCCACGGAACAGGGCTCCGGCGACAGCGCCGCGGATACGCACCTGCGCAACATCGATGTCTATGTGACCCGCCTGCTGGAGGAAACGGTGACCGGACGGCAGCAGACGGTCGATGAACTCCGTTCCGAGATCAAGGTGCTGACCCGGACCATTGCGGCGATTGCCGACGAAGGTCGCTGATGCCCCGGCATCGCAGGCAACGTGTAGAGAACAACATCTGGCCGGGCTTCGTGGATGCCCTGTCGGCGCTGTTGCTGACCTTCATCTTCATGATGGTGATCTACACGCTGGCGCAGTTCGTCCTCAGCTATTCGCTGTCCGGCAAGGATGAGGCACTTTCCCGGCTGACGGCGGAACTGTCGGAACTGCAGTCGCTGCTGTCCAGTGAGCGCAGCGCCAACGAGGACCTGCGGGAGAATGTTTCCCAGCTTTCCGCCGCCCTGAATGAATCGACGGCGGCGCGTGACCTGCTGACGCTGCAGATCGCCGACCTGCAACGCCGCGCCTCCGATGCCGAGCGCCGCCTGGACGAACGTCCCGAGTTCTCGGAGGCGGATCGGGCCGAGATGGAGGCCCGCATCGCGGAGTTGCTGGCCCGGGAAGCCGCCCTGGCCCGTCGTCGCGACGAATCCGACAGTGCCCGCGCCCGCTCCGATCAGGAACTCAATGACCTTCAGGCGCTCTATTTCGAGGCGCAGGACAGGATCACCGAGCTGGAGAACCGTGTGCTGGAACGGCAGACGGAAATCGCCGACCTCAATGCCGATCTGACGGCGGCGCGCAACCGGCTGACCACAACCCTTGCCGAGCTCGACCGGACACGCGAGAGCCTGGATCAGGAGCGTGACGCGCGCCAGCAGGGCCAGGCCGAACTGACCGAGGAGCAGCGCATATCGGAGGCAGCCCGCCGACAGGTGAACCTGCTGAACCTGCAACTGGCCGACCTGCGCAAGCAACTGGCGCAGATCCAGGCCCTGCTGGACGAGTTCGAGGCGAAGGATGCCGAGAACAAGGCGACCATTGCCGATCTCGGGCAGCGTCTGAACCGGGCGCTGGCGGCACAGGTCGAGAAGCTGTCGCGCTATCGCTCGGAGTTCTTTGGACGACTGCGGGAAGTGCTGCGCGGGCAGCAGGGCATCCGCATCGTGGGCGACCGGTTCGTGTTCCAGTCGGAGGTCCTGTTCGGTTCCGGCAGCGCCGAGATGGGGGTCGCCGGACGCATCCAGCTCACCAAGCTGGCCGAAACGCTGATCGATATCTCCCGCAGGATTCCCGATGACATCAACTGGATCCTGCGGGTGGACGGGCACACGGACAGCGTGCCGATCAGCACCCCGCGGTTCCCGTCGAACTGGGAACTGTCGGCGGCGCGCGCCATCGCGGTTTCCAAGTATCTGATCCTGCAGGGGCTGCCGCCGGACCGTCTGGCCCCGACCGGTTTTGGCGAGTTCCACCCGATCGAGCCGGGTGACAGCGAACTGGCGCGGCGCCGGAATCGCCGTATCGAACTGAAACTGACGGAACGGTAAGCGACCCGTCGGACTGATCGTCGGCCCGGCCCGGCAGCCGTGACTGCGGGGCCGGGCCGACACTTGTCGAATCAGAGGTTGCCCAGGACCGCTTCGGCGCCGGAGACGGACATCTCGCCCGGATTTTCCTCGACGGCAAGGTGCGAGACCTTGCCGTTGTCGACAACCATGGCAAAGCGGGTGGCGCGCTTGCCGAGACCGCGTGCGGAGAGGTCAAGTTCCAGGCCCAGCTTCGCGGTATATTCGCCAACGCCGTCGGCCAGCATCATGACCTTGTCGCCCACGCCCTGATCCTTGCCCCAGGCGCCCATGACGAACACGTCGTTGACGGACAGGCAGGCCACGGTATCGACACCCTTCGCGCTCAGTGCCTCGGCATTCGAGACGTAGCTGGGGACGTGCTTGGCGGAGCAGGTCGGGGTGAAGGCGCCGGGCACCGCGAACAGGACGACCTTCTTGCCGCTGAACAGTTCATCTGTGCTGATCGGTGCGGGTCCTTCGGCGGTCATGCGCATCAGCATGCCTTCGGGCACGGTATCTCCAACCTGGATGGTCATCTTGTGTCTCCTTGAATGGTCACGATGGTGTTCTTGAACGGGGCGCAGGATGGCGCAACGCGTCTGTGGTTGCAAAGCTGAACTGCGCGGCAGTGCCGGTGAAGGCTGCTGCCGCCCCGAGACATCGAACCGGTGCGCCGGTCACGGGTCGGTCTGGATGGCTCCGGTGGTCTCGATCGCCCGACCGGCGCCATGCAGGGTGACGGTCAGTTCGCTGCCGGGCAGGGCACGCAGGGCGTGGTCGCTGCCGTCGACCGGAACGGTGCAGCGGATCCGCCCCGGTGCCGCCGTGTGACACGCGTCCCTGCCGAAGACCACGTCACGGCTCCCCTCGATGATGACCGATGGTGACCCGATTTCGAAAGGCGGTGCGAGGTCCAGCAGAAGAATTCCGCGATCCTCGTCCCCCGTGCGCGAAAGTCTCGCTGCCTGCAGGACACCGGGCATCCTCGCCGGTGTCGCGGCGAGTGAACTGGCGATGGCAATGCCATGCCGGTTCTTCGGCAGGTCGTCGGCAGGCAGTTCGAGTGACAGTCGGGCCTCGACGGGCACGCAGATGTCGGCGCAGGCGGCGTAGCTGAGGGCGACCCGCACTGTCGTGGGGCGGTCACGGTCCCGACCATCCAGGGCAACGGGAAGCACCAGGCGATCGGCGTAGCCATAGGTCCGCAGCCCCCAGAACTCGAAGGTATCCGGCAGCGGCCAGGAGATCGCGCCGGGTGTGACCCCTTCGCTGTCATCCCAGTCCGCGACCGGCGGATAGCCGGCATCGCCGGGACTGCGCCAGTAGACCTTCCACTTCGGGCGAATGACGAATTCCAGCGCAATCATCTCCTGTCCTGTCGCCGTTGCACCAGCGATGAGCCTGACTTCCGCCTCCGGAATGCCGCTCCAGTCAGACGTGCTGCGCGCACCAAGAGCCTCATGTCGCCCCAGGGTCAGCAGGACAATGGCGGTGACCAGCAACAGAACTGTCCCGGAAAGCCATCGGCTTCCGCCAGGGGAGTCATGTGTCTGCTGTATGTGAGTCATGCAAAGGCCACCCGTTCTGATCCTGCACTGCAGATTTGCACCGGCGGCTGTCATTGGCCCATGACAATGCAAACAACAATACGTGTGAGTGTCTTTTTTGTCTCCCATGGGACAGGGCCGCTTGACCGCGACCCCCGCCCTCGGTAAAGACCGCGTCACCGTGGCGGGTGTAGCTCAGTCGGTTAGAGCGCCAGATTGTGGCTCTGGAGGTCGCCGGTTCAATTCCGGTCACTCGCCCCATTTTCCTGCGGATTCGCGCGACGGTTGCAACGTGCCGATGTGGAGATGGTAGCGGGCCTGAGCCAGGCGCCCGACATCGGGCCGAGGCTGCGGTGCTCGACGCTTCGTGCGGGTTTGTCAATTCGCTTTCCCCTTGTTGCAATCGTCCGTATTCCCTCGCAATGCAATGGGGCAGGCTTGTGACCTTCATGTCAGCTGTGCTAGTTCACGCGAGGGTCGTGGGTCGGTTGGTCAGGTGGATGACGGGAATCCTGCGCGTATGAATGTGCCTGCTCAGAGGTCGACGCGACCAGACTCTGCCACGCGTGGCATGAGCGGACGACGGCGTTGGCGTTCGCGCTTGATCCAGTCCTTTCCGGTCCAGCTGATTGCCGGTCTCCTCGTTGCGGTGATTCTGCCGGCGCTGGTGCGCTGGGACATCGGACTCGTTACGGAAATCAACCCCGGGCAGTATCCTTCCGTTACCGGCACCGCGATCGCATTCGGCTTCGGCCTGCTTCTGCTCAGGCGCTTCAGTCGCTTTCCCGGCGTGCAGGGGTCCGGCTACATCGTGCCGTGTTTCCTGTTCACCTTCGGCCTGCTGGTGCTGATCATGTTCTTCTGGCGCATCGGCTTCGCGCGCAGCCAGATCCTGGGCAGTTTCGGCATGTCGATCATCTGGTGCTACATCGTCTGGTATGTGAACCGGTTGCGCAGCACACCCGAACTGGCGGTGGCACCGTTTGGCAGCTATCAGAGTCTCAGTGAACATACCGGAGGGGTCCGGCTGCATGTGCTGGAGGCGCCGACGCTTTCCGGCACGAGGGCCGATGCCGTGGTGGCGGATCTTCGCTCCGAGTTTCCGCCCGAGTGGGAGCGCTTCCTTGCCGCCTGTGCCCTGAACGGAACGCCCGTCTACCACATGAAACAGGTCAGCGAGTCGCTGACCGGTCGTGTCCGTATCGAGCATCTGTCGGAGAACACGCTGGGGGCCCTGATCCCGTCGCCTGAATATGTGGCCATCAAGCGAACTCTGGAATCGGGTGCTGTACTGATCGCTTCGCCGCTGCTTCTGCTCGTTGCCGGTATCATCGCCATCATGATTCGCCTGGACAGCAAGGGGCCGGTGATCTTTCGCCAGGTCCGCATGGGATATCGTGGCAAGACCTTCACCATGCTGAAGTTCAGGACGATGCGCGATGTGCCGGAGGGGCCGAAATTCACCCAGGCGCTTGACCCACGTGTGACACGGGTGGGGCGCATGTTGCGGCGCTACCGGCTCGACGAGCTGCCGCAGATGGTCAATATCCTGTGGGGCGAGATGAGCCTGATCGGGCCGCGTCCGGAAGCAGTTGAACTCTCGGAGTGGTATGATCGCGAGATTCCCCACTACAGCTACCGCCATATCGTGCGGCCTGGAATCACGGGCTGGGCACAGGTGCAGCAGGGATTCGCGGCCGAGGTCGAGGATGTCACGGATAAGTTGCATTACGACTTCTACTACATAAAGCATTTCACGCCCTGGCTGGATCTTCTCATTGTTCTCAAGACCATACATGTCATGGCTACCGGGCGGGGCTCACGCTGACGGTCCTGGCGGATTGCCATGCCTGTCCTCAATCTGACGCGGCCATTGCCAGCCGGACGACGACGGGTATGCGCTCTTTCTGCAACAATCAGATGAAACAGGTGCCGGGACCGGACCGGAGCTGGGGCACTGTCCCGCGGCCGGAGCATCCGGATTCGCAGGGGTGTCGTGTAATTGTTTGAAATCACTTCAAGAAATATGTTCCCGCAGAAGGGCGGCGGGTTGCCCCGGATGCGTGAGGGGCGGGGCGGAGATGGACAGTTTTACGTTGACCCGTCTCCAAGCCGCCGATAAGTTTCCTGCAACTCATATCAGGAGACTTGAGATGCGTAAGATTTTGGTTTCGTTCGTACTGCTGCTCGGTCTGGTTGTCACGGCCCCTCAGATGGCTTTCGCGCAGACCGCTGAACAGGGCCGCGCCGCTCTTCTTGCGGAATTGGAGGCCCTCGGGGTGTCCGAAGCCGATGCGGCGCCGGAAGATCTGGCTGATGCGGCCGCTGCGGCCATTGCCGCCAACCCGAGCCTGGCGACGGTGATTGTTCAGGCGGCTGTCGCGAGCCAGCCTGCTTCTGCGCCCTTGATCGTCGGGGGCATCGTTGCTTCTCCGGTCCTGCCCGCAGCAGTTTCCCCGGGTGCTGTTGCTGCCGCCGCAGCGGTCGTCGTGCCTGAGCAGTCAGCTCAGATTGTTGTCGCTGCTGCGACGTCTTCTGGTGCATCGATCGAGTCGATCGTGTCCGAGGTTGCTGCCTCGACCGGCCAGGACGAAGGTGATCTTGCTGCAGCCGCGGCCGAGGTTAGTGGCGACGATACCGAGCCGCTGAATTCCGGTGGTGAGGACGAAAGCTCAAGCGCCTGATAGGCTTGGATTTCGGTGCCTAACAAAGTTTGTGCCAGGCCGATTGATCGGTTCTCTGGTGAGAGTTCGAAGTTCGAGTAAGTCCGAGGGGGCTGATTGAGATGAAAATTGTTTGGGGAAGTCTGGTTGCGGTTGCTGCGCTCAGTGTTGCTGGTGCCGCGCATGCACAGTCTCGCGACTATCAGCCGAATGGGGCGCGGGTTGGCAGCTTCACGGTCTTTCCGTCCTTGACGGTTGGTCTCGAGTACACCGACAACGCGTTCCTTGAGGATACCAATACGGAAGACGACACCATCGCGCGTGTCCGCCCCGGTATCCTGGCGCGTTCGAACTTCAAGCGTCATGAGGTCGTGGCATCGTTCCTTGGCGACGCCACGTTCCACAGCACCAACAGCGATGACAATACCCTGGACTTTGTTGCGCGACTTGGCGGTACCATCGAGGCGACCCGTGCGCTGCGCATTCTTCCGGAGGTTTCGTACAGGGCTGCATCCGAGCAGCGTGGTGACAACAACGTCAACGCTCTTGCTGCCGAACCGTCCACGTTTGACGTGATGGCCGGTAAGGTGGACGCGATCTACAAGGCGGGTCGGGTCACTCTCGAAGCTGGTGCGGGCGTTTCCTATTCCGATTTCGACGACATTCCCCTTACCGGTGGTGGTCAGGCGGCCCAGAACGATCGTGACCGCCTGCGTCTCGACACGTCGGCAAAGGTCGCGTACGAGTTCCGCTCGAAGACAGACGTCTTCGTGAAGGGGACGTACTCGATGATCGACTTCGACAATGTTGATGCGGTTGTCGGGCAGAAGCGCGACTCCGACGTGTTCTCCGCGTTGGTTGGTGTGTCCCACAAGCCGACCGCACGGACGGAAGCCACGATCGGGGCCGGTTACATTGTCGAGAACTTTGACAATAACGCGTTCGGCTCGGTTGACGGTTTTGCGGTCAACGGTGTCCTTGCCTGGGAGCTGAGCGCGCTCACCACGGTCACGGGGCGTGTTGAACGCCGCATCGATCAGACGACCGACGCGAATTCTTCGTCGGAACTGGCCTGGAGCGGAAGTCTTGGTGTCCGCCATCAGCTGCGCCGCAACGTGGTTCTCGGCGGTGACGTCGCGTACTCCAATCGCCTCTTCGAGGGTCGTACGAGCAATCGTGAAGATGACCGTTACGAGGCGAGCGCTCAGGCTGACTACTATATCAACCGGAACTTCTCCGTCGGTGCCAAGTACCGCTTCGCCCGCCGGATTTCCAACCTCGCAGGCAACGGCTTCTCCGAGAACCGTGTGCAGGCGACCGTCACTGCTCGCTTCTGAGTTGACTGAAACGGACTGTTCCAAGAGGGACAGTCCGTTTTGCTTTCTGCGGGACCAGGAGCTTATTTGAACTTAAGGGAGGCAATTCTAGGATGCGTTGTGTAGTTTGGTTTCGGCGCAGTTTTCTGAGTTGCATTGTCCTTGTCTTCTCGATGGTATCGACCGCCGTTCTGGCGCAATCAAACCTGCAGTACAAATTGGGACCCGGTGATAATCTGCGGGTCCTGGTCTTTGGCGAAGAAGACCTTTCCGGCGAGTTCGAGGTCGATGGCAATGGCCGGATCTCGATGCCTCTGATTGGTGTCGTCGATCTTCAGGATCGGTCCCTGCGCGAAGCCGAAGCCCGGATTGTCGAATTGCTGCTTGACGGGTATCTGCGAAATCCCAAGGTCAGTATCGACGTCCTGAACTACCGGCCTTTCTACATTCTGGGCGAAGTGAACGAGCCCGGAAGCTATCCCTACCGCGCAGGCATGACGGTCCTGAATGCAGTCGTGCTGGCAGGGGGCTACACCCCCCGGGCCGATGAGGACGATATCACCATCCAGCGGGGAACAGACGCCGTCGATCCGGATGGCAAGGGGCAGCCCGTCAAACCGACCACGATCGTGCTTCCCGGCGACATCGTTCGGGTCGAGGAACGTTTCTTCTGATCTCCGGATGGGCGTGTCAGTCGGCCTCCCTATCGCATCCGCCGTCAGTTTCGCCTTTGGGCCCTTTGTCAGTGTCCCTTGAAGAGACCACGAAGGTCGTGCGCGCCAATCGGCCCGGTCGAAGGGCTTCCGTCAGACGTGAGCGCAGACCTGCCCTCCTGAAGCTGATGGCCTGCGCAAACTTCGGAAGCCAAGGACCTGCATGCCCACAATAGGTTCCATTCTTCGCTCGCTTGTTCTCGGTCCGTCCGCCGACGGGGAGACCACGGGACCCGGCCAGGACCGCGCGTCCCCGCAACTGCCTGATCACCGCACGATCTACGCGATCGGCGACGTCCATGGCCGGGCCGACTGCCTGCAGCGCCTGATCGAAGTGATCAGCGAGGATGTATCCGGCACGGCGGCGGGATCGCCGGTTCTCCTCTTCCTTGGCGACTATATCGACCGGGGTGACGAGAGCCGCGCGGTCCTCGACATCTGCACTGACATTGCTGCGTTCTGGCGGGATGAGACCGTCTTTCTCCGTGGCAACCATGAGGACGCCATGATGACGTTCCTCTCCGACCCCGTCGGGGGTGCGGCCTGGCTCCGTTTCGGCGGCCTGTCCACGCTGATGAGCTATGGTGTCCCCAACGTTTCCGAGAGCATGTCGGAGGGACGCCTGGTCGAAGCGGCGGCGACGCTGGCCCGCCAGCTGCCGGAAGACCACCTCCACTTCCTGGAGAAGACGCGGCTGACACATACCGAAGGCAACGTCCATTTCTGTCATGCCGGTGTTGATCCGGACCAGGAAATCGGAAACCAGTCACCGCGAACCCTGATGTGGGGTGAGGGTACGGCTGCGCCGGCACCGGACTATCCCTACATCGTGGTCCATGGTCACGTGGTGGTGGACGGGCCTGTCCTGCGGCCCCGTGAGGTCAATGTCGATACAGGGGCATATTTCTCCGGCCATCTGACCTGCGCCCGCATCGCCAGCGGCAGTATCCGGTTCCTGCAGACCTGACCTGTCGCCCTTCATCCGGTTCACGGGAAGTTCTTGGGTGGTGCCGGTCACAGTTCGGCGGTGAATCGCTGGACTCCTGCGGGTCGGAGGCATATTTTGTCAATTGTTCTATCAGGGGATCTGAAGCATGAGAAAGCTGACCGGCTTCATTGCAGGCACGATCATCGCGCTGACGCTGTCCGCAGCGGCGCAGGCGGAACGGCGTGTTGCACTCATCATCGGCAACGCTGATTACACCAAGGCTCCCGACCTCCGGAACCCGGTGAACGATGCACGGTCGATGGCCAAGCGGCTGAAGGAACTTGGTTTCGAACTCAGCGGCGGCACACACCACGAGAATGTCACCCGTGTGGAAATGGCCCGGCTGGTCCGGCGTTTCAGCTCTGAGGTCGGACGCGACGACACGGCCTTCATCTTCTATGCCGGACACGGCATTGGCGCACATGGCACGAACTGGATGGTGCCGACGGACGACTCCGATATCCAGACGGCCCTCGACCTCCCCGACTTCGCGATTTCTGTCAGTTCACTCATGGAGCGGCTGGAGCGCAGGCAGGGCGGTACCAATATCGTCATGCTCGACGCCTGCCGCGACAACCCACTGCCCAGTGACACCCGATCCTCCGGCGCCACCCGTGGTCTTGGTCGCATGAAGGCGCCGAATGGCACCTTCATTGCCTATGCAGCTGACCCGGGACAAGTGGCGTTCGACGGCGAAGGCAACAACGGCCTTTTCACCGAATCGCTGATGCGTGCGCTCGAGAAGCCTGACCGCCCGCTCTACGAGATCCTGCGTGAGGTTCGCAGGGATGTCCGCCGCAAGACGTCCGGCGCGCAGACTCCCTGGACCGAGGAATCGCTGAACGACGAGTTCTTCTTCGTGGAGCCGCGTGAGGAATCCACGGTGCGTGTTGCCGCGCTGCAGCCCCAGACGCAGCCAGTTGCACCGCCGCCCGCAGCCGCGCCGCAGACCAGTGGCTGGCTGAATACGGCGCCCGCCGCCCCGGCACAGCAGCCGGTTGCCGCGCAGGCCCCCGCACCGGCACCGGTCGCATCTGCTCCGCCTGCCCTGCAGTCGATCGAGACGGCACCGCCTGCCCAGTCCGAACAGGTTGTGGCAATGGTTTCCCCGTCGCGCACGACAGGTCAGTCCGCAACCTCGGTCGCGCCTGAACCCGCCGTGGTGGCTGCCGCACCCGCTGCGCCTGAGCCGGTACGGGTGGCCGCCGCAACCGTCGCACCGCCGGCGACTTCCGCGCCTGCCGCACCCAGGATCGATTCGGCGCTGCTCGCTTCGACGGTGGGTGAGATGGTCACGATCAACCCGGCACCTTTCCAGGTCATGCAGGCTTCGGGCGCTCCCGGGACGACTGTCCGCATCGCCCATCGCTTTGCACTGGGCAAGTTCGAGGTCACGTTCGACATGTGGGATGCCTGCGTTGACGAGGGTGGCTGCCTTGGCTATCGCCCGAGCGACGACGGCGAAGGCCGTGGCGAGCGGCCGGTGATGAACGTCGAATGGAAGCACACCCAGGCGTTCCTGGAATGGGCGAACCGTCGTCTCGGTCTGACCGGTCAGCCTGATGCGCTTCGTCTGCCGACGGAGGCAGAGTGGGAGTATGCCGCGCGTGCGGGGTCGTCCTCGACCTTCTATTTCGGCGACGAACAGGACGAGATCTGCCGCCACGCGAATGTCATGGACTACTACGGTGGCCGTTATTTCCCGATCTTCCCGGCAGTCGACTGCGATGACGATTATGTCCGTCCCGCGCCGGTCGGCTCCTATGCACCGAACGGTTTCGGCCTGCATGACATGATCGGCAATGTTTCCGAATGGACTCAGGACTGCTGGTCCCGCAAGTACGGCACGATTGCCTCCGACGGCAGCGCCTATGTCGCGCAGCGCTGTGACTATCACGTGACGCGCGGCGGTTCGTGGATGGTGACGCCGAAGAACATGGGCGAGCGCGCCAGGGGCTACAAGGGAACCGAGAACCTGGGCTTCCGCGTCGCTCGCACGCTGCCCTGATACCTGACCGTTCAGGGGCCGGATCATTGCAACATGATCCGGCCCCTTTTCCGTCTCCGGAAATGAGCATCCTTCCTGACATTGGCGTTTCACCTGGCGCGGCCTGCCAGCTGCGGTTGCACGATGCTTAGATTTCTGCGTCACCGTCTCGCCCTGACGGTTATCGTCACCCTGCTCACTCTGGCGGTTACGGAGATGGCCTTTCGTGCCGTACCGGGCCTTGAGTTCATGGATCAGCGCCTGAACGATTTCCTTCTGGTGAATTCGGTTCAGGTCGATCCCGAGTCCAGGCCTGCGGTGGCAATCGTCACCTTCACCGAGACGACACTCGCCAGCCTGCCTTACCGTTCGCCGCTGGACCGCGGGTTTCTTGCCGACCTGCTGGATGGTCTGGCGAAGGTCGGCGTGCGCTCGGTCGGGTTCGATATCCTGTTCGACCAGCCAACCGAGCCGGAGAAGGATCAGCGCCTGATCGACGCCATTCAGCGATTTCCGGGGCCGGTGATCGTCGCCTGGGCCGATGCACGTGCCGGGCTGATCGAGGCCCAGTCCGCCTGGCTTGACGATTTCATCGCACGCAGCGGCGCCATTCCCGGCTTTGCCAATGTCACGATCGACACGGACGGTCTGGTTCGCCGCTATGATCTCAATCTGCCGCGGACGGATATTCTCAGCCTTCCCGGCGCGATGCTGAAGGCCAATGGTCACGGCTTTCCTGCGGCGGAATCAGGACTGATCAGCTGGCGTACGCCAGCCGATGCCAACTCCCAGGCCTTCCCCGTGCTGGCCAGTCAGGGCGTGCTCGCCATCTCCAGGATCCGCCCTGCCGCGCTGAAGCCCGCGCTGGAGGGGCGCCTGGTGCTGGTTGGTGCGGATCTGCCGCAACAGGACCGCCACCGCACCAGTCTGTCCGCATCCCTGAACCCTGCGGTTCCGGTGCTGACGGCGGGTGTCGAGATACATGCAAACATCATCGACCAGATCGTCAATGCGCGCTCTGTCCCCGAAGCGGACGAGACACAGCGCTGGCTGATCATCATTCTCGTCTCGTTTCTGGGGGCGCTGCTCGGCGTGCTCGAGATGTCGATGGCGGTGCGCCTGCTTGGTGTCGTCGTTCTGGCTGGCGGCTACGCCTTTCTTGTCTGGTACTCGGCGATCGGCAATCTGCCCTTGCTCCCGGCTTCCCGCCCCGTGGCAATCCTGATCCTGGCGTTCGTGGCGACGACGACCTTGCGCGCCTATCTTGCGCGGCGTGACGGGCGCTTCATCCGTGATGCCTTCTCGCAATATCTGGCACCGGCACTGGTGGATGAACTGACCCGCCATCCCGAACGCCTGAAGGTGGGCGGCGAGCGGAAGGAGATGAGCTTTCTGTTCTCCGACATTGCCGGTTTCACCGGACTCAGCGAGCGCCTGGAACCGGAACGGCTTTCGAGCCTGCTGAATGGTTATCTCGATGGCATGAGCGAGATCGTGCTGAAGCACGGTGGCACGATCGACAAGTTCATCGGCGATGCCGTCGTGGCCCTGTTCGGCGCACCGACCGCGATGGACGACCATGCGATGCGGGCCATTCGCTGTGCGATCGAGATGGACGTGTTCTCCGAGCGGTATCGAATCGAGAATGCGGATGTGACGATGGGAATCACCCGCATCGGTGTCCACAGCGGCGAAGCCATCGTTGGCAACTTCGGGGGCGCCAATCGGTTCGATTACACGGCCATGGGCGATTCGATGAACATCGCGGCCCGGCTGGAGGCCGCCAACAAGCACTTCGGAACCCGCGTGGCGGTCAGCGAGGCTTCGCTGTCCCGGGCATTTCCCGAATCGCACGGGGACAAACTTGTCCTGGACGATGCCACGATCCTGCCGATCGGCAATGTGATCCTGAAGGGGAAGAAACAGCCGGTAACGGTCTATACATGCTTGCAGGATATGGATACCACGGTTGCAGCGGACTACCGGAATGCCTATGTGGCAATGGATGGTGATGCGGCACGGGCCGCTGCGCTGCTGACTGCGATTGGCGAAGGCCTTGCGGTTCATCCGCTGGCGGCGCTGCATCTGCGGCGTCTTGAGGCCGGTGAGACTGGCGCGACCTTCGAACTGCTAGAGAAGTAAACGTGACCGTTGTACGTGAAATCGGGGCAGAGTTCGGATATATTGCCGCTTGGGTCTGGGATAAAGTGTGATGGATATGAAAAAAGTGCGTGTATTTGGATCTCGACGAGCGCTTGGTTTCGCCTTCGCTGCTCTGATTGCGATCACGGCCTGGGCGCCCCGTGCGCACGCGGCAGATGTGATCGTGCTTGATTCAACCATCTCCGCGTTTTCACCGGGGACGTCCTTGCCGGCAAATGCCTATGTGGACATTCCCGATGGTGGAAGCATCAGTCTGATGGACAGTGCCGGCGGCACCCGGGTCTTGCGTGGACCCTATACAGGTGCCGTGGCATCCGACGCGCCTGCGGGCGATGGTGGCGTCATGTCGATGCTCGGACAGCTGGTCAAGGAAGACGAGCGGGAGCGTTCCCAGCTCGGCGC
Organism: Kordiimonadales bacterium IMCC3096; assembly: GCA_016865035.1. GTDB lineage: Bacteria > Pseudomonadota > Alphaproteobacteria > Minwuiales > Minwuiaceae > Minwuia. Next base: position 2,294,337 of record CP018227.1, read on the forward strand.
CGTGCGCGCCTTCTCCAAGGATGACCTGCTGCGGGACCCGCTTGCCATTGATGTTTCGCGCAACACGACATTCTGTCTGCCGCCTGCTGCCAGCCCGAAGTTCTGGCGTCCCGGTTCGCTCGACCGTGATACCCGTTTCTCCGTCAAGGACTGGTCTAGCTCGGATGAGCCTCTGGTCGCCTACTGGCGCAAGGGAGACCGGGAACTCGGCTGGCCGCCGACGCTTTCCACCGCTGACGGTACGACCTTCCTGATGAAGGTGGAGGCTGCGCGATCTGCAGCCGAGGTCACGATCCTGAAGGTGCCGGAACATGTGGGCGGCGATCTGGAGACCATCGTCTGGATGGCCCAGCACGGGTGCCGTGAACAGGCCCGTCGCATGGTCGGCAGCATCCGCGCACCCGCCGGGACACAGTAAGCCGGACTGCCGTGACGTTCTGATCCGCTTCCGCGTGTCAGGTGGGTCTGACCGCCGGTCTGCCCCTGCGGCGCGGCGTTCAGCCCCTGACGCGTGTCGACTGCGGGTCGTACATCGGTCGCAACGATGCTCTGGCAGGGAAGCGTCTGCCGGCAATCTCGATCTCGTAGTCGGATCCAAGCAGGTCATCGGAACTCTGTCCGCTACAGGGCACATATCCCATGCCGAGTGTGCCCCCCAGCGTGTGACCGTAGGCCCCTGACGTGATCGTGCCGATGATCCGGCCATCACGCATGATCGCCTCGTTATGGAAGATCATCGCCTCCGGATCCGTGACGAGAAACTGCATCAGACGGCGTTCCAGCCCGTCTTCGCGCTTCCGCAGAACGGCCTCACGACCGATGAAGGGCCCCTTGTCCGTGCGCACGGCGAATCCCAGGCCAGCTTCGAGGACATGATCCTCGTCCGTGATGTCATGGCCGAAATGGCGGAATCCCTTTTCCATGCGGCATGAATCCATGGCGTGAAGCCCGCAGAGGCGCAGGCCGTGGTCCTGTCCGGCCTGCCGCAGGGTCTCGAAGACATGCATGGCCATCTCCGTCGAGACATAGAGCTCGTAGCCATGCTCTCCGACATAGGAAATGCGGTGTGCCCGCGCCAGCGCCATCCCGATCTCGATCTGCCGGGCCGTCCCGAAGGGCTGCGCCGTATCCGCGAAGTCATCCGGGGAGCAAGCCTGAAGCACGGCCCGCGCGTCCGGTCCCATCAGGCAGAGCACCGCCTCCGCCGCCGTCACGTCGGTGAGCGTCACATGCAGATCCGGATCTAGGTGGCGACGCAGCCATGCCATGTCCCGGACCAGCGTCGCGCCGGGTACGACCAGCAGGAACGCGGTTTCGGAGAGCCGGGTCACCGTCAGGTCCGACTCGATACCACCGCGCGGGTTGAGCATCTGCGTGTAGGTGATGCGGCCCTCGGCAACATCCATCTGGTTGGCCATGAGAGTCTGCAGGAAGGGCAGGGCGTCCCGGCCCTCGACCCTGATCTTGCCGAATGAGGACATGTCGTAGAGACCGGCACCTTCGCGCAGGGCCCTGTGTTCCCGCGCCTGACTGGCGAACCAGTTCTGGCGATGCCAGTCATGGTCATAACGGGCGACTTCGCCCGCTTCGGCGAACCAGTTGGCCCGCTCCCAGCCTGCCGCCTCTCCGAATACGGCACCTTCGGCTGCCAGGGCACCGTGCAGGGGGGACCGGCGGATGCCGCGCGCGGTGTCGGGCTGGCGATAGGGGTAGTGGTCGGCATACAGCAGACCCAGGCTCTCGCTCACCCGCTCCCGCAGATAGGTTCGGTTGCGCTGAAACGGCTGGGCGCGGCGGATATCGACCTCCCAGAGGTCGAAGGGCGGTTCCCCCTCCGCGATCCAGTGTGCCAGCGCATATCCGGCCCCGCCGGACGAGACGATGCCGATGGAATTGTACCCGGCGGCCACCCAGTAGCCCTTCAGCTCGGGGGCCTCCCCCAGATAGTAGCGATCATCGGGCGTGAAGCTCTCGGGTCCGTTGAAGAAGGTGTGGATCCCGGCCTTCTCCAGCAGCGGCATACGGTTCACTGCCGTGGTGAAGATCGGTTCGAAATGATCGAAATCCTCTGGCAACTGGTCGAAGCAGAAGTCCTCTGCAATGCCGTCCATGCCCCAGGGCTTGGCCTTGGGCTCGAAGGCTCCCAGCATCAGCTTGCCGGCGTCTTCCTTGAAATAGGCATGTTCGTCCGGCACCCGCAGCACCGGCAGCCGACCCAGGTCGGCCACAGGTTCCGTCACCAGATAGAAGTGTTCGCAGGCATGCAGCGGCAGGGTCACACCGGATTGCGCGGCAAACTCGCGCCCCCACATCCCGGCGCAATTGATCACCACATCGGTCGCAGTGCGCCCCGCTTCCCCTCCGGCTTCCCAGGTCACGGCACGGACCTGTCCCGCAACGGTCTCGACACCGGTCACCTTCACATGCTCGATCACCGTCGCGCCCGCCATCCGCGCCCCGCGCGCCAGCGCCAGCGCGATATTGCCCGGATCGCACTGGCCGTCGCCGGGCAGATGCACGCCCGCGGTCACGCCGTCGGTATTCAGGTGCGGATAGAGCGCCTTGACCTCGGCGGGGGAAATCTCGTGCACCTCCACATCGAAGGCCCGGGCCAGCGTGGCCTGGCGCAGGATCTCCGCACGCCGGTGTTCGGTCAGCGCCACGGTGATCGATCCGGTGCGGCGCATGCCCGTGGCGATGCCGGTCTCTGCCTCCAGCTTCGCATAGAGGTCAGCGGAATATTTCGCGAGCCGTGTCATGTTGCGGGACGCCCGCAACTGACCGATCAGGCCTGCGGCGTGCCAGGTGGTGCCGCTGGTCAGTTGCTGGCGTTCCAGCAGCACGATCTCGGTCCAGCCCAGTTGCGCCAGATGATAGGCAACGGAACAGCCGGAGACCCCGCCACCCACGATGACGGCGCGCGCCTGCTCCGGCGGTCGGATGCTCATGCGGACGTCTCCGGCGCGTCACAGACCACGCAGAGCTTGTTGCCCTCCGGGTCGCGAAAGTAGGCACCGTAGTAGTCCGGGTGATAGTGCGGGCGCAGTCCGGGTTCGCCTTCGGACGTGCCGCCATGGACCAGCGCCAACCTGTGGCATTCGTCGACGATGGCACGGCTCTCGGCCAGAAAGGCGGTCATCTGACCGTTACCGGGTGTTGCCGGCTTGCCGTCGAAGGGCCGGCCGATGACCAGCAGCGGACGGAACCCTTCCCCCCTGTTCCAGGCCGCCCAGCCTTTTTCCGCATCGCTGAAGCGCAGGTTCAGTCCCAGGGCAACAGCCAGAGGCTGATAGAAACCGAACGCGCCTTCGAAATCATTGATCCCGATGAAGATGTGCGAAAACACCTGCCTCGCCCCCTGTGCGCTCATCTGTCGATTACGGCAGGATGCGGGTGATCCGCCACCCGCGCAAGGCAGGGGTGGGTGCAGGCTGCGGCTACTTCCCACCGGGGCGAACCGCCGTCATGATGCGGGCAGGAATGCATGGTGACGGAATCGGGGGAGGACGCGGAAATGGCCGAGCTGGCAAAGGTGGCGCTGGACGACAAGTACACCGTCGAGAGCGGGCGCATCTATCTGACGGGTGTGCAGGCGCTTGTCCGTCTGCCGATGATGCAGCGGCAGCGTGATCTGGCCCACGGTCTGAATACGGGCGGCTTCATTTCCGGCTATCGCGGTTCGCCGCTCGGTCAGTACGACGCGGCGCTGTGGGGGGCGAAGCAGTATCTGGCGGAGAACAACATCCACTTCCAGCCCGGCCTGAACGAGGATCTGGGCGTTACCGCTGTCTGGGGTAGCCAGCAGACCAACCTGTTCCCGAAGGCCACGGTCGATGGTGTCTTCGGCATCTGGTACGGCAAGGGACCGGGTGTCGACCGCTCCCTCGATGCCCTGAAGCACGGCAATGCCGCTGGCTCGTCCAGGCATGGCGGCGTGCTGGTGCTGGCGGGTGACGACCATGGCTGCCAGTCCTCCACCCTGCCGCACCAGTCGGAGCAGGTATTCGAGGCGGCGATGATTCCGGTGCTGAATCCGGCCAGCGTGCAGGAATATCTGGACCTGGGCATGCTGGGCTTTGCCATGTCGCGCTATTCCGGTACCTGGACTGCCTTCAAGGCGATCTCGGAGACCGTGGAGAGCAGTGCCTCCGTCCACGTCGATCCTAACCGGCTGGAAATCCACATGCCGACCGATTTCGAGATGCCGGCGGGCGGGCTGAACATCCGCCTGGGTGATGCACCGATGGTGCAGGAGGCCCGGCTGATGGGGCCGAAGATGGAGGCTGTGGCCGCCTTCGCAAGGGCAAACGGTTTCGACCGTATCGTGCATGAGCCGACCCGGCCCGCGCGCATCGGCATCATGGCGACGGGCAAGGGCTATCTGGACCTGCGCCAGGCCCTGTCGGACCTCGGCCTGCCGGAGGATCGCCTGAACGAGATGGGCGTGCGCATCTACAAGGTGGCCCTGACCTGGCCGCTGGAACGCGAAGGCGCACTGAAGTTTGCCGAAGGGCTGGAAGAAGTCATCGTGGTGGAGGAAAAGCGCGGGCTGATCGAGGATCAGCTGATGAAGCTGCTCTATCATGTCCCCGCCGACAGGCGCCCGAGTGTGGTCGGCAAGACCGACGAACGCGGCAAGCCGCTGATGCCTTCGACCGGCGAGCTCTCGCCCACCATGGTGGCGCGCGCGATCGCGGAGCGGTTGCGGCAGCGCGATCTGACCGATTCGGCGATGGAACAGCGCCTGGCCCGGATCGAGGCCAAGGAAGCTGCATTGTCGGCCCCGCCGCCGAAGACCATGCGCACGCCGTTCTTCTGTTCCGGCTGTCCGCACAACAGCTCCACCAAGGTGCCGGACGGCAGCCGCGCCGGTGCCGGCATCGGCTGTCACGGCATGGCGATCTGGATGCCGGAGCGCCGCACCCAGACCATGACCCACATGGGCGCGGAGGGTGTCACCTGGGTCGGTCAGTCGCCGTTCACGGAGGAAGAGCACATCTTCCAGAACCTGGGCGACGGCACCTACTACCATTCCGGCCTGCTGGCGATCCGTGCGGCCTCCGCTGCCGGTGTGAACATCACCTACAAGATCCTCTACAATGATGCCGTCGCCATGACCGGCGGGCAGCCGCATGACGGCACGCTGACGGTCTGGGACATTTCCCTGCAGGTCTATGCGGAGGGGGCGAAGCGCGTCGTCGTCGTGACCGACGAACCCGACAAGTACCCGAGCGGCCTGCACTGGGCGCCGGGCCTGACCATCCATCACCGCGACGAGCTGGATCAGGTACAGCGCGAACTGCGCGCGACGCCCGGCCTGACGGTGCTGATCTATGACCAGACCTGCGCCGCAGAGAAGCGCCGCCGCCGCAAGCGCGGCACCTTCCCCGACCCGGCCAAGCGCGTCTTCATCAACGAGGAAGTGTGCGAGGGCTGCGGCGACTGCTCGACACAGTCCAACTGCGTCTCCGTGAAGCCGCTGGATACCGATCTGGGCCGCAAGCGGCGCATCGACCAGTCCGACTGCAACAAGGACTTCTCCTGCCTGAAGGGCTTCTGCCCCAGCTTCGTCACCATCGAGGGCGGGGGCGTGCGCAAGGGCCGGAAGCCGAACCTGAAGCTGGTGGGGGCCGACGCCGATCCGTTCGCCGACCTGCCGATGCCGAAGGTGCGCGACCTGACCGAGCCCTATGGCATCCTGATCACCGGCATCGGCGGTACCGGCGTGATCACCGTCGGTGCCCTGATCGGCATGGCGGCGCATCTGGAGGGCAAGGGTGCCACGGCGCTGGACTTCACCGGTCTGGCGCAGAAGAACGGCGCGGTGATGAGCCATGTCCGTCTGGCCCCGAAGCCGGAGGATCTCTACTCCGTGCGCATCTCGGCGGGTGGCTCCAATCTCGTCCTCGGCTGCGACATGGTGGTTGCGGCCAGCCCCAACGCCATCGCGACGATGGAACAGGGCGTCACCCGCGCGGTGCTGAACAGCGCCCTGCAGCCGACCGCCGCCTTTGTCACCGACAATGACATGGACTTGGGGGAGAAGGAGACTGTGGACCGCCTGGTGGAGGCCCTGGGCGACGACCATGCGGACTTCATCTCCGCCACCAACCTGGCCACCGCGATCATGGGCGATTCCATCGCCGCCAACCTGTTCCTGCTGGGCTTCGCCTGGCAGAAGGGGCTGGTGCCGCTGTCCTTCGATGCGCTGGACGAGGCCATTGCCATCAACAACGTCGCGGTCGCCATGAACCGTCAGAGCTTCGCCTGGGGCCGTCTGGCGGCGCATGACATGGCGGCGGTGGAGAAGGCTGCGGCACCCCGCATGGCCACCCCGGCACGCCGTGAACTGACTCTGGAGGAAACGATCGCGGACCGGGTGCAGCGGCTGACCGCGTACCAGAACGCCGCCTATGCCGACCGCTACCGGCAGTTCGTCGACAAGGCGATCCAGGCGGAGAAGTCCAGGGCTTCTGGCCGCGATGGTCTGGGACTGGCAGTCGCCCGTTCGCTCTACAAGCTGATGGCCTACAAGGACGAGTACGAGGTCGCGCGCCTCTACACGGATCCGGCCTTCAGGGCGAAGATCAATCGCCAGTTCCAGGGCGACTTCAAGGTGAAGTTCCACCTTGCCCCGCCGATTGCCGCCGCCCGCGACCCGGAGACCGGTCAGTTGACCAAGCGCGAGTACGGCCCCTGGATGATGTCGGCCTTCGGTCTGCTGGCGAAGATGAAGGGGCTGCGCGGAACGCGCCTCGATATCTTCGGGCGCACGGAGGAGCGGAAGATGGAGCGCCAGCTCATCACCGACTACATGGCGATGATGGAGGAGGTGCTGGGCAGCCTGGACGCCGCAAACCACGTGACAGCGGTGCAGATCGCGGCCCTGCCGGAACAGATCCGCGGCTTCGGCCACATCAAGGAAGCCAGTGTGGAAGCGGCAAAGGCCCGCCAGTCCGCGCTACTGCACGCCTTCCGCAATCCCGAGACCCGGGCCGCGGCGGCGCAGTAGGCCGGCGCGCGAGGGAGCCTGAATACCCCTTCCCTCTGGAAGGGACCTCTGCCGTTTGCGGGAGGAGAGCAGGGACAGGCGGTAGCGCCTCTCCATTCGGCGTTCCCGGGCTTGACCCGGGTACCCATGGTGCCGCGCTATCGCCTCAGGCTGGGCACCCGGGTCAAGCCCGGGCGCGCCGTGGGTTGGGAGCGGCTGTGGTCATTGTCGAGCCATCAACTGATCGAATCCTGCCTCACGCCGCCCGCGCGGCCTGGGTGAAGGCCTGCCACTTCTCGACCGGGTCGCCTTCCGGCACCGGGTAGTAGTAGGCGATGCGGTCGACGACACCGGTGTAGCGCTCACGGACGATCCGCCCGGCGTCCTTCAGATTGCCGATGACCGCGACCTGCTCCACGATCCTGTCCGGGATCCTGGCGGCCATCTGGTCCATCTGGCCGGAGCGCATCATCTGGCTGAGTTCCTTGCCCAGAGCACCCTCCCCGATGTGTTCCAGCACCGCGCGGTAGTTCGGGGTGGAGCCGTAGAAGGCGATCTGCATCCGCACATCCTCGACCGCCTTGTCGATCTCCGCCTGGGTCTCGCCGGACGCGATCATGACCATCGTCTGGATGTGCAGGTCATCGACGGACTTGCCGCGCGTCTTCGCGCCCGCGTCGATGGCGGGGCGCACCACGTCACGCAGGTAGCCGATGGTGTGGATCGGATGCGCGTGGAAACCGTCGGCGCATTCCCCGGCGGCGCGGCACATGCGCTCATTCACCCCGGCCAGATAGATGGGGATGTCGGGATGGTCGATGGGACCGGCGTTGAAGAACGGGTTCATCAGCGTGAACTGGTAGAACTCCCCGCGATAGTCCGGCTTGGTGTTGTTCTGGAAGTTGTCCCAGATGGCGCGCAGGCAATGCACATAGTCGGTGATGCGCTTTGCCGGCTGGTCGAAGGGCATGGAGAAACGGCGCTCGATATGCGCGCGGACCTGGGTTCCGATGCCCAGGTGGAACCGCCCGCCCGTCAGCCGCTGCAGGTCCCAGGCGGTCTGCGCCATGGAAAAGGGGCTGCGCCCGAAGGCGACGGCGATGTTGGTGCCGAGATGGATCTTCTCCGTCTGGCCCCCGGCGAGGATCAGCGGCGTGAAGGCGTCCTGCCCGGCCTCGAAGGTCCAGATGGCGTCAAAGCCCATCTTCTCCAGCTGCTGTGCGTGGGCACCAACGCGCTTGAAATCAAAGCCGCGCAGCTGCGTATCGATCTTGAGTGTCATGTTTCCGTTCCTCCCCAGGGCGTCCGACTGTCAGCCATTGTTTCGGGGGCAGGGGCCTGCTGGCAAAGGAAAAATGCGCGGATCAGGCCCGCAGCCGGAACAGCACGACCCGGATGCGCCACAGCAGCCGCCCCTCCCGCGCGTATCTCAGCCCGTTGCGCAGCCGTCGGCCCAGGGTCGCCAGCGTCAGCCGCAGGCGGGTGAGCAGCAGCGTCAGTCGGCCCGCCCGCGCGGCGGCCGTCTCGTCGATGGCATAGCCCTTGGCGCGCAGGACCTCTGCCGCGCCGGACTGGCTGAGGGCGATCTCGACAGCCGTCAGTTCCGTCCGCCAGGCCTCGATCCGGTCCGCGCGCGGCTTGCGCACCAGGTTCTGGTGCAGGTGGCGCTGGCCCTCCGGTATGCGCTGCAGATAGGCCTCCCCGTCCATCTCCCCCGGTGCTTCGAGCGCGGGCAGGCCGTCGCGCATCATGAAGGCGCGGATCCCGTCCAGCGTCGCTTCGTAGTCGGTGATCAGATCCTCGTAGCGGACTTCCAGCAGATCGGGGCCGGCGACCCGGTCAACCCGGCGGGCGTTCGCCGCCCAGCGACGGGCGGCGTCATGGGCATCCTCGTTCATCGCGGTCGCGGTCTCGGAACCCAGGGACTGCTTCTGGCTGCCGAAGACGCCGCGCGGATCGCGGATGATGTGCAGGAACCGCGCGCCGGGACTGGCCTGGCGCAGGCGGGCAATATGGTGGGTCAGGCGGGTTCCCTTGACCAGGTAATAGGGAATGTCTGCGCCCTGGAAATAGAGATCCAGCACGGCACGCAACACCGCGTCGAAGTCGGCAGGACGCGGCAGGTTGCCCAGCGCCTGTCGCAGCGCATCCTCGGTGATCTCCCACTCCTGGAACTTCCGTTCCCCCATGAAGATCCGCACCATGCGCTGCAGGTCGGCGTCGTCGCGCAGCACCGGCCCGGTCTCCAGCAGGTCGGCGAAGGTCTCCGTCTCGATGGTGACCCCGACCTCCGGGTGCAGGTCCAGACGGCTGGCGAGGAACGTGGAACCGGAACGGTTCTCGTACATCAGGAAGATGATCTGGCGATTGGGAAGCGGAATGGTCATTGCCTGCGTAACATAGCCTTCAGGGCGGACGGCGTCAGCGTTCTTGGATCGGGCAGGGACAGGGCGCCCGTCAGACGCCAGGCGAACCAGGTGTGCAGCGCCATGCGCCCGGTGATCGTGCAGGCCGTCACGATGGCGACACCGATCATGCCGTGGTCCTGCACCACCAGCAGGTTGGCGATGACGTTCACCACGAGGGCGCCGAGTGTAAGTCCAGACATCAGATTCTGGTGCCCGGTCATCTGCAGCATCATGCCTGGCGAGCCGACGATGGCGCTGACGGTCTGGCCTGCGGCGAGGATGATCAGCACGGTGGCGCCCGCCGCATAGGGCGCGCCGAACAGGATCACCATGATCGGCTCCGCGAAGAACAGCACCACGATGAACAGCGGCACCGAGACCACGGTCGACCATGTCGCGGCGGTGCGGGCGATGCGTTCGAAATCCGCGGCACGACCCTGCGCGTGAAGGGTCGCGAGCAATTGCGGCAGGGCGATATTGATGACGCTGAGGGCGAACAGCACCAGGTTCGTGACCCGGACTGCGGCCCCGTAGAACGCGACATCCTCCGCCGGGCGATAGAGGCTCAGGATCCAGACATCCGTGGCCTTCAGCACCAGCGCCCCGGCGCTGTGGATCAGGATCGGCGCTGACAGGATCGCCAGCTGCCGCATGCCGAAGGGTTCGGCGATGGCCGGGCCACCGGTGTGGCGGACCGCGAAACGCAGACAGACCAGCAGGGCCGCGAGCGCGATCAGGGCGGAGGCCGCCGCATAGGTGGTGACAGTGTCGCGCACGTCGAAACTGCCTGAGGCGAGCAGGACGGCGAGGGCGACGGCGAACACGATACCCTCCCGCGGTGCACTGAGCAGCAGTGCGCCTGCGCGGGTGCGCCCGACTCCGCGCAGGTAAGCGGCGCCGATTTCCTCCGCCGCCCGGGTCAGGATGATCAGTGCGGTCAGGCCGCCGATGGTCCAGCCGAGCGGGCGGGCGAACAGGTGCACCTCCAGCGTCGGCCAGAGCAGCAGGAACAGTGTCACGGTCACCACGGCCATGATGGCGAACAGCTTCACCGTGGCACGAAGCACATCCCGCGCCCGGTCCCAGGCCTGGATGCCCCCCGCGACACCGGCCAGCTTGGTCACGCCGGTCTGCATGCCGAAACTCTGGATCATCGCGCCCACAGCCATGATCTGCACGAAGACGGTGTAGAAGCCGAAATCGGCCGGGCTGAGCAGGCGTGTCAGTACCACGGCCACGGCAATGTTCAGCACGCCCAGCGACGCACGGTTCACCAGCCCGAACAGGGCCCCGTGGCGCAGGCGACTGAAGACCGAGATTTCCTGTGGTGGGCGGTCGATGGCGAGATGCTCCGTTGAGCGCGATTCAGGCGTGGAGAATCGGTTGCCTGCGTGGCCCTGTCCAGCGTCACGATCCGCGCAGGCGGTCGAGCCTGATGCGATGGCGGTTGTCTGTGAGGCGGATCACGCCACCCATGACCGCGACGATCAGGCCAAGCCCGGTGGCTCCGGCGATCAGGAACATCACCATCAGCTGATAGCGCACGGCCTGGTGCGGGTCGGCACCGGCGAGGATCTGGCCCGTCATCATGCCGGGCAGCGCCACGACCCCGGTGGCGGTCATGGCGTTGATGATGGGCACCATCCCCGCCGTCGCCGCGCGGCGCATGGCCGGCGTCATGGCCTGCCAGCGTGTGGCGCCGCTGAGCAGATGCGCCTCGATCCCCCGTCGCCGCGCCGTGACTTCTCCGGTCAGGGCATTGAGACCCAGGGCGATCCCGGTCATGGCGTTGCCGAGCATCATGCCGAACAGCGGAATGGCATAGCGCGGGGCGTACCAGGGGTCGGGACCGATCTGCACCGTCAGGGCGAAGACCGTGACGATGGCGGAGCCGAGCAGCATGGTCGTCGCCCCCAGTCCATAGCCCCAGAGGCCGGCGAACCGCCTCTCCTGCCGTGCCATGATCTCGTAGCCCGCAACCGCGGCCATGAAGCCCATGACACCGAAGGTCAGCCAGGCGGAGGCGCTGGTCAGGACGACTTCCAGCACCAGCCCGACAAGGGCGAGCTGTACCGTCATGCGCAGGGCGGCGACGAGCATGCTGCGCACGAATCCCAGTTGCAGGGCCAGCGACAGGCCCGCGTTCAGGACCAGGAAGATCGCTGCGAGCATGACCGCGCCATTGCCGGGATCGATGGTCATGTCGCCCCCCTGATCCGGCCACCGTCGATCTCCAGCCGTTGCAGGCCCAGACGTCGCGCCTGCTCCGGATCGTGGGTGGCCATCATCAGCACCAGCCCGGCGGCGATCATCGGGTCCAGCAGGGTCTCCACCATGTCGCGGCTGGTCTCGTCCAGGGCGGCGGTCGGTTCATCCAGTAGCAGGGCCTGGGGCTGCCGGGCCAGACCCAGCGCCAGCGCCAGCCGCTGCCGTTCCCCGGTGGAGAGGCGGTCGATGGGCTGATCCGGCCGGATGTGGTCGAGGCCGAGCGCGGCCCGCGTTCCGGCGCTGTCCGGCCCGGTCAGATGGTCCCCGACACGCTCCCCCCACCATCCGGGTTCGGCCGGGACATAGACGACGCGCTGGCGCCAGAGCGGCGCGCTCATGCCTGACCGGCTGACGCCATGCAGCAGGATCTCGCCCTCGTTCCGGTCCAGATCGACGATGGCCCGCATCAGGCTGGACTTGCCGCTGCCCGACCGGCCAACCAGCGCCACCGGCGCGCCGGGGCGCACGGCAATGTCCGCCACGTCGATGATGGTTGACGTGAGGTGTCGGATTTGCAGACCGGTATTCATAGCCACTCTTGCCAGCCTTCGCTGTCCCCTGGCCGCCACGATAGCCGAAATCACCGCAACGCGATGCACGTCCTCGTCTGAAGCGACACCACAGCACTTGCGAGCGGGCACGCGCATCCTGTACTTCCTGCGCCACGGCGACATTCAATGGCTTCAGGGGGACCAAGGGTCATGGACAAGGACAAGATCAACAAGGTGGTGCTGGCCTATTCCGGCGGTCTGGACACCTCCGTCATCCTGAAATGGCTGCAGACGACCTACGATTGCGAGGTTGTCACCTTCACGGCTGACCTGGGGCAGGGCGAGGAACTGGAGCCGGCGCGGGCCAAGGCGGAGATGCTGGGGATCCGGGAGATCTTCATCGAGGACCTGCGGGAGGAATTCGTCCGCGACTACGTCTTCCCCATGTTCCGTGCCAACGCGATCTACGAAGGCACCTACCTGCTGGGAACCTCCATCGCACGGCCGCTGATCGCCAAGCGCCAGATCGAGATCGCGCGTGAAGTCGGCGCGGATGCAGTGGCGCATGGTGCGACCGGCAAGGGCAACGACCAGATCCGTTTCGAGCTGGGCTATTACGCCCTGAACCCGGACATCAAGGTGATCTCCCCCTGGCGCGAGTGGGATCTGACCTCCCGGACAAAGCTGATCGAGTTCGCCGAACAGAACCAGATTCCGATTCCGCGCGACAAGCGCGGCGAGGCACCGTTCAGCCAGGACGCCAACCTGCTGCATATCTCCTCGGAGGGGAACATCCTGGAGGACCCGTGGGAGGAGGCGGACTACGACCTGATCCTGTCGCGCATGGTCTCGCCGATGGATGCCCCGGACACGCCGACCGAGATCACGCTGGACTTCGAGAAAGGGGATCCGGTGGCAATCAATGGCCAGCGCATGTCGCCCGCCACCCTGCTGGCGAAGCTGAACGAACTGGGCGGGGCCAACGGGATCGGTGCCCTGGACATCGTGGAGAATCGTTTCATCGGCATGAAGTCGCGTGGCGTCTACGAGACGCCGGGCGGCACGGTGCTGTTCCACATGCGCCGGGCCATGGAGTCGATCACGCTGGAACGCGGCGCGATGCATCTGAAGGACGAACTGATGCCGCGCTACGCAGAAGTGCTCTACAACGGCTTCTGGTTCAGCCCGGAGCGGGAGATGCTGCAGGCCGCCATCGACAAGGCATCGGAGCGGGTGACCGGTACGGTCCGGGCCAAGCTCTACAAGGGCAATGTCATGATCACCGGCCGCAAGTCGCCCAGGAGCCTCTATGACGAGGCCATCGTGACATTCGAGGATGATGCCGGGGCCTATGACCAGCGGGACGCGCAGGGCTTCATCAAGCTGAACGCGCTGCGTCTGCGGCTGCTGGGCCGGGAAAAATAGGCCATGCCCGTTGATACCAGCCGGGAATTCGTCGCCGTCAATATCGCGGTCATGACCGTCTCCGACACGCGAACGCCGGAGACGGACAAGTCCGGTGATGCCCTGGTGGAACGCCTGACCGTGGCGGGGCATCTGCTGGCGGCACGGACCATCGTCAGCGACGACATCGACCGCATCACCGGACAGTTGAACGACTGGATCGCGGACGACGGCATTGACGTCGTCATCTCGACAGGTGGCACCGGGGTCACGGGCCGTGATGTGACGCCCGAAGCCTTCGCACTGGTGTGGGAAAAGGAAATCGCCGGTTTCGGCGAACTCTTCCGACAGCTTTCCTACGAGAAGATCGGCACTTCCACGATCCAGTCTCGGTGCACGGCGGGTGTCGCCGGGGGCACTTACCTGTTCGCGTTACCGGGGTCGCCCGGCGCGTGCCGCGATGGTTGGGACATGATCCTTTCCACCCAGTTGGACATACGGTTCCGGCCCTGCAATTTCGTGGAGCTGCTGCCGCGCCTGACCGAACGCTGATTGCGGCATGGGGTGTGCATATCCCCTTGAAAAGCCTGTACGAAGCAGTCTGTTCTGGTATGTTGCGTGACGAGGAGGGACCCACTTTGAAAAAAATTCTCGGAATGTGTGTCGCGTCCCTTGCGCTGGCGGGCTTCAGCGCGCCGTCCCAGGCGGAACTGAGTGGCCCCTACCTGAGCGCCGGAGTTCTCGGGACATCGCCGCGTGACAGTGAGTTGACAGGTGCCAACGTGGGCGACCTGGAACTCAACCTCGGGCTGGGCGGACTGGTGGCAGCAGGATATCAGTTCGAGAGCGGTTTCCGCTTCGAGGGGGAGATTTCCTTCCGCCACAACGGTGGCGATTCCTTCAATAATGCCGCGACCAGTGGTGATCTCAGCAGCCTTGCCGGCATGGGCAACCTGATCTGGGAGTATGACAACAGTTCCGGCATCTATCCCTATATCGGTGCGGGCATCGGGCTGGCTCATCTCTCCGCCACCGATATCAATCTGGGTGCCCAGACACTGGACGACTCGGACTTTACAATGGCCTATCAGGGGCTGGCCGGCGTGGCTTTCGCGGTCACGCCCAACCTGTCAATGACGGCGGAGTACCGGTATTTCTTCACCGAAGACGCTGATTTCGTGAATTCGGCGAACGCCAACCTCCAGTCCTCCTATTCGAATCATACCGCGATGATCGGGATGCGTTACCGCTTCGGCTCCTCCCCGCAACGGGTGGTGCAGGCCGCGGAGAAGCCGGTCGTGCGTCCGATCGCGCGCACGGAACAGCCGCGTCCGCGGCGTCTTGCGCCGCCCCCGGCCACGCGTGCGGCTGAACAGACCCTGCCCGCCATCCAGGCGCAGGCCGCGATGCAGTTGCGCCAGACCTATGTCGTGTTCTTTGCCACCGACAGCGCGGCCCTGTCGCCCGAATCGCGGGGAACCGTCGCCAGGGCCAGCAGCCAGGCAATGGCTGACAAGGCAAAGCTGATCGAACTGACCGGTCATACCGACCGGGCCGGTCCTGCCCCCTACAACCTGCGGCTCTCGCAGCGCCGGGCGGAAAGTACGGCACTCGAACTGCGCAACAATGGTGTGACGGCAGAGATGAGGCTCTATGCCAAGGGCGAGACCGAACCGGAGGTTCCGACCGCTGACGGTGTCGCCAATCAGCTCAATCGCCGGGTCGAGATCGTTGTTCAGGGCGATGGCGACGGCATGATGAAGCAGCAGAACTGATCCTGCACCGCCGCTGTTCCGGACTGATCTGACAGATTCCTTGTCCACCATTCCGTTGGTGTGAACGCGGTTGACCGCACCTGCGTTCCATGGTGTTGTTTCCGGCATGGAACAAAAACAGAACATGACGGAGGCAAGCCCACGCGACAGGGGCCGGTCGGGGACGGTGGATTTCGATTTCACGACCCGTGCGGCACCCGATGCCGTCCGGGGACGCGGCGCGCGGTCCAACGCGGTCGGGCGATATGAGAGCGAGCAGCGGCTGACTGTCGATGACGGCTGGGGCGGGCCGGAGGAGTGGCAGGGACAGGGCCGCGCCATCCGCACGCAGGTCAGCGTGGATTCCTCGCGCAGCATCATCGCGCGCAACACCTCGCCGGACCTGGGTTTCGACCGCTCCATCAATCCCTACCGGGGCTGCGAGCACGGCTGCATCTACTGCTTCGCGCGGCCTTCGCATGCCTATCTCGGCCTTTCGCCCGGTCTGGACTTCGAGACCCGCCTGTTCATGAAGCCGGAGGCGGCGCGGCTGCTGGAGGCGGAGCTGCACCGACCCGGTTATGACTGCCGGACCATCGCGATGGGCACGAATACGGATCCCTATCAGCCGTTGGAACGGGAGCATGGCATCACCCGTTCGGTGCTGCAGGTGCTGCAGCGTTTCAACCATCCGGTCGGTATCGTCACGAAGTCGGATCTGATCCGGCGCGACATCGACATTCTTTCCGACATGGCCACGCGCGGACTCGCCAAGGTGGCGGTTTCGGTGACCACGCTGGATGCCGGTCTGGCGCGGCGGATGGAACCGCGCGCCGCGACACCCCGGAAGCGGCTGGATGCCGTGCGTGCGCTCAGCGACGCGGGGATCCCCGTCGGTGTGCTGGCCGCGCCGATGATTCCCAGCCTGAACGAGCCGGAGCTGGAACGCATTCTGGAGGCGTCGCGGGAAGCCGGAGCGACGGAGGCGGGATACATCATGCTGCGGCTGCCGCTGGAGATCGCCGACCTGTTCGGTGAATGGCTGGAGGATGAGGTCCCGAACCGGGCCGCGCGGATCATGAAGCTGGTGCGGGAGATGCGCGGCGGTCGTGCCTATGACGCCCGCTTCGGCCTGCGGATGGTCGGAACCGGTCCCTATGCCGCGCTGGTGGCGAAGCGGTTCAGGGTCGCGACCGCCAGGCTGGGTCTCAACGCCCGCCGCCTGCGCCTCGATCCGTCGCAGTTCGCGGTGCCGCCGGCGCCGGGGGACCAGCTTCGCCTGCTCTGAAACGCCACCTTGAGGTCGCGGTCGCGCGGTCGGTATGATCCGACAGGAAACGCGCACCCAGAACTGGATCGGGCATCGGCATGACGGAGCATACGGCAGAGGCAGGCAAGGGTACCGGGACGGGCTACATGTCCGGGTTCGGCAATGAATTCGCGACGGAGGCTCTGCCGGGCGCATTGCCCGAGGGGCAGAATTCACCGCAGCGTGCGCCCTACGGGCTCTACGCGGAACAGCTTTCCGGTTCGCCCTTCACCGCACCGAAAGCGACCAACCTGCGCACCTGGTTCTATCGCATCCGGCCCTCGGTGCTGCATACGGGGGCCATGGCCGATGTCGATCTGCCGCTGTTCCGCTCCGCCCCGACGGTGGGGGAAAGCAGCCTGCCCCTGAACCCGCTGCGCTGGGACGCCACCCCGCTGCCGGACGGTGCGGCAACCTTCGTCACCGGCATGCGCACGATCACGACCGGCGGAGACGTGGGGACCCATGTGGGTTACGCGATCCACACCTATGGCATCACCCGCTCGATGGTGGATGACTATTTCTACAATGCGGACGGTGAGTTCCTGGTGGTGCCGGAGCAGGGGGGCCTGCGGTTCCATACCGAGATGGGTATCGTCGCGATCCGCCCCGGCGAGATCGCGATCATCCCTCGCGGGGTGAAGTTCCGCGTGGCGCTGGAGGACTGCGAGACCGCGCGCGGCTACGTCTGCGAGAACTACGGCGCGCCCCTGACCCTGCCGGAACGCGGTCCGATCGGGGCCAACGGCCTCGCCAACCCGCGTGACTTCCTGGCGCCCGTGGCCGCATGGGAAGACAAGGACGGCATGGATTGCACCGTGACAGTGAAATGGTGCGGCCGGTTCCAGCAGTGCCAGCTGAAGCACTCACCGCTGGACGTTGTCGCCTGGCACGGCAACTACACCCCCTGCAAGTACGACCTAGATCGCTTCGCCCCCGTTGGCGCGATTCTGGTGGACCATCCGGACCCGTCGATCTTCACCGTCCTGACCTCGCCCACCAGCGAACCGGGTACGGCCAACGTCGATTTCGTGATCTTCCCGCCGCGCTGGCTGGTGGCGGAGAATACCTTCCGCCCGCCCTGGTACCACATGAATGTCATGTCGGAATTCATGGGGCTGATCCATGGCGTCTATGATGCAAAGCCCGAGGGGTTCGTGCCCGGCGGCATGTCGCTGCACAATTGCATGATCCCGCACGGACCGGATCATGATGCCTTCAACGCTGCGTCGTGGAAGGAACTCGGACCGGAGAAGCTGGGCAATACCATGGCGTTCATGTTCGAGACGCGGTTGCCGCAGCATCTGACCCGCTATGCCTCTGACCTGCCCACACGGCAGGAACGCTATTTCGATTGCTGGCGCGGGCTGGAGCGTAACTTCGACCCCGACCGGCGGGACTGGACGAAGGACTGATCAGTCGGGGGCCTCGCACCCGGTCATGCGCCGATGGAGCCGCCAGGGTGTGGTGAAAGGGCCAGCCTCGGTCCCGGTCAGGTGGGCGATCGTGGCGACGCAGGTGAACAGGCCCCGGAATTTCCACGTCCGGGGCTGCCTTGCATCGACCGCCACGACATGTGCCCGTCCGGCCGCCACGGCAGCCCTCAGTTCGCTGATCACGCTGGTGCTGTGGAGGCAACCGACCGCAAGCGTGTCACTTGCCGGATTGACCATCAGCCAGCGATGATCCGGTCCTTCCGGGCTGATGGCCATGACATGCCGGTAACCGGGCCGCAGCGGACGCAGAAGCAGGTGCAGCAGCCGGACCCGGAGGCTTGCGCCGGGACCAGGCCTTGCAGGATCGATGAAGATCACCAGCCACAATCGTTGTGTGGGTGTGGTCGGCAGGGTGATCAGGCTGAAGCGTCGGCTGGCAGGGGCGGCCATCATCTGAGCTCCATTCACGATGCCGGGTTCATCAGCAGTCATGCTATGCGCGCTGCCGAATTGCGTACCCGCGCCGGATGGGGAATGCTGTGGACCTATTCCGGGGAGGGACAAGATGACGAAGCTGGCAGGCAAGGTGGCGCTGGTAACCGGCGCGGGGCGCGGCATCGGCCGCGCGGTGGCCATGAAGCTGGCGTCCGAGGGGGCGCGGGTCTTTGCCAATGACCTGGATGCGGAACCGATGCAGGACGTGATCCAGGCCATCGGTGACGCCGGTGGCGTGGCGGCAGGGCTTGCCGGATCGGTCACAGGAGACGGCTTTGCCGACGAGCTGGTCGGCGGCGCGCTGGATGCACTGGGTGGCCTCGACATCATCGTCAACAACGCGGGCTATATCTGGAACTCGACGATCCAGAACCAGACGGATGAGCAGATCGCGGCCATGCTTGACGTCCATGCGGGCGCACCGATCCGCATCCTGCGTGCGGCCCAGCCGCATTTTCGCGAACGGTTCAGGGCGGAAAGCGCGGAGGGGCAACGGGTGGTGCGGAAGGTGGTCAACATCTCCTCCATGGCTGCCGTCTACGGCATGCCTGCCGCCGTGTCCTATGCGGCGGGCAAGGGGGCCGTGGTCGGCATGACGAACGGGCTGGCGCGGGAGTGGGGGCGGTTGCAGGTGACCGTGAATTCGGTCGCCTTCGGCTATATCGACACGCGCCTGACCCAGAGGTTCGGCAATGCCCACCCGACCATCGAGGTCGAGGGCCGGGCGCACAAGGTCGGCTTTCCTGAGGAGCAGCAGGAGGATCTGACACGTCTGATCCCGCTGCAGCGGCTCGGCACTGCCGAGGACGCTGCGAACGGGGTCTATCTGTTCTGCATCCCCGAAAGCGATTACATCACGGGCCAGACGCTGGTGGTCGGCGGTGGTCTCACCACCGGCTGAGTGCAGGCCCCACAGGATGAAACGGATCGGCAGGTAGCGGATGACGGGAATGACGGAAACCGTGCGCGGTGTCGTGCGGGCGGACCAGTGCGATCACTTCGGGCACATGAACGTGCAGTTCTATGATGCCGCCCTGTCGGACGGTTACTTCCACATGATGTCGCTGATCGGTCTGCACCGGCAGGCGATACAGGACCGAAAGCTCGGGATCGCGGCGACGAAGATGGAACTGAACTATCGGCGCGAACTGCGCGCGGGGGACCTGTTTCGCGTGGAGACCGGCTTTCTGGTGTTCGAGCCCGGGCGGGTCATCACGGCGCACAGGATGACGCGTCTGACCGATGGCAAGCTGGCGCTGACGGCGCAATCGATTGGTACGCCGATTGACCTGGCACTGCGTCGTCGCACGGAACTGCCCGACGATGTGGTCGCATTGGCCAGCCGTTTCATCTGCACGGCGGAGGATCTGGCGGCATGAGTGACGACACCGGGAGCTGGGAAGGGCTGCCATCGCTCTGGCGCGGCACCTTCAACCAGTGGCAACGCGGCCTTGGCGTGCATGTGAACATCCAGCATACCGCGCACGCCATCGACGACGCGCGTCAGGGCTGGCTGCTGCAGGCCGGCATCAATCCCTTTGACGCCCGGTCGGAGGGGGTCGGCTTCGGCGCCCGCCGCCTGCGGATCGACTATCGCCGGGAGATGGCCGCCGGGGATGCCGGTTTCATCGTTGGCAAGGTGGCCGAAACGGCTGATGGCCATGGAAGACTCAGCGGTCGCCTGCTGCGCAGTCACGATAATGTCGTGCTGACCTGCTTCGAGACGGGGATCGACCGGTTCGACGTCGAAACCGGTGCGTTCCTCGAGCCGGTGGTCATGGGCGGCGCGGAACCTGTGGCGCCCTTGCGCGCCATGCCGGAAGTCACGCACCCGCCCGCCCGTGATCCGGCAATGCGGCAGAGCTGGCTCGGGACGGTGGAGACCCGTGATGGCGACCCGTCCGGTCGCATGACCCCGCGGGCCCTGTTCGATGTGGTGACGCGGGGTCTCTGGGCGACGCAGATCGAGGCTGGTCTGACCCGCGATCTGGTGACCGGGTCGCATTTCGCATCAGGCGTCAACGCGCTGCAGGTCACCCAGTTCCATGTTCCGGCCATGGGCGATCTGCTGACCGCCCACACCGGCCTTGTCGGTTTCGGCAAGCGGTCCTGCAGCTTCCGGCACCTGATTCACGACGTGGGAAACGACCGTCCGATTGCTGTGGTCGACTATGTGCTGGCGTTCTTTGACCGGCAGACGGGGCAGCCCGCAACGCCGGGAGATGAATACAGGAAAAGGGCCGAGAAGCTGTTGATGCAGCCCGTCGCATGACCTCTGTCATCAATGCGGTCCTGCCCCTGTTCGCGATGGTTCTGGTCGGTTTCGCGGCCATGCGCTTTCGCCTGATGGGGGAGGCCGCGCTGAACGGCCTCAATACCTTCGTCTATTTCTTTGCCCTGCCGGCAATGCTGTTCTTCACCATGGCGCGGGCGCCGATCCTGGACCTGTTCGACTGGCGGGTGATCGTGGCCTACTCCGGCACTTCGGTGACGGTCTTCCTGATTGCACTGCTCGGTGGGGCGGCACTGTTCCGCAACACGTTTCAGGAACGCGCGGTGATCGCCGGGGCATCGTCGTTCGGCAATATCGTCTATCTGGGCATTCCGCTGGCCCTGGCTTCGCTTGGCCCCGCCGCCGGGCCGCCGGCAGGCATGATCGTGGTGGCAGACAATCTGATCATCATCTCCCTGACCATGTTCTGCATGGAGGCTGCGGCCCCGGGGCCGATTTCCGTACCAAGGCTGTTTGCCCAGGTGTTCAGGGGGTTCCTGCGCAACCCCTTCATGATCGCGATGCTGGTCGGCGTGGTCATCGGCATCCTCCGGATTCCGATCCCGGAGCCGGTGGATCGCTTCGGCAGTCTGCTGGGCGGTGCCGCCGGGCCGTGCGCCCTGTTCGCGCTTGGCGGGTCGCTCTATGGCCGCCCCATCGCGGAGGGCAAGGGGGAGGTCGGCTTCGCGGTGGTCCTGAAACTGGCGCTGATGCCCCTGCTGGCCTGGGTGGCGGGCGCCCTGCTGCTCGATCTGCCCGACGAGACGGTGGCGCTGATCGTTCTGATCGCCGGGTTGCCGTCAGGGGCCAACATCTTCGTGCTTGCAACGCAGTATGGCGTGGCCAGCGCACGTGCCTCGACGATTGTCCTGGTCACCACCGGGATAGCTGTCCTGAGCGTCTCCGGCATCCTGATCTACATGGGCGGCTGAGCCGTCCGCCGGAACCGGCCTAACCCTTTTCCCGTATCAGACGCTGTTTCTGGCGGTTCCAGTCGCGGTCCTTCTCCGTGGCCCGCTTGTCATGCAGCTTCTTGCCCTTGGCGAGACCGACCGACAGTTTCGCCAGCCCGCGATCATTGAAGTAGAGCTTCAGCGGCACCAGGGTCATGCCCTGCTTGTTGCGGGCGCCGGCGAGCCGCTCGATCTCCTTGCGTTTCAGCAACAGCTTGCGGCGGCGTGTCGGTTCGTGATTGTGGCGGTTCCCTGCCTTGTACTCGGGGATATGCGCGTTGATCAGCCAGAGTTCGTCACCCTCCGGTGACGCATAGGATTCCGCGATGTTGGCGCGGCCCTGGCGCAGTGCCTTGACCTCGGTTCCGGTCAGGACGATCCCGGCCTCCATCGTATCCTCGATGAAGTAGTTGTACCGGGCCTTGCGATTTTCCGCGATTGTCCGTCCCACGAGGCAGGCGTCCTTGTACCGTGTTGGAAGGTTCCCGCCGCGATCCCGTCAGCAGCGGGACCGGGGCAGGAGCCCGTTCAGTTCAGCAGTCCGGCATGACGCAGCGCGGCGTCAACCCGGTCGCGGGTTTCCTGGCCGACGGGGACCACGGGCAACCGGACCTCGTCCGACACCTCGCGAACGCGCGACAGCGCATATTTCACCGGGGCCGGGCTGGGCTCCAGGAACAGCGCGACATGCAGCGGCATCAGCCGGTCCTGCAATTCCAGCGCGGTGGCGTAGTCACCGGCCAGGCAGGCCTCCTGGAAGGCTGCGCAGAGCTTCGGCGCGACATTGGCGGTCACCGAGATGCAGCCTCGGCCACCATGCGCCATGTGCGCCAGCGCGGTCCCGTCCTCGCCCGAAAGCTGGATGAAGCCGGTACCGCAGGTGATGCGCTGCAGCGAGACGCGGTCCAGCTTCGCGGTCGCGTCCTTGACCCCGATGACCTCCGGCAGTTCTGCCAGACGGCCCATGGTCTCCGGCGTCATGTCGACGATCGACCGGGGCGGGATATTGTAGATGATGATCGGCAGGCCGACGGCGGCCACTTCCGCGAAGTGACGGTACATGCCTTCCTGGCTCGGCTTGTTGTAGTAGGGCGTGACCACCAGCGCGGCGTCGGCACCGGCTTCCTTGGCGTGGCGGGTCAGGGCCACCGCCTCCAGCGTATTGTTGGAGCCCGTGCCGGCGATGACCGGCACACGACCGGCCGCAGCCTCGATGCACAGTTCCACCACCCGGCGGTGCTCCGCGTGGCTCAGTGTCGGGGATTCGCCGGTGGTGCCGGTGGGCACCAGGCCATGACTGCCTTCCCTGATCTGCCAGTCACAATGGTCGCGAAAGGCCTTCTCATCGACGGCGCCGTTCGTGAACGGCGTGATCAGTGCCGGTATCGACCCCTTGATGTCCATGACTTTCGCTCCCAGGATTTCGTTGACCCGCGCGTCTGCGGGCCGCGCACTTCTAGTGCATTTGTATTTGTACTGGCAACACCGCGACAACCGCATTGTGAAGACGGTTGGCGGTTTGCATCGCTATTGTAGCGCGGATGATTCGAATGATGGAGCCATCTGTCGTGTTTCGCATCCGACTGTTGCCCGGGCTTGCCGCTCTCTCCGTGCTTGTGGTGCTGGCTGTGCCCGGGGCGTCATCCCGGGCCGGGACCACGCCTGTGCCACCGCCCAACCCCTTCCGTGCGGACTCGCTTCGCAGTGGTGAGCTCTCCAATGCGGATGTCATCGCCTACCGTGCCGCCTTCGCGGCCGGACAGCGACATTTGTGGGAAACGGTGCCGCTGCTGCTGGCGCCCGTGCAGGATCGGCGGCTTGTGCCGGTGCTGGACTGGCTGCGGATACGCAACGGACGGCAGGACGATCCGGATGCCATCCGGCAGTTCATCGCGGAACAGCCGGACATGCCCGGACACACCAGGCTGGCGATCCGCCTGGAAGAGGCCGTGCTGGCGACCGAGGATGCGGCGGCGATCAACAGCCACTTCGCCAGCCGGCCTGCGCTGACGCGGCTGGGCAAGCTGCATCTCGCCCTGGTACAGAAGTCATCGGACCCGACCGGCGCCACGAAGATCGCGCGCGACCTCTGGCGCGATGCGGATTTCGACCTGGCTGATGAGCGCAGGCTGCTTTCCGGCTTTCGCAGCGGGCTGACAGCCGAAGATCATGCCGCGCGCCTGGACCGGTTGCTGTGGTCGAAGCACCGCGCCGCCGCGACCAGGATGTTGCCGCTGGTTCCCGACGACCTGAAACGGCTGGCCAGGGCGCGTCTCGCCCTGATGTACAGGCGTCCGAATGTCGACAGCGCATTGGCGGCAGTGCCCGCGCACCTGCAGCGCGATCCCGGACTGCTGTATGACCGGACCCGCTGGCGCCGTCGTGCGGGGCGGCATGAGGGGGCGCAGGAAATCCTGCTTTCCGGTCCCGACCATGGCGCGCGTCCTGACCTTTGGTGGATCGAGCGGCGCATACAGATCCGCGAGTTGCTCGCCGATGATGCCTACGAGAAGGCTTGGCGCATTGCCAGCGAACACGGAATGGAGCGCGGTGCGGCCTTCGCCCAGGGCGAGTTCGAGGCTGGCTGGATCGCGCTGCGCTATCTGGACAGGCCGCGGATTGCCCTGCGCCACTTCGAGACCCTGTTCGACAATGTTGCCTATCCGGTCAGCCGCGCTCGGGGGGCCTACTGGATTGCCCGGGCGCACCAGGCGCTGCAGGACCCGGCCCGTGCCGCCGAATGGTTCCGTCGCGCCGCCACCCATGTGGGCACCTACTATGGGCAGCTGGGCCGGCTGGCCATTGGCGGCGGGCGTCTGGAACTGCCGGCGGAGCCTGCGATCAGCGCCGCCGCGCGCGCGGAATTCGACCAGTTGCCGCTGGTGCAGATAACGCGGCTGCTGGTGGAGGTCGGGCAGGACCATCTGGCCCGCATGTTCCTGACCCACATGGGGCAGTCGGCAACCGGTGCCGAACGCCGTCTGCTGCTCGGGGACATGGCGCAGCGGCTGGAGCGTGCCGACCTGCAGGTTCTGGCGGGCAAGCTGGCGGCGCTGGATCAGGTCATGCTGCCTTCCATCACCTGGCCGCTGACTGCGGACCTGACTGGTGATCTGGAGGTCGGACCGGCACTGGCCCACGCCATCGCGCGGCAGGAAAGCGCCTTCAACCCGAAGGCCGTCAGCCATGCGGGCGCACGCGGGCTCATGCAGCTGATGCCAGGCACCGCGCGGCTGGTCGCGCGGGAGACGGAAGCGGCGTACCAGCCGCGCCGTCTGACGGATGATCCGGCCTACAATGCGCGATTGGGCAGCACCTACCTGGCGTGGCAGATCCGTGACTTCGATGGTTACCTGCCGATGGCGATTGCCGCCTACAATGCCGGGCCGCATCGGGTGAAACGCTGGATCGAGGCACATGGCGATCCCCGCAACGGAACCGTCGACCCGGTCGACTGGGTGGAGCGCATTCCGTTCTCGGAGACGCGGAACTATGTCCAGCGGGTGCTGGAGTCGCTTCAGGTCTATCGCGTACGCATGGAAGGCGGTCATGACCTGCGGCTGGCACGTGACCTTGGTATCCGCTCCGACGGTCTGCGCATCGTGTTGCGTTGAGGGTTGGGCAAGGGGCAGCCATGGGCCGCCCGCCACCGCCTGGTTGGACGATCAGGTGCGTGAAGCGACAACAGTGAGCTTTGGTTGCTTCGACGAATTCGGGACCACGATATCGGCGGGAAACAGCAACCGCACGGTTGTGCCGACACCTTCCTGACTTTCGATGCGTACGGTTCCGCCATGCAGGCGCATCAGATTGTCGACGATGGCGAGTCCCAGGCCGGTCCCGGTCTCACCGGTTGCGACATAGTCGTTGCGCGCCTGCTGGAACGGCATCATCACCGCATCGAGCTGGGCGCTGGGGATTCCAACCCCCTCGTCGATGACGGCTATCTCGCAGGCGTCCGGTTGCAGCCGCACGCGCAGCAGGATCTCCCGACCGTTGGGCGAGAACTTGATGGCATTGGAAAGCAGGTTCACCAGCATCTGGCGCAATGCCTGCGGATCGACATTGATCAGCAGGTCCTGCGGCACGTCCTGACGCAGGGTCAGGCCCGCCGTCTTCAACTGGAACTCGATCAGCGGATGGGTCTCGCGGAGGATGTGGGCAAAGCGCGCATCCTCCCGCGTCAGTTCCATCTTGCCGGCCTCGATCTTCGAATAGTCCAGCACCTCGTTGATCACGGTCAGCAGATGCCTGCCACTGGTGCTGATGTAATTCGCGTACTCCTGGTTCCGTTCCGGCTTGTTGACGAAAAGGGTGATCATTTCCGAGAAGCCGATGATGGCGTTCAGCGGTGTGCGCAGTTCGTGGCTCATGTTGGCCAGGAACATCGACTTCGCCCTGTTGGCCGCCTCGGCCCTGTCGGCCAGGTGTTCGGCATTCAGCTTCGCGTTGCGCAGGTTCTGCTCGCGTTCCGACAGCATGCCGACGAGATAGCGCAGGGACTGTCCGATATCCGCGATCTCGTCCTGGCCCTGTACCGGGATCTCGACCCTGTCCCCATCGACGTGACGCAGGATTGCCCGCTGCAGTTCCGAAAGGCGTTTCAGCACGCTCAGCCGCAGGTAGGCGAGCAGGCCGAGGATCAGGGCAACACCGGCCAGAAAGGCAAAGAGCAGGGTCATTTCGCTCTCCCGCTCCAGCTTGCCAAGTTCCGCGTTCCGGCTGTCGATGCGCTCCTGCATGGTGTGGAACAGGTCGGAGACCGAACTCGTCAGTCGACTTGAAAGGCGCTTGTTGCGGGAAAGCAGCCCATTTTCCTGCGCCATCAGCGCCAGCCGCACCCGGGCAAGTTCGAAGACATGATGGTTGCTGCCGAGATAGCGCGACAGCCGCCAGCCAAGCTCCTTCAGTTCGGCGGCGCGCAGGCCCGCCTCCGTGGAATCATCCGCTGCGCCGAAATCGTTGCCGCTCAGGCCCGTGAGTCCGGCGTGGCGGCTTGTGACATACTTCTGCTGCGCGCGGTCGATCTGGAAGCGGCTCTCGGCATTGCCCACGGAAACCATCGACTCCAGCGCCCAGCCGAGGTTGATCAGCCATTCTTTTCCGAAGGCGGAATCGCTGGACTGTGACAGGCGGTCCGTGATCTCGTCGGTCAGGCGATCCGCCTGGTCCAGGATGCGCTCGATCTGCTCCTCAGTCCGGATCCGCCTGGCGACGATCAGGCTCAGTTCCGCAAGGTTCTCGCGCATGCTGTCGCGGTTCTCGCTGACCTGCAGCACAAGGCTGCGATCTCCGATGCCGCCGGCAAGAGGTCCGAGGTCGAAGGTCTCAAGCGCCTCGTCCAGGGCCTTGATATTGTCGTCGAGCCGGTTTGCGATCGTCATGCGCACATAGTCGGACTTGCTTGCCACCAGTCGCGAAGCGGTTGCCCCAATGGAGCTCGAGATGCGGTCAAGACGCGCCGCGCTGGTCAGCTTCGGGATGGTCCGGGTCGCGACACTGTCGTAACCGTCTGCCAGACGCGTCAGGGAATAGAGCGCGACACCGCCTGCCCCCACCATGACCATCAGGGTCAGGACAAGCGCAGCAGAGAACTTGGTCGAAACCGAAACCTTCCGGTCAAGCCGTGTCAACGCGATGCCTCCCGGCCGCAGATGCTGATTCCTGCATGATAGCTCAACGAATCGGCGGAGCGTAGTGCAGGCCACCATCACGCCAGAGACCGTTCAGCCCCCGTGGAATGCCCAGCCCGCCTTCGCCAAGGTGGCGTTCGTAGATCTCACCGTAGTTGCCGAGGTCCCGGATCATGCGATAGGCCCAGTCATTGCTGAGCCCCATGCCCAGTCCGATCTGGCTGTCGGACCCCAGCAGCCGCCGAATTTCGGGCGTACCGTTCTCGCGCATCTGCTCGACATTGGCGCTCGTGATGCCCAGTTCCTCGGCGGCGACCAGGGCGCGGCTGACCCAGCGCACGATGTGGAACCATTCATCGTCGCCACGCTGGATCACCGAAGACAGCGGTTCCTTGGAGACGATGTCGGGGAACAGGACAAAGTTGTCCGAATCATTTGCCCTGGTCTGCTTCAGGGACGCCAGCGGGGAGAGGTCATAGGTGATGATGTCACAGCGCCGCGAGAAGAAGGCATCGTAGAGCGCTTCGGACGAATTGAACTCGATGGCCCTGATCCGGCCATTCAGGCCGGCCGTCAGCTCCGACAGGTTCTTCACTGTCGTGGTGCCGCCGGGCACGCAGACCGTGCCGCTCTTGACCTCGGCCAGCGAGGTTGCACCCAGGGACCGGTGCGCGAGAAATCCCTGTCCGTCATACAGCAGCACATCGGCGAAGGTGATACCCAGCGCCGTGTCGCGCCCGATCGTCCACGTGGTATTGGCCATCAGGACATCGAACGCCCCATTGGCCAGTGCCTGAAACCGTACGATGTCATCGACCTCAACCGGTTCGAATGCCTCCGGGTCGTCCAGAACAGCGGAAGCCAGTGCGCGGCAGAAATCGACGAAGAAGCCTTCCCACTTGCCTGAAACGCCAACCTCGGAGAGGCCGACGCCGCTGGCCGTGACGCCACACCGAACCACACCATCCACCTGGATGCGTTCAAGCACGGGGCCGGCATCGGAGGGTCTGTGCGGCAGGACGGCAAGGCACAGGCCGATCACCAGGGCGAAGACCACGCTGTTCTGGCAGTGGAGGCGGCGTATCATGAACTTCTCCCGGGCGGCGGCATTCGGGGCGGGATCGCATCATTCCCCACGGTTGGTTAAAATATGATTGCCCGAACAGGCATTGAATGGAAATGCCTGACCGGTTTCAGCCCCGGGGCCGATTGCACTACATTGACGCCGCACCAGGCCGGATTGGCCTGCGTCATGGAGATTTCGAATGACCGAGAAGCATTTGCCGGGAATACGCGCCTGCGTCTTCGATGCCTATGGCACGCTGTTCGACGTGAATGCAGCCGCCAGGCATTGCGCCGACAGTCTGGGCGACAAGTGGCAGCCGCTGGCGGAGACCTGGCGTGCCAAGCAGCTGCAGTACACCTGGCTGCGCGGCCTGATGGGGCATCATGCAACCTTCTGGCAGGTGACCCTGGATGCGCTGGACTACGCGATGGCATCGCTGTCGATCCGGGATGATGCGCTGCGCGATGAGCTGGCCGATCTCTACCTCAGGCTGGATGCCTATCCGGAGGTGCCGCAGATGCTGCGCGACCTGAAGGCCGCCGGGATTCGCACGGCCATCCTCTCGAACGGGTCCCCGGACATGCTGGATGCGGCAGTCAGCAACGCGGGGATCGGTGATCTGCTGGATGCGGTGCTGACGGTGGAGGCGGTGGGTGTGTTCAAGCCCCATCCGTCGGTCTATGGATTGCCGGAGGAAACCTTCGGGCTGAAGCGGTCGGAGATGAGTTTCCAGTCATCGAATGCATGGGATGCCCATGCCGCAAAGGCCTTCGGGTTCAACGTCGTCTGGGTCAATCGCTTCGGACAGGCGGAGGAACGGATACCGTCCCGGCCGGACATGCAGATCAGCGATCTGTCCGGTCTCGCGCGCATCGTAGGAGCTGTCTGAGTGTCGGATTTCAGCACGCATCACTTCTCGGCCCAGGACGGGACCCGCATTCACTACCGGCGATATGGTGACCGCGCGCTCGACGGGACACCCGTGCTGTGCCTTGCGGGACTGACGCGGAATTCCAAGGACTTCAACAAGCTGGCAACGCGGCTGGGGCAGGACCGGCTGGTGCTCTGTCCCGACTATCGCGGGCGGGGGCAGTCCGCCCATGCCGACTACCGCACCTATGCGCCCGGCAGCTACATCAGTGATGTCATGCACCTGCTGGCGGTGGAGGACATTCACCGGGTCATCGTCATCGGAACCTCGCTCGGCGGACTGCTGGCGATGGCGCTGACCGTGGCCATTCCGGCGGCGCTGGCCGGACTGGTGATCAATGATGTCGGACCGGACATATCGGCCGACGGACAGACACGGATCCTCGACTACGTGGGTGTCGATCAGCGCCACGCCACGCTGGCGAAGGCGGCGGAAGCCATGCGCCAGACCTATGGGGCCGCGTTTCCCGACTGGTCGGAGGAGGACTGGCTGACCAATGCGGAGGGGACCTATACCCATGACCCGGTCGCGAACAACTGGAAGCTGGACTATGACCTGAAGCTGCGCGATGCCCTGGCCGAGCAGGCGAAGTCGGGTGCCCTGCCGGACCTTTGGGCGCTGTTCCGGGGTCTGGCCCATCTGCCGGCACTTCTGGTTCACGGGGCGCTCTCGGATGTGCTGAAGGCCGAGACCGTCGCCCGCATGCAGCGCGAGAAACCTGATCTGGAACTGGTCACGCTGGAAAACCGCGGTCATGCCCCCTCCATGACCGAACCTGCCTGCCTGCCTCGAATTCTCGCGTTTCTGGAGCGCTGCGATGACACTGGCCACCACTGAACCCGTTACCGAATTTGCGCTGTCCGACATACAGGCCGCGGCGGCACGCATCGATGGCATCGTCCGCCGCACGCCCCTGCTGGAATCCGCCCGGCTGAACGACAGGATCGGTGGTCGGCTGCTGGTGAAGGCGGAATGCCTGCAGCACACCGGGTCGTTCAAGTTCCGCGGTGCCTACAACCGGCTGGCCGCCATGGATCCGGAGGTGCGCGCCCGCGGGATTCTCGCCTATTCATCCGGCAATCACGCCCAGGGTGTCGCCCGCGCGGCGCAGATGTTCGGCGTCCCGGCGACCATCATCATGCCGCGCGATGCCCCGGCCATGAAGCAGCGCAACACGGCTGAATATGGTGCCGCAATCGTGCTCTATGACCGGCATGGCGAAAGCCGGGAGGCCATCGGCAGACAGATCGCGGCGGAGCAGGGGCTGACGCTGGTGAAGCCTTATGACGATCCGCTGATCATGGCCGGGCAGGGCACGTCGGGCCTGGAATGCGCACAGCAGTGTGCGGAACTGGACGCCGTGCCGGATCTGGCGCTGGCGCCGACAGGCGGGGGTGGCCTGATGGCCGGTTTCTCCACAGCCATGAAGGCGGCCTTTCCCGATCTGGCGCTGTTCGCAGTGGAGCCGGAGGGATATGACGATACGGCGCGTTCCCTGCAATCCGGAACCCGGGTCGCCAACACGGCCACGCCGGCCAGCATCTGTGACGCGATCATGACGCCACAGCCGGGAGAACTGACGTTTCCTGTCAATCAGCGGACACTCTCCGGTGGTCTCACGGTCAGCGACGGGGAAGTCCGGCAGGCAATGGCAGACGCCTTCGCCGAACTGAAGGTCGTCATCGAGCCCGGGGGCTGCGTCGCTCTGGCGGCGGTCCTGTCGGGCAAGCTGCCGGTCGCGGGCCGGACAGTCGTGGTGGTGGCGTCGGGCGGCAACGTCGATCCGGCCCTTTTTGCCGATACCCTCGCGCCGGCATCCTGAGAGAGCTATGCTGCCCCGAAATCCGGGGGAGATTGTCATGCCTGTACCCACGTCCGTGCTGCAACTGATCGGCAACACGCCGATGGTCGAACTTACCAATCTGGATACCGGGCCCTGTCGGCTGTTCGCCAAGCTGGAGAGCCAGAATCCCGGTGGCTCGATCAAGGATCGCATCGGCCTGTCGATGATCGAGGCCGCCGAACGGGACGGGCGGCTGAAGCCGGGCGGCACCCTGATCGAGGCGACGGCGGGCAATACCGGCCTGGGCCTGGCGCTTGTCGCGGCACTGAAGGGCTATCGCCTGATCCTGGTCATCCCCGACAAGATGAGCCTGGACAAGATCCAGCACCTGAAGGCGCTGGGGGTCGAGGTGCGGCTGACCCGTTCCGACGTCGGCAAGGGCCATCCGGAGTACTACCAGGACATTGCGGAGCGGCTGCAGCGGGAGATTCCGGGGGCATTCTGGGTCGATCAGTTCTCCAATCCCGCCAACCCGGAGGCGCATGAGACCGGGACCGGGCCGGAGATCCTGGCGCAGATGGACGGCGACGTGGATGCGGTGTTCTGTGGCGTGGGCTCCGGCGGCACGATCACCGGTATCGGCCGCTTCATGCGGGCAAACTCGCCGAAAACGGAGATGGTGGTTGCCGACCCTGAGGGCTCTGTCGTGGCGGAGGCGGCGAATACCGGCAATGTCCCCAATGAGGTCGGGTCCTGGCTGGTGGAGGGGATCGGGGAGGACTTCATCCCCCCCAACTGTGATCTGAGCGTCATCAGCCGCGGTATCACGGTCTCGGACACGGAGGCGTTCGAAGCGATCCAGCTGCTGCTGTCGAAGGAAGGGATCCTGGGCGGTTCCTCCACCGGCACACTGCTCGCCGCGGCCCTGCGCTACTGCCGGGAGCAGACTGAACCGAAACGGGTCGTGACCCTGGTCTGCGACACCGGCAACAAGTACCTCAGCAAGGCCTACAACAGGGCCTGGCTGGTCGATCAGGGGCTGGTGAAACGGGAGAAGCACGGCGATCTGCGCGACCTGATCATTCGCCGTGCTGACGAGGGCGATGTGGTCAGTGTCTCCCCGGACGACACCCTGCTGACGACCTATTCACGCCTGCGCATGTTCGACATCTCGCAGCTGCCGGTGCTCTCCGACGGGGCCATTGTCGGCATCATCGACGAGAGTGACCTGTTGCTGGCCGTGCACGGTCACGAGGAGAACTTCCAGAGTCCGGTCTCCGAATTCATGGTCACCCGGCTGGAAACCATCTCGCCCGATGCCCCGCTGGAGCAGCTGATGCCGATCCTGCGGGCCGACAAGGTGGCGATTGTGGCCAGCGACAGCACGTTCTTCGGGCTGATCACCAAGGTCGACATGATCAACAACATGCGCCGCCACATGGCGGAGGCGGTCGAGGGCTGACCCGCCGGCCCCTCAGGCGGAGCGTCTGGAGCGGTTGCGCAGGCCGAGGATCGTATTGCCCAGCAGGGCGCTGAGGATCAGCGCGCCGCCGATCAGGCCCCACTGGTTGGGGGTCTCGGCCAGTATCAGCCAGACCCAGATCGGGCCGACCACCGTCTCCAGCAGCAGGAACAGGCCCACCTCCGGCGCGGAGATGTAGCGGGGGCCGACAGTCAGGCCGAGATAGGCCAGCGGAATGAAGAACAGACCGCTGACCAGCACCGCCATCCACTCGGTCTCACCGGCGGGCACGTCGAACCAGAAACAGCCGACCAGCCCCATGATGAAGGCCCCGAGCGCCGTGCCGGGGATCATGCTGACCGACTTGGCCTTGCGGATGATGACGAAGGACAGGGACACGAAGGCGGCACAGCCGAGGGCCAGCAGTTCCCCCAGACCGGCGTCGCGGCTGATCTCGTCCGCGCCGACAAGGGCGACACCGGCCAGGGCGACGATGGAGGCGATCCATGTGCGTGGCGGTGTCGGTTCCCGCAACAGCAGGGTGGAGAAGATGGAGGAGAACAGCGGGGCCGTGGCCACGATGACGAGGACGTTGGCGGCAACGGTCATGGTGTTCGCGGCAACGAAGCAGCCGGTACTGATCGCGTAGCAGCAGGCGACGCCGATGCCGGGCCAGCCGATGGCGCGCCAGTTGGCGATGAACTGACCGCGCCAGATGAAGACGAACGGCAGCGTCATCATCAGTGCCACCAGCATTCCGCGCCAGAAGAACAGCGAAGGCGCGGCCATGCCGGACATCTTGATCAGCAGCGCATCCGGCGTAATCGCCAGAACACCGCCCGCTGTTATCAGCAGGCCCTTGACGTGATCATCCATGGTTCACCGACCCGAGGCGCAGTCGATACACAGCGGGGTCGCGGGGTCAACGGCCAGGCGCTTCGCCGCGATCTCCTCCCCGCAGTCGACGCAATATCCGAAATCCCCGCTCGCGATGCGGGCAAGTGCGGCATCGATGCGGGCGACCTGCTGGGTCCGCTGGTTTTCCGAGGCCTTTGCCATCTCCTGCTGCTGCAGCGCGTCCATGCGCGAAAGCCGGCCCACGCGCGACTGGTCGAGTTCGACAGCATCGCGGGAACTGGCCGACAGGGCACTCAGCCCTGTCAGGCTGTCCCGCCGTTGCAGCAATGCCGCCCTCAGTACCTCGATATTATCCGGCACGCCACGCTCCTGATCTCGGATCGCCAGCATATATCAGGCTGTGCCGTCGCCCGTCACATTAATCCCGCATTAAGCCTCCCCGCCTATCGTCAGGTGTCATTGGGAGCGAAGTAATGACCGCACAGATAGACGTTTCGGAAGTCCAGCGACTCATCGGTGCCCTGTCCGCCGACAACAAGACCACGGTGGCGGCGCAGGTTGGTCGCCTGATGAAAAGTTCCGGGCTTTCGCCCCGGGAACTGCGGGTGGCACTGGAACTGGTCGATCAGCTTGTCGCGGACTCCGTCGTGGCGGTGCGCCAGTCCCTGGCTGAACATATTGCCGAATCACCCATGCTGCCCCGACCGATGATCGAACGGCTGATCGCGGACGTTGATGCGGTGGCCCTGCCCATCGTGCGGCTGTCGTCACTGCTGGACGATGCCGTGCTGCTGGAGCAACTGGAGCGCGGCGAAGACTATCAGGTGGCCGTCGCCGGTCGGGAGTCGGTCAGCGCGGTGGTCTCGGAGCGTATCGTCTCCGTCGGGACGGAGCAGGCGGTCGGGACCCTTGTCCGCAACACGGGCGCGGACCTGCAGGCAGGTGCCCTGGACCGGGCCATCGACCGGTTTCAGGAATCCACCCATGTCATGGGCGCGGTTGCCGCCCGTCCCGGATTGCCGCTGAAGACCGCGGAGCGGCTGGTCTCCCTGGTGGTCAGCGAGCAGTGCATCCGCACCGTCTCCGACATGATGATGGATGCGCTGGTGAAACGCAGCGACCTGCCGCCGATCCTGGCAGAGGACATCTTCGTGCACGGCATGGAGCGCTCCGTCGCGTCGGTCATCAGGAATTCCGACGACATTGCCGAAGTGCAGGAACTCGCGGCCCGCATGAAGGCGCAGGGCCGCCTGTCCACCAGCCTGATGCTGCGCGTGCTGGCAGGGGGCGACCACCAGTTCTTCATTGCCGGCATGACGGCTCTCAGCGGCTGGCCGGAACAGCGGGTGAAGGGGGCCATGGATGGGGCCGGTCTGGATGGTTTCCGCCGCCTCTACGAGGCATCAGGTCTGGATTCACTGATGTTCCACGCCTTCCGGGTTTCCCGTGACGAGATTGCCGCGGCGCGGAAACGGCGGGAAGGCATGGACGAACCGACCTTCATTCATCGGATCATTTCCCGCATCAGCGATGAATACAGCAACATCAGCCCGACAGGTCTGGAAGAGGTCCTGGCGCGACTGCGGCGACGCGCCGACGGGTCCGGCGGCGCCTCGCGCGCCCGCGCCTGACCGTCCCGTTCCCGCCGCCACATCCCCTTGCGGGTCGTCCGGCTGACTGCTCAGACAGACGTCCGGGGCTTTTCAGCCGAAGTCACAGACGGTTGTGCCGAGCCGCGTCGCAGCGCCCTCAGACCCACTTCACCCCGATGATCTCGTAGGATTTCTCGCCGCGCGGTGTCTGCACGTCGACGGAGTCACCTTCCGACTTGCCGATCAGGGCGCGCGCGATGGGGCTGGTGATGGAGATCAGGCCGCTGTCGATATCCGCTTCATCGACGCCGACGATCTGATACTCGCTCTCCTCGTCCGTATCCACGTCGGCCAGGCCGACCGTGGCACCGAAGCGGACCGTATCGCCGGACATCTTGGTGGTGTCGATCACCTCCGCCCGGCTGAGCGCGCTCTCGAGTTCCATGATGCGGGACTCGATGAAGCCCTGCTTCTCCTTCGCGGCATGATATTCCGCGTTTTCGGACAGATCGCCGTGCGCACGCGCCTCGGCAATGGCCTGGATCACGGCCGGGCGTTCCACCGACTTCAGATTCTTCAGTTCCGCTTCAAGGCGCTGCTGGCCTTTCAGCGTCATTGGGACACGTTCCACGCCGATACCTTCTCTGGACCCGGGAGATACACAGGCGCCGGTCGCTGTCATGCAGCAACCGGCGCATTCGAAGGTTCAATAGTAGGACTGCAAGGGCGCGACTTCAAGACGACCGGTCTTCAGCGCCTTCAATGCCTGAACAGCGGCACGGGCACCGGCGGCTGTCGTGTAATAGGGCACGCGTTCCTGCAGCGCCGTCCGGCGCAGCGAGAAGGAGTCGCGGATCGCCTGCTCACCGTCGGTGGTGTTGATGACCATCTGCACCTGATGGTTCTTGATCGCATCAACGATGTGGGGGCGGCCCTCCAGCACCTTGTTGATCGGCTTGCAGGCGGCGCCGTGGTCGGTCAGGAACCGCGCGGTTCCGTGGGTACCGACCAGGGAGAAACCCATGCCGACCAGATCCCGGCCCAGTTCCGCGAACATCGCCTTGTCGCTGTCACGGACGGAAACGAAGATCGTGCCGCTTTCCGGCAGGCGTGTGCCACTGCCGAGCTGTGACTTCAGGAACGCCATCTCGAAGTCCTGGGCCAGGCCCATGACCTCACCGGTGGAGCGCATCTCCGGCCCCAGGATGACATCGACGCCGGGGAAGCGGGCAAACGGGAAGACCGCTTCCTTGATGGCGATGTAGTCGAAGTCCAGCGCGTCCTTCGGCAGCTCGAAATCGGCGAGCTTCTCGCCCGCCATCAGCCGTGCGGCGATCTTGGCGATGGGCTTGCCGATGGTCTTGGCGACGAAGGGAACCGTGCGGGAGGCGCGCGGATTGACCTCCAGGATGTAGACGACCCCGTCCTGAACCGCGAACTGGACGTTCATCAGGCCGACGACATTGAGCTCGCGCGCCAGAATATCGGACTGGCGGCGGATCTCCGCGATCGTCGCATCGCTGAGTGAGTAGGGCGGCAGGGAACAGGCCGAATCGCCGGAATGCACGCCCGCTTCCTCGATATGTTCCATGATGCCGGCGACGAAGGTCTCCGTCCCGTCGCACAGCACATCGACATCCACCTCGGAGGCATTGCCCAGGTAGGAATCGACCAGCACCGGGCTGGTGCCGGAGACCCGCACGGCCTCCCGCACGTAGCGCTCCAGACCGGGCATGTCGTGCACGATCTCCATGGCGCGGCCACCCAGCACATAGGACGGACGCAGCAGCACGGGGAAGCCCAGCCTCTCCGCCACGGCCTTCGCCTCCTCATTGCTGCGGGCGATGCCGTTGGGCGGCTGGCGCAGGTCGAGGCGCTGCAGCAGGTCCTGGAAGCGGTCGCGGTCCTCCGCCAGGTCGATGGCATCGACGGAGGTGCCGAGGATGGTGACTCCGGCATCCAGCAGCCCCTGCGCCAGGCGCAGCGGGGTCTGGCCGCCGAACTGCACGATGACACCGACGACTTCGCCGGACTGTTCTTCCGTCCGCACGATCTCCAGCACCGTCTCGATGGTCAGCGGCTCGAAATACAGCCGGTCGGAGGTGTCGTAATCCGTCGAGACCGTCTCCGGATTGCAGTTGATCATGATGGTTTCGTAACCGGCTTCCTTCAGCGCGAAGCAGGCATGGACACAGCAGTAGTCGAACTCGATGCCCTGGCCGATGCGGTTCGGACCACCCCCCAGGATGATCACCTTGCGCCGGTCCGTCGGCTTGGACTCGCATTCTCCGCCGACCAGTTCACCGCTGGGGGAGGGGAAGCCCTCATAGGTCGAATACATGTAGGGCGTGGCCGATTCGAACTCGGCGGCGCAGGTGTCGATGCGCTTGTAGACCGGCGTCACACCGGCCATGCGGCGGGCCGCTGCCACACGCGACTCGGAAGTCCGGGCCAGTTTCGCGATGCGGGCATCGCCGAAACCCATCTTCTTCAGTTGCAGCCAGCCCCAGGGCGTGGTCGGCAGGCCCTGTTCGCGCACCCGCTCCTCGGCTGTCACGATCTCGTCCAGCCGGTCGACGAACCACGGGTCATAGCGGGTAATGCGGACGATGCGTTCCTTCTCGATGCCGAAACGCAGCGCCTCCGCCGTCATCAGCAGGCGGTCCGGGGTCGGGCGGCCCAGCGCGGCGATCAGCGCATCCTCGTCGTCGCCCTCGACCAGCTGGTCGTCCAGGCCGTCGAGACCGGTCTCCATCGACCGGAGTGCCTTCTGCAGGCTCTCGTGGAAGTTCCGGCCCACCGCCATCGCCTCGCCCACCGATTTCATGGAGGTGGTCAGGTACGGCTCGGCACCGGGAAACTTCTCGAACGTGAAGCGCGGGATCTTGGTGACCACATAGTCGATGGTCGGCTCGAAGCTCGCCGGGGTCACGCGGGTGATGTCATTGTCCAGCTCGTCCAGCGTGTAGCCGACCGCCAGCTTCGCCGCGACCTTGGCGATGGGGAAGCCCGTCGCCTTCGACGCCAGTGCCGACGACCGCGAGACGCGGGGGTTCATCTCGATCACCACCAGCCGTCCGTCGTCGGGGTTGACCGCGAACTGCACGTTCGACCCGCCGGTATCCACGCCGATCTCCCGCAACACCGCAATCGAGGCGTCGCGCATGATCTGGTATTCCTTGTCGGTCAGGGTCAGCGCGGGCGCGATGGTAATGGAGTCGCCGGTGTGGATGCCCATCGGGTCCACATTCTCGATGGAGCAGATGATGATGCAGTTGTCCGCATGATCGCGGACCACCTCCATCTCGAATTCCTTCCAGCCCAGCACCGATTCCTCGACCAGCACCTGCGTGGTGGGGGAGGCGTCCAGGCCGCTGGCCACGATCTGCTCGAACTCGTCGCGGTTGTAGGCGATGCCGCCGCCGGTGCCGCCCATGGTGAAGGACGGGCGGATGACGGCGGGCAGGCCGATCTCCGCCATCACGTCACGCGCTTCGGCCAGGGTCTCGACCACGGCGCTCTTCGGCATGGCGAGGCCGATGCGGGTCATGGCGGCGCGGAACAGGTCCCGGTCCTCCGCCATGGAGATGGCTTCCTGCCTGGCGCCGATCAGCTCGACACCCAGTCGATCCAGCGTGCCGTCGTCGGCCAGCGCCAGCGCCGTGTTCAGCGCCGTCTGCCCGCCCATGGTGGGCAGCAGGGCGTCGGGGCGCTCCTTCTCGATGATCTTGGCGACCACTTCAGGTGTCACCGGCTCCACATAGGTGGCGTCGGCGAATTCCGGGTCCGTCATGATGGTGGCGGGGTTGGAGTTCACCAGGATGATCCGGTAGCCCTCCTCCCGCAGTGCCTTGCAGGCCTGGGTACCGGAATAGTCGAATTCGCAGGCCTGGCCGATGACGATCGGCCCCGCCCCGATGATCATGATGGATCGTATGTCGGTGCGTTTAGGCATTGGCGTCGATCAGGTCCGTGAAACGTTTGAACAGATAGTGAGCGTCCCGTGGTCCCGGGCTGGCTTCCGGGTGGTACTGGACGGAGAAGACGGGGCGACCCTCCATGCGGATCCCCTCCAGCACGCCGTCGAACAGCGATGTGTGGGTCTCCACGACGCCCTTCGGCAGGCTGTCGCGCATGGTGACGAAGCCGTGGTTCTGGCTGGTGATCTCCACCTTGCCCGTGGTCAGGTCCTTGACCGGCTGGTTGGCGCCGCGATGGCCGCGGTTCATCTTCGCGGTACGGCAGCCCAGTGCGATGGACAGCATCTGGTGGCCCAGGCAGATGCCGAAGATCGGCTTGCCGCTGTCGACCAGCTCGCGGATGACCGGCACCGCATAGACACCGGTCGCTGCCGGATCGCCCGGCCCGTTGGACAGGAAGATGCCGTCCGGATCGTGGCTCAGCACTTCCGCCGCCGTGGCGTTCGCGGGCACCACGATCACCTCGCAGCCGGCACTGACCAGACAGCGCAGGATGTTGCGCTTGCAGCCATAGTCGATGGCGACGACCCGACGCTTCGGCTTGCCTGCCTTCGCGTGGCCTTCGCCCAGGGTCCAGGTGCCCTCGGTCCAGTGATGGGTGGTCTCGCAGGTGACGTCCTTCGCCAGGTCCATCCCCTCCAGCCCCGGCCAGGCCTTCGCCTCCGCCACCAGGGCGGCGGTGTCGAACTGCCCGTCGGTGGCATGGGCCAGCACGCCGGAGGGCGCGCCGCCGTCACGGATGCGGCGGGTCAGGGCGCGGGTGTCGATCCCGGCAATGCCGATCAGGTTGCGCGCCTTCAGCCAGGCATCCAGGTGCCGGGTGGCGCGCCAGTTCGACGGCTCCGTGATGTCCATGCGGATGATCAGACCCCGCGCGGCTGTCGTCGAGGTCTCGATATCCTCGTCATTGGTGCCGACGTTGCCGATGTGGGGGAAGGTGAAGTTGATGATCTGACCGGCATAGGACGGATCGGTCAGGATCTCCTGGTAACCGGTGATGGAGGTGTTGAAACAGACCTCCCCCACCGTGGTTCCCAGCGCACCGATACCGGCTCCATAGAGCACGGTGCCATCGGCGAGCGCGAGCGCGCCCGTGGCCAATGGGCCGTCGCCCGGGGTGGGCGTCGGCGCGGCTGTCGTCATCTGTTCGGTCATTGGTCGTGGACCTGGAGTCTAGGGGGCAGCTTCAAGGGCGGGCACCTGGCGGTGACGCCAGCGCAAAGTTGCCGGACGATAGTGATTTCAATGGGTTGGGTCAAGTCGCAGCCCGAAGTGAATAATGTAGCAATATCAATATGTTGGAGAAAATTGAGAAATTGCTGATTGCGGCATTTTGGTCTAGAGTCCGCCTCCTGTTGATAGGAGCTTGCCGATGTTGCGACAGCAACTGAACGAAGATCTGAAGTCCGCGATGCGTGACAAGGACACCCGACGCATGGGAACCCTGCGCCTGATCCTCGCCGCGGTGAAGGAGCAGGAGATCGTCGACCGCGCGGAAGGCGGAGACAATGAGATCACCGATGAGCAGATCCGGCTGATCATGGCCAAGATGGTGAAACAGCGGCGAGATTCGATCCGCATGTACGAAGAAGGCGCGCGGATGGACCTGGCGGAACAGGAGCAGGCCGAGATTGCGGTGATCGAAGGCTACCTGCCGAAACAGCTCTCTGCGGACGAGGTGGCGGAGGTCGCCGCGAAGGTGAAACAGGAACTCGGTGCCACCGGCCTGAAGGACATGGGACGCTGCATGGGCGTGCTGAAGGATCGCTACGCCGGTCGTGTCGACATGGGCCGTGCCAGCCAGACCATGAAACAGTTGCTGACCTGAGGGTCGTCCGGCGGCTGCGTCGCGCCAGTGGCATGGTTCGCCCGATTGCCGCCCCCCGCCGGATGTGCTGTAACTGATTCTCCGGTTTCTCGGGGGAGGAAGACGAATGAGCGATCCAAGCAGCATGTTCTCCGGCACGAAGGAGGTCGATGAGCGCTTTCGTTTCGATGAAGGCGCGCTCGCGGCATACCTGAAGGAAAACATCGACGGTTTCAGTGGCGACCTGCAGGTGCGCCAGTTCAAGGGCGGACAGTCGAATCCGACCTATGCCCTGCGCGCGGGTGGGCGCGAATTCGTGCTGCGCCGCAAGCCGCCGGGAAAGCTGCTGCCCTCCGCACACGCGGTGGATCGTGAATACAAGGTCCTGACCGCCCTTGGCGCCCACACGGACGTACCGGTCGCGAAGACCTGGTGCCTGTGCGAGGACGAGGACGTCATCGGCACGATCTTCTACGTCATGGATCTGGTCGAGGGCCGGGTGATCTGGGACCAGAGCCTGGAGCATCTGGAGCGCAGCGAACGCGCCCCCTACTACGATGCCATGAACGACGTCATCGCCCGGCTGCATTCGGTCGACTACAAGGCGGTGGGGCTGGAGGACTTCGGTCGGCCCGGCAACTACGTGCTGCGCCAGGTCAGCCGCTGGTCGAAGCAGTACAAGCTGTCGGAGACAGACACGATTCCGGAAATGGACCGGCTGATGGAATGGCTGCCGGAGAATGTGCCGGACTCCGATTCCACCACGGTGGTGCATGGCG
Organism: Kordiimonadales bacterium IMCC3096; assembly: GCA_016865035.1. Lineage (GTDB taxonomy): Bacteria > Pseudomonadota > Alphaproteobacteria > Minwuiales > Minwuiaceae > Minwuia. The sequence goes on from CP018227.1 coordinate 2,336,009, forward strand.
ACTATCGCCTCGACAACCTGATGTTCCACCCGACGGAGCCGCGCATCGTTGCGGTGCTGGACTGGGAAATCTCGACCCTTGGTGACCCGCTGGCCGACTTTGCCTACCACGTGATGAGCTGGCGCCTGCCGCCGGGGCTGTTCCGGGGTATCGGCGGTCTGGACCTGGAGGCGCTGGGCATCCCGACGGAGCAGGCCTACGTGGAGGCCTACTGCAAGCGCACGGGCCGCGACGGCATCGGCAACTGGGACTATTACCTCGCCTACAACATGTTCCGTATCGCCGCGATCCTGCAGGGCATCGCGGGTCGGGTGCGCGACGGGACCGCAGCCTCCGACCATGCGAAGGAACAGGTTGCCCGCATCCGCCCGCTGGCCGAATTCGCCTGGGCGCAGGCGGAGAAGGTGATCAAGGCGGGCTAGGTCGCGCACCTGATCATTGCCAACGGGGACGGAGGCGTTATCGTCCCGAGGCATGAACAGACATACTGACAGTGCCATTGGCATTCTTGAGCGGCTGGTCGGGTTCGACACGACCAGCCGCGATTCGAACATGCCGCTGATCGACTGGGTCGCGGCCTATCTGGAAGAACACGGCGTTGCCTCCATCAAGGTGATGGACGCGGATGGCGGCAAGGCCAATCTGGTCGCCACCATCGGCGAGCAGGTCGATGGCGGAATCGTGCTTTCGGGCCATACCGATGTCGTGCCCGTGGACGGTCAGGACTGGCAGACGGCCCCCTTCACCCTGACGCGCAAGGGCGACCAGCTCTTCGGGCGCGGTTCTTCGGACATGAAGGGCTTCATCGCCTGCGCGCTGGCTGCCGTGCCGGATCTGGTGGCGGCGAAGCTGACGCGGCCCGTGCATCTGGCCTTTTCCTACGACGAGGAAGTCGGCTGCTTCGGTGTTCACGGCATCGTCGACCTGTTCGAGGCGGAGGGCTTCAAGCCCGCGATCTGCCTTGTCGGTGAGCCGACGATGATGCGTGTCGTCAATGCCCACAAGGGCGCGGCGACCTTCATCACGCGACTGAAGGGCAAGGAGGTGCATTCCTCCCTGACCCACATGGGCGTCAACACGGTGATCTATGGTGCGGAGCTTGTCGGTTTCATCGCGAAGCTGGCGGAGGAGCGCAAGCAGCAGGTCGATCCGAACTTCGATCCGCCCTACACCACCGTCCATGTCGGGATGATGCATGGCGGCACGGCGGTCAACATCGTGCCCCAGGACTGCGAGATCGTCTGGGAGTTCCGCGCGGTCGAAGGCGACGACGGGTCGGATATCAAGCAGCGCGTGCAGGAATTCATCGACACGGACCTGCTGCCCCGGATGCGGGCGGTCGCACCGGGAGCCGATATCGTGACGGAGCCGATCGCGGAGGTCGTGGGCCTGTTCCCGGAGAAGGATGGCCCTGCCGAGACGCTGATCAAGCTGCTGGCCCAGCGCAATGATACCGAGACCGTGTCCTATGGCACGGAAGGCGGCGTGTTCCAGGTTGCGGGCATTTCGACCGTGGTCTGCGGACCCGGCGACATCGCCGTGGCGCACCAGCCCAACGAGTTCGTGGATGTGGATCAGATCAGCCAGTGCATGGACCTGATGGACCGTCTGCGGACCCATATCTCGGCCTGACCGGCACAGCCCTGGGGGAGGCACGGATGATGGTGGATTTCAGTTCGGTTCTGGAGCGGTTCTGCGCGGCGGTGGAGAGCAATGACGGCCCCGGGCTTGCGGCCCTGTTCGCCGAGGACGGCGTCTACAACGACTATCTCTACGGACCCTTCCAGGGGCGCGAGGCCATCGGGCAGATGCTGAACAACCACTTCTGGGGGGATGCGGAGGCGTTTCGCTGGCAGATGATCGATCCCGTCTGTGACGGACGTGTCGGCTATGCCCGCTATCTCTTCAGCTTCACCTCCGTCATGCCGGCCTATCCGGGGCGGCGCGTGGTGCTGGAGGGCACGTCGATCTTCCATTTCGACGCCGATGGCATGATCGCGAGTTATCGGGAGACCGCGCATGATGCCGCCGCCATGTCCCAGCTCGGGGTGGAGCCGGAACGGATGGCGAAACGGTCCCGGCGCTGGGCCGACGAACTGCTTGCCCGCGACGAGGCCGCACCGCACCGCCATACCTGAACGACAGCCGTACCCTGAGCGACAGCCTGGCAGGCTTGTCCGGCCTGCATGCTCTCGCGCCGACGGACGCCATATTGTGTCATCGAATCGACATGCACACCCGATATGGGTTTCTGCGTGGTTGCTCTTTGTCGGCTACCCGGTAACACTTTCGGTGTCTGGTCGTGTTGATTCAGGCGGATCGAGCGTTCGAGGGGGATGGATGTGCCATGTACCTGAGACCTGAAAAGTTCCCGGCGCTGGTGCTCAACGCCGACTTCAGGCCGCTGTCCTATTTTCCGCTATCGGTCTGGCCCTGGCAGGAGGCCGTGAAGGCGTCATTCCTGGATCGGGTCAATATCATCCAGCTCTACGACCGCACGGTTTCCAGCCCGTCGCTGACCATGCAGCTGCCCAGCGTCATCGCGCTGAAGGAATATGTGCGCCCGGCTGCCTATCCGGCATTCACCCGGTTCAATGTCTTCCTGCGTGACCGGTTCCGCTGCCAGTACTGCAATGCCACCGAGGATCTGACCTTCGATCATGTGATCCCGCGCCGTGCCGGTGGCCGGACGACGTGGGAGAATGTCGTGGCTGCCTGTGCGCCGTGCAACATCGCCAAGGGGGGACGGATGCCGGATCGCGCGAACATGCACCCGCACCGCCCGCCCGTGCGTCCGACCATGCAGGACCTGAACCGCATCGGTCGTGCCTTCCCGCCGAACTACCTGCATGACGGCTGGCGTGACTATCTCTACTGGGATTCCGAACTGGAACCCTGACACTTGTGGTTTCCCGCCCGATCCCGGATACAGGGCGGACCATGAAGTCAGAGACACTGGTCATCATCAACCGACAGGGCGGCGGTGCCGGGCGCGATGTCACCCGCGCCCTGGCTGTATTGCGTGAAGCGGGCCTGAAGCCGCAGCTCGCGCGTCCAGACAGACCCGAACAGATCTCGGAAGTGATCCGGGAGCGTGGCCCGGACTGCGCGCGGATCATCGTCGGCGGCGGCGATGGCACCATGCTGCATTCGGCCCAGGCCCTGCTGGATGCGGGGCGTCCCGTCGGTCTGCTGCCGATGGGGACCGCCAATGATCTGGCCCGGACGCTTGGCATTCCCGCGGACCTGGCCGACGCGGCGGGCGTGATCGTGCGCGGGCGCACGAAACGCATCGATCTGGGTCTCGTGAACGGCCGACCCTATTTCAACGTGGCCAGCATGGGGTTCAGCGCCAACGTTGCCCGCCACCACACGGGGGAACGGAAACGGCGGCTGAAGCTGTTGAGCTACCCCGTGAGCTGGCTGGATGCGCAACGCGACACGAAACCGTTCCGCGTGCGCCTGACAGACAGGGACGGCAAGACGAAGTCGACCCGGACAACCCTGTTCGCCATCGGCAATGGCGTTTTCTACGGCGGCGGGATGCGGATCGTCGAGGATGCGGCCATCGATGACGGCAATCTGGATGTCTTCTACGTGCGGCCCCTCGGCCCGCTGGGCATGCTGAAGGTCCTGCCGCTGCTGCGGTTCGGCGCGATCCGCCACAAGCGCGATATCCGGACCCATCGGCTGCACTGGCTGAAGGTGGAGGCGGAGCCGGAACAGCAGCTCAACGTGGACGGCGAACTGGTCGAGACCACACCGGCTGTCTTCGATATCATGCCGCGCGCGCTGGAGTTTCACGTCCCGGACCCCACATGGTCGATGGGAACTGCAGGAAATGCTGCAAGGGAAGCCGGATGGACCTGATACGCAATGATGCCCAAGTGGCGCTGAACGAGATCGTGGCCGCAAGCCGTCGGCTGGCCGCGCGGCTGCGCCATGCATCGGAAATCATCGACAGTGATGTCTTCTCCGACCCGGCGGATGAAGTGGACCGGCTGGCGGAGGAACTCGCCGAGCGCCAGCGGGCGGAGGACGAGGACGAGATTCCCTCGGCACCGTCGGACGAGGCCCTGCTGGTCGATGCTGCGGCGATGCGTGTCAGGCTGGCAATCGTGGACAACCTCGCCGACGTGCGGGACGAATGGTACAGGGACCTCTCCCTGGTGCTGGACCAGCACGCAGGCAACCTGCCGGATGATGCCCGGCCCCTGGCGGACGCGATGCGGAAGGTGATCGGGAAATGAACCAGTTGAAGCCGCTTCATGTCATTGGTGGCGGTCTTGCGGGATCGGAGGCCGCCTGGCAGGCGGCACGGGCCGGAGTGCCTGTCGTGCTGCACGAGATGCGGCCGGAGCGGATGACAGACGCCCATCAGACCGAGGGTCTGGCGGAACTCGTCTGTTCCAACTCCTTCCGCTCCGACGATGCCGAACAGAATGCCGTCGGCCTGCTGCATGCCGAGATGCGGCGGGCGCAATCCGTGATCATGGCCGCCGCCGACCGCAATCAGGTTCCGGCCGGGGGCGCGCTGGCCGTGGACCGGCATGCCTTCTCCGACGCCGTGGGCGCCCTGATCGCGGCGGAGCCGCTGATCACGGTCTCGCGGGCCGAAGTCGCCGGACTGCCGCCTGCCGACTGGGACAGTGTCATCGTGGCCACCGGCCCCCTGACGTCGCCCGCCCTGACCCAGGCCGTGCTCGACCTGACGGGGGAGGACCAGCTGGCGTTCTTCGACGCCATCGCGCCGATCATCGACCGGGAGTCGATCGATTTCGACGTGGCCTGGTTCCAGTCCCGCTATGACAAGGTCGGCCCCGGCGGCGATGGCGCGGACTACATCAATTGCCCGATGGACGAGGCGCAGTATCTCGCGTTCCTGGATGCGCTGATCAATGGGGAGAAGACCGAGTTCAGGGAGTGGGAGAAGAACACGCCCTATTTCGAGGGCTGCCTGCCGATCGAGGTGATGGCATCGCGCGGTGTCGATACCCTGCGCTATGGCCCGATGAAACCGGTGGGGCTGACGGATCCGCGCACGGGCAGCAGCCCCCATGCGGTCGTGCAGCTGCGCCAGGACAACAAGCTGGCGACCCTCTACAACATGGTCGGGTTCCAGACGAAGCTGAAGTATGGCGTGCAGACCGAGGTCTTTCGCATGATCCCGGGGCTGGAGAACGCCACCTTTGCCCGTCTTGGCGGCCTGCACCGCAACACGTTCCTGAACAGTCCGCGTCTGCTGGATGAGCAGTTGCGTCTGAAGGCCCAGCCGCGGCTGCGGTTCGCAGGACAGATCACCGGGGTCGAGGGCTATGTGGAAAGCGCGGCCATCGGTCTGCTCGCCGGTCGGCTGGCTGCGGCGGAGCGGCTGGGACAGGATCTCGCGGCCCCTCCCGTGGAGACCGCGCTGGGTGCCCTGCATGCGCATATCACCGGCGGCGCGGACGCGAAGACCTTTCAGCCGATGAACGTGAATTTCGGCCTGTTTCCGCCCCTGGAAGAGCGGTTCAGGGGACGGGACAAGCACCGCCTGAAGCGCAAGGCGCTGAGTGACCGGGCGCTGGGTGCCTTTTCGGCCTGGCTGGGCGAGGTGTCCGAAGCCGCCTGATCGGGAGGGGGAGAGGGCTGGCCCGGATCTATGACTGGAACCGCATGCCTCAGCCCTGTGGCAACACCGCTTCGATCGCGCTGCGCAGTTCGCTTGATTCCGGTGCGGTGCTGCTGGGCCAGTTGCCCGCGATCTGTCCGTCCGGGGTGATCAGGTACTTGTAGAAGTTCCAGCGCGGCGCGGCGCTGCGCCCGCGGGTGTCGGCGATCCAGCGGTACAGGGGATGCGCGTCGCGGCCGCGGACGGTCTGGCGCTCGGTCATCGGGAAGTCGATGGCGAAATTCACGGCGCAGAAGCGCTTGATCGCAGCCTCCGAGTCCAGTTCCTGATTGAAGTCGTCGGAGGGTACGCCGAGAACCACGAGCCCGCGGTCACGGTAGGAGTCCCAGAGCGCCTGCAGCCCGTCGTACTGATGGGTGTAACCGCACCGCGACGCTGTATTGACCAGCAGGATCGCCTTGCCCCGGTAGTGGCTGAGCGGCATCGGGGTCCCGTCAATCGAGGTGAAGCTGAAGTCATGGGCGCTGGTCTCGGCGGCGTGCAGCGCGCTGCCACCGGCCAGAGTGGCGGCAAGACCCAGTCCGAGGCCGAGAAGCTGACGGCGCGAAGACAGTATTCCGTTAACCATGACGTAACCCCATCCCGGTATCACTGTGCACGAGTCTATACGATTTCCGGAAGGTTATGGATCGCATGCCGTTGACGGCGCTAACCCTGTTTCACCTTGCCAGCCTGCTGATCGCGGGGGCCGTGGGGGTCGCGACTTTCCGTTTCATCCCTGAAACGTCGATGTATGACGCGGCCTTTACCGGCCTGCTTGTCCTGGCGCTTGGCGTCCTGTCCGGCGAGGGCGCGGCGCGTCGGCTCGAACGTCGGCTGCTGATGCGCAGCCTGGAGGCGGAACGCGCGGCACGCGAGGGCCAGGCGGGAGCCATTGCCGAACTGACGGCTGAACTGGATGGCCTGCGCAAGCATCGCGACCAGGAGGAACTGGTGGCCGAGATGCGCATGGTCCGCTCCCAGCTGGCCCGCATCGCCGCCGGCGGGTCGTCGGCCGGGCAGGCTTCTGGTGCTCCGCGCCATGCAGGGCCGGTCGAGCTGGAGGGCCAGCCCCTCATCGAGGCGGTGCTTTCTGCCCTGAAGGACAACCGCATCGACCTCTACCTGCAGCCGGTGGTGCAATTGCCACAGCGTCGTCTGGCCTTCCACGAATGTCTGACTCGGCTGCGTGACGGTGAGAACCATCTCATCGCGCCGGGCCAGTATCTGCCGGTGGCGGAGCAGGCGGGGCTGACCGCGACGATCGACAACCTTTCCCTGTTCCGCTGCGTCCAGGCCCTGAAGCGGCGGCGCAACGACGATTCCAGCTTCGGTTTCTTCTGCAACCTGTCCATGGCGACGCTGGAGGACGAAGGTTTCTTCGAGCAGTTTCTGGAATTCCTGGTGGCCAACCGGGACCTCGCCAGCCGGTTGGTGTTCGAGCTTGAAGCCGACCGGCTGCTGCAGGCCACACCGAAAGTCCGGGAGCATCTGGACAGCCTGAAACGGATCGGGTTCCGCCTCTCCGTCGACAATATCGACCGCGCGGACATCGATCTGCTCGCCCTGGTCGATGCCGGGGCGGTCTTCGCCAAGGTGGATGTCGGTGTGCTGAAGCAACTCGGGCATGCCGACCGGCCCCTGCCCCTGCTGGTGGAAAAGCTGCGCGCGCGCGGCATGGTCCTGATCGCCGCCAAGGTGGAGAGCGAGGATCAGGTGCTGGATCTGGTCGAGGATGATTTGACGCTGGCGCAGGGCTACCTGTTCGGCGAACCACGCCCGATGCGCGCGGATGCCTGATTGCAACTTTCTGACGTTACAGATTAATTAGCGTTGTCATGCAATTTGCGCATGGCTTCGCGCGTTCTTGTCGATTGTGCGGTTGCGAAGATATCTGCATTTTCGGAACATGTCTGATGCAGTGCAACAAATCGCTCCCGCAGGTCCCTTCCAGAGACTGGTCCTTTCCATGAGTATCGAAGGTCCGATCCGGGGTGTTGGCCTCTATTGCCTGGCCCTCGTGCTGTTTGTCGGCATGGGGACGCTGGCCAAGACACTGGCCGCGATCTATCCGATCGAGCAGGTGATCTGGGCGCGGTACTTCTTTCATGTGCTGCTGATTGTCCTGATGTTTCCGCGCCGCATCGGCAGCCTGTTCAAGACCAGGCGGCTTGGCCTGCAGATCACCCGGTCGGTGGTGGTCTTCGCCGCAACCGCGTTCGGTTTCACGTCCCTGAGCATCATGCCGATGGCCGAGGTCTCGGCGATTGGCTACGTCGCGCCGCTGATGGTCACCATCATGTCCTTCCTCATCCTCAAGGAGAAGGTGGGACCCAGGCGTCTGCTGGCCGTCGGCATCGGTTTTGTCGGGGTCATCGCGATCCTGCGGCCCGATCAGGCCAATTTCAGCCTCTGGTCGCTGCTGCCGCTGGCCATGGCGACCTGCTACGCCACCTTCATGGTGATGACGCGCCTGATCCGTGGCGCGGCCCCGCCGCTCAATTCCCTGTTCTACACGGCCATTGTCGGTGCCGTCGTGGCGACCATTCCGCTGCCCTTCATCTGGCAGGACCCGGAGCCGCTGCACTGGCTGATGTTCGCCGGCATGGGGCTCATCGGTGGCACCGGGCATTTCCTGATGATCAAGGCGTTCGAGCAGACGGAGGCGTCGATGATCGCGCCGTTCGTCTATACGGAACTGCTCTGGTCCATCGTCGCCGGTGCGATCTTCTTCAGCGAGATTCCCGGCATCGGCATGCTGGTCGGCGCGGCAGTGATCATGGCCAGCGGCCTGTTCATCCTCTACCGCGAACAGCGCGCCGCAGCGGAGGCAAAGGCTGCCGCACTGGCATCGTCCGGGGCCGACTGACGGCCGGTCCGAACATCTTCATTTGTTGATTGATCGCTGCCTTGACCGGCGGGCACTGGCCTGCACTCAGTCCTTGGCGTCCATCGGTTTCAGGTTGTTGATCGCCCGCTTGTTCACGATGGTGATCTCGCCAGTCCGATTGCAGAGCACGGGAAAGAAGTCGCCCGGACCATTCAGCAGGTCCAGCACGCGTTCGGTGGCCCGGATGAAGACACTGCCTTCGATCTCCGTCCCATCCGTCATCAGCAGCAGGGCATCCACCTTGACCTTGGGGACATAGTGGGAGCCTGCGCGGGGGCTGTTCTTGTACACCGTTCTCATGTCCTTCATCCTAGGGGGTTCAGGGTTAAGATACAGTTGCGGCATGGCCGACGCCACACCGCTGCAACGGAAGTCTAGCACCCTCTTGCGTTCCATGGGGCAAACACGGCATAACCCGCGTGGGAGGTTGTCGGTGGACGTGCCACTCGCCAACCCGGTCAGATCCGGAAGGAAGCAGCCGTAACGAATTCGGTGCGGGTCATCTGGCAGCCTCCTGCTTCTGAAGCATCATCGCGCGAGCAGCGCCCATGACGATGCTGCAATTCAGGGAATTCGAGGTGCGCGGGACATGAGCGGCACGAACGCTGTACCCTACCAGGTCCTCGCACGGAAATACCGACCCCAGACCTTTGACGAACTGATCGGGCAGGAAGCGCTGGTCCGCACGCTGGGCAATGCGATCGCGCGCAACCGGCTGCACCATGGATACATGCTCACCGGGGTGCGCGGCGTCGGCAAGACCACCACGGCCCGCATCATCGCCAAGGCCCTGAACTGCCGCACGGCGGATGGCCCGACGATGACGCCCTGCGGCACCTGCGAGGATTGCCGTGCCATCGTCGATGGCCGCCATATCGATGTGCAGGAACTGGATGCCGCGTCCCGCACCAAGGTGGAGCAGATGCGGGAGCTGCTGGACGGTGTGCCCTATCTGCCCGTTCAGGCCCGCACCAAGGTCTACATCATCGACGAGGTCCACATGCTCTCGTCGAACTCCTTCAATGCGTTGCTGAAGACGCTGGAGGAGCCGCCGGAGCACGTCATCTTCATCTTCGCCACGACGGAGATCCGCAAGGTGCCGGTGACCGTGCTGTCGCGCTGTCAGCGTTTCGATCTGCGCCGGGTGCCTGCGGACAAGCTGATCGCGCATCTGGGCGGCATCGCGGAGAAGGAGGGCGCCGAGGTCGATGAGGGCGCGCTGCAACTGATTGCCCGCGCCGCGGAGGGATCGGTGCGCGACTCCCTCTCCCTGCTCGATCAGGCCATCGCCCACGGGGCGGGCAAGGCCGATACGGCGCTGGTACGCGACATGCTGGGACTGGCGGACCGGATGCGGGTCCTGGACCTCTATGACGCCGTGATGCGGGGGCAGGCCGGTGACGCGCTGCTGCTGCTGCGCGAACTGCATGACGCGGGGGCGGATGCCCAGGTCGTGCTGCAGGACATGCTGGAGGTCACGCACTGGCTGTCTGCGGAACGGCTGGCACCTGGCCACGAACCGCCGGAGGCGCGTTCGGGAACGGAGCGGGAGAAGGGGGCCGAACTGGCGGCGTCCCTTTCCATGCCCGCGCTGAGCCGGGCCTGGTCGCTGCTGCTGAAGGGGGTGGAGGAGTGCCGGATCGCCCCCGCACCGATGGCTGCGGCCGAGATGACCCTGATCCGCCTGGCCTATGCCGCCGACCTGCCGGATCCGGCGGACCTGCTGCGACGCCTGAAGGATGGCGGCGCTTCGGCCGGGGGCGTACAGGGCGGTGCGTCCGCGCCTTCGCCATCGCCCTCATCAGGGCCTGCCTCGTCTGCATCATCGTCCGGTTCGGGCGGAAGTGGTTCGGTGGTCGCCTTCCGTGGCAGCGGGGGGATCGCCCCGCGCCCGCAGGCGGAACCGGAGGTGCCGGAGCCCCATGTCGAGATCGCGCAGGCCCCGGAACCGCAGCAGCCGCCCCCGCCCGCTCCGCCGGAAGATTTCCCGGCCCTGGTGGCCTGGGTCGCCGATCAGGGGCAGATCAACCTGGCCGGACAGTTGACCCACAATGTCCGGCTGGTCAGCTATCGTCCCGGCAGGCTGGAAATCGCGCTGACGGACAAGGCCCAGCCCGACATCACCAATCGGCTGGTGCGTGTGATCCGAAAGCACTTCGGGTCGCAGTGGAGCGTCGCGATAGCCTCTGAATCGGATGCCGCGACCCTGCACGAGCAGGATGAGGCGACGAAACGCGATACAGCGGAGCGCCAGATGGAGAATCCGCTGGTGCGTGCCGTGCTGGAAGTCTTCCCCGAAGCGCGATTGCTGGGTATCAAGCCGCTCGTGACCGCCGAATCGGACGGGATGGACGCGGACGCACTGGATGATGAGAGCGAGGAACCATGAAGAATCTCGGCAATCTGATGAAGCAGGCCAAGGCCATGCAGGAACGCATGGAGCGGGCGCAGGCGGAACTGGAGACGCTGGAGGTCGAGGGTGAGTCCGCTGCGGGCATGGTGCGTGTCACCCTGACTGCCAAGGGCCGCATGCGAGGGATCAAGATCGACCCCACCCTGATCGATCCGCAGGATCCGGAAGTGCTGGAGGACCTCATCACCGCTGCCCACAACGACGCCCGCACCAAGGCCGACGCGGCAACGCAGGAGAAGATGGGCGAGCTGACAGGCGGACTGGAACTGCCACCGGGCATGAAGCTGCCGTTCTGATGCCCACGCACAGGGTGGGGTGCCATGGCCGGCAATGATGTCGAGCGGCTGATCCGTCTGCTGTCGAAGCTGCCGGGGCTTGGCCCGCGGTCCGCGCGCCGAGCCGCACTGCACATGATACAGAAGCGGGAAACGGTGATGGAGCCGCTGGCGGAGGCGCTGTCGGCGACGGCGGCGGCCGTGCGGATCTGCACCACCTGCGGCAACATCGATACCTCCGACCCCTGTGCCATCTGTGTCGATCCGCGCCGGGATCACAGCGTGATTTGCGTCGTCGAGGGTGTCGGCGATCTCTGGGCGCTGGAGCGTGCGAATGCGTTCCGGGGCCGGTATCACGTGCTTGGTGGTGTGCTGTCGGCGCTGGACGGCGTGACGCCGGAGGATCTGAATCTCGAATCCCTGATGGTCCGGGCCATGGCTGCCGATGTCTCGGAGATCATTCTTGCGACCAATGCGACCGTGGACGGCCAGACCACGGCCCATTATCTGACAGACCGGCTGGCGGACAGCGGCGTCAGCATCACACGGCTGGCGCGCGGCCTGCCGGTTGGCGGCGAACTGGACTATCTGGACGACGGAACGCTGCTGACAGCGCTGTCGAGCCGCAAGCCGATCTGAACCTCAATCATCTGAACCATTCCTGAGTACGGAGCAATCATGGCGTCCAGCGCACATGCCATCGTCATCGGCAACGAGAAGGGCGGTACCGGCAAGTCCACCACCGCGATGCATATCATCGTGTCCCTGCTGCATCGGGGCTGCAGGGTTGGCTCCGTCGACCTGGATGCCCGGCAGGGGACGCTGACCCGCTATGTGGAGAACCGCAGGGCAACAGCCACCCGGAAGGGCATTGCGCTGGCATGGCCGGCGCATCAGACCGTGGCCGCCAGCGGCGATGCCGAGAAGGATGCGCAGGCCTTCTTCAGCGCGCTGCAGCAACTGGCACCCTTCAACGACTTCGTGGTGATCGACTGCCCCGGCCACGACAACCCGCTCAGCCGCCTGGGCCACAATTTCGCCGATACGCTGATCACGCCGCTGAACGACAGTTTCATCGACCTGGACAATCTGGCCGATGTCGAACCGGAGAGCTTCGACATCCGGCGTCCCAGCCGCTACGCCGAGATGGTCTGGGAGGAGAAGAAGCGCCGCATGCTGCGGGACCGTGGATCGATCGACTGGGTCGTGCTGCGCAACCGCCTGTCCCATCTGGATGCCCGCAACAAGCGCCGCGTGGGGGACGTCCTGGAGCGGCTGGCGGAGCGTATCGGCTATCGTGTCGTGCCGGGCCTGACGGAGCGCGTGATATACAGGGAACTGTTCCTGGATGGTCTGACCCTGCTGGACGTGATGGCGGACGGATCCGGGGTGGATGTGACCATGTCGCATCTGGCGGCACGTCAGGAACTGCGTGACCTGATGGATTCACTGAACCTGGAAATGCCGGCGTCGGCGGAAGCAGTCCCGGCCTGACCGGTCCGGGCATCGAGGTTGGCGGCACCGCCGATTCAGGCGTTGACAGGATAACGGGCGGCCCCTATACGTCCGGCTCCGCGGTCAAAGTGCTTTTTGGCCGCGTTTTCCTGTTTGAATACGGGAACAGAATTTTACACAGAACGGGCACCGGATAGCTGATGTCAAAGCGGATTAGTGCGAAGTACAAGATCGATCGCCGGATGGGCGAAAACCTCTGGGGTCGTCCGAAGAGCCCGGTGAACCGGCGCGACTACGGTCCGGGCCAGCATGGCCAGACCGGCAAGCGGAAGAAGGTTTCCGACTTCGGCCTGCACCTGCGCGCGAAGCAGAAGCTGAAGGGCTACTACGGCAGCATCACCGAGAAGCAGTTCCGTCGTATCTACGGCGAGGCAGTGCGTCGCCGCGGTGATACCTCCGAGAACCTGATCGGCCTGCTGGAGTCGCGTCTGGACGCCGTGGTCTACCGGATGAAGCTGGTACCGACGGTCTTTGCCGCGCGTCAGTTCGTCAATCATGGCCATGTGAAGGTCAACGGCCGCCGCGTGAACATCCCGAGCTATCGCTGCAAGGAAGGCGATGTGATCGAGGTTCGCGAGAAGTCGCGGGAGATGGGGCTGATCCTGGAAGCGGTCGACTCGGTCGAGCGTGAGGTCCCGGACTACATCAACGTCGATCACGAGAAGCTGCGCGGTGAGTTCATCCGGGTGCCGAAGCTGGCCGATGTGCCTTATCCGGTGCAGATGGAACCCAACCTGGTCATCGAGTATTACTCGCGCTGATCAGGGGCCTGCGGGCCGACACTGAAGAATCCGGAACGGCGTCGCGGGAGCGGCGCCGTTCTGCGTTTCGGGACGGACGGCTGCGGTCGTCGTGCGAAGCGGGGATGGGGCCTGGCGCGGCCCCGGACCTCGTCTGCAGGTGCAATGCGGTCAGGCGGGCGTTGACGCTCTGGCCAGGCCGGGGGAATCGGCGGAACCGGCTGTGATGACACGTGCCGACGGCACGTTCAGGCTTGCAACGGTGCCCTTCAGGGGCGTGCTCTCCAGCGTGATGCCGGCGCCGTGCAGCGCAGCCATTTCCTGGGCAATGCTCAGTCCGAGACCGATCCCCTCCACATTGGCGAGGGACGGATCGCCGACACGTTCAAAGGGCTTCATGATGCGTTTCAGATCGCCCGGCGCGATTCCGACCCCATTGTCACGCACTTCAATGGTGACACCGTCCGCGTGATGGCTGGCGATGAGCCAGATCTCCGCACCCTCGCCCGAGTACTGCACAGCGTTGGCCAGCAGGTTGGCCAGGATGGACCGCAGGGCTCTCCGGTCCATGCGCAGTGCCGGGAACACCGGCGGAATGACGATGGAGATGGGGTGGGGGTGGGCGCTGGAGAGCGGGGCCATCATCGACCGGACACGTTCAAGTTCGCCTGCCAGTTCGATCTCGGCATCGATCAGGGAAACGCGTCCCGAGTCGATCTCCGCGAAGCTGACCATGTTCTCGATGATGGCCAGCAGCCGCTCGCCGCTGTCATGGATATCAGCGGCATAGTCGCGATAGCGGGGATTGCCGACACTGCCGAGCGCCTCATGCGAGATCATCTCGGAGAATCCGATGATGGCGTTCAGCGGGGTGCGCAGTTCGTGACTGATGTTGGACATGATGCGGGTCTTGCTGGCATTCGCATTCTCCGCGGCTTCCCGCGCGATCGAGAGGCGCTGGTTGCGGCTTGCCGCCGCGCGCAGGGACCGGTTGAGCCGCCGCAGCAGCAGGAACAGCAGCCCGGTCACGCCAAGCAGGCCCACGAGCAGACCGATCATGGTCAGGGTCGTGGGCATGTCCGGTCTGACAACACCGGTGCCGAAGCCCGGCAGAAGGGCAGGCAGCGTGACCGAGACGGCCTGGACACCGCCGACCTCGCCCGTGACCCAGTCCTGTCTGGGCGAAAGAGGGTCGTTGTTGTGGCAGCCGACGCAGCCCGCGCGCATCACGACCGGCTCCGCATAGCGCAGCACGCCCCCGGTCAACCCGGCATTGACCTGAATGATGGGCTTGCTGTCGGAGTCCTGCAGTGCCGCAATGGCACGTCTCTCGAAATCGTCTCTCGGTCCCCCGTCTTCGCGATAGGGATAGGGCCAGGGGCTGTAGAAGTGCATGCGGGGATCAATCCACTGGCCCAGTTCGATCGAGACGGTTGCGGGCATCGGGATCGCACCCGGAACCTTGCGGTAGTCGTGACGGACTTCCGCGCCGGCTTCCTTCGCCCGGGGGACGATTTCCTGTGTGTAGTAGTCGCGGACCATTTCCAGCGAGGCCGCGTAGGTGCGGGCGGTCTCGGTCGCCGTGCGGGTTCTCAGATTGTCGAGGACCTGCCAGGAGAGGATTCCGGTCAGGATCACTCCTGTGACCAGAAACATCGAGGCGCTTGCCAGCGGTCGTCGGGCCATGCGCTGCAGCACATGGCGGTCAACCGTGTCGCGGACAACCTGCAGCCAGAATGGTCGGTATGACATGGGCTTTGCACGCATATCGGAACGAGATGCACGAGCCTGTCATGTCCGGCTTAATGAAGTGTTCAGGGACGCTGGCTTTTTCCTTGCCCCGTGCCGCAGCGCCCGGGGACCCGGTCGCGACCGCTATGCGGGGATGGCCGCTGTGCGGGCCGGCACAGGTGCGGAAGAGATCTCCGGGACCCTGGGAATGGGCAGTTCCCGGTGCCCGGCAGGCCCTGGCGACCTCGCCGTGACGGGGCTATTCCTTCTCGACAACCGGTCCCCTGTCACTGGCCGGCATCCGTTGCGAACCGTCCTCGTTGCGGGCCGGTACGGACTCCGGTGTGCCGAAGGGCATGGTCTCGACATAGATCGACGATGACGGGAACGCAAAGCTGGTACCGGCGTCTTCCACCAGTGTCTTCAGGTGATAGAGCAGTTCTTCCTTCACCTTCATCCACTCGGCCCACTTCGTCGTCGTGGTGAAGCAGTAGAGCATGATGTCGATGGAGGAACTGTTGAAGCTGTCTGCGTGGATCAGCGTCGATACCTTGGCTGGATCGGTCTCGAAGTCGTCGTTGCCGCGGATATAGTCGTTCAGTCCGTCCACCACCTGTTTCAGCTGGTCGTTGGTCGTCCGGTACTCCAGCCCGACCATCCAGTAGATCCGGCGGTTCGTCATGCGGGAGAAATTGGTCACGGCATTGTCGGCCAGATCCGAGTTCGGCACGGTGACCAGTGCCTTGTCGAACCGGCGGATCTTCGTGGTACGGAAACCGACGGTCTCGACGGTGCCTTCGACGTCCGTTGTCTTGATCCATTCACCTTCGACAAAGATCTTGTCGACGAAGATCGCGACGCCGCCGAACAGGTTGGAGATCAGGTTCTGCGCGCCGAAGGCGACGGCCATGCCGATCAGGCCGAGGCCACCGAGCACCGCGCCGATGTTGAAATCCCACTCCTGCAGGATCGCGGCGGCCCCCAGCACGGTGATGATGACGCGGATCAGCCGGACGGCGAAATTCTTCAGGGTCGACGCCATGCCCTCGCCGCCGACGGACGTGATCGCCCGGTCAAGCACGAACGAAAGCGGGCCGACGCAACGATAGAAGGTCCAGAAGATGGTGAAGGCGATCAGGGACCGCACCACCTTGGCCATCGCCGCGTCGATCTCGTCCGGCAGGGGCGCGACGCGGCTCGCCAGAAACAGACCGACGACAAGGAAGACGAAGCGGATCGGACCACTGAGGGCGACGACGAGTTCGTCGTCAAAGCGGTTGCTGCTGCGCCCCACCAGACGCTCCAGCATGTTCAGCAGGAAGCCGCTGACCAGTCCCCGCAGCACCACGAAGGCCATGAAGACCACGATGGCGACGATGATCCTGTCGGCCTCGACGCCAAAGGCACCCTGGTCCCAGACCTCACGTACCTGGGCCCAGAACTGGCCAAGCTCACTCATTGCTGTCCCTCAGTCCCGCTTCGTTCGATCAGGACTCGGTGTATCAGGCTGCTTCGGTGAAGGCGACGCCCTTTTCACGGAACAGCTGCGGCAGCTCGCCGGATTCGGCCATCTCGCGAACGATGTCGCAGCCGCCGACGAACTCACCCTTCACGTAGAGCTGCGGGATGGTCGGCCAGTCGGAGTACTCCTTGATGCCCTGGCGGATGTCGGCATCCTCCAGCACGTTGACGGAGGAAAACTTGACGCCGAAGTAGCTCAGGATCTGCACCGTCGCGGCGGAGAAACCGCACTGCGGAAAAACCGGCGTGCCCTTCATGAACAGGACGACTTCGTTTGCCTTTACTTCCGCATCGATGCGGTCCCTGGTGGCCGTGTCAGTCATGTGTCTGATCCTTCTCGGAAAAAATGTGCCGTAGGATGGGGGGATTGGTCTCAGGCAGGTGCGGACGTCTGCAGGGCCAGGGCATGAAGCTCTTCCCCCATCCGTCCGCGCAGGGCCTTGTAGACCAGCTGATGCTGCTGAACGCGGGACTTGCCCGTGAAAGCACTGGAGATGACATGGGCAGCATAGTGATCGCCATCGCCGGCGAGGTCGGTGATCGTCACCTCCGCGTCCGGCAGGGCATCTCGGATCAGGGCCTCGATCTCGCCCGGGTCCATTGCCATGTCATTCCTCCATCAGCTCGGTTCGTCGTTCAGGTGCCGTCGGCACTGTCAGGAAGCGACCGCAGCCGCCATGTGCTCCGGCAACGTACGTTCGTGCGCATCCCGCAATGCCGCGACGGATATGGTCAGGCAACCGCTGACAGTCAACTCGGCGCCACCGGTTTCACCCAGGATTGTCGCCTTCACGCCGCTGGCCTCAGCCATTGCCAGGATCACATCCGGATTCGTCACAGTCACGAGGTATCGTGCCTGATCTTCTCCGAACAGGAAAGCGTGAGGGGCCACATCCGATTCCGGCAGGTCGATGCGGGCACCGATCCCGCCTGCCATGGCCATCTCGGCAAGCGCCACCGCCAGCCCGCCGTCCGACAGGTCGTGGCAGGCTGTCGCCAGTCCGCTGCGGATCATGCCGCGGACCACGTCCCCGGTGCGCCGCTCCTGCGCCAGATCGACCGGCGGGGGTGGCCCCTCGGCGCGGGTCAGGATATCGCGCAGATACAGGCTCTGGCCCAGATGGCCACGGGTTTCCCCCAGCAGCACGATGGTCTGGCCCGCCGCCGGGAATGCCACGCCAACACGCTGGCTCGCATCCTTCAGCAGGCCGACACCACCGATGGCGGGTGTGGGCAGGATTCCGACGCCATTGGTTTCGTTGTAGAGGGAGACATTGCCGGAAATGACCGGGAACTGCAGTGTCTCGCAGGCTTCGCGCATCCCCTCGATGCAGCCCACGAACTGGCCCATGATCTCCGGGCGCTCCGGGTTGCCGAAGTTGAGGCAATCGGTGATCGCCATCGGCGTGGCGCCGACAGCCGTGATGTTGCGCCAGCATTCGGCGACGGCCTGGCGGCCCCCCTCGACAGGATCGGCGAAGCAATAGCGCGGGGTGACATCCGTGGAGATCGCCAGCGCCTTGTTGGTGCCGTGCACCCGGACCAGTGCCGCGTCACCGCCGGGCCAGGCGATGGTGTCGGCCATGACCATGTGGTCGTACTGTTCCCAGATCCAGCGGCGTGAGCAGCCGTCGAAGCCGCCGACCAGGCGCATCAGCGCATCGGCCATGTCATTCGGTGCCGGAGCATCGGCCGGGGCGAGGGGCGCACGCTTTTCCGTCTGCTGCCACGGGCGCTCGTAGGCCGGGGCGTCATCGACCAGCGGTCGCACGGGGATGTCGCCGACGATCCTGCCGCCCTGCTTCAGGGTGAAGCGACCCGTATCGGTCAGATGGCCGACGACGGCGAACTCGACACCCCACTTGGCGAAGATCGCGCGGGCCACATCCTCCTGCCCCGGTTCCAGCACCATCAGCATGCGTTCCTGGCTTTCGGACAGCATGATCTCGTAGGCGCTCATGTTGGTTTCGCGCTGGGGCACCTTGTCCAGGTCCAGTTCCAGCCCGACACCACCCTTGTCCGCCATCTCGACTGACGAACAGGTCAGGCCTGCCGCGCCCATGTCCTGAATGGCGACGATGGCGTCCGTGGCCATCAGTTCCAGACAGGCTTCCAGCAGCAGCTTCTCGGTGAACGGGTCTCCGACCTGCACCGTGGGGCGTTTCTCCTCCGACTGGTCGTCGAACTCGGCGGAGGCCATGGTGGCGCCGTGGATGCCATCGCGACCGGTGCGGGAGCCGACGTAGACCACCGGATTGCCGATGCCCGCCGCAGCCGAATAGAAGATGCGGTCGGTCTTTGCCAGCCCGACACACATGGCGTTGACCAGGATGTTGCCATTGTAGGCAGGGTCGAAGTTCACCTCCCCGCCCACCGTCGGCACGCCCATGCAGTTGCCATAGCCGCCGATGCCGGCAACGACACCGCTGACCAGTTGCCGCGTCTTCTGGTGATCCGGTGCACCGAAGCGCAGCGCGTTCATGTTGGCCACCGGGCGGGCGCCCATGGTGAAGACATCGCGCATGATGCCACCCACGCCTGTCGCCGCGCCCTGATAGGGCTCGATGAAGGACGGGTGGTTGTGGCTCTCCATCTTGAAGATCGCGGCGTCGCCGTCGCCAATGTCGATGATGCCGGCATTCTCACCCGGTCCGCAGATCACCCAGGGGGCTTCCGTCGGCAGGGTCTTCAGCCAGACCCGTGACGACTTGTAGGAACAGTGCTCCGACCACATGACGGAAAAGATGCCCAGTTCGGTCAGGTTCGGTTCCCGGCCGAGGGCACTCTTCACCCGGTCATATTCCTCCGCGGTCAGGCCATGCTCGGCCACGATCTCCGGCGTGATCTCGATGCTGTCGGGATCGGTACTCATGCCAGGGTCTCCACAAGTGACCGGAACATGGCGGCGCCGTCCGTGCCGCCCAGATCCGGGTCCGCCGCCCGCTCCGGATGCGGCATCATGCCGAGCACGCGCCGGTTCGCGGACAGGATCCCCGCGATGTCGCGGCAGGACCCGTTCGGATTGTCGTTGTCGTAGCGGAAGGCCACCAGACCCTCACCCTCCAGCCGGTCCAGCGTCGCCTCATCGGCGAAGTAGTTGCCGTCGTGATGCGCCACGGGAATGGAGATGCGCTGCGCTGCCTGATAACCGGCGGTGAAGGGGCTCTGCGTATCCTCGACGCGCATCGCGACATGGCGGCAGACATACTTTCCGGCGGCATTGTTCATCAGCACCCCGGGCAGCAGTCCCGCCTCGCAGGCCATCTGGAAACCGTTGCAGATGGCGAAGACCGCGCCGCCCCGCTCCGCATGGCGCACGACGGCGGCCATGATCGGACTCAGTGCCGCGATGGCACCGACCCGCAGATAATCGCCATAGCTGAAGCCGCCGGGCAGGACGACCAGGTCCAGATCGGGCAGGTCGCTGTCACCGTGCCAGACCATGGCCGGGGGTTTTCCCGATGCCTGGTGCAGCGCCACGGCGGCGTCCCGGTCACAATTGCTGCCCGGAAAGACGATCACTGCCGATTTCATGATGCGCCCGTGCCCTGGCCTTCCCCGCCGATCTCGATGCGGTAGTTCTCGATTACCGTATTTGCCAGCAGTCGCTCGCACATGACCTTCAGGCGCTGTTCGGCAGCGGCGGCATCCGTATCCGCCAGCTCGATCTCGAACATCTTGCCCTGACGGACCTTCTCCACCCCGTCGTGACCGAGCCCGCGCAGGGCATGTTCGATCGCCTTGCCCTGGGGGTCGAGCACCCCGTTCTTCAGCGTGACAAAAACCCGTGCCTGCATCGGCCCCTCATCCTGTACTCAATAGCAATCTGTCGTTCGTTGCCCGGCAACGGCCCGTTACCCGTCAGTGGACGAGTTTCGGCCCGTTGAACTCGGCCTGATTCTCCGGCATCACGCCCAGTCGGCGCGCGACTTCCTGATAGGCTTCCTCGATTCCGCCCATATCGCGCCGGAACCTGTCCTTGTCCATCTTCTCGTTGGTCGAGGCGTCCCAGAGACGGCAGCTGTCGGGGCTGATCTCGTCGGCAAGGATGATCCGCATCATCTCGCCTTCCCAGATGCGCCCGAACTCGATCTTGAAGTCCACGAGGCGGATGCCGATGCCCAGGAAGAGTCCGGTCAGGAAATCGTTGATCCGGATCGTCTGGGCCATGATGTCGTCGATTTCCTGCGGCGTGGCCCAACCGAAGGCGGTGATGTGCTCCTCTGTCACGAACGGGTCACCCATCTCGTCATTCTTGAAGCAGAATTCGATGATGGAGCGGGGAAGGGCGGTGCCTTCCTCCATCTTGAAGCGTTCGGAGAAGGAACCGGCGGCCACATTCCGCACGATCACTTCCAGTGGCACGATCTCGACTTCCCGCACCAGTTGCTCGCGCATGTTGAGGCGGCGGATGAAGTGCGTCGGCACCCCGATCTCGTTCAGCCGGGTCATCAGAAACTCCGAGATCCGGTTGTTGAGCACGCCCTTGCCCGTGATCTCGCCCTTCTTCTGGGCGTTGAACGCGGTGGCGTCATCCTTGAAGTACTGCACGATCGTGCCGGGTTCCGGGCCTTCGAAGAGAATCTTCGCCTTGCCCTCATAGAGCTTCCTGCGACGGGCCATCGTGATTCTCGCTTTCCGAAGTGGCAGTGGGGGGCTTCCCTGAAGCGGCCGGACCATACAGAACGCGGGCGCAATCCGCAATCGGCGCAACGTGCCGGATGCGCGCGAAATGCCGCGTGGGTCCTTCGCCGGGCGTCGCTTGGTTGAACCTGTCACATTCGCGGACTATGTCTCTTCTCGGTGCAGCGCCCAATCCGGCGCAGTTTTTTTTGACGAGGGCAGACATGGCTGGGTTCGACGACCGCAAGAAGGCCGCTGAGGGCAAGTTCGCACTGGACAGCGAAAAGGAATTCAAGGCCACGGCCAGGCGCAACAAGCTGCTGGGGCTCTGGCTGGCGGAACAGATGGGCATGTCCGGCGCCGACGCCGATGCCTATGCCCGCGAAGTGATCGCCTCCGATTTCGAGGAGCCGGGCGACGAGGATGTCTACCGCAAGGTGAAGGCTGACATCGACAAGAAGGGCCTGGACATCTCCGAGCATCGCCTGCGCAAGCACATGGCCGATCTTCTGGAAGACGCCCGGCGGCAGATCGCGTCCGAATAGGCCTTTCGCGACCAGTCCTGCTGTCGGATGCCGGGGCTGATGCCTCGGCCGATTGCGTGTGTGCGGGCAACTGACGATTGATTCGGTTGCTGCCGGCGGGGCTGTAATTGCACCCCTTACGGGATATTGATCGGATTTCGTTCTCGTTTTCAGCGAACGTGGGCGTGACCATGGTCACTTCGTGAGCACCATTCGTCAGTCATGATGACGATAAGTGGTCGAATTGCTTCAGTTCGGAGCTCAGGGGGCTGAACGTTGCGCTCGTCGCTTCTGATTTTGCGCGATCGTGCAGTAGTGTTCCGATCATGTTTGTCTTGGCTTTGCTTGGACAGGCACGCAGGGATTCTGCCAGACAGGATGGGACAGTAATAATGCTGATCGTCAGGAGGGGCAGTGTAGCGCAGGCGGCGAGTGGGATTGCGCTGGCGCTGTTGATGCTGCCGTGGAACGGCGCGAGTGCCGAATCGTTGAAATCGGAAGTCGAGGGTCTGCTCGGCGATCATCCGCAGATTCGCGCGGCGCAGAGTGCTGTCGATGCGGGTACCGAGGGTGAGCGTCGGGAACGCGCAGGCTATCTGCCGACCGTCACAGGCACCGCGGGTGCCGGTTACGAACACACCGATTCGCTGGCGACCCGTGCCGCAGGTCAGGACAATGTGCAGTTCTTCGCCACGAACGCGACACTGGAAGTGCGCCAGAACGTCTTCAACGGCTTCGGTACCCGATCCGGCGTGCGCAGTGCCGGTGCGCTGACGCGTGCCGCAGAGGAAACGCTGACGGCGGTGACCCAGAACGTGGTGCTGGAGGCCGTGACCACGTACATGAATGTCCTGCGCAACCGCGAACTCGTCCGGCTGAACCGGGGCAACGAGCGCGCGATCCAGGAACAGCTGCAGCTCGAGGATGAGCGCGTTCAGCGCGGCTCCGGCATCGCGGTCGATGTTCTGGAGGCCAAGAGCCGTCTGCAGATCGCGCGGGAACAGAGCGTGGCGTTCCAGGGTGCGCTGAAGGACACGGTCGCCAACTATATCCAGGTCTTCGGCCATGCGCCGGTGCTTGACGAGATGCGGGCGGTCACGCCGGCACAGGAAAGCCTGCCGGCGACCAAGGAAGAAGGCATTGCCCTGATCCAGAAGGGCAATCCGGTCATCCAGATCGCGCAGGCGCAGGTCAGTTCCGCGCTGCATGAACGTGATCGTGCGGCATCGACATACTGGCCGTCGCTTGACGTCGTCGCCCGCGCGAACATCGAGAACAACCTGTCGGGCGCCGAGGATGTCCGGCACGATTATTCGCTGAAGCTGGAGGCGCGCTGGGTCCTGTTCGACGGCCTGCTGACGCCGGCCAACACGGGTGCCGCCGCGGCGCGCTATCAGGAGGCGATCCAGAACGGGCGCAATGTGACCCGCAAGACCATCGAGCTGATGGAAATCGCCTGGCACCAGATGGAAGTTGCCGACGAACGCGCGGAACTGCTGCGCAATGCCATGAACATCGCGGCGGAGGTCTTCGCCTCCCGGCTTGAACTGCGCGAAGCCGGCAAGGAAACCGCGATCAACGTGCTGGATGCGCAGAGCCAGCTCTACAATGCCTGCATCAACTTCGTGAATGCAGTTTTCGATTCCGAGATTGCGGCCTATCGCGTGCTGAACACGCTGGGAGAACTCGACCGGGGGGCGGTCGCGAATTCCCAGCCTGTGGAGCAGTCCACAGTGGTGGAACAGTGTGGGTTCAAGGCTGGCAAGGATGAATACCGCGTCGGGGATTGAGTCGTCTGGAGTTTTTGAAAACTGGAGTGGTCGGGGACTCCAGTGGAGTAGTTGATCATGTCGAAGAACGAATTCCCGCCACTTTCCGGTGACGGTGGAGCGACACCCGAGTTTGTTGCTGTCGTTGACGCGACGGGTCAGACCAGTCTTGTCATAGACCAGGGTCTGCTTCTGCTTACGGCGCAGTTCGTGCGTTCCGGTCCTGACCTGATTCTGGTGGGCAAGGACGGCAGCCGGGTCCTGGTGATCAATTTCTTCTCCACCGAGAACCCGCCCGATCTCTACACCCTGAACGGCGCCCGCATCGACGGCAGCCTGGCCGAACTGCTGTCCGGTCCCCGCGCCACGGGCCTGGCGCAGCAGGGTGACGGCGCACTTGGCGATCCCATTGGCGTTATCGAGCAGGCTGACGGGGCCGTCTTCGTCACCCGCGTGAATGGCACCCGCGAACAGGTCCAGGTCGGCGACCCGGTCTTCACCGATGACGTGGTGGAGACGTCGGAGGATGGCGCTGCGGGTATCCGCTTCAATGACGACACGACATTCTCCATCGGCGGCGACGCCCGGATGGTGCTGGACGACTTCGTCTACGACCCGGCGGCGAACACGGGCAGCGCGGTGGTCAACGTGCTGCAGGGCTCGTTCTCGTTTGTCTCGGGCGCGGTGGCGAAGACCGGCGATGACGCGCTGACGGTGAAGACACCGGTGCTGACCATCGGTGTGCGCGGCACCTTCGTGGGCGGCAAGGGCGCGCAGGAGGGTGAGCAGTCGGAGGTCGTGAACCTGCCGCAGGAAGACGGCACGACGGGACGGATCTTTGTCTCGAACGCGGCTGGCGGTGTGGAACTGAACCAGGCGTTCGAGGGCACGCAGACGTCGAGCCAGTTCCAGGCTCCTGCAGCGCCGCGGATATTCAGCCGGACGGAGATTGAATCGAAGTTCGGCAATGCGCTGAGCAACCTGCCGGGGACGCCGCAGGTGGGTCAGAGCGGCAATGACAATGACTCCGGTGGTGACCGTCGTGGCGACGACGGCGGCGGCGCTGGGGGTGAGACGGAAGGTGAAGGCGAAGGAGACGCCGAGGGCGAGGGCGATGGAGAAGCCGCGGCCGAGGGCGAGGGTGAAGGCGAAGGCGACGGGGAAGAAGAGGGCGAGGGCGACGGCGAGGAAGAGGGCGACGGCGCTGACGGCGAAGGCGAAGGTGACGGCGGCCCGGATGGTGGCCCCGGGGGCGACGGCGGCCCTGAGGGCGAGGGCGGCGGCGAGGCCGACGGCGATGGTGGTCCGGATGGCGGACCGGATGGTGGTGCCGACGGCGACGGCGGCTCCGAAGGTGACGGCGGTCCCGACGGCGACGGCGCCGATGGCGAAGGCGGCGGCGAGGATGGCGAGGGCGAGACCGGCGGTGGCGGCGGTGGCGGCGACGCCGAGAATGTGCCGGACGGCGGCGGTGCGACGGGCGGCGGCGCAACGGATGGTGGCACGGCTGACGGTGGCCCTGACGGCGGCGGTGGCTCAGGCGGCGGCGGATCAGATGGCGGGTCGGGTGGTGAAGGTGGCGGAACGGGTGCCGGGACCGGGACCCCTGGCACTGGTACGGGGACACCGGGTACTGGCACGGGGACACCGGGCACCGGCGCGGCAGGTACAGGTGGCCAGACCAACGACAATTTCACTAACCAGCAGAATAACATTCTTGGCTCCACGACCCCGCCGGCAGGCGGCGGAACGGGCGGGACGACTGGCGGGACCCAGGGCGGTACGGATCCACAGCCCAACACCAACAACAATGATGATCTGGTCATTGTTGTTGATCCGAACGGATTCACCGGCGGCGGCGACAATGTCACGCTGGGCGGCGGCAACGACAATGTGAACGCGGCTGCCGGCAATGACACCGTTGACGGCGGTGCCGGCGACGACACGATCGATGGCGGTGCGGGCAGCGACCGACTGTTCGGTGGGGCCGGCAACGACAGCCTGCTGGGTGGCGCAGGCAATGACACTCTGACCGGCGTCGACGGCAATGACGTGGTGGATGGCGGCGACGGTACCGACGCCGTTGATTTCTCCGGCACGTCGAACGGTGTTGCCGCCAATCTGGTGACCGGTCGGGCGCAATCGATCGGCGCCAACGAGGTCGACACGGATACCCTGATTGCGATCGAGGACATCACCGGTGGTGCCGGAGGCGACAGCCTGACCGGCAACGGAGTGGCCAACGTCCTGACCGGCAATGCCGGGAACGACACCCTGGTCGGCAATGCCGGTGCGGACAATCTGGTTGGTGGCGCCGGTGACGATGAACTGAACGGCGGTTCGGGCAACGACACGCTGAATGGCGGCACGGGCACTGACCGGGCGAGCTTCGCCGGCGAGACCTCCAGTGTGACCGTAAACCTGCTGACAGGCACGGCAAACGGCGAGACCTCCGGCACGGACTCCCTGACCGGTATCGAGAATGTCACCGGCGGCGACGCGGGTGACCAGATCACCGGCGATACCCTTGGCAATGCGCTGGATGGCGGCGCAGGCAACGACAGCATCTTTGGCGGTGCCGGCGTCGACAGCCTGGATGGTGGCGCGGGCTCGGATTCACTGGATGGTGGCGCTGGCACTGACGTGATCAGCGGCGGAGATGGCAACGACACCCTTCTGGGCGGTGCCGACGCGGACAGTCTGAGCGGCGACGCAGGCAATGACTCCCTGGACGGCGGTACCGGCATCAACACGCTGGACGGCGGCGCGGGTGACGACACGGCACTCGGTGGTGCGGAATCCGACCAGATCAATGGCGGCGCGGGCGCGGACAGCCTGCTTGGCGCCGGCGGCGACGACCTGATTGCCGGTGGCGACGGAAATGACACGCTGACCGGCGGCGATGGCGCCGACTTCCTCAGCGGCGATGCTGATCTGTCCGGACAGACCATCTTTGGTGACGGGCACACACCGGCGACCGTGACGGTCTCGATTGCCAACGATGGCGGCGAGGGGTCGGTCCAGTTCATCTTCTTCACGCTGAGTGCGGAAACCGCCATCACCATCACCACCGATGGGCCGACGACGGATCCGGAAATCTTCCTGTTCAACGACGATGGCAGTCTGGACGCCGAGGACTTTCTGGCGTCTGACGATGACGACGGTCTGCCAGCAGGTTCGTTCAGCAATGCGATCATCAATACCGGCGACGAGATCGGTAATCTGCCCGCAGGTGACTATGTGCTTGCGGTCAGTGACTTCAGTCTTGATCTGGATGAGGCAGTTGCTGGCATCAATGATGAGGGCGGCAGTCTCAGTGAAGGCGACATTGCCGTCACTTTCCAGGTCACGACAGGGACGATTCAGGTAACGACCGGCGGCTCGGCTGCCGTCGGTATCGATCCCGGCAATGATCTCCTGATCGGCGGTGCGGGCAATGACACCCTGCAGGGCGGTGACGGGGACGACAGCCTGTCCGCAGGCGACGGTGATGATGCGCTGATCGGTGGCGCGGGCAATGACACGATCGATGGCGGCGCGGGCACGGACGCGGCTGATTTCTCCGATGCGGCTGCGGCGCTTGACGTCAATCTGGCGGCCGGGACGGTTACCGGCGACGGGAATGACCTGATCAGCAGTGTCGAGACCCTGGTCCTGTCCGGTGCCAGTGACACGGTCACCGGCGCGGCGGCTGCCGAACTAATCTTCGGCGGCGCTGGCGACGACACCATGAACAGCGGCGACGGCAACGACACGCTGAGCGGTGACGCTGGCGCGGACACGCTGTTCGGTGCCGCGGGCGCGGACCAGCTGTTCGGCGGTGCCGACGACGATTTCTTCGACGGCGGCGCGGGCAATGACATCATCGATGGTGGTGCAGGTACCGACACGGCGCTGTTCACCTATGGCGGCGAGACCGGGGTCGTCGTCAACCTGACGGCCGGAACCGCGACGGACGAGTTCGGCAATACCGACCAGCTTGCCGGGATCGAGAATGTCACCGGCTCCGACTTCAGTGACCAGTTGACCGGCGATGCGCAGAACAACGTGCTGCGCGGTGGCATTGGCAACGACACCCTGCTGGGTGCCGGTGGCGCGGACACGCTTGATGGCGGCGCCGGGAACGATCTGCTCAACCTGCTGGCGGACGACACGACGACGGCGCTTGGTGGCGACGGCAATGATATCTTTGCGGTCAATGCAACGGTGCTCGGTGCGGAAGATGTGCTCGATGGTGGCGCGGGTGTCGATACCCTGGCCATCGAACTCGGCGGAACCATCGATGAGGCCGCGCTTTCAGGCGTGACGAACATCGAGACCCTGCTGCCGACAACGGATCAGGCCATCGACATCACCCTGTCCGATGCCATGATCGGTGCCGAGCAGACCCTGTTCGTGAACGGGTCGCTGCTTGTCTCGAACACCAGTACCCTGGTGGTCAATGGCAGTGCCGAGCAGGAAGGCAACCTGAGCATTCAGGGTGGCGCGGCGGACGACGAACTGGACGGCGGCCAGGCTGCAGACACGCTGCGCGGCGGTGATGGCACCGACACGCTGCAGGGTAACGGCGGGTCTGACGTCATCGACGGCGGTGCCGATTTCGACACGGCGTCGTTTGCCGATCTGAATCAGGCGGTCAATGCCAGTCTGGTGACCAATACGGCGGTTTCCGGCAATGACACGGACACGCTTGTGGCCGTTGAGGGGCTGCTTGGCTCCGCCTTCAATGACACGCTGACGGCGGGTGCGGGCCAGGCGCATGATCTGGTCGGCGGGGCAGGCAACGATCTGCTGAACGCGGGCGACGGCACGATGTTCATCGATGGTGGTGTCGGTGACGACACGGTCGTGGTGAACAATGCCGCGCTGGACGCCAATGATGTCCTGAAGGGCGGCGACGGCACGGATCTGCTGCAGGTTTCGGGTGGCGGCGACATTGGCGGCACGGCGCTGGACAGCGTCACCGGGTTCGAGAATGTCGAACTGCTGGATGATGCGGAGACGGATCTGACCCTGCGCAACGGCCAGATCAACAACTCGGGCACGATCGGTATCAATGCCTCAGCACTGGCGGCCGTCACGAGCGCGCTGTTCATTGACGCTGCACTGAAGTCGGATGCGGCGATCAATGTGGAGAGCGGCGCTGCCGATGACGTGATCTTGGGCAGCCAGGGCAATGACGTTGTTCAGGGCAACGCGGGCCAGGACGCGATCTTCGGCGGCGTCGGCGATGACACGCTGAGTGGCGGTGCAGGCACCGATCTGCTGCAGGGCGACGCGGGTGCGGACAACCTGGCCGGTGATGCGGGGCAGGATCTGCTTGCCGGTGGTGCCGGGGACGACAGTCTTGACGGCGGCGCCGACCTGGATGTGGCGGATTTCTCCGATGCGGCATCCGGTGTCACGGTCGATCTGGGCGCGGGCACGGCGACAGGCGCGGATTCCGGCACCGACACCCTGACGAACATCGAGATCGTTCAGGGCACCGCGCAGGCTGACGACATCAGCCTCGCTGATGGCATTGACGGCCAGGCGGCCGTTGGCGGTGCCGGCAACGACACGCTGACGGGCGGCGACAACGCCTCCGATGCGCTTCTGGGCCAGCTTGGCGATGACCTCATCAATGCGGGTTCGGGCAATGACAATCTCGAAGGCGGCGGCGGCAACGACACGCTCTTCGGCGATGCGGGTGCGGACGAGCTTCAGGGCGATGCGGGCAACGACCTGCTGAATGGCGGCGCCGGCGACGACACTATCGAGGGCGACAGCGTTCCGGACGCGGATCTGGCGCTGACGTTCGACGGTATCGACGATTCCGCCATTCTGCCCGGTTTCACCGGATTGTCAGGTACGGACGATGCGACGTTCGAGGCCTGGCTGGCGCCGGGTGCCGTGCAGGACATGGCGGTGTTCGACACCCGCGAGGATCCGCAGGGTGTTGAAACCGGACTGATGTTCGGTTTCCGCTCCGCGCAGGGCGAAGGGCTGGTTGCCGTGGCCCGTATCGCGGGCAATGGACAGGCGTTCGAGGTCACAAGTGACCTGTTGGCGCCGGGGGCCGGAGCTGCCCAGCATTTTGCCGTGACCTTTGACCGTGACGGGCTGATGAGCCTGTTCGTCAATGGTGTCGCGAGCGGTGCGCCGGTGAACATCTCGGCCCTCAATGGTGTCGATATTTCCACGAATACGCCCCTGACACTCGGTGAATCGAACATCGACGATGCCTTCGGTCGGTTCCAGGGGACGATGGACGAGGCGCGGATCTGGTCCATCGTGCGTTCGGAGCAGGAGATTTCCGGCGCTCTGGACGATCTCCTCGTCGGCGACGAGGCTGGACTGGAGCTCTATCTCGATTTCGACGAGGAAGGCTTCAACTTTGCCCTCGACCAGACGGCAGATTCCGCCACCGCGGTCCTGCTTGGCGGCGTTGGCCGGGTGGAATCCACAGCAGTCATCAATGACGTGACTTCGGGCAACGACACGCTGGAAGGCGGCGATGGCAGCGACATCCTGAATGGCGGTGACGGCATCGACGCGGCGTCCTTCGCCAATGACCCGAACGGTGTATTCGCGGAGCTGGTGGCGTTCGGCGCGACTGACGGTTTCGGCAATTTCGATACGCTCTCGGGCATCGAGAACCTGATCGGTTCGGCATTTGACGACACGCTGCAGGGCGGCGCGGGCGCGAACACGATCGAGGGCGGCGCGGGTGGTGACTCGTTGAGCGGCGGTCAGGGCAACGATTCCCTGGACGGTGGTGCCGGTGACGACACCCTGGTCGGCGGCATCGGCGGCGAAGGTGATGACGTCCTGACAGGTGGTGACGGAACCGATACCGCCGACTTCGGTGGCGCAGTCGAAGCGGTCAATGTCAACCTGGTGATCGGAACCGCGAATGGCGGCCAGGCTCTGGGCAACGACACGCTGTCGGGGATCGAGAATGTCATCGCGACCGACTTCGCGGACAATGTGGTCGGCGATCTGGCCGACAATCTCTTCCAGTTGAACGACGGTGCCGACATCGGCGACGGCGGCTCTGGCAATGACACCCTGCTCGGCGGTGGCGGCAACGACGACCTTGCCGGTGACAGTGGTGCGGACATCCTGTCGGGTGGCGCGGGTGACGACACGCTGGCCGGCGACGATGGCGCCGACAGCCTTGATGGTGGCGACGGTACGGATACCGCCGACTACATTGGCGACCTTGCCGGTGTGAACGTCGATCTCGCTGCCGGTACGGCGCTGGATGCGAGCGAATCCACAGATACCCTCACGGGAATCGAGAATGTCGAAGGCTCCGACTTCGATGACACGCTTGCTGGTGACGTTCAGGCGAACGTGCTGGGCGGCGGTGATGGCGCTGACAGCATCAGTGGTGCCGCAGGGGCGGATACCCTGTTCGGCGATCAGGGCAACGACACCCTCAGCGGCGGGGATGGTGACGACTCCGTGGCCGGCGGGGACGGTGATGACCTGTTCGTGGCCGACGACGGGGTCGATGATCTCAGTGGCAATGCCGGTTCCGATACCCTGGCATTCACGGGCGCGACGGAAGGCGTTGTCTTCGACATTGCGGCGCAGACACTGACCAACGACGGCTTTGGCAACACGGACACGGTCTTCTCGATCGAGAACGCCATCGGTTCGACCTTCGCGGACAGTTTCACGCTTGGTCTGGATGCCCAGGTTGCAGGCGGCGCGGGCGATGACCTGTTCACCGTCAATACGGGAATCGGCACCGGTGGCGTGATCAGCGATTTCACGGCTGGTACGGGAACAGAAGACGTCATCGACCTGTCGTCGTTCGGCTTCGGCAATCTGGCCGAGGTTCAGGCCGAGTCCAGCGACGACGGAACCAGCACCACGATCCAGCTCTCGGCCACCGATTCCATCCTGCTGACGGATGTACTGGTCGCGGATCTGGCGGATGACGACTTCATCTTCGGCAACAATGCCGACCAGTTCCCGGCCTTGCTTGAACTCGGTGCGGCAACCAGCGATGACGGCTTCCTGTTCGGCAATGCGACCGCGGAGTTCGGTTTCGGCAGTGCCATTGCGGGGATCGGCGATGTTTCCGGTGATGGCCTGGGCGATCTGCTGATCGGTTCACCCTATGGCAATGGCGGGGCAGGCGAGGCATTCGTGCTGTTCGGGGACGCAGCCCCGGGGTTCGTTCAGGTGCAGGACGGCAATCTTGCGGGTGACGGCTCCGGTTTCGGCATCACGGCGACGTCGGTCGGGCCGGGCGAGTATGCCGGCCGGGCGGTCGCCGCCATTGGTGATGTCAATGGTGACGGCTTCACTGACTTCGCTGTGGGCGGTCCGGGCGTCTACAATGGCTATTATCGGGGCTCAGGTGCGATCGCGGTTGTCTTTGGCGATGCTGATGGTCTGAGTGGCGATCTCGACCTCGACAATCTGGATGGCACCAACGGTTTCTCGTTCTATTCCGGCTACTTCGGTCCGGAACAGTTGGGCGCTTCGATTTCCGGTGGCGGCGATCTGAATGGCGATGGTATCGACGATCTGGTTGTCGGTGCGCCTGGCACCAACGGGAGCCGGGGCGAGATCCTGATCGTCTTCGGATCGACCAACGGGTTCGTGGCGGATTTCTCGAGCGATGATATCGGAAATACAGTCGCCGGTACCACGGTGACGGGTGATACGGCCAGCGCACAATTCGGCTATTCCGTTGACATCATTGGTGATTTCGATGGGGACGGTTTCGACGACCTGGTGGTGGGCGAACCGTTCGGCAGTGCGGGCGGCAAGTCCTACGTCATCTTCGGTGCTGCCAATCTGACCATCGACACGACGATCACCAACGTGCTGGAAGGCTCGGCCCGTGCGATCGAGATAACGGCGGGCGAGTTCGCTGACCGGCTGGGCGAATCCGTCAGTGCGGCAGGTGATTTGAACAATGACGGCTTTGATGACCTGATCATCGGGGCCAGCGGCACGGATGCCGGTCTGAACAATCGCGGCGCGGCGCACGTGGTGTTCGGCAGCGCCAATCCGCAGAATGTGGATGCGTCCCAGCTTGCGGTCGACGGTTTGCAGGGCTTCTCCATTCTGGGCGACACGGCCCTGGAACGGGTCGGCAACTCGGTTGACGGCGGTCGCGACGTGAACGGTGACGGCATTGCCGACATCGTCGTAGGTGCCTATGACGCCGCTGGGACCGGTGAGGTCATCGTCATCTTCGGCAGCAGCAACGGGTTCGCCTCCAGCATTGCCCCCGGGGTTCTGGACGGGACCGACGGGCTGGTCATTCGCGGTGGCGGTGGTGTTACCGAAATCGGCGGCACTGTTGCGCTTGTCGAGGACGTGAACGGTGACGGCTTCGATGACATCGCATTCTCGTCCAGCGGCGGCTTCGTCTACAACGGTGGTGCGGCTGTCTATGACTCGACCTTCATCATCTTCGGGCGCGACAGTTCCGGCGAGGCGCTGGTGGGTGGGGCCGGCAACGACGATCTGACCGGCGACGAGAACGCCAACCTGCTGGTGGGCGCGCAGGGCAATGACACCCTTTCCGGTCTGGTCGGCAACGACGTGCTGCGTGGCGGTATCGGCGACGACAGCGCGGTGGGCGGTGACGGTGACGATCTGCTGGATGGTGGTGCGGGCGCCGACACGCTGATCGGTGGCGCGGGCGTAGATACGCTGCGTCCTGGCAGCAATGACGGCTCCGTCGGTGACTTCGTCCAGGCCGGTGTGGATGACAATCTGATCGTCTTCGATGCGCCGGGCGCGGGCTTCTTCATCGTCGACTATTCCGACCAGGTCAACGGCATCGTCGCCAACATCGGCGCTGTCGAGGGCACGGTCACCAAGATCGGCGGCACCGATACGCTGCAGGGCGTGAACCTGATCGACGGCACCGTCGGCGGCCTGCAGATCAATGGCGGCAGCGGCGCGGATGTCTTCACCGCGAACCTGCAGTCGAATGAGGAATTCATCCAGATCCGCGGCGGTGCGGGCAATGACACCATCACCGGCGGTGCCGGTTTCGACCGGCTCGACTATGTGGGTGCGGCCGCAGGCGTGAATGTCGACATTTCCCAGGGCCTGACGCTGGATGATGGTGACGGCGGCGTGGACACCTTCAGCCAGATCGACGAGGTGCGCGGTTCGGACAACAGCGACACGCTGACGGGTTCCGAGAACAATGACCGCTTCATCACCCGGCAGGGCGATGACACGGTTGATGGCGCGGGCGGCTTCGACCTGGTGCGCTATGACCGCAGCAACATCGAGAACGTGAACGTAGACCTGTCGGCCAATACCGCGACCGTTCAGTTCGTGGGGGCACTGGGCACCGCGACAGACACGCTGCTGAACATCGAGTCCATTCGCGGCTCCCGCACCGGCAACGACACGCTGACCGGTGACGCGCTGGCGAACCTGCTCGACGGACGTGGCGGTAATGACCTCATCGACGGCGGCGACGGCAACGACACGCTGCTGGGCGGCGATGGCGACGACACGCTGCTGTCGGGCACGAACGACGGCAACGGCGATCTGCTGAACACAGGCGCGGGCAACGACCTGGTCTCCTTCGTCAATCCGGGTGGGGGCTTCTTCATCCTGGACTACACAGCCGAGACAACGGGAATTGTCGGCAACATCGGCAACACCGATGGCACCATTGCCAAGGCCAGCGGCACGGACACCCTGCAGGGTGTGGATCTGATTGACGGCATCCTGGGCGGACTGCAGGTGCTGGGCGGTACCGGCGACGATGTCATCACTGTCGATCTGCTGGACGCCAATGAGTTCTTCCAGTTCCGTGGCGGCGCCGGCAATGACACGATCACGGGCGGCGGTGGCTTCGACCGTCTGGACTATGTCGGTGCGGCTGGGGGTGTGACCATCGATATCGCCGCCGGAGTGACCACCGATGATGGCGATGGCGGCACCGACAGCTTCAGCCAGATCGACGAGTTCCGCGGCTCCGACAATGCCGACAGCTTCATCGGGTCGGCAGGGGATGATCGCTTCATCACCCGGCGGGGCAACGATACGGTTGACGGTGGCGACGGCTTCGATCTGGTGCGCTATGACCGGGCCAATATCGACTTCGTGGATGTGGATCTTTCCGCCGAAGTCGCCAATGTGCGGTTCACGGGCAATCAGTTCGATACCGTCGACAGCCTGATCAGCATCGAATCGATCCGTGGCTCGCGTACCGGCAGTGACACGATTGCCGGTGATGCCAACGACAACCAGCTTGACGGACGCGGTGGCGATGACATCCTGAGCGGCGGCCTGGGCGACGACACGCTGATCGGCCGTGACGGGACGGACAGCATCGACGGCGGCGACGGCTTCGACATCTACGTCGCATCCGACGGCACGGAAGGCGTCATCGTCGATCTGACGCTCGGCACTGTGACCAACGACGGTTTCGGCAATGTGGAGACCGTGACCGGCATCGAACTGGTCGTCGGCTCCGATCAGGGTGACCAGTTCACCTTCGGCTCCGGGACGGGTTTCACCGGCAATGCCGGGGATGACCTGTTCATCGCTGTCGGACGCATGGGCGTGGGCAACTTCATTTCGGACTTCACGGCCGGTGCCGCCACCGATGACGTGGTGGATGTGTCCGAGTTCGGCTTCCTGAATTTCTCGTCCCTGCTGCAGGTCGCCAGCGATGATGGCACCGACACCACGCTGCAGCTTGGCCTCTCGGATTCCCTCGTTCTCCAGAATGTGCTGGTCGCCGACCTGGCCGCAGATGACTTCATCTTTGCGGATGCACAACCGATTGACCCGCTGCTCGACCTGCGGGACGACTTCGACGCCACTTCCGGGTTCATCTTCGCCAACCCGGACACCAACGAGAAGTTCGGTCAGGCGATCGACGGTATCGGCGACATCAACGGAGACGGCCTGGACGACATTCTGGTCGGTGCCAGCTATGGCAGTACCAACGCACAGCTGACCGGCGAGGCCTTCGTGCTGTTCGGTGACAGCACACCGCAGTTCGTCGAGAGTGCCGGCGATCTGGACCTGGGTGGACGTGGCTTCGAGCCCTACCAGTCGGAAGCCTCGTCATTCTCCATCTTCGGCTACGACGTTGCCGGCATCGGCGACCTGAACGGGGACGGGTTCCGGGACTTCGCGATCTCTGCCCGCAATGAATATGTCCGTAACTCCTACGGAACCGGTGAGGTCACGGTGGTCTTCGGTTCCGCCAATGGTCTGACAGGCGATATCGACGTCAGCAATCTGGACGGGACGGACGGCTTCGTCATCCGGGCCAACGACTACGACATCTATGCGCTCGGCTATTCCATTGCCGGCGAGGGCGATTTCAATGGTGACGGTTTCGATGATCTGATCATTGGCGCCCCTGCGAGTTCCTACGGTCAGGCCAATGCTGCCGGTGAGATCTATGTCGTGTTCGGTGGTACGGACGGCTTCCCGGCGATCAACAACATCGGCGATCTGGTGGGATCGGGCGATGCCATTGTGATCGACGGGCAGCAGACCTTTGCCCGCCTTGGCGAATCCGTGGATTTTGCCGGTGACTTCGACGGTGACGGTTTCGACGACATCATCGCAGGCGCTCCGGACGCGAACTACGCGGGCCAGGCCTTCGTGATCTTTGGCTCGGCCGCTCCTGCCAGCGGAACACTGGACAGCCTGCTTGTCGCCAATGGCGCCATCCAGATTGATGGTGCCCTTGCCGGTGACGCGCTGGGACATGCCGTCAGCGGCGCCGGGGACGTGAACGGCGACGGTCTTGACGATGTGATCGTCGGCTCACCCTACAATGATGCCTACGCCGACGGTGCCGGTGCAGCCTTTGTCATCTTCGGCAGTGCGGCACGGACCGATGTTGATACCTCCATCGATCTGGACGGCAGCAATGGTTTCGTGATCTTCGGGCGCTCGGAAGGTGACAACGCCGGCTTCTCCGTCGATGGCGGTGGTGACGTGAATGGCGATGGCCTGAGTGATCTGATCATCGGTGCCCGCAACGCCAGTTATTCGGGCAATTACGGACTGGGTGAGGCCTATGTCGTCTTCGGGTCCGACGCGGGTTTCGCGGCAACCCTGCACCCGGACGCGTTCGATGGCCTGAACGGCCTGCTGATCCGCGGGCCGGATACCGGCACCTATACCGGACATGAGGTTGCGATCATCGGGGACGTCAACGGCGACGGCTTCGACGATGTTGCGGTGAGTTCCTACTACAACCCCAACGGCTACAATCTGTACGAGGGAACCTTCATCGTCTTCGGCACCGACAACACCGGTGCGGCGCAGGTCGGCAGCGATCTCACCGACACCCTGTTGGGTGATGCCAATGCCAACCTGCTGGTGGGCGCACAGGGCGACGATGTGCTGAACGGCTTCGCCGGCAACGACACGCTGATCGGTGCTCTGGGCAATGACAGTCTGCTTGGCGGCGATGATGACGACCTGCTGCGCGGCGGCGTCGGCAACGACACGCTGGACGGCGGTGCGGGCAATGACACGCTGCTGCCCGGCAGCAACGACGGCACGGGCGAGGTGATCATCACCGGCACGGGCGATGACCTGGTCAGCTTCGACGGTGCGGGTCTCGGCTTCTTCAACCTGGACTACAGCGCGGAGACCACCGGACTGGTTGGCAATATCGGCAATACCAGCGGGACGGTGGTGAAGGCGAACGGCACAGACACGCTGGTGGATGTTGATGTCATCGACGGAACGGTCGGCGGTCTGCTGATCACCGGCGGCACGGGCAACGACAGCTTCACCGTGGATCTGATCGACCAGAACGAGTTCGTGCAGTTCCGTGGCGGCCAGGGCAACGACACCTTCATCGGTGGTGCAGGCTTCGACCGGCTCGACTACATCAACGCCGCAAGCGGCATCAATCTGAATATCGAACTCGGCCTGACGGACGGCGACGGCGATGGCGGGGTCGATACTTTCTCCAATGTCGACGAGTTCCGCGGTTCCGACAATACCGACATCATGACGGGCTCGACCGGCAATGACCGCTTCATCACCCGGGAGGGCAATGACACGGTTGACGGGGCCGGCGGCTTCGACCTGGTCCGCTACGACCGGGCCTCGGTCGAATTCGTCAATGTCGATCTGACCGCCGGAACGGCGAATGTGCGGCAGAACGGACTGGATTTCGTCGATTTCCTGTCCAACATCGAATCCATCCGTGGCTCCCTGCTCGGCAATGACACCATCTCCGGCACTGCTGAATCGGAACGGTTCGAGGGACGCGGCGGCAACGACATCCTGTCCGGCCTGGCCGGCAATGACACCCTGTTCGGCGGGGACGGGGACGATACCATTGATGCCGGTGCCGGCTTTGACCTGCTGGATGGTGGCGCAGGCGGAAATGACCTGCTGATCGTCGATTTCTCCGGCACCGCCAACGGTGTCAACACCCAGGGCACCGCCGATGACATCGTCGAGGCGACTTCCCTGTTCCAGGTGGGCGGCACCAAGACCATCTCCGGTTTCGAACGTGTCAGTCTGACAGGCAGTGATGGCAACGACGAACTGGTCGGCGGCGATCTGGAAGACAGCCTGTTCGGCGGCCTTGGCAATGACACCCTGAATGGTGGCGCGGGCGGCAGCGACTCCATCGTCGGCGGTAGCGGCGATGACGAGTTGCTCGGAGCGCGCACGGCGACCTTCGATGGCGGCGACGGGATCGACAAGCTGACCATCAATCTGGCGGCGGCGACCGACAACATCGTCATCGACGATCAGGGCACCATCACCAGCCTGGTCGACGGGACCGAGATCCGCGGGATCGAGGTGCTGAATGCCACACTTGGCTCGGGCAACGACTCCGTCGATTTCTCGAACACCGACGCCAGTGACATCATTGACGGCGGGTTGGGTGACGACACGATCAACGCCGGTACCAACAATGACACCCTGGCGGGCGGTGCCGGCATCGACCTGCTGATTGCCGACTTCTCCGGCAGTGTGAACAGTGTTGTCACGCAGGGTACCAATGACGACATCACGCAGGCGACGATCATCAACCAGGTTGGTGATTCCAAGACCGTCAGCGGGTTCGAGATCGCCAGTCTGACCGGCGGCATCAACAATGACGAACTGGTGGGTGGTGCCTTCGATGACACGCTGATCGGCAATGACGGCAACGACACGCTGCATGGCGGATCGGGCGGTGCGGACCAGATCGACGGCGGCGGCGGCGACGACAACATGTTCGGTTCCGCGACCGGTACTTTCGATGGCGGGACAGGGCTGGACCGGCTGGCCGGTGACTTCTCCTCGATCGCCGAGGACATGGTGCTGGCGGCCGACGACGGCACGGATATCTTCGCGGACGGCACATCGATCACCTCCATCGAGGCGCTGAACGCCACGCTGGGCTCCGGCAACGACAGTGTCGATTTCGCGGGTATCGACCTCAGCGACACAATCGACGGCGGTGCGGGCAACGACACGATCAATGCGGGCACCAACAATGACACGCTGTCGGGCGGCGCCGGTATCGACCTGCTGATTGCCGACTTCTCCGGCAGCGTGAACAGTGTTGTCACCCAGGGCACCAATGACGACATCACCCAGGCGACGATCATCAATCAGATCGGCGATTCCAAGACCGTCAGCGGGTTCGAGATCGTCAATCTGACCGGCGGCATCAGCACTGACGAACTGGTTGGTGGTGCCTTCGATGACACGCTGATCGGCAATGGCGGCAACGATACGCTGCATGGTGGATCGGGCGGCGCAGACCAGATCGATGGCGGCGACGGCGACGACAACCTGTTCGGATCGGCGACCGGCACCTTCGACGGTGGGGCGGGTACCGACCGGCTGGCCGGTGACTTCTCCTCGATCAGCGAGGACATGGTGCTGGCCGCAGACGACGGCACGGACGTTTTCGCGGACGGCACGTCGATCACCTCCATCGAGGCGCTGAACGCCACGCTGGGCTCCGGCAATGACAGTGTCGATTTCTCGACCATCGACCTCAGCGACACGATTGATGGCGGCCTGGGCGATGACACGATCAACGCCGGCACCAACAATGACACGCTGTCGGGCGGTGACGGTATCGACCTGCTGATTGCCGATTTCTCCGGTAGCGTGAACAGTGTCGTTACCCAAGGCACCGACAATGACATCACGCAGGCGACCATCCTGAACCAGATCGGTGATTCCAAGACGATCTCCGGGTTCGAGTTCGTCAGCCTGACGGGCGGCTCCGGAAATGACGAACTGGTCGGCGGTGTCCTCAACGATACCCTGATCGGCAATGCCGGGAACGACACCCTGCATGGTGGCCTGGGCGGCTTCGACAGCCTGTTCGGCGGTGACGGCAACGACACGCTGATCGGTGGCGACGGCGACGGTGTGCTGAACCTGGGCGCGGGTGATGACAGCGTGCAGGGCGACGCAGGCAACGACACCATCGACGGTGGTGATGGTTTCGATGCCGTCGCCTACGACAATGAAGCCGGCATTCTGGGGGTCACCGTTGATCTGGTCGCAGGCACCGCAACGGATACATTTGGCGATACCGACACGCTGATCAGCATCGAGCATGTGGTCGGTGGCGCGGCCAACGACGACATCTTCGGCAGCGATGCCGACGAGTTGCTGGTCGGTGATGGCGGCGATGATGTGCTGGAAGGCAGCGGCGGCGTCGATACGCTGGTCGGTGGAACCGGCTCGGACGAGTTCGCGCATGCGAGCCTTTTGGACATCACATCGGTCAATGCTAATGTCACGGTCGCCGCATCGGGATTGTCGGTGGACCTGATCGACGACTTCTCGACCGGGATCGACCTGCTGTCATTTGACGAGACCGGTGGCTTCCAGTCCATCGACCAGGAGCTGACGACGTTCGAGGTGATCGGCGTCGACTATGACGGCACGAACAGTGGCGCCCAGGGCAGTGCCGCCTATATCTTCGATGGAACGCATCTGATCTATGATGATGACCTCGCCGCCGAAGGTTATCAGGTGATCGCGAATATGAACGGTGGTTCGGTCGCGGCAAATGACATCACGTTCTTCGGTGGTAGTCTGAACCCTGGGGAATTCTGATAAGATCATCGGACGTGATCGGTGAGAACCTTGGGGGCACTGGACAATTGAATGGCTGAACCGGCGAAACAGGGCGGATTCAGGGCTCTGATCAGACCGGTCTGGCCCGCCACGGGCGAACTGCTGCTGCTCAGCCTGTTCATCAACATCCTGGCGCTGGCTGTGCCGGTCTTCGTGCTGCAGGTCTATGACCGGGTCGTGGCCAAGGCCGGGCTGACGACCCTGCAGGGTCTGGCCATCGGCATGGCCGTGGTGATCCTGTTCGATTTCCTTCTGCGCCAGACCCGCAGCCGCGCCGTTCAGCGCGCGTCTCTGCGCTTTGACCTGCATTTCGGGGAGGTGCTGTTCGAGAAGCTGGGCCGCATGCCCCTTCGGGTGCTGGAGTCCCGGCCCGCGGCCTTCTGGCAGGGACTGTTCCGCGACTCCGACATGGTCCGCAACGCCGTTGCCGGTCCGCCCGTGATCATGCTGGTGGACCTGCCGTTCGCGGTCATGTTCATCATGATCATCTATGTCGTCGCGGAACCGCTGGTCTGGGTCGTGCTGGTCGCGGCGGCGGTCTTCGTCCTCTTCGCCCTCCGGTCGGGCTTTGCCATTGGTGCGGCGGCCAACAAGGAACGCGGCACCTCCATCGGTCGCGATGCCTTTCTGGCGGACATCATCGCCAATCGCACCACCATCAAGGCACTGGCGCTGGAGGGGGCGGTGCGGCCCATGTGGCGCGACAAGCAGGTGGATGCCATCGACAGCGCCATGGATCGCGGGCGCATCAACGATACCTACGGCAATGTCGGTGTCAGCCTGACTGTCATGACCACCATCGCCATCACGACAACCGGCGCGCTCGCCATCATGGACCAGCAGATCTCCATCGGTTCGCTGGTGGCGACGAACATGCTGGCGTCCCGCATCGTCGGTCCCTTCGCGCAACTGGTGACGCAATGGCGGGTGCTGGTCATGGCACGACAGTCCGGTCGTCGTCTGACGGAGGTGCTGTCGCAACCGGATGATCACCAGGAACAGGTGATGGACCTGCCCCGGCCGGAAGGGGCGATGAGTGTCGAGAGCATGACCTTCGCCTTCGCCCCGGATCAGGAACCGGTGCTGCGCGAGATCCGGCTGAAGTTTCCGGCAGGGGGCATGCACGCTGTCGTAGGTCCCAACGGGTCCGGCAAGACAACGCTGCTGAAGCTGCTGATGGGGCTTTATGAGCCGGTCAGCGGACGCATCCTGCTGGATGGGGCGGACATCACCCAGTTCCCGCTGACCCAGTACGCCCGCTGGATCGGTTATGTCCCGCAGGAGAATGTGCTGCTGGCCGGCACCATTCGCGAGAACCTGGCCCGTGGGCGGGAAGACATTGACGATGATGCGATTCTGGCAGCCGCACAGGCCGTTGGCGCGCATGAGTTCATTGTCGATCTGCCCGAAGGCTACGGTACCGTCGTTGGCGAAGGCGGCCGGACCCTTTCCGGCGGCCAGCGCCAGCGTCTGGCGATCGCGCGCGCCCTGATCGGCAATCCGCCCGTGCTGCTGCTGGACGAACCGTCGGCAAGTCTTGACCGGGCGGCGGAGGAAGCGCTGCGTGACCGGCTGAAACAGCTTTCGCGCGATCACACGGTGATCATGGTCTCGCACAGTTCGATCCTGCTGGGGGCCTGCGACAATGTGGTGATCCTGGACAAGGGCGTGATCGTGAAGGGCGGCCCGGCG
This sequence comes from Kordiimonadales bacterium IMCC3096, assembly GCA_016865035.1. Taxonomy (GTDB): domain Bacteria; phylum Pseudomonadota; class Alphaproteobacteria; order Minwuiales; family Minwuiaceae; genus Minwuia. The sequence continues at coordinate 2,378,425 of CP018227.1, forward strand.
CATCAGGTGCTGCCCAGCCTGTCACAGCGCAAGCCTGCCGTGGCAAAGCCGGTCGCCGCACCCGCCGCACCTGCTACGCCTGCCGCGCCCGCCAAGCCAGCGTCTGAAACGTCGAAGGCCGATGGGTCCGATGCCGTGACGGAGGCCGCGAAATGACCACTGACGAGCGTATCGAACAGATGCAGCGTCAGGCCCGCGCCACGCTCTGGCGGGTCATTGCGCTGATTGTCATCCTGCTGCTGTCCGGCTTTGGCGTCTGGGCTGCCGCGGCCAAGCTGGACGAGGTGGCGGTCGCGCCGGGTGAAGTGAAACCGCAGGGCAAGGTGCGGCTGATCCAGCATCTGGAAGGCGGCATTGTCGAGGCGCTGCTGGTGCGGGAAGGCGACGTGGTGGAGGAGGGCCAGCCGCTGGTCCAGATCGATCTCGCCCCCAGCCAGGCCAATCGGGAGGAGATCAGCTATCGCATCGACGGTCTGATGCTGAACGCGGCCCGGCACCGTGCGCTGGCGACGGGGGAACAGCTGGAACTGCCGCCGGAGGTGGCGGAGCGTCGCCCGGAACTGGTGCAGAACGAAATCGATGCCTATCGGTCCCGCAATGCCCAGTACCAGACCCAGTTGGGCGCGTTGCGTGCCAAGCTGCGCCAGCGCCAGGCCGAACTGGCCGAGCTGCAGTCCAAGCGGCGCAGCATCGACGGCAACCTGGCGGTGCAGAAGCGACGCTTCGAGATGTCGAAGCGCCTGCTGGAGCGTGAACTGACGCCGAAACTGGACCATCTGGAGCTGGAGGCGGAGGTCACGGATCTGGAGGGCAAGCTGGACACGGCCAACAGGTCCATCCCCCGGATCACTGCAGGAATCGATGAGGCGCGCGAATTGCTGAAGGAGGAGGAACTCCGCTTCCGCTCCGAGGCTTCGGAGGCGCTGGCCAAGGCGGAGCAGGAGATCGGTCGCCTCTCGGAACTGCTGACGGAGGCCAATGACCAGCAGTTGCGCGCCACCATCCGCAGCCCGATTGCCGGCGTCGTCAAGAACCTCGTGGCCAATACCATCGGCGGTGTCATCCGGTCAGGTGACGCGATCATGGAGATCGTGCCGCTGGACGAGACCCTGATCGTGCTGGCCCGCCTGAACCCGAACGACCGTGGCTATGTCGAGGTGGGGCAGAAGGCGATGGTGAAGATCACCGCCTATGACTTCTTCCAGTATGGCGCGCTGGAGGGGCGGGTGATCCGCATCGGCGCGGACGCCAACCGGCTGCCGTCCACGGGGGAGCCCTATTTCGACGTGGTGGTGGAGACCACCGGCGGCTTCGTCGACAAGTCCGGTGCGCTGATGCCGATCACGCCCGGCATGCAGGCCGCAGTTGACATCCATACGGGGGAGCGGTCAGTGATGACGTTTCTGCTGAAGCCCTTCCTGCGTCTGAAACAGGAAGGCTTCCGCGAGCGCTGAGCACGGGACGGGCCTCTCTTGGACAAGACATTCATCTCCGCCGACGAACTGCTGCGTGACTCCTTCGAACTTGGTCTGCGGATCTACGAGAGTGGGTACCGGCCATCCTTCATTGTCGGCATCTGGCGCGGTGGTGCCCCCATCGGCATCGCGGTGCACGAGGTGCTGGACTATTACGGCGTCCAGAACGACCACATCGCCATCCGCACCGCGTCGTACCTGCGCCCCGGGGAGCAGGCATCGACGGTGCGTGTCTTCGGCCTGAACTACATCATCGACAATATCTCGGCGGACGATCAGCTGCTGATCGTCGATGACACCTTCGATTCAGGGCGCAGCATCGATGCCGTGATCCAGGAGCTGCGGCGCAAGTGCCGCCGCAATACCCCCGACGAGATCCGTGTCGCCACGGTTTACTGGAAGCCCCACCTGAACAAGACCGAGCGGGTGCCGGACTACTACGTCCACCAGACCGACAAGTGGCTGGTCTTCCCGCACGAGATCGACGGCCTGACGCCTGAGGAAATCGCCCGCCACAAGGCCCACCCCGACCTGAACCGGGCGATGAAGGCGGAGGGCTGAGGCCGCCGGTCTACCGCTTCCGCTGGTTCTGCCGGTGACCGCTGATGGAGCGCATCATGCCGAACAGGGTGCGGACTTCCTGTTCCGTCAGCTGGGCGCGATGGAACATGGAGCGCAGGTTGCGCAGCATGGTGGGGCGCTTGTCCTCGATGCGGGTGAACATGCCGGCGCTGTCCAGCTCGCCGCTGATGAAGTCCAGGAACGCCTGCATCTGACCTGACGTGGCCGGTTCGGCCTCCGGCATCTGGCCGTGCATGCGCACCGGCAGGCCCGCCGCCATGCGCCATTCGTAGGACACCAGCAGCACGGCCTGCGCCAGGTTGAGGGAGGCGAAGGCCGGGTTGGCGGGGACGTGGATGATGGCATTGGCCAGGGCGACGTCGTCGTTGTCCAGTCCGGCCCGTTCGCCCCCGAACAGGAAGCCGACACGCTGTCCGCTGGCCATGGCCTGGTGTCCCTGTTCCGCCGCCTGACGGGGTTGCAGGATCGGCTTTTCCAGTTCGCGCCCGCGCGCCGTGGTGGCCAGGACCAGATGCAGGTCCGCGATGGCTTCCTCGACCGTCCCGAAGACCTGCGCGTCATCCAGCACCTCGTCGGCGCGGGAGGCCATGGCGCGGGCGTCGGGGTTGGGCCAGCCGTCGCGGGGGGCGACCAGCCGCATCTCCCCCAGGCCGAAATTCAGCATGGCGCGGGCGGCGGCGCCGATGTTCTGGCCCATCTGCGGGCGCACCAGGATGATGGCGGGCTGCGCCAGTTCCGCATCCTGCATCCGACTGTCGGTTCCCGCCATCAGATTGCCTTCGCGCCGTCCCGGAACAGCTTGAAGGTGATGGCGTCATGCAGCGCATCGAAGCTGGCCTCGACGATGTTCGGCGAGACGCCGACGGTGAACCAGCGTTCCCCGGAGGTATCGGCGCTTTCGATCAGCACACGGGTCACCGCCTCGGTACCGCCGTTCAGGATGCGGACCTTGTAGTCCACCAGATGCAGGCTCTTCAGCACGTCCGAATAGACGGGCATGCCCTTGCGCAGCGCCATGTCGAGCGCATTGACCGGGCCATTGCCTTCCCCCACCGTCAGATGCTCCTTGCCGCCCGCGAACAGTTTCACGGTGGCCTCCGACACCGTGGTCAACTGGCCACGGGCGTTGTAGCGCCGCTCCACCAGCACCCGGAACCGGTCCACCTTGAAGTAGTCCGGGACCTGGCCCAGCGCGCGCCGCGCCATCAGCTCGAAGCTGGCTTCCGCGCCGTCATAAGAATAGCCCTCGAATTCGCGCTGCTTCACCTGCTCCAGCAGGCGGTTGATGCGGCTGTCCTTCGGGTCCACATCGATCCCGACCTCCGCCAGACGCGCCAGGATGTTGGACCGCCCGGCCTGATCGGAGACCAGAACGTGGCGGCGGTTGCCGACCAGCTCCGGCTCGATGTGTTCATAGGTCTTCGGGTCCTTCTGCACGGCGGAGACATGCAGGCCGCCCTTGTGCGCGAAGGCGGATTCACCCACCCAGGCCTGGTTGCGGTTCGGTGCCCGGTTCAGCAGTTCGTCCAGCAGCCGCGACGTGGCGGTCAGGTGGCGCAGTTCCGACGGTCCGACCCCGGTTGTCAGGTGATCCGAATAGAGCGGTTTCAGGCAGAAACTCGGGATCAGGGAGATCATGTTGGCGTTGCCGCAACGCTCCCCCAGTCCGTTCAGGGTGCCCTGGACCTGGCGCACGCCCGCGCGCACGGCGGCCAGCGAATTGGCGACTGCGTTCTCCGTATCGTTGTGCGCGTGGATGCCCAGGTTGGTGCCGGGCACATGCTTCGCCGCCTCTGCCGCGATCCGCTCCACGTCGCCCGGCAGGGTGCCGCCATTGGTGTCGCACAGCACCACCCAGCGCGCGCCACCCTCCACCGCCGCCCTGATGCAGGCGATGGCGTAGTCAGGGTTGTCGCGATAGCCGTCGAAGAAGTGCTCCGCATCGAACATGGCTTCGCGCCCGCGCGCGACGGCGGCGGCAATGCTCTCGCGGATGGAGGCGAGGTTCTCCTCCCGCGGGACATTCAGTGCGACATCGACATGGAAATCCCAGGACTTGCCCACCAGGCAGACCGCTGCCGTGTCCGCGTTCAGAACGGCGGACAGACCGGGATCGTTGGAGGCCGACATGCCTGCACGCCGGGTCATGCCGAAGGCGACCAGCTTCGCCCGGTCGAGGGTCGGCGGATCGGCAAAGAAGGCCGTGTCGGTCGGGTTGGCGCCGGGCCAACCACCCTCGATGTAGTCAATGCCCAGTTGATCCAGCGCACGGGCAATCGTGCGCTTGTCCTCGACCGAGAAATCGACGCCACGGGTCTGGGCCCCGTCGCGCAGGGTGGTGTCGAACAGATAGAGGCGATCTTTGGTCATTTGCTGGGTCTTCAGTACTTCGAGGGAATGCCGTTACCGGCCCGGTTGCCTTAAGGGGTGTGCCGCGCCATGGCAAGTGTGGCGTGGTTCCGGGGCGAGGCCGGGCCCGACCGGACGGCCCCTGATCGGCGGCAGCGGCCAATTCCCCCTTGTCAAATTCCAGCAATACCTGCAACCTTGAGTGGCTGATAAGAAAGAATATCAGTCCAGGGTTAAGGGCGAGGCAGGAATGACGATACTGGATTCACCGAATATCGGACTCATCATCGGCGTATCGTTCTGTGTCGCGTTCGTCGTCGGCCAGCTCGTCACCACATGGCGCACTGACTGGCGATTGGGACGCATTCCGTTCCTGCTCTGCCTTCTGGCCCTGCTCTTCCTGACCCAACTCGTCCTGGCAATCGGCTTCCGTGGTGCCCTGGACAGTGCGGACTGGGATGCTGGCCGGTTCGCGACCCTGCAATCTGGTGGTGTGCTGCTGACACTTGTCTTGCTGGGCGCCGCCGCCGCGGCGCGGAGCAGGGACGCCTGCGGGCGCACCGGGGCGGGCTTTCTGCTCAACGTGCCGCTGCTGAATCTCTGGCTGCTGATCGCGCCTCCCCTGTCATCAGGTGCTTCGGACACGGGCTGGTTTCACCGCCAGGTCACCGGGGCGAACGGGATACGGTTGATCTTCGTGCTGACAGTCTTCTGTATCGCGGGCGGCATCGTGAATGAGAAACAGGCGGAGCGGCTGGCCATTGAGGTCGCCAGGATCGCAGCGGAGCAGGCACGCGCGGCTGCGGAGGCGGAGAAGCAGGTACGGCAGGAACGGCTCGCGGAGGGGCTTGACCGGTTCGTGGCTGAGGTCGATGCGCCCTATGCCCTCAATGACGCCTTCACCTTCGCCGAAATCGCCGTCAAGGGGACGGACCTCGTGATCCGTCTGGAGACGTCGGACTGGTTCATTCACCGGGAATCGGATGCGCACTATTACACAGGCGTCTTCTGCAGGCTGCCGGGCATCGATGACCTTCTCTCGCAGGGTGTCGGAGTCACCGTGGACATTCTCGACCCTGACGGCAGCCTTGCCATTTCCTTCGGGTATGACGGTTCCGACTGTGACGGCTGACGGTCACCTGGCGTCAGGCTGTCTGGGCGTCTGGCGGACTGGGCGTCAGGCCGTCTGGCCTCTCAGTCGCCGCTCAGCCCGCTCGCGCCCGATCAGCGGCAGCAGGGCCTTCATCTCCGGGCCGTGTTCGCGGGCGGTGAGGGCGAGGCGCAGGGGACGGAACAGGTCACGCCCCTTCGCCCCGGTCTCGGCCCGGACCGCTTTCGTCCAGGTGCCCCAGCTTTCGCCGTCGAGCGGTGCGTCCGGCAGCAGGTTGGCGGCGCGTGCCGTCAGGTCCGGGTTCTCCAGTACCGGCGCCAGTTCGGCCCCGACGACGGCCTGCCAGTCGCGGATGTCTTCCAGCCGTTCCAGATTGCCGCGCACGGCCTCCCAGAGCGCCGGATCGATCCCGTCACCAAGCCGCGCCGATGCCCTGGAAACATCCAGCCCGTGAACCAGCGTCGCCGACAGTTTCGCCAGTTCGCGCTCATCGAAGCGCGCGGCGGCCCGCCCGAAGGTGGACAGGTCGAACCCGGCGACCGCGGCCGCATGGTCCGCAAAGGCCTCGACCGGCTGCGCCGTGCCCAACCGTGACAGCAGGCTGACCAGCGCCAGCGGCTCGATGCCCCGTTCGCGCAGGGCCTGAACGGTGCGGCTGCCTTCCCGTTTCGACAGGGGGGAGCCGTCAGTCTCCACGATCAGGGCGAAGTGCCCGAAGACCGGAACCGGATGCCCCAGCGCCTCGAAGAGCTGGATCTGGGCCGCGGTATTGGCCACGTGATCCTCCCCCCGGATGACATGGCTGATCCTCATCTCCCCATCATCGACGACGGAGGTGATGGTATAGAGCGGGCGGCCATCGGCGCGGATCAGCACGGGGTCGGAGAGGGAGGCGGCATCCACATCCTGGGGACCACGCACCAGATCGTCCCAGCCGACCCGCTTCCGGTCGAGCAGGAAGCGCCAGTGCGGGCGGCGACCCTCGGCCTCCAGCACGGCGCGTTCGGCATCGGTCAGGCGCAGACCGGCCCGGTCATATACCGGCGGGCGACCGGCGGCCCGCTGCAGGCCCCGCTTCCGGTTCAGTTCCTCCGGTGTCTCGTAGCAGGCATAGAGGCGTCCGCTGTCCCGCAACCGTTGAATGGCGGCCTCGTAGCTGGCGGTCCGGTCCGACTGCCGCGCGAAGTTGTCCCAGTCCAGGCCGAGCCATCTCAGGTCGCGCAGGATCGCGTCCTCGAAAGCCTGTGTTGATCGCTCGGTATCGGTGTCGTCGATGCGCAGCAGGAAACTGCCGCCATGCGCCTGCGCGAACAGCCAGTTGATCACCGCCGCCTTGATGTTGCCGAGATGCAGCTCCCCGGTCGGACTGGGCGCGAACCTGACGCGTGGTGTTCCCGGCATCACCTCAGATCGCGTCGCGGAAGCGGTTGGTGATCGGGTAGCGGCGGTCGCGGCCGAAGCTGCGGGTGGTGATCTTCACACCCGGCGGGGCCTGGCGGCGCTTGTATTCGGCGATGTAGAGCAGATGCTCGATCCGCTTCACCACCTCCGGCGCATGCCCCCGGTCGACGATGGCCTCGAACGCCATCTCCTTCTCCACCAGGCAGTGCAGGATGTCGTCCAGCTGGTCGTAGGGCGGCAGGCTGTCCGCATCCTTCTGATCCGGGCGCAGTTCCGCCGAGGGCGGCTTGTCGATGACATTCTGCGGCACGACGCGACCTTCCCTGCCGAGAGCGTCGGAGGGGCGGTGCTGGTTGCGCCAGTCGGCCAGGGCGAAGACCGTGGTCTTGTAGAGGTCCTTCAGCACCGAATAGCCACCCGCCATGTCCCCATAGATGGTGGCATAGCCAACGGACATCTCGGACTTGTTGCCGGTGGTCAGCAGCATGTGACCGAACTTGTTGGACATGGCCATCAGGATCAGGCCACGGGCACGGGACTGGATGTTCTCCTCCGTGATGTCCGGGTCGCGTCCTTCGAAGACATGCGCCAGTGCGCCTTCCACGGCGTCCACGGTGTCGGCAATGGAGACCGTATCCAGCTTCGCCCCCATCAGCAGCGCATTCTCCGCCGCATCCTTCAGGCTTTCCTCGCTGGTGTACTTTGACGGCAGCATCACGCACCAGACCCGCTCCGGACCCAGCGCGTCGGCGGCGACCGCGGCACTCAACGCGGAGTCGATGCCGCCTGACAGGCCCAGCAGAACACCGGGGAAACCGTTCTTGTTCACATAATCCCGCAGGCCCAGCATCATTGCCCGGTAGATGCTCTCCAGCCTGGAGCGGGGGGCGGCATCCGGTCCCTTCTCGCAGACCCAGCCGTCGGGGGTCCGGTTCCAGGTGGTCAGCACCAGCGCGCTCTCGAACTCCGGCATCTGCACGGCGACGGAGCGGTCGGTATTGATGACGAACGAGCCGCCGTCGAAGACCAGTTCGTCCTGGCCACCCACCTGATTGAGATAGACCAGCGGCAGCCCGGATTCGGTCACCCGACCGACGACATGGTTCAGGCGGGTGTCCACCTTGTCATCCTCGAAGGGGGAGCCGTTCGGGACAAGCAGGATCTCCGCGCCGGTCTCCGCCAGGCACTCGACCACGTCGGGGGTCCAGATATCCTCGCAGATCGGCACGCCCAGCCGCACGCCGCGGAAGTTGATCGGCCCGGGCAGCGCGCCGGAGGCAAACAGCCGCTTTTCGTCGAACACGCCATAGTTCGGCAGGTCATGCTTGAAGCGTGCGGCCTTGACCTCGCCACCGTCCAGCAGCAGCACGGCATTGTAGAGCTTGCCGTCCTCCCGCCAGCAGGTGGTCAGCAGCATCGCGGGGCCGCCATCGGCGGTTTCCGCCGCCAGGGTCTCGGCGGCGGCGATGGCGTCATCCTGCAACGCCTGCTTCAGCACCAGATCCTCCGGCGGATAGCCGATCAGGAACAGTTCCGGAAACAGCACGAGGTCCGCCCCAAGGGCGGCGGACTGGCTGCGGATTTCACGGGCAAGCGCAAGATTCCCCTGCACGTCGCCGACGGTCGGGTTGGCCTGCGCCAGCGCGATCTGAAGCTTGTCTGTCATGTGATTTCATTAGCCGCGTGCCGCGTCGCCTGCAAGCGGTGAGGGTGTCACACGAAAAAGGGGCGCCCCCGGCGGGAGACGCCCCCTTTCGCTGCACGATTTCCGGAACCGGTCAGCCGACGGGCCTTCCGTCGTCCCGGCGAACAGCGACAACGGCTGAGCGCGGAACGCTCTGGCCACCGTCCGGGAAGTGGCTGTCGCCCTTCTCGCCCGGATGCTGCACACCGATGAAGACGGTGCGCCGGTCAGGCGAGAAGGTGATGCCGGTGATCTCGCATTCCTTCGGACCGACAAGGAAACGGCGGATCTCGCCGCTCACCGGATCGGCGACCAGCATCTGGTTGTTGCCCTGCCCGGCGAAGTCCCCGGCATTGGAATAGTTGCCGTCAGTCTGGATCCACATCAGCCCCTTGCTGTCGAAGCCGAGGCCGTCCGGAGAATTGAAACTGTTCTCGGGCGTCACATTGGCCGATCCGGCATTGGCATCGTCATGCACGCTCGGATTGCCTGCGGTGACGAACAGGTCCCAGCCGAAACCGTCAGCCGTGTGGTCGCCATTGTCGGGGACCCAGCGCACGATCTGGCCGTACAGGTTGGCCTTGCGCGGGTTGGGGCCGCCGACCGGGGTCTCGTCGCCGCCCGCGTTCGGCTTGATGCCGCGGTTCTTGTTGTTGGTGAGGCAGCAATAGGCCTCGACCCGGTGCGGGTTGGCGGCGACCCATTCGGGCCGGTCCATCGTGGTTGCACCGACCGCGGAAGCCGCTTGGCGGGTGTGGATGCGGATCTCGGCATCCGTGGCCATGCCCGTGGACTCAGGGGTCAGTTCCACCCATGTGCCGCGCATGTCATCGGTGAACTTCGCGACGTAGAGCCGGCCGTTCTCCAGCAGGTCACTGTTGTCCCGACCCAGGCCGTAGGTGTCGGCACTGACAAAGCGGTAGAGGAACTCGCCACGCTCGTCGTCGCCGAGATAGACGACGACATGACCGTTCGCGGCCACGACGACCTCTGCGTTCTCATGCTTGAAGCGGCCCAGCGCGGTGCGCTTCTTCGGGGTCGAGGTCGGGTCCGTCGGATCGATCTCGACGATGTATCCGGCGCGGTTTGCCTCGTTCGGATGCTTGGCGATGTCGAAGCGTTCGTCCGCCGTGGCCCAGGCGTAGCCCCAGTCCTTCAGCCCGATGCCATAGCGGGCCATCTCTGCCGGAACCTTCAGATCGGGATCGCTGGAGGAGAAATAGCCGTTGAAGTTCTCCTCGCAGGTCAGATAGGTGCCCCAGGGGGTCCGCCCGTTGCCGCAATTGTTCCAGGTGCCCAGCGACCGGGTGCCCGTCGGGTCGGCTGCCGTCTGCAGCAGTGCGTGACCGCGCGCCGGGCCGGTGATCTCCATCGGTGTGTCGGCGGTGATGCGGCGGTTGAACGGCGAGTCGGTGACGATGCTCCAGAAACCGTCCTGCTCCGCCACTTCGACAACACTGACGCCATGGGCGGCCTTGCCCTTGCGCACGTCGTCGGCGTTCTCCGGCAGGCCGGACGCCCGGTTGCCGTACATGATGCCGCGGTTCGTGTACTCGTTGTTCACGGCCAGGATGGTGCGGCCATTGTGACTGAACATGGCCATGCCGTCGTTGTTGTCGCCGAAGGCACGCTCCTGGCTGGCTCCCGTGCCGCGGGTTGCCTGATCGAATTCGGGTGCATCGGGGAAGATGGGGTCGCCCCACCGGGCCACGATGTGCCAGCTGTAGCCCTCCGGCACCGTGACCGTGTCGAGGCCGTTGGCGGCAACCGCGCCAAAGCCGAGGCGGCTGGCGGCAGTGCTTGCGGCGGCCCGCGTCTCCATCGGCGTCAGTGCCGTCGTACCCATCACGAAGGCACTGGCACCGAAGGCGATCGAGCCACCCAGGAAGCGGCGGCGGGACATCGCGCGCGCCACGACGGTTTCAAAGTCGGTCGTGGCCGGACGCGGATTGTTGGCTTCATCGAATGCGTCGAACGAGAGTTCTTCGCTGGACGTCGGAATGGTATCTGGCATCTGATTTCACCTGCATGTTGGGCGACCTGTTCCCCACAGGTCATGGGTGATGCATCTGCCAGAATCATCTTTCAGCACTGTGACAGGACTGCTGGGGCAGGGGGGCTGCCGCCCCGATCAGGTCACCTGGCTTGCCAGCACGACACCTGCCGCGCGCAGGTCCTGCGTGGCCTGTGCCAGTGAGCCATCCTGGTCGATGGCGCGGCATCCGGGCAGGATCATGGTGACGTCCAGGCCCAGCCTGCGGGCATCCAGTGCGGACCAGGCAACACAGAAATCGGTGGCCAGTCCCGCCATGACCATATGGGTAAGGCCCCGGTCGCGGACATAACCCGCAAGGCCGGTCGGCGTCCTGCAATCGTTCTCGAAGAAGGCCGAGTAGCTGTCGAGTTCCGGGCGGAACCCCTTGCGGATGACCAGTTCGGCACGGTCGATGGTCAGGTCCGGGTGAAACGCGGCACCGTTGGTGCCCTGAATGCAGTGGTCAGGCCAGAGTGTCTGCGGCCCGTGATCGGTCTCGACGGTCGAAAAGGCCGCTGCGCCGGCATGGCTGGAGGCGAAGGAGGAATGCCCGGCGGGATGCCAGTCCTGTGTCAGCGCGACATGGCTGAAGCGGTCGATCAGCGCGTTGGCGACCGGGACCACCGCATCACCATCGGCAACAGCCAGGGCACCGCCGGGGCAGAAATCATTCTGGATGTCGATCAGCAGCAGCAGGTCGGTTGCCGGGTCGATGGCGACCATGGGTCAGGAAAAGGCCTTGAAGGTGATCGTGGTGAAGGTGTCCTTGACGCCGGGCAGCATCTGGATCTCCTCGTTCACGAAATGCCCGATGTCCTGTGTGTCGGTCAGGTAGCATTTCATCAGCAGGTCCCACTCGCCGGAGACCGAATGCACCTCCGACACCTGCTCGACGTTCTCCACGGCCTCGTCGGCGACCTTGTAGGCCTGGCCCAACTGGCATTTCACCCAGATGAAGATGGTCTGCATGATGGCGTTCCCTTTGCTGACGGCTGGCCGCTGGCCGCAGTCTGTCTGATTGGTTCCTGTTACGCCAGTTGCAGGGCGTCCACCAGCAGCGTTTCGGCGCGCTCCACCCGCTCCGCGTCGTTGCCGTAGAGCCTGGCAACCGGCTTGCGGGGGCTGGTGGCGGTGCCGACCGGCACGATCCGCCCGATTGCCCCGCCACCGCCCAGCGCCAGCAGTGCCGCCCGCATGGGGCCGGTCTTCCAGCCGGAAACCTTGCCGCGCCGGGGTGCGATGACGTCACGACGTGTCGGGCCAAGCGGGGCAAGCAGACCGGGTTCGCTCATCACGTCCTGGCCGAACATGGCGGCAAAACGCTCCGCCGCCGTGCCGGACTTCAGTGCCCCGTCGATGGCATATCCGGCGCTGGTCTGGTCGAAGATCCGCATGCCGGAAAGGATGAAGGCACCCGTCTCCAGCACCGCGCGATGCAGGTTGCCGCCGCTGGCGCGTCCGTTCAGCAGGCCGACCACCTCGTGAAAGCGGGCCTTGCCCAGCGTCCGCCCGACCGGCAGGTCGCGGGTGAAGGGTGGCTCCCCGATCCAGAACACACGCTCCGCCGGGATCCGCTCCGCCATCGCCGCGCCGGATCCGGGCAGCAGCATCAGGCCCGCCGTGGACCGGCGGTCGATGTCGAAGGCCAGGAAGTCATCCAGCGCCGCCACCACCTGCACACCAGACGCGGCCAGCACGGGCGCCAGCGCCAGCACGAGGGCGGTCGGCGGCTGCTCCGTCGATAGAAGGCCGATCGTGGCAGGCATCTGGCGTGGGTCCGTTCCGGGGTGAATATCCGAATGAACTTTCGATGATGTCATGCCCGGCCTGATTCGGTCAGGCCGCTTCATTTTTCGTTGATGACCTTGTCTGCCTGATAGCCGAACGCGATATCCGAAGGGTTCGCGAACAGCTTCCAGGATCCGTTTCATGCCCCGTCGTCGCCCGAGCCTGATGGTTCTGCTGATCCTCGCCTTTCTGCCGTTCGCTGCCAGTTCAGCCCCCTGGGAGCGTCTGTTTGCGCCGGATGCGGAACTCTGGAAGATCTGGACCCCCTACACGCCGTCTTCGGAACAGCATGTGGATCACGCGGACTGGGACAGGCTGCTGAAGGCGCATCTGGTGCGTGGGCCCAACGGGGTGATGCGCGTGGATTATGCCGGTTTCGCGCGTGACCGGGCGGTGCTGGATCGCTATGTGGCGCGGTTGGCCGCGACGGAGGTCAGAAGCCTGGATCGCCCGGATCAGCTTGCCTACTGGATCAATCTCTACAATGCGCTGACCGTGCGTGTGGTGCTGGACCATCCGGATGTGGAGAGCATTCGCGACATCGACATCTCGCCCGGTCTCTTCGCGTCAGGCCCCTGGGGGGCGGAACTGGTGACCGTGCAGGGACAGGCGCTGACACTGAACGACATCGAACACCGCATCCTGCGCCCGATATTCGATGATCCGCGCATCCATTACGCCGTCAACTGCGCCTCGATCGGCTGCCCCGACCTGCGGGCAGAGGCCTATGAGCCGGAGAAGCTGGACGTGCAGCTGGAGGAACAGGCGCGCGCCTACATCAACCACAGCCGGGGGGCACATCTCGATGGTCACGGTGGCCTCCAGGTCTCCTCGATCTATGTCTGGTTCAGGGAGGATTTCGGTGGAACTGAGGAAGGCGTGATCGAGCACATGCTGCGTTACGCCGACGGCGGCCTGCGCAATCACCTGATCACGACCAGCGAGATTGCCGGCGACGCCTATGACTGGCGGCTGAACGGGATCGTGCTCGACAAGACGGACTGATCCGGTCGGCCTGGAGCCGGTTGACCTTCCGGTTACTGGAAGCTGCATGAATGTGTTCGTGTTTCGCGAACGGGAATCCACCAGATGACGACACGATCGGGGCCGGCTGAGCAGGGCTGGTCCGCCGACATTATTCGTGATGCCACCGTGCCGGTCGATGGCGCGGTGAAGGATCCGGTGTGCGGGATGACGGTGGCGCTCGACGCGGGCAAGCCGAGCTTCCCGCACAAGGGTCACACGTTCCATTTCTGTGGCAAGGGCTGCTGCACGAAGTTCGGCAATGATCCCTGGTTCCATCTCTCCGGCAACAAGGCCCGCAAGCACAAGACAGCACCGAAGAATGCCACCTTCACCTGTCCCATGGACCCGGAGGTGGTGCAGGAAGGTCCCGGCACCTGCCCGGTCTGCGGCATGGCGCTGGAGCCGATGGGCGGCGTGTCGGACGGCCCCAACCACGAACTGATCGATTTCACCCGGCGGCTGTGGATCAGTCTGGCCATGGCGGTGCCGCTGCTGATCCTGACCATGGCACCGATGGTCGGTATCCCCGCGCGCGGCTGGATTGGCGAGCCCCTGGCGACCTGGCTGGAAAGCCTGCTGGCGACCGTGGTCATGATCTGGGTGGCGCGGCCGTTCTTCCATCGCGGCTGGACCTCGGTCAGGACCGGCAATCTGAACATGTGGACACTGATCATGATCGGTGTCGGCACGGCCTATCTCTATTCGATGGCCGCGACCTACCTGCCGCAGCTCTTTCCCCCCACCCTGCGTGGGGCGGGCGGGCAACTGCCGGTCTACTTCGAGGCGTCGGTGGTGATCGTGACCCTGGTCCTGCTGGGGCAGGTGATGGAACTGCGCGCGCGGGAGAAGACGGGGGATGCGATCCGGGCCCTGCTGGACCTGGCCCCGAAGACAGCGCGCCGGGTGCTGCCCGATGGCGACGAATATGACGCCCCGCTGGAGAACATCATCACCGGCGACACCCTGCGGGTCCGGCCCGGTGAATCGGTTCCGGTCGATGCCGTGGTGCTGGAAGGCCGCTCCACGGTGGATGAGAGCATGCTGACCGGCGAGTCCCTGCCGGTGGCCAAGGACCGGGAAGACATTGTCACGGGCGGCACCATGAATGGCGATGGCAGCCTGCTGATCCGGGCGGAGAAGGTGGGTGACGATGCCATGCTGGCCCGGATCGTGGCCATGGTGGCGGCGGCGCAGCGGTCCCGGGCACCGATGCAGCGGCTGGCGGATCGGGTCGCGTCCTGGTTCGTGCCTGCGGTTGTCCTGTCGGCCCTCGCGGCCTTCGCCGTCTGGCTGCTGCTGGGGCCGGAACCGGCACTGGCACATGCGATCATCGCCGCGGTCTCCGTACTGATCATCGCCTGTCCCTGCGCGCTGGGGCTGGCCACGCCCATGTCGGTCATGCTCGCCACGGGACGTGGGGCACGGGCGGGTGTGCTTGTCCGTGACGCGGAGGCGCTGGAGCATCTTGCCCATGTCGACGCGATCATCGTCGACAAGACCGGAACCCTGACGATGGGCAGGCCAACCCTGACCGAGGTGGTCGTGACCGGTACCCTGCACGAGGGCGCGATGCTGGCCATCGCCCGGGGGCTGGAGAGTGGATCGGGGCATCCGCTGGCCAGCGCCATTGTCGATGGCGTGGCCGATCGCGGCATCAGCGCCGCAAGCGTCACCGGGTTCGTTTCCGTGTCGGGCAAGGGCGTCAGGGGGATCTCCGCCGGGGTGCCGGTTGCGCTCGGGAATGCCGCGATGATGCGGGATCTCGGTATCGACCTGTCCATGGAAGAGACCAGGGCCGATACCCTGCGTGACAGCGGCTGCACGGTCATGCACGTGGCGGTGGACGGGCAGGCGGTAGGCATGCTGGCAGTGACGGACCCTGTCCGGCCCGGTGCCGCGCAGGCCGTTGATGCCCTGCGCGCCGCCGGGATGCATATCGTCATGGCCACGGGTGACAACATGCGGACAGCGCAGGCCGTCGCCGACCGGTTGGGAATCGACGATGTCCACGCCGGCATGCTGCCCGAGGACAAGAAGGCCCTGGTGGAGGAACTTCAGGCCCGCGGCCATCGGGTCGCCATGGCCGGTGACGGCGTCAATGACGCCCCGGCGCTGGCCACGGCGGAGGTCGGGCTGGCCATGGGGACCGGCGCGGATGTGGCGCTGGAGAGCGCGGGGATCACCCTGCTGAAAGGCGACCTGCAGGGTGTGCTGCGTGCCCGGCGGCTGTCCCAGGCAACCCTGCGCAATATCCGCCAGAACCTGTTCTTCGCCTTCGCCTACAACAGCGTCGGGGTGCCTGTGGCGGCAGGCGTGCTCTACCCGCTGACCGGCGCGCTGCTGTCGCCGATGCTGGCCGCGGCGGCCATGAGCCTCTCGTCCGTCTCCGTGATCGGCAATGCCCTGCGCCTCCGGGCGCTGCAACTCGACCGGGACTGAGCTATATGATGTCTCAGGCGACGGGCTGCGCACCTCAAAGAGGCTGAGACCGGGTGCGCCTGCTCTTTCAGGAGGCTGCGGATGCAGGATTTCGATGCGATCTACCGGATTGCGGCTGACCGCCACGGCGGTCCCGAGATGCTGGAGGCGCGGCTGACGCGGCCCGTTCCGGCGGCAGAACTGGCTCGGGTTCCTGCCGACCGCTGGCTGGCGGCAATGGCGAAGTGCCTGTTCCAGGCAGGCTTCAACTGGTCGGTGATCGAGAAGAAGTGGCCGGGCTTCGAAGCCGCCTTCGACGGGTTCGATGTGGCCCGTGTCGCCTTCTATCACGACGGGGACATGGACCGGCTGCTCGCCGACAAGGGGATCGTCAGGAACGCCGCCAAGATCAGCGCCGTGATCGCGAATGCCCGCTTCCTGCAGGAACTGGCGCAGGAACATGGCAGCGCGGGCGCGGCCTTCGCCACCTGGCCGAATGCCGACTATGTCGATCTGCTGCAACTGATCGCGAAGCGCGGCAGCCGGCTGGGTGCCGTGACGGGCCAGCGCATGCTGCGCAGCATGGGCCGCGACAGCTTCATTCTCTCACAGGACGTGGTGGCGCGGCTGATCGCGGAAGGGGTGGTCGACCGGCCCCCCACCGCGCAGCGGGACATGCGGGCGGTCCAGGATGCCTTCAACACCTGGTCGGCCCAGTCCGGTCGCGGCCTGACCGCCATCAGCCAGACCCTTGCACTCAGCATCGACCATGCTTCAGCCTGATGGAGGCCTGTGCATGACATCCAGGAAGGAACTGCTTCAGAAGCTTCGCAAGGGCATTGAAACCGGAGATCCGGAAGCGGCCACTGTCGTCAACGAGGCGAAGTACATCCAGCACAATCCACGGACAGGGGAGGGCAGCCTGGGCCTTGCCGACCTGTTTGCCCGCCTTGCGAAGACGAACCCGCGTGTGACCTTTGTGCGTGTCTTCGAGGATGGCGATTTCGCATTTGCCCACAACGAGTACGACTTCGCGGGCGTGGAAGTGGCCTTCGAGGTCTTCCGTTTCGAGGACGGAAAGGCGGTCGAGCACTGGGACAACATCCAGATGAAGCAGCCTCCGAACCCGTCAGGCCACACCATGCTGGATGGCGAGACCGCCATTGTCGATCTGGGCAAGACCGAAGAAAATCGGGAGCTTGTGACCGGTTTTGCGCGCGAGGTGCTTGTCGCACGGCGGCTTGACCGGCTGGATGCCTTCGTCGCCGATGACCTGATCCAGCATGATCCGGAGATCGCCGACGGTATTGCCGCGTTACGGGCATCGCTTGAGTCCCGGCGGTCGGACGGCTCGTGGCGCACCATCTACCAACAGGTGCATCGCGTCCTTGCCGAGGGCAATTTCGTGCTGTGCATGATCGAGGGCAGCAAGGATGGTCTCCATGCGGGACTGTATGACCTGTTCCGTGTCGCCGACGGCCGGATTGTCGAGCACTGGAACACGGTTTCGCCAATTGCCCCGCGCAGCGAATGGAGGAATTCGAACGGGAAGTTCTGACAGGCAGGGCAGCGGTCGAGGACCGAGGCGGTTCAAAGCTGATCCTGCGCATGCTATGTGCACTGCCTCATGTGGCGCGGCCATCGCGCGAAGCCGACGCAACATGTCGCAAGGAACGCGAGAGGCCAGCTGGCCGGAATCGCCTGCTGTTCGGTGAGATATGAAATCCTGCTCGACATCATGCAAGTCCCACCGCTTCTCCGTCGCCCCGATGATGGACTGGACGGACAGGCATGACCGGTACCTGCTGCGCCTGATCTCGCGGCGGGTGCGGCTCTATACGGAGATGGCGACGACAGGCGCGCTGATCCATGGGCCGCGGGAGCGGTTGCTGCGGTTCGACCCGTCGGAGCATCCGGTGGCGCTGCAGCTTGGCGGCTCGGATGCCGCTGATCTCGCGGACTGTGCGGCGATGGGCGCGGATGCGGGCTACGACGAGATCAACCTGAATTGCGGCTGTCCCTCCGACCGTGTGCAGAATGGCGCTTTCGGCGCGGTCCTGATGCGAAATGCAAGACATGTCGCGGAATGTGTCGCGGCGATGAAGGCGCGTGTCCCGGTTCCGGTCACCGTCAAATGCCGGATCGGCGTTGATGAGCAGGAACCGGAGGAGGTGCTGCCGGACTTCGTGCGCCGGGTGGCGGATGCAGGTGCTGACGCGGTGATCGTGCATGCGCGCAAGGCATGGCTCTCGGGTCTCAGCCCGAAGGAGAACCGCGATGTGCCGCCGCTGGACTATGGTCTGGTGCATCGGCTGAAGGAGGGCTTTCCCAAGCTTCCAATCATCCTGAATGGCGGGCTGGAAACGCTGGACGCGGCGGCGGCGCACATGGACCGCCTGGATGGCGTCATGCTGGGCCGGGCCGCCTATCACCGGCCCATGCTGCTGGCGGAGGTGGATCGGCGCTTCTTTGGTGAGGCGACACCGCCACCGGATCTGGCAACCGTCATCGAGGGCTATCTGGAGCATGTCGAGCGCGAGATGCTGTCGGGCACTCCGCTGCCGCACATGACCCGCCACATGCTGGGACTGGCGCATGGCCTGTCCGGCGCCAGAACCTTCCGCCGGATTCTGGGCGAGGAGTCCCGTCAGCCCGGCGCGGGGCCGGAAACGATCCGCCGTGCGCTTGCTGCAGTAGATGTCACGTCAGCCCCGGTGGCTGCCTGAGCAAGGCCTGACTTTCCGAACGCAGACCGAAACTGCAATGTGGCCCGCGTCTTGCCTAGTGTTATGGTGCAACGAAGTCTCCGGAGGGACGACAGGACATGTCAGCACTGAACGACACATCAACGGTTGGCATCCGCCGCAGCCTGAACACGCCGCCCGTTGGCAGGGCTCGGCGTGGTGGCTCGGGGCAGAAGAAGGCGCCCGCTGATCGTGCTGCACCCGGGGCGGCCGGGGCGGAGAAGCCCGCAGCGCCGGCCCGGACTGCCGAGCCGGCTTCCGCCAAGGCTCCCGAGACCGGCAACGTCGATACCAGCCTGCGCGACCGGATCAACCGTCTGTCAACGGCCCGTACCAACCTGCTGCGCCGAAGGGGGACACGTGTTCCCGCCGAGGAGCCTGTGACGACTGCCACGGCGCCGCAGATGCACCCGATGGAGTCAGCCCCGCCGGAGGCCGTTCCGGCTTTCGATTTGCCTGAAGACGTCGAGATCGAGACAACGACCGGGGAGATCGTGGGGGAGGTTGATCTGACCCGTCCCGTGACGGCCCCGTCATATCCTGACGAAGAACGGCACCCGCCCAGGGAGAGCGCCGTATCGCACCCGCGCCAGTCCGCACGCCGCCGAAGCGCGGATGACCAGCAGGAAGCGCCCCGGAACACCGCCGCTGCCGATGCGTCAGGCTTGCCGGCGACACGGCGCGGCAGTGCACCGGATGTGGCGCGGAGTGCTGTCCGGGAAGTCGCCGGATCGGGCCGCGCTGATGCGTCCGCGATGAAGTCGGAGGTCGAGACCCTGCGTCGGGAGATTGCCGACCTGCGCCGCGAGATACGCGACCTGCGTGAGGCGGGACCCGGTGGGCTGGGCCCCGTGGAGCGAGCGGTTCAGCGACTGTCGCAGCGCATGGACCGGCTTGATGGCGGGGCGCAGCCGCTGATTGCGGATGGCCAGCTTGAAATGCGGAAACCGAAGCGTTCCGGTTTTCTGGGGTTCTTCAGCGGTCGTCGCTGACCACGTCCGTGCGCTCAGGACTGTCCCCGTGGGGACAGGACACGATCGACAGGCAGCAGGATGCTGGCAGAGGTGCCTTCGCCTGGTGTGCTGACCAGTTCGAGAGTGCCGCCGTGCAACTGACAGAGATTCTCCGCGATATTGAGGCCCAGTCCGGTGCCTTCATGATCGCGGGTGGTGTGATTGGCGGCCTGTCCGAACGGCTGCATCGCCAGTTCCAGTTCCACTGGTGTCAAGCCGATACCCGTGTCAGTCACCGTGATCGCGAAACGATCATCCGCGAACCCGGCAGTGACGGTGACCCTGCCGCCCGCATCGCTGAATTTCACGGCATTGGACAGCAGGTTCACCAGTACCTGACTCAACCGCCTTTCGTCGCATCGCAGCATGACATCCGGTGCTTCATCAGCCGGGCACAGCTCCACATCTGACCGATTGGCCTGTGGCCGGACGTTGTTCATTGCGGCATCGACGAGTTCACACAGCGGGACCACATCGGTCGCGAGTTCGATCTGTCGGGACTCCACCTTGGCGATGTCCAGGATGTCGCTGATTATTCCCAGCAGGTGGCGACCGCTCTGGCGAATGTCGGCGGCATATTCCGAATAGCGTTCGTTGCCGATGGGGCCTGCGATCTGCTGCTCGATAAGCTCCGCGAAACCGATGATGGCGTTCAGCGGCGTGCGCAGTTCGTGGCTCATGTTGGCCAGGAAGGCGGTCTTGGCCTGGTTGGCCTGCTCTGCCTCTTCCTTGGCCTCCATCAGCTGCTTCTCGGTCATGATCTCCCGCGTCGCATCGCGACCGCTGCCGCGATAGCCTGCGAACCGGCCATCGGTGTCGAACACCGGTGTCCCGCTGATCGAGACATAGACCTTGCCCTTGCGGGGATGCATGCGGGGGTGGACGAAGTCGCGAAAGGGTTCATGGGCTTCCAGTTGCGCGACGTGGTTCCACCAGTCGGCCAGCGACGTCACATCATCGGTAACCGGGTCGCCCTGTTCCAGCATCTCCCGTCTGCTGTACCCCAGCAGGGCGCGCGGTGAGACGCCGGTGACTTCCTCGAACTGATCAGAGAACCAGCAGAACCTCAGCGCGGAGTCCATCTCCCAGAACCAGTCCGTTCCTGCCCATGCAAAGTCCAGCAGACGCCGGTCGGTACTGTAGGGCGCCGGAATCTCCGAGGACGATTTGGTTGATGACTCAGGGGACATGACTGATGCGCGCGAACCGCTCCTCTTGGCTGGAGATTTCGTTGAAACTGCTTTCCTTGCGTCAACTCCTGTATAGTCTATCTGATCCTACAAAACTGTTAATTGTGGATCTGTGACTTACGCATGGTTTGCCCCATAATAGAGTCCCACGGTGTGGCGCGCCTCCGCGAAGAACAGCCATCGCTCCAGGAATGCTCCCAGCAGGAAGAGGCCGGTGGCCAGGGCCGCCGGGATGGGCACATCCGTGACGCCGAGGATCAGGGACACCAGCAGCGCCGCCAATGGCACGGCCAGAAGTCCCTGCGAGATCCGTCGCAGCCGCGCCGCGTGGTTTCGTGCGACCCGGAAGCCCATTTCCTCGGTCAGCCAGTTCTCGGTCACATGCGGTCGCTCGAACAGGCTGACGTCGCCGGGCTGTCCCAGTCCGGTTGCCGTCGCGACCGTCGATGCCGAGGGCGCGGCCAGATTGCGCCACCAGAGATGCTTCGTTGCCATCAGTCCGACCAGTGCCAGCGCGATGACCAGGCTGACCGGCATCGGGACAGGGGTGCCGACAATGGTCTGCAAGGCAACGCAGAATGCCCCGCCCCCGGTGAGGGCGGCCAGCAGGTAGACCACGCTGGTCATGGGCGTGGCCCAGGCGCGCACGGCCCGGATGGTCTGATAGATCATGCCGGTGCAGAACACGGTGAGCATTGATCCGACTGCGGCAAGCACTGCCGCGACGTGCCAGTGACGCCCCTCGATGAACAGTCCCCAGAACACGACGAGCAGTGGCAGATAGGTCGCCAGAGCCGCGATTCCTTCGCGACTGAGCCAGCTTGTCCGCCACTGACTGAGGGCGAAACGTGCCCGGGCGGGCGACTTCAGATGCAGGGTGGAACTGAGCAGCCCCGCACTGATCATGACGAAGGCGAGCGGGTAGCCGAGCCGCGCCAATGCGAGGTCGGGCTGCAGCAGGGCGTTCAGGGCCAGCCAGACCACCAGCCCGTAGCCGGTTCCCGACAGCACCGTGAAACAGATGACGGAGAATGCCGGCTTCATGGCAGCTTCTCCAGCGCGCCGTCGAGCCACTTCCAGAACCCTGTCAGCGGCGGGCCGTCATCCGCCGAGCGTGCCAGCGTCGGCAGGACCGTGCGCTCCCGCGGTGGCAGGTACTTGTTGACCGGGCGTGTGGCCTGTTCCGGCATCAGGTCATAGCCGCCGCGCGCCGCGACCAGCAGGCTGACCTCCGAGTCCGGATCGGCGAAGTCTCCGAAATGGCGGGCGCTGGAGGGGCAGGTGCGCACGCAGGCGGGAATCCGGTCTTCCTCAGGCAGGTCCTCGCTGTAGATGCGGTCCACGCAGAGGGTGCATTTCTTCATGACCCCGGCCACCGGGTCCATTTCGCGCGCGCCGTAGGGACAGGCCCAGGCACACAGGCCGCAGCCCATGCAGCGGTCTTCGTCCACCAGAACGATCCCGTCCTCGGTGCGCTTCAGAGAGGCGCCGGTGGGGCAGACCGTGACGCAGGGCGCGTCGTCGCAATGCAGGCAGGACTTGGGAAAATGCACCAGCCGGGCATCATCCCCGTCCGTCACCTCGAAACTGTGGATACGGTTCAGCCAGGTGCCGGAGACATCCGCGCCGTAGGGATCCGTGTCCGAGAGCGGTGAGAGATCGCCACCCGTGTTCCATTCCTTGCAGTTCACGGCGCAGGCATGACAGCCGACGCAGGTGTCGAGATCGATCACCAGCCCCAGTTTCTTTTCCGTATGTGCAGGCAGGGCGGTCATGTGCGTCGGGTCCTGTCCGGGTGCCAGGCGCTGGCCGCCGGTTGCGGCGGTGCGCCATCCAGGGGTGGCTGCGCCGCGAAACGCGGCATGGTGCGCGCCGTATCGCCGTCCCGCACCTTCTCCAGCCGGACCCGCAGGTCGAACCATGCGGCCTGCCCGGTGATCGGGTCCGAGTTGGCGTGACGCTGACCGTCACCCCGGTCGGGCAGAAGTTCATGGATCAGGTGGTTGAGCAGAAACCCCTTCTCGGCCTCCGGCGCGTCGGGGCTGAGGTTCCAGGCGCCGGATCGCTTGCCGATCGCGTTCCAGGTCCAGATCGTGCGGTCATTGACGGCGGCCATGCGCTTGACCGGCACGCGGATGCGCCCATGGTGAGAGACGACGTCGACAAGGTCACCGTCCGCCAGTTCCATCTCATCGAACAGGCCCGCCGGAATGTGCATCGCGTTCGCGGTGTGGATCTGGCGCAGCCAGGCATTCTGCGACCCCCAGCTGTGGTACATCGCCATGGGTCGCTGGGTCAGGGCGTGCAGGGGGAAGTCCGCATCCTCGATTCCTTCCCCTTCGAACGGCGGATACCAGCGGGGCAGGGGGGTGAAGGTGTCCGCAATGCGCTGCCGCAGATGCTCCGGGGGCTGGCGGTCGCCGTGACCCAGTGCCGCCAGCCGGAACTTCTGCAACGGCTCCAGATAGAGCTGGAACGTCACCGGCGCGGGCTTGTCGAAGAATCCCATCTCCACGGCGAAGTCCTGATAGGCCCGGTTGGCAAACTTGTAGAACCGCGCTTCCTCCGGGATCTCCCGGCTCCAGAAACTGCCGTTGGCGATGTAGCGGTCAAGCTGGTCCGGGTTGATGTCGCCGCGGCCCGCACTCATGCCGTCGGTACCCCGGAAACCGGCGAGTGGGCCGATGCCGGGCTTGCGCAGGTGATTGACCATGTAGTCGGCATAATCGTCATAGGTCGGCGCCCCGTCCTCCCCGACGAAGCCGGGCAGGCCCAGTCGGGCACCCAGGTCGATCAGCACGCTCTGGAATCCGCGCACGTCCCTGTCGGGTTCGATCACCGGCCAGCGGATGGCATCTGCCACCATGTCCGGCTCCGCGATCGGCCGATCAAGCAGGGAAATGCAGTCGTGCCGTTCCAGATAGGTCGTGTCGGGCAGCACAAGGTCGGCATAGGCCACCATCTCCGAGGCATAGGCATCGGAATAGATGATCTTCGGGATCACGTAGTTCCCGTCATCATCCGTGGCGGTCAGCATCTCCATGGTACCCGCCGTGTTCATCGACGAATTCCAGGCCATGTTGGCCATGTAGAGGAACAGGACATCGACCGGATAGGGATCGCGGTTGAAGGCATTGGCGATGACCATGTGCATCATGCCATGGGCCGACAGGGGCGCGTCCCAGGAGAACGCCTTGTCGATGCGGATGGCCTTGCCGTCATCGTCCAGCAGCAGATCCTCCGGCCCGCGCGGGAATCCGAGGTGCGGCCCGGCCAGCGGCTGGTTGGGCAGGATGCGCCCCGAGACGCCCGCCCCGGTGGGCTTCGGATGCACGTCCACCGGTTTCGGATAGGGAGGTTCGAACCTGAATCCGCCCGGACAGTCGACCGCGCCGATCAGCACCTGCAGCAGATGCAGTGCCCGGCAGGTCTGGAAACCGTTCGAGTGGGCAGAGATGCCGCGCATGGCATGAAATGCCACCGGACGACCGGTGAAGCCGTCATGCTGCTCCCCATCCATGTCCGTCCAGGGCTGGTCGATGCGGATCTCCTCCTCGAACGCAACCCGGCCGATCTCCGCTGCCAGGGCACGGATACGGTCCGCGCTGATCCCGGTCTCTCCCGCCACGGCCTCCGGCGCATATGCCGGGTCCAGCGCGGTCTCGGCGATCAGCTCGAACGAGGGCCGGGCGCTGCCGCCTTCCGGCAGTTCCAGGCGGCCCTTCAGGGCGGGGCGCTTCGTGGCAGTGACCGGTTCTCCGCTGTCACGATCCAGCATCAGCGGCTTGCCGTCGGCGTCGCGCAGGAACAGGCCGTCATCGGCGGCACCAGGACGGTCGATGACCAGCCAGGCGGCGTTGGAATAGCGCATCAGATAGTCCAGATCGACGCGCCCGTTACGCATCAGCTCGTGGATCAGACTGAGCACCAGCAGCCCGTCAGTGCCGGGGCGGATACCGAACCAGTCGTCGGCCACCGCCGAATAGCCGGTGCGGATCGGGTTGACCGAAACGACGCGGACACCGCGCTGCTTCAGCTTAGCGATGCCGGCCTTGATCGGATTGGAATCATGGTCCTCCGCCACGCCGAACAGCAGGAACAGCTTCGTGCGGTCCCAGTCCGGCTGGCCGAACTCCCAGAACGCGCCACCAATGGTATAGATGCCGGCCGTGGCCATGTTGACGGAGCAGAAGCCGCCATGGGCGGCATAGTTCGGGGTGCCGAACTGCTGCGCCCAGAAGCTGGTCAGTGACTGGCTCTGGTCGCGACCGGTGAAGAAGGCCAGGCGCTTCGGGCTGGTGGCGCGGGCGCGGGCCAGCCAGGCGGTGGCCATGTCCAGCGCTTCCTCCCACTCGATCTGCTCGAACCGGTTCTCGCCGCGCTTGCCGACACGCTTCAGCGGCTTGCGCAGGCGGGCGGGGGAGTAATGCTGCATGATGCCCGCAGAACCCTTGGCGCACAGCACGCCCTTGTTCACCGGGTGGTCGCGGTTGCCACCGATATAGCGGACCTGGTCGCCTTCCAGATGGACATCGATGCCACAACGGCAGGCACACATGTAACAGGTCGTCTTCTCGACCCGCCGTTCTGCGCCGGACCCAGGGGTCGTCGGCTTGTGTTCGGAGGGTGCGTTCACGGTGTCTCCCTAACGGCCACGCGGCGGGTTTCGCAGCGATTCAGGGTATTTGACACCCTGCCGGTGGAGTTTGGACGAAGCAGCGGGCCGGACGCAAGGCAGTGGCTCCCATGGCAGGCATTCGCGAGGCCACGGACCAAGGCGCAATTCGGTTTTGTCCCGGACGACAGGCCGCGCTATGTTCCGCGCAGCAACTGACGCTGAACGACAGGACCTGTCACAGAAACAAGGGGAGATCACTCATGGCTGATGCAGTCATCGTTTCAACCGCCCGGACGCCGATCGGCAAGGCGTTCCGTGGTGCGTTCAACAATACCGGTGGCGCCGAGATGGGCGGCCATGTGGTGAAGCACGCCGTGGAGCGTGCGGGCATCGAAGGCGCGGAAGTCGAGGACGTGCTGATGGGCTGCGCCAATCCGGAAGGCACCACCGGCGGCAACATCGCCCGCCAGATCGCGCTGCGTGCGGGTCTTCCCGTCAATGTGCCGGGTGCCACGGTCAACCGCTTCTGCTCCTCCGGTCTGCAGACCATCGCCATGGCGAGCCAGCGGATCATCGCCGACGAGGCCGATGTGCTGGTCGCCGGTGGCCTGGAGTCGGTCAGCCTGGTGCAGAACGAACATGCCAACCGCTACCGTTCCAAGGACGAGTGGCTGGAGAAGACCCACCCGGGCATCTACTACTCGATGATCCAGACGGCGGAAGTCGTGGCCAACCGCTATGGCGTAAGCCGTGAGTATCAGGACGAGTACGGTCTGCAGTCGCAGATGCGCACCGCCGCGGGCCAGCAGGCCGGCAAGTTCGATGACGAGATCGTGCCGATGACCACGACCAAGATCGCCACCGACAAGCAGACCGGCGAGACCTCCGAGGTTCAGGTGACCCTGGACAAGGACGAGGGCAATCGCGCCGACACCAACATGGAAGGCCTGTCCTCCCTGAAGCCGGTGATCGGTGACAATGGCTTCATCACGGCCGGCAATGCCTCGCAGCTTTCCGACGGTGCCTCCGCTGCCGTGGTCATGAACGCCAAGGTCGCCGAGCAGAAGGGTCTGCAGCCGCTGGGCATCTTCCGTGGCTTTGCCGTTGCGGGTCTGGAGCCGGACGAGATGGGCATCGGCCCGATCTATGCCGTGCCGAAGCTGCTGCAGCGTACCGGTCTGAAGATGGACGACATCGACCTCTGGGAACTGAACGAGGCCTTCGCGGTGCAGGTCCTGTATTCGCGCGACAAGCTGGGCATTCCCAACGAGATCCTGAACGTCAACGGCGGCGCGATCTCCATCGGTCACCCCTTCGGCATGTCCGGTGCCCGCATGGTCGGCCACGCCCTGATCGAGGGCAAGCGTCGCGGCTCCAAGTACGTCGTCTGCACCATGTGCATCGGCGGCGGTCAGGGGGCCGCGGGCCTGTTCGAGGTCGCGTGATCTGACTGACCCGGACGCCTCCGGGCGTCTGGCCGAACGAGTAGAGGAAGGGGCGGTGTCCGCAGGGATGCCGCACCTTCTTCTATTCCTGCTCCCGCGCCGCGATTTCCAGCGGTGGGACCTTGCAGACCTGTGGGCTGCTGGTCGGGCCGAGCGGGGTTGCAATGCCGCCGTTCGCGTCGATGGAGACCTGGTGACCGGCGATCTGCAGGGTGAAGCCGCCGCCGGGTTTGGCCGCCACGGCTTCCGCCACATTGCCCTTGCAGCCCAGATCGACCGCGACGAGGAATTCGGCTGAATTCACCTTTGCCGTCGTGGCGATCGTGGCATGCCATTGCGGCTGCCAGTCGGGTACGAAGAACTCATCCGGGTTCGCGGGGAACTCGCTGGTCTGGCCGATACCGAAGTCCGGCGCACTGAGCACCGTGAAACAGGCCTTGCCCTCACCCTTGGCGATGTTGAGGCCATTGGCGCCCTGACGCTCGATCTCGGTCCAGCTGTGCAGGTTCCACTCGAAGCGGCGCGGGGTTTCGGAGGCAAGATCGTCGTAGATCAGCGCCACGTCGGGCCTGAGGTACATCATCGTGCGCACCGCCCGGCTCAGCTCGCCCTTGTAGGACGCAGTGGCATCGCCGACCGCCATGTCCATGTCACCGCAGCGCGCGAAGTTGCGCAGTGCGCCCTGGGCGGAGCGGTCCTGATACGGCTGACCCTCACCCCCGTCGTAGGTGATCGCGTTGTGGGCCTTGGTGCGCATGGTCCAGCTCTCGTGGTGCGCCGATTTCCAGGTGTCGTAATAGCCACTGTCGATGGCCAGCGACTCGCCGCGACCGTTGATGATGAAGCTGTTCTGGTCCGCATGGGAATGGTTGAAGGAACCATAGGGGCTGGACTTGAACAGGATCGAATAGCGGTCCGGATCGTCCAGATCACTGTGCATCGCCACCCAGCCGATGGAGGGGAATACGGCCGTGTCGGGCAGGGATACATGCTCCTCCGCCACGAACGGCTTCGCGGGCTGGTAGAGGGGGCCATAGAGGTGGACGAAATATTCCTCGTCGGTCTCGGCCTCGTTCCAGAGGGAGGCCAGGCGGCGGCTGATCGGTGTGTCCACCCGCTGCAGATAGAGCTTCGACAGCAGGCTCCAGGCCGTGGAACGTTCATACTCGCCGCCGTCACCGAAAGCGCTGTTCGGCGTGCCTGGCGGGATCAGGTAACTGAAGAAGATGCCGGCCTGCTTGGGCCAGCCCATGTTGACCGGATCGACACCGATCGCATTCCGCAGCACGTCCCAGTACTGCATGCTGTTCATCGCGTCCCAGACACCATAGTTGACGCCATTGCCGAAGCCGCCGTCGTCGCCGCCCCAGGGATTGTTGGTGGCCAGATAGATGGGATAGGTGCGGAAGAACCAGTTCTTGGCGCGGGGCGAGTCACCGGCCAGCAGGATGGCGATCGCGGTGATGGCACCGGCCTGGCGGAAACCGTGACTGTTGTAGGGCTTGCGTTCCAGCTGGCGGCGCGGATCGACGATGTAGCGGTCGAACGCGGCCTGCGTCCGGTATTCGATCATCTTGATCGTCTCGGCCTTCTGCTCGTCGGTCAGCCAGCGCTTCGTGATGTCATAGGTCAGGGCCAGCGTCAGGGAGATGCGCAGGTTCGACAGGTCCGACGACCGGAGACCCGTCGAATGGTCTGGGTCCCATGACAGCAGGTTCGCCGCCCTTCGCCAGCTCTCGCCCAGCGTCGCCTCGTCCCGTGTCAGCCAGTAGGTATAGGTGAGCGCGGACAATCGCACGGTGGCGCGATTGACCTCGCTGGCAATGAAACGGGCCACGCGGATACGCTCGTAGAAGTCCTCCACCTCGAAAGTCGCGACCGGCGGCTCCTTGGTCAGTTCGTCACCGATCCACTTCTGCTCGACCGTCCGCTTGACGCTGTTGAACAGCGGCTTGCGCTCGCCCTGCCGCAGGTCACGGCGCAGCAACCCGAATTCCTGTTTCGGCGGCATCGCCCGGGGATTGCGGCGGTCCAGCGCAAGTTTCCAGGCTTCCGAGACCGACGGGGCGACAAAGACATGGGCATGCGGGTGAATGGTGAACGTCCGCCATTCACTCCAGTCCCCCGCGGGCTGGCCCGCGGGCCAGAGGCGCGCGCGCCAGCGCCAGTTTCCCTTCGCCAGTGGCGCGTCGAGCATCAGGTGGTTGTCCGGCGTCAGACGATGGACGCGGGTGCCGTCCTCATGGAGGATCTCGAGCTCATAGGTCGTGTCCACGGCATCATAACGCCAGTGAAACACTGGCGGATTCTGTGCGGCGATGGTGCCGTTGGCGGGATAGACCGGAAATTCCAGCGCCGTCTGCGGCGACAGGAAATCAGTCACTTCCTGCGGTTTCGGCAAACGCTGCACGTAGTCCAGCCAGACATCGATATTGCTGCCCTTTGTCTCGGCACGGGACGCCGTCACGATGCAGATTGCGAGTGCGGCGAGGGCCAGTGCACGAAAACCGGTGCGAAATTCCATCAGGTATCTCCTGCGATGTCGTGCGGGGGGCGCATCCCGTTCCCGCATTCAAGTTTCCTGCCGAGTGTCCGATCCGGTGCTGCCTGGCGGCGCGGAAGTGCTGGTCTGTTGCGGATTCCCATCCATCGTCCGGTTGACAGTTGTCATCATCGCGCCCTACAGGGGCAGCATGTGCACTTCCGCGCGGAATGCTCAGCTTATAGCGTCCGGTCGCGGGTGATGGCCACATCCTGCTGTGACCACGGCCAGACGGGGAAACGATGACTGCCCAGAGTGACAAGTCAGCGGAACCGGTCCGAACGCGATCCGGCGGGAAGCCGCGCGTGCTGCTGGTGGGGCCGTTTCCGCCGACAACCGGTGGCGTGACCACCTTCATGCTGAACCTCATGGGATCGGACCTGGCGGAGCGGTTCGAATTCGTTCCGCACACCACATCCCGTCCACCGAAGAAGAACGTGGTCGACAACTATGGCTATGCCGCGATCCTGAAGGGCGGTGTGCTGCGCCTGTTCATCGCCGCTTTCGCGACGCTGTGGCACCTCGTCTCCTTTCCCTTCGTGCTCTGGTTCCGGCGCATCGACATCGTGCAGATCCAGTCCTCGGACTTTCAGACCTTCTGGGAATCCTGCGTCTATCTCTGGATGGCCAAGCGTCTGGGGCGGCTGACGATGATGCGCCTGGGCGGCATCTTCGATCAGTTCTACGAGGGGTCGTCCCCTCGGATGCAGCGGGGTATCCGTGCCGGGGTGGCGTCGCCCGATATCCTGATCGTGCAGTCGGAGGGGTGGCGGGACTATCTGACGGGGCTTGGCCGCACCGGGCCGATGCTGATCCTCTACAATTCGGTGCCGAGATCATCGGTGGTATCGCTGGATCAGGCCCGCAACGAGATACCGCTGTTCATCTTCGCGGCGGGGACGGAGGGCAAGCGCAAGGGTGCCTATGTGCTGATCGAGGCGCTGCAGCGGCCCGACATGGCCGATATCGCCGCCGAGTTACATCTTGCGGCGATTATCGAGCCGCTGGAGTCTCAATTCGCGACTGCCGCCCTGCCGCAGCGGATCACGCGCGAGGGCTATCTGGCGCATGCGGACCTGCTGCAGCGGATGCGCAGCGGTGACGTCTTCCTGATGCCATCCTATGGCGAGGGCTTTCCCAACAGCCTGCTGGAAGCCATGGCGGCAGGGCTCGCGCCCGTGGTCACCCCGGTCGGTGCGGTGCCGGAGATCGTCACCGACGGCAAGGACGGACTGGTCATTCCCGCAGGCGATGCGGATGCACTGGCAGGGGCGATCCGGCGTCTGGTGGATGATCCCGCGTTGAGACTGCAACTGGCACGATCCGCGCAGGAGCGTGTGCGGCAAACCTTCGTTGCCGAGGTCGTGCTGGAGCGACTGGCGGCGGCATATCTGGAACTGCTGGCACGGAAGGCCTGATGGCAACCGGACATGGAAGCAGCGAGAATCTGGTGCGACTGGTGCGCAAGGCGCGCTGGTACCGCAACCGGCTTGCCGCCATGTCCGCCGCCGAGATCGCCCACCGGATGGAGGAGCAGGCGCGGCGGCGCATCAGCCGGATCTACCTGCCCGGATCGGTCACCGGTTTCAACGGTGCGGGCTTTGACCTGCCGGTCTGGCCGGGGCTGGCCGACGGGGTTGGCCGCATCGCCGGGGATGCGGGGCTGCTTTCCGGCTGGGCCGAGAATGCCCGACTGGTACGTGCGGGAGAACTCTCGTTCCTCGGCATCGACTGGCCGAAACCCGACGGGGCCGCGGCGGATGCCCTGCCGGACTGGCATCTGGACCCGGCAACGGGACAGCGCTGGCCCGATGACCGTTACTGTTTCGACATTTCCTATCGGCATGCGGATGAGTTCGGTGACGTGAAGAACGTCTGGGAACTCTCGCGCCTGCAGTACCTGCAGCCTGTCGCGGCCTATGCCCTGGTGTCGGAGGATGCGGCCGCCGTGGCCGTCTGCGAGGAACATCTGACATCCTGGGTGGCGGCCAATCCGGTCTACCGGGGGGTGCACTGGTCATCTGGGATCGAGGTGGCCTTCCGCATCGTCAGCATGCTGGTGATCCTCAGCCTTGTCGGCAGCCAGTTCCGCGCGGAGGCCCGCGCAACGCTGATGCGCAGCCTCTATCAGCACGGCTGGTGGCTGGCGCGGTTCCCGTCCCGTCATTCATCCGCCAACAATCACCTGGTGGCGGAGGCCGGAGGGCTCTTCATGCTGGGCGCACTGTGCCCGGGTCTGCCAGGCGCGCGCCGCTGGGCGGATTATGGCCGCGCGGTGCTGGAACGGGAATGCCAGCGCCAGATCCACGCTGATGGGGTCGGCGCGGAACAGTCGCCTGCCTATGCCGCGCTTACCGTGGAATGGCTGTTGCTGAGCGGTGATCTGGGACGAAGGCTGGGCCAGGGTTTCAGCCCTGATTTCTGGGCCCGGATCGCCCGGGCCGGCGGATTCCTGAAGTGGATGACGGATTCCGCAGGCCATCAGCCGCGCATCGGCGATGACGATGACAGTCATGTCTTCGGCAACGGCATGGGGGTCGAGCCCACCATCAATTCCGTCATGGCTGCGGTTGCGCAGGCCACGGACCGGCCCGAGATCAGTCCCCCCGTCCCTGTCCGGCACCTGCGCCATGCCCTGATGCCGGCACCGCCCCCGAACGGCATCTGGCCCGGTGGCTTCCGGCATTTCAGCGAAGGCGGCTATTCCGTTCAGCGGCATCTCGGCAAGGGCGCGGCGGATCATCTGCTGGTCTTCGACCATGGTCCGATCGGCTATCTCTCCATTGCCGCGCATGGCCACGCCGACACGCTGTCGGTCTGGCTGCATGTGGAGGGGCAGCCGGTCCTGATCGATGCCGGCACCTATCTCTATCATGCAGGCCACGCCTGGCGGGACCACTTCCGGGGTACGGTGGCGCACAACACGCTGACGCTCGGCGGGGAGAACAGTTCGGAGATCTCCGGTCCCTTCAACTGGGCGCGCAAGGCAGAGACACGCGTTCTGCGCGTGAATGACTCGCCCGACGACTGGCTGGTCAGCGCGGAACATGACGGTTATCAGGCCAGCCATGGAATCGCGCATGT
This sequence comes from Kordiimonadales bacterium IMCC3096, assembly GCA_016865035.1. GTDB lineage: Bacteria > Pseudomonadota > Alphaproteobacteria > Minwuiales > Minwuiaceae > Minwuia. The sequence continues at coordinate 2,410,930 of CP018227.1, forward strand.
CCGGACAGTGGAACGCGCCGGGCCGGGGCTCTACCGCATCACCGATACCCTGCGCGGACATGCGGCGCCCCAGCGGGTGGAGATCGGCTTCCTGGTCTCGCCCACGTTCGAGGTGGAAGCTGCGGGGACCGGTTTCCGGATCCGCGACGAACGGGGCGTGGTCCTGACCATCCGCCATGCGGGGGGGCTGGCGGGGTGGCTGGAGACCGGTCGCTCCGGGCCGGAGCGTGGCTGGCATTCGCCGTCCTTCGGGGTGCGCGCGCCCGCGCCGCGTATCGTCTTCGCCGGGGAACTGACAGTGGGCCGGGAAGCGGTCTTCGACCTGGAGATCCACGAGGTCGGACAATGATCGCTGTACCGGTGGTGATTGCACCACCTTGGCCGGTCTCTATGATCCGCCGGGCGAGCAATGGAATGCGACAGCATGAAGGGGTCTTCACATGCGTCTGAGTATCTTCGGGATGGGCTATGTCGGCAATGTTTCAGCCGCCTGTTTTGCGGCCGACGGCCATACGGTCATTGGTGTCGATCCCAACGCGGTGAAGATCGACCTGATCAACCAGGGCGCGTCCCCGATTGTCGAACCGGGGCTGGCGGAACTGGTGACGGACGGCGTGCGTTCCGGTCGGCTGCGCGGCACCACCGACGCGGCGGAGGCGATTGCGGAGACCGATCTGTCGCTGGTCTGTGTCGGTACGCCCAGCCAGGTGAACGGCAATCTGGACCTGACCTATCTCGAACGCGTCTGCGCCGACATCGGCGCCTGTCTGAAGACCAAGCACGCGTTTCATGTGGTGGTCGTCCGCTCGACCATGTTGCCCGGTACGATCCGGGAAACCGTGATCCCGGCGCTGGAAGCGGCATCGGGCAAGGTCGCCGGCAGGGATTTCGGCGTCTGCAACAACCCGGAATTCCTGCGCGAGGGTTCCGCCGTGCGCGACTTTCGCGAACCGCCCAAGACGGTGATCGGCGAGAGTGATCCGCGCTCTGGCGACATGCTGGCCAGCCTCTATGCCGCGCTCGACGCACCCATGATCCGCACGGATATCGAGGTCGCGGAGATGGTGAAATATGCCGACAATGCCTGGCACGCGGTGAAGGTCACCTTCGGCAACGAGATCGGCGGCATCTGCAAGCGCCTTGGCATCGACAGCCACAAGGTCATGGACATCTTCTGCCAGGACACCAAGCTCAACATCTCGAAGAACTACCTCCGTCCCGGTTTTGCCTTCGGTGGTTCCTGCCTGCCGAAGGACCTGCGCGCCATCACCTACAAGGCCCGTGAACTCGATCTGCCGGTGCCGATGCTGAACGGCGTGTTGCCGTCGAACCGCTGGCAGGTGGAGGCGGGTGTCGAGATGGTGCTGTCGAAGGGCAAGCGGAAGGTCGGAGTCCTCGGTTTCTCCTTCAAGGCCGATACCGACGACCTGCGCGAAAGTCCGATGGTGGAAGTGATCGAACGGCTGCTGGGCAAGGGCATCGACCTGAAACTCTATGACCGCAACGTCAGCATGGCCCGGCTGACCGGTGCCAACCGCGATTATATCCTGAAGACGATCCCCCATATCTCCAACCTGATGGTGGAGACGGTGGACGAGGTTCTGGATCATGCCGAGGTACTGGTGGTCGGCAATGGCGATGCCGCCTTCCGTCAGGTGCCGGACCGGATGCGCGACGGCCAGCAACTGGTCGATTTCGTGCGTATCAGCGAGGGGCCGAGCATCGAAGGCCGCTATGACGGCGTCGCCTGGTAAGGCGGATCGACAGCGTGTCCCGTCCCCGTCGCATCCTGTTCATCGTCGAGAACCTGCCGAGCCCGTTTGACCGGCGGGTCTGGCAGGAGGCGACGACGCTCCACGCCCATGGCTACGAGGTCTCGATCATCTGCCCTACCGGCAAGGGCTACGAGAAGAAGTACGAGACCATCGACGGTATCCACATCTACCGCCACAACCTGCCGCTGGATGCGCGGGGGGCGCTGGGTTACCTGCTGGAATATTCCGCGGCCCTGTTCTGGGAGTTCTTCCTGACCTGGAAGGTGCTGCTGACCCGGGGTTTCGACGCGATCCATGCCTGCAACCCGCCGGACAACATCTTTCTGGTCGGCGGCTTCTTCAAGCTGTTGCTGCGCAAGAAGTTCCTCTTCGACCACCACGACATCAATCCGGAGCTCTACGAGGCCAAGTTCGGCCGACGCGACATCTTCTACCGGCTGATGCTGTCGTGGGAGCGCTGGACGTTCCGCACCGCCAGCGTCTCCATCGCCACCAATGAGAGCTATCGCCGGATCGCCATCGAGCGGGGCGGCATGGACCCTGACCGCGTGCATGTGGTCCGCTCCGGCCCCAGTCTGGAGCGACTGAAGATCATCCCGCCGGTTCCGGCGCTGAAGCAGGGCCGCGCGTTCCTGGTCGGTTATGTCGGGGTGATGGGCGCGCAGGAAGGGCTGGATCTGCTGCTCGAATCCGTCCGCTACATCGTCCATGACAAGGGGCGCACGGATGTTCATTTCGGTCTCGTCGGTGGCGGGCCGGAACTGGAGGTGCTGAAGGCACAGGCGGTGGAACTGGGCGTCGCCGAATATGTGACCTTCACCGGCCGGGTACCGGATCAGGACCTGCTGGAGATGCTCAACACGGCGGACGTCTGCGTCAATGCCGACCGCTTCAACGCGATGAACGACAAGTCCACCATGAACAAGATCATGGAGTACATGGCCCTCGGAAAGCCCATCGTGCAGTTCGACCTGACGGAGGGCCGGTTCTCCGCTGCCGAGGCCTCGGTCTATGCGAAGCGCAATGATCCGGTGGACATGGCGGAACAGATCCTGGCGCTGCTGGCCGATCCCGAGCGTCGGGCGGAGATGGGGCAGTTCGGCCGCACCCGCGTGGAGAACGAACTTTCGTGGGAGCACGAAGTCCCGCGCCTGCTGGCCGCCTATGACGACCTCTTCAGCCGCTGACCGCGGGCTTCCCGCTGCACCGTTCCTGATCGGTGCGACCCTGTTGCTGGTCTGTCTGACACTGTTGCACTTTCATGGCATGCCGAGATTCCAGCCTGCCGGTCAACCGGTCAGCCTTCTTGAAACGGGTCCGGTACGCCTGGACGCCAGCGATCATGATTCAGCGTTTGCACGCCTGGAGATCATGTACCCCAGACAGGGGGCGGCGTTCCTGCAGATCGAGTCGCGGCTTGCGGCAACCGGCATTGTGCGCGGTGACCGGAGCTGGCAGCAGGGGCGGCTGGTCGCGCTCCAGGTCAGGCCGGACGGTCGGCTGCAGGTGGATCTGCCGCATGTGGTGGCGCGTCTGAGCGGGGATCGGCCCGGCCGAATCCATCGCGCCACCTTCCGCATGGCGGATGATACCGTCGCGGTCCTGCTGCGGGCGGAGATCCTGAGCACGAAAGGCACACTCGACCTGCAGAGCCTGCGGCTGAAGCCCCTGGAGGAACGCCCCGGTTTCTCCAGGGGATCGATGTTCATTGCCGGGTGCTGGCTGTTGCTGGCACTGATGATCAGTGGCTGGGTCTTCGGCTCGGTCCGGCAGCGTCGCTGGCGTCCCGGACTGGTCTATCTGGTGGCTGCCCCCGTGCTGCTGCTCAGCGCGGCCCCGGCTGCGCTCACCGGGCCGCTCAGGCTCGGCGTCGCGCGCAGCCTGGACCTGGCAGGCATGGCGGGACACACCGGCCGCGCGGCGGAGGCCGCCCTGTCGACCAACCTGTTCTCGCTGGCAAAGACGGGACATGTGCTGATGTTCGCAACGGTCGGGATCGCCTTCGTGTTTGCAATCGGCTGGCGGCGGGCCGTGGGGGTACGTCGCCTTCTTCTCGCGCTTGGTCTCACGGCGTGTTTCGGGCTGGTGGCGGAGATGCTGCAGCTCTTCAGCCCGAACCGAACGGCAACCCTGTTCGACGTCTCGGTCAATCTGGCCAGCGGAACCGGAAGCGTCCTGATTGCCACCCTGGCGCTGCTGCTATGGAACAGGCTGGGCAGGTCACGTCACTGACCGTCCATCGGGTGGGACAGCCGCAGCGGCACTCACACAGCCGACATTTCCAGGTTCAGACGGGTGAGCCGTTCAGCGGCCATGCGCGCGAACCGAAGTGTCACCGCCTTGCGCCGGGCGGCGTTCAGCCTCAGGTCGGGTGCTTCCCGAACGATGGCTCCGTCATAGGTGTCGGCGATGATCAGGCCGCAGTCGTCGGGAATGATCTCCGCCGGAAAGTCAGGCGGCACCGCGAAGAAGAAGCGGTCGCAGAAATCCCGATACTCCTGCCACTTGGCATCCGAACGATAGTCGGGAACCGAGGATTTCACCTCCACGATCCAGACGGTCCCGTCCCGCCCGATGGCCATCACGTCCGCCCGGCGGCTGTTGCGCAGGGTGACCTCCGTCAGGGCGGGCCGGTCATGCTGCGCCAGCATCCGCACCACCCCACGGGCGATGGCGACACCATCAGGTCGCATGGGAACATTCGGGAACATATCATGATCGTTTCAGATATGTGGCGCGGATGCAATCCTGTTACTTCCTTGTCTCGAAATAAGACAGAGAATCGCGTCCTGCAGATTCAAGCCGTCTGAGCATCGGCGCAATGTTCCGTTGTCTCGTAGCTGGCAGCCTGCGTGCCACAAAATGTTGGGGTAAAAGTGGATGAATGACCGTGAAACGATCATGACACGGTCAGCAGTTGCAGCCTCCACGGGCATGGTCATCTTGCGACAATCTGGCCCGTCTCTTGCTGTGACACCTTCTGGAACCAAAACCAATGCGCCACGGAACCGGCGCGACGGGTGGAGCAGGGCATATGACTGACGGCATCATCGGAACACCGGACGCGGACACGCTTTCAGGTACGGAAGCGGACGACATCATTGTCGGCGGCGGCGAAAATGACACCATCGACGGTGGTGCCGGCAACGACAGCATCCGTGGCGACGGCAACACTGATGGCGGCACGGTCGAGATCCGCGATTTCATCGTCAATGGCTCGTTCGAGGCGGTGGCGGACGGCTCCGGCAGTCCCACCATGCTCACCACGTTCAACAGCAATCACGACGACGTGCATGACCGCACGGAAGTCGGATTCTACGAGGCCGTGCCCGGCTGGCAGACCAGTGGCGACAATATCGAGATTCATGGCGACTGGACCGGTATCGACAACTCACCCGCCGCACTGGATGGCAATTTCAAGCTGGAGATCGACGGCGGCGGCACGGATCCGTTCTTCAGCAACACGAACGTCTTCCAGAATGTCGAAGGTCTTCTGGATGGCGAGAGCTACACGCTGAATTTCTCCCTGCTGAACCGCGATGGCGACTATGGCGAAGTGGTGCAGGTCTTCTTCGGCGGCGAGGAAATCGCCTGCATCGAGCAGACTTCAACCAACTGGTGCGGCTACGAGTTCGAGGTCGAAGGCGGTGCGGGCAACGGCAGCGATCAGCTCGAGTTCAGGATCCAGAGCTGTGACGAACACGCGATCTTCATCGACAGCGTCTCTCTGGTGGGTCCCGCCACGGTTGTCGTCGAGGATGTGCCGGGTGATGACGTGATCGCCGGTGGTGCCGGTGAGGACACCATTGATGGCGAGGAAGGCAACGATTTCATCGATGGTGGCGAAGGCGAGGATCTGATCGAGGGCGGTGAAGGCAACGACACCCTGAACGGCGGCGCCGATGGCGAGGGTTCCGGTTCGACCGGCGGCGAGGAGTTCTGCGCCGAGAACGGGATTGCCGGCTTCGATGCGGTCGGCGTCAGCCTGTCCGCCACCGACTTTGACGGCAGTGCCGCCACCGTAACCGACGTCAGCCATGGCATCGGTGTGGCGGGTGGCAGCCCGGTCGGCGATCAGATCAATCACGCCAGCTCGGGCGAGAGCCAGACGCTGATGGCGGACTTCGGCCAGAACGTCGACAGCGCGACGGTGACCGTCACGCATTTCTTCCCCGACGAGGGCAATGGCGGCGAGACCGGCCAGTGGCGCGCCCTGGATGCGGACGGCAATGAGGTGGCCACCGGCACCTTCGGTCCGGACGACGTGATCACCGATCATGATCTGGGCGACATTCCCGCCGTCGGTCGTTTCACCATCGATGGGATTGGCGATTTCGCCTCCATCGAGCTCTCGGCGCTGCCCTATGCGGATGGCGACGATGTCGGCGGTTCGGATTCCAGCGACTATTTTCTCTACTCGATCAAGTTCACCACCTCTGTGGTCGTCGATGACTGCGGTGATGGCGACAGCGACACCATCCACGGCGGCCTGGGTGACGACGAGATCAACGGCAATGGCGGCGACGACTCACTGTCTGGCGACGAAGGCAACGATCTGATCGACGGCGGCGCTGGCAATGACGTGATCGACGGCGGCACCGGCAATGACACGATCACGGGCGACAGCGGCACCGCTTCCGGCGGTGTCGAGCAGATCACCATTCCGCAGGGCGAGAACGGTCTCTACGACGTGGCGGGCCGCGACAGCATCACCCTGACGATGGATTTCCTGGGCGGCGAGGCGTCGTTCCACAACAGCTTCGGCTTCTACCTGGCCGACGAGAACGGCACGCCGATCTCCGGTGAGGTGGTCAAGGCGGACGTCAAGACCTCTGACGCCGCTGAGGGCGCGGATGTCCTGACCTTCACGCTGGACGCCGCACAGCTTGGCGGCGCGGCACAGCTTGGCCTGTTCCTGATCCCGGACGGCGGCAACCAGAACCCCGGACTCGCCGATGGCGACGCGGTGACCTTCGCCGACAACGGCAATGGCGAACTGCAGGCGCTGGTGGATGGTACGCCCGTTGCGGCGGCTGGGGGGCACGGCCCGGTCTTCTTCTCGGACGCCAGCCTGAACGGCGACGGTCTCGATCATGAGAGCGGCAGCGAGCTTGCCGGCAATTCCAACTGGGAAGATCTGGAGAATGGCGGCGACAACGACTTTGACGACGTCAACTGGCAGGTCGATGTCACGACGACGGAAGGCTGCGAGACCAGCCATGACGACACCATCGACGGTGGTCTGGGCGATGACCTGATCGCGGGCAACCAGGGCGATGACTCGATTGCCGGTGGCGGCGGCTCGGACGAGATTTCCGGCGGCGACGGCAATGACACGATCATTGGCGACGATGACAGCGAACTGACCTGTGATCCGGTCGAGCTGCCGGTCTTCGGGAATGCCATCTCCAACATCGTGCTCTATCTGGCCGATGGCGAAGGCACCGTCTCGGTGACCAAGATCAAGCTGGAGGACTTCCCCGAAGGCGCTGACGAGATCCACGATCCCAATACGCTGCCCATCGCGTCCTTCGTGGAGGCCACCTTCCCCGGCAGCAGCCTGGTCGCGATCTCGATCAAGGCGGGGTCCAACAGTGACCCGGAACTGGGGCCGGGCGAGGGTGAACTCTTCATCCTCGACGACTCGGTGACCGAGGCTGACCTGCCCCTGCCTGACAGTGCCGACACGGAACTTTCCTATGACGTGCTGCTGGGTTTCTCCGGCGGGCTGACGAACCAGACCTCCACCGACACCCATGGCGACGACACGATCAGCGGTGGCGCGGGTGATGACCTGATCAATGGCAATCGCGGTGACGACCAGATTTCCGGTGACGCCGACAATGACACGCTGGCCGGTGACATGGGCTGCGACACCCTGCTGGGCGGTGATGGCGATGATCTGCTGGCGGGCAATGCCGGTGCCGACGTCATGGATGGCGGGGCCGGGATCGACACGGCCGACTATTCCGGCGCGCAGGGCACGGTGCTGGCCAGCCTGAATGACGGCATCGCGGAGAAGGACGGCGATGGCTGGATCGACAGCCTGGAGAATATCGAGAATCTGACCGGCTCCGACCACAATGATTCCCTGCTGGGCGATGAAGGTGCGAACGTGATCCTGGGCGGCGATGGTGATGACACCATCGACGGCTTTGGTGGCGCGGACACCATGGATGGCGGCGCCGGCAACAACACGGTCTCCTTCCAGAGTGCGGATGGCGGTGTGCTGATCGCGCTGCAGAACGACCTGGCGCAGGATGCCAACGGCCTGGACATCGCGCTGACCGGTTTCAACAGCGCCATCGGCTCCGACTTCGACGACCGCATCACCGGCAATGACGGCGAGAACACGCTGATCGGCGGCGGCGGCAATGACGATATCCGTGGCAATGACGGTGCCGACCTGATGTTCGGTGACGGCGTCACCGCGAGCCATGGCGACACCGACACGCTGATTGTCCATGCGCATGGTTCGCCGCTGGACGGTGTCTTCCCGGTGATGGAGGTCTCTGTCGGGGGCGTGGTCGTCGGCACGGCCCAGGTCACGCAGTCGCTCAGCCCCTATGGCTTCGACATCTCCGGCCTGACCGAGGCGCAGCGCGCGGGCGAGGTCAAGATCAGCTTCCTGAACGACGCCACCGATGGAGGCGACTGCGACAATTCCTTCGGCCCGGAATGCAATGAGGACCGGAACCTGTTCGTCGAGGCGATCGAGTTCAACGGTGCGCTGACCGACGCCTCCGCGGGCGAACTGTCGTTCGAGCCGGACCAGTTCGTCAGCTACCAGTCCGGCGGCGCGAACTTCGCGGTCGAGGACATCAAGAAGGAAATCAACGACTCCGGCGCGGATCGCCCGAACGGCGGCAACGTCTATACCGGCTACGTGGTCTTTGCGGGCCTGCCCGTGCTGCTGCCCTTCGATGGGCCGAATGCGGACTTCGTCATCGGCAATGATGGCAATGACACCCAGTACGGCGGCTTCGACAACGACACCGTCTTCGGTGGCCAGGGCGACGACCTGCTCTATGGCGGTGAGGGCGACGATCTGGTCTGCGCCTTCGAGGATGACGACGTGGCCTATGGCGACGCCGGCAACGACTTCGTGGAAGGCAATGGCGGCAATGACAGCGTCTTCGGCGGCGATGGCGATGACCGGGTGGCCGGCAACGACGGCTCCGACACGGTCTTTGGCGACGATGGCAATGACGATGTGGACGGCGGCGCGGGCGACGATTTCGTCTTCGGTGGCCTTGGCGCCGACTCCGTCGGCGGCGGCGACGGCAATGACGTGGTCCATGGCGACGCCGACGACGACACTGTTCGCGGCAACAATGGTGACGACACCCTGTTCGGCGACGGCGGGGCAGACAGCCTGCTGGGCGAGAACGGCAATGACCTGATCTTCGGCGGCGACGGCAACGACACGGCCAAGGGCGACGCGGGCGACGACACCCTGGTGGGTGACGCCGGTGCCGATTTCCTGGACGGCGGTGACGGTGCGGACAGCCTGGTCGGTGGCGAGGGCAATGACATCCTGCGCGGTCGCGCCGATGACGACGTGCTCGACGGCGGTGTCGGTTCCGATGTGGTCAAGGGCGACGCGGGCAATGACGTGGTGTCCGGCGGCGACGGCGACGACCAGGTCGAAGGCGGTGACGGTGACGACACGGTCGACGGCGGCGATGGCGTCGACAAGGTGCTGGGCGACGCGGGCAACGACGTGGTCTCCGGTGGCGCAGGTGACGACACCGTGCGCGGCAATGCCGGCAATGACACGCTGCTGGGCGGCCTGGGTGCCGACTTCATGGAAGGCGGCACGGACAACGACCGGGTCGAGGGTGGTGAAGGCAACGACACCATGCGCGGCGACGGTGGCCAGGATGAGCTGTTCGGTGATGCGGGCGAGGATGTGCTGCGTGGCGGCGACGGCAATGACACCATGCACGGTGGCCTGGATGCCGACTTCATGGTCTCCGACATCGGCGATGATGTCCTGTTCGGCGACGAAGGGGCGGACAGCCTGCGCGGCGGTGACGGCGACGACACGCTGACCGGCGGCGAGGGCGACGACAACCTGCGTGGCAACCTGGGCAATGACCAGCTCGACGGCGGCATCGGCAATGACTTCATGGATGGCGAGGACGGGGACGACGCCCTGTTCGGCGGCCTGGGTGATGACGTGCTGCGTGGCAACGACGGTGAGGACACGATCGAGGGCGGCGAGGGTGCTGACCGTATCCGTGGCGGCCTGAACGGGGATGACCTGTTCGGCGGCGGCGGCGATGACTTCATCAATGCGGATGGCGGCAAGGACTTCGTCGATGGTGGCGAGGGCAATGACGAGCTGTTTGGTGCCGGCGGCGATGACACACTGCTCGGCGGTGCCGGGAATGACCGTCTGCGCGGTCAGGAAGGTGCCGACAGCATGGACGGCGGCGCGGGCGATGACTTCATGACCGGCGACAACGGTGATGACTTCATGGCTGGTGGCGACGGCAACGACGATCTGCGTGGCAATGTCGGCTTCGATACGCTGTTCGGCGGCAATGGTTCCGACACGCTGACGGGCGGCAACGGCCAGAAGGACACCTACCTGTTCGGTCGCCGTACCGACCTGGATGTCAACGATGACACGATCGTCGACTCCGGCGCGGGCAACACGCTGAACATCTTCGGTGTCGATGACCTGGGTGAACTGGCCTTCACGGACCTCGGCGGCGGTATCGTCAATGTCGCGTTCAACGACGGGTCCGGTTCCATCACCTTCGATGCCGACGCGGTGACTGAGCTCAATCTGCTCGACACGCTGGGTGGAACCGTCACGACAGCCACCACCTTGCTGAACAACGGTGTCGCCGGCATCGATCTGCTCGACGACGAAAGCAACCTGTTGTTTACGATCTGATCGTTAATAGGTGTGAATTCGGCGGACGACCGCGCCCGCCGATGACGAGAAAGCAACATGCCCATCTGAGTTCAGGAGGGACCGAGAAATGACCGAAGAACCGATCCGGAAACAGCAGACAGGCTCCGACGCGGCCCGTGCCGACCGTCGCGCAGCGCTTGCCAGGCTGGGACTCGGCGCGGCCGCGGTCTATCTGGCACCGACAGTGACGCGCCTCGACAGCGCCAGGGCCGCTTTCCCGAGCAATTGTGCGGGCGGCGGAACCCAGGCGCCTGCACCTACCGGCGGCGGCGGTGGGGCTGGTTGCCAGTAACCCTCTCGGGTGCGGGGAGCTACTGTCGCAGCCCACAATTCTCGCCTCAGTAGAAACGTGACGCCCATCATTTCACCGGGAAATGTTTCGGCACCACCCCTTGTGTAGTGTTTGAATACCTACCATATGATCCTTTGAGGACGGGAACCCTTTCCCTTCCATCGGAGGATTTTGCAATGGCCAAGCATGGACCGACCCTGACACGCCGCAACGCGCTGGCTCGGCTCGGGCTTGTCGCCACTGCTGTCTATGCAGCACCACTGGTTACACGCCTCGACAGTGCCCGGGCCGCGTTCCCCAGTGGCTGCGGTGGCGGTCCGGGCATTGGCCTGGGACAGGGCGGTGGCGTCGGACAGGGCGGCGGCGGAGGTTGTGGCGGTGGCACCGGGAACAACCCGAACAACAACCCGAACTCAAACGCGTTCAAGAAGAAGTAGAGCCCCCGGGCCGAACCGTACGCTCCTGACTGCGCTCAGTGGCGCTTGCCGGTGAAGTTGGCAGGCCGCTTGGACACGAAGGCGTCGATGCCTTCCTTGCCGTCCGGGCGGCGCATGGCTTCCGCGATGCCCGTCGTTTCCCGTTCCATCTGGCTCTCCAGTGACTCGCTCATGCTTTCCAGGATCAGCGACTTCACCGTGCCGTATGTGGCGGTCGGTCCCTTGGCCAGCGTGCCTGCCAGTTCCATTGCCTTGTCCAGCATCTGGTCGTCCGGGTGGATGTAGTCCACCAGACCCCAGTCCCGCGCTTCCGCCGCGCTCAGCACGCGATTGGTCAGCATCAGGTCGAGCGCGCGCTTGGTGCCGACCCGGCGCGGCAGGAAATAGGTCGAGGACCCATCACCGGAAACGCCCGCGCGGGTATAGGCGGAGGTGAACTTGGCTGACTCTGCCGCAACAACCAGGTCGCCCTGGATCGCGAAACTGAATCCCGCCCCTGCCGCGACACCGTTCACGGCGCAGATCACCGGCGGATCCATGCGATGCATGCGCGAGATCGCGCCGTGCAGGAACAGGGTCATCCGCTTCACTTCGGCGGGCAGGTCATCGCCCTTGGTCTGGAAGTGCTTCAGGTCGCCGCCGGCGGAAAACATCTTGCCCGTGCCGGTGAAGACCGCGGCGCGGATGGCCGGATCCTCGTCGATGCGCACGGCGATATCGAACATCTCTTCCATCATGCCCAGATGCATGGCGTTCGCTGCATCGGGACGGTCGAAGGTGCAAAGGGCCACGCCCTCGGTCACTTCGAACTTCATGTACGAATAGCTCATCTTTCAGATCCTCCCCAGGATGAGTGTTGCGTCGGTTGCCGCCGTTTCAGGCAGCGGCCAGCGGGGTGCCCGCGATGGTGATGCGATGCATCTCCCTGCGCTGGCCCTGATAGTCGTTCAGGGCATAGTGCCAGGTGCTGCGATTGTCCCACATGGCGACGCAGCCGGGCGTCCAGCGATGGCGACAGGTGAAGTCCGGCTTCGTGGCGTGGGCATAGAGGTGGTTCAGCAGCGGCAGGCTCTCCTCCCGCGTCCAGCCCTCGAACCGTATGGTGTGGGCCGGATTCACGTAGAGGACTTCCCGCCCGGTCTCCGGATGCCGGATCACCACCGGATGCATCGCGTCCGACAGTGCCCCGTCGGCCTTCAGCACCTGCTTCAGGTCCGTGCCATCGTAGGCCCCGCCGGGTCCGTAGATCTGGCGGGACGAATGCAGCGCGCGCAGGCTGCGCAGGTTGGCCTTCAGCCCGTCGGAGAGCGTGTCGAAGGCCCGCGCCATATGGGCGAACATCGTGTCGCCACCACATTCCGGGACGTCGCGTGCGACCAGGATGGATCCCAGCGCCGGGGCCGGATCATAGGAATGGTCCGCATGCCAGCCGCCGCCGATGTTGGTCTTCTGGTCGGCTTCCTTGATCACCACGGCGATCTCCGGCGTGTCGGCCAGTTCGGGGAAATGCTCGTTGATGACGATCTCCCCCCAGCGGCGGGCAAAGGCCAGGTGATCTTCCGGGGTAAATGTCTGGTCGCGCAGGAAGATGACGCCATGTTCGTGGAAGGCGTCGCGGATCAGGCTCAGGTCGCTATTGGACAGGCGTGCAAGTTCGACACCGCGAACCTCGACGCCACAACCGGGACTGACCGGGTGCAGGGATGCGCTCATGATCTGGCGTGACCTCCGTCGCTGGTACCGAGCAGCCTCAGCCTATCACACGAAACCGTAGGCGACAGCCAGCAGACCCAGACCCAGAACCACCCGATAGATGACGAAGATGCCGTACCCGGATCGGCGCAGCCAGGCCATCATCAGGGCAATGGCGGGCAGGGCGGTCAGGCAGGCAACCGCCATGGCGATGGCGACATTCTCTGTCAGGGCGGCATTGCCGCTTTCGGCGATCTCCTTCACCGCATGGCCCCCGGAGGCGAGGATGGCTGGGATGGACAGCAGCAGGGAGAACCGGGCCGCCTCCGCCCGCTCGAACCCCAGCAGCCTTCCGGCGGTCATGGTGATGCCGGACCGGCTGGTTCCCGGAATAAGGGCCAGGACCTGGAAGCAACCGATGGTGAGCGCGCTGCCGATTGTCATGTGCTCGATCCGGCGCACGGTCATGCCGCTGATGTCGGCCAGCCAGAGCAGCAGGCCGAATCCCAGCGTTGCCCAGGCCACAACCTCGATGGAGCGGAAGATATCGGTGGCACCCAGATAGACCAGCGCCCCGCCGGCGATGACAAGCGGGATGGTGGCGATGATCAGGAACAGCAACATGCGCCCGCCCGCGCTGCTGCGCCCCCGCAAGGCGAGGAAGAAGCCGCCGATCATCCGTCCGATGTCGCGCCAGCAGTAGATCAGCACCGCCACCAGCGTCCCCAGATGCACCGCCGCATCGACCATTACGCCCTGATCGGCCCAGCCCAGCAGGTTGGAGGTCAGATAGAGATGCCCTGACGAGCTGATCGGCAGGAATTCGGTGATGCCCTGCACGACAGCGATGATGATCAGTTGCAGCAGGGTCATGGTGGCCACTCCGATGCTTGAATTGTTCGTGTAAGCTCTTATCAAGCGATTGCACAAGCCCCGTGCGGCGCATGGCCTGCGGCCTGACGCCCCCACCCCGGTCCGGAAAGGTAGCCGATTGACGCCGAGCCTGTTCCATTTTGCCCTGTCACCGGCATGTCGGCTGCTGCGGCTGGTGCTGGCGGAGAAGGGGGTCGGGTTCAGGCTGGAACCGGTCAGGTTCTGGGAGCGACCGGAGGCGTTCCTGCGCCTCAACCCTGCCGGAACCGTACCTGTCCTGAAGATTTCGGAACAGGCGGCGGCGCTTTCCGAGACGCGGGCGCTGATCGAATATCTGGAGGAGGCCTTTCCGGAGCCGAACCTGATCGGCCCGGACGCGGAGACGCGTGTGGAAGTCCGGCGCCTGACGGGCTGGTTCGTGGACAAGTTCGAGCAGGAAGTCAGCGGCCCGCTGCTGCGGGAGCGGGTGCTGCGCGGCCTGATGCGGGATGGCAGCCCGGATGCGGCCGCGATCCGTGCCGCGCGATGGAACATCCAGGTCCATCTGGACTACATCGGCCACCTGGCGATGCGCCGCCGCTGGCTCGGGGGTGACCGTTTCAGCGTCGCTGATCTTGCCGCGGGAGCCTATCTCTCGGTGCCTGACTATTTCGGTGATGTGCCTTGGGACCGGAACGCGCATGCGCGCGACTGGTACAGCCGCATCAAGTCCCGCCCGTCCTTCCGCCCGCTGTTGCAGGACCGCATCGGCGGCTATCCGCCGCCCGCACATTATGCCGACCTCGATTTCTGACGCGGCGCGGCAGCGACTGCGGGACCGGTTGCTGGCGCGCGCCCGGACAGAGGGATTCGATGACATCGGGATCACGGGGCCATCGGGCATGACGCAGGCCGCGACCCGTCTGGCACACTTCATCGAACTCGGACGCCATGGCGACATGGACTGGCTGCGCGACCGCGCCGAATGGCGGGGGGATCCGGCGGCACTCTGGCCGGCGGTGCGCAGCATCATCATGCTGGCGACCAGCTTCGCCCCACCCGTGAACCCTCTCGACAGCCTGTCCCGGACGGACCGGGGCGCCGTATCCGTCTATGCCGCGCGGCGCGATTATCATGATGTGGTCAAGGGCCGCCTGAAACAGCTTGGCCAGTCGCTGCTGGCTGATGCGCGACAGGCTGGTGCGGCTGCGGAGATCAAGGTCTTCGTCGACACGGCCCCGGTGATGGAAAAACCGCTGGCGGCGCAGGCGGGTCTCGGCTGGCAGGGCAAGCACACCAACCTGGTCAGCCGCCGTCACGGGTCCTGGACCTTTCTCGGCGCGATCTTCACCACGCTCGACCTGCCGCAGGATGCACCGTCGGGGGACCACTGCGGTTCCTGCCGCCGCTGTCTGGACGTCTGTCCGACCGCGGCGTTTCCCGCGCCCTACCAGCTGGATGCCACGCGCTGCATCGCCTATCTGACGGTAGAACATCAGGGCCAGATTCCGGACCGCTTCCGGACCGCCATCGGCAATCGCATCTTCGGCTGTGACGATTGTCTGGCGGTCTGTCCGTGGAACCGTTTCGCGACCGAGAGCCGGGATGCGCGACTGGAGATGCGGGAAGATCTGCACCTGGCACCGCTGGCCGAACTGCTGGCGCTTGACGATGCCGCCTTCAGGAAGCGATTTGCCGGAACGCCGGTGAAGCGGCTGGGGCGGGCAAGGTTCCTGCGCAATGTCCTGGTGGCCGCCGGGAACGCGGACAGTCCGGCCCTGTTGCAGCAGGTCCGGGCATTGCTTGGCGACGGGTCGCCGCTGGTGCGCGGCATGGCGGTCTGGGCGCTGAGCCGGTTCGGCGATGCCACGCTGTTCCGTAACGAGGCCATGGCGCGACAGGCGGCCGAACCGGATGCCGGGGTCAGGGCTGAATGGGATGCTGGCCTGAAACGTCTGGCCTGAGATGCCGGGCCTGAAACGCCGGACCTGAGAGGTTCGGACCGGTCAGGCGGCGCTGCGCCGCCTGCGGCCCTTGCGGTCACCACGCTCACTGGTCCGGTCGCCGCTGGCAGGCGGCGCCATCAGCGGGCCCAGCCGCCTGATGATCTCTTCCATCTCCGGGCGTGGTCCGCGTGCGTGGCTGTCGATGGCGTCGCGCATGGCGCGCACATGCTCCGGCGTCGTGCCACAGCAGCCGCCGATGATGCGGACGCCGCAATCCATGGCAAGGCGCGCATAGTCCGCCATCAGCTCGGGCGTGCCGGTATAGACGACGCTGTCGCCGCGTATCTGCGGAATGCCGCAATTGGCCTTGGCCACGACGGTGTGGTCCCCGGTCGGCATGTCACGGATGGCGAGCAGCAGGTCGGAAGCGCCGACGCCGCAGTTGGCGCCGAAGGCGACGGGTGCTTCAGCAAGGTTGGCCGTGACGTTTGCCAGGTCGGCAGGCGGCAGCCCCATCATGGTGCGCCCGGCGGTGTCGAAGCTGGCGGTATAGACATAGGGCAGGCCAACGCTGATCGCGGCCTCCGCAGCGGCCTGCATCTCCTCCGGTGCGGACATGGTCTCGATCCAGGCAACGTCTGCGCCGCCGGCCTTCAGCCCCGTGATCTGATCGGTGAAGGCCGCGACGGCATCGTCGTAGGTCATCGATCCCAGCGGCGCCAGCAGTTCGCCGGTCGGACCAACCGACCCGGCGACGACAATCGGGCGGCCGGCATCGGCCACGACTTCCCGGGCCAGCATTGCGGCGGCCTGGTTCAGTTCCACCACCCGGTCCTGCAGGTTGTGAAGCTTCAGGCGAAAGGCCGTGCCGCCGAAACTGTTGGTCAGGATGATGTCCGAGCCGGCTTCGACAAACCCGCGGTAGAGTGCGCGAACCTTGTCCGGCTCGACAATGTTCCAGTCCTCCGGCGCGTGACCGGCAGGCAGCCCGAGGGCGAACATGTTGGTTCCCGTGGCACCATCGGCCAGCAGCACGTCCCGTTCGGCAAGCAGTTTCTCAAGCACGGCAATACTCATCCTGATGACATGTAGATTTCTTTATATCCCGTTTCCGGCAGAATCGCCTGTCCTGTTTGCGAAGGAAGGCGCTGCCAATGCGACAGCCGTTGACCGGAGACCTGTGACGGGAGACCTGTCTCAGGTGCCGAACCGGGATCGCGGTTCCGTCCCGATCTCCGCATTGGGCAGGCGCACGATCGCACGGGTCCCCTGCCCGGGCTGGCTCTGCAGTATGAGCGTGCCGCCGTGGCGTTCCACCAGCCCGCGGGAGATGGTCAGGCCCAGCCCTGTGCCATGATTGACCTTGCGCGCCACACCCGCCGACTGCACCTGCCGGAACGGGTCGAACACCAGTGCCAGGTCGTCGGGGCCGATGCCGACACCATTGTCGCTGATGATCAGCAGCAGGGCACCTGCCGCATCCGTTTTCCAGGTCAGGCGCACCTGTCCGCCGTCCGGTGTGAACTTGATGGCGTTGGACCCGAGGTTGATCAGGACCTGCTTCATGCGGAACGGGTCGAATGTTGCCTGGACCCCATCGGCGGACATGAGCTCCAGAGTCAGGTTCTTGCGGTCGGCCAGAGGGCTGAGAACCATGCGCACCTGGGCCAGAAGCTCATCAAGGTCCGACCGTTCCGGTGTCACGACCAGGCTCTGTTGCTCCACGCTGGACATGTCGAGCAGGTCATCGACAAGGCGCAGCAGATGGCGACCGCTGCTGGAGATGTCGCCGACGTACCCCTGATAGCTCCTGTGACCGATCGGACCGTGGACCTGCTGCTGCATCAGTTCGGAAAAGCCGATGATGGCGTTGAGCGGGGTTCTGAGCTCGTGGCTCATCGCATCGAAGAACCGTGACCGGGCTTCTCCCTGGCGAACCGCACGGGCGCGGGCCTCTTCCAGGTTGTCTGCCATTTCCTGCAGTTCCGTGGAGCGCAACAGGGCCGCTGACAGCCGGCGATGGGCGTCGCGCCCCAGAAGCAGCAGGTAGAGACCGTAGAGCGGATAGGTGACGGAACCGAAAGCCGCCAGTTCCGAATCGAAATGCAGCATGAGCGCTTCCGCACCGGTCAGGACCGCGACCGCCGGGAACAGAAAGACGAGCATGTGCGGCCCCAGATTGACCAGATAGGTGGTCAGATGACCCAGGATGACAATCATCACCAGCGCCTGGACCGCCACATTGTCCTCTGACCAGGCGGCGTACATGAAACTGATCCAGACCATGCCGTTCAGCAGGTAGAGCAGCGTCATGCGCCAGCGCCAGGTCCGTACCCGGATCCGCGGCGGGTCGGTTCCCTGAAGCCGCCTGCCGGTCAGGACCATGGTCGGAACCCAGATGATGAAGACCGCGTACCAGATCCAGACCTGACCCGGGTGGGCGGCGTCGAAGAGTGCCAGCGGCGAATCCAGGAAGACGCACAGGACAAGGCCGAAGAAGGCAGAACTGAAGGCATCGATCTGACACTGGCGGGCGAGCATCAGCAGCTGCTGGCGCTCCACGGCCTCCCGGTCGATCAGCAGGCCACCGACATGGCGGCGCAGGCGATTGAAGTGCCTGTGGAGGTGTTGCCAGGCCCGCAACCCGCCGGCGGCGCGCGCGTCAGTCATCAGGCTCGGCCCCGTGCCGGTCCAGCAGCGCGCCGGGCAGCGACAGGGTCACGGTGGTTCCCAGCCCGACCTCGCTCTCGATCCGCAGACCGCCGCCGTGCAGCTCGACCATCTCCCGCGATACGGCGAGGCCGAGACCGGTGCCGTTGCCCTGATGTTGCGTCAATTCGCGGGGCCTTGCGTGGGTCATCGGATCGATGATCCGGGCGAGGTCGTCAGGCGCAATGCCAACCCCTTCGTCCTGCACCGATATCACCAGGGTCTGGCCGGGTCGTGCTTCCGCCCGGACACTGACACGACCGCCGTGATCACTGAAATTGATCGCGTTGCTGCCGATGTTGATCAGAACCTGCAGCATGCGGATCGGGTCGAGGGAGACCCGTGTGCCTTCAGGAACGTCCAGAATGAAGCGTACGCCCTTTTCCCGCGCGGCGGGCGCCAGTGCCGCGCCTGCCTCCTCCAGCAGGGAGTCCAGTTCGACCTCCTCACGCCGGATCTCCATGCGCTGGTGATGCGCACTCGACAGGTCGAGGAGGTCGTTCACCAGTTGCAGCAGGTGATGGCCGCTCTTGTGGATGTCCCGTGCGTACCCGTCATATCGGGGCGAACCGAGCTCGCCGTGGATACGGTGCGTCATCATCTCGGCAAATCCGATGATCGCGTTCAGGGGCGTGCGCAGCTCATGTCTCATCGAGGCGAAGAAGCGGTAGCGCGCCTGGCCCGCATCCACCGCCTCGGTGCGGGCAACCTCCAGGTCGCTGGCCATGCGCTTGAGTTCGACACTGCGCCGCAGGCTCGCGCCCAGACGCCGGTTCGCGTCGTAACCCAGCACCAGCAGATAGACGCTGAATATGGGAAAGACAACGCTGATCAGGGTGGCGATGTCGGAGGGCTTGCCCAGCAGCAGGATCTCGCTGAACACGGCGACCGTGATCGTCGTCGTCAGGAACGACAGCAGGTGCGATCCCAGATTGACCAGATAGGTGGTCAGGTGCGCGATGACGACCAGCAGCACGAACGCCTGCGTTGAAGCACTCTCCTCCGCCCAGGCGAAATGCAGCAGCAGGCTCCAGAGGATGCCGTTCGCGGCGTAGAGCGTCATGAACACGAAGCGCCAGCGCCGCAGCGAGAAATCCTCCGGCGCGCGCTTCAGCAACCAGGTTCCCGTGAGGAACATGACGGGCGACAGGCAGATGAACAGGACGAACCACATGATCGCGCCCGGCGCTGATTCCTCGGTTGCCAGCAAGGTCGTCAGGCTCAGGACGATGGTGATCATGCCCCCGAAGACGAACCGCGTCATGCTGTCGACGCGGATGCGCCGGGCCATCATCAGGATCTGCTTGCGCTCGACCTCCGGCGCGTCAAGCACACCGCGCAGCAGCCGGGCAAATGGCGCTGCGCCAATCAGGTCGGAGCGTGGGGCGGGATTGACCGGGTGCATGCCCCTGATTCTGCACTCGAGGCGGTAAGAAAAGGTAAATCACGAGGGCCGGGGATTGCCGGTCGCGGGGTGCTCGGATCAGGCGGGTCCCATACCGATCCGCTCATCGCGGCGGCGCAGCCAGTGGATCACGGGCAGGGCCAGCAGCACCATCCAGAACTTCCCGACGATCTGCCCGGACAGGAAGTCGAGACTGCCGAAGGCGAGATAGAGGAAGATGACGCTGTCGACCAGCAGCCCGACGATACTGGAGAGCACGACCGCAAGCATCAGCCGCTTCTTCTGCAAGGGGGTATAGACTGCCATGTCCGCGCCTTCCGACAGGAAGAAGGCGAAGGCGGAGGCGAAGACCAGCGACGGCGGTGCAACCATGCCCGACAGGACGGCGCCGGCGACGATCGCGCCCAGCGCCCAGCCGGGACCGAGACGGCGCTGGATGATGTCACGCAGCACCAGCGCCAGACCGATCATCAGCACACCGCTGGGGGCGGAGATGCCCGGGGCGACCGGGATCAGGCAGGGTCCATTCTCAAGGCATTTCGTCCCGACATTCCCGATCAGCCAGTTCGCGGCGGGAATGCACAGGGCGAAACCAACGAGGGCGATCAGGCCTTCCCTGGATCTCTTGCGTTCCAGTGCGTCAAGCGTCAAGGCACGATCCCGGGTTCGAGTGATGCTGACATTCAATCATTGGTTTCGATACGCCAGATAGCCGCGGCTCCGCAAGTCACAAGCCGGGCATTTTCCGCATCCCCGACCCCACACATTGAGGACGCTGGCCGCCCCCATGTAACAGGACAGCGTGTGATCGCGGATCAGGGCGACCAGACTTTCGCCGCCAAGGGACTCCGTCAGTTTCCAAGTCTGGCCCTTGTCGAGCCACATCAGGGGTGTGTCCAGCACGAAACGGCGATCCATACCCAGCCCCAGCGCCACCTGCAGCGCCTTGATGGTGTCGTCGCGGCAATCGGGATATCCTGAATAGTCGGTCTCGCACATGCCGCCGACGATGTGGCGCAGGCCCCGGCGATAGGCCAGCGTCGCCGCCATGGTCAGAAAGACGAGATTGCGGCCCGGCACGAAGGTATTGGGCAGGCCATCGGCCTGCATGGCGATTTCCGTCTCGCGGGTCAGGGCGGTATCGGAAATCTGGCCCAGCAGTCCGAGATCGAGCATGTGATCCTCGCCCAGCCGTGCCGCCCATTCAGGTTTCATCCCGGCCATGGCGTCGCGCAGATGCGCGCGGAAATCGAGCTCGACCAGATGGCGCTGGCCGTAGTTGAAACCGATGGTCTCCACATGCCGGAAGCGGTCGAGTGCCCAGGCCAGGCAGGTGGCGGAATCCTGGCCGCCTGAAAGCAGCACCAGCGCCCGGTCACTCTCCATCGTCGCTCTCCAGCATCTCGCGCAGGCTGTAGAGTGCCTCAAGCGCGTCCCTCGGCGACATGTCGTCGGGGCGCAGGGCGTCAATGGCCTGCCGCAGTTTCGTGTCTGTCGCGTCGGCCGCAGGTGCCGGTGCGGGCGCGGCAGCGAAGAGCGGCAGGTCGTCCGCAAAGCTGACCTTGCGGCGGCCACCCCCCTCGGCCTCCAGCCGTTTCAGCACCGCCTCGGCCCGGCGGATCACGGCGGTCGGCAGGCCTGCCAGCCGCGCCACCTGCACGCCATAGGACCGGTCAGCCGCGCCGGGGATGACCTGGTGCAGGAAGCGGATGCTGCCTTTCCATTCCATCACCCGCATGGTGCGGCAGGTTACCTGCTCCAGCCGTTCCGCCAGCGCCGTCAGCTCATGGTAATGGGTGGCGAACAGGCCCCGGCAGCGATTGGTTTCATGCAGTGCCTCGACAGTGGCCCAGGCGATGGCCAGCCCGTCATAGGTGGCCGTGCCACGCCCGATCTCGTCCAGGATGACGAGGCTGCGTTCGCTCGCCTGGTTCAGGATTGCCGCTGTCTCCACCATCTCAACCATGAAGGTGGAGCGGCCCCGGGCCAGGTCGTCGGCGGCCCCCACCCGGCTGAACAGCCGGTCGACGACGCCGATCCGGGCCGTGGCGGCTGGCACGAAACTGCCCATCTGCGCCAGGATGGCGATCAGCGCGTTCTGGCGCAGGAATGTGGACTTGCCCGCCATGTTCGGGCCGGTGAGCAGCCAGAGCCGTCCCGGAGACGTGTCCGCGTCGCCCCCGGCGGCGGCAGGGCCGAGATCGCTGTCATTGGGCTGGAATCCCGCACCGTCTTCGGGTGTCGCGAAGGCCTCCACGACCGGATGCCGTCCGGCGCCGATCGTGAAATCCAGTGAGCTGTCGACCACGGGGCGGCAGAAATCCGCATCCCGCGCCAGTTCGGCGAGACCGGCGGCGACGTCCAGCGCGGCGATGGCTGACGCGGTATCCGCCAGTGCCCCGGCACGCGCCAGCACCGCGTCGGCCAATGCGCGGAAATGCGTCTCCTCCAGCGCCAGCGCCCGGTCACCGGCGGAGCGGATCCTGCCCTCCAGTTCCCCCAGTTCCGTGGTGGTGAAACGCATGGCCTGCGCCATGGTCTGGCGGTGGATGAAATCGTCGCCCAGCCGCTCGGCATGGCGCTGCGCCACCTCGACGAAGAAGCCCAGCATGTTGTTGTGCTTCACCTTCAGTGACGCGACGCCGGTCGCGTCGGCATAGCGCTTCTGCAGCGCGGCGATCAGGCGACGGCTCTCGTCGCGCAGACTGCGCAGTTCGTCCAGGGTCGGGTCGAAGCCGTCGCGGATGAAACCGCCGTCGCGGCGCTGCAGCGGTGGCTCGTCGACAAGGGCATCCCGCAGACGGTCGATCAGGTCGCCATGGCCCACCAGCGCCGCCGCGTTCCCGGTGACACCCGCAGGGCCATCGCTGCCGAGGACGTCACGGGCGACTGCCGCGGCCAGCAGACCGTCGCGCAGGTGTGCCAGATCGCGGGGGCCGCCCCGGTCCAGGCCCAGCCGTGACAGGGCGCGTTCGATATCCGGGGCGCGTCGGATGGCATCCCGCAGATCCTGTCGCCGTGTGTCCCCGTCGGCGAAGAACTGCACCATGTCGAGACGCCGGTCGATGGCCGCGGGGTCGGTGAGCGGTCCGGCGAGATCGGTGGCCAGCCGTCGCCCGCCCGCGCCGGTGACCGTGCGGTCGATGACCGAAAGCAGGCTGCCGCGCCGTTCGCCCGACAGGGTCTCCGTGAGTTCGAGATTGCGCCGTGTCGCGGGGTCGAGGCCCATGGTGGCCCCCGTATCCTCCCGCACCGGCGGCCGGATCGGCGGCAGCCGTCCCTTCTGCGTCAGTTCGACGTAGTCGACCACGGCGCCCGCCGCCGCGACCTCAACGCGTTCGAAGGCGCCGAAACCGTCCAGGGTGCCGACGCCGTACAGCGCCGCGAGACGCTTCTGCCCGCTCTGGCTGTCGAAGCGGGGGGCGGGCAGCGGTGTGAAACTGTCGGACCAGTCACCGATCTGCGCGTCCAGTGCCTCCAGCAGGGTCTCCGGCACCAGGATCTCGCCCGGACCCAGCCGCGCCAGTTCCGCGCCGAGCTGCTCCGGCGCGACGCAGGTGGTGCGCAACTCCCCCGTCGACATGTCCAGCCAGGCCAGGCCGAACGTGGCACTGCGGCCGGTGCCGCTGCGGGCCAGCGCCAGCAGGTAGTTGTTGCGCCGCGCGTCGAGCAGCGAATCCTCGGTCAGGGTTCCGGCGGTCACCAGCCGGACCACATCGCGCCGCACCACCGATTTGGAACCGCGCTTCTTCGCCTCTGCCGGGTCTTCGGTCTGTTCACAGACGGCGACCCGGAACCCGTCCCGGATCAGGCGGGCCAGATACTGGTCGGCGGCATGGACCGGCACGCCGCACATCGGGATGTCCTCCCCCAGATGCTTGCCGCGCTTGGTCAGCGCGATGTCGAGGCTGGCGGCGGCCTGCCGGGCGTCGTCGAAGAACAGCTCGTAGAAATCGCCCATGCGGTAGAACAGCAGCGCGCCGGGATGCGCGGCCTTGATCTCCAGATACTGCACCATCATGGGTGTCGGCTGGTCGGCGGCGGCGTTCATGCCCTGGGTACCTGCACCTGCAATTCGCGTTGGCCCCGGACGGGGCCAATGGTCACTGCGTAGCGGTCAAGCGGGCTGGCTTCAAGCCGTCTTGGCGACGGTCAGGCCCAGTTCCTCGATCATCGCGTCGCGCATGCGGAATTTCTGCGGCTTGCCGGTGACGGTCATCGGCAGTTCGGTGCGGAAGCGGACATGGCGCGGGATCTTGTAATGCGCGATCTGGCCCTTGCAGAACGCACGGACCTCATCCTCGTCGGCCGTCTGACCGGGCTTCAGCACCACCCAGGCGCAGACTTCCTCCCCGTACTTCTCGTCGGGAATGCCGAAGACCTGGGCGTCGGCGATCTTCGGGTGACGGAACAGGAACTCCTCGACCTCCCGCGGATAGACGTTCTCTCCGCCCCGGATCAGCATGTCCTTCACGCGCCCGGTGATGTTGCAGAAACCTTCCGCATCGATGGTGGCCAGGTCGCCGGTATGCATCCAGCCATCGGCGTCGATGGCTTCCGCCGTGCGTTCCGGGTCGTCCCAGTATCCCTTCATGACCGAATAGCCGCGGGTGCACAGTTCCCCCTGCACGCCCGGCGCGACGGTGGCCCCGTTCTCGTCCACCACCTTGCATTCGACGTGCGGATGGATGCGCCCGACCGTGGACACGCGCCGGTCCAGCGAATCGTCGGTACTGCTCTGGAAGGATACCGGGCTGGTCTCCGTCATGCCGTAGGCGATGGTGACCTCCGACATGTTCATCTCGCTCACCACCCGCTTCATCACCTCTGTCGGGCAGGGGGCGCCGGCCATGATGCCGGTGCGCAGGTGGGAGAAGTCGAAGCTGGCGAAGTCCGGGTGCCCGAGTGCGGCAACGAACATCGTCGGCACACCATACAGGGTGGTGCACTTTTCCGCCGACACGGCGGCGAGCGTCGTCTCGGGATCGAAGGCTTCCGCCGGGAAGACCATGGTGGCCCCGGTGGCGACACAGCCCAGCGTGCCCATGACCATGCCGAAGCAGTGGTACAGCGGCACGGGAATGCACAGCCGGTCCTGTTCGGTAAAATGCATGGCCCCGACCACGAAGCGCGCATTGTTCATGATGTTGCGGTGGGTCAGCGTGGCACCCTTCGGTGCCCCGGTCGTGCCGGAGGTGAACTGGATGTTGATCGCGTCATCCGGGTCCAGGCTGGCCGTGATGGCGTCCAGATCGGCGGAGGGGTGGGCGCGTCCGGCCGCCACAATGTCGTCGAAGCTGAACATGCCGGCGCTTTTCTCGGTGCCCATGCGGATCACGCTGCGCAGCGTGGGCAGCTTCGCGGACTTCAGTTCACCCGGCGCGCAGGTGTCGATCTCCGGCGCCAGGGTGCGGATCATCTCCAGATAGTCGGAGGTCTTGAAGGTCGCGGCGGTGACCAGCGCCAGGCATCCGACCTTGTTCAGCGCGTATTCCAGCTCCGACAGGCGATAGGCGGGATTGATGTTGACCATCACCAGCCCCAGCCGTGCGGTCGCGAACTGGGTCAGCAGCCATTCGGCACGGTTCGGTGACCAGATGCCGATGCGATCACCCTTGCGGAGGCCAAGCCCGGCCAGACCCTGCGCCAGTGCATCGACCTCGGCGGCCAGATCGGACCAGGACCAGCGGATGCCCTGTTCCAGAAAGATGGCCGCATCGCGGTCGGCACAACGCGTCGCGGTTTCCGCAAACACATCGGGAATGGTCCGGTGCCAGAGCGGCACGGAGGTGTCGCCGACGACATGGGAGACGCCGCCACGCGGCGTTGCATCATGGCTCTGACCCTTGACGGGGCTTTGTTCGTTCATGGGCTGTTTCCTCCACCAGATGGTTCCTGCCGATCATCCGCCCCGGTCTGGTCGAGTCAAGGTGGCGCGGTCGCCGAGGCGTGACTTGTCAAACTGCCTCCATCTGGCCACATGTTGCGGATACGAAAGCCGACCGCCTGTACCGCACACGGAGAGATCGCTTGTCCCGCGTACCGCTGCCCACGCCTGCCTCCACCCCCGCCCGTCTGCCCCTGCTTGCCCTTCTGCTGCTGCTGCCGCTGCTGCTGATCTGGCCCGTGGATCGTGCATCTGCCGGGCTCTTCAACGCGGAGACCTTCCGTCTCGACAATGGCATGGAGGTCGTGGTGATCCCCGACCACCGGGCGCCGGTGGTGGTCCACATGGTCTGGTACCGGCTGGGTTCGGCGGATGAACCGGTGGGCCGATCCGGTGTCGCGCACTTCCTGGAGCATCTGCTGTTCAAGGGGACGGACAAGATCGCACCGGGGGATTTCTCCAAGATCGTTGCGGCCAATGGCGGGCGCGACAATGCCTTCACCTCGCTCGACTATACGGGCTACTTCCAGACGATTGCCCGCGACAGGCTGGAACTTGTCATGGAGATGGAGGCGGACCGGATGGTCAATCTCCGCCTGGACGAGAACGATGTGGCGACGGAGCGTGACGTGGTGCTGGAGGAACGGCGCCAGCGCACCGACTCCACACCCCAGGGACAATTCGGTGAGCAGGCGCGCGCGGCGTTGTTCCTGCAGCATCCCTATGGCCGACCGGTGATCGGCTGGCAGGAGGAGATCGAGAAGCTGAGCCTCGAGGACGCGATGGCGTTCTACAAGCGCTACTACGCGCCGAACAATGCGATCCTGATCGTGGCGGGTGACATCACCGCCGCGGACCTGAAACCGCTGGCGGAGAAGTACTATGGTGTCATCCCGGCCAATCCGGACACGGTCGTGGAACCGCTGCCGCTGGAGCCGCCGCACCGTGCGGCGCGGCGGGTGCTGCACAGCGATCCCCGCGTCGCCGTGACCTCGTGGCAGCGCCAGTATCTGGCGGACAGCATCGGCTGGGGCGAGCGGTCACGCAGTGCGCCGCTCAATTTCCTGTCGGAGATCCTGGGCGGTGGCAGCACCAGCCGCCTCTATCGTGCGCTGGTGGTGGATCAGGGCATCGCGGTCTCTGCAGGCGCCTGGTATTCGGGTGTCAGTCGCGGACCGGGCAACTTCGGCCTCTACGCGACGCCTGCACCGGACACTGACGTTGCGGCTGTCGAGGCCGCGATGGATGCCGCATTGGCTGAGATCATCGCCAATGGCGTCACTGAGGCGGAACTGGAACGCGCGCGCACCGGGCTGCTGGCCGATGCGATCTACGCCCGTGACAGCCTGTTCACGGGCGCGCGCATCTTCGGCAATGCCCTGACCGCTGGCGCAACTGTGGACGATGTGGAGAGCTGGCCCGACCGCGTCCGCGCCGTGACCTCGGAAGATGTGGTCGAGGCCGCGCGGGCAGTCTTCAGGATGGAACGTTCCGTTACCGCGATCCTGTCGCCGGAGGAGAAGTCATGAGTTTTCATCTTGCCGGATTGCACCGGGCCGCAGTTGCCGGTCTGACCCTGTGTCTCGGTCTCGCTGTCCTGCAGGGACCTGTGCAGGCACAGGCCGCCGACAGCGACATCATCGAAGTGGTCAGCGACCGGGGTGTGGTTGCCTGGCTGAAACAGGAACCCTCGATCCCGATGATCGCCGTCTCCGCAATATGGCGCGACGGCGGCGCGGTCTCTGATCCGGCGGCGCTGACCGGACGCGCCAACCTGGTTTCCGGCCTCTTGGACGAGGGGGCGGGGGACCTCGACTCCCAGGCGTTCCAGCAGCGGCTGGATGATCTTGCCGTGCGGCTGAGTTTCGATGCCGGGCGGGACAGTTTCTCCCTGTCACTGCAGACCCTGACCGCGAACGCGGCCGAGGCGTTTCGGCTGACCGGGCAGGCCCTGACCAGCCCGCGCTTCGACGATGAGCCCGTGGAGCGCATCCGCCGCCAGATCCTGACCGGCATCGCCCGTTCGGCGCAGGATCCGAACAGCATTGCCGGTCGCCTGTTCTCTTCTCTGGCCTATGGCGATGATCCCTATGGCCGCCCGGTGGAGGGGACACTTGAAACGGTTGCCGCCATCGGACCGGATGATCTGCGTGATTTCGTGGCGCAGCGCCTGGCACGCAACAACCTGATCATCGGGGTCGTCGGTGATGTTTCACCGGAGGCACTGAAGGATCTGCTGGACGCGGCCTTTGGCAGCCTGCCGGAGCGTGCGGTGCCGCTGGGCCTGGGTGATGTTTCAATGCAGCCGGAACGGGGCCTGACCGTTTCCGATTTTCCGACCTCGCAGACATCCTTCATCTTCGGCCTGCCGGGGCTGAAACGCGACGATCCCGACTATGACGCTGCCCGTGTCATGAACCACATGCTCGGCGGCGGCGGCTTCAGCAGCCTGCTGACGGAAGAGGTGCGGGAGAAGCGTGGCCTGACCTATGGCATCTACAGCTATCTGCGGCCGAGTGACCGCGATGGCCTCTGGCTTGGTGGACTGTCGACCAGCAACGACAGGGCTGCCGAGGCCTGGCAGGTGCTGCGCGAGACCATCCGGGAGTATGCGGAGACCGGCCCGG
This sequence comes from Kordiimonadales bacterium IMCC3096, assembly GCA_016865035.1. Lineage (GTDB taxonomy): Bacteria > Pseudomonadota > Alphaproteobacteria > Minwuiales > Minwuiaceae > Minwuia. The sequence continues at coordinate 2,439,481 of CP018227.1, forward strand.
ACGCGGAGCGGCTGGCGAACGCCAAGGCCAACATGAACGGGGCCTTCCCGCTGCGCCTGACCTCCAACAAGGGCATTGCCGGTCTGCTGGTGGCGCTGCAGCGCTATGATCTGGGCAAGGACTATGTCGCGCGCCGTCCGGAACTGATCAATGCGGTCACGATCGACGACGTGAAACGTGTCGCCCGCCGCATCCTCGATCTGGATGGCATGCTGGCCGTCGCGGTCGGGCAGCCCGTGGGTCTGGCCACAGGCCAGTAGGTCCGGTCGTCAGCGGCGTGGGAGACCGGGTGCCCGGGGCAAGCCCGGGCACGGCGTGGTCTACTTCAGTTCGGAGCAGCGTCTTGCCTCACGGACCGGCGATCATCCCGCCGTCGACCGGCAGCGCGACGCCGGTGATGTAGGATGCGCGATCCGACATCAGCCAGCAGGCAGCCTGGGCAATCTCGACCGGCTGACCCAGCCGCTTCATGGCGGTGGAGGCCGAAAGGGCATCGCCCGCACGCGGATGATTGCTGGCCAGTGAATTCAGCATCCGGGTCTCGATGGGACCGGGGCAGACGCAATTGATGCGGATGCCCTTGCGCGCATACTCCATGGCGGCGCTGGCCGTAAGCCCGACGACCCCGTGCTTGGAGGCGACATAGGCTGGCATGTACTGCGCACCGGCGATCCCGGCGATGGAAGCCGTATTGACGATGGAGCCCGGCGTGCCCGCCTTCAGCATCGCCTGGATCTCGGCCCGCATGCACAGGAAGACACCGGTCTGGTTGACCGAGACGACACGGTTGAAGTTGTCGAGCGACGACTCGGCGGTCTTGGCCCAGTCGCCCTCGATCCCGGCATTGTTGTAGGCACCGTCCAGGCCCCCGAAGGCGGCGATGGTGTCGGCAACCAGTCCCTCGACATCCTTTTCACTGGTCACGTCGGTGACCCGCATCTGCCCGTCGCCACCGGCGGCCTTCATGGTCTCCAGCGTCTCTTCCAGCCCGGCCTGATTGACGTCGGCGATCATGACCTTCGCGCCCTCAGCCGCGGCCAGAACGGCCGCAGCCTGGCCGATGCCGCCCCCCGCGCCTGTTATGAGAATCCGTTTTCCTTGCAGCATGGCATTCCTCCCCTGGTCGCCAATTTCACACGATTGTAAGCCAGCGTATCATCTGTAAGGTTGAGGTGAAGTCCAAATAAGGGGAGGGCGATGTGCGTGGATTGAAGGACAAGGTGATCATTCTCACCGGCGGAGCCGGTGGTATTGGTCGTGCGACCGCCGGACGGTTGGCGGAGGAGGGCGCAAAGGTCGCCATTCTGGATCTGAACGGAGACGGTGCCGCGACTGCGGCGGCAGAGATCGGCAATGGTGCCATGGGCATCGGACTGGACATTGCGGATCAGTCGGCGGTCATCGCCGCGGTCGACAGGGTGGAGGCCGAACTCGGCCCCATCGGTGGTCTGGTCAACAATGCCGGCTGGGACAAGATGGTGCCGTTCCTGAAGAGCGATGCGGAACTGTGGAAGCGCATCGTCGATGTGAACCTGTTCGGCCCGGTCAACGTGACCCATGCCGTGCTGACCCGGATGGCCGAACGTGGCGAAGGCCGCATCGTGTCCGTTGCCTCCGACGCCGGGCGTGTCGGATCGACGGGTGAGGCGGTCTATTCCTATTGCAAGGGCGGTGTCATCGCCTTCATGAAGACGCTGGCGCGCGAACATGCGCGGCAGGGCATCACCTGCAACTCGGTCTGTCCGGGGCCGACCGATACGGCCCTGCTGCGGGACTTCGATCCGGAGGGGAAGATCGTCGCGGCGCTGGAGCGGGCCATCCCCTTGCGCCGGGTGGGGCAGCCGGAGGACTACCCGGGCATGATCGCATTCCTGCTGTCCGACGACGCGGCCTTCATCACCGGTCAGGTGATCAGCGTCAGCGGTGGCCTGAGCATGAGCGGCTGAGACAGCAGCGCCCACCAGAACCGAGAACATGTGAGGAAACCAGATTCATGGCTTACGAAGACATCCTGTACGAGGTCGAGGACCATACCGCGACCATCACCATCAACCGGCCGGAGGTCTACAACGCCTTCCGCTACAACACCGTGGTGGAACTGATCGATGCGCTGATGACCGCCGGGTATGATCCCGACATCGGCTCCATCGTGCTGACCGGCGCGGGGCAGAAGGCTTTCTGCACCGGCGGCGACCAGAAGAACCATGACGGGCAGTACCAGGGCGGTGTCCGTGGCACCGTCGGAATGCCGGTGGAGGAGCTGCACACCGCGCTGCGGGATGTGGCAAAGCCGGTGATCGCCAAGGTGCGCGGCTATGCCATCGGCGGCGGCAATGTGCTGGCAACGCTCTGCGACATGACCATCGCGGCGGATACCGCGATCTTCGGCCAGGTGGGACCGAAGATGGGCTCCGTCGATCCGGGGTTCGGCACGGCCCTGCTTGCCCGCTCGGTCGGCGAGAAGAAGGCGCGCGAGATCTGGTACATGTGCCGTCGCTACCCGGCGGCAGAGGCCGAAGCCATGGGGCTGGTCAACAAGGTCGTCCCGGAACCGGATCTGGACGCCGAAGTGCGCGCCTGGTGTGACGAGCTGAACGAGCGCAGCCCCACCGCGATCGCACTGGCCAAGAAGTCGTTCAATGCCGATACCGAGTTGATACGGGGTATCTCCGGCATGGCGTTCCAGGCCCTGAAACTCTACTACGACACCGACGAATCGAAGGAGGGTGTGAACGCCCTGGCCGAGAAGCGGAAGCCTGATTTCCGCAAGCACTACAAGCGGTAAGCCGTCACGTCTCGCCGCCGTCGGCAAACATGCCGATGGCGGCGAAGCCGGCGAAGACCTTCGGTAACCGGTTGGCATTGCCCCGTTCGATACCACCCATGGCGAGCACCGCCAGGTCGGTCGCCGCAGCCAGCGCTGCCGCCCGGTAGAGGCCCAGCACGCGGCCACCCGGATGGCTGGCCGTTGGAAAGACCGGCGACAGCAGTGCGAAGTCCGCGCCTGCCCGCTCCGCCCGGCGCAGGGCGGCGAGGGAATGACAGGCGGCACTCATCAGCCGTCCGGGGTTTGCCCGCCGCCAGTGACGGACCGCTTTGGTCCCGGCCATGCGTTCCGGAACATGCAGGCCGTCGGCATTCAGTGCCTTCGCCAGTGCCGGATCACCGGCGACCAGCAGCACCTGTCCCCGCGCCAGCGTCGAACGCCGCAGGGCAATGCCACATGCCAGGCGGTCGGGATGCCCGGCATCGCGCAGGATGATCGCCGCGCCTGCCGGCAGGCCGCGCGACGCGCCAACCGGGTCGGGAACGCGTGACAGGTCGGTGGGCATGGCAATGGCGGGCAGGTCCGCGACAGAACGGATTGTTGCAACAGTTCCCACGCCGTGATTCCCTGCCTTCCATGACCGAACCTGCCGAACATGACATTGCACGCGCCCTGCAGGAAGTGCGGGATCGCATCGACGCGGCTGCCCGAGACGCCGGCCGGGATCCGGCGGAGGTCTCGCTGATCGCCGTCTCCAAGACCCATCCGGCGGACCACATCCGCCCCGCCATCGATGCGGGGCAGCGGATCTTCGGCGAGAACCGGGTGCAGGAGGCTGAGGACAAGTGGCCTACGCTGAAGGCGGATTTTCCGGAGACCGAACTGCACATGATCGGCGGCCTGCAGAGCCGCAAGGTGGCTCCGGCGGTTGCCCTGTTCGACGTGATCCATTCCATCGACCGGGAGAAGGTTGCCGCCGCCGCCGCCCGTGCGATGGCGGAACTCGGCCGCCGTCCCGCCTGTTTCATCCAGGTGAACACGGGGGAGGAACCGCAGAAGTCCGGCGTCGTGCCTGCGGATGCCGATGCCTTCATCGAACGCTGCCGCGCGGTCCATGATCTGCCGCTAGCGGGCCTGATGTGCATTCCCCCGGCGGATCAGGAACCGGCACCGCACTTCGCGTTGCTGGCGAAGATCGCGGAGCGGAACGGGCTTCGGGGGCTGTCGATGGGGATGAGTGCCGATTACGAGGTGGCGATCCAGTTCGGCGCCACGCTGGTCCGTGTCGGCACCGCCATATTCGGTCACCGCGCGCCGATCGTCTGATCGAGACCTGTGACGTTTGTCACGCGAGGGTTGCGACATAGCGCGCTTTGGTTAAGATTCACACTGATCGCGTTGCGTCGTATGGCGCTTCGATACGAGTTTATGGAGGATACCATGCTGACGCGCAGAAGTGTGCTTGGAGCCTTTGCCGGGGTTGCAGCAGTGGCGGCGGGCCTGTCGGGTGCTTTGGCCCAGGACGAAGGGCCGATCAAGATCGGCGAGATCAACAGCTATTCGGCCCTGCCTGCCTTTACCGAGCCCTACAAGAAGGGCTGGGAACTGGCCGTCGAGCAGATCAATGCTGCAGGCGGCGTCATGGGCCGCCAGCTGGAAGTGATCAGCCGCGACGATGGCGGCAAGCCGGGCAATGCCGTGAAGATCGCGGAGGAACTGTTGAGCCGCGAACGTGTTGATCTGTTCGCAGGCACCTTTTTCTCCCACATCGGCCTCGCAGTCAGCGACTTTGCGGCACAGAAGCAGGTCCTGTTCTTGGCTGCCGAGCCTCTGACCGACGCGCTGGTCTGGTCGAAGGGCAACCGCTACACCTTCCGCCTGCGTCCCTCGACCTACGTGCAGTCAGCCCTGCTGGCACGGGAAGCGGCCAATCTGGACGCCGTGCGCTGGGCGACGATTGCCCCCAACTACAAGTATGGCCAGGACGCGGTTGCCGTGTTCAAGGAAGTGCTGAAGCAACTGAAGCCGGAAGTCGAGTTCGTCGAGGAGCAGTGGCCGGCACTTGGCAAGATCGACGCGGGTGTCACCGTCCGCGCGCTGGAGGCTGCGAAGCCCGACGCGATCTACAATGTCACTTTCGGCGGCGATCTGGCGGCCTTCGTGCGTGAGGGCAATCTGCGCGGCCTTTTCGAAGGGCGCGAGGTTGCCAGCCTGCTGACGGGTGAGCCGGAGTATCTGGAGCCGCTGGGCGAGGAAACCCCGAACGGCTGGATCGTCACCGGTTATCCCTGGGCGAGCATCGAGAAGCCTGAGCACAAGGCCTTCGTGAGTGACTACCAGGCCCGTTGGGGCGAGGATCCGAAGACCGGTTCGCTGGTGGGCTACATGACCATCCAGGCCATTGCCGCGGCAATCGAGAAGGGCCAGACCACCAAGACCGAACTGCTGGTGCAGGCGTTCCGCGGGCTCGGCTTCGAGTCTCCGCTGGGGACCATCTATTTCCGTCGTGTCGACCACCAGTCGACGATGGGTGCCTATGTCGGTCGTACCTTCAACCGGGACGGCAAGGGCGAGATGGTCGGCTGGCGCTATGTCTCCGGTCAGGACGTCCTGCCGGGCCCGGACGTGGTCAACAAGATCCGCCCGAAGGATGACATCGACTGAGCCGTCGATCGGGTTCAGTACAGGGTTGGACAGGGGCGGCGCGGGTGTCGCCCCTGTTTGCATGTCATGTTCCTGAACAGAATCTTAATGCATTCGGGTGCAGGTTCGGGACATGAGCAAGCAGGTATCAGGCCCGCCCAAAGCATTGGACGATGACCTTCAGGAGTCGTTTTTCCTGGAGGCGCGGGTCGATACGACCGACGCCATCTTCACGGCGGTCCGGCCCGATGGCGCCATCGCGTGGGTCAATTCCGCATTTTCCCGAATCACCGGCTATTCCTTCAATGAGGCCGTGGGCAGGAAGGTCTGGGAATTCCGCTGTCCGGAAGAGATCGAGGAAGGTTCGCGGAACTTTCAGGTGAATGTTGACGGACGGCGCTTCGAGAGCCGTTGGCGGACCAGGGATGATCGGACCATCCACCTCTCATGGACGACTCGCAGCCTGTACAATGCCGATGGATCCCTGCATCTCAGGGTCGGCACGGCCCAGGACGTCACTGCAGAGCGAGAGACGGAGAAACGGGCCGACGATCTGAGCCTTCTGCTGGACCGTTCGATGGACGCGATCATCCTGATCAGCAACCAACGGCGCATCATCTACTGCAACCAGGCCGCTTGCGACCTCTACCTCATGTCGCGGGAGGAGATGCTCGGTCAGCCCAATGACATCTTCATTCCTGAGTCCGAGACGGCGCGTCTGGCCGAATTCGGTATGGCGATCAGGCGCGACAAGAAGCCGGTGGAGATCGATACGTGGCGCCGCCGTGGTGACGGCATCCAGATTCCCGTTCACCTCAGAGTCACGCCACTGATCGATGATGATGGCAAGATCACGGCGATGGCCAGCGTGTCCTTTGATATCAGTGACCGTATGGCGCTGGAGGAACGGGAACGTCAGGCGGCGGAACGGGCACAGTTGCTCGCCGATCTGGTCGAGAATCTGAGCGATCCGGTCTTCCACATCCGCCCTGATGGCACCATTGGCTACGTCAACAGCGCCTGCGAGCGTGTCTATGGCCACACCAAGGAGGAAATGCTGAACCAGCCTTCATCGATGCTGCGTCCCGACGATCGGGTCGCGCTGATGGCCAGATACATCCGGGAAGTACAGCAGAACAGTCAGCCGGTCGTCCTGGAGACCGAGGCCCTTCACAAGGATGGACGCCGGATCCCGATGGAACTGCGGTCCACCACATTGCGTGATGCGGAAGGCAAGGTGCTCGGCATCGGGAGCGTGGTGCGCGACATGACGCTGCAGAAGGAGCTGGAGGCCGAGCTGCGCCGCGCGGCGGATACCGATGCGCTGACCGGCCTGGCGAACCGCCATCGCTTCTCGCGCGTTGCCGATGCGGAGGCCCGTCGCGCCATGCGATATGGGCACGGCCTGGCGGTGATTGTCTGCGACATCGATCATTTCAAGTCGGTCAACGACAGGTACGGCCATGCGGGCGGCGATCAGGCCCTGAAGGCCTTTGCCGGCACGGTGTCGGACTGCCTGAGACAGCCCATCGACGTGCTGGGGCGCGTCGGCGGTGAAGAGTTCGCCGTGATCCTGCCCGAGACCGATCTGTCAGGTGCCAGGCGCGTGGCCGAGCGTATCCGTTCGGCGGTGGAGAAGCTTCAGGTCAGGCATGACGGGCGGACATTCGGGTTGACGGTCAGCCTCGGCATCAGCCTGTTCAGGAATGGCGAGACCAGTCTGGAAGAGGCCATGAAGCGTGCCGACGACGCGCTCTACAAGGCCAAGAAGAACGGGCGCAATCGCGTCGAGGCTGCACCGGACTGACGGCCGGGCATCCCCGGTCAGTCATGGTCGAGGGTCGGGAAGAAGTCGCCGCGCCCGCCCGGTGACCAGTCGAGGAACGTCCAGAGTGGCCATGCCGGATCCATGTGGCGGGGATGGTTGTCCCATTCCATTCCCAGCAGTTCCGACGACCAGAAATGCCGGATGATCCCTTCGCGTCTCTCAAACACGTTCAGCATCGGCCATTGCGATCCATCGGGTGCTTCGCCGTGATAGTCCCTGTTGTACGAGCTGCCTGCGGCGGAGAGGGGCACGATGTTGCGCCAGCCACGGCCGGTGGCGAGTGCTTCGGCCTGTGACGGTGATCCGCTGATGACCACCTGCAACGACAGGCGCTCCCAGATATGCGGGGCATTGCCGTCCAGGGAATCGACGAAGGCGGCGCACATCGGGCAGGGTGCTGTCGCGGCAGGACCCAGCATGAAACTGTAGATGGCCAGGGTATCCTGTCCGGTCGCGAACAGGTCACTCATCCGTGTCGTCTGGCCGCCGGTTCGCAGGAACAGATAGTCTTCCGGCACTTCGCCGCCCGGCGGCAGGGCCCGGCGCAGGGCCGCGACCTCCTCTGTCCTTTGTCGCAGTTCTGCCTCAGCCTCCAGCAGTCTGGTTCGCGCTGCGCGATAATCTGCGCTCTCGTTGGGGAAGGTCATGCTCATCCGATGCGCCTCCGGTGAAAGACATTCTGTTCACCGTAGCGTTCATTGCTGGCGGGGAACAGCGACGGCACTTCCTGCCTTGTCTGTCGGATTTCGGTCATTTTGTCGCGAAAGCGACTTCCACTGGTCGTGCAGAAGCCATGCTGAAGGCCGTCGTGGTGACCATATTCGATTCAGGACGTTCCCATGGCAGGGGCAGAGATCATGGCCGAGAAAGTCATCGTTTACTGGCGGGATATCCCGGCGCAGGTGATCGTGCGCAAGGGCCGCAAGCGCGCAACCGTCGAACTGCCGGAACGTTTCATCAAGGCAATTGACCGGACAGCAATGAAGGTCGGGGCCCGCGACACCGATGCCTATCTGGAGGCATGGCGGCGCGGCGATCCGGAAAGCTGCAGCGACGATCTGGAGCAGGAGGCGGCGCAGGCCGCGGCCATGCTCGAAACGACTTTCTCGCACGAGCATCTCAACTCCCTGGTCGCGAACGGAGGCTACGCCCATGACTGACATGATCCATTTCGGCGGCACGCCGCGCATCGGCGCCTCCATCGAGGCGACGCCGAAGCAGGTTCTGGACACGGCGGATCTGTCCGGTCTGTTTCCCGTCGGTACCCGTGTCTATCTGACCGACCTTGGTACCGACGATACCGCGCGGCTGGTGCGTGCCGCCCGCGTGCTGCAGGACTGCGGCTTCGTTGCGGTGCCGCACATCGCCGCCCGTCGGCAGCCGTCGTGGGAGGCGCTGGAGGCACGCATCCGTGCCTTCGCGGAGGAGGCGGGCGTGAACGAGGCACTGGCCATCGCGGGCAGCCCGGAGCGTCAGGCGGGGCCGATCTCCGCCTCCATCGAGATGCTGGAGAGCGGCCTGTTCGACCGCTACGGCTATGTCCGCATCGGCGTCGCCGGTCACCCGGAAGGCAGCCCCGACATTTCCGACGCGGTGCTGGATCTGGCCATCCAGCAGAAGAACGATTTCGCGACCCGCACCGATGCCGACCTGTATATCGTCACCCAGTTCGGGTTCGATGCGCACAGCTTCGTTGACTGGGCCAACCGCATCACGGCGGCGGGCAACCGGCTGCCGTTCCACATGGGTGTCGCCGGCCCGTCGAAGATCACGACCCTGCTGAAATATGCCGCCATGTGCGGTGTCGGGCCGTCGCTCGGGTTCCTGAAGAAGCGGGCGAGCGCGATCACCGCGCTGGCCACCGGTTTCTCGCCGGAGCCGGTGGTGGCACCGCTGGAGGCGGCCTGGGCCGCCGATCCGGCCGGTCCCGTGCGCCAGATGCATGTCTTCCCCTTTGGCGGACTGAAGAAGACCAGCGAGTGGCTGCATGAGCGTGGCTCCTGGGTCAATGGTCTCGCCGTCGCCACAGATACACAGCCCATCCAGATCGAGGCCCGTTGATGACCCGAACCCTTGTCAGTTCCGCCACGCGTGAAGTCCTGATCGGCTTTGACCAGCCTTTCTGTGTGATCGGGGAGCGGATCAATCCCACGGGCCGCAAGCTGCTCGCCGCCGAGATGAAGGAAGGCGACTATAGCCGGGTGGAAGCCGACGCACTGGCCCAGGTCGCAGCCGGTGCCACCATGCTGGATGTCAATGCGGGCATTCCGCTGGCGGACGAGCCGCGCATCCTGGCGGAGACGATCCAGCTGGTGCAGTCGCTGGTCGATGTGCCGCTGTCGATCGACAGCTCGATCATCGACGCGCTGGAGGCGGGGCTTGCCGTCTACCAGGGCAAGGCGCTGGTGAACTCGGTCACGGGCGAGGACGAGTCCCTCGACCGCGTCCTGCCGCTGGTGAAGAAGCATGGCGCCGCAGTCGTCGCGATCTCGAATGACGAGACCGGCATCTCCACCGATCCGGACGTGCGCTATGCGGTGGCGAAGAAGATCGTGGAGCGGGCCGCGGACTACGGTATTCCCAGCTCCGACGTCGTGGTCGATCCGCTGGTCATGCCGGTCGGCGCGATGAATGATGCCGGGCGGCAGGTTTTCCGGTTGCTGCGGCGGCTGCGGGAGGAGCTGAAGGTCAACACGACCTGCGGCGCGTCCAACATCAGCTTCGGCCTGCCCAACCGGCGGGTGATGAATGGCCATTTCCTCTCCATGGCGTCGGCGATGGGCATGACCTCCGCCATCATGAACCCGCTGCATGCGGAGGACATGAACGCGATCCGCGCCGCCAATGTGCTGAACGGTTTCGACCCGGATTGCCGGACCTGGCTCAACGCCAACCGGGATCCGAATGCCGCCCCCACGGGTGGCGAGGGGGAAGGCCGTCGCAGCCGTCGTGGCAGTGAACGTCGCCGTCGCTCCGCCGCCTGACCCTGTCCGGGAACCTGACATGACCGATCCAGTCGCTGACGCGCTCGTCCTGTTCATGCCGAGCGGTCGGCGCGGGCGGTTTCCGCATGGCACGCCCCTGCTCGACGCCGCGCGGTCACTGGGCGTCTATGTGGAGAGTGTCTGCGGCGGGCGGGGCATCTGTGGCCGCTGTCAGGTGACACCGACGGCAGGGCAGTTCGCCAAGCACAAGATCACGTCCTCTCTCGATCACCTCACCCCGGTGGACGAGACGGAGAATCGCTATACCCGGCGCCGCAGCCTCGCCGCTGACCGGCGGCTGAGCTGTCAGGCGAAGGTGCTGGGCGATCTGGTCATCGATGTGCCGACCGATTCCGCCATCAACGCGCAGGTCATCCGCAAGCGCGCCGAGGTTCGCGATATCGAACGCGATCCGGCAACCCGGCTGGTGCTGGTGGAGGTGGAACAGCCCGACATGGCCAATCCGCTGGGTGACCTGGACCGGTTGAAGGCCGCGCTCGGGGCGGAATGGGGCATCGACGGGATCACCGTCGATCCGCCCCTGCTGGCGCAGGTGCAGCGCACCCTGCGCGACGGTGACTGGAAGGTGACCGCAGCTGTTCATGATGATGGGGACGGGCCGGTCCTGACCGGTCTCTGGCCCGGCCTGCGGGAACGCATGTTCGGACTGGCGGTCGACATCGGCTCCACCACCATCGCCGCGCACCTGATCGACCTGATGAGCGGGCGCACAGTGGCCTCCGCCGGGACGGCCAATCCGCAGGTCCGCTTCGGCGAGGATCTGATGAGCCGGGTGTCCTACGTCATGATGAACCCGGAGGGTCTGCCGGCCCTGACCGAGTCCGTGCGCGGCGCCATCGCCGGTCTGGCGGCGAAGGTGGCGGCGCAGGCAGACACGACCGTTGCGGACATCATGGAGGCGACCTTCGTTGCCAATCCGGTGATGCATCACCTGTTCCTCGGCATCGACCCGCGGGAGCTGGGCGGCGCGCCCTTCGCGCTTGCCGTTTCGGGGCCGGTTGCCCTGCCGGCGCGGGAGATCGGGTTGACCCTGCATCCCGGGGCGCGGGTCTACGTCCTGCCCTGCATCGCGGGACACGTCGGCGCAGATGCCGCCGCAGCGACCCTGGCGGAGGCACCGCACAAGGCGGACGCACTGACCCTGCTGGTCGATATCGGCACCAATGCGGAGATCGTGCTGGGCAACCGGGAGCGGGTGCTTGCCTGTTCCTCCCCCACCGGCCCGGCCTTCGAGGGTGCGGAGATTTCCTGCGGCCAGCGGGCGGCCCCCGGCGCCATCGAGCGGGTGCGGATCGACCCGGTGACCCTTGAGCCGCGCATCAAGGTGATCGGCTGCGACGACTGGTCGGACGCACCGGATTTCGCGACCAATGTTCCGGCTGTCGGGGTCACGGGCATCTGCGGCTCGGGCATCGTCGAGACCATCGCAGAGATGTTCCTGGCCGGGATCATCACGGAGGATGGGGTGATCGATGGCACCCGTGTCGCGCAGAGCGACCGCATCCGGGCGGACGGGCGCACCTTCTCCTATGTGCTCTGGCGCGGCGATGTGGAGATCAGCATCAGCCAGAACGATGTGCGCGCAATCCAGCTTGCCAAGGCCGCGCTCTATGCCGGTATCCGGCTGTTGATGGACAAGCTGGAGGTCGCGACAGTGGAACGGGTCCGCCTGGCCGGGGCCTTCGGCAGCTACATCGACCCCAAGTACGCCATGGTGCTGGGCCTGATCCCCGACTGCGACCTGAAACATGTTGCTGCGGTGGGCAATGCGGCGGGGACGGGGGCGCGCATGGCGCTGCTCAATCGCGGGCACCGCCGGGAGGTCGAGCAACTGGTCAAGGACGTGGAGAAGATCGAAACCGCGCTGGAACCGAAGTTCCAGGAGCATTTCGTCAATGCCATGGCCCTGCCCAACAAGATCGAACCCTTTCCCCACCTGGCCGCCGCCGTGGACCTGCCCGCGCGGCGTGACACGTCAGACGGCAGTAGCCCGGGCGGTGGTCGCCGACGTCGCCGCAGCCGCGAACGGGGCTGACACCGGACGACGGACGCTCTCCTTCCGCTTCCGCGCCGGTTATAGTATTTGCGGACCGTCGCGTCCGGCGATGACAGGACGTCGGATGATTCCGGGGAGGTGCCTGGACATGGCGATCAGATCCTGGCTGGTGGCCATAGTGCTGGCACCGGCGCTGTTGATGCAGGCCTGCGCGGCTCTGGCGAACGACCAGGCGCTGGAAGCGAAACTGACCAGAGCCTTCACCAGCGGCGAACTTCCCGGGCTGCACAGCGCGTTGATCATCCGCAGGGGCGAGACTCTGGCCGAGCTCTATTTCCCGGGTGCGGACGAGAGCTGGGGCCGGGCGCTTGGTGTGCGCGAACATGGTCCGGACAGCCTGCACGACCTGCGATCCGTGACCAAGAGCATCACCAGCCTGCTCTACGGTATCGCCCTGTCGGAGGGCCTTGTGCCATCCGTCGATGAACCCGTCGTCAGCCAGTTCCCCGAGTATGCCGATCTGGCGGCGGATCCGGCGCGGAAGGCGATCCTGATCCGGCATGTGTTGTCCATGCGCATGGGCACGGCGTGGGACGAGACCTTGCCCTACACCGATCCGCGCAACAGCGAAATCGCCATGGAACTGGCGCCGGATCGCTATCGCTACGTGCTGGAACAGCCGGTCATCAGCACGCCCGGCGAACAATGGAACTACAGCGGTGGCGCAACCGCTCTCATCGGGCGGCTGATCGCGAAAGGGGCGGGGATGCCCCTCGATGCCTACGCTCGGGACAAGCTGTTCAAACCATTGGGTATCCTGCGCTTCGAATGGCGACGGGGCGGCGATCGCGAACCTTCCGCCGCATCAGGCCTTCGCATGACCGCACCGGACCTGGCCCGCATCGGCCTGATGATCCAGAACGGCGGACGACACGCCGGGCGACAGATCGTGCCCGAAGACTGGCTGAAACAGTCTTTCAGGGCACGTGCTAGCCTGCAGGGTGGCCTGCGCTACGGCTTCTTCTGGTGGCTGCACCCGAAGGGCGATCCGCCACTGGGGGTCGCCGCTTTCGGCAATGGCGGACAGCGCCTTTCCATCGGTCTCGAAAGCGGCCTGACCGTCGTGGTCTTCGCGGGCAACTACAATGACCCGCAGGCTTGGAAGGTGCCGGTCAAGGTGCTGACCGACTTCGCCCTGCCTGCCGTCAGGAACGAATGAAGCCGGTCGGGATCAGGCCGGATCGTCGCCGATCCAGGCGATTCGCAGGATGTTCGTGGCACCCGGCGTGCCGAAGGGGACACCGGCGGTGATGACCAGCCGCTGGCCCGGTTCGGCGAAGCTGTCGCGACGGGCCACATGACAGGCCTTTTCCACCATGTCGGCGAAGTTCTGGGCATCTTCCGTCACTGCCGAGTGCACGCCCCAGACCAGCGCCAGCCGACGCGCGGTCTCGACCCGGGGTGTCAGGCCCAGGATCGGGGTTGAGGGACGCTCCCGCGCGGCGCGCAGGGCTGTCGAGCCTGACGTCGTGTAGGTGACGATGGCCGCGGCCTTGATGGTCTCCGCCACCTGTCGGGCCGCCGCCGTGATCGCGTCGGAGGCGGTGGGTTCGGGGATCGCGTGGTCCGCCTCCAGAATGCCGCGATAGTGGCCATCGCGTTCAACGCTGCCGATGACCCGGCTCATGGTCTCGACCGACAGGATGGGGTGATCGCCGGAGGCGGTCTCAGCCGACAGCATCACCGCGTCCGCGCCGTCATAGACCGCCGTCGCCACGTCGGAGACCTCCGCCCGTGTGGGGAAGGGGCTGACCACCATGGATTCCAGCATCTGTGTCGCCACCACGACCGTCTTGCCCATGCGGCGCGCCCGGCGGATCAGCCGCTTCTGGGTTGCCGGGACCTCTTCGACCGGGGTTTCGACACCCAGGTCGCCGCGCGCCACCATGATGCCGTCGGCGAGTTCCAGGATCTCGTCGATATGCTCCACGGCGGCCGGCTTCTCGATCTTCGCCATGATGGCGGCGCGACCGGCGGCGAGCTTGCGGGCCTCGGCCACATCGTCGGGTTGCTGCACGAAGGACAGGGCGATCCAGTCCACCCCCAGGCCTGCGGCGAACTCCAGATCCTTGCGGTCCTTGTCGGACAGCGCGGCGAGCGGCAGCACCACGTCGGGCAGGTTCAGGCCCTTCCGGTCGCTCAGGCTGCCCCCGGTGACGACCTCCGTCTTGGCGCTGGTGCGGCCACAGTCCACGACCCGCAGGCGGATCCGGCCATCGTCCAGCAGCAGGTTCGATCCGGCCTGCAGCGCCTTGAAGATTTCAGGATGCGGCAGGGGCGCGCGCTTCTCGGTGCCTGGCGTGTCCTTCATGTCCAGCACGAAGGTCGATCCGGCGGTCAGCTCGACCGATCCATTGGCGAAGGTGCCGACCCGGAACTTCGGCCCCTGCAGGTCGGCGAGCAGGCCGATGGGGCGGCCACGGGCTTCCTCCAGGCTGCGCACCACACGGTGGCGGCGGCGATGGTCGGCATGGGTGCCATGGCTGAAGTTGAGCCGGAAGACATCCACCCCGGCATCGAACAGCTCCGCGATCCTGTGCGCGGTCGAGCTGGATGGCCCCAGGGTGGCGAGAATCTTCGTCTGACGTTTACGGTGCAAGATACGGCTCCTCTGGTGGTCGGACGATGATGGCACGGAAATCATTCACATTCGTGTTGGTTGGTCCGGGACGGAACAGGGCACCAAGCGCATCAAGCGCCGGGCCCGCGTTGTTCGCGGCAAGTGCCGACGCCGGGCTGCTGCCATGATGCCCGTTCCACAGCGGTTTGTCCGTATCGACGAACGCACCCGCCGCATCGCCGTTGCCATCCAGCCCGTCCGTGTCCGCGGCCAGCGCCGTGATGCCGCCGCAGCCATCCAGGACCAGCGCCAGTGACAGGGCATATTCCTGGTTCGGGCCGCCCTGGCCATTGCCCTTCACCGTCACCGTCAGTTCGCCACCGGACAGCAGAATGGATGGCCGCTGCCGGTGCAGCAGCCTGCGGGCCATGTCGCCATGCAGGCAGGCGACGTCCCGGGCCTCCCCTTCCAGCCCGTCGCCCAGCATGACCGGCTCCAGCCCCTCCGCGACGGCAAGGGTCGCCGCGGCGTCGAGCGCATCCTGCGGTCTCGCGATCAGGCGGTAGTCAGGGGTCGGCAGGGGCGGCGTGGCGACATCAAGCCGCGCGCGCACGTGGGACATGACAGCCTCCGGCGGGTGGATGCCGTAGTGCGCGATCAGCGCCAGCGCATCGCTGGCATGGGACGGGTCCGCGACGGTGGGGCCGGAACCGATGATGGCCGGATCGTCGCCCACGACGTCGGAGATCGCCAGCGTGACCAGCCGCGCCGGGGCCGCCGCACGTGCCAGCCCGCCGCCCTTCACGGCGGAGAGGTGCTTGCGCACCGTGTTGATGTGCTGGATCGGGGCACCGCTGCGCAGCAGGGCCTGGGTCACGGCCTGCTTGTCAGCCAGTGTCAGACCATCGGCGGGCGCTGTCAGCAGGGCGGAAGCGCCACCGGACAGCAGGCAGACCACCAGATCGTCCGGCCCCAGCCCGCGCACCATTTCCAGGATGCGCCGTGTCGCTGCGATGCCGTTGTCGTCAGGCACGGGGTGTGCGGCCTCGACAACCCCGATCCGTTCCGTCGGCATGGCGAAGCCGTAACGGGTGATCACCAGACCCGTCAGATCATGCTGCCAGGCAGTCTCGAAGGCGAGGGCCATCGCCGCCGCGGCCTTTCCGGCGCCAACGACGACTGTGCGGCCTTTCGGCGGCTCCGGCAGGTGGTCGGGCACGCACCGGGAAGGATGTACCCGCGCCACCGCAGCCTGGAACAGCCGCTCCAGCAGCGCGCGGTCATTGGTCAAGGCGTTCATGTCTCGCGGGCCATTGCGGTCAGTTGCGGAGTGACCAGAATAGGGAGTGCCGGTGTCTGCTGGCAATGGTGGCGCGCGGAGAAGGAAAGGCAGGGCGGATTGACGGATCGGACGCCGCATGGGGACGAAACCGGGAAGCAGGGGACCTTCTTCTGCGTCGATGCCCATACCTGCGGCAACCCGGTGCGCGTGGTCGCGGGCGGTGCGCCGGCGCTGCGGGGCGACACCATGATGGCCCGGCGGGCGGATTTTCTGGCGCACCACGACTGGATCCGCAGCGGACTGATGTTCGAGCCCCGTGGTCACGACGTCATGTCCGGATCAATCCTGATGCCTCCGACGCGCGACGACTGCGACATCGGCATCCTGTTCATCGAGGTTTCGGGCTGCCTGCCGATGTGTGGCCATGGCACCATCGGGACCGTGACGGTCGCACTGGAACGCCATCTGGTGCACCCGAAGGTGCCGGGAACAGTTTCACTCGACACGCCTGCCGGGCGGGTTGTCGCCACCTGCGAGATGGACGGGGAGCGGGTGACCTCCGTGCGGATCACGAATGTGCCGGCTTTCCTGCATTCCCGGGATGTGACCGTCGAGGTGCCCGGTCTGGGACCGGTGACGGTCGATATCGCCTATGGCGGCAACTTCTATGCGATCGTCGAGCCTCAGGCGGTGTTCCGCGATCTGGCCGATCATCAGGTCGACTGGCTGGTGGCGCAGGGCAACGCCCTGCGGGATGCGCTGAACCGGGCCGTAAGCGTCAGCCATCCTGATGATCCGGCCATCCAGGGGGTCAGCCACGTGATGTGGACCGGTGCACCGACGGTATCGGGTGCGGATGCGCGCAACGCGGTGCTCTATGGCAAGCGGGCCATCGACCGCTCGCCCTGCGGCACCGGCACCTCGGCCCGGATGGCACAGCTCGTGGCGCGCGGACGGCTGTCGGTCGGTGATGATTTCGTCCACGAATCGATCATCGGATCGCTGTTTCATGGCCGGGTGGAAGCCGCGACGGAAATCGGAAGTCAGGCCGCGATCATTCCGTCAGTCAGCGGTACGGCCCATATCACTGGCCTGAATACCATCATGATCACGTTAGATGACCCCTATGCCCATGGCTTTCAGTTGGCCTGATCTGTAAGGGTTGCAGTCAGCATGGGCGGAATCAGTACATTCTGGGTGGCACACGATACCGGTCAGTCCGCGACCGGCAACGAAATCCGTGTGCAGCAGATGGCGATCCTGTCGCGACGCACACCTGTGATCTTCATCGCGGTTGCCGCCAATGCGTTGCTGACCGGCGGCGTGGCGGGCTCGGTACAGCAGCCGGTGTTCGCGCTGGTCTGGACAATCATCATGGTGGCGCTCTCCATGGCTGGCCTGTTGCGCTGGGTCGCGCGGCGGCGCAAGCAATCGCCGGAGCGCGTCAGCGAGCGTGGACCCAGGCGCATCGCGATCGCGGCCACGGTGCAGGGTACGATCTGGGGCATCGGCTGTGCCATCATGTTCCCGATCATGCCGGGCACGGAGCAGATGCTGATTGGCATGGTGCAGGCGGGCATGGCCGCGGCCGGTGCGTCCATCCTCGCGACCCTGCCGGCGGCATCCATCGGTTACACGGTCGGTTGTCTACTGCCCTTCGCGGTACGCTTGGCGCTGCACGACGATGTGCTCAGCCTTTCCCTGGCGGCCATGACGCTGATCTACACGGTGGCCTTGCTGACGACTGCGCGCAGTTTCTACATTTCCTTCGTCGAGAGCGTGCGCGGGCGGGTGGCGACAGAGCGGCTGCTGACCGAACTCTCCGCCGCACGCCAGGACCTGCTGGACGCCATCGCCAGTTCGACCGAGGGCTTTGCCCTGTTCAATTCGGAGGGCGGTCTGGTGGTTGCCAACGACCGGTTTGCCGAACTGCTGCGACTGAAGCCGGAGATTACCCGGTCGGGTCGCAGCTTCGAGGATCTGCTGAAGAATGCGGACGGAGACTTTTCACCGGAATGGATCAGCGCACAGGTCGCCCGGTACCATGCCTGCGATGGCCAGCAGGTGGTTGCCCTGCCGGACGGACGCTGGCTGGGCATCGGGCATCGCCAGGCCGGCCGGGGCGGTGTCGTGACGACACTGATCGACCTGACCGTGTTCAAGGAGAACGAGGCGGAACTGATCCGCGCCAAGGTGACGGCCGAGTCGGCCAACTCGTCGAAATCCGAGTTCCTGGCCATGATGAGCCACGAGTTGCGGACACCCCTGAACGCCATTCTGGGGTTCGCCGAGATCTTCATGAACGAGATGTTCGGCCCGCACAGCGACGAGCGCTACCGGGTATATGCGAGCGACATTCACGAGGGCGGGCTGCATCTGCTGCACGTCATCAACAACATCCTTGATCTGTCCAAGGTCGATGCCGGTCGCTTCGAGCTGAATGTCGATGACTGCAACCTGAGCGATCTGGCGGACTCCGTGGTCCGGCTGATGCAGGCCAAGATGGACGAGGCCCAGCTGCGTCTGGTGGTGGAAGCGCCCGAGGATCTGCCGACGATCCTGGGCGACCAGCGTGTCATCCGACAGATGATCCTGAACCTGCTGGGCAATTCGATCCGGTTCACGGATCCGGGGGGCCAGATCACGATCAGCATCACCGCCGAGCCCTCGGGCGATCAGACACTGACCGTCAGGGATACCGGAATCGGGATCGCGGCCAAGGACATCCCGCGTGTTCTGGAGCCTTTCGGCCAGGCCGATGCGGGACTGTCGCGCAGACAGGACGGCACCGGACTGGGTCTGCCGCTGGTGCAGTCCTTCATTGCGCTGCATGGCGGTACCCTCGAACTCACCTCGGAACCGGGTGTCGGCACGGTCGTTACGCTGCGCTTTCCGGCCGGTGGCGTGACGGAAGAAGCATCGGACTCCGCCGGTTGATTGCAGAAGTACCGTCTGGATCACCCGAAAAAGCGACCGTGTTAATCACTGCTTCACCCTTCGGATACCCAACGTTAACGAAGCCCCGCCCAGAATTTACCTCCAGTCCGGCAGAAAGGCCGACACGAAGGAGGACTTGAGATGGCAAGTTATGATCCGACAATTCCGAAGGAACTTCTGATCCGCGCGGAGCGTGGGGACAAGGGTGCGCAGTACACCCTGGGCCTCTACTACGCGACCGAGGACACCAGCGCCGAGTGCCTGATCCTTGCCCACATGTGGTTCAACATCGCCGCCATCGCCGGTGACGCCCGTGCCCGCACGGAGCGCAAGGAAATGGCCGAGATGATGAGCGCCGCGGAGATCGCGGAGGCTCAGAAGCGCGCACGGGCCCGGTTGCAGGCCCAGCGCGGCTGAGACCAGCCGACGGGGCCGACGCAGGTCCGGCTCAGCCGTCGAACAGCCCCGCCTCCCGCATCGTGCGCAGGGCGTCGGTGGTGGCATCCGCCAGCCGTTCCACGTCATCCTTTCCGGTCGCCGTCGAGACACAGCCGAGGCCGTAGGGCGTCGAATAGATGCCTGATGAAACAAGATGCCTGAACAGGTGCTCGTTTCGCTGTCCCTCCTGCCCCTGAGGATGGGTATCGCGATAGGTGGTCATCGCGCGTCCATGGGTGTGGAACCGGAACAGTGAGCCGCTGCCGGTGACCTGGCCCGGCACATTGGCCACCCGAACGGCCTCCCGCAGGCTCTCCCGACACAGTTCCCCCATGCGGTTCAGGTCCTCCACCGCATCCTCCGTCCAGTTGGCCATCGCGGCACGTCCCGCCACCATGGTCATCGGATTGGCATTGAAGGTGCCGCCATGCGGCAGCCGGGCCTTGGCGCCGTCCACTTCGAACACCTGCATGACCTCCCGCCGTCCGGCGATGGCCCCGACAGGCAGTCCACCGCCGATGATCTTGCCGAGGGACGAGATGTCGGGCCGGATTCCCAGTATCGCCTGACTGCCGCCATAGGCCTGACGGAAGGCAATGACCTCATCGAAGATCAGCAGTGCGCCGGACCGTTCCCGGAACCGTGACAGCATGTCCAGAAAGGCCGCTGTCGGTGGCAGCAGCCCGACCTGGGTCGAGACCGGATCGAACAGGACGCCCGCCAGCTCATCCGCATGGGCGTCGAGAATGGCCTCCGCCCGCTCGGGATCGTTGAAGGGGATGACCACCACATCCGACAGCACGCCCTGTGGTGTGCCGTGGCTGTAGGGGACGCTGTTGGGCTGTTCTTCCGGTCCCCAGCTTTCCGGCCCGGCGGACAGGGACACTTCGGCGAAGTCGTAAGAGCCGTGATAGGCGCCCTCGCACTTCGCGATCTTGGGGCGACCGGTGAAGGCGCGGGCTGCCTTGATCGCGTTCATGACGGCTTCCGATCCCGAATTGCAGAACCGGATCATGTCGAAGCCATCGACCCGTGCCGTCAGCATCTCTGCCAGCTCGATCTCCGCCTCCGTCGCGAAGGCGAAGGCGGTGCCGCGCCCGACCTGCTCCTGCAGGGCGGCAACCACGTCCGGGTGGGAATGGCCGTGGATCAGGGAGGTGTAGTTGTTGTTGAAGTCGATCAGCTCATTGCCATCGACGTCGGTCACACGGGAACCGAATCCCTTCTGCACGTAGATTGCATGTGGGGACAGGCGAATGGTGGAACGGCTGCCGCCATCGGGCAGCACCGCCATCGCGCGCTGGGTCAGCTTCGCGGATCGGGAGTCGGGATCGGGATACATGGCGCCCTCCTGTTGGCCGAACCGCCAGTCTTTTGCACCTGACGCCGGATCGCAAGGGGCGGAGATGCAGATCTGCTCAGATGATGCCGCGTTCCACCACCGGGCGATTGGCGGCGATCCTGTCATGGCTGAACAGTCCGAGGTCCAGACTGACGCTGCGGCCCTGCAGCAGCCACTCCGCCAGCGCCCGCCCGACCGCCGGGGCCTGCTGCACGCCATGGCCGGAGAAACCATTGGCAAAGTGGAAGTTCGTGATCTCCGCATGCGGCCCCAGCACGGCGTTCTGATCGAAGCCGTTGTAGTCGTAGAAGCCACCCCAGGCAGCGGTCATGCGCAGCGCCTCGAAGGCCGCCGAGCGGTTCGCCAGGGCAGGCCAGCAGCGCCCCTCAAACTGGTCGTAGTCCGGGTCGAGCCTGCCGCCGTCCGGGTCCGGCTCACCGGGCAGGGGGGAGGAACCGGTGAGGAAGCCATTGCCCTCCGGTCTCACATAGACGCCACTGGGATCGACGATCAGCAGCGGATCGGTCGGCGGAGTCGGTGTGGTCACGTGAAAGACGGTGCGCTTGCGCGGCACCACCGGCAGTGCAATCCCGGCCATGGCGGCGACGGCCCCGGCCCAGGGCCCCGCCGCGTTCACCACCTGACCGACCGCCATGGTTTCGCCGGAGCCGAGCGAGAGTTCAGAGACGCGACCCTTGGCGCACCGGATTGCCGTGACCCGATCCTGCAGGAACATTGCGCCGGCGCGACGCGCACCCCTGCGAAAGGCCTGCAACAGCGCGTGCGGGTCCAGCCAGCCCTCGTCCCGCAGCCCCAGCGCCGCCAGCGCGATGTCGTGCACCCGGATCCACGGAAAGCGTTGCCGGACCTCTTCCGGCGTCAGCAGCGCCACGGGTGATCCGGTCGCCTGCTGTGCGGCGACATTGCTGCGCAGCGCCTCCGCGCCCGCTTCCGTCGCCAGGAACAGGTAATGGCCGTCACGGAACTGCACGTCCGGCGCCTCGTCCTCCGGCAGGTCGATGCGGTTGCGGATGTCGCGCACGAACGCCAGGCCGAAGCGGGAGAGCAGGATGTTCTCGGGCATGGAGAACTGCTGGCGCAGGGAGCCAAGCGAACGGCCCGTCGCGCCCTCCGCGTAGGTCGGGTCCGGTTCGATCACCGTCACCGATCCCGGAAAGGCGAAATGCGCCTTCAGCCACCAGGCGATGGCCGCGCCGATCACGCCGCCGCCGATGATGGCGATGTCGCTGGACCGGGTCACACGCCCTCCTCCAGCAGCTTCCGGCGGCGCAGGATCTCGGCGATGCGCCGGCGGGGTACCGTCTCGATGGCCGGATGCGCCAGCGCGGCCTTGATGCGCAGCTGACCGATCAGGTCGAAATGGGCCTTGTAGCGGCCCGGATACTGGTAGAACGCGGGGTGGCAGCCGAGCGCCAGCGCCACGGGCAGCAGTTCGCGGTAGGCCGCGTCGCCATGCAGGTCCGACAGCAGGTGCGCGGTGATGCGCCCGTCCGGCAGGCGGCGCGGCCGGTCCATCACCACCATGTTCCGGTTCCGTCTTCGACCGGAGCGGTCAGTTCATGTAGTCCGGTTCCTGCTTCTGCAGCATCCGCCGCAGCGCCCCGAAGTGCCGCTCCGCGATCAGCGGGCGTTCCTCCGCCATCTGCTGCGCCGTCATCTGCTGCACCTCTTCCGGGATCGTGCGCAGCTTGCCCCCGGTGGAGCGGGCCAGCACCTGGAACATGGCGGCACGTTCCAGATAGTAGAGGTCGGTGAAGGCTTCCCCCACCGATGCGCCGGTCACGGTCACCCCATGGCTCGCCATCATCAGTACCGCGCGGTTGCCGAGCTTGGAGGCAATGCGATCGCCTTCCTCGATCGCCAGCGACAGGCCGTTGTATTCGGTGTCGTAGGCGATGCGGTCATGGAAGTTCAGGGCGTTCTGCTCGCACATCTTCAGTTCGCCATCTTCCAGCAGGGTCAGGGCCGTGGCGTAGGGCATGTGGGTGTGCAGCACGCAGGTCGCGTTCGGGGCCGCGACGTGGATCCCGCGATGGATGGAGAAGGCGGTATCCTCCACCACCTCGTCCCCCTCCAGCACATTGCCCTTGTCGTCGAGCAGGACCAGCGAAGAGGCCGTGACCTCCGACCAGTGCCAGCCGTAGGGGTTGATCAGGAAGCGGTTGCCGCGCACCACGCCATCCTCGTCCGGTACGGCGAGGGAGAAGTGGTTGCAGACCCCTTCGTTCAGGTCCAGGCGTGCCGCCCAGCGCAAGGCACAGGCCAGGTCCTGCCTCATTTCCTGCATGGTCTGTGTCATGGCTCCAATCTCCCTGCTGATGCATTCGTCCCGCAGTGTGCCGCAGTTTCGGAACGACTGAAACCTGTGTTGCGACCTCACAGGCCTCCCGGCGACACTGCGGGTCGCGATCAGGTCTTTTCCCGAGCAGGCGCGCGACCGATTCTCCGGGGATGTCGGGACAGGATAGGGGAGGAACCCATGCCGGGTGAGAGCATGAACAAGGTGGCGCTGACGCCGGACTTCGATACCTATCCCGTGACGGAGACGATCCGCAGCGCGACCACCGACGGGCGCATCCTGACCCTGGAATGGTCCGACGGCCTGACCGGCCGCTATCACGCGATCTGGCTGCGCATGAACAGCTGTGATCCGGAGACCTTCAATCTGGACACGCGCGAGATCACCCGCAGTCCGCTGGACCTGCCGGCCGAGGTGCGGATCGAACAGGTCTCGGTGCGATCTGACGGGGCCGTCGGTCTGGTGTTCCAGCCGGAGGGGCACGCGGCCCTGTTCGATCCCGGCTGGCTGCGGCTGCATGACTATTCCAATGGCGGGCGGCGCGACGATGCGGCGGTGGCGAAGGTGCTCTGGACCACGGCGGAGTGTCCGGAGCCGCCGACGTTCGACGGCGCGGGTATCCTGGACGATGACGCGACCTTCACGGCGTTCCTGACCGCTGTGGCGAGCCACGGGCTGGCGCGGTTGCGCAATGCACCGGCCGACCCGGACTTCGCCGAACGGTTCGCCAGCCGCATCGGTGTCATCCGCGACAACAACTTCGGCCGTATCTGGAATGTCCGGGTCGAGCCGGGATCGGGCAGCAACGCCTACACGGCGCTGGAACTGGCCCCGCATGTCGATCTGGCGACCCGCGAGTACCAGCCCGGCCTGCAGATCCTGCACTGTGTGGAGAATTCGACCCGGGGCGGGCGGGCCATGATGATCGACGGCTTTCGCGTCGCCGAGGATCTGCGGACAGAGGCACCGGCAGCGTTTCACCTGCTGACCACGGTGCCATGGCACATGTCGAACCGGGCCGCCGACAGCGACTATCGCTGGAATTCCCCAGCCATCGTGCTGGATCAGGCCAGGCGGGTCGCGGAGATCAGGAGCATCTATTTCCTGCGCGGGCCGCTGAATGCGCCCTTCGACCTGGTGGAGGATCTCTATGCGGCGGACCGGCTGCTGCACGAAAAGCTGCTGGACCCGCGCTACCGGATGCTGTTCGACTATCTGCCCGGTGACCTGATGCTGTTCGACAACCGGCGTATCCTGCACGGGCGGGAGGCTTTCGATGCCGCAGAGGGTAGACGCTGGCTCAGGGGCTGCTATCTGGAGCGGGAAGAGCTTGAATCCGCGCTGCGCATGGCCGCCCGAAGGGTAAGAGCCGGAGCCGCAACCGGAACCTGAAACCGATCGAAGGAGCGATGATCAATGGCTGACCTGAAGAACCGGCAGGGGTTTTCGACCCGCGCCATCCATGCAGGCCAGCGGCCGGACCCGACAACCGGTGCGGTGATGATGCCGATCTACGCCACCTCCACCTATGTCCAGGAAAGCCCGGGCGTTCACAAGGGTTATGAGTACAGCCGCAGCCAGAACCCGACCCGTCACGCGCTGGAAGCCTGCGTGGCGGATCTGGAGAATGGCGCACACGGCCTCGCCTTCGCCTCCGGCCTGGCCGCCATGGGCACGGTGCTGGAACTGCTGGACAGCGGTGACCACGTCATTGCCATGGACGATCTCTACGGCGGCAGCTATCGCCTGTTCGAGAATGTCCGGAAGCGTTCGGCGGCGCTGGACTTCAGCTTCGTCGATCTGTCGGACCCGGCGCAGTTCGAAGCCGCGATCACGCCGAAGACCCGCATGGTCTGGGTGGAAAGCCCGACCAATCCGCTGCTGAAACTGGTCGATCTTGCCGCCATCAGCCGCATCGCCAAGGCCAACAACATCCTGATGGTCTGCGACAATACCTTCGCCACGCCCTACTGCCAGCGTCCGCTGGACTTCGGCGCGGACATCGTCGTCCATTCCATCACCAAGTATCTCAACGGCCATTCCGACGTGGTCGGCGGCGTTGTCATCATCGGTGACAATGCGGACCTGAAGGATCGCCTGTTCTACCTGCAGAACGCGGTCGGCAGCATCCTCGGCCCCTTCGACAGCTTCCTGGCGCTGCGCGGCCTGAAGACCCTGGCCCTGCGCATGCGCCAGCATTGCGAGAGCGCCCTGACCGTGGCGCGGCATCTGGAGGCGCATCCGAAGATCGAGCGGGTGATCTATCCCGGTCTGGAAAGCCATCCGCAGCACGCCCTGGCGAAGGGGCAGATGGATGCCTTCGGCGGCATGATCACCGCCTTCATCAAGGGCGACATCGAAGACGCGCGGAAGTTCCTGGAACGCTGCGAGATCTTTGCGCTGGCCGAAAGCCTGGGCGGCGTCGAGAGCCTGATCGAACACCCCGCCATCATGACCCACGCCTCCGTCCCGCCCGAGGTCCGGGCCGAACTCGGCATCTCCGATACGCTGATCCGCTTCAGTGTCGGCGTGGAGAATGTCGAGGATCTGCTGGCCGAGATCGACTCGGCGTTGGGCTGATGTCAGCCGGCCGGGCGGCCCTGTTCCGGCAGCCCTCGCATCTCGCCGATGTCATCCACCCAGTCCAGCGCTGACCGGCACCAGATCTGGATCGACGGGCGCAATTCGTTGCGCTGGCGGGCCGTGCCGAGGCGCAGGGAGAAGGCGTCCGGATCGACCGGCGCGCCGCCGTGGATCGAGGTGCCGCATTCGGGACAGAAGGACAGGGCGCGCTGGCTGCCGCTCTCGGCGGTCTTGATGAAGACCTTCAGCTTGCCGCTGAGCAGGCGGAAATCAGCCGCTGGTACCAGGACGCCATAGCGGAAGGCGGTGCCGCTGTTGATCTGGCAGTCCGTGCAGTGGCAGATGGCGATCCGGTCCGGATCGATCTCGGCCTCGTAGGTGATGTGGCCACAGAGGCAGGCACCGTCGATCTTCATCTTCGTCATCGTCTTTTCTCCGCTGCGGGAACCATGATGCCCAGTGTACCGCGCCGCAGCGCGTCCACCAGTCCGGCCCGCCGTTCCAGCGTGGCGCGCTGGTTGACGTAGCCCTTGTCGGTGATCTCGTTGGCGTCGATGGAGGGGGGCTCCGCCATCAGCACGAAGCGGGCAATGCGGGTGGAGGACGCCGGGTTCGCCGCGTTCCAGACTGCCAGCTTTTCCGCGATGGCGGCACGCACTGCGTCCGAAGCGCAGAGCGCTGCCGGGTCGTCGCCTGCATCCGGGTCCAGAGCGGCGACGGCGGCCATGGCAGGCCAGATGAGCAGGCCGATGCTGTCCGTGTCATGGCCGGTCACCACCACATCCTGCACCAGCGGGGAGCAGGCCCCGACCACGCCCACCCGCAGTGCGCCGACGCTGACCCAGGTGCCGGTGGTCAGTTTGAAGTCCTCCGCCACCCGCCCGTCGAACAGGACACCGGCTGACGGATCATCGGGGTCGGCGAGCTGTCCTGCATCACCCATGCAGTAGAAGCCTTCGTCATCGAACGCGGCGGCGGTGAGGTCGGGTCGGTCGTGATAGCCGGGGGTGATGTTCGGTCCCCGCAGGCGCAGTTCGTACTTCGCGCCGCTGGGCTGGAACTTCAGCTCGCACCCCGGCACCGGCAGGCCGATGTTGCCCGCGCGCGGGATGGAGAAATGGACCAGGGTGGCCAGCGGCGAGGTCTCCGTCGATCCCCAGGCCGACAGCATCAGCGGGCGCGGATGGCCCGACTGGTCCGCCACCCGCTCCAGCCGGTCCCAGAGATCGTGCGGCAGGGCTGCGGCGGCATAGAAGATGGCCTTCAGGTTGCGGAAGAAGCTGTCGCGCAGGTCGGCGTCCCGCTCCAGCGCGGACAGCAGCGCGGCGAATCCGGCAGGCACGTTGAAATAGAGGTTCGGACTGGCGAGGCGCAGGTTCTCCACCGTGCGCCCGATCAGCGGCGGCGCGGGCTTGCCATCGTCGATGTGGAAGGTGCCGCCATTGAACATGGTCAGGTTGAAGCAGAAGTTGCCGCCGAAGGTGTGATTCCACGGCAGCCAGTCGACCAGTACCGGCGCCATGTCGTGCACGAAGGGCCAGGCGGCGGCCAGCATGGCCTGGTTGGCGCACAGCATCCGGTGGGTATTGATCACCCCCTTGGGCATGCCGGTGGAGCCGGAGGTGAACAGGATCTTGGCGACCGCATCCGGTGCGATGGCAACGTCCGGCGCGTTCCCGGCAGTCGGGATCGCATCCATGTCGGCGCTGGTCATCACCGTTGCGAAGCCCTGTTCCGCCAGTGCCTTGAGGGCCGGGGCGAACGGGATTGCATCCTCCACCCAGACCAGGCCGGGGCGGGTCAGGTCGGCGATGTGGCGCAGCTTGGCGTGGTCGGCGCTCATCAGGCTGTAGGCGGGGGAGACGGGCACGGCGGGAATGCCCGCCAGTACAGCACCCAGCGTCATCAGGGCGTGGTCGACGGAATTGCCCGAAAGGATCATCAGCGGCCGTTTGGGGCCGAGGCCCGCAGCCAGCAGATGGTGCGCGATACCTGCCGCGCGGGCATGAACCTCCGCGTAGGTCAGCGTCTGCCAGCCGTCACCGTCGCGTCCTGCCAGAAAGGTCCGCGCGCCGTTTGCCGCGGCCTGCGCGGTCAGCACCGCGCCAAGCGTTGCCGGGTAGTCGCCGAGGGGCACGGGGGAGCGCAGGATCATGGCCCCATCGTCGCGGTGTTCCAGCTCGGCCCGCCGGGCAAGAAACCGAAGTCCGTTCAAGGTCACGTCTGTCATGCTGTCTCTCCCACCCCGGACTGTCCTGATGCCACGACAGCGGCGATGCGGCAAGGACCGGCTGGCTCGACAGTCCGCAGCGAACAGGGTACACGCGAAACCATGGAACATGACCTGACAATGCCGGCCGGGGAGGCTGTCTTCGTGATCGCGGAGGCGGGGGTGAACCACAATGGCGACCCGGCGCTGGCGGCGGAGCTGGTGGTGGCGGCGAAGCAGGCCGGGGCGGATGCGGTGAAGTTCCAGAGCTTCGACCCCGATGCGCTGGTCAGTGCAGGGGCGGAGACCGCCGCCTACCAGAAGCGGGCCACCGGCAGCGACGACCAGCAGGCGATGCTGCGCGGTCTGGTGCTGGACGTGCCGGCGCATGAGGCGCTGTTTGCACAATGCGCGGACCTGGGGATCGAGTTCATCTCGACCCCGTTCGATGCCGGATCGGCGGACATGCTGGTCCGGCTTGGGGTGAAGCGGCTGAAGGTCGGTTCTGGCGATGTCACCAACATCCCGCTGCTGCGCCATCTGGCGTCCTTCGACCTGCCGGTGATCCTGTCCACGGGCATGGCCGACCTGGCGGAGATCGACAGGGCCATTGCCGCGCTGGCGCCGCTGAAGGACCGGATCAGCCTGCTGCACTGCGTCTCGGCCTATCCGACGCCGATGGCGGAAGCGAACCTGCTGGCGATCCGCACGCTGGAGGCCTGTTACGCCCTGCCCATCGGCTATTCCGACCACACCCTCGGCATTCACGCCGCGCCTGCCGCCGTGGCGCTGGGCGCGCGCATCATCGAGAAGCATCTGACCCTGGATCGCGGCCTGCCCGGACCGGATCACGCCGCGTCGCTGGAACCGGATGAATTCGCGGAGATGGTGACCGCGATCCGGGCGGTTGGAACCGCGCTGGGTGATGGGGTGAAGGCCCCGCGCGGCAGCGAGCTTGATACACGCCGGGTTGCGCGGCGGGGCCTGAAGGCGGCGCGTGACATGGGGGCCGGAACGGTGCTGCGGCTGGAGGATATTGCCGTGCTGCGGCCGGAGACCGGGTTCGCGCCGCACCTGATCGACGATCTGCCGGGCCGGACCTTGCGGCGTCCCCTGCGCCAGGGCGCGCCGATCCTGCCGGAAGACCTTGAATGAGCGGACCTGCCGGGACACGACGGATCGTCTATGTCACCGGCACCCGCGCCGACTATGGCCTGATGCGCGAGACCCTGCGTCGCATCGATGCCCATCCGGCGCTCGACCTCAGCCTGTTCGTCACCGGCATGCACCTGCTGCCTGCCTATGGGGAAACCGTGCGGGAAATCGCGGCGGACGGACTGCCGATCGCCGCCTGCTGGCCGGTTGAACTGAGTGGCGCGGACGGGGGCGAGATGGCACTGGCGCTTGCGGAAACCCTGCGCGGATTCATCGAGACCTTTCGCGCGGCCCCGCCGGACCTGGTGCTGCTGCTCGGCGACCGGGGGGAGATGCTGGCAGGGGCCATCGGTGCGCTGCATCTCGGCTGTGCCACCGTGCACATTCATGGCGGGGAACGCTCCGGCACGGTCGATGAACCGGTACGCCACGCCATCTCGAAGCTGGCCCATTTCCACCTGACCGCAACGGAGCAGGCGGCGACGCGGCTGCGCCAGATGGGGGAGGATGACTGGCGCATCCACACCGTGGGGGCGCCGGGGCTGGATGATCTGGCGAACCGCGATGCGGTGGACCGCGCCGCGCTCGCGAAGGACGTCGGGTTCGATCCCGCCCGACCCATCACCGTCGCGGTGTTTCATCCGGTGGTGCAGGACGGCGCGGATGCGGCCCGGCAGATGCAGACCATGCTCGACAGTCTGCTGGCGGCGGAGGTTCAGGTGCTGGCGCTGGCGCCAAACGCCGACGCCGGCGGTTCGGGGATCGCTGACGTGATGCAGCGGGTGGGTGCCGCCCACCCGGGCCAGGTCCGGCTGATCAGCCATCTGCCGCGTGCGCGCTATCTGGCCTGGCTTGCCGCTGCAGACCTGCTGATCGGCAATTCCTCCAGCGGGATCATCGAATCCGCCAGCCTCGGTCTGCCCTGTGTGAACCTGGGGGACCGCCAGATGGCACGGGACCGCAACAGCAATGTGATCGACGTGCCCACCATCGGCGCGCAGGCGGTATCCGCCGCCATTGCGACGGCATTGCGGCAGGGACGGCAGGACTGGCCCAACATCTGGGGCGATGGCCGAAGCGCACCGCGCATTGCCAGCTTCCTGGCGGAGGTTGATCTGGTCCCCGCGGTCTTCAGGAAACTCAACAGCTACTGACGCTGCCGCAGGCCCTTCACGGCAGTGCGCGCATCACGGTTGACGGCGATGGCGGTGGCGATGCCGAAGAGCCCGCCGGCCAGCAGGGCGATCAGTCCGGTCGTGGCCGTGCTGCCCTCGAACTGCTGCTCCAGCAGGATCGGGACAGCCATGGCGACCGTGGCCAGTATTGCGGTGATCCATGTCGGCGGCTGGGCAAGCATGGCCGCCATGGGAACGTCCCGGTGGGCCGTCTTCAGCAACAGATAGACACTGCTGACGAACGCTCCGAATACCGCGGCGAGCATCAGATGTATCAGGGACCCGCCCATCGCCTTGACCGCCAGCGCCGCGATCAGGAAGGCGATGAACCCCAGTCCCTCGCCCAGCATGGGTGATCGGGTATCATCCATGGCGTTCAGGACCCGCCGATAGAAGACATTCAGGCCCAGCGGGATCAGGCTGATGGCGTAGGTGGCGGTCAGACCGGCGATCACCGACAGTTCTGTCGCCGTGATGTCACCCCAGCCGAAGACCAGCGACGTGATCAGGTCCCGGCTGAGAACCAGCGCGCCGAAGGCCATGGCGGACAGCACGAGGATCCACGTCTGACCCTGCCGCACGAGGCTGAGGAAGGCGCCACGGTCCTGCTCCGCGCCGCCCGGTGCCAGGCCGGCCAGCCGCGGCAGCAGGATGATGGTCAGGGTCATGATGACGACGCCGAGCGGCAGCAGGACCAGGCGGGTCGCATAATTCACGCCAGCCAGCGCGCCGATGCCGAACAGGGTCGCGAAGGCCCGCAGCGCGAACGGATA
This sequence comes from Kordiimonadales bacterium IMCC3096, assembly GCA_016865035.1. Classification (GTDB taxonomy): domain Bacteria; phylum Pseudomonadota; class Alphaproteobacteria; order Minwuiales; family Minwuiaceae; genus Minwuia. The sequence continues at coordinate 2,470,554 of CP018227.1, forward strand.
GAAGAAGACAACGGACTCCGCCGCCGATGTCTGCACCATGCCCAGGATCATCCGGCGATCGACCAGCCATGGCGTGAGGCTCAGGCCGCCGAAGGCGCGTCGGCCTATGGCGGCCATCTGGATCAGCCAGCGCAGCAGCACACCGCCGATCACCGCTGCAGCCAGCCAGGCCACCGATCCGTCCCGCCCGTCCACGAGCAGGGCAATGATCAGCACCGCATTGATGACCGCTGTGCCGATGGCCGACAGGAAGAACCGGTCCTCAGCCTGCAGCCACGCGATGGTCACCGCGTTGATGGCCGCTATCGGGGCCGCCAGAATGACCAGCGGCAACAGGTCGATGGTGCGCTGCCGGGCGATGGCGTCGAACCCGGGGGCCAGCAGATCGACCATGCCCGACCGCACCGCGATCAGCAGCAGCGCAAGCAGGCCGATGATGGCGAAGATCGCCAGACTGGCCTGGAACAGAAGCTGACTGGCAACACCGGCGCGCTGTCTGAAGGCCACGACCAGGACCGCCGTGACACCGCCCGCCCCCAGCACATTGATCAGGAAATCCGGCAGACCAACCAGGAAGACGGCAATATCCGCCTCCCGCCCCAGCCCGAACGACGCCGCGATCGTCGCCTCCCGCCCGAACCCCAGCAGCCGCCCGATCAGCAGGGCGAGGGCAACGGCCGCGCCGGACCTGAGGACGGCGGCGAGCATCAGTCGTCTCTCTGACGAAGCAGCAGGCGATCAATCTCCTTGATGACATTGGCCGTTGCAGTACCGGTTGGTGGGGCGCCCAGCAGGTCGAGCCGTGGTTCCGGCTGCTCGCGCAGAGCGGTGGTGAGTGCGGCATCAAGGTCTGCGATCGTGGCAATATCGGTGCTCAGACCCAGCGGACCGTAGGGAATGGCATCGTCGGCACTGTTGGTCACGACCGGCTTTCCCGCCAGAGCCGCTTCAAGGCCCACCATCGAGAACTCGGTGAACAATACGTCTGCCGCATGGATGACCGCATGCACGCTCTCCTCGCGCGGACTGACATGGTAGCGATCGTCCAGCCTGCCGAAGTCCATCCGCTGATTTGGATGAGCCCGCAGGATGATGCGCAGGTTGGCGTCCCGATCGAGCATGGTCCGAAGGATATCGAGCTTGTCGGCGACCGGGGCAATCCGGGTATCACCCGTCGTCACGGCAGGCAGGGTCCACGCGATAACGGACCGATCCTGCCAGCCCAGTCGCGTCCGCAGGTCAATGCCGCTCGCCACGGCTGTCTCACTGACCAGTTGATCAAGGGCCGGGTTGCCGGTGACCGCGATGGTGGCGGGGGATCTGCCCTTTGCGATCAGGTGGCGGCGAACGGATTCACCCAGCACGGTCACCCGCGTCGCAAACCCGTTGTCCGCCATCCATTGCCATTCGAAGTCGAGGAACAGATCGCCCATCGCCAGGGAGGGGACACCACGCAGGCCGGCGGCAAGGATCATGGCTCTTTCCGCTCTCGGGGAATTGGTCGTGACCACGAGATCCGGTTTCCAGTCGTCGATCAGACGTCCGACTGTCCGGACGGGAAGGAATGCGGCCCTGCCCTTCTCGGCGAATTCCTTCGCGGCGAACTCCTTGCCCGCGCTGGCTTCGAGCTCGGCGTAGCTGAGCCCCATGTAGGCTTCCGTTTCCGGGATGCTGACAAGGCTGGAGTCCATTCCCGCGGCAAGCCGCTTGCCATGCTGTCGCGCAATGTCGTCACCGGGGCGCCAGAGATCCCTGAAACCGACCGGCTCGAATCCGGCCGATTCCGCGACCGCATGGGCTGTCGTCAGCGCCAGGATGCGCAGGTCCACGTCCCCGCGCTGCCGGAGGGCGCGCATCACAGGCATGACCATGTTGATGTGGCTGGCACCGTAGGAAGCGAACAGGATGCGGTATTTCGTCATCGAAAGGCATATCCCGACTGGCCGCGTTCTCTTGAACGCCCGAAGCTGATAGCTATAGTCCGGTCGCCCGACTGTCCATGGTCATTCCCGGACAATCCTTCAGCAAAGAGCGGTTCAAGACATGGCGAAATATCCGGCGCGCGTTGACATTGATCCTGCACGCTACAGCCCCGATCTGAACGACCCGGAAGTCTTCTACGGCTTGCCGAAAGAGGTCCGGTTCTGCCGGAAGAGCCTGATCTCGAATCAGCGCCCGAATTCAGCCGTCGAATTCAAGCATCGCCGCGAGTCGAAGAAGGAAACCGTCCATTTCGACGAGAATGGCATTTCCGACGCCTGGCACGTGGCACAGCGCAAGCGTGGCATCGACTGGCAGGCGCGGCGCGATGAACTGGAGGCAGTGTTGTCGAAGCACCGCCGCAACGACGGTCACTACGACATTCTGGTGCCTGGTTCGGGCGGCAAGGACAGCTTCTATGCCGCGCACGTTCTGAAGTACGAATTCGGCATGCATCCGCTGACAGTCACCTGGGCGCCGCACATGTATACGGACTGGGGCTGGCGCAATCAGCAGGCATGGATCCATGCCGGTTTCGACAACTACCTGATGACACCCAACGGGCGCGTGCATCGGCTGCTGACCCGCCTTGCGGTGGAGAACATCCTGCATCCGTTTCAGCCGTTCATTCTGGGCCAGAAGCAGCTGGCGCCGAAGCTCGCGACCCTGTTCAACATTCCGCTGGTCATGTACGGCGAGAGCGAGGCCGAGTACGGCAACCCGAAGGAAGATGCGGAGCAGGCCCAGCGCGCCTGGGATTATTTCGCACGGCAGGATGACGAGGATGTCTATCTGGGGGGGTCATCTGTCAGCGAGCTGGTCGGTGACTTCGGTCTCGACCGGGTTGACCTGGAACCCTATCTGCCTCCGGATCCCAACCAGATGAGCGACGCGGGTATCGAGGTCCATTACCTGGGCTATTACATGCAGTGGCACCCGCAGAGTGCCTATTACTACTCCGTCGAGCATGGCGGATTCGAGGCTTCGCCCGAGCGGACCGCGGGCACGTACTCCAAGTACAATTCCATCGACGACAAGATCGACGATTTCCACTACTACACGACCTACATCAAGTTCGGCATCGGGCGCTGCATGTATGACGCCAGCCAGGAAATTCGCTCTGGCGACATCGAGTTCGATGAGGGGGTCGCGCTCGTGAAGCGCTATGACGGAGAGTTCCCGGAACGGTTCGCGAAGGAGATCTTCGAGTACCTGTCCCTGCCGCCGGAACAGTATCCGGTCGCGTCGAAGCAGTTCGGGCAGCCGATCATGGACCGTGCCTACTTCGACAACCTCTGTGACCGGTTCCGCTCTCCGCATCTGTGGATGCAGAAGGATGGCAAGTGGGAACTGCGTCACAAGCCCTGGGAAGAGGCCAGCGAACTCAAGGATTGAGGCTGGAACTGTCCGCCGCCCCCGCTACAGGAACACTGTCACTTGCAACGCCGTACCCGCCTGATTGCCCGCATGGATATCAAGGGGCCGAACCTGATCAAGGGTGTGCGGCTGGAAGGCCTGCGGAAGATCGGTGACCCGCAGTCGCGGGCGGCGCGCTACTACGCCGAAGGCGCGGATGAACTCATCTACATGGACGTGGTGGCGAGCCTCTATGGCCGGAACAGCCTGGTCGATGTGGTGCGCCATGCCACGGAGCACATATTCGTCCCGATCACGGTCGGTGGCGGTGTGCGCAGTGTGGAGGATGCCGATCGCCTGCTGCGCGTCGGTGCCGACAAGGTGGCCATCAATACCGCTGCCGTGCATCGCCCCGAATTGATCAACGAACTCTCGCGGCAGTTCGGATCGCAGTGCATCGTGCTGTCGGTGGAGGCCAAGCTGCGCGCCGACGGGGGATGGGAAGCCTATACCGACAATGGCCGGGAGCATACCGGGCGCGACGTGGTCGAGTGGGTGCAGGAGGCCGAGGCTCTGGGTATCGGCGAGATCCTGCTGACCTCCGTCGACCGGGAAGGGACGCGCAAGGGTCTCGACATCGATCTGATCCGCGCGGTGACCGCGGTTGTCGACATTCCGGTCATTGCCAGTGGCGGTGCAGGCTCCCCCGCGCATGTTGCGGCAGCGGTTTCGGACGGTCAGGCTGACGCGGTGGCCGTCGCCGACATGATCCATTTCGATCGTATCAACCTGATGGACCTGCGGTCGGAACTGTCCGGCGCTGGCCTGTCGCTCCGCAACCCCTCGGCGGGATAGGGCGATGACAGCACGGCATGTGACGATCCTGGACTATGGCGTCGGCAATCTGCGCAGTGTCGCGCGGGCGTTCGAGGTCAGCGGTGCCTCACCGGAGCTGGCCGAGACCCCGGGCCAGGCCGCGCGCGCGGAACGTCTGGTGATTCCGGGCGTTGGTGCTTTCCGGTCCTGCGTCGACGCCCTGCGCGCCGCCGGTTTCGAGGATGTCGTGCGGGAAGTGGTGACGGCGCGGGAGCGGCCCGTCCTGGGGATCTGCGTCGGCATGCAGATGCTCTTTGATGGCAGCGAGGAATTCGGCCAGCAACCCGGTCTGGGATTGCTGCCCGGCATCGTCGCGGGCATTCCGCGCGTTGATGCTGCCGGCAACCGCCGCAAGGTACCTCATATCGGCTGGTCGCCCCTTCAGCCCCCCGACGCGCGGACCGGTGACGGCTGGAAGGGGACTGTGCTGGGTGAAACGGCACCTGGAACGGACGTCTATTTCGTCCACTCCTTCTCGGCCCGCCCGACCGACGCCTCCGATGTTCTGGCGGTCACGGATTATGCCGGCTACGAGATCTGCGCTGCCGTCCGGCATGAGAACCTCTGCGGCGTCCAGTTTCACCCGGAGAAGAGCGGTCCGTCCGGGCTGCAGATCATTCGATCGTTCCTCAGCCTCTGACCGCCATCAGGCCACGGGCCATTTCCAGGTCGAAGGGGCTGTCGATGTCGATGGCGCGCTCTGGGGGGATGATGACCGCTACCGTGTCATCGCCGTAGACCCTGCCGGTGCGGAGCAGGTAGTCGGTGCGCACGGCATAGCACAGGCCGTTGGGGGCGTAGAGGTGCCCCAGGTCCTGCCGCCGTTTCAGCAGCCCCTCGGGGTTGAGCGGGCGGACGCGGCGGTCCGGGTCCACGGTGACGAACAGGTCTGGGGACTTAGCCTGCTCCGTGAAGGTGACGGCACTCTCCGCGCCGGTGTCGAGGAGGGCCGCAACCGTGGCGTCAATGTCCGCGGATGTCCGGAACGGGCTGGTGGCCTGCAGCAGCACGATGACATCGTAGCCGCCCCCCAGCGTCTCGACCGCATGGATCAGTGCATCGGTGATCTTCGCCGTGTCGCTGGCCAGTTCCGGTGGGCGCAGGAAGGGCACGTCCGCACCATGCGCCCGCGCCGCGTCGGCGATGCGCGGGCTGTCCGTGGAAACGATGGCGCGGTCGAGCCGCGTCGCGCCCCGGGCCGCCGCGACGGTCCAGGCGATCAGGGGCTTGCCGCCGAGATCGAGGATGTTCTTGTCAGGCAGTCCCTTCGAGCCACCACGGGCGCAGATCACGCCGAGCGCTCGGTGACCCGTCGCTGACATGGATCAGTGCGTGCTGGCGGCGCCGGTCGTTTCCGCCACCGCGTCTTGCCGCTCCGAGTCCTTGATCGCCGACTTCACCTTGTCGGCATCACGCAGGAACGCGCCGGTCATGTTCTCCGACAGCAGTGTCGACGGTGCACCGTCCGGGATCTGGTGGTTCTTGCGCCAGATCTGCTCGTACTCGTCGATGCGGCGGTAGTTGAGCTGCAGCATCGCCTCTCGCAGGCCCAGCAGTTCGACGGCATTGAAGTTGTGGCTGATGACGGCGGAGATGCTGGAGGCATCGCCCAGATCAAGGATGAAACGCTCCATGTCACCGTCGTACTGGCCGCTGATGCGTTCGCGATAGGTCGTGAACCATTCGGAGCCCGGATAGGGCGTCGCGAAATGCGGCTTCACCTGGATGCCCAGGTCGTCCCAGGCGTGCATGTTCATGCGGATCGAGTCGAAATCCTCGTTGGGGAAGCCGATGATCTGGTTCGGCACCGGGCGGATACCGGCCTCCAGCGTCCAGAAGAAGCTGCGCAGGTTCGATTCGCGTGTGGCACCCTTGCCGATGGTCTTCAGCACATGTGGCGCGAAGGATTCATACCCGTAGACCAGATGCGAGCAGCCGGCTTCCCGCATCGTCTTCAGCACCTCCTTGGTGCACAGCGTCGCGTGGCTGGTCCCCGCCCAGTGGATGCCGGTCCAGGTGCCGTCGTCATTGGCCTTCGGCGCGAAGCCGAGATCGTGCCACTGGTTGCAGATGTCGTTCATCCAGGTCCGGCCGGAGAACTTGTCCATCGTCATCAGGTTCTCGTCCAGGAACCCGATGAAGTTGATGTTGAACTTGTCGTAGGCATGCTTCACTAGGGCGCCGACATACTCCGGCGAGTGATAGCGGATGCTGCGCGTGTAGGTGCCGGGCTGGTCGAAAGCGACGTTCAGATCGCCGTTCTCGTCCTCCTCGTAGCGCATGTCGCCGGCGATGCCGAGATGGTAGCAGAAGCGGCAGATCAGGGAGCAGCCATAGCTCGTGTTGATGTCCAGCCGGCGCGACGCCAGCATGCCTTCCTCCGAGAACAGCACCTGGCTGTTCTTGAAATAGACCTCCTCCAGCGGAAACAGCTCCCATGCCGGGAACGGCAGGCTGTCCAGATCGTGCATCAGCGGCCGCATCTGCGACATGATCAGACCACCGCCGGGCTTCCGCGAGACGGTGCCCTTGATGTCCCAGAATTCTCTGCCACCACGATCGACCATGTCGCAGATCTCGGGGAAGGTGATGAAACCCTCGCCCACGCAGCCGACATCGACCTGTGGGATCCATGACATCATCTCGCGCGGCAGGGACGTCAGCAGTCCACCGCCCATGACCTGTACGGCCTGCGGCGCATACTCCCGCGCGATGCGCGCGATGCGCTTCACCGAGGCGTAGGTCGTTGTGATGCCGCCATAGCCGATGATGTCCCAGTCGTCGGCGACACAGACGGCCTTTGTCGTCTCGTCACCCTGACGCCAGGCATTCTCGTCATAGACCTGGACAAGATGCCCCTTCTCCATGGCGATGGCCGCAAGCAGCGCAATCCCGTAGGGCACATGCCGGGGGACGTCTTCCTCCCGCACCGTCGGGTTGATCAGCAGGATCTTTGCCATGAAAGTTGCCTCTTCTCTCGGGGGATCAGGGGACGCCTAGGTGGTCGCGCCGTCGAGAAATTCCTCCAGCGATGCCCAATGGACGTGATCGCTGAACAGGGTACCGCCGCCGCTGCAGTTGTATGTCGTGCAGTCCGCATCTGCCGCCATTTCGATGAAGGCGGAGCGATACCAGTAGTACGCGGGGTCAGTATAGTACCATTCGTCGGTGTGTGGGTTGTGGATGTCGATATACAGCTCACCGATGCGGCTCTCGTCACCCCCCACCAGGTCCCGTGCCTCGTAATAGTACTGGGTATTGAGCAGCGGTGTGTCGGCGTAGTAGCCGAAATCCATGCCCGTGACCGCGACACGGCTCTTGTCCAGAACGGCGTGGGCCACCATCCAGCAGGCACCCCCGACATTGCCGCCTGCATTCATGCAGGGCAGCCCGTTCTGGCGATGCAGTTCCATCGTCACGCTGCCCGGCTTGTCCGGGTCATCCAGCATCGGATTGAACCAGAACACCTGCATGCCGATCTCGTGCACGCGCTTCACCACATCCGGCGAAGCCGTCGTGCCCAGCGCGATACGGATGTCCTTGCCGTGTTCGGCCATCAGCGACAGCAGCTCATTGTTCTTTGCGACCTCATCGGCGAAGCTCGGATCCTGTTCCTGACGGCGGAAATAGTCGTCTGCCTGCATACGTGCCTGGTCCAGTTCCGGGTCACCGAACCAGCGCACGATGCGCAGGGGGTGCGGATCGACCGAGACGGCGACCGTCGGCATCAGACCCTGGCGCAGGCAGTGGGAGATCGCACTCTCCGTACAGACGACAGCTCCCCGGAAGTCGCGCTGCTTCAGTACCGGTACCGGATCGCGACGGCGCAGGCTTGGACCGGCGGCAATGACGACGCCGCTGTCCCCGGCACCCAGGCCGAGTTCGTGCAGGTCGCGCAGGCTCCGTCCCTGCTTCAGGTAAGGCGCGTTCTGCGCGACGTTGGCCAGGCACATGTCCTGGGTCCGCGCCTCCGTCATCGCCGACATTTCCTGCTGCAGCCGCAGCAGCAGGCGACCGTCACGCTGTCCCGCAGATTGGGAAGCGGGCGTGGTCACTTCTTGTCGGTATCCCACATGACCTTCTTCTTGGACACGAAGGCGATGGAACCGCCGAGACGCTTCTTGGCCTCCATCTCGAACCGGTCTTCCAGGGTTTCCTCGGACTGCTTGATCTCGACCTTGTCACGGGTCTGGAAATTGCCGCGCAATACATCGTTCGACATGGCGTCTGGCCTCTTTCGGTGGGCCCCTTGCGGAGCGGTTCATCTGCGAAAAGTCATAGGGTTTCCGCAGGTTCCTGTCCAGCAGATGCGCGTTCCGCTGGTGTCGCGGAAGCGTTTGTGGCACCCATCCGATGCATGAAGCGCCTGTTCGATATCATCATTGCCGCCCTGCTGCTGCTGTGCAGCCTGCCGCTGTTCCTGCCGCTGGCCCTCGCCATCCGGCTCGACAGTCCGGGATCGCCGTTCTATCGCCAGATTCGGGTCGGTCGCGGCGGGCGCCCGTTCGGGATGCTGAAGTTCCGTTCCATGGTGGCGAACGCGGATCGGATCGGCGGCCATTCCACAGCCGCCGGTGACGCCCGAATCACCAGGGTCGGGCGCTTCATCCGCAAGACCAGCCTGGATGAACTGCCGCAGCTGCTGAACGTGCTCTCCGGTGACATGAGCCTTGTCGGTCCCCGTCCGGACGTGCCGGCGCAGGAGGCGGACTATGCGCCCGACGACTGGGTTCTGCGCCACCGGGTGCGTCCCGGCGTCACCGGCCTCGCCCAGGCCCTGAAACGGTCAACCGCGACCCCGGCGGAGCGCACGGAAATGGACCTGCGCTACGTCCGCGAGCAGTCATTGTGGCTGGACCTGAAGATCCTCTGGTGGACCGCCCGACAGGTACTCTCGAAGGGCGGCATCTGAGGGCTGACCTCATTTCGCCGCGGTATCCGCCACCGTCCGGTCACGATAGAGCGCCTGCGCCTCGCTGGCCGGGCCGCGGCGTTCGCCGAGGGCAGCGATCTCGATCACCCGGATCTCGCCGTTCCAGGGAATTGTCAGCACATCGCCGACCCTGAGCGGCTGGCTGACCTTCCTGATGACCTGCCGGTTCAGGCGCATCCGGCTTCCCTTCACCGCCCGTGCGGCCAGACTTCGGCTCTTGAAGAAACGCGCGTACCAGAGCCAGAGATCAATGCGGATCGAGCCTTGGGCGGGAGTTTCCATGGTCACCTGTTCTTCAGGACAGCCAGTGCGGCGAAGGGGGAATCGGGGTTGAGGGGTCGGGTTTCCCGCCGGTGCTTGCGCTTCGGCGGGGCCTGCTTGGTGCGATCGGACGATGCGGGTCGTGCCTGATTGCGGGCCTTGCGTTGCTCGCGCGTCGGGCGCGGATGGAACAGCAGGGGCGCGTCGTCACCCTGTCGCTCCGTGCGATAGCCCAGACCGGTCAGGATCGGTCCCAGGCGTTCCGGCCCGCCGCCCAGCATCGACATCAGGGCATGGTCGGCCTCCGCCGGGCCCTTGCGTGTGGCCTTGTGCGCATGGTCGGCAATCCGCTCCACCATGTCGACGCGCACGGCTGTGGTGCCGAAGCGGGCATAGCCCGAGACCAGCAGCGCGTCGGCATCGCCCTTGCGGTCCGTGTCGAAGGAAACCCGGCCCTGCTGGTCCGTCGGCAGCATCAGGCCGCCCTGCAGCCCGTGCAGGATCATGCGCCAGCGGGTCGGTTCGGGTTTCAGCAGCGCGGGGCAGAAGATCGCCGACCGGCCCACCTGCACCCCGGCATACTTGAAGCGGCCATGGTCCTTCGGGTCGAGCTGGCGCATCTGCTCCTGCACCGCCTTGCGGGGCAGGATGCCGAGACGCTCGACGATCTGGAAGGCGATGCCCCGGGCAGCAGGACTGAAATTGCGGTTCTCCAGCTCCGTCAGTGGTCGCAGCAACTGTCCGATCCGGGTTTCGACCCACGCGCCGAGGCGGGTGGAAATCTCTTCGGAGGTGCGGCTGTCGAGCTGGTCGCTGACATTCAGGCGAACCCTGGGGCGCAGCACATGATCGCCTGCCTCCAGCCGCGCGATGATCTCGTCCTGCCAGCAGATGTCGCCGTCATCCGAGAGCGTGAAGGCGTCATCCGCCGCACCCGCGATCCTGCGTCCGCGCGCGACGAGGGCAGAGGCCAGCACCTGGCGGACAGCGCCCTTCAGCGCCTTGTTGTCGAAGGCGGAGCGGTCGGCGGCGAAGACAAGCCCCCTGATGCGCCCGACATATTGCCCTTCCACCGTGACATTGCCGTCCGGGTCGATGGCGGTCAGCACCTCCTCCCGGTCGCGCAGCCGGTTGACCAGTGCGGCGGTGCGCCGGTCGACGAAGCGTTGTGTCAGGGACTGGTGCAGCGCGTCGGAAAGCCGTTCCTCGATGGCCCTGGCCCGTTCCTGCCAGTGCAGCGGATCGTCCAGCCATGCCGCGCGATGGGAGATATAGGTCCAGGTGCGGATGTGGGCCAGGCGCCCCTGCAGGGTGTCGAGGTCGCCGGTGGTGCGGTCGAGCTGTTCGAGATGCTTCGCCATCCAGTCGCGGTCGATCTGGCCCTTCGTGGCGATCTGCAGGTAGATCCGCCCCACCAGCTTGACGTGGTTGTCATGCATGGTCTTGCGGAAGTCGGGCACCTGGCAGATGTCCCAGAGCAGATGCATGTTGGCCGGATTGAGTTCAGCCAGCGCCATGATCTCCGGGTCGCGGGCCAGCACCTTCAGGGTCTCCGTATCCTCTGCCCGGCGCGGTGTGGCCAGCCAGCGGAACGGCGGCGGCTGTTCCAGCGACCGGATCAGCGCCTTCGGATGGCTGAAGTCCAGCCTGGTGTTGCGCCAGCGGAGCTGGGTCAGCGGATCGAAGCGGTGTTCCTGTACCGCCTCCACCAGTTCCGGTTCCAGCAGCGGCGCATCCGCGGTGACGCCAAAGGTGCCGTCGCGCATGAAACGGCCGGCCCGCCCGGCAATCTGGCCGATCTCGGCGGGGCTGAGGGCACGCCGCCGGGCACCGTCGAACTTGTGGGTCGCGGCGAAGGCGACATGGTTGATGTCCATGTTCAGCCCCATGCCGATGGCATCGGTGGCGACCAGGAAATCCACTTCACCGGCCTGATACATCTCCACCTGCGCATTGCGGGTGCGCGGGCTGAGCGCGCCCAGCACCACCGCCGCGCCGCCCCGCTGCCGCCGCATGAGCTCGGCGATGGCATAGACATCGGAGGCGGAGAAGGCGACCACGGCACTGCGGCGCGGCAGGCGGGACAGCTTGCTTTGTCCGACATAGGCCAGAGAGGACAGTCGCGGGCGCGTGATGATCGTGGTGTCGGGCAGCAGCCGCTGGATCAGGCCGCGCGCGGTGGCGGCCCCCAGGAACATGGTGGTCTCCAGCCCGCGCACGTGCAGCAGCCTGTCGGTGAAGGTATGGCCCCGCTCCGGGTCCGCGGCCAGTTGGATCTCGTCCACCGCCACGAAGTCGAAGCTGCGGCCCGTCGGCATGGCCTCGACGGTGCAGAGGAAATAATGCGGGTTGGCGGGGATGATCTTCTCCTCCCCCGTCACCAGCGCGACGTTGGAGCGACCGCGCGCCTCGACAACCCGGTCGTAGACCTCCCGCGCCAGCAGGCGCAGGGGGAAGCCCATCATGCCGCTGGCATGGGTCAGCATCGTCTCGACGGCCAGATGCGTCTTGCCCGTGTTGGTGGGGCCGAGCAGTGCGACCGTTCGTCCCCTGAGACCCGAGATGCCTTCATTGGTCATGGGAGAACTGTCCGGTGTTGTTGCGTGTCTGACAAGTCAGATTGTGAAAAATACCGAAATTTCAACAGCTTCGGTGTTGTCGAATGTGACAGGGGGATGACATGAAGGCGTCGATTGGCGAATCACCGCCGAAGCCGTGCCTCGATAAGTCGTTGACGAACACAGCCGATGCAGTACCAAAGGCCCGCCATGAATGAACCTGTGAACAAGGCCCTGTTGCCAGCCGGTCTGCGCGACGCCCTGCCTGAAGAGGCGGAGCGCGAGGCGACGGCCGTCTTCAGCCTGATGAATGCGTTCCGCGCAGAGGGCTATCAGACCGTCAAACCGCCGCTGATGGAGTTCGAACAGAGCCTGCTGAGCGGGCCTGGCGGCGAACTGGCGCAGCAGCTGTTCCGGCTGATGGATCCGATCTCGCAGCAGATGATGGGCCTGCGGGCAGACATCACCCCCCAGATCGCGCGCATTGCGGCCAGCCGACTGGCGGGATCGGCACGTCCGCTCCGGCTCTGCTATTCCGGGCAGGTGCTGCGGGTCCGGGGCGACCAGTTGCGCCCGGAACGGCAGTTCACGCAGGCGGGGATCGAACTGTTCGGCTCCGACGCCGTGAAGGCGGATGTGGAGATCGTGCTGCTGACGGTTGCGGCGCTGCGCGCTGCCGGGCTGCAGGATCTGAGCATCGACCTGACAGTCCCTTCCCTGGCGCCCGCCGTGCTGACCGGGCAGGGGCACGAGGGGGCGACGGCGGATGCCGCGAGGGAGGCACTGGACGGCAAGGACGCGGGGGAACTGCGTGGTATCGTTGGTGATGACCCGCTGATCTTCGGATTGCTGGAAGCGGTCGGCCCGGCGGAGACGGCGATGCCGCGGTTGCAGGCCCTGGACATCAGCGGTCTTGCCGGTCAGCAGATCGCCCGCCTGGCGGAGACCATCGCGGGGATCCGGGCCGTGGAGCCCGATCTGAGCCTGACGGTCGATCCGGGCGAGTACCGCGGTTTCGAATATCAGACCGGTGTGGCCTTCAGTGTCTTTGCCCCAGGTGTTCGTGGCGAGATCGGGCGCGGTGGCCGCTATGTCAGCGAGACCGGCGAGCCGGCGGTCGGGGCCACGGTCTATCTGGATTCGGTGCTGCGGGCCTTGCCGGTGACGGTCAGCGCGCTCCGGGTCTATCTGCCGTTCGGCACGGCCCCCGACGATGCGCGGCGCTGCCGCGAACAGGGCAATCGGGTGGTTGCCGGCCTGGAGCCGGAAGCCGATCCCGAGGCAGAGGCACGAAGGCTTGGCTGCACCGCGATCTGGCACAAGATCGAGGTCAAGGACATCTGAGGCGGGTTTCGGCCCGAAAATGCATCAGGAAAGGATCCCGACATGACCAATGTCGTGGTGGTCGGCGCCCAGTGGGGTGACGAGGGCAAGGGCAAGATTGTCGACTGGCTGTCGGCGATGGCGGACGTGGTCGTGCGCTATCAGGGCGGTCACAATGCCGGACATACGCTGGTCATCGACGGTGTGACCTACAAGCTGAGCCTGCTGCCCTCCGGCATCGTGCGCAAGGGCAAGCTCTCCATCCTGGGCAATGGTGTGGTCATCGATCCCACCGCGCTGATGGACGAGATCGGGCGTCTGGCCAAGCAGGGTGTCGAGGTGACGCCGGAGAATTTCCAGATCGCCGCCAATGCCTGCCTGATTCTCAGCCTGCACCGGGACCTGGACGCGATCCGGGAAGAGGCCGCCGGCGGTGCCAAGATCGGCACCACCCGACGCGGCATCGGCCCGGCGTACGAGGACAAGGTTGCCCGGCGGGCGATCCGGGTCGCGGACCTGGGTGATCCGGTGACCCTGGACGGCAAGATCGAACGCCTGCTGGTGCACCACAATGCTCTGCGTCGTGGCCTGTCCCAGCCGGAGATCGCCAAGGACGACATCCAGGCTGAACTGAATGCGGTCAGCGACGACGTCCTGCGCTTCGCCGCGCATGTCTGGCGCACGCTGGACGAGGTCAATCGCCAGGGCAAGCGCATCCTGTTCGAGGGCGCGCAGGGGGCGATGCTAGACATCGACCACGGCACCTATCCGTTCGTCACGTCCTCCAACACCGTCGCCGGACAGGCGGCCCCCGGTTCCGGTTGCGGGCCGAAGGTGATCGATTTCGTGCTCGGCATCGTCAAGGCCTACACCACCCGCGTCGGCTCCGGCCCCTTTCCGACCGAACTGGATGACGAGATCGGGCGGCACCTCGGGGAGAAGGGCCGCGAGTTCGGTACCGTCACCAACCGCGCCCGCCGTTGTGGCTGGTTCGACGCGGTGATGGTGCGGCAGGCGATCCGTACCGGCGGCATCGACGGTGTGGCGCTGACCAAGCTGGACGTGCTGGACGGGCTGAAGGAACTGAAGGTCTGTGTCGGCTACGAACTGGATGGCAAGCGCCTCGACTTCTACCCCTACAACATGGCCGATCAGGCCAACATCCGCCCGGTCTACGAGACCTTCGAGGGCTGGTCGGACACCACATATGGTGCGCGGTCGTGGGCCGACCTGCCGGCGCAGGCGGTCAAGTACGTCCGCGCGATCGAGGAACTGATCGGCGCGCCTGTGGCCCTGCTTTCGACCAGTCCCGAACGGGAGGATACCATCGTCGTCCGTCACCCGTTCGAAGGCTGAGTGAATGACCGGTCGCCCCGCCCCTGCAGGTCCCGCACTGGCTGACCTTCCGGGGCGCGGCTGATGGGTGCCGTTCTCGACATCGTCTTCCCGGTCTTCGCGCTGATGGGCATCGGCTACGCGCTGGGGCGCTCGCCCCTGCTGGGGGGCGACGTCGGGATCAAGGCGCTGACGAATTTCGTCTTCTATGCCGCCATTCCGGCCCTGCTGTTCCGCCTGTTCAGCCGGGGCCTGCCGGAGGACGGCATCGAATGGTCGATCATCTTCGGCTATTTCGGTGCCGCGCTGCTGCATTTCGCGCTCACGGTGGCGCTGGGGCGGTACGTGTTCCGCAATCCGCCGGTCGAGTACGGCCTGATGGGCATGGCCTCCAGCTTCTCCAACACCGTGCTGATGGGCCTGCCGCTGGTCTACACGACCTTCGGCGAGCCGGGCCTGATCCCGATGATGATGATCGTGACGTTCCACCCCATGATCCTCATCCCGCTGTCCACCATCATGGTGGAGGCCCTGCGCGGCCAGAAGGGGCAGGGAATCGGGACCGTCCTGTTCTCCACCTTCAGAAGTCTGGCGGTGCATCCGGTCATCCTCGGCCTGTGCAGCGGGCTGGCCTTCAGTGCGACGGGGCTGGAACTGGTGTCGATGGTCGACCGGCTGATCGACATGCTCTCCCGGGCGGCAACCCCGGCAGCACTCTGTGCGCTCGGGGCCTCCCTCACCCAGTTCCGTATTGCCGGTGACCTGAAGGAAAGCCTGACGCTGGTGATCATGAAGCTGGCACTGCTGCCCGCGCTGGTCTTCATCTTCACCAGCTACATCTTCCAGAGCGATCCGCTCTACGTCGCCGTTGCGACGGTGACTGCCGCGACACCCGCAGGGATCAACTCCTTCCTGCTGGCAAGGTTCTACGGCACCTACACCCAGCGCTCCGCCTCCGTGATCCTGCTCTCCACGGTCTTCAGCGTGGTCACCCTGTCACTCCTGATCGCCTGGCTGAAGACGGTCTGAAGAGAAGAGCAGATCAGTCGATCGATGGAGCGGCACCACGAACGGTCAGAGACGGAACGCTGTCACGGCACCAGCTTGTAGCCGCCCGGTTCGGTGACCAGGATTTCCGCTTCCGATGGTGTCGGTTCGATCTTCTGGCGCAGGCGATAGATGTGGGTTTCCAGCGTGTGGGTGGTGACCCCGGCGTTGTAGCCCCAGACCTCGTGCAGCAGCACATCGCGTCCGACTGCCGTCTCGCCCGCACGGAACAGGTACTTCAGGATGGAGGTTTCCTTCTCCGTCAGGCGGACCTTCTTCTCCGTCTCCTTGTGCACCATCATCTTCTGCGCCGGGCGGAAGCTGTAGGGGCCGATGGTGAAGACGGCATCCTCGCTCTGTTCGTGCTGGCGCAACTGGCCGCGAATGCGGGCCAGCAGCACGCCGACCTTGAACGGCTTGGTGATGTAGTCGTTGGCGCCCGATTCCAGGCCCAGGATTTCCTCGGCATCCGAATCCGCGCCCGTGAGCATGATCACCGGCATCTTGAAACCGTTCTTGCGCAGGGCCCGACAGACCTCGCGTCCGTCCGAGTCGGGCAGGCCGACGTCCAGCAGGACCAGATCGAAATGTTCCTTCCGCGCGGCCTCGATGCCGGCCTGACCGGAACCGACCTGTCGGGTCTCGAATTCCTCGTGCAGCTCGAGTTGCTCGGCCAGCGTCTCGCGCAAGGCGTCGTCGTCGTCGATCAGCAGGATCTTCTTGCCACCCATCATCTTCTCGTTTCTCCCAATCACCGCCGGACCATCGACTGACCAGAGATTGGTCTGCCGCCGCCCGGTTCAAGAGTCCGGTTCCGTTGTGGGAGAACAGCCTCACCGACACGTGACAACCGGTTGATCGTCATGCGTGGCGTCCCGACACCCTGTTCCCGCGCGCAAGTCTGACCTGTGGCAGTGAAAGCTTCAACAGTCCGGGGGGGCGGGATATACAGTGGCGGTCACATCGCGATCACTTATCAGGACAGCCCCCTTGGCGCGCCAGAGCGAAGATGAAACCAGCGACCTGCGTCACGTGCGGCAGGTGGATCGTGCCGCGGCGGACCTGCGGCGGGGCATGCCTGTCATCGTCCGCGGCGCGGCGCAGTCCGGGATCATTGTCTCGGCGGAGACGGCGACGGCGGAGGAGTACGGGGAGCTTCTGGCGATGGCCGAGGGCGGAGTCAGCCTGGCGCTGACGGCGCGGCGCGCGAACGTGCTGCACATCCTGCCATCAGGCCACGACGTGCAACTGGTCCCGATCGACGCGACCCTGTCCCGCCAGCTCGCCAGCGAACTCGCCGATCCGGCACACGATCTGGACGGCGGCATGCGGGGGCCGTTCCGGCAGGTGAAGGATGCGCCGCCCGACTGGGCCAGTGCCGGCGTCGGTCTGGCGCGTCACGCGCGCCTGCTGCCTGCGGTGCTGGTTGCGGCGCTGTCCGACACGGCCGACTGGCAGGCGGCAGGCCTGGCCGCGGTGGATGCCGGGAGCATTGCCGCCATCGCGACCCATACGGGCAACATCCTGAAGCCTGTGGCTGCCGCGCGGCTGCCGCTGTGGGGGGCGGAGAACACCCGGATGCATGCCTATCGTCCCGCAGACGGTGGGCTGGAGCACCTGGCGCTGGTGACTGGGGATCCGCCGCGCGACCGGCCGGTGCTCACCCGGATTCACAGCGAGTGTTTCACCGGGGACCTGCTGGGGTCGATGAAGTGCGATTGCGGTGAACAGTTGCGTGGCGCCATCGAGGCCATCGGTGAGGCCGGGGAGGGCATCCTGCTCTATCTGGCGCAGGAGGGACGCGGCATCGGGCTGATGAACAAGATCCGGGCCTATGCCCTGCAGGATCGTGGCTTCGACACGGTGGATGCGAACCAGCGTATCGGCTTCGAGACCGACGAGCGGCTGTTCCGGCCTGCGGCGGAGATGCTGCGCCGTCTCGGATATTCCAGCGTGCGGCTGATGACCAACAATCCCGAGAAGGTGTCCGGCCTGGAGGCCGAGGGGATTTCGGTGGCGGAGCGGGTGCCACACAAGTTTCCGTCCAACCCCCACAACGCCGACTATCTCGCCACCAAGAAGAGCCGCACCGGGCATTTTCTGTAGGGCCTGCGATGCCGGACCGGCAAGAGCTGCCGGGTCCGGCCAACCGATAGTGATCGTAACCCGTTGAGGAATCAGGGTTCCCGGTCTGGTCCGGGCCTTGCGTTCGATCCGGTCATGATCTTCCAGAGCGAATTCACAACGCCCCCGGCATCCGTGTCGTCCTTCACGGACGAAAGCCGAGCGACCGGCGCCCGGATGCCGGACGCGGCAGATTCGGCAGGGGACGATGGCTTCGGTTTCCTGGATGTTCTGGACGCGGTGAACCCGCTGCAGCACATCCCCATTGTCTCGACGGTCTATCGGGAAGTCACGGGCGACGGGATCGGCAACCCGGCCCGCATCGCAGGCGGATTCCTGTTCGGGGGCGTGCTGGGGCTGGTGAGTTCCATCGCCAATGCCATCATCGATGAGACAACCGGCAAGGACATCGGCGATCACCTCATGGCACTGGCCGATGAGTCGCCAGGCGAAGTGCCGGGCAGAACAGCAGGTGACCTGCGCTTTGAACGCGCCAGGCATGCCTATGAGCAACTGGGCACCCCCGAGACTGAATCCCGTCTCGACTATGTGATCGAGGCCCCCTGAGCGGCCTGTTCCGTGCTCACTTCTGCGACAGCGGGGCAGAAAATGTCACTGCGACGCCACATGTTTCACACTCCGGGCAAAGTTCGGTCATAATCCGGGGTGCATATCAATTGCGGTTGCCGGGTTTGCAGAACCGGCGGTCGGTGCCCAGATAGTGCGGGCAAGAGGATTGGATCGAGTGTTGGAGCATGTGCAAGTGAGTCACGAGACAAGAGAAGAGTTCACGCGCGGTCGCACCGTTGCGCGCGCCATCCCAATGGCGCGACAGGACGCGAATTCCGCATTGATGATGCGTCTGACGGCAGTGTTCGTATTGCTGGCCATTCTGGTTGCGGCCGGAAGTGCCTTCGCCCGCGGCGCGCCCGAGAGTTTCGCGCCGCTGGTGAAGAAGCTGAAACCCGCCGTGGTCAACATCCAGGTGACCCAGCAGCCGGGCAAGGCCAGCCCGGGACAGGCCCCGCAGATTCCGCAGGTTCCGCCGGGATCGCCGTTCGAGGAATTCTTCAAGGACTTCTTCGACAAGCGCCGCCAGCAGAACCCGCACTCCCGCCCCCTGATCTCGGTTGGCTCAGGCTTCGTGGTTGATGCGGATGGCCTGATCGTCACGAACAATCATGTGATCGATGGCGCGGACGAGATCCGGGTGTTCTTCAGCGATGGCGAAAGCCTGGACGCCGAACTCGTCGGCACCGACCCGAAGACGGATGTTGCCGTGCTGCGGGTGAAACCCGACGAGGGCATGCAGCTGACGGCGGTTCCCTGGGGCGATTCCGACACCGCCGAGGAGGGTGACTGGGTGATTGCCATCGGCAACCCGCTCGGCCTCGGTGGCACGGTCACCGCCGGTATCGTCTCCGCGCGTGGCCGCGACATCCGCTCCGGTCCCTATGATGACTTCATCCAGACCGATGCCTCGATCAACAAGGGCAACTCCGGTGGTCCGCTGTTCAATGTCGATGGCGAGGTCGTGGGCATCAACACGGCGATCTTCTCCCAGTCCGGCGGGTCGATCGGCATCGGTTTCGCGGTGCCTTCCAACCTGGCCCGCCCGGTGGCGGAACAGCTGATCCAGTTCGGCCGCACCAAGCGTGGCTGGCTGGGCGTTCGCATCCAGTCCGTCACGGACGAGATCGCGGAAGGCCTGGGCATGGATGAGCCGCGCGGCGCCCTCGTCGCGGGTGTCACCGACGAAAGCCCGGCAGGCGACGCGGGCATCCAGTCCGGTGACGTGATCGTCGAGTTCAATGGACAGGACATCGACGAGATGCGGGCACTGCCGCGGATCGTTGCGGGCACCGGCGTTGGCAAGGCCGTCCCGGTGACTGTCTGGCGCAAGGGCAAGCTGGAACAGTTCACGGTGACGCTGGGCGAGCTCGAGAAGGCCGAGAAGGCGCTGGCTTCCAGCGAAGAGCCGGTTGATGAGCCGGTCTCGCGGGAGAGTGATCTGGCGTCCCTCGGCATGAAGCTCAGCCCGATGACCGACGATGTGCGGGAGCGTTTCAGCATCAGCATGGAGGATGGCGCGGTCGTGACCGAGGTTGTTCCCGACTCGGCTGCGGCGGAGAAGGGGCTGCGTGCCGGCGACGTGATCATCGAGGTCAATCAGGAAGCCGTGCAGGGCCCCGGTGATGTCGCCCGTCGTGTGGCGGAGATCGAGGAACGCAAGGGCCGCTCCGTCCTGCTGCTCGTGGTCCGTGGCGACGACCGGCTGTTCGTCGCGGTACGCCTGAAGCAGAGCTGATCCCGAAAGTTGCCTGAACTGGCTTGAGACAGGCCGGTGGTCACATGCCACCGGCCTGCTTCGTGACCGGAACGGGCGGGGATCGCATCCGCGCCACAATTACCCGGGAACTGCTGCGTGAGACGGACGGAAAGGTGCCGTTGTGAGGCGAACCCTGAGCGCCGGCGCCCGACGGCTATCTTTTCCGGGACTTCGGGTCCGATCGACCCCGCCTGACCGGCAGCGGCCTCAGACGACCTTGTGCCAGGCGCCGTCGCGGCCCAGGTGTTCCGACCCCTCCGCACGGTAGAAGCTGTCGGCACCGGCCTTTTCCAGAACCTGCAGCATCGCCGGTACGGGTTTGCCCTCCGCCTTCAGCCGCGCGATCACCCTTGCCGGACCCAGTTCGTCGAGAAGTTCGAACGGACCCTTCTGCCAGGCGAATCCCCAACGCATGGCGCGGTCGATATTGACCACATCGTCGGAAATCTGCGGCACCAGATCGGCGGCGTAGCAAAGTGTGCCCCCCATCAGGTCCCAGACGAAGCGGCCTTCCACGGAATCCTCGAACATCAGCGACCCGGCGCTCATCTGGCTGTCGGCCAGGGTGACAGGTACTTCCGGGCGCCAGGCACCGCTGTCCAGATCGAAGACCTCCCTGGCACGATTGCCGTCGGCATCCTTCACCATGCGATAGAAGCCACCGCCGGTCTTGCGACCGAGCTGCTTGCGCTCCCACATCTGCAGTTCCATCGGCGGGAAAGCGGTGAAGGCATGTCCGGTGTCGCCCGCAGGCAGGTTGGCGGCCAGATTCACGCCCACCAGATACATCACGTCCAGGCCGATGAGATCGATCAGGCCGTAGAGGCCGGTCGGCGGCAGGCCGACGGGCTTTGACATGAGAGCGTCGATGGTTTCCTGGCTGAGCCCGTCCGCACGTGCCTTCCCCGCGACATGCAGGCCGGACAGCATCAGGAAACAGCCGATACGGTTGCCGATGAAATTGACCGTGTCCTTGGCGTGAACCACGCCCTTGCCCATCCGGTCACCCAGGAAGTTCGCAAAGGCGTCGATGACATCAGGTGTGGTGTCGGTGCCCGGCACCAGCTCCATCAGCCGCATGACCTTCACGGGATTGAAGAAATGGGTGACGCCGATGTCGCGCCGCAGACTGAGCGGCAGCCCCTCGCAGATCTCGCGCAGCGGAATGCCGGAGGTATTGGTGGAGACGACGGAGCCGGGCCGACGCAGCGGCTCCAGCCGTTCGAACAGGGCACGCTTGGTGTCCACATCCTCGACGATGGCCTCGCAGATCCAGTCGTAGTCCGCGATCTTCTCCAGGTCGTCGGCCAGCGTGCCGAGGGTGATCAGGCTGGCCTTGTCGGCATCGTCCAGCGCGGGCGGGCGCCCGTTGACGATGCGGTCCAGCGAAGCCTCCGCCGTCGGCATGTCGATGTCGAGCAGCAGCACCTTGCAGCCCATCTGGGCACAGATTCCGGCGATCCCGGCACCCATCGTGCCGCCGCCCAGTACCGCCACGGAATTGATCTCGCGAGTCATGACTGCCCCCTGCTCCAATAGCTGCCTGCCGTTGCGCCCGGCTCAGGCCGAGCCGGGCGTGGCCTCACCCAGTGCTTCCAGATAAAGCGACAGCACGGCTTCCTGCTCCTGCCGGTCGTCGCGGTCCATCTTCCGCAGCTTGATGACCTGACGCATGATCTTTGGCTCGAAACCGTTCGACTTGGCCTCCGCATAGACCTCCCGGATATCGGCGGCCATGGCGGCCTTCTCCTCTTCCAGGCGCTCCACGCGTTCGATCAGTTGCCGCAAGTGATCTGCCGCGACCGCTTCGGTCATGTCCGTCTCTCCCTGAACCATGCATTGATGCGGCGCGGACCATAGACCGCGTGCCGGGGGCGCTCAACACGCTTTGCGACACCGGGCGGAATTCTGTCAGTGCAGGATACCGTAGAGCGCGATCATGCTCAGGAAGATCAGCGCCACGCGCCGGTAGATCTGTTCCGACGATTCCCGGAACAGGCGGCTGCCGACCCAGGCGCCGACCATGTAGGCGGGGCAGAGCGCCAGGGCGCGGATCACGACCTCCAGGGCGAAGAGGTCCTGCAGATAGAGGAAGATCGGTGTGATGATCTCCGCAATCGCGAAGTAGAGAATGATGTTGGCGCGATTGGTCCGGGCGCTGTCCTGACCGGACAGGATATAGAGCAGTACCGGCGGGCCACCGACGCTGGTGGCGGTCAGCAGCGCACCGGAAACGCCCCCGACACCCAGGGTCGGCAACAGCCGCTTCGGCCCCTGATATCGCCAGCCCACGGCGAGCACGATCACGAAGACCATGACAATTCCGGCAATGAAACGGGCGATGAGTTCCGGCTCCGTGGTGGCGAGCAGCCAGGCACCGAGGGGCATGCCGATGATGGCGGCAAGGATCAGCGGCCCGAGAAACGGCCACTGCGCGTCGGGCAGGGCTTTCGGCACCAGCTGCACGCTGACCACGATCTCCATGACCGCGATCATCAGAACGGCCTCCGCCGGACCATAGAGGATGGCCAGGATGGGGGAGAGCATCATGCCGGAGCCGAAACCGGCAAAGCCGCGCATCAGTCCGGCCGCGAGCGAGAGGCCCAGCGCGATGGCGAGAGAGAAATCCGGTTCGATCACGTAAGGGGCTCCGCGCGGCGTGGGTCAGGTGTGCCCATCCGTAGACGGAACCGCGTCCGGTCGCTACCTCATCCGGCCATCGCTGTGACGGTTGCAGGTATGCACTGTCCGCTCGGGCAGCCGCGCAGGATATGGCCTTTCCCGGTCGCGGAGAGTCAGCCAGCGGACATCATGGTGTCGAGGCTGCTGTCGGCAACCGTGCTGCGGATCCTGCTGGCCGGGATGCGCAGGGTACAGCGGGTTCCCTTGCCGAAGGTGCTCTCGACGTTCAGATGCCCGCCATGCAGCGCGGCAAACCGGTGGGAGATCGGCAGGCCCAGTCCGGCACCATCTCCGCGACTGACCCAGGAATTGCCACTGGAACCGAAGGGCTCCTGCGCGCGGGAGAGCTCCTCCGGTGTCATGCCTCGTCCATTGTCCGCGATCACGAACAGCACACCGTACTGCGGGCGAAGGGACACGTTCAGGGTAACCTGTCCCCCTTGCTGCGTGTGCCGGATGGCGTTCGAGACCAGGTTGATGAGAATCTGGACGATCAGTCTCTCGTCGACATGCAGCACCAGGCTTTCGAACGCCGAATCGGCCTCGAAGTCGACACCACTGCGTGCCGCGCGCTCCGTGAACAGCAAGCGGCAACGGGCCAGCAATGCACCAAGCCGGACGTCGCTCTCGCGAATGTCCTCTGACCCCGCGTCGATGCGCGAGATGTCGAGCACGTCGTTGATGATGTCCATCAGATGGTTGCCGCTGTCGCTGATGGCGCCGACATATTCCCGGTACTTGCGATGGCCGACCGGGCCGAAGGTCTCCGCCTGCATCATGTCCGAGAAGCCGATGATGGCGTTGAGCGGGGTCCGCAATTCGTGGCGCATGTTGGCGATGAAGCGGGATTTCGCCTCGCTGGCATTGCGGGCTTCCAGCGCGAGCTGGCTGTTCTCCACCTGTCTGGCGACAAGCGCCTTGAAGTCGCGATGAGCGATCACGATCATCATCAGCACGAAGATGACATAGGTGCAGCCAAGCAGCCAGAGCGGCACAGTGATTGACGGGTACTGAATGGTCAGGCTGACCAGGCCGGAGATCACCGTGACGAAGAAGAAGATGAAGGCCGCGAGCGGTGCGGGGCTCAACAATGCAGCAGCCACCATCGACGTGCCGAAGGCGGTGAGCACCACGATCAGGGCCTCGGGTGGTGTCACGACGGGAACACAGAGCACGACAATGGCTGCCCAGTAGAGGCCCGCGGCGGCGGCCATGACGTTGGCCTTCCGGAAACTGCGCTCAGAGACCGATGTCGGCCTCGGCTTGCGGCGGTTCTTCCACCAGCCAAAGATCTGGGCCATCGCGAAGAACTGGCCGATGAGGCACCAGGGCCCAAGGATCAGGGCCAGATTGTCCTGCCAGAGACCAACGGAGAGCGCGATCGGATTGATGCTGGAGGCAATGCCGCCGAAGATCTGGTTGCGGTTCAGGCGCAGGACGCTCACGACATTGAACTCCCGGGCCATTTCCGGAGTCATTTCCGGACCGCCATTCATCAGACCGTGCAGCAGCTTGCGCAAATCCAGGCTCTTTCCCCTTGCGTATGTACCGGGCTGGTCGGAGCGGCCACTACACCGCCCCTGCCGCATCCGGCATTCTGACCGGGGCACATCGAATCTCGAACGGCTGTCAGAAAAGCACCGCAGCGGTTAACAATCTGCTAAATCCGGGCCTGCGGCATCTGCGCCCGCGCGATCATCAGGGGACGAACAGTGAGCGATAACAACAACCTGCCCACCGGCCATCCGGCTGTCAGCACCGGTCGCGTCGGCGTGCTTCTGGTCAATCTGGGCACACCGGATGGCACCGATGTACCGTCGATCCGGCGCTATCTGCGGGAGTTCCTGAGTGACCGGCGGGTGATCGAGGTCCCGAAGGTCATCTGGTGGTTCATCCTGAACCTCTTCATCGTCACCTTCCGGTCACCGAAGACCGCGAAGGCCTATGCCAAGATCTGGCGGACGGAGAGCAATGAATCGCCTCTGCGCTATTACACGCGGCAACAGTCGGAGGCACTGGCGGCGCGGTTCGCGGATGACAGTGCCGTCATCGTCGACTGGGCCATGCGCTATGGGCAGCCGTCGATACCCGATCGGCTGACAGCGCTGAAGGATGCCGGGGCCGAGCGCATCCTGGTATTTCCCCTCTACCCCCAGTACAGCGCCACGACGACGGCGACCGTCGTGGACAAGGTGGCGGACACGCTGCGCGGGATGCGCTGGCAGCCGACCATCCGCTTCGTGCCCCCCTATCACGATGATCCTGCCTATATCGACGCGCTGGCCGCGTCCGTGGACGCGGCGGGTCTCGGGAAGGACGGCGACACCGTGCTGCTCGCGTCCTTCCACGGTCTGCCGCAGGCCTATTTCGAGAAGGGCGATCCCTATCACTGTCATTGCCACAAGACAGCGCGGCTGCTGCGGGAGCGGCTGGGCATGAGCCCGGAACACCTGCGCCTGAGCTTCCAGAGCCGCTTCGGTCCGAAGGCCTGGCTGGAGCCCTATACGGACGTGACGCTGCAGGAACTGGCGGCAGCCGGACACACGGACGTTGCAGTGCTCACACCCGGTTTCGCGGCGGACTGCGTCGAAACGCTGGAGGAGATCGCGATCGAGGGTCGTGCGACCTTCGAGGCGGCGGGCGGCAAGCAATTCCGGATGCTGCCCTGCCTGAATGACAGCGCTGATCATGTCGACATGCTGGAAGCCATCACGCGCCGGGAGCTTTCCGGCTGGCTCTGACCCTGGGCCGTCGGGATGACGGGATGGCCGAAATGCGTGGATGGTGGTGTGCCGTCTCCCTGCTTGGCGCTAGAGTTGCCCCGTCCGGGCAACAGGGGAGGGCAGGATGAGCGAAACATCGTCAGCGTTCAGCGCCGAGGATTTCGACTACGATTTCTGGAAAGACGCGGAGAAGCGCGCGGGCTGGGATGATCTGGAACCGGGGGAGGTGGTGGAATCGAGACCCGTCACCATCACGGCGGACATCATCCAGCGCTATGCCCGCTCCATCGGGGACATGAACCCCCTCTACTTCGACGAGGAATATGCGAAGACGACGCGGTTCGGCGGCCTGATCTCGCCGCCCAGCATCCACGCGCTGTTCCTCTTCGCCTGTACCACGCATGACCATTTCATGCGCACGCCGGGCACGGTCAACATGGGCCAGAACTGGTGGATCCAGCACCCGGTCAGGCCCGGCGACACGATCACCCTGACGGCGCGCTGCCTCGACAAGGTGATCCGCAAGGGCAACACCTTTGCCATCCACGACAATGTCTTCCGCAACCAGCACGACACGGTCGTCTGCTCCGGTCGCGGCTGGACCATGCGTCCGTATTGAGGGGGGGAGAGCATCATGACAGCAGAATTCTCGTATGCGGACATTGCGGTCGGGCACAGTTTCGACGGCGTGAAGGTCGACGTGACGCGGGAGATGATCAAGGAGTTCGCCATGGCCTCCTTCGACAACAACCCGCTGCACTGGGACGATGACTTCATCGCGGAGACGACCTTCGCCAACGGCAAGAAGTTCGACACCGTGATCGGCCACGGCCTGATGACCTATTCCTTCATGGTCCGGACGATGACCGACTGGCTCTGGCCCGAC
This sequence comes from Kordiimonadales bacterium IMCC3096, assembly GCA_016865035.1. Classification (GTDB taxonomy): domain Bacteria; phylum Pseudomonadota; class Alphaproteobacteria; order Minwuiales; family Minwuiaceae; genus Minwuia. Next base: position 2,496,967 of record CP018227.1, read on the forward strand.
AATGGCAACCACCGTCGGCTGGAGACCCGGTTCCGCAGCCCGGTCTATCCCGGCGACACGATACAGGTGCGGGTGGAGGTGCAGGACAAGCGCGAGACCCGCAAGGGCAAGTGGCTGGTCTGCGGCCTGACCGTCACCAACCAGCGCGGCGAGACCGTCTCCACCGGCGATGCCCTGGCCGAGATCCTGAACTGAGACAGCCCCCGCGCCGCCGCCGCGTGCGCGTGGGGTGTTCGGCAAGCGGCAGTCCCGCGAGCGTCGTGCCGTGGGGCGGGGCATCTGCGCCGCCACCCCACGGACGCCGTGCCCGGACTTGATCCGGGCACCCATGGTGCCGCGCTGGCGTGGGAGACTGGGCTCGCGGATCAAGTCCGCGAGCGACGTGGTGAGGCGGGCGTCGGAGAGTCCGTGCGACCACCCCACCGACGCCTTGGCGGGTCAGGCGTTTCACTCCCCACCGACGCAGTACCCGGGCTTGACCCGGGTACCCATGGTGCCGCACCGGCGTGGAAGACCGGCCTCTCGGATCAGGTACGCGAGAGTCGTGATCGGGCGAGTGTCCGCGTGCCCCTCAGATGTCCACGTCCTGCACGAAGCGGGCGTTCTGCTGGATGAACTCCATGCGTTTCTCCGGCTTGCGGCCCATCAGCCGTTCGACGAGGTTGATGGTGTCTGCGCGGGCTTCCGCCGGGATGTCGACGCGCAGCAGCTTGCGCTTCGCCGGGTTCATGGTGGTGTCGCGCAACTGCTGTGGTGGCATCTCGCCCAGACCCTTGAAGCGGCTGACCTCCACCTTGCCGCGGCCACTGAACTCATCGGCCATCAGCTGCTCGCGGTGGGCGTCGTCGATGGCATAGACTGTCTTGCCCCCCTGGCTGAGACGGTAGAGCGGCGGGCAGGCGAGGTAGAGCCGCCCGAGATCGACCAGCCCCGGCATTTCCTGGAAGAAGAAGGTCATCAGCAGCGCGGCGATATGCGCCCCGTCCACGTCCGCGTCCGTCATGATGATGACCTTGCCGTAGCGCAGGTCATCCTCGTTGAAGCGGCTGCCGGTGCCGCAGCCCAGCGCCAGACTGAGATCGGCGAGTTCCTGGTTCTGCGCCAGCTTGTCGGCGCCGGCACTCATCACGTTCAGGATCTTGCCCCGCAGCGGCAGCACGGCCTGGGTCTCGCGCTTGCGGGCGGACTTGGCGGAGCCGCCCGCCGAATCGCCCTCGACGATGAACAGTTCGGTGTCTTCCCGTTCGCGGGCGCTGCAGTCGGCCAGCTTGCCCGGCAGGCGCAGCTTCCGGGTCGCGGTCTTGCGTCCGACTTCCTTTTCCTTGCGTCGCCGCAGCCGCTCCTCCGCCCGGTCGATGGCGTTCTCCAGCAGCCGCTCGGCCACCTTTGGCGCGGCGGAAAGGAAATGGTCGAAGTGATCCTTCACCGTGGCCTCGACCAGCCGCGCCGCCTCGGGCGTCGCCAGCTTCTCCTTGGTCTGGCCCTGGAACTGGGGGTCGGGGATGAAGACCGAGAGCAGCGCCGTGGTCCCCGCCAGCGCATCGTCGGCGGTGACCTGGGCCGCGCGCTTGTTGCCGGTCAACTCGCCATAGGCCTTCAGCCCGCGCGAGATGGCGGACCGGAAGCCGTTCTCGTGACTGCCGCCCATGGGGGTCGGAATGGTGTTGCAGTAGGAACTGGTCCAGCCATCGCCGTACTCCAGCCATTGCAGGGCCCATTCGACGCGGCCCCGATTGTCGGGCAGCTCGACACGTCCCGCAAAGGCCTCCGGCGCGACAAGGGTCTGTTCGCCGAGCGTGGCCACCAGAAAATCGGCCAGCCCGCCGGGGAAGTGCAGCACCGCCTCCGCCGGGGTGTCATCGGTGGCGAGCGCCGGATCGATGCGCCAGCGGATCTCGACGCCCGGAAACAGATAGGCCTTCGAGCGCGCCATGCGATAGAGCCGCGATGCCTTCAGCACCAGCTTGTCGCCGAAGATCTGCGGGTCCGGGTGGAAACGGATGCGGGTGCCGCGCCGGTTCTGCACCGGCCCGAGCGTTTCCAGCGGCCCCTGCGGGAACCCGCGGGAGAACGACTGGCGATAGAGCTGCCGGTCCCGCGCCACCTCCACCACCATGTCATCGGACAGGGCGTTGACGACGGAGACGCCGACACCGTGCAGGCCGCCGGCGGTCTGATAGGCGCCCTGTTCGAACTTTCCGCCGGAATGCAGCGTCGTCAGGATGACTTCCAGGGCGGACTTGTCGGGAAACTTCGGGTGTGGGTCGACGGGAATGCCGCGCCCGTTGTCGTCAACGGTCAGACAGCCCTCCGCGTCCAGCGAGACCTCGATCCGGGTGGCGTGACCGGCCACCGCCTCGTCCATCGAATTGTCCAGCACTTCGGCGGCCAGATGATGCAGCGCACGGTCATCGGTGCCGCCGATATACATGCCGGGGCGCTGGCGGACAGGCTCCAGCCCCTCCAGCACGCGGATGTCCTTGGCGGAATAGTCATTGCCGCTTGGCGCACTGGCCGCAGGGGCAAAGAGATCAGTCATGTCATTCATCGATTCGGACCGCAGATACAGGATGCGGCACCATATCAGGCGTGAACAAAAAATCGAGCCACGAGATATGGGCTTCAGGGCTTTTCTGAGCCATGGCCGCACCGGATCGGTGCAGCGCCCCGGTGCGGCCCCTGTTCAGCGATCAGACAGGCGCCGGTTCAGCGCAGGCCGTCCTTGCCCTCCGCCTCCGCTGCCGTCAGACCGCCGACACGGGGCAGGGGACGACCGCTGTCGGTGACCGCGACCGCCACCAGGATCTCGTTGGCGCGCGGGGCATCGGACAGCATCACCTCCATGCCGTCGAAATGGCTGCGGACATAGGCAGCACCCTTGTGGCCCAGAGGCACGTCGAGAACCTGGCCCGGACCGCCGCGCTTCTTCGAGGAGGGCACCAGGGCGGCACCCTTCTCGACCGCCGCGCGCAGGGGCTTGCCCAGGCGCGGGTGCAGGATGGCCGCGGCATGTTCCAGCTCGCCATCGACGCCGACCAGGGCCGCCTTGCCGTAGCTTTCCGCCTGCGCCGGGGTGATCCCGAGCGCCGTGACGCAGCGGTCGCCCAGCAGGCCGCCCAGTTCCTCACCGATCGCCATCAGAGGCTCCAGGTCCTCCTCGAACCGGCCCGCGAGGGGGTTCGCGATGACCGCGACTGCCGCTGCCTTGCGTGTCGGCGGGCTGATGGTCTGCCCCATCTCCTGATGAATTTCCTCGATGAAGACAGCGATCTTGCGGATTTCGGCGGCCATTGTGATGCTCCCCTGACAGTCGGTGACTGTGGCTCGGGGGAAGGGTCAGACGCGTTGCATTCCTTGTCAAGCAAGGCGCGGTCGGTGTCTGTCGGCGGTGCCTGCGGCGGTGCGTCATTTGGTCCGTTAGGCTCGCGTTGACCGTATCTGGCTCGGGAGCTTAGGTTTCGCCCGCCTTCCACCGGGGCCGGTTCGCAGTGCGTTGAGTATGAGGGGTCTGGTGGAAAGTGCCTGACAGGGTCCGGTCTGACCGGGTTTGAGGCGGGGGCCATGACTTCCCGGATCGCGGGACACTCCATGTATCGGGGTGCTATCCTTCGGATGTGAATGTGTCGGAAGGTGTGGGGCATGGTCGAGAACCCTGATGGGCGGCGCGCCGGCGACAAGGATCGCAGGGATGCGCTGGAGGCCCGATTGAAGGCCGCGCGACAGTCCGGGCCGGATGGCCGGGACCGGGCGCGGCTGGAACGTCGGGAGAGATCAAGGGCTGACGGGCTGGCCTGGCGGATTTCGGCGGAACTTGTGGCCGCCTTTCTGTTTTGCGGTTTCGTCGGTTACTGGATAGACGAGTGGTCGGGAACCCGACCGGCCTTCCTGATCGTCGGGCTCTTGCTTGGCGGCACGGTTGGTATAAGAAATGTGTATCGGGTCGCGCGGAACATCTCCGCGGAGGCCGAAGGAACAGAGGACAGATAAAGTGGCAGCAGGCGGTCACAGCCCTCTTGAGCAGTTCGAGATCAAGCAGCTCATTCCGCTTAACGCGGGCGGCGTCGATATCTCTTTCACCAATTCGGCCCTGTGGATGGTCATTGCCATCGCGGCGGCGACGTTGCTGCTCACCATGGGCATGCGCGGGCGCGCCATGGTGCCGGGGCGGCTGCAGTCGCTGGCGGAACTGTCCTACGAGTTCATTGCCAACATGATTCGTGACAATGCGGGTTCCGGCGGCAAGCCGTACTTCCCGTTCCTGTTCACGCTGTTCTTCTTCATCCTGTTCTGCAACCTGCTGGGCATGATCCCCTACAGCTTCACGCCGACGAGCCACATCATCGTCACCTTCGGCATGGCGCTGGTCGTCTTCATCGGGGTCACCATCATCGGTTTTGCCAAGAACGGGCTGGGTTTCATCCGCCTGTTCGTGCCGTCCGGCGTGCCGATCCCGCTGCTGTTCATCCTGGTGCCGATCGAGATCATCTCCTACTTCGTGCGCCCGATCAGCCTCAGCCTGCGTCTGTTCGCCAACATGATGGCCGGCCACACGATGCTGAAGGTCTTTGGCGGTTTCGTGATCTCGCTGGGTTTCGTCGCGGGCTGGGCCCCGCTGGCCTTCCTGGTCGCGCTGACCGGTCTGGAGATCGGTATCGCGATGCTGCAGGCCTACGTCTTTACCATCCTGAGCTGCCTGTATCTGCATGACGCCCTGCATCCTGGGCATTGATCTGGCAGTCGGGAACTGAAACAACAATTCGCATCAACCTCAATCTGGAACGAAGAGGGTTAGTACAATGGAAGCAGAAGCCGCAAAGCTGATCGGTGCCGGTCTGGCCACCATCGCGCTCGCAGGTGTTGGCGTCGGTATCGGCAACATCTTCGGCAACTTCGTCGCGGGCGCCCTGCGCAATCCCGGCGCAGCCAACCGCGTGTTCGGCAACGTCCTGCTGGGCTTTGCCCTGACGGAAGCCGTTGCGCTGTTCGCGCTGGTTATCGCGTTCCTGATCCTGTTCGCATTCTGATCCGCGCTCCCCGGTCGGGGAGCCTTTCGGAACGAAGACAGGATACCGGGCAGTCATTGGACTGCCCGGGGACAAGTGTACCAATGAACGAGGCGTAATCGGTCATGCCGCAGCTAGCAGCAGAAACCTTTGCTTCGCAGCTTATCTGGCTCGCGATCACCTTCGTGGTCCTGTATCTCATCATGTCCCGGGTGGTCATCCCGCGGATCGGCGGGATACTGGAGGATCGCGAGGCACGCATTCGCGGTGATCTGGACAAGGCGGAAGAACTCAAGGCCGACGCTGACAAGGCCATGGCCGAGTATGAATCCCGCCTTGCCGAGGCCCGCGCCAGCGCGCACGGGATCATCGGCGAGATGAAGGCCGAGATGGCTGCGGAGACGGAGAAACGTCGTCACGAGATCGACGCCGACCTGTCGAAGCGTCAGGCAGAGGCCGAGAGCCGGATCGCGGAACAGCGTGAAGCGGCTCTGGGCTCGCTGGATGAGGTCGCCAGGCAGGCCACTGCGGCCGTGCTGGAGCGTCTGACCGGCAAGTCCGATCAGGATCGTGTCGCCTCCGCAGTTGCTACGGTCGGGGAGGGTCGCTGATGTTCATCAGTGCCGCGATGGCTGCGACCGAGGGTGCGGAGCACGCTGAAGGTTTCTTCGAGGATCCGACCGTGTGGGTCGCTCTCGCCTTCATCCTGTTCATCGCCCTCATCATCTACCTCAAGCTTCCGGGCAAGATCACGGCGCAGCTCGATACCCGTGCTGACCGTATCCGCAACGAGCTTGAAGAGGCCAAGCGTCTGCGCGAGGAGGCCCAGTCCCTCTACGCCGAATATCAGCGCAAGGCCGAGGACGCCCTCAAGGAAGCGGACCGGATCGTTGCCCACGCCCGCGAGGAAGCCGAGCGGGTCGGCGAGAAGGCGCGCGCTGATCTGGAGGCCTCGATCGAGCGTCGCCGCCAGCAGGCCGAGCAGAAGATCGCCCAGGCCGAGCAGCAGGCACTGGACGAGGTGCGGGCGAAGGCGGTGAACATCGCCATTGCCGCAGCGACCGACATCCTGAAGGAAGACATGCAGGGTGCGAGCGGTTCGGCGCTGATCGACAGTTCCATCGACGAACTGGGCAAGCATCTGCACTGATCCAGCCGCAGGCAGGATTTTTCCGAAACGCCGTCGGGTCCCGATCCGGCGGCGTTTTGCTTTTGCGACCATGGCCGGCGTGGGAACCGACGGACCTGGAGCGGCCCGTAGTCAGTTGGAACGAACTATCTGCCAGACACACCGAATGGCGGACGGGCCGGGCCCGTCGCGGCACCGAGGCATCCGGCGAAGGTCGCATCGAACCCCAGATCACGCACGGTCAGCCAGGCACCCTGCGCCTTCAGGGCCGGGACGCTGCCCGTATCTGCCCGCACGACCCAGGCGCTGAGGAACGGCATGGCGCGGACCGGTGTCGCGCCGCTGTCGATGATCCGCTGCACGGCCTCCAGCGTCGGGGGCCTGTCCCCGAATCGCACGATCATGCGACCGCTGTAGTCATCCGGGGCTGCCAAGAGCCAGAACAGGAACGCGACGGCCAGCGCGGACAGGCCAAGGGCACCTGTCAGGGCCAGGAAATCCGTCCGGAGACTGCGTCGGGGACTGTCCATATGTCCGATATGCGCAATGCCGGGGCCCACGTCCAGAGCCGTGGCGGGTATGACGAATTTGTTGCAACGCAACAAAAACGACGAGGCTCTTGTTGTAGCCGAGACACGGACACTGTATACCCCGCGCCATGACAGACATTTCGCGCCGCAACATTGCCATCATCGCCCACGTCGACCATGGCAAGACAACTCTGGTGGATCAGATGTTCCGCCAGTCCGGAACCGTACGTTCGCATCAGCAGCTGGCGGAACGGGCCATGGATTCGAACGATCTGGAGCGGGAGCGCGGGATCACGATCCTGGCCAAGTGCACCTCCGTCCAGTTCGGCGACCACCGTATCAACATCGTCGATACGCCGGGCCATGCCGACTTCGGCGGCGAGGTGGAGCGTATCCTGAACATGGTGGACGGCGTCATCCTGCTGGTGGATGCGGCGGAGGGGCCGATGCCCCAGACCAAGTTCGTCACCGGCAAGGCCCTGGCCCTTGGCCTGCGCCCCATCGTTGTCGTCAACAAGATCGACCGGCCCGATGGCCGCCCCGACGAGGTGCATGAGGAAGTCTTCGAACTGTTCGACGCGCTCGGCGCGAGTGATGAGCAGCTCGATTTCCCGATGCTCTATGCCTCGGGCCGTGAAGGCTGGGCCTCCGACGATCCCGAGAAGCGTGGTGGAGACCTGACGCCGCTGTTCGACATGATCGTCGCGCATGTGCCGGCACCTTCCGGCAATCCGGACCAGCCGTTCCGCATGCTGGCCAGCCTGCTGGATTCGGACCCGTTCCTGGGCCGGACCCTGACCGGGCTGGTGCATGACGGGCGCATCCGCACCAATACCAACATCAAGGCGCTCAGCCGCGACGGCAAGACCGTGGAGACCCTGCGGGTCACCAAGCTGCTGGCCTTCGAGGGGCTGGAACGCAAGCCCATCGACGAAGCCGTTGCGGGAGACATCATTGCCATCGCCGGCGTGACCCAGGCAGGCGTTTCCGACACGCTGGCCGACATCTCGGTGACCGAGCCGATCGATGCCCGCCCGGTCGATCCGCCGACCCTGGCCGTGACCTTCGGCATCAATGATTCGCCGCTGGCGGGCCGCGATGGCTCCAAGGTGCAGAGCCGCGTGATCCGACAGCGCCTGTTGCAGGAAGCGGAAGGAAATGTCGCCATCCGCATCACGGAGACGGCGGACAAGGATGCGTTCGAGGTCGCGGGCCGTGGCGAACTGCAGCTCGGCGTCCTGATCGAGACCATGCGGCGCGAGGGCTTCGAGCTTTCGATCTCCCGCCCGCGTGTGCTGTTCCAGACCGGCCCGGCAGGTGAGCGCCTGGAACCCATCGAGGAAGTGGTCGTCGATGTGGACGAGGAATATGCAGGCGTGGTCGTCGAGAAGATGGCCGCCCGCAAGGCGGAGATGACGGACATGGTGCCTTCCGGCACCGGCAAGACCCGCATCACCTTCCACGCCCCGTCACGCGGCCTGATCGGCTATCACGGCGAGTTCCTGACCGATACGCGCGGCACCGGCATCATGAACCGCGTGTTCCATGAGTTCCAGCCGTGGCGCGGCCCGATCCAGGGCCGCCGCAGCGGTGTGCTGATCAGCCTGGAAACCGGCAAGTCGGTGGCCTATGCGCTGTGGAACCTGGAAGAGCGCGGTTTCATGTTCATCGGCTCGGGTGAGGACATCTATGACGGCATGATCATCGGGGAGCACGCGCGCCCCAACGATCTGGAGGTCAATCCGCTGAAGGGCAAGAAGCTGTCCAACGTCCGTGCCTCCGGCAAGGACGATGCGGTGGTTCTGACCACGCCGCGCCGCATGACCCTGGAACAGGCCATCGCCTACATCGATGACGATGAGCTGGTCGAGGTGACGCCGAACCACGTGCGCATCCGCAAGCGCTACCTGGACCGCCACGAGCGCAAGAAGTCGGAGCGCCGGGAGGCAAGCTGACCTACAGCCAGCGGCGCACCCGCCTGCGGTACTCGGCATAGGCCTCGCCAAGCGCGTTTTCCGCCGCCCGTTCCTCGTAGGGAATGTACCACCAGTTGGCGGCGGCGAAGAAGGCAGCGACCGGCAGCAGGGCCGCCGCGGCGTCATAGACGACGGCGGCGCCGAACAGGATCAGGAAGAAGCCGAGGTACATCGGGTTGCGGGTGAAGCGGAAGGGTCCGCCCGTGACCAGCACGTCCGGGTCCCGGAAGGTGTTGATGTTGGTCCTGACCTTCCTGAAATGCCCTGCGCCCCAGAAGATCAGCAGGATCCCGGCCACGATCAGCAGGTAGCCGATCTCGCTTGCGCCGGGACCGAGCATGCCCGGAACGGGCATGAGCACGGAGAGCAGCACCTGCACGATCAGCAGGATCAGTGTCAGCAACGGCGGCAGCAGCCATTTCATGTTTCATCTCCTCCGATGTACTGGAGGGTCATCCCGCCATGGGAGCGTGTAACAGGGTAGCCGGGTTTCGTTTCCGTTTGTATCCCCGCGAGGGCCGTGTCTATCGGGCGCTGGGGAAGAACAGCTGCTGACCGTTCACGCGAAACGCGGCGATAGCGGCCTGTCCGGTGGGGGACAGCAGCCAGTCGATGAAGATCTGGCCATCACTGGCCCTGACGCCCGGATGTACCTCAGGGTTCACCAGAATGACGCCATAGGGGTTCTGCAGGGCCGGGTCGCCCTCCACCAGGATGGCATGATCGCCCTTGTTGCCGAAACTGACCCAGGTGGCGCGGTCGGTCAGGGTATGGGCGTCCATGCCGATGGCAATGTTCAGGGTTGCCCCCATGCCGGAGCCGCTTTCCCGGTACCACTCGCCACCGTCCCCGGTCGGGTCCAGCCCGGCCGCGCGCCAGAGTGCCAGTTCCTTCTTGTGGGTCCCGGAGTCATCCCCGCGCGAGACGAATTTCGCGCCGGTGTCGGCGATACGTTTCAGCGCCGCCGTCGCGCCCGGCGATTCCCCCAGACCGACGGGGTCCGCACCTGGGCCGACGATGACAAAGTCGTTCACCATCAGGTCGTGACGTTTCACGCCATGGCCATCCGCCACGAAGGCATCTTCCGCTGCCCGCGCGTGGACGATCAGCACGTCCCCGTCGCCATTGCGGGCATTGCGCAGTGCCTGACCGGTGCCGACGGCGACAACGCGCACCTCGATCCCGCTCTCCGCGGTGAACTGCGGCAGCAGCCAGCCGTAGAGGCCGGAGTTCTCGGTCGATGTGGTGGACTGAACGACGATGAACCGCTCACTCGCCTGCGCCAGCGGGGCCAGAACAACGAGGGTCAGCAGAAGAAGGACGCGAAGGATCACAGCAGCAGTCTCCCGGCCAGATAGGCGGCGGCCTCCGCCGTCTGGGGTTCGTCGAAGAAGCTGCCCGCTGGTGTCTGCTCCGTGACCCGGCCCCGGTTGAGGAAGACCACATCGTCAGCCAGGCGCCGCGCCTGCCCGACATCATGGGTGACAAGGACCACGGTCACGCCCCGCGCCTCCGCCTGTCGGATCAGGGTCTCGATCATGCGGGTGGCATAGGGGTCCAGGTTGGCGGTGGGCTCGTCGAGCAGCAACAGGTCGGGATCGGCGGCCAGGGCGCGCACGATGGACAGCCGTTGCTGTTCCCCCGATGAAAGCACGCGGGCGGACCGGTGGGCCAGCGCGCGAAGCTCCGCGAGGTCGAGCAGATCCGTCAGCATGGCCGCACGTTCCGCCCTCGGCACCCGATAGGTCTTCAGCGCATGGCGCAGGTTGCCGGCAACGGAGCGGCGCAGCAGCACCGGGCGCTGGAAGACCGTGGCGATCCGGCGGCGACCGGTCAGTGTCACCGGTCCCGACGCATGGCTGAGCGTGCCCACGGTCGGCTGCAGCAACCCCTGGATCAGGCGCAGGCACAGGGTCTTGCCCGCGCCGTTCGCGCCCATGATGGCCGTCAGCCTTCCGGGGCGGATGCGCAGCGAGACATCGTCCAGCAGGGTGACGCCATCAATGGTGTAGCCAACCCCGTCCATGGCCACGGGCAGTACCGAATCCGGTCCCCGCGCCGGGGTCAGCGTGCGGCGACCGCTGGTGACAAGCGCATCAGACATGCCGTGCCACCCCCTGTGTTCCGCGCAATGCCATCAGCGCGCCATTGACGGTCAGCGCGATCAGCATCAGCACCAGACCCAGCCCGACGGCGATCGCCAGATTGCCCTTCGACGTCTCCAGCGCGATGGTCGTGGTCATGACGCGGGTGACATGGTTGATGTTGCCACCGACCATCATCACCGCCCCCACCTCCGCCGCCGCACGGCCGAACCCGGCCAGCGCCACGGTCAGCAGCGACAGCCGCGCGTCATAGAGCAGGGTCAGCACCGCGCCCATGGTGGTGATGCCCATGCTGCGCAGCTGCTCGTCATATTCCTGGTGCATGTCGGCAATCACCTGCCGCGACAGGGCGACAATGATCGGGGTCACGAGCACGGTCTGGGCAATGATCATGGCCGTGGGGGTATAGAGCAGTTCCAGCGGCCCCAGCGGACCGGCCCGTGACAGCAGCAGATAGACCAGCAGCCCCGCCAGTACCGGCGGCAGGCCCATCAGCGAGTTGGTGGCCACGATCAGCGCACCGCGCCCCGGAAACCGCGCGATGGCCAGCAGGGCACCCAGCGGCAGACCGATGAGGCAGGCAAGCGCCACCGCCGTCAGGCTGACCCGCAGGGACAGGGAGACAATCTCCCACAATGCGGCGTCACCGACGGCGATCAGACGGAAGGCCTCTGCGATTGCGTCACCCATCTTGTGGTCCGCTGCTTGTGTGTGCGTGAAGTTCCCCTGTTTCTCTCACATTTCCGCATGGTCGGCCACGCTTCCGAATGCGTCGGCATCGGTCCCCTGTGCGACGGACATGCCTGTTCTCCTGTGGACAGAGAAGTCCGCGCGGCCTTCAATATCGGCTGCTGATGCCGGGGAGGATGGATCATGGCGCTCGTGACACGACAGGATGACAATGGGCTGGCGATACTCAGTCTCAACAGGCCGGAGGCGCTGAACGCGCTGTCACCCAGCCTGTTCGTTGAACTGGACGCCCATGTGCAGGCACTCAACGAACAGTCGGAGGAGATCGGCGTCGTGATCCTGCGCGGGGAGGGACGGTCGTTCTCCGCCGGCAATGACCTGAAGGCGATCCAGAGCGGTGACGTGCCGCCGGTACCGACCTTCCAGTCCTCCACCATCGACCTGATCGAGAACCTGCCGCAGCCGGTGATCTGTGCCGTGCAGGGGCACTGCTACACCGGGGCGCTGGAACTGGCGCTGGCCGCGGACCTGATCGTTGCCGGGGAATCGGCGAAGTTCTGCGACACCCACGGCAAGTGGGGCATGTCGCCGAAGTGGGGCATGAGTCGTCGCCTGCCGCAGCGGGTCGGTGTGCAGCGGGCCAAGCAGATGATGTATTCGGGCGCTCCGGTCTCCGGCGCGGAGGCCGTCGCCATCGGTCTGGCGCTGGAATGCGTGCCCGACGCGGACCTGCTGGGGCATGTCACGGCGATGGCCCGGTCGTTCCTGGAGAATTCCTGGTTCACCCTGCGTGCCGACAAGATGCTGGTGAACCAGGGTCAGAACCACGGCCATTGGGGCGCCCTGGAATTCGAACGCCGCAACAGCCCTGGCCGCAGCGCCGAGGTCGAGGAACGGTTGAAGGCCTTCGGGAAGGGCTGAACTGCCGCCGCCTGAATGGCGGCAGCGGTCCACATTCTGATCACATCACCGGCCCGCTCCCCTGCGTGCCGGTGGTCTCTGGCTCAGCCCTGTGCGGCGTTGATGGCGCGCCAGATGGCCTGGGGCGTGGCCGGCATGTCGATGGTCGTGACGCCCAGATCGGACAGCGCGTCGATGATGCCATTGATCACCACCGGCGGTCCGGCGACGCAACCTGCCTCGCCGCAGCCCTTGGTGCCCAGCATGTTGGACTGGCAGGGGATCTCTTCGCGATTGAAGGTGAAGTAGGGCACGTCGTCGGCGCGGGGCATGCCGTAGTCCATGAAGGAACCGGCGACCAGCTGCCCGTCCTCGTCGTAGACCGCATGTTCCAGCAGGGCCTGGCCGACACCCTGCACGATGCCGCCGTGGACCTGGCTCTCGACGAACAGCGGGTTCACCACGCGTCCGAAGTCATCCACCACCGACCAGCGGTCGATGTTGACCCGGCCCGTCGCCGGATCGACCTCGATCTCCGCCACGTGGCAGCCGTTGGGATAGGTGATCGGGTTCAGCGCCGTGGTCTCGCGCGTGTCCAGGGTCTCGATCTGCCCGGCCAGCGCCATTTCCTTGGCCTTCTCCGCCAGATCGACAATGTCGATGGCCCGGTCGGTACCGACGACGCGGAAGTTGCCTTCCCCGAATTCGATGTCCACCGCGCTGGTCTCGAACAGTTCCGCCGCGGCTGCCTTGCCCTTGTCGATCACCGTGTCGGACATCTTGTTGATTGCGGTGCCGGTGGAGACCAGCGAGCGGGAGCCGCCGGTGCCGCCACCGGTCGGGATCGCGTCCGTGTCGCCCATGATGATGCGGATCCGCTCCGCATCCAGCCCCAGCCGGTCGCTGACGATCTGGGTGAAGGCGGTCTCATGCCCCTGACCGTTGGACTGGGTGCCGACGAAGATGGAGACCATGCCGTCATCCTCGAACCGGATCGCAGCCGATTCCTCGGGCATGCCTGCGGTGGCCTCCACGTAATAGGCGATGCCGCGTCCGCGCTTCCAGCCACGGGCCTCGGACTCGGCCCGACGGGCGGCGAAACCGTCCCAGTCGGCTTCCTTCAGTGCGCGCTCCATGATGCGCGGGAAGTCACCGGAATCGTATTTCTCCCCCGTCGCGGTGGTGTAGGGCATCTGCTCCGGCTGCACGAAGTTGCGACGGCGCACCTCCTCCGGCCCGAGACCTGTCTCCGCCGCGATCCGGTTCACCAGCCGCTCGATCAGATAGATCGCTTCCGGCCGGCCCGCACCACGATAGGCGTCCACGGGCGTCGTGTTGGTCATGACGCCATGCACGTCCAGATACATTGTCGGCACGTGATAGACGCCGGGCAGCACCTTGGCATGGGCCGCCGTCGGAATCAGGCAGGACATGGTGGACAGGTAGGCGCCCAGATTGGCGGTGGTATGGACCCGCAGCCCCAGGAACTTCGCGTCCGCGTCGATGGCCATCTCGGCATAGGACCAGTGGTCGCGGCCCTGCGTGTCGGTCAGGAAGGCTTCCTGCCGCTCGGAGGTCCAGCGCACGGTCCGCTTCAGCTTTCGCGCGGCATAGGCCGACAGGATGTGTTCGGGATAGAAGAACAGCTTCATGCCGAAGCCGCCGCCCACGTCCGGCGTGACGATGCGGATCTGATCCGCCTCGATCCCCAGGCACCCGGCGAGCTGGCGCTTGATGCCCCAGCCACCCTGCGTCGGGGTATAGACGGTGACGCGATCCCCCTCCGCATCCCAGGTGGCGATGGCGACCCGGGCTTCCATCGAATTGGCGACGACGCGCTGGTTGATGACCTCCACCCGCACGACCTTGTCGGCCTTGGCGAAGGCTGCTTCGGTCTCGGCCCTGTTGCCATGCTCGAAGTCGAAACAGAGATTGCCGGGCGCCGATTCGTGCAGCAGCGGCGCACCGGGTTCCTTGGCGGCGCGCGCATCGGAAACGGCGGGCAGCGGATCATAGTCCACCATCACCGCGTCGGCGGCATCCCGTGCGGCGGCCATGCTCTCCGCCACCACGAAGGCAATGCCGTCACCCACATGCCGGGCCTTGTCCACGGCCAGCGCCAGATGCGGCGGCTCGGCGCGACCGGAGCCGTCCTTGTTCTTCACCGGCCAGAGGCTCGGCAGTCCGCTGACACCGGCGTCGACCAGTTCCTGACCGGTGATGATGTCCACGACACCGGGCATCTGCTTGGCGTCTTCCACATCCACCGACAGGATGGTCGCGTGGGCGTGTGGCGAGCGCACCACCATTGCGTAGAGCTGGTCGGGGAACTGGTGATCGTCCGAATAGTTGCCGTGTCCGGTAATGAAGCGCACATCCTCGACGCGGCGCACAGCCTGCGCGATACCGAACTTGGTCATGTCTTGATCCCCTCAGAGCAGAAACAGGCGCGGCCCCGCAGACTCAGCCGACGGGGCCGTTCGTCCTGATGTTAGGTATGACGCGCGTTTTGGCAAGCCCGCAGAGACAGACGCGCAGGGTCAGCGGCGGCGCGTCGTCAGGAAGACACCTGTCAGGATCAGGGCCACACCGGCGGCGTGGAACGGCTGCGGATGCTCGTCCAGCAGGATCACCGAGCCGATGGCGACGAAGGCCGGGGCCAGATGGATGAAGACACTGGCGCGGTTGGCACCCAGCAGCTCGATCCCCCGGTTCCAGAACATGTAGGCGAGGACAGAGGCAAACAGGCTGACATAGAGGACGGAGGCCAGCGCCACGACGTTCAGCGGCACGAAGCGGTCCAGCACCACCATCTCGTGCACATAGAACGGCAGCAGCACCAGGTCGCCCACCGCGAAGGTCACGGCCAGGAAGCCCAGGGGCCCGACGGCGGGCCGGCTGCGCAGCAGCGCCGAATAGCCGCCATAGCAGATCACTGCGGTCAGTACCCAGAGGTCACCGGGATTGAAGCGGAGTTGCGACAGGTAGGCCGGATCGCCCCGGGCGATGATCGTCGCGACACCGGTCAGGGAGACAAGGATGCCTGCCACCTGCCAGGGGCCTGGCCGGTCCCGGAACAGCAGGAAGGACAGCACCGCGATCCAGACCGGCATGGTGGACTGCAGCAGGGACGCGTTCAGCGCCTCCGTCCGTGCGACGCCGATATAGACCATGGTGTTGAAGCAACTCACCCCCAGAACCGACAGGATCAGGATGATCGGCCAGTTGGCGCGATAGACCGGCAGGTCGCGGCGGAGCTGTGGCCAGGCGAAGGGCAGGATCATCAGCAGTCCGACCGCCCAGCGCCAGAAGGCCAGTCCCACCGGCGGCACAGTCTCGTGCACCATGCGCCCGATCAGGAAATTCCCGGCCCAGAACAGCGGCGTCAGCACCAGCAGCAGGTATGGCAGATCGAACAAGCGGCGCACGGACCCGGTCCCCCCTGACGGTCAGCCTTGCGGCGGGACTGATCGCAGCTTTTCAGTCCCGCCGCAAGATTGTGTCCCGCCTGTCAGACCAGCATGGAGAACAGGGCCGTCGCGATGCCGAGGAAGGAGAAGAAGCCGACGATGTCCGTCACCGTGGTCAGGATGATCGACGACGCTACCGCCGGATCCTGCTTCAGCTTTGCCAGGATGATCGGCACCAGTGCGCCGGAGGTTCCCGCCGCCACCATGGAAATGATCATGGATATGACGATGACCAGCATCAGCCCCGGACTGCCGCTCCAGATCAGCACCCCGACACCACAGGTGATCGCGATGCCGATGCCGTTCATCAGACCGGCCTGAACCTCCTTGCGGGTGACGCGCACCCAGTCGGCAACCCGGATCTCCCGCAGGGCCAGCCCCCGCATGGTGACCGCCAGCGCCTGTGCCCCGGCGTTGCCGGACTGACCGGCGACCACCGGCAACAGGATGGCAAGGGCCGTGACCTGCGCGATGGTATTCTCGAACACGCCGACGACCGATGCGGCCAGGAACGCGGTCAGCAGGTTGATCTGCAGCCAGGGCTGTCGCTTGCGCACGGCGAAGAAACTGGTCGAGAGCGCATTCTCGTCACGTCCGCCGCCGACCATCATCTGGGCCGCTGCCGTGGCGTCCGCCCGCACCGCCTCGATCATCGCCTGGTTGCCCACCAGGCCGATGGGGCGCCCGTCGGGGCCGATCACCGGCAGTTCACCGATATGCAGCTTCTCGAAGGTCTCGGCGATGGTGGTCTGCGGGTCCATTGGACTGAGGGCCGCAGGCACGCCCACGCTCAGCTCCGACAGTTCCTGAGCCGGATCGGCGAGCAGCAGCGCCTTGCACTGGACACGCCCGGCAAGCACACCTGCATCGTTGGTGACGAGGATGGAGACAGGCCCGTAGTCCGGCGTCTGGCGCAGCAGACGGATCGCCGAATCGACACTGGCGGAGCCGCGCAGGATGATGACGCCGGTCTGCATCAGGTTGCCGGCCGTTCCGGGCGGGTAGCTGAGGATCTCGTCGATCTCCCGCCGGATGCCGTCGCTCAGCCCCCCGAGGATGCTTTCCTGGCGCGACTTCTCGAACGATGCCAGCAGACGGGCCGCGTCACCCCGGTCGATCTGCTGGACCAGCAGGACCACTGTCTCGTCGTCCAGCAGGGGGGCCACGGCGGATGCCTGACCGGATGATATGTGCCGCCAGCTTGCGACCAGACTTTCCGGTGGCAGTGTCCCGAGGGCCGTGGCGACCTGATCCGCATCGAGCTCATCCAGCCCCGCTGCCGCTTCGCGCGGGAAGCTGCGGGCGTAGGCCCCGACCAGATGCAGCAGGTCCGAATCCGGTGCGGCAGTCCCGGCGACGGTCGCGTTCATGCCCGTTCCTCCCGTCCACTGTCCGCCGTCCGGCCGGCAAGCAGGGCCGTCATCGTTCCGGTCAGCCCGGTTTCCAGCAGCACCATCGTATCCAGTGCGGAGCGATCACCGGAGCTGCCGGCGCTGGCGGCCGTGCCCGCCATCATGGCGCGGCGCAGGTCGCCATAGCCGATGCAGCCCACCAGGCGTCCACGCCGGTCTACGGCGGGCCGAATCTCATGCTCCAGCCAGTCCTCGTCCTCCGCCGCCATGTGGACCGCCGCTGCAGCGGGGATCGCGGAAACATCCGTGATCGGCAGATCGCCGATCAGCGCGTCCGGCGTGGCGCGCATCAGGTCCAGCGCCGACAGGGCGCCGGTGGGGCGGTTCGCGCCATCGACCAGATAGATCGGTGCCCAGCCGACCGGTCGCGCACGCCGTACCCGGGCGGTCACTGTCTCCACCGTTTCGGCCCCGCGTGCCCTGGCGACTTCCGTCGCCATCAGGGCACCGACGGAGGACTTCGGCTGGCTCATGACCAGCGCCACCCGCGCACGCAGGGTCTTCGGCAGGCTTTCGAGCAGGGCCGCCGCATCTTCATCGCTCGCCTGTCGCAGCATGCGCCCGATGTCCGACGGGGCCATGCCCCGGATCAGCGTGGCGCGATCCTCGTCCGACATGCCGAGCAGCACGGGAACCGCGCGGAGCGGGTCGAGATGGTCGAGCAGCTTGCGCGCGCTTTCCCGGTCGAGCCGCCCCATGGTTGCGCCGATGCGCGCAGGCTCCCATTCCGCGACGGCGCGGGCCGCGGCGCTGGGGTGCTCGATGATGAACTGCCTGACGACATGGGTGAGCGTGTCACTCATGATCGACCTCCTGGCCCAGGATGGTGCTCGACTGTTCCAGGAACGCCTTGGCAGGAACCGAGACCCGGCCCTCCGCTGTCTCGATGATCATGGCGGTGGCTGTCAGGGCGAGGATCGTGCCTTCATGCTCCCCGACGCGGATACGCTCCCCCACCCGGTAATCCGCGCCCAGATGGCGGGCGCCGATCAGGTTGGCGACAAGGGTGCGTGCGCCCAGCGCGAACGCCAGCGCCGCGCCACCGAGTATGGCGGCCAGCACGATGCCCACCACCGTGATGACGATGGTGACGTCGATACCGACCTGATCCACACCCACGATCAGCAGCATCCCGACCGTCACGGCCTGGATGGTCCGGCCCGTGACCTCGCGCTGTGTCGTGGAGAGGGTGGTCAGGGCATTGATCGAGATCCGGTAGGCCAGATTGCCCAGCACCAGTCCGGCGGCGATGATCAGCAGGCCGGAGAGGATGCTCGGCAGCCAGATGATCAGTTCCTCCAGCCAGGCGGAGAGAACGTCGAGGCCCAGCATGCTGCCGGCGGTTGCCAGGAACAGGACCAGGACCGCCCAGTAGACGACATCCGCCAGGATGCGCCCTATGGGCCTGCCGCCCGCCACGTCGGAAAGTCCGAGAGGCATGCGGTCGGTCAGACGGCTCAAGCCGCCGGACAGCTGCAGGGTGATCGCCCGCAGCAGCCGTGCGACAAGCCAGCCGACAAGGGCAAGCACGACCGCAGCGACAAGGTTTGGCAGAAAGGCGATAAACTGTGCCAGCAGGCCCGAAAGTGTCTCCAGCACTGACTCCGAAAGTCCGGACATCTTTTCCATGTTCGGCAAATTTCCTTGAACAGGTTTTTTTACGCTACTTCTTGATGGGCATCGGGTTAGCGTTGCGTGCATCAGACTGCACCATTGTTTCGTGTCGCTGTCATTTGAATTCGTGTCGGATACAGAACACCCGACGCCAGGGATCGGAGGGGGGAGAGACCGGATGGCACGCATGAAGAAGGCTGATGTGGAGGTGTTCTTCCAGCGTCTGTCGGACGCGGATCCGGAGCCGAAGGGGGAACTGGACTACGTGAACGCCTACACGCTGCTGGTGGCCGTGGTTCTCTCGGCCCAGGCAACGGATGTCGGGGTCAACCGTGCGACAGGTCCGCTGTTCAAGCGTGCCGACACGCCGGAGAAGATGCTGGCGCTCGGCGAGGACACGGTGCGCGATCACATCAAGACCATCGGTCTCTACCGCAACAAGGCAAAGAACGTGATCCTGCTGTCGCAGCAGCTGCTGGATCGCCACGGCGGTGAGGTGCCCGATACGCGGGAGGAACTGGAGGCACTCGCGGGTGTGGGCCGAAAGACCGCGAATGTGGTGCTCAACATCTGGTTCGGGCAACCGACCATCGCTGTCGATACGCACCTGTTCAGGGTCGGCAACCGCACCGGGCTGGCGCCCGGCAAGACGCCTCTGGCCGTCGAGCTGCTGCTGGAGAAGCGGGTGCCGAAGCAGTTCCTGCGCCATGCGCACCACTGGCTGATCCTGCACGGGCGCTATGTCTGCAAGGCGCGCAAGCCCGAGTGTGGCCGCTGCCGCGTCATCGACGTGTGCCAGTTCAGGGAGAAGACGGCAGAGTAGGGGAAGGTTATCTTCTGCGACCTGTTCTGTCCTTCTCCCCACCCGACTGCCTACGGGAGTCCCTGGTGGGGGACAGGGATGGATCAGCCAACGGTCAACGCATCCGGGGAGGGACATGCAGCATGGTCAGGACGATAGAGGATCACGGTGGCAATGATCAGGGTGGCCGGCGGTTGCGGGAATCCTTCGGACGCTGCTTCGAGGATTTCGTGGTTGGCGATATCTACGAACACCGTCCCGGTCGCACGATTTCGGAGGCGGACAATACCTGGTTCACCTTGCTGACCATGAACCAGCATCCGCTGCACTTCGACCATGCCTATGCGGCGAAGTCGGAGTTCGGGAAGCCGATCGTCAATTCCGCCCTCACCCTGGCCGTGGTCACGGGGCTCAGTGTTTCGGACGTGAGCCAGAAGGCGGTGGCCAATCTGGGCTGGACCGACATCCGCATGCCCGCGCCTGTGTTTCACGGTGATACGCTGACGGCGGAGTCGGAGGTGCTGGAGATGCGGGAGTCCGCCTCCCGCCCCAATGACGGGATCGTCACGGTGGAAACGCGCGGCTTCAAGCAGGACGGCACACTGGTCATCGCCTATCGGCGCACCGTTCTGGTGCCGCGCCGGGGGCACGAGATCGACTGAACAGCCCTGGGGAGGGGAACAGGACATGAGTGAGACAGATCGCGAGATTGTCGGGCGCTCCGGCGAGTCGATCAGTGAATCGGACGAACGCCAGTTGCTGGACTCCATCGACCGCTGGCTGGAGCGCGATGTGCGCGACCGGGTGCTGGACCTGGAACACGCCGACGAATATCCGCACGAGATGGTGGCGCAGATGCGCGATCTCGGGCTGTTCGGTGCTACCGTCGGGCGCGAATGGGGGGGGCTGGGGCTGCCCGCCCAGACCTATTCCCGCATCGTCAGCCGGATCTCGGAGGTCTGGATGTCGCTCACCGGCATCTTCAATTCCCACCTGATGATGGCGGCGGCGGTGGAGCGTTTCGGCACCGAGGCACAGAAACGGCACTTCCTGCCCCGCTTTGCCAGTGGTGAACTGCGCGGCGGCCTGGCGCTGACGGAACCCCACTGCGGCACCGACCTTCAGGCCATCCGCACAAGGGCCGTGCGCGATGGCGACGACTACGTGATCAATGGCGCCAAGACCTGGATATCCAACGGGATAGAGGGCGGGGCCGTTGCCCTGCTGGTGAAGACGGACTGGGACATCGAGCCGCGCCACAAGGGGATCAGCCTGTTCATCGCGGAGAAGGGGCCGGGCTTCAGCACCGGGCGCAAGCTGAAGAAGCTTGGCTACAAGGGCATCGATTCCGCCGAACTGGTCTTCGAGGACTATCGCGTACCCGCCGACAATCTGATCGGCGGCGTGCCGGGCCAGGGCTTCCGTCAGACAGTTGGCGGGCTGGAACTGGGGCGCATCAACATCGCGGCACGTGGCGTGGGCGTGGCCCAGGCGGCGCTGGACCGTGCCGTCGAGTACGCCCAGGTGCGCGAGACCATGGGCAAGCCGATCGCGGAGCATCAGGCGATCCAGCTCAAGCTGGGCGAGATGGCCACCCGCTGCCGCGCCGCGCGCCTGCTGACGGAGGACGCGGCCCGCGCCTATGACCGGGGGAAGCGCTGCGACATGGAGGCCGGGATGGCCAAGCTGTTCGCATCAGAAACCGCGCTGGAGAACGCCACCGAATGCATGCGCATCCATGGCGCCTATGGCTACAGCCAGGAATATCACGTCGAACGCTATTTCCGCGACGCGCCGCTGATGTGCATTGGGGAGGGCACCAACGAGATGCAGCGCATCATCATCGCCCGCCAACTGATCGCCCGGAACCCGGCGTAGGGTTGGGGGAGACGGGCTGGCGCCGCTTCCCAAGAAAGGAGCCCGATCAGAAGTTCAGCAGCTTGCCGGGGTTCATGATGCCGTTGGGGTCCAGCGTGTGCTTGATCCGGTGCATCATCTGCAGTTCCACGGGTGACTTGTAGCGTTCGATCTCGTCGCGTTTCAGGCGGCCAAGGCCGTGCTCTGCGCTGATGGAGCCTCCCATGCGGTGGACGATGTCATGGACGACATGGGCCACATCCTCCCACCGGTCCAGAAACGCCTGCCTGTCGCCCCCCTCCGGCTGCAGCGGGTTGTAATGGACGTTGCCGTCGCCGATGTGGCCGAAGGCGACGGAGCGGAAGCCCGGCACCACGTCCTGCAGTGCCGTGTCGGCGGCGGCGATGAAGTCGGGCATCAGCGGCACCGGCACGGAGACGTCATGCTTGATCGACCCGCCACCGAGCTTCTGCGCCTCCGACAGGCTTTCGCGCAGCGCCCAGAGCGCCGCTGTCTGTGCCTCGGACTCGGCGACGACGGCGTCCAGCACCAGGTCCTTCTCGAAGCCGAGTTCAAGGGTGCGTTCCAGCGCGGCGCGCAGGGCGCCGTCGCCCTCACCGGACGAGAATTCCATCAGCACGTACCAGGGATGGGTGCCCGCCATCGGGTCACGCGCATCGGGCAGCAGTTGCAGTGACAGGTCGAGACCCAGCCGGGGCATGATCTCGAAGCCCGTCACCTGCCCGCCGGAGACGGACTTCGCCAGGCCGAGCAGTTCGACCGCCGCGCGCGGGTCGGGCAGGGCGGCGAAGGCCACCTGCCGGTCGGCGGGTTTCGGGAACAGTTTCAGGACGGCGGCGGTGATCACACCCAGCGTGCCCTCCGCGCCGACGAACAGGTGCTTCAGGTCATAGCCGGTATTGTCCTTGCGCAGGCCGCGCAGCCCCTCCCACAGGGTGCCGTCAGGCAGCACGACCTCCAGCCCCAGCACCAGATCGCGCATGTTGCCGTAGCGCAGCACGGCTGTGCCACCGGCGTTGGTGGAGAGATTGCCGCCGATCTGGCAGGTGCCTTCCGACGCGATGCGCATGGGAAACAGCCGGTCGGCCGCATCCGCCGCGGCCTGCACGTCCTGCAGCACGCATCCGGCCTCCACCGTGATGGTGTCGTTCAGCGCATCCACGGCCCGCACGGCCTTCAGGCGGCCCAGCGACAGGATCACCTCATCGCCATTGCCGAAGGGGATGGAGCCGCCGACGAGGCCGGTATTGCCGCCCTGGGGCACCACGGGCGTGCGGGTCTCGTTGCAGATGGCCAGCACCTGCTGCACCTCCGCCACCGTGCCTGGCCGCACCACCAGCGGGGAGAGACCCTGCCACTTCTCCCGGTGTTCCGTCGTGTAGGGCAGCATGTCGTCCGGCCGGTCGACGAACCCCTTCGGCCCGACCACATTCTTCAGCCGTTCAAGAACTCCAGGCGCCAGATCATTCACGAAACTGTCCTTCCCTCATATTACCTGTCCCGGAAGCCGCGCGGATCATGGTATGGAATGCCACCGCTCAACAGGACAGAAACATGATCATAGACAACATTCCCGTCGGCAAGAATCCACCCTGGGACATCAATGTCATCATCGAGATCCCCATCGGCGGCGTGCCCGTGAAATACGAGATCGACAAGGCGTCGGGGGCGATGGTGGTGGACCGGTTTCTCCACACCTCCATGTTCTACCCCTGCAACTACGGTTTCATTCCGCACACGCTGGCCGATGACGGCGACCCGGTGGATGTGCTGGTGGCCGGCAATGTCCCGGTCGTGCCGGGCGCCGTGGTGCGATCCCGCCCCATCGGTGTGCTGATCATGGAAGATGAGGCCGGGCTGGACGAGAAGCTGCTGGCCGTGCCGCATGACTCCCTGCATCCCTATTACTCCAACGTCGAGAGCTATCGGGCGCTGCCGCAGATCCTGCTGGACCAGATCGCCCACTTCTTCGAGCACTACAAGGATCTGGAAAGCGGCAAGTGGGTCAAGGTCCAGCGCTGGGGCGAGGCAGGCGAGGCCTGCAAGCTGATCGAGAGCGCCATCAAGGCCGAAGGCTGAGGAGTCTGTCTGACTGACCCCGGCCAGCCCTCTCCCCCTTCCCGACCACCCATTAGGATAATCCCGTGGGTGGTCGGGAGGGGGAGAGGGCTGGCCGGGGCCCGCAAACGACTCCTGCACGCCGTCAGTCGCGCTGCTCCGGCAGCGGTTCCAGTTTCACGGTGCAGCCCCTGAATCCGATGACCGAGGCGCGGTTGCCGCTGCGCGTATCGTCCCAGTAGGGATCGCCATCGGCGAACTGCACCTGATATCCCCAGCGCGCCATGGCGCTTTCACGGATGTCGATGCACCAGTAGATGCCTGTCGGGACCAGCCGGATGGCGTAGAGGCCGTCGAGGGGGTCGGTGAAGAACCAGACCTCGAAATCCTGGCCCATCTCATGCGCCCGGGCCTTGACCGACGGGTACTCGCCCCAGCGGGCGCGGTCATGTTCGTAGTGCCGTGCCGCCGCGCCATTCGATGCGGCGATGATCTGCCGGTCGGTCATGCCCCAGTCGGCATATCGCCAACCGGCGTGGGCGCCGGTCGTGGCCAGCAACAGGCAGGCAGCGACAAGCAGGCCACGCATCAGCCGTCATCCAGTGACTGGTAGATCGGCCAGCGCCCCGCGGCCATCGCGTCAAGGGACGGGGCGGGCTGACCCAGCCGGTCGCGGTAGATCCAGAGCGCCGACAGCACGTCACGGGCGAAGGTCCGGGTCTCGGCGGAGCCCATCATCTCCAGGAACAGCAGCGGGTCCTGCTGCACGTTCGTATTGGTCGACCAGCGGGCGGCATTGCCCGGCCCGGCGTTGTAGGCGGCGATGGCCAGAAGCAGGTTGTCCTCCGGCTTGACCGCCTTCAGGACGTAGCGGATGTAGGCCTGTCCCAGCCGGATATTGAGGTGCGGATCATGCAGCGCACTGTTGGTCGGGCGCGGCTGCCCCGCGATACGGGCGACATAGCGGGCCGTGGTGGGCATCAGCTGCATCACGCCCCGCGCGCCGGCGCTGGAGCGGGCAAGCGGGTCGAAGCCCGACTCCCTGCGCGCGATGGCATAGACCAGCGCGCGGTCCACATGCACCTCCGGTGAGAGGGGCCATGCCGGGGCCGGATAGAGCGCGGGATCATGCCGCTCCCCGTGGCTGTTCAGGCGTCTGCGGGCAAAGCGCAGGGCCGTGGCGGGCGCATCGATGTGCGCGGCCAGCCGCAGGACGGCGTCCAGTCCGGCACGGTTCGCGCCGTCCGCCATCAGCCGCAGTTCCATGTCGGCGCGCACGATCTGCCCGACCTCTGCCAGTGCCAGCGCCCGACGTACCCCCGGGAAGGCCAGCATGGCCGAGAGCTGCTCCTGGGGCAGGCTGGGCGGCTTCCAGTCGAAGCCGGGTTGCCGCGCCAGCAGGCGGTTGGCGATCTGGCCATACATGTCGCGGGGGGAGGCGCTGGCCCGGCGCAAGGCCGGCAGCACGTTCAGGAAGTCGCCTGTCGCCAGTGCGGATCGTGCACGCCAGACTCCGGCGGCGGATTCGAGTCCGGTCAGGGGATCGCCATCCTTGCCCAGCGCCAGGCCGAACGCCGCATGGGCCTCTTCCTTGCGGCCCTGGGCCCAGTATCCGATACCGGCCAGGAAAGCCCCCTTCATCTGTCCGGGACCTGTGCCCCGCATGGCCAGGGTGGCGGCATTGATCGCCTTGTCGACATATTCGGCCGTCAGATAGCCGCGCGCGATCAGTGCATGGGCCAGCGCCCGTGCGTCCGAGCCCATGCGCCACCCTTCGCGTGTCTCCATGGTCTTCAGTGCCCGTGTCGGGGCATTCCGGTAGACCAGTCGGCGGATCGACCGCAGCATCAGCCGGTCGTGGCGAGACAGGTTGGCCACATTCTGTCGTACCGTATCGGGCTGACCCGTCGCGGCGACCTCGCCGGTGAGCCGCAGCGGTCTCGGGCTGGGCGGTTGCAGCGCCTTCCAGCCACTGGCCGGGCGGCGGCGCTCCGCCAGCCTGTAGACCTTGTCCGCCAGCGGGTGGTCGGCGTAGTCGCGCATCCATTCATGCAGTTCGCGATAGCTGGAGCGCCAGGCGGTGGGATGCATCAGGCGCTGATAGCTGACATGGCCCATCAGCAGCGGATCCTCCAGCTGGCGGATCAGCTTGCTCGCCTCATTCCAGCGCCCGGTCTGCTGCAGCACGAAGATCTGGCGATAGCGGTCCTGATCGGCGGTGCTCAGGATGGTCGGCAGACTGACCTCCGCCGCCCGCGCCGGTGCCGCTTGCAGGACCACGATCATGGCCATGACCAGCACGAGCCATCTGGCCGGCCAGCAGCGGGTATTGACGGAGAGGTAATTCTGGCGCGACCTGTTCATCGGCGCATTCAAGTCATAGTGGGGGGCGGGGGCAAGCCTGCCGCTAGGTCATCTGTGATGAACAATCCATGGGGAGATGGAAAAAATGGTTGAACTGGCAGGCTTGCGGGACCGGTTGAGCGTACCTGTGATCGCGGCTCCGATGTTCCTTGTTTCCGGGCCGGAGCTTGTGATTGCGGCGGTTCAGGCCGGCGTCATGGGATCGTTTCCGACGGCCAATTGCCGGACCGTGGAACAGCTGGATGACTGGATGTCGCAGATGATGGCTGCCTCGGGTCCGGCGACTGCTCCGGTGGTGCCGAACCTGATTGTTCACCGCACCAACAGCCGACTCGCCGATGATCTGGAGGTCATCTGCCGCCACAGGCCGGAGATCGTCATCGCCAGCGTGGGCAGCCCGGCACCGATCATCGACCGTATCCGTGACTATGGCGGGCAGGTCTGGGCCGATGTGGCCTCCATGCGGCATGCGGAGAAGGCCATCGCCGCAGGGGCGGACGGCCTGATCCTGCTGACGGGCGGTGCGGGCGGACAGACCGGCTGGGCCAATCCCTTCGCATTCGCACGCGGTGTCCGCGCGATCCATGACGGACCGATGGTGGTGGCCGGGGGTGTCTCCGACGGTCGGGCCATCGCGGCGGCGGAGGTCCTGGGTTTCGACTTCTGCTACATGGGCACGCGTTTCATCGCGACGGAGGAGAGCATGGCGGTGCAGCGCTACAAGGACATGCTGGTGGCCGCCAGCCTGGACGATGTGCAGCTTACCGACGCGATCACCGGACTGGACACCAGCATCCTGCGCCCGTCGCTGATCGCGGCGGGGCTGGATCCGAAGAACCTGCCCGCGCGCGACAGCATCGAGATATCGAAGGACATCAACCCCGATGCGCCGCGTCGGTGGAAGGACATCTGGTCCGGCGGGCATTCGGTCGAGGGCGTGCACAGGGTCCAGCCTGTCGCCGAACTGGTCCGGGAGGTCGCGAACCAGTACCGGCAGGCGCGAATGCATCCAGGACGCTGACTGGCGCCCGCGCGGCAGCAGAAAAGCGCTTCCCTTGCCTGGGCAATTATGTGCCTAGTGTTCCTGTTGTAGCGGGAACGGAGTGGGTGACATGCATGACACGTCCGGGTCGGGGCGTCGGTCGGTTGCCACCGGGGGCGATCAGGATATCGACTTCGATGACCTTCTCCAGATTCAGGTGGTGACACTGGGCAACAAGCTCGGTCTTTCCATCCTGCGGCGCGCGCTGGCGCCAAAGAACCTGTCGATCCGGGAATGGCGGGTCATCGCCATCATGTTCGTCTTCGGCCCCGGCATGGCGCGGCAGATCTCGGAGCTCACGGCGCTGGATCCTGCCCATGTCAGCCGCACGATCCATCAGTTGAAGAAGCGCGGCATCGTGACGTTCCACGAGAACCCGAATGACAAGCGCCAGATCATCGTCGACCTGACGGCGGAGGGCGCCGCACTGGCGCGGGAGTTGCTGCCGCAGGTGTCGGAGATCGCGCACGCGGTCCGCAGCATCTTCACCGATGAGGAATTCGCGCAGCTGATCAGTTACCTGCAGCGGGCCAACGACCACCTGGATGTCATGCTGTCCAGCGACCCGGACTGACCGGATCGGTATTGCAGTCGGGGCTTTTCCAAGGGTAGAACTCCGCCGTTGCTGGGGCGTCGCCAAGTGGTAAGGCAACGGGTTTTGATCCCGTCATTCCCAGGTTCGAATCCTGGCGCCCCAGCCAACATCCCGCCAGGCCCGTGATGCACGACTTGCGCTGGATCAATTCCGCAGTGGAATTTGTGTGCATCAATCGACGCCGCATTCACCACCACGCAGGAAATTGCCATGGCCTCCATCTCGTCCATCGTTCGCAAGCATGTCGATGCCGCCATCGCGGAAGCGGCTGAAACAGGTTACTCGCGGGAGGAAGTCGCCCGTTCGATGCTGTCCTTCGTGACCAACATCTACAAGGAAAACCGCTCCACCGACGAGATCGCGGCGGAACTGCGCCACGAGATCGACAATCTGGACCCGGATGCCGAACACGCCTTCATGCGCCCCTGATACCGCAGGGTATCCCTCTCCCGGCTGAACCGGTGCTGGAAACATGCTGTCGGGAGATGTAACAAGTCTCTTCATGACAGATTCGTGACGCTATTCGGGGGCTTGGCCGGTGAAGACTGATTGGGACTACAGCGATCTTGCGGACGCCTATCTGAAGCGACCGGATTACGCCGACACGGCGATTGATGCGATGCTGCGCCTGGCGGATGTCGGCGCGGGGGCAAGGGTGTGCGACGTCGGTGCGGGTGTCGCCCATCTGACGATCAAGCTCGCCGAGCGTGGGCTGAAGGTCGATTCGGTGGAGCCGAACGATGCCATGCGCGCGAATGGCATCAAGCGCACCAGCACGATGACCGATGTGCGCTGGTTCGAGGGCACCGGGGAGGCGACCGGGATGGACGGCGGGGCCTATGACCTCGTCACATTCGGCAGCTCCTTCAATGTCTGCGACCGGCCGAAGGCGCTTGCGGAGACGAAACGCATTCTGGTGCCGGGTGGCTGGTTCGCCTGCATGTGGAACCATCGCGAACTGGATGATCCGATCCAGTCGCGGATCGAAGGGATCATCCGCGACGGTGTGCCGGGCTATGGCTATGGCACCCGGCGGGAAGACCAGACCAATGTGATCGAGGCCTCTGGCCTGTTCCGCAGTGTCGTGACGGTGTCAGGCAAGGTGGTGCATGAACAGTCGAAGGTCGATTGCGTCGAGGCCTGGCGGTCTCATGCCACCCTGGAACGGCAGGCGGGCGAGAAGTTCCATGACGTCGTCAATGCCATCGAGGCCTATCTGGATGGCCTGCCGGGTTCGTCGATCATGGTGCCCTATCGTACCAATATCTGGGTCGCTCAGTTGAGCTGACGGGGCAGATGCTGCATTTCTCCACCAAGGCGGAAACACTGGAAACACTCCGCGGGGACCTGACCACGGCGTCGATCGCGCCACAGGTCCATTTCACGGTGGTGGAGTGGCAGCAGAACCGGAACGCGATCCTGGAGACCCTTTCCGCCCGACTGGGGCCGGTTGCGGTCATCGTGCGGTCCAGTTGCGGGCGCGAGGACGGTGAACAGGCTTCGAATGCCGGTGCCTTTCTGTCCCTGCTGGATGTTGCGGAGGATGACCGGGCTGCTGCGATCGACGAGGTGGTGGCAGCCTATGGTGTGACGGACGGGGCCGATCAGGTGCTGGTACAGCCGATGCTGCGCCAGGTTGTCCGGTCCGGCGTGGCCTTCTCCCATGATCCGAGCACGGCAGCCCCCTACCGCATCATCAACTGGGTCGAGGGCACCGACACAACGGCAGTTACCGGCGGCAAGCATGTGCGTACCTGGCAGCAGGCGGCATGGTCGAAAGTCGACCCGCCCGCCGAACTGGAGCCGGTGCTTGTCCTGCTCGACGACATGCTGCTGCGCTCCGGTGGTCGCCCGGTTGACCTGGAGTTCGCCGTTACCCGCGAAGAGGGCGATGGGGAGAGGCTGTGGCTGTTGCAGGCGCGGCCGTTGATCCTTGACCGACCGGCCCAGGACCCCCTGGAACAGGCGCGTCTGCTGGGCCATGCGGCGGAACTGGTGGCGCGCGGCATGCGCCCGCATCCGTTCGTGAAGGGGGGCAGGACCGTCTTTGGCGTCATGCCTGACTGGAATCCGGCGGAGATCATCGGCCTGCGGCCCCGACCGCTGGCCCTGTCTCTCTATCGCGACCTGGTGACGGATTCGATCTGGGCGTATCAGCGTCACAACTACGGCTATCGCAACCTGCGCAGTTGCCCGCTGATGCTGCACTTCCACGGCCTGCCGTACATTGACGTGCGGCTGTCCTTCAATTCCTTCGTGCCTGCCGCGCTGGATGATGGCATCGCCGGACGGCTGGTCGATCACTATGTCTCGCGTCTGCTGGCGGAGCCGACCCTGCACGACCGGATCGAGTTCGAGATCGTACTGTCCTGCTATTCCCTGGACATCGCCGACCGCACCCGCGCACTGCGGGAAGCCGGGTTCACCGAGACCGAGACCGGTCAGATCGCGGATGCGTTGCGTGATCTGACGAACGGGATCATCGACCCGGAAAAGGGACTGTGGCGCACCGACGCCGCCAAGCTGGAGACGCTGGAGCGGCGGCGGGAGGAACTTCTGGCCGCGGACACAAGTCCCGTGGATCGCATCTACTGGCTGCTGGAAGACACCAAGCGCTATGGCACCCTGCCGTTCGCGGGCCTCGCACGGGCCGGGTTCGTTGCGGTCCAGCTGTTGCGCTCCCTGGAGAAGGTCGGCGTCTTCTCGCCGGAGGACACGGATGCCTTCCTGCAATCCACCTCCACCGTGACAAGCCAGATGGCGGCGGATCGCTCCCGCCTGTCGCGCTCTGTGTTCCTGCAGAAGTACGGACACCTGCGCCCCGGTACCTACGACATTCTTTCCCGTCGCTACGACGAGGCGCCCGACCTCTACTTCAACTGGTCGGAGCGGCCGGAACCGGTCGATGCGGCCCGGCCCTTCAGCATCAGCCTGCCGCAGATGAGGGAGATCGGGCGGCTGCTGGACGAGCATGGTCTGCAGATCGATCCGGTGGGCCTGTTCAATTTCCTGCAGGCCGGAATCGAACTGCGGGAACAGGCGAAATTCGCCTTCACGCGGAACCTGTCCGACATCCTGTCCCTGCTGCAGGACTTCGGTGAGAGCCATGGCTTCAGCCGTGATGACCTCTCCTATTGCGACATCACGACGATCAAGGAACTGCAGATCGCGGCCCTGGGCCCGAAGGAAGTGCTGGCCCGCAGCATCGAGGGCGGGCGCGCGCGCTATGCGGAGACGCTGACGCTTTCGCTGCCGCCCCTGATCCAGCGACCGGAGGACGTCTGGGGCTTCGAGTATCCTGCGATCAACCCGAACTTCATCACCCGCAGGCAGGTGACGGCGGAGGTTGGCGATCTGGAGCAGCGGGACGCACTGGCCGGATGCATTGTCTGCATCCCCAATGCCGACCCCGGCTACGACTGGCTGTTCTCCCGCGGGATCGCCGGTCTTGTCACCGCCTGGGGCGGGGCGAACTCGCACATGGCCATCCGCGCCGGGGAACTGGGGCTGCCCGCCGTCATCGGCGCGGGTGAGGTCAATTTCGAGAAGTGGTCGACCGCGCATCGCCTGCATATCGACTGCGCGGGGAAACTGGTCGAGATCATCGCATGAGCCGGCAGCCTGTCATCGCCGTTACCCAGCGTATCGACGATTACCCTGACCGGGGGGAGCGCAGGGACGCCCTGGATCAGGCACTGATACACTGGCTGGCGGACGCGGGCTTCACCGGCCTGCCGGTGGCAAATTCCTGGACTGGCGAGCAACTGGGCGACTGGCTGGCAATGGTCGACCCATTGGGTGTGGTCCTTTCCGGTGGCAATGACATCGGCACCTGTGCGGACCGGGATGCGGTCGAGCGCCATCTCATCGCCTGGGCGCTGGACAATCGGCGGCCGCTTCTGGGCATCTGCCGGGGCATGCAGATGCTGGCCGTGGCGGCGGGCGGACAACTGAAACAGGTTTCAGGCCATGTCCGGACCCGGCATCAGCTCGCGGCCCCTTTCGGTGATGTGAACAGCTATCACGACAGCGCGCTGGCCGGATGCCCGACCGGGTACGGCGTGCTCGCCAGATCAGCCGATGGCGAGATCGAGGCCATGCAGCACGCGACCCACCCGGTTGTCGGCTGGATGTGGCATCCGGAGCGGGAGAGACCGTTCGATCAGGGTCATCTGGACCTGGCACGGGCACATTTTCATCAGACAGCAGTGGGGACGCCGTGATGCGCGCCATCATCCTGGCCGCCGGTCGCGGTAGCCGCATGCAGACACTGACAGAGGAACAGCCGAAGTGCCTGACCGAGTTGCATGGCAAGCCGCTGCTGGCGCGACAGATCGAGGCCCTGCGCGGTGGCGGTATCAGCGAGATCGGCATCGTCACGGGCTACAAGCGGGAGAAGCTGCAGCCCTACGGGCTGGTCGAGTTCCACAACCCGCTCTGGGAGACCACAAACATGGTTTCCTCGCTTGCTGCCGCTGACAGCTGGCTCACCGAAGGGCCATGCATCGTCAGCTATTCGGACATCTTCTACGAATCCTCTGCCGTCGAACTGCTGCGCGGGAGCAAGGCGGATATCGCCATCACGCATGACCCGGACTGGCTGGAGGTCTGGAGCAAGCGTTTCGACGACCCGCTGGAGGACGCTGAGACGTTCCGGCTCGACGGCGACCGCGTGGTCGAGATCGGCAACCGACCGCAGACGGTCGCGGAGGTCGAGGGCCAGTACATGGGCCTGCTGCGTTTCACGCCGACCGGTTGGGCGGAGGTGCAGCGCATCAGGTCGGAACTGCCGGAGGCGGAACGGAACCGCACCCACATGACCGGCCTGCTGGGGCGTATCATTGCCGCCGGTCGGGTGCCTGTGCGCGCGCTTGCCTACCGCGATGGCTGGGGAGAGATAGACACGGCGACGGACCTGGCGAGCTACCAGTAGGCCGCGCTCACTTCCGCAGCAGCGACAGGACCTGCACGGTCAGATCATCAATGCCCACCCCGGAGTCCCAGCGCAGGTGCAGATCGGGTGCGGTGGGATAGTCCACGGCGACATCCAGTCCGGACACATCGGTGATCTCGCCCGCGTCGAACCGGCGATAGATGCCCTTGGGATCACGCCGCCTGAGTTCCGCCAGCGGTACATCCAGGAATATCTCGGTATATCCGGGCAGGTTCTGCCGGTTCCAGTCCTGAACCTCGCGGTAGAGGGAGATGGTCGCGATGACGACAGTCAGACCCTGATTGCTCAACATGCCGCACAGGCGGCCATAGCGCAGGGCGAGATCGAGTCGCGCGGCACGGGTGTGGCTTGCCGCCGACGTCGCGGTCGGCCCGAAGACGGCACGCAACTCGTCCCCGTCCAGCAACACGACAATTTCCCCCGACTGGCGCAGCCCGTCCGCGACAGGCCCGGCGAGAGTCGACTTGCCTGCACCGGACAGGCCGGTGATCCAGATCGTGCGACCGGTCTTCATGCTGCAGGGTCGCGGTCGAGGCGAAGATGGGCCAGCGGGCGTCGGACGGACCGTCGCAGCGCCAGCAGTTCCTTCAGGACCAGTGCTGTCTCCACCAGCCCCAGTCGCCGTGCGAAACGCTTCAGACCCCTGTCATGGGCAATGGTATCGGCGCGGAACCATTCCATGTGCGAAATCAGGATCCAGAGGAAACCAGCCAGCGATGTGGTGCCCACCGTTGCCGGGTCCGCATAGCCTGCGCTCCTGAGGAAAGGGCGCGTGAACCATTCGGCGAACCGGTACTCGTTCCGGCTCAGGCCTTTCTGCGTCCCGATGGTGGCGGGATAGATCAGCGCTGCACGCTTGTGTTCGAAGGTCGGAATGGGTGCACCGTCGGCACTGTTGCCGAGCCACGGAATGTCACAGACCGATGACGCATGCAGCGCCGGATCGTCGCTGATGCCGAGCCAGAGGGCCAGGCGGCGCAGGATCCCGTCGGGATCCTCGTGCAGGGTGTTCAGGTCAAGCAGTCGAAGGCGGGACTCGTCGGACAGCTGCGCGGCCACCGCCTCCATGTTGCGCCAGCATGTGACTGACCAGCCCCGGACGTTGCGGCAATAGTTGCGAAACGACGCATGTCCCGTCCGCCGGTCGAGGGTCAGGAAACTGAGGCCGCTCTCGATGGGGTGGCGGCAGGTTGCCAGGATCCGGGTCTCGGGAAATGCGCGCAGGATCGCCGGCATGTCGCCTGCAATGGCGCGATTGTTGTGATGCTGCAGTACCACGTACCGCAGACGATCCAGATCCTGCCCGCGAACGACGGCCCACGCCACGGCGAGACTGACGTAGAGGCGCCTCTCCTCGGCGCTGTCGTTCAGGGTTTCCCAGGCCAGCCGGAAGGCATCCTCGAACTGCGGGCGGCGCTGCCGGAACCAGGTCGCCAGCGCATCGGCCATGGAGGCGTCTTCGCCCGCGAAGCTCCGGCCATCATGGAATTCCGGATGGGCATCGAGCCATGCCGAGATGTCCTGGCCAGCCGCCCTGAAACTGTCCGCGTGATGCCAGTGCTGTGCGACCTCCGAAAAGCAGACGACCTCCGGGTGGCCGTCGAACAGGGACTGGATCAGGAACGAACCGGATCGTCCAAGGGGCGAGATGACGATCAGGTTCAGGCGGTCGGCGGCATCGCGGATATCCGCGCGTGCTGGCAGTGCGTCCATTGCCGTCCCGTCAGGACTGGCGGTCTTGTCGGAGGTCAGGCTGCTCATTCACGGTGTCCGCTATCCTGCTGGCAGATCCCCGCTGGCGACGGATACGCAGTGTCGTGAAGCAGAGGCCTCGAATCTGGTCTCCAATCTGGAGGGAGAATCGGAATTGATCAAGGAACCGTCTTGCGGGCCAGGCAGGGGGCCGGACGCGGGTCAGGCAGCGAATACGCTGTCGGATTCATCCTGTTCCAGATCATCCGCACGGCGGCGCGGGGCGTCTTCAGGGGGGACTGTGCGTCGACGACGGTCGGGTCCGAAGAAATCATTGGTGCGGACAAAGGGGCGGGCATTCTCGATCACGGCTGTCAGGCGCTGGGCAAGTACCGCCACCGAAAGGGGTTTGGCCAGAAATTCGGTGACACCGGCGTCGCGCGCGCCGATCACGCCGTCATGGTCACCAGCGCCCGAGATCATGATGATCGGCAGGAAGGGGTGGGGACTCTTCTCGTCGTTGCGCAGGTAGTGGACCAGTTCGATGCCCGACATGCCGTCCATGCGATGGTCCAGCAGCAAGATGTCGGGTACCGCCTGCTTCATGCGGCGCAGCGCCTGGTTGGCATCTGCGGCTTCCTGGACCATGCTCACACGCAGCGTCTCGAGTATGCGCACGATCAGCGCCCGCATCTGCCTGTTGTCATCGACGACCAGGATGGAGATGCTGCTGAGGTCGAGTTTATCCTTGCCCATCACATGGCCTCAGACATTGCCTGCTACGGGCATCGGGGGCAGGGCCGCAAGTGCGTCAAGTATGGGCGTGGCGTCGAGGGTGCGTCGGCGATCACCGGAATCGAGACCATGACCATCACGCCGGTCAGGACCGAAATAGGTCTTGGTCCGCACGAAGTTGCGCGGGTTCAGGATCACTTCCGACAGGCGGGTGGAAACCAGTGCCGCCGACAGGGGTTTCACGATGATGTCGTGGACACCGGCGTTGCGCGCCTCGATGATCGTGCGCTTGTCGGCATAGCCGGTGACCATCAGGATCGGCACATAGGGGTTCGGGCTTTCCTCGCTCCGGCGGACCAGACGGGTGAAGTCGGTGCCGGAGATCGGCTGCATCCGGTTGTCGATGATGACGATGTCGATGGGCTGGGAGCAGAGGATCTGGAAGGCGCTCACGCCGTCTTCCGCCATATGCATGGTCCGTACGCCCAGCGCCCGCAAGATCTGCACGATGATGTCCCGGATATGGCGGTTGTCGTCCGCCACCATGACCGAGAGCATGCTGAGATCGAGGTACTTCAAGGCGTCACCACAGACAGGTCCACGGTACGCGCGCCCATCCGCGCATACACCGTGAACCCTAGTACTGAAGGCTTTCGCTTTGGTTAATCAGCCTCAGCGCGGGCTGCGCTTCGCCAGAATGCGCTGCAGGGTCCGGCGATGCATGTTCAGCCGCCGCGCCGTTTCCGACACATTGCGCCCGCAAAGCTCGTAGACCCGCTGGATATGCTCCCAGCGCACACGGTCGGCGGACATGGGATTCTCCGGCGGTGCCGGCTTTTCCCCGTCGACGGCCAGCAGGGCATTCGCCACATCATCTGCATCGGCCGGCTTGGCCAGATAGTCGATGGCGCCGGCCTTCACCGCCGCGACGGCGGTCGCGATGTTGCCATAGCCGGTCAGCATGACCGCCCGCGCCTCGGGACGGACCTCATGCAGGACACCGACGATATCCAGGCCGTTGCCATCCTCCAGCCGCAGATCGACGACGGCGAAGGCGGGACGCAGGCTGCGCACCATGGCGATGCCCTCCTCGACCGTCTCTGCCGCCTCCACATCGAAGCCGCGTTTTTCCATGGCGCGGGCCAGTCGCAGACGGAACGCCTTGTCATCATCGATGATCAGCAGGGAGCGATCCTCGAGGTCATTGATGTCGAGCATCTCCTCGTCACCGTCCTTCGCCATACGCATGGTCCCCTTCTGCGTCGTTGGGTGCCGGATGCCGGACGGTCCCCCGTCAGCCCCACGTACCCTGCTCAATAATGCCATGGGGCCAGCGAATGGCAACGCGTGCGCCACACGGTACGCCATTCTCGACCCGGTTGCTGAAGTCGACAGTCGCCCCGGAATGACCCAATAGCGTTGTCGCGATGAAAACGCCAAGTCCCATGCCGCCGCGCTGCCGTCTTGTGGTGGTATAGGGTTCGCCCAGTGTCTTCAAGACATCCTGCGGAAAGCCGGGTCCGTCATCCTCCAGCAGGATGGTGATTTCCGGCGTGTCCCAATAGATTTCGATGCGTACCTGTCGCCTGGAGAAATCGACGGCATTCTCGGTCAGGTTGGCCAGACCATGCAGGACTTCGGGACTGCGCGGCACCTCCGGCGGGTGGCCGGTCTGCGGCTCGATCACGATACTGACCTCTGCGGTGCCATAGGGCTCGACCGCCGCTTCCACCAGCCCGACGATGGTGGTCTTGCGGAAGGTATCGTCCCCGTCGCCTGGTCGTCGTGAGAGTTCAGCCAGGATATCGCGGCAGCGCTCCGTCTGGCTGACCAGCAGGTCGATGTCCTCGGTCAGCGGGCTTCCCGTCTCCAGGTCGCGCTGCAGTTCCCTGGCGACCAGGTGGATGGTGCCGAGCGGGGTGCCGAGTTCGTGCGCGGCGGCGGCGGCGATTCCCCCGACCGCGCTGAGCTGTTGCTCCCGCGACAGCGCCAGTTGCGTGGCGCGCAGGGCGTCGGACATGCGCTTGGTCTCGAAGGCGAGACGGCCCGCATAGGTCGACATGAAGGCGATCCCGAGAGCCAGCGCCATCCAGATCGCGCCGACATAGAGCGTCGGAAAATGCAGCCCCGCGCCGGCCCACGGCAGAGGCAGGTACCAGAAGGCCAGCAGACTGGTGAAGACCAGCGCCAGCAGGCCGAGTGCCGCCGTGCTGAGCACCGACAGGATCGTCGCGGAGATCGTCACCGGAACCAGGATCAGGATGACGAACGGGTTCGTCAGACCACCTGTCATGTACAGCAGGGCCGCCAGTTGCAGCAGGTCATAGGCCAGGAACAGCGCCGCCCCCCGGTCCGACAGGCGCGCCGTTGCGGGATACTGGACCGCAAGGACGATGTTCAGCACGCCGGAGGCGAGAATGGTCAGCAGGCAGGGCAGAAAGGGAAACTCGAAATCCAGCCCGAAGCGGATCAGCAGGACCGAGAAGCTCTGGCCCAGCACGGCGATCCAGCGGATCAGGACCAGGGTCTGCAGGCGCACGCGTCCGGATCCGCTGACACCTGGGCTGGTGCCGACGACAAACAGGTCCTGGATTGCCATCTGTCGGTCGTTCATGCGGGATTCTTCCGCCGAGGGTCAGTTCTGCTCCGGCGGAAGATAGCCCGTTTCGGGTCGCCCGCAATCAGGCTTTCATGAAACTGCCATGCAGACCGGCGGGCAGTGCATAGGGCAGGGTCGCCACCGCGACGGGGCCGGAGGACAGATCCGTGGCGTCGAATATCTTCAGCCGGGTGCGCGCCGCCGCGTAGTCCAGCACCGTCTGCAGAACCCAGCCAGCCGCTGAATCCGAATCGCCGCCGTCAGCGGGAACCAGAATCGCCTCCTCGGCGATCTCGGTCGGACCATGGACGAAGGCGTCGATGCGCCCTGTCGCCTGATCCACCATCGCCGTGGTGGAGAACAGGGGGTGATCCACCCCGGCATCCGGGTCGGCGAGCAGCAGGACCGCGCGGTCCGTGCGACGACCGATGCGGCCCGGATGCACCTGCGGGAACTCCGTCGCGGGGCCGTCGATCAGGGGGGATTCGCTGAAACTGCCCTTCGCAGGGTCGATCCTGGCGCTGCGATAGCTGGCGCCGGTGCCCGTGGGGGCCTCCCCGTTCATCACCTGGCGGAAAGCCTCCGTGGTCATGGACGGATCGGCATAGTGGCAATAGTCGAAGCGGATGATGCCTGCCGCATCCTCCCAGGCATTGCCGAAATGATAGACCCAGAAGGCGGGCAGCTCGACGATCCGGCGGCGGCTCGGGTCATCCTTGTCGATGATCAGGGCCTGACCGCCGGTCTCCGGCTGCCAGACATGCCTTTCCAGGAACGTCGCCCCTGCTGTCCCGTCATAGCGCCAGGGTGTCAGGATGAAGACGACATGCCGCTCCGTGATCAGGAAATCATGCACCATGGGGGTCGGTGCGACGTCCAGCAGGTGCAGACTGTGCAGCCCGCCATCCGGATTGACCCGGTAGAGCACGATCTTGCCCGCATATCCGGCGTAGCCGAAGCTCCAGAGTGTGCCGTCCCGGTCCAGCCGCGGATGCGCGGAGAAGGGCATGCCGCGCGCCTCCGGTGCCAGGGTGACGAAGTCCCGGAAGGCCAGCGTCTGCGGATCGAGCTCGATGGCCGATCCACCCTCCCAGAGCGCCAGCAGGCGACCCCCATGCCGGATGATGCTGATGTTGCCGGGGTTGAGCGCATCGGGTGAACTGATGGCGGCACCGTCGACGTCGGTGTCGAAGGCGTCGTAGAGGGGCCGGAACGCGGCCTGCTCCGCCCGCCACTTCGGGGTGTCGATGATCCGCCCTTCGTGGCGCACCGTGCCGTCGGCCAGGCGGAAGCGGTGGACCAGCCCGTCGCCGTCGAACCAGTGGCGATAGCGATGGCCGAAGACCTCGTGCCCCGCAGGACCGTTGCGGCAGAAGTCCCCTTTCAGGTCGGCGGGAATCTGCCCCTCCACGTGTATCTCGCTGCTGTCCGCGGCAACGGTCGGTGCCTCCAGCGTCTGCCAGCCCAGCAGCCATGGCCGCTCCCGCAGGCCGACCTGGAAGTTGAGTGCCCGATGGCGCATGGCATTGGCGTCGGCCAGCGCGGCACCGGAGATGCCGCCGATCCCGAGTCCGGCGACGGCGATGGAGGTCATGAACGTGCGTCGGTCCATCATGATGCGGTCTCTCAATAGGTCAGCGGTGCGCGGGTGGTCACGGTACCCTCGACGGGCACCGTCACGGCAACATCGTCGAAGAAGGGCGGGCCGAAGTTCGCCCGCGCCGCATTGCTGAATGCCACACCCTCCGTCGGAATGCCCAGCAGGTTGCTGTCCAGTTCGCCATTGGCGTTGGCATCGTGAAACACGGCAACGCCATAGCGCCCGGCTGCAAGGTCGGGAAAGCTGAAGGTCATCGTGCCGGGGGCGGCGACACGGAAGCTGGCCGCCGTCTCCTGACCGGACTTCAGGAACTCCGATCCCTCCGCGTAGAGGGCAACCCGCAGGTGGCCGTCACTGCCGACGATGTTCTCCACCGCGATGCGCAACTCGCCCGCATGCGCCATGGCAGCGGGCAATGTGAGCATCGTCACGGCAAGCATGGCAGCGCGCGCGGACCGCGCGGCGCCGGTGCGGCGGGATGATGAAGGCATGACAGAAGTTCGTCCGAACATGGGCTGGTGTCCTTTCGCCGATGAATGTACCTCTTGGCGTCGACAGATTTCGCGTGTGACGCCGAGGGGTGAAGCCTCTCCTTCGGCAAATGCGTCCCGGGTTTCGTGAAACAGGACACTGTGCACTTGGCGCTTCGTGAATGGGAACGGCTGAAAGCGATCCTGCTGGAGGGGCTGGCCGTCGGGGGCGTCTGGTTCCTGGCGGTGATGATCGGTCCGTTCGGCACGTTCAGCGCGCTCACACCCCTGGAACTGATCCAGTACTGGGGTATCAGCATCGCGCTCAACTGGCTGCAGATTCGCCTGGCGCATTTCTTCCTGCACCGCCTGCTGGGCGAATCCAGATTCTGGCTTCCGACGGTGGGGGCCTGTGCGTTGGCATCGGTGCCGGCAACGTTCGAGGTCATCTGGCTGGAGAGCACCTTCCGACCGGAGACGGTGGAACACATCGGTTTTCTCTGGCTCTATCCGCAGGTGTTCGTCCTGTCGCTGGCGATCACGATTCCCATCATGCATTTCTTCATGAGCCGTTCGGCGCCGGCAACGGCTTCGGATGAAGCGGCGCTGTCGGCGCAGGGCGAGGATGCGCAGGGTGATGATGCGCAGGGGAACGGAACGCTGGTGGCCAGCGCGGCACCGCGATTCCTGCTGCGTGTGCCCACCCGCCTGGGCCGGGACCTGCTCTGCCTGCAGGCGGAGGATCATTACGTCCGTGTGCATACGGCACTGGGCGACGACCTGGTCCTGCACCGGTTCTCCGACGCCGTGGAGGAACTGGACGGGCTGCGGGGCCTGCGGGTACACCGGTCCTGGTGGATTGCCGAGGACGCGGTGCAGGATGTCGTGCGGCGCGACCGCAAGACCTGGCTGCTGCTGCGCAACGGGCTGGAAGTGCCGGTCAGCCGTACATATCTGCCTGCGGTCAGGGAGGCCGGCTGGTCATGAACACGAACACCGATGAGGACGAGCGCCCCTTCTGGGAGACGACACGTCTGGAGGACATGACGCAGGGCCAGTGGGAATCGCTCTGCGACGGCTGCGGCAAGTGCTGCCTCTACAAGCTGGAGGACATCGACACGGGTGAGATCGTCTTCACCAATGTCGCCTGTCGCCTGCTGGATCATGAGAGTTGCCGCTGTGGCGACTATGCCAACCGCTCCATCGTCGTCCCCGACTGCCTGACGCTGGACACGGAGAACGTCGGCAAGCTGCGCTGGATGCCCTCCACCTGCGCCTACCGCCTGCTCTACGAGGGCAAGCCGCTGGAACCCTGGCACCCGCTGGTCAGCGGCGATCCGGACAGCGTGCACTGGGCGGGAATTTCGATCCGGGGCCGCTGCATCTCCGAAGACGAAGCCGACGAGGACCTTGAGAACCACGCGCTTGACGGGGAGCCGTGATCGCGGCGCGTCACCAGTTGGTTCCTGACACGTGAAAGGCTGGAATGATGAATGCACATATCGAGAATCTGGACCGGATGCTGGCCGTCTGGAACACCTCGGATTTGTCGGAAAGGGCCGCGCTGACCGACGCCGCGCTGGAACACAACGTCCACTTCGTCGACCCCAACCACAACATCATCGGTCGCAGGGCTTTTTTGGCGATGGTCGAACAGATCCAGAAGCAGATCCCCGGGGCACGCTACACCCGCACCAGCAATGTCGACTTGCAGAACAATCACTGCCGGTATCACTGGGCCATACACCAGGGCGACAGCCTGCTGATGTCAGGCTTTGACGTCACGGAAGTGAATGACGCCGGAAAGATCGTGAAGGTCATCGGATTCTTCGGTGAACTCGAACGCTAGGTTCCGCTGCCTGACCGGTGCCTCACGCCACCTTGCGGTTGGCGTTCATCTCGGCCAGTTGCTGATCGA
Source organism: Kordiimonadales bacterium IMCC3096 (assembly GCA_016865035.1). Classification (GTDB taxonomy): domain Bacteria; phylum Pseudomonadota; class Alphaproteobacteria; order Minwuiales; family Minwuiaceae; genus Minwuia. Next base: position 2,538,503 of record CP018227.1, read on the forward strand.
CCAGGCGGCCCTGGAACAGGGACAGGCCGATGGAGCGGCCGAACTCGAAGGCTTCCTCCGAATCGCAGCGGCACAGGATGACGCGGGACGTACCGGTGCGGCGGATGGCTTCGACCAGTTCCTTGCGCCGCTCCGCCCCGCCGTCTTCCAGTGCGTCGGCGGACCAGATGAGTTTCTGCATGTCCAGGCCCAGCTTGCGCTTGTCCACCAGCGGGAAGGTCAGGTGGGTCAGCCCGTCGACGCAGATGCGGTAACCGCGATTGCGCACGAAATCACGCGCGAACATGAAGCTGCTGACGTCGGCGAACAGGTCGCTCGGCTGCACCTCCAGCACGATCGTCTTGCGCGTCAGGGCGCGCAGGCGGTGATCGAACTCCAGGAACTCCGGCGACAGGATGGTGCCGATGTTGATGTTGATGGAGGTGGAGAGCGGCACCGCGTTCTCGATCTCCGGCAGGGCCTTCAGGATGCGCAGGTCCAGGTACTGGGTCAGATAGCTGAACAGATAGGCATTGGCGGTCAGGTTGACCTCCGGCATCACCATCCGGTTCAGGTCACCGATGGAGACGAACAGTTCGTTGAACACCGGGCGCAGCGTCCCGTCCGGTGCCATGGCGCAGATCGGCTGGCGCCGCATCAGGGAGGTGATGTCCATCGACGTGATCTGCTCGACCAGGCGCCCCAGATGTTCCGGTCGCATCGGGACCTTCGGCGGCTGCTGGTTCTTGCGGGCCTTGCGCCGCTCCGCCTCGATCAGGCGTTCGTTCTCTGCCTGCTGCTTCAGCGAACGGGCGAGGGCGACGAAGGCATCATATTCATCGTCCAGGTCATACCAGGTGCAGAATTTCCCGGTGTCATAGGCGTCATCGTGGGTCAGGGGGTCTTCGTTGAACAGATAGCGCAGGCGGGTCACGACCTCATCGACCTCGGTCGGGGTCGCGCCGCGGGCAACGAAGATGAGATCGTTGTTCGACATCATGAAGAGCTGGCCGTCGAAGCGCTTGGCCAGCAGTTCGAAACTGTTGGCAGCAATACGCATGTGGTGCGCGCGCCGGTAATGCGCCCCCAGCCGCGACAGGTGGATATGGACCGCGATGCGATCATCCGTGTGCCGCGCCAGTCGCTCGGCAAAGTCCAGCAGCCGGATTTCCTAGTCTGTCCGCGCCTTCATTGACTCACTTTCCGCGTTTCGGGTTCTGCGCCCGGTTCTGCCTGAAACGGAACCGTCGCACAGGTGGCTTTAGAACTGGTTAACCGGCCGACAATGGCTGCGGCGGGATGCATCAGGGATTGACCTGCGGCCCGGCTTGGCTGATGCCTGTCGGACAACCCAATTCACTGGAGGCATAGCCACCCATGCGTGTCCTGTTCCTGCACAACAATTTTCCGGCCCAGTACCGGCATGTGGCGACCAGTCTGGCGGCGGAGCAGGGGCACCAGCTTGTCTTCGGCACCCAGGCGAAGAACGGCGAGATTCCGGGGGTGACCAAGGCGTTCTACAAGCCGGCGCGGGAGGTGCGGGCGGAGACGCATCATTATGTCCGCAACCTGGAAAGCGCCGTGCTGAACGGCCAGTCGGTCTATCGCATGTGCATGGACCTGAAACGCCAGGGCTTCGTGCCGGACCTGGTCTGCGGCCATTCCGGCTGGGGTCCGACGCTGTATGTGAAGGATGCGTTCCCCGACACCCGTGTCCTGAGCTACTTCGAATGGTTCTACCACGCGCATGGTTCCGACGCGGACTACCTGCCGGAGAGCGAGATTTCCTCCGACGATGAATGCCGCATCCGCACCCGCAACGCCGCGATCCTGCTGGATCTGGCGAACTGCGACTGGGGCCTGTGTCCGACGCTGTTCCAGCGCGACCAGTTCCCGAAGATCTTCCACAACAAGCTGACCGTGCTGCATGACGGCGTCGATACGGATTTCTTCAAGCCGGACCCGGATGCGGTGATGAAGGTCGGCGATCTGGACCTGAGCGGCGCGAAGGAGATCGTCACCTACGCCACGCGCGGGATGGAGCCCTATCGCGGCTTCCCGCAGTTCGTGGAGGCGGTGGCGCAGTTGCAGAAGGTGCGGCCCGACATGCACGCGGTCATCGTCGGCCAGGACCGGGTGGCCTATGGCCGGAAGCTGCCTGATGGCCGAACCTTCAAGCAGAAGATGCTGGAGGAACTGGAACTGGACATGAGCCGGGTCCACTTCACCGGACTGCTGCCCTATGGCGAGTACCTGAAGGTGCTGCAGGCCAGCCACGCCCACGTCTACATGACCGTGCCCTTCGTGCTGTCCTGGTCGCTGATCGAGAGCATGGCGACGGGGTGCCTCATCATATCCTCCGACACCGAGCCGGTGCGGGAGGTCATTCGCGACGGCAAGCAGGGTCTGCTGGTGGACTTCTTCGATGTCGACGGGCTGGCGCAGCGGATCGCGGAAGCGCTCGACAACCGGGAAGCGCTGAAGCCGCTGCAGGAGGCGGCGCGGGAGGTGGTGCTGAAGAACTATGCGCTGAAGGACACGCTGCCCAAGCATGTCCGCCTGCTGAAGGCGGTTGCCTCCGGCGCGCTGCCGCCGGTCCTGTCCCCGCCGAAGCCCCCGGCCCGGCCCGGCCCGGCCGCCGCCGCCGTCGCTGAGCCAGCCATGACATCGAGTCAGCCATGACACACAGGGCCTCCGGTTTTGCCAGTCCGACGCGACCGGTGATCGTGGATGCCCCGCAGGCCCTGCTCGACCTGACCCGCGCGCAGGCACCGCACTGGCCGGAAGCGGAGGGCGCGGACGATGCTGCTCATGTCACCGCCCTGACAGCGGACGATGGCTCCGTCCGGTTCACGGCCAGCAGCTACGCGGCACCGGATGTGGTGCTGCCGCCGGGCCTGCTGGCCGCCAACGGGCTGATCGGCACCGTCATCGGGGCCTTCACCGCGGCCGATCCGGACTGGATCTGCCTGCATGCGGCGGCAGTTGCCCTTGGCCACGGCGAACGGCGGGGCCTGACGGTCCTGCTGGGGGACACGATGGCGGGCAAGAGCACCCTGGCCATGGCCCTGGCGGCAGGAGGCGCGCGGCTCTGGTGCGATGACCGTCTGCCGCTTTCGCGGGACATGCAGGGTCTTGCCCTCGGACTTCGGCCCAAGCTGCGTCTGCCCCTGCCGGACAGTGCCCCGTCCCGGTTCGCCACCCTGGTGGAAGCGCGCGGTATGACACGGGAGGGGAGCATGGTGTATCTGGCGCTGGAAGAGGAGATGCAGGCGACGTTCGGGGAGGTTCTGCGGGTCCGCCGGCTGATCACGCTGGAGCGGTCAGGGCAGGCGCAGGCACCGAAACTGACGCCGGGCAGTATTGGCGAGACCGTGAAACGTCTGGTCCCCGTGACCTTCGCCCCCCATCTGGACCCGATGACCCGGCTCACCCGGCTGCGCCAGGTAGCAACGGCCTGCGAATGCCGGCATCTGGCCTATGCTGACAGCTTCGAGGCGGCGGAATTCCTGATCCGGGAGCCAGACGAATGAACCATTGGGAACGTGTCGCGGGCGTATCCGAGAACCCGATGGACGATGACCTGTTCCTGGTGGCGCCGGTCAGTGGCGAGATCGTTCATCTGGATGCCATGGGGGCCGCGATCTGGCGCCTGCTGGAACAGCCGCAGAGCCTGGAAGAGATTCAGGCGACCTTCGCCGCGGCCTTTCCCGATGCGGCGGCGGAGCGGCTGCAGGGTGACCTTGCGGTGGCCCTTGAAACGCTGAAAGCCGCCGGACTGGTGCGACAGTCCGACGGCTGATCAGGGAGGGGCAGAAAGAGAAGGCTTGCGGGCCGGTGCCTCAGGCGGCGGCTTCCGCTTCTTCCGGGTCACGCAGCACATAGCCGCGTCCCCAGACGGTCTCGATGTAATGGTCGCCACCGGTCGCAGCCGCCAGTTTCTTGCGCAGCTTGCAGATGAAGACGTCGATGATCTTCAGTTCCGGCTCGTCCATGCCACCGTAGAGATGGTTCAGGAACATTTCCTTGGTCAGCGTCGTGCCCTTGCGCAGCGAGAGCAGTTCCAGCATCGCGTATTCCTTGCCGGTCAGGTGGATGCGCTGGGCATCGACCTCGACTGACTTGGTGTCCAGGTTCACCACCAGCTTGCCGGTGCGGATGATCGACTGGGCATGACCCTTGGAGCGACGGACGATGGCATGCACGCGGGCCACCAGTTCCTCACGCTTGAAAGGCTTGGTCAGGTAATCGTCGGCGCCGAAGCCGAGACCCTTCACGATGTCGCCCACGTCCATCATGCTGGACAGGATCAGTACCGGGGTCGAGACCTTTGAAAGGCGCAGCTTCTTCAGCACGTCATAGCCGTGCATGTCGGGCAGGTTCAGGTCCAGCAGGATGATGTCGTAGTCATACAGCTTGCCCAGATCCAGGCCTTCCTCGCCCAGATCGGTCGAGTAGACGTTGAAGCCGTCTGACGACAGCATGGTCTCAATGCCACGCGACATGGCCATATCATCTTCGATCAGCAAAACGCGCATCGCACCGTTCCTTCCTTGACCGCATTAACCCCGTGCGAAGGATAATCTTCCATTAATCCTAACGAAGGGTTAACCGCGTTAACACTTGTTGATTCTCATTCCGTGACGTCAGTCGTGACGATTGTCCGCGGTTTCGCAATTCCCGTTCCAGTTTTGTGTCGGCCGTCAGGAAATGTCAGAAATCTGTCATTCAGGGATGACAGATCGATTTTCGGGGCGCAGACTTTCAGGTGACAGGGCCGGGTGCCCAGATGTCACCCGGTTCTACCCACCGAACGACGGAAGGGAGTACCTCGTGTCATCCAAACCAACACTAGACCAGATGAAGCGTCGCCATGCGGAGCTTGAGGCCAAGATCTCCGCTGAGGAGGCTCGCCCGGCACCGGATGAAGCGCTGTTGGCGAAATGGAAGAAGCAGAAACTCTCGCTGAAGGATTCGATGCTGGAGCGACACGCGGCCTGACCGCGCGCATCGACGACTGACCGACCGAGGGCCCTGTCAGGCAACTGGCAGGGCCTTTGTGTCACAGCGCCTGGTATCGTCGGCATTCTGTCCGTGTGGCGCCGCAGACGGCAGCGCAGCCTGCCCCCGTTGCGTCCGCCACATGGTGCAAGTGCATCTGCATCCAAGCAAGGTTGCCGACAAGTGCACTACCCTGTTCGCAATTCAGTGAACCAGCAGTCTGCAGGGGGACGCATGTCACGCTTGACGGTGGGAATCGACGTCGGAGGCACATTCACCGATTTCGTGGCCTATGACCCGGAAGGGAAGGAAGTCACGGTCTGGAAGAATCTTTCCACGCCGGACAATCCGACGGACGGCGTGCTGCAGGGGCTGCAACAGCTCACCGGCAGCATCCGCAACCTGCGCCTCGGCACCACCGTGGCCACCAATGCGATCCTGGAACGGCGCGGCGCGCGGGTCGGCTACGTCACGACGAAGGGCTTTCGCGATGTGCCCTTCATCCAGCGCGGCAACCGCAAGCACCATTACGACGCCAGCTGGGTCAAGCCGAAGCCGCTGATGAAGAGGCGTGACTGCTTCGAGCTTGATGAGCGGATGCTGGCCAGCGGCGCGGTCCACAAGGCCATCGACCCCGCCGAGGTGGAAGCCATGGCAGCGGAGATCGCGGCCAGGGGCGGGATCGAGGCGATTGCCGTCAACCTGCTGTTCTCCTATGTCACCCCCGATCACGAGATCGCGGTGCGCGACATCCTGGCGAAGGCCCTGCCGGACGTGCCGGTCTCCATCTCCTATGAAGTGCTGCCGAAGTGGAAGGAGTACGAACGCGCCTCCACCACAATTGCGGATGCCTTCGTCAAGCCCATCGTCAGCCGCTATCTGACGGACCTCGGCACGCGGCTGAAGGAGCGGGGCGGCGTCGAGAATGTCGCCATCATCAAGTCCAATGGCGGTGAGATGACCACCGACGCGGCGGCCGCATCCCCGATCCACATGACGGTCTCCGGTCCCACCGGCGGCGTTGTCGCGGCGCGCCATATCGCGGCGCAGCTTGACGTGGGGAATCTCGTCACCTTCGACATGGGCGGCACCTCCACCGACTGCTCCACGGTCGTTGATGGGCAGGAGAGCTTCACCACCAACTTCGAGATCGAGTTCGGTGTGCCCATCCAGGTGCCGATGATCGACATCCGGACGATCGGTGCAGGCGGCGGTTCCATCGCCTGGATCGACAAGGGCGGCATGCTTCGGGTCGGACCGCAGAGCGCCGGCGCCAATCCAGGCCCGGCCTGCTACGGCTTCGGGGGCACGCAGCCCACCGTGACGGATGCCAATGTCATTCTGGGACGTATCAGCCCGGAGAACTTCCTGGGCGGAACCATGGCGCTGGACATGGCAAAGGCGCGGGCGGCGATGCAGACCATCGCCGAACCGCTGGGGCTGGGCGTGGAGGAAACCGCGCTGGCGGTGCTGCGCATCGTCACCAACAACATGACCGGTGCGCTGCGGTCGGTGCTGACGGAGCGCGGTCTCGATCCGCGTGACTTCGCGCTGCTGGCCTTCGGTGGCGCCGGGCCGCTGCATGTCGCCGATCTGATGGGAGAGGCGTCGATCCCGACCGGCGTCGTGCCGAACCATCCCGGCCAGTTCTCCGCCTTCGGCTTCATCATGACCGACGCGCGGGTCGATCTGGAGCGGACGGTGCAGATGACCTCCAGCCGCTTCGATCTGGACCGCGCCAATGAGGTCATGGGCCAGCTCGTCAGCGATGCGCTGGGCAACCTGAAGGCACAGGGCTACGAGCAGGGCCTGAGTGTCAGCCGTACGCTGGAACTGCGCTACCTCGGCCAGAACTACGAACTGGAAGTGCCGGTGGAGTTCGAGACCTTCGACGCCGAGACGGTGCAGAAGGCTTGGTCGACGTTCCACGCGCTGCACAAGTCGCGCTTCGGCTTCAATATCCCGCGGGAGGTGATCGAGGTCATTACCTTCAAGGTCACCGCGATCTCGGTACGGGAGACGCCGACCCTGCCGACCCTGCCGAAAGCCGCGGGTCTGCCGGAACCGACGGCTCACCGGCAGGTGCACTATGATGACGGTGCCATGCAGGCCGCTGTCTATGATCGTGCCAGCCTGGGTGATGGTGCGGTGATCGAGGGACCGGCCCTGGTCGAGGAACCGGCTTCCGTCACCGTGCTGCGCCCTGACCAGACGCTGACGGTCGACGGTCACGGCAACCTGATCATCCGCAACCGCTGAACAGAGGAGACGAGGCCATGGGAACGTCGAAAGCCACAGATTTCGTCACCATGAACATCATCGAAAGCTCCATGATCTCGGCGTGCCGGGAGATGGGGATCACCCTGATGAAGACGTCCTATTCGACGATCTTCAACGAGGCGCTGGACTTCACCTGCGCCATCGCCAGCGCCGAGGGCGAGATGTGGGCCGTGGCGGAATTCTGCCCGGCACAGATCGGCGGCATGCCGCTGATCATCAGCTCCAGCCTGAAGGAAATCCCGCTGGACACCATCCACCCCGGCGACGTGATCGTCCACAACGACCCCTATCGCGGCGGCCTGCACACGCCGGAGCACACGCTGTTCTGCCCGGTCTTCGTGGATGACCAGCTTGTCGCCTTCACCGTCGCCATCGGTCATGTGGCGGAAGTCGGCGGCATGGTGCCGGGCGGCTTCGCCTCGGAAGCGACCGAGATCTTCCATGAAGGCATTCGCGTGCCCCCGGTGAAGATCAAGAAGCGCGGCGAGGATGTGGAGGAAGTCTGGAAGCTCTGGCTCGCGAACGTCCGCACGCCCCGCTACAACTACGGCGACATGCGCGCCCTGATCAGCGGTGTCGAGGTGGGCGCGGAGCGACTGGCCCAGACCATCTCGAAGTATGGTGTGGATCACTTCCGCAAGATCTGCGCCGACCTGATGGACTATTCTGAGGCCCGGATGCGGGCGGAGATCCGCGACCTGCCGGACGGCGCCTATCCGTTCCATGACTTCATGGACAATGACGGTGTGACCGATCAGGAAATCCGCATCAACGTCGAATGCTTCATTCAGGACGACGAGATCGTGGTCGATTTCGAAGGCAGCTCGCCACAGGTCGGCGGTCCCATCAATGCCACGCTCGGCGTGACCTGGTCGGCGGCCTACAATGCGATCCTGCATCTGACGGATCCCTCGATCCCGAAGAATTCCGGCTGCTTCCGGCCCATTCACGTGCTGGCACCGGCGGGGACCGTGGTCAATGTCGACTATCCGGCACCGGAGGTCGGTGGCAATACGGAGACCCATCCCCGTATCGCCGGGGCGGTCATCGGGGCGCTGGCCCCGGCGTCGCCGGAGCGGGCCTTCGCCTCCGAGGGCGGCACGCACCTGAACTTCGTCTTCGGTGGTCAGGACAAGGCGAACGACGAATATTTCGCCTGCTATGACATCGAGGTCGTGGGCTGGGGCGCGACGCGCCACGCCGACGGCAATGACGCCACCGACGCGATCAACGGCAATTGCCGCGTGACGCCGGTGGAGGTGTTCGAGACCCGCTACCCCTGGCTGACGGAGGAAGTCAGCCTGATCCCAGACTCGGGCGGGGCGGGCGCAACCCGTGGCGGACTGGGCACCCGGCGCATCTGGACTTGTCTGGATGCGGAAATCACCTGCAGCCAGCTCACCGACCGGCATGTGCATCAGGCCTGGGGCCTGAACGGCGGCGGCTCCGGCACGTCCGGCATGACGCTCTACATGGCGGCGGGAAGCAACGAATGGCAGAACATGATGCAGGCCTTCGGCAAGGCATCCACCAGCAAGTGGTCCAACGTGGTCATCAAGCCGGGTGACCGGGTGGAGATCGTGACACCGGGCGGCGGCGGCTACGGCAGCCCCGCAGAACGTGATCCGGAACTGGTGCAGGAAGACGTGGCCGAAGGCTATGTCACGGCAGAACGCGCGAAGGCCGACTATGGCCTCGGCGCCGGGGGGGATTGATCCATGCGTTTCTCGGACACCGGCTACTACATCGAACGCTACATCAAGTGCGGCAACTGCGGCGTGCTGGTCTATGACGAGGGCGTCAAGGCCAGCGACCCGAAGCTGGAAGGGCAGACCTTCTGCTCCGACTGGTGCGTCGACTGGCGGACACAGCGCGTGAATGGCAACAAGGCCCCGAGGATCAAGACGGGCTGATCCCCACCCCGACCTTCCCCCGTCGAGGGGGAAGGGGCAGGATTTCGCTGTTGTGGCAGCCTGTTCAGGCCGCGTTCATCGCCTCAGGGAACACCTTGGCGGCGAAGCGGGGGTAGCATTCGGCGATTTCCAGGGAAATCTGCTGGCGGATGATGTCCAGCGTTGCGCGGTCCGGCAGGATGGTCTCCGGCACATGCTCCGGCACATCGATGTCGAAACCGGTATTGTCCAGCACTTCCTCGACCGTATGGCCGGGATGGACGGAGACCAGGTGGAACTTCCGCCGGTCCTTGTCGAAGCCCATCTGGCAGATCGGAGACACCATCGCGTAGGGCCCGCCTGTGCGATAGACCTCCGGATCACTGGTGCCCGGGGTCGAGATGAAATCCACCTTCTCCACGAAGACGCGGCGGGTGTGTTCTTCCCGGAACAGGATGACGCGCGGCACCAGATAATAGAGGTAGGCGGAACCGAAGGAGCCGGGCCAGCGGATCTTCGCCTGCGGATAGTCACCGATGCCGACAAGATTGATGTTGGCCTGACCGTCGATCTGTCCGCCACCCAGGAAGAAGGCATCCAGCCGTCCCTGTGCGGCCCAGTCGAACAGCTCGACACCGCCGTTCGTCATCAGGTTGTTCGCGCGGCTGCCCAGCACATTCACGTGCATGGCCCCGCCTGACTGATGCCGTGCCAGCAGGCAGCCGCCGCCGGGAATGGGAGAGGATGCGCCGCTGGATACCAGCCGACACCCTTCCAGCAGGCGGGCGATGATGGCGATCAGCAGCTCTTCGGTACGGATCTCGTCGGGTGCGGGAAAATCACTCACAGGCTCACTCCGCCGCTGCGGCGCGGGAATCGCCGGTCACGAACTGGTCGAGATAGTCCTGGAAGCCTTCCGCGGAGCGGGCGGCGGCGACGTAGGACGTCATGTGGGCCTCATCCGCCGGGTATTCGTCCCAGAAGGCCAGCGGCCATGCGCCCTTCCGGGCTTCCGCCACGCCACCGACATAGAGCGCGGGCAGGGTGCCCGCCGCCGTCTCGTCGTCACGCAGCAGGTTGCCGTCGACGATCTCCTCCACCGTCACCAGTGTCTGGCGCGACGCTCCGGCCAGCGCCATGACCTCGCGGCGGATGCCGATGTAGACGTTGCCGTGGCGATCCGCCTTCTTGGCATGGATCAGCGCGAAGTCCGGCCGGATGGCCGGCAGCAGGACGATGGGATCTTCCTCGTCACTGAAGGGGTTCTGCGCCACTTTCCAGTCGTCGCGGTTGGCCAGAACGTCGGAGCCGATCATGCCACGCAGCGGCATGTAGGGAATGCCCTTCTGCCCCGCCTGGATACCGGCATGGATCGCCGGGCAGGTCGCGTCCTTGATCTTCAGGCTGCCGTCGCCGATGGCGGCCTGGAACCGCGGCGCGCCGCCGAACTCGCCCAGGGTCACGGCGGAGGTCTCGATGGTCTTCACCGCGCCGGCACCGATCAGAATGTCGCCCTGCAGGCCCGTCACCGGCAGGCAGACCAGGTAGAGGTCGCGCACACCACGGCGGACCATGGCCCGTGTGAGTTCCATGGCGATGCCGGTGTAATCCGCAGGCACCACGATCTTCGCTCCATCGGGGATCAGAGCCGCCAGACTGTCGACTGAGTCATGAACGATACCGGTCATCGCATATTCCTCCCATTTGAAGTGTTGTTTGTATCAGATCGGCAGGGGCGCGAACAATGGCGCATCGCGGCATGGCCACGCACGGCCTTGAGCATGGCGGAGTCGGAGTTGTGCTGACCGTTCCGCCCCTCTCCCCCTCCCGACCACCCACGGGAGTATCCTTAACGGGTGGTCGGGAGGGGGGGAGGGGCGGAACGGTCCACCATCAAGTGCCCCCGGCTCAGTGCCGGAAGTGGCGCATCCCGGTGAAGGCCATGGCCAGACCGGCCGCGTCGGCGGCGTCGATGACTTCCTGGTCACGGACGGAGCCGCCGGGCTGGATGACGGCCTTCGCGCCTGCATCCACTGCCGCCAGCAGGCCGTCGGCAAAGGGGAAGAAGGCGTCGGAGGCCACGACCGAGCCCTCGGTCCAGCTTGCCGTGTCACCGGCGGCTTCCCGCGCCTCGTCGGACTTGCGCGCGGCGATGCGGGCGGAATCGACCCGGCTCATCTGCCCCGCGCCGACACCCACCGTGCGCCCGTCGCGGACATAGACGATGGTGTTGGATTTGACGTGCTTGGCGACGCGGAAGGCGAAGATCATGTCGCGCAGTTCCGCCTCTGTCGGCTGGCGCTTCGTCACCACCTTCAGATCGGCGGCGGCGATGCGGCCATTGTCGCGGGACTGGGCCAGGATACCGCCCGCCAGCGCCTTGAAGGCCATGCCGGGTGCCGCCGGATCGGGCAGCCCGTCAGTCAGCAGCAGGCGCAGGTTCTTCTTGGCGGCCACCAGCTTCATGGCTTCCTCGCTGGCGCCGGGGGCGATGATGACCTCCGTGAAGATTTCGGTGATCTTGCGGGCCGCATCCGCGTCCAGCGGCCGGTTCAGGGCAATGATGCCGCCGAAGGCACTGACCGAGTCACAGGCCAGCGCCCGCTCGTAGGCTTCCAGCACCGTCGATCCCACCGCGACACCGCAGGGGTTGGCGTGCTTGATGATGGCCACGGCGGCGCTCTCCGCCGGGTCGAACTCCGCCACCAGCTCGAAGGCCGCGTCGGTGTCGTTCAGATTGTTGTAGCTGAGTTCCTTGCCCTGTACCTGGCGGGCGCTCGCCACGCCAGGGCGCGGATCGCCGCTGGGGTAGAAGGCGGCGATCTGGTGCGGGTTCTCGCCATAGCGCAGCGACCGCGCCGGACCTGCCGACAGGGCGAAGCGATGCGGCATCCCCTCCGCGGACTGGCTGAACCAGCCGGTGATCGCCGCATCATAGGCGGCGGTGCGGGCATAGGCGCGGGCCGCAAGGTCCTGGCGGAACGCCAGCCCCAGCCCGCCCTGGTCCTGCCATTCGCTGATCAGCCGGCCATAGTCCGCCGGGTCGGTCACGACGGCCACGAACTGGTGGTTCTTGGCGGCGGAGCGGATCATGGCAGGGCCGCCGATGTCTATATTCTCGATCACCGTGGCACGGTCGGCGCCGGAGGCCACCGTGGCCTCGAAGGGGTAGAGGTTGATCACCACCAGGTCGATCCCGGCGATGTCATGATCCTGCATGGCCTTCTGGTGGTCGGCATTGTCGCGCAGCGCCAGGATGCCGCCGTGGATCTTCGGGTGCAGCGTCTTCACGCGCCCGTCCATCATCTCCGGTGATCCGGTATGGGCACTGACCTCGCGCACGTCGCAGCCCATGTCGGACAGGGCACGGGCGGTGCCGCCGGTGGACAGGATCTCCACCCCCTGCTGCTTCAGGAACCGGCCCAGCACGTCCAGTCCGGTCTTGTCGGAAACGGAGATCAGCGCGCGCTTCGGCACGATGTTCGTTTCGGTCATGGGATCAGGTCTCCTGCGTCGCTTGTTCGATAGGACAAGATTTGGTGGGATCGGCGGTCAGGAATCGCTGCCGTCGATCAGGGTGAGTGCCCATTGCACGGTGATGTCCGTGCTGTCCAGATCGCCACTTGCCACAACCTGCTGACTGCGGCGCGGCGACCCGTCGCCCAGATAGACGCTGTCCTCCAGTTTCAGGTCCGCGCCCGCGACCCGGATCCGCCAGCCACGCCCGGACTTCAGGCGGATCAGCGCTGCGTTGCCCCCCTGGGCCAGCACCGCGCTGGCATCCGGGTGCAGGTGAAAGCGCACGGCGAAGGGCACATGGTTGGGCTTCCGTCGGTCCGCGACCTCCAGCCGGTCTTCCCCGCGCAGGTCGCGTCCGTCGCGATCCAGGTACAGCCGTCGCCGATGCACCACACCGAACCGTTCCTGATAGCCGGTATGCATCATGTCCAGCCAGGTTGCGTCCGCCGATTCGGTGCGCAGCGCCTCGGCCTCCAGCCGCCGTCGCCGGCGCCGTCCGGCATCCGGTACCCCGACCGCGTTGGTGTCGGCGATCGTCAGTGTCGAATGTGCTGCGGTGGAGGCCAGTGCCCGCTCCCATTCCGGCGACGGGGGGCGTGCCGCGCCGCCGTTCACCACCACCCGCTCCCGCCGGTGGCTCATCTCGAAACTCAGCAGTCCCGCGAAGCCGACGCCCGGTTCGGGGGCGGGGCCACCGAAATCCGCGATCAGTGCGGTATTGCCCCCCTGCAGGCGCTCGAAGCCCGCCTTCGGTGCCGACAGGTTGGGTTTGCCGCGAATGCCGGAACGGCGGATCGTCTGCTCGATATCCGCCGCCGTGCCTTCGGTCGCGCCATTGAACAGACCCAGCCCGCCATCGCCGTGCCGCAGCATCCGCAGCGTCGGGGTCATGCGATCGATGGCATTGATCAGCGGCTCGGGCGGGGGTTCGCCGATGTTCATCATCGTGCGTTTCAGCAGGATCAGATCCTGCAACACATGATGCAGCACCTGTGGATTGCGGGAGATGTGTCCGCCATCGGAAAGCAACTGCCGCCTGATCTGGTCCGTCAGCAGCACCAGACCCTTCTCGGTCCAGTTACGGCTCTCCGGCAGGCAGAGACCGATGAAGGCGAGACCCGTCGCCGCGGTCACCGCCTGAACCCCGTTTGGTGTCTTCTCCGCCACCCGCGCCAGATGTCGCGCCTGCCGGGCCATGGACCTGAGCAGGTCGGAGCGGTAGGTCAGTTCCGCGTTCTTGAACAGGATATCGGCATGCAGGCACCAGCTGATCAGCCGCCGCGCCAGAATGTCGGAGCGCCAGTTGAAGGCATCATATTCGGCATTGTGCGTCAGCCATGATCCGGCGAGTGACCGCGCCGCGCGGGTTGCCGCTTCTCCCCCCGCCGCCTGAAAGTGGCGCAGCCAGGCAAATCCCTGCAGTTCCGCCTGCCAGGATTCCGATGCGGTGACTCCGACCCAGGGCGGGCCGGACCCGACCTCCACCAGTTCTCCGGCCAGATCGAAGCGACCGCGAAACAGCTCATTGGCGCGGGCCGGGTCGCCGGGCCAGAGATTCTCGGGATAGTAGGCGAGGCCATGGGGGAAGCGACCGCGCAGCGACATTTGGTAGAGACGGCTGCGATAGACAAGGTCTCTGACGCCGCTCATGGCTCGCAGGCTCCTCAGTCGTCGGTGCTGGTCCGGGCGAGTGCCGTGGACGACTTCTCTTTCAGGGTGGCGATGTTCCGGGCGTAGTGGTCGGGGCCATTCTGGAACGCGGCTGTCCCGGCCACCAGCGCGGTGGCCCCTGCGGCGACAACGTCCGCGATGGTGTCGGCATTGACGCCACCATCGACCTCCAGCGTGATGTCCAGCCCGGCGCCATCGATCAGGCCGCGCAGGGTGGCGATCTTCTCCAGCTGGCTGGCGATGAACTTCTGGCCGCCGAAGCCCGGATTGACGCTCATCACCAGGATCAGGTCCAGCTGGTCCAGCAGCGGCTCGACCACCTGCCACGGTGTGCCGGGGTTCAGCGCCAGTCCCGCCTTCAGCCCCAGACCGCGGATCAGTTGCAGCGTGCGGTGGGTATGGGCACCGGCCTCCGGATGCACCGTGATGATGTCGGCACCGGCATCGGCGAAGGCCTGGATGTAGGGATCGACGGGGGAGATCATCAGATGCACGTCGAAGGGCTTCGCCGAGTGCGGGCGCAGCGCCTTCACCACATTGGGGCCGATGGTCAGGTTGGGCACGAAGTGTCCGTCCATCACATCGACATGGATCCAGTCGGCACCGGCTGCATCGATGGCGCGCACTTCCTCGCCCAATTTCGCGAAATCGGCGGAGAGAATCGATGGTGAGATGATTGCTGAGTTCATGGGTAACCCCCTACCAGCTTCCCCCCGTTGCGGCAACGGCGGCGCGCGCCGGATCGGGGCGGAAACGGCGATTTGATCAGTCGGCGCGCTGCATCACCGTGGCAAAGAACCCGTCCATGCCGCCCTGTCCGGCCATCAGGCCGGCGTGGGTGCGCAGGTCACCGGCTTCGGTCATGGCTTCCTGTCCCAGCCCCAACGCGGCCGGATCGATCGGGACGCGCGTGAATTGCGGGAACTCCTGCAGCAGCCACTCCGCCTGCGCCTCGCCTTCCTCCGGTTCCAGCGAACAGGTGCAATAGACCAGTCTGCCGCCCGGGCGGACCAGCGCCGTGGCCTTGCCGATCATCATCCGCTGCTGTTCGGCGATGCCCTGGACATCGCCCTCCGTGCGGGTCCAGGCGATTTCCGGGTGACGTCGGATGGTGCCGGTGGCGGAGCAGGGGGCGTCCAGCAGCACCGCGTCGAAGCCATCGTCGTGACTGAACTGGCGCAGATCGGCGCGGACCACGGTCGCCTGCATCCGCAGACGGTCGAGGTTGCGTTGCAGTACCTCCAGACGGCGGCCCGACCGGTCCATGGCCGTGACCTCCGCCCCCAGCGCGATGGCCTGTGCCGTCTTGCCGCCGGGTGCCGCGCAGGCGTCCAGCAGGCTGCGCCCCTGCAGATCACCGAACAGCCGCACCGGCAGGGTGGCGGCGGTATCCTGCACCCACCATGCGCCATCGGCGTAGCCCGGCATCTCCGGCACGGCGACGTGGCTGCCCAGCCGGACACTTCCCGTCGAAAGCAGCTCACCGCCCAGCCGCTCTGCCCACCCGGCGGCATCCTCGCGCACGGTCAGGTCCAGCGGTGTCGGCGTGTCATCGCGGTGCGCGGCGGCCAGGGCGTTGGCATTACTGCGCCCGAGATGCGCTGCCCAGCGCTTCCAGAGCCAGAGCGGCGTGTCCCGGCGTGCCATGTCCGGGCGGGTCAGCCGGGCTGCGCCCTGGCGGTCGACCTTGCGCAGGATGGCGTTGACCACGCCCCGGAACTTGCTGCCTTCGGGCAGCATCTCGACATGTTCGTTGACGACCGCATGGGCAGGGCTCTGCAGGAAGATGATCTGGGCCATGCCGGAGAGCAGGATCAGATGCGCGAACCGCCCGGAGCGGGGCAGGGGGCGGTCCAGCAGGTGTTTCAGGTGCTGTTCCAGCGATCCCTTGTGGCGCAGCGTGGCCAGCGCGATCGTGTGGGCGAAGCGTCGTTCGCGGGCTTCCATCCCGCGCACGGTTTCATCCAGGACCTCGTCCAGTCCGGCCGAGGTGTCGAGCACGCGCGAAATCAGGGTGATTGCCGCCTGCCGCGCCGAGGGTATCGGGGAATCGACGGATGTTTCCTGATGGCCACTCACCGCCAGGGGCCACGGCGTCGGGCTGGCTGCTCGGTCACGGGAACAGCCCCCGCCGGACGCGGTCCGGACGGTCCGGATCGAGCCGGTTCGGAACTGGATGGTCCCGACATGGTGCGCGCCAGTTCCTGCAGCGCCGCCACCCGGTTGGCCGTGGACGGATGCGTCGAGAACAGGTTGTCGGACTTCTTCGTATGCAGCGGGTTGACGATGAACATGTGTGCTGTGGCCGGATTGGCCTCTGCCTTGTGGTTGTCGATACGGCTGCCCGCCTCCAGTTTCTGCAACGCGCTGGCGAGCCAGAGTGGATTACCACAGATCTCCGCCCCGTGCCGGTCGGCGACATATTCGCGGCTGCGGCTGATTGCCATCTGCACCACCATGGCGGCGAACGGGGCCAGCAGCGCCACCAGCAGGGTGCCGATACCGCCCAGCGGGCTACGGTCGTCGGAGCGGCCGAACAGGCCGGCGAACATGGCGAAATTGGCCAGCATGCCGATGGCACCGGCGATGGTCGCGGTGATGGTCATGGTCAGCGTGTCACGGTTCTGCACATGCGCCAGTTCATGCGCCATGACGCCCGCGATCTCGTTGCGGTTCAGGGTACGCAGCAGGCCCGTCGTGGCCGCGACGGCGGCGCGTTCGGGGTTGCGACCGGTGGCGAAGGCATTCGGCTGGTCGTTCTGGATGATGTAGACCTTCGGCATCGGCAGGTTGGCGCGCCGGGCCAGTTCCTCCACCAGCCCGTGGAACTCGGGCGCGCTATGCCGGTCGACCTGTTTTGCGCGGTACATGCGCAGCACGATCTTGTCGGCATTCCAGAAGGAGAACAGGTTCATCGCGAAGGCAAAGACCAGGGCAATGACCACGCCTCCGGAGCCGCCCATGAGCCATCCCGCCACAAGAAAGATGGCCGTCATGGCAGCCAGCAGCAGTGCAGTCCGGGCATAATTCATCGTGTTTCAGGATCTCCGTCGTAGGGCCGCAGCCATTGCAAGCGTCCTTGCACCTGCTATCTAGGGAAGTCAGAGGATATCTAGGCAGGAAGCCGACCCCTTCAAGCCAGACGGAAGCGGAGAGCGACGATGACCGACAAGGATCGCAGCACGGACAAGGCCGGAACCGACGAGGATGCCTTCGAGGAGACCGAGGCGGGCAAGCTGCGCCGACGTTCCGCCGCCCACAAGCTGTCACAGACACCGGGGGAGCGCGATGGCCGCGACGGCCCCGAGCCCACCCGCTATGGCGATTGGGAAAAGAAGGGGATCATCAGCGACTTCTGATGGTTGATGGTATCATGAAATCCCTTGTTTCGCTGTGCCTTGGCGCGTTCCTGCTGATCGCCGGTCTGTTGCCTGCGCAGGCCCTGACCGAGGCCGAGCAGAAAACGGTGCTGCAGGCCCAGGACTGGCTGCAGTCCGTCGAGACCCTGTCGGCGCGGTTCGTCCAGGTCGGTGGCGGGGGGCAGGCCGTCGGCACGATGCTGCTGAAACGCCCGGGTCTGATCCGCTTCAACTACAGCCCGCCCGCCAAGGTGCTGCTGGTCTCCGACGGGGCCTTCGTCTCCTTCATCGACTATGAGGTCGGACAGGTCAGCCAGTGGCCCCTGTCGCAGACACCGCTGTCGTATCTGGTGCCGGAACAGCTGGACCTGATGGCGGAGGCCGATATCGACCAGGTCACACGCACCGGTGGCCAGGTCAGTTTCCGGCTGCGCGACCCGGACAACCCGGAGCAGGGCACGATCACGCTGGAGTTCGCGGAACAGCCCTATCGGTTGACCGGATGGCGTGTCGTCGATGCGCAGGGGCAGGAAACGGCGGTCGCCCTGGCGGATATCGTGACCAACATCGACCTGCCCCTGGGCAGCTTCACCTTCCGCGCGCCGCAGCGGCCCTGGGACAACGACCGTTGAGACCGCTGGTCGGCATACTCTCCTCCTGGCGGGAACCGGGCGAGATTCCGCTGCCGCTGCATGCGACCGCTGCGACCTATGTGTCGGCCGTCCGGTCGTTTGCCGGTGCCGAGACCGTGCTGATCCCAGGATCGGAGGACCCGGATCAGGCGAAGATCCTGCTGCCGCGTCTCGACGGTATCGTGCTGACCGGCGGTGCAGCCAATATCCAGCCGCATCTGTTCGGTCAGGAGGAGGAGCCGGAGAGCGGCGTTCGCGATCCGGGCCGCGATGCGACGGCCATCGCCCTGACCCGTGCGGCGCTGGAAGACGGCGTGCCGCTGCTGGGCATCTGTCGCGGCATCCAGGAAGTGAACGTGGCGCTGGGCGGCAGCCTGCACCAGCACCTCAAGGATGTGCCGGGCCGCTTCGACCATCGCCGCCCGCGTGAAAAGCCGTTCGAGGAGCAGATCGTGCCCCGGCATGACATCTCGATCCTGCCCGGCGGGGTGCTGCACCAACTGGCCGGAACGACCGAGACCCGCATCAACAGCCTGCATGGCCAGGGGATCGACCGGCTGGGCGCGGGATTGCAGGTGGAGGCAACCGCACCGGACGGAACAGTGGAGGCCGTGACCTTCCCCGGCGCGCTGGGGTGGATGCTGGCGGTGCAGTGGCACGCCGAGGTGCAGCCCGAGAACTATCCTCTGCATGCAGCGATATTCAGGTCCTTCGGGGCGGCCTGTGCCGCATTTCTGGAAAGGCGGCAGGGATGAACATCGAGGAAGCCGCCGAATGGCTGCGTGCCGGCCGGATCGAGGAAGTCGAGTGCCTGATCGTCGACATCACCGGCGTGCCGCGTGGCAAGGTGCTGCCGATCTCCCGCTTTCTGAAGGCGGTGAAGGACGGCTCGCTGCGGCTGCCGGAGTCCGTGTTCCTGCAGACCGTTTCCGGTGACTGGCTGGAGAGCCGGATGCTGGACCCGCGCTACCCGGATGTGGTGCTGGTGCCCGACCTCGCGACGCTGCGCATCCTGCCCTGGTACAATGAACCGACAGCGCAGGTGATCTGTGATGCGGTCACCATGGACGGGGAGCCGCTGATCTTCTCCCCGCGCGAGGTGCTGCGCCGGGTGGTCAGGCTCTATGCGGACAGGGGCTGGCGGGCCGAGGTCGCACCGGAACTGGAGTTCTACTTCGTCGCCCGCAACACCGACCCGGATTATCCCTTGCAGGCCCCCATCGGCCGTTCGGGAAGGGCGGAGACCGGCCGCCAGCCCTACAGCATCGATGCCGTGAACGAGTTCGATCCGATCTTCGACGACATCTACGACTTCTGCGAGGCGCAGCAGATCGAGATCGACACGGTGATCCACGAGGAAGGGCTGGCCCAGGTCGAGGTCAATATCGACCATGGCGACCCGATCAGGATCGCCGACCAGGCCTTCCTGTTCAAACGCACGGTGCGGGAGGCGGCGATGCGCCATGACCTCTATGCCACCTTCATGGCCAAGCCGCACGAGAACGAACCGGGCAGCGCCATGCATCTGCACCAGAGCGTGCATGATCTGGAAACCGGCCTGAACCTGTTTTCCCTGCCCGACGGCAGCGACAGCCCGCTGCTGCTGCATCACATCGCCGGGCTGCAGAAGTTCCTGCCGGCGGCCATGCCGCTGCTGGGGCCGAACGTGAATTCCTACCGCCGCGTGGTGTCGGACAGCGGTTCCACCGTCAATACCCACTGGGGCCACGACAATCGCACCACCGGCATCCGGGTGCCGCGTTCCGGCATCACCAGCCGACGGGTCGAGAACCGGGTACCCGGCGCGGATGCCAATCCCTATCTCGCCGTCGCCGGATCACTGGCCTGCGGCTATCTGGGCATGGTGGAGGAACTGGAAGCCAGTGACCCGCTGTCCATCGATGCTTCCGAGCGCAAGCTCAGCCTGCCACGGTTCCTGTCCGACGCGCTGCAGCGCCTGCGCTATGCCGCACCCCTGCGTGAAGTGCTGCACGAGGACTTCGTGGCCGCGCTGATCGACGTGAAGGAAACCGAAATGGAAGCCTTCAACCGCGTCATCAGCGCCTGGGAACGCGAGCACCTGCTGCTCCACGTCTGAGCCGGGCCCGACCGCTTCCCTCCTTCCCCCTCGACGGGGGAAGACCGGGATGGGGGTGAGGCGGCGCAGCCGAAACGGGGTTGATCCATCGTGCGGCAGCCTGCGGCTTCACCCCCCATCGACCGCCAGGCGGCCACTTCCCCCACAGGGGGGGAAGGAAAAAAAGGCTGCTTCAGCGAGAACGAGAACCCGGCGTGTTACGGTCGCATCGGATAGAGGCGGGGGCCGGTCAGGCCCTTCAGCCGTTCCGAACTGACCTCCAGCCAGCGGCAGAGCATGGGCCGGGTCTCGCGCGGGTCGATCAGTTCGTGGAACGCGAAGGACTCGGCGCGCGGGAAGGGGGACTGGCGCGCGGCCAGCATCTCTTCCAGCTCCAGCCTGCGGGCATCTGGGTCCGGGTGGGCCGCGATCTCCCGCCCGAAGGCGACGGCGACACCCCCTTCCACCGGCAGGGGGCCGAACTCGGCCGACGGCCAGGCCATGACATGGCACTGGCTGGCATAGTGGGCCGCAGCCGCGACGCCGAAGTTCTTCTTGATGATGACCGACGCCCAGGGGACCTGGCAGTCGGCGGCGGCGAGCACGGCGGCCGTGCCGGGTCGGATCGTGCCTTCGGCCTCCGCCTCCGGCCCGATCATGAAGCCGGGTTCGTCCACCAGCGCGATGATCGGCAGGTGGAAGGTCTCGCAGAGTTCGATGAAACGCTTCACCTTGCGTGCACCGGCGGCGGACATGGCCCCGGCGTAATAGCGGCAGTCGTTGCTGTAGATGCCCACCGGCTGGCCGTTCATGCGCGCCAGTCCGACGATCTGCCCCGGTCCGTACTGACGACCGGTCTCGAAGAAGCTGTCCTGATCCACCACCATGGCGATCAGTTTCCGCATGTCGTAGGCCTTGCGACGGTCGCGCGGCACGATGCTGGCCAGCCTGTCGTCGCAGCGATCGACCGGATCGCTGCAGGCGATGGTCGGCGGCAACTGGTCGACGTTGGGCGGCATGTAGCTCAGGAACTGGCGGATCTGGCGAAAGGCGTCATCCTCGTCCACCGCACCATTGTCGATGGCACCGCTCTTCAGGTGGACCCGCGCGCCGCCCAGTTCCTCCTTGTTGATCCTGTGCCCCAGGGCACGCTCCACCACCGCCGGACCGGCGACCAACACCTGTGCCGTTTCCCGTGTCATGACGGAGAAGTGGGAGGCGACGAGTCGCGCGGCGGGCAGGCCCGCGACCGGACCGACAGCGGCGGCACAGACCGGGATCGTGCCCATGGTGCGGGCGACCGACAGGAACCTGTGCGGAGTATAGGGCGGCTCCCCCACGGGTCCGGAACTGCCGCCGCCCTTCTTGCCCCCGGCGCCTGCGACGGAGCCGCCACCACCTTCATGCAGGCGGATCAGCGGCACGCGGTACTGCAGCGCCATCTCCTCGGTATAGATCGACTTGCGCAGGCCCGCCGGGTTGGGCGAGCCGCCGGAGACGGTGAAATCCTCCCCCCCCACGATGCAGGTCCGGCCATCCACCTTGCCGAAGCCGAGGATGAAGTTGGCGGGACTGAGGCTCTCGAAGTTGCCGTCCGCATCGGTCTCCGCCGCCCCGGCACCCATGCCCATCTCGTGAAAGCTGCCCCGGTCGAGCAGGCGGTCGATGCGTTCGCGCAGCGTCAGGCGGCCCTTGTCGTGCTGGCGCCTGACGGCCTCCGGCCCGCCATGGGCCTTCGCCATCTCGCGGCGCTCGTGAATCGCCGCAATGCGTTCTCCCCAGTCCGAATTGGACGGAGGAGTCCTGTCGCCCTTGCTCACAGTCCCAGGACCAGCTTCGCCATGATGTTGCGCTGAACCTCCGACGCACCGGCATAGATGGTGGCGGCCCGGCTGTTCAGATGCTTGGCCATGACGCCGACCGAGTGATCCGGCCCGACGGGAATGGCGTTGGAGAACGGGGTCCGCGTCTCCGGTTCGTAGGGGTTGGCGTAGTAGCTGATGGCCTCCACCGTCATCGCCGCCGTGGCCTGCAGGCATTCGGAGCCGCGCAGTTTCATGATAGACGATGCGGCACCCGGGTTCTGCCCGGTGGTCAGCGCGCTCATGGTCTTCTTCTCGAAGTATTCCAGCGCCACGACCTGGGCCTCCAGATCGGCCAGTCGGGAGCGGAAGTCCGCGTCCTGAATCAGGGCCTCGCCATTGCCGGCCGGTTCCTCTGCCGCGATCTTCTTCAGCTTCTCCAGCATCGCATGCAGGCTGGGGCTGTAGGCAGAGCCGCCGCGTTCGAATTCCAGCAGGTACTTGGCGACGGTCCAGCCCTCGTTCTCCGGGCCGATGCGGTTGGCCACGGGCACCCGCACATCGTCGAAGAAGACCTGATTGACCTCGTGATCGCCGGACATGGTCAGGATCGGATCGACCTTGATGCCGGGCAGGTCCATGGGGAAGACGATGAAGCTGATGCCCTGCTGCGGCTTGCCTTCCTTCGAGGTGCGGACCAGGCAGAACATCATGTTCGCGTGGTGCGCGCCGGTGGTCCAGATCTTGGTGCCGTTGATGACATAGTCGTCGCCGTCACGGTCGGCGCGGCACTGCAGGCTGGCCAGGTCGGACCCGGAACCGGGTTCCGAATAGCCCTGGCACCAGATGTGCTCCCCGCCATGGATCTTCGGCAGGTAGGTTTCCTTCTGCTCCGGCGTGCCGAACTTCATGATGACCGGCGCGACCATGCGCACACCCATGGCGAACAGACGCGGCGTGCTGGCGCGCTGGCATTCGGAATCGAAGATGTAGCGCTGCATCGGCGTCCAGCCGGTGCCGCCATGCTCGACCGGCCAGAACGGCGCGATCCAGCCCTTCTTCGACAGGGCGCGGTACCAGTCCATCGAGCCCTCGAAGTCGGAAACGACCCCCGCGGTCAGCCTGCCGGCTTCCTTCGCGTTCTCGGTCATTGCGGTATCGAGAAAGTCGCGTACCTCGCTGCGGAACGCTTCTTCCTCCGGTGTCAGCGACAGATCCATTGTCGTCCTCCCTCGACGCTTGAGACTGTTGCAGACAGGTATAGCGGAACTGCGCGCGGACCAGAAGCCCGACGCGCGGGGGTGGGGGCTGCGCGGCGGGCTTCGGCTTGCGCTGCAATCGGGGCCGCGGACCGGTCTAGCGTCCCGTCATCTTCCAGCGGCGTACGGCGCGCCCGTCCCAGATCAGGGACTTGCCGCGACTTCCGATGGGTTCGGGGAACTGGCCCGCCCGACGGTAACGCCAGATCGAGATGCGGCTTCGTCCGGTAATTTCGGTGATTTCACGGAGCGTCACGGGCGCGACGGGGCGCAGGCGGCGGGCCGGGGGCATCAGCCCGCGTCCCCGCAGCTGTCCCGTCGTTCGCTCAGCGCGGGCAGGTCCTCCATGATGAGGCGGCAGGCCACATCGTGGCGGCGAAACAGTTCCGCGATCCGTTCCACGTCCGCGCGCTGCAGCCAGATGCGACCGCCGCGCACGGATTCCAGCGTCACCTCGTTGCCGCACTGGATCACGGTCACAAGTTCATCATTCTCGTCGCGGTACTGGGTGGTGAGTTCAAGCATGATGGGTTCCATGGCCTGTCCGTTCCTGTTGCATCCGGTATCATGATCGGCCCGCAGCCCCGGCTGCGTGACCCTGATGTGCTTCAGTCCCTTCAGACCTGACGTCGGCGCAGGGCGGCGAGGTCGCTGGAGACGGCGCGGATGGACGCCCGTCGCTGCAGATCATCCAGATCGGTTTCGATGGGCGTCAGCAGGTTGTGGAACGCGTCATCCAGGGCCTCTGAGAACTGCAGCTGCAGTTCGGTGCGGCAGGCGTCATCCAGGTCGGATTCCTGCACCGGTTTCAGTGCGGCCTGCAGGATGTCCATGCGTTGCTTCAGCAGCCGCTCCCGCTCCTCGATCAGGTCATTCAGGGTCATCGCGTGTCCTCCTGATGTTTCATGCAACCAGTATATCGGTAAAAAGACCGAATGCAATGTCTAAGAGGAAAAATACCGAATTCGGTTTCCGGAGCCCACCCGATGCTTGATCCCCCGCATCCGCTCGCGCATTGTCGCGCAATGGATGGGGAGGGCCGAGAATGCTGAAGAAGATTGGTGTCGTGGGTGCCGGGCTGATGGGCGCGGAGATCGCGTTCGAGTTTGCCCGTGCGGGCTATGACGTGCTGCTGAACGACCGCAGCGACGAACTGCTGGAGGCGGCGCGGACGCGGCTGAACGGCATATGGAACAAGGGTCTGGCGCGCGGGTTCTATTCGGAGGACGCGGGCTCGCCGCTGGATCGGATGAGTTTCAGTGCCGATCTGAAGAGCTTCGCGGACCGTCAGATCGTGTTCGAAGCGGTCTTCGAGGATGAGCAGGTGAAAGGCGACGCCTGGGCGCTGCTGGACGGGATCTGCGACGCTGACACGATCTTCTGCACCAATACCTCGACCATCGCCATCTCGACGCTGGCGGCGCATGTCTCGGTGGCGCGGCGCCCGCGGTTCGTCGGCACGCACTTCTTCTCGCCCGTCAGCCGGATGAAACTGGTGGAGGTGATGCCGGGCTTCGAGACGGATGAAGCCGTGGTGGAGGAGATGTTCGGCCACCTGAAGGCCGCCGAGAAGCATCCGATCCGCATCAAGGATGTGACCGGCTTCGCCGTGAATCGCCTGCTGCATGTCTTCATGATCGAGGCGGTGCGGCTGGTGGAGGAAGGTGTTGCCACGCCGGAGGACATCGACACTGCCTGCAAGCTGGGCCTGGGCCACCCCATCGGGCCGTTCGAGCTGATGGACGCGGTGACGCTGAGCCTTTGCGAACAGGCGCAGGAGATCATGCACGGGTCCTACGGAGAACGGTTCCGCCCGCGCCCGCTGCTGAAGCAGAAGGTCCGCGCTGGCCACAATGGCCGCAAGACCGGGCAGGGCTGGAAGAGTTACGACTGATTTTCTGCCTGTTCCATCCCTCTCCCCCTCCCGGCCACCCATTTCAGGATACTTGCGTGGGTGGCCGGGAGGGGGAGAGGAATGGAACAGGCCACGAAGAACGCACAAGGGGAGACGACGATGGACATCAAGGGCAAGGTCTGTGTGATCACCGGCGGCGCGGGCGGTATCGGTGCCGCCATGGCGCGGAAGTTCCACGCGGAGGGGGCAAAGGCCGTCGTGGTGGCGGACCTGGACATGGGGCCGTTGCAGAAGGTGGCGGATTCAGTTGGCGGTCATGCCGTACAGACCGATGTGACCAGCGAGGATGCAATCCGTCATCTGGTGGCGGAGGCGGAGCGGCTGGCCGGTCCCATCGACATCTTCTGCTCCAACGCCGGTATCGCGCGGCTGGGGGACGAGACCGTGCCCACCGCCGAATGGCAGCTCAACTGGGACATCCACGTCATGTCCCACGTCTTCGCGGCCCGCGCCGTGATCCCGGGCATGATCGAGCGGGGCGGAGGCTATCTGGTCAATACCGCCTCCGCCGCCGGGCTGCTCTCCCAGGTGGATTCTGCGACCTATGCCGTCACCAAGCATGGTGCCGTGGCCTTCGCCGAGTGGCTGTCGATCAACTATGGCAACAAGGGCATCCGGGTCTCCTGCCTCTGCCCGCAGGCCGTGCGCACGCCGATGATCGGCGACGGGGAAGGGGTGGCCAGCGTCGACGGCATCGTCGAGCCCGATGACCTGGCCGCCGACGTCGTGGCGACCATGGCGCGGGAGGAATTCCTGATCCTGCCGCATCCGCAGGTGCGCGACTACATCCAGCGCAAGACCGGCAACTACGACCGCTGGATCGGTGGCATGCGCAAGCTGCTGTCCAGGTTCGACCAGCGCTGAGAGGGCCGGAAATGAGCAGTGCCCTGTTTTCGCCGATCAGGCTTGGTGATGTGGAATTCGCCAACCGGATCGTCATCTCCCCCATGTGCCAGTACATGGCCGTGGATGGTGCCGCCACCGACTGGCACCTGATGCACTATGGCAATCTGGCGATGAGTGGCGCGGCGCTGCTGTTCACGGAGGCGACGGCGGTCAGTGCCGAAGGGCGCATCAGTGCCCAGTGCCTCGGGCTCTGGACCGACGCGCACGAGGCGGCGATCGATCGTTTCATGCGGTTCAGCCGGGACAATGGCGGGCCGGACCTGAAGATCGGGATCCAGCTGGCCCATGCCGGTCGCAAGGCCTCGGTGCATCGCCCCGCCGATGGCGCACAGCCGCTGACGGCGGCGGAGGGGGCCTGGCAGACGGTTGGTCCCAGCGCCTTGCCCTACGACACCGGCTGGCACACGCCGCAGGCCATGGACCGTGCGGCGCTGGACCGGGTGAAGGCCGACTTCGTGCAGGCCGCGGAACGCTCCGCCCGGCTGGGCTTCGACGTCTGTGAATTCCATGTCGGTCACGGCTATCTGCTGCACCAGTTCCTCAGCCCGTTGAGCAACCAGCGCAATGATGAATATGGCGGCGATCTGGCAGGACGGATGCGCTACCCGCTGGAGGTGTTTCAGGCGGTGAAGGCCGTATGGCCCGCCGGCCGCCCGCTGGGTGTGCGGGTCTCGGCCACCGACTGGGTCGAGGGCGGCTGGACGGTGGAGGAAACGGTGGCCTTCGTGCAGGCCCTGAAACAGATCGGCTGCGACTTCGCCGACATCACCACCTCCGGCGTCGATCCGCGCCAGAAGATCCCGGTCGGGCCGGGCTATCAGGTTGAGTTCGCCGAGACGGTGAAACGTGAGACCGGCATGACCACCATGGCCGTCGGCATGATCAATGATCCGGACCAGGCGGAGGCCATCATCCGTGACGGCCAGGCCGACTTCGTCATGCTGGCGCGCGGCATGATGTACGATCCGCGCTGGGCCTGGCACGCGGCGGAGGCGCTGGGTGCCACGGTCGCCTATCCCGCGCAGTACGCCCGCGCCGAACCCTCCCGCTGGCCCCAGGCCTTCGCCCACCGCCGCGAGACCGCGCCGGACACGATCGGTGACATGCGGCAGTTGAAGTAGAGGGGGTGGGGAAGAGCGCGTGTCCGATTGCTCAGGTCAGAGGTGTCGATCCACGTCCATGCGCTGATGCAGGATGCGCATGATCTCCAGAGTGGTGTCGGCCTTTCGGTAGAACAGGACATGGGAACCGGCTCTTAGCTTGAAATAGCCCTCACGGACGTCGGCGCGGCTACCCGATACTGAGCCATCAGCCAACGCCAGGATCGCGGTCATGATCGTGCCATGGTAGCGATCCGCCTGTTCAAGCGACCAGTTCTCGAAGGTGTAGCGCCAGATGTCTTCCAGATCGGTTCTCGCGAGCGGAGAAAGCCGGTAGCCCGGATCGCTATCCGGCATGCTTCTTCCGCATTTCCTCCAGGAAGGCATCGCTGTCGAAAGCTTCTGGGGGACCGGATTCCTCTGCGGCGATCAGGGCGTTCTGCAAGGCTCGGACCCTGGTTTCATGTTCCTCCAGCAGCCGCAGACCAGCCCTGACCACATCGCTGGCGGAGCCGTAGCGACCGTCCCGAACCTGACTGTCAATGAAGCCGGTGAAATGATCACCAAGCGAGACCGAGGTATTGCGTGCCATCGTGTGCTGCTCCTGAAGCTTTCCCGATAGTACCAATAATTGGTAAAGCACCATAGCTTCCGCTATGGCGGCATGGCTACCGCGCGCCAGTGGACAGTCGCATCCGGGCGTGCGGCGCGTTAGGATCGCCTGGCAATTCCTGGGGAGGACGTCATGGACGAATCGCGCATTCCGGTACTGGTGGGCAGTGGCCAGTTCACGCAGCGGGAGCCGGATCCGGCGCAGGCGCTGTCGCCGATGGATCTGACCGCGAAGGCGGTGCAGGTGGCGGCGGAGGACAGTGGCGCGGGGGCCGCGCTGATGGCGGCGCTGGATACGGTGATCGTCATCCGCGCCTTCTCCGACACAAGCTGGCGCTTTGCCAGCCCCTTCGGCAAGGTCACCAACCCGCCGAAATCGCTGGCCGCCCGGGTCGGCGCGGAACAGGCGAAGCGGCTGGTCTATACTTGGGCCGGGGGCAACATGCCCCAGTACTGCCTCAACCGGCTGTCGGAGATGGTTGTGCGCGGCGAGGTGGAGGCCGCGCTGGTCGCCGGGGGCGAGTCGCTGGCGACGCAGAAGGCCGCCCAGCGCGCCAAGCTGGACCTCGACTGGAGCGAGGACGCGGGTGGCGAGTACGAGGCCTGGGGCGTCGAGAAGATCGGCTGGTCGGACGTGGAGGACATCCACGGTGCGCGCGGCGCGATCTTCGCCTATCCGATGATCGAGAATGCCATTCGCGGCAATCTGGGCCGCACGATCCCCGAACACCAGAAGGCGATGGGGCAGATGCTGGCCCACTTCGCCGATGTGGCCGCGCAGAACCCGCTGGCCGACCGGCGCGACGGCTTCACGGCGGAGCAGATCTCGGAGGTCCGGCCCGACAATCCCTATATCGGCTTTCCCTACACGCGGCTGATGAACGCCAATGCCTTCATCGACCAGGGCGCGGCGGTGGTGCTGACCAGCGTCGCCAAGGCGAAGGAGCTGGGCATACCGCGGGAGAAATGGGTATTCCTGCATGGCTGCGCCGATGCGCATGACCACTGGTATCTGAGCGACCGGCGCGACTTCCATTCCTCCCCCGCGATCTCCCGCGTCTATCAGGAAACCTTCCGCATGGCGGACACGACGCTGGACCAGATCGGCGCCATCGACCTCTACAGCTGTTTCACCTCCGCCGTGCAGATCGCCTGTCAGGAAATCGGCCTCAGCCCCGACGACCCGCGCGGGCTGACGGTCACCGGCGGCCTGCCCTACTTCGGTGGACCGGGGAACAATTACGTCACCCACTCCATCGCGGAGATGATGCAGCGGGTGCGGCAGCAGCCGGGCATGAAGGGGCTGGTCACCGCCAACGGCAACTATGTCACCAAGCATTCCGCCGGGATCTATTCGACCGACATGCCGGAAAAGGTCTTTGCACCCGTTGACCCCGCGACCTATCAGGCCGAACTGGACCAGGTGCCGCATCCGCCCTTCACCGACCTGGCCGAGGGCGCGGCGGAGGTCGAGACCTATACCGTCATGCATGACCGCAAGGGGCCGACCTGGGGTCTGCTGTTCGGGCGGATGGATGACGGGACACGGTTCGTCGCCAATACCACCGATGACCCGGACCTGCTGGCCGACATGATCGACACCGACTGGCTGGGCCGGAAGGGCCGGGTCGGCAATGACGGTCGCCAGAACATCTTCCACCCCGCGTGAGCCAGACGGTCGCGCCCGATGCCCTGCCGGAAACGGTCACCCGGGGTGCGCTGACCGCGCTCGCGGGCACGTTCCTGACCCAGGGGGCGGCGGCCTTCGGCTTCATCGCCTTCAGCCTGCTGGCCCCCGGACTGGCGCTGGAGACCGGGCAGGACGAGCGGGACTTCGGCCTCGCCTTCTCCTTCATCTTCCTCGGCTCCGCCCTGGCCAGCCCGCTCTGCGGGCGGATGATGCGCCGCTTCGGCAGCGTCGGGACCATGGTCATCACCCTGTCGGGCATGGCCGCTGTCGCCCTGATCGCCCTGTTCGGCACCTGGGCGACGGTGATGCTGGCGGCCTTTCTCTACGGGCTGTTCTATGGCCCCTACGGCCCTGCCAACATCACGGTGGTGACGCGCAAGACGCCGAAGCGCCGGGTCGGCCTGTTCCTCGCCATCCGCCAGAGCGGGGTCTCGCTGGCGGGCGCGGGCGGCGGCTTCATCCTGCCGCCGATCATGGTCGCGGTGGGCTGGCAGCTTGGCGTCTGGGCGATGATCGGGGTGCTGGTCGCGGCCATCGTCATGACCCTGCTGTTCGCGCCGGTGTTCCGTGTCACCGCGGAACAGCCGACGATGCAGACCGAACTGCACCGCACCTTCCCGCGCCGTCTTGCCGCCAGTTTCGTACTGCCGCCGAACCTGCGCCTGCTGGGTTTCATCGCGGTGCTGCTGGCCGTGATCCACACGACGCTGTTCACCTTCGTCTATATCTACCTGCTGGAGGATATCGGCCTCTCACCGGTGCTGGCCGGACAGTTCTTCGCCATCATCCAGCTGGTGGCCATCGTCGGCCGACCCGTCATGGGCTGGCTGTCGGATCGCTGGGGGCGGCCGGAACTGGTGCTGCTGGGCATTGCCATGGCCGCCAGCACGTCGGTCGTGCTCGCCATGATGATCTCCCCCGATACACCGATCTGGATGCTCTATCCGGTGGCCCTGCTGGCGGGCCTTTCGGGCAATACCTGGTCACCGATCTTTGCCATGATCGTCGGGCGTCGCGCGCCGGAGGGGCAGTTGGCGGAGGTCACGGGACGGGCCTATTCGCTGGCCGCCCTGGGCTGGACCGCATCGCCGCTGATCATGTGGAGCTTGATCGAGCTTTCCGGGGGATACATGGTGCCGTTCGGCACAGTTGTCGGGCTGGGCATCATCGCGACCATCGCCATTCTGCGCGACATCCGCAGAAGCGCGGCCTGAGCACCGGAAAAGAAGAAACCAACAGGGGGAACGAGAAATGGACGTAGCAGGCAAGAAGGCCATCGTGTTCGGCGGCACCTCGGGCATAGGTCTGGCCGCCGCGAAGCAGCTTGCGGCGCTGGGCGCCGAGGTCATCGCCGTCAGCCGCAACCCGGATCGTGCAGGTGACCTGCCCGCCGGAATCACCACGAAAAAGTGCGATACGCTGGACCGCGACGCGCTGCAGGCGCTGTTTGCCGAGTGCGCGCCCTTCGACATCCTGATCAGCGCCGCGACCGGCGGCACCCGCGCCGTCGGGCCGTTCATGGAAATGGACATGGACGGCTATCAGGCATCCTTCGCCAAGCTCTGGGGCTATACGAACGTGGTGCGCTATGGCGCCGGTCACATGACCGACCATGGCTCCATCGTGCTGGTCAGCGGCACCCCGGCGCGCAAGACCAAGCCGGGCCAGGTCGCCATCGGCTCCGTCGGCGGTGCCGTCGAGGCCATGGTCCGCGCCGTGGCCCCGGAAATCGCGCCGAAGCGCCTCAACGTCGTCTCCCCCGGTGCCATCGATACTCCGATGGTCGCCCTGGAAGGCCAGGCCCGCGAAGACCTCTACAAGCAGATGACGGCAAGCCACGTCATCCCGCGCGCGGGAACGGCAGACGAGGTCGCCCAGGCCATCACCTTCATGGTCCAGAACGACTTCGTCACCGGCACCACCATCGACGTGGACGGCGGCTGGCTGCTGTCGTGACGATCTAAGGTTGCGGGGCGGTGGATGGTGCCCGCCCCGCTACTTTGCCGCCAGCCACCCCGCAAGTATCGCGCGGATGGTGGTGACGAAGGCGAGGGGCTGGTCGAGCAAAAGGTGGTGCTGGGCCTTCGGCACGCCGACGATGGGGGCGGAGGGGCCGAGGGTGCGGCGGATCCAGTCGATGGTCTCGGGCTGGATCAGGGCGCTGTCCTCACCATAGACGAAGGCGCGGCGGCCCTTCATGCCGGCCAGATACTCGTGAAACGGCTCTCCGAAACGACGGTTCTCCATGGCGTCGCCATCGAACTTCCAGCACCAGCCCTCCGCGTCCTGTTTCAGGGAGCGGCGGGCAATGTGCTCCACCAGAAAGCCATTGTCGCAGGTCTGTTCCGGCATCAGGCGGAAGCGGGCGAGGGCGGTCTCGAAGTCCGCGTAGTGGCGCTTGTTGCCCATCCTGGGGCGTCGGTGCTCGTCCTGGTCCTGCAGTTCCGGCGGGCGCACGGGCGAGTCGGCGATGATGATACCGCCCAGCCGCTCACCATGCTGCTGGCCCAGCCGCATGGCCATCAGGCCGCCGAAGGAATGGCCGACGACAAAGGCGTCCGGTCCCAGCCCGGCATCGTCGATGACCGCCAGCATGTCCTCGGCCCGGCTGTCGGAATCGTAGGACTCCCGCCTGCCGCTGTCGCCCATCCCGGCCTGATCCATGGCCAGGACGTGATAGTCCTGCGCCAGCATCGGTGCGATATGGCTCCACCAGTGGCCGTGCCCGCCGCCGCCATGCACCAGCAGCATGCCGCCGAGCGGGGTCCGTCCCTCCGGCGGTGACCACCTGAGATACTGGATGTCACAGCCGTCACTGTTCACGCGATGCACGGTGCCGGGTCGGGCCATTGCCTCCCGGTACCAGTCCGGGGCGGGAGCCTGGACTGTCAGGTAATCAATCTCTGTCATGCCTCATGATTAGGCTGGATTCCGGCGTTTGGGAACGTGCGGTGCCGGTACCACGCAATGCTGTGGGCGCATGGCCGGTAGTGCCAACAGGTGACGGAGCAGGCTAGAATGCCGGTCGGGCGAGGGAGGCTGCGTCCGTTTGCATGATCTGCCAGGGGAGAGAATTGATGGCGAAGATCGAGTTCTATTTCGACTGTTCCAGTCCGTGGACCTATCTGGGGATCAGCCGCATCGGCGATCTGGCCCGGCGCAACAATGCCGAACTGCACTGGCGGCCGGTGCTGGTCGGCGGCATCTTCAATCAGGTGAACGAGCAGGTGTACCAGAACCGCGCCAACCCCGATCACCCGAAGTACCAGTACATGCGCAAGGACCTAATGGACTGGGCCGCGATGCAGGGGGTGCAGATCGGCTGGCCGAGCATCTTCCCCGTCAATGCAGTGAAGGGGATGCGTGCGGCGATCCATGCGCTGGATGAAGGCAAGGCGGAGGCCTTCGCGATGCGGCTCTGCCATGCCTACTGGGGCGAGGATCGCGACATCTCGCAGGATGCGGAAGTGGCGCGTGTCGCCGCCGACGTGGGGCTCGACGGCGATGCCACCGTGGCCGCGACCGCGGACTCGGCGATCAAGCAGCGGCTGAAGGACTATACCCAGCAGGTGGTGGATCGCGGCGGCTTCGGCTCCCCCACCATCTTCATCAACGACAGCGACATGTTCTTCGGCAATGACCGCATGGACCTGATCGAGTGGGCCGTGCAGGGCCGCCCCGCCGGCGGACCCCGCCGATGAGCGGGCCGCTGCTGATCGAGCGGAAGGGGGATGCCGAATGGGTCACCCTGAACCGCCCCGACGCCTACAACAGCCTCAGCCCCGACATGATCGACGCACTGCTGGACTATTTCCAGGGGCTCTATTTCCGCCACGAGGTGCGGGTCGTGGTGCTGCGCGGTGCCGGTCGCGGCTTCTGCGCCGGTCTGGACCTGAAGCAGCGGATGGCGAGCAACAGTCCCGCCGATGACCAGCGCTCCAGCGCCGATGGCCTGCGGTCGCAGCGCCGGATCTCGGAGATCGTCATGCGGATGCGCCGGGCGCCGCAGCCCATCGTTTCGCTGATCCATGGCGGCTGTTCCGGTGGCGGGTTCGCCATCGCGCTGGCCAGTGACATCCGCATTGCCGGACGCAGCGCCAAGATGAACGCGGCCTTCATCCGCCTCGGCATCTCCGGCTGTGACATCGGGGTCTCCTATTTCCTGCCGCGACTGGTGGGGGTGACGGTGGCGTCCGAACTGCTGATGACGGGCCGCTACATCTATGCCGACCGGGCACTGGCGACCGGGCTGGTGTCGGAGGTGGTCGAGGATGACGAACTGGAGGCGACCGGAGAGACCATGGTCGCCGATCTGCTCAATGCCTCGCCGCTCGGTCTGCGCCTGACCAAGGAATGCATGAATTTCTCGACCGATGCGCCGAGCCTGGAAGCGGCCGTTGCCATGGAGGACCGCAACCAGATCCTCTGCGCCCAGGGCCCCGACTTCCAGGAAGGCGTGCGCGCCTTCATCGAGAAGCGGCCGCCGGTCTATACGGGGACATGAGCATGACAGAGCGACAGGATGTGACGATCCCGGCGAACGGCGTCGAGCTGGCCGGATGGTTCTACCCGGCAGGGCAGGACGGGGCAGCGGCGCCGACCGTGGTCATGAGCCATGGTCTTTCCGCGATCCGGCGCATGAACCTGGATGCGGTTGCGCGCGACCTGAATGCAGCCGGTCTCGCGGTGCTGCTCTACGACCACCGCAGTTTCGGCGACAGCGGCGGCAACCCGCGACAGGAAGCCGATCCCTGGGCGCAGGTCCGTGACATGCGCGACGCCATCAGCTTCGCCCAGACCCTGCCCGGCGTCGATCCGGCGCGGCTGGGCATCTGGGGCACCAGCTATTCCGGTGGCCATGTCCTGACCGTGGCGGCACTGGACCGGCGGGTGAAGGCCGTGGTTTCACAGGTCCCCTTCACCCACGGGGAGCGGACGTTCGGAAGCTGGGTGCCGGAGAAGGCGCGTGCCCGGCTGATGCAACGTTTCATGGATGATCGCGCGGCCCGTTACGCGGGCGCGGAACCGGAAACCGTGCCTGCCGCGATCGAGGGTACGGAGACGGCGGAATGGGTGGCTGAAACGGATGTCGAGGGCAAGTACGTCAACGCCCTGACCCTGCGCAGTCTGGAGATGCTGCGGGAGTACGAGCCCCACAGTTTCGTTTCACGCATCGCGCCGACGCCCTTGCTGATGGTGATTGCGGAGAACGATACCCAGACGCCGACTGCCTGGCAGAAGGAAGCGTTCGAACTGGCGGGAGAGCCGAAACAGATGCTGGGTCTGCCCTGCCGCCACTATGATCCCTACAGCAGCCATCGCGAGGCTGCGGCGGGCGCGGCGCGGGACTGGTTCATGGAGCATCTCTGAGAGGCGGGCGCGCTAGGCTACCAGGAGCATCCGGTCTCCAGCATCGCCTCGATATCGAAGCGCGGCCAGGGGCGGGCCATCAGGAATCCCTGGCCCAGGGTGCAGCCGGAATCGCGCAACTGGTCGAAATGTTCCTGCGTCTCGATCCCTTCCGCCACCGTTGTCAGGCCGAGGTCGTCCGCCATGTGGATGATCGACCGGACGAGACGCCCGCTGGTGGTGTCGTTCAGCATGTTGAAGACGAAAGACTGGTCGACCTTCAGGGTGTCGATGGGGAAGCGGTGCAGGTAGCTCAGGCTTGAATAGCCGGTGCCGAAATCGTCGATGGCAATGGAGACGCCCAGTCCCTTCAGTTCCGTCAGGGCAGCGACGGCCGCCTCCGGATCGTGGATCATCAGGCTTTCGGTGACCTCCAGCTTGATCTGCCCGGGCGACACGCCGGACTTCTGGATGATCGCGGAAAGGCGCGAGATCTCGCCCGGTTCGATCAACTGGCCACTGGAGACATTGACGCTGACGAAGGGGATCGGCTTGTCCGGCCAGCATCTCTGCCAGACCGGCACCATTGCCGCGTGATCGGCCAGCGCCTTCTGCAGCGCCCAGCGCCCCATCTCGACGATCATGCCGGTCTCCTCGGCCAGACCGATGAAGTTGCCGGGGGAAACCTGCCCCCGCTTGGGGTCGTTCCAGCGCATCAATGCCTCATATCCGGCAATGGTGCTGTCGGCCATGGAGATGATGGGCTGGTAGTGAAGCTCGAACTGCGGGGTCTCGACGGCGCGGCGCAGTTCCCGTTCGATCTGGACCCGGCGCAGAGCAATGTCGCGGACTTCCTCGAACGCCCGGCGCCGTGCCTCCTGCATGGCCTGGGGCACCATCTCGTTGGTGCCGGTCATGGAACGGGACGCGTCCGTCAGGCGCTCCACGATCATCTGGATCATCAGACGCATCACCGGGTCGGCGTTCTCGATGGGTTTGGTCAGGCGACCGCGGCGTACCACCAGCAGGCGTGTGCGCTCCCGCGCCAGGGCGCTGGCGGATCGCGGTGTGTTCGCGATCAGGGCCATTTCGCCGAAGATCTCGCCCGGACCCAGCGCGGCGATCAGCTTCCGGTCGCCTTCGGACTGAATCGATATCTCGATCAGGCCTTCCTCGATGATGAACGCATCATCGCCCCGGTCACCCTCCTGAAACAGAAGGGTTCCCGCATCGACGTCTCTGGCGTGAATGAACTCCGGCATTCATACAACATGGGTTGGAATGGTTGCCAAACCGTGAGTCTACACGCCTGTTGTGATAGCGGCCACCTAATTGCGCGGTATTATGTGACCACCGGCACGCGGCATCTCCGTCAGAACCTGAAGACGCCATAGCCGGGTTCCTCCAGCGGCGCGTTCAGCGACGCGGTGATGGCCATCCCTAACGCATTGCGTGTGTCCACCGGATCCAGGATCCCGTCATCCCACAGTTCCGAGGTGGCGTAGTAGGCGGAGAGCTGGTCCAGATAGGCGGAGCCGGTTTCCTCTCTCAGCGCCGCGATCACCTCGGCATCGACTTCCTGGCCACCACGGCGCATCTGTGCCGCCTTCACATCCGCAAGCGTGTTCACCGCCTGCTCTCCGCCCATCACGCCGATCTGGTGATTGGGCCAGCTGAACAGCAGGCGTGAATCGAAGGCACGGCCGCACATCCCGTAATTGCCCGCACCGAAGGAGCCGTGGCACATGACGGTGAACTTCGGCACCCGGGAACAGGCCTGGGCCATGATCATCTTGGCACCGTCCTTTGTGATGCCCTTCTGCTCGTACTCCTTGCCGATCATGTAGCCGGTGATGTTCTGCAGGAAGACGATCGGGGTGTTGTTTTGGTTGCAGAGTTCGATGAAATGGGCGCCCTTCAGGGAGCTGTCGTTGAACAGCACACCATTGTTGGCAAGGATGCCGACCTTCCAGCCCCAGATGTTGGCATAGCCGCAGATCAGGGTCTGGCCATAGTTCGGCTGATATTCATGGAAGCGGCTGCCATCGACGATGCGGGCAATGACCTCCCGCATGTCGAAGCCCTTCTTGATGTCGTCAGGCAGGATGCCATACAGCTCGGCAGGGTCGTAGTAGGGGGCCTCCACCGCATCCCGCTGGCAGTCCCACTTCTTCGGCCGGTCCCACTGGTCGACGATCTCCCGCCCGATGGCGATGGCCTCGTCCTCGGACGACGCCGCGTAGTCGCAGACACCGCTCATCGACGTGTGCATGTCCGCGCCGCCCAGTTCCTCGACGCCCACTTCCTCCCCCGTGGCGGCGCGCACCAGCGGCGGGCCGCCCAGAAACACCGCGCCCGTTCCGCGCACGATGACATTGTAGTCCGACAGCGCCGGGATATAGGCACCACCCGCCGTACACTGCCCGAAGACGAGGGAGAGCTGTTTCACGCCCATCTTCGACAGCTTGCACTGGTTGCGGAAGATGCGTCCCGCCATGTGCTTGTCGGGAAAGACCTCCGACTGCAACGGCAGGAAGCCGCCGGCTGAGTCACACAGGTGCACCACCGGCAGACGGTTCTCGATGGCGATCTCCAGGCAGCGGACGATCTTCTTCACCGAATGGGGATACCAGGCTCCGCCCTTGATGGAGGAATCATCGGCATGGATGATGACTTCCCGCCCCGAGACCATGCCGATCCCGGTGATGATGCTGGCCCCCGGCGATTCCCCGTCATAGGCGCGGTTCGCGGCGAGCGTGGACAGCTCCAGGAAGGGGGTGCCGGGGTCGAGCAGCTTCTCCACCCGTTCCCGTGGCATCATCTTGCCCTGCTTCGTCAGGCGCTGGACATCGCGTTCCGGGCGGACATGCCGTGCCTTTTCCTGCATGGCATGCAGCTCGTCGGCGAGGCGGCGGTTGTGCACCGTGTTGCTGCGGAATGTGGCGTCACTGGTGGAGAGTGCGGATGATATGCGGCGCATGGTTCAGCCCTCCTCCGCCAGCGGTTCCAGACGGGCGACGGCGGCATCCTTGTTGAATGTCTCACCCACGGCGAAGAGCACTTCCGCCAGCACGCCATCGCGCGGTGCGGCGAGGGTGGTCTGAAGTTTCATGCTCTCGATCACCATGATCTTGTCGCCGCGCGAGACAGAGTCCCCGGCAGCCTTCAGCACCTCGATCACCGATCCCGGCATAGGCGCACGCAACTCGTCCGAGCCACCTGCACTTTCCTGTGCGGCGGCAACCGGGTCTTCCACCCGGACCCGAAACGTGCGGCCATTGAGCCGTACCCAGGCCAGGTCGCCGTCGCGCGCGACCTGCGCGTTTCCGGAAACCGTACCGGTGACCGTGCGGGTGTCATCCACCCGAAGTACGGCCTCCGGCTTGCGCGCAACGATATCAATGGTGTGCGTCGTGCCGTCCAGATCCAGACGAAACGTCATCCGTGCCTCCCTCTCCTGCCCCGAAAGAGGGTAGCGCGAGCGGTCCGTCCGCAACAACCGTCAGATTTGTCTGGCGGCCATCGTGGAATCTCGTGCCTGACGGGTGTCAGTCGGCGGCATCCAGCTGCACGGGTGGCTGGTTCTCGCTGTTGGCCAGCATCTTCTCGTCCGAGGTGCGCAGGATCGCCTCGTAGACCTTCGGCGGATAGTTCGTCATGTGCGGCCCCGGTGCGTCGATGCCGGGCTGCGGTACCGGCGGACCATCGTTGCGATAGTCGGAGGACTGCTTGTAGCGGGCCAGTTCAGCGTCACTGATGCCGCACAGGCCCACGACCTCAGGGTCGATCCAGGCTTCCGCGTTGATCGGTTCGGCAGAGCATGAAAGCTCCAGCGACAGGTTCTCCGGTCCGGCAAAATAGATCGACATGCAGAACCCGTGATCCTTCGGCCCGATGACCGGCACACCCTTCGACCGCAGCCGGTCGCGCATGGCGAGCAGTTCCTCCACATCCGCGACCCTGAACGCCAGGTGCTGCATCGTGCCCCTGGCGCAGTTCGCGCCGGGATTGCCTGCGTGGGTCTGGCCCAGTTCCACGGGGATCTCACCGATCTGTGGATTGTGGACGAAGGCGACCGAGCTCTCGTCGTTGAGGCGCAGGAAGCCATGGAAGGTGTTCTCGACCCCATGCATCCAGTAGAGCGCGACCAGTTCCATGCCCAGCTTGTCGGTGAAGAACTCGATCTGTCCCTTCATGTCCGCGGTGGTGATCGCGATGTGGTGCAGTCCGCCAACCTTGTTCATCATGCCTCTCCTCTATCACCCGCGACAGCGTAGCATCACCGGGTAGTGGTGTCAGATGCGGCCCGAACCCGCCGAGCGGGATTTGATTCACATCAAGCATTGTTGCCGACTGCTGGGCCATGGTTCACCAGCAGGAACAGGTGAAGGGGGCGGTCATGCAGGATGACGAGGATACTGTTGCGGAGGATGCGTCCGGCACCGGCGCAGAAAGTGGCGTTGCTCCGGCGAAAGGTTCAGGTGCGCTTGTCCGTTCGAACACCGGGTCGCACCGGGTGGCCGAGATGCGGCACGATCCGGCCACGGTCCGGCGGTTGTTCGAGACCGGTGAATATCCCTATCGCGGCAAGGTCAAGCGACCCGACTACGAACGCCACAAGGCCGAGCTGCAGGTCGAGCTGCTGAAACTGCAGGAGTGGGTGAAGAACACCGGCGAACGTGTCCTGGTCCTGTTCGAGGGGCGGGACGCGGCCGGCAAGGGCGGCACCATCAAGCGGTTCACCGAGCATCTGAACCCCCGCGGCGCACGGGTCGTTGCCCTCGACAAGCCCACGGAGCGGGAACAGGGGCAATGGTACTTCCAGCGCTATGTGCAGCATCTGCCCTCTGCGGGGGAGATCGTGATGTTCGACCGGTCCTGGTACAACCGGGCGGGGGTGGAGCGGGTAATGGGGTTCTGCGAACCGCGCGACTATCTGGAGTTCATGCGCCAGGCTCCCGAGTTCGAGCGGATGCTGGTCCGTTCCGGCATCAGACTGTTCAAGTACTGGTTCTCGGTGACGCGGGAGGAGCAGCTTCGCCGCTTCAAGGCGCGGGAGCGGGAGCCGCTGAAACGCTGGAAGCTGTCGCCCATCGACCGGCTGTCGATCGACAAGTGGGATGAATACACGGAAGCCAAGGAAGCCATGTTCTTCCACACCGACACGGCGGACGCGCCCTGGAACATCATCAAGTCCGACGACAAGAAGCGCGCACGGCTGAACTGCATGCGCCACTTTCTCAATGCCGTCCCCTACGACACCAAGGACCGCCACGTGGTCGGGCATCCCGACCCGCTGATCGTCGGATCGGGCGAATATGTCATCAAGGGCGGGGCCATGCCGGGTGGCCCGCGCAACTGACCCTGATCAGTAGGCCGGCGGCACCGGGAACAGCTTGAACCCGAGCAGGGAGACGATTCCGTCCTGGATGGTCAGGGGAAGGGTGACGGTGCGGTTGCCTTCCTTGTCTGTCTTCTCCAGCGCCGACACGGCCATGCGCAGGCCGACACGTGCGATCTCCGACATGCGTCCCTGCGCGGTCAGGGCATCGATGAACTGGTCCGCGCCATGCACGACAAAGGTCATGGCCCCTTCGGGACGGCGGTTCAGGTCCAGGGCGACCGTACCGTCGCCACTGACCCGCAGGCGGTCCGTCAGGAAGGCAATGCGTGAGACGTCGATGACGCCGGACGCGTCGCGCCAGGCATCCAGGGCCGCAGGCGTCGTCCCGGCGGGCAGCGGGCGCAGCAGGACGGAAAGCGCGGCCTGCTGATAGGTGTCGCCGATGGGAACCAGGCCAGCGGTCAGCACGATGTCGTCGCCGGTCAGCGCCAGGTTGGTGCTGTCCTTCGGCCGCTCAGGGGCCTGTCCGTCATTGTCGCGGTAATGGAACTGCAATCGCCCGGCCTGGCGGACAGGGCTGTCGCCATCCGCCACCATCTCGTGGACGTCGGTCGCGATGGTCTCCAGGTGGCCGGCATCGCTGAACCGCACGGAGATGCGGGTGTCGGCGCTGCGGATCACCGCGGCCTTCCGACCGTCATGGGCGTTCCAGCCCAGTTGCTGCGCGCCCTGAGGCTGCAGGATCACGTGCCGCAGGTTCCAGGGCTGGAAGTAGACATCCAGAGCGCCCGCCGACCAGGAGGGGGCCGCGGGCTGCCGGGGGAGGGATATTGCCGGCGTGTCGACGGTCAGCAGCAGGCGATAGGGAAAGCCCGAAACCTCCACCGGGCCGTGGCGCACATCGACGCCCTCCGCCCGGCGGTCGGCAACCCAGCGGTCAAGACCTGCCCGCAGCCCTTCCGCCAGATGGTTCCAGTAGAACCAGTAGCCAACACCCCCGCCGAGCACGAGCAGCAGGACGAGCGGCCCGATCCAGCGGCGGAGGAAGGCGCCCATTCAGGTCCTCAGCAGTTCGTTGATGGAGGTCTTGGCGCGGGTTCCCGCATCGACCTTCTTCACGATCACGGCGCAATAGAGGCTGGGTGTCGGCTTGCCGTCGATCACTGGCCCGGGCAAGGCGCCCGGCACGACAACGGAATAGGCTGGCACGCGACCGCGATGCACCTCGCCGGTCTCCCGGTCGACGATCTTGGTGGAGGCACCGATGTAGACGCCCATGGACAGCACCGCGCCTTCTTCGACCAGCACGCCCTCGGCCACTTCGGAGCGGGCACCGATGAAGACATTGTCCTCAATGATCACCGGCTCCGCCTGCAGCGGCTCCAGCACGCCACCGATACCGGCACCGCCGGAGATGTGGCAGTTCTTCCCGATCTGGGCACAGGACCCGACCGTGGCCCAGGTATCGACCATGGTGCCACTGTCCACATAGGCACCCAGATTGACGAAGCTGGGCATCAGCACGACACCGGGTGCGATGTGCGCGCTGCGCCGCACGATGCAGTTCGGCACGGCGCGGAAGGCGGCCTTGCGGAATTCCGCATCGCCCCAGCCGGCGAACTTGCTCGGCACCTTGTCGAACCAGTTCGTCATGTCACCGGGACCGCCACTGATCGGGGTCATGTCGTTCAGGCGGAAGCTCAGCAGCACCGCCTTCTTCAGCCACTGGTTCACCACCCAGGTGCCCTTCACCTTCTCCGCCACACGCGCCTCGCCGGAGTCCAGCGCGTCCAGGGCCTGGTTGACCGCTTCGGGAACCTCCCCCGTGGTCGTGGTGTCAATGCTGTCCCGGTTTTCCCAGGCGGCTTCGATGGTCTTTTCCAGTGCGTCCAGGCTCACGTCTGCCCCTCCGGTGTGAAAATGTTCAGGGTGCGACCGCCAAGCGGTTGCAGTTGGCGCGGAACCTAGCCGGTTCTGCCGGGAAGGAAAAGACGGCCCGGAAGGGATTTCGGCCGTTTCATGCAAACCGCCATGAAACGGAACGGGGCCGGTCGGGTTTCCCCGACCGGCCCCGGTCGCATGATCTGTCGCGGCAGGATCAGACGAGACCGATGAAGTCGTCCTCATCCAGGCAATCCGCCCGGAAATCCTTCAGCGTGATGGATCCGCCACCCTCGACCTCGATCACCGTGTCCCGGCCCCACCAGCCGGAGCGGGAGATGTTGAGGTCTTCGAACGACAGGTTCAGGTTCGACATGTCGATGCGGTCACCCTGATAGCTGGAGAAGTCGGTGATCGTGTCGTTGCCGAAGGCGGTGTCGTCATAGACGAACACGTCGGCACCGGAACCGCCGGTCAGCCAGTCATTGTGCGCGCCGCCGTTCAGGGTGTCGTTGCCCCAGCCGCCGGAAAGCACGTCACAGCCTGCGCCACCATCGATCACGTCGTTGCCGCTGCCGCCATAGAGGCGGTCGTTGCCGCCTTCGCCCGCGATGGTGTCATCACCATAGTTGCCGCGCACGAAGTCGTTGCCGCCGCCGGCCAGGATCCGGTCGTCATCGTTGCTGCCGTTCAGGTAGTCGCGACCGCCTGTTCCGGTGATCAGGTTGGCGTCCAGCCCGTCGATCTTCAGGATGTCGTCCGTCAGGCGCAGGCCCGCGGCACCCTTCAGCCGGACCGAGTTGTCGGCATCGAGCGTGATCAGCAGGTCGCGTCCGTCATTGCAGATCGTCAGGTCGGAGAAGGTCAGACCGGAGTTGCTGAAGTCCAGCACGTCGCGGCATTCGTCGAAGTCCTTGATGACATCGTTGCCGAAGTTGCCGTCCTCGTAGACGAAGGTGTCGCTGCCGTCACCGCCATACATGACGTCGTCACCGGCACCGCCCGTGATCAGGTCATCGCCCTTCTCGCCGAACAGGTAGTCGTCGCCCTCGCCACCGCTGATGACGTCATCGCCACGGCCCGACCAGATCGTGTCGTTGCCCTGTCCGCCGTCAACCGTGTCTTCTGCGTAGCTCGTGTTGTTGGTGTCGAAGATGTCGTCGCCTTCGTTCAGCGTGAAGGTCATGGCGACGTCGGCGCCCTGGATGGTGTCGTCGAAGCAGGAGCCGTTGATCTCCTCGATCTCGATGAAGGTGTCGCCCTCGGCCTCACCGGCCAGGCCACCTTCCTCGGCACCCTTGAAGTGGCCGCCGATGCCGTAGTGATCGACGTCCGAAAGGGCCAGGGCAACGGCTTCCGACGCGCCGTGATAGTCGGCAATGTCGTAACCCTCGCCGCCGTGCAGCGTGTCCTGACCGGTACCGCCGACAATGGTGTCATCACCGTCGCCGCCACAGACCAGGTCGTCTCCCTCGCCACCGTCCACGTGGTCGTTCTGGTCGCCGCCGTCAACGAAGTCGTCGCCAGCGTCACCATAGATCGTGTCATCACCCTCGTTGCCGAACAGCTCTTCCTTGTGGACCTTCTTGAGCGAGGCATCCTGAAGCACTTCACTGATGTTCTGGCCCACGATCTCGATCTCGGTCGTGCCGAGCGGAATGAGAACATCGAAGCTCAGATGCTGTGTGCCCGCACTGGCGGCACTGACAACCGCGACGACTTCACCACCGACACGAATCTCGATGTTTCCGTTGTCGCCGCGCCGACCCCAGCAGTTCGAGGACTCGCTGGTCAGATCAAGCTCGAGCCGGAAAATGCCGGTGCAATCGACCTCGACCGTCTGGGACAGCGTCTCTTCGCTGTCGTTGTCGTCGTGGCGATCATGCTTGTGATGCTTGTCATGCTTGTCATGCTTGTCATGCTTGTCATGCTTGTCATGCTTGTCGTGCTTGTCGTGCCTGTCGTGCCTGTCGTGCCTGTCGTGCCTGTCGTGCCTGTCGTGCCTGTCGTGCTTGTTGCTCTTGCCGTACTTGCTGCCCTTCCAGCTGTTCCAGCCGCCGCCCCAGCCATGGTGGCCACCGCCCCAGCCCCAGCCGCCGTGCGAACCACCGCCATGGCCGCCGTACGATCCGCCGCCCGAGCTGCTGTCGTCTGCGTCACTGGTGAATTCGCCGAGCAGGTCGTCACCCAGGAACGTGCGGTTGTCGCCGCCGCTGATCAGGTCGTCGCCCTCACCGCCGGAGATGGCATCCAGACCGTCACCACCGTAGGCAGTGTCGTCACCCTTGTTGGCGAAGATCGTGTCATCGCCGGCATCGCCAACGGCCACGTCATTGCCTTCGCCGCCGATCATCTCGTCGGCACCATCGCCACCGATCATGGTGTCGTCGCCGTCACCGCCGTCGATCAGGTCATCGCCCTCGCCGCCGTCGAGCGCGTCATCGCCGACGCCGCCGTCCAGTTCGTCGGCACCTTCATCACCGAACAGGGAGTCGTTGCCGTCGGCACCAGCCAGGATGTCGTTGCCATAGCCGCCGTGGGCAACGTCATCACCTGCCTCGCCGCGCAGCACGTCGTCGCCGCCGTCACCGAAGAGTGTG
Source organism: Kordiimonadales bacterium IMCC3096 (assembly GCA_016865035.1). GTDB lineage: Bacteria > Pseudomonadota > Alphaproteobacteria > Minwuiales > Minwuiaceae > Minwuia. Next base: position 2,583,371 of record CP018227.1, read on the forward strand.
TCATTGTCATCACCGCCGAGAACGGTGTCGTTGTTCTCGCCACCCGACAGCAGGTCGTTGCCCGCGCCGCCGTCGATGGTGTCCTCACCGCAGTCACCGGTCGCCACGTCGTCGCCGTCGTTGCCGCGCACATCGTCGTCACCCAGACCACCGTCCAGGGTGTCGCTGCCTTCGTCACCGAACAGGGTGTCGTTGCCCGCGTTACCCGTCAGAACGTCCTGGCCCTGACCACCGGTAACAGAGTCGTTGCCGTCGTTACCGGCCACGACATCATCGCCGTTATCGCCGCGAACGGTATCGTCGTCCTGATCACCATTCAGCGTGTCGTCGCCGTCACCACCACGGAGGATGTCCTGACCGGCACCGCCCTCGGCAAAGTCATCGCCGAACAGCAACTGCAGGATATCGTCGCCCAGGCCGCCAAAGGCGATGTCGTTGCCGTTGCCGCCATTGATCGAGTCGTTGCCGTCGCCGCCGTCCAGATCGTCGTCCCCGTCCTCACCGAACAGGGAGTCATCACCGCCGTCGCCGTTCAGGATGTCGCCATCCTCACCGCCGAACAGCAGGTCATTGCCCAGCCCGCCGACCAGGTCGTCCAGGCCGCCATTGCCGCGCAGGGTGTCGTTGCCGTTGCCGCCATTGGCAAAGTCATTGCCGTTCCCGGCGGTCACATTGTCGTCGCCGTTACCGGATTCGATGGTGTCGTCACCGTCATTGCCGCGCAGGTTGTCGTTGCCGTTGCCGCCGTCGATGTCGTCATTGCCGTCGTTGCCGTTGATGGTGTCATCACCGTCGCCACCGACCAGGTAGTCGTCGCCCTCGTCACCCGACAGCGTGTCATTGCCGTCCTGGCCCAGCAGTTCGTCCGCGCCGAGGCCACCGAACAGATCGTCGTCGTCGGTACCGCCCTCGACGTAGTCGTCGCCGTCCTCGCCACGGACCGTGTCCTGGCCATTGCCGCCAAAGGCCTCGTCATTGCCTGCACCGCCATCCAGCAGGTCGTCGCCGTCATTGCCGACCAGGACGTCGTCGCCGTCACCGCCGAACAGTTCCTCGTTGGCATCGTCACCGGCAACCGTGTCGTTGCCGCCGCCGGTCTTCACAATCTCGATGGATTCCAGCGTGTCGTTACCGAAGTCGTCGCTGCTGGCGGTGCCATCGTCGTTGCCGTTGGCGCCCAGATCGACGGTCACATCGCCATCGGTGTCGCGATAGTCGACCTCGTCACGGCCCGCGCCACCGGCGATGTCGTCATCGCCCGCGTCGCCCTTGATCGTGTCGTCGCCATTGTTGCCGCGCAGGTCATCGTCGCCCGCGCCGCCGGACATGGAGTCGTTGCCATCATCACCCTGGATGACGTCATCGCCGCCGCCGCCGAACAGCCGGTCATCATCGTCACCGCCGCGCAGCACATCGTCGCCGCCACCACCGTTGATGTTGTCGTTGCCCTCGTCGCCGCGCAGCGTGTCGTCACCGGCAAGGCCGCCGATGCTGTCGTCGCCGCCGCCGCCAAAGATCCGGTCGTCGTCGTTGGTGCCCTGCAGGCTCTCGTCGGTCCCGTCACCATTAATGGTCGCAAAAGCAATGCGCTGGCTGGCATCAAGGCCAATCATCTGTGCGAGTAGTGACATGCCGAACTCTCCTACGTCTGTCCCGTTTCTGGACAATTTCGCATCTTGCCCCTCCGGAATGTCGCGCTTTCGGACAGCGCAACCCCTTCCAGACCCTGATGACGGGATGGTTGCCAGTTTCGTACCAGCAGCCCGAAGCCATGAGACTCTTGTCCCGGTTCACGATCATTGAAGCGCAAGAATCTGAACAAATCGTATAAGTATTTGATTTAATAGAGAAATATAAAATGATACGGAAATTTGAGACGGATTTTAGGAAATCCTGCCGGGTGTGCGTCGCACGTGCCCAAGGCACGCGAGGCCCCGGGTGTCGGCATGCAGGACACCTGATTCTCGCATTTTGCGGATTGCCGGTCTTCAACTCTGGGTAGCATGGTCGCACACGCAGCCGGACGAAATGCCCTCAGCGATCCAGCGTGATCGCAGGACCGTCCGCAGCCTCCAGATCCACGTCGAAGGTGTTGAGCAGACGGCTGACCATCATGTAGCAGCCGATGCCCATGGTCAGTTCCACCATCTGCTGATGGTCCATCCGCTCCGCCAGCGGCCCGAAGGTCTCGTCGCTGGCGCGCACGTTGGCGACCACATCATCGGTGTAGCGCAGGACCAGGGTCTCGATCTCGTCGAACACGTCGGTTCCGGGCCAGGATGCGATGGCAGCGATCTTTTCCGCCGCGCCGCCAACCGCTGCCGCCATCGGTTCATGCTGCTGGATCTCGTAGGGGGCGCCGGACAGGTGACCGACCCGCAGGATGGCCAGTTCCAGCAACCACTTGTCCACCGCGGACTTGCGCAGCAGGGCATCGGAGAAGGCAATGAAGCGCCTGAACTCGGGTGCGGCATGGGCCAGCATGCGAAAGACATTCATGGCAGGAAGCTGCTGCAGCAGGTCCGCGACCTTCTCCGGCGCGGTGGCCGGATCGACATAGGGTATGCGTGCCATCTGCCTCTATTCCCCGGTGAACACGGGGCGGCGCTTCTCGCGAAACGCATTCACCGCTTCCTGATGATCCTTCGACCGGTTCGAGAGTGATTCATAGGCCAGTGAGGTATCCATGATGCTGTGGGCGAGCTGTTTCAGCCCGATATTGACCGAGACCTTGGTCCAGCGGATCGCCTGTGCTGCGCCATTGGCCAGGCGGGACGCCATGCGATCCGTGGCCTCGTCCAGTTCGCCGGCCGGGACCGCGTGGTTGATCATGCCCATCGCCACCGCGTCCTCCGCGGTCATCAGCTTGCCGGTCATCAGATATTCCTTGGCGCGGGCATAGCCGATCAGCTGCGGCCAGATCACCGCGCCGCCGTCACCCGCCACCAGCCCGACCGAGACATGCGGGTCGCCGATGCGTGCACTGTCGTTGGCAATGATGATGTCGCAGAACAGGGCGATGGTGGCACCCAGGCCGACCGCATCGCCGTTCAGGCGGCAGATGATGGGCTTCTCGCAGTCCAGCAGGCCGAAGATGATCTTCTTGGCCTCGAAGACCACGGTATCGAAGCCGAGAGGGTCATCGACGCCCGACTGCATCCAGTCGATGTCACCCCCGGCGCAGAAGGCCCGCCCCGCGCCGGTCAGCACGATGATGTCCGCCGGGTCGGTTGCCACGTCATAGAAGACATGACTGAGTTCCGTATGCAGGTCGCCGTTGACGGCATTCAGCACGTCCGGGCGGTTCAGGGTCACGGTCAGGACCTTGCCGTCCCGCTTGAAACTGATGGTCTTGTAGTCTTCGAATTTCATGATTGTGCCTCCCCAGTCACAAGTGGAGTATCCGGCGCATTGCAGGCAAAGGTCAATCGGCGGAGGGCAAGGCAATGGGCAAGGGCGGCAGCGACCAGTGGAATCCCGATCAGTACATGAAAGGCGCTATGGGCGACCTGCGCACCCGGCCCGCCGTCGATCTGCTGAACCGGGTGATGCATGACGGGCCGCGCCGCGCCGTAGACCTGGGCTGCGGGCCCGGCAATTCCACCCGGCTGCTGAGCGCGCGCTGGCCCGGCGCTGAAGTCTGCGGCGTCGACAATTCCCCGGCAATGCTGAAGAAGGCTTCGGCGATCGACACCGGGATCGCATGGCAGCTTGCCGACATCGCCGACTGGGAACCGGTGGGCGACACCGACGTGATCTTCGCCAATGCCTCGCTGCACTGGGTGCCGGATCACGCCCACCTGTTCACGCGGCTGGCCCGATCGCTGCCGTCCGGCGGGATACTGGCCGTGCAGATGCCGAACAATTTCGCCGCCCCCTCGCACAGCCTGATCAGCGAGATTGCGGAGCGGCCGGAGTTCCAGGCGGCGCTTGCGGGCCGGCTTCTGGGAGATTTCGTGCAGCCGGCCTCCTTCTACCACAGTCTGCTGCGCGCCCTGCCGGGCCAGGTGGATGTCTGGGAGACGGAGTACCTGCAAAGCCTCACCGGCGATGATCCGGTACTCGAATGGGTACGCGGCACGGCCCTGCTGCCTGTGCAGGAGAACCTGTCTTCCGCAGACTTCCAGACCTTCACCGAACTCTATCGCGCGCGGCTGCGACAGGCCTACCCGATGGGCGATGACGGTGTGACCGTGTTCCCGTTCCGCCGCATGTTCATCACCTTCACGGCTGACTGAGCTGCGCCAGTGCCCGCATGAGGATTTCAGCCTCCGGGGCTGACAGACGCGCGAACAGGTCCTGCTCGTAGGCGCGGGCCATTGGCACGATCCGGCGGTAGATCTCCTGCCCGCTGGCTGACAGCGACAGTATGGTGCGGCGTCGGTCCTCTTCATCGGCACGCCTGTCCAGATGTCCGTTGCGGAGCAACTGTGCAACGGCGCGGGAGACCTGGACCTTGTCCATGGCACTGCGGGCCGCGACCTCGTTGGCGGAAATGTCGGGGAACCGCCCGAGGACGGCCATCACCCGCCACTCCGGGATGCTGAGATCGAATTCTTCCCTGTAGCGGCGCGCAAGCCGGCCGCTGACCGCGTCCGTGGCCACGGCCAGGCGGTAGGGCAGGAAGTTCGGCAGGTCGATGACATCAGGATCAGGCATTGAATTTAGTTTCAAATGAAACTATTGTCCCGTCAACCCCTGACGCGGCATCGACTGATGGAATTGCGTGCGCGCAACGGTCAGGCAACGAACGGTTCAATTCATGTGGAGGAGAGCGGACATGGCTGATCTCTGGGAAAACCCGATGCAGACGGATGGCTTCGAGTTCGTGGAATTCACCGCGCCGGAGCCGGAGAAGCTGGGCAAGGTGTTCGAGATGCTGGGCTTCGTTGCCGTCGGACGGCACCGTTCCAAGGATGTCACCCTGTACCGGCAGGGCGATGTGAACCTGGTCGTGAATGGCGAGAAGTCCGGTTTCCCCCGCTCCTTCGCGGCGCTGCATGGCCCCAGTGCCTGTGCCATCGCCTTCCGCGTTAAGGACGCCGCCGCTGCCTACAGGCGGGCACTTGAACTGGGCGCCTGGGGCGTCGAGACCCACGCCGGGCCGATGGAACTGAACATTCCGGCGATCAAGGGGATCGGTGACTCGCTGATCTATCTGGTCGACCGCTATGGCGCGAAGGGTTCGATCTACGATGTGGATTTCGAACCGGTGGCGGGGGCCGAGGTGAAACCGGCGGGTGCGGGCCTCACATATCTGGATCACCTGACCCACAATGTGCACCGCGGGCGCATGGACGAATGGTCGGAATTCTATGAGCGGCTCTTCAATTTCCGCGAGATCCGCTATTTCGATATCGAGGGCAAGGTGACGGGGCTGAAGTCCAAGGCCATGACCAGCCCCTGCGGCATGATCCGCATCCCGATCAACGAAAGCTCCGACGACAAGTCCCAGATCCAGGAATATCTCGAGGAATATCATGGCGAAGGTATTCAGCACATCGCCTTCGGCACCGACGACATATACGCGACGGTGGAGCACATGCGGTCGCTGGGCGTGCCGTTTCAGGAGACTCCCGCCACCTACTATGAGGGTGTCGAGGGCCGCGTACCGGGCCACGGCGAGGATCTGGCCCGGATGCAGGCCAACAATATCCTGATCGATGGCGGCGAAGGGCAGGGCGGTGGCCTGCTGCTGCAGATCTTCACCCAGACGGTGATCGGCCCGATCTTCTTCGAGATCATCCAGCGCAAGGGCAACGAGGGCTTCGGGGAGGGCAACTTCAAGGCCTTGTTCGAATCCATCGAACTCGATCAGATAAAGCGCGGATACATCAAGGATGGAGCGACCTCGTGAGACTTGCCTCCCTGAACGAAGGCCGTGACGGTCGCCTGGTCGTTGTCAGCCGTGATCTGACCCGTGCCGCACCCGTGGCCGAGATCGCGCCCACCATGCAGGCGGCGCTGGACAACTGGGACCACGCGGCGCCGCTGCTGGACGCCACCTATCACTCGCTGAACGTCGGCGGCGCGCGCGACGCCTTCGACCTCGACCCGGCGCAGCTCGCATCTCCCCTGCCGCGGGCCTACCAGTGGGCGGACGGATCAGCCTACGTCAATCATGTGGAACTGGTGCGCAAGGCCCGCGGTGCGGAATTGCCGGAGAGTTTCTGGACCGACCCGCTGATGTACCAGGGTGGCTCCGACACCTACCTCGGACCCCGGGAGGACATTCCGGTGGCGTCGGAGGATTTCGGCATTGATTTCGAGGCAGAGGTTGCGGTGATCACCGGCGACGTGCCGATGGGCGCCACGCCCGAGCAGGCCGGAGAGCACATCCGCCTGCTGATGCTGGTCAATGACGTTTCCCTGCGCGGGCTTATCCCCGGTGAACTGGCCAAGGGCTTCGGCTTCTTCCATGGCAAGCCGTCCAGCGCCTTCAGCCCCGTAGCGGTGACACCTGACGAACTGGGGGATGCCTGGGATGGTGCGAAAGTCCACCTGCCGCTGCTCTCCACGCTGAACGGTGATCTGTTCGGCAAGCCGGAGGCGGGCCAGGACATGACCTTCAGTTTTCCGCAACTGATCGCCCACGCGGCGAAGACCCGGAAGCTGTCGGCCGGCACCATCGTCGGATCGGGCACCGTTTCCAACCTGGACCCGGATGGCAGCCCCGGTCGCCCGGTGGCGCAGGGTGGCCTCGGCTATTCCTGCATCGCCGAGATTCGCATGATCGAGACCATCAGGGATGGCAAGCCCGCCACATCCTTCATGCGTTTCGGCGACCGGATCCGCATCGAGATGCAGGACGGCGAAGGCCAGTCGATCTTCGGGGCCATCGACCAGAAGGTCGTGCAGGCCTGAGCCGGGACGCCTGCTGTTTGCTTGCAGCGCGAACGCTGAAATGCCCCTTCCCCCGCAAAGGGGGGAAGCAGGCACGGTTGCTATCCCAGCAGCACGTTGTGACTGCCGCGCGGCAGGCGCAGCACCATGCCGTCGAGCTTCTCCGCCAGCAGGACCTGACAGCCGAGGCGTGAGGTTTCCTGCAGGTCGTAGGCGAGGTCGAGCATGTCCTCCTCCTCTTCCCGTGGCTCTGGCAGGCGGTCGTACCATGGGTCCTGCACGATGACATGGCAGGTCGAGCAGGCCATGCAGCCCTCGCAGGCCCCCTCGATCGGCACATCGAAGCGATGGGCCACCTCCAGCAGGGATTCGCCGGGCTTGCCTGTCGCCTCGATACGCTTTCCGTCCGCCTTGACGAAGGTCACCCGAACAGTTCTCTGGTCGTTCATGCTTTCTGCCTGGCCTTTCCGATGGCATCACTGAGGATATCAATGGTGCGGTCTATCTGATCCTGATCGTTGGTTCGTGCCAAGCCGATACGCAACGAACTGCGGATAGCGGTTTCGCTGAGGCCGATGGCCTGCAGCACGTGTGACGGGGCGGAAGACACGGAGGAACAGGCCGACCCGGTCGAGATGGCCACCTCCGGTGCCGCGCGGATGATGTCATCGGCGTCGGCGCCCTCGACGCGGAAGTTCAGGTTGCCGGGCAGGCGCATCAGTTGCGCGCCGTTGATGTGCAGCCCGTCCACCCTCTCCGACAGGCCGAGCCAGAGCCGGTCGCGCAGACCACGGATCACGGTCATGTCGTCCGCCAGATGATCCTGCGCCAACCGGCAGGCCGCCCCGAAGCCCACCGCCAGCGGTGTCGGCACCGTGCCCGACCGCAGCCCGTCCTGCTGCCCGCCGCCTGCCATCATCGGTCGGATGGCCGTGCGTGCGGCCTCCGACAGGACAAGCGCGCCGATGCCCTTCGGTCCATGCAGCTTGTGTGCGGTGATGCTCATAAGATCGACACCCAGCCGGTCGATGTCGATGCGGATGCGGCCCAGGGCCTGTGCCGCGTCGCAATGCATCAGGGCACCATGCGCGTGTGCGGCGCGGGCAATGTCCGCCACCGGCTGGATGGTGCCGATCTCGTTGTTGGCCAGCATGACGGAGACCAGTCCCACGTCACCGCCCGACAGTTCGGCGGCGACCGTCTCGGGATCGATGCCGCCACCCGGCTCGACCGCCATGACGGTGACCGGCCACCCCTCCTGCGCCAGCCGCCGCGCGGTCTCCAGCACACAGGGATGTTCCACGTTGGTGGTCAGGATGCGGCGGTGTTCGGGCGGCAGGCCGGCGGCGATGCCGGTCAGGGCCCAGTTGTTCGCCTCCGTCGCGCCGCTGGTGAAGATCACCTGATCGGGTGACCCGCCAAGCAGCTCCGAGATCTCCATCCGCGCCAGATCGACCGCGGCCTCCGCCGCCCAGCCATGCTCATGGTGGCGCGAATGCGGGTTCCCCGGCCGTTCCGTGAACCACGGCAGCATCTCCGCCAGGACATCGGGGTCGACGGGGGTGGTGGCATGATGATCCAGGTAGATGGCGTCACTCACGCGGCGCGTTTCCTGTTCCAGAGATCGCTCCAGGCAGAGAGCAGGGCGTCGATATCCTCAGCCGTTGTCGTCCAGCCGGTCGAGATGCGGATCGCCTCGGTCGCGGATTCCTTGCTCCGCCCCATGGCTGTCAGCACGTGGGACGGTGTGACCTTGCCGGAACTACAGGCCGATCCGGCACTGACCGCGATCCCGGCCAGATCCAGCGCCATGACCTGGGTCTCTGCCGCGACGCCGGGCATTCGCACACATGTCGTGTTAGGCAGCCGTGCCACCCCTTCAGCCATGATCTCGACCGGGGGGCAGGCCGCGCGCAGTCCCGCTTCCAGGGCCTGCTGCATCTGTTTCATCCGTTCGATGCCGGCCTCGAGACCGGCCAGCGTCGCCTCGGCTGCCGCACCGAAACCGGCAATGCCGATCAGGTTCTCCGTACCCGCCCGCCGCCAGCTTTCCTGTCCCCCACCGACGATCATCGGCGTGATCTGCAGGGAGGGACGGACGATCAGGGCGCCAACCCCGGCGGGGCCACCGATCTTGTGCGCGGACAGGCTGATCATGTCCGCCACGGCGACGAGGTCGGCCAGCATCATCTTGCCTGCGGCCTGAATGGCGTCGACATGCAGCAGCGCACCGGTCTCGCGACAGATCGCGGCGACCTCGGCAATCGGCTGCACGACACCTGTTTCATTGTTGGCGGCCATGACGGAGACCAGTGCCGGTGCGTCATCATTGGAAACCAGCAGCGTGCGCAGGGCGTCCAGGTCGACACGCCCGTTCCCGTCAACGGGAACAATGTCGCCGTTCAGCCGTTCCGCGGTGCGCAGGCTGGCGTCGTGCTCGACCGCCGAGACCAGAACCCGCCGGTCCGGCCAGGCCGACAGCGCCCAGTTGCTGGCCTCGGTCCCGCCACCGGTGAAACAGACGTCCGCGGCCCGACAGCCAGCCAGTGCCGCAACCTGACGGCGGGCCTTGTCCAGACGCGCGCGGGCGGCACGGCCCTCCGCGTGCACGCTGGACGGATTGCCTGAACTGTCCATGACGGCCTGCATCGCCGCCCTGGCCTCTGGCCGCAGCGGTGCGGTCGCGTTGAAATCCAGATAGTGCCGTTGTTTCAGCATGGTGCCAGATCAGCACCGGCGCGCGGTGCGGTCAATCTTCACCACTGGAAATGACGCGCACCAGCGGCTCGGCATCCTTCGCCTGCTGCGCTTCCAGTTCGTCCACCCGTGCCCGCAGGGCCTCCATCTCCGCCAGCATCGCCGACAGCTTCTGGGCCATGGGATTGGTGGAGCCATCCGTCGGCATGCCGTAGGCGGCGAAAGTCGGCATGTGATCTTCGGGGTTCTCCACCAGTCGCGGCTTGGACTTGTTCACCACTTCGGCGGGGATGCCGACCACGGTCGCGCCCGGCGGCACTTCCTTCACGGCCACGGCATTGGCACCGACGCGTGCGCCCTTGCGGACGATGATCGGACCCAGCACCTGCGCACCGGAGCCGACGATGACGTCATCCTCCAGCGTCGGATGCCGTTTCTGGCCAACCTGCGCCGCGGAGTTCACGGACGGCGCGACGCCGCCCAGCGTCACGTCATGGTACAGGGTGACATTGTTCCCGATCTCCGCTGTCTCCCCGATCACGACACCCATGCCGTGATCCACGAAGAAGCCGGAGCCGATGGTGGCGCCCGGATGAATCTCGATGCCCGTCAGGAACCGCCCGATCTGGGAAAGCCACCGCCCGGCCAGATGCAGTTTGCGCTGCCACAGCCAGTGCGCGGCACGATAGATCAGCACGGCATGAAAGCTGGGGTAACAGAGCGCGACTTCGAGCATCGACTTGGCGGCGGGATCCCGCGCCATGATGGCCTTGATGTCAGATCGCAGAGACTGCCACATGGCGTCACTCCCCGGTGCATTGTTCCGGATGCGGAACAGCACCCGATACCAGCTATATATTCTACGCATTTTGTTCGTCAAACCACCACTGGCTCACGGACCGGTGTCCGGAAAGCTGGAATCGCTGCGACAATGGGCGTATATCAGGCGCCGCCCCGCGGATTCCTGCGCTGTGCCCACAGCATTGCAGGCGATGCCCCCAAATCTGTCTGAGGATCATTCAGTCCCCATGCCCGAAGTCATTTTCAATGGACCGGAAGGTCGCCTCGAAGGTCGCTACCATCATGTCGAGGACGAGACGGCGCCGATTGCCCTGGTCCTGCATCCGCACCCGCTCTACGGCGGCAACATGAACAACCGCCTTGTCTACAACATGTTTCAGCTCTTCAAGGCGCGCGGCTTCGCGGTGCTGCGGTTCAATTTCCGGGGTGTCGGCCGCAGTCAGGGTGAACACGACCAGGGCATTGGCGAACTTTCCGATGCCGCCTCCGCCCTCGACTGGATGCAGCAGATCAAACCGGATGCGCGCGCCTGCTGGATCGCCGGCTATTCCTTCGGGGCCTGGATCGGCATGCAGTTGCTGATGCGCCGCCCGGAAGTGGAAGGTTTCATTTCTGTCTCCCCGCCCGCGAACATGTTCGATTTCACTTTCCTTGCCCCCTGTCCGTCATCGGGCATCATCGTGCAGGGCACGGAAGACGATCTGGTGCCGGAACCGGATGTGCAGAAGCTGGTGGATCGCCTGAAGACGCAGAAGGGCATCATCATCGACTATGAGAAGATCGATGGCGCCAATCACTTCTATGAGCAGGAGATGGATGAGGTCGACCAACTGGTCGGCAGCTACGTCGATCGCCGCCGCGCCGCGATCGAGGGGCTCTGAGTCACTTGCAGACGGTCATTCCGCCGCTGATCTCTGACCCGGCCATACGACTTCTCCGCCGGGCATGGGATGTGGCACACCTGTGGTGCCGGGCAGGCTGAGCGGCAGGTCCCGCCATGCCCTGACGGCCAGGAAGGCGAAGGCCTGGGCCTCCACCGCATCGCCGTCATGGCCGATGGCCTCCACGGGTTCCACGGGCACGCCCAGAGCTTCCGCCAGACGTAGCATCAGTGTCGGATTGTTGCGCCCGCCGCCAGTGACCAGCCAACGCAGCGGCGGCTGCGGCAGGTGCGGCAGGGCACGCGCGACCGATTGCGCCGTGAACGCCGTGAGTGTCGCCGCCCCATCCTCGGTCGAGAGTCCTTCCGGCCAGCTTTCGGGCTGGAACGCTTCCCGGTCCAGTGACTTTGGCGGCGGTCGGTCGAAATAGGCATTGTCCATCAGCCCGCGCAGCCAGTCCGCATCCACCTGACCGGCCGCCGCTGCCTTGCCGTCCGTGTCTCGGCCCGTACCGGTACGCCGCGCCATCCAGTCATCGATCAGGGCATTGGCGGGGCCAGTATCAAAGGCAAGGATTTCATCCGCCCCTTCGCCAATCCAGGTGACATTGCCGACCCCGCCCAGGTTCAGCACGGCCAGAGGCCGGGGCAGACCGGCGGTCATGGCGGCATGGAACAGCGGTGCAAGGGGCGCACCCTCCCCACCCGCTGCCACATCCGCCTTGCGGAACTCGGTGACGACCGGCAGGCCATAGCGATTGGCAAGTGCCAGGGCGTCACCGATCTGCACGGTCACCCGTCGCGATGGATCGTGGAAGGTCGTCTGACCGTGAAATCCGATCAGTTGCGGACGGGCGTCCGAAAATTCCGCCAGAAAGCTGTCGATGGCACGGACATGGGCCGCCGTCACGGCCGCTCCCGCCGTATCGGAGGCGACGGGCTGGCCGAAGTCGGCGCGGATCGCCGCCTGTTCCTCCGGCAGATAGCCGTATCCGGAACGGGGCCCGAGTTCGGCAATGGTTTCGCCATCGCTGGTCAGCAGCGCCACGTCGACACCATCGACGGAGGTTCCGCTCATCAGTCCAAGCACGGTCATGGGGGCATCGCTTCCGGTCATGGGGGGAGTGTGCTACAGCCGCCACCGAACGCCAAGGCAGCTTCGCCACGGCAGGACGATCCAGTACCCGAAGGCAACACGATGACCAGTCCCGATACCGCTGTTCGCTCCGACTTCCTGAATGCCATGCACAGCCGTGGCTATGTGCATCAGTGCACCGATACGGCAGGACTTGATACCGCGCTGAACGAAGGGGTGGTCCCGGCCTATATCGGGTTCGACTGCACGGCGGACAGCCTGCACGTCGGCAGCCTGGTGCAGATCATGATGCTGCGCTGGCTGCAGAAGACCGGCCACAAGCCCATCGTGCTGCTGGGCGGTGGCACGACGCGGATCGGTGACCCGTCAGGGCGCGATGCCGCGCGGCAACTGCTGACCGATGAGGATATTGCCCGCAACATGGCTGGCATCCGCAAGGTGTTCGAGAAGTTCCTGACCTTCGGCGACGGGCCGACCGACGCGATCATGGTCAACAATGCCGACTGGCTGGACGGGCTGGCCTACATTCCGTTCCTGCGGGATGTGGGCAGGTATTTCTCCGTCAACCGGATGCTGAGCTTTGATTCGGTGAAGCTGCGGCTGGACCGGGAACAGTCGCTGACGTTCCTGGAATTCAACTACATGATCCTGCAGGGCTACGATTACCTGGAACTGTCGCGCCGTGTCGGCTGCCTGCTGCAGATGGGCGGATCGGACCAGTGGGGCAATATCGTCAATGGTGTCGAACTGACCCGCCGCATCGATCAGCGCGAGATCTACGGCCTGACGTCACCGCTGATCACCCTGGCCAACGGGCAGAAGATGGGCAAGACGGCGCAGGGTGCGGTCTGGCTGAACGAGGACCGGCTCAGCGCCTATGACTACTGGCAGTTCTGGCGCAACACGGCGGATGCCGACGTCGTCCGCTTCCTGAAGCTGTTCACCGAACTGCCCCTGGACGAGATCGAGCGGCTGTCTCGGCTGGAGGGGCAGGAACTGAACGAGGCCAAGAAGCGTCTCGCCGACGCCGCCACCACCATGGTGCATGGTGCCGCCGCTGCCGCTGCTGCCGCCGAGACCGCCCGCAAGGCGTTCGAGGAAGGTGACAGCGCCGACGGCCTGCCGACGCTGGATGTATCGGCGGCTTCGGTCGCGGAGGGCGCGGCCCTGATCGATCTGATGATCGGTGCCGGAATGGCGAAGTCGCGCGGTGAGGCCCGGAAGCTGATCCGCGGTGGCGGGGTCCGCCTGGCGGACGAGAAGGTTGCCGATGAGGGGCTGACCCTGAACGCGGATGCCTTTGGCGGCGGCAGCGTGAAGCTCTCCGTCGGCAAGAAGCGGCATGTCCTCGTACGGATTGCCGACTGATCCGGCCGATCCGCCTCCGCCGTAGCCCGGACTCAATTGCCGGATTCGGAAAATTTTACCTGATTGCCCTGGCAAGCAGCGCCGCACCCGGCAGCAACTGCCGGGTGCGGTCCGACTGGATTTCGTTCGAAAAACAGGAATAAATCAATAAAAACAAAAGGAAAGACGGTTCTGGCATAGTTGGCACATAGGTTGAAATCAGTTCGGTACACGGCGCCAAGGCGCTCAACAGGTGTACCGGGGGACCAGAGAAGAAGGTCCCCACGAACAGGAGAAGACCTAATGACACTTTCGGTGAACACCAATGTCAGCGCGATGGTGGCCCTTCAGCAGCTCAACGCAACCAATCGCGATATGGCGGAGGTTCAGACCCGTATCAATACCGGCCTGAAGGTTGCCGGTCCGAAGGACAATGGCGCGGTCTATGCCATCGCCCAGAACATGCGCGGCGAGATCGCCGGGTTCGAGGCGGTGAAGACCGCCCTGGACAACGCGGTCAGCGTCGTCGATGTGGGACTGGCCGCCGGGCAGACGATTTCGGACCTGCTGATCGAGATGAAGGAGAAGGCGGTTGCCGCCCTGGACTCCAGCCTCGATACCTCCAGCCGCAACGCGCTGCAGAACGATTTTGCAGCCCTGCGTGACCAGATCGGGACCATCTCCGGCAATGCCGAGTTCAATGGCTTCAACATGCTGGACGGCTCTGCCTCCTCCATCGCCGTGTTGGCCAATCCGGATGGTGATACCATCACCGTGACGGCCCAGAACATGACCACCGGCACCGCCGGACTGGCTCTGTCGGCCCTGTCGCTGGCGACCGCAACCAACGCAGCGGCCGCGCGCTCCGCAATCGACTCGGCCATCGATACGGCCAACCAGCAGCTCGCCCAGCTGGGTACCCGCGCCAAGTCCATCGAGATCCATCAGGGTTTCGTGGACAAGCTGATCGACAGCCTGACCTCCGGTGTCGGCAATCTGGTCGATGCGGATCTGGCGAAGGAAAGTGCCCGATTGCAGGCCTTGCAGATCAAGCAGCAGCTTGGCACCCAGGCGCTGTCCATCGCCAACCAGGCGCCGCAGAGCATCCTCGGCCTCTTCGGCTAGGCCCCGGCGCCAGCCAACTGAAACGGACAGGGCCTCGGCAATCGCCGGGGCCCTTTCGATTCAGCCCGGCAGGCCTGCCGCCACCTGCCGCAGGGCGTCCGCTGTCGCGGCATCGGCAGGCAGAAAGGCCTCGATGGCGATCTCCGACAGGGTGACATCGACCGGTGTGCCGAACATCGTCGTCGTGCTGAACAGCGACAGGACCGCGCCACCTTCCGTGCGGATCCGGAGCGGCACGACATAATCGATCATGTCGGCGGGGAATGCGTCGGCTGCATCATCCGTTTCCTCCGGCACCGGATACCCGGCCAGTTCCTCGAGCAGGGCCTCCAGCTCCGTGTCCGCGCTGGTGTCGATCTGCTGGCGCAGGCGGTGCAGCACATGTTCGCGCCACTGGCCAACGTTGACGATGCGGGGTGCCAGTCCCTCCGGGTGCAGGCTGAGACGCAGCACGTTGCATGGCGGTTCGAGCAGATGTGCGGCCACGCCCTGCAGCATGACCTGCACCATCCGGTTGGCCCGCAGCAGGTTCCAGTGCCGGTCCACCGCCAGCGCCGGGTAGGGGTGATAGCCCTCCAGCACCAGCTCGACCGCCTTGCGCGCAGGCTCCAGCGATGGATCGTCCAGCGCCCGTTCCGGATAGACCGGCGCAAAGCCGCCTGCCGTCAGCATGACGTTGCGCTGTCGCAGGGGCACGTCGAGATAGTCACTCAGACGCAGCACCATTTCCCGGCTGGGTCTGGCCCGTCCGGTCTCCATGAAGCTCAGGTGCCGTGTCGAGATCCCCGCATCACAGGCGAGATCGAGCTGGCTGAGGCGCCGCCGCTGCCGCCACGCGCGCAGATGCTGGCCGAAATCGGAAACATGCTTGTTCATGGCGCAGAGAATAGGACCCGGAACGCGCGGGACCAATGACCTGACGGGTAATTGAGAGCATACGGCGCCCTTCGTCATGTTTCGGGGCAGGGAGGCCGGGTGCCGGTCTTCCGCGGCCAGATTGGCCTGATGGTTCATCAATGAACGGGAGCTTTCGATGACACCGAAACAGAACGACTTCCTGCGCCGGGCCCTGCAGATCGACTTCGGCATTTCCCTTGTCTGCACATCTGCCCTGATTGCCGCGTCCGTGCCGCTGGCGGAGCTGGCGGGTCTGCCGCATCTGCTGGTGCTCGGTACCGGACTGGTCTTCGTGCCCTTCCTGATCCTGCTGGGCTGGGTGCTGCGCTGCCCCACGCCGCCGCGCCAGGGCGTGCAGATGGTCATTGGCCTGAACGTCGCCTGGGCCGTGGGAACCATCATCTTCCTGGCCAGCGGAATCGTGGCGCCGACGGTCTATGGCTACCTGCTGATCGCGGGCATCGGCGTTGCCGTAGCCGTCTTCGCGGAGATGGAAATCGTCGGCCTGCGCCGGGCGCTGTCGGCTGGTGGTGCCACGCGGACTGCCACGACCTCGTGAACCGCATCCGCGTTGGCGGCAAGCGATAGTCTTTCGAAAGTTCGCCGCCTCAACGTTGGGGGGGCCGATCCTGGCAGCCACCCTCGCCAGGTGCCCCTCCAGCATTCCGGTCTCGGCACCCGCATCCTGGAAACAGGAAGCCGATCTTCCGAACAGCTTTCGCGTGTTTGGAATTGAAGCGGACTCAATCTTCATGGAATGCCGCACTGATCCTGTACACTGGTTCTCGGGAAGGTCTGAGTTTCGGGGCCAGCAAGGCAGTGCAGTATAGGAAGATGACAAGTGGATGATGTGGGTTCTGTCGGCGGACAATGGCAATTTGAAGATTTTCAGATTTTCCCGTGGCATCCGAGTTTCAATACCGGGAACGAGATAATTGATGATCAACATAGAAATCTGGTCATTCTTCTGAACAGGCTGGCATACAGCCTGATTCAGGACGAAGATATCGAATTGGACGATCAATATAGGGCGCTCCATGATTATGCGAGCGTGCATTTTCATGATGAAGAAAAAATCTGGATGGAGCATTTCGGAGATGACCCCTGGTTCATAGGGCACCGGAAATCACACGAAAATTTCCTGGTCAGACTTGAGGATATTCGAAATAGATTTGCGGATAAATCTTCGGAGCAGGAAGTCGAGGAAATAGTAAGATTCCTGATACGCTGGCTGGCTTCGCACATCATCGAAAGCGACAAGAAGATGTACTTTGTCATTTTGGATATGGATAGCGGCTATTCCATTGAATCAGCAAAGCGAAATGCTGAAATTAAAATGGGAGGAGAAATACAGGATCTGATCGATGCTGTATTGAATATGTATGAAAATTTGTCGAAGACAACTCTTTACATGATTCAGGAGCGCAATTCTCGAATCAGGACCGAAGAGATGTTGAAGGCGGCCTACAGAAAGCTGGAAGTGATTTCGGTGACGGACCAGTTGACCGGACTGTTCAATCGCCATCAATTGGATAACATGATTGACAGGGAAATCAGGCGGGCGGCGCGAAACAAGGAGCGCGTCGCCTTGTACATGATCGATATTGATTATTTCAAGAAGTACAATGATTTTTATGGGCATCTGGCAGGTGATGAGGCCCTCAAGAAGGTTGCCGATACATTGCGACAGACCTGTGCCCGGCCAGGCGATTTTCTGTTTCGCTTCGGAGGGGAAGAATTCTGTGTCGTCATAATGCAGGCAAATGAAGAGAGTATCATTCCCTTCGGGAACCGAATTCGGGCCGCAGTCGAGGCCCGTTCAATTCCACATGAGACAAATCCGAACTCGAGATTTCTCACAATATCGATTGGTGCGGTAACCTGGATCCCGAAACCGGGTGAGGAAATCAAGGAATATTTTGAACATGCAGACAGGGCTTTGTATGAATCAAAGAGAAAAGGAAGAAATTTTGTAACCATGAACGTGTGATATTTGTTCGAAGTAACTATTTTGTTTTATTTATATGTCTAATTTTCATGAATTTCACATGATTTGTAGCATTGTGAATTCGGGTATTTTTCATCAAGGCGTTGATGTTGTTTCTGTCAGGCCCGTTTGAGTTGGGCAGGTTCATGCGTCCCGGATCAGCCGGTACTGGATCCGCATCGCCGACATGCGGCGATAGAAGCCCAGGATGTCGCGGGCGGGACCTGTCAGCCGCTCGTAGCCGGAGATGAAGGCGACGATGGTCCCGATCTCCGACTGGCCCTGGATCACCAGCCAGCCACCGACCATCAGGATGGCCAGTGGACCGAGGTGTCCCAGAAGGTTGTTCACGAACTTCATGAAGTGTTTCAGCAGGAAGATTCGGATGCGCAGGCGGTAGATGCCGTCGATCAGATCGTGCGGGTCGGTGTCGTTCTCTTCGTCGCTGCCGATCTGGTCGCTCAGTTCCCGCAGCCGTGTCGTGCGTTTCTCCTACAGCCGGTTGATGCGTTGCTGCATCAGGGGAACGATGATCAGGGCGGGAATGAAGAAACCGATGGCCACGACGGCGACCAGCGGATCGACGATCAGCATGTAGATGATGACGCTGGCGACCATGCCGCCCTGCAGCAAGGGAAAGGACAGGCTCTCGCCCACGAACCCGCCCAGGCGCTCCGCCTCCGCCGTGACGATCGCCTGTCGGGTGCCGGGTTCCTCGCCTGAGGCGGGATCGTCGACGAAGCGGTTGCGCAGGCGGCGGATCACCCCTTCCGACACCTTGTTCTGATAGACATTCAGAACGTATTTCAGGGCGCCATGGGTCAGCAGCGCGGCCAGATAGATTCCCCCCAGCAGGAACAGTAACCGGGTGGCGCCATTGGCGATGGCATCGTCGACGATGCGGCGCTGCAGTTCGATGGGAACCAGCGACAGCGGGAAGACCACCAGGGTCAGCAGGCAGAGCCGGATCTGCTGTCCCGCGCCCACGGCCCAGACATAGCCATAGAGATTGCGCGGCATCTTCGACAGCGGCTGGCCGTCGATGCCGGGAAGGGCGGAGCGATAGATCCGGTTCAGTTCGGGGTCGGACAAGCTGTCAGCGACCGCGATAGGTTTCGACGTTCTGATCCGGCAGCCAGACCCCGGCCGGGGGTTCCCCGGTCTGGTAGAAGACGTCGATCGGGATACCCCCGCGCGGATACCAGTAGCCGCCGATGCGCAGCCAGACCGGTGCGATGCAGTCCACGATCCGGCGCGCGATCAGGATCGTGCAATCCTCGTGAAACGCACCGTGATTGCGGAAGGCGCCGAGAAACAGCTTCAGGCTCTTGCTCTCCACGATCTCCCGGTCCGGCACATAGTCGATCACCAGACGCGCGAAGTCGGGCTGTCCGGTGACCGGGCAGATGGACGTGAACTCGGGCGCGGTGAAACGCACCAGATAGGGGTGGCCGACATGTGGATTGGGCACCGCATCCAGTACTGCCTCGTCCGGGTCGTCCGGCAGGGGGCTTTGCTGTCCCAGGTGTTTCAGATCGTCCTGCATGTTTCCGCCGTATCCTGATTGCGCATCCGGTTCCGTCCTGCCAGCAGCTGTGGCAATGTCCGCCCCCATGATTCCGCGACTTGTTCTTTTCGACTGCGATGGCACGCTGGTGGACAGCCAGGCTGGCATTGTCACGTCCATGCAGACCGCATTCCTCAGCTTCGGCTTGATTGCACCACCGCCGGAGGGGGTCAAGCGCGTCGTGGGCCTCAGCCTGGATGTCGCGGTGCGCCGGCTGGCACCGGAGCTGGGCCAGTCCGACGCCTTGCGGGTCGCCGCGCTCTACAAGGAAACCTTCCGCAACCTGCGGCTTTCCGGCGAACTGCAGGAACCGCTGTACGAAGGCATCAAGGCTGCCGTGCTGGAACTGGACCGGCCCGACACGATTCTGGGCGTCGCAACCGGCAAGAGCCGCAGGGGCCTGTTCGCGGTGCTGGAGCGGCACGGCATGCGGGCGCGGTTCCAGACCCTTCAGACGGCCGATGATGTGGCGGCGGGCAAACCTGCGCCCGACATGTGCCTGAAGGCCTGCGCGGAGACCGGTATCGAACCGGCCGCGACCGTGGTGATCGGGGACACGACATTCGACATGCAGATGGCACGCCGTGCGGGTGCGACGCCGGTCGGCGTTGCCTGGGGCTATCATGGGGTGGATGAGTTGCGGGACGCCGGTGCGGCTGAAACTGTCGCGCACCCGCGCGACATTGCGCTTGCGGTGCAGCGCATCCTGCCGGGAGAGGATGCGGCATGAAACGGTTCTACAAGTCAGTCGGGACGGAGGTCGCGGACGGTGGTCATGCCGTGCTGCTGGACGGTCGCCTGATCCGCACACCGGCGCGCAGGCCCCTTGTGGTGCCCAGCCTGACCCTGGCGGAAGCCATCGCGGCGGAATGGGATGCCCAGGGGGAGGAGATCGACCGTCGCGCCATGCCGCTGATGCGCATGGCGGGTACGGCCATCGACGATCTGGCAGGGATGCGCGACCAGACAGCCGATGCCGTCGCGCGCTACGCGGAGACGGACATGGTCTGTTTCTGGGCCGCGGAACCGCAGAAGCTGGTGGAACGCCAGCAGGCAACGTGGCGGCCATTGCTCGAATGGCTGGAGCAGGCGTTCGACGCTCCCCTGGCCGTGACCTCCGACATCCACGCGCAGCAACAGCCACCGCAGAGTCTGCGCGCCCTGCACCAGCATGTGCACCGCCTCGACAGCTTCCGTCTGGTGCCGCTTTCGGTGGCGACCGGCACTGCCGGATCACTGGTCATCGGGTTGGCGCTGGTCATGGGACGCATCAATGCCGAGCAGGCTTTCGACGCCGCACAGCTTGACGAAACCTTCCAGATCGAGGAATGGGGCGAGGATGACGAGGCGCGGCGGCGCCGGGCGGGTATCGTGACTGAATTCCAGGCGGTGGAGCGGTTCTGCCGTGCCCTGGATGACGCAGACATGCCGCCCGCCGGAGCCGCTGGCACTTCGTGACCAATTACCTATGATCTGAAAATTCAGATTCGCGAGACAGAACAACGGGCGGGGAGCATTCGATGCAGGATATCGTTCAGATGCTGGAGGAGAAGCGGGCCAAGGCGCGCGCGGGCGGCGGCGAGCGCCGGGTGCAGGCGCAGCATGCGCGTGGCAAGCTTTCCGCGCGGGAACGGATCGAGTTGCTGCTCGACGAAGGCTCGTTCGAGGAATGGGACATGTTCGTCGAACATCGCTGCACCGACTTCGGCATGAGCGAGAACAAGATCCCCGGCGACGGCGTGATCACCGGCTATGGCACGGTGAACGGTCGGCTGATCTTCGTCTACTCGCAGGACTTCACGGTCTTCGGCGGCGCGCTGTCGGAGATGCATGCCCGCAAGATTTGCAAGATCATGGACAAGGCGCTGCAGGTTGGCGCGCCGGTCATCGGCATGTGCGATTCCGGCGGCGCCCGTATCCAGGAAGGCATCGACAGCCTGGCGGGCTACGCGGACGTGTTTCAGCGCAATGTGCTGGCCTCCGGCGTCGTGCCGCAGATCTCCATGATCATGGGGCCGTGCGCCGGTGGTGCCGTCTACAGCCCGGCCATGACGGACTTCATCTTCATGGTGAAGGACACGTCCTACATGTTCGTGACAGGCCCCGACGTCGTGAAGACGGTGACGGCGGAGACCGTGACGGCGGAACAGCTCGGTGGCGCGATCACGCATACCACCAAGTCCTCCGTTGCCGATCTGGCCCTGGACAACGACATGCAGGCCATCGCGCAGGCGCGCCGGTTCATCGATTTCCTGCCTGCCTCCAACCGCGAGGAAGCGCCTGTCCGTCCCACGTTCGACGATCCGGAACGTCAGGAAGCCTCCCTCGACACCCTGGTTCCGTCGAACCCCAACAAGCCCTACGACATGATGGAACTGGTGGAGAAGATCGTCGATGAAGGCGATTTCTTCGAGATCCAGCCCGGCTTTGCCAAGAACATCATTGTCGGCTTTGGCCGCATGGAGGGGCAGACGGTCGGTATCGTCGCCAACCAGCCGATGGCGCTGGCCGGGTGCCTGGACATCGACTCCTCCAAGAAGGCCGCGCGCTTCGTGCGCTTCTGCGACTGCTTCAACATCCCGCTGGTGACGCTGGTCGATGTGCCCGGCTTCCTGCCCGGCACCTCGCAGGAATATGGCGGTCTGATCAAGCACGGGGCCAAGCTGCTCTATGCCTATGCCGAGGCCACCGTGCCGAAGGTCACGGTGATCACCCGCAAGGCCTATGGCGGCGCCTACGACGTGATGAGTTCCAAGCATCTGCGTGGTGACGTGAACATGGCCTGGCCGAACGCCGAGATCGCGGTCATGGGTGCCAAGGGGGCGGTGGAGATCATCTTCCGCGCCGACATCGGCGATGACGCGAAGATCGAGGCGCGGACGGAGGAATACCGCAAGACCTTCGCCAATCCCTTCATCGCCGGTGCACGGGGCTTCATCGACGACATCATCATGCCGCACAACACCCGCTTCCGGATCATCAAGTCCCTCAGGATGCTGAAGACCAAGAAGCTGGAGAACCCCTGGAAGAAGCACGACAATATTCCACTCTAGGAAGCAGGCGGGTTGGGGTTGGTCAAGGTCGGCCAACCCGCCGTCTCCAATTCCCGGCGTTTGCCTTCTGACAGCGTCTCTTCCTGAGAAGCCCTTCAGCCCTTGCGCGGTCGCGCCACACCACCGCCGACAGCCGTGACACCCGCCGCAACGTCCTGAACGACAACGGCCCCGGCACCTATGGTGGCACCGTCACCCACGGCGACACCGGGCCGCGCCACCGCCCCCGCACCGAACAGCACGCGCGCGCCAATGCCGACATTGCCGGCCAGATGCGCACCGACCGCGACATGGCTGCAGTCGCCGACCTGACAATCGTGGCTGACCGTCGCGCCGGTGTTGATGATCACGTGGCGACCCAGCCGCACGCCGGTCTGCAGCACCGTGCCGGCGAAGATCATGCAGCCATCATTGATCACGGCCGACGGCGAGACCCAGGAAAAGGGGTGGATCAGGGTCGCGAACGCGCACCCGTCCAGGGCTGTCGCCAGTCTGGCGCGGGCGTCATTGTCGCCGACGGCAACCAGCCATTCGGCGTCCCGGGACCTGTGTTCGGCGGGGTCCCCGGCCAGCACCGGCACACCCGGCAGGGTCTTGCCCCACATGGTGCTGTCCTGATCCAGCAGGCCTGCGACCTGCCGCCCTGCGGCCTGTGCTGCCTCGACACATTCGCGGGCATGCCCGCCTGTCCCGATGATCAGCAGGGGCGGGGCGGTCATGCGGGCGTCAGTCGCTTTCCAGGGTCAGGCGCAGGCCGTCCCGGAACACCATCTCGGCCGGAACATCGAAGGCCGCCATGGCGCGGGCCGGATCACCGATGGAGGTCCGGATATCGCCGGTGCGGGCGTCCGCATGGGTGATGTCGGCCGTTGCTCCGCAGATTTCCGCCACCATGTGGGCCAGTTCCAGCACCGATGTCGATTTGCCAGTGCAGACATTGTAGACCGCACCCGCGCCGCCGCCCGCATCCATGGCCGCGACCAGATGCCGGACCACATCGCCGACGAAGACGAAATCGCGAACCTGTCCGCCATCCCCGAAGATGGTGATGCCCTGACCGGCCTTGATCCGGTCGGTGAAGATCGCGATGACGCCGGAATAGGGGGACTTGGGGTCCTGGCGCGGCCCGAAGACATTGAAGAAGCGGAAGCCGGTGTTCGGTACGCCATGAACACCATGCGCCACCCGGCCATGCAGTTCGCACCCCAGCTTGTCCGCGCCATAGGCGGAAAGGGGTTTGGTGATCGCATCCTCGTTCAGCGGCACATTGGCATTGTCGCCATAGACCGCGGCGGATGAGGCGTAGATTACCGGTATGGCCTTGCCGTCCTTAGCCGTACGGGCGGCGTCGAAGACCGTGATGGTGCCGGTCAGGTTGGTGCGGTGGCTGGCAACCCACTCCTCCGTGCAGCGCTGTACGGAGGCGACGGCGGCGAGGTGGAAGCAGCCATCCTTGCCGGCCAACTGACGCTCCATCAGCGCGGCGTCGGAAATGTCCCCGACGACGATCTCCGCGCCTTCCGGCACGTTCTCCCGCTTGCCGGTCGAAAGGTCATCGACGATGGTGACCTTGTCGCCGCGCTTCATCAGGAATTCGGTCAGATGCGAGCCGATGAAGCCGCATCCCCCGGTCACAAGCCAGTGTGCCATCGCATCAAGTCTCCCGATCTGTCTTGGGGCTCAGAGGCCCAGCGTAGTGCGCACCGCCTCGATGAACTGGTCAACCTGGATCGGCTTCGCCAGATAGGCATCCGCGCCGGTTTCCAGCACCTTGCTCTCGTCCCCGGCAGTCGCCATCGTCGTCACCACGATGATGGGCACGTCCTTCAGCGCCGGGTCAGCCTTCATCTGGCGGACCAGATCCAGGCCGGACACGCCCGGCAGCATGACGTCCATGATGATCAGGTCGGGCGTTTCCTCCGCCGCCAGTTCCAGGGCTTCCTGCCCGTCATCGGCTGTCACCACGTCACAATCGAGCTGCTGCAGGGCAGAAGCATAGACTTCCTGCACCAGCATATTGTCCTCAACGACCAGAATACGCTTTTCCATCTGCTCCCCAGTTTCCCAATGCGCAGTCGGCGCTCAACCCAGACCCGGGTATGCGGCGCGGACCGCGGCAGCCGTTTCCGGCGCCATGTCTACCAAATCCTGTGCAAGAGTCAGGCCTTCCTGCTCGTTGCCCTGCTTGACCGCGATTTCGCAGGCGCTTGCCTTTTCCTTCATGGCCCCGAGGCCGACGGATCCGGAACTGGATGTCAGGTCATGTGCCTGCTGGCGCACCCCCTCCATGTCCCGCGAATCGATAGCTGCCTGCAGGAGCGCCACCTTCTCCTGCATCTGTACCAGAAACTTGCCGAGGAGCATCTCCACCAACTGGTCACCCAGACTGGATTTCAGCGCCTCGAACGCCGTCGCATCAAAGTGTTCTGACATGGCCGTCACATCTCCAAATTCCAGAGCCGCCAATCATGGTGACGCTACCCGAACGGCATGCAGAATGCGAGACCTGCAATCCGCACGGCGGTGTCGCTACTCATGCGCACTTGATCCAACCAGCGGGTACACCTAGTTTCGCGCAACATGTGCAGGGAAACTGACTGAGGCGAGAAGGGGATGGCGATGCGTTTCGAAGGCACCAGCAATTATGTGGCGACCGAGGATCTGATGGTAGCGGTGAATGCCGCAGCCACCCTTGAACGGCCTCTGCTGATCAAGGGCGAACCGGGAACCGGCAAGACAGTGCTGGCGCACGAAGTGGCAAAGGCGTTCGACGCCAACCTGATCGAGTGGCATATCAAGTCCACCACCAAGGCCCAGCAGGGCCTGTACGAATATGATGCGGTCTCGCGGCTGCGTGATTCCCAGCTGGGTGAGGAGCGGGTGAAGGACATCCGCAACTACATCAAGCGCGGCAAGCTCTGGGATGCCTTCACGGCGGAACAGCGCCCGGTGCTGCTGATCGACGAGATCGACAAGGCGGACATCGAGTTCCCGAACGATCTGCTGCTGGAACTCGACCGCATGCAGTTCTTCGTCTACGAGACCGGCGAGACCATCGTGGCGCAGCAGCGCCCGCTGATGATCATCACCTCCAACAACGAGAAGGAACTGCCGGACGCGTTCCTGCGCCGCTGCTTCTTCCACTACATCCGCTTCCCGGATACGGAGACGATGCAGGAGATCATCGAGGTGCATTATCCGAACATCCAGTCCGAACTGGTGTCGGAGGCGCTGAAGATCTTCTATGATATCCGCGAAGTGCCGGGGCTGAAGAAGAAGCCTTCGACGTCGGAGCTGCTGGACTGGCTGAAGCTGCTGATGGCGGAAGACCTGTCGGCGGAGACGCTGCGCAGCCGCGACCCGAAGAAGCTGATTCCGCCGCTGCATGGCGCGCTGCTGAAGAACGAGCAGGACGTGCATCTGTTCGAGCGACTGGCGTTCCTCGCCCGTCGGGAGCAGAACAAGAACTGAGGTCACATCGTCACTTCGCGCGATGAACGGTCCGATCAGGAGGTAACTGCATGTTCGTGAACTTCTTTCTGGAACTGCGCGAGAACAAGGTGCCCGCGACGCTGCGCGAGTACCTGACCCTGATCGAGGCCGTGCAGCGCGGGGTGGCGGGCTACAGTGTCGAGGATTTCTACTACCTGTCCCGCGCCACGCTGGTGAAGGACGAGAAGAACCTC
Source organism: Kordiimonadales bacterium IMCC3096 (assembly GCA_016865035.1). Lineage (GTDB taxonomy): Bacteria > Pseudomonadota > Alphaproteobacteria > Minwuiales > Minwuiaceae > Minwuia. The sequence goes on from CP018227.1 coordinate 2,609,350, forward strand.
GACAAGTTCGACCAGATCTTCGGCAAGTGCTTCAACGGCCTGGACTTCGTGTCCGACCAGGTGGAGCAGGAAATTCCCGAGGAATGGCTGAAGAAGCTGGCCGAGAAGGTACTGACCGAAGAGGAAATGGCGGAGATCGAGTCCCTCGGCGGTTTCGAGGAACTGATGGAGACCCTGAAGAAGCGCCTGGAGGAGCAGAAGAAGCGCCACCAGGGCGGCAACAAGTGGATCGGCACCGCCGGCACCTCGCCATTCGGCGCCCACGGCTACAATCCGGAAGGTGTCCGCATCGGCCAGAAGGAAAGCCGCCATCGCCGGGCGGTGAAGGTCTGGGACAAGCGCGACTTCAAGAACCTGGATGACAACGTCGAACTGGGGACCCGCAACATCAAGGTGGCCCTGCGTCGCCTGCGCCGCTTCGCGCGCGAGGGCGCGGACATGGAACTGGACCTGCCGGACACCATCAAGTCGACGGCGGAGAACGCGGGCTTTCTGGATCTGAAGATGGTGCCGGAGCGTCGCAATACCATCAAGGTGCTGCTGATGCTGGATATTGGCGGCTCGATGGACGACCACATCCGTACCTGCGAGGAGCTGTTCTCGGCCGCGAAGACCGAGTTCAAGCATATGGAGCACTACTACTTCCACAACTGCCTCTACGAGAAGCTGTGGAAGGACAACAAGCGCCGCCATTCGGAGTTCGTTGATGCCTGGCAGGTGCTGCACACCTATCCATCGGACTACAAGGTCGTCTTTGTCGGTGACGCGACCATGAGCCCCTACGAGATCGTCTATCCCGGCGGCTCCGTCGAGCACTGGAACGAGGAATCCGGCGAGGTCTGGATGAAGCGTTTCCTCGACATCTATCAGCGCGCCATCTGGCTGAACCCGGTGCCGGAGAAATACTGGGACTACACGCCCTCGATCAAGCTGATTCAGGAACTGATGGGCAACCGCATGTTCCCGCTGACGCTGGAAGGCCTGGAAAAGGGCATGAAGGAACTGTCGAAGTAGGTTTCTCGGTGCGCTGGCACGCCCTCAGCGACAGGCAGAGGCTGATGCAGGGGCAGTTCCAGCCGCCGCAGGCCCGAACGGATTCTGGCTCATGAAGAAGTTTCTCGTCAATTCCGCCGTCATGCTGGCGTCGCTGCTGGTCGGGCTGCTGCTGGTCGAGGGGCTGGTCCGGCTCACCGCCGAGCCCTGGCTGGAACAGCGCATGGCCGAACTGAACCCGGACGGCGAGAATGCCGGCTTCGGGTCCGACACCAATTGGTCCTACGAGAGCAAGGACGGCAATTTCCTCAAGTTCCGGGCGGGAAGCGAGGTGGCGGTCAGCCACTTCGAGTACGACCTGACCGCGCATATCGACGAGATGTCAGGCCGTGTCACCGTGCCGACACCAGAGGCCGGCGCGCCCGTCGTGCCCCTGCTGGGTGATTCCTTCGTGTTCGGGATCGGCGTCGCGGATGACCAGACAATCGCCTCGCGGTTGGCGGGAAGGCACCGCGAATGGCGGTTTCTCAATCTCGGTGTGCCGGGCACGGCGCTGGCCGAGCACCTATATTTCCTGCGCAACCGGCATCAGGAGATCGGCAGCCCCGACCGCTATGTCTTCTTCGTCTATACGGGCAATGACCTGCTCGACCTTTTCAGAGGCGTGCCGGGCGAAGCGGCGCCGGAACGAAAGGTCGATGTCGTCGCACACGCCAAGGAAGCCAGCTCGTCCCAGCGCTTCCTCTCCCGTGTCAATGCGTTCGTCTACTACAACCCGGTGCTGAAGCGGTCCTATGCCATCCAGCTTGTCCGCCGCTATCTGCTCAACACGCTGAACGCCAGCGCGCAGGACGACGGCGGCGTACCCCTCGTGCATCCCTCGATCCTGATGCTCGACGCACGGCAGCAGGTCATGCAGCAGCAGGCTGCCGACTTGCTGGCGGAGCAGTTCCGGCGTCTGGACGAGATGCAGGACCGGCTGGGGTTCGCGTCGCTGGTGATCGTCGTGCCGAACGTGTTTCAGCTCGATGCCGAGCGACTGGGGGGCATGACGGAGCGCTACGCGATGGGCCCGCAGGACGTGGACGTCATGACCCCGAACAGGATCATCGCCAACGCCGCGAAGGACCATGATTTCGCGTTTCTCGACACGACGGACTGCATCGCCTCAAAGGGCGATCCGAAGGAACTCTACTATCTGCAGGACGACCATCTGCGGGACGCCGGTGTTCGTGCCCTGGCCGATTGCATCGATCCGGCCATCAGTGAATTTCTCGCGGCACCGGGCGGCTGATCCCTACCGGAATGCCTTCCGCGCTACTGCTGTCACCACGCCCCAGGCCGCATTGACCGACAGGCCGGTGATCAGGCCCATGACCGGATCACCGGTGGGTTCGATGCCCTTCATCGGGAAGACCACCGCGACGGCGATCAGGGTGGGACCCACGGCGCCGAAGATGGCGACCAGGATCCAGTACTTCAGGCCGCGCCCGAACCAGGGCGCGATCAGGCCCAGCACGATACCCCAGACACCACCCCAGAAGGTGATGGAGACAAGCTGCGGCACGCCGAACGGCTCCACCGGCTGCATGGGGAAGGGGGCGAAGGGGGCGATTCCGGCATTGTGCAGCAGCATCAGCACGATCTGATGCCCGGCCAGCACACCGATGCAGCCCGCGATGAACCAGAGCAGCAGCGCGCGGGGGGAGCGCATGATCAGCCCTTGCCTTCCGCCGGATACCAGTTGGGTTCCCGCTTCTCCAGGAAGCTGGCCAGACCCTCGTCCGCTTCCGGCGTCAGGCGCTTGGCGGCGTGGGGGCGGACCATCTCCTCCATCTCCAGCGCGGAGAAATAGAGCGCTGAATATTTCAGGATCGACTCCTTGGACTGCGCCAGGGCTTCCGGCGGGCAGTGCAGCAGGGCATCGATGATGGGGGCTGCCGTCGCATCCAGATCGGCGGCGTCACAGACCTCGTCCACCAGTCCGATCTCCATCGCCCGCTCACCGTTGAACCGTTCGCAGGTCAGCGAATAGCGCCGCGTCCGCCCCGGACCCATGCGGGAGATCAGTTGCGGGAAGATCGGCGCGGCCATCAGGCCCCAGCGGGCCTCCGTGATCGAGAAGATGGCATCCCGTGCCGCGACGATGATGTCGCAGGCTGCCGCAACCCCTGCGCCGCCGCCGAAGCAGCCGCCGTGGATCAGGGCGATGGTGGGCTTCGGGAAGGTGGTCAGGCCCTGCACCGCATGGGTCGTGTTGCGCGATACCTCCGCGTTGGCGTTCCAGTCCTTCACCCGGACTTCGCGGATCCAGGACAGGTCGGCGCCCGCCTGGAAATGCTTGCCGCGGCCCCGGATCAAGACCAGCCGACAGGCGTCGTCCGCCGCAAGCCTGCCGAAGGTCTCCAGCAGGGCGCTGATCATCTCGCCGTTGTAGGCATTGTTGCGCTCCGGCCGGTTCAGCCAGACCGTCGCCACGCCGCGTCCGTCAATCTCCGTCTCGACGACACTCATGCTTCGTTCTCCCCTTGTGTATCCGCCTTGCCGATCCAGTCCGGGAAGGTGCCGCTCGCCGGATCGAAGATGGCGTTCATCCGCCGCAGCCGCTCGATCGGTGCCAGCGTTGCCGCGATCAGCGGGTCATCCGGCACAGCGGTGGCCAGCTTCGATCCCCCGACATCCCCCGCCAGCGCCCCCAGCGCGCTGTCGATCTCCGCCTCGCTCAGGGTGCCCTTTGCCCGCAGACTGCCAATCAGGGCGGCTACAGCCAGCAGCAGCCCGGCCGTCTGGGCATCTGAAACGTCGGCATCACTGGTCATGGTGGCTGGTCCCGTTCCGGTGGCGGGTAGGAATGACTGGTGATCCCGACAGGATTCGAACCTGTGACCTACTGATTAGGAATCAGTTGCTCTATCCTGCTGAGCTACGGGACCACGCAGGGCGGAACCTATCAGTGCTTCGGGGCCGCGAAAAGAGCCTCTGCGCAGGCGCAGGGCAGATGCGCCTGCTCAGGCCAGCCCGCCCATCAGCAGGGCGGCGAGCATGATGAAGCCCATGCCGATGTTGGACTTGAACTTGGCGAGGCAGTCGCGGCTGTTGTCGATGTCGACGCGCACGACCTGCCAGACCAGGTGGGCCACGACGGCGGCGAAGCCCAGCAGGAACCAGTGGCTGAAACCGGCCTCCCGCGCCGCCAGCGCCCAGAGCACGACGGTGAGCCCGTAGAAGATCCAGAGTGCCGGGCGGGTGCGGTGGCCCAGCTTCCGGGCGGAGGATTTCACGCCGATCAGCGCGTCGTCCTCCTTGTCCTGGTGCGCATAGATGGTGTCGTAGCCCATGGTCCAGAAGAAGCCACCTGCATAGAGCAGCAGGGCGGGCAGTTCGACCGTACCCACCGCGGCGGCATAGCCCATCACGGCCCCCCAGTTGAAGGTCAGGCCGAGCCAGGCCTGCGGCCACCAGGTGACCCGCTTGGTGAAGGGGTAGACGACCACCAGGAACAGGGAGAAGACGCCGAGCCATATTGCCGTCTGCCCGAGCTGCAGCAGGATCACGAGGCCCAGCAGCGCCAGGAACGCGGCCCAGAGCACGGCCTGCTTCGCTGTCACCTGACCCGACGGGATCGGGCGCAGCCGCGTCCGTTCGACCTTGCCGTCGAAGTTGCGGTCGGCGATGTCGTTCACCGTGCAGCCCGCACCCCGCATGATCAGCGCGCCCAGCCCGAACAGCACGAACAGGCGCAGCGTCTCCAGATCCAGCACCGGGCGGGCAAGGATGATCGACCACCAGCAGGGCCAGAGCAGCAGCCAGGTGCCCACCGGCCGGTCGAAACGTGCCAGCTTGAACCAGGGCTTCAGGAATTCCGGCGCATGGCGGTCAACCCAGTTGTCGCCGCGCGCATCGGCGATGATGCTCATGCATCAGCCTCCGTAGCTGCTTCGACCGCCGCCGACGCCTGCTGATCCGTTTCGAACAGCCAGACATCGGTGGAGCGGACGTCATTGTCCTCCAGCTCCCGCGTCGTCGGCACCGCATAGTGTGCCAGCCGCCGCATGCCGCCACTCGGGCGGTAGGTCCGGCCGGGGTCCCCCATGATGACGGGGGTCCCGGCGGCGACCAGGGTGCGGAACCAGTGTTCGACCCGTCCCGCGAGCGGCTGTTCGTAGCAGATATCGCCCGCCAGCAGAACATCCGTGTCCGGCAGGGGCTGTCCGACGATGTCATCGCCGCGTGTTGTCACGACGACCTTGTTGGCAGTGGCGTTCAGTTCCGTGGCGGCAAGGCTGAAGGGATCGACATCCACGGCCAGCACCGACTGGGCGCCGGCAATGGCCGCCGCGACGGCCACCAGGCCCGACCCGGCGGCGAAATCAACGACCCGCTTGCCCTGCACCACCTCCGGATTGTCCAGAATGTAGCGTGCCAGGGCCTGCCCTCCGGCCCAGGCAAAGGCCCAGAACGGTGGCGGCAACCCCTTCTCCTGCAAGGCTTCTTCGGTCAGTTGCCACAGCGGCACGGCCTCCGTCGCCAGATGCAGCCGTACCTCCGGCACCAGTGGTGACGGCAGCAGGGCGGTGTTGGCGCGGATGAACGCGGTACGGTCGTGGATCGATTCAATCATCCGCTGCTTATAGCGTCGCAGTCACGTTACTGCAGCTTTGGTTGAAATCGGGGGCGCGACGGTTATATTCCCGGCACTTTCATCAAGCCCGCCTGGTGCGGGTCACCTGATCTCCGTGCATGGAGCGACCAAATGCTGATTTCCCCGGCCTACGCGCAGGCCGCCGGAGGCGGTGGCGACATTTTCTCCGCCATCCTGCCCCTCGTCCTCATCTTCGGCGTCTTCTATTTCCTGCTGATCCGTCCGCAGCAGAAGAAGATGAAGGAGCATCGCTCCATGGTGGAGAACGTGCGCCGCGGCGACACGGTCGTCACCGGTGGCGGCATCATCGGCCGCGTCACCAAGGTCAAGGACGAGGCCACGATCCAGGTCGAGATCTCGGAGAATGTCCGGATCGATGTCGTCAAGGGCACGCTGACCGAGGTGCGCACCAAGTCGCAGCCCGCCAGCGGCGATGCCAAGCCGGCAGCCCCGGCGAACGAGGACAAGGGCGGCCTGCTCGGCAAGCTCGGCTTCAAGAAGTAAGCTGACGCGACCATTCGCGTTCCCTGCATCGTGACGTAAAGGCAGCCGATCAAGCTCATGCTCTATTTCGCCAAATGGAAGATTGCGGTTATCGCTGCCGTCTGCCTGATCGGCCTCGTCTTCACGGTGCCGAATTTCCTGACGTCGGAGACGCGACAGTCGATCCCCGACTGGCTGCCGAACCAGTCGATCAATCTCGGCCTCGACCTGCAGGGCGGCTCGCATCTGCTGCTGCAGATCGACCGGGAAGCGGTGCTGCGGGACCGGCTGACGGATCTGGCGGAAAGCATGCGCAACGACCTGGGCGAGATCCGCCCGCGTATCCGCCGTTCCGGCTTCCGGGTCGGCGACCTTTCCGTATCGTTCGAAGTGCGTGACACGGATCGCATGGAGGAAGTGCGGGAGGTCCTGCGCGGTCTGGTGACCCAGATCGGTGGCGGCATCTCCGTCGGTGCCGGCGGGCCGGACCTGCAGATCACCACGGACGGCAACCGCTTCATCGCGACGCTGACCGAGGCGGGGATCAATGCCCGTCTGTCGTCGGCGGTGCAGCAGTCGATCGAGATCGTGCGCCGCCGGGTCGACGAGACCGGCGTCAACGAACCGACGATCCAGCGCCAGGGTGATGATCGCATCCTGATCCAGCTGCCCGGTCTTGATGACCCCGACCGTGTCAAGCGACTGCTTGGTCGTACGGCCAAGATGACCTTCCATCTGGTTGACCTGAGTGCCGATCCGAACGCCGCACGGCTGCCGCCGGGCACCATGGTGCTCTACGAGGAAGACGGCGAGGCCCGTATCCCCTGGGCCGTGCGCAAGAAGGTCGAGGTCTCGGGCGAGCATCTGGTGGATGCACAGCCGAACTACCAGGACGGTCGCCCGGTGGTGTCCTTCCGCTTCGACGCTGTCGGTGCACGCAAGTTCGGTCAGATCACCAGCCAGAACGTCGGCCGTCCGTTCGCCATCGTGCTGGACGACAAGGTGATTTCGGCGCCACGGATCGAGAGCGCGATCCTTCAGGGCTCCGGCATCATCACCGGAGGATTCTCGGTTCAGGAGGCCAACGATCTGGCTGTCCTGCTGCGTGCCGGTGCCTTGCCTGCGCCGCTGACCATTCTGGAGGAACGCACGGTCGGTCCCGATCTCGGTGCTGACTCCATCGCGGCGGGCGAAACGGCGGCCGTCATCGGTTTCGCGGCGGTCGTGTTCTTCATGTTCCTGGCCTATGGCCCCGTGTTCGGCATCGCGGCCAATACCGCGCTGGTGACCAATCTGGTGCTGATCATCGGTGCGCTGTCCGCGCTGCAGGCGACGCTGACCCTGCCGGGCATCGCCGGTATCGTGCTGACCATCGGCATGGCGGTTGATGCCAACGTGCTGATCTTCGAGCGCATCCGGGAGGAACTGGCGAACGGTCGTTCCCCGTTCAACGCGGTGGAGGCCGGTTACCGTCGTGCGCTGACCACCATCGTCGATGCCAATGTCACCACCGGGTTCGCCGCAGCCGTGCTGTTCGCCATGGGCTCCGGCCCGGTGCGCGGCTTCGCGGTGACGCTGTTCCTCGGCATTGTCTGCTCCATGTTCACCGCCATCCTGCTCAGCCGGATGATTGTTGCGCTCTGGCTCCGCCGGAAGCGCCCCAACGTGCTGACGGTCTGAGGAGGATACGCCAATGTTTCGTCTGAAACTCGTTCCCGAGAAGACCAGCCTGCGCTTCATGGAACGCCGCAAGATAGCTTTCGTGCTGTCCGTGCTGCTGATCCTGGGGTCCATCGTCATGTACTTCGGTCAGGGACTGAACCGGGGCATCGACTTCGAAGGCGGTATCCTGGTCGAGGTCAAGACCGAGGGGCCCGCCGACCTGGCCGCCATGCGTGGCCTGATGAACGGTCTCGGCCTGGGGCAGGTCGCGCTGCAGGAATTCGGAGAGCCTGACGATGTGCTGATCCGCGTTGAACGCCAGCCGGGTGGTGCGGAGGCGCAGCAGACAGCGGTCGATACCGTCAAGGCGGCGCTGGATCCCGAGTTTCCCGGCATCAGCTACCGCCGGGTCGAGTTCGTCGGGCCAACCGTATCAGGTGAACTGGTGGAGGCGGCGACGATTGCCGTCCTGACATCCGTCGTCATCATGCTGATCTACATCTGGCTGCGGTTCGAATGGCACTTCTCCGTCGGTGCCGTCATTGCGCTGGTGCATGACGTGGTGATCACGCTGGGCATGTTTGCGGTGACGGGGCTCGAGTTCAATCTGGCCTCCGTCGCGGCGATTCTGACCATCGTCGGCTATTCGATCAACGACACCGTGGTGGTCTACGACCGCATCCGGGAGAATCTGCGGAAATTCAAGCAGATGCCCCTGCCGGACCTGCTGAACGTTTCCATCAACGACACGCTCTCGCGGACGGTGATGACCTCCGTCACCACCCTGCTGGCACTGGCAGCCCTGTTCATCTTCGGCGGTGAGGTCATTCGCGGCTTTGCCTTCGCCATGATCTGGGGTGTGGTGATCGGTACCTATTCCTCCATCTTCGTGGCGGCACCGGTTCTGATGGTGCTTGGCCTGAAGCGTGGCACGCGGGACGCGGAGGACGAACAGGGCGACAAGGCGACTGCCTGACAATGGACATCACCCCGGCCATACCCGCCGGTCGCCAGGTCATCGACGGCTATGGCGGTGGCGGTTTCCGGATCAGTCACCAGCGGCGTGAAGGCTCGGTACTGGTGTTCCCGACCGAGACCCTGCCGTGGTCCGTGCCTGCAATGGGGGATCTGACCGCCGATCACTTCCGCCCGGTTCTGGATCGCGCGGCGGCGGTCGAGGTGCTGTTGCTCGGCTGCGGTGCATCCATCGCCTTCCTGAAACCTGATCTGCGTGCGTTGCTGAAGGATCACGGCATTGTCGCCGACCTGATGGACACGGGCGCTGCCTGCCGGACCTACAACGTGCTGCTGTCGGAGGATCGCAGGGTCGCCGCTGCCCTGATCGCGGTGGAATGACCGACGGCGGAACCAGCGGCGCCGCCACCGGTCCGCACGGCCTTGACCCGCTTGCGGCGGACCTGCGTGCCGGTGATGCCGACCGGTTCTATACCGCCATGTTCGCGGCACCGGCTCCACGCAAGCGGCTGCTGGCTCTCTACGCCTTCAACCTGGAAGTGGCACGCACGCGGGAGCGGGTATCGGAACCGATGCTGGGCCAGATCCGGCTGCAATGGTGGCGGGAAGCGCTGGACGAGATGGCGGCGGGCAATGTGCGCAACCATCCGGTCTGCGTGGCGCTGAACGACTGGCTGGGGGATGACATTCCGGCCGGAATCAGGACGCGGCTGGACGCAATCCTGACGGCACGGGAACTGGATCTGGAGGACAGTGCCTTCCCGACGCTCGACAGCTTCCGCGACTATGCTGCCGCGACCGGGGGGACCTTGCTGGAGCTGGGGCTGTTTGCGGCCGGGGCGGCTGAACGCGGAATCGAACCCGTCGCCCGCCATGTCGGGACCGCCTATGCGATCACCGGCCTGATCCGGGCCATCCCCTTTGCCGGGACGGTCGGGCGGATGCTGATTCCGCAGGACGTGCTGGCGCGTGTCGGCGCGACGGACAGTGCGTCACGGCGCGACCCTGAACGGATGCGCAAGGCGGTGAGCGTGCTCGCCGATCAGGCGGCGGAGTCGCTTGTTGCCGCACGGCAGGCGGCGCGGGGTATCCGAGTTGTGGGGGCGGCGCGGCCCGTGCTGCTTCATCGCGCGCTGGCGGAGATGTACCTGAACCGCATCCGCCGCGCGGAACATGATCTATCAAGTCCGCGTCTCGATCCGGATAACTTCAACCGCATCTCCCGGCTGCTGTTCCGAAACTTCCTGCGGAGATACTGATTCTGTCGTAGACAGGGGCATTCGCCCGCAGTCGGCCAGGCGCACACCGGGCAATTTCAGTGATGGCAGGCAGGTGCGGCATGGCGCGCGCGACGGAACGGATCGAGATCATAGAACTGGTGCGCGGTCTGGCCGCGCTGGCCGTGGCCCTGTTTCATTTCGCCAACCAGCTCACATCGGGCGTTTCCGTGTTCCTGACATCCTGGGGCTGGCTGGGCGTCGATGCCTTCTTCATCATCTCGGGCGTGGTCATTCCCTATTCGCTCTACGGCATGAACTACCGGTTCGGCATGTTTCCGCGTTTCATGGCCAAGCGCATCGTCCGGCTGGAGCCCCCCTATGTGATCAGCATCCTGCTGACCATCGTCCTCTGGCATGTCTCGACCATGATGCCGGGGTTTCAGGGCTCTGACCCCGACTACACGCTCGGCCAGATCCTGTCGCACCTGTTCTACCTGACACCCCTGCTTGGGTACGAATGGCTGGGGCCGGTCTACTGGACGCTGGCCTATGAGTTCGTCTTCTACATCACCATGGGGCTGACCTTCAGCTGGCTGATCGGCCGTTCGGTCCTCTACACCATGGCTGCAGGCGGGCTGGCGCTGCTGGCTGTCTTCCTGATCTGGGGAAAGGTGGACTACCGCCTGTTCGAGTTCCTCGTCGGGTTCCTCATCATGCGCTGGTACGTGCTGGAGCGGGAGCGCACGCTGACCGCAGTGCTGATCCTGGCGACACTGTTCGCGATCTACTGGTTCGGCGGGCAGAAGACGATCATCGTTGCGGTCCTGACCGTCGCGACCATCTGGTTGCTGCGGAGTGTCCGGGTTGACCGGCGCCTGCTCTGGCTCGGCACCGTGTCCTATTCCCTGTACCTGACCCACGTGCTGACGGGGGGTCGTGTCGTCAATCTGATGAAGCGCTTCGTCCAGGACCCGGCGCTGGATCTGGTCATCATCGGCGCGGCAATGGCTGTCGCGCTCGCCTTCTCCTGGCTGTTCTGGCGCCTGATCGAAGTGCCTGCCCTGCGCCAGTCACGCAGGATCCGTATCGGAGACTAGACCGGTCCATCAATGATGGAGGCATCACCGGCCCACTCCCCCACCCGACCACCCACGAGAGTATCCTTATGGGTGGTCGGGTGGGGGAGTGGGCCGGTGATGCGATCGAACAGTGGCCCACTCCAGATGCAGAAGGGGCGGGAAACCTTCCGGTTCGCCCGCCCCCTCGATGTCCTGAACAGGTCGCCGCGATCAGTTGCCGCCGGTGACTTCCAGCATCTGGCCGCTGACGTAGTTGGAGAGCGGCAGGCAGAGCATGACCACCGCGCCAGCAGCCTCTGATGGCTTGCCACCGCGACCCATGGGGATCATGCGGTTGGCGGCTTCGATGTTCTGCACCGGCACCCCGATGGGGACCTTGTTGCCCTCTACCTCGATCATCTTCTTCTCGTCGGTGGCCTCGGTCAGGCGGGTCTCGATCAGGCCGAAGGCGACAGCATTGACGTTGACCTGATAGCGGCCCCATTCCTTCGCCAGCGTCTTGGTCAGACCGACGATACCGGCCTTGCCTGCGGAGTAATTGGTCTGCCCGGCGTTGCCGCGGGTGCCGGAGACGGAGGAGATGTTGACGACCTTGCGGATCACCGCCTCTCCCTGCTTCTCGACCTCTTCCTTCGACTTCACCCGGATGAATTCGGATGCGGCCTTCAGGATGCGCCACGGGGCCTTCAGATGCACGTCGATCATGGCGTCGAACTGGTCGTCGCTCATCTTCTGGATCACCGCGTCCCAGGTGTAGCCGGCGTTGTTGACGATGATGTGCAGGTTGCCATAGGTCTCGATGGCCGTATTGACGAAGCGGTCGGCGAAGCCGTCCTCCGTCACGCTTCCGGCGCAGGCTATGGCCTGACCACCCGCAGCCTTGATCTCCGCCACGACCGCGTTGGCCGGTGCCTCGTCCAGATCGTTGACCACCACAGACGCGCCGAAGCCCGCGAGTTGCAGTGCCACTTCACGCCCGATGCCCCGACCGGAGCCCGTAACCAGTGCAACCTTTCCGTCCAGCATTCCCATCTGATCCTCCCCTATGATGCGCTGAATTCCATGGCATTCTTGTAGCCCGAGTAGCCGGGCTGGTCGATGGCGACCTGGCGAATGACGCATTCGCGCAGATGCATGGCAAGCCCGGGATGGTCAAGCGCGATGGAGCCGTCGCGCAGGCCATCCACCAGCACCTGCAGCAGTTCGGCACGTCCGCCGTCACGCCCCAGAAGCCGTTTCAGGCCTTCATGTTCCAGCCGCCGACTCTCCGGCCCCAGTGCCGCGTCGCGCAGCACGATGTCCAGCGAGTTGGCGGCGACACGGGCGAGAAAGCTGGTCCGCCCCTCCGTCGCCTCCATCACGTCGGCGCGCAGGAAATCGCGCACGCTGGTGGTCAGTTCATCGGTGCGCGGCATGTTGATGTCGTCACCGTCGCCGCCCTCGACAGCCACGCCGGGCGGGCCGGGAATGATGAGATTGACGCAATCGATCTGGCATTCGGAGGTGCGCCGGGCGATGCCGGGGCGTTCCACCGTCCTGTCGGGACCGTTGCGCCAGCGGTCCGCCATGCGCAGGCAGCCGACCGCCCACCAGAAGGAGCCGAAGACCTCCCAGAAATGCACGTGGTCACGGTTGACCGGCTGTCCCGAGACAGCCTCGTAGCCCGCGAACAGGTCGTCGTAGGTGCCGAAACCGCCGACCGGCAGGTGCGAGACACCGAAGCGCCAGGAATTGGTGCAGATCCAGCCGAGATCCCGCATCGGGTCGCCCAGGGTTGCCACTTCCCAGTCCAGCACCGCGACCACGCCGGTTTCGGGCCGGATCATCAGGTTGCCGTTCCGGAAATCGTTGTGGACCAGCGCGATCCGGTCACTGTCGGGCAGGTTCTCCAGCATCCAGCGCGCGGTATAGTCGATCATCGGTTGCGGGCTGCCGAAGGACTGGTAGTCCTGCCAGAACTCGCGGATGTAGGATTCCGGCGTCCAGCGCTCCAGCCGGTCGGCGATGCCTGCTGACGTCACATCAAGGGCGTGGATACGGGCCAGGATCTCGCCGCACTGGCGTGCCAGGATCGGCCGTGTGCTCGCAAAGGTATCGGACCGGGCGATGCGGGCACCCAGGGCCTCGCCCTCCAGCCAGTCCATGAAGAACCCGGGGCCCATGCCCTCGGTCCCGTCAAGGACCGCCACCACCTCCGGCTCCGGCACGCCGGCCTGCCGGGCAAGCTGCATCAGCGCGGCCTCCACATCCAGACCGGGACCGGTGCGGTCCACGCCCGGATCACCGCCGCCCGGCGCACGGCGGAACGCCAGCAGGCGGGTGCCCTGATCGGTCTCGATCTCGACGCGATGGGTTTCCTGACTGGCCCCGCCGGAGAGGCGATCACAGGAGACCAGCCGCCGGAATCCTTCGATCCGGCGGCTCAGATAGCTCTCGACAGCCTCAGCCAGTTGCATTGCCGAAGCCTCAGATGGCGGCAGCCTGCATCCGCGCGGCCGGGCTGTCGGCGGTGCTGCCGGAAACCGTGCGGCCATCCTTGATCACCGCCAGGTGGCGGGTGCGGTCGGCGGCGGCGGTGATGTCGTCCACCGGATTGCCGGGCACCAGCAGGAAGTCCGCCACGGCACCGTCGCGGATCACGCCACGGTCTCCGGGCTCGACCAGTTCCGCCGCATTGGACGTGCCCGCGATCAGGGCATCCAGCGCGGGCATTCCGGCCTCGGCCATGTAGGCCAATTCCCAGGCATTGGCACCATGGATGTTGAACGGTGTGCCGGCATCGGTACCCATCGCCACACGGCCCCCGGCGGCGATGTAGTCCTTGAAGGCCTGCAGATGGATGTCGTAGACGCGCTCCGACTTCTCCACGGCCCATGCCGGGATGCCCTTGTCGCGGTTCAGCAGGATGTTCTTCACCGCAGCCAGCGTCGGCACCAGGAAGACACCGCCATCGATCATCGCGGCGATGCATTCCTCGTTCATGAAGATGCCATGCTCGATGGAATGGATACCGCCCCGCACGGCGTTCAGGATTCCCTCCGCGCCCTGCGCGTGGCTGGCGGTGCGCTTTTGGAACCGGCGGGCCTCCGCGATTCCGGCCTTCATTTCCTCGGCGGTGTAATGCGCATCCTCCGGGTTCACGCCGGGCGTCATGACGCCGCCCGTGGCCATGATCTTGATGACGTCGACGCCCTTGTGGACATTGGTACGCACGGCCTTGATCACGTCCTCGACGCCGTCGGCCACCAGGCCCCAGCGGTTGCCATGCCCGCCGGTCATGCAGATCATCCGCCCCGATGCCCGCATCACCGGACCGGGGAAGCGCCCGGCATTCAGCGCATCGCGCACGTCGAGGTCGATGTAGTCCTTGCCGCCGCAATCGCGCACGGCGACGATCCCGCCTTCCAGCGTACGCTTCGCGTGCTCCAGCGCGCGCAGGCCGACACCGGAGGCAGTCAGGCGATCCACGCCCTCCGCCGGATTGGCCTCCGCCCCATGGCAGATGTGGACGTGGCAGTCGATCAGACCGGGCATCAGGGTGGCCCCGGTCGTATCGACAGTCTGCCCGGCAAAGCCCTCGAAGGAAGCGGCGGGCGCGACCTTCGTGATGCGGCCATTCTCCACCAGCACTGCCTGGCCCTCGGTTGGGGTGTTCAGTCCGTCGAACACCAGTCCACCGGCATAGAGTGTTGCGTCGTCAGTCATCTGCTTGTCTTTCCCTTGTCTCAATCGTAACCGGGGGCGGAGCGTGCCACGCCGCCGTAGGCGTCAAGCACCCGGCCCAGCCATTCGGCAATCGGGTCATCCTCCTCCAGCAGCCGGAAGGGTGAGATGGCCCTGGCCCAGAGGAATGGACCGGCGCACATGTGATCGGCAAAGGCGGGTGCTTCGCCCGCGACCCAGGGCTGGTTGCGCAAGGTCAGGCGCAGCGGCATCAGCGCCTGGCGAAAGCCCTTCACCCGTTCCTCGCGCCCGGCCTGCACTTCCTCCAGCGTCTTGCCGAAACGTTTCTCCCGGCTCTCGCGGAAATAGGGCTGATCAACCGGATCGAGATGTTCGTGGATGTCGTGCAGCACCAGTTGCGCCACGCCGCCGGTCAGCACGGCCTCCGTCCAGGACTTGATGAACCGGGCTTCCGACCGTCCGTTCGGGAACAGGGTCGGCCTGTCCGGATAGGTGTCATCCAGATACTCCGCGATGGCCCAGGAGTCGGTCACCACCGTCTCGCCATCGACGATGGTGGGCACGGTCTTCGCGCCCAGCGACTCGATGGCTTCCCGGTCGGTGAACTTCCAGGCAACGGCCTCGACCTCCAGCCCCTTGTGCGCCAGCGCCAGTCTGGAGCGCCAGCAGAAGGGGCTGAAACGCCGCTCCGGCTCCGCACCGCAAAGGTCGAACATCCTGATAGTCATCTTTCGCGATCTCCCCTGGTCATCCGCTCCGGTCAGGGCAGCAGCCGGGCAATCTGGCGATTTGCCAGCACCAGCCGCGCAATATCCACGCCGCCGGATGCCCTCAGCTCGTTCATCACCTGATCAACCCGTTGCAGCCCCGATGCGAACTCCGACTCGAAGCTCGCCAGCGGCGCATCCTGACCGGTCGCGAAGGCCTGCACAACCAGCCTGCGCTGTTGCGTATAGCTGTCATCCACCAGCATCGCGACGGCCTGCCGGTCCCAGGCACTTTCCATGTTCAGGCCGTTCGCCTGCGCCCGCAGCCAGTCGAGACCAAGGCGCCCGCCGAGTGCGAAGTAGGCGGCGGCAACCGTACGCATCTCCTGCCCGACGCTTTCCGCCGCATCAACGATATCCAGCGTGGTGGCCAGCGGTGCCAGGGCCGCGACCTGACCGGCCAGGTCGTCGGGGACGCCGTCGGCCAGCAGGCTCTCCCGCACCCGCTCCCAGTCGGCGCGCTCCATCGGACCAAGCTGCTCGGCCAGGCTGCCTTTCACCTGATCGATGGCCGGGCGGAACCGCTGCGCCATCCGTGCACTGTCGATGGGACGCACGGCATTGCGCAGGAACCATTGTCCCGCACGCTCCATCAGGCCCTGCACCATGTTCAGCATGCGGGTCTGCACGGCGGCAGGCACCACATTGTCCAGCGCGTCGATGGCATCCCACAGCGGCTGCAGATCGAAGATGTCACGCACCGCCATGGTCACGCGGGCGACGTCGGCGGCGCTGACCCCAAGGTCATCCTGCGCCAGCCGGGCAAAGGCCGGTCCCGCGCGGTTGACGATGAAGTTCGCCACCTGGGTCGCAATGATCTCCCGCCGCAGGCGATGCGCCTTGATCTCCGCCACGTATTTCTGCTGCAGGTCGTGGGGGAAATAGGTGACCAGATCGGTCTCCAGCGACGGCTCTTCCGGCAGGTCGCTTTCCAGCAGTTCGGTCTTCAGCGCCATCTTGGCATAGGACAACAGCACCGAGATCTCCGGACGGGTCAGTCCGCCGGTACGGTCCGCCAGTTCGTCATCGGCGGGCAGGAACTCGACCTCCCGGTTCAGCAGGCCGGTGCGCGCATAGGATCGCATCATCCGGCCAAGCGGCCCGACGTTGCCGCGTCCAGCGCTCTCCGCCAGGGTGATCGCCTGGCCCTGCACATAGTTGTCGCGCAACACCAGTGCCGCCACATCGTCGGTCATTTCCACCAGCTGGCGGTCGCGCTGCTTCCGCGTCATCTCGCCCGCACTCTCGACGGCGCCGAGCAGGATCTTCAGGTTGACCTCATGGTCGGAACAGTCGACCCCGGCGGAATTGTCGACGAAGTCGGTATTGATGCGCCCGCCCTCCTGGGCGAACTCGATCCGCGCCCGCTGGGTGATGCCCAGGTTGGCCCCTTCGCCCACGACCTTTACCCGCAGCTCGTCGGCATCGATGCGGATCATGTCGCTGGCGCGGTCGCCGACATCGCCATGGCTCTCGTCGGTGGACTTGACGTAGGTGCCGATGCCGCCGAACCACAGCAGGTCCACAGGCGCGCGCAGGACGCCCTGGATCAGCTGGAACGGGCTGAGTTCCGTTTCGGCAATGTCCAGCGCCTTCTGTGCCTCCGGCGTCAGCGTGACACGCTTGGCCTTGCGGTCGATCACCATGGCGCCTGCCGACAGCTTCGCCTTGTCATAGTCTTCCCAGCTCGACCTCGGCAGGTCGAACAGCCGCTGCCGCTCCGCGAAGCTGGTGGCGGCGTCGGGTGTCGGGTCGATGAAGATGTGGCGATGATCGAAGGCGGCGATCAGCAGCGTCTGCTCCGACAGCAGCATGCCGTTGCCGAACACGTCACCCGACATGTCGCCGACACCCACGGTGGTGAAGGGCTGGGTCTGGATATCGGTGCCCATCTCGCGGAAATGCCGTTTCACGCATTCCCAGGCACCACGCGCGGTGATGCCCATCTTCTTGTGGTCATACCCGGCGGCACCGCCGCTGGCGAAGGCGTCGCCCAGCCAGAAGCCGTAATCGACCGCAACCTGATTGGCGTAGTCGGAGAAGGTGGCCGTGCCCTTGTCGGCGGCGACCACCAGATAGGGATCATCGCCATCCCGGCGCACCACGTCCTTCGGCGGCACGATTGTGCCTTCGACGATGTTGTCGGTGATGTCGAGCAGCGATGAGATGAAATTGCGGTAGCAGGCGATACCCTCCGCCTGAATGGCCTCCCGATCCCCTCCGACCGGCAGGTTCTTGGGCACGAAGCCGCCCTTCGATCCCGTCGGCACGATGACCGAATTCTTCACCATCTGCGCCTTCACCAGACCCAGTACCTCGGTGCGGAAATCCTCCCGCCGGTCCGACCAGCGCAGACCGCCACGGGCCACCAGTCCGCCGCGCAGATGCACGCCCTCGAACCGCGGGCTGTAGACAAAGATCTCCCGCAGTGGCCGGGGCAGGGGCAGGTCATCCAGTGCCTGGCTGTCGAACTTGAAGGAGGCGTAGGTGCGGGCGCTGCCGTCATCCAGGCGCTGGTAGAAGCTGGTGCGCAGGGTGGAGCGGATGGCGTTGAGGAACCGGCGCAGGATGCGGTCCTGATCCAGGCTATCGACGTCGTTCAGCAGCACCTCGACCGATTCCACGATGGTCTGGGACAGGTCATCACGGTCGCCGGCAGTGGCCGGATCGAACTGGACGCGGAACAGTTCCACCAGCAGTTCGGTGACAGCCGGGTTCGCGGCCAGCGTATCCTCCATATAGGCTTGGCTGAACTGGATGCCCGCCTGGCGCAGGAACTTGCAGTAGGCCCGCAGCATGGTCACTTCCGGCGCGGTCAGGCCCAGGCCGAGGATCAGGCCGTTGAATCCGTCATCCTCCGTCTCGCCATTGAAGATCCGCAGGAATCCGTCCTCGAAACCGGCCTTGGCTGCCGACAGCGCCAGGGCACGGCCCGAGACACTCTCCATGCGGAAATCGTGAATCCAGCACAGGGGGTCGACCGGGTCGCCCACGGGATAGGTCTGTTCTGACAGGACCCGCAGCCCCAGGTTCTCCAGCATTGGCAGCACGTCGGACAGGGCCAGTGCCGGTCCCCTCCGGAACAGTTTCAGGCGCACCACATCATCGTCATCCTCCACCTTGCGGTAGAGGTTGATACCGAGACGGTCCACGGCGGAGCGCTCGATCCGATCGATGTCGATCCGCGCCATGCCGGGCGAGAATTCCTCCCGGTAGGCAGAGGTGAAGGCGGTGCCATAGCGCTGCAGAAGGCGTGATGCCGCTTCCTCCCCATGGGCGTCGGTCAGCACCTCGGCCAGGGCGTCGTCCCAGGAACGCGCCTCCTCCACCAGCCGCTGTTCCAGCACCGCGTACTCGACCCCGGCACCATCCGGGCTGCCACCGACGATGACATGCAGCCGGGCCAGCGCGGAGTCGCCGATCTGTGTGTAGAAGGCTGAAATGCGGCCCCCCAGGCCCTTCGCCAGTATCTTCTCGAACTTGCGCCGCAGCTCGGAATCGTAGCGGTCGCGCGGAATGAAGATCAGGCAGGAATAGAACCGCTGGAACCGGTCGCGACGGACGAACAGGCGAATACGCGGGCGTTCCTGCAGCGCCAGAATGGCCAGCGCCGTGTCGTGAAGTTCATCCTCGGAGACCTGGAACAGCTCGTCGCGCGGATAGGTGTCGATGACATTGACCAGCGCCTTGCCGGCATGGCCGCGGCGGTCGAAACCCGACCGCGCGATGACCCGGTCGGCCTTGCGTCGCAGGTAGGGAATCTCGCGCGGGGTCCGGTTGTAGGCCGCGGAGGTGAACAGGCCGACGAACCGGCGTTCCCCCACCACGTCGCCCTTGGCGTCGAAGCGCTTGATGCCGATGTAGTCCAGGTAGACCGGACGGTGGACCGGACTGCGGAAGTTGGTCTTGGTCACGATGACCAGTTCCGGTCGCTGCAGGAATTCGCGGACTTCCGGTGACAGGGTGGGGCCGCCGGAATGGCGGTTCATCACCCGGCGTTCCGAATTGCGCAGCAGGCCCAGGCCGGTGCCCTGCACGATCTCCAGCCGCTCGCTCTCCTGGCTGGCCTCATAGTCGTACTCGCGGTAGCCGAGGAAGGTGAAATGGTCCGCGATCATCCATTCCAGCAGGGCCTTGCCTTCGGCCACTTCGGTTTCTTCCAGCGGTGGCGGGTTCTCCTCCAGGTCACGGATGATGGCGCGGGCATTGTCTATCATCGTCGGCCAGTCACTGACCGACACGCGCACATCGTCCAAGGTGTTCGACAGGGTCTGCTGGATCGCGGACAGCGCGTCCGGGTCGCTCAGGCTGCCGATCTCGACCTGAATGTAGCTCTCCCGAAGCGTGGTGGCATTCTCGTCCGGCTGACAGAGATTGCCGTCCGCGTCGCGCGTCGTCTCCATGACCGGATGCGCCAGACCGTGGATCTGATGGTCATTCTGGTTCAGGGCCGAAAGGATTGAATCGACCAGGAAAGGCATGTCGTCATTGACCATCTCGACGATGGTGTGGGGCGAACTCCAGCCATGTTCGTCCAGCCGCGGATTATAGACCCGGACAAGCGCCCGCCCGGGCTTGCGCTTCCCGGCGAACTTCCAGAATGACAGCAGCGACGCGTAGGCATCGTCGGGATCACGCGGCTCCGTCTCGTCCGTCGTCATGTGCGGCGCCATGTGTGCTGCGAACGCGATCAGCGCCTCCGCCTCGTCAGGCTTCAGGCGCTGCCTGCAATGGGCTGTGATCTTGTCCAGAAGTTCGCTGGCTATCGCTTCAGCGGTCGGATCCATTGCTTGCTCTCCCTCGGCACGTTGCGGCTTTCCCCGGTAAGGTGCCGTCTGTTCCTGACGCGCCTGTGACGGGCGCCTGATCTGTGCGCATCGCCACTAAACCACACTACATCCACGAAGCCGAGTATTGACCGGGCGGCAATGGCAACCGACACTGGATCCCGAGGGGCTGGATCGAACACCGGGAAAGTGGTGCGGCTGCGCCATGGAGCCGCCGTGCCGACTGTCCGGCTACTGCAACAAATACCGGTCTAGATCCGGAATATTCACGAGGGCCGTCGGGAAGACGTGCCCATGCTCTTGAGGGGGATCACAAATGGCATCAGGTAACGCTGCGCTGCAAAATTTCATGGAAGGCCTGGAGAAGCGCAATCCGGGCGAACCCGAGTTCCACCAGGCGGTGATGGAGGTCGCGGCCACCATCATTCCGTTCCTGGACAACAATCCGAAGTATCGCGAGATGCAGATCCTGGAACGCATGGCGGAACCGGATCGTGTCATCTCCTTCCGCGTCTGCTGGGAGGATGACGAGGGCAACATCCGCGTCAACCGTGGTCACCGGATCCAGATGAACAACGCCATCGGCCCCTACAAGGGCGGCCTGCGGTTCCATCCGTCCGTGAACACGTCGGTTCTGAAGTTCCTTGCCTTCGAGCAGACCTTCAAGAACAGCCTGACCGGTCTGCCGATGGGCGCCGGCAAGGGTGGCGCCAACTTCAATCCGAAGGGCAAGTCGAACAACGAGATCATGCGGTTCTGCCAGTCGTTCATGACGGAACTGTATCGTCATGTGGGTGCGAACGTTGACGTGCCCGCCGGTGACATCGGTGTCGGCGCGCGCGAGATCGGTTACATGTTCGGCCAGTTCAAGCGCATCACGAACTCGTTCGAGGGCGTGCTGACCGGCAAGGGCCTGGAATTCGGTGGCTCCCTGGTCCGCAACGAGGCAACGGGCTACGGCGCCGTCTACTTCCTGCAGAACATGCTGAAGGCAGCGGGCAACGACGTGTCCGGCAAGGTTGCCGTGGTGTCCGGTTCGGGCAACGTGGCCACCCATGCCGCCGAGAAGCTGATGCAGCTTGGTGCCCGTCCGGTGACCCTGTCCGACTCCGGTGGGTACATCCACGACCCGGCCGGTTTCACGCAGGAGAAGCTGGACTGGATCAAGGAACTGAAGAACGTCCGTCGTGGTCGCATCAGCGAATATTGTGACGAGTTCAGCGGCACCACCTTCCACGAGGGCAAGCGCCCCTGGGAAGTCCCCGCCGAGATCGCCATGCCCTGCGCGACGCAGAACGAGCTCAACCTCGACGAAGCCAAGATGCTGATCAAGAACGGCGTCGTGGCCGTGTCGGAAGGTGCGAACATGCCGACGTCGAACGAAGGCGTCGACGCGTTCCTGGATGCCGGGGTGATCTTCGGTCCGGCCAAGGCGGCCAATGCCGGTGGCGTTGCCGTGTCCGGTCTGGAAATGAGCCAGAACTCGGCCCGCATCAGCTGGGGTGTCGACCAGATGCAGGAGCAGCTGCGCCAGATCATGGAAGACATCCATGGCCGTTGCCAGACCTACGGCAAGGACTATGGCCGTGAGGGCATGACCGACTATGTCGCCGGTGCCAACATTGCCGGCTTCGCCAAGGTCGCCGACGCGATGATGGCATTCGGCGTGGTCTGATCCGCCTGTCGGAACAGCACATGCTGACGGAATTGCGCCCGGTCCCGATCCTCGGGGCCGGGCGTTTTTCATTTCCATGAACGCCGCACGCCAGTTCGCGATCGCGCTGGCCATCCCGGCCAGCGGCAACATATTCGCCAACGCCCTGTTCTCCGCGACATCGGGGGAGCCAGGGTATCTGCTGTGGACCCTGTTCTATGACGGCACGGTCCTTGTCGCCCTCAACATCCTGCTGGCGCGCCGGTTCCTGTTCCGGCCCGTTGCGGGGCTGATCGCGGGCGACGACACACCGGAGGCACGGCTGGCGCTGGAGCGGCTGCCGCTGCGAACGGCCATGTGGGCCGTCGGGTTCTATATGCTGTTCTTCCCCATCGGGTTCTTTCTCAGCCCCCTGGCCGGTTCCTACGGCGGCAACTTCGATCTGCCGCTCGACTATGTCTATTTCGTCTCGCTGGTACTGGCTGCCGTGGCGGGATACCTCGTCTTCTTCCTGCTCAACACGCTGGTGACCAGGATCAAGCTGCACCTCTTCGCCACACGCGGGCTCATCCTGCCCGGCGGTGGCGGCAACCTGCGGCGGCGGATGATTGTCGTCATCAGCGTCATCTCGATCATGCCGCTGCTCCTGCTCATGACCGAATTCTTCTGGTTCGTCCGTTACCGTGACGGTGGCGGGCTGGATCTGCCGATGGAGAATGCCATCATCATGGACATTGCCGTCAGCTTCCTGCTGATCGGCATTGTCATCGTCTTTCTGCCCCTCTCGCTCACCCGGCCCATCGAGATTCTGGTGGCGGCAGTGGAACGTGTGGCACGGGGCGACCTGACCGTCCGTGCGCCGGTGACCTCCAACGACGAGATCGGTGCCCTGACCACGCGGTTCAACGAGATGGTGGACGGGCTGAACGAACGTCAGGCGATTCGGGAGACCTTTGGCAAGTACGTGCCGGAGGCCGTGGCGGAGCAACTGATCCGGGACCCCGGCGTGCTGGCGGGCGAGGAACGTATCGCCACCATCATGTTCACTGACATCCAGGGGTTCACGGGCATTTCGGAGCTGCTCAGCCCGGCGGAGACCATCGCCCTGCTGAACGACTATTTCGAAGTGGTTCTGCAGCCGATCCGGGCCGAGGGCGGGACCGTGAATGCCTTCATCGGTGATTCGATCTTCGCCAGTTTCAACGTACCGGTTCCCCACCATGACCACGCCGCCCGCGCCATCCGTGCCGGACTGGCGATCGAACAGGCGCTGGAGGGGAAGCGGTTCGGCCCGGGCAGGGACATCCGGCTTGTGACCCGCATCGGCATCAATACAGGCACGGTGGCCGCAGGTGCGGTGGGCGGCGGTGACCGGCTCGGCTACACGATCATCGGCGACAGCGTGAACGTCGCCTCGCGGCTGGAAGGGCTGGCCAAGGAGATGGGCGGCCCGATCCTGGTCAGCGGCACGACCCGCAGCGCGGCGGGCGATTCCTTCCGCTTCGAAGAACTCGGCAAGGTCCCCATCCGTGGCCGTGCCCGCGAGATCTCGGTCTGGCGGGTGCTGGCATGATGTCAGGTAATCCGATCAGCCGCCATGCGGCCTGACCGGATCGCGCCCTCGATGGTGGCGGGCAGGCCGCGTACGCTCCAGTCTCCGGCCAGCAGCACGTTGGGCACCGTGCAGTCGGGGCCGGGACGCCGCGGCTCGTTCGCGGGTGTCTCGGCGAAGGTCGCACGGCGTTCCTTCACGACCCGAAATGCGGGCAGGGGCATCGTCCGGTCGCCCAGTGCGATGGCGACTTCCGGCCAGATCCGGCGGGCGAGTGCTTCTGCGGTATCATCGGCGAAGCGATCCGCCGCGCTGACCGTCACGGACGCCAGACCGTCGCGGCAGAACAGCCATTGTGCGACCCCACCGGTCAGCCCGGTCAGCGGTGGCATCTGTGCGGTATGGCCAGTGGCATCGAAGTGCAGGTTCAGGATCATGCGGCTGCCTTCCGGGACCGGGACGTCCGGCAGCAGATCGGGCAGGTTCCATGAGGGCACCGCCAGGATCACCCGGTCGTCGGGACCAACGGCCAGCGTCCGGCGCGATGTCTCGATGGCGCTGACGGCCCCGCCGGTCGGGGTGCGCTGCATCGACCGGACCCGCTCACCGAAACTGATCTCCACGCCCCTGTCGCGCAGGCATTCGATGGCCGGATCGATCAGCGTATCCGCCAGGCTGTCGCGCACCGTGACCGGACGCGACCAGCGTTCACCGCGGGCGAAGGTGAGGCGGCAGGTGGCTGCGAGCAACTGCGCGGAGGCTTCGTCGGCTGCCGTGTTCAGGGCCGCGACGGACAGGGGCTCCCAGAACCGCCGCCACAGCCATGTGTCCCCGGGAATGCAATCGGCGACCGTCGCGTCCGGTCCCGCCAGCAGCAGCCGCAGCCCCGCCAGCCAGTCCCGCAATCGTGCCCCGGGCACGGATCGGGATCGCCGCAGGACCCACCACGGCACCCGGCCGGCGTTGGGGCGGACTGTCCAGCGCGCGCCGGTCACCGTGTCGATGAAGGGATAGGCTGCGGGTTCGCCGATCGTCACCCGGTCCAGCGCACCAACCTCCGCCAGATAGTCGAACACAGCCTCGTTGGCGGTCATCATCAGGTGGTTGCCATTGTCGATCACGCGTCCCAGCGCCGGATCGTGGAAGCTGCGGCATCGCCCGCCTGCGGCAGGTGCAGCCTCCAGCAGCGTGACGCGGCGCCCGCGCGCCGACAGCCGCAGTGCGGCGGCCAGTCCGGCCAGCCCGGCCCCGACGATGATCGTCTGCGGGCCACTCATCAGACCGTCAGCGCACGAAGGGCCAGTCCCAGCTTGGCGAGGCGGGAGAGGCGCAGCCGCTTGGTCGGCTCGGCAAAGCCGCGCCGCTTCAGCCTGGCAAGGTGGCTGCGGTAGATCATGTCCATCAGCAGGGCCGGGCGCAGCTTCCGCCGGTCCAGCCGGGCCGACAGCGTGTCGGCGTCCCGGAAGCGGCTCTCCGCCTCCGCCAGCAGTTCCTCACAGACCAGCCGTACCGCCGGATGGGACAGGGTTTCCTGCGGCGTGGTGACGGCGATGCCGTGGTGGGCCAGCCGGTCAGCGGGCAGGTACAGGCGGCCCGCCGCCGCATCCTCCCCGATGTCACGCAGGATGTTGGTCAGTTGCAGCGCATCCCCCAGCGCCAGCGCATATTGCGTTGCGCGCGGTTCCCCGAAAACCTGGACCGACAGCATGCCGACCGCGCCCGCGACGCGGCGGCAATAGAGGTGCAGTCCGGCATGGTCCAGCGGCGGTGCTGCGCCGAAATCCATGTCCACATCCATCAGCATGCCGTCGATCAGGGCGTGGAATTCGGCTTTCGGCAGGTCATAGCCCTCGACCGCGGCGGCGAGCGCAACAGCCGTCGGTCGACCCGGGCGCGCGGCGTAGAGCGCCTCGATCTCCTCCGACCAGTCGGACAGTGCCTGGCGCTTCATGCCTTCCTCACCCGGCTCATCGGCGATGTCGTCGATCTCCCGGCAGAAGGCATAGATCGCGTACATCGCCCGCCGCCCGGCAGGGGGCAGGGCGCGCATGCCCATGGCGAAGGAGGTGCCGGAGCGGTCCACGACCATGCGAACGTGGCGATCCGCCTCCGCAAGGCTGCTCATGCGCGGGATCCGAAGGCGCGGGTCAGGGCGAAGCGCCCGGCAGCCAGAACGGAGACAAGCAGGGCCGACGGTTTCGAAAGCCGGGTGCGCTGGCACAATGGATCGCGGTTCCGCAGCCGCCTTGCCATCCGGCGCGCCAGCGCATGAATCACCGCCGCCTCCGCCCCCAGCCGCGCGCTCTTCAGGCTGTGCGGCAGCGGGCGTGATTTCTCCAGCAGGGTGTCACAGAGGTCGAGGCAACGGTCGAGAACCGCACGCAGGGCAGGTGAACTGCGACCGGCCAGCAGCGATGATTCGTCCGTCCCCGAATCCTGCAGCCAGTCGAGAGGCAGATAGACCCTGTTCATGCGCTGAAAGTCTTCCTTGCAGTCCTGCAGGTGGTTGATGATCTGCAGGGCATCGCAGAGCGGGTCGGAAAGGGCATGGCCACGCCGGTCCTCGCCATGCAGGTCGAGAAGGTAGCGGCCCACGGGGGAGGCAGAGAGTCTGCAGTAGTCGCGCAGTTGTTCGATGTCCCGACAACGGTCCTGACGGGCATCGCGGCGAAAGGCGGCCAGCAGGTCACGTGCATGGGTGTCGGTGACCCCTGTCGCGAGCAGGCTGCGGCGCAGCCGGTCCGCCACGGCACAGGCTGGCAGGTCGCTGCCATTGATCAGGGCGGCCTCCAGCGCGTCGAGCCGCTCAAGCTTCGCAGGGGCTGTCAGATCAGGGGCGTCGGCAATGTCGTCGGCGGTGCGGGCGAAGGCATAGAACGTCGCGACGTGTGGCCGGAGTCCGCGCGGCAGCAGCACTGATCCAACGGGAAAATTCTCCTCCCGTGCCTGCGCGGCGGGGTCCACCTGTCGGGACATCTGCAGCTCAGCCGTCATTTCGGTCCCGTTCCCCCGATCCGTCGCACCCATGTCCGACCTGCAGGGGTGTACAGGAAGCAAGGGTGATGGAGAAGGGTGCGCATTGGCGGCTGTTCAACTGTTGGCACCGATGGGCGAAGCCGATTGATCACGGCACCCGGCCCCTATAGTCTCTGCGCCAACAAAGACATCAAAGTGTCAAACTCAGGGAGGAAACACATGTTTCACAAGACGCTGAAAGGCGTGGCGGCGATTGCTGTTGCGCTGGGAATGGCCGGGGCCGCGCAGGCCGGCAGCCATTCCGACATGGTCGACGGCCCGGCCGTCACCTGGAACCATTCCATCTGGGGCAAGCCCCGGGCATTCACGGCCGGCCTGGAATACATCGTGGCCGAGCTGGACCGCCGGACCGGTGGCAAGTTCCAGCTGAAGCTGTCCTACGGTGGTCTGTCCAAGCCGCGCGAGAACCTGGATGGCATCCAGCTCGGCGCGTTCGAAGGGGCGAACTTCTGCAACTTCTACAGCCCGGACAAGACGCCTTCGTCTATGATCTTCTCCCTGCCGTTCCTGCCCATCGGTGACTGGAACGTGCGGATCAAGGCATCGGACGCCTTCTACCAGCATCCGCATGTGAAGAAGGAAATGGCCAACTGGAATGCCGTGATCTACATGGCCGGCATCCTGCCGCAGTATGAATTCCTGGGCCGCGGCAAGCCGCCGAAGTCCCTGGAGGACTGGAACGGCATGCGTGTCCGCGCCGGTGGCGGTGTCGCCCAGGCAATGGAGAAGCTGGGTGCCACGCTGATGAGCGTGCCGGCGACCGAGGTCTACACGCTGCTGGAACGCGGCACGGTTGATGCGGTGTCTTTCCCCTACACCTATGCCCATGCGGCCTACAAGGTGAACGAGGTTGCCGACTGGTTCACGGGCAATTTCCAGCCCGGCACGGCTGACTGCCCGACCGTCTTCAACATCGACGCCTGGAACGCCCTGCCGCAGCAGTATCGCGACCTGCTGCTGGAGCTGAAATGGCCGGCCTACGAGAAGATGCGCGAAGCCTATGAGGCGGCTGACAAGGTGAACATCCCGATGTTCCAGAAGCAGCTGACCGAAATCCGCTTCACCAAGGACGAGCTGGCCACCTTCCGCAAGGAAATCGGTGAGCCCCTGTGGAAGGAAGCTTTCGTCGATGCCTACGGCGACAAGATTCCGGCGCAGGAACTGCTGGACTTCCTGCTGGCCGAAGCCGAAAAGGCTGCCGGTTCCTGAAGGCAGTGACATGATTCGGGGCGGGCTCCTGGCGGGTCCGCCCCTTTCATTTCCTTGAACAATTTCAGAACGATATAGCTGTTTTCGTTTCCCGGGGAGGGGCGAGCATGGACGCAACGCAGGGCGAGTCCAACATGGGCCAGCTCGATCGTACGCTGGGCCGCGTTGAGACGATCTTCAACCTGGTCGCGGCCTACTCCATTGTCTTTCTCATGCTGCTTGGCGTTTCGCAGATTTTCCTGCGTACCGTCGGCTACCCCATGTGGGGCTATATCGACTTCGTCGAGCAATCCATCGCGGTCTTCGCCTTCATGGGTATCGCCTATTGCCAGCGGGCTGGCGGTCATGTGCGCATGGATCTGGCTATTCGTGGTCTCAAGGGACGGTGGCTCTGGCTGGCCGAATCCCTCGCGATTGTCCTGTCCCTGATCGTTGTCGGTGTGCTGATCGCCTATGGCTATACCCACTTCGAGCGCGCCTTCGAGCAGGGTGACTCCACCATTGATGCCAATTTCCCGGTCTGGCCGTCGAAGCTGATCGTGCCGGTCGCCTTCAGCCTGCTGTGGCTGCGCCTGCTGCTGCAGCTGATCGGCTACATGCGCCTGTTTCTCGATCCTTCGAAGACGCCGGTCGGCGTGCCGACGATTCCGACAATCGAGGATGTGGCCCGTCAGGACATCGAGAGCACCGGTGACGAGGACAGGGACAACAATGCCGCCAACCGGGGAGCAGGCGCATGATCACCGATCCACTGACAATCGGCATCATCGGCATGGTGGCGCTGCTCTGCCTTATCGCGCTTGGTATGCGCGTCGTCTTCGCCTGCGCCCTGGTCGGCATGGTCGGTATCATCGCGGTGCTCTACGCGAAGCCCAACTTCGATCTTGCCAAGGCCTTCATGGCCGGGGCCGGGCTTGCCGGGCTCACCCCCCATTCCAAATCGGTCGCCTATACGCTCAGTGTGCTGCCGATGTTCATCCTGATCGGTTATCTGGCGTTTCATGCGGGCATCACCAAGGCGGTGTTCGAGGCTGCGCGGCGCTGGATCGGCTGGGTGCCGGGCGGACTCGCCGTGGCCAGCGTGTTCGCGACCGCCGGCTTCGCCGCGGTCTCCGGTGCTTCCACCTCCACGGCGGCGGTCTTCGCCCGGATCGCGATTCCGGAAATGCTGGCGGCGGGGTACGACAGGCGCCTGGCTGCAGGCGTGGTCGCCGCGGGCGGCACACTGGCATCACTGATTCCGCCGAGTGCGATCCTGGTCATCTACGCCATCATCGTCGAACAATCGGTTGGCGCGCTGTTGCTGGCCGGTTTCCTGCCCGGACTGTTCTCCGCTGTCGTCTATGCCCTGCTGATCATCTACCGTGCCTGGCGCAATCCGGAACTGGGCCGCCCGATCCGGGGCTATACCTGGAAGCAGCGGTTCGAGAGCGTGCCGGGTACCACGCCGATCCTGCTGGTCATCGCGATCATCATCGGCGGTATCTACCTCGGCCTCGCGACACCGACCGAGGCGGGCGCGCTCGGCGCCTTCGTCGTGCTGGTGATGGCAGCTGTCCGGGGCATGAAGTGGCATCAGTTCCAGGACGCGATCCTGGAGACGGCCAAGCTGACGGTGATGATCTTCTCCATCATCTGGGGCGTGCTGATCTTCGTGCGCTTCCTCGGATTTGCCCGTCTGCCGGAGAATTTCGCCAACTGGATCGTGACCCTGCCGCTCGATCCCTGGACCATCATGATCCTGATCCTGCTTGCCTATGCGGTGCTGGGCATGTTCATGGATGCCATCGGGATGCTGCTGCTGACCCTGCCTGTGGTCTATCCGGCTGTCGTGGCGCTTGGCCCGGGGCTCGGGTTCGATCCGGGCAGCAACGATGTTGCCATCTGGTTCGGGATCATTGTCGTGAAGATGGTGGAGATATGTCTGGTCACGCCTCCAATCGGTCTGAACTGCTACGTCGTCAACGGCGTCAGACCGGACATACCGCTGTCGGATGTCTTCAGGGGTATCGGCCCCTTCTTCATCGCCGACGTGCTGACGGTTGCCGGTCTGGTGGCGTTCCCCGCCATCATCACCTGGCTGCCCAACCAGATGCTCAACTGATCCTGCATCCGTCCGGCCCGGCGTCATGAGCGGACGCCGGGCGGACCTGGAACTCGTGGCGCGGGGTCTTGCACAGAGCCGGGGCCGTGCGCGGGCCCTGATCGAGGCTGGCAAGGTCACGCTGGACGGCCAGACGGTCGGTCGGGTGGCGGAGATCGTGGAGCCTGAACAGGTTCTGGCCCTGTCGGAGCCGGATCATCCCTATGTCAGTCGGGGGGCGCTGAAGCTGGTGGCGGCGCTGGACCATTTCCGGATGGATCCGACAGGCTGCAACTGCCTGGACATAGGTGCTTCGACCGGCGGCTTCACGGATGTCCTGCTGCAACGTGGCGCGCGTCATGTGACTGCCATCGATGTCGGACGGGACCAGTTGCACGAGAGTCTGAGCCAGCGGCCGGATGTTACCTCGCTTGAGGGGATGAACGCCCGCGAGCTGACCCTGGATGACCTGCCGCATCAACCGGACCTGATTGTCTGTGACGCCAGCTTCATCAGTCTGACGCTGGTCCTTGCCCCGGCGCTGGCGCTGGCCGCGCCGGGTGCACGGGTGATCGCGCTGGTGAAGCCGCAGTTCGAGGCCGGGCGTGCAGCCCTGGGCAAGGGCGGGGTGGTACGTGACGCGAAAGTGCGCGATGAGGTGCGCCAACGCCTGACGGAATGGCTGTCGGAACAGCCGGACTGGCATGTGCTGGGCAGCATCGAAAGCCCGATCACGGGCCCGAAGGGCAATATCGAATTTCTGCTGGCGGGAGAGCGCGGCACATGAGTGAAGTGAGAATCGAAGGGCTGGGCAGTGCCGGTGACGGTATCGCCGCGCTGGACGGCCGGACCGTGCATGTGCCCTTCACCGCGCCGGGCGACGTGGTGGTGATTGAACAGCCGCGTGCGCCGCGCAAGCCGAAGGGCCGGGGCAAGGGGCGACCGGAAGCCGCTGCCGCGCCACGGCCCCGTGTCGTGAAACAGGTCTCGCCGGGTCCGGACAGGGTGGAACCGGCCTGCCCGCATTTCGGGCGCTGCGGGGGCTGTGCCCTGCAACATCTGTCGGCGGATTTCCTGGCGGACTGGAAACGGGACCAGGTCGTCGCCGCGCTGGAGCGGCGCGGGATCAGCGATGTGGCGGTTGATGAAACCTTCCTGGGCGGGCCGGGACGCCGCAGGCGCGTGAGCCTGACCTCGCAGGTCGGCGGGCGGAAGTCCGTGGCCATCGGGTTTCACGAGCGTGGCAGCAGGAACCTGGTCGACATCGGACCCTGTCCGGTGCTGGAGCCGGCGCTGGAAGCCCTGATCGCGCCGCTGCGGTCCCTGCTGGCGGCGCATCTGGCGCCACAGGAATCCGCCCGGATCTCCATCAACATGACCGACAGCGGTGCGGACATGCTGCTGGAGGCGGAGATGCGGCAGGGGGCGGACCTGTTCATGGATCTGGCGGAATTCGCCGAGACCCATGATCTGGCGCGCCTGACGCTGACAGGCAGGAACGGTGAAACGCCGATCGGCGCACGGCGTCAGCCGGTGCTGGAATGGCCGGGTCTGACTGTCGCGCCGCCGCCGGGGGCCTTCCTGCAGACCGACCGGCTGGTGGAAGCGGAAATGCGCCGCCGCGTCGGTCTGGCGTCGGCGGGTGCCGGTTCTGTCGCGGACCTGTTCTGCGGTGTCGGCACCCTGACCGCAGGCATACCGACGGGCGCGGAGGTGCTGGCCATCGACAGTGCGGCCGACGCCGTGCAGGCATTGCGCACCGGGGCGGACAAGGCGCGACGCACCAATATCACCACCAGTGTCCGCAACCTGACACGTGATCCCTTGAGCGCGGTCGAGATCGCCCCGCTGGATCTGGTGATCCTCGACCCGCCCGCGGCGGGCGCGCGGGCGCAGGTGGAGGTGCTGGCGGGGGCGGGGGCGCAGGTGCCGCGCATTGCCTACGCGTCCTGCGCGCCGGGAACATTTGCCCGGGACGCCCGCATCCTGATCGATGGCGGCTACCGTCTTGTTTCGCTCACGCCGTTCGACCAGTTCCACTGGTCCCCCGAAATCGAACTCTTCGGCCTGTTCGAACTGGCGTGATGGCCCGATCTATTCGGCCAGGACCTCCAGACAGCCGGATGGGGACAGCAGGGCGTCGGCACGGGCCTTGTCGGTTCCCTTCAGGCGGCCGTAGAGGCTGCGCAGGCGACTGAGGCACTTGCCCTGATAGCGGAACGGCGCCTGTGCGTAGGGCCGGCCAAAGATGGTCATGCGCACTTCCTCCGCGCCGCTCTCCAGCGCCTCCGCATTGGCGGCAAGGAAGGGCAGATAGGCCTGACCGCAGAGCGCGAGCAGGTCATGCACGGCCTGCGGCAGTTCGGCATCCGACGTGCCCCAGTCCCCTTCCAGTCCAGACAGGTCATCGGTCTGGCGAATCCAGTGGACCACGGTCGGGGCGCGGCGGCGCATCTCCGTCATCGATGTCGGGTCGTCGGCCAGGGTGCGCAACTGGCCGAACAGGCCGAAGTCGGCGATCGAGGGCCGGGTGCCGAACAGGTAGTTGCCAAGCCCAACATGGGTTTCCAGCGCATCAACGGTGCGGGCAAATGTTTCCTCGATGACCGGGCGATTTTCCTCCGTGCAGCCGACGATCGGCATGCGGCTCACCTGGCGCTCGCAGATGTCGCGGGCAAAGGCGCGGCGTTCCTCCAGCGGGGCGGCGGCCGGGACATTGTCGGAAGCGATCCACCAGGATGCGAAGTCCCGGTCGGCGGCATAGAACCAGCGATAGTGGAACATGGCCTTGGTCAGCCATTCATCGGCCATGTCCTCGATCAGGTTGGCGAGGAAGCGATGTACCGGATCTTCCGGAAGGATGGAGCGTTCCGTATGGCGCTGCTCCAGCTCATGCGCGATGGGGGTTGAATCCACCCGCCAGGCCACATCATCGGGAAACTGCACCATGGGGATGACCTGCGGCTTCACATGCGCTGTCTCCGCCCTGCTTTCGATGTTCCGCAGTTCCCAGATGAAGGGCAGACGCCGGTAGCGCAGTATCGCGCGCATCTTCATCGAATAGGGTGAGCCAAGCCCGCCCAGCAACCGGATCGGATCAGTCATTGTCTGTATCTCCCCAACAGGAACCGTCGCCTCCCCATGGCGGCAGTTTCACCGGGATCATCCTACACAATGGAGCGGCGTGTCATGGACAAATGGGCGCTCCGGAACCCGTTTCAGGGCTGAAGCGCATCCTCGACCACGCGACACAGCCGTGCCGTCGCGACTTCCGGCGGACCGGAGTTGTCCAGGTGCAGCACGTCATCGCCGCTGACCTTCAGGTCTCGGGCGCGCTGCAGGCGGGCCCTGATCTCCTCGGCAGTTTCCCGTCCACGGGCGGCAAGACGGCGCGCGAGTTCGGCCTCGGCGACGGTCACGGCAACCACGATCACGCGGGCGAACGCGGCACGGATCGCAGGCAGCGCCTGACGGGAACCATTGGCGATGGCCAGCCCGCCGCTGGCCAGATGGTCGGCAACATCAGCAGGGAGACCGTATTTCAGGCCGTTGGCGTCCCAGGTCACGGAGAAGGCTCCGGCCTGCTGCGCGGCCTCGAAGTCGGCCACGGTCATGCTCGCGTGCGCCTCGGCATTCGGGTCGGCCTTTCGAGTCACGGTGCGCTGCACGAAGCGGACACGGGCATCGTCGGCGAAGTGGAGCCGGAGTCCGTCGATCAGGGTGTCCTTGCCCGCGCCACTCGGCCCGACGATGACCAGCAGCGCGCCGCCTGTATCGCCGTCCCTGTCGCCGCCACCCTGTTCAGACAACCCGTTCCCCCTGACGCCAGACCGTGCGCACCACAGGTACGCCATCCTGGACACGGACGCGCGCCAGATCGGCGCGCTTGCCTACCGCGATCACGCCCCGGTCGTCCAGTCCCACCGAACGTGCGGGCTGGTGTGTCGCCATGCCTACGGCCTGGGGCAGGGAGATGCCGTCTACGGTCTCCGCAAGCTGGAATGTCGCCTGGATCAGGCTGAAGGGGATGTAGTCCGACGACAGGATGTCGAGCAGTCCCAGTTCCGCGAGGTGCTGCGCCGCGATATTGCCGGAATGGGAACCGCCGCGGACAACGTTGGGTGCGCCCATCAGGACGGCCATGCCGCGCTCATGGGACGATCTGGCGGCGGCCTCGGTCGTCGGGAATTCGGCGACGCGCACGCCATTGTCCTCCGCCTCGTCGACGTGTTCGCGGGTGGCGTCATCATGGCTGGCCAGCACGATGCCACGCTGCCGCGCGATTTCGGCGATGGCGCCGCGATTGTGGTCGGAGTTCTGCCGCGACTGGTCCACACGCATGTCGCAGAACGCCGCGAACTCGGCATCGGTCATCTTCAGCTTGCCCTGGTAATAGATCTTGTAGGCATCCAGATTGGCGAACTGCCGCTGTCCCGGCGCGTGATCCATCAGGGAGGCGAGACGCACCCCCTGCTTGCCGCCCAGCCTTTCGAAGGCGGCCAGGCAATCGGGTGATGAGACCTCGCACCGCAGATGCAGGAAATGGTCGGCGCGCAGTCGCCCGGTCGCCATGCCGCTCTGTATGGCCTCGGCCAGCACCACCATGTCGTCGGTGACCAGATCATGATCTCCGTCCGTATTGCCGACCCGCAGCGCGTCGAAGACCGTGGTGATGGCAGAGCTTGCGATCTGCGCATCATGCGCCTGCACGGCGGCAAAGGGGTTCCAGCGGACCTTGGGCCGGGGGGCGTAATGACCCTCCAGATGGTCGGTATGCAGTTCCACCAGACCGGGCAGCAGGTAGTCCCCACCCATGTCGTCTCCTGCAGCTTCCGACGCGCCGCCCACATCGGCAATCAGACCGTCACGCAGCAGCACGGAGCCGGTCACGACCTCGTCCTCCAGCACCAGGCGGGCATTCTTCAACAGTGTCTCTTGGCTCATTTCAGGCGGTCATCCGTTCATTCAGCTGCTGCAGCGGGGCATGTTCGTGGACGCGGAACGGCGCACCCGGCTCCGCCTCCCGCATCAGGGCCAGGCT
The DNA here is from genome assembly GCA_016865035.1 of Kordiimonadales bacterium IMCC3096. Classification (GTDB taxonomy): domain Bacteria; phylum Pseudomonadota; class Alphaproteobacteria; order Minwuiales; family Minwuiaceae; genus Minwuia. Next base: position 2,644,217 of record CP018227.1, read on the forward strand.
GCCGAGGGTCATCGGCAGATCGATCACGGGTGCAAACCATTCCTGCAACGCATGCTCCACGGTCGCACGGTCGGAGTCGGGCACGGGTCCGGTCAGGGTCATGTGGAAACGGAAGGTATCCAGCACGTGCGGATAGCCCCAGCGATGCAGGTTGCGCAATTGCGCGATGGTCAGGGAACCGGGCTGGCGGCGGGCCAGTTCAGCTTCGCTCAATGGCGCGCGAAACCGCTCGAATGCCAACACTGCCTTGCAGGCCAGGGCGTCGATCTCCAGCGAGGGCCGGGCCGGAACCAGGGCGAAGAATCGACCGATGCGGGCGATCTTCATGTGCGGCACGATGAAGGCGGTTTCATCAAGGCAGAAGTCCAGAAAGGCCTGCACCAGTTCTGATTCGCCGCGGCCCCGCGCCAGCCTGAAAGGTGCCTTCATGGTCGCATGAAAGCCGTATCGCCGGGCGGCTGCGGTGTGGAAGGCGACGTCGGCCGAACTCAGGTTGCCGACCGCAGGATTGCGACTGACGGTACCGGTGAAGACATCCCGGCCAAGCCACTGGGTCGCGATCCGGCCCATTGGATCCTCCGGCGGTGGCACGAAGTAGATGGCATGTCGCATCGTTGGACCCCTTTCTACGTCAGCCCGATTCGCGCATCGAATACCTGATCGTCATGACAGCTTCGCGACCGGTCATGCGGCCACCGCAGCGGTTGCGAACCGGCTGACATCAACGATTCGGTCGGCCACGGCTTCACGGACATCCGCGTCGTGGAAGATACCCAGAAGTGCGGTCCCGTTCGCCTTCTTCTCCGCGATCATGTCAATCACCACCTGGCGATTGCGGGCGTCGAGCGATGCCGTCGGCTCGTCCAGCAGCAGGACAGGCAGATCGGGCAGGAAACCGCGCGCGATGTTCACGCGCTGCTGCTCCCCGCCGGAGAAGGTCGCGGGTGGCAGGGACCAGAGCCGTTCGGGCAGATTGAGGCGCGCGAACAGTGCCGCCGCGCGCTCCCGCGCCGCCTCGGCGGTGACACCGGCACGCACCAGCGGTTCCGCTGCCACGTCGATGGCCGCAACCCGCGGGATGGCGCGCAGGAACTGGCTGACATAGCCCAGCGTCTGTCGCCGGACCTGCATCACCAGCCGCGCGTCCGCGCTGGCCATGTCGACCTGGTCACCGGCATGGGTGATCAGGATCTGCCCGGCACCGACGCCATAGTTGCCATAGACCATCTTCAGGATCGAACTCTTGCCCGCCCCGGACTGTCCGCCCAGGACAACACATTCGCCGCCATCGACATGGAAGCTGACCCCGGCAACGACCGGCAGGGTCACGCCATCGCGCAGATGCAGGGTGAAGGACTTGTCGACACCGGTCAGAAGAAGGCGCTGTGTCATGGCTCAGACCTGCAGGATGGAGGAAACGAGAAGCTGCGTGTAGGGCGCCTGGGGATCGTCCAGCACCCGGTCGGTCAGGCCGGTCTCGATCACCTGTCCGTCCTTCATGACCATCATCCGCTGGGACAGCAGCCGCGCCACGGCGAGGTCGTGGGTGACGACGATGGCAGACAGGCCCAGGTCATCGACCAGACCCCGCAACAGGTCCAGCAGCCGCGCCTGAACCGAGACATCCAGCCCTCCGGTCGGCTCATCCATGAAGACCAGCCGTGGTCCGGTGACGAGATTGCGTGCGATCTGCAGCCGCTGCCGCATGCCGCCCGAGAAGGTCCCGGGGCGGTCGTCGATACGGTCATGGCTGATCTCCACCCGTCCCAGCCAGTCGTCGGCGGTTTCGCGGATGCGGCCATAGTGGCGCTGCCCCACCGCCATCAGCCGCTCCCCCACATTCGCCCCGGCGGAGACGTTCATGCGCAGCCCGTCGGCGGGATTCTGGTGCACGAAACCCCAGTCGGTGCGCATCAGGAACCGCCGCTCCGCCTCTGACAGGGCATTGAGGTCCTGCAGCCGACCGTCCCGCATGCGGTAGCTGATTGTGCCTGCGGTGCAGTGCTGCCGGCCGGAAACGCAGTTCAGCAGGGTGGTCTTGCCGGAACCGGATTCGCCGACGACCGCCAGCACTTCCCCCGGATAGAGATCGAAGCTGACATCGCGGCAGCCGATACGGTCACCGTACATGTGTGTCAGGTTGCTGACACGCATCAGCGGCGGATCATTGTCCTGCATGCTCATGCCGCCTGCTCCCCCGCATGGCCCTCTGCCTGACGCCTGTTGCAATGGTCGGTGTCGGAGCAGACGAACATCCGCCCGCCCCGGTCATCGGTGATGACCTCGTCCAGGAACACGTCTTCAGCGCCACACAGCGCGCAGGGCCGATCGAATGCCTGCACCTCGAACGGGTGATCCTCGAAATCCAGACTGACGACCTCCGTCCATGGCGGAATGGCATAGATGCGCATCTCCCGCCCTGCCCCGAACAGCTGCAGCGCCGGATTGCGGTGCATCTTCGGATTGTCGAACTTCGGTGTGGGGGAGGGGTCGGTGACATAGCGCCCCTCCACCTTCACCGGGTAGGCATAGGTGGTGGCGATGTGGCCGTGGCGGGCAATGTCCTCATACAGCTTCACATGCATGACGCCGTATTCCTCCAGCGCGTGCATGGTCCGGGTCTCGGTCTCGCGCGGTTCCAGGAACCGGAGCGGCTCCGGAATCGGCACCTGAAACACGAGAATCTGCCCTGCGGTCAGCGGTGTCTCCGGGATGCGGTGGCGGGTCTGGATGATGCTGGCCTCTGCCGTGGCCGTGGTGGTCTCGACACCGGTCGTGCGCTCGAAGAACTTGCGGATCGAAATGGCGTTGGTGGTGTCGTCGGCGCCCTGGTCGATGACCTTCAGCCGGTCGTCGGGTCCGATGATCGCGGCGGTGACCTGCACGCCGCCGGTGCCCCAGCCATAGGGCATCGGCATTTCCCGGCTGGCGAAAGGCACCTGGTAGCCCGGCACGGCTATCCCCTTCAGGAGCGCGCGGCGGATCATGCGCTTCGTCTGCTCGTCCAGATAGGCGAAATTGTAGGTCGCGATGACCTGTTCGTTTCCGGCGTCGAGGGCACTCATTCCGCCGCCTCCTGATGTGTTTCAGTGCGCGCTTCCACCTCTGCCCGCATCCGCCGGACCAGGTTCAGTTCCGACTGGAAATCGACGTAGTGGGGCAGTTTCAGATGCTCCACGAAACCGGTCGCCTGGACGTTGTCTGAATGGGCGATGACGAACTCCTCGTCCTGCGCCGGGGCGGTCAGATCCTCCCCCAGTTCCGTGGCGCGCAGGGCCCGGTCGACCAGGGCCATGGCCATGGACTTGCGCTCCGCCTGACCGAAGACCAGACCATAGCCGCGGGTGAACTGGGGCGGGGCCTTGGCCGAGCCCTGGAACTGGTTGACCATCTGGCACTCGGTGACCTGGATGCGGCCCAGCGGTGCGGCGAAATCCAGTTCCGGCACCGCGATCTCCAGCTCCACCTCCCCGATGCGGATTTCTCCGGCGAAGGGGTGGCTGCGGGCATAGCCGCGCTGGGTGGAGTAGCCCATCGACAGCAGGAAGCCCTCGTCGCCGCGCGCCAGCGCCTGCAGCCGGGCGTCCCGGTCCATCGGATAGCTCATCGGGTTGCGGGCAATGTCGTCGGGCACCGGCTTGTCCGCGGCGTCGGGTGCGGGTTCCAGCAGCCCCTCCTGCCCCAGGAAGTCGGAGACGCGCATCATCGGGGCACCGTCCGGGTCGCGCACCTCAGGTGTCTCAGGAGCGGCGCCACCCGCCAGCGCCGGGTCGAGCAGGCGGTGGGTATAGTCGAACGTGGGTCCCAGAAGCTGTCCCCCCGGCAGATCCTTGAAGCAGGCCGAGATGCGCCGTTCCACCTGCATCCGGCCGGTATCCACGGGCTGGGTATAGCCAAAGCGGGGCAGGGTGGTGCGATAGGCGCGGGCCAGGAAGATCGCCTCGATCAGGTCGCCCCGCGCCTGCTTGATGGCCAGCGCGGCCAGTTCACGGTCATACAGCGCGCCCTCGCTCATCACCCGGTCCACGGCCAGCGAAAGCTGCTCCATGATCTGGTCCAGACCCAGGTCGGCCACGTCCCGATTGCCGCGACGGCGGTCGGCCAGCAGCTTGTGGGCATTGTCGATGGCGGTCTCGCCACCCTTCACGGCAACATACATGGCTCAGTCCTCTCCCTTCCCGATCCGCGTCGAGCGCGGCAGGCAGGCGACCGCTTCGGGCCCGGCGAGGATCAGGTCCACGCCGCGGGGGAAGAGGGCGCGATTCCCGCTCCACTGGTCGATGAAGGCCTCCGGCATGGGGGCGAAGGTGAACCGGCGCAGGTGTTCGATTCCGGGTCCCGTGAGCGACAGTGGCGTGCCCCTGTCGAAGCCGTCCACCGCCAGTACCAAAGTGGTGGAGCGATCCGGGTAGGCATCCGTGCCCTTGGCAAAGCGATCCAGCGCAGGCATGGAAGACGGGTCGCTGACGAAGGCGAACATGGCCGCTGCACTGTCTGCCGTGACCGGCGCGCCGGTATGAAACGCCAGCCACTTCACGACCAGCGGATTGCCCGCCAGTTCAGGATCCAGCCATATCGGCGTGTCGGCATCACAGAGCGTGGTCGCGATGGAGGCCATGGTCCGACGCAGACCTTTCGGCGGCGTCGGGCAATCCGTAATGGCCTGGATCGTCCCGGGTTCCGCCATGGCCTGCATGATGGCGCGGAAGGCTGACTGGCCGGCAATCACCGGATCGGCGAGGCCGCCCGAGAGGAAATCCGTTTCGGCCATCAGTCCTCTCCCCGCACCAGCGTGAAGAAATCAACCTTCGTTGCAGCGGTCTCCGCCTGCCGCTGCCGGTCCCGCGCGGCAAGTGCTTCGCGCAGCGGCTCCACAAGCCGGCTGTCGATGGTCGCCGCCATCGCCGCGTCATCGGCCAACGCGTCGATGACGGCGCAGAGTCGGGCTGCCCCCTGGTCACGGCCGAGGCGATAGGCATGACCGACCGCGCCGTCCTGCAACCGGACGCTGGCGCGGGTGACGGTCACATCACCGAAGTTGAAGGGGGCACCATCGCCGCTGATCCGGCCGCGCACGGTGGCCAGTCCGGTCTCCGGTCCGCGCACCATCTCGAAGGCCGGATCGATCCCGAGACCGCCCCAGAGTTCGCGCAACTGCTTGCCCTCCGCACGGGCCAGCACGGCCATGCGGTCGCGCCTGGGCTGAAGGTCTGGTTCGGTGGTGCTCACGGGTCTGCTCCGATGCCGGTCGTCATAGTTGTCTATTTGTATAGACAACTGTTGTTTCCCTGTCATCCGGTTATAGTGTCGGCGTGACAGCCATGTGACAGGGACCACGACAGGTGACGGAACTGACAGACAAGATGACGGATACGGCTGACGTGGGCCGCCGCAGCGGTGTGGCGCTCTGGCGCCAGATCGCGGACCGGATTCGCCAGGATCTGGCGCTGTGGTCGGCGGAGCGGGACGGCCGTCTGCCTTCCGAGGCCGAGCTTGCCACCCGTTTCAGCGTCAACCGCCATACCGTGCGGGCTGCCCTCTCCGCACTCGGTCGCGAAGGGGTGATCCGCAGCGAGCGGGGGCGCGGAACCTTCGTGGTGCGGCGTCCGCGCATCACCTATCCGATCGGCCGCCGTACGCGATTCTCCACGGCGCTGGAGGCGCAGAACAGTTCGGGCCGGCTGCTGCTGCTGCGCCACGCGCGGGTCGCGGCCGACGCGGTGGTAGCGGAGGCGCTGCGGCTCGCCGTCGGGGCCGACGTCGTGATGCTGGAGACCCGTGGCATGGCGGAGGAGACGCCGATCAGCTTCGCCACACACTGGTTCGATGCCGCCCGCTTCGCAGACCTGCCTGTACATCTGGACCGCACCGGCTCCATAACCCGGGCCCTCGCGGCCTGCGGCGTTGCCGATTATGTACGCCGCTCCACGGTGCTGGAGGCACGACGCGCCCTGCCGGTGGAGGCGACCGAGCTCGACCTGACGGATGACGGTCTCGTCATGGTTGCGCGCGCCCTGAATGTGGATCTGCACGGCGCCCCGATCCAGCTTTCGGAAACCCGCTTCGCCGCCGACCGCGTCGAGATCGTGATAGATCAGGCCTGAGAGAGGCCGGTCTGTCACGAAAGTTTCGCGATGACCTGCAACTGCTGCAGGCCGGAATTGTCCTCCACCAAGCACCCCATCGCCGGTGCGGCGATGCAATGGATGAACGCCATGACTGAATCCGCCTCCGTCCGTCTGCCCGCCGGAGCGCCGGCCTGGCCGGATGTCTTCCGCGCGTTCGGGCGCATCGGTCTGCTTTCGTTCGGGGGACCCGCCGCCCAGATCGCTCTGATGCACCGGGTGCTGGTGGAGGAGAAGCGCTGGCTTTCGGAGCGGCAGTATCTCGACGCGCTGAGCTTCTGCATGCTGCTGCCGGGGCCGGAGGCGATGCAGCTTGCGACCTATGCGGGCTGGCGGTTGCGCGGCGTTCCGGGTGGCTTGCTGGCGGGCATGCTCTTTGTCATTCCCGGTGCCTGCGTGGTCCTTGGCCTGGCCATTCTCTACGCCCATTTCGGCAAGACCCCGCTGCTGGCGACGCTGTTTCTGGGCATCAAGGCTGCGGTCCTGGTGATCGTCGTGGAAGCACTGCTGAAGGTGGCGCGACGGGCCCTGCATCGTCTGACCGGCTGGATCATCGCCGGTGCGGCCTTTGGCGGGATATTCCTGTTCGAGTTGCCGTTCCCGCTGATCATCGTCGCCGCGGCGGTCGTCGGGTTCAGCCTGCGGCCCGGTGCGGCGGATGCGCGGGAGGCAGGGCGTGCTGCGCCCGCCCCCGTTTCTGTCAGGTCAACGGGACAGACGGTCCTGCTCTGGCTGTTCGTCTGGTGGGCGCCGCTGCTGCTGCTGGACCTGCTGGCGGCGGCCCCGGTACTCGCCACGATCGGCCATTTCTTCTCCAAGCTGGCGGTCGTGACCTTTGGTGGCGCCTATGCGGTCCTGGCCTACATGGCGCAGCAGGTCGTCACGGGATTCGGCTGGCTGAGTGCAGGGGAGATGCTGGACGGGCTTGGTCTGGCGGAAACGACGCCGGGGCCGCTGATACTGGTGACGGAGTTCGTCGGCTTTCTCGCCGGGTTCCGGAGCGGCGGGCTCTGGCTCGGGCTCGCCGGAGCCATGGTGACCCTATGGGCGACGTTCGCACCATGCTTTCTCTGGATCTTCGCCGGGGCGCCCTACATCGAATGGATCTCCGGCCAGCCGCGCCTCCGGGGGGCGCTGGCCGCGATCACGGCGTCGGTGGTCGGGGTCATGCTGAACCTGTCGATCTGGTTCGCGCTGCATGTGATGTTCGCCAATGTCACACGGCAGACCGTCGGGCCGCTGACCTTGTGGCAGCCGGAGCTGGCAAGTATCGACTGGCGTGTCCCGGTGCTGTCGCTGTTGAGTGCTGTGCTGCTGCTGCGGTTGCACTGGGGAATCGGCCGTGTGCTGGCGATCTCTGCCGCGACCGGATGGGTCCTTGCAGAAATGCAGTGACCTGCGGGTCGAGGATCACCCGCCCTGATGCGCGGCGGCCAGACCATCGGCCATGTCCCGATAGTCCTGCAACACAGGCGTCTCCATCCCCGGCACCTTCGCGGCGTCGTCGATGCGGCGCAGCTTGATCGCGGCGCGGTGGCCCGGCTCGGCCTCGAATGCGGTCCGCTCGGCCTCGTCCATGAGGCCACCCTGCAGTTCCAGGCTGCGCACGGAATCGGCGGACAGCAGATCGAAGTAGTCCGGTTCGACCGTGCAGAGATAGCGTTTGGCAGCCACATGCAGCCGCACCGGGTCGGCCACCGACGGTCCGAACACGAGATCGAGTGTCCGCGCGCCCGCGACTTCATGCCGGTCATCGATACCCCTTTCAGCCAGCGCCTCGTCCGTGTCGGTCACCAGATGCCCGATGTCATGCAGCAGCGCGGCAATCACCAGGGCGTCATCGCCACCCTGCGCCTCCGCCAGCGTGGCGGACTGAAGCGCATGCTCCAGCTGGGAAACGTCGGAGAGGCCATAGCTGCCGCTGCCACGCTCCGCCAGACGGGTGAAAAGGCGCTCGACAGCTTTCGTGGGCATTCCGACCTCCCGGATACAGACAAACGGAACTGATTATCGCATCTGACTGTTGCAGCCCAATGACCATCGACCGTCAAAAAAGCTTCACAGGACTGTCATCTGCGTTTCATGGCGCACCACTAGACCTGCTCCCGAACTTCAGGAGGGGTTGATGCTGGAAGTCCGAAAGCTGGAGAAGCAGTTCGGCGGCGGTGTCGTGGCTGTCAAGGATGTCAGTTTCGACGTTGCGCGTCCGCAGATGGTCGGCGTCATCGGTCGCTCGGGCGCAGGCAAGTCCACGCTGCTCCGCATGATCAATCGCCTGACACCGGCGAGCGCCGGTGCCGTCCTGGTCAACGACGTTGATGTGCTGCAACTGCGGGGGCGGGAGAAGCGGGCCTGGCAGCGGGACTGCGCCATGATCTTCCAGCAGTTCAATCTGGTGCCGCGCCTGAATGTGGTGACCAACGTGATGCTCGGGCGGCTGAATGGCCATGGCCTGATCGGCAGCCTGTTCAGCATCTTCAGTGACGAGGACATTGACCGCGCGCTGGCGGCACTCGACCGGCTGGGCATTGCCGACAAGGCGCTGCAGCGGGCCGAGACCCTGTCCGGTGGCCAGCAGCAGCGCGTCGCCATCGCCCGCGCCCTGACGCAGAACCCCAAGATGATCCTGGCCGATGAACCCATCGCATCGCTGGACCCGTTGAGCGCCGAGACGGTGATGAAGTCGCTGCGCCAGATCCATGAACGCGACCAGATGACGGTGCTGTGCAACCTGCACACCCTGGATACCGCCCGTGCCTATTGTGACCGGGTGATCGGGATGCGTCAGGGAGAACTGGTCTTCGACGGTCCGTCCAGCGCCCTGAGTGCCGCGACGGTGCGCGAGATCTACGGTGCCGATCACGAAATCGATGAATCCATGACGTCTACCGCGCTGGGTCGCGGGGCACGACAGCCGCAGGGACTTGGCCCCGCCGCTGTGCCCGCCTGATCCGACGCAGCAACTACCACCATCACATCAGTCAATTCTCTGGAGGGACAAGACGATGAAATTCACCCGTATCGCGACACTCGCCGCCGCAGCCACGATGCTGTCCGGCGTCGCCCTGGCTGACAGCGGCATCAGCGAATTCCGCATCGGCATCCTGGGTGGCGAGAATGCCTCCGACCGCCTGCGCAGCAACGAGTGCCTGGTCGAGAAGACCGAGGCCCTGCTGGGTGTCGAGACCAAGCTGTTCGCCCCCGCCGACTACAATGGCGTGATCGAGGGGCTGCTGGGCGGCAACCTGGACATGGCCTGGCTGGGCGCTTCCGGCTATGCCAAGGTCTACCTGACCGACCCGAATGCGGTTGAGCCGGTCCTGACCAAGATCAATGCCGACGGTTCCTTCGGTTATCACTCCATCGGCTTTGCCCGTGTCGACAGCGGCATCAAGAACCTGGACGACATGAAGGGCAAGAAGTTCGGCTTCGGTGATCCGAATTCCACCTCCGGCTACCTGATCCCGTCCATCGAGATCCCCGCTGCCGGCTACACGATGAAGTCCGGTGAGCATTTCGGTGAGGTCGTCTTCACCGGCGGTCATGAGCAGACCATCGTCGCCGTGCAGAATGGTGATATCGACGGTGGTGTCAGCTGGGCCGATGGCCTGGGCAACTGGGAAGACGGCTACAACAGCGGCGCCTTCCGCAAGGCCGCCGATGCCGGTCTGGTCGACATGACCCAGCTGGTGGAAATCTGGCGCTCCAAGGTCATCCCGGAAGGCCCCATCGTGCTGCGCAAGGATCTGCCGGCCGATGTGAAGATCAAGATGGTGGCCATGCTGGCCAGCCTGCCCTCGATGGATCCGGAATGCGCCTACGGCTTCATGGCCGGCAAGATCAAGGCGATCGCTCCGATCAGCCATGCCGACTACGAGGTCATCGTGGCCGCGCGCAAGGCGAAGTCCAACTGAGCCATCACGGTTCGCGACGAGGGCGGACGGTCCGGAATGTTCCGGGCCGTCCGTTCGCCGTTGCCATTGCCTGCCATCACCCTTCTTCCAGTCCAGCCGTGAGTGCGCCCGTTCATGATCGCATCTGCCCACCTGAGAGACGAAATCCTGCAGATGAAGCGCAGGCGCCAACTCTATTCCGCAGCCATCGTGGTGCTGCTGACTGTCGTCATGGTGGGGGGGTACGGACAGGCAAACGAGATGAACTCCGGCGGGTTCATCAGTGGTCTGGCCAAGTTCTTCGACTATCCCGGTGAGATCGTCGCGGAAGCCTGGGATGCGGGGGCCGCGTTTCCCGGCCTGCTCTGGCGCTTCCTGCCCGCGCTGATCGAGACGCTGAACATTGCCGCCGTTGCAACGATCCTGGGCGGTCTCGGGGCCATGGTCTTTGCCTTCCTGGGGGCCAGCAACCTCAATGTCTGGCCGCCGGTCGTGCCGGTCGCGCGCAGGATCATGGATGTGATGCGCGCCTTCCCGGAACTGATCATCGCGCTCTTCCTGATCTTCGTGCTGGGTTCCAGTCCGATCCCGGCAATGATCGCCGTGGCGTTCCACACCACAGGGGCGCTGGGCAAGCAGTTCTCCGAAGTGAACGAGAACATCGATACCCGCGCGGTGGAGGGACTGGGGGCCTGTGGCGCAAGCTGGTTCCAGCGGATGCGCTTTGCGGTCCTGCCTCAGGTGCTGCCGAACTACCTGAGCTATTTCATGATGCGGTTCGAGATCAATGTGCGCGCCTCCGCCATCCTGGGCTTTGTCGGCGCGGGCGGGATCGGTTCCGAACTGCGGCGGACCATCGGCTGGGGGCAGCGGGCCGGCGATGAGACTGCGGCCCTGTTCGTGCTGCTGATCCTGACCATCTTCCTGATCGACCAGGCGTCGTCATGGATGCGACAGCGCATTGCCCAGACGGAGGCATTGACATGAGCGCCACCGGCATGACCCTGGATTCCGGTCTGACCGTGCAGCGCGATACCGTCGCCCGCGCCTTGCGCCGGACCACGCGGATCGGCTTCGCGATGCTGGCGCTCTTGCTGGTCTATCTGACCTACACCTGGTTCGCCTTCGACGTCCCGGCCCTGATCAAGAGCGCCAAGCCGGAGCAGGCGGCGCTGCTGGCCACCGACGCTGTGGCTCACAAGGTCCATGTCACCCGCCTGCTGCGACGCGGCACCACGTCCATCGCGATAGAGGGGGAGCGGACGGCGACCTACGAGACGCCGCCCGACTGGGTGGCCGTCGATGGGGAGAAACTGACCATCGACATGGAGGACGGCTACACGGTCACCATGCGCGCGACCTCCCTGACCCTTGATGTCCCGGACTATGGCCTGATCAGGGTTTCGGTGCAGGACGGTCGGGTCATCACCGAACTGCCGCCGGGGCGGAAACCCGACTGGCTGCGGGCCACCAGCGCCAAGTTCGACGCCCGTCCCGATCTGAGCCGCCGGGTTCAGGTCTCCCGCGCCAAGATGGAGGTGCACCGCTACTTCGCGGGCTGGGAGAATTTCTTCTTTCCCTTCCGGTCACCGCTGAGCGTCCTCACGGCGGGTGAACTGCTGGACCTGGCCCTGAGCGACGAGGAACTGGAGCCGGGCACCGCCAACTGGCTGCTGATCCTCGACACCTTCTGGACCAATCCGGACTGGCAGCACGGCAATGTCTTCGTCGCGCTGCTGGAAACCCTGCTGATGGCGGTGCTGGGCACCTTCACGGCGGTCTTCGTGGCCCTGCCGCTGGCATTCCTGGCGGCACGCAATTTCACGCCCTCCGGACCAGTGCGATTCTTCGTGCGCCGGCTGTTCGATTTCGTGCGGGGCATCGACATGCTGATCTGGTCGCTGATCTTCATTCGCTCCTTCGGGCTCGGCCCGCTGACGGGCGCGCTGGCCATCGCCTTCACGGATACCGGCACGCTGGGCAAGCTGTTCTCCGAGGCGCTGGAAAACATCGACCGGCGTCAGGTGGAGGGGGTGAACGCCACGGGGGCCTCCAAGCTGCAGAGCTACCGTTTCGGTGTCATCCCGCAGATCCTGCCGATCTTCATCTCGCAGGGGTTCTACTATCTGGAATCCAACACTCGCTCCGCCACCGTCATCGGTGCGCTGGGGGCAGGGGGCATCGGGCTGATGCTGGTGGAGACGATCAAGACCTCCCGCGACTGGGAGAACACGCTCTACATCATCATCCTGACCGTGCTGATGGTGATCGTGATGGACGCCCTGTCAACCCGCCTGCGCCGTCGGTTTACCGGCGACCGCTGACCCGCGTCGGCACCCGAGCATGTCGAGGGCGAGTGCGGCGTAGCCATCCGCGATCACCTCCGGTGCCTTCGGCCCGTCGCTTCGGTACCAGCTCGCGACGGCGGTGCACATGGTGACGATGGCCAGGACCGCCTCATCCCGGTTAGCGGTGTGGAAGCACCCGCGCCGCAGACCGTCGTCCACAGCGTCCTTGAACAGGGTGGCGATATGGTCGCGCAGGGCCACGATCTCCTGCCGCTCCTCCGCCGACAGGCTGCGCAGTTCGGTATTGGCGACGAAGGATTCCGCCTGGCGCTCCGTATGCAGGCGCACATGGTTGCGCACCAGCGCGGCCAGCCGCTCCACCGGGTCGTCGCCCGCCGCATCCCGCGCGGCCTCCAGCACATGGATCAGGTCCGTTGTCACGCCGATCATCAGCGTGCGCAGGATCTCCACCTTGGAGGGGAAGTAGTAGTAGGCGTGGGAGATCGCGGTGCCCGCACCGTCGGCGATCTTGCGCATGGAGGTGTCGTGGAACCCGTGCGCGAAGAACGCCTCCAGCGCCGATTTCAGCACGGCCTCCCGCCCGGACCCTTCGGTACCCGCCGTTGACGCGGAGCCTGCGCGTCGCCCGGTCGTCCGGGCGGTCTGTGCCGTCATCTGGTGTGCTCTCCCCTGCGCCGCCTACTCGGCGGCCATGGCCCCGTCGGTCTGTGCCATGCCGGTACCGAAGCGCAGCAGCCGACCCGAATGGACGTTGGTCGGCTGGTCATCGCGGATCGTCACCTCGCCGTTCACCAGGACGTGGCGATAGCCGGAGGCACGCTGCACACGGCGCCATTCACCGGCCGGCAGATCATGCACGATCTCCGGCTCCAGGACTTCCAGATTCTCGTAGTCATAGACCAGGATGTCGGCCGGTGCGCCCTTGCGCAGCACACCGCGCCCGACGAAGCCCGCAAGCTGCGCCGGCAGGGCGGACAGCCGCCAGTGGGCTTCCTCCAGACTGATCATGCCGTGCTCGCGCACGATCTTGACCAGGGTCTCCGTCGGATAGCGCCCGGCGGTGAGGAACTTGGTGTGCGCACCGCCGTCGGAGACGCCGAACAGCACGTAGGGGTCGTCGACGATCTCCTTCAGATAGTCGATGCGGCCATTGGGCGGTGCGGCGAAGAACTCGGTCTCCAGATTTTCCTCCACGGCCATGTCGAGCATGACATCCACCGGATGCTTGCCCATCTTCTCCGCCGCGAGGGCCAGCGTGTGGTCCAGCCATTCCTGGTTGTGATCCAGCTTCGGCCCGACGATGACGATCTGGTCCAGCGGCCCGGTGGCGGTGCGGGGCATGTTCTCCCGCAGCGCCTTGCGCCGTTCCGGATCGGCCAGCTTCTGCTTGCGCTCCTCGAAGGTGCCGGTCGTCGCCTCGCACCAGGCCTCGATATCGTCGAACAGGTTCCAGTCCTCGAACGTGAAGGTGAAACCGGCGTCGGTGGTCAGACCCTGGCCGACCACCTGGATGCCGCGTTCGCGACAGCTCTGCAGCCATGCCAGCACGCGGCGATGGATCTCGGGGCGGTGGTCGAAGGCCTGCACCACATTCATGATCATGGGCCGGCCGGAAATCTCCGCCATCTCCTCGTAGAACTTCTGGTCCTTGTCGTTGTCACCGGAGACCAGCAGCATCTGCATGAAGCCCTCGTTCCGCTCCCGCAGCACCTTCGCGAGCTCGCGGCAGGTCTCGTCATGCATCACATCCGTCGGCATGGGGGTGCCGTCGAAGTCGCGCTGCACCGCCGCCGGACCCGTGGGCAGCATCCGCTGCGCCGACCATCCACAGCCGCCCGCATCCAGCGACTCATGCAGCAGGCGCCGCAGTTCCGCGTGCTCGGCGTCGGTCGGCATCCGTCCGGCCTTGGCCCCTTCGAAACCCAGCACCCAGATCAGCAGCGGCCCGATGGGCACATAGGGCAGGATGTTCACCGACTTCGGCGCCCGGTCGACGCTGTCCAGGAATTCGGGGAACGTCACCCAGTCCCAGGGCAGCCCGGCCTCCATCGACGGCAGCGGGATCGCCTCCACCCGTGTCATCGACATCATCGCCCGCTCCCGCGCCTCCGGATGCACCGGGGCAAAGCCGAAACCGCAGTTGCCGATGACGACGGAGGTGATGCCGTGCCAGCCGGAAATGGTGCAATAGGGATCCCAGAAGAGCTGCGCGTCATAATGCGTGTGCAGGTCGATGAAGCCCGGCGCAACGATCAGGCCCGTCGCGTCGATCACCTCCGCCCCGTCAGCGGCATCGATGTGTCCGATCTCCGCAATGACACCGTCGCGAATGCCGATGTCACCGCGATAGCGCGGCGCCCGCGTACCATCCACGATCATCCCGTTCTTGATGACCCGATCAAATTTAGCCATGTGCTTTCCTCCCCGGAACCAATTTGAACGAATGTTCAATCAAGGTGGTTCCGGTGTCAAGCAGTGCGAGCTTCAGCCGGTCGCCAGAATGCGTTCGACGACCGACTGGACCTCCAGCGCCTCCGCCACCGTGGCAAGATCATGGGGTTCGCCCTGCACCATGGCCGCCAGTTTCGTGACCTGGCCCTGCAGGATCATCGGGCGGGCGACTTCGTGGCTGGGGGCTTCGGGGTCTCCGACCCAGTTACCGTCGGCGGTCAGTCGCTCCGCAAAGGACCAGTCCCGCAGCCGGATCGCGCCATCCGTGCCGGTCAGTGTCCAGAGATTGTGGTCGGCCTGATCGGTGGTGCCGACACCGCCCTTCAGCCTGACCGGCAGGTCCCCGGCGGTCATGTCTGCGGCAATGGCTGTCTCCGCCATGTCGCCGCCGGGGAATCTCGCGGATGCGCTCCCCAGGCGCAGCGGCCCGCAGAGGCGGCGGGTCAGGAACAGGAAGTGGGAGACCACTTCGCGGGTGAAGCCGCCCTCCGCCCGGCGCGAAAGCCAGCCGTCGGCATCCATCTGCCAGGGGCGGGGCCATTGGGCGAACTCGGTGCTGATCTCCAGCAGTTCAGGCGTGCCGATCACGCCCTCCGCCAGCCATTTCTTCAGCGAAGCGACGGCGGGGGAGGAGGCGAAGATGAAGTTCACTGCCGCTGCCAGCCCCGACCGGTCCACCATTTCCAGGAATGCCTGGCTTTCCTCCATCGAGACAGCCAGCGGTTTCTCCGTGAACACGGCGCGCCCGGCGCCCAGGGCGATGCGCGCATGGCCGAGGTGGGTGGCAGGGGGGGACGCGATGTAGATCACGTCCGCCGCTGCCGCGACGTCGGGCGCGTGATCGACGAACGGCAGATCCGGCATTTCGGCGGTCAGCCGCGCCCGCGCCTTCGGGTCCGGGTCCCAGAGCGCCGAGAGCGTGATCAGGTCCGGGTCCAGTGAAAGGGTGGCGCGGATGATCCGCTCCCCCATTATGCCGCAGCCGATGATGCCGAGCTTTACGCTGCGTCCTGTCATGTCGTTGACCCTCCGGTTGTTCCTGATCGGAGCGGGAGCGTAGAGTGTTTGGGCTTCGGATGGCAGAGGGCTGGAGGAACCGATGGCCGCACCGACCAAGTTCGCGCATGTGGTGTTCAACACCCATCGCTATCAGCAGATGATCGACTGGTACGCCGTGGTGTTCGAGGCGCGGGTGCAGCATCAGGGCAAGCGGCTGGCATTCCTGACCTACGACGACGAACATCACCGGTTCGCCTTCGCCAATCTGGGTCCGGAGGAACCGGGCGACGCCGAGCAGGGCAAGCGCGCCGGAGCCGGCCTCAACCATCTGGCCTACACCTGGGCCGGGATCGACGATCTGCTGGACACCTACAGCCGTCTGAAGGCGCAGGGCATCCTGCCGGTCCGCCCGATCCGGCACGGCTTTACCCTGTCGATGTACTACTGCGACCCCGACGGCAATGGGCTGGAGTTCCAGGTCGACCTCATGACGCCGGAACAGGCCAATGACTTCATGCGCACGGAGGCATTCGCCGCCAATCCGGTGGGGGAGGTGTTCGATCCGGATGCGCTGGTGGCGCGGTATCGGTCGGGCGAGGCCGTGGACGATCTGATCTTCCGCTCCGACCAGCCGGAACGCCTTGGCGCGCAGTTCAGGCGGGCGGTCTGATCCGCAGCAGGGCGATCCCGGTCAGTCCCGAAAGCACGGCCATGGTGCTGTAGGCCAGACCATAGTCCGACAGGGTGACCAGCACGCTGAACAGGCTGGGCAGGACCATGACGCCGAAGAACTGGCTGAAGGCACCCAGCCCCGCCGCCTCGGCCACATTCTCCTGCCCGCCGATGCGGGCGAACTCGGCGAAGGCGAGACCGGTGTAGCCGCTGGCCGTGGCCCCCGCGACGACGGCGACCAGCAGGATGCCGCCCCAGGGCCAGTCGGCCGAGAACATGCCGGCAAGTGCCCCCATGGCCCCCATCACAAGTCCCATCACGGCCAGCATCCGCGGCGCGGGTATCCAACGGTCGGCGACCACGCCCCAGATGGGTCGCGTGATGACGCCGGAGATCTGGTAGGCGGCGAGCATCTGGCCCGCACCGACCAGATCGAACCCGGCACGGCTGGTCAGATGCACGCTCATGAACGACACGAAGCAGAGCTGCATGCCGGCGTAGAAGAAGACAGCCAGGGTCAGGCTGCGGATCTCCGGCAGGCTGCGCAGCAGGCGCAAGGGGCCGAGCAGCCCGGACGCGGTGATGACATGCGCCGGATTGCGCCCGGTGTCATAGGTGCCGCGCACCACCTGCAGCAGCACCAGCATGATCAGGGCCGGGATGATCTGCACCCCGATTGCCGTCTGCCAGTCGAAGCCGAGCACCAGCGGCGGCACGATCAGGCCGCCCAGCACGCCGCCCAGCGGCACGCCGATCTGGCGGATGGAGAAGACCAGATTGCGGATCGACGGCGGTGTCCGCTTCATCAGCAGGTGCGAACTGGTGGGGGCGGTCGCGCCATAGCCCAGACCCAGCAGCACCGCCGACAGTCCCAGCGCCAGCACTGTCCCGCCCAGTGACGCGGCAGCGATCATGGCAATCCCCGCCAGGATGATCACCTGGCTGACCCTGACCGCGCCGTAGCGGTGGATGAAGCTGACCGACAGGATGGCGGAGATCATTCCGACGCCATAGACGATGGAGATGAACACCCCCACACGTTCCCCCGCCACGCCCAGGTCAGCGGCGATGGCCGGTGCCGCGGCCGGCACCGAATAGGCCGCCATGGTGACCAGCGTCTGCACGAACAGGCCGATCAGCAGCGGGATCAGGGGAAAGGTGGTCAGGGCAGGCAATGGTCTGCTCTCATGGCATTGATCCTGTCGTTGGGAGCATCTCCCGGAGGGTGAACCAGCTCCACCGAAGCAATCCTGTTCCGCATTCCGCTCGTATGTCTTGCGCAATCTCCTGCTGGACAGGCGCATTCATGAAGATGCAGCGAAAATCCGATCTGCCGGTCAAGACCTGCGCCACCTGCCAGCGCCCCTTTGCCTGGCGGCGCAAGTGGGCGCTCAACTGGGCGCAGGTCCGTTACTGCTCCGAACGCTGTCTGCGATCCGCGCGTCGGGGCAAGGGCTGAGCTTCAATCCTGGCCCTTCGTCGGCATCGGCGCGTTCCCTTGCGCGCGCGGATCGCGGGGGCCCCACTTGCCCAGTTCCACGGCATGAAGGAACCGTTCCACCTGATCGTTGAACGCCGCCGGTTCCTCCAGGTTCATGCCGTGCGCGGTCTTCGGTGCCATCCAGAGGCCGGAGGCGGGGATGGTGCGCTTCAGGAACAGGCTGGTCTCGATGCAGGGCTCGTCCTCGTCACCCACAGCGATCAGCACCGGCAGGGTCATTGCGGCAAGCTCTGCCGTGAAGTCCGTCAGGGACGGGCGCTGGCCCTGATAGTTGCGCATGGTGTAGGCGGAACCGAGCGCCGGATGTTCGCCGAGGTTGCGGCGGAATTCCTCGAACCCGCGCGGGTCCTTGTTCTGCAGGTGAATGCGGGTCGGTCCCTCCGCGACCGCGTCCACCAGACCCTCGGACCCCTTTGCCTCGATCAGGTCGGCCAGCTTTGCCGTCTGTTCCATGAAGGCGGCGCGCTCGTCCGGCGGGGAGCCGGAACCGACGCCTGCCAGCACCAGACCCAGCACCCGCTCGGGCGCACGCAGGCCGAACTGCAGCGCGGCATAGGCCCCCATGCTGAGACCGACGACATAGGCCCTGTCGATGCCGAGATGGTCCAGCACCACGCCGATATCGTCGGCGAAATGCTCATAGCTGTAGAGGCTCTGGTCGGTCGGCACATCGGAACCGGTATAGCCGCGCGCGCTGTAGGCGATGCAGCGATAGTGACGTCCGAAATGGCGCACCTGTGCCTCCCAGCTGCGCCAGTCGGCGGCGAATTCATGCACGAAGATGATCGGCGTGCCGGATCCCGTTTCCTCGAAGTAGAGCTTCACCCCGTCCGAACTTGCATATGGCATCCCGTCCTCCCCATCGTGTTTCAGTCCCCAGCCTTGACGGAATTGTTGCACAGCCAGATGGCGAAGTCAGACTCCGACATCGATCCCAGGGCGATGGAGTGGCCGATCTAGCGTACTTTCGTGGGGGCATCTGAGAATGTGCCTGACGGGTCCGCAACGCCCGGCCTGCTTGACGCAGGTACGGTGCAGGCGTACAAGCCAACCCTTCTACGGTAATGGCAGACACCATCCGTGCAGGTTCCGAGGGGCTCGTCAGGGTTTCGGAGGACAGGTACCCACTGGCCGACGAGTTTCGTCCGCCGGTGTGCAACGCATTGCGTGGCGGTCTGTTGCTGACCTTGGTTATTGGCTGAACACGGGAAGGGAACCGATGTTCGAATCCTTGAGCGAACGGCTTGGCGGCGTCTTCGACGCCCTGAAACGCCGCGGATCGCTGACCGAAAGCGACGTGTCGGAGGCGATGCGTGAAGTGCGCGTGGCGCTGCTGGAAGCTGACGTGGCGCTGCCCGTGGTCAAGGACTTCATTGCCGAGGTGAAGAAGCAGGCGGTGGGCCAGGATGTGCTGCGCTCCGTCACGCCGGGCCAGATGGTCATCAAGATCGTCTCCGATCATCTGACCGAGGTGCTGGGCAAGGAGTCCGACGGCCTCAGCCTCAACGCCGTGCCGCCGGTACCGATCCTGGTCGTCGGCCTGCAGGGTTCGGGCAAGACCACCTCCACCGCCAAGATCGCCTATCGCCTGCGCACGCGGGAGAAGAAGAAGGTGATGATGGCGTCGCTGGACGTCCGTCGCCCCGCCGCGCAGGAACAGTTGCGGGTACTGGGAGAACAGGCGGAGGTCACGACCCTGCCGATCGTCGCCGGACAGCAGCCTGTCGAGATCGCCAAGCGTGCCATGGCCTCGGCCCGGCTGCAGGGCTATGACGTGGTGCTGCTGGATACCGCCGGTCGCCTGCATGTCGATGAGCAGCTGATGGCAGAGGTCGCTGCGGTGCGGGACGCCGTGTCGCCGGGCGAGACCCTGCTGGTCGCCGATGCGCTGACCGGTCAGGACGCGGTCAATGTCGCGAAGCAGTTCGACGAGCGTGTCGGTCTGACGGGCATCATGCTGACCCGTGTCGATGGTGACGGGCGCGGTGGCGCGGCCCTGTCGATGCGTGCGGTCACCGGTCGGCCGATCAAGCTGCTGGGCGTGGGCGAGAAGCTGGACGCGCTGGAAGCCTTCCACCCCGACCGCATCGCCAACCGCATCCTCGGCATGGGCGATGTCGTCAGCCTGGTGGAACGTGCCAGCGAGTCGATGGAGGCCGCCGAGGCCGAGAAGCTCGCGAAGAAGCTGAAGAAGGGCCAGTTCGATCTGGAGGACCTGCGCGGCCAGTTGCAGCAGATGCAGAAGATGGGCGGTCTGGAAGGGCTGGCCGGCATGCTGCCTGGCGCCAAGCAGATGAAGCAGCAGCTCGCCCAGGCAAACATCGACCCGAAGATGCTGAAGCGGCAGGAGGCGATCATTTCCTCCATGACGCCGAAGGAACGCCGTCGCCCCGATGTCATCAACGGGTCGCGCAAGAAGCGCATCGCCGCCGGTTCGGGCACCACGGTGCCGGAAGTCAACCGCGTCCTGAAACAGTGGAAGCAGATGTCGGTGATGATGAAGAAGGTCAAGAAGATGGGGAAGTCGGGCATGATGCGCGCCGGTCTCTCCGGAATCCTGCCCAAGATGTAACACCCTGAAACGCAACGAATACCAGTTCAGAAATACGGAGATCAGAGAAAATGGCAGTCAAGATCAGGTTGTCCCGCGGCGGCGCGAAGAAGCGTCCTTTCTATCGCATCGTTGTTGCCGACGTGCGCGCCATGCGTGATGGCAAGTTCATCGAGCGTATCGGCACCTATGACCCGATGCAGCCGAAGGATTCCGAGGCCCGCGTCAAGGTTGACCTGGAGCGTGCGAAGCACTGGCTGAGCCATGGTGCGTTGCCGACCGACCGTGTGGCGAAGTTCCTCAGCGACGCGGGTCTGATGGAAGCCCGTACCCACAACAATCCCCAGAAGGCCAAGCCGAAGGCGAAGGCGCAGGAGCGTCTGGAGGCCGCGAAGATGAAGGCCGAGGAGGCCGAGCAGGCCAAGGCTGATGCCGCTGCCGCCGCTGCCGAGGCTGCTGCTGCACCGGCCGAGGAAGCCCCTGCCGAGGAAGCTGCCGCCGAAGCGGAAGCGTAAGCAGCGGAGTCTGTCGCCATGCCGTCAGCCAGGGTCATCGTTGCCGCGGTCGCGGGCGCTCACGGCGTCAGCGGCCGCGTGAAACTGAAGACCTTCACGGAGGTGCCGGAGAATGTCGGCACCTTCGGCCCGCTGACCGACGAGAGCGGGGAGCGGCAGTTCGACGTGCGTGTCACCGGCTCCACCAAGGGGGGCGTGATCGCGGAGCTTTCGGGCATCCGCAACCGCGACCAGGCGGAGGCGCTGAAGGGGACCACCCTGCATGTGGAACGGGACCGGCTGCCCGCGCTGGATGATACGGAAGACTATTACCAGGCCGATCTGATCGGGCTGGAGGCGGTGCATGTGGATGGCCAGCGGCTGGGCCGCGTGAAGGCTGTGCACACGCTTGGCGCGGGGGAGGTGCTGGAGATCCAGCCGTCGCTGCGCGCCGGGCGCCGGACCCTGCTGATTCCGTTCACCAGGGCTGCCGTGCCGGTGGTCGATCTGGCCGGCGGGCAGGTGACCATCGACCCGCCGGAGGAGATCGAGGCCCGGCCCGAGGATGAGGAAGGCGCGTCCTCGGAGGGGGACGGGGCGCTGGTCGCTGACGGTGACGAGACCGCCCGGGAATGACCGAAGCAGCCTTCCGCGCAACGGTGCTGACGATCTATCCGGATATCTTTCCCGGACCGCTGGGGACGGCCCTGTCGGGGAAGGGTCTGGAGAAGCGGCTCTGGTCACTGAAAGTGGTGGACATCCGCGACTTCGCGCGCGATAAGCACCGCGCTGTCGATGATGCCCCTTTCGGCGGCGGTGCGGGCATGGTGATGCGGCCTGATCTGCTTGCGCAGGCGATTGATGCGAACCATGTGGCGCCGGCTCCCCTGATCTACTTCAGCCCGCGCGGACGTCCTCTGGACCAGGCGCTGGTGGAGCAGGTGCGGGATGCCGGTGAGGTGACCCTGATCTGCGGTCGCTTCGAAGGGGTGGACGAACGGGTTCTGCAGGCCCGTCCCGTGATGGAAGTCAGCCTCGGCGACTTCGTGCTGTCAGGGGGTGAGTTTGCGGCACTGGCGATGCTCGATGCCATTGTCCGGCTGGTGCCGGGGGTAACGGGCAACAGCGCCAGTCTGGCGGAAGAGAGCTTTGCGGACGGGCTTCTCGAATATCCGCACTACACGCGTCCGCGTGAATGGGAGGGGCTGACCCCTCCTGACATATTGTTGAGCGGCGATCACGCCCGCATCCATGCCTGGCGGCAGGACCAGTCGAAGGCCCTGACGCAGGAACGGAGACCGGACCTATGGCGACGCTACAAGGAAAAAGAAAACAGGTGACCAGATGAACCTGATCGAAGAGATCGAGCGCGAGGAGATCGCGCGTGTGACCGAAGGCAAGGAGATCCCGTCCTTTCAGGCCGGTGATACCGTCCGCGTCAACGTGAAGGTGACGGAAGGCAGCCGTGAGCGCGTCCAGGCGTTCGAGGGCGTCTGCATCGCGCGCCGCAACCGGGGCCTCAATTCCTCCTTCACCATCCGGAAGATTTCCTACAATGAAGGCGTGGAGCGTGTGTTCCCGCTCTACTCGCCGATCATTGATTCCATCGTCGTCGTGCGCCGCGGTGTCGTGCGCCGGGCGAAGCTCTATTACCTGCGCGGCCGTCGCGGCAAGTCCGCCCGTATCGCCGAGCGCCGGACGGAGCGGGCCAAAAAGACCGCCTGATCCTGCATCGCAGACCGAAACGGAAAGGCCCGGAGCACAGCGTGCTCCGGGCCTTTTTCGTTGCGGGAGGTGCGCTGGTTGTCCGGTATTGCCCCGTTCGGCGTGGGAGACTGGGCTCGCGGATCAAGTCCGCGAGCGGCGTGGTGAGGGGCGAGCGGTCTCACTGAAATCTCCCACCCCACCGACGCCGTACCCGGGCTTGACCCGGGTACCCAGCCGTGCCGCACAGGCGTGGGATGCCGGGCCCGCGGATCAGGTCCGCGCGCAGCGTGGCGCGTGTGGCCCGTGCATCCGAATGGTCAGGCGATCAGCTTCTTGTAGCGGATGCGGTGGGGCTGGTCGGCGTCGTCACCCAGGCGGCGCTTGCGGTCGGCTTCGTAGTCCTCGAAGTTGCCTTCGAACCATTCCACGTGGCTCTCGCCCTCGAAGGCGAGGATGTGGGTGGCAATACGGTCGAGGAAGAAGCGGTCATGGCTGATGACCAGCGCGCAGCCGGCAAAGCTGACCATGGCCTCTTCCAGTGCCCGCAGGGTCTCGACGTCCAGGTCGTTGGTCGGTTCGTCGAGCAGCAGCACGTTGGCCCCTGACTTCAGTGTCCGCGCCAGATGCACCCGGTTCCGCTCACCGCCGGAGAGCTGCCCCACCTTCTTCTGCTGGTCGCCGCCCTTGAAGTTGAACGAACCGACGTAGGCGCGCGACTGGATGGTGCGCTTGCCCAGTTCCAGCACGTCGACCCCGCCGGAGATTTCCTCCCAGACGTTCTTGTTGGGGTCCAGCGCGTCACGGCTCTGGTCGACATAGCCGAGCTTCACGGTCTCGCCGATCTCGACCTTGCCGCTGTCGGGCTGCTCCTGCCCCGTGATCATGCGGAACATGGTCGACTTGCCGGCGCCGTTGGGGCCGATGATGCCGACAATGGCACCCGGCGGGATCTTGGCGGAGAAATCGTCGATCAGCAGCTTGTCGCCAAAGCCCTTGGTGACATTCTCGAACGTGATGACATTGTTGCCTAGGCGCGGCCCCGGCGGGACGTAGATCTGCATCTCGGCGCGGCGTTCCTCCGACTCGACGGACAGCAGTTCCTCATAGGCCGAGACACGGGCCTTGGACTTGGCCTGGCGTGCCCGCGGGCTCTGCCGGATCCATTCCAGTTCGCTGGCCAGCGTGCGCTTGCGCGATGCATCCTCGCGGGATTCCTGCTGCAGGCGCTTCTCCTTCTGCTCCAGCCAGCCGGAATAGTTGCCCTGGTAGGGAATGCCGCGCCCGCGATCCAGTTCCAGGATCCAGCCCGCGACATTGTCGAGGAAATAGCGGTCATGGGTCACGGCCACGACGGTGCCTGGATAGTCGTGCAGGAACCGCTCCAGCCAGAGCACGGATTCGGCGTCCAGATGGTTGGTCGGCTCGTCGAGCAGCAGCATGTCGGGCTTCGACAGCAGCAGCCGCGCCAGCGCGACCCGGCGGCGCTCACCCCCCGACAGCTTGTCGATGGCCCAGTCGGACGGCGGGCAGCGCAGCGCGTCCATCGCCACCTCGACCTCCCGGTCCAGGTTCCACAGGTCGGCGGCGTCGATCTCCTCCTGCAACTGGCCCTGCTCCTCGATCAGGGCGTTCATCTCGTCATCGTCCATGGGTTCGGCGAACTTCATGGAGATCTCGTTGTAGCGGTCCAGGATCGCCTGCTTCTCCGCCACACCGTCCATGACGTTGCCCAGCACGGTCTTGGCCTCATCCAGCTCCGGCTCCTGCCGCAGGTAGCCGACGTTCAGACCGTCCGCCGCCCAGGCCTCGCCGCCGAACTCCGTGATTTCCCCGCCCATGATCTTCAGCAGGGTGGACTTGCCGGAGCCGTTGATGCCCAGCACGCCGATCTTGGCTCCGGGCAGGAAGGAGAGGTTGATGTCCTTCAGCACCGTCTTGCCGCCCGGCCAGTTCTTGGTCAGGCCCTGCATGGTGTAGACGTACTGATAGCTCGCCATCTCTGGATCCTCTCGGCTCAGGTCATCGGTTCGGGGAATGCCGCTGGCGCGGGTTGTAGCGAATGTGGCGGCGGCGGGCAATCTATGTGGCGGATCGATGCGCTGACCATTCCATCCCACCCCACCGACGCCGTACCCGGGCTTGACCCGGGTACCCAGTGTGCCGCTCGGGCGTGGGAGACTGGGCTCGCGGATCAGGTCCGCGAGCGACGTGGAGGGAAGGGAGAGTGGTGGAACGGTCCACGAACGGGCGCGCCTTCATTTCTCCTTCCGGCCGCGTCCCTCACCGATGCTGGCCTTGCCGAAGCGGGCGCGGACCTGGTCCAGGGCGCTTTCGATCTTCTTGCGGCGCTGGCGGTCGGTGTCCAGCAGGTCGGGCGCGTCGGCGGTCGCACCCTGTACCAGTCCGGCGGCGCCTATGCCGATCAGGCGAAAGGCGGTCCGGCCATCCGCCTCGATCCGCATCAGTGGCTCGGCAGCGTCATAGAGCACACCGGCAAGCTGGGTCGGATTGTCCAGGGTCCGGCTGCGGGTGCGGATGGAGAAGTCGGCTGCACGGAGCTTCAGGGTAACCGTGCGTCCGGCCAGATCCTTGCGTTTCAGATCGGCGGAAACCCGCTCCGACAGACGCCAAAGATGCCGTGCCAGTTCGTCCGCATCACGCAGGTCGCTGTTGAAGGTGGTTTCCGATGAAACACTCTTTGCCTGGTTGTCGGGACTGACGTCGCGGGCGTCGCGGCCATGGGCGAAGGCATGCAGCCGCTTGCCGATGGCGCCATAGCGGCGCATCAGGTCAGCCTCCGTAAACTTGCGGAAATCGCCGATCAGACGGATGCCGTCGGCATTCAGCTTCCGGTGAAACGCCTTGCCGACACCATAGATGTCGGAGACCGGGCGCTTTGCCAGGAAGTCCACCGCTTCGGCCTCTCCGATCGCCGCGAAACCGCGCGGCTTGTCGAGGTCGGAGGCCAGCTTGGCCAGGAACTTGTTGTAGGACAGGCCGACGGAGATGCTGACCCCGACTTCCTGCTCCACCCGCGCGGCGAGGCGGGCGAGCATGACCGCCGGCGGGGCGTGATGGACGCGCGCGGTGCCCGACAGGTCCAGGAAGGCCTCGTCGATCGACAGCGGTTCCACCATGGGCGTCAGGTCCTGCATCAGGGCGCGGATCTCGCGGCTGACGGCGACGTATTTCTGCATGTCCGGCTTGATGACGACCGCGTCGGGGCAGGCCTTCAGCGCCTTGAACATGGGCATGGCGGACCGCACGCCGTAGATGCGGGCGACGTAGCAGGCGGTGGAAACCACGCCACGGGTGCCGCCGCCGACGATCAGCGGCTTGTCGGCCAGGTCGGGGTTGTCGCGCTTCTCGACAGCCGCATAGAAGGCGTCGCAGTCCACATGGGCCAGGCTGAGGCGGTCCAGTTCGTCGTGGGCAATGCCGCGCGGTGATCCGCAGGTGCGGCAGATGCCGGACGCCGGTGCCCTGTCGGCCATCGCGAAACAATCCCGGCAGAGCCAGCTCATGATCGCGGATCACTGTCCGGCGGCCAGAGCCAGGCCGCACCGCGCACTCCGGAAGAATCGCCGTGCCTTGCCCGGACCAGCCGTGTCGCGACGTGATCGGAGAAGACCCAGTCGGGAAGCCGTTCAGGCACATCGCGATAGAGCCGGTCGATGTTCGACAGCCCGCCACCCAGCACGATGACCTCCGGATCCAGCACGTTGATCACGCTGGCCAGCGCCCGGGCCAGCCGGTCGGCATAGGTCCGCCAGAACAGGTCGTCGGTGATCTCGCCCGCCTGACGCTGTTGCCCGTGGGAGGCGGCATAGCTGGCGCTTACGGCCGGGCCGGACAGGAAAGCCTCGATGCAGCCATGCTTGCCGCAGTAGCACGGTGGGCCGGGGCGTTCGCTGTCGCGCGGCCACGGCAGGGGATTGTGCCCCCATTCCCCGGCGATGGCGTTGGGTCCGTGGATCAGGTGCTGGCGCCAGACCAGACCACCGCCGACACCGGTCCCCAGGATGACACCGAACACCGACAAGGCCCCGGCGGCGGCGCCGTCCACGGCCTCCGACAGGGCAAAGCAGTCGGCGTCGTTGGCGAGGCGCACGGGCCGGTCCAGCGCGGCGGCAAGGTCGCGGTCCAGCGTCTGTCCAATCAGACAGGTCGAATTGGCATTCTTGATCAGGCCGGTGGCGGGGGAGATGGCGCCCGGTGTGCCGACACCGACGGTGCAGGTCTCACCCACCGTCGCCTCGATCCCGAGAGCAAGATCACGGACGGCCCGCACGGTCGCGGCATAGTCGGTCTGTGGCGTTGCCACGCGGCGGCGCAGGCGGATCGTGCCTTGGGCGTCCATCGCCACGGCCTCGATCTTCGTACCGCCCAGATCAACGCCGATGCGCATCCTGTCTGCTCCGGTCAGTCGCCGAACAGGCGGGCTTCGATGAAGGGGGTGGCCTCCGGCCAGGTATCGGCACGGTGGTGCGCATCTTCCGCCATCGGCAGCATCGGTGCCAGCCTGGGGTCGGCGACAAAGTGCAGCCGATGCACATCCACTGCCGACCTGGCCACGGAGGTATGGTTGTGCGGAATGTCGTCGATGAAGATCGCCTCCGCGCCCGCGCGCTGCTGCAGCAGGCGCACCGCCGGCCCCTTCAGACCTTCGTTGGCGACCAGCGGAAAGTCCATGCCGTGGCGGCGCAGTGCCTGCCGCCGCCCCTCCGCCCCGTTGGCCGGAATGTTGCTCAGGACCACGATCTGCGCCCGCTCCGACAGGTGCGCCAGCGCTTCAGCGGCACCGGGCACGGGGGTCAGCTCGGCGGTATGGTTGGCGAAGAAGGTGCCGAGGTGGGTACGGACCTCCTTGCCCTCCAGCGCACGCCCGTCCGCGTCACGGACGTTGCCGGTAATGCCGAACGATGACCAGTCGAAAGTCAGGTCGACGCTGTTCAGGTACCGCTCCAGCCCTTCCATGAACGCGAACAGTACCTCGTCCGCGTCGCTGATCACCAGCGGGCGACCGGGAATGATGTCGATGGCGTCGATCTGCGCCCGGATCGCCGGGTCAAGCTCGGTCATGGGAAGTCCTGTCTCGTGCTGTTCAGTTCAGGCAGTCATATACCGCTTTCTCGAAGGCAAGAAAGTGCGGCAGGGCCTGGTCGTCCGCGAAGGGCAGGATCTGGGTGGCATAGACGCCGCCGATACCGTTCTTCGGGTCGATCCAGTAGTAGGTATTGGCCAGACCCGCCCAGGCAAGTGAGCCAGCGGCGCGCCCGGTCGGGGCATCCTGCTCGTTGATCATGAACGACAGGCCCCAGGTCTTCTCGATACCGGGAAAGAATTCGGCGTCATTGGAGACGCCGCCTGCCGACTTCAGTTTCGTGACCCGGCTGGCCCCCATCTGGTTGACCGACATCTGCGCAACGGTCTCGGGCTTCAGGATCTGCCGGCCACCGGCCTGACCCCGGTTCAGGATCATGCGGATGAAGCAGCCATAGTCTTCCACCGTGCCCACCAGGCCGCCGCCGCCCATCTCGAACTCGGCCGTGTCGGATGGGGGAGAATCCGGCTGCACCTGCAGCGAACCATCGGGGCCGCGCACATGCATCCTGGCCTTGCGGCTGTGCATCTCGTCGGTGCTTGCGAAGGCGGTGCTGGTCATGCCCATGGGGGCGAACAGGTGCTCGGCCATGTAGGCGCCAAGGGTCTGACCGCTGACCGCCTCCAGCATCAGGCCCGCCCAGTCGATGCCGGTGCCGTACTCCCATCGGGTCCCGGGATCGAACAGCAGGGGCATCATCAGGGACGCCCGCTTGCGGCTGCTGATCGGCGGAATGCCAAGAGCCTCGACACACCGCGCGATGTCGTCGGACCACATGTCATAGACGCAGCCTGCCGTGTGGGTCAGCAGGTGCCGCAGGGTGATGTCCTGTTGCGGCGGGCGCAGTTTCGGCTGCCCGCCCGCGTCGAAGCCCTCCAGGACCTGCAGTTCCCCGATTTCCGGCAGGACCGTGCGGGCAGGGGCGTCGAGGTCGAGACGGCCCTGCTCGACAAGCTGCATCACCGCCGCCCCGGTGATGGCCTTGGTCATGGAGGCGATCCAGAACACGGTATCCGTGGTCATCGGTGTGCCGGAACCCAGCGCACGCTCCCCGAACGCGTTCTGATAGGTTGTGCCGTTGGTATCCGTCACCAGCGCGACAACACCGGGCACGGTCCCGGCATCGGTTGCCGCGCCCAGAAGGGCATCGAGTATCTGCTGAACGTCCAAGTCACTTCTCCCCGATGATCATGCCGCCAGTACCGGTCCTGGCCAAACGGATCATAGCCAACAGGCCGAGGCATGTGGTAGGGTTCGCGCGAGATCAGTAATCGAAGCTGGCACCCGGCAATTGCCTGCGCGCACGGGCCGGTTCGGCGGGATCGATCCCCTGATCGGCGCAGAAATCCAGCAGCAAGCCTTCGTTCTGCAACAGGTGATCCATGACACCCGCAAGGAATTCCGGCGATCCGGCGCTACGCCGTAACTCCGACGGGGAGACCCCGGCGAGTGCCAGAAATGCCTCGATCCGGTCCGCGTCGGCGGCAAGGAAACCAAGAGCGTTGATGGCGAGCACTTCCGCAGCGTCACGATCCATGATTGATTGCTGTTCCCGTAAATGCAGAAATGTGTGATTGGATCCCGACACCAAGGTTACCCCGTTGGGTCCGGAACGTTAACTCTTGCTTTACACGCCACTGCGATGATCCGTCCTGCGGGGCAAAAAGCGCAGTTGTTCCGAAGTGTTGGCACTGGGCCCAAGCCGTTCATCGGGGATCGTTCGGATCCGGTGGACAGGATGAACATGACGCGGCAGAAGGCCGTTTGAGGATAGCATGTCGAAAACCGTTCTTATCGTCGAAGACAACGAGCTGAACATGAAGCTGTTTCATGATCTGCTTGATGCCCATGGATATGCCACCGTGCAGACCAAGGATGGGATGGAGGCGCTGAAGCTGGCACGTGAGCACCGTCCTGACCTGATCCTGATGGACATCCAGTTGCCGGAGGTTTCGGGGCTGGAGGTTACCAAGTGGATCAAGGAAGACGATGACCTGCGATCCATACCCGTTATCGCCGTCACGGCTTTCGCCATGAAGGGCGATGAGGAGAAGATTCGCGACGGTGGCTGCGAGGCCTATATCTCGAAGCCGATCTCTGTCGGGACCTTCATTGATACGGTCAAGCAGTTCCTGGGTTAATCGCAGATGTCTGCCCGCGTACTCGTGGTCGATGACGTTCTGCCGAACGTGCGTATTCTGGAGGCGAAGCTCTCCAGCGAGTATTATCAGGTGTTCACCGCCAGCAACGGCCCGGAGGCGCTGGAAGTCGTTGAACGCGACAATCCGGATATCGTGCTGCTGGATGTGATGATGCCCGGCATGGATGGCTTCGAGGTCTGCCGCCGGATGAAGGCCAACCCCGCTGTTTCCCACATTCCTGTCGTCATGGTGACGGCCCTGTCCGACGCATCCGACCGGGTGCAGGGGCTTGAGGCCGGCGCCGACGACTTCCTGACCAAGCCAGTCAATGACATGGCCCTGTTCTCCCGCGTGCGTTCGCTGGTCCGGCTCAAGATGACGATGGACGAGCTGAAGCTGCGCCGCCAGACCGGTGAGCGGCTGGGCATGTATTCCACCGAGAGCGAGATGACGGTGGAGGGCGCGCCGGTTCTGGTGATTGACGACAATGCGTCCGACAATCGGCACGTCAAGCGCCACATGGGCGACAAGTTCAGCCTGACCCTCGAGGCCGAGCCGGAAGCCGCGATCACACGGGCGCGTGAAGGCAATCCCGACCTGATCATCCTGTCACTCGACCACCGCGGCACCGACCCGCTGCGGCTGACGTCGCGCATTCGCAATGATGCCGTGACCCGCCAGGTGCCCATCCTGATGATCGGGGAGGAAAGCGACAACGAGCGGATTGCCAAGGGGCTGGAGCTTGGTGTCACGGACTATCTGCTGCGTCCGATCGACGGCAACGAACTGACCGCCCGCGCCAAGACGCAGGTGCGCCGGAAGCGGTTCCAGGACCAGCTCCGCGAAAGCGTCGAGGCCTCCATCACCATGGCGATGACGGACCCGCTGACGGGTCTCTACAACCGCCGCTATCTGGACCAGCATCTCGAGATGGCGATGCAGCGCAACCGCTCGGCAGGCAAGCCGCTGTCATTCCTGCTGCTCGACATCGATCATTTCAAGGCGGTCAACGACACCTATGGCCATGCCGTCGGCGACAAGATCCTGAAGCAGTTCGCGGAGCGGATCGAGCGCAGCGTGCGCGGCTTCGACCTCTGCGCCCGCTTCGGTGGCGAGGAATTCGTGGTCATGATGCCGGAAGCTGACAGGGTACTGGCCGAAAAGGTCGGCGAGCGCCTGCGCTGGGCCATGGAGGTCGAGCCCTTCGGGACCGGCGAGGACGTCGGTTCGATCGACGTCACCTGCTCGGTCGGCGGGGCCACGCTGCGGGATGGGGAAGACCCACCATCCCTGATGAAGCGCGCCGACATGGCCCTCTACAAGGCAA
Organism: Kordiimonadales bacterium IMCC3096; assembly: GCA_016865035.1. Taxonomy (GTDB): domain Bacteria; phylum Pseudomonadota; class Alphaproteobacteria; order Minwuiales; family Minwuiaceae; genus Minwuia. The sequence goes on from CP018227.1 coordinate 2,675,491, forward strand.
AGAATGCGGGCCGCAACAAGATGGTGATGGCCGAATAGGTCCAGCCACCCTCCGAAGAGGACCGGTCACCGTCCCCTGCCGATACAGGGAACGGTGAACTCTCGGGACCGTTACGCGAACCCGCGCCTTGTTGTCCGGGCCGTGTTTCCGGCAGGACTGCCCGCGATCAGGCGCCCTCCAGCCCCACGATGGCGATGGACGAGACATTGTGGTGCGGGAAGCCGCCCAGATTGTGCGTCAGGCCGATCTTCGGGTCCGCCAGCTGGCGCTTGTCGGCCCGTCCCAGCAACTGCTGGTACATCTCGTAGAGCATGCGGAGGCCGGATGCGCCGATGGGGTGGCCAAAGCATTTCAGGCCGCCGTCGATCTGCGCCGGTACGCCGCCATCCGCATCGAAGAAACCGTCCAGGAAATCCTTCCAGGCCGTGCCTTCCTTGGAGATGTAGAGGTCTTCGGCCGTCACCAGTTCGGTGATCGAGAAGCAGTCATGGCATTCGAACATGGACACCTGTTCGCGGGGATTGGTGATCCCGGCTTCGGCGTAGGCCCGCTCGGCGGCCTTCCGGGTCGTCATGAAATAGGAACCGTCCCAGCCTTCGCCGCTGGATTCGATGCCGTTGGAGACGGCGAGCTGAAGTGCCTTCACGGTCACCAGATCCTTCTTGCCGAGCTTCCGCGCGATCTCCGGCGTGGTGACGATGGCAGCGGCCGAACCGTCGGACACACCACAGCAGTCGAACAGGCCCAGCGGCTCCGCGATCATCGGTGCGTTCAGCACGGCGTCCGTGTCGATTTCCTTCTGCAGGTGTGCCTTCGGGTTCTTGGCCCCGTTGGCGTGGCTCTTCACGGAGACCTGCGCCATGGCGCGCTTCAGGTCTTCCGGCTTCACGCCATGCTTCTTCTGGTAGGCGGTGGCGAGCTGGGCGAACGATCCGGGCGCGGAGGCGTTGGCCCAGGTCATGTTGGAGACGGCGCCGGCCATGTTCTGCGGCAGGCCGCCATAGCCCGTGTCCTTCAGCTTCTCGACGCCGACCGCCAGGGCGATGTCAGCGGCACCGGAGGCCACGGCATAGACCGCGCCACGGAAGGCTTCGGTGCCGGAGGCGCAATAGTTCTCGACACGGGTCACCGGGATGTAGGGCAGGCGCAGCGCGACGGACAGCGGCACGGCGGACTTGCCGACATGGATTTCCTCGATTGCGGTGGAGAACCACGCGGCTTCGATCTGACTGGTCTCGATGCCCGCATCCTTCAGGCATTCCTCATAGGCCTCGATGATCAGATCGTCGGCGTCGCAGTCCCAGCGCTCGCCGAATTTCGAACAGCCCATGCCCAGAATGGCGACACGATCCCTGATTCCTGCTGGCATGATCAGACACTCCCCGGATGTTTGCGTGAACACGTAGTGGAAAAGTACGCTTGCGAACGATTTAGTCAAACAGCTTCGTCGGCATGGCCGATCTGCGATACCCCGTTGTCACGGATGTCCCAAAAGAAAAGCGGCCCCGAATGATCGGAGCCGCTTGTCGTCTCGATACAGTCCCGGAAAGGTCAGGCCGTCTTGCGATGGTCCGGTGCTGCCTTCCAGAAGTACTTCTTGAAGCCGCGGCGCTCGTCCTCGACCTTGATGCGGAAGACCATGCGCAGGGGCATGCCGACCTCGACACCGCCCTTGTCCACGTCGGTCAGGTCGGCCATCAGCCGTCCGCCACCCTCGAACGTCACCATGCCGAAATGGGTGGGCGGGTCCGGGGAGTAGGTCAGGCCATCCGCAGTCCAGCTCTGCACGGTGCAGGGCACGTCGGAGAAGCGGTAGTCTTCCTGGCTGTGCCAGGCACCGCAGTTCGGGTTCACGCAGATATGCGCCTTCGGGTACTGCACGGTGCCGCACTTGGTGCACTTGCCGCCCTTGAAGCCCAGAACCATCTCCCGCTTCCGGTAGAGCGTCGACAGTGCCGTCTGCGCGTCCGTCTCCGCCCGAATGCCCTTGTCGCGGTCGATCAGGTCGTTGAAGGCGAGATAGCGGTTGTAGTTGGTTTCCGCCTTGCCGCGGGCCAGAGACGATTCGACACCGCCCAGTGCGGGCTTGAAGCTGGTGACGGCATCCGTGGTCCGGAACAGCATCAGGTCACAGCCCTGACCCCAGCCGATGACCAGGATGACCTGGCCCGGCTTGGCGTTCTGCAGTGCCTTCGACAGCATGATCAGCGCGTGGGCCGTACCGGCCTCACCCATCACCGCATGCAGGTTGTCCTGCACGGCGGTGTCGGGAATGCCGGCGCCCTTGGCGATCTTCTGCGGCACGCCGCGGATCAGCGCGGGCATGATCATCACGTCAACGTCGGACGGGGCGACGTCGACCTTGGCGAACAGGGCATCGATGCCGCGCGGCACGATCTTGAAATAGCCCTCGTCGCGGATCCAGCGCTCTTCCCAGTTGTAGTCGAAGTCGCGGTTCTGGCCGCGATAATGGTCAACGAAGTCCACGGAGACCTGATGGCTGCCGAGATACTCCGCGATCACGTTGTTCTGGCCGAGCAGCATGGCGGCGGCGCCGTCACCCATCTGCAGTTCCTGCGCGCCGGAGGCCGCGGTCTGGCGGTGGTCGGCGGCGAGAAAGAGAACCTGCCCGTCGCGCTCGCCCATCCCCTCCAGCACATCGATCAGGCCGGAGGTGCCGGCCCGCTGTGACGAGGTCAGGTCAACGGTCTTCAGGTCCTCGCCCAGATCCAGCGCCGTTGCGGCCACTGTGGCGTTCTGGCGGTCGGCAAAGGGCAGGGTGGTGGAGGCGAGATAGATCGCCCGCAGGTCCGCCGGACCCTTCTCGCCGATGCAGTCGCGCCCGGCCTCGACGGCCATGGTCAGACTGTCCTCGTCCCAGTTGCACATGGACCGTTCGCCCTTGGCGAGACCGGCCAGTCCGGGATTGAACCAACCATTGGCCTCGACCACAGACTTGCGCTGCAGCCGCAGCCGCGGCACGTAGCCACCAAAACCGGTAATTCCTGCCATTCGCCTCTTCCCTCGCCCTATTGTTGCCCTGACCCTGTACTGCATGCGGAAACGCACCGCGCATCAGGATCACAAACAGAAGATTCGACGGAAGGATTCGGGACTGCCGCGCCGGGACCAGTGGTCCGTGGCAGCGTTCAGGCGACCCTCCCCGTCGCTCGCCGTTGAGTTAACCCGACCTGACAGGACACTGCAAGACCGGCAGTGCCCGTCTGGCGACAGGGCAGGGATGCATCATCGACGGGGATTGGCGGAGACCGCGACCACGAAAAGGGGCTGCCGGTCAGCAGGGTTCGATCCAGCGCCCGTGATAGTCGCACAGTGCCAGCACCTGCCGCTCCGGATCAGGCCAGAGGGTGTAGTAGAGCGCGGCGCATTTCGGATCGTCCTCGAACGGTTCCATGCGGACCCAGGCCAGAGGCGATTCCTCCGTGGCCATCGCGCCCGCGACCTCGATCGTGGAACGCAGGGAGCGCTGGATTTCCGCAGGCATGTATTGCCAGAAGATCGAGTGATAGATCACGGTTGTCCTGCCCATTGATGGCATGGCCAGGCAGGCCTCCGCCCAGTCCGCCGCATTGGCGCGGGCGAGCCGGGTTTCCTGCTGCAGTGCGATCCCGATGGCCGCGTCCAGTCGTTCCAGACGCTCCAGCTGGTCAGGCCAGACATAGCTGCGCAGGCGAAGCCGTTGTGCAGGATCGTCGAGCTGCAACGGATTGAGGTCGCAGCCGCGTCTCTCGGCAACCTCGATCGGATCCAGCGGTTCCGGTGCGCGTCCACGCCATTCGGGGGCCAGGCGGACGCCGGAATCCATGTCGCCCCAAAGGGTACCGCCGAGGTCATAGGCGAAGCGGTCCCAGTTCTGGTTCAGTCCGGCACTGGCGCCGAGCTCCAGCATCGACAGCGGGTATCCCGTGTCCCGGGCGGCACGCTGGAACCCGAGCAGCAGCACGGCGGCCCGGCCGGTCTCGTTGGTCTGCGGCGGATGATCCAGAAAGGCGCTCAGGAACTCGTCATCCGCCACCATCGTCTGGCGAATGATGTCCCAGAAGGCATCATCGTCGACCGGTGCGGCATTGGGCGGATAACAGCCTGCCAGCGCCTCGGACCGCCCGGCAAGCACGCAGGCGTGCAGCGCACCTGCGAACCGCAGCGAAAGGGCGTCATCGCGCATCCTGTCGTCCGGCCAGTCGAGAACCCGTGTCGTGAATGTCGTTTCCGGCTTCATACGCGCACCGGCAAGGTGCAGCAGCCGCGCCGTGAAGGGTGAGTTCATGCCCCCGCACACCTCTGCCTGCCGCTCGAAATGGCGGCGGGTCAGACTTCCCATATCCATCAACTCCTGTCCGGTTCGCGGCGATCATAGCGAGCGGGACCGGCACGGCCACCCTGTGCACGACAGGGCAGTTCGCATTCGCGAAAGAATGGCCATTGACAGGGGGCTTCAGAGACGCTAGATGCCCCCTCGAACGCAATCGCACGGACATTGGACGGACCGCTGTTCGACCCGTCGGCAGTCCCCCGGTTCCCGTCACGGCGTGAGCGTCTCTGAGAGCTTAGTTTGTCTTATCTGGCCATTGTGGCTGGGGCTATTGGAGAAGTGCCGTGCCGTTCTGCAGACAGACCTGACATCGTGATCGATGCGTGACGCCGCAGCGCCCGTTTCCCGGGATGCGCCGCCACACCCAATTTTCCATATCTGGAATACCGCACCCGTCGCCCGCCGAACCCCTCGGGCGTATGGGCAGTACTCATCTGCGTTCATGGGGATGAAACAATGGACTTCACCAACACCACCTTCCCTCCGGCCGAGATCACCGACGTCGACACCCTGGCCGATGAGGGCCGGAAGGATTTCTTCATCAGCAAGGACGGCGAGAACTTCGCTGGCACCCATCTGCTGATCGACGTCAAGGATGCGTCCCGGCTGGACGACATCGACCACATCGAGAAGACCCTGCGCGAGTGTGTCACCGCTGCCGGTGCCTCCCTGCTGTCGATCGACCTGCATCACTTCACGCCCAATGGCGGCGTGTCCGGTGTCGCGATCCTGGCCGAGTCCCACATCTCGATCCATTCCTGGCCGGAGTACGGCTATGCGGCGCTGGACGTCTTCATGTGCGGTGACGCACAGCCGCAGAACGCCGTGCCGGTCCTGCGTCGCGCCTTCCGGGCCGGCGAAGTGCTGGTGGACGAAGTCCGTCGTGGCAAGGGCCTGGTGGGATGACACTCCGCGACTGGGACAACTGGATCACCGAGCAGCTGCACGGAGCCTTCCGTTCCAGCTACCGGGCGGACCGTGTCCTGTTCGATACCGAGACCGGGCAGCAGCGGCTGGTGCTGGTCGACAATCCGATCTTCGGGCGGATGCTGTCCCTGGACGGCGTCACCCAGGTGACGGAGCGCGACGAGTTCGTCTACCACGAGATGCTGACCCATGTGCCGATGCTGGCGCATGGCAACGCCCGCCGCGTGCTGATCATCGGTGGTGGTGACGGTGGCATCTTGCGGGAGGTGCTGCGGCACCCGACCGTGGAACAGGCCACGATGGTGGAGATCGACGCCGGAGTGGTGTCGTTCTCGCGGGAGTGGCTGCCCAGCGTCTCCAACGGTGCCTTCGATGACCCGCGCCTGAACCTGGTGATCGCCGACGGTGCCGCCTTCGTGCGGGACACGCAGGACCGCTTCGATGTGGTCATCGTCGATTCGACCGACCCCATCGGACCGGGCGAGGTGCTGTTCACCGACAGCTTCTATGGCCATGTGCAGCGCCTGCTGAACCCGGGCGGTGTCGTCGTGACGCAGAACGGGGTGCCGTTCCTGCAACCGGACGAACTGCGTGGCACCATGCGGGCGTTCCGGTCGCTGTTCCAGGTGGCCACCTGCTATCTCGTCACGGTTCCGACCTATACCGGCGGACCGATGGCACTCGGATTCGGGACGGATGATGCAGCCCTGCTGCATGTCAGTGAACCGACGCTGGCCGAACGACTGGCGGAACTGGACTTCGCGCCGGGCTATTACACGCCGGCAGTCCATCGGGGCGCGTTCGCGTTACCGGGATATGTCGAAAAGCTCGTCGAACCTGACTGAGACCCGGTCGCCAGACCGACCATTGCCGACACTGTTTCCCTTGTTTTCCCGACCCTGCTTTTTTCGAAAAGGCCGTCGTCCCATGACCGACCGCATTCGCCAGTACCTGTCCGCGACCCCCCATGACCGTGCCACCCTGGTGGTGGATCTGGACCGGGTGCGGGAGAATTACGCGGGCTTTGCCCGTGCCTTCCCGGACACGACGATCTACTACGCCATCAAGGCCAATCCGGCGCCGGAGGTCCTGTCCCTGCTGGCGGACCTGGGCAGCAGCTTCGATGCGGCCTCGGTGCCGGAGATCGAGATGGCGCTGGCTGCGGGCGCGACCGCCGACCGCATCGCCTTTTCCAACACCATCAAACGGGAGCGTGACATCGGCCGCGCCTGGCAGCTGGGTGTGCGCCAGTATGCCTTCGACAGCGAGGCGGAGCTGGAGAAGCTGGCGCGGGTCGCGCCGGGCAGCCGTGTGGTCTGCCGCCTGCTGTGCGATGGCGAAGGCGCCGAATGGCCGCTGTCGCGCAAGTTCGGCTGTGTGCCGGAGATGGCGGAGCGCCTGCTGGCCCGTGCGCCGGGTCTGGGACTGGTGCCGTTCGGCCTGCAGTTCCATGTCGGATCTCAGCAGACGAATTCGGAGATGTGGGACCGCGCGCTGGCCACCTGCGCGACGCTGTTCCGCAACCTGGCGGATCAGGGCATCTATCTGCGCATGGTCAACATGGGCGGCGGTTTCCCGACGCGCTATCTGCGCGACGTGCCGGAGGTCGGGCGCTACGGCCAGTCGATCCACAACGCACTGCGCCGCCACTTCGGCAATCGCCTGCCGCAGACGGTGATCGAGCCGGGGCGGGGCATGGTCGGCGATGCCGGTATCATCCGCTCCGAGATCGTCCTGATCTCGCGCAAGTCCGACGATGATCCGATGCGCTGGGTCTATCTCGACATCGGCAAGTTCGGCGGACTGGCGGAGACGATGGACGAGGCCATTCGCTATCCCATCCGCACCGATCATGACGATGATGCCTTCGAGCCGATGATCCTGGCCGGCCCGACCTGCGATTCGGTCGACGTGATGTACGAGAAGACGCCGATCATGCTGCCGGTGTCGCTGCAGATCGGCGAGACCCTGCTGATCGAATCCACAGGTGCCTATACGACGACCTACGCCGCCAACGGCTTCAACGGCTTCCCGCCGCTGGCCTGCATCTGCATCTGATCAGGCGGCGCCCCGTCTGAAACCTGTCACCGCGCAGCCAGGGCGGCCGGAAGCCCTTCTTCCGGCCGCCTGAGCGGCTCCGGTTCTCCCATTGCCTGGTCGATCTCGGCGTGGAAGTCCTGCAGCGCAGGCTCGTTGCGGCCGAACGTGACGGTGGACTCCGGGCCCTCACTGTCCAGATTTGCCTGGATCTGCGCCATCATGACCAGGTCTTCGCGCTCCACCACACCCGCGGCGAGATCGAGGATCCTGTCCCAGTCGATGTCGAGCGACTGCCCCAGGGGAGAGGCCGCGACGGTCAGATCCCACGTCATGCGGTTCGGCTGTCCCTGAACCGGATTGAAGCGGTGGATCTCCGCGTGGGTTTCCATCGAGACGATGACGGTGTTCGGGAAGATCCGGTAGACGATGATGGCATGGCGGTGCAGGGGATCGGAGGTGATCTGCTCTTCCGTCAGATCAAGGATCGGGCGGCGCGGCGCGACGAGACGCGCGTGGGGCTGCAACGGTTCGTAGAGCGCAAAGCCACCCACCAGTGTCCTGCCGATCGTCCGGGCGTGCAGGACGGGGACGTGATAGGCCTCCAGAAACGTATCGACGCCGAGTTTCCAGTTCGTCGGCTTTCCGGTGCTGAACGTGCGGCGTGACCTGTAGGCATGGAAGTCGAACCCCTCCAGTTCGCTGACGATGGGGTGCAGCCTCGCGCGTGCCGTGGCCTCGTCCGTGCCTGGCGGCAGGAAGAACAGCATTCCGGCCCACTCCAGAATGGGGACCGGACAAAGGCCATCGACGCCGGGTTCGACCGTATCGAAGTGGCAGGCTTCCGGAACACTGGCGAGAATGCCGTCAAGTCCATAGGTCCACGCGTGGTAGGGGCAGGTGAACCTGCGGGCCTTGCCTTCCCCCTCCGCAACGCGGGTGCCCCGGTGGCGGCAGCGGTTGCGAAAGGCGCGTATCTGCTGGTCCTTCCCGCGAACGGCAAGCAGGGAGACGCCGGGCAGTTCGCGGGTCATGTAGTCGCCGGCGTCCGGAATTTCGCCTGCAAGACCAAGGTACTGGGGCTCGTTGCGGAAGATCGTGCCGGTTTCCCGCGACAGCCAGTCGGTATCGCTGTAGCGGCGGGCCGACGCCTCCACCGATCCGGCTGCGAGTGGCGGATCCTGGGCTTTCAGGCGGTCAATGGATTCGCGGATCAGTCTTGTCTGCAAGGCGCGTGGATGTCTCATGGCGCCCAATCTGGCGCGAACAGGGCAACGAGACAATACGCATGCGTATTATTTGTCCCTTGCGACTCGCCACGACCTACCCGGGCGGGCGGACAACGGTCGCCGGATGGCAGCCGACTGCCCGTGTCAGGCGGCCTTGGCGCGGCGCTTCTCTTCCTCTTCGTAGAGTTCCTTCTTGGACAGCTTGCCCACAAGGGTCTTGGGTAGCTCGGCGCGGATATCCATCTCGGAGATCATCTCGTGCTTGCCGATCTTGTCCTTCAGGAAGGCCTTCAGTTCGTCGAAGGTGAAGCTGTCAGCCCCTGCCTTCAGCTTGATGAAGGCCTTCGGCGCCTGGCCGCGATAATCGTCGTGGATGCCGATGACGGAGACCTCCTCGACGGACGGATGCAGGTAGATCGCTTCCTCGATATTGCGCGGATAGACGTTGAAGCCGCCACACAGGATCATGTCCTTGGTGCGGTCCACGATGTACATGTAGCCGTCATCGTCCATGTAGCCGACGTCACCGGTGCGGAAGTACCCGTCCTCGGTGAAGCTCTCCGCCGTCGCCTCGGGCTTGTTCCAGTAACCCTTCATGACATTCGCGCCACGGATGCAGATCTCGCCACGCTCTCCCATCGGCATGGTCTTCGACGGATCATCGACGTCGATGAACTTGATCTCGATGCCCGGCATCGGGATGCCGCAGGACCCGGGCTTCGCGACCCCGTGCACCGGCGTGGAGACCCCGGCGGGGCTGGTTTCCGTCATGCCCCAGCCTTCGGCCAGCTTGCAGCCGGTCAGCTTCTCGAACTTCTCCGCCACCTCGACCGGCAGCGGTGCGCCGCCCGAAGCACAGAATTTCAGCGACGACAGATCCATGTCCTGAATGCCGGGATAGTTGATGATGGCCGTGAACATGGTCGGCACGCCGGGGAACATGGTCGGCTTCTTCGATCCCAGGTCCTTGATCACTGCCTCCAGCTCGAAGCGCGGATGCAGCACGATCTCCGCCCCGAACCGCATCGCCAGCAGCATGTTGATCTGCAGCGCATAGATGTGGAACAGCGGCAGGACGGCCAGGATCTTCTCCTTGCCCTCTACCAGGGTCGGCTCGTCACCGGTGTTGGAGACGACATACATGCTGGTCGCGGCGGTCAGGTTGCCATGGGTCAGCATCGCGCCCTTCGGCAGGCCGGTGGTGCCGCCGGTGTACTGCAGCACGGCCAGGGTCTCCGCCGGATCGCCGATCGCGACCGGATTGTACTTGCCGTCATTGGCGATCAGCTTCTTGAACCGGACATGGTGCATGTCGTTCGGGACCTTCGCGATCTCCTTCGACTTCACCAGCGGGAACAGCAGGTTCTTCGGGAACGGCAGCACGTCGGGCAGGCCGCCGACGACGATCTTCTTCAGCCGGGTCTTGCCCAGCATCTCCGCCATCTGCGGATACAGCGCGGTCAGGTCCAGCGTGACCATGATGTCGGTCTGGCTGTCCTCGATCTTGTGTTCCAGCACCTTGGCGGCATCCAGCGGCGAATAGTTCACCACTGTCCCGCCGGCCTTCAGGATGGCGTAGAAGCAGATGACGTAGTGGGGGGTGTTCGGCAGGAACAGGCCGACATGGACGCCGGGTCCGACGCCCAGTGCCTGAAAGCCCTTCGCGGCGCGGGAGACCAGGTCGCTGAGTTCGCGGTAGGTCAGCACCTTGCCCATGAAGTCCGTGGCGGGCTGGTCGGGCCAGCGCGAGACCGCATCATCGAGGATCTGGTAGACGGGAAAGGTGTCGATCGGGGCATGCCAGTCCACGCCAGCGGAATAGGATTTCAGCCACGGATGTTCACCCACACGAATTCTCCCTGTCATCTGGCGCCGGATCGTCCGGCCCTCGCAGCAATTTCGCCGTCCGTATTCTCCACCGAGACATACCCCGCGTGCCAAATTGCCGCAATACGCAATAGGCCGGAATTGAAACGAAAAAGGCCGCCGGACAGTGCTGCCCGGCGGCCCCTTCAACAGAACTGAAGCTGAACGTCAGCCCTTCAGGTTCGCGTTCGCGAAGTCCCAGTTCACCAGGTTGTCCCAGAACGCCTGCACGAAGTCGGGGCGGCGGTTCTGGTAATCCAGGTAGTAGGCATGCTCCCAGACGTCGACGGTCAGGATCGGCTTCTGCCCGTCGGTCAGCGGGGTGCCGGCATTGGAGGTATTGACGACCTTCAGCTTGCCGCCGTCCTGCACCAGCCAGGTCCAGCCGGAACCGAAGTTGCCGACTGCGGATGCCTTGAAGGCCGCGACCAGTTCCTCGGTGGAGCCGAAGTCGGCCTTGATGGCATCGGCGATGTCACCGGTTGCCGCGCCGCCGCCGTTCGGGGCCATGGAATTCCAGAAGAAGGTGTGGTTCCAGATCTGGGCGACCTGGTTGAACAGACCCTGGTTGCCCGCCTTGTGGGCCTCCGCGATCGCTTCCTCGACGCTGGCCTTGTCCAGATCGGTGCCGGCCACCAGCTCGTTTGCCTTCGTCACATAGGCATTGTGATGCTTCTTGTGGTGAAAGCTGAAGGTGTTGGCGGAGTAGTGCGGCTCCAGCGCGTTGTCGGCGTAGGGCAGGGGGGGAAGTTCGAATGCCATGTCGGTTTTCTCCGTCTGTTGGTTGCTTCTGGCCACGCCGCCGTGCTGGCGTGATGGCCGGTGAATTCCGTTCTGTGCCCTGCCGCTGTCGGTCCCCGGGTGGGCACTCTGGTCCGTTACAGTACGATCTGGTGCGTTTCGCGCGTGAATAAAGGCGTCAGACCGTCTCAGGTCAAGCCCGCGACGGTCGTGAAGCCCGTGTTGCGCAGCATTCAGGCAATGATGTCGGGCATCAGCATGCCTTCGAGCCGCAGGATCTCGTCCTTCACCTTCAGTTTCTGTCGTTTCAGGCGCTGCATCTGCAGATCATCGAAGGCGCCCTTTTCCACCAGGGCCGCGATTGCCGCGTCGAGATCCTGGTGCGCAATCCGCTGTTCCGCCAGGCGCTTCTCGATGTAGGTCCGTGTCTCGCCCTCCGCTACAGTCATGTCACCGGTCTCTCCTTTGCCGTGCCCGTCAGCCATGCCATAGTCGCGCCGCGCGCATGCAGCTGATCCCCCAAGAGTAACATGACCGCGCATCGGGATCACGGTCGGCGGCATCGCCGGACCACGATTGAACGCTGAACACTGGATCGTTTCATGGCGGTATTCTCGTCCGGAGTCTTCCCCCCCAATGACCTGTGGGACTACGCCACGCGTGTCTATGCGCGCGGCGCTGCGAAGCAGGCCTGTCTGGCCCTGCAGGACCGGCACGGGCTGGACGTCAATGTCATGCTGTTCTGCTGCTGGGTCGCCTCCAGCGGGCGCGGCACCTTCCGTGACGGCGAACTGGATCAGGCGTTGCGGGCCGTGGCGGACTGGCGCGGCAATGCCATCAATGCGCTGCACGGTCTGAAACTCTATCTGAAGGGCGATACCGCCCCGGCACCGCGGCCGCTGTCCGACGATCTGCGGCGGGTGATCGTGGAGAGTGAACTGCATGCGGAGCATGTCGAGGTGCTGATGCTGCATGCCTCCATGACCCGGGCCGGCACCGGTACCTTCGACCGCCTGCGGCAGATCGAGGATTCACTGTCCAACCTCTTCGCCTATCTGGCGCGGGTCGGTATCCAGGCCGACGACAGCGACCTGGCCGCCCTGATCGAGATCCTGATCGCGGCCTTCCCCGACGAACTGCCGGGGCGCATCGAGAGCCTGGCCGCGGGGGCAGCCTTCAGGTTGCGCGCCGGTCGTCGCTGACGCAGAGACCCGTCAGGACGTCCGCTTCGCCGCCTCACCCACAGCCGGCTGGACGGAGAAGCTCTCGCCGCAACCGCAGCGTTCCGCCTCGTTCGGGTTGGAGAAGGTGAAGCCGGAGCGGAACTGGGTTTCCTCGTAGTCCATCTCCGCGCCCAGCAGGAACATGGTGGCCATCGGGTCGACGAAGACGCGCGCGCCCTCGGCCTCCACCACTTCCTCGAACTTCTTCTGCTCGGTGGCATACTCGACATTGTAGGTCATGCCGGAACAGCCGCCGGTCTTGACGCCGACGCGCACGCCGAGCGCCGTGTCGCCCTTGGCCTCCGCCCGCTGCATCAGCCGCTGCACCTGCTCGGCGGCGCGCGGCGTGACGGTAAGGATCGGTTTGCCACCCTCGGTCTGGAACATCATTTCACTCCTGAACAGGTTGGTCTGAATTCCGCGTCACTCAAAACATGTCGAGGGCGAGACGGGCCTCGTCCGACATGCGCTCCGGCGTCCACGGCGGCTCGAACACCAACTGCACGGTGACGAGGCCGGTGCCTTCGACAGTGGCCACCGCGTCCGCCACCCATTGCGGCAGTTCACCCGCCACGGGGCAGGCCGGGGCGGTCAATGTCATGTCGACCTCGACATCGCCGTCCGGTTTCGCTTCCAGCCTGTAGATAAGGCCGAGTTCGTAGATGTCCACCGGGATCTCCGGGTCATAGACGGTTTTCATCGCCGCGATCAGCGGTTCGGAGCCGAGTTCGCTCAGGCCCTCCCGCTTCTCGCCCGCATAGGCGACGACGTCCGGGACTTCCATGAAGTCCAGCAAGCCGGGACTGTGGTCAGGTGTCATGGTCATTTCAATTCCCCTGTGTGGAGAGCAGGTTTGTGCGCATCAGGCACCGGCGCTTTCGCGGGCCACCGGCTGGCCGGCCAGTTTCTGGATCTGTTTCAGCATTGCCATCATGCCGACCTGGCGCTGGAAGGTGAGGGCGCCCAGGTTCAGCCGCCGCACGTCATCCAGGCTGATTTCCCGAACCTCCTCCGACGTCAGGCCGCTGAAGGACCGCACCATCATGTGCACCAGCCCCTTCACGATTGCCGCCTCGGAGGCGCCCTTGAACCAGTGCAGGCCGTCCTTTTCCTCGTGCACCAGCCACACCTTCGACATGCAGCCGTGCATCAGGTTCGCGTCGGTCTTCCATTCCTCCGGGAAGTCTGTCGCATCCTGTTTCTTCGCCAGATCGAGCAGGAACTCGAAGCGCATGTCGTCGTCCAGCGCCTCCAGGGTCTCCGCGAAATCCTCATATTCCTCTCGTGCCATGGTGCCCCCTTCAGGCCAGCATCTTCTTGGCCTTCTCGATGGCTTCCCCAAGCACATCGATCTCGGCCTTCGTGTTGTACATCGCCAGTGTCGCGCGGACGGTGCCGATGATCCCCAGCCGGTCCATCAGCGGCTCCGCGCAATGGTGGCCGACGCGGCAGGCAACGCCCTGACGGTCCAGCACGGCGGCCACGTCATAGGGGTGCAGCCCGTCGACCAGGAAGGAGATGATGGCGGCCTTGTCCGGCGCGGTGCCGATCAGGCGCATTCCGTCGATGGCGGACAGCCGTTCATGCGCATAGTCGCGCAGGCCCGCCTCATGCGCGCGGATGGCGTCGAAGCCGATGTCCGCGACATAGTTGATCGCCGCATGCAGGCCGATGGCCTCCACGATCGCAGGGGTTCCGGCCTCGAACCGGTGCGGGGCTTCCTTGAAGGTCGATCCCTTGAAGGAGACCTTGTCGATCATGTCGCCGCCTCCCAGGAACGGCGGCATGCTGTTCAGGATATCCAGCTTGCCGTAGAGCACGCCAAGGCCGCTCGGCCCATAGAGCTTGTGGGCGGTGAAACCATAGAAATCGGCGTCTATGTACTGGACGTCCACAGGGCCGTGCACGACCGCCTGTGCGCCGTCGAACAGCACCTTCGCACCCGCGTCGTGGGCCAGCCGCGCCACTTCCTTCGCCGGGACGTTGGTGCCCAGCACGTTGGAGCAATGGGTGATGGAGACCAGCCTGGTGCGGTCGTTCAGCAGTTCCGCGAACCGCTCGATCCGGAAGCTGCCGTCGTCCTCCACCGGTGCCACGCGCAGCACGACACCCGTCGCCTCCGCCAGCAGCTGCCAGGGCACGATGTTGGCGTGATGCTCCATCTCGGAAACGATGACCTCGTCCCCCGCCTTCAGGAAGGCGCGGCCATAGGCATGGGCCACCAGGTTGATGGCGGCGGTCACATTGGACGTGAAGATGATCTCGTCCGGGCTGGCCGCATTCAGGAACCGCGCGACGCGATCCCGCGCCTGCTCGAACGCATCCGTGGTCGCGGCGGACAGGTAGTGCGCCCCACGATGGACGTTGGAATACTGGTGTTCCATGCAGTGGCGCATGGCGTCGATGACCTGACGCGGCTTCTGCGCGCTGGCCCCTGAATCCAGGAACACCAGCGGCTTGCCATAGACGGTCTCCGAAAGGATCGGAAAGTCACGGCGCACCGCGTCCACATCCAGAACGGTACTGTTCGTGTGGTCCGAAACGGTATCAGCCATGGGCCGCACCCTCCAGCTGCAGGGCGCCGTGCACCCGGTCCTTCAGGCGCTCGCGCAGTCCTTCGTCGGCGATACCGTCGAAGGCCTCGTCCAGGAAGGCCTGCACCAGCAGGCTCTTCGCGGCCTGCGCGTCGATGCCGCGGGCGCGCAGATAGAACAGCGCGTCCTCGTCGATCTCGCCTGCGGTCGCGCCGTGGCTGCAGACCACATCGTCGGCATAGATCTCCAGCGCCGGCTTGGAATCGATCTCCGCCTGGCGCGACAGCAGCAGGGCCTTGTTCAACTGATGCCCTGCAGTCTTCTGCGCGTCCTTCATCACCCGGATGCCGCCCTGAAAGACGCCACGGGACCGGTCATCCAGCACGCCCTTGTAGACTTCGTGGCTGCTGGTGTTGGGCACCGCGTGGTCGATGTGGGTGGTGTGGTCCAGGTGCTGCTGCCCACGGCCTGCATAGGCCCCGAGCAGGCGCACGGAACTGCCCTGACCGTTCAGCGCGACATGCACCTCATCCCGTGCCAGCCTGGAGCCGACGGACAGCACGAAACGTTCATGGCTCGCGTCGCGCCCGATCTCCACCGCGCAGTCCGACAGGTGAAAGGCCTCGGTGCTTTCGTCCTGCAGCTTCACGTGACGCAGGCGCGCGCCGTCCGCCAGCCGTACATCGGTGGCCAGGGTCGCGGCATAGGCGTTGCTGCCCAGATGATGTTCCACCACGGTCAGCGCGCTGTTGCTGCCGAGCGCGATCTCCAGCGTGAAATGATGACCGCCCGAACGGCTGCCGGTGCCGATGAAGACAAGCTCCAGCGCCCGGGGCGGCGTCGCGTTGGCATCCAGCGTGATGCGCAGCCCGTCGTCCGCCATCGCAATGCTGAGGTCGCGCAGGGCACGACCGCTGTCCGTGTCGGCCTGCAGACCGCTGCCCTGCGCGAGGCTCAGGCCGTCGATCCCGGCATCCGAAAGGTCACCGTCGATACGACCGTCAATGATGAGCACCCGGTAGGCCCCATCCACAAGCGTGTCCGGAATGGCGGGACGGCTGTCGTTCGCAGGCTCCGTCCGCGCATCCAGGAACTGGGCCAGCGGGCGCAGGTTGGTGAACTTCCAGGCTTCCTGCTTCGGCGTCGGAAGGCCCGCGTCCCGGAACCGGTCGCGCGCTGCGGTCCGGTCGGTATCGGCATCGCCGCTGAAGCGTTCCAGAAGGATTTCGGCTGTGCTGTCCATGACTGCCTCAGGCCGCCCGGTCCGAGCCGAAGGACGCATAGCCCTTCTTTTCCAGTTCCAGCGCCAGGCTCTTGTCACCGCTCTCGACGATCCGGCCCTCCGCCAGGATATGCACCCGGTCGGGAACGATGTGATCCAGCAGCCGCTGGTAATGGGTGATGATCAGCATGCCGCGTTCCGGCCCGCGCAGGGCGTTGACGCCATCGGCCACGACCTTCAGCGCATCGATGTCGAGACCGGAGTCGGTTTCGTCCAGCAGGCAGAACGCCGGGTCGAGCACCGCCATCTGCAGGATCTCGTTGCGCTTCTTCTCGCCACCGGAGAAGCCGACATTGACGGGACGTTTCAGCATCTCGTCGGAGATGTTCAGGTCCTTCGCCTTGCCGCGCACCAGCTTCATGAACTGCATGGCGTCATATTCTTCCTCGCCGCGCTGGCGACGCACCGCGTTCACGGCGGTTTTCAGGAACGTCAGCGTCGCGACACCTGGAATTTCCACCGGATACTGGAAGCCCAGGAACAGCCCGTCGGCGGCCCGCTGCTCCGGTTCCCGGTCCAGCAGGTCGCGGCCCTGGAACGTGACCCTGCCGTCGGTCACCGTGTAGCCGTCGCGCCCCGCCAGCGTATAGGACAGGGTGGACTTGCCGGCCCCGTTCGGGCCCATGATGGCATGCACCTCGCCCTTCGGGACTTCCAGGTCCAGGCCCCGGATGATTTCCTTGCCATCCACTTCGACGTGCAGGTTCTCGATCTTCAGCATGTTGTCGCCTTCGGCTTGTCTGTCTGTTGCGTTGCGCGGTTCGGTGTCGGCCGTTGCCTCAGCCGACACTGCCTTCCAGGCTGATGCCCACCAGCTTGGTTGCCTCCACCGCGAATTCCATCGGCAGTTCCCGCATCACCTCGCGGCAGAACCCGTTGACGATCAGCGCCACCGCCTCCTCGTCGGACAGCCCGCGCTGGCGGCAATAGAACAGCTGCTCGTCGGAGATCTTCGAGGTCGTGGCCTCATGCTCCACACGGGCGCTGGAGTTCTTCGCCTCGATGTAGGGCACGGTGTGCGCCCCGCACTGGTCGCCGATCAGCAGGGAGTCGCACTGGGTATAGTTGCGCGCGCCCTCCGCCCCCGGCTGGATGCGCACCAGACCACGGTAGGTCTGGTTGGCGCGACCGGCGGAGATGCCCTTGGAGATGATCGTCGACCGGGTGTTCTTGCCGATGTGGATCATCTTGGTGCCGGTGTCGGCCTGCTGGCGGTTGTTGGTGATGGCGACCGAGTAGAACTCGCCCACCGAATTGTCGCCCTGCAGGATGCAGCTCGGGTACTTCCAGGTGATCGACGATCCCGTCTCCACCTGGGTCCAGGAAATCTTCGAGTTCCGGCCCCGGCAGGCACCGCGCTTGGTGACGAAGTTGTAGATGCCGCCCTTGCCGTTCTCGTCGCCCGGATACCAGTTCTGCACCGTGGAGTACTTGATCTCCGCATCATCCAGCGCGATCAGTTCGACCACCGCCGCATGGAGCTGGTTCTCGTCGCGCATCGGCGCGGTGCAGCCCTCCAGATAGCTGACGTAGGAGCCTTCATCGGCGATGATCAGCGTCCGTTCGAACTGCCCCGTATTCTCCTGATTGATGCGGAAATAGGTCGACAGTTCCATGGGGCAGCGCACGCCCTTCGGAATGTAGACGAAGCTGCCATCGGTGAAGACGGCGGAGTTCAGGCAGGAATGCTTGTTGTCGGCCGCCGGCACGACGGAGCCGAGATACTTCCTTACCAGTTCCGGGTGTGTCTGGATGGCTTCCGAGATGGCGCAGAAGATGATGCCCTTGGCTTCAAGCTGCTTCTTGTAGGTGGTGCCGACGGAGACACTGTCGAACACGGCATCGACGGCGACCTTCGGTGCGCCCTCGACCCCGGCCAGCACTTCCTGCTCGCGCAGCGGGATACCCAGCTTGGCATAGGTCTCCAGCAGCTTCGGATCGACCTCGTCCAGGCTCTTCGGCTTGTCGCCGGTCTTCGGCGCCGCATAGTAGTAGGCGTCCTGATAGTCGATCTGGGGAAAGTCGACGAAGGCCCATTCCGGCTCCGGCATCGTCAGCCAGTGGCGGTATGCCTTCAGCCGCCATTCCAGCAGCCATTCCGGCTCCTCCTTCTTGGCGGAGATGAAGCGGACGATGTCCTCGCTTAGCCCCTTCGGTGCCATGTCGGATTCGATGTCGGTGGAGAAACCGTACTTGTAGCGGTCCCCCAGTTCCTTGACCTGCTGGATGGTTTCGGCAGTTGCAGCCATGCGTCAGGCCCCCCTTGAGGTGCTGGTTGAGTGCCCGTAGGCCGGACGGGGCGCGTCAGGTACGGGAAATTCCATGGGTGTCAGGGCCATGTCGGCCAGGGTCACGCGACCCAGCGCGGAACGGATCGCCTCGTTGACCCGGTTCCAGTTGCCGCGCATGCCGCACAGGCTCTCCACATTGCAGCTGTCGTCTGCCCCGTCGACACAGGCGGTCAGCGCGATGGGACCGTCCAGCGCCTGAACGATCTCGGCGATGGAAATCTGCTCCGGCGTCCGCTCGACCACGTAGCCGCCCTGCGCCCCGCGAACGGAACGCAGCAGGCCGGCGCGGGCCAGGGACTTCAGGACCTTGGCCACGGTCGGCTGCGGCACGCCGGTCTCATCGGACAGCCGGGTGGCGGTGAACAGCACATCTGCCGTCGCGGCTTCGCTGACCTGGCCCATGTGGACCATCATCACCACCGCGTAGTCCGTCAGTTTGCTCAATCGCATCATCAGCCGGTCTGCCCCCGCGCCATGAAACAGGACTTCATTGGTCCTCTATCTACCGGAAGCCGGTGATAAATCAAGACCGGAACAGTACGGATTGATCCGTTTCAGGCTGCGGCGCGGGCCTGCTGCTTCGCCAGCCCGCGACGGAAGTCGTCCAGGGTGATGATGCGGTCGATGTTGCCGTCGGCGTCCAGGATCTCGTAGACGACGCCGTCCACAGCGGTCATCTGCAGCAGGATCGTGGCACCGTTCTCGCCGCCGCCCTCGATATGCGTCTCATCGCCATTGTTGGTTCCGAAACCGGCTGAGACGCGGGCGGTATGCGGGGCGCCATGGTCGAGCACCGGTTCGAACAGCCGGTGCTCCCCCTCGATCACCAGTGTCTTTGTCGGTCCGACATGCCGGTGCGGCACACATTCCGCGTGCGGATCGAACTTCATCAGCATGTCCACGACCTGCGTGCGGTCATCCACCGACAGCAGGTGATAATACAGTCCCTCGAAGCCCGCGAACGGCCGCCACGGGATGTTCCCGTTTCCGAATTCGGTTGTCATGGTCATCAGATGGGTCCTCCCCCGCTTGTGGTCATGCACCACGTGCATTCTGGCGCAGCACATGATCCGGAAGCAATGCCGCAGGGATCCGCGCGGGGTCCGGGATCGTCGCCTCGCCAGTGCTTGCGGTCGCGAGAGAGGTCCGCAGCAATTCAGCCGAGGGCCGATTTCCGCAGGACGGTGTGTGCGCCCTTGTGCTGGTTCACGAGCTGGGTGATGTGCATGTCCGCGGCGATCGAGCAGAGCGTGTAGGCATCCTCGCGTGACAGGCCGGCGCGCGTTGAGATCAGCCGGATCATGGCCCGGAGCGCCTGTTTCGCCGCGTTCTCCAGATCGGGATCAAAACCGAAAGTGATGAACGAGTCCTCGGTTTCCGCCCACGGCATCCATGGTCCCGGCATGTTCTCGGCCGCGCCCTTCTCCACCTGAAACGAGAACACACCACTCATGCATGTCTCGATGGCGGTCAGGCAGACCTCGCCGTCGCCCTGGTTCGCGTGACCGTCGCCACAGGAGAACAGCGCGCCGTCCTGAAAGACAGGCAGATGCAGGGTGGCCCCGGCGCCAAGCAGTTTGCAGTCGATGTTTCCGCCGAAGGCGCGCGGTACGATCGATGACTGGATGCCCCAGTGATCGGGCGGCGCAACGCCCATGACACCGAAGAACGGAGACAGGGGCAGCGTCGTGCCCCAGGGCAGGCTTGCGGTCCTTGCCGCCTGATCGATCGGGATGTGCAGCAGACGCGATTCATCGAAGTCTTCCGGCAGGGTGCCAGACAGGGGCCTGATCGCGTTCCAGCCCCAGTCGCAGATAAGCTCGACGCTCTCGATCTTCACCGACAGCGCATCGCCGCATTCGGCATCCCTGATGCCGACCGGACCTGTCAGCGTGTGGCCGGGCGTCATCCTGTGCTTGACCTCGTCCAGGATGCGCCGGTGGTCATCGCGTACCGTCATCGGGGGAGGTGGCAGCACGCTCTCGCCGCCGGAGACGGTCTCGACAAGAACCTGTTCCCCGGCCTGAACCCAGGCAACCGCAGGGAGTTTCGGGTCGAAATAGCCCCAATGAACAGTGTCCGGCGTTGCCGGAACATGCAGCGAATGGGCCATGGTCGCCTTCTCCTGGTCTGTGGACCGCGTTGCGCGACGCGGGGTCTGCGCGTGCCCGGGGTCCTGAACATTGCCGAACTGATGCTGGCGGTTCCGTGCCCGCCAACGGAACCTGCCTAGCGCTTTGTCGCCTTCTGCGCCTTTGGTGTCTGCTTGGTTGCTGCCGGCTTCGCGGCCGCCGATTTCGCAGGCGTAGCCGCAGCCGGTGCCGCTGTCGTCTGCTGGATCGCCTCGATCAGGCGCTGGCGGATGCGTTCGTGGCGGTTGGGGTCGTCGATCTTCAGGCCGAACATGTCGCGGACATAGAAAACGTCCACGGCGCGCTCGCCGTAGGTGGCGATGCGGGCGCGACCGACGTTCAGGGACAGATTGAACAGCGCCCAGGCAACATCGTGGATGAAGCCGGGGCGGTCGCGGCCATTGACCTCGATCACCGTCCAGGTGTTGGAGATATTGTTGTCGATCAGGACGACCGGCTCGACCTTGAAGACCCGGGTGCGTTCCGCATAGCCCGGCTTGCGTTCGGCTATGACGCCGCGCGGCCTGACCTCGCCCGCCAGCGTCCGGGCAACGGCTTCGCGCAGCTTGTCCAGCCGCTGCGGGTCGGACAGGGCGTTCTCGTCCATGTCCTGCACGATGAAGGTATCCACCGCCATGCCGTCATGGGTGGTGGAGATGCGGGCATCGACGATGTTGACCCGCGCCACGGCCATGGCGCCGGCAATGCGACTGAACAGGCCCGGATGGTCGGCCGCATAGACCAGTATCTCCGTCATGGCCTTGAACTGGTCGGAGCGGGTGGCGATGGCCAGTTGTTCCTGGTTCTGGTCCGCCTTGCGCATGACCCCGGCGTGCCAGGCCTGGGTATCGGTATCGATGCCGAGCCAGTAGCCATCGTAGAAACGCTCCGTATGCGCCTCCAGATCTTCCGCCGACCAGGTGTTGAGGACTTCGGCCAGGGCTTCTTTCGCCGCCGCGACCCGCTGCTTCGGACCCCTGGCGCGCATGTCGCCTGACAGGGCCTCCTCCGCCCGGTAGTAGAGATCGCGCAGCAGCTGGCCCTTCCAGCCGTTCCAGACTCCGGGACCGACGGCACGAATGTCGGCTACGGTCAGGATCAGCAGCAGGCGCAGCCGTTCCGGGCTCTGCACCAGGGCCACGAAGTCCTGGATGGTCTTGGCGTCGGACAGGTCACGCTTGAAGGCGGTTGCCGACATCAGCAGATGCGCGCGCACCAGCCAGGCCACCATCTCCGTCTCGCCCGCACTGAAGCCGAGGCGCTTGCACAGCTTCAGCGCCACCTTCTCCCCCAGAACCGAATGGTCACCGCCACGGCCCTTGGCAATGTCGTGCAGGAAGACCGCCATGTAGAGCACTTCGCGCGACAGCACCTGGTGCACGATCTCGTGGCTCAGCGGATGCTCCTCCGCCAGCCCCCCCTGCTCGATCTTCCAGACCAGCCCGACCGCGCGCAGGGTGTGCTCGTCAACCGTGTAATGGTGGTACATGTCGTGCTGGGTCTGCGCCACGACCCGCCCGAAGTCGGTGATGAACTGGCCCAGGATACCGGCCTCGCTCATCCGCCGCAGGTGGGTCTCCGGGTCCTTCCTGGAGGTCATGATGTCCAGGAAGCAGCGGTTGGCTACCGGATCATTGCGCACCGCGCGATTGATCTTCTTGTGGTGACGCCGCAGCAGCCGGTGGGCATCGGGGTGAATGTCCAGATCGTTCGCCTGTGCCACCTGGAAGATGCGCAGCATGGCCACAGGGTCCTCGGCGAACATCTCCTCATCCTCGACATTCAGCCAGCTGCCTTCCGCCACGAAGCCGTCGATCTGCTTCGTGCGCAGGCCGAAGCGGGGCAGGCGGAACAGCGGCTTCTTCTGGTTCTCCGCCTCGATGGAGGAGCAGATGACCCGCGTCAGGTCACCGATGTCCCGCGCCACCAGATAGTAATGCTTCATGAAGCGCTCGATGGCCTGCGCACCGGCGCGGTCCGTATATCCCAGGCGGGTTGCCAGTTCGGTCTGCACATCGAAGGTCAGGCGCTCTTCGGGCCGGTTGGTCAGCAGATGCAGGTGAAAGCGTACCGACCAGAGGAAGCGCTCCGCCTTGACGAAGCGCCGGTACTCTGCGGCAGTCATGATGCCCCGTTCCACCAGGTCACCGACGTCGGCCACCTTGTAGACGTACTTGGCTATCCAGGTCAGGGTGTGCAGGTCGCGCATCCCGCCCTTGCCTTCCTTCAGATTGGGCTCGTTGACGTAGCGCGAGTCGCCGAAGCGCTGATGGCGCTCATCGCGCTCCGCCAGTTTCAGTTCCACATATTCGGTGCCGCTGCCCTGCACCACGTCCTTGCGGAACCGCCGTTGCAGTTCCAGGAACAGGTTCTGGTCGCCGAAGATGAAACGGGCTTCCAGCAGTGCGGTGCGGATGGTCGTGTCCTGCTTCGACAGGCGGATGCAGTCGTCGATGGTGCGCGTCGAGTGGCCCACCTTCAGCTTCAGGTCCCACAGCATGTAGAGCATGTATTCGATCATGCTCTCCGACCAGGCGGTCTGCTTGTAGGGCAGCAGGAACAGCAGATCCACATCCGACTGCGGCGCCATCTGGCCCCGGCCATAGCCGCCGACCGCGACGACGGACATCTGCTCGCCGTCGGTCGGATTGGCCGCGTGAAACACGTCGTTCAGGGCGTGGTCGTAGAGCAGCCGGATGATCTGATCGACCAGAAACGCCATCGCCCGCGCTGACTGGTCCCCGGCCTCCCCATTCACGAAACGCTGCTCGATCGCCGCGCGGCCTTCCTCCATCGCTTCGCGCAGTTCGGCGAAGACGGCATTGCGCAGATCCGCCTCCTGCTTCTCGGCGAGGCTGGCGATACGGGTGCCCACGGCACGGCGGTCAATGATCTGTCGGCGATTGCGAACCTGTTCCATGCGGCGCAACATACAGCAACATTCAAGTAGACCAAATGACTGCGATCCGGGGAGGGTGAGCCATGTCGATGACGCTGAACGAGGGGTTGAAGCTGGGGTTCATGGCGCGGATGTCGACCCGCGACGAAGCCGTCGCGGTGGTGGACCTGGCGGACCGCAACGGCTTCGACTCGCTCTGGCTGGGGGATCACCTGGTCTTCGCGGTGCCGATCCTGGATCCGCTGATCCAGCTTGCGCAGGCTGCGGCCCTGTCGGACAGGCTGACCGTGGCGACCGGTGTCTACCTGCTTGCCCTGCGGCACCCGACGCCCACCGCCAAGATGGCGGCGACGCTGGACCACATCTCCGGCGGGCGCTTCATCTTCGGCACCGGTGTCGGCGGTGAGTTCCCGGGGGAGTTTGCCGCCGCCGGGGTGCCGCACAAGGAGCGCGGCGCCCGAACCTCCGAATCCATCGAGGTCATCCGCAAGCTCTGGTCGGGGGAGGAGATCACCCACAAGGGCCGTCATTTCGAGCTGCCGCCGACGCGGATGCTGCCCGCCCCGGTGCAGGCCGGTGGCCCGCCGATCTGGGTCGGCGGACGCTCCCCCGCCGCGCTGCGCCGGGCGGCCACGCTCTCCGACGGCTGGATCTCGTATGTGGTGACACCGGAGATGTTCGCCGAGTCGCTGGCCACCATCCAGGCCAACATGGCGGAGGCCGGGCGCAGCGTTGACGGCTTCGGGACCGGTCACCTGCTGTTCTTCCGCATCGACGATGACTTCGACACCGCCTGGGACAAGGCGACCGACCACCTGTCGACCCGCTACGCCATGGATTTCCGAAAGCCCGCCAAGCGCTATGCCGCGCTGGGCACGCCGGAGCAGGTGGCCGAGAGCGTGCGAAAGTTCCATGCCGCAGGTGTCCGCCATCTGGTGCTGGACCACACCGGCCCGCTGGACGAAAGCCACGCCCAGCTTCAGCGCTTCGCGACGGAGGTGAAGCCGCTGCTGGCCGACCTGCTCTGAGGCGTGCTGCCGGCTCAGGCGGACTGCAGCGTGTTCTCCACCCAGACCGGGCTGATGTGATGGTGCTGCAGTTCCGGTTGCCTGCCGTCGATCAGAGCCATCACCTTCGGCGGCGTCAGCGGCAGTGAGGAGACCTTCGTGCCCGTGGCGTCGGCCACGGCGCAGGCGACGGTGGCACCGACATTCAGGATCGGCACTTCTCCTGCGCCCTTCGTCCCCAGCGGACCGCAGGACGGTGCGCCTTCATAGAGGTCGAACTCCACCGGGATGACGTCGGCTGCCAGGGGAAGGTGATAGCTCTCGAACCCCTGCTGGTCAAAGGCACCGCTGTCATTGATGGTGATTTCCTCATGCAGGGCATAGCCCAGCCCCTGCGCGACACCGCCCTGGATCTGGCCGTGGATGGCGCGGGGATTGAGGGCGCGGCCGACATCCTGCACCACGCGGTAGGCGAGGATCTCGACCTGACCGGTGTCGGGATCAATGGCCAGTTCGCAGTCATGCACGGCGAAGACCGGCAGGTCGATGGCGTCCAGGAAATGCCCGGCAACACAGCCCGGCAGCGCGGAGACCGCGCCGGGGGCAGTGAAGGATCCATTGCCGGAGACGGGGCCTGTCCGGCTTTCCACCTCCGCGATCACCTGCTGGATGGTGGTGCCGGTACCGGGGCGTCCGGCGATCTCGATGCGGCCATCGGCGAGCACCAGTTCGCTGCGGTCGGTCTGCAGCATCTCGCTGGCGACATCCAGCAGCTTGGCCTTCACCTCCTCGCAGGCGGCGACGCTGGCGGCGCCTATGGAAACCGTGGTGCGTCCGCCGCCCACACCCAGATCGCGACCGGCGGCGTCGGTGTCGGCTGACTTCACGATGACCTGCTCCGGTGGGATGCCGAGACTGGCTGCCACGATCTGCGGCAGGGCCTGCATCATGGTGCCCTGTCCGATCTCCACGCCCGTCGTGACCAGTGTGGCGCTGCCATCGGAGTTCAGGTTCACCGTCGCGGCAGACAGGCCGACGAAGATGAACCATGTGCCGACCGTGGTGGCTCGGCCATAGAGCCTTCCGTCAGCCAGCGCCTTCCTGTCGCCGGAGCTGGCGCGCAGTGCCTCCATGCGGTCGATCATCGGGCCCAGCACGTTGCCTTCGAACACCTGGCCGGTGGAACCGAGGTCCTTGTCACCCAGCACGTTGCGGCGGCGGAATTCAAGGCGGTCCATGCCGATGGCATCCGCGATCTCGTCGGTGTGCCGTTCCAGCGCGAAGGTGTTGTAGACGCCGTTGCAGGCGCGGAAGGCCCCGTTGGGCGGCGTGTTGGTATAGATGGCGCGGCTGGAGAGGCGGGCCGTGCCGAGCCTGTAGTTGCCGCCCAGCGTGTGTGCGGTCATGGATGTCAGGAAGACCTGTTCCCCGCCATAGGCCCCGCAGTCCATCAGCACGGTGGCTTCCCGTCCGACGATTTCCCCCTCCTGTGTGACGGCGGAGCGGATGCGGATCTCGGCATTCTCGCGGGAGAGGCAAGTCATCTGCTCCTCCCGGCGGGAATTGACGATCGAGACCGTGCGACCCGACATGCGCGCCAGGACCGCGGCGCAGGGTTCGATGGAGGCATCGAACTTCAGCCCAAAGCCGCCGCCGACGGCGGGCACGGTGACCCGCACCTGCGATTCGGGTACCCCCAGCGCGCGGGCAGTGACATCGCGGACGGTCCATGGGACCTGGGTGGAGGTGTGGATGTGGAAACGCCCGTCCTCGTAGGAGACCACAGCCGCGCGCGGTTCGAAGGGCACATGACTCTGCCGTCCGACCTGATAGCAGCCCTCCACGATGGTGACGTCCGGGCGGGCGAAGGCGGCATCGGAGTCGCCGCGCGTCACGGTGGCTTCCCAGGCCACATTGCCCTGCCGCACCGAGCCTTCCGCCAGGACCTCGTAGCTCTTCCAGTCCGGGTGCACCAGCGGCGCATCCTCGGCCAGAGCGGCGGCCATCGTGGGCACGGCGGGAAGCGGGGCCAGCTCCAGCTCGATCACGGCCAGCGCGGCCCGCGCCTGATCCAGCGTGTCGGCGGCCAGTGCCACGATGGGTTCCCCGTGATAGCGGATGGCATCCCTAGCCAGCAGCGGGTGATCGGCAATGCCTATGCCGTACAGGCCCGGTGCATCGTCGGCGGTGGCGATGGCGCGGACCCCCGGCATCCGGCGGGCAGGCTCCACATCCAGCCGCACGATGCGCGCCGAAGCCACCTCCGCGCGCAGCAGTACGGCATGGATCACTTCCGACCCGCCGACATCGGTGGTGTAGCGGGTCCGGCCGGTGATCTTGTCCTGCGCATCCCGGCGCGGGAAGTTCATCACGGCCTTCTCGGCATGGCCTGCGTCGGTCATGGCGCTGCCACCTCCTGCCCTGTCACGGAAAGGGCTGCATCGATGATGCGTTCGTAGCCCGTGCAGCGGCAGGCATTGCCCGAAAGTTCCGCCTTCAGTGCCGCGCGGGTCGGCTGGGCTGATGTCTCCAGAAAGGCGCTGAGGGTCATGACCATGCCGGGAAAGCACATTCCGCACTGCACCACATCATGATCCAGCAGCGCCTGCTGCACGGCGTTGAGCTGCGCGCCGCCACCGGCAATGCCCTCGATCGTCGTGACAGCCCGCCCGGCCAGCGTTCCCACCGGGATCAGGCAGGATACCATGGGTTCGCCATCCACATGCACGGTGCAGGCACCGCAGAACCCCTCCCGGCAGACGGACTTGGCCCCGGTCAGGCGCATGTGGTCGCGCAGCACATCGATCAGGGGAGTGCGCGGGTCGCCGGTGAAGGTGCGTTCCTCCCCGTTGACGCTGAGAGTCACGCTCATGGATCAGTCCTCTCTTTCGGCAAGCGCCGTGAAGACACGGGCCACCAGGCCCGGCAGAACCCGCTCCCGGTACCAGCCCGGTGCGTCCGTGGCATCGCGCCCGGTGAAGTCGCCGGCACGGGACGCGGAGATGGCCTTCATCCTGTCAGGGTCAGGCCGTTCGCCGACCAGCGCGGCCTCCAGTTCCGGCCAGCGGCGGGCAGTGGCCTCGACGGCACCCACAGCCACGGCGGCATCCGCGATGGTGTCGTCCGCCCCGGTGGCCACGGCGATGCTGACATGGGCAACCGGATACTCCCCCGCCTGGCGCAGCGTCAGGCGCGCATGGGCGCTGCGTCGGGCATGGCGGGGCAGGATGATGCGTGTGACCAGGTGGGTGGGGGTGATGTCCCCACGCTGCGCCAGGAATGCCGCGACGGGCATGATCGCGATGCCTTCCTGGTTCTGAACCTCGATCTCCGCGTCCAGTACCAGCAGCGGCGGAATCAGGTCCGCCGGGGCAAAGCCGGTGGTGCAGAGGTTGCCGCCGATGGTGGCCATGCGGCGTATGGCAGGCGTGGCGGACGATCCGGCAGCCATCGCCAGCGCCCGCAGGTCGGCGCAACTGTCCAGGGCGTTGGCGATCCGCGCATGGGTTGCCAGACAGCCGATGGACGCCTGCTCCGCATCGACCTGAATCTCGTGCAGCGCGGAAATACCCGCCAGGCTGACATAGGTCTGCGGCGGTGTCTCGCAGCGCACGGGGGCGCGGCTGATCCATGTCGCGCCGGCCAGCGCAACGCCGGTCCCGTTCAGGTCCCGCAGCAGGGAAACGGCCTGCGCGATGGTGGCGGGGGTGAGAAAACTGCTGCCTGCTGTCATGTCCACTTGACGGCCAACCCTTGTCTGACGGCGCGCGCGGTCATGGGAACGACCGCCGGAATGCCGAACTGATACAGCGGCGAGTATTCGTCAGTGCGGACAGGGGAACAACGTCAAGCGACGCGCAGTGCGCCGTAGGCATGTCTAATGGTCAGTTGGCGCCAACCCGCACCGCCCCCAGGATCGGGCCGAAGCCGTCGGCCTGGACGATGACGGCGCAGCCGTCACGGCCCTCGGCCCAGACGGCCTGCATGTCCACCGGCAGGCTGAGGGCCGACGTGCCGTCCCAGGTGCCGACGCGCTCCATCTTCCGGACGACATTGTAGTAGGCAAGCGTCTTGCCCCGGTTCTCGCCGCGCTGGATATCGACATCGTGGCGATTGTCGAAGGCGACAAGCCAGATGGTGGCGGGCGTTTCGAGATCGGCTGGCGCCAGATCGACGACCCACTGGCCCTTGCCTCGGCCCTTGTGGGTCGAGACGCTCACCATCGGGCGGCTGGCCGTGGCCTCGATCGCGGCCTCCACCGCACGCTTGTCGTGGCCGACGACCTGCTCCTTGCCGCCGATCACCAGTTGCGGGGTATAGACGTAGCGTCCGCCGACGCGACTGACGTAGCTGCGCTGGCGCTGCCCCGACTCCGGCATCGCGAAGGTGTCGTGCCAGCCGATGTAATCCCAGTAGTCGACGTGAAAGCTGAAGCCCAGCACATCGTCGCGCTTCACCAGTTCGCCCAGCAGTTCATCGGCAGGGGGACAGGAGTTGCAGCCCTGGCTGGTGAAGAGTTCCACCACGACCAGGGGGTGGTCGGCCGCGCGTGCATCCGGTGCGGCCACCAGCATGCCAAGGCCGGACGCCGCCAGCATGAGGGCAGCGGTGATGCCGCGACGTGCGCGACCGGGGAGTCTGTTCAATAGGTGATTTCGCATGCTGCGAAGGTAGGCGGCGGACGAGGGGGCGACGAGTCACTTGTCAGTGAAATATCGCCCCCTCGCGTTTTCGTTACACCGCCTTGATCAGGCCGCGAGCCTGCGCAGCACGTACTGCAGGATGCCGCCGTGACGGAAGTAATCAACCTCGTCGAGCGTGTCGATGCGGCAGAGCAGGTCAACCTCGACCGTCGAGCCGTCCGCGCGCTCGATCACGCAGGGAACATTCATGCGCGGCTTGATGCCGTCGGAGATGCCCTTCAGCGTGACGATCTCGTCACCGGTCAGACCCAGCGTCTTGCGATCCGTCCCCTCCGGGAACACCAGCGGCAGGACACCCATGCCGACCAGGTTGGAACGGTGGATACGCTCGAAGCTCTCCGCGATCACGGCCTTGACGCCCAGCAGGTTGGTTCCCTTGGCCGCCCAGTCACGCGACGAGCCCGTGCCATATTCCTTGCCCGCGAAGACGACCAGCTTGCGGCCCTCCTCCGCGTACTTCTGGGCGGCGTCATAGATCGACATGGTCTCGCCCGACGGAATGTGGCGGGTCATGCCGCCTTCCACACCCGGCACCATCTCGTTGCGGATGCGGATGTTGGCGAAGGTGCCGCGCATCATGACCTGATGGTTTCCGCGGCGGGAGCCGTAGGAGTTGAAGTCACGCGTCGGAACCTGGTTGCCGCTGAGATAGCTGCCGGCCGGGCCGTCCGCCTTGATCGAACCGGCGGGGGAGATGTGGTCGGTGGTCACCGAGTCGGCCAGGATCGCCAGGATCCGGGCATTCTCCACATCCTCGAAGCCTTCCGGCGGGTCCAGCTTCATGCCTTCGAAGTACGGCGGATGCTGCACGTAGGTGGAGGTCATGTCCCACTCGTAGGTCAGGCCGCCACTGCTCTGCACCTTCTGCCAGTCCTCGTCACCGGCGAAGACATTGCCGTAACGCTCCTCGAACATCTCCGGCAGCACGCAGCTCCGGACGGTCTCGACGACTTCCTCGTTGCTCGGCCAGATGTCCTTCATGAAGACATCGTTGCCGTCCTTGTCCTGACCCAGCGGATCATTGAACAGATCGACCTTCATCGACCCGGCAATGGCGTAGGCCACTACCAGCATGGGGGAGGCGAGATAGTTCGCCTGCACATGCGGGTTCACGCGGCCTTCGAAGTTGCGGTTGCCCGACAGCACCGAACAGGCCACCAGATCGTTCTCGCTGATGGTGTTCGCGATCGGATCCGGCAGCGGGCCGGAGTTGCCGATGCAGGTGGTGCAGCCATAGCCGACCAGGTTGAAGCCGAGCTTGTCCAGATCGTCGGTCAGTCCGGCCTTCTCCAGATAGTCGGAGACGACCTGGCTGCCGGGGGCGAGCGAGGTCTTGACCCATGGCTTCACGGTCAGTCCCAGCTTGGCCGCGTTCCGTGCCACCAGTCCGGCACCCAGCATGACGCCGGGGTTGGAGGTGTTGGTGCAGGACGTGATGGCGGCAATGACGACGTCGCCATGGCCGATATCATAGTCCGCGCCCTTCACGGCAAACCGCGCATCCGGGTTGGAGACGCCGAACACGTCCTTCTCCGCCTTGGAGAAGGCGGTCGCTGCGGTCGACAGCGGCACCCGGTCCTGCGGGCGCTTCGGCCCTGCCAGGCACGGTTCCACGGTGGAGACATCCAGCTCCAGCGTATCGGTGAACACCGGCTCCGCATCGTCCAGCCACAGACCCTGTTCCTTCGCATAGGCTTCCACCAGCTCGATCAGTTCGGCCGGGCGGTTGGTGGAGCGCATGTAGGCCAGGGTCTCGTCATCGACGGGGAAGAAGCCGCAGGTGGCGCCATATTCCGGTGCCATGTTGGCGATGGTGGCCCGGTCGGCGAGGCTCATCTGGCTGACGCCGGAGCCGTAGAACTCGACGAACTTGCCGACAACGCCGCGGGCGCGCAGCATTTCGGTCACGGTCAGCACCATGTCGGTCGCAGTGGTGCCTTCCTTCAGCTTGCCGGTCAGCTTGAAGCCGACGACTTCCGGAATCAGCATGGAGGTCGGCTGGCCCAGCATCACGGCCTCCGCCTCGATGCCGCCAACACCCCAGCCCAGCACACCCAGGCCATTGATCATGGTGGTGTGGCTGTCGGTGCCGACCAGCGTGTCGGGATAGGCGACCGTGCGGCCGTCCTCTTCCCTGGTCCAGACGACCTTGGCGAGATATTCCAGGTTCACCTGATGGCAGATACCGGTTCCCGGCGGCACGACGCGGAAATTGTCAAATGCCTGCGATCCCCACCGCAGGAACTCGTAGCGTTCCTTGTTGCGCTGGTACTCCAGATCGACATTGGTCTTGAACGCGGTGTTGTTGCCGAAGGCATCCACCATGACCGAATGGTCGATCACCAGATCGACAGGGTTCAGCGGATTGATCTTGTTCGGGTCGCCGCCCATCGCCTCGATGGCGGAGCGCATGGCGGCAAGGTCGACCACGGCGGGCACGCCGGTGAAGTCCTGCATCAGCACGCGCGCCGGGCGGTAGGCAATCTCCTGCCCCTTGGCGCCCCGGTCGTTCAGCCAGCCGGCCATGGCCTTGACGTCATCGACGCTGACCGTGCGGTCGTCCTGGAACCGCAGCAGGTTCTCCAGCAGCACCTTCAGCGATTTCGGCAGGGCGGAGATGTCACCCAGCTCGGCCTCGGCGGCCTTCAGGCTGAAATAGTCAATCTCCTTGCCGCCAACATTAAGCGTGCGGCGTGTCTTCAAGCTGTCCAGACCCACAAGCCAGCTCCTCTTCCCAAGAATTCATGAAACCCGAACCATCGACGGGCGACCCCCCATGCGGACGCCGGTGCCGGAATCCGGCCTGCCGTGTCGTCCCGCAACAGTCGCTCGCGTCGATAATAGACGAAGCAGTATCCGTATTCTTGCAATATTTACGTGACGTTCGGCAAGTCGGGCAGGGAAGTTTCCGTATCCCGGGGCCATGGAAAATGCCGACCGCGCCTGTTTGACGCGACCGGCATCCCCGGTTCCGGCGCTTCGGAACCTCAGGCGGACAGCTTTGCCGCCGTGCGTGCCACATGCGCACCCTGGAACCGCGCACCCTCCAGCTCGACTTCGGACGGCTGACGCGATCCGTCGCCGTCGGCGAGGGTCGTTGCACCGTAGGGCGATCCCCCCTTGATCTCGTCGAGGCCCATCTGGCCCTGGAAGCTGTAGGGCAGTCCGACGATGACCATGCCCTGATGCAGCAGCGTGGTGTGGAAGGACAGGATGGTGCTTTCCTGGCCGCCGTGCTGGGTGGCGGAGGACGCGAAGACACTGCCAACCTTGCCCACCAGCTTGCCCTGCACCCAGAGGCTGCCGGTCTGGTCGAGGAAATTGCGCATCTGCGCGGCCATCATGCCGAACCGGGTCGGGGTCCCGAAGATCACCGCATCATAGTCGGCGAGTTCCGACGGCTCGGCGACTGGGGCAGCCTGGTCGAGCTTGATGCCTGCGTTCCGTGCCGCCTCCTCCGGCACCAGTTCCGGCACACGCTTGACGGTGACTTCCGTACCGTCGACGGAGCGCGCGCCGTCTGCGATTGCATTGGCCATGCTTTCGATATGGCCATAAGAGCTGTAGTAGAGCACCAGTACCTTGGTCATTGTCCCGGATCCTTCCGTTGGGATGTTCGATGGAAATCCATCTGGTCGGGACCGGTCCATTTGGCAGGGGTGCGCCGACATTGCTGACGGGGCAAACATTTCGGCAGTGGTGAAATGGTGTCTAATGAATTGAATTTGCTTGTGTTTCCATGCCGTAAACAATCTGTTGCGTGGAACATGGCTTGACGTGCGGGGCAGCAGGATGGGCGCAGCAGCCGTGATCGGCGGACAGGAGAACCACGGTGGCGACCGCCGCCTGCTGGCCCGTGCGCAGGCACTGGAGGTCCAGTTCGGCGGGCGCGCGGTACTGAGCGGCGTCGACATGGACATCGCGGCCGGAGAGATCGTGACCATCATCGGCCCGAACGGGTCCGGCAAGACGACCCTGGTCAAGGCCCTGCTCGGCCTGATCTCCGTGACGCAGGGCAGCGCCCGACTGATGCCGGGCACCCGCATCGGATATGTCCCGCAGCGTTTCGGCGTCGATGCCGTCCTGCCGCTTCGGGTCGACCGGCTGATGACGCTGACGGCGCCAGCCTCCGCCAGCGCCATCGGTGCGGCGCTGGAACGTGTGGGCGTGGCGCATCTGCGGCGCGCGGATGTCGCCAGCCTGTCGGGCGGCGAGACGCAGCGGGTGCTGCTGGCGCGGGCACTGCTGCGGCAGCCGGACCTGCTGGTACTCGACGAGCCGGTGCAGGGGGTGGATTTCGCGGGCGAGGCGGCGCTCTATGCACTGATCGGTGAGTTGCGTGACGAGATGGGCCTGGGGG
This sequence comes from Kordiimonadales bacterium IMCC3096, assembly GCA_016865035.1. GTDB lineage: Bacteria > Pseudomonadota > Alphaproteobacteria > Minwuiales > Minwuiaceae > Minwuia. The sequence continues at coordinate 2,709,055 of CP018227.1, forward strand.
TTCTGATGGTCTCGCATGACCTGCATGTGGTGATGGCTGCGACCGATCAGGTGCTTTGCCTGAACGGCCACATCTGCTGTGCCGGGGTGCCGTCGGACGTTTCCCGCCATCCCGAGTTCCTGCGTCTCTTCGGGCGTCAGGCCGCGGCCACGCTGGCCGTGTACCGGCATGAACACGATCACGACCACGACCTGCATGGACATGTGGTGGCCGACGAAGCGGACGGTGATCACGCGCCGGACCCTCACGGGCACGGTCACCATGCCCACCATTCGCATTCAGGGCATGAGTGATGCTTGATGATTTCCTGTTCCGGGCGCTGCTTGGCGGCGTGATGGTGGCGCTGGTCGCGGGACCACTGGGTTGCTTCGTGGTCTGGCGGCGCATGGCCTATTTCGGCGACACCATGGCCCATTCCGCGCTGCTGGGTGTCTCGCTCGGGCTGCTGCTCTCTATACAGCCGGTCATCGGTGTCGCGCTGGTGGTGGTGATCGCTGCATTTGCCCTGTTCTGGCTGGAACGGTTCCGGTGGCTGGCGAGCGACACCGCGCTCGGCATGCTGGCGCACGGCAGTCTCGCCGTGGGCCTGGTGGTGGCCTCCACGGTGCCCGGCCTGCGGATCGACCTCATGAGCTATCTGTTCGGTGACATCCTTGCCATCGGACGCCAGGACCTGATCTGGATCGCCGCCGGTGTCGCGATCACCATGCTCGCCCTGGGCCTGATCTGGCGGGATCTGCTGGCTGCGACCGTACAGGCCGACCTGGCGAAGGCGGAGGGCGTGCCGGTGGGGCGGGTCCGTCTGATCTTCGCCCTGCTGGTGGCGCTGCTGATCGCGGCGGCGATGAAGATCGTCGGAATCCTGCTTGTTACAGCCCTGCTGATCATTCCGGCAGCCGCCGCCCGCCGGGTGAGTGGCTCGCCGGAAGTCATGGCGCTGGTCGCGGCATTGCTGGGGGCGATCTCGGTTGGCGGGGGACTTGGTCTGTCGCTGTGGATCGATTCACCCTCAGGCCCCAGTATCGTCCTGGCCGCGATCATTCTCTTCGTGCTGGTGCTTGCCGGAACAGGTCTGGTCGCAGGCGGCACTGACAGGCGGCGCTGAAAACCTGTAGAGTGCGGAAATCACGCGCACATCTGCTCTGGGAGGGGCAAATGCGGTCAAGATCACTCGCTGCCATCGTTCTGTTGCTGGGGACCGTTCTGACCGTCGGGGTGCGGGCGCATCCCCATGTCTGGATCGACAGTTCGGCGACGTTCCGGTTCGATGCTTCCGGGCAGGTCCGCGCCGTGACGCTCATCTGGCGCTTCGATGACCTCTATTCGGCCTTCGCCATCCAGGGGGCCGACGGGAACCGCGACGGTGTCACCACGCCGGAGGAACTGACCGAACTCGGCAGCATCAATGTCGAGTACCTGAAGCAGTGGAACTATTTCACCAGCATTCTGGCGGATGGGGTGCAGGTTGCCGTCGGCACGGTCGACAGCTTCAGCAATGTGAACGATGACGGCATCCTGACGTTCAGTTTCACGCTGCCTCTGGTCACGCCGGTTGATCCCCGCCAGCAGCTGCTGCGCATGTCCAGCGTCGATCCCAGCTACTACATCGCGTTCCAGAATGACGCGGAGCGCCCGGCCGTGGCCACCGGGGACATGCCGCCGGAATGCAAGGTCGCGACCTATGGACCCGAAGAGACGCCGAAGACGGTCAGCGACTCCCTGGCCATGAGCCTGGCCGCGGATCAGAACTGGGCCTCCAGCTTCGCGCCGAAGGTGGCGATTGAATGCACCGACTGATTTCCAGGTGCCTGCCGCTGCTGCTCCTGCTCGGCTGGCTCGGATTTGCGGGTTCGGCGGCGCTGGCGCAACAGGCCTCGCCCTTCCAGATGCCCGGCAAGCCCGCGGCCGCGGAGCCCGCCAGTGAACCTGGCATGTACGAGCGACTCATGTTCCAGGTCCGGCAGGTCCAGTCGGAACTCTATCGCGAACTCTCACTTGGCGTGCGCGCCCTCAAGAAGGACTACAGCCTGTCCACGGCATGGGGCCTGATCGCGATCAGCCTGCTCTATGGTGTGTTTCACGCCGTCGGTCCGGGACACGGCAAGGCCGTCATCACCTCCTACCTGCTGGCCAACGAGCGCGCGGTGCGTCAGGGCATCGTGCTTTCCCTGCTCTCGTCGCTGATGCAGGGGGTCACGGCGGTGGTGCTTGTCGTGGGCGGGGCATGGGTCTTCGACCTCGCCGGGCAGCGTCTGCTCGACAGCGCCTGGTCGATGGAACAGTTCAGCTTCGGCCTGATTGCCGCCGTCGGCCTCTACATGATCTGGCAGGTGCTGACCGGTCGCGGGCATCATCACCATGATCATGACCACCATGAGGGACACGGTCATGACCACGACGGGCATGATCACAGCCACAGCCACGGTCACGATCATGGGCATGTGGCGCTGCCGCCAGCCAGTGGCGACGGGCAGGGGCTGACGCTGCGCCGGGCCGTGCCGATCATTCTGGCCGTCGGCATCCGGCCCTGCGGCGGGGCACTGATCGTGCTTGTCTTCGCATTGACGAACGGGCTCGTGTTCGCCGGCATCGGAGCGACCTTCGCCATGTCGCTGGGTACCGGCCTGACGGTCTCCGTCCTTGCCATCCTGACGCTGACATCGAAGGGCCTGGTGCTGCGCTTCGCCCGGCGCGACATGTCCTGGGCGGGGCGGATCGAGACCGGGCTGCGACTGTTCGGCGGCCTGGCGCTTCTGGCCTTCGGTGCGCTGTTCCTGCTGGCAAGCATGGGTGCCCCGCGCTCACCCTTTGGCATCTGAGCCTCGTCCGGCTTGCTGCACAAGGTATCTGCCCGTCATACTGCCCCGGTCAATCTCGGGGAGGATGAAGGACATGGCAGACACCGCCTGGAATGTAACGGAACCGGACACCTATGACTGGAAGGCGATCGTCGATGGCCTGAACCAGTATCTCAGGCTCCGCACCACACCCATCGGCATGAAGCTGTTCCGCACGGTGGAGGAGATGGAGGCGATACCCCGCATCCGTCGCCCGCGCGCCATCCACACGACTGATCAGATCGTCGGGCAGGCATCCCGGCTGGGCTGGACCGTCGGCATCACGATGGCGGATCTGGTGGGGGCGCAGTGCGGCGCGGTCATCGGCCTGCGTCCGCAGGATGACGAATGGCAGTCGGGTCGCGGCATGGTCGGCGTCTGGTACGAGACGGAGACCGATACACGTGCGCACCAGGGGGCGATGAATGTGGTTCCTGCCGGTCAGTACGAGGCCATGGCCTGCTCCCCGCTGGTGGCGGGGCGGCTGGACCCGCCGGACATTGCGCTGATCTATGCGACCCCGGCACAGATGATCCTGTTCATCAACGGCCTGCAGTGGGCCGGATACAGGAAGCTTGACTGGGCCTGCGTGGGGGAAAGCTCCTGCGCCGACAGCTGGGGCCGTGCGCTGAGCACCGGTGAACCCAGCCTGTCGATTCCCTGCTTCGCGGAGCGGCGCTATGGCGGCGTCATGGAGGATGAGCTGCTGATGGCCATCCCGCCGAAGTTCCTGCCCAAGGTCATCGACGGACTGGCACACCTGTCCGGCAACGGCCTGCGCTATCCGATCCCGCAGTACGGCATCCAGATGGATGTCCGCGCCGGCATGTCGGCGTCCTACGGCGACCGGTAGACGGCTGAAGATACCGCGCTTTCCACTCCTGGGCGCACGTCGCGCCGCAGGAGCGGAAAGGCAGGTTTCAGGGGAACAGGGCGATCTGTTCGATGCCCGTGGTCTCGGGGAAGCCGAACATCAGGTTCATGTTCTGGATCGCCTCACCCGATGATCCCTTGACCAGATTGTCGATCACCGCGACGACGATGGCGCGGCCCGGAATGCGGTCGGCATAGAGGCCGATCTGGCAGTAGTTCGACCCCCGGACGTTGCGGGTGGCGGGGGAAACACCCTCCGGCACCACATTCACGAAGGGTTCGTCGGCAAAGCGGCTGGTGAGGGTCTGGCGCAGGTCGTCAACGCTGGCCCCGCCCACCATGCGCACGTAGCAGGTGCACAGCTCACCCCGGTTCATCGGCATCAGGTGCGGCGTGAAGTTGACGTGGGTGTCGGCGCCGCCCGCAGCCTTGGCAATCTCCTGCTCGATCTCCGGTGCATGCCGGTGGGTGCCGACGGAATAGGGATGAATGCCCTCGCCGACCTCACAGAACAGCAGGTTCTCCTTCAGGCCGCGCCCGGCACCGGAAACACCGGACTTGGCGTCGATGATGACATCGGCCACATCGACCTGCCCGGCGGCGGCCAGCGGCACCAGACCCAGCAGGGCGGCGGTGGGATAGCAGCCCGGATTGGCCACCAGCCGCGATGACCTCACCCCTTCGCGATAGAACTCAGGCAGGCCATAGACGGCCAGGGGCTGGATCTCCGGCGCATAGTGCTCATGGCCGTACCATTCCGCATAGACGGCGGTGTCGTCCAGCCGGAAGTCGGCGGAAAGGTCCACGACCCGGATGCGGTCATTCTCCGTCAGGATCTGTTTCACGATGTTCTGCGTCGTGCCATGCGGCAGGCCGCAGAAGACCACATCCGCATCGGCGGTCGGCCAGTCGATCTCGTCGATGCTGACCAGTTTCGGCAGGTCCAGGCCGATCAGATGCGGAAAGACCTCCGCGATCTGCTTGCCCGCGTGGCGGTCGGCGGTCATGAAGCTGATTTCGACATTCGGATGGCGGACCAGCAGTCGCACCAGGTCGCCGCCGGTATAGCCGCTTGCCCCCAGAATGCCCGCCTTGATCATCTTGGCCATTGTTCCTGTCCCGAATTGTCCGCTGCGTTCGTGCAGCCGCCGGGTTTTACGGGACTGCAGGGCAGTGTTGCAAGCGGCCACTGCCAATTCCCTCCCGCACCGATTCCGACTAGGTTCCGCCGCACCGCGCTGAAGCGGCCCTCTTGCCGGAGCCCGGATGGAACCGATCCTGAATATCGTGCTGCCTGTCTTCGCCATCGTCGGCGCGGGATACCTGTGTGGTGTGCGCGGCCTCCTGGGGGAGGACAGTTCGGTTGCGCTGAACCGTTTCGTCTACTGGGTGGCGCTGCCCGCGATGCTGTTCCGGGCCATGGCGACGGTCGATCTGGCGCAGGTCTACAATCCTGGCTTCTTCCTGGGATTTCTCGGCGCTGTCGTGCTGATCGGGGTCATCACCACGGTCGTGGCCTGCCTGCTGTTCCGGCGCAATCTGGCGGAGGCGGCGATCCATGCCATGAACGGTGTCTATGGCAACTCCGGCTACATGGGCATCCCGCTGGCGCTGACCGCGTTCGGGGACGCCGCCGCGCTGCCCGCGATCGTGGCCACGGTCATCAATACCGCGCTGGTGGTGGGGGTCGCCATCTTCCTGATCGAGTTCGGGACCAAGGGCGGCGGCAATCCGTTCCGCGTACTGGGCAATGTGCTCTCCGCCATGGCCCGCAACCCGATGCTGGTGGCACCGGTCCTGGGCCTGTGCTGGGCGGCGACCGGCGTCAGCCTGCCCGTGCCGGTCGATTCCTTCACCAATATCCTGGGGGTCGCGGCGGGACCCTGTGCGCTGTTCGCCATCGGCCTGTTCATGGTGGGCAAGCCCCGCAGTGAGGGGCGGGTGGAGGTCGGCGTGATGACGCTGACCAAGCTGGTGGGTCAGCCTCTGGTCACGGCACTGATGGTGCTGGTGATCCTGCCGGTTGATCCGCTGTGGGCCAAGGTCGCGATCCTGATGGCGGCCCTGCCGACGGGGGCGGGCAGCTTCGTGCTGGCGCAGGCATACGGCGTCTATGTGCTGCGCACCTCGTCGATGATCCTGACCAGCACGGTACTCTCGGTCGCGACGATCTCGGTCTATTTCATCTTCTTTCCACCCGGTTGAGGGGGGCGGTGACGGCAGCAGTCAGGCGGTGATGGCCCACAGGCTGCTCTCCAGCACCGGGACCGGGCGCGGGATGAAGCCTGCCAGCCGCGCGACGTCGTCGGCCATGTGGTCAAGGCAGTAGCGGCTGCCGAACAGGACGCGCAGCCTGCCGCCACTCAGCAGCGGTGCCACCCCGTTCTGTTCGTTGTAGCCGCGCAGGGCCCAGCTCCGCGGATAGCCGCCCGGCAGGAACATGTCGTGGATGTGGACCAGCACACCGGCGGGCAGGGCGGGAATGACATTGTTCAGCAGGTGATCGACATCGCTGCCGGGCATCAGGATGTGGCTCGAATCGATGGCCAGCAGATCGCCCGCGACCAGATCGGCGAAGCTGTCTGCCGGTGCCGCCTGAACCACTGTCTGCCGGATGCGGATGCCCAGGTCGTGAATGTCGGCACGCGGTGCCGGATCGATGGCCAGCATGTTGACAGGGTAGCCGCCGTCGTCCGCCGCGCGCTTCATGAAACGGGTCGAATGCCCCGACCCGACCTCGACGATGCGGGCAGGGCGGTGATGACGCACCATGCAATAGGCCGCCGCCGCGTCGAGACCGCCGAACCAGTCCTGCAGCCAGCGCGGCCGGGCCGTGTCATCGGTGGCCGAGATCGCCAGCAGGTCTTCCCTGTACCCGCTGATCACCTGCAGCAGGTTCAGGCAGTCGCCCCGTGCGGCGTGAAAGAGGTCAGCAATTGCGGGATAGGCGACCACAGGCGCCGGTGCAGGTGTCACCACCTCCGCCGCGTGGCGATAGGGGATGAACCAGCCCTGCACGTCACCGTTCAGCGTCGCCTCCGCCATCGTGCGAACGCGTGTGGCGAAGTCGGGCTTGCCAGCGCCGGTGCCAGTGGTGCTCGATCTGGTGCTCAGGGCTCGATCACCATGCCTTCACGGGCAACGATGGAGCCGGGCCGAGCGCTCTCCACATCCCTTGCCACACCGTCCATGAAGTCGTCGTCATGTTCCGGGTCGTGGTGGAAAACCACGTAGGTCTTCGCATTTGCCTCATCACACAGGCGGACGCCGGCCTCCCAGGTGCTGTGGCCCCAGCCGACGCGGGTCTTGTATTCCTCGTCGCTGTAGCTGGCGTCGTAGATCACCACATCGGCGTCGCGCAGGAACTCCACCAGAACGGGGTCATTGCCTTCGCCGGGATGCTCCGTATCGGTGATGTAGCAGATCGACTTGCCCTCGAACTCCACGCGATAGCCGCTGGCGTTGTTGGGGTGGATCAGGGGGGCCGTGCGTACAGTGATGCCGTCGCCCAGGTCCAGCGTCTCGCCGGAGCGGAAGTCGATGTAGTCGATGTTGGCATTGAAGATCGCGGGCGGCACCGGAAACAGGGGCGCGATCATCATGTCTTCCAGCACGCTGGACAGCGTGTGGTCGGGCAGCAGATGTCCGGCCCAGACACGAAAGTTCCAGCCGGGCACGAAGAACGGCACGAAGAACGGCAGGCCACAGACATGGTCGAAGTGGGTGTGGGTCAGGAACATGTCGGCCTGGTGCGGCTTCTGCTGCGCCATCTTCTTGCCCAGGTAGCGGATGCCCGAACCGGCATCGAACAGCAACGTCCGGTCGCCCGCCGTGACCTCCAGGGACGAGGTATTGCCGCCATAGCGGATCACATCCTGTGCCGAGCAGGCGATAGAGCCTCTTACGCCCCAGAACCGTACCGAGAATTCATTTTGATCGGCCAAGTGGCTCCCCCGATGAAGGTGCGCGGACCATTTGAATGATGGCTTGCAGGCGCCCGTGGACAGTGCGCCTGTCCTTCGACTACGTATACTGTGCTTTTGGACAGGAAAAGCCAAGAAACTGCGACGGTATGCACATACCGGTCGGGTTTTCGGCCACCGGGGGGAGAAAGACACGTGGATCCATTGCAGGTCACACGAGAGGGCGGTGTTGTCACCCTGCGGCTGAACCAGCCGGAGAAACACAATGCGCTGGATCTGGCAGCCATGCGGAACCTGACCGACACCCTGAACGACCTCGGCTCCGACAGCACCATCCGTGTGCTGGTTCTGACCGGGGCGGGGGAGCGGACGTTCTGTGCCGGCGCCGACCTGACTGGCGTGGACGAGAACTTTCCCTGGTGGGAGAACCCGCTGGACACGATCTCGTCGCGGCTGGAGGCATTGCCCTTCGCGACCGTCTGTGCCCTGAACGGCGCCGTCTACGGCGGTGGAACCGATCTGGCGCTGGCCTGCGACTTTCGAATCGGCAAGACGACGGCACGGACCTTCATCCCGCCGGCGCGCTTCGGCATCCACTATCCGATCAACGGGCTGCGCCGGGCGCAGGAGCGGATCGGCATGTCGGCGGCCAAGCGGCTGTACCTGGCCGGTGAGACCTTCGACGCGACCGAAATGAAGGCCTGCGGCTTTCTGGATCATGCCATTGATCCGGATCAGCACGCGGACTTCGTCACCAGTTACGTGGCGGAACTGGCGGCGATGGCCCCCCTGGCCGTCAAGGGGATGAAATACGTCCTGAACGCCAGCGCGCGGGGCAACCTGGACTATGCCCGGGCGATGGAGGGGGTGCGTGAGTGCTTTACCTCCGACGATTTCCTTGAAGGACGTGCCGCCATTGCCGCGAAGCGCAAGCCGGTCTTCAGGGGCACCTGAGTCCGCCATGGAAGGAGAGACCTGATGCCCGCAACGCGCGCAGACCTGCAGGCCCGCCTGGATGCCCTGGGGATCACGACGGAAACCATCGAGCATGAGGCCGTGTTCACGGTCGAGGAAGCCAAGGCCCATCGTGGCCAGATGTCCGGCGGCCACATCAAGAACCTGTTCCTGAAGGACAAGAAGGGCGGCCTGTGGCTGGTTGTCTGCCTGGAGGATCGCGGCGTGGACATGAATGCCCTGTCGAAACGGCTGGGGGCGCCCCGTTTCAGCTTCGGCAAGCCGGACCTGCTGATGGAGGTTCTGGGCGTGGAACCCGGTTCCGTCACGCCCCTTGCGGTCATCAATGACCCCGAGGGGCGGGTGAAGCTGATTCTGGACGCGGACCTGATGCAGCACGATCCGGTCAACGCCCACCCGCTGGTCAATACGGCGACGACGCGGATCGCGCCCGCCGACCTGCTGACGTTCTGCCGCGACTGCGGTCATGAGCCGGTTCTGAGCCAGATCGACGAGCGCCAGGACTGATTGGCCCAACCCGCGCATTGCCCTTCACCGCCGAACCCCCTACATCTTGGCCAGCTCCGCCGACCGGGGCCGGGATTGACGTGCAGAGGTAGGACAGACATGGAAACCATCATCGGACAGCCGCAGGGACAGGCACCGGGGCAGGCCGCCGCAGCGGACCTGATCAAGGACAGTTCCATCGCGACCTTCATGGAGGATGTGATCCAGGCATCGCAGGAAGTCCCCGTGCTGGTGGACTTCTGGGCGCCATGGTGCGGCCCCTGCAAGCAGTTGACCCCGGTTCTGGAGAAGGTCGTGACGGAAGCGGGCGGCAAGGTCCGCCTGGTCAAGATCAACATCGACGAGAACCAGGAAATCGCGCAGCAGATGCGCATCCAGTCGATCCCGGCCGTCTTTGCCTTCAAGGGCGGACAGCCGGTCGATGGCTTCATGGGCGCGCTGCCCGAAAGCCAGGTGCGGGAATTCATCGACAAGGTGGCCGGTGGTATCGGCCCCAGCCCGGAGGAACAGTTCCTGGAGGCCGGTACGGCGGCGCTGGAAGCAGGCGACGGCGAGACCGCAGCCGGTGCCTTCGCGCAGATGATCCAGGCCAATCCCGAAAGCCCGCAGGCCTTTGCCGGGCTGATCCGGGCCTATGTGCTGATGGGTGACTTCGACGGTGCCCAGCAGATCCTCGACCAGGTGCCGGTGGCGATTTCCACCCATGGCGAGATCGCCGGAGCGAAATCCGCGCTGGAACTGGCGCAGCAGACGAGCGATCCGGCCGCGATGCAGGAAGTCAGCCGCCTCGCCGCCGCGCTGGAGGCCGCGCCCGACGACATGCAGCTGCGGTTCGACCATGCCAATGCCCTGCTCGCCGCCGACCAGCGCGAGGAAGCGGTGGCGGAACTGCTGGAATGCTTCCGTCGTGACCGCGACTGGGAGGAACAGGCGGTTCGCAAGAAGCTGGTGCAGCTCTTCGAAGCCTGGGGCAACAAGGATCCGCTGACGCTCAAGTCCCGTCGGCGCCTCTCGACCCTGATGTTCAGCTGAGGCCGGGGAGGTCGCACGCATGGCCAATCCGGATCGCCCGACCGGGCCGGAGAGCCTGCCGGAGCGAATCGCGATCTTTCCGCTGCGGGGCGCCATCCTGCTGCCTGGCGGGCGGCTGCCGCTGAACATCTTCGAACCGCGCTATCTCGCCATGACCCGCGATGCGATGGCCGGTGGCCGGTTGATCGGCATGATCCAGCCGCGCGAGACGGACGAGGAAACCTACACGCCGCCGATCTATGGCATCGGCTGTCTGGGCCGCATCACCGAATTCGCGGAGACGGGCGACGGGCGCTACCAGATCGCGCTCACGGGCGTCTGCCGGTTCAGGGTGGCACAGGAAGTGGCAAGCGACACGGCCTACCGACAGGTGCTGGCCGACTATTCCGATTATCCGGAGGACTTTGGCGAGGAAGAGACCGCGGGGCGCAGCGTTGACCGCCAGCGTCTGGTGGGCAGCCTGCGGATGTTCCTCGACCGGCAGGGGCTGAAGGCGGACTGGGAAGCTGCGGAACGGGCGAGCGATGTTGCGCTGATCAATTCGCTCTCGATGATGCTGCCGCTCGACCCCAGCGAGAAGCAGGCCTTGCTGGAGGCTGCGAATGTGCCGGAACGCGCGGATATACTGACGACGCTGATCGAGATGTCGCTGATGGCCGGCGATGGTGACTCGCCGGTGCAGTGAAACGACCGGCCTGGCCGGATGGGAACCGCCCCTCAGGGGCAGGGCATGGGGCAAGAGATGACACAGAACACGCTGGACCCGAAGCTGCTGGAGATCCTGGTCTGCCCGCTGACCAAGGGGCCGCTGGACTATGACGCGAAGGCACAGGAACTGATCAGCCGCCGTGCCGGTCTGGCATTCCCCGTGCGCGACGGCATCCCGATCATGCTGGTGGATGAAGCCCGCAAGCTGGACGACGCCGAGGGCGCCGCCTGATGACATCCATGGAGATGTATGATCAGGCCGGGCGGCCACAGCCGACCGAAATCCGTCTGAAGAAGGCGGAGAAGGTGCTGGAGATCGATTTCGAGGACGGTCGCAGCTTCGTGTTTCCCGCCGAGTTCCTGCGGGTCGAAAGCCCGTCCGCTGAAGTGCGCGGCCACAGCCCGACACAGCGCCAGTGGGTGCCGGGAAAGCTGCATGTCGGCTTCGAGAGCCTGGAATCTGTCGGAAACTACGCTGTCCGCATCCGCTTCGACGACGGGCACGACACCGGGATCTACTCCTGGGGTTTCCTGTATGAATATGGCGACCAGTACGAGCAGATCTGGGACCGCTACTGCGAGACCCTGGACGAAATGGGCCTCAGCCGGGAGCCCTGATCAGCGGCCCCTGCGATCCTATCCCACGCCAGTGCGGCGCGCTGGGTACCCGGGTCAAGCCCGGGCACGACGTCGGTGGGGTGGGAGAGTTCGGCGAGACCGATCCCCTCCCTCCACGCCGCTCGCGGACTTGATCCGCGAGTCCAGTCTCCCACGCCGGTGCGGCACCCTGGGTACCCGGGTCAAGCCCGGGTACGACGTCGGTGGGGTGGGAGAGTTCGGCGAGACTGCCCCACCCATCACGCTGCTCGCGGACTTGATCCGCGAGCCCAGTCTCCGAGGTCGGTGCGGCACACCGGGCCGCCGGATCAGGTCCGGCGGCAACGTCCGTGTGGGTGGTGACGCCGGTGTTCCCTACACTTTCACACGCAGCCAGATGACAGTGCGCTCAGCCGTGCCATTCCGGCAGGCGGTCTTCCTCCACCGCGTGACAGGCGACCATGGCGGCGCCGACACTGACCGGTTTCGGGGCCTCGCGCTTGCAGCGGTCGGTTGCCAGCGGGCAGCGCGGATGGAAGGCGCAGCCCGACGGCGGGTCGATCGGGCTCGGCACTTCCCCGGCGACGGGCGTACGGGCGCGGCCCGACATGTCGAGATCCGGGATCGCGTCCAGCAGCATCCGCGTGTAGGGATGGCGTGGCGCGGAGAAGATCACCTCCGTCTCGCCCCATTCCACCAGCCGTCCCAGGTACATCACACCGACCTTGGTCGAGACGTGATAGACCACGGCCAGGTCATGGCTGATGAACAGGTAGGTCAGCCCCAGTTCCCGCTGCAGCTTCTTCATCAGGTTCAGGATCTGGGCCTGCACCGAGACGTCCAGCGCCGAGGTCGGCTCGTCGCAGACAAGGAATTCCGGTGATCCCGCAAGCGCGCGGGCGATGGAGATGCGCTGGCGCTGCCCGCCTGAGAACTCGTGCGGGTACTTTTCGCCATCCGCCGCGGACAGGCCGACCTGTTCCAGCAGTTCGCCGACCCGTTCACGGATCGCGGCGTCACCCTTCACCAGCCGGTTGAACCGGATCGGCTCCGCGACGATGTCCATCACCCGCCAGCGCGGATTGAGGCTGGCGTAGGGATCCTGGAAGATCATCTGCATCCGGCGCTGGGCCGTGCGATTGCGGGATCGCGCGGCACCGGAGGAGATGTCCATGCCGTCGAATTCGAGGCTCCCGGCGGTGGGGTTGTAGAGGCCGACCACCAGCCGGGCGACCGTGGACTTGCCGCAACCGGACTCGCCCACCAGGCTGAATGTCTCACCCCGCCCGATCTCGAAGCCGACACCATCGACGGCCTTGACCACGGACCTTGGCCGACGCTCGATCACGCGGTTCAGCCAGGGCGGTGAAACATCGAAATGGCGGACCAGATTGTCGACCTTCAGCAGGGTATCGGTCATTGGCTGTCCCCCTGCGCCGCTTGTTTCTCCATCAGCCAGCAGGACGCGGAATGGCTGCCGTCGCCGATCAGGTCGGGACGCACGGTGTGGCACTTGAAATGCACCTTCGGACACCGGGGGTGAAAGGCGCAGCCATTGGGAATCGCGGTCAGACGTGGCATGGAGCCGTCGATCTGGGTCAGCAGGTCATCGCGCCCGCCGATGGTCGGGATCGCGCCCATCAGCCCCTCCGTATAGGGATGCCGGGCCCGCTTGATGACGTCCTGCACGGGGCCGACCTCCGCGATGCGTCCCGCATACATCACGGCCACGCGGTCCGCCGTTTCGGCGATGACGCCCATGTCGTGCGTTACCAGCATGATGGCGGTCTGGTGTTCGCGGCAGAGCCGTTTCAGCAGGGTGATGATCTGGGCCTGAATGGAGACATCGAGCGCCGTCGTCGGCTCGTCGGCGATGATCAGCCGTGGCTCCGCACACAGCGCCAGGGCGATGACGACGCGCTGGCGCATGCCGCCGGAGAACTGGTGCGGGTAGTGGTCCAGCCGTTCCTCCGCCGCGGGAATGCCGACTTCCTTCAGCAGGTCCAGCGCCCGCGCCCGGGCCTGCTTCTCGGTCAGGTCCATGTGCGTGGTGATGGTCTCGATCAGTTGCTCCGACACCCGGTAGAGCGGGTTCAGGCTGGTCAGCGGATCCTGGAAGATCGCCCCGATCTCCTTGCCCCGGATCTTGCGCATCTCGTCATAGGACAGGTTGTCGATGCGGCGACCGTCCAGCAGGATCTCGCCATCCGCGACCCGGCCCGGCGGTTCGATCAGGCCGATGATGGCGGCGCCGGTCATGGACTTGCCGGCACCGGATTCGCCGACCACACCCAGCACTTCGCCCGGCGCGATACTGAGCGAGATGTCGTCCACCGCGACCAGCGTTCCCTTTCGCGTCGGGAACTCGACGCGCAGGTTTCGGACTTCCAGCAGAGGATTGGCCATGGTGCTACCTCAGCTTCGGGTTCAGGGCGTCGCGCAGCCAGTCGCCCAGCAGATTGACCGACAGGACCAGCAGCGCCAGGAAGACACCGGGGAAGATCACGATCCACCACTCGCCGGAGAACAGGAAATCCTGCCCGATCCGGATCAGGGTGCCGAGCGATGGCTCGGTCGGCGGCACCCCGACACCGAGGAACGACAGGGTGGCCTCCAGCAGCACGGCAATCGCCAGGTTGATGGTACCGATGACCAGTACCGGCCCCATGACGTTGGGCAGCACGTGGCGGAACATGATGGCGCGGCTGGACAGGCCGATGACCCGGGCCGCCTGCACGTACTCCTTGCTCTTCTCCACCATCGTCGACCCCCGGACGGTTCGGGCGAACTGGGGCCAGATGGACATGCCGATGGAGAAGATGATGACCACCAGCGCCAGCGTCTCGTGGCTGCTGCCCGGCAGGACGGAGCGCAGTACGCCGTTCAGCAGCAGCGCCACCAGCAGGGCGGGGAAGCTGATCTGCACATCGGCGATACGCATGATCACGGCATCGGTGGTGCCGCCGACATAGCCCGCGATCAGTCCCAGCGTGACGCCGATGATGATCGACAGGATGACGGAGGCGAAGCCGACCCCGATGGAGATGCGGGAGCCGTAGAGGATCGCCGAATAGAGATCGCGCCCCTGATCATCGGTGCCCAGCGGGAAGCGCCATTGCCCGTCTTCCGTCCAGACCGGTGCCGTGAAGGCGTCGAGCAGGTCGAGGGAGGCCGGATCGAAGGGATCCTGCGGCGTGATCAGCGGGGCGATGACCGCGGCAACGATCATCACGATGGCCAGCACGGTGGCAACTACCGTCACCGGGCTGGTGCGGAAGCTGTACCAGATGTCGCTGTCGAGGAAGCGCGCGAAGTTGTCCTGGATGCGTGCGACGGGACCCATGTCAGTGACCCCCGCCGCTGCGTTCGACCCGCAGTCTGGGATCGACGACGTAGTAGAGCAGATCCACGATCAGATTGATCACCACGAAGATGAACGCCACCAGGATCAGGTAGGTGGACATCACCGGAATATCGACGAACTGGATCGCCTGCAGGAACAGCAGCCCCATGCCGGGCCACTGGAACACCGTCTCCGTGATGATGGCAAAGGCGATCAGGGAACCGACCTGAAGGCCGGTGATGGTGATGACCGGGACCAGCGTGTTCTTCAGGGCGTGGCCGAAGTGCACCGCGCGGTTCGACAGGCCGCGGGCGCGGGCGAACTTCACGAAGTCCGTCCGCAGCACCTCCAGCATCTCGGAACGGACGAGGCGCATGATCAGGGCCAGCTGGAACATGCCGAGCGTGAAGGCCGGCATGATGATGCTCTGCCAGCCACTGACCGTCAGCAGACCGGTATCCCAGAGGCCGATGTCAACGGTCTCGCCGCGCCCGAACGTGGGCAGCCAGCCAAGTGTCACGCCGAAGAGCAGGATCAGCAGGATACCGATGACAAAGGTTGGCAGTGATATGCCGATCAGCGAAACCGTCAGGAATACATGCGATAGCCATCGTCGTGGATAGAGCCCGGTATAGACCCCCAGCGGCACGCCGACCACGATGGCGAAAAGGGCGGCGAGCAGGGAAAGCTCCAGTGTCGCGGGCAGCCGGTCGGCCAGCAGTTCATCCACCGGGCGTCCGATACGATAGGAAATGCCGAACTTGCCCTGCACCGTATTGCCGATGAAACGGGCGAACTGCAGCGGCACCGGATCGTTCAGGCCCAGGTCCTGGCGCAGCTTGGCGCGATCCTCCAGCGAGGTGTCCTGGCCGACCATCTGGGCCACCGGGTCGCCGACATAGCGGAACATGGTGAACCCGATCAGCGCCACCACGAGCATGACCAGCAGGGCCTGGAAGAGGCGGCGAATGACGAAGGCGATCATTCAGCTTCCCCGGAAAATGAGAGGGGGGCGGCGGTTGCCGACCCTTGCCTGAACCGGATTCCCACCGGTCAGGCCGTCTTTCGAACGAACGGAAACGGAGACTCCGCCGCCATGCCGGGTATCGCGGCGGAGTCCATCCGGTTCCTGATCGGTCAGTCGATGGTCACGTGGCGCCATGCGAACTGGTTGTCCGCACGCTGCTTCACGTTCACACCGTCCCGTGCGCCCCAGGCCAGGGCCTGCTGGTGCAGCGGGATGTAGGCGATGTCACGGGTGGTGTGCACCCACGCGTCGCGGATCATGGCATTACGCTTCACCGCATCGGTTTCCGACAGCACCTTGGCGGTCAGCTCGTCCACTTCAGGGTTGCAGTAGCGACCCAGGTTGAACTTGCCATTGCCGGTCTCGGCGTCGTAGCAGCCATGCAGGTTGAACAGCGGGTTCCAGCTGTCGAAGGAGCCCGGGGTCCAGCCCAGCAGGTAGAAGGAGGTATCCAGGCTGGGGGCCAGGACCTTCTTGAAGTACAGCGCCTTCGGCTGGGCCAGCAGGTTCACCTTCACGCCGATCTTGGCCAGCATGGAGACCACGGCCTGGCAGATCGCCTCGTCATTCACGTAGCGATCGTTCGGGCAGTCCATGCCGACTTCGAAACCGTCCGGATAACCGGCGTCAGCCAGCAGCTTCTTGGCCAGATCCACATCCAGTTCCAGCCGCGTGAAGGCCGGATCGGACCCGTTGATGCCGGGGGCGACCATCAGGGCGCTCGGCTCCGACAGGCCACGCATCACCTTCTTCTTGATCGCTTCCACGTCGATGGCGCGATACATGGCTTCACGGACCTTGATGTCCTTGAACGGGTTCTTGCCCTTGATATTGGAGTACAGCAGCTCGTCGCGATGCTGGTCCATGCCGAGGAAGATGGTCCGCAGTTCCGGGCCCACCAGCATGGAGGTGCCGGAATTGCTGTCGACGCGGTTCATGTCCTGCACCGGGATCGGATAGGCCATGTCAACCTGACCGGACAGCAGCGCCGCCACACGGGTCGCGTCGGAGCTGATGGGCTTCAGCGTGACCTTGGTCAGATTGTGTTCCTTGTTGGCGTTGTCCCACCAGTTCGGATTGACGACGGCCACGGTCTGCACGTCGGCCTCGCGACTCTGCAGCATGAACGGGCCGGTGCCGTTGGCGTTGCGGGTGGCGAAGTTTTCCTGGTCACCGGTCGCGGACTGTGCGGAAACCGCACCGTTCTTTTCCGCCCAGGTCTTCGACATTATGGCCCAGGTGGCCCATTCGAAGTGCAGGATCGGGTTCGCGGCCTCGGTCACGAAATCAACCGTGTGGTCATCGACCTTGATGATATCGGTGACGCCGGCCAGGCGGGTCTTCAGGTCGGAACCTTCGCCCCGGACACGGTCCGCGGAAAACAGCACGTCATCAGCCGTGAAATCCTCGCCGCCATGGAACTTCACACCCTTGCGCAGATGGAAACGCCAGCGCGTCGGCTCGATGATCTCCCAGCTTTCCGCCAGGGCCGGTTCGATTTCCAGATTGGGACCGCGCCGGATCAGGCCTTCATAGATGTTCGCCATGAAGCCGAGCGTGAAGGTCTCATTCAGGTTGTAGGGGTCCATGGAATTGGCGTCCCCCTGGAAGGCGAACGTCATTTCCTTGGCTTGCGCCGCCCCGGCAGCAAGTGCAAGGACTGCCGCCCCGGCCAGCAAGGTATTGCGGATATTCATGAATTGTCTCCCGCTATGGTTCCCAGACATGTTTCAGGCGCTTGGCACGCCATTTCGCGGGCATAGTGGGCGTCTGCCGGAACAACCGTCAACGCCTTTGTCGGATTTTTCAGGGTGTTGCGGGGTGCCCCGGCGTCAACATGCAAGGCCCCTTGGCCGGGTTCATGCAGCATGTGCGGTGCGTCGTTTGGCCATTGGGAATTCGGTCCGGGGCCAACTATCTGAGGGGCAGGTTCCAATAAACGTACCAAAGAGGTTGTCATGAAGAAGTTTGTAGTTGCAGCCACCATGGCGCTTGCGCTTGGCACCGGCGCCGCACAGGCCGCTGGCGATGCCGAGGCCGGCAAGAAGGTCTACAAGAAGTGCGCGATCTGCCATTCGCTGGAGGAAGGCAAGAAGAAGGTCGGGCCATCGCTGCATGGCGTGTTCGGGCGCACTGCCGGTACGCTGGATGGCTTCCGCTTCTCCAACGCCATGAAGGATTCCGGCATTGTCTGGAACGAGGAGACCATCGCGGCCTATCTGGCCGATCCGCGCGGTTACATCCCGAAGAACAAGATGGCCTTCCCCGGTCTGAAGAAGCAGAAGGATCTGGACAATATCATCGCCTTCCTGAAAGCGGAGACGATGTGAGAAGCTTTCGGAACGAGCTGAATTGAATTCATGGGGCGCCGGAGACGGCGCCCCATTCTGTTTCTGAAATGATTGCCCGCTCCGCGCCCTTCTGCACCGGCACTGGCACATGCGCGTTGATGGAGTATTATGGTATCGCTGAGTGGATTTGCTGTTCCCGATGCAAACGGAAGGTGCCTCCCGGAAGATGGTTTCAACCGAACCGGCTCATGATCAGGAATCACCGTCACAGGACCTCTGGGTCAATCTGGACCCGGGGATGGTGTGCCGCGATCAGTCGCTGCAGGAACTGCACGGATATTGGGAAAGCAAGAAGAGGGGGCGGAAGTTTCCGTCCCGACGGGATATCGATCCGGCGGAAATCGTGCCTCACCTGGCCAACGTCATCCTCATTGATGTGTTTCACGACCCGCTGCGGCTGCGGTACCGATTGCTCGGCACCCGCATCACCGACGTCATGCGGCGCAATTCAACCGGCAAGTTCTATGACGAGATCTATGAGCCAGAGCTGCTTGAAGCCATCTATCGCAGTTTTCGCTGGATGTTCCAGAACGGGCAACCGCTCAGGACGCATGGCGAAAGCTTCTACCCGGACAGGAAGTTCTATACCTACGAGGCGCTGAATCTTCCCCTGTCGACGGATGGCGAGACCATCGACATGGTCTTTGGCGGGCTGGTGTTTCACCCGAAGCTGCCACCAGGGGACCAAACCGGTCCTGACTGGCACTGAACCGCGGGTTCAGCCCTCCCCGACGGCAGCCGGTCCCAGCAGGTGACGGCGGAACCGGTCCTTCAGCCATGCGCCATCCTTTGGCGGCAGGGCGAAGGGGGACGCCTCTGCCCGCACCTTCAGCCACGCGAATACAGGTCCCTTGCCGCTGGACACGGTCTGCAGCGCATCATCCAGTTCCGCGTTGGTATTGGCGCTGACGATGGTGGGGAAGCCTGCCGCGCGGGCGACCCCGGCCAGATCGACACCGGCGGCCGTGTGCGTCGCCTGCATGCCGGTCTCGCCATAGCTTTCGTTGTCGAAGACGACGATGGCCAGATTGGCAGGGCGCTGCACCGCCACCGTGGCGAGCGCGCCGAGACCCATCAGCTGTTCGCCATCGCCGGTCACCACGATCACGCGTTTCTCGGGTTGCGCCAGGGCGAGCCCCAGGCCCATCGCCGCCGCACCGCCCATGGCACCCCAGAGCGGAAAGGTGCTGTGCCTGTCGCCCGCAGCCGTCAGATCCCAGACCGTGGCACCCAGTCCGGCAATGACAAGGGCGTCGGGATTGTCGTCCAGCAGCCGCTGCGCGACCTCGCGGCGGCGGATCTCGAAGCTGTTCGCGCGGTCGGTCATGGCGTCATCCCCAGTCAGTCTCATCCCCGTATGGCGTCAGACTAAGGCAAAACCGACGGAGATGACGAGCAGGATTGCAAAGCAGATGTTGGCCATGCGTGACAGGCGCGGGTCCCGCAGTGCCGACGCGATCAGCGAACCGAATGCGAGCCAGGCGCTGTTGATGAGGACGATCAGCGGTGCCAGCGCCAGGATCTTGACCAGGCTGTCGGTCAGCACGTCTCCGCCGATCAGCTGATGGCCGGAGAAGACCGCACCAATGGCGGCAAAGGCCTTCGGGTTGGCAATGGCCAGCAGGAAGCCCGCGGTCAGGGAGGGACGCTTGCCCGCGTCCATGCCTTGCCCGAGCGGGGGCGCGGTCGCGATGCGCCAGGCGAGATAGAGGATGTAGCACGCCGCGACGATGGCGATGACGGAGCCAAGTGCCGGCACGGCCAGGATTGCACCGGTGACGCCGGTCGCGACCAGCAACAGCACCCCGACAGTGCCGAGGATGATCCCGCAGAGGTAGGGCAGGGCAGGACGGGAGCCAAAGGCGGCCGCTGTCGCGGCCACGGTCAGGGTTGCCGGTCCCGGACTGCCCATCAGCGGGATCGCGGCCAGATAGAGCACCAACAGGTTTTCGTTCATCGTCGCCTCCGTCAGACTGGGGCGCAGTCTGACTGGTGTGTGAGGCGTGGGGATAGAACGTATGTGCAGCGAACCGGATGTGGACATTCGGGCCGGGAACCGCTGGTCGGGGGGCGAGGTCGCGCCTGGCCTCGAATGGGCGGCAGCGGACTTTCCCGAGCACCAGTTCACGCCGCACCGCCATGATGGCTATGTGGTCGGTGTCACGGGCAAGGGTGTGCAGCGCTTTACCTATCGCGGTGCCGAAAGGCTGTCTCTGCCGGGGGAGGTCTTTCTGCTGCATCCGGACGAAAGACATGACGGACGTCCCGGAACCGAGGCGGGATTCGGTTTTCGCGCGGTCTACCTGTCACCGGATCATGTGCTGGCGGCGCTGGACCAGTCCGCCCTTCCGTTCAGTCCGGAACCGGTCCACGACGCGCAGGCAGTTTCCGAACTCGTCCTCTCGGTCTTTGATGCCTGGTCCGGGGGGGCGCCTGATGAACTGGCGGTCAATGATGCCGTCTGTCAGATGGCGGACCTGTTCGAGCGCGTTTCGGACCAGCACGGTTCACCCGGAAAGGCACGGCGACGGAAACGGATCGATCCGCTGATCCGGCGCGTGCGTGAGGACCTGATGTCGGTGGCGGATGCGCCGGTGATGATTCGCGATCTCGAGCGCCGTCACGGCGTGGACCGGTTCACCCTCAGCCGCGACTTCCGGCGCGCATACGGGGTGACGCCCAGTCGCTTCATCCTGCTGCGGCGGCTTGACCGTGCACGCCTCATGCTGCGGCAGGGCGTCTCCCTCGCCGATGTCGCCGTCGCGGCCGGGTTTGCCGACCAGAGCCACATGACGCGGCACTTCCGGGCGACCTATGGCCTGACCCCGGGACGCTGGCGCGACATGCAGGCGAACTGAACGGGGGCTATTTCCCGAAGTTCTTGGTGCCGATCAGCCGCTGCGCGATCAGCACGGCGACCGCCATCTGCCCCTCGAACGCCATGGCGGCGGCGGCGGCGGTCATCGGCCCCGCGTCTGCGGCATCGTCCAGCCGGAAGGTGCGGGTTCCCATCATCTCCAGCATCGGTCCGGCGGCCTGCCCCATGGAAAGCTGCCAGGGATTGAATTCCCCGAACTCGCCCCGCATCGTCACCAGCATCAGCAGCGGGAAGCGGCAGGTCTGGGTGGTCGCCAGCATGTTCGGGCAATTGCCGACGCCGCTCGACTGCATCAGCAGCGCGCCGCGCTGGCCACCCAGCCAGGCTCCGGCCAGGACCGCCGGTCCCTCCGCCTCCGTCGTCAGGGAGACGGCATGAATGGTGCTGTCCGCACGCGCACGCTCGATAAGCCGCTTGTGTCCGGCGTCCGGAACATAGGCGATCTGGCGCACGTCGGCACCCTGCAGCGCCTCGAAGATCTGATCCGGCCAATCGGACATGCGGTCCCCTCCCCACGGTCATACCAGCGTGACCCCGATGATAGTTGCGCTCCGCCTGCCGTCCACACAAACTGTCGGCCGATCCGGGGAGGGACGAGAATTGGCAGAGGCAGAGACAGGCGAAAGTGCCGGGGGCGGCATGTTCTACGGCTGGGTGATCGTCTGGGCCGCCTTCACCATCCTGTTCGTCAGCTTCGGCGCGGCCTACAGCTTTCCCGCCTTCTTCACCCCGTTGCAGAACGAGTTCGGGGCGACGCGCGGCGATACATCCTTCGTCTTCGGCATCGCCGGGTTCCTCTATTTCTTCCTCGGGGCCTTCTCCGGTCCCGCGGGTGACCGGCTGGGGCCGAAGCAGGTGGTGGTCTTTGGCGCGATCGTCGCGGCGCTGGGCCTCTATTTCGCGGCCACGGCCACCCGGATCGAACAGGTCTACTGGGGCTACGGGCTGGGGGTCGGTGTCGGCGTCGGCTGCATGTATGTGCCCGCTGTCGGTGCGGTGCAGCGCTGGTTCGCGCGCCGCCGCGCCACAGCCTCCGGCCTGGCCATCACCGGCATCGGTGTCGGCACATTCGTCGCCCCGATGGCGGCGCATGAACTCATCACGCTGCTCGACTGGCGGCAGACCTATCTGGTGCTCGCGGGCGTGGTGCTGGTGCTTGGGGTGATCAGCGGCCTGCTGCTGGAGAATTCGCCGGCCCGGCGCGGCCAGTTTCCCGATGGAGCCGCCACCCCGCCGGCTGCTGCCGATGCCGCCGAATCAATGGATGTCCAGGCCGCCCGCAGGACCCTGCCGATCTGGCTGGTCTATTCTGGCTCCCTGCTGGTCTCCATCGGTCTTTTCATGCCGTTCGTTCACCTGAAACCCTTCGCACAGGACCTGGGACTGACGGCACAGCAGGGAATCTGGGTCGTCAGCTCGGTCGGTATCGGCTCCATCCTGGGGCGGATGATCCTGGGTCCGATTGCCGAACGTTTCGGGCGCAAGCCGGTGGTACTGGGGCTCTTCATCGGTCTCGCCGCGATCTTCGTCTTCTGGTACCTGTCCGTCTCGCTCTGGATGCTGCTCTTCTTCGGGGTGGTCTTCGGCACGCTCTACGGCGGCTTCGTCGCGCTCGCGCCGGCCCTGGTGGCAGACTATTACGGTGTCGGTCATGCGGGTGGCATCCTTGGGTTCGTCTATTCCTCCGTCGCGATCGGTGCGCTGATCGGCAACCCGATCGCGGGCTACATGTACGACGCGGCACAGACCTATGACCTGCCGATCCTCATCGGTGCCGGGTTGTGTGGTGTCGGTGCGCTCTGCATTCTGGCGATGCCGGCACCGGCGAAATGGCGGGCCCGGCGGTTCGGTGCCGCGCAGGGCTGACCGGCAGGGGAGACACGGGCATGAGCTGGAACACGATCCTCTACGCAGTCAGCGAAAGGGTGGCGACGATCACCCTCAACCGCCCCGAGCGGATGAACGCGATCAACGACGACCTGCCGCGGGAACTGGCAGAGGCAGTGCGCCGTGCCGACGATGACGACGATGTGCATGCGATCATCCTGCAGGGTGCAGGCAGCGCCTTCTGCGCCGGCTATGACCTGAAGCAATATGCGGAGGGCGATCAGGAGAACGTTTATACCCAGTCCATGCCCTGGGATCCGATGATCGACTATCGCCTGATGAAGGCGAACACGGATGCCTTCTCCACGCTCTGGCGCTGCTACAAGCCGACGATTGCCAAGGTGCACGGCTTTGCTGTCGCGGGGGGCAGCGACATCGCGCTCTGCTGTGACCTGATCGTCATGGCCGACGACGCGAAGATCGGCTATCCGCCGACACGGGTATGGGGCTGTCCGTCCACCGGCATGTGGGTGCATCGTCTCGGCGCGCAGCAGGCCAAGCGGATGCTCTTCACCGGCGACCTGATCGACGGGCCGGAGGCCGTGCGTATCGGTCTGGCGCTGGAGTCGGTTCCGGCAGACCAGTTGGACGCGCGCGTGACGGCACTGGCGGCGCGCATGTCCGGCGTGCCGAAGAACCAGCTGATGATGCAGAAGCTGATGATCAATCAGGCCATCGACGCACAGGGCATGCAGAACACCCAGATGATCGCGACCCTGTTCGACGGCATCACCCGCCACAGCCCGGAGGGGCTCTGGTTCAAGGAACTGAGCGAGCAGGTCGGCTTCAAGGAGGCCGTGCGCAAGCGCGATTCCGGTGAACCGCTGGGGCCTGGCAGCAACTGATCCGGTTCCCGAACAGTCAGCGCGGATCCCTCGCGCCATGATCACCGATCCCGTCTTCTATGCGGTCGCGATCCCCGCCCTGATGCTTGTCGGCATCTCCAAGGGCGGTTTCGGGTCGGGGATCGGCATCGTCGCGGCCCCGGCGATCTCCCTGGTGGTTCCGCCGCTGACCGCCATCGGCATCATGCTGCCGCTGCTCTGCCTGATGGACCTGGTCGGGGTCTGGAGCTATCGCCGGTCCTGGAGCCGTTCGATGATGCTCTACCTGGCGCCGGGGGCCGTGCTGGGCATCGGTATTGCCACGCTGACGGCGGGGCTGGTGGATGAACACATGATCCGCGTCATGGTCGGGGCCATCGCGGTGCTGTTCTCGCTGGATCACTGGCGCAGGCAATGGCGGGGCAGGGGCACGGTCGTCGCGGCGAAGCCGGAGAACCGGGTCAGCGGTATCTTCTGGGCGGCTGTCTCGGGTTTCACCAGCTTTGTCGGACATGCGGGCGGCCCCCCGCTGCAGGTCTATCTGCTGCCGTTGCGGCTGGACAAGCGGGTCTTCGTCGGCACTACGGTGATCTTCTTCATGGCAGTCAACTACGCCAAGCTGGTGCCCTATGCCTGGCTGGGCCTGCTGAACCAGACCAACCTGCTGACCGCGCTGGTTCTGGCTCCGGTCTGCCCGGTGGCCATGCGCGCCGGGATATGGCTGCACGACAAGGTGCCGGAGAAACCGTTCTACGCCCTCTGCTATGCCTTCGTATTCATCGTCGGGCTGAAACTGCTGTTCGACGGCGTCAGCGGCTGGGTGGCGTGACGCTTGGCCATCTGTCCGGCGGACCGTCTGATCGGCTATTCCCCGGTTCATGTTGCTCAGTTCCGCCATACTTCTGACCGTCGTCGCCACAGGATTGCTGCTGTGGTTGCCGCGGGTTCGCAGATCGGTGACCTGGCGGGCCATGACCACACCCCTGGCGTCGATCATCGGCAGCGGGTTCCTGGTGCTGGGACCGATCCTGGACGCGCAGTACGGCAGGTATGCCCCCCTCGTGATGGCGGCGCTGTGCATCGGTGCCTACCTCTACGGTGCCGCCATTCGATACAACATGGTGACGATCGACGCCGTGCATCGCGAGAGCCAGAGGCTGGTCAGGCAACTGGACACGCTTGCCTCATGGTCCCTCGGCTTCGCCTATATCGTCTCGGTCGCCTACTACCTGAACCTGTTCGGCGCGTTCGGTGTCAGCCTGACGGCGGCGAATGACCCGCTGAATGCGCGGCTGCTGACCACGGCGGTCTTTGCGGTCATCCTGTTCGTGGGCTGGACGCGCGGCTTCAGATCGCTGGAACGCATGGAATATGTCTCGGTCGGTGCAAAGCTGGCGATCATTGCCGGGCTGCTGCTGGGACTGGCTGTCTACTTCGGTGACCGGCTGTCCACCGGCAGCCTGATCTTCAACGCCGCGGAACTGTCAGGGTGGCCTGCGATCACGCTGGCCTTCGGGCTGATCGTGACGGTTCAGGGGTTCGAGACCTCCCGCTATCTCGGTGCCACCTACGACCGCGCGGTCCGTCTGCGGTCGATGAAATGGGCGCAATGGGTCTCGACCGCCATCTACATGACCTATGTCCTGCTGCTGGCCTATGTGTTCGAGCGCGGGGAACTGAAACTCAGCGAGACGGCCATCGTCGGCATGATGGTGGTCGTGGCCCCGATCCTCCCCGTTCTGCTGGTCGCGGCGGCGCTGGCTGCCCAGTTCAGCGCGGCGGTTGCGGATACCAGCGGGTCAGGGGGGCTTGTCGCGGAACTCTCCGACAACCGCGTCAGCCCGCGGATGGCCTATCTCGTTCTGGGGGTTGTCGGACTCCTGCTGACCTGGGCTGCCGACATCTTCGAGATCATCAGCTATGCGTCGCGCGCCTTCGCCATCTACTACGCGCTGCAGGCGCTGATCGCGGCACTGACGGCCTGGCGCAGAAGGGACATCTGGCGCTGTCTCGGATTTGGCGCGCTGGCTGTGCTCGGGGCACTGATCATTGTCTTCGGTCAGCCGGTGGAGGGGTAGTCCGACACGACCGGTGACGGTCAGTCGATGCTCGCCGCATCCTCGATGATGAACTGTGCCCGCGCCGCGCCCTGCCAGTGATCGACGCGCAGGTGTCCGGCCAGATGTATGCTGCCCCCCTTGCGGGCATTGCCCAGCAGGGCGGCGCCGAGCGGGCCGTCGGTGGCGCGGAAGGCGATCCCCGTGGCACGTCCGCCGGTCCGGCCGGAGAGAATGACGCGCACATGGTTCTCCCCCACCACGTCGGCCTTCACCAGCTTCGCATCGGTGACGGCGATGCGCGGTTCGGGGTTGCCCGCGCCGAAGGGACCGGCCCGCTGCATGGTCTCCGCCAGATCGATGCTGATGCCCTGCACCGCGACCGATCCGTCGATCTTCAGGCCTGATCCGGTGCGCGCCTGGGCGACCGGGGTTGCCAGACGCTCCTCCAGAAAGTCACTGAAGGCCTCCAGCCGGTCGCTGGCAATGGTGATCCCCGCCGCCATGGCGTGACCGCCGCCATTGATCAGCAGTCCAGCCTGTCGAGCCGCCGTGACAGCCGCCCCCAGGTCGACGCCCCGGATCGACCGGCCGGAACCCTTGCCCTGCGCCCCGTCCAGCGCGACCACCAGACTGGGGCGACCGGTGCGGTCCTTCAGGCGGCTCGCCACGATGCCGATGACACCGGGGTGCCAGCCCTCCGCCGCGACGAGGGTGACAGCGCGATTGTCCTGACCCTCGACGCGGGCCAGGGCTTCTTCCAGCACATTGGCCTCGATGCGCTTGCGTTCGTCATTCAGGCGGTCGAGTTCCATGGCGATGCCGAGCGCTTCCTCCCGGTCATCGGTGGTCAGCAGCCGGGCACCCAGATCGGCCTTGCCGACCCGCCCGCCCGCATTGACCCTTGGACCCAGCAGGAAACCGGCGTGATAGGTGCCGGGTGGACCATTGACGCGCGCCACGTCCGCCAGGGTCGTCAGGCCCAGGCTCTGCCGTTGGGCCATGACCTTCAGCCCCTGTGCCACCAGTGCCCGGTTCAGTCCGACCAGCGGCACCACATCGCAGACCGTGCCCAGCGCGACGATGTCCAGCAGGCCCATGAGGTCGGGTGCCTTCCGCTCGCTGAACCATCCGGCGGCGCGCAGGGTGCGGTTCACTGCGATGGCCAGCATGAAGGCCACGCCGACAGCCGCGAGATAGCCAAGGCCGCTGCCGCAGTCAGGCCGGTTGGGATTGACGATGGCCGCGGCCCTGGGCAGGCGGCTCTCTGCCAGGTGGTGGTCGATCACCGCCACGCTGATGCCTTCCCCGGCCGCCTGTTCCAGCACGTCGAAGGCGGCGATGCCGCAGTCAACGGTCAGCACCAGTGCCGCCCCCTCCGCATGCAGCTTGCGCAGTGCCGCGATATTGGGGCCGTAGCCTTCGGTCATCCGGTCGGGAATGTAATAGCGCACGGTCCCGCCCACCGCCTGCAGGAAGCGATAGAGCAGGGCGGAGGAGGTGGCACCGTCCACATCGTAGTCGCCGAAGATGGCGATGGGCCTGCCTTGCCGCACGCAGGCGGCCACCAGTTCGGCTGTCCGGTCCATGTCGGCGAAACAGGATGGATCGGGCAGCAGGTCCTTCAGGCGCGGTTCCAGATACCCCGGGGCTTCGTCCGGGGTGACGCCGCGGCTGACCAGCAGCCCCGCGACGATTTCGGGCAGACCCAGCTTCTGTGCCATGGCCTGCGCCAGACGCTCCTGTGCGGGGTCGATGGCGGCGATCCAGCGTCGCCCGGTGACGGACTGGCCGACACCCAGGAATGCGGGCTGCGGGTCAGCCGGATTCAAGGGTTCATCTCGTTGCCCGGGTACGGCGCCGATCCTCTCCCCCCGGCGAGCCATCCAGGATACTTGCCCGGGTGGCCGGTCGGAGGCGTGGGCCGGAACGGCACCATCATCAGGCAGACCTCACGCTCAGCCGACGATCCGGGTCCGGCCCTCGATACGGCGGATGGTGCCGGTGCGCGACCGCATCACGATGGAGTCGGTGATGATCTGGCCGTTGGCACGGCGGACACCGCGCAGCATGCCGCCGGTGGTGACGCCGGTCGCGGTGAAGATCACGTCACCCGCCGCCAGTTCCTCCAGGCCGTACTTGCGGTTCAGGTCGGTGATGCCGATCCGCTCCGCCCGGCCCTTCTCGTCATTGTTGCGGAACACCAGACGGCCCTGCATCTGGCCACCGACGCAGCGCAGCGCCGCGGCGGCCAGCACACCCTCAGGTGCGCCGCCCGTGCCGATGTACAGGTCGACGGAGGTATCGGGGTCGGTGGTTGCGATCACGCCGGCGACGTCGCCGTCGGGGATCAGCTGAATGCGGGCACCCGCCGCGCGGGAGTCGCGGATGATCTCGCCATGGCGGGGGCGATCAAGGATGCAGACAGTCAGATCGGAGATGGCGCAGCCCTTGGCCTCCGCGAGGCTGCCCAAGTTCTCGGCGACGGAGCGGTCAAGGTCCACGACCCCTTCCGGCAGTCCACCGCCGACCGCGATCTTGTCCATGTAGACGTCGGGGGAGTTCAGCAGCTTGCCCTTCTCCGACAGTGCCATGACGGCCAGCGCGCCGGGAGCGGCCTTCGCGGTGATGGTGGTCCCTTCCAGCGGGTCGAGGGCGATATCCACTTCGGGGCCGGTGCCGAGACCGACTTCCTCCCCGATGAAGAGCATCGGTGCCTCGTCACGTTCGCCCTCGCCGATCACCACGGTGCCCCGGATCGACAGACCGTTCAGCGCGGTGCGCATGGCGTCCACGGCAGCCTGGTCGGCAGCCTTCTCGTTGCCCATGCCAATCCAGTTGCATGCGGCCACGGCGCCGGCCTCGGTCACGCGGACCGCTTCCAGCGTCAGATTGCGGTCGAGTTTCGCCCTGTCAGCCATTTGCGTTCATCCCTTCAGGCATTGCGACATGCCATAGTTTCGATTCTGGACCTCTACAGGTCCTTGATGCGGATCATATGCGGATTCTGCAAGATGCAGTCCAGCCCTTCGATCTGTTTCAGGGCGGCCAGCACCCGCGACTCGGGCGCGTCATGGCAGATCAGCACGATGGGTGCCGTGCCGCCTTCCGGCTCCCCGCGCTGCAGCAGCGACTCGATGCTGATCGCATTGTCACGCAGCACGGCGGCGAGATCGGCGATCACGCCGGGGCGGTCTTCCACCTTCAGGCGGATGTAGAAACGGCCGTGGGCCTCGCTGGCGCGTCCTGCGGGTTCGGCGGACAGATCCTTCACCGGAATGCCGAACACCGGGCTGGTCCGGCCCGCGGCGATGTCCACCAGGTCACCCGCCACGGCGGATGCGGTGGCACCACCACCGGCACCGGGACCTTCGAGCAGCACCTGGCCGACGAAATCGCCTTCCACGATGACCGCATTGTTGACGCCATCGACCTTCGCGATCGGGTCGTCCATCGCCACCAGGAACGGATGCACCCGTTCGGTGATGCTGTCACCGTTGCGTTCGGCGATGCCCAGAAGCTTCAGGCTGAAACCGAATTCGTCGGCATAGGCGATGTCGACGGGGGAAATGTCGCTGATCCCCTCCACCGTCACGCGGGAGAAGTCGACGCGGTGACCGAAGGCAATGGCCGACAGCAGCGCCAGCTTGTGGGCAGCGTCGATGCCTTCCACGTCGAAGGTCGGATCCGCCTCCGCATAGCCGAGCGCCTGCGCCTCCCCCAGCACATCGGCGAAGTGGCGTCCGGTGCTGCGCATCTCCGTCAGGATGAAGTTGCAGGTGCCGTTCAGGATGCCATAGATGCGCTGCACGTCGTTCCCGGCCAGCCCTTCCTTCAGGGCCTTGATGATCGGAATGCCGCCTGCGACGGCAGCTTCGAAGCCCAGCGCCGCGTTGTTCAGGTCCGCCAGATCGGCCAGCTCATTGCCGTGTTCGGCCAGCAGGGCCTTGTTGGCGGTGACAACGGGGCGGCCATTGGCCAGGGCGCGACTGACGAGTTCGCGCGCTGCGCCATCGGCGCCGCCCATCAGTTCGACCACGACATCGACGCCGTCCATGGTCGCAAGTTCGCATGGGTCATCGACCCAGGTCATGGCGGACAGGTCAATGCCGCGATCACGGCTGCGGTCCCGCGCCGAAACAGCGGTGACGGTCAGCGTCCGGCCTGCGCGTGCGGCAATCGTCGTGCCGTGCTGGCTCAGCAACTGCAGCAATGACGCCCCGACGGTGCCAAGGCCCGCCACTCCGATCCGCAAGGTCGCGCTCACGATGGAAATCTCCCGCTCGTTCGGGTCACCCGCGACCGGGCGACCTGCCGGGCAGTCTATTCGGCTGCGTCGCGGGGGGCGTCAACCGTCTTTTCGTCGCGACCGAGAAAGCGCCGCAGATTCCGGGCGGCCTGACGCACGCGCTGTTCGTTCTCGACCAGCCCGATACGGACATGATCGTCGCCATATTCGCCGAAACCGATGCCCGGCGCGACGGCGATGTCGGCCTCCTGCAGCAGCAGCTTGGAGAACTCCATGCTGCCCAGGTGGCGGAAGGGCTCCGGGATCGGCGCCCAGGCGAACATGGTCGCGGCGGGGGAGGGGATGTCCCAGCCCGACTGCGCGAAGGTCTTGATCAGCACGTCGCGGCGCGACTGGTAGACGCTGCGAATCTCGTCGACGCAATCCTGCGGCCCGTTCAGCGCGGCGGCGGCAGCAACCTGGATCGGCGTGAATGCACCATAGTCCAGGTAGGACTTGATGCGGGTCAGGGCGGCAATCAGTTCCTGGTTGCCGGTGGCGAAACCGATGCGCCAGCCCGGCATCGAATAGGTCTTGCTGAGGGAGGTGAACTCCACGGCCCGCTCCCGCGCACCCGGCACCTGCAGGATCGACGGCGGCGGGTTGCCGTCGAAATAGATCTCCGAATAGGCCAGGTCGGACAGGATGTAGAGACCGCGCTTGCGGGCGAAATCGACCACTTCACGATAGAAGTCCAGATCAACCACCATGGCTGTCGGGTTCGACGGGAAGTTCAGGACCAGCAGGGTCGGCGCCGGAATGCAGTGCTTCATCGCCCGCTCCAGGCTGGTCATGAAGTCATGACCGGGCCCGACGGGGAAGTGGCGGATGACGGCACCGGCGATGATGAAGCCGTAGGGGTGGATCGGGTAGGACGGGTTGGGGGACAGGATCACATCGCCCGGTGTGGTGATCGCCATCGCCAGATGCGCCAGCCCTTCCTTCGAGCCCAGCGTGACGATGGTTTCCGTCTCCGGATCGACCGAGACCCCGAACCGGCGTTCGTAATAGGCGGAGACCGCCCGGCGCAGGCCGGGAATGCCCTTGGAGGCGGAATAGCGGTGGGTCTTCGGGTTGCGTGCCGTCTCCACCAGCTTCTCGACGATATGTTCCGGCGTGGGCTGATCGGGATTGCCCATGCCGAAATCAATGATGTCCCGGCCCTCGGCGCGGGCCTCCGCCTTCAGGCGATTGACCTCATTGAAGACGTAGGGGGGCAGGCGCTTGATCAGGTGAAAATCGACTTGCATGGCAGACTGTACCTCCGCCGTCCGTCATGACGGCCGAATGCGCCGGAATCCGGTTCGGGATGCGGCAGGAGTGGGGCAGGGAACGGCGACCCTATTCCAGGAAGATCTCGGCACGGCGGTTGCCGGACTCGCCGCTGGGCATGGCCTCGTTATAGACCGGCTCGTTGTCGCCCCTGGCCTCGACGATGATCCGCTCATAGGGCACGCCAAAGGCGGCCATGCGGTCGGCGACGGCATTCGCCCGGTCGGCGGAGATCCGCAGGTTGACCAGCAGATGCGCGCCCACCGCCTGCTCGCGCGTGCGGCTGGAGGCATGGCCGACCACCCGCACAGTGGCGTTCTGGCGCAGGGCGTTCGCGGCCAGCTGCCGGATGACCGCATCGTCACTGGCGCTCAGTCGGGCGGAATTGTTGGCAAACAGGATCGTCGCGGCGGCGCCGCTGCGACCGGCGAAGGAGCGGGCGGTCGCGGGCTGATAGACGCCGTCGCCCGAAATCACCACCGGGCCGCTCGATCCGGCACCGGAACCGCCATAGCCGCCCGTGATCACGGCTGTCGACCCGCTGCTGCGCGGGGCCAGCCCGACGGCCTGCTCATAGGTCTGGGGCGCATTGAGCGACTGCAGATAGGTCTGCTGCACCACCGGGGAAACACTGCTGGGGAACTGGCCGGGCGCGACGGCAGCGGAGCCGCCGGCACCCTGGCCCGTCACCGGGTCGATACCGGCGGCACGCAGCTGGTCGCGATAGGTACGGTCCAGCGTCGTCTGGGGCTGCGGCGCGGTCAGGGCCGGCGCCGTGGTCGCCAGTGCGGCCGTGCTGGATGTGCCGGGACGCACATCGCTGTGGCTTGCAATGGCCGTTGCGGGTTCGGAGGAGATGATCGTGTCGTTGCCCGGATCGCGCGACGCCGTATCCGTTACCGGGGTCTGCGGATCACCCGGGCTGATGCTGGACGAGGGCTGCACGCTGGTGCGCCGCGCCACGACCGAGCCGTCGCGGCTGAACGACGGCGGCTGCTGGCCGCGCGTCATCGCGGCGATCATCGGGGTCGGTGAATTCCTGATCTCGTCATCATCCGCCGTGCGGGATGACGCGCCCGCCGACGGTGCCGGGGCCACGGCCACGCGTGTGGCGCGGGTCTCCTGTGCGGTCACGGCGGGCATGACCGTGACCGGAGCGGCCGGTTGTGCCGCCTCGGCGCGCGGTGCGGCAACCTGTGGCGGGCGCACCTGCGTGGTGGCGGCCGGTGTCTCGATCCGGGTCACGGCAATCTCGGGGCGTGCCGCGGCAGCCGCGCGGATCTCGGCTGCCTCCGCCGCGCTGTCCTGTGTCACGGCGGCCACCTGGCGGACTTCGCTGTGGCGGACATTGGTGGTGTCTGCCGCGAGACCGGCGTCGGGCGCGGGCGGAATGGCGGTCGCGGCCCCTGCGCGGGTCACTGGCTGCGGCACCGGGCCATAGTCATTGCCGAAGGGGTCCGCCCAGTCGGGCAGCGAGCAGCCGCCGAAGAGCACCGGGGCCAGCAGCAATGCGGCGATCCGAACCCGGCGACCGACCCGGTCGCGCCCTGCGCGCATCGAGGAAATGTCCATCATGTTCGGCTCCGACATTGAATGCCTGTGTCATCTGGGAAAGGTGATTCGCCAATTTAGCGGCAGATGCAAGGCTTGTCTGCGACCGATCCGCAAGATCGGCTCCGGCGGCCTGTCGAATGGTGCGGTGCGGCATAATTGTGCAATGCAGCATTTTTGCCTCGACCGTCTCCTGACGCTACGTTACTTACAGGCGCAGAAACTTGGTAAACAGACATGGCTGCCATGGCAGTCTGGAATCCGACCATCGACCTGGAGGAGACGGAAGATGACCGACAAGACTCCCGACGACATGCCGACGCCGGATCCCGTGGAGCTCTCGCAGAACATGGCGCGGGTGGCGGCGCAGAGCCAGCGCCTGGTCCAGGAATTCCTGGAGAACCAGCAGGACACGTCCCCCGGACCCGTGGACCCGCTGAACATCTCCGAG
This sequence comes from Kordiimonadales bacterium IMCC3096, assembly GCA_016865035.1. GTDB lineage: Bacteria > Pseudomonadota > Alphaproteobacteria > Minwuiales > Minwuiaceae > Minwuia. Next base: position 2,742,436 of record CP018227.1, read on the forward strand.
GCCTTCATGGCCCTCACGACACAGATGATGCAGCATCCGGCTCAGGTAGCCCAGGCACAGATGGACCTCTGGCAGAGCTACGTCCAGCTCTGGCAGAGCACGGCGCAGCGGATGCTGGGCCAGACCGACGACATCGTCGAACCGCCTGCCGCCGTGAAGAAGAAGGACAAGCGGTTCAAGGGTGAGGAGTGGGACGAGAACGAGGTCTTCAGCTTCATCAAGGAATCCTACCTGCTGACGTCGTCCTGGATGACGGAGACCGTTCGCAAGGTCGAGGGCCTGGATGACAAGACCGCCAAGAAGGTCGATTTCTACACCCGCCAGTTCGTCGATGCGCTGTCGCCGTCCAACTTCCTGATGACCAACCCGGTCGTGCTGAAGGAAACGTTGGCCACCAACGGCGAGAACCTGGTGAACGGCCTGGAGAACATGCTGAAGGACCTGGAGCGCGGCAAGGGCAAGCTCGCCATCAGCATGACCGACATGGACGCCTTCGAAGTCGGCGGCAATGTCGCCACCACGCCGGGCAAGGTGGTGATGCAGACCGACCTGATGCAGCTGATCCAGTACGAGCCGGTGACGGAACAGGTCTACAAGCGCCCGCTGCTGATCTGCCCGCCCTGGATCAACAAGTTCTACATCCTGGATCTCCGCCCGGAGAATTCCTTCATCAAGTGGTGCACCGAGCAGGGGCTGACGGTCTTCGTGATCTCCTGGGTGAACCCGGACGAGAAGCTGTCGGACAAGACCTTCGAGGATTACATGAACGAAGGTCTGCTCGCCGCCCTCGATGGCGTGGAGCAGGCAACGGGGGAGCGCGAGGTCACGACCATCGGCTATTGCCTCGGTGGTTCGCTGATGGCGACGACCCTCGCCTACATGGGGGCCATCGGTGACGACCGGATCAAGGCGACGACCTTCTTCACGGCCCAGGTCGATTTCTCCGAACCCGGTGAGCTTGGTGTCTTCATCGACGACGAGCAGCTGACCCATCTGGAACAGATGATGGAACAGAAGGGCTATCTCGACGGGGCGGAGATGGCGAGTTCCTTCAACATGCTGCGGGCCAATGACCTGATCTGGTCGTTCGTGGTGAACAACTACCTGATGGGCAAGGATCCCTTCCCCTTCGATCTGCTGTTCTGGAACGCGGACGCCACACGCATGCCGCCGAAGATGCACAGCTTCTACCTGCGCGAGATGTACCAGCGGAACCACCTGATCGAGCCGGGTACGATCAAGATGAACGGTGTCGGCATCGACCTGTCGAACGTCAAGGTTCCGGTCTATCTGCAGGCAGGCAAGGATGATCACATCGCCCCCTACACCTCCGTCTTCAAGGCGACGAAGCACTTTTCCGGTCCGACCCGCTTCATGCTGGCCGGTTCCGGGCATATCGCCGGGGTGGTGAATCCGCCGGAGCCGGTGAAGTACCAGCACTGGACCAACGACAAGCGCAAGAAATACGACACGCCCGAAGCCTGGCTGGCCGATGCCACCGAGCATCCGGGGAGCTGGTGGCCGGACTGGATCAAGTGGATGCAGAAGCATTCGGGCAAGAAGGTGCCGGCCAGGGTGCCGGGCGACGGCAAGCTGACCGTGATCGAGGACGCGCCCGGCAGCTATGTGAAGGTCCGTTCCTGACCCTGATCCGTGATGGATCGACCGTGCGACCGCAGGGCGTGATTCTGTGCCCTTGCGGTCGCCTGTCTTTTGCGCAATAACCCGCGGCTCGGCGTCCTGCCCGGTCTGTCATTCAGGCATTCGGGGTATTCGAGCCAGCGGGCCTTTCGGGACCCCCGCTGGTGGGCGCTGATCAACCCGGAAGGAAGCAATGGCAACCTACGAAACTGTCATGATCGCGCGGCCGGATATTTCGGCCCAGCAGGTGGAGCAGCTCAACGAGCATTTCACCAACCTGATCAAGGAAAATGGCGGAGACGTGAAGAAGACCGAATACTGGGGTCTTCGCAGTCTCTCCTATCGCATCAAGAAGAGCCGCAAGGGCCACTATGTCCTGCACAACCTCGACGCTCCGGCGCCGGCGGTGCAGGAGATGGAGCGCCAGATGCGTCTGCATGACGATGTTCTGCGTTACATGACCGTGAAGGTCGAGGAACTGGAGGAAGGACCCTCCGTCCAGATGCAGAGCCGTGGTGGCGGACGTGATGGCCGCCGTGGCGGTGGTCGCCCGGGTGACCGGGATCGTGGCCCGCGCCGCGACGACGACCGGGGTCCGCGTCGTGAAGGTGGTGGCCGCGAAGGTGGCGAACGCCGTGAGAGGGAGGCGAGCTGATGCAGACCACGACCGAACACAAGGGTGTTGTCCGCTCTGCCGTGAAGGGCGCACGCCGTCCGTTCTTCCGCCGCCGCAAGACCTGCCCGTTCACGGGCGAGGGCGCGCCGAAGATTGATTACAAGGATGTGCGGCTCTTGCAGCGGTACCTGTCTGAGCGCGGCAAGATCGTGCCCAGCCGGATCACCGCCGTCTCGGCCAAGAAGCAGCGTGAGCTGGCCCGTGCGATCAAGCGCGCCCGCTTCCTCGCCCTGCTGCCTTACGTCCAGGACTGACGCAACCCTAGTTGAGGAAGGAGACAGACTGATGAAAGTCATTCTTCTCGAACGGGTCGAAAAACTTGGCCAGATGGGTGACGTTGTCACCGTCAAGAACGGCTTCGCCCGCAATTTTCTGCTGCCGCAGGGCAAGGCAGAACGTGCCACCTCTTCGGCGCTGGAGGCTTTCGAGTCCCGTCGCGCGCAGCTTGAGGCACAGAACCTGAAACTGAAGGCCGAGGCCGAAGACCTTGCCGGTCGCATGAACGAGGTTTCGGTCGTGCTGATCCGTCAGTCGTCCGACAGCGGTCAGCTCTACGGCTCGGTCAATACCCGTGACATCGCCACGGCGGTGACGGAGGCCGGCTTCACCATCGACCGCAAGCAGGTTGAACTCGGTCGTCCGATCAAGACGCTGGGTCTGCACGAGGTTCTGGTGCGGCTGCATCCTGAGGTGACGCTGACCGTCGAGGCCAATGTTGCCCGGTCCGAGGACGAGGCTGCCGCGCAGGCGCGTGGTGTCGACGTTCTGAATACCGAGGATGACGACGACGACGTGCTGGACATCGAAGAAGCCGAAGAGCTGTTCGAGGAAGGTGCCGCGACCGCCGAGGAACTGGTGGAAGCCATCACCGGCCAGAAGATGGAAGAGCTCGATCCGTCCGAATCGGATCAGCCGGAAGTCTGATACGCCTGTCGCACGATTGGTGATTTCGTTTCGGGGGTCGGAACCATATGGTTCCGACCCCCGTTTCGATTCATGGCTGGCGTCGGGAGGTGTCCATGCAACAGCGTCGCTTCATCCAGTGTGATGTGTTCACCGACCAGCCGACCAGGGGCAACGGACTTGCGGTCGTTGTCGAGGCGGAGGGCCTCGGCGACCAGCAGATGCAGGATTTCGCCGCCTGGACCAATCTGGCGGAGACGACCTTCCTGCTGCCCCCGTCAGGGCCGGAGGCCGACTATCGGGTGCGGATATTCACACCGACGCGGGAGATGCCCTTCGCCGGACATCCGACCCTGGGCAGTTGCGCGGCCTGGCTGCACGCGGGTGGCAGGCCCGCGCAGCCCGATCTGGTGCGTCAGGAATGTGCGGTCGGCATCGTCGAGATCGACCTTCGCGGCGACGTGCCTGCCTTCGTCGCCCCGCCGACGCGGATCATGCCCATGGATGACGCGCATCTGCAGTCCATTCTGGCGCGGCTGGAGATCCCCGCCGACAGGGTGCGCATGACAACGCAACTGGAGAATGGTCCCCTCTGGCAGGTTCTGGAACTGGCTTCTGCCGATGATGTGCGGGCGGTCGATGCGGTGCGGGTGCGATGGCCGGAGTACAAGGCCATCGGCCTGATCGGTGCCCATCCCGACGATGGCGACGCGGACTATGAAGTACGCATGCTCGCCCCTTCCAGCGGCATGAGCGAGGACCCGATCACCGGTTCCCTGAATGCTGCCATCGCCCGCTGGTTCCAAAGCCTGGGCCGCCTGGATCGCCCGTTGCTGATGGCTCAGGGCGGGTGCATCGGTCGTGTCGGCCGTGTCCACATCCGCCCCGACAAGACGGACCCTGACCGGATCCTGGTCGGTGGCCAGACCCTGCTGCTGATTGACGGGACGGTAACTCTCTGAGCCTGCGGTCCTGCCTTCCGGGGGCGGAAAAGGACACCTGGCAGGATGCATTTGTGCATCTGGTGCCAATTGCCCCTGTTCCACCAGGCCCGGTCTGGCCACTAGACTGTCGGGCGCGCAAGACCCGCGCGCTTTGCCACTTGGAGGGACAGGAGGTTGCGATGATCAATGCATTGGACTGCCAGCCGTCCCCCATGGGGGCCGCGACGGTCGTTGCCGATGTCAGTTGCATGCCGACGGCACAGCGTATCAGCGCCTGGACGGAATCGATCTACGAACACTATTACCCGCTCGACCTGACTCCGACAGGCGACGCCTTCCGGCATGGCGAACTCAGGATCATGGATCTGCCCGGAATCAGGCTCGGTGCACTGGACAGCGACGGCTACACGGTGCACCGGCGTCGGAACCATGTGGCTTCGAACGGGTCCGACTTCTATTTCATCCCGGTACCGCTGCACCATGCACTGGGTCTGCAGCAGGAAGGCCGGGATACGGTGCTGCATCCGGGCGAGGCCGCGGTGATCAACACCAGCAACGCCTATGCCTATCTGCAGCACACGCGTAACCGGGTCGCCACACTCCGCCTGGACGGGGCAGGCGTTCGGGCACGGGTGCCCTTCATCGATGACCTGGTTGCCGTTCCCTTTCGCCGCGACTCGGCCCTGACGGGCGTGATGGTCGACTTCATCCTGTCGGTGATGCGGTGCGCGGATGAGCTCGATTCCTGGTCCGCGCAGGCATTGTCCGACCAGATGCTGGACCTGATCGGACTGACGCTGACTGCGGATGCCAATGCGGGCGAAAGCGGCGAGTCATCTGTCCGACTGGCGCATATCCGCCGCATCATTCGCGAGATTGACACCAGGCTGGAACAGTTCGAGCTGGGCGTCGAAGTGATCGCGGAGTCGCTGGGACTGTCGCGGCGCTATGTGCAGCGGCTGGTGGCGGAACGGGGCGAGACGGTGTCCGGCCTGATCCGCGACCGGCGCATTGCCGCCGCCCGCCGCCGCCTGGCTGATCCGGCGCTGTCCGGCGTATCCGTTGCAAGTATCGGCCATGCGGTCGGCTTTGCGGATTCAACGCGTTTCAGCCGTGTGTTCCGTGAGCTCACGGACCGTTCCCCCGGCGAATACCGGCGCGAGATACAGGCCGGAATGCGGTCCTCTGCCGTCGGCGCTGACTGATCCGCCACGGGCGCTTCCGCCGTGCGACCGTATCCTCCCCGCGGACCTCACCGCCGGGCCGCGCGGTATCGGGATGCATCAGACAGTTGCGGCGGAGCCATTGCCTTGGCTATTTTTGACAGGTTAACGAGCCGAGAGGGCGATCATGAACGCGCTCGCACGAAAATATCTGGGACGTCTGGTTAAGGTCGGTGAGCTTACGGTCATCGACCATACCGGCATGGCGACGGTCTTTCGCGGGGAAACACCCGGGCGGAAGTCGACCATTCGCCTGCATGACCGGAAGCTGGCGTTCGAGATGGCGATCCGGCCGCGGCTCGCGGTCGGCGAGGCCTACATGGATGGTCGCCTGACCATAGAGGAAGGCACCCTCTACGATTTCCTCGATCTCGCGGTTTCCAACCTCGCCCTGCTGAACCACCAGGAAACCCGCATCGGTCGTGTGATGCGCCGCTCCGCGACCGTGCTTGACCGCTACAATCCGGTTGGCCGTGCGCAGCAGAACGTGGCGCATCACTATGATCTGTCCGATGAACTGTTCGATCTGTTCCTGGATGCCGACCGTCAGTATTCCTGTGCCTACTACCGCACGCCCGACGACACGCTGGAGGCCGCGCAGGACCAGAAGAAGCGCCACATCGCGGCCAAGCTGATGCTGCGACCGGGGCAGAAGGTGCTGGATATCGGCTGCGGCTGGGGTGGCATGGCGCTCTATCTCGCCACCGTGGAGGATGTCGAGGTCACGGGTGTCACCCTGTCGAAGGAACAGCATGCCGTTGCCACCCGCCGCGCGCGGGAGGCCGGGCTGGATCACCGGGTCACCTTCAAGCTGCAGGACTATCGCCACGAAGAAGGCCCCTACGACCGGATCGTCTCCGTCGGGATGTTCGAGCATGTGGGCAATCTGCACTACCGCGAGTTCTTCTCGAAGGTGCATGACCTGCTGACACCGGACGGCGTTGCGCTGCTGCACACCATCGGCTGTGCCGACCCGCCGGGACCGGTTGCCTCATGGATACGGAAGTACATCTTCCCCGGGGGCTATCTGCCGAGCCTCAGCGAGGTGCTGCCGCATCTGGAGCAGCTCGGCCTCTGGCTCAGTGACTTCGAGAGCCTGCGGACGCACTACGCCGAGACCCTGAAGGACTGGAACGAGAGGTTCCAGACCCACCGCGAGCACGTGCGCGACAATCTGTATGACGAGCGGTTCTGCCGGATGTGGGAGTTCTATCTGCAATCCTGCGAGGCGAATTTCCGCAAGTCCTGGCTGACGGTCTTCCAGTTGCAGATGACCCGGTCGATCGACGCGGTGCCCTATACCCGCGACTACATGTTCGATTGGGAACGCCAGTCACCGCCCGCAACACCGATCGCGCCGCCGAAGCGGGAGATTCCCGAAGTTCACTGAGCCTGGCGGCGCTCAGTCAGCGGCGTCCTGTTCCTCCAGCTCCCCGATCTTGCGATAGAGGGTGGAGCGACCGATCTTCAGGCGACGCGCGATCTCCGACATCTGCCCGTCGTAGTGTTTCAGGGCATGACGGATCACATCGCCCTCGATCTCTTCCAGGGGCCGGACGTGACCCTCATCGTCGTGCAGGTTCAGGATCGGCTTGCCGTTTGAAACACCGTCACCGGTCTCCATCGGTGCCTGGCCGCCCGGCATCGGCTGCTTGCCGGTGATCTGCGGGAAGTCCTGCGGCGTCAGCATGGTGTCTTCGGCCAGCACCACGGCACGGAACACCGCGTTCTCCAACTGGCGGACATTGCCGGGCCAGTCGTGGTCGCACAGGTGCGCCATCGCCTCCGCCGTCACGCCCTGGATGTTCTTGTTCTCGCTGGCGGCGAAGGTGCGGGTGAAGTGGTTGATCAGGTCCGGCACATCCTCCGGCCGTTCCCGCAGCGGCGGCAGGGTGATCGGAAAGACGTTCAGGCGGTAATAGAGGTCCTCGCGAAACGTGCCCTCGCTGACCATCTGCGAAAGCGTGCGGTTGGTGGCCGAGATCAGTCGGATATCGACCTTCACCGGGCGGCTGGCCCCGACCGGATCGATCTCCCCCTGTTGCAGCGCGCGCAGCAGCTTCACCTGCATGTCCAGCTTCAGTTCGCCGATCTCGTCCAGGAACAGGGTGCCGGTCGATGCCTCCTGGAACTTGCCGATGGACTTGGCCGAGGCGCCGGTGAAGGACCCCTTCTCGTGCCCGAACAGGATGCTCTCGACCAGATTTTCCGGAATGGCGCCGCAGTTGACGGTGACGAAGGGACGGCCTGCGCGATCGCTGGTGCCCTGGATGGCGCGGGCGACCATTTCCTTGCCGACGCCCGATTCGCCCTCGATCAGGATCGGAATGTTCGACGATGCGCCCCGCTGTGCCAGGTGAATGGCGGCCTGCATGGCGGCGCTGTTGCCGATCAGGTCGTCGAAGGTCATTTCACCCGACATGCGCCGGTGCAGGCGCGAGATCTCGCCGGTCAGGGTGCTGAGTTTCAGTGAATTCTCCAGCGTGACCCGGATCCGTTCCGGCGCCGCTGGCTTGACCATGAAGTCGGAGGCCCCGGCCCGCATGGCCTTGACCACGGTATCGACACCACCATGCGCGGTCAGCACGACGATGGGCAGTTCAGGCCGCAGCGGGCGAACCTGTTCCAGCACCTCCAGCCCGTCGACCTCCGGCATCACCAGATCCAGCAGCACCACATCGACACTGGCCCGCTGCTCGCCGGTCAGAAGTGCGATGGCCGCAGCGCCCCCGGCGGCCTTTTCCACCCGGAAGCCGGCCTTGGTCACGACACTTTCCAGCAATCTCAATTGTGTGGGGTCGTCATCGACAACAAGAACGGTTCGCGCCATTTGGGGAGTCCGGCCTCCGCTACACATTCCCGGGCGGCATTCATCACTACCGCTTTCATGTTTCAATATGGGACATCAACTGCGTTTGGGCAAGGCATTCCTGCTCAGAAGACAGGTGAAATGCGGCGGCAGCGAAACTATGGTGCAGCGCATTAGAGGTATTGTGGTGGTGAGCGGAAGATGACCATTCTGGTGACGGGCGCGGCGGGTTTCATCGGGTTCCATGTGGCCAGCAGGTTGCTGGCGCGGGGCGACAGGGTCATCGGGCTCGACAATCTGAACGATTACTACGATGTCAGCCTGAAACGGGACCGGCTGGCCATGCTGCAGGCGCAGTCGGGCTTCGATTTCATCCAGACCGACATTGCGGACTTCGAGGGACTGAAGGGCGCGCTGGCTGGTGTCGGTCCGCTGCGGGGCATCGTGCATCTGGCGGCGCAGGCCGGTGTCCGCTATTCGCTGACCAATCCGCACGCCTATCTGCAGGCCAACCTGGCCGGGCATCTGAACATGCTGGAGATCGCGCGCCATTGCGACGGTCTGGAGCACATGGTCTATGCCAGTTCGTCATCGGTCTATGGCGGCAACAAGGGGCTACCCTTCTCGGTCGACGACAGGGTCGATCATCCCGTCTCGCTCTATGCCGCGACGAAGAAGGCGGATGAACTGATGAGCCACTGCTACGCGCATCTCTACCGCACGCCGCAGACGGGACTCAGGTTCTTCACCGTCTATGGACCGTGGGGGCGTCCGGACATGGCCATGTGGCTGTTCACGAAGGCAATCCTGGCCGGGAAGCCGATCCGCGTTTTCAACAATGGTGCGATGCAGCGCGACTTCACATATATCGATGACATCGTCACCGGTGTTGTCGCGTCCCTGGACAATCCACCTGCTGACGGTGGCGAGGGCAAGCCGCCCTATCGCGTCTACAATATCGGCAATCACAAGGCCGAACCGCTGATGCGGATGATCGGCCTGATCGAGGATGCGCTGGGGCGCAAGGCAGAGAAGATCATGGAGCCGATGCAGCCGGGCGACGTGCCCGCGACCTATGCGGATATCGAGGCGATCCGGCGCGACCTGGGCTTTGAGCCATCGACCCCGATCGATGTGGGCATTCCTGCCTTCATCGAATGGTACAAGACCTATCACGGAGTCTGAAACTGAATGGATGTTGATCCGAAAACGCTGACCTGGGCCGAGAAGCTGGCGATGATGCTGGAAACCGGGCAGGGGCAGGCGAAGGCGCTCGGTCTGGCGCTGGAGAGTGCCACGCGCGAACGCACCGTCCTGCGCCTGCCGTGGCAGGAGAAACTGGTGGGCAATCCGGCGACGCGGGTGCTGCATGGCGGCGTGATCACGACGCTGATCGATTCCGCCTGCGGCTATTCCCTGATGAGCTACTTCGAGAGCCTTCCCGATATCGCGACGCTGGATCTGCGCATCGACTATCTGCAACCGGCGGAGCCGGACCGGGACGTGTTCGCAGGCGCGGAAGTCTACAAGGTGACATCGTCCATCGCGTTCCTGCGGGCCACCGCCTTCCAGACCGAAGGCGACCCGATCGCCAATGCGGTCGCCACATTCATGCTGGGTGCGAACGCGCCCAAGTACAACGCGAGACAGGGTTGAGTTGATGACAACGACAATAGTGGACGCGGTGAAGGCTGCGCGGGAAAGCGGCGATTACCAGTCCGTTCTGGAAAGCATTCCCTACATGAAGTTCCTCGGCCTGGTGGTCGAGCCGGATGCCGCAGGCCCGATCTGCCGGATGCCGGGCAGCGACCACATCATCGGGAATCCCGTCCTGCCCGCCATCCATGGCGGTGTTGTCGGTGCGCTGCTGGAATCCACCGCGATCATGCACATCATGTGGTCGCACGAGAGCCTGCACGTGCCGAAGATCATCAATCTGACGGTCGAGTATCTGCGCTCCGCCCGTGTCGTGGACACCTATGCACAGGCGGTCATCACCAAGCAGGGCCGTCGCATCGCCAACATGCGGGTCGAGGCCTGGCAGGCAGACCGGACCAAGCCGGTTGCCGCCGCGCATGCGCATTTCCTGCTGCCGCGGGAAGAGGAATGATGGCGGACAGCAATCAGACCGTTCCGCCGGAGTGGTCCCGGTTCCCGGCGGTGACCTTGGCGGGGATGAACGAGCTGGAGGACAGGATTCCCCAGATCAGGGCCCTGGGTATCGAGGTCGTGTCCATTGACGGGCCGGTTGCCGTCTCCCGGCTGCCCTATCAGGAGAAGCTGGTGGGCGATCCAGAGACCGGGGTGATGCATGGCGGCGTCATCACGACACAGATCGACAACCTGTGCGCCGTGGCCCTGCATTCGCGCATCGGCCACTACGTGCCCTGCGTGACCATCGATCTGCGCGTGGAGTACCTGAAACCCGCGGCGCCGGGTCTGGCCGTGCATGTCCGCGCCGAGTGTCGCAAGGTGACCCGGCAGGTGGCCTTCATTGCCGCGACCGCCTGGAACGAGGACGAGAACGACCCGATCGCCTTCGCTTCCTGTACCTACATGCTGCTGCCGGAGCGCGAGTCCACCATCTCCGGTTCCGGCGACTGAGCCCGTTTTTTCCGACCTGCGGGAGTACCTGCGATGAATGACATGAGCACGCCCATGGACCTGCCGGTCTGGGACCTCGACGATCTCTACAAGGGCACATCGGATCCGGCCATCGCGGCGGATCTGGCCTGGCTGGAAGCGGAGTCCGCACGGTTTCGCGAGACCTGGGCCGGGCGCATCGCCACCCTGTCCGGTGACGAACTCGCCGACGCCATCGAGATGCAGGAGGCGATGTCGGACCGTACCGGCCGGCTGATGGCCTTCGCCTACCTGAACTATGCCACCGACATGTCGGACGGGGAGCGGACGCGGTTCTTCCAGGGCATTCAGGAGCGGATCAACGGGCTGACGGCGCAGACGCTGTTCTTCTCCATCGAGGTCAATCTGATCGACGATGCCGCACTGGAAGGGCTGTTCACGGTCTCGCAGCGGCTGGCGCATTACCGGCCCTGGCTGCGCGACCTGCGGACCATGCGCGACCACATGCTGTCGGATGAGCTGGAGCGTATGCTGCACGAACGCTCCATCACCGCCCGCAATGCCTGGACACGGCTGTTCGACGACACCATTGCCCGGATGCGTTTCACCATCGACGGCAAGGAGATGCCGTCGCAGGACGCCCTGAACCTGCTGAGCGACCGCGACCGCGCGAAGCGCAAGAAGGCGGCGGAAGAGCTCTCGCGCGTCTTCGGCCAGCACATCGACACCTTCGCGCTGATCATGAACACCCTGATCCGCGACAAGCAGATCGAGGATGACTGGCGTCGGATCGAGAAGCCGGAGAACGGTCGCCACATGGTCAACCAGGTGGAGCCGGAGGTCGTGCAGGCCCTGCGCGATGCCGTCTTCGACAGCTTTCCGCGCCTTTCGCACCGCTATTACAGGCTGAAGGCCAAATGGATGGGCCTGGAGCGGATGGAGCACTGGGACCGCAATGCCGCGCTGCCGGACAGCGACGACACCGCGATTGCCTGGGGCGATGGCGTGAAGACCGTGCTGGATGCCTATGCCGGCTTCTCCGGCGACATGGCGGCAATCGGCCAGCGGTTCTTCGATAATGCCTGGATCGACGCGGGGCCACGGCCCGGCAAGTCACCCGGTGCCTTCGCCCACCCCGTGGTGCCCAGCGCGCATCCCTATCTGTTGCTGAACTACCAGGGCAAGGTGCGCGACGTGATGACCCTGGCGCACGAACTCGGCCACGGCGTGCATCAGGTGCTGGCGGGGGGGCAGGGCACACTGATGTGCGACACGCCGCTGACCCTGGCGGAGACGGCCAGCGTCTTCGGCGAGATGCTGACGTTCCGCAAGCTGCTGGACAGCGCGAAGGATCCGAACCAGCGCCGCCTGATGCTGGCCTCCAAGACCGAGGACATGATCAACACGGTGGTGCGCCAGACGGCGTTCTACGAATTCGAACTGCGCCTGCATCGCCAGCGCCGGGAGGGCGAGATCTCGGCGGAACAGATCGGTCAGACCTGGCTGGATGTGCAGCGGGAAAGCCTGGGTCCGGTCTTCGACCTGCGGGACGACTACGCGACCTACTGGTGCTACATCGGCCACTTCGTGCATGTGCCGTTCTATGTCTACGCCTATGCCTTCGGCGACTGTCTGGTGAATGCGCTCTACGCCGAGTACCAGCGCGCGCCCGAAGGGTTCCCGGAGAAATACATGCAGATGCTGTCCGCCGGGGGCACCCTGCGCCACAAGGACCTGCTGGCTCCCTTCGGGCTGGATGCCAGTGATCCGGCCTTCTGGGGTCGTGGCCTGTCGGTGATCGAGGGCTTCATCGACGAGCTGGAACAGATGTAGGATCAGGGGCGGGTCGTGCGACCGGCCAATATCGGGGAGGATGTCATGGGTGAATTTGTCGAGACGGAAATTGATGGTCATGTCCTGACCGTCACCATCAACAGGCCGGAACGGATGAATGCCGTCCATCCCCCCGCGAATGCGGAGCTTGGGGCGGTATTCGACATGTTCGAGGCCAATGACGACCTCTGGGTCGCCATCATCACCGGGGCCGGGGACCGTGCCTTCTGCGCGGGCAACGACCTGGTCTATCAGGCGGAGGGGAACCCGAAATGGTATCCGCCGATGGGCTTCGGTGGCCTGACCGCCCGCTATGAGCGGACCAAGCCTGTGATCGCGGCCGTGAACGGGGTTGCCATGGGCGGCGGCTTCGAGATCGCGCTGGCCTGTGACCTGGTGATCGCGTCGGAAAATGCACGCTTTGCACTGCCGGAGCCGAAGGTCGGGCTGGCGGCGCTGGCTGGCGGGCTGCACCGCCTGCCGCGTCAGATCGGCCTGAAGCAGGCGATGGGCATGATCCTGACCGGTCGCCATGTCCCGGCGGCGGAGGGCAAGGAGCTTGGCTTCGTCAACGAGGTCGTGGCGCAGGGGGAGGCCCTGGAGGCCGCCCGCCGCTGGGCCGCGATGATCCTCGAATGCTCCCCGGTCTCCATCCGCACATCGCTGGACGTCGTCCGGCGCGGGCTGGAGGAGGCGGACGTCTGGGATGCCAATCTGGTGGAATATGATTCGGTTGCCGTGCTGCGGTCGTCGGAAGACATGATCGAGGGGCCGAAGGCCTTCGCCGAGAAGCGCAAGCCGAACTGGAAGGGCCGGTGAGCGGGGCGGAAGCCCTCTCCCGCTTTGCCAGGGAACATGTCGCACCGGTCGCGGACCGTCTGATCCGCGAACCGGACTTTCCACACGACATCTGGAAGGCCCTGGGTGCCGCCGGGCACCTGGGCTACGGGCTGGACGCCTGGGGCGGCACGAAGGCGGACCAGGGGCAGCTGTTCGACCTGGCTGAGTCGCTGGCTGACGGGGTGGAGGTGATCGGTTTCGCCACGTCCTGGATGACGCACCACATGGTCGCGAACGGTGTCATCGCCCCCTTTGCCACGGAAGCGCAGGCGGCGGCCATTCTGCCACGGGTGGCGCGGGGCGAACTCTCCTGCTGCATCGCGATCTCCGAACCCGGTGCCGGGGCGCATCCGAAGCACCTGAAGTCCCGCGCGGAAAAGACGGCCGACGGATGGCGTCTGACCGGGGAGAAGGCATGGCTGACCAATGGCCCCATCGCGGGCCTGTTCGTCGTGGTTGCCATTGTCGCGGAAGACGCGGGGCGGAAGCGCTTCGGCGCCTTTCTGGTGCCTGAGGATGCCCCGGGACTGACGCGGACAGACAGCATCAGGATCGACTTCGCCCGCCCGTCCGGTCACTGCGGTATCCGCATGGACGGCGTGGAACTGCCGGACGATGCCTTTCTGGGCGGTGCCGGTGATGCGGTGGAGACGGTTCTGAAACGGTTCCGCCGGATCGAGGATGCGATCGGGCTGGCGACATCCTCCGGCGGCATGGCGGTCGAGATCCGCAGGCTTTCGGCGATTCTCTCCGCTGATCAGGCGGCGGAGTTGGGGGGGCTGGCGGCGGATCGGGCGCTGTTCCGGACAGCGGCGCGCGCGCTGCTGATCGAGTCGCAGGGCGATCCGGCAAGTCCGGCCCATGAGGCCCAGTTGCTGTCGTTGCGGGCCTTCGCGCGGGCCTTTCAGGGTCGGGTACGAGACCTGATCGCGGCGGCCATGCAGGATGACGGGTTCCTCAAGCTGTTGAGCCGGGATATGACGGAGCTAGGACGTGTGGCCGAACGGGTCGATCAGGCGAAGCTTGCCCGGTCGGGCACCGTACTGTTGCGCGCTGCCGACTGATTGGTGCGCCGGACCGGGGGAGTGGTCCGGTGCCGAAACGAATGAATGGAATCTTCTGATGCAGGGGAGCAGGGCGTGACAGCCAAATGGCAGGACAAGCTGGCCAATCCGGGCCTGATCGATGAGGCCTTCGCGGGCCGGGGCTATATTTCCAACGAGCGTATCGCGACCTCCGTCTTTCTGGCGCAGCACCTGCGGAAGCCCATTCTGGTGGAAGGCCCGCCGGGTGTCGGCAAGACGGAACTCGCCATCGCCACCTCGGAGATGCTCGGCCTGCCACTGATCCGGCTGCAGTGCTACGAGGGACTGGACGAGGCGAAAGCACTGTACGAATGGAAGTATGGCAAGCAGTTGCTCTACACCCAGGTGCTGAAGGAAAAGCTGGGCGACCTGATGCAGGACGCCAAGACCCTGCCCGAGTCGATGGAGAAGCTGCATGGCTTCTCCGATGTGTTCTTCAGCGAGGAGTTCCTGGAACCCCGTCCGTTGCTGAAGGCGCTGCAGGCCGAGAACGGTTCCGTGCTGCTGATCGACGAGATCGACAAGTCGGACTACGAGTTCGAGGCCTATCTGCTGGAGATCCTGTCGGCCTATCAGATCAGCGTGCCGGAAATCGGGGTCATCAAGGCAAAGGTGCCGCCGATCGTCTTCCTGACGTCGAACAACACCCGCGAGATGGGGGACGCGCTGAAGCGGCGCTGCCTGCACCTCTACATCCCGTTCCCGGACGAGAAGACGGAACGTCGGATCGTTGCCGCGCGGGTGCCGGAAGTGGCCGAGTCGCTGCGCAAGCAGATCGTTGCCTTCGTGCAGGGACTGCGGGAGGAGGAACTGAAGAAGGTTCCGGCGATCAGCGAGACCATCGACTGGGCGCGGACGCTGCTGCTGCTGAATGTCTCCGAACTGGATACGGAGACCGTGCGCCGCACGATCAATGTCCTGCTGAAGTTTCAGGAGGATGTGGAGATGGTGCAGCGCGGTCTCTACAAGCTGGTCTCCGACGCGAAGAACACCGTCTGAGCCGACGCGGAACGTTTCACTGAAACACAGGGGCGCGAAGCAATTCGCGCCCTTGTCGTTTTCACAGCATTGATATGTAATATCCCTCTGGATTTCTTGAGGGGAGGAACGGATGGCCGCGCCGGACGTCGAAGGGTTCTTCGACCCCGATACATTCACGCTGACCTACCTCGTCGCCGACCCCGCGACGCGGGAAGCGGTGATCATCGACCCCGTGATGCAGTTCGATCCGGTGACCGGTCGCCTGGATCCGACCCCAGCCATGCCGGTGATGCACCGCGCCCGGACACAGGGGCTGCGGGTCACGATGGTGCTTGAAACCCATCTGCACGCGGATCACGTCAGTGCCGCGCCCTGGGTCGGTGCCGCGCTGGAGGCCCCTGTCGCAATCGGTGAGGGTGTTGCACGCAGTCAGACGATCTTTGCCGACCTGTTCGACGCGGAGCCGGGGTTTCCCACCGACGGCTCCCAGTTCGACCGCCTGTTCAGGGATGGTGAAACATTCCAGGTCGGCGATATCGAGGCCTTCGCCATGTCGACCCCCGGTCATACGCCGGGGTGCATGACCTATGTGATCGGCGACGCCGCGTTCGTGGGGGACTGCCTGTTCATGCCGGACTTCGGGTCCGCCCGCTGCGACTTTCCGGGGGGTGACGCCCGCACGCTCTACCGCAGTGTCCGGCGCATCCTCGACCTGCCGCCGGAGACGCGGCTGTTCACCGCCCACGATTATCAGCCGGATGGTCGCGAGCTGCGCTTCGAATCGTCCGTGGCGCAGCAGCGGGCGGAGAACCTGCACATGCGTGATGGTGTCGATGAGGAAAGCTTCGTGCGGATGCGCATGAGCCGCGACGCCACGCTCTCCATGCCGCGCCTGATGCTGCCCTCGGTCCAGCTCAACATGCGCGCCGGCAGCCTGCCGCCACCTGCCGCCAACGGTCGCCGCTATCTGCGCCTGCCGCTGGAAGTCACGCCACCGCCGGAGGGGGCGATCTGAGGGGCGCTGCTTCACGGGCAAGAAACAGGATCCGGCAGATCGAAGCAATGCCGACAGAAGTGCTGGAAGGGTTTCCATGTCTGGACAGAGGAACACCTACCGGATCACGTTGATCGACAGGTTCGTTCACTTTCGTCATCACATCCTCGACGGATTCCCTCTCGGTGGAAACAAGGCGGTGCTCATCACGCGCAAGTCCGGAAGGCTCAATTTCATCCTGAAGTTCTGGTATCCCGGAATCGTGCAGTATCACGCCATGGACAGTGCGGAGCTCGAGAAGTTCGTTGGCGAACTCGAGATGGTCAGAAAAAGCCTGGCCGACTGAAGCGGCCCGGTACGCCGAAGCTTTGCTGATGGTCAGTTGATCTCCACCACAAGCCTGCGTTCCTGGGCTTCCGACAGCAGTCCGGCGAGGTCCTCGATGTCCAGGCGGTCAAAGCGTTCGGCCATCTCGGCGGCAAGGAAGCTGTCCCGTTCCATGATCCAGCGCAGGATCGTTCCCTGCTGTCCCGATCTCCGGATCACGCCTGCATCGGTCTCGACCGCCACCTGCCCGGACGACCGGGTCAGCGAGGCTGCCGCCGTGCGCACCCGGTACTGGCGCGTGACGGGGCCTGGTGGCATCTGCACGGGGGATTGCAGGCGATGTGCCCGGCTGCGCTGCTCCTCGCGGAACTGGGCGGCCAGGGTCGGGTTCTGCAGCGCCCTGTGGAGCGTCTGCACCAGATCTCCGATGTGCCTGTCATGGGCCTCCCGGTCGTCGTAGGCGGGCAACGCCTCGCGGAATTCGGCCAGATCGTCCAGCGACCCCAGTACCCAGCGCAGATAGTCGAGTCCGGTCGCCTCCGTCAGCCCGAAGGAGAGATGCAGGCTCTCCCCGTCGGAGGCGAGCGCGTCGTGGTAGGTGCCCTTCGGGATATAGAGCAGGTCGCCGGGTTTCAGCGTCACTTCCATCGCCAGCGGGCCACGGGCCTGGTCATGCCAGGCCTGGTCGAAGCTGGAATAATTGTGGCCCGGACGTTCCACCGGATGTTCGAAGCGGCCTTCGTAGATACGCCAGACCTTGGTGCCGGAGATCTGCAGCGCGAAGACCTCCATGCTGTCGAAATGGCTCGGGAACGCCTGATGACCTGCCTGGCTGCAATAGGCGTTGCAGGTCACTTCGGCGCCCAGCCCCATTTCCAGCGCCCGCGCGGCGGCACGAACACCCGGCGTCAGGGTCTCCACAAGGTCGGCCACGACCGTTGCGCCCCGGGCCAGCCACTCCTGGACCCGCACGAAGTCGGGGCGCATCACCATCTGATCATCGCGGCCCAGGGTTCTGGTGCAGTAGTCCTCGGGGGGGATCGTCTCCCGGTCCAGCACCAGCCGCAGGGTGCTGCCGGTCCAGAGCGCGGTCATGTCGAGCAGGGCTCCGAAGTCCTGCCAGTTGCAGACATGCCGTGTCCTTGCGGAGGTTCCGGGAATGTGCAGCGGAAACTGCCTGAAGGTGTCCCGCACGAAATCGGCCGGGGTCACGGGGGCGAGAAGGCTTGCGAAGGTGATGCGCGTTTCGTTCATTGGATGCCGTTTCTTTGCGCCGACTTTCGGGTCAGGTTAACATGACCGTCGGATACAGGCGAGCCAGACGGTTCTGCCGCTGGAGGCACGGACTGTCCGCAATGGGAGGATTTCATGACTGCAACCGTTACACGCCACCCCAGTTCCCGGCCCGATGGCATCACCGCGGAGGAATGGCAGGCGCGGCTCGACCTGGCCGCCTGCTACCGGCTGATCCACATGTTCGGCATGGATGACCTGATCTACACCCACATATCGGCGCGGGTTCCGGGGCCGGAGGAGCACTTCCTGATCAACGGGTTCGGCCTGTTGTACGAGGAGATCACGGCCTCCAACCTGGTGAAGGTGGATATCGAGGGGAACATCCTCTCCGACAGCGAATGGGGCATCAATCCGGCGGGCTATGTCATCCACAGCTGCATCCATCGCGAATTGCCGGAGATCGCCTGTGTGCTGCATACCCACACTGTCGCCGGCACCGGGGTCTCGGCGCAGGAGGAGGGATTGCTGCCCCTCACCCAGACGTCGATGCTGTTCACCGGCCAGGTTGCCTATCACGACTACGAGGGCGTGGCCCTGCGGGAGGAGGAGCAGGCGCGGATGCTGGCCGACATGGGCGACAAGCGCATCATGATCCTGCGCAACCACGGCCTGCTGACGGTCGGCGAGACGGTGCAGGAGGCGTTCCTGATGATGTACTACATGGAGCAGGCCTGCCGGATGCAGGTCGCGGCCCAGTCCGGTGGCGGCAAGCTGACCATTCCGTCTCCCCAGGTGCAGCAGTATGTGCGCGACGCGGCCTCCGGTGGTTTCGGTGCGGGCGTTGGCCAGCGGGAATTTGCGGCCCTGGTGCGTCGTCTGGACCGTCAGGACACGAGCTGGCGCGAATGATCCGCCACGCCACCCCCGCCGCGCTGTCCCTGCTGTTGCTGGCCCTGCCGCTCGTCGGCACGGCAACAGCGGAGGAGCGCGGGCAGATCTTCGGCGACAACACGGTCGCCGGGACTGCGCAGGACGGTGAACAGGATGCGCTGCTGAAGGAACTGCGCGGGCTTGTGGATGAGGCAGAACGGTCCCGCGCGGCCGACCCCCGTTTCATCCGCGACCTGCGACAGCTGATCGAGCGGCATGACCAGCCGAAGTTCGAGCTGCTGGTGCGCGACCTGTTCGAGGATGGTGACTTCACCAATGCGCCGAAGTGGCAGGTGACCGAGGGCACGTTCCGGATCGGTCGCTATGGCGGCCTGATCTCGGAAGTCGTCGAACCCGAGCCGCAGCCACAGACGCAGGGTTCCGGTCAGGGCAGCGAGGCGGAGGCGGTGGTCCGCCTGTTCGGCCAGATCCTGGGCGCGAAGAACGGGAACTCGGGCCGACAGGCCAACAATGCACCGGCGGAGACCCGACCCGATCCTGCCCTGATCTATCTGGTGCAGCCCTTCAGCAATGCCTTCGAGATCCGTGCCCGGCTGGAGAGCGATCCGGAAGCGGGCGGCAGTATCGAACTTGGTGTGTTTCAGGGACAGGGCGGTCGCATCGGCTATCGCCTGGTCTTTGGCTCAGGGGGTGAGGCGCAGCTCGTGCGTGTCGGGCGCAGCGTCAGTGTCCTGGCGAAAGGGCCCTTCCGGATGCCGGAACTGGTCGATGGCTGGCGCAATCCGGGGTATGATGTGATCTGGCGACGCGACGCGCGGGGCAGGATGACCGTGGTGGTCGATGATCAGGGCATTCTGGATGTCTCTGACACCGCCTTTCGTGATCCGTTTGACGGGCTGCGGCTGCGGAACATCCGCGGTCGTCATGCCCTGCAGGGCGTGGAGGTCTACGGGCAGAAATGATCCGAAGGGTTCAGGGCACCCGACGGTCTCTTCCTGGTGGCAGGCGCGGGATGCACCTCGTTGGCTGCCTGACGCTCGTCGTCGCCATGCTGGTGATTGCCTCGGGCGTGCAGGCCGCACGGCCGCTGGACCTGCGGGATCTTTCGGTCGACGTGCAACGGTCCCTGATGTCCGCCTGCGGTATCCGGGATGGCCGCATCCTGCAGCGCCACGTTCCCTGTCTCAGCCATCACGCGGAGGCCTGGCGACGTCTGGTGTTCCAGCCGGATCTCTCTCTCTACCCACCGGGTGAGCAGAAGCGCCTGCGCGAAGGCTGCGCGGAGATGGTCGAGAAGGGACCGGCACCGTGGGGCCGCTGCATCGAGCAGGAGATGGTGCGTCAGAAGGTGCCCGTCGAATATCCCGATCTTGCCCGGCTTGACGCCGATGGTGTGGGGCGTGTGCGCGAAGCCTGCGCCTCGGCAGCGGACGTCAGCTCCCACCGGGAGGCGGCCTGCCAGGAGCACTGGCTCGAGCGGGTGCTGGAGGAACAGGAGCGTGAAGCCGCACCGCAGGCGGAGCCGCCCGAGGCGTCCGCACCGGTCAATGTCGCCGCCGCGGCAGCGGAGGCAGAAGTACCCTCCGTCGAGGCACAGCCGATGACCGGCGGGCTGATAGGTTTCAGCCAGCTTGATCCCGACAGCGACTTCTGGCCCGACTGGCAGGGTGGCGCGCAGTACCGACCGGGCAGCGCGACCGGTGACATATTGTCGGGGCATGAGTTGTTCCAGCGCGTTGCACCTGCGGTCTTTGTCGTGCTGGCCGCCGCCAACGAGGCGGATTTCAGGGCCGCACGCCATGTCCGGCAGGGGTCCGCCGTGGCCATTTCCGAGGATCGGCTGGCCACCAACTGCCATACGGTGAAGGACGCCGGCATTCTGGTGCTGTTGCAGGGCAAGACGCATGGCCCGGCGGAGCTGGTTCATGCCGACCCTTCGTCGGATCGCTGCATCCTGCGGTCGCTGGAACTGACGCTGCAGCCGGTGCCGGGCGTGCGCGACTATGCGGACATGAAGATCGGTGAACCCGTCTTCGCCATATCCGCGCCGCGCGGCCTGCAGCAATCCATGCAGGATGGTATCGTCTCCCAGCTTCGCTCCAACGCCGGGGTCAACCTGATCCAGACCTCCGCATATGCGGCACCGGGATCATCGGGCGGCGGGCTGTTCGACCGGCGCGGGAACCTGGTCGGCATCACCAACTTCGTGGTCGGCAAGGATGATCGCCTGCACTTCGCGATCGCCGCCGACGAGTTCTGGAAGTAGGTCAGTCCATCATTCGATCGGACTGCAACGGCCTGCGCCCCTACCAGGTCAGTTCCTCGCCGTCGAAGTTCCAGAACCGCCCGGAAGCCTCATCCGTCATGCCGTTGGCGACCTTCAGCAGCCCCGCGGCGCTGTCTGCAGGTGTCACCGGTGCGGCCGAGCCGCCCATGTCGGTGGAGACCCAGCCCGGATGGGTGGCGATGACCCGGATGCCGCGCGGCCGCCATTCGTTCGCCATGCAGACCACGACCTGATTCACTGCGGCCTTGGAACTGCGATAGATGAAACGGTCGCTGACCGTGTTCAGGGACATGGATCCCATCCTGCTGGACACGACGACGATGGTCTTGTGATCGCTGGCCGCGACATTGTCGACCAGCGCCTCCGACACCCGATAGGGGGCATAGACGTTGACTTCCATGGTCTCCCGCCAGCCGTCGATGTCCATGTCGCCGATGGCCTGGCGATCGGGTCCGATGATGCCGGCATTGTTGAACAGGATGTCGATGGGCCGGTCGCCCAGTGCGGCCTTCAGGCTGTTGATGGCGTCCAGGTCAGTGACCTCCAGCGCCTGGGCTTCCGCACCCTTTGCCACCAGGTCGTCCAGGTCACCGATCCTGCGGGCGCAGGCGATGACGTTGGCGCCGCCTTCCAGACTCTGCAGCGCCAGCTGGCGACCGATGCCGCGTCCGGCACCCGTGATCAGGATTGTCTTGCTCATGTGCTGTTCCCTTCGGTCCTTCGGTCAGCCCGTGCCACCAGCCAGCGATAGACCGGCGTCAGCAGCACAGGCAAGGTGTACATCGGTGCCTGCCCGACCGCAAAGTACATGATCGTATCCGGTTCCGCCCGGTCAGCCAGCGTGACCAGTACCAGACCCATGTTGCAGTTGCCGCTCATCAGGCCGACGGCCAGCGCGATCCGGGGGCCAAGATGCCAGAACAGGGCCGCCCCCGCGACCTGCAGCACTATGTTGAAGGCGAAGGCCAGGGCCGTCGTGGCCAGCACGTGTCCCGGCATCTGCAGCGCCATCTCCGTGACGCCATCGAAGACACCGACGACGAAACAGGTCATGGCGAGCACCGCGGCACCATCCAGTTGCGGTCGCATGCCGATCAGCCTTTCCTGACCCAGCAGCCGTCGCATGGTCCATGCGAGTCCGAAGGCGACGGCCACCAGCAGCCCGAGCCGCATCATGAAGGTGCCGAGCGAGATTTCCAGCGCAAGGTCCAGCAGGTTCAGGGCCATGGGCGGCAGGATGAAGGGGGTCAGCCACATGGCGGCAACCGTGGTGACGATGACGATGGCCCCGTCGAGTCTCAGGAAGATGGCGATGGCGGCGGCGGAGACAATCGGCGGCGCGGCGGCCATCAGCACCATGCCGGCCAGCACGCCATCGGTCAGACCCAGGTGGCGCAGGATCAGCCAGGTCAGCACCGGGCTGACGACGATCATCCACAGGCACAGCAGGCCGATCAGTTTCCAGCGTCTGGCATATGCCCAGAGGTCGGCCCAGTCGATACGCATCAGTGCGATGACCAGAGGCAGGACGATGAAGGCGGCAAGCCAGGGACGCACCAGGGTGCTGAGCGGCGGAATGGCAAAGCCGATCACGACCGCAAGCGCCAGGAACCGGGTGGCATGACGTCCGATGAATGCCAGGGGGGACAGCAGGATGGAATGCATCCGTGCTCAGCCCGCGCACATGGCTTTGCATGACTCGATTGGCACGTGCCGATCCTCCCCGCTGAAATCGCGACCCCCTGAGAGGCAGCATCGTCTGGCGACTGGCCGTGCGCAAGCGCACTGCCTTGTTGCTGGCACTACTCTTTCTTGCCGTGCGATCTGCGCAGTGCGTCGCAGGGGTCCTTGTCATCCAGGCGGGGGGTGAAGATGATCGCGTCGAAAGCGCCGGGCGGGAAGTTGGTCATGTAGGCCGCCGGATCGTCGACGCCATCCACCACCTCGAACATCGCGATGGCGGCTGTCCGGGCGCGGCCATCCAGTGTCTGCAGATAACGCGGCACGCCCCGGTCCTTCCGGACATGACCGCTGCCCGCGATCAGCACCGCGCCGCTGCCCTCGGTACTGGCGACCATCGCCAGGGCCATGGCCGCGTCGCGCAGCCGCTGGATCTTCGCGATGCCCTGAAGCCCCTTGTCACCGGCCTTCATCATGCCGCAATGGCTGTCGACGAGTTCCTGGTCGAGCGCCGCACGATCCGCGTCCGACCAGGGTGTCTGCTCCAGCAGGTGAGCGACGGAGGCGGGTACCGCGTCCGCATTGCCGTTCATGGCCAGATCCATCAGGCGTGCTGCCGAGATATTGCCGGCAATCTGCGGCAATCCGAGTTCAAGCGCGACCTCTGCGATCGGCTGATACTGCGTCCAGGCGGGCCAGCCGGAGGAGCCCCAGTCAAGCGCCGGACCCATGCCCGCCGCCGTGGCCCCGTCGCGGCGCAGCCATGACTGGAGTTTCGCGTCCTGTTCCGCGGTGATCATCTCCCAGACGACCGTGGGACGTTCGGCAGGGGGCCGGTCCGCAGCCGCGAGGCGCAGCAGCCTTGCCTGCAGCACGTGATGATCCGGGTTGTTGTGCTTCTCTCCCAGCAGCACGAAATCCGCCTTCTGCACCAGGAACTTCAGGTCGCGTTCGGTGCCGATGGCCTTGCGGGCGTGGACCCATATCTTTCCAACCAGCTTGTGATCGGACAGCAGGCTGGTCCGCCAGCTCTCCGGGATCAGCCGGTCCGCGCTGGCCGGCGTGCCGAGACCTACCAGCGCGAGGGTAAGGAAGCACAGGATCGCCGGGAGAATGCGCATCAGTTCATCGTGCCCTTCATGTCGCCGAGACGGTCCAGCATGCCGCGCACCTGTGCCAGGTGCGGGTTGATCCTCAGCGCCGCCTCGAAGGCGAGGCGGGCGGACAGGGAATCACCATGCTGGAGGCATATCTGACCAAATCCGGAAAGGGCGCCGAAATGACGGGGCTCACGAAGCAGCGTTTGCTGGATGTCATTCAGGCTCTGTTCGTGACGGCCCGCGATGTAGTGCAGGGTGGCGCGCTTGTTCCATGCCTCGGCCCATTGCGGCTGGCGGGCACAGAGGTCATCCAGCAGCTTGCCCGCGCCCTCGTGGTCGCCGGACGCGATTGCCGTGATGGCGCGCTGCATCAGGTCCGCCGCTGCCGCGTCGCTGTGCTCGCACCAGACCGCCCAGATCAGGTCCTCGATCTCGAACGGCAGATTGGCGCTCTCCGGCGATGCGAGGTCGCGGAACAGGCTGTTCAGCCGCTTCGGGAGAGACGGATGCGGCTGCCTGTCAGGCAAACCGATCACCACCTCCAGGGTCCTGTGCAGCGCGGCCTCGATCATTCGGGGTCATCCTGCTGCACTTCATCCAGGCCCAGCGCGACGCCCGCACCGGCAAGCGACATGATGGCGAAGACCCCGATGGCTGCCGCGATGCCGAAGCTTTCCGCGACGACACCTATCGCCGCCGTCCCGAGCAGCAGGATGCCGATGATGGTGTTGGCCAGCGCTGTATAGGCGGCGCGATCCTCTTTCGGCGCCATGTCCACCAGATGCGTGGAACGGCCCAGCCGGACCCCCTGGTAGGCCAGTGTCAGCACGAACAGCAGCGGCGCCAGCCAGAAGCTGCCGTGCTGTCCGAGCAGCCCGGCCTGTTGCATCACCAGTGCCCCGGCGAGGGTTGCCGCCCCCAGCAGGCCGGACAGGGCCAGTACCTTGCGGCTCGAACGGTCGGAGAGCCGTCCCCAGACATAGCCGCCGAGAATGGAGGCAAGGGAGGCCGCGATGACGAACAGGCCCAGATCGGCCAGTCCGCTGCGCCCGCTCTCCCCCGCCATGGCCAGCAGATAGGGCGGGGCCAGCGCGGTTGCCACCAGCAGTCCCCGCGCCACGATGAACCGGCGCAGCTGCACCCGCTCCCCCAGCAGGCGCAATTGCCGGATGGCGACGGCGAACGGGTTGCCGCCGCCCTCCGTAGCGCCTGGTGCTTCCTGCAGTGTCGTGAACAGGGCACCCGCCAGCAGCCAGGCGCCGCCTGCGAACAGCAGCACGATGGCGATGGTGGTGATGGTCTGCTCCAGCAGGTGAAGGCTGAGCGCCAGCCCGAACAGCAGCACGGCACCGGAGGCGAGACTGCCCGCGGTGCCGGTGGCGGTGCCGCGCGTCGACTTGGACACCGTCTTGCCCAGCACATCCTTGTAGCTGACGGAGCAGGCGCTGCGCGCCGTCGCCATGACAGCCAGCAGGCCCACAATGGCCCAGCCGGCCGCCGCGCCCTGAAGCGTCAGGGCGACCAGCCCCATGCCGATGACGGCCAGACCCTGAATGATGCTGCCGGTCGACCAGACCCACTTGCGGACGGCAAGCGACCGGATTCCGCCGGAAATGAACAGTTGCGGCAACAGCGCCCCGGCTTCCCGCACCGGGACCAGAAAACCGATCAGCCCGGCGGGCGCGCCAAGGGCCGTCATCAGCCAGGCGAGCACGAGCTTCGGATCGACCAGCCCGTCGCCGACCTTTGTCAGCGACAGGCTGAGCACGTGCGTCATGAAATTGCGTGGCTGCTCATTGCAGGCGGAGTCGGGAATGTCACGGCAGACCCGGCCCTCGTCATCACCGGTCAGGATGCCATAGGCGCGCCTGACCGGTGTCAGCCTGTTGACGTCAATCGAGCTCAATGGTCGGCGATCTCGTCATCCTTGAACAGGAACTTGCGCAACTGGCCATCGAAGTCGGCGCTGTTGCGGCGCAGCCATTCCAGCACCATCGCCGCGTGCTCGATCTCCTCGCGCATGTTGTGCAGCAGGATCTCCTTCAGATCCTTGTCGTCGCAGTCGTCGGCGCGCTGGCGGTACCAGTCCACCGCTTCCAGTTCCTCCATCAGGGACGTGATCGCCTGGTGCATGTGGATGGTCTCGGTGCTCAGCCGCTCGCGCGGGGCATGAAGGTTGTCACTGGCCATGAAAGTCTCCTGTATCTCGCTGGTCGCGGGCAAACGTTGCCCGTCAATTGCGCTGCTTACTCTACGGCAAAGCCCCGGTCGGGGATCAGGCAGCGGCGTCGCACCTTCCGGTCCCGCACTTGCGGTTCGCGGCCCGCGGCGCATCATGGGGTCAGTTGGATGCTTTGAGCGGAGACACAAGGGCATGTTGCAGGGAAAGGTGGCGCTGGTGACCGGTTCCACGTCGGGGATCGGTCTGGGCTGCGCGGAGGCGCTGGCCGCTGCCGGAGCCATGGTGATGATGAACGGCAGTCGCGCCGCTGACGCCGCGGAGGACCTGCGCGCCGAAGTGGCCGCGCGCCATGGTGCCGACGTTCGCTATCTGGCGGCGGATGCCGCCAGCGGTGAAGCGGTCCGCAATCTGGTGGCGGCAACCGAGGCGGCTTTCGGCAAGGTGGACATTCTGGTCAACAATGCCGGAATCCAGCACGTGGCTCCCATCGAGGACTTTCCGCCGGACATGTGGGACAGGATCATGGCGATCAACCTGTCGGCAGTGTTCCACGGCACCGCGGCGGCGCTGCCGGGCATGAAGGCGCGACGCTGGGGGCGGGTGATCAACATCGCCTCCGCCCACAGTCTGGTGGCCAGCCCGTTCAAGTCGGCCTACGTCTCGGCGAAGCACGGTGTTCTGGGTTTCACGAAGACGGCGGCGCTGGAGGTCGCGCAGCACGGGATCACCGTGAACGCCATCTGTCCCGGCTATGTGCTGACACCGCTGGTGGAGAAGCAGATACCAGATACCGCCAGGGCGCGCGGCATCACGGAGGAAGAGGTGAAGCGCGACGTTCTGCTGGCCGCACAGCCGACGAAGGAATTCGCGACCGTGGAACAGATCGGGGCGCTGACCGTGTTCCTGTCATCGGATGCCGGGGCGGCCATCACGGGGACAGGCATGCCGATGGACGGCGGCTGGACCGCGCAGTAGGGCCGGGCCCTTCGGCGGTTCGGTCGGCGCGTCTCAGCCGGCAGAGACTTCCGTGTTGATCGCGACCAGATTGTTGCCGCCGTTCCTGCGGCGTGTCTTCTCGGCATACATGGCACTGTCCGCTTCCTGCATCACCCGGCGCAGTTCCGTGTCCGGGCCGTAGCAGTGGATGCCGATGGAGGCGGAGGTGTCGATCTTCTGGCCCATGTCGGTGGTGACGACCATTCCGTCGAGCATGCGCTGCAACCGGCGTGCGTTCTTCAGGCCGTTGCTCAGCGTGGTGCGCGACAGCACGACGACGAATTCGTCACCGCCGATGCGCGCCACCAGATCGTTCGACCGCACATTGTCGCTGAGGGCGGCAGCAACCTCGTACAGCACCTGGTCGCCTGCATGGTGGCCGTAGGCATCATTGACCTGCTTGAAGCCATCAAGGTCGATGAAGCAGATCACGCCTTCCTCGTTGTAGCGTTGCGCCGTGCCGAGCAGTGCCGTCATCGCCTCCTCGAAACCGCGGCGGTTGAGCATGCCGGTCAGCGCGTCGGTGCGCGTCAGTTCCTCCAGTGCCCTGATCTGCTGGCGCTGCTGGGCAAGCTGCTGTTCCGCGTTGGCGGCGAAGTCGAGCAGCCGCTCCAGCAGTTGCAGTCCGTCGCCGTTGAAATCCGGACTAGACTTGCCGTACCGACTGAGGACCTCGTCAGCAAGGCGACCGACGTAGGGCGCGCAGCTCAGGCTGGGAAGCGGATCGTTCAGCGTCGCAAGGCTCATGACCGGATACTCCTGATCTGATGTGCTCTCAATTCACGAGCCCATCAAAGCAACCGGCGTGCCAGAAAATTACATTCATAATATCAATAAGTTAGAAATTCTCCCGCGACCAACCGGCAAGATGTTCCGCGCACTTACAGGGGGGTAGGGCAAGGCTTGCCCTGGAAGAAAGCGTCCAGATTGTCGAGGCAGCAGTACCCCATCGCGTCACGGGTCTCGACGGTTGCGCTGCCCAGGTGCGGCATCAGGAACACGTTGTCCAAGGTGCGGTAGCGGGGATCCAGATTCGGTTCGTTGGCAAAGACGTCGAGACCGACCGCGAACAGCTTGCCTGACTGCAGGGCCGCGATCAGGTCGTCATCGTTGATGATGTCGCCGCGCGCCGTATTGACGATGATCGCGCCGTCCGGCATCTGCCCGATCAGGTCGGCGTTGACCATGCCACGGGTCTCATCGGTGCTGGGGCAGCTTATCGAGAGGAAGTCGGAGACGGCGAACAGCTCCGCGGCAGTGGCGTGATAGCGGGCACCGTTCTCCTCATCCTGCGGCAGGCGATTGCGGTTGTGATAGTGGACCTGCATGCCGAACCCGCGGGCAGCGGCGGCGACGGCCTGTCCGATCCCGCCCAGGCCCAGGATGCCGAGCCGGGCACCACTGACCTGCTTGCCCAGCAGCATGGTGGAGGTCCAGCTTGCCCATTTGCCCTCCCGCACCAGCGTCTGCCCCTCATGCCCCCGCCGCGCGGCACCCAGCAGGCACAGCATCGCGATTTCGGCCACGGCAGCGTCAAGCACCTTCGGCGTGTTGGTGATGGTCACCCCGTGCGCCCGAGCCGCCGCAAGATCGATATGTTCATGGCCGACGGAGTAGGTGGCGATGATGCGGATGCTGTCGGGCAGGGCGTCCAGCAGTGCAGGCGTGATCTTCTCCGAGCCGCAGATCATCATTGCGTCCATGCCCTGGGCCGCGCTGACCAGTTCCTCCGGCGACATGATCCGGTCCGTCGGGTTCAGGGTGGCGTCATAGTCTCGCCGGATTCTGGCTGTGACATTGTCCGGCATGTGACGCGTGACCAGCAGGCGGGGCTTCTTCTGCATCATGGGCTCCGTTCAGCTTGTGTTTGGCTTTTCCGCCTATAGGTTATGGACATCAATCAAAGGACGCGACCCCCTGATGACAATCTCCACCCGACTGCTGCTCCTGCTCACCCTTCTCGTGGCTGGCATGGCGGCTCCGAGCCTGACCCGAACCGCCGCGGCGCAGAATTTCATCCCGCATCGTGCGATCTATGATCTGGACGTGCTCGACCGGGAAAAGCCTGCAACCTTCTCTCAGGTTTCCGGACGGATGGTCTACGAGTTCGACGAGACCTGTGACGGGCTGATCTATTCCCATCGCATGCTGATGAACCTGGTGACCCAGCGGGGCGAGCGCGTGCAGTCGGAAGCGGTGGTGAGCTTCCTGGAAAGCAAGGACGGACACAGCCTGCGGTTCTCGGTGCGGGAGAGCTACAACGGTCGCATGTCCGCCCATCGCGAAGGCTCCGCGACCCGCAATGCGGTTGGTGAGATCGCCTCCGTCACCTACAGCCGCAATGATGGCGACGATGCCGACGAAGTGCCGGAAACCCTGCCGAAGGGCGCGCTGTTCCCGCTGGGGCACAGCATCGACATGGTGCGTGCGGCACAGGCTGGCCAGTTCGTCCACAATGCGAAGACCTTCGACGGCGACTCGATATCCTACGTCGATACCTTCATCGGCAAGGATCGCGGCAAGCATGAGGCCAGCATCCCCGACAGCATGAAGGACACATCCGCCTGGATGATGCGGGTGTCGTTCTACAAGCCCGATGCCATCGATTCCGCGCCCTATTACGAGAGCCAGATGCGCATGTACGCCAACGGCCTGTCCGGCAGCTTCACGCTGGAGACCGAAGACCTCTCGGCGATTGCCCGCCTAAGCGAGGTCGAACTGCGCGACGCGCCGGTCTGCGACTGAGCGACTGAGCTGTCTGATTACCCGGGCGACAGCGGCAGGATCATCAGCGGGATCATCCGGCCCGGTATGGAGCCGGAAGGCGCCACGCCGACCCGATGTGCACCTGCCTTGAGATAGAAGGCCTCGGCATTCGGATCAGCCTCGATATGCAGTTCGGACGCGCCCTGCATTCCGGCCTCTGTCATGGCCCAGTCGATCAGCCGCCGACCGGCTCCCATACCCTGGCAGGCCGGATCAACGAACATCAGCTGCAGATGCCACACGTCCCCTTCGCGGGAAACCTGCGCTGTTCCGATGAGCTTGCCGTCGGCTTCCAGAACGGCGAAGGGGCCTCTGGCCAGGATCTCCGGGGTGACCGTCAGTTCGGTGCGGCAGGCTTCCATGAAGGCCGCGTCGTAGCCGTTTGACGCTTTCGAGCGCATCACCAGGTCGGTCAGTGCGGCACATTCCTCCTGTCCTGCCAGCCGCAATTGCATGGTGGTCTTCTCCGGTATCTCAGTTGAGTCCCGCCCGGCGGCGGTAGCCCAGCGCCTCGGCGATGTGCGGGCGACCGATGCTGGCGCTGCTTTCAAGGTCGGCGATGGTACGTGCGACCCGCAGGACACGGGTATAGCCACGGGCGGAGAGCTTCAGCCGTTCGGCCGCGTCGGTCAGCAGGCTCTGGCCGCTGCTGTCGGGGGTGGCGATGGCGATCAGGGCCTGGCCATCCACCTCCGCATTGGTGATCGGTCCCAGATCCAGGCTCTCGTGTCGTGCCGCCTGCAGGTCGCGGGCGCGGGCAACCCGTGCGGCGATCTCGGCGGAGCCTTCGGCGGGGGGCGGAAGGGTCAGGTCTGCGGCGGACACGGCAGGCACGTCGATGGACAGGTCGATACGGTCCATCAGCGGCCCCGAGATCTTCGACTGGTAATCGATGGCGCAGCGCGGCGCGCGGGAGCAGGCGCGCTCCGGGTCATCCAGATGACCGCAGCGGCAGGGGTTCATGGCGGCGACGAGCTGTACCCGCGCCGGATAGGTGACATGGGCGTTGGCGCGGGCCACCACGGCCTCCGCCGTCTCCAGCGGCTGACGCAAGGCTTCCAGCGCGGGGCGGGGAAACTCGGGCAGTTCGTCGAGAAACAGCACGCCCCGGTGCGCCAGCGAGATCTCGCCCGGTCGCACCTTCAGCCCGCCACCGACAAGGGCAGGGGTGGAGGTGGAATGGTGCGGGTTGCGAAAGGGCCGGCGGCGGGACAGCCGCCCCTCCGTCAGTTCGCCTGCCAGACTGCGGATCATGGAGACTTCCAGCGCCTCTGCCGGTGACAGGGGCGGCAGCAGGCCGGGCAGGCGCGCGGCCAGCATCGACTTGCCGGATCCTGGCGGCCCCAGCATCAGCAGGTTGTGGCCCCCGGCAGCCGCGATCTCCAGCGCCCGCTTGGCACTCTCCTGCCCCTTCACATCACGCAGGTCGGCACCGATGGCATCCATGTCCACCGGTCCCGGCTCCGGCGCCGACAGCACCTGTGTGCCCTTGAAGTGATTGACGATGGCCAGCAGGTCGGGTGCCGCGATGATCTCCAGATCCCCGGCCCAAGCGGCCTCCCCGCCGCAGAGCGCGGGGCAGATCAGCCCCTGGTCCCGCTCCGCCGCCGCGACCCCGGCAGGCAATACACCGGCTACCGCCGCGATCTGACCGTCCAGCGCCAGTTCTCCCAGCGCGATGTGGCCCGCCATGTCCTCCGCGGGCAGCACACCGACGGCGGCCAGCAGCGCCAGCGCGATGGGCAGGTCGTAGTGGCTGCCTTCCTTCGGCAGGTCGGCGGGGGACAGGTTCACCGTGATCCGCTTCGGCGGTAGACCCAGGCCGATGGCGTCCAGCGCCGCCCGCACCCGCTCCCGGCTCTCCGCCACCGCCTTGTCGGGCAGGCCGACAATGGTGAAGGCAGGCATCTGCGCCGAGACCTGCACCTGCACGTCCACGATCTGCGCCCGGAAGCCCTGGAAGGCGACGGTTGAAATTCTTGCGACCATGCACGCAAGTTAGACCAGAGCCATTCTGGTGTCGCCCCTCAATAGGTGGCGCGGCCCCCCGAGATGTCGATGACCTGACCGGTGGTGAAGGAGCAGTCCGCCGACGACAGCCAGGCGATCAGGGCGGCGATCTCGGCCGGTTCGACGAAGCGGCCCATGGGGATCTTGGAGAGCATGTAGTTGATGTGCTCCTCCGACATCTGGTCGAAGATCGCCGTGCGGGCGGCGGCGGGGGTGACGCAGTTCACCATGATGTCGTGGTCGGCCATTTCCTTGCCCAGCGACTTGGTCAGCGCAATGACTCCGGCCTTGGAGGCGGAGTAGGCCGACGCGTTGGGGTTGCCCTCCTTGCCCGCGATGGAGGCGACATTGACGATGCGGCCATAGCCCGCCGCGCGCATCAGCGGGCTGACCGCGCGGCAGCAGAGCCAGACGCCGATCAGGTTGATCTCGATGATCTGGCGCCACTCATCGGGCGTGTAGTCCCAGACGGTGCGGTTGGCCCCGGCGATACCGGCATTGTTGACCTGGATGTCGATACCGCCAAGCGCACTGACGGTCTCCTTCACCGCCGCATCCACGGCGTCGGCATTCGTCACATCGACGCTGATGGCGGTGGCCCCGATCTCGCTGGCCGTCGCACTGGCAAGGTCCATGTCCCGGTCCCAGAGTGCCACCCTGGCGCCGGAGGCGATGAAACGCTCCGCCACCGCGCGTCCGATCCCCTGTGCGCCGCCGGTCACCACGGCCCTGCGGCCCGCCAGATCAATCGTGTTCATTGTATCTCCCCAAAGTCTGTATCGCGCTGTATCGCCTTGTTTTGCGCCAGATTGGAGCCGGAGCGTGCAAAAAGCCAGAGGCAGCACGCGGGGCCGTTGCGGTGCTTCCCCTGTGACGGTTGCCGCGTCCGGCCAAACTGGGTCTATGATTCCGCTGCCCGGTCGTAGACAATCCCGGAAGCTTTCGGGTGTGGCCGGTTGGGGCCGCCCGCACCGCCAGAATACTTGAGCCAGTTCCGGAGGGGGTCTGAACCATGTCTGATTTGCCGCGCGTCCCGTTGCTTGTGCCGGGTGCCACCAGTTCCGCCAGTGATGTCGTCGTCTCCGCACCCTGGGACGGGTCACCGATAGCCAATGTCGCCCGTTCGGACAGTGCGACGGTGGAAAAGGCCCTCAGCAACGCCTTCGAGCTCTATCGGGACCGCGACGCCTGGATCCCGATGCGGGAGCGGGTGCAGATCCTGACCCGTGCCATGGCAATCATGCGCGACCGTCGCGAGAGCATGGCTGTCGAGGCCGCGCGCGAAGGCGGCAAGCCGCTGGCCGATTCCCTGATCGAGGTCGATCGGGCCATCGATTCCGTGCACATCTGCATCGACGAACTGCGCAGCCGTGCGGGGGAGGTGATCCCCATGGGCATCACCGAAAGCTCCAAGAATCGCGTTGCCTTCACCCGGCAGGAACCGATTGGCGTGGTGGTCGCGGTCAGTGCCTTCAACCATCCGCTCAACCTCATCGCGCATCAGGTGGCCCCTGCGGTCGCGACCGGTTGTCCGGTGATCGTGAAACCGGCGGACAAGACCGCGCTGTCGTGCCTGCACTTCGTGCAGATCCTGCATGAGGCGGGATTGCCGAAAGCCTGGGCGCAGGCCGTGGTCACGGCGGATCGCAAGGATGCCACCGCGCTGGTGACCGATCCGCGCGTCGGGTTCTTCAGCTTCATCGGCTCGGCCAAGGTCGGCTGGGCCCTGCGGGCGCAGCTCGCCCCCGGCACCCGCTGCGCGCTGGAACATGGCGGCGCGGCCCCGGTGATCCTGACGGAAAGTGCCGATCTCGACCGCGCGGTGCCGTCACTGGCCAAGGGTGGCTTCTATCACGCCGGTCAGGTCTGCGTGTCGGTACAGCGGGTCTATGCCCATTCATCGGTCTGCCGCACCTTTGCCGACCGGCTGGCCGAGGCGGCGCAGAAGATGGTGGTGGGCGATCCTACGGACAAGGCGACCGAGGTCGGTCCGCTGATCACGCCGGGCGAGGTGGATCGTGTGCATGAATGGGTCGAGGAGGCCCGCGCCGGCGGTGGCGAGATCCTGTGCGGCGGCGAGAAGCTGTCGGACACGGCCTACAAGCCGACCGTGATCCTGAATCCGCCTGCGGACGCCAAGGTCTCCACCATGGAGATCTTCGGCCCCGTGGTCTGCGTCTTCAGCTACGACGACATGGACGAAGCCATCGCCAGGGCGAACTCCCTGCCGTTCTCGTTCCAGGCGGCGGTGTTCGGACAGGACATCGACCGCATCATGCGCGCCACCAGCCGTCTCGATGCGGCGGCGGTGATGGTGAATGACCACACCGCGTTCCGGGTGGACTGGATGCCCTTCGCGGGTCTGAAACTGTCGGGTCATGGGGTGGGCGGTGTGCCGCATTCCATGCACGAGATGTCCGTTCGCAAGATGACCGTGATCAATTCGCCCGAGATTCGGGACTGATCACGGCAGTCTGTCCGGTCAGTTCAACCGGCAGGTATCGGAAATTGAGGGGAGAATTCGAAAATGGCGACAACCGTCAAGCAGATGGTCGACCGGGCCATGAGCAAGGTCGAGACCATCAGTGTCGAGGATGCGAAGGCGCTGGTGGGCCGGGATGACGTGACCATCGTGGATATCCGCGATGTGCGTGAACTGTGGCGGGAGGGCAAGATTCCCGGTGCCTATCACGCGCCGCGCGGCATGCTGGAGTTCTGGGTCGACCCGGAAAGCCCCTATGCCAAGGACGTCTTCCAGTCGGGCAAGCGGATCGTCTTCTATTGCGCCGCAGGCTGGCGTTCCGCACTGGCGACGGAAGCCGCGATGGAACTGGGTCTGAAGAACACCTGCCACATCGATGGCGGTTTCGGCGACTGGAAGAAGGCCGGCTACGAGATCGAGGCTGTCGAGAAGAAGTGACCCGCTTTCCTGGGGAGGAAACACAATGGCTGAAACGACAGATCTGAGCGGGCGCGTGGCGCTGGTCACCGGCGCCGGGTCCGGCATTGGCCGCCAGGCGGCGGAGACCCTGGCCGGTGCCGGGGCCGCCGTGGCCTGCACCGACATCAACCTGGCCGGTGCCCAGGAAACCGCGGCCTCCATCGAGGCTGCGGGCGGGCGCGCCATCGCCATTGCCCATGACGTGGTGGAGGAAGACCAATGGGAGGCGGCGGTCAAGGCGACCGTCGATGCCCTGGGTGGCCTGCACATCATGGTCAACAATGCCGGGATCGAGCTGGTGAAGACCATCCCCGATATCTCGACCGCCGATTTCCGGCGCGTCATGGATATCAACGTGCTGGGTGTCTTTCTGGGCATCAAGACCTGCACTGATGCCATGACGGCGTCCGGTTCGGGCTCCATCATCAACCTGTCCTCGGTCGCTGGTCTGATCGGCGCGCCCCGGCAGGCGGCCTACTGCGCCTCCAAGGGCGCGGTGCGACTGATGACCAAGGCGACGGCGCTGGAACTGGCCGGGGCAGGGCACCCGATCCGGGTGAACTCCGTGCATCCGGGCATCATCGAGACGCCGATGCTGGAAGACCTGATGACCGGTGTGCCGGACGAACAGCGCAACCAGCGGCTGGCGCAGATGAAGGCACGGCACCCCATCGGTCGCCTGGGTCAGGCCACCGACATCGCCAATGCCATCCTGTTCCTCGCCTCCGACCTGTCATCCTTCATGACCGGCTCCGAAGTCGTCGTCGATGGTGGCATGACCGCGAACTGACGCGTTCGAACCGCCTGCTCGCACAGGAACCGCTCTCTTTCCCCTTGCGGGGGGAGGGGACGTTCGCTCCCGTGCAGGTTCGCCGATTGCGTCGCCCGCTCAGGCGGCGTCTCCCTTTCCGGCCTGTTGCACGTCAAAGATGGAGACGTAGCCCTTCGACCAGTCGGGCGGCATCAGGCAGGGGCGAGGGTCGAAGCGGGCCCACCTGGCCCGCTCACCCCGGACGATGGTGTTCGAAAGCGGCAGGTTGGCGACGATGCTGGGTTCCAGCGTCAGTGCGTCGGCCGCCGAATAGGTATGGAGCAGCAGTGGCCTGACCTGGCTGGAGCGGTTGGGTTCGGAGCCATGCACCATCCGGCAATTGTGGACGGTGACGGAGCCGCGCGGGCCCTTCAGCCAGACCACGTCGTCCACCGGCACGCGCCCGATGTCCTTCTCCGCGATGTAGCCGGTCCAGTTGCCGTCGGCGCCATAGAGGTCGAACAGTTCCGACTCGTGGCTCTTCGGGATCACCCCCATCGGCCCCATCTCGTCATCCACGTCCGACATGTAGAGACCGATGGTCAGCGGCGAGTAATTGGTGTGCGGCCAGAACTGGATGTCCTGGTGCCATTTCACCTCCTCGCCGCCCCCCGACCATTTGAAGTTCAGTTTCGAGTGGTGGTACTTCACATCCGGTCCCAGCAGGTCGGCAGCCAGATCGACGATGGGGCCGTCGAAGGCGAACTCGCGATAGACGGGATCATGCTCCGCAGGCTGGGACAGTCGGCGCAGACGCGGATTGTCGGCACTGTGGTCGGGTTCGATGTCGAACTTGCCGCTGGATTTCGTCACCTTGCGGCTTTCCGCGATGAAGCGGTCGGTCACTTCCCAGAGCCGGTCCATCCAGGCGTCCGACACGAAGTTTTCCAGCAGCAGATAGCCATTCTCCTCATAGAAGGCCTTCTGCTCCGGGGTGATGGTCTTGAGATCATGCGTCATGATCAGCTCTCCAGTTCGTCCATCAGCTTCGCATAGCGGTCCAGAACACCCTCCACCCGGTCCGGCGCGGAGGTCGGGACACCGATGACCGAACGGGCAATGCCCAGGTCGCGGTAGCGCTTCAACAGATCCTCGTTCACATCCACCTGCGCGAAGATCGAGAGTTCGATGGACGCCGGATCGCGTCCGGCCTCCTCCGCGCGGCGGTGCAGGTCGGCGATGGCGGCGGGCATGTCGTCCAGCAGCACATTGATCGGCATCCAGCCGTCACAATAGTTCACGACACGCTGCCTGCCGGTGCCGGTGGCCGAGCCGAGGATGATCGGCGGGTGCGGTCGCTGTACCGGCTTGGGGTAGGAGTAGCATTCGTCGATCTTCACGAACTCTCCGTCGTAGGACGATTTCTCCTCGGTCCAGAGCGCCTTCATCGCCTCCACCTTTTCCCGCAGCACCTTCCAGCGCCGCTCGAAGGGGATGCCGTGCTGCGCCATCTCCTCGGCGTTCCAGCCACCGCCGATGCCCAGCAGCACCCGACCGTTGGAGATCACGTCCAGGGTCGCGACTTCCTTGGCCAGCGTGATCGGGTCGCGCTGGATGACCAGCGAAATGCCGGTACCGAGCTTCAGGTTCTTCGTCACCGCAGCGGCGGCCCCCAGCGAAACGAAGGGGTCCATCATGCGGTAATAGGGTTTCGGCAGTTCGCCGCCGCCGGGAAAGGGGGAGAGGCGGGAGGTCGGAATATTGGTGTGTTCCGGAAACCAGACAGAGTCGTAGTTGCGTTCCTCCATCATCACCGCCAGGGCGTCGGGACGTATGGAATAGTCGGTATTGTAGCAGAATGCGCCGAGTTTCATGACGGTCAGGCCTCCCCACCTGTTGTATGCTGCTCCAATCGCAGCATGACCTTGCCGCCGGGGCAAGCCCGAGCTTTGGCGAGGCTCATGCGGCAATCGGCGCATCGTGCGCGGCATTCGCCTGTCCTATCTCCGCCCCATGAACACGGCATCTTATCAGGGACCTTCCCGCCGCGCGGTTGTCACATGGCTGTTCATCGTGGCCGCGCTGGTCTTCATCATGGTCGTCGTCGGCGGCATCACGCGGCTGACGGAGTCCGGCCTGTCCATGACCGACTGGCATCCTGTCACCGGCTGGCTGCCGCCGCTGAGCGACGCCGCCTGGCAGGTGGAGTTCGACAAGTACAAGGCATTCCCCGAGTACCAGAAGGTCAACCTCGGCATGACCCTGGACGAGTTCAAGACGATCTACGCCTGGGAGTTCAGCCATCGGCTGCTCGGGCGGATCATCGGTCTCGCCTTCTTCGTGCCGATGGCGTTCTTCATGCTCACCGGACGGATAAGGCGACGGGAGATTCCCTGGTTCCTGTTCCTGCTGGTGGCGGGTGGATCACAGGGTGCGCTTGGCTGGTTCATGGTGCAGAGCGGTCTGGTCGACCGGCCCGATGTCAGCCAGTACCGGCTGGCGGCACATCTGGCGCTCGCCTTCTCGATCTATGCCCTGCTGCTTTGGACCGCCTGGTCGCTGCGCGAGGAAGGGCGTGATCGCCAGGCCCTGAGCGGCATGCGGACACCGGCGATCATCCTCGCGGCGCTGGTCCTGCTGCAGATCGTCATCGGGGCCTTCGTCGCCGGCATCAATGCGGGCCACATCTACAATACCTGGCCGCTGATGGATGGCGCGCTGGTGCCGGATGGCCTGTTCGCCGGGGGGACGGGACTGGCCGCCCTGTTCGACGATCACCTGACCATCCAGTTCGTCCACCGCATTCTGGCCTATACCCTTCTCGGCGTTGCCATCTGGACCATGCTGCGCGGGCGCTGGGTCGGCGGGCGGGCAAAGTCCGCATCGATGGGGGTCATGCACGCCATCATCCTGCAGATCCTGCTGGGTATCGCCACGCTGGTGATGGTTGTGCCGGTCTGGCTCGGTGCGCTCCATCAGGCGACAGCCCTGCTGGTCTGGACAGCGGCACTCTGGCTCGTCCGGCTGGCCTGGACCGGTGCGCGGACACGCGTTGCGGGCTGACTCGCTTCCGGATATGTGCCTGAACGCAACAGGGCGACCCTGACGGGCCGCCCTGTGGTCGTGTTCCGATAGGTGGGGTCGGAGGATCAGCTGTCGGTGGCACCGGCGTTGTCACGCGACTCGAAGCAACCGGAGCGGGTCGCGTCTTCCTGGTTGCCGAGCGTGGCGCGGATCTGGGCGCGAACGGCCTTGCAGGCTTCCTCGCTGTCGAAGGTGCCGAAGTAGATATCGACGTTGCTCTTCAGTTCGCCTTCCCAGGTGCGGGCCTTGTACTGGATGCGGCGCGTGTCATAGGCGGTCAGCACGGAAGCCGGTGAGCTGGTCACGTCAATGGTGGCGATGGGGCTGCTGTCGGCCGGAACACTCATGCCGGCGGCAGCGGCGATCAGCAGATAGTACATTGTATGGTCTCCTAGGTGTTTGTTCGGGCCTCAGCAGGGTCCCGGTCTGACTTGGTCGGTTGTGGGTTGGTTACCGGCTGGCGACGATCTGCTTCGATTCGAAACAACCGGAGCGCTTGTCCTCTTCCAGACCCTTGTCTGAAAGCTCGGTGCGGATCTGGGCACGGACGGCCTTGCAGGCTTCCATGCTGTCGAAGGTGCCGAAGTAGACATCCACGTCGCTCTTCAGTTCGGCTTCCCAGTTGCGGGCCTTGTACTGGATCCGGCGGGTGTCATAGGCGGTGAGTTCCGAACTCGGTGCGGTGAACACGTCGACCTTGGAGATCGGTGCATTGTCGGCGGGGATGCTCAGTCCGGCAGCGGCGGCGATCAGCAGGTAGTACATGGTTTCAGCTCCTTCATTCGTCTGGCCGCATCGGGCGGCCCCTTCGTCTTTCG
The DNA here is from genome assembly GCA_016865035.1 of Kordiimonadales bacterium IMCC3096. Classification (GTDB taxonomy): domain Bacteria; phylum Pseudomonadota; class Alphaproteobacteria; order Minwuiales; family Minwuiaceae; genus Minwuia. The sequence continues at coordinate 2,782,017 of CP018227.1, forward strand.
CCGGAACAGGAGCAGCATCCGTGCCAGACTCAGCGCAGAGGTGAGTTAAGAGGCGTGCCAGGACGGCGCGACCCCCCTCGTACTGCGCGAATTTCTCGACCGACGACCATCGTGAAAATCCATTAACCATCTGAATTAAAAAAGAAAAAAAGCGGGATTGTGGCTATGGTCACAATAATGCCACAGCAATGTCGCAACGCGAGAACCCCGCGCGGGAGTGCCGGGAGTCTCGCGGTGCCGGCACCGGGGGATGAGGTGCAATCTGTCATGCAAATGGATGTTCTTGCCGTGGGAGTCGCGATTTGCACCGCTGGCATGCGGCGATTGCTCTGTCTGGCATGTGCAAAACCTGCGCGATATAAACCGTGAGACCGAACACGAAGGAGAAGGCGCACATGACCGACGGCAAGGACAAGACCCTCGCGGACTGGGAGGCTGCGGCGGAAAAGGAACTGCGCGGCAAGTCGCTGGACGATCTGGTGTGGCAGACGCCCGAAGGCATCCCCGTGAAACCCCTCTATACGGAGGAGGACATATCGGGTCTGGACCATCTGGGCAGCCTGCCCGGCATGGACCCCTACGTCCGGGGTGTGCGCGCCACCATGTATGCGAACCGGCCCTGGACCATCCGCCAGTATGCGGGTTTCTCGACGGCGGAAGAGTCCAATGCCTTCTATCGCCGCAACCTCGCGGCGGGACAGCAGGGCCTGTCCGTGGCCTTCGATCTCGCGACGCACCGTGGCTATGACAGTGACCACCCGCGCGTCATGGGCGACGTGGGCAAGGCCGGGGTGGCCATCGACTCGGTCGAGGACATGAAGATCCTGTTCCGCGACATCCCGCTGGACAAGGTTTCGGTCTCCATGACCATGAACGGCGCGGTGCTGCCGACTCTGGCGGGCTACATCGTGGCGGCGGAGGAACAGGGCGTCGGGCCGGAGAAGCTCTCCGGTACCATCCAGAATGACATCCTGAAGGAATTCATGGTCCGCAACACTTACATCTATCCGCCGGAGCCCTCCATGCGGATCGTGGCGGACATCATCGACTACACCGCCAACCACATGCCCAAGTTCAACTCGATCTCGATCTCCGGCTATCACATGCAGGAAGCCGGGGCGACGCAGGTGCAGGAACTGGCCTTCACCCTGGCGGACGGGCTGGAATATGTGCGCACCGCCGTTGACCGGGGGCTGGACATCGACAGGTTCGCCCCGCGGCTCAGCTTCTTCTTCTGCATCGGCATGAACTTCTTCATGGAGGTGGCGAAGCTGCGCGCGGCCCGGTTGCTGTGGCACCGCATCGTCAGCCAGTTCGACCCGAAGGATGCGCGCTCCACCATGCTGCGCACCCATTGCCAGACCTCCGGCGTCAGCCTGACGGAGCAGGATCCCTACAACAACGTCATCCGCACCACGGTGGAGGCCATGGCGGCGGTGCTGGGGGGGACCCAGAGCCTGCACACCAACGCGCTGGACGAGGCGATTGCCCTGCCCACCGACTTCTCCGCCCGCATCGCCCGCAATACCCAGCTTGTGCTGCAGGAAGAGACCGGAATCCCGAACGTGATCGATCCGCTGGGCGGTTCCTATTACGTCGAGGCGCTGACTGCGAAGCTGGCGGAGGACGCCTGGGCGCTGATCCAGCAGGTCGAGGAGCAGGGCGGCATGACCAAGGCGGTGGCCGAGGGGATGCCGAAACTGATGATCGAGGAGGCGGCGACCCGTCGCCAGGCGCGCGTCGACCGGGGCGAGGACGTGATTGTCGGCGTCAACAAGTACAAGCCATCGACGGATACAGCGCCCGAGGTGCTGGACATCGACACCACCAAGGTGCGCGACGGGCAGATCGCCCTGCTGAAGAGCATCCGGGAGTCCCGTGATCAGGCCGCCTGCGACGCGGCGCTGAAGGCACTGACCGAAGGCGCGCGCGGCGACGGCAACCTGCTGGCCCTGTGTGTCGATGCGGCCCGCGCCCGGGCCACGGTGGGGGAGATGTCGGACGCGATGGAGGAAGTCTTCGGGCGTCACCGCGCCGAGATCCGCTCCGTCAGCGGTGTCTATGCCAAGGCCTATGAAGGTGACGAGGGCTTCGCGAAGATCCAGTCGGATATCGATGACTTCGTCACTGCCGAGGGCCGTCGCCCCCGCATGCTGGTGGTCAAGATGGGCCAGGACGGGCACGACCGTGGGGCCAAGGTGATCGCGACGGCCTTCGCCGACATCGGTTTCGATGTGGATGTCGGACCCCTGTTCCAGACCCCGGAAGAAGTCGCACGCGACGCGGTGGAGAACGACGTGCACGTCATCGGCGTCTCCTCCCTCGCCGCCGGGCACAAGGCCCTCGTCCCGGCCCTGATGCAGGCGCTGAAGGAGCAGGATGCGGAGGATATCCTGGTCATCTGCGGCGGTGTCATCCCGTCCGGTGACTATGACTGGCTGAAGCAGGCTGGCGTTTCCGGCATCTACGGTCCGGGCACGCACATCCCCGCCGCCGCGGCCGAGATCCTGGAACTGGTGGCGAAGTCGCGGCGCGACGCGGCAGCCTGACGCCTTCTCGGCCAGACTTGTGCAAGCTGGGGCGGGTCGCTATGCAGGTGGCCCGCCGCCCCCATCACGTCCGGACCCGTTGAATGTATCCTGAACCCCGTCAAGTCGGCCTGGTCAACTGGATCGGCCTCTGGACCCTCTATGCCAAGGAAGTGCAGCGCTTCATGAAGGTGGCGGGGCAGACCGTGCTCGCGCCCATCGTCACTACCCTGCTGTTCCTGGCGATCTTCACGCTGGCCCTGGGGGAGGGGCGGGCGCCGGTTGGCGGTGTCGCGTTCGAGGTCTTTCTGGCACCGGGACTGGTCATGATGGCCGTGACCCAGAACGCCTTCGCCAACAGTTCCTCCGCGCTGCTGATCGCGAAGATCCAGGGCAATATCGTCGATATCCTGATGCCGCCGCTCAGCGCGGCAGAGCTGCTCGTCGCCTTTGTCGGGGCTTCGGTCACGCGGGGACTTGCAGTCGCGATAGCGGTCACGGCGGCGATGACACCCTTCGTCGATCTGCCGTTCTGGTCGATTGGCTGGGGCCTGCTGTTCGTGGTGCTGGCCTCCGTCATGATGGGGCTGATCGGTATCCTGACGGGCCTCTGGGCCGACAAGTTCGATCACATGGCCTTCATCACCAATTTCGTCATCACGCCACTTGCGTTTCTCTCGGGCACGTTCTATTCGATCGACCGCCTGCCTGAATTCGCGCAAGGAATAGCGTTCGTGAACCCCTTCTTCTATGCCATCGATGGTTTTCGCCATGCCCTCACCGGGCAGGGTGACGTTTCGCTGGTGCTCGGGGGCACGGTGCTGGCCGTCATTGACGTGATTCTGGCCATCTGGGTTCTGGTCCTGTTCCGACGAGGGTACAACCTCAAGGCTTGACCGTGGGGTGACTGCCCCATAAAACCTCCCCCTTTCCGTCGGGTCAGCATTGATCCGGCGCCGGGGACCAATCCAGACTTCCAACCAACCTGTCATCCAACCGGAACGGGAGACCTGTTCCCGAAAATCGAGCCCATTGGAGGCCGCCATGATCGATGTCGTGATGCCGACTTATGCAAGAACCCCCGTTTCCTTCGAACGTGGTGAGGGTGCGCATCTGTACGCGACGGACGGGCGACGCTTCCTGGATTTCGGGTCCGGTATCGCGGTCAGCCTGCTGGGCCACAGCCATCCTGCGCTGGTGAAGGCCGTGCAGGACCAGGCCGCGAAGCTCTGGCATGTCTCCAACCTCTACGAGGTGCCTGAGCAGAAGGCGCTGGCGAAGAAACTGACCGACAACAGCTTCGCCGACACGGTGTTCTTCTGCAATTCGGGTGCGGAGGCGTTGGAGGGCACCATCAAGACGGCGCGGAAGTATCATTCCGCAAACGGTGCGCCGGAGCGTTATCGCATCATCACGTTCGAGGGCGCGTTCCATGGCCGGACGCTGGCCACGATGGCAGCGGGCGGGCAGGAGAAGATCCTGGCCGGTTTCGGCCCGAAGACGGATGGCTTCGATCAGGTGCCGTTCGGTGACCTCGCCGCTGCCCGGGCTGCCATCGGGCCGGAGACTGCCGGCATCCTGGTGGAGCCGATCCAGGGCGAGGGCGGTGTCCGCGTGGCGGAGCATGCTTTCCTGAAGGGGCTGCGGAAGCTGTGTGACGATGCCGGTATCCTGCTGCTGATGGACGAGGTCCAGTGCGGCATGGGTCGGACCGGCAAGCTGTTCGCGCACCAGTGGACGGACATCACCCCCGACGTCATGGGCGTCGCCAAGGGTATTGGCGGCGGTTTCCCGCTCGGTGCCTTCCTGGCAACGGCGGAAGCTGCCAAGGGCATGGTGGCCGGCAGCCACGGCACCACCTATGGCGGCAACCTGATGGCCATGGCGGCAGGCAATGCCGTCGCCGACACGGTACTGGCCGAGGGTTTCATGGAGCATGTGCAGCAGGTCGCCAATCGCATGAAGCAGGGGCTGGCATCCATCAGCGACCGTTTCCCCACTGTCTTCAAGGGCGTGCGGGGTACCGGCCTGATGCTGGGTCTGGAATGCGTCATGGTGAATGGCGACGTTGTTGCGGCGCTGCGTGAACAGGGACTGTTGACCGTCCCCGCCGGTGACAATGTGGTCCGGATCCTGCCGCCGCTCGTCATCGGTGATGCCGAGATCGACGAGGGACTGGGCATGATCGAGACCGCCGCCACCGCATTGGCCGGGAAGGCAGCGGCAGGATGAGCGCGATCAGGCACTTTCTGAGCATCGAGGATGTTTCCGCGGCAGCGCTGCAGGGCATCATCAGGGACGCACGGGACCGCAAGGAGGCCCGGGCGGGGTGGCCCAAGGGCCGCGCCGACGAGGATCGACCGCTCGACGGGCATCTGCTGGCGCTGATCTTCGAGAAGCCGTCCACCCGGACGCGGGTGTCCTTCGATGCGGCCATGCGCCAGCTCGGCGGCCAGACCACGATCCTGAACGCGGGCGAGCTTCAGCTTGGTCGCGGCGAGACCATCGGCGACACGGCGAAGGTGCTGTCGGCCTATACCGACGGCATCATGATGCGCACGTTCGAACAGGCGAAGCTGGACGAGCTGGCCGAACAGGCCTCCGTCCCGGTGATCAGCGGCCTGACGGATTCGGGGCATCCCTGTCAGTTGATGGCTGATGTCCTGACGCTGGAGGAGAAGCGTGGTGGCATCGCCGGGCAGACGATTGCCTGGTCCGGCGACGGCAACAACATGGCCAATTCCTGGATCGAGGGCGCATCCCGCTTCGGCTACCGGCTGCGTCTCGCCTGTCCGCAGGGACTGGAGCCGGATGCCCAGGTGCTGAAACGCGCCCAGGCTGACGGTGGCGACATTACCCTGACCGACGACCCGCGCGCTGCGGTGGAGGGGGCGGATTGCGTCGTGGCCGATACCTGGGTGTCGATGGGCGACGAGGACGCGGCGGACCGCCACAACCTGCTGCGCCCCTATCAGGTCGACAGGGAACTGATGGGGCTGGCCCGCAAGGATGCGGTGTTCATGCACTGCCTGCCGGCGCATCGGGGGGAGGAAGTCACGGCGGAAGTGATCGACGGCCCGCAGTCGGTGGTGTTCTCGCAGGCCGAGAACCGCGTGCACGCGCAGAAGGGCGTTCTGCTCTGGTGTCTCGGCCACTGACCGACCTGTCCGGTCGCATTGAGTGATGAGGAACAAGCAATGGCGCAGGCCAAGGCCGCACCGACTGACGACCTGATTCAGCCCTTTCACCTGAACGGGCGGGAGGTGCGGGGACGCATCATCCGCATGGGATCGGTGGCACATGCCGTGCTGACCCGCCACAGCCTACCCCCTGCCGCCGCATCCCTGCTGGGGGAGGCGATGGCCCTGACCGCCATGATGGCCAGCGCGATGAAGTTCGACGGTATCTTCACCCTGCAGGCGCAGGGTGATGGACCGGCCAAGGTGCTGGTGGCGGACTACCGGAATGGCGGCGATCTGCGGGGCTATATCCGCCTGTCGGAGTCGTTTGACGCGGTGCGCGACACCAGCGCGGATGGCCTGCTGGGCAAGGGCGTCCTGGCCCTGACGGTCGACCGCGAAGGGGACCACCAGCGCTACCAGGGCACGGTGGAGCTGGAAGGGGACAACCTGTCGAGTTCGGCCGAGTACTATTTCCGTCAGTCGGATCAGGTGCCGAGCCTGTTCCGGCTGTTCGCGGGGCATGGGCCGGACGGCAACTGGCGTGTCGGTGGCCTGATGCTGCAATCCCTGCCCAAGGATCCGGACGAGGACAAGGCACAGGAAGACTGGACGCTGGCGGAAACGCTTGCCGCGACCGTCAAGCCGCAGGAACTGCTCGACCCGACGCTTTCTCCGGCGGAACTGCTGTACCGGCTGTTTCACGAGGATGGCGTCTGGCTGCATGACGCGACGCCGGTGCGGGACCAGTGCACCTGCTCCGTCGAACGCATCACGGAAGTGGTTCAGTCCTTCCCCGAAGAGGAGGTGCGGGACCTGGCCGTCGATACCGGCGATGTGTCGGTGGACTGTCAGTTCTGCGGTCGAACCTATAGGCTGCCACTGGATGCCCTGATAGGAGATTCGAGCACATGAACCTCTCTCGCCGTCGGCTGTTCCTTGTTGCGCCCGCACTGTTGCTGGTGGGGTGCGGTGGCCCGTCCGTGCTGCCCGACGGGCCGCGCGTGCCGGAGATTTCCTTCCGGCACCTGCCTGCAATCACCTTCGATGTCGCCAGCATCGACGTGCAGCAGCCCTTCGTCTCGTCCGGCCAGCCGCCGTCGATCGAGAGTCAGATACCGGTCACACCGGCACAGGTGGCACGGAACTGGGCGCGTGACCGGCTGAAGGCCGGCGGCGCGGATGGGGTGGCGCGCTATGCCATCCTGGACGCCAGCGTTCGCGAGGTTGCACTGAAGACCGACAAGTCCCTGACCGGATTGCTGAAGACGCAGCAGGAAAGCAAGCTGGAGGGGCGGGTCGAGGTCCGTATCGACATCAACAGTTCAAGGGGCGCGGGTTTCACCAATGCCATCGCGACCCGCAGCCAGACCATCCCGGAAGGGCTGACCCTGGATGAACGGGAGCAGTTGCAGATCGATTTTGTCGAGGCTCTGGGTCAGGATATGAACCGGCGGCTGGAAACGGAGATCCGCTTCAACCTGACCACATTCGTGAAGCCATAGGGGACGGCGACATGGCGAAGGAAATCATCCGGCATCCCGTGCTGCAGCAGATGATCGACAAGGGCAACGTGCCCCTGTCGTTGGCGACGAAGGGGGCCGGGCTGGTCTTCGTTTCGGGCCTGCCGCCGGTTGATCTGGAGACCGGGCAACTGGTCCAGGGCGATATCGAGGCACAGACCCGTGCGTCCCTGAATGCGGTCAGGGCGGTGCTGGAAGAGGCGGGTTCATCCCTCGACAAGGTGCTGAAATGCACGGTCTTTGCCGTGAATGCCGGACAGTTTGACCGGGTCAATGCCGTCTATGCCGAATTCTTCCCCAGCGAACCGCCTGCCCGGACCTTCGTGACCGTGGGCTCCTGGCCCTGGTCGTTCGATATCGAGATCGAGGCGGTGGCACTCGCCTGACCGCCTTCTGCAAGGAGACTGAACGTGGCACCCAGACAACGCATTGCCGTCACCGTACCCGCCGGCCCCCGGCTGCAGGACACGATCGACCGCCTGACATGGGCGGAGGCCAATGGCTACGATGACGCCTGGTTCGCCGACGGTGCCGCGCCGGACGCGCTGACCTCGGTTGCCGCGCTCGGCCCACGCTTCGAGAAGCTGCGGTTCGGCATCGCCGTCACGCCCGTCTTTTCCCGCACCCCCGCCGTGCTGGCGGCAACCGCCAACGTGATCGGTCAGGCCATGCCGGGTCGTTTCGTGATGGGGCTGGGATCGTCGAGCCAGACCATGATGGTGGGCTGGCACGGTCAGCACTTCGAGAAGCCGCTGACCCGCGTCAGGGAGACCGCGCAACTGGTGCGCTCCATGCTGGCCGGTGAGAAGTTGGACTTCGATGGTGTGACGGTGAAGAGCAAGGGCTACCGTCAGGCCCCGCTGGAGCCGACCGTGCCGATCTATCTGGCTGCGCTGCGGTCCAACATGATCGAGATGGCGGCCGAGGTCGGTGACGGCGTGATCTTCAATCTCTGGCCGAAGAAGGCGCTGCCTAAGATGATCGAGCATGTCCATGCCGGTGCGGCCCGCGCCGGGCGCGACGGCGCGGATGTGGAGATCGTCAACCGCCACATGGTGCTGGTGACGGACGACAAGGCAGAGGGCCGCGCCCGGTTCCGCCAGAATTTCGCGCCCTATTACGCGACGCCCGTCTACAACAAGTTTCTCGCCTGGGCGGGATATGAGGATGAGGCCGCGCAGATCCGCGAAGGCTGGGCCGAGAAGGACCGCGCCAAGACCACCGGCGCGCTGGTCGATGACCTGATCGACGACATCGCCATCATCGGCACGGCGGACGAATGCCGCGAACGGCTGCGCTGGGCGGCGCAGACAGGCATCCACACCCACATCATCGCGCCCCTCAGCCCCGATCCGAAGGAAGCGGTGCGCTGCTTCGAGGCGTTCCGTCCGGAAGTCTTCTCCCTGGCGGCCTGAAACGGCTGGTCAGACCCGCCAGCGCCCCGGTCGCGTGTGATGCGGACCGGAGGCAGGTGGCCTCAGCCGCCGCGCAGTGCCGTTGTCGCCGCCATGTCGACCTCTCCCGCATCGGTCAGGGCGACGCGATAGACATCGCGGGCGCGCTCGCGGCTGATCCAGCCTTCGCGCACGTCCTTCTCGATCCGTGCCGGTTCGCGTTCCGCCGGATCACCGTAGCCTCCGCCACCGCAGCAGTGCGAGACGATGGTCTCTCCCTCATGCAGGGTGACGACATCGCTGTTCGCGGTCGGCGTGATCTCCCCGTTCGTGCCGCGGATGCCCTGGAAGGCACTGCCGCCGCGACCGGCGCCGCGCACACCCTGGGCCGGATTGTGGGTACCGTCGGAAACAAAGGCCACTTCCATGTTGCCACGGGTCGGGCCGTACTCGACCAGCATGCCGGGGCCGCCCTTCTGCTTCCCCGCGCCCTCGGAGTCGGTGATGAAGCGGCGTGTCTTGACCAGCATCGGATGACGCATCTCGTCCAGTTCGATGCTGTCCTGATAGCAGAGTCCGGCATTGCCGACGTGGCCCAGCGTGATCCAGGCATCGGTGCCGGGTGCTGCCGCGCCGCCGGTCATGGCCAGGAAGAGCTGGTTGACGTAGCGTTCCTTCAGCTTCGGATCATAGCCCGACACGACGCCGACGGAGGCGGGCAGGATGGCGCCGGATTCGGCCATGCCGAAGCCTTCCTCCAGCTCCGCGATCGCTGCCTGAACCGAGTTGGCCACCCGGTCGGCCACATTCGTGGTGGCGACGGAACAGCTTGTCGGATGCTCCGGAATGCCGCAGATCGCGTTCTTCTTCAGGTGAATGTCGATGCGTCGGAACGCACCGTCATTCTTCGGCACTGACGGATCGATGGAATTGAACACGCCGATCATCGCCGCCGTGCGGGCACAGGCCTCCGACAGGTTCAGGCCGCAGGGCAGCGCATCCATGTTGTCGGTCAGGTCCACCGCGATCCGACCCGCGCTCGCGTCCACATTGACCGTGACGTTGATGGGGATGCCGTCTTCCGGCGTGCCGGGGACCGGGTCATGACGGCTGGTCCACGATGTCTTGCCGCTGGGCATCTTCGCGATGGCGTTGACCATCCGATTCTCGGTGTAGTCGAACCACTGGCCCGTGAAGTCATGCAGCGTGTCCCAGCCGATCTCGTCGGCCAGGGAAAGCAGTTCCCGCTCCCCGATGCGGGCGGCGCCGACCATGGCCAGATAGTCACCCCACCACTGCTCCGGCACCCGGATGCGCAGCATGCACATGCGGATCATGTCACCGATGTTCTCGTAGTTCTCCTGGATCTTCACGCCGGGGAAGATCAGCGCGCCTTCCTCATAGACGTCGCGCGCATTGCCCATGTAGGTGGTGGGCTGGGAATTGCCGCAGTCGGCCTGATGCGCCTTCGCCAGCACGGTGAAGTGATGCACGCCATCATCATCGATCACCGGCACGATCAGGGTGTGATCGGCGGGGTGGGAGCAGCCGTGGTAGGGCGAATTGTGCAGGAACGCGTCGCCCTTCTTCAGCGTCGGATGAAACTCCTTGATCGACCGCGCCATCAGGTCCGGGCCACTCAGCACATGGATCGGCAGGCTTTCCGCCGTCGCCAGCAGCCGGTCGTCGGCAGTGATGATGCAGCAGGAGAAGTCGCGGGCGATGTTCAGAACGCCCGAACGGCCCGTGCGCAGCAGCGTGTTCGCCATCTTGCGCGCGATTCCCTCCAGCCGGTTGTTCAGAATCGCAAGCTGAACGCCGTCGATCTGCTTCGAAGTCGCACTGTCAGCCATTTTCACTACTCCCTTACCAGGCGCGCCAGCCACCATCGACGGGCAGGATCACGCCGTGAACCGATCTGGCTTCTTCCGAGGCCAGGAATATTGCCGCGCCGGCCATGTCGGCGGCGGGCAGGAAATCGTCCCCTGACGGGGTGCGGTCGCGCACCTTCGCGGACCATTCGGCATCCGCGCGCAGTTCGGCGTTCAAAGGGGTCACGATGTTGCCGGGGGCCAGGACATTCACGTTGATGCCGTGCGGCGCGAGTTCCAGGCAAAGGGACTTGGTCAGATTGTTCATCCCGCCCTTGGAGGCGCAGTAGGCCGCCGATTCCGGGAAGCCGCCGATCCCGGCGATGGAACTGACATTGATGATCCGGCCCCAGTGCTGCTGCTTCATGTGCGGCACGCAGACCTTGGTCAGGAAGAAGGCGCTCTTCAGGTTGGTGTCGAGCTGGCTGTCCCAGTTCGCCTCGTCCACGTCCTCGATGGGACATGGCTGGAAGATGCCGGCATTGTTGACGAGAATGTCGACGGGACCGAGGCGCGCGGTGATGTCCGCATGCAGCCTTTCGATCTCCGCGACCTGGCTCACGTCTGCCTGAAACGCTTCCGCTGTGCCACCGTCGGCCCTGATCCGGGCCACGATCTCGTCGGCGGTTTCGCGGTTCCGGCGGTTGATGACCGCCACGGCAGCCCCTTCAGCGGCCATCGCCAGAGCGATCTCGGCCCCGATCCCCTGGGATCCGCCGGTCACGGCTGCAATTCGGCCTGCAAGTCGCATGGAAGGGCTCCTGGAAAAAAGGGAGCCCCGTCCCGGTGGTGGCCGGAACGGGGCTCGGGTCGTTTCATCGCAAGGGGTAGATCACCGTGCGATGTAGGAGTAGCGCTTGCCGAACAGCACATCCAGCGGAACAGGTTCCGAGATGGTGAAGTCAGCGGCCACGGCAGGCTTGCCATTGGTCGTTTCCACGATCAGGTACGGCGCACGATCCTGATGGTGCAGGATGTTCGTGAACGTCCGCGTTCCGATCAGGAACGGCTCCTCACGGAAGGTTTCCATGGCGGCAATCACGGCATCGGTGTCGAAGGTACCGGCCTTCTCGACGGCACGGGCCCACATCTCGACCACCAGGTAACCGGGATAGGTGTACTGGCTGTTCGGACGCTCGCCGAAGCGGGCTTCGTACTTCTTGTTGAACTCCTCAACAGCCGGGCGCGGATCGTCACCGTAGATCGACGCCTGCTCGGTCACATAGTGGCCGGTCAGGTTCGGAACGGAGTCAAGCCAGTAGGTGCCGCTCATGGAGCTGCCACCGGCCAGGGCCGAGGTGATCCCGGCTGCCCGGATCTGGCGAAGCGCACTGGCGCCACCCGGGATGTAGGAGCAGTTGATGATGATGTCGGGCTGCGTCGGCAGGCTCTTGATGCGGGTGATCTGGGCCGCAATGGAGGCATCGCCGTTCTGGTAGACATCATGACCGAGGATCTCCAGCCCCAGCTTCTCACGCCACATCCAGTCAAAGCCGTAGCAGATGCCCTTGTTGTACTCGATGGTGGTGTCCAGCAGGATGTAGGCCGTCTTCCAGCCCTTGTTCTGCGCACCCCACTCGGCGATCGTCGCACCCTGCACGCCCGCGAGAACGGACGAGGAGAAGGCGTTCTTGCCGACACCCTGGATGCCCGCCAGCACGCTTTCCGCACAGAGGAAGATCGCGATCTTGTTGGCGTTCTTCGCAGCCAGCGCCGCCGGAGCACCGAAGTCGTAGTCACAGTCGACGGCGACCATCTGCGCGCCCTCGTTCAGGACTTCCTGACCGGCCTTGGCACCTTCGACACGGTCGGTCTTGGCGTCGGCCATGACGTAGGTGATCTTCTTGCCGAGGATGCCGCCCTTGGCGTTGATGTCATCGATGGCGATCAGCGCCGCATTGGTGGATGGCTGGCTGTAGGCCTGCATCCAGCCGGAATAGGACGCCGCGAAGCCGACGACGACTTCGTCATCAGCGGCGTTCGCCACGGTCGCACCGGCGGCGAGACCCAGCGCCGCGACCGCGCCGATGGCAGATGTTGCTAGCTTTCTCATTCGACAAAAACCTCCTGTCATGTTCGCGCGCCCTTCCGTCGAGCATTGAACCTGACCGATGTCGCCTCCTGACATCGGACCGGGTTCTTGTTGCGCTGCAACAGAACGGCGTCACGCTGGAAACATGCTACGACATATCGGGAAACTGGCAACCACCGGGCAGGGGGGATAGCTTGGACCCATGTGCACAAAACTGAGATGTATGGCGCACCGCACCTGAGGTTTGGGACGTTTCAGCGGCTCGCAAGCCCGCAGAACCCGCGGGATTCCAGCGCTTCGCCATGGGTCGCGACAGGGTGCAGGCAGCGGTGGTTATCTTGCCGCGCCGCAACATCGCGTCTAACGTCGCAGCATCGATGCGGTGAAACACATCGTTCCCGGACATTTCTGCAATCGCGGAGGGGCTATTGGTGCAACAGGGCGGAGACAGCAGTTCCACGCTGGAAGTACGCGACGTCACCATCAGATTCGAGGGGCTGACAGCCATCGATCAGGTGAACGAGACCGTAACACCAGGTGAGATCCTCGGGCTCATCGGTCCGAATGGCGCGGGCAAGACAACGCTGGTCAACACGATGACCGGATTTCAGGAACCGACTGTCGGGGATGTCCTGCTGGATGGTACCTCGGTCCGCAAGGTCAATGCTCACCAGCTGCGTCGCATGGGCGTGTCCCGCACGTTCCAGGCGGGTCGGCTGTTCCGCGAGATGAGCGTGGTGGAGAATGTCGAGGTTGCCGGCGTCGGCATGGGCCTGCGTCGCGCCGCGGCGCACAAGGAAGCCACCAAGCTGCTCGACTGGATCGGCCTTTCCGACCGCGCCAACGTGCTGGCCGGCGCTCTGCCCTACACCGATGAACGGCGCGTCGGTATCGCCCGCGCCCTGATCCAGTCGCCGAAGTTCATGCTGCTCGACGAACCCGCCGCCGGCATGTCCGATCTGGAATGCGATGACCTGATGAAGCTGGTGCAGCGCGTACGGGACGAATTCGGCTGCGGCATCGTGCTGATCGAACACAACATGCGCGTCGTCATGGGGGTCTGTGAACGGATCCACGTGCTCGACAGCGGCAGGACCATCGCGCGCGGCACCCCGGGGGAGGTTCAGAAGAACCCGGCGGTGATCGAAGCCTATCTGGGCAAGGGGTAAGGCGATGCTTGAAGTCAAGGACCTCGAAGTCCGCTACGGACGGCTCACCGCACTGCGCGGTGTCGATCTCTCGATCAGGGAAGGCGAGATCGCCTGTATCGTCGGCCCCAACGGGGCGGGCAAGTCGACCACCCTGCTGGCCATCTCCAGTGTCCTGACCCCGACCGCGGGCAGCATCATCTTCGATGGCACCCCCATCCACGGCACCCGACCCGAGGAAGTGGCCCGCATGGGCATCTCCCAGGTGCCGGAGGGACGACACATCTTCACGTCGCTCTCGGTTGAGGAGAATCTTCAGGTCGGCACGGCCACCCGCAGCGACAAGGCCGAGATGAAGCGCGACTATGACCGGGTGCTGGAGACCTTTCCGATCCTGGGGGAACGTCGCAAGCAGTCCGCCGGCAAGCTTTCCGGCGGGGAGCAGCAGATGCTGGCCATCGGTCGCGCGCTGATGACCAACCCGCGCTTCATGACCATTGACGAACCGTCTCTCGGCCTCGCGCCCAAGATCGTCGACCGGGTCTACGAGGTGCTGATCGACCTGCGCGAGAAGCGCGGGCTGACATTGCTGATCGTCGAGCAGAGTTCGGAACGCGCGCTGAAGGCTGCGGACTCCCTCTACGTCCTGCGCAACGGCTCCATCCAGCTGGGCGGCAAGGCAGCCGACCTGCAGGACGGCAAGGCAGTCCACAAGGCCTATTTCGGCTTCTCTGATGACCATGAAGGGGAGGTGATGATCTGATGGCGTTCGCACTTCAGGTTCTGATGAATGCACTCAGCCTCGGCAGCCTGTATGCCCTGGCCGCACTTGGTATCGGGTTGCTGTTCGGGGTGCTGAAACTGATCAACTTCGCCCATGGTGACTTCATCACGGTGGGTGCCTACGCGTTGATCGTACCGTCCGCCGCGACCCAGGCGACGCTGCTGATCGGCGACTTCCACCCGCTGATCCTGATCCCCTGCATCGTGGTAGTTGTCGTCATCCTGGCGCTGATCGCGGAATTCCTCGTCTTCCGGCCCCTGCGGAACGCTTCACCCGCGACCCTGATGATCGGGTCATTCGCGCTCGGCTTCGTCATCCAGAACATCCTGATCATGATCTATGGCGGCCGCCCGAAGGCGGTCGGCATCTGGTCGGACCTGAGCCTGGGCGTGGAACTGATGCCCGGGGTGGAGGTGCCGAAGCTGCAGCTGATCATCATCGGCGTGACGCTGGTGCTGATGGTGGTGCTGGTACTGTTCCTGACCAAGACGAAATACGGTGTTCACATGCGTGCCGCGGCGGAGGACTTCCGGATGGCGCGGATGCTGGGGATCGAGGCCAATCGCGTGATCATGCTGGCGGTCGCGATCAGCGGCATGCTGGCCGCCGCCGTCTCCATGCTGTTCGTGGTGCAGACCGGTATCCTGGATTTCCGCATGGGTGTCTCGCTGATGCTGTTCGCCTTCATCGCCACGGTGATCGGGGGGATGGGCAGTCTGGTCGGGGCCGTGGTCGGCGGCTTTGCCGTCGGTGCGGTCAGTATCCTGCTGCAGACCTTCCTGCCGTCGGAGATGCGGGTGTTCCGGGACGTGTTCGTCTTCGCCATCGTGATCTTCATTCTTCTGGTCAGGCCGCAGGGTCTGGTCATGTCCCGTGCGTCCAGGGAGCGTGTCTGAGATGGAGCCGAAATCACCTCTGGGCCACATGGTCCGCGAAGTCTGGCCACTGATCATCCTGTCCGTCGGGCTGCTGCTGGTGGTCGTCGTCATCCAGTCCTTCGGAGACCGGATCGTCAGCCAGTCCCTGACGGAGGGACTGATCCGGCTGGTGGTCGTCATCGGCCTCTACATCTTCATCGGCAATTCCGGGCTGATCTCCTTCGGCCACATCGGCTTCATGATGATCGGTGCCTACGCCACGGCCTGGCAGACCATGGATCCGATGACCAAGGACATCTTCATTCCCGGTCTGCCGGCCTATCTGCTGGCCAACTCGCACCACTGGCTGATCGCGACGATCATCGGTGGCCTGATCGCGGCCATCGCGGCCTGCATTTCAGGCCTGGCCATGATGCGGCTCTCCGGCATCGCGGCCTCCATCGGCACCTTCGCGCTGTTCATGAGCTTCTATTCCCTCTACCTGCAATGGAGCACCTGGACGGCGGGCCAGAGTTCGCTGGTCGGGATACCGGTCACGACGACCCCCTGGGTGGCGTTCTGGTTCTGCATCGTCGCCATGATCGGGGCCTTCGTCTATTCCCGCTCCAAGTTCGGCCTGGCGCTCAGGGCGAGCCGTGAGGATGAGGTCGCGGCCAAGGCCGCAGGCGTCAACGTGACCGGGGAACGGGTGATCTCCTTCACCCTCAGCGCCTTCTTCGTCGGCATGGCGGGCGGTCTTTACGGCCACTTCCTGGGACTGCTGACGGTGGATACCTTCTATCTGCCTATGACCTTCATCACGCTGTCGATGCTGGTGGTCGGCGGCATGCAGAGCCTTTCCGGCGCTGTTGTCGGCACCATCGTCCTCTCCTTCGTGATCGAACTGCTGCGCAAGGCGGAGAAGGGCTTCAGCCTCGGCGAGACCAGCATCAGCCTGCCGGCCAGTTCGGCGGAGGTGGGGCTGGGTATCATCCTGCTGCTGATCCTGATCTTCCGCCCCTCCGGCTTTACCCGGAACTCGGAGATCTACTGGCCCTTCAAGCCCAAGGTCGCCGTCACCGAGGTAACGCACCGCCAGTCGTAGGACCTGTTTCCGGTACGGTCGGCGGCGGCTGACCGTCGCAAGTCGTTCGCATCGCGCCTGAGGGGCTGCTAGGCTTCCCTTCGGGGAGGAAACGGATGGCGCTTGATCCGGTCATTCCGGCGGAACGGTTGCGGCAGTTGACCGGGGCCGGGCTCTGGGGTGAGGAACTGATTGTCGATCATTTCGACCGGATCGCGGCGGCGCGGCCGGATGCGGTGGCGGTGGTCTGTCACCGGGCCGCCGACGGCCAGCGCACCAGCCTGACCTTCGGTGACCTGAAACGACTCTCCGACCGGGCCGCCCGGGCACTGCTGGCGCTGGGGATCGGTCCCGGTGATGTCGTTGCCGCCCAACTGCCCGGCTGGTGGCACTACTTCGTGCTCTACCCCGCCTGTGCCCGGATCGGTGCGGCCATCAACCCGCTGATGCCGATCTTCCGCCAGCGCGAGCTGCGCTTCATGCTGGGCTTTCCGAAGACGAAGCTGCTGGTGATCCCGGCCACATTCCGGGGCTTCGACTATCCGGCGATGATCGACGAGATCCGGGGCGACCTGCCGGACCTGGCACATGTGCTGGTGGTCGATGGCCCCGACCCGGACAGCGATTTCGCGACAGTGCTGCTGCGCGATGCGCCCGCCGGCGAAGACCTGCCGCTGCCCCCGCGCCCCGGCGCGAACGACGTGACGGAACTGATGTACACCTCCGGCACCACCGGGGAGCCGAAGGGTGTCATGCACACGCCCAACACGCTGCTGGCCAAGGTGAGGCTGGCGTGGGAACTGTTCGGCATGACGACACGGGACGTGGTCTACATGGGCTCGCCCATGGCGCACCAGACCGGCTTCATGTACGCCTGCGTCATGACCCTGGCGCGGGGGGTGAAGAGTGTCGTGCAGGACGTCTGGGACCCGGGTGTCGCCGCCAGCCTGATCGCGGCAGAAGGCTGCACCATCACCGTTGCCGCCACGCCCTTCCTCAGCGATCTGGTGCATGACCCGGCGGTCGGGGACTTCGACGTCTCCAGCCTGCGGCTGTTCCTCTGTGCGGGGGCGCCGATCCCGCGCGTGCTGCTGCGGGATGCGGCGGCGCGGCATCCGAACCTCTATGTCATGAGCGCCTGGGGCATGACCGAGAACGGCATCGTCACCGCGACCTATCCCGGCGACCCGGAGGAGAAGGTCTTCGAGACCGACGGCAGGGCGATCCCGCATCAGGCCGTGCGCGTGGTCGATGACGCGGGCCTGCTGGTGCCGCCGGGTACCGAGGGCCGGCTGCAGTCGCGCGGGCCGACCATGTTCGTCGGTTACTTCAACCGGCCCGAGGCCTATCTGGTCGACCAGGACCTCTGGTTCGAGACCGGGGACAATGCCCGGATGGACACGGAAGGCTATATCCGCATCACAGGCCGGTCCCGCGACATCATCATCCGCGGCGGCGAGAACGTGCCCGTGGTGGAGGTGGAGAACCTGCTCTACCGCCACCCGGACATCGTGGACGCTGCCGTGATCGGCCTGCCGGACCCGAGACTGGGGGAGCGGGGCTGTGCCGTGGTCACGCTGGTGGCGGGCGCGTCGCTGGTGCTGGCGGATCTGGTCGACTGGCTGCAGGGACACAAGCTGGCGCGCAACTACCTGCCGGAGCGGCTGGAGGTGATCGACGCCTTCCCGCGCACGCCCAGCGGCAAGATCCAGAAGTTCCGGCTGAGAGAGATGTACCTGACGGAGGACGAGAATGGATGAGCGCGGTTTCACGCCCGCCGACGATGGCTGGCACTTCGACCAGATGGACGATGACTGGTGGGCGACGGAGACCGCCTGGTTCTCGTTCCACGTTCCGGAACGCCAGCTCGGCGGCTGGTTCTACACCATGGCGCGACCGAACATCGGCATTGTCTCCGGCGGGGCGTGGATCTGGGACGGGACCGCGCATCTGCCGTGGGAAGTGCCGTTCTCTGCCAATTACACGGCGCTGCCGATCCCGAAGGATCAGGACCTGACCGACATCCGGCTGCCGACCGGTGTCGGCATGCGCATGATCGAACCCTGCATGTCATATGCGCTGAGCTATGACGACAATGGTCGCGGGCTGCTTTCGGCGGACCTGCGGTTCGACGGGGTGATGCCGCCGGAACCGCTGACGGCCACCGGTTCGACCTTCGGTTCGGCGCATCATTTCGACCAGTTCGGACGGGTGCACGGCCATATCGTGCTGAAGGGCGAACGCATTGCCGTCGACTGCTACGGCATGCGCGACCGGACCTGGGGGCGCAGACCGGAGAACCGGCCCCGCCGAGCGGGCTACATCACCGGCATGGCCGATCCCGATACCGGCTTCCTGGCGGTGACCAATATCAGCGCGGAAGCCGAAACAGCGGCCTACGGCTTCCTGCGTCGCGATGGCAGGACGGTTTCCCTTGCCAGCGGCAGCCGCACCGGCACGCGCGACCCGGAGACGGGCTGCATGACCTCGATCGAGATGAACCTGACGGATCAGGAAGGCCGCAATCTCGTCGCGCGCGGGGAGCCGGTCAGCCGGATCATCATCAACCGCCATACCTTCATCGACATCAACAGCCTGGTGCGCTGGGACTGTGGAAGCGACGGCATTGCCTGGGGGGAGGAGCAGGACATGTGGCCCATGCACCATTTCGAGCGGCTGAAGCGCGGCTGACGCCAATCCCGCACGTTGCTCAGTAGCCGAGGTCGCGGGCTGCCCTTTCCAGCACCACCGGGATCGACCATTCCGTTCTGGCAAGGCGGATGTCGCTGCTGAGGCCGTCGCGATAAAGGCCGGAGGCGCTCATCCAGAAGGCGGCGGAGCGCATGGCGTAGAGCAGCTGGTAATAACGGCAGGCATCCTCGTCGATGCGGATGCCGGTCGCGGCCTCGTAGCGTTCGAAGAACATGTCCCGCGGTACCAGGTTGGACAGCAGGTCGCTGTCTTCCCGGTTCAGGTCACTCAACATGTAGGCGACATCGTACATCGGGTCGCCGATCACCTGCAGTTCCCAGTCGAGCACGGCGGAGACGCGATCATCATCGATCAGCAGGTTGCCGGTGCGGTAGGCCCCGTGAACCAGTGTGAGCCGCTCCGTCACCGGTGCGTTGGCTTCAAGCCAGCAGATCAGGTCGGTCAGCACCGGCTCCGGTCCGTGGCCGGACTCCGCGATCATGCCCTTCCACTTGGCGATCTCGCCCAGCGCAAACGCGTTCGTGCCGGCCTCCGGCACGCCAAGGAAATCCAGCCCCGCCGCCTGCCAGTCGACCATGTGCAGGGTCGCCAGCGCGTCCGTGAAACTCTGCGGCAGCACCCCGCGCCCGGCGGCCTCCGCATAGTACTTCCGTCCCTCGCGTCCCCAGGGGTTCGGGCAGTGGCCGGGGACCTTCTCCATCACCAGGAAAGGCGCGCCGAGGACATTCGGCACATCCTCGTAGAAGTAGGCGCGCGGCGTCGGCAGGTCGGTGTCGGCCAGGCACTGCAGCACCCGGAACTGGTCGCCCAGGTCGGACAGGTCGCGCAGCAGTGCATTGCCGGGATCGCGGCGGAGGCAGAAACCGCGCTGCCGCGTTTCCCCGCCCTCGGTCCAGGTTGCGTCGAACAGCCAGGTCTCGTGCGACCAGCCAACGGCCATCTGCTGCCAGTCGGACAAGGCCATGTCCCGTGCGCCGGGCAGCTTCGATACCAGATAGTCGCGGATGGTGTCGGGCACCTGGTCGGCTGGCAGTCTCCCGCTCATGACGCGATCTCCATGCGCCTGTCGATGCTGCGCCGCAGGTCCTGTCGCACCCTGCCCAGCAAGGCATCGAAGCGGTCCCGGCCCAGTCCGTCGCGATTGGCGTAGAGGGTCCGGATGAAGGCACAGAGTTCCGCGTCGCCGCCGGTGCGCAGCGCTGCGTAGGCCGTGGTCACGGCATCCGGTGCGCCGCGCAGTTCGGGATCGAGATCGGCCAGCAGGGTCTCGCGTTCGGCCGCCTGCGCCTGACCGTGAGCCTCCGCCAGTCGCAGTTCCGCCGCGATCTTCTGCAGCACGACCGCGCCGAGATAGGCCTGGGTCTTCGGGTAGGCATCACTCACCGCCGGGGCGATCTCACCCTTCAGCAGTTCGGCCATGCCGGTCAGCAGGTCCGCACGGTTCATTGCGCGCCTCCCGCAGTATCTGCGGCCCGCACGGCATGCAGCCTCAATGTCAGGACCCTGCCGCCGACGGCCCTGCGGTTCCGGCGTGGATCGTGGCTGCGGTTGTGGAAATTCCCGACGTCGATGCTCATGTGGCGCACCGGTCACGGAAAAAGCTGTTTAAACGGCTCACGGCAGGTTCCTCCCCATGCCGATAGTGTTCAATCGACCGGGGTGTGCAAAGGGCTTTCTGCCGGGGAAATCACGCCAACGGGCGGTGTCCGTCGTTGCTGTTGGTGCGGCGGTGCCGAGATTCCTGCTTCAGTCGGCAGTTTCGCGATGACCTCCTAGCCCCGCCGCTCCCCGCCTGACGGACAGCCTCGTCTAGGGATGCGCAGGCCTGGATTTGCGGTCAGGGAACACGCCTTTGTCCGGGATGCCTGCGGGGCCTGTGGCTAGGCTGCCGACCGTCTGACGGTCACGGCGACATCCAGTGATTCGAATGCGTCGGCGTCGCCGGTGAAGCTGCCGGAGACCGGCATTGTCTGGCTGATGTGGCGCCCCACGGCGACCGGAATCAGATTGAAGCCGCCGACGCTGCGGTTCGTCGGGTCGAACATGACCCAGCCGGCGCCGGGGATGTAGACCTCGGTCCAGGCATGTGTGGAACCCGCGCCGGCGGAGCCGATGGCGTTGCGCGCGGGATCATGCAGGTATCCGGAGACGATCCGCGCGCCGAAGCCGAGGCTGCGCACGGCATCCGCGAACAGCACCGCGAAGTCGCGGCACGACCCCCTGCCGCGTTCCAGGGTCTCGACCGGCGACTGCGCGGCGTCGTCCTCGCGCTCCTCATAGGTCGTCTGCCCGGCAACACCGTCGCTGATGGCCCTCAGCAGGGAAAGGGTGTCCGCCCGCGGCCCGGGGACGAAGCCCTGCGCCCAGTCCCGCAGCCGTCCGGCAGGATCGAGATAGGCCTGCAGCCGCAAGGCACCGAGATCGGTCATCTCGTCATCGCCGAGCAGGAAGGGGTAGCTTGAAGCGGATGCCGCGATGTCGAAGACAGGCCATTCCTCGGCCTCCAGTGTCAGTTCGGCAAGGCTGTCGACAACCAGGGTGTCGCCGGGCTGGCCGAACGTCGCTGTCGCGATGGCGTTCCCCGACACATCGTTCGACCATGCGACGCTGGCGGCGGGCGAGATCTGCAGTTCATGGGAGAGCAGCCGCAGGGTGCGGCTTTCCCTCGGCCGCAACATCAGCCGGTGCGGACCAAAATCGACGGGCCGGTGATAGCGATAGCTGGTGCGATGATGGACCTTCAGCACCGGGGAGATCACGGTCGGTCACCGGGGACACCGGTTCCGCGGCAGCCGACCATGCGGGTCCGCTCCACGTCAGGGATGCGCGGACAGTAGGTCATGGCAGTTTCCTCTCGGCACGAAGTCTGGTCGCTCGGCCGCCCGATGCTAAGCGATTTGTCGGACAGGCGTGAGGTCACAGTCTCCGGATCATGCGGTCCTGCCGGTCGCGCGGCGAGACTGAACCGGGGCCACGGGCGGTGCCCGCAGCCCCGGACCGGCCTCAGAGGATGAAATCGTCCTGATGCAGGTCCGCGATGCCGATGTCGTTCAGCGTGATCGTCACCCCGCCGTCGACACCCAGCAGCGCGAGGCTGGCCGAGCCCCCCGTCTCGCTCGCGATTGCCAGCACATCGGCGAAGTCATCCAGGCCGAAGTCGGATAGGTCGATCTGGTCCAGCGAACCCGCTCCGGCCTCGAAGCCGTTGACCACATCATCGCCATCGCCGTCACCGAAGACGAAGGTGTCATCGATTCCGTCGAGGCCGAACAGCGTGTCACTACCGGTGCCGCCGACGAATGTGTTGGCGTCGCCCGCGCCCGGTTCGCTGCCGGGCAGACCGGCGTTCTCCGGAAAGACATCGCCGATCAGGTCGTCGCCCGCACCGCCGAAGACCGTGTCATTGCCGTCATTGCCGGCGAGCGTGTCATTGCCGTCGCCGCCAAGGATCGTGTCGTTGCCGCCGAGACCGGCCACGTTGCTGCCGCCGGTCCCGGTGACGGTTATCTGGTCGTCCAGGTCGCCGCCTTCGATCACGGGGGCATCGCTTTCGATGACCAGGCCGGCAGGCGTGACCGTGATGGCGACGCTGTCCGTTGCCGACAGCGGCCCGCCCAGTCCGGTGTTCCCCAGATCGGTGACCTGCACGTCCAGATTGTCCGTGCCGCTGAAGTCCGGGTCGGGGGTGTAGGTCAGGGTGTCGAGCAGCCCGTTCACGTCCGCCAGGTCGCCCGTGAGGATCAGTTCGGATGTGCCGTTGCCCGCAACCACGGCGACCGTGCCGCTGACGCTCAGCACACCGTTTCCGACTGTCAGGACGATCTCGACCTCGCCGGTACCCTCCGCGGCATCGACATCGCTGACACTGATGTTGCTGACGGCCACCGACTGGTCCGGGTCGACGACGACGTCCGGTGTCGCTTCCCGCCCGAACACGACATAGGCGCCGCCGCTGCGCGGCGCACCATTGTTCTCGGACTGGGCACCCATGATGATGTCGGCACGCCCGTCATTGTTCATGTCGCCGATGGCGCTGACACTGTTGCCGACACCGTTGGAGAAGATGGCGATACCGCCGATACCATTCTCCACATCGGCCAGATCCACATTGCCCTGCGCGCCCGCCGTGCCGAGCACGATGTAGGTCATGCCGGCGCCACCGCTGTCCAGTGCGGCGGTGGGCGAACTGACGGCGATGTCATCCAGGCCATCGCCGTCGAAATCGCCAACGCCGGCCACCGCGTACCCCGCACGGTCGTCCGCCGACGCACCGACAATGGAGAAGCCGTCGACGGACTCGGTGAAATTGTCCAGATCGACGGTGTCTCCGTCCGCCTTGCCGTAGATGACGTGGGCGATACCGGAACGGACGCCGTTGGCATTGCTCTGCGGGGAGCCGACGATGAGGTCATCCAGGCCGTCGCCGTTCAGGTCGCCAGCCCCGGACACCGCCTGGCCGATATTGTCCAGTGGGCTGCTGCCGGTGATGGCGAAGCCGCCGATACCGGCCTCCACATCGCCCAGGTCGATCGCGGTGCTGTCGGCCTTGCCGAAGACGACATAGGCGGCGCCCTGGCCACCCAGCGGCGCCCCGACAAGCATGTCCGCCAGGCCGTCACCATTCACGTCGCCAGCATCCGAGACCGAGAATCCGGCACCGCTGGTGCCAGCCGCGCCCTTGATGACGAAGCCGCCGCCATTGCCGCTGCGGATGTCGCTGATGCGGACTTCGGACGTGTCCGCCTTGCCGAAGATGACGAAAGCGGCACCGGAATCAAATCCGTTGGCGTCATCGCGACTGGCGCCGACGATCAGGTCCTCGATGCCGTCACCGTTCACATCCCCGGCAGAACTGATCGCGTTGCCCAGTGACTGGCCGGTCTGGTCGGGGCGGATGAAGAAGCCGCCATTGCCGTTGAAGACATCGGAGAGTTCCACCGTCGTCCCGTCCGCCTTGCCGAACACCACATAGGCCGACCCGGTCTGTCCGCTGAAGCGATAGGCCCCGACCAGAAGGTCATCCAGGCCGTCACCATTCAGGTCACCGATGCCGTCGACCGACGATCCGGCCAGTTCACCCTGTGGCCGGCCCTGGATGGCGAAGCCGCCCGTGCCTGCACTGACATCCGCCAGGTTGACCGCCGTGCCGTCCGCCTTGCCGAAGACGACATAGGCCGATCCGGAGTTGTTGCCGTTCACGTCCGCATGGCGGGCATCGACGATCACATCGACAATGCCGTCCCCGTTCACGTCGCCCGCGCCGCGCGGCCCCCGACCGGCCAGATCGGAATCGGCGATCCCGTTCATGATGAAGCCGCCGTCGCCCGCGCGCACGTCAGAGAGGGCGATGGCATTGGAGACGAGCACCTGGGGTGCATCGTTGACGGCATTGACGTTGATCTCCGCCGTGCCTGTCGCCCGACCGAAATTGCTGTCGCGCACCGTGTAGGTCACCGTGTCGGTGCCGTTGAAATCGGGATTGCCGAGATAGGTCAGGGAGCCGTCGGCATTGACGGTCACCGTGCCGTTGGCGGCAGTCGCCGACTCGACCGTCAGCGCGTCGCCTTCGAGGTCCGTGTCGTTGGCGAGCACGTCGAACGTGACGGCCGTGTCCTCGTCGGTCTCCGCCGTGTCGGCCCCGGCAACCGGCGCGTCGTTCACCGGGATGACGTCGAACACCACCTGCGCTGTCGCGGTGGCCCCGCCGCTGTCTGCGACCGTATAGCTGATCGTGTCCGGGCCATTGAAATTGGCATTGCCCAGATAGGTCAGGGTCCCGTTGGCGTTGATGGTCACCGTGCCGTTTCCGGCACTTGCCTCCACCACGGTCAGGGCATCGCCCTCCGGGTCGGTATCATTGCCGAGCACATTGACGGTCGCGGGAAAGTCCTCGAACGCGCGCAGGGTGTCGTCAGTTGCCACCGGCGCGTCATTGACCGCATTCACCGTCACCGCGACCTCGGCTGTCGCGGTGCCGCCATTACCGTCATCAACGGTGTAGCTGATGGTGTCCGTGCCGTTGAAGTCCGCATCGCCGACATAGGTCAGCGTCCCGTCCGTCCCGATCACCACCGTGCCGTTGGCGGCACTGGCTCCCGTCACCGTCAGGGTGTCCCCATCCACGTCCGAGTCATTGCCCAGCACGTCGATGGTCACTGCAACGTCCTCGTCGGTCGTCGCGGCATCATTGACGGCCACCGGCGCGTCATTGGTTCCCTGCACCGTGACGGTCACGAATTCGCTCGCCGTGTCCCCGCCCAGGTCCCTGACCGTGACTTCGTATGTCAGGTCGAGGGATTCGTTGCTGCCCAGATGATCGAAGTGTCCGTTCGCCGCACCGAAGGTCCATCCGATGAGAGGCTCGCTGGCTGACGCGGACAGGAAGCCCTGGGCCTCGGCTGCGGTGATGCCGCCCTGATCGCCCCCGAAACCGTCGAACCTGACGGAGGCGGTGTGCAATTCGTTGTCGTCGAGATCGCTGAAGACCAGATTGCCCGTCGTGCTCAGGATCGTGGCGCTGTCCTCGACCAGCGTGGCCGACAGGTCGGAGGCATCAGCGTCGATCACGGGGGCATCATTGATCCCGCTCACCCGCAGCGCGACACGCGCCGTGCTGCTGCCGCCGTTGCCGTCGGAGACCGTGTAGGAGATCTCGGTCGAGATCAGGTCGGGTGCTCCCAGGCTCTCGAAGCCGCTGGTGACATCGAAGGTGGGATTGCCTTGGCCATTGGCAGGGAAATGGAGAAAGCCGGAGCCGACGCCTTCGAAGACCACCTCGATGGGGCCGTCGGTCGGCTGGCCGTTCACCGAGGTGACTGTCAGTGTATCCCCGTCAAGGTCGAGATCATTGCCGAGCAGGTCGATGGTCGCGGACTGGCCCGCCCGGAGCGAGAAGAAGTCATCACGGGCAAGCGGCGCATCATTGACCGCATTCACCGTTACCGCGACTTCCGCTGTTTCGGTGCCGCCGTTACCGTCATCGACGGTATAGCTGATCGTGTCCGTGCCGTTGAAATCGGCATTGCCGGTATAGGTCAGCGTCCCGTCCGCCCCGATCACCACCGTGCCGTTGGCAGCACTGGCCGCGGTGACGGTCAGCGCATCACCGTCCGCGTCCAGGTCGTTGGCGAGCACGTCGATGCTGGCGGAGATGTCCTCGTCCGTGATCAGGCTGTCGTCAGCCGCCACCGGGTCCGTGTTCACGCCACCGATGATCTCGATCTCCAGCGCCTCGACGCTGTGCACGATCAGGTTCAGCGCATCGAACCGGAAGACGAAGCCGCAATGCGACCAGGCATGGCCGCGATGGCTGAGAAAGTCCTCGAAGCGGTCGATATCGGCCTGGATCGCGGCGTCGTCGGCTTCCGCCTGGGTCAGCACCAGCCGCAGCGTGTCATGGCCGCGTCCGCCTTCCACCAGGTCGAGGCCATGGCTGTTCTGTGATGCCTCGAAGCGCACGACATCATTGCCGCTGCCGGCATCCAGATAGTCGGACCCGGCGCCGCCATCCAGCAGGTCATCGCCGGAGCCGCCGAAGATGATGTCACAGCCGTCGCCGCCGCCCAGCGTGTCGTCGCCGCGTCCGCCATTGATCAGGTCACTGCCCGATCCGCCGTCGATGATGTCGCGACCGTTGCCGCCATAGAGACGGTCGCGCCCCGACCCGCCATCGATCAGGTCATTACCGTTGCCGCCGAAGACCGTGTCGTTCCCGCCCCCGGCCTCGACCGTGTCGTCGCCCTTGCCGCCCTTCAGGAGTTCCGAACGGCGCGAGCCGGTCAGATGGTCGTCCCGCCTGCCGCCGGAAACAAAATGGTTGAAATGCGTCCAATGATATCCCGACATAGAAGAGCCTCCACGAAGATGCAGGTGGAGCTATGGGCGATATTCCGGAGCTTGTGAAATTTGGATTCCGAATACGCTTTATATGGATCGTTTGATGAACCTTCGTACGCTTGATCTGAACCTGTTGCGTGTCTTCGACGCCGTCTACGGTACCGGCAGCGTCAGCCTGGCCGCCCGCTTGCTGGGGTTGAGTCAGCCGTCGGTCAGTGCATCGCTGGCGCGATTGCGGGAACTGCTCGACGATCCGCTCTTCGAACGGGCCCGGGACGGTCTGGTGCCGACGCCACGCGCCGACGAGATCGCCGTTCCGATCCGCGAGGGGCTGGCGCTGGTCGACCTTGCCTCCGAACTGCCGCAGGAATTCGATCCGGCGGAGGTCTCGGGCACCACACGGATCGGACTCACGGAACTGGCGGAACCGCTTCTGATGCGGTGCCTGATGCCCATCATCGAGGAATCGGCACCGAACATGTGCCTGTTCCTGCGCGACCTTCCCGACCAGGACATTTCCACCGGGCTCTATGACGGCAGCCTGGATCTGGCGATCCACGACCAGCCCATAGACGGACGACAGATCCGGTGCGAGATGCTGCTGCGCTCCCCGCTGGTCTGTGCGGCCCGGCCCGGCTGGAACAGTCGCCACGGTCCCGTCACCAGGGAGAATTTTTCCGGTTTCCCGTTCATCGACCTGAAGACCAAGCAGCGGGCACACAAGAAGCTGGACCGTTCGCTTGCCGCCCAGGGCTGCGTGCGGCGGCTGGTCTACCAGACCGGTGGCTACTGGTCGATGGCGGGGATGATCGCCGGTACCGACATGCTCGCCGTGCTGCCGAAGGTGTTCTTCGACGAGGTCGGCGCGACATTCGGGCTGGAGGAGATCCCCCTGCCGTTCGATGTGCCCCGCGACGAGGCCTATCTGATCTGGCACGAGCGCAACAACGGGAATCCGACGCTGGACTGGCTGCGCGACATCTGCCTGTCGGTCTTCCGGGGGAATGGAGCAGTGTTTCAGGGGAAGGACCGGGATGGTTGAGGGAAATCGGCTGAACCTGAACCTGCTGCGCGTCTTCGTGAAGGTCTACGAGACCGGTCACGTCACACGCGCGGCGGAGGAACTGGGCATGAGCCAGCCCGCCGTCAGCGCGGGACTGGGCAGGCTGGCGAAGCATTACGGCCAGCCCCTGTTCCGGCGCACGAAGAACGGGATCGTGCCGACACCCCTGGCTGACAAGCTGATCGAGCCCATCCGCAAGGGCATGCATGTCTTCGAATCCGGGCTGTCGGTCCGCGACGATTCTGCGTCCTACGACCAGAAGCGGCATATCCGGATCTCGCTGCCCAACCTTGCCGAACCCACCATCTTCACGCCGGTCCTGGACCAGCTCTGGCGGGAAATGCCGGGTGTCACGGTGGAGATCACGCCATTCTACGAGGTCGATGTCGTTCAGGAACTCTGCAGCGGTTCGCTCGACCTTGCCTATCACGCGGGGGCAGTGATCGACCATCCGGACCTGATAAGCCAGCACATGGTTGACGGGCGCTGGGCCTGCATCACCCGGAAGGGCTGGTCGGACGATTTCGGCCCCCAGACTCCGGAAGCCTACGACAGGGCCAGGAAGGTGCTGATCGACCGCCCCGTGGCGCCGGAGGACATGCTGGTTGTCTATTCCGGCGACAGGACCAACAGCGAGCCGGCCTGCCGGGTGCATCGTGCCTGGAGCATTCCGCAGATCGTGGCCAACAGCAATCTGGTCGCCCTGGTGCAGATGCCGTTCGCGATCTTCGTGCACAGGCGGTTCGGGCTCGATATCCATCCGCCGCCGCCCCTGGCCACGCCGGCCCGGCTGGAGATGGTGTGGCATCGACGCGCCGATGCCGATCCGATTCACCGCCGTCTGAGGGAAATGGGGATGCACAGCGTGAACGAACTGGTCCGGCGCATGCGCTCCGGCTGGCCGCTGGACGAGGGCCTGTTTCAGGGAATCTGGGACGCGGATGCGCCTGCCGGGCCGACCGAGGCGCAGGGACAGGTCATGGCGGACTGATCCGCCGCCGCACGACCGTCCTGCCGCGCCCGTAGGCGAAGCGGACTTCATCGCGATGCAGAAGATGGCGCGCCGGGGAGGATTCGAACCCCCGACCCCCAGATTCGTAGTCTGGTGCTCTATCCAGCTGAGCTACCGGCGCCGCGCCCGGTGTGCTGATGCAGCACCATCGGGCGAGGCGGACGTATACGGTATGCCTTTCTGCTTGGCAAGCCACCAATTGACAGGTATGCCCCTTGAATCAAGGCCTTCCTTGTGACGCACGTATCGCTTCGCTAACATCTCCGCGCCGGTCGGATGTAACAGTGATTCGGTACGGTGTGCCGAGGGTGCCGGGCCGGCCAGATTTGGGGCGGCCGGTGGTCTTGACCGGATATCGCTAAGTGACGACGCTGAACAGCGCGACAGGGCCAGAGGCTACGAAATGGGCGGGCAGACTGCTGTAATGAACACAAGGTCATTCACGACATCATCCGCACCCTGGACCAGCCGGGCCGCAGGCCTGCTGATGGTGGGTATGGCGTCTTTCGCAGGTGGTTGCACCTTCGTATCGGACTCGCTGTGGCCGTCTCTGGCGGGTGAGGACGAGGCCGGTACCGTGGTCCGTGAGGCACCGCCGCGTGTCAGCCGCCTCTCGCCGGAGGCGCAGGCCGCGCGCAATGCCGCGCTCAATGCCGCCGCCACGGGATCGGCATCGACCACGTCGTTCCCCTCGACCCAGGTCGCTGGCGGCCCGCCGCCGCTCGGCACCACGACGTTCGAGGCCCCTGCGGTCTCTTCCTTCCCGGCCACAGGCACGGTGGTGGGGCAGAAGGTCCAGCAGCTTGCTTCCGAACTGCGCCAGCTGGAGGGGCGCCTGAACCAGCGCAATGACACGCTGGCCCAGATCCGTGGCTCCACCATCCAGAACGCCCAGCGCTATCACGGCACGGTCGCCGCGATTCAGGCGCGGTTGCAGGTTGGTTCGACCCCCGGCAATCCGGTGCTGGTCAACCAGTGGAACCAGGCGCAGAGCGAACTTACCCGCCTGAGCAGCGATATCGCCGCCATGAATGGCCTGGCCAACGAAGTGGCCGCTGATTCCAGCCTTGCAGCGTTCCTGCTGGAGACGGCGCGGGCGACCTACGGTATTGCCGGTGCGATCGACGAGGATCATCGCCAGCTTGCCGTGCTGGAGGATCAGACCAACAAGACCGTGGTCGTGATCGACCGCCTGCTGAACGAGCTTTCCGACGATGTCAGCCGCCAGACGGCCTATATCGCCAATGAGCGCCGCAATCTCGGTTCCCTGGCACTGGCCATCAAGAATGGCGAGCTTTACGGCACCAGTCTGGCATCGCGGGCCTATGCCCCGCCGACCAGTGGCTATCAGCCGACCGGCCTGCAGGCCCCGCGCGCCGGAAATCCGGGTTCCGCGGCCGTTGCCAGCGGGCGTCCGCTGGTGGTGATCCGCTTCGACCGCCAGAACGTGGAATATGAGCAGGCGCTCTATACGGCTGTCAGCCGTGCGCTGGACCAGCGTCCCGACGCGCGCTTCGACATTGTCGCGGTGTCGCCCAGCAGTGGCTCCGCCGCCGACATCGCCCTGCAGCGTTCCCGGTCCCGCAAGCATGCCGATGACGTGCTGCGGACCCTGACCGGCATGGGGCTGCCCGCCGACCGTGTGGGCCTGACCTCCACCACCAGCGCCGAAGCCGGGGCCTCCGAGGTGCATATCTACGTCCGTTGAGGCTGCGCTGATGCTGCCCGAAATGCTGACATTCGACCGCATCCGGATCGGGCAGAGTCTCGGGGTTCACGAATCCGCCATCGATCAGGCCGCGCTCGACCGCTGGCGTGCCGTCTACGGGGATGACGTGGGCGGCAATACCGACGCCGCGCCGCCAGACATGGTGTCGGGCATCGTCATGGCCGCGCAGCTCGAACTGACCAATCCCCACCCCGATGGTGGCCTGCATGCCGGGCAGCAGTATGTGTTGCACCGTCGCCCGGTCATCGGCGACACCCTGCGCACCAGTTCCGTTCCGCTGTCCAAGGAGGTCCGCAAGGGCCGAAACTGGGTACGGATGAAGACCGAGACCCGCGACCAGCAGGATCGCCTGGTCTACGAAGCGGTCCTTACCCTGATCTGGGCAGGCTGAGCGCGCCATGCAGACCGAACTCACACCCGTCAGCCTGAAGATCACGCAGGACCGCATCAACGCCTATGCCGAGATCACCGGTGATCCGAACCCGATCCACCTGGATGCAGCCTTCGCGGCAAGGACGGAAATGGGCGGCATCATCGCCCATGGCACCCTGTCGATGAACCTGATCCTGCGTGCCATGGCGGCGACCTTCGGCCCGGACGCCTGCGACGGCGCTGAGATGGACATCCGCTTCGTGAAGCCTGTCCGCGTCGATGATGTCGTCACGGCCAGCGGCACCCGTGATCAGGATGAGTCGGGGCGCTATACCGTCCAGATCACCAATCAGGCCGGTGAGCCCGTGATCGTTGGCTGGGTCCGTCCGGCCGTCGCGGGCGTGTAGACAGGTCTGCGCAGCCCCACCACGCCGTACCCGGGCTTGACCCGAGTACCCATGGTGCCGCTCAAACGTCGGCGACTGGGCTCGCGGATCAAGTCCGCGAGCGACGTGGTGGGAAGTGGGCGCGGGCGACCGTGCGTGCGGACCGGGTCCGCACGCACCGTGTCGGTGGAGGGGACGGGTCAGATGATCCGGCTGTCCTTGTTGCCCCAGTAGCGGTCCTTCAGCAGGCGCTTGTAGAGCTTGCCGTTGGCGTGACGGGGCAGTTCCTTCTCGAAGTCGATGGACTTTGGCGTCTTGATGCCACTGAGTGATTCACGGCAGAACGCGATCAGCTGCTCCGCCATGTCAGGTCCGGCCTTGGTGTGGTCGATCAGTTGCACGACGCCCTTCACCTGTTCACCCAGGTCCGCGTCCGGCACGCCGAACACGGCGGCATCCATCACGGCCGGATGCAGCAGCAACCTGTCCTCGATCTCCTGCGGGTAGATGTTCACGCCGCCGGAGATGATCATGAAGGCCTTGCGGTCGGTCAGGAACAGGAAGCCGTCCTTGTCCAGGTAACCGACGTCGCCGAGGGTGGACCAGCCCTTCGTGTTCTGCGACTCGGCCGTCTTCTTCGGATCGTTGTGATAGTTGAACGTCGGTCCACCGGCAAAGAAGACGGAGCCGATCTCGCCCTGTGGCAGCTCCTCGTCCGGGCTGTCCATGTCGGTGATCTTCAGCTCACCGACGATGGCACGGCCGACGGTCCCG
Organism: Kordiimonadales bacterium IMCC3096; assembly: GCA_016865035.1. GTDB lineage: Bacteria > Pseudomonadota > Alphaproteobacteria > Minwuiales > Minwuiaceae > Minwuia. The sequence goes on from CP018227.1 coordinate 2,814,301, forward strand.
GGATGTGCCAGCCACTCGTGCGGATTGGCGGCAACAAAGCCGTTGCCCTCGGTTCCGGCGTAATATTCGTAGATCACCGGACCCCACCAATCCATCATCTGCTGCTTGACCTCGACGGGGCAGGGGGCGGCGGCGTGGATGGCGACCTTCAGCGAGGAGACATCGTACTTCGCCCGCACTTCCGCGGGCAGTTTCAGGAAGCGCACGAACATCGTCGGCACCCACTGGCTGTGGGTGCAGCCGTATTTCTCGATCAGTTGCAGCGCCCGTTCCGGGTCGAACCGCTCCATCAGGATCGTGGTCGCCCCGATCCGGTTCATCAGCAGATTGTAGCGCAGCGGCGCCGCGTGATAGAGCGGCGCCGGCGAGAGATAGATGGTCTCGGAATCCATGCCGTAGAGCATGAGCACGGCCTGCATGGTCGGGCGGACCTCGCCCAGCTTGCGGTTCTCCAGGTCGATCTTGATGCCCTTGGGCCGCCCGGTGGTGCCGGAGGAATAGAGCATGTCGTGCCCTTCCCACTCGTCGGCAATCGGCGTCTGCGGCATGTCGGCAATGGCATCGTCCCAGGAGCTGTAGCCGTCGATCGGCTCGCCGACCATCAGCATGTGCTCCACATGCGGCACTTCACCGGGCATGCCCTTCGCCATGTCCGCCTTGTAGGCGGAGGAGATGAACAGCTTCGCCTCGCAGTCGTTCACGATGTAGGCGACCTCGGGGGCGGTCAGATAGCTCGACGCACAGGCGTAATAGAGTCCGGCACGATGGGCGGCCCAGCAGATCTCCAGGAAATGCCGGTTGTTCTCCATGCAGATCGCGATGGCGTCACCGTGCTGCAGCCCCAGCGAGCGGAAGTAGTGCGCCCCCATGTTCGACCGGCGGTCCAGATCGCCATGGGTCACCACCTCCCCGGTGGAGGCCATGATGTAGGCCGGTTTCTCGGGCCGCTCCGCCCCGTGTACGCCAGGATGCATGTTCTCTGTTCCTCCCCGGAAATCCGACTCTGCCGTGTTCTTGGCGCCAGAATAGCGATCTGCTCTCTGGGGGGAAGTGCCGCTTGGTCTCAGGCACGGGCGGCAGGTTACACCTCCCGGATATGCAGGAAGCCCAGCCTGTCCACATGCACCTGCTGCCCCGGCAGCACCAGCGTGGTCGCGGTCGGCTCCGTGATCACGGCAGGGCCTTCGATGGCCTGTTCCAGCGGCAGCAGGGCACGGTCCAGGATCAGGGTCTCGCGCATCCCGCCCTCTCCGAAATGGACCGGTCGCTGGCCACTGGTTGCGGCATCGAGACTGCGTCCGCTCCCGTCCAGCGGCACGAACTCCGGCAGGCGTGTCCTCTGCTCTGCCGCCAGATGGAACTGGATGACCTCCACCCGCGTGTCGTCCAGCCGGAAGGTATAGGCGCGCTCATGGGCCGCGTGGAATGCCTCGACCAGTGCGTCCAGATCGACATTCCGCGCATCGACCGGGACCGGCACCGTGTGCTCCTGCCCGTGGTAGCGCAGTTCGATCCGGGCGGTGAGGTCCAGGGGTGCCGCCTTGCCGCTGCTGGTGAAATAGGTTTCCGCCTCCGACACCATGGCGTCCAGAACGGCCTGCAGATCGCTGCTGCGCGCGCTTTCGCCGTCCAGCGGAACCGTGCGCACCAGGTCGACGCGCGGCGCGGTCGCCAGCATGCCCCAGGCGGAAAACAGGCCGGGATACAGCGGAATGACCAGTTCCTTCGTGCCCAGCTCGCGCGAAAGCTGGGCCGCATGCATGGCGCCGCCGCCGCCATAGGCCAGCATGGCGAAATCGCGGGGGTCGTGGCCGCGCTGGACGGAAACCAGCTTCAGCGCATTGATCATGTTGGCCTCGGCCAGGCGGATGACGGCGGCTGCGGCTTCCACGATGCTGACCCGCAGTGCATCGGCGACCGGCTGCATGGCCTGCGCGGCCTTCTCGGTCGACAGGCTGAGGCGGCCGCCGGAGAAGCGGTTGGTGTCGAGGACGCCGGTCAGCAGCTTCGCGTCGGTGACCGTCGGCTCCGTTCCGCCCCGGCCATAGCAGGCAGGGCCGGGTTCAGCGCCCGCCGACTGCGGCCCGACACGCAGGCGACCATCAGCGGCAATGCGCGCGATGGAGCCGCCACCGGCACCGACCTCGACAATGTCCACCACGGGGGCCTTCACCGGATAGCCGGGGTGATGCCGGGTCTTCTCGATCCAGTAGTCGGTGTTCACTGTCGCCATGCCACCGCGGATCAGGGAGCATTTCGCTGTGGTGCCGCCGACATCGAAGGCAATGACATTGGGCAGGCCCGCTGCACGACCCACGACCACCGCCCCGTTCACACCGGCAGCCGGGCCGGACTCCACCAGGGTCAGCGGGTGGGTGCGGGCGCGGGCAAAGCTGGTGGTGCCACCGTTCGACTGCATGGCCTGCAGCGGGGCTGTCACGGCCCGCGCGCGCAGGCGGGACTCCAGGCGGTCGAAGTAGCGGTCGATGATGGGCTGCACATAGGCATTCAGCACAGCCGTGCTCGTCCGCTCGAATTCCCGCCATTCCCGTGTGAAGCCGGAGGACTGGGTGATCGAGACGTCGGGCAGCCGCTCCGCCAGCAGCGCGGCGCAGGCCTGTTCGTGTGCCGGATTGCGATAGCTGTGCAGGAAGGTGATGGCAATTGCCTCGATCTTCGCCGCCCTGCAGGCTTCGGCAATGGCGTCGATGTCGCTTTCGTCCAGCGGCGTGACGACCGCGCCATCGGCATCCAGGCGCTCGGTCACCTCGAAGCGCCATTTGCGGGGCACGAAGGGGTGCGGCGGGTCGAAGTGCAGATTGTAGAGATCCGGCCGGTTGCCGCGTCCGATGGCCAGCACGTCGCGGAACCCGCGCGTGGTGACCAGCGCCGTGCGCACGCCCTTGCGTTCGGTGATCGCATTGATGACCGTGGTGCCGCCATGCACGAACTCGGTGATGCTCTCCGGGCTCAGGCCGCTCAGATCGATGGTCGAGAGAACGCCGCCCGACTGGTCCTGCACGGTGGTCAGGTCCTTCGCCACGGTCAGGCTGCCGTCCGTTTCGTCCCATGCCACCAGATCGGTGAAGGTACCGCCCACGTCCGTTGCCATGCGGATCATCGACCGTAGACCTCCCGCGCCTGATCCTCCGTCAGCAGGCCATCCGCGATGTCTGCCGCGATCTCGCTGACAGATCGGTCGGCAGGGTCACCCCAGCCGCCGCCGCCGCCGGTGACGATGGCGACGCGGTCCCCATATGCCAGTGCCTCATGCGCGGTGCGGGCCGTGCGCAAGGTCCCGCCCTTGCGGCTGACGGTCAGGTGATTGCGGCTGCCGGGCTGGCCGCCATCGGCACCCCAGGGACGCTCGACCGAGCGCCCGAAGCTGGCATAGGTGAAGGCGTCGTCGGTCAGCACCTCGTACTCCCGCACCAGCCCGAAGCCGCCACGATGACGACCGGCCCCCGGTCCCTCCTCCGTATTGAAGCCATAGCGGCTGATGCGCAGGGGATATTTCGCCTCCAGCAGTTCGACCGACAGGTTGCAGGTGTCGCCGTCGGTGATGGCGATCAGGCCGCTGGCCCCGTCGCGTTCCGGGGTGGCACCCCAGCCGCCATGCTGCGGCTCGATATGCACGAACATCTCCCCGGCCTTGTCCCGGCCACAGATGTAGGTGGCGCAGAGGCTCATGTAGCTGCCGGCGCTGAACCGTTCCGGGGCAATCGGGGCCAGGGCCTTCCAGACCAGTTCCGATGCCTGTGCCGCGCCCTCGTAGTACCAGCCGATGGGGGAGGGACTGACGGCGCTGAAGACCGTGCCATCCGGAATTTCGATGCGCACGGGCCGGAACCAGCCTTCGTTGGACGGTTCCTGCGGCCCGACCAGTGCCTTGAACACCGACTTCACCGCAGACTGAAGCGCGCCACGGGTGCAGTTGATCGGACCGCCCCGCGCGGGTGCGCAACCGTCGAAGTCGGCCGTGATCGTCTCCCCCTCGATCCGGACGCTGACCCGGACGGGAATGCGGTCGTCGGTGACGCCGTCGCCGTCGATCCAGTCCTCGGCCGCATAGATACCGTCAGGCAGAGCGGCAACGGCCTGCCGGGCCTGTTGCTCCCCGTGGTTCAGGATCCCGGCAAAGGCGGACTGCAGTCCATCCAGCCCGTAGCGCTCGACCAGCTCGGTCAGCCGCCGCTCGGCGATGTTGACCGCGGCGAGTTCCGCATTCAGGTCGCCAAGCGCCATCTGCGGCAGGCGGGAGTTGGCGGCGATGATGTCGCGCACATCCTCCAGCAGCCTGCCATCCTGACAGAGCCGGATCCCCGGCAGGCGCAGCCCCTCCTGAAAGACCTCGGACGCATCGGCGGGCAGGCTGCCGGCAACCGCGCCGCCCACGTCCAGCCAGTGCGCCACCGTGATCGCGAAGCCGATCCGTTGCTGTTCATGAAACAGCGGCTTGATGACCGCCATGTCACAGCAGTGGGTACCCCCCCGGAACGGGTCATTGGTGATGAAGGCGTCGCCCGGCCGCATCCGCGCGCCATGCTTCTCGATGATGAAGCGGACCTGGGCGGCGAAGGTGCCGGTGAAAAGGGTCAGCCCGTTGGCCTGCGCCACCAGATCGCCCTCCGCGTCGCAGATCCCGCATGCGAAATCCAGTACCTCGTAGATCACGGGGCTCATGCTGGTGCGGGCCAGGACCATGCCCATCTCATCCACCGTGGCCAGCAGCTTGCCGTGCATGATTTCAAGCGTGATAGTGTCCAACAGTCGCCTCCCGGATTCTGCAAACAGATATCCCCGACAGTATCGAAGCTGGCCGTGCCATGCAGGCGCTTTCAGATCGCGGGCTGGCCACCATGCATCCGAATACTTGTCGGAATCCCCTGTGTGGACGGACAGACCGAACCGGGACCGGGGCAGCAGAAGCCCCTTGCCAGAACCGCCTGGCACAAGATTGCGCTGGAGTTCAGGGATTGGGAGTGGTTAGATTTTGACCCTTGTTGTGATCTGCTGAATTTGTGTGCGTTTTCGCATGAGAGGTATTGGGTCCATGAACACCGTCGCCCTGAAGCCCCGGACCATTGATGTTTCCGCTTTCGAGAGGTCGAAACGGCTGGGGGCGTGGACCGATGCACTGAACGAGAACTGGTACGCACTGGACCTGACAGACCCGGCTCATGCCTTCGAAAATGGCCGGTTCGGTTTCTTCGATATTCCGGGCATCCGCTTCGGAGCCATCGACAGCGACGCGATGAATGTCTTCCGCAGGCGGGAACATCTCGCCCATCCGGGCGGTGACTACTACTTCCTGCCCATACCGATGCGTGACACGGTGGCGCTGCGTCAGGCGGGGCGGGAGGCGGCGCTGGATCCCGGTGACCTGACGGTGATCGCCACCGCCGACACCTACCAGTATCAGCAGGAGACCCCGAACAGCCTGATCACCCTGCGGGTGGACGGGCCGGTGATGCGGGATCGCATTCCGATGATCGATGACCTGGTGGCGCAGCCCTGTAACGGCAAGGCGCCGCTGGTGCGTGTCTTCGTGGATTTTGCCCATTCGCTGATCCGCCAGCGTGACGAACTGGATGGCGAGTCCGCTGCCGCGATGTCACCGCACCTGCTGGACCTGCTGGCCCTGGCGCTGACGGTCCCGGTGGATGCCCTGAAGAGCAACGAGAGTTCGGTGCGGCTGGCGCACCTGCGCCGCATCATGCGCGCCATCGAGAACCGGCTGGATGACGAGGCGCTGGGGCCGGGCTCCCTGGCCATGGAGCTGGGCCTGTCGGAACGCTATATCCAGAAGATGTTCGCCGAGCGTGGCGAGACCCTTTCAGGCGTCATTCGCGCCCGGCGCATTGCCACCGCGCAGCGCCGGTTGCTGGACCCAACCCGGCGCGGCCTCTCCATCGCCTCCATTGCCTTCTCCGTGGGATTCTCGGATCCGGCACATTTCAGCCGCGCGTTCCGCAATGTCACCGGCCTGTCCCCCAGCGAGTACCGGACAGAGCGACAGATGGAGAGCTGAGCGTCGGCGCTCCGGCGACCGCAGTCAGGCTCCGATCTTCTCCCGACGGACCTTGATGCCGGCTGCTTCGCGGTCCCAGGTGTCGGCGGTGACGCCGTCCTCGCGCAGTTTCACCTTCTGGATCTTCTGCGTCGGCGTCTTGGGCAGGTCATCGACGATGCGGACATAGCGCGGCAGCATGAAGTGCGCCATGCGCGGCTCAAGGAAGCGGAACAGGGCCTCCGGATCGATTGTCTCGCCGGGGGAGGGCGCAACGACCACCATCACCTCGTCCTCGTTCAGTTCCGAAGGTACGGGAATGGCTGCGGCCTCGCGAATGGCGGGGAACTGCGTGACTTCCGATTCGACCTCGAAGGAGGAGATGTTCTCGCCCCGGCGGCGGATCGCATCCTTGATGCGGTCGACGAAGTAGAAATAGCCCTGTTCGTCATAGCGGAAGCCGTCTCCTGTATGGAACCAGCCGTTGCGCCAGGCCTTCGCCGTCGCTTCCGGGTTCTTGTAGTAGCCGTGGTTCATGGCCCAGGGGCGGTCCGTGCGCACGATCAGCTCGCCCACGACGCCTGGCGCGACCTCGCAGTCATTCTCGTCAACCACGCGCACCTCGACACCTTCGCGTGGGGTGCCGCAGGTGCCGATCTTCGGCGGGTTGGCCTCCGATGTGATGGGGGAGGAAATCTCGGTCATGTTGAAGCCGGTGTACATGTCGATGCCGTACCGCTCTCCCAGTGCCAGAGAATCCTCGTTCCAGGGAATGGTCACGATGGACCGCATCGGATGGTCCCTGTCGCGGTTGCTCGCCGGCAGCTTCAGCAGGAACGGGGTCATGGCGCCGACAAGACAGGTGCTGGTGACGCCATTGCGGCGCACCGACTCCCAGAAGCCATCCGTGCGGAAACTGTCCTCCACCACGCAGGACCCGCCCTTCGCCAGCATCACGTAGAGAAAGATCGTGCCGCCGACATGGAACAGCGGCAGGTTCACCAGGACACGGTCGTCGCCGGACAGGAAGTCGTAGGCCTCGCAGGCCATGCTGTGGGCCTGGATATAGGATGACAGCACCGCCTTCGACGGCCCGGTCGTGCCGGAGGTGAAGATGATGTACTGGGTGTCCCAGGGCGCGACCTCGATCACTTCCTCCAGCGGCTCGGCGCTTTCCAGCAGGCTGAACGGATGGTTCTCCAGGCCGGGCACGGTCGGCATCTCAGCCTCCGCCCCGGTGACGACCAGGTCGCTGAGAACACCGACATCCACATCGGCCAGTCGGGGCATCAGCTGCGGATGCACCACCATCAGGCGGGCGTCGGACAGGCTCACCACATGCTCCAGCAGTCCGCCGCGATAGCTGGTGTTCACGGGCACATAGACCGCACCCAGCATGTTGAGGCCGAACCATGTCAGCACCGCTTCCCGCCCATTGGGCTGCCAAGAGAGGACGTGGTCGCCCTGGCGGACACCGAGTGCCCGCAATCCGGCGGCGGCGCGCAGCACCCGCTGCAGCGCCTCGGCATAGCTCCAGGTCTCGCCATCCTCGAAGATCACGAAGGTCTCGTCCGGCTGGCTCTCGGCGCGGCGACGCAGCATGGCCGGTACCACACACTCATCGGCTGTCGGTATGCGCGGATCATGGATCGTCATGGCGTCGGACCTCCCCCAAGGCTTGTTGCTCGGGGCCATAGTGGGCTATGGCCGGGGAGATGCAAAGCCGGGGTGGAGAGTGGCGGATATGTGGAAGGTTCATGGCCTGAAGAATTGCGACACCTGTCGCAAGGCGCGGAAGTGGCTGGATGCCGAGGGGATCAGGCACGATTTCATCGATGTTCGCGCCGACGGCCTGTCGCGGGATGATGTCATGCGATGGACCGCGGCGATCGGAACAGGTCTGATCAATCGCCGCGGCACCACCTGGCGGGGGCTGTCGAAGGATGAGCAGGCCCAGGACGACGGGAAGGAGGGAACCGTCGATCTGATTCTGGCGCATCCGGCGCTGCTCCGGCGGCCGGTCTTCACACGCGGCCCCCACGTCCTGCAGGGCTTCGATGACAGCGTGCGGAGCGAACTGCTGTCATCGAAGGGATAGCCGGCCTGGATCAGTGTCCCCGGTCGACCAGCGTCTGCCAGGCGTTCCGTACCCAGTTCCGGGTCGCCTCATGGTCGGCATGGGTGCTGTTGCGATAGGCGTCGGAAGCCTGAACCCGCCGGATCGCGGCCTCATCGACGGGCGCTTCGGAACCTGCATCTGAACGGCGGTCCGGAACGCCATGCTCGCTCAGGCGGTCCCGCAGGGTCTTCAGCAACAGCACGCCGCGTGCGTCGGCGGCAAGTTCCTCCGCCGCGGCGAGCAGTTCGGGACTCTCCTCGAAATCCCGACCCATCAGGGCGCCGAACCACTGGCCGATGTCCTTCCGCACCTTTTCCGCGTCGCTGCCCAGCGCTTCGTCGAGCGCGTTCATCTGGGTCTCGCGATACCGGTCCGGATCGAAGCTCTGCGCTTCGTTGCGGAAGAATGCCTCTGCCAGTTCGTCGAAGGCTTCCTGGCTGAGTTCGTGACGGCGGGCCCATTCCATGGCGGACTGCGCAAGAGGGTCTTCGGGATTGGCGCTGATCACCGACTGCAGGTCGTCCGGCAGACGGATCTCGTAGGTCTCCGGCGGTTTCCGGCGCTCTCCGATTCTGGACCGCAGGTCACCGTGACTCTTCAGCAGCGATCCGAGCCGGATCGATTTCGTTTCCGGGTCCCAGAAGTTCTCCGGAATTTCGTGTGTCACACCATCAAGCGTGTAGAGGTGCATGCCCTTGGCCGGGGTCCTGACCGGTGCCGGATTCTCGGCATCCATGTCGGGGGTATTCGTACCGGGTTTGTAGTCGATCAGGCTGTCGGTCATTTCCGTCCTCTTTCGATCAGGGTGATGATCTGGCTGATGATGAAGCGCTGCCCTTCGAGGTGTCGGAGGCGCGCATCGCTGATGTCGGGCCCGGTGGCGATATCCAGGGTCATGCGGCGCAGATGACTGATTGCGCGTTCGCCGTCTGTCCCGCGGAAGCAGCGGGCGAAACAGGAAGCCATCTCTGACTCAGGCATGAGGCGTGTCCATCATGCGCGTGATGACGACCCCCAGCATGAAGCCGGTCATGAACGTGCAGAGAGGCAACCAGGCGGGGATGTCGGGCATGGCCTTTCCTTTCGGCAGGGTTGTGATGCATCCATGAGCGGTATAAATACCGTATTCCTCCCGAATAACAAGCAGGAACAGGAGGAATGCGATTATTTCTTTTCTCGATACCCCATGGCGTGTTGCACATGGTGCCTTCGGTCGGTGCGGTCAGGCGCTAGATTGGATGACAGATAAATGACCACCGGCGTGAATGACCGGGGCTTGCTACCAGGGAGAGAACAGATGTTGCGTGATGGACTGAAACGTATTGCCTTCGCGACCACCGCCTTGTGCATGATCGCAGGTGCTGCAGCCGCTGCCGACAAGACCGAGATGCGCTATGCCACGGCGGCGCCGGAAAACACCCCCTGGGGTACCTTCCTGAACGACACCATCAAGGATGTGGAAACAGCCGAGCCCAGCCTGGACATCGTGCCGTTCTTCTCCTCGCAGCTGGGTGACGAGCAGACGACATTGCGCCAGGTCGTCCGTGGTCGCATCGACATCTCCGGCCAGTCCGGCGTCGCGACATCCCTGATCGTGCCCGAATTCGCGCTGCTGGGCGCGCCCTACCTGTTCCGCGATACGGCGCAGGCCGACTGCGTCTTCGACAATCATGTCCGTCCGATCTTCGAGGACCGGATGCAGAACTCCGGCCTTGTCACCCTTTCCTGGGTGGAGGTCGGCCACAGCTACATTTCCTCCAAGATGCCGCTGAAGGTCGCTGACGACATCAAGGGCGTGAAGATCCGCGTCCCGCCGTCGCGTTCCACATCGCTCTATTTTGACGAGCTTGGTGCCGCAGGCGTGCCGATGGGTGTCGTTGACATGGTGCCGGGACTGAAGACCGGACAGGTGGATGCCATCGCCACTTCAACGGTCTACGGCCTGGCGATCGGCCTGCCGAAGCTGGCACCGCACACCCTTGTGTTCCATGCCACGCATGACATCGGCACCGTGACGGTCTCCAAGCGGATCTGGGATGGTCTGACTGACGCGCAGAAGAAGGCCCTGGGGCTGGTCGATGCGCGGGTCAATGATCTGCGCAAGGCGATCCGTGGTACCGAGGAATTCCTGCTGGGCAAGACGGCAGAGGCCGGCGCGCCCGTGACCCGCCCGACGGGTGCCGATCTGGACAGCTGGAAGCCTGCTGCGGAGCGTGCCAGCAAGCGTCTGGTCGAGGAGATCGGTGGCGACGCCGCCGAGATCTGGGCCAGGATCCAGGAAGCCAAGGCAGCCTGCACCTGATCCCGAGCTGATTGCTGCACTGATCACGTTCGGGGGGGCAGGGCATGGCCGCATTCCTGCGGATTCTGCTGAAGGTTGAATCCTTCGTGGCTGCGGTTTCCTACGCTCTGGTGGCGATCCTGCTTCTCGGCGAGATCGTTGCGCGGGAAGTCTTTGCCGAAACCATCTGGGGCTCGCAGAAGATGGCGGTATTTGCCGCCATCTATGCGGGCTTCATGGGTCTCACCCTGGCCACGGCGGCCAACAGCCACCTGCGTCCGCAATTCGCGGACAACTGGTGGCCCGGTCACATGCACCGGGCGGTCGAGCGCTTCGGTGACGTGCTGTCCTGCCTGATCTTCTGGGGACTTGGGCTGGCCGCGATCAGCTATGTCGGCGACAGCTACACGTTCGGGGACAGGGCGGCGGTCCTGTACAACCCGCTCTGGTGGATACAGGTCGTCATCCCCTATGCGCTGTTCTCGTCGGGGCTCCGTCACTTCGCCTTCGCCCTGCAACCGGCCCTGAAGCCGAAACCCCAGTTGCTGGAAGCCTGACGTGAGTGCCCTGATCCTTGTCGCGATCGTCATCGCGCTGCTGGCGTTGCGGCAGAGCGTGATCCTGATCCTGTTCGTCGCTGCCGCCTACATGCATTTCTTCTTCGGCGATGGCGATGTCACCTATCTGATCGATGATGTCTGGACGGCCATCAACCGCGATGTGCTGCTGGCGATCCCGATGTTCGTGCTGGCCGGCAACATCATGACCCGCGGCTCCATCGCGGAGCGGCTGATCAACATCATGCGGGCCCTGACCCAATGGCTGCCGGGCGGCCTCGCCGTGGCAACCATCCTGTCATGCGCCGTCTTCGCGGCCCTCTCGGGTTCTTCGCCCGTGACGCTTCTCGCCGTGGGTTCGATCCTCTATCCGGCGCTGCTCGAACAGGGCTATCCCAAGAAGTTTGCGCTCGGTGCCCTGGCCTCCGGCGGCACGCTGGGTGTGGTGATTCCGCCCTCCATCCCGATGATCCTCTATGCCATCGTGACGGAGAAATCGGTCAGTGACCTGTTCATCGCGGGCATCATTCCGGGGATCCTGCTGACGGTCGTGCTGGGTACCTATGCCCTGATCTCGAACCGCAAGATGCAGGCGATACCGTTCAGCATGGTGCAACTGCTGGAGGCGCTGCGTCGTGGCGTCTTTGCCATGATGACGCCGATCATCCTGCTGGGCGGGATCTACTCCGGCTATTTCTCGGCCACGGAGGCGGCTGCGGTTGCGGTTGGCTACGCCCTGTTCGTGGAGGTCTTCATCCATCGCGAGGTGCGGCTGATCGATTTCGGTCACATCGCCATCGATACCGCACGGTTGCTCGGCACCCTGTTCCCCATCGTCGCCGTCGCGCTCTCGATCAATCTGTGGCTGACGGCGGAGCAGGTGCCGCAGGATCTGGCGCGCTGGATGACCGGCGTCGTGGATGACAAGCTGACGTTCCTGATCCTGCTCAATCTCTTCCTGCTGGTGATCGGCTGCCTGATCGACATCGGGGCCGCGATCCTGATGCTGGCGCCGATCCTGCTGCCCATTGCGCAGGCCTATGGCATCCACCCGATCCACTTCGGCGTCATCATGGTGGTCAATCTGGAGATCGGTTACCTGACGCCCCCCATCGGCCTGAACCTGATCGTGGCAATGACGGCCTTCAAGGAGGACTTCCTGCTGATCTGCCGTTCGGTCCTGCCGTTCATCGGCCTGATGCTGATCGTGCTCGCCATTGTCGTCTGGGTGCCGGAAGTCTCGCTGATCCTGCTGGACTGAGGCTTCGGGTCCGGCCCAGCCCAGGCCGGATCCTCCAGTCCGCAGGTCAGATGATCTTCCGGTCCTTCAGGTCGGCCAGGGCTTCGGCGTCGAGGCCCAGCATCTCGCCATAGACGGCATCATTGTCCGTGCCCGAGGCCCGACCGGGATGGCGGACGGAGCCGGGCCGGTTGCGGAACTTCGGCACCACGCCCTGCATGCGCACCTTGCCAAAGTCCGCGTCATCGACCGAGATCACGGCCTCCCGCGCCTGGAACTGCGGATCATTGACGATCTGCTCGGCCGAGTAGATCGGCGCGAGCGTCCCGCCCTCGCGTTCGAAGGCCTCCAGGGCTTCCGCCAGGGTATGGGCGGCGAACCAGGCCGCGAACATGTCGTCCAGCAGGGTCTGGTGCCTGAAACGCTCCGCATTTGTCGTGAACCGTTCGTCTTCCAGCAGATCGGGCCGGCCGATGGCCCGTGCGTTCCCCTTGAAGGTCGCCTGGGTGCTGCCCGACAGGCTGACGTACTGGCCGTCGCTGGTGGCATAGACATTGGCCGGTGCGGAATAGTGGCTGCGGTTGCCGGTGCGCTCCGGCGAGGTGCCGAGCTGGTCGTGCTGGATGATCTGGTTGTCGAGCAGCCGGTAGGTCGCCTCGGTGAGGGACAGGTCGATCTCCTCCCCTTCCGTCGCACCGCTGCGCGCGCGTCCCAGCAGCGCCGTCAACACCGAAACCGCACCGAACAGACCACCGATGGCGTCACCGATGGGATAGCCGTTGTGCATCGGGGAGCGATCCGAATCGCCGGTCATGTAGGTGAGTCCCGACATCGCCTCGAAGATGCGCGCGAAACCGGGCTTGTGGGAATAGGGCCCATCCTGCCCGAACGCGGTGGTGTGCAGGATCACCAGCCCCTTGTTGGCGCCCCAGAGGGTCTCCCGATCCAGGCCCCAGCGGTCGAGGGTGCCGGGGCGGAAGTTCTCGATCAGGACATCGAACTCCGGCAGCATGCCCAGCAGCATGTCGCGCCCCTCCGGCGTCCGCAGGTCCAGGGTGATGAAGCGCTTGCCGCGGTTGGCAACCTTCCACCAGAGTCCCTTGCCGTCCTTGAACGGCGGAAAGCCGCGCAGGCCATCGCCCGCGCCGGGCAGTTCGACCTTCACGACATCCGCTCCATAGTCGGCAAGCAGTGTCGCCGTCAGCGGAGCGGCGACGATCGTCGCCAGGTCCAGTACTCTCAGGCCTTCCAGTGGTCCTGGCATCTCTATCTCCTCCCGCTCGGATATCGGTCACCCCAATGCGGCTGCTGATACCACCTTGCTGCCGGACTGGGAACTGTGGCGCGCGCATATCACTTCCCGAGCAGATACTCCTTCGCCTCGTTCAGCTTGGCGGCATACCAGGTGGCACCGCCCTGGTCCGGGTGCGCCTTCTTCATCAGCCGACGATGCGCCTGCCGCACGTCCTCATCGCTGGCATCTGCCGGGAGTTCCAGGATCGAAAGCGCCTCGGACCGGGTCATGCCGCCGCCGGATGAAGCCCTGCGGCTGCCTGTGCCGGTGTCCTGCTGACGGCGCGCTCCGTCCTCCCGCCAGTCGGCACCATGTACCCGGTCCAGATAGCTTTCGAGCAGGCGCGCGGCGTCCGGATCGCTGTGCTGCCAAGACTGCCAGAGGCCTGTGAGCGTGGACAGATCGAGATCGGACAGCTTCTGCCCGGCGTGATCGCCTTTCAGGATCCGTCCGTCCACGTCGCCGCTGTCGTGGTCCAGCGACATCTCCAGATGGGTGCTGCGCACCTTCGAGGCTCCACCGGAGGAAGGCTGGCGCTTGCCGCCCATGCTGAAACCGCCGGGCAGGCCGTTCCAGCCCAGCCCCCGCGCCACCATGCCGAGGCCGAAGAGCGCGACCGGGGCACCGACGAAGAACATGCCGCGGATCGACAGGAACAGACCCGCGACCCCGAGCACCAGCCCGCCGCCGATGCGCAGCCCCTGCGCCAGCTTGTGCGGGTCGGCGTCAAGCAAGGCCCTGCCGCCGATCAGCGCGGCAGCCAGCAGAAAGGCTGCAAGGATCAGGTAGCTCATGTCACGATCCCCCCGCGCCACACCTTCGGCCCTGAATCATCGGACGCCCGTACAGATTTGATCATGTTTCACCATATAGGGACTGAAGCCGGTTCATGACAGATGTGACACCCATCCCGGCCCTCGACAGGGCCAAGAAACAGTTGCGTGCCCGGATCCTGAAACAACGCGGCAAGGCGCATGCCGTCTGGCGGACGCGCGGGGTCCTGCGCAACGCCATGGCGCTGCGCGCCGACTGGCGCGGGTGCCGGATCGCGATCTTCGCAGGCTTCGGGACGGAGGTTGATCCGGACTGGCTGGTGCGCACGCTGACCCGTCGCGGGGCCATTGTCGGATTGCCGGTGGTGGTGGCGCCCCGTGTGCCGCTGGTGTTCCGACGCTTCGGACCCGGCATCCGGTTCGAGACGTCCGCCTTCGGCATCCGTGAACCCGGACCGCGTGTGCCTGCCATGCGTCCTGACATCGTGCTGATGCCGCTGGTGGGAATCGACCGGCGCGGCAGGCGGCTCGGCTATGGTGGCGGCTTCTATGACCGCACCATCCAGGCCTGGCACAACCGGGGTCATTTCCCGTTGCTGGTTGGCATGGCCTACGAGACGCAGTACGTACCGGTGGTTCCGACCGGATCCCATGATCAGGTGCTGGACATGCTGGTGACCGAGACCGCGATCAGGAGGTTCCGTTGAGACTTCTCTATCTGGGCGACATTGTTGGACGCAGCGGACGCGATGGCGTCCTGAAGCATCTGCCGGATCTGATCGCCGGGCTGAAGACAGATTTCGTCGTCATCAACGGCGAGAATGCCGCCGGCGGCTTCGGCATCACGCCGAAGATCTGCGACGAGCTCTATGCCGCGGGCACGGACGTCATCGTCACCGGCAATCACGTCTGGGACAATCGGGAGATCATGCCCCACTTCCAGCGGGAGCCGAGGCTGATCCGGCCCGCGAACTTTCCCCCGGGTGCGCCGGGACGGGGTGTAGCGGTGTTCGATGCGCCGGGCGGCAGGCGCGTTGCGGTCATCCAGGTCATGGGCCGGGTCTTCATGGACGCGATGGACTGCCCCTTCCAGGCGCTGGAAAAGGGGCTGCAGTCCAGTACGCTGGGACGCTCCGTCCAGTTCGTGCTGGTGGATGTGCATGCGGAGGCAACCAGCGAGAAGGCGGCCCTGGGCCACTTCGCGGACGGGCGCGCGACCATGGTGGTCGGCACCCATACCCATGTGCCGACGGCCGATCACCAGATCCTGCCGGGGGGAACGGCCTACATGTCCGATGTGGGCATGTGCGGTGACTATGATTCCGTCATCGGCATGGGGAAGGAAGAGCCCATCCGGCGGTTCCGCAACAAGACGCCGGGCGCCCGGTTCGAGCCTGCCCTGGGCGAGGCAACGGTCTGTGGTGTTCTGGTCGAAAGTGACGACCGGACCGGCCTGGCAACCTCGATACAGCCCGTCAGGGTCGGCGGCAGGCTCAGTCAGATCATGCCGACAGCCGCCTGAAGGCGCAGCGGCGGGCCGCCGAACAACCGTCAACCGAACATTAACCGTGTCATGGCAACCTTCAGGGTGTGTGGACACGGAAGGGTGTCGGGGTGAGCGGCAACAAGATTCATTACGAGGTGCTGGGCCAGCGCGGAACGTCATGGACGATCATCGCGGTTGTCGACGATCAGGAAGAGGCGCTGGAGGCCGCGAAGGCAGCCCGTGCCAACTACCGTGCAGTCAAGGTGATGCGGGAGCGCTTCGACAGCAAGTCCGGTACATTCCGTTCCGGTCAGATATTCTTCTCCGGTGCCAAGCCGCGGGCCTCCAAGTATGACTCCGATCCGGTGCCCGGCGTCTGCTGGAAGGTGGAGGATTTCTACTCCTACGAAGGCCGCCGTTCGATCAACCGCCTGCTGCGCAGTGAGCTTGTTCGCTGGGGGCTGACCGCGACAGAACTGGTTCACTCCCTGGAATATGTGGAACGCCTGCAGGATGACGGGACGGCCATGCAGCGCGCGGTGCAGCAGACCTCCATCGCGCAGGTCCGGGAAACTGGACAGGGGGTGCAGGAACGCATCAAGCAGATCTATGACATCATCGATCGGGGTATCGTGGCGCTGCGTCGTGACCGTGAACTGGCGCAGCAACTGAAGATCGTCGACGGGGATCTGGATGCCCTGATCGCGGAGGTGGAACCGCGGGAAAGTCGCGGATATCTGCTCAATCTCGCACTTGTCAATCACCTGGCCGACGCCCAGGGCTTCGGCGAGAAGCTTGAGCGGGTTCTGGCGCCAATCCGTGCCGATCATCCCGACTGGGTGCATGAGGTCGCCGATACATTCGCCGGAGAGCTGCTGCTGATCGGCAATGTCACCCAGCACCTGATCGGCAAGCGGGACACGCTGAAGCAGGAGCTGTCGGCCACGGCAAGGCTCGCGCACGGTCGGTTGCCGGCGGATGACACCGACGCCGGGCGCGAAGCCCATACCGTCAACCGGCTGATTGCAGCCGCCAAGATGCCCCACACGCGTCAGGCACTGGCGCAGTACCTCATCGACGAACTGGAGGGCAGGCGCAAGCTGGTGGACGGTGATCTGCGGGCCGAGGCCGAGGCCACGAAGGATCTGGTGCGCGATCTGAAGACCGAGGATGGCGCCTGGCTGGGCAGTACCCGGATGATGGAGGCGATCAGCAACCGCAACGCGCGTTGGCTGCATCCGGAGGCCGTGGCGGAATATCTGGTCGGGGCGGAGGAAGCCGACACGCGGGCAATGCGGCTGATCGACCTGGAACCGAGCATCTTCGGCGCCGCCAACAAGCGCAAGCTTGCCGAATTCCTGATACCCGTTCTGACCTCGCCACAGGCTGAACTGTTCCTTACGGACGATGCTCAGCCGGTCTCCGAACAGATGAAGCGTCTCGCGATCATCCAGGCGCGCATTCTGGAGAGTGACCTGCAGGAGATGCACAAGCGTCAACTGGCGGAGAAGCTGGACGACCTCTGCTTTCGGATGGTGCAGAAGCGGCAGCTGTTCAAGCGGTTGCTCTCGGCCAACAACAGCGTTGCCGACAAGTGCATCGGCCTGCTGAAGATGGTCCTCGAAGGCTATTTCACGCATGGCAAGGCAGAGGACGAGGCGCGGACACTGATCCGTCGCCTGCTGCTGAAGCCGGAGTTTCGCGAGTCGTTCTTTGCCGGCATTGTGGGCAAGGAAGAAAAGGTCTCGCGCTTCGAGAAGCTGACCACGATGCTGGGCCAGGCCGACATCGAATTCGCCCCGCGAACCGCCCCTTCCGAAAGGGCTGGCGCGTCGGCCTGAGCGTGGATGCGACTGCTGTCACAGCAAGGTGAGCGTTGACCTGTCCGATCGGACAGGTGCCTTCCATCAACCAGACAAATTAGGCTTTCGTCTGCAATTCAACTGCGGATGAGCCTGTCATGCCTCGAAGCCTTCGAGCCGTTGCTTTCTTCCTGTTGACCGTCCTGTCTCTGTCTTGCACGACGGTCCTTGCCGAGACCGTAAATGTGGGTCCCGATGAAACACGGTTCGCGCATGAACTGTCGGTGGATGACCGGACCGCATTGTTCGTGGTTGACCGGCTCTGCTACGGCTCCAACGCGCCGACGACGGCCAGTCGGCATGTGATCCGTTTCTACAATGCGGCCGTGGCCGGTTTCGTGCCGCGTGTTGACAGCAATGAACCCGAATGGATCGGGCACAGGGTCGCGCGCATCCGAGAGGCCTTTGACAATGCCGCGCCCGTGCTGCCCCGGCGTATCAACCTGACGAGCGGCAGTGATCTGCGCGCACTGGCGGAGGCGGAAGTGGCACTCGGGTCGCGCGGGGTCGAGAGCGTCTTTCCCCCCGCGCGCAGGCGACCGGACGGCAATTCCTTTGCGGTCCGGGTTCCGGGGCCGGGGGCGACACGCTCCGTCGCGGTGCGCGGCTGCTACAGGGAAGACGACCTGAAGGAGATACTGCGGCTCCGCCGGGAGGCGGCCGAACGCCTCATCGCGGTGGCGGGGGAGCAGGGCTGATGGGGGCGTGGTGGCGCGGGGACCGGCCGCTGCGGCTCCGGCCGGGACTGAGAGTCCTGCTGTCCGGCCTCGTGATCCTGTCGGGACTGGCTGCGGTATCGGGGCCGGCGCGCGCCCAGGACGACGGTCAGACCTGCACCGGTGATCTGGCCACCCTGCGGGCGGAGATTGATGCCCGTCGGCAGCGTCTGGCGCAGAGCTGCGCACCCGCCGTCGAATTGATGCAATCGCTTCTGGCGGCGAAGCAGCGCTATTCCAGGGCGCTTGTCTCGACCAGTGAATTTCGCAGGAACCGTCTGTCGCGCATCTTCATCGAGGATCTGATCCCGCTGCAGGATCTCGCAAAGGTGCATCAGGAGATCGCGCTGGAGGCCGCGGCGGCGAAAATGCTGCTGGACAAGGAGACGGCGGAACTGGTGAAGGCCAGCCGTGCCGGAAAGGTCAATGTGCCGACGCTGTTCGGCATCCCGACCCGCGCGATGAGCTTCGACCCGGCAGAGGTCGCCCGCATCAATCCGCTGCGAGAACGCCACGACGCGAACTACCTGAAGATGGAGGACTTCGCGAAGGACTATGCGGTCCGGGCGCAGGAGCAGGTCACCAGGGCCAATGAGGCGCTGGCCGAACGGCACGCCGCGCTTTCCGACCTGCATGCCGCGCAGGCCAGGCTGCAGACAGACCTGCGGCGCATGTTCGACAGCCGTGACTTCGAGCATTGCCTGGGTGTGCCTGCCGCCGATGGTGAGCCAGGTGCGCAATCGGTGGTTCAGGGTGGCGCGGTCAACGGGCTCGGCTTCATCGGGATCGAGCCGGAGCCGAAGGGCGTTCCCTTTTCCGGTATCCCGGGTGTCCTGCCGCGCATCACTCCCCTGGCCGAGGTGCTGAAGGCCCTGTCCCTGCTGCCCGACCCGCCCCCGCCCGCCAGGCTGCCCGAAGAGCTGGCGATGAAACGGGACGGCGTGCGCATCTATGCCGACTTCAGGGAAGTCGAGGCGGTCCAGGACGAGGCCAACCGGCAACTGGCCAATGCCGAACTGCTCGACATGACCGTCGGCAATTTCCTGCGCATCCCCGGCTATCTTGCCGGGCTGGGCAAGACGATCATCGTGGGTTCCGCCAATGCCGTCTATCAGCCTTTCGTGGAGAACTTCACCGACAAGTCTCAGAACATCTTCAGCGCGGCCTTCAACACGATCGGCCAGATCGGCTTCGAAACGGTTGAAGGGGTCGTCAAGTCGGCCTCCAACCTGATCGGCGACGGTCTGGACATCCTTTCGCCCAACGGCCTGCTGGTGCAGCGGGAGACGGAGGAGGCCAATCGCAGCGCGCGCCAGAACAACCTGTTCCGGGCCGCGGTCACGGTGGGCAACTCGTTCCTTGCCGAAGTCCAGCAGTCCATGAGCTTCCCGCCGGAACTGACGCGGGAACTGAGCACGGAACTGAATGTGCCCGGCACGGTGACGACGCAGGCGGAGGTGGATGCCTTCATCGCGGCGTCGGAGCGGCGCAAGGAAGCGTTCCGGGAGACCGTTCAGCTTGCCCGTGATCGCAAGCAGGCCGCGGCGATCATCGAAGCCCGCGCCTTCGACGCGCTGAACGTGCTGGGTGCCCGGGGCACGCTGACCGGTCTGGTTCGCTTTTCCAGCAAGCTGAAGCGCGGGCTGAGCGACACGGTCCGCGAGGTGAAGACCAACCTGAAGATCGCGGATACGCTGGACGAGATCGAGCGTCTGCGGAACACGCGCCAGAGTCCGGAGGTGCTGGACGAGATTGCCTTCCTGCGCGACGAGCTGAAACGCCAGCAGAAGGGCCGTGCGCCGGGCGGGGACACGCGCAAGCTGATCGATGCCGCCTTTGCCAAGGCCGAGGAATCCGTCATCGGGCAGGAGGTCATCGACACCTCCCTGCAGAACATACTCGACCGCCAGAAGGCAACCGTGACCTCCAACCGCCCATTCAAGCAGGAGGGTGGTGTCACGCTGCAGGATGGCCGTCAGATCGCACTCGGGGAGCAGGTCGGTGTCGGTGGCGTGAAGGCGGTCTTCGACGCCAAGGATCCCAACACGGTCGTGCAGCGCTTCAACAGGGCGGGGGAGGACGGCGTCAAGCGCGATATCGAGGCAGGCAACCGGCTTCGCAAGCTCGGCATCCGCACAACCGATGACATCCCCTTCACCGACGAGTTCGGCGACCCGCTGCTGGATCTGGACGACAAGCCGGTGCTGGTGATCTTCGATGAGCAGGGGCGGCCGATCAAGCAGTCGGAGCGGATCGACGGCTCCAAGGAGGTCAAGGAGATCGCGGAGAACAATCCGGACAAGCGCCTGACGGAGGAACAGTTCGCCGCCTCCGTGGAGGCCGCCAACAAGGCGGTGGAGCAGCGCCATGTGCTGATCGACTTCAAGCCTGCCAATATCGGCCTGGAGCTGGATGATGCGGGGCGCACCACGGTCAATGCCTTCGACCGCGACGGGGTGATCGACCTGGACGAGGTGATCCAGAACCGCCGCAACAATCCGGACCTGATCGAGGATGGCGGAACGGCGGAGGTGATCGACCTGTTCGGAGAGAAGTTCGATCTGTCGACCGTCGAGGGCGCGCGGAAACTGCAGAGCATCATCATCGACGGTGTCGATCCGTGCTGCCCGACAGCGGCCAAGATCACCCAGTTCACTGATCTGCTGACACCGACCCTGCTGTTCCAGAAGCTGGATACGCCAGGCTTCAAGGCCATTGGCACCAAGGGGGCGACCTTCGACGGTATCCGTCCGCTGTCGGGCGGCAAGCCACGCAACTTCTTCGATGCGGATGCCGACGAGGTGGCGCGCATCCTGGACGAGGCCAAGGACGCGCGGATCCTGGACGAGGCGCGGGGGCTGGTCGGCGACGAAGCCGGCAAGGTGGTTGTGGATCAGGCCGCCACGATCATCGCCGCATCGAAGATCATCCGCGACCAGTCCAAGACGGCGAACGACATTGCCCGGCGGGTGAAGGCAATCAAGACGGCAGTGACAGGTACGGCGCTGCTGACCGACGACGAAACCGATGCGGAGGAGGACGAGGAGTCCGGTCCGACACAGCGTCGCCCGGGTGGCGGCGGTGGTTCGGGCGGAGGTCCGGCCAGCCAGCCGCCCGAGATCCCGGATACCCTGCTGGGCAACCTGATCGATGAGTCGGAGGAAGAACGGCGTGCGCGCCTGGCGCAGGAACAGGCGGCATCCGACCTGGAGGAACAGGCGAGCCGTGACGTGATCCGCACAGGACTGGCCGATGACGCGCCGTCCGACGGCTTTCCGGAGGGCAGGTGATGCGCATGACATTCAGATGCCTTCTCGCCGGGCTCGGGTTCCTGCCTGTGCTGCTCGCGGCGCCGGTCCTGGCTCAGGGACAGCTTGCGGCGAAGATCGAGGAAGGGCCGCAGCGGATCGGTGACCTGCTGCGGACATTCGTCAGCAACAACGTCGCCAGCTACACGGCGGAGACGGATCGCATGGCGGAGCGGCTGGCCGGGACGGTCTGCGAGATCGGGACGGACGGCCTGCCGCCGTTGGCTCTGCCGGAGCCCTCGATACTGGATCTCTCCGCATTCATCCCGCCGCGCGCATCGGATGTCCTGCGGCCCGATGAGCATATTGATGCGGGTTCCGTGCTTGTGACCTATGGCCATGACCGCCAGTTCCTGCGCCAGATCGCTGCGGATCAGGAGACGGCGGAGATCACCGATCTGCCGCATGGCCTTCCGGTGCGCGTCACCGCGATGGCGTTCCGTGTCCGGGACGGGGAGTGCACCCGCTCCAGTACCCGCACGACCAGTGCCGGTGCGCGGGAGACCCTGCGCCAGAAGCGGCGGGTCTCCATCAGGTTCGGACAGCGCAGCGTCGACATCACCGACCGGCTCGGCCGCGGCCTGAATGTCGGTGGCGGCTACACGTTCGACGCCCGGCGCAATCATCTGGTGCCCGGCAGCGCGGGCGCATTTCCGTTCCCGACGGTTTCCGGCAAGGGGGCCCGGTTCGACACGGTCGTCTGTGACGGTGGCAATGGCAGCGTTCTGGTCAATGACGATGAGGACCTGCGGGTCGGCTATGCCCAGGGCAGCCCCGAGCAGCAGATCGAGGTGCTGGGTCTGGCCGGGCTGCAGCTCGGCACCGCGTTCGGAGCGTCACCTGATCACCGGACCCGGCGCGTTGGATGACCGGCTGGAGCTTGACCTGATTGCCCGCCTCGTCGGGGCGGATCGGGAGTTCCTGGCCCGGGTGAACCGCCCGGAAGCCGTGCGCATCGATCTTCGCCGGGGACCGCTTGGCCTTGTCGATGGCCGTCAGACCATCGTGCTGACCGGCACGGGGGAGGCAGGTGAGGCCGAGGTCGCCATCGCGCCCGCCGGAAGCCTCGCCGGGTCGCTGGTGGATGTGCTGGAACCGACCCTGAGCCGCGCCCGGCTGGTGATCACGGAACGGCGTCCGTTCGCCGACGAGGCCTTCACCGCGGAGCTTCTGGTCCAGGGGCCGTTGCCTGCGGATTCCGGGCTCAAGGTGAAATGGCGGGCCCGCACGGGCGGACGCATCTATCAGCAGGGCGACCTGGACGCCCAGGCCGGGGGAACGCCGCTCGCCATCCCGGTC
Source organism: Kordiimonadales bacterium IMCC3096 (assembly GCA_016865035.1). GTDB lineage: Bacteria > Pseudomonadota > Alphaproteobacteria > Minwuiales > Minwuiaceae > Minwuia. The sequence continues at coordinate 2,837,246 of CP018227.1, forward strand.
AGTGCGCCGCCCATGGTCGACGTCATCCGTTCGCAGGGGCTGGCGGTCACGCTGGAAGTCGAGATCCGGCGCGGCACAGACATCCTGTTCGAGGCGGCAGAGGATGTCCTGTTCCGTCCGCCGCCGGTGGTGGGTGTTGATCTGGTGGGCCGGAGGGAAGGCGTCGCAGGAGAGTTCGGTCCCGGCCCGCATGACCTGTTCCGGATCGCCGACGCGCTGGGCACGGAGATCCGGCTGGACGTGCGCTTCAGGGACGGCAGCAGCCGCAGCTTCGCGCCCGCCTCGGCCCCCGCCTTCGGTATCCAGCAGTCCCAGGGGGGCGGCCTGCTGATGGCGAAGGGGCTTCAGTCGGCGGCCATCGTCCGTCCGCGCCTGCTGGAGGAACAGCTCTCCGCCGCGCTGCGTCCGTTCCTGCGGGCCAGTGCCGCCGAGACCACGAACCTCTCTCCCGTGCCCGGCACCCCCATCGTGCAGGGGGAGGCGAGCGTCTTCACGCTGAACGATGCGCTGCTGGTGATCGACAACCTGGGTGCCAACGGCTTCATCTGGCGACTGCTGATCGAGGGTGAGGCACAGATGGATCGCTATGTCGCGCGCTACGTCACCTCGGACGGTGATTTTGACGAGATCTTCGGACGGGACGGCACCGGCTGGGTCGCCAGCAGGCAGTTCGGGGCGACCACGGCCATACGCCATGTCGCCATCGTTGACGGGGATGGCCGGGAGGTCGCGCGCATCAACCCGAATCAGCTCGGGGCGATCGCTCCCCGCGTCAGCCTGGAGATCCCGGAAATCTACCGGCAGGGTGTTTCCCATCCCGTGACCGCCAGCATTTCCGGCATTTCCGGCCTGGCGCCATTCGATCTGGCCTGCCAGTGGTCGCTGGAAAGCGGTTTCGGCAGCATCGCCTTCGGATCCACCCGCCTGACACCCATCGGCGACGGGTTTGCCACCTGCACCAACGCGGTGGAGATGGACGTCAATGAGGCGACACTGGGCCAGTTCCCGACCCTGGGGGTCAGGCTGGTCCGTGCGGCGGGGGAGGGACAGTGATGGATGTGTCCGGAATTGCACGTGCGGCGGCTGCGGTTTTGTTGCTCCTCGGTCTGGCGGTCGCCGGTGCCGGTGCCGCCGACCTGACCGGCGACAGCCGCAACGACAGTCCGATCCTGCCAACGGATGACCAGTTCAACACCCTCAGCCGCGATGAGGTGCAGCAGATCCTCAACAAGCTGAACGTGGTGCCGCCGCCGGACGCCAATACCAAGACCGAGCTGCGCCGTGTGATCACGAATGTGGAACTGTTCCGCATCGACCCGAAGAACGGCAACAACCCGTTCAATACCGAGGACCCGATCAACAATGCGACCGTGAACGGCATCGTGCAGCAGGTCGCGGTCGATGACCTGAACAACAACGACAACGGCAACAACAACGGTGCCGGACTGGACGCCTGCATTGGCCAGACGCTGCAGGGCCAGCTTTCGCCGACGGCACCGCCGGACCTGCGCTTCGTCAACATGGTTGTGGACCCGGTGACGCTGGACTGCCGGATCTTTGCCGGCCAGAGCGTCGATGGTGCCTTCCTGATCTTCCAGTACAGCCCTGGCGCGCTGGATCTGACGGTCCAGGGGGACGAGACGGTGACGATCTTCCCCGATGCGACCGTGCCGGTCTGGCGGATCATCGATCCGGCGGGCGGGTTCATCTTCATCAACCCGTTCGTGGCCGCGCAGACGGTGCGGATCGTGTTGCAGGCCAACAACGGCGTGACCGTGGAGGGCACGTTCACGCTGACCCCCATCGGTTTCACCGAGTTCTCGGTGACGGTTGTCAATCTGGTGGTGCAGTGATGCTGAAACTGGTTCCTTTCGTCATTCTGGGCGGCCTGCTGGCCGCGACCGCTTCGGCCCAGGACATTCGCGGGTTTCGCGCCATTGCCACGCCGGAGGCGACGCCGGAGGGCACGGTGCCGGTCGAGACACCGCAGGTCATCGATGCCCAGGCCGCGAAGGCGGCAGCCGAGGAGGTGCTGGCTGCCTGGTCGGACGGGCAGCTTGATGATGTCCTCGCGCCGGATTTCCAGGACCGCCAGCGTCTGCTCGATTCCATGATCGAGGATGTGCCGCAGGATGCGGAGATCCGGGTGCTCGGCATTCGCGGTGTCCAGACGGTGCAGCAGTTTCAGGGCACCGGGGCGAACGGCCGGACGGAGATCACCTCCATCGTCTCGCTGACCGCCGACACGCAGATCGAGTTCAATGACCCGGCGCGGGGCTTCCGGCAGTTGCGTGGCCAGAACGAATTCTTCCTGCGTATCACCGAGGAACTGGCCGAGTGAGGCTGCAACGCCACAGCGCCTGGATGCTGCTCTGCGCTGCGCCTGCAGCCCTGTTTCCGTTCGGCAGCGGCGCGCAGGAAGTCCTGCGCGACTGGCAGATCGGCGGCAGCCTGACGGCGGCGCTGGAAGGCTATTCCGATGCGGGCGACCCGGCGCAGAGTCCGTTCGCGGAGCGCACGACCTTCGGTTTCATGGAGGCGGACCTGAACCTGTCGCGCCAGATCTCGCCGTTCGAGCGTTTCAGCGGGCAGTTCTTCGGCGTGCTGGTGGACAATCCCTTCCGCAGCAATTTCGATGGCTTCGTGGCGGAGCGCGCGAAAGCGGAGTGGGAGAAGGGTGACGGGGCGGTGCCGTTCAGGCTGGAGGCAGGCGACATCTTCGCGCTGACCACCGCACGCACGTCGCAGCGCAGCCTGAAGGGGCTGCAGGTGGAGGTGCAGCCCCGCATCGGCATCCTGCCCGGCTGGCAGCATTCGATCATCGGGTTCTGGGGCATCAATCAGGCCACCTACCGGCAGGTGGATTTCAACGATGACCAGACGATCGGGGCGTCGTGGCTGATGAGTCAGGGCCGGGGCGGCAACCTGGCCTTCAGTCTGGTCACCAACCGGCTGGATGCAGGGGCCAACAATGTGGCGGTGGAGCGGGTGCAGACCGTCGGCAGTGTTGCCGCCGACCGTGCATTCGGTCTGCGGGGACAGTCGCTGGAGTGGAAGGGGGAGGTCGGATTCCTGTTCGGTGATGATCTTGCGGGCAACCGGCTCGACGACACGGGGGCTGGTTTGTTCACCGAGATCCGGGGCCGTGACCAGTCCATGCCGCTGGATTACAGCGTCAGGTTCGACCAGTTCGACAGTGATTACCGCCCGAACGGTGCGGCGGTGACCGCAGGCCGGCGCAGCCTTTCGGGCAACGCCGGCTGGCGGTTCGACAGCGGGCTGGCCATGCGCGGGCGGGCACGCTGGGATCGTGACGGATTTGGCCGCGCCAATCACACGGATACCATCAGTTCCGGTCTCAACCTGGCAGGTCCGCTGGATCCGGGCTTCGGCACGGTGCTGAACGGCACCTTCGATGCTTCCGTCATCCGGACGGCGAACGCGGCGGGTACGGTCAGGACAACGACACATGCGGCGTCGGCCAACCTGTCGGCACCCCTGCCGAACAATCTCTTCGGTCGGGTCGGCTATCAGGTGCAGGCAATCCGCGCGCTGAATGCCGAACCGACCCTGTCGGGCACGGCAACCGTCGGTGTCGACAGAAGCTTCACCCATGGTGATGTGGTCGGCACCCTGTCCCCCAGCCTGTCATGGCGCCGCACCAACGGCGGCAATGCGGAAGGTGACGAACTGATCCTGGGGCTGGGTGCCAGCGTCGAGCGGGGCGGCCTGTCGGCGCGTGCCACCTACCGGTTCGCGAAGCAGACCCGCGAGGCCGCAGGGGCCGATACCGTGACCAGCAGCCTCAACGGCAGCCTCAACTGGCAGCAGGGCCGCCATGCCTTCGCCCTGGAAGCCGATTTCAGTGTCACGGCCAGAGAGGCCGCACAGGCAAGCCAGCCGCTGAAGCTGGCTGCCCGCTATACCTTCAGCTTCGACAAGCCCCCCGGCAGCGGATTGTTCGATGCCCCGCAGGCGGGACAGCAAGGCTTCGCCGCCGTCGAGGTGCCGCAGGAGAGCGGCGTCTTCGATCTTGCCGCACTGGCCCCCAACAGTTCCCTGCAAGCCGTGCTGCAGAACCTGACCGATGCGGGTCTGCGCGGCGGCCAGGCGCAGGCGGAGGGTCTGATCGTCTATGAAACCCCCGTTCTGGCCAACGTCGCACTGCGCCAGCGTCTCGCCCTGCTGCACAAGGGCGCGCGGTTCCGCATGGCGGCCCTGATCATCGATCCCTCGAACCCCGGGGACGCTGCCGGGTTGCAGAACGACTTCCAGGCAGTGCTGGAGGAACTGGTTGCCGCCTATGGTGCGCCGTCCGGGACCTTCGAGAGAGGCGACTTCGCGGGGGACGTCGTGCAGGCCATCGACGATGGCGATCTGATCCGCATTGTCGAATGGCGCACGGCCTCCGGAACGCTTCGGCTTGGCATCCCCCGACGGCTGGATCGTCAGGTCCGGATCGAGGTGCATCATGCCCGCAGCTTCCGGCCGCCGACGATCACGCTATGGGGCCTGGATGCGCTGAACTGAAGGTTTCAGGCGACAGTGCAGCAGGGAGTTCTGCGCGAAAAACAGGCACCTGTGACCCTTTGGCAAAAAATGCCTCTATTTTAAACATATGCAAGAAATATGGGCTTCACCCTGCCTTGAAATTGCGTCTGAAGGCCAATGTGCTGCCGGTCATCATATTGGTTTGAAAGGAGAAAAATAAAAGTCGCTGAAATTTTGGGCGCTGGCACATCTCTTGGAAATGTAAGCGGGACAATCTGGTCGTTTACAGGAGGTGGTTACGACAATGTTTGGATTTGGGAGGGTGAAAGCCCTGGCAGCAGTGAGTGCTCTGGCGATCGGTCTGACGACCGGTGCGGCACAGGCAGCGGATACGATCAAGGTCGGTATCCTGCATTCGCTGTCGGGCACGATGGCAATCAGCGAGACGACCCTGAAGGACGTCATGCTGATGCTGATCGACGACCAGAACAAGAAGGGTGGTCTGCTGGGCAAGCAGCTGGAGGCCGTGGTGGTCGATCCGGCGTCCAACTGGCCGCTGTTCGCGGAAAAGGCACGTGAGCTGATCGAGGTCAATGGCACCTCGGTCGTCTTCGGCTGCTGGACCAGTGTGTCCCGCAAGTCGGTGCTGCCGGTCTTCGAGGAACTGAACAGCATGCTGTTCTATCCGGTGCAGTACGAAGGTGAGGAAAGCAGCCGCAACGTGTTCTACACCGGTGCTGCGCCGAACCAGCAGGCGATCCCGGCAGTGGATTACCTGATGAAGACCGAAAGTGTGGAGCGTTGGGTGCTGGCCGGTACCGACTATGTCTACCCGCGCACCACCAACAAGATCCTGGAATCCTACCTGAAGGCCAAGGGCGTTCCGGCTGAGGACATCATGATCAACTATACGCCGTTCGGTCATTCCGACTGGCAGACCATCGTGGCCGACATCAAGAAGTTCGGCTCCGCTGGCAAGAAGACTGCCGTGGTCTCCACCATCAACGGTGACGCCAACGTTCCGTTCTACAAGGAACTGGGCAACCAGGGCATCAAGGCCGAAGACATCCCGGTCGTCGCTTTCTCCGTCGGTGAGGAAGAGCTGGCTGGTATCGATACCGGTCCGCTGGTTGGTCATCTGGCCGCGTGGAACTACTTCATGAGCATCGACACGCCGGAGAACGACGCGTTCATCTCCAAGTGGCATGCGTTCATCGGCAACGAGGACCGCGTCACCAACGACCCGATGGAAGCACATTACATCGGCTTCAAGATGTGGGTGCAGGCGGTGCAGCAGGCCGGCACGACCGACGTCGATGCCGTGCGTCAGGCCATGTACGGCCAGACCGTTCCGAACCTGACCGGCGGTATCGCGGTGATGAACACCAACCACCACCTGTCGAAGCCGGTCGTGATCGGCGAGATCCAGGATGATGGCCAGATCCAGACGGTCTGGTCCACGGATGGTGTCGTCGTTGGCGATGCCTGGTCCGATTTCATCCCCGAAAGCGCCAAGCTGACGGCTGACTGGACCTACCCGTGGGTGTGCGGTGGCTGCGAGAAGCCGACGTACTGATCCACGTGATCTGACGGAAGGGGTGGCGGCTGCCGGTTTCTGCCGAACCGGCCGGTCGCCACCCCGACCATCTGAACGAATGCCGACGAAGACCTTACCCCCAGTTTCTCCATTGCCAACAAGCGAGACCGGCGCATGATTGCCCGCCTTCTCGCCCTGATGATCGCGCTCTGCTGTGGCCTGCCGGCTCTCGCAGCGGACCCGGATGATCTGCCAGGGCTCATTGACCAGCTTCATACGCGCGACTACGCCGCGATGGAGCAGACCGTCAACGCCATTGCCGCAACCGGCGACCCCCTCGCTGTCGCCCCGCTGCAGGCCCTCTCGGACGGTGACCTCTACTACCGGAAATCCGACGACAAGGTCTTCATCGCCCGCAAGGCCGAATCCGGGACCGATCTGATCGATCCGCTCACCGGTGAGTTCGTCGAGAACGTGGGTCGGCGCGATGCGCGGAAGATCGGGATCAACAACAACATGCGCCGCGCGCTGCGTGGTGCGCTTGGCAGCCTGACGCTGCTCTCGCCTGATCCCTCCGTGCGTGCCGCTGCGGCCCAGTCCCTGTTCAAGAGCCCTGATCCGAATGCCGTCGAGGCACTTGGGCAGGCCATCGCGGCGGAAAAGGACGCGGCGATCCGCACCGCCATGGAGGAGGCCCAGGCGGCCTCCATCCTGCTGTCGGATCTCGATGACGCGACCAAGATCGCGGCAATCGAGTCCCTGGCGGACCGGGGCGGGCGGGATGCCATGTCCCTGCTGAAGGGTATTCCCGACACTGCCTCCGACCCGGTCAAGGCCGCCGCCGCCGACGGCATCGCCAGCATCGAGGCGGCGCTGGCTCTCTGGTCCACGGCGCAGAACATCTACTACGGCATCAGCCTCGGCTCGGTGCTGCTGATGGCAGCCATCGGGCTTGCGATCACCTTCGGCGTCATGGGGGTCATCAACATGGCCCATGGCGAGATGGTGATGCTGGGCGCCTACACGACCTATGTGGTGCAGGAAATCATCCGCAACAACGCACCGGGGATGTTCGAGTTCTCCCTGGCCATCGCGGTGCCACTGGCCTTCCTTGTCTCGGGTTCCGTGGGCGTCCTGATCGAACGTACCGTCATCCGCTATCTCTACGGACGCGCGCTGGAGACCCTGCTCGCCACCTGGGGCGTCAGCCTGATCATCCAGCAGCTTGTCCGCTCCATCTTCGGGCCGACGAACAAGGAAGTCGGCAATCCCGACTTCATGTCCGGCGCGGTGCAGCTCGGCGAGATGACGCTGACCTACAACCGTATCTGGATCATCGTCTTCGCGCTGGTGGTGCTGGCCATGCTGATGCTGGTGCTGAAGCGCACGCCGCTGGGGCTTCAGATGCGGGCGGTGACGCAGAACCGCCGCATGGCGGGCGCCATGGGCATTCGCACGGACCGCGTCGACGCGCTCACCTTCGGCCTCGGTTCCGGCATTGCCGGCATGGCGGGGGTAGCGCTGAGCCAGATCGACAACGTCAGTCCCAACCTTGGCCAGTCCTACATCATCGACAGTTTCATGGTGGTCGTCTTCGGCGGGGTCGGGAACCTCTGGGGCACGCTGGTAGGCGCGCTCAGTCTGGGTATCGCGAACAAGTTCCTTGAACCCTATGCAGGGGCAGTGCTGGCCAAGATCCTGGTGCTGGTGGCCATCATCCTGTTCATCCAGAAGCGTCCGCGCGGCCTGTTCGCGCTGAAGGGACGGGCGGTGGAGTCATGATCATGCGTGGCCTCGTCTTCCGTGCCTTCGACCGTGGCGGCATGATCTTCCTCGGCATCCTGTTCGGTCTGATCCTGCTGCTGGCCCTGTCCAACCTGCTGATGCCGGTGGGGCATGCGCTGCATGCGCCGACCTATCTGGTCAGCCTGATCGGCAAGTATCTGACCTATGCGCTGCTGGCGCTGTCGGTGGATCTGATCTGGGGCTTCTGCGGCATTCTCAGCCTGGGACACGGCGCGTTCTTCGCGCTCGGCGGCTATGCCATGGGCATGTACCTGATGCGCCAGATCGGTGACCGGGGCGTCTACGGCAATCCGGAACTGCCCGATTTCATGGTGTTCCTGAACTATTCGGAACTGCCCTGGTACTGGCATGGCTTCGACATGTTCTGGTTCGCGGCGATCATGATCGTCTTCGTCCCGGGCCTGCTGGCCTTCATCTTCGGCTGGTTCGCGTTCCGCAGCCGGGTCACGGGCGTCTATCTGTCGATCATCACGCAGGCCATGACCTATGCGCTGATGCTTGCCTTCTTCCGCAACAACATGGGTTTCGGCGGCAACAACGGTCTGACGGACTTCAAGGATCTGCTCGGTTTCGACCTGCAGAACGACGGGACACGGGTCGGGCTGCTCTTCGCCTCGGCGGCGGCGCTCGGTCTCGGGTTCCTGATCTGCAAGGCGGTCACACGCTCCAAGTACGGCAAGGTCATCACCGCGATCCGCGATGCGGAATCCCGGACCCGGTTCCTCGGCTATCGGGTGGACCGCTACAAGCTGGCCGTCTTCACCCTCTCGGCCTGCATGGCCGGTGTCGCCGGGGCGCTCTATGTGCCGCAGGTCGGCATCATCAACCCCAGCGAGTTCACGCCCGCGAATTCCATCGAGGTCGTGGTCTGGGTGGCGGTTGGCGGTCGTGGCACGCTCTACGGGGCCGTCATCGGCGCGATCCTGGTGAACTATGCCAAGACGTACCTGACCGGTGCCCTGCCGGAGATCTGGCTGTTCGCACTGGGCGGGCTGTTCGTCTTCGTCACCCTGTTCCTGCCGCGCGGCATCGTCGGTGCCATCAACGGCAGCGGTGACGGCGGGCCGTCGCCCATAATGACGAAGATCAGGAACTGGCGGGAAGCCCGCGCCATGGAGGGCCGGTCATGAACCAGTCCCTGAACATCTCCATGGCCGACAGCATCCTGTATCTGGATGGTGTCAACGTCTCCTTCGACGGCTTTCGTGCGCTGAACGACCTGTCGCTGGTGCTCGATGCGGGCGAGATGCGCGCGATCATCGGCCCCAACGGGGCAGGCAAGACCACGATGATGGACATCATCACCGGCAAGACCCGGCCCGACTCCGGTCAGGTGGTCTTCGAGGGCAGTGTCGATCTGACCAAGCATGACGAGGCGGCGATCGCCGAACTCGGGATCGGTCGCAAGTTCCAGAAGCCGACGGTCTTCGAGACCCAGACCGTGCACGACAATCTGGAACTTGCGCTGAAGGCGGACCGCTCGGTGCGTTCAAGCCTGCTCTGGATGCTGTCGAACGAGTCCAGGCGGCGCATCGACGAGATCCTGGGGATCACCCGTCTGGGCGATCACGCCAACGAGATCGCCGGATCGCTCAGCCACGGACAGAAGCAGTGGCTGGAGATCGGGATGCTGCTGGCCCAGGACCCGAAGCTGCTGCTGGTGGACGAACCGGCGGCGGGCATGACCGATGACGAGACCGCCGAAACCGCGCGCCTGCTGAAGGAAATCGCGGAGAACCATTCGGTGGTGGTTGTCGAACATGACATGACCTTCGTCCGCGATCTGGGTGTCAAGGTCACGGTGCTGCATGAAGGCTCCGTCCTGGCCGAGGGATCGCTGGACACGGTCAGCGCCGACAAGCGCGTCATCGAAGTCTATCTGGGGCGCTGAACCATGCTGGAAGTGAACGAAATCAACCTCTCCTACGGCGCCTCCCAGGCACTGTGGGGTGTTTCACTCACAGCGGAACCGGGCAAGGTGACCTGTCTGATGGGCCGCAACGGTGTCGGCAAGACCTCGACCCTGCGCGCCATCGTCGGACAGCAGGGCATCATGTCCGGCAGCATTGCGCTGGACGGCAAGCCGGTCGACCGGATGCGACCGTTCGAGCGGGCGCGGGAGGGGATCGCCTTCGTGCCGCAGGGGCGGGAGATCTTCCCCCTGCTGACCGTGCGGGAGAATCTTGAGACCGGCTACGCCTGTCTGAAGGCTTCGGATCGGCACGTGTCGGAGGAACTGTTCGACCTGTTTCCGGTGCTGAAGGACATGCTGGGTCGGCGTGGCGGTGACCTGTCGGGTGGTCAGCAGCAGCAACTGGCCATCGCCCGCGCACTGGTCACACGGCCAAGGGTGCTCCTGCTCGATGAACCCACGGAAGGCATTCAGCCGTCCATCATCCAGGACATTGGCCGGGTCATCAGCCTGCTGCGCGACAGGGGTGACATGGCGATTCTGCTGGTCGAGCAGTATTTCGAGTTTGCAAAGGAGCTCGCCGACACGTTCCATGTCATGGATCGGGGCGAAATCGTGCTCTCCGGCAAGGCTGACGAGATGAACGAGGATGATGTCAGAGCCCATCTCACAGTCTGAAACGGTGGAACCGGCGCCCACGGCAGGCCGCGCCGGTCCGCCCCGGTCGGTCGGTGTGGCCCGTGTCGCCTTCCTGGGGGTAGGCGCACGGACGGCGCTGGCCGACCTCCATCAACAGGGCTGCATGAAGGCCCGTCTGCCCAACTGCTATGCCGGTGATCCGAAGACGGCTGTGCTGATCAATACCGCGGGCGGTCTGACCGGCGGCGATGATGTTTCGACCGACGTGGCCTGGCAGGGATCCGCGATCGCCTGCGTCAGCACCCAGGCGGCGGAGCGGGTCTACCGCAGCTCCGGCGGTGACGCGCGGGTGCGCAACCGGCTGAAGGTGTCGAAGGACGCACGGGCGGAATGGCTGCCGCAGGAGACGATCCTGTTCGACGGCGGACGGATGAACCGCAGCACCGATGTCGATCTGGCCGATGGCGCGCGGTTCCTGGCCGCCGAAACCGTCATTCTGGGCCGCAAGGCCATGGGTGAGACGGTGGCGGAAGGGCTGGTGCGCGATCACTGGCGGGTGCGGCGTGACGGACGGCTGATCCTGCACGATGCCTTCGAACTTGGCGCGGCAATCCGTGAACAGCGCCTCCGGCCTGCTCTGCTGGGCGGCGCGGAGTCCTGGGCCAGCCTGATCCTGCAGGCACCGGCAGGGATGACGGAGATGCTGCTGGGCCTGATCCGGGACCTGGGCGGTGCGCACGCCGGGGCCACGCTGCGGCAGGGTCTTGTGCTGGGGCGTATCCTGGCGACCGACGGCGACGGCATGCGCGGCATTCTTGCCCGTTTGCTCCCGGCACTGCGACACGCAATCATGGGGCATCCGGAACGGCTGCCTGCGGTATTCCGAATCTAGGCGTTCCACGACGACGCGAAGGGGAGGCGACAGACATGAACCTGACACCGAGGGAGAAGGACAAGCTGCTCATCTCCGTGGCTGCCATGGTGGCCCGACGGCGGCTGGAACGCGGCGTGAAGCTGAACTACCCGGAAGCCATCGCCCTGATTTCCGACTTCGTGGTGGAGGGCGCGCGGGATGGCCGCTCGGTTGCCGACCTGATGTCGGCAGGCGCCACCGTGATCAGCCGCGATCAGGTCATGGAAGGCATCGCGGAGATGATCCATGACGTGCAGGTCGAGGCCACTTTCCCCGACGGGACCAAGCTGGTCACCGTCCACGAACCGATCCGTTGAGGGAGGGCAGCATGATACCGGGTGAAATCATTGCGGCTGAGGGCGAGATCGTCCTCAACGAAGGTGCCGAGACCGTGACGCTGTCCGTTGCCAACACCGGCGACCGGCCGGTGCAGGTCGGCAGCCACTACCATTTCCAGGAAACCAATCCGGGCCTCGAATTCGACCGGGAGAAGGCGCGCGGCATGCGCCTCGACATTCCGGCAGGGACCGCGGTCAGGTTCGAACCGGGCCAGTCCCGTGACGTGACGCTGGTGCCGCTGGCCGGGGACCGCCGCGTCTTCGGCTTCAATCAGAAGATCATGGGGGATCTCGACTGATGGCCTACAGGATCAATCGTGCCGCCTATGCGGACATGTTCGGCCCCACCGTCGGGGACAAGGTCCGGCTGGCGGATACGGAGCTGTTCGTGGAGGTGGAGGAAGACCGCACCATCTACGGCGAGGAAGTGAAGTTCGGCGGCGGCAAGGTCATCCGTGACGGCATGGGCCAGTCCCAGGTCTCCCGCGCCGGGGGCGCCGTGGACACGGTCATCACCAATGCGCTGATCGTCGATCACACCGGCATCATCAAGGCCGACATCGGCATCCGCGACGGACGCATCGTCGGCGTCGGCAAGGCCGGCAACCCGGATACCCAGCCTGGCGTCGACATCATCGTCGGTCCCGGGACGGAGGCCGTCGCGGGTGAGGGCAAGATCATCACCGCCGGTGGTTTCGATGCCCATATCCATTTCATCTGCCCGCAACTGATCGAGGAGGCGCTGACCAGCGGTGTCACCACCATGCTGGGCGGCGGCACCGGTCCGGCGACCGGCACCAATGCCACGACCTGCACGCCCGGCCCGTGGCACATCGGGCGGATGCTGCAGGCCTTCGACAGCTTTCCGGTCAATCTTGGCCTGTCGGGCAAGGGCAATGCCTCCACGCCGGAGGCGCTGCGCGAGCAGGTGCTGGCCGGGGCCTGCAGCATGAAACTGCACGAGGACTGGGGCACCACGCCCGCCGCCATCGACTGCTGCCTGTCGGTGGCCGACGAGATGGACGTGCAGGTGATGATCCATACCGACACGCTGAATGAATCCGGCTTCGTCGAGAACACCGTGGCGTCGTTCAAGAACCGCACGATTCATGCCTTCCATACGGAGGGCGCGGGCGGTGGCCATGCGCCGGACATCATCAAGGTCTGCGGCGAGCCGAACGTCATCCCGTCGTCCACCAATCCGACGCGCCCCTTCACGGTGAACACCATCGACGAGCATCTGGACATGCTGATGGTCTGCCATCACCTGGACAGCAACATCCCCGAGGACGTGGCCTTTGCCGAAAGCCGCATCCGGCGGGAGACCATCGCGGCGGAAGACATCCTGCACGACATGGGCGCGTTCTCCATCATCGCCTCAGACAGTCAGGCGATGGGCCGGGTGGGGGAGGTCATCATTCGCACCTGGCAGACGGCGGACAAGATGAAGCGCCAGCGCGGACGGTTGCCGGAGGAGAGCGGCGACAACGACAATTTCCGCGTCCGCCGCTATATCGCCAAGTACACGATCAATCCGGCCATCGCGCATGGCATGTCGAACCTGATCGGCTCCGTCGAGGTCGGCAAGCTGGCCGATCTGGTGGTCTGGACACCGGCCTTCTTTGGCGTGAAACCGGACCTGATCCTGAAGGGCGGCAGCATCGCCTCCGCCATGATGGGGGATCCGAACGCGTCGATCCCGACGCCGCAGCCGGTGCACTACCGCCCCATGTTCGCCAGCTTCGGCAAGGCGATGACCGCATCCTCCGTCACCTTCGTCTCGGGTGCCGCCCGGGACGCGGGTATCGGTGCCTCGCTGGGTCTGGCGAAGGAATGCGTTGCCATCGAGAACGTGCGCGGCGGCATCGGCAAGGCCTCCATGGTGCTGAACGACACGCTGCCCGATATCGAGGTGAATCCGGAGACCTACGAGGTGCGGGCGAACGGTGAACTGCTGACCTGCGAACCGGCGGATGTATTGCCGATGGCGCAGCGCTATTTCCTGTTCTGATGGGATTGCGCGCACACGAAGTACTGGAGGCCGGAACCTGGGACACCGCGACTGCGGTCGACCGCGTTGTTCTGGATATCGAGGATCGGCGTCGTCGGCGACTGAAACTCGAAGGCTGTGACGGCCTGTCGTTCGTCCTTGATCTGGCGCAGGTGCCGGACCTGAAGGATGGTGACGGACTGCGGCTGACGGACGGGCGGACGGTTGCCGTGCTGCCCGCGCTGGAGCAACTGACGGAGATCACCGCACCGGATGCCGATGCGCTGATGCGCATTGCCTGGCACCTCGGCAACCGGCATCTGCCGACGGAACTGGACGGCGACCGTCTGCGTATCCGCTCCGATCATGTGATCGAGGACATGGTGCGCGGCCTGGGGGGCGAGACCAGACATCTGTCCGCGGCCTTCACGCCGGAGGGTGGTGCCTATGGCCATGGTCCGGTGCATGGTCATGACCATGGCCACAGTCACGGCCATGCGCATGCGCACGATCACGACCATGACCATGCGGGCGACGATGGCGAACTGCTGCCCGAGGATATTGCGAATGCCGTCTGACGCGGACCTGCCACGGCTGCTGACCTGGCTGTCGCCGTCCTTTCCTGTCGGGGCCTATACCTACAGTCATGGGCTGGAGCGCGCGGTCGAACTGGAGCATATCCGCGACCGTGCCACCGCCGGTGACTGGGTGCTGGACCTGTTGACAGATGGTGGTGGCAAGTCGGATGCGGTGCTGCTGGCGGAGGCGTGGCGCGCCGTGACGGCCGGGGACAGCCATCGCCTGCACGACGTGGCGGAAGAAGCTGTTGCCCTGACCGCCACATCGGAGCTGGCGCTGGAGACGGAGGCACAGGGCAGGGCGTTCCTGACCGCCATTGCCGCAGCCTGGCCGACCCCGGCCATCGATGGGTTGCGGGCCGGTGCCGCGATTGCGCCGGTAGCCTATCCGGTTGCGGTGGGTGCTGCCGCTGCCGGGCACGGACTGGCGCTGCGGCCCGTCATCGTCGGCTATCTGCATGCCTTCGCCGCCAACCTGATCTCGGCCATTGTCCGGCTGGTGCCGCTGGGCCAGACCGACGGGCTGCACCTGCTGCGTCTTGTGGAACCGCGACTGGAGGCGCTTGCGGACGTTGCCATGGCCACGAGCCTGGACGAGATTGCCACCTGCTGCCTGGCTGCCGACATTGCGTCGATGCAGCATGAAACCCAACGAACGAGGCTCTTCCGATCATGACTGCATCCGCTTCACCCAATGGTCCGCTGCGCGTCGGCATCGGTGGTCCCGTCGGCTCCGGCAAGACGGCGCTGATGGAGCAACTGTCGAAGGAACTCAGCCGTTCCTTCTCTGTCGCCGCCATCACCAACGATATCTACACCAAGGAAGATGCGGAAATCCTGACCCGGACCGGCGCACTGCCACCGGAACGGATCATGGGGGTGGAGACCGGAGGCTGCCCGCACACGGCGATCCGGGAGGATGCCTCCATCAACCTGGCCGCCGTCGCCGACATGTGGGACCGCTTCCCCGATCTGGACGTGATCCTGATCGAGAGTGGTGGCGACAACCTGGCTGCCACCTTCAGTCCGGAACTGGCCGACATCACGCTCTATGTCATCGATGTTTCGGCGGGTGACAAGATCCCGGCGAAGGGCGGCCCCGGCATCACGCGCTCCGACATGCTGATCATCAACAAGACCGACCTGGCGGAGCTGGTGGGGGCTGACCTGGGGCGCATGGATCGCGATGCGGCCGCGCAGCGGGGCGACCGCCCCTATGTCTTCGCCCGGGTCAAGCATGGGGACGGCGTGGACACCATCCGGGACTTCGTCATTTCGCGCGGCGGTCTCTGAACCGGTCCCCGGGTGGGGGAGCGGTCTAGCTGACCTCCGCGACCGTGATCCAGGTGGCATATCCGAAGGCGACAACGGTCCCCTGCGCGTTGTGGACGGCGGTTCCGGCCCAGACCTTGCGGCCATCGCGTCCCATGGGCCAGGCGGTTACCGTGCAGGCCTCGCCCGCCGAGACACTGCCCAGCGTCTCGCAATGCATCCTTCCCAGCAGCATGTGGCCACCGGTCTGGCCGTACCAGGCCCAGGCGCCGGGGCAGTCGAGCGCGGCCAGCAGATAGCGCTTCGCAACCGTTCCCGACTCATCGGCGAAGTTGGCATGTGGCACCCAGGGCGCTGCCGCCATGTCGCGGCCTTCCACCGGGCCGGTGAAGACACGCAGGGCATCGCCGTCATCCCGTTTCGAGCCGCAGACGAAGCAGTGCGGGATGGGACTGTGGTCATGTCCGGGATAGCGCGCCGTGGCTGCGGCAGTCGCGGCCGGATCAGGACAGTCCGGCAGGTCCATCTGCTTTGCCGGGACGCCGCGTACCGTGGCGATCACGGTCTGGCCATCCATCATCGCGAAACCATCGTCCGTGGCGTTCACGTACAGCGGCTTCTCCAGGGGTGGCGGTGCCTTCAGCGTCACCTCCGCCGGGCCATCGATCAGTTCCGCCATCAGGCCGGTGACATAGCCGCCATTGGCGGATTGCGACGGTCCCTGGAACCGTCGGCTGATGATGATTTCTTGCACCCTGCCCTCCCCGAAGCATTTGTCTTGCGTGCGTGCTGCGGTAGTTTAGCGGCCAGGAACACCCTTGCGAAAGGCAGTGACGGACATGAGTGACCTGCATGGTGACCGGCGCAAGAGCGCCGTTGTCGACACGAATGCCCTGGAGTGGCAGGCCAGCCCGGCCCCGGGTGTCTGGCGCAAGCGCCTGGAACTGGTCGGCGACACGGAGAAGGGGATGGTCACCTCCATCGTCCGGTTCGATCCCGGTTGCGGGTTCCCGATGCACGATCATCCGCTGGGGGAGGAGGTGCTGGTTCTGGACGGTGTCTTCGCGGACGAGTTCGGCAGCTACCCGAAGGGAAGTTTCACGCTGCTGCCGACCGGGTCACGACACCAGCCGCAGACCGAGACCGGCTGCACCCTGCTGGTGAAGCTCTGCCAGTATCCGGGTGAGGAACGGCCTACCCGCCGCGTGGATACGACGGATGCCGACGGCTGGCACGAGACCGGACCGGGGCGGCAGCGTTTCACGGTCTTCGACGAGCCTGGCTACCCGGAGACGATCTACCTCTCCCGCCTCGCCCCCGGCACCACGGTGCCGCATCATGTCCATGACGGCGGGGAGGAAGTCTTCGTCATCGAAGGCGAGATTGCGGATGAAAACGGCAGCTACCCGGCCGGAACCTGGTTCCGTCTTGCGGACGGTACGGACCATGCGCCGAGGTCGGACGGCGGTTGCCTGCTCTATGTGAAGACCGGTCATTTGCCGAAGCAGGAGGCAGCCTGAGCATCATGGAAGTCGTCTGCTACACGGATGTGAAGAGCCCCTATGCCTTTCTCGCCTACGCCGAGACCTGTCGGCTGGAGGATGCCTGGGGCAAGCCTTTCATCTGGCGTCATCTGACCCTACATATCGATACCTATCTGGACGCGGTCGATGTCCGGACAGAGCACAACTGGCGCAAGGTGAAATACGCCTACATGGACTGTCGCCGACTGGCCAACCGTCAGGGGCTGACGCTTTACGGGCCAAAGAAGATCTTCGATTCACGCCCCGCCGGGATCGGCATGTCCTATGCCGACCGTCAGGGCCTGATCCGGCCCTACCTCGGTACGGCCTTCAGGCGGTTCTTCCAGCGCGATCTGGAAACCAGCGACCCGGAAGTGATCGAGGCGCTGCTGAAACAGATCGGTGCCGACACCACGGAGTTCGCGGCGTGGTACGAGGGCGAGGGCGGCAAGCTGCATGACGGGCAGCGCGCCGGAGCCGAAGCCGCCGGCGTGTTCGGCGTGCCGAGCATCACTCTGGACGGTGAGCTGTTCTGGGGCGGCGACCGCCTGAATCTGGTCGCCGAACGTCTCGAGCAGGCGCGCTGAACGGCTCAGGCAGAGTTCACGCAGCCGGATCGGAACAGCCCGATGCTCCTGCCCCCTCGGCAGCCTGTTCCCGGCGCAATATCTACGCCTTGGGTACGATCACCGCATCCAGTGCAACGCCGCCCTTTGGCAGCGCCACATAGGGGTTGATGTCGATGGAGGTGAACTGGTCGCCCTGCGCCGCAGCATAGACCGAAACCTTCGACAGGGTCCGGGCCAGATCGTCGAGATCGGCCGGTTCGGCACCACGCGCGCCCTGCAGCAGCGGCAGTCCCTTCAGCTCGCGGATCATCCGGTGGGCCTCCGCCTCGTTGAACGGGGCGACCCGGAAGGTCACATCCTTCAGCACCTCGACGAACACGCCGCCCAGACCGAACATCACCACGGGGCCGAAGACCGGGTCGTTCTGTACACCGATGATGGTCTCGACGCCCTTCGGAGCCATTGGCGCGACCAGAACTCCGTCCAGCGGTGTGTTGGGTTCGTGGTTGCCGACGGAACTCATGATCCCGGCGTAGGCCTCTGCCGCCTTGTCGGCGGTGACATTCAGACGGACACCGCCGATGTCGCTCTTGTGCTGGATGGCGCCCGAAAGCACCTTCATCGCCACCGGTCCGCCGATCTTGCGCGCGGCGGCCTCTGCCTCGGACGCATTGGTGGCGACATGAATGCTCGGGAACTGCAGCCCGGACTCCGACAGCAGACCGGCAGCCTCCGCCTCGTTCAGCGCGCCGGTCGGGATGTGCGACAGCACACCCGGTGCGTCCAGGCCATCGGCGCTGTTCGGCCGTTCCAGGCTCTCGCGGATGCGCGCCAGCGCCGCCAGGATATGCACGGCATCGTTCAGATCCTCGATCACCAGATAGCCGTCGTCCTCGAACTTGCGGCGGTTCTCCGGGGTGCACATCATGGACACGGCCATGATGGCATCGGGGTACTTCCGGCGGATGGCGGGGAAGATGTCCTTCAGCCCCTCCATGATGCGCGGGCTGAAGCCGACGGTGGAGAGGAAGATCACCGTCATGTCCACATTGCCATGGTCCAGCATGGCCTCCAGACCCTGCTGCAACAGGTGGAAGTCGTTGGTCGCGGTGGCGGTGACATCCACCGGATTGCGCGCGGCGGCATAGGGCAGGGCATCCTTCACCGCCTTCTGAGCGATGGCGGGCAGTTCCGGCACTTCGAGGCCCAGATCGGCGGCCGCGTCTGCGGCCATCACTCCGGCACCGCCGGAGACGGTGACGATCCCCAGCCTGCGGCCCTTCGGCAACGGACTGACCAGTGCCGCACCGGCGACATCCATCATCTCGTCCAGGCTGTAGGCGCGATAGACGCCATACTGGCGGAAGACCGCATCGAAAACGGCATCCGCGCCGGCCAGCGAGGCCGTGTGCGTCGCGGCGGCGGCGGCGCCCACCTCTGACGATCCCACCTTCATGCAGATCACCGGCTTGCCTGCATCGCGCGCCATCTTCAGCGCCGCGATCAGCCGCTCCGGATTCTTGCAGCCCTCCATGTAGGCGGCGATGACCTTCGTTTCCGGGTCGGTCGCACCGAAGGCGATGCAGTCAGCCACATCGACGTCGGATTCGTTGCCGGTTGCCACCCAGGTGCGGATGCCGAGTCCGCGCTCACGCGCTGCGACCAGGATATGGCCGCCGACAGCGCCGGACTGGGTCATGATGGTCAGGTGTCCGGGAACCGGCCAGCCATGGTCGAACATGGTGCTGAAGGTGCCGATGGCCCAACCCTGCGGCGTCAGGGTGCCGAGACAGTTGGGGCCGAGTACCAGCAGGCCCGAGCGGGCGGCGGTCGCGGATATCCGCTCCTGCCACTCATGCGCTTCCCCGCCGACCTCCGAGAAGCCTGACGAGAAGATGACACAGGACTTCACGCCCGCCTCCGCACAGGCATCGACCACGTCGGCAACGCCGGGGGCAGGGATGGTGATGATCGCCATGTCGATGGGCTGTCCCACCTCGCGGATATCCGAATAGGCCTTCAGGCCCTGGATCTCCGTCTCGCGCGGATGGATCGGATAGATCGGTCCCGCGAACTTCGCCTCCCGCATGTAGCGGATCGGGCGACCGCCGAACTTGTAGGGATCATTTGACGCGCCGATGACGGCAATGGACTTCGGATCGACCAGGGCGGTCAGGTCGCGGGGCTGCTTGGACATGCGGTATCTCTCGTTGGGGCGATAGCGACACTCATGGTGCCGTTATCCATAGACGTGGAACGCGGGCGACGATCAGGCGGCGATCTGCATGATCTCGGCGATGGAGGGGGCCGTCTCGATGTTCTCCAGCGCCGCGCGCAGTGCACCGGCGCGATTGTCACCGATCACCGGCTTGGCCAGGGCATCGAACTTGGCCCCGATGCGCTGTCCCTGCATGCTCACGTCGGCGGCGGGAATGCCGCTGTCGTGGCTTGCCTGCAGCCGTGTGCCATCCTTCAGGGTCACCGTCACGTCGGAGAAGGTGGCGGAGATGCCGCTGGTCAGATCGACCTGCACCCGGTCCCGAAGCGCCGTCAGGCGCGGGTCGGTGGCATTCGCCGCCGTGTAGTTGACCATGCCCGCCGTATCGATACCGGCCAGCGCGAAGGCCGTGGTCATGCGCAGCGAGAACTTGGTCTCCAGCCCCGTTGCGGGTTCCGCGATGTTGCAGACACGGTCCGCGCCCTTTTCCACCTGGATGGAGACGGCGGCGATCTCGTCCGCGGCAGGGGCGTGTTCGGCCCGGATCTGACGGCCACTCTCGATGGCGGCGTGGGTCAGGTAGCAGGCCGCGTGATACTTGAACAGGTTGTTGCGGACATGGAAGCCGCCACCCGGTGCGTCACCCACCGCTGCCTCCGGATTGAAGTGCTTCGAATGGGTCGCGGCGAAGCCCTGCTCGCAATCCAGAATGTCACTGCGGGACGTGAAGCCGCGCGCGGCCATGGTGGCGGCCATCAGACCGGCCTCCGTCGCCCGGCCAGCGTGGAACGGCTTGCAGTCGGTGCCGAACTGGCTCTTCAGCCCGGCGGCCATGGTTCCGGCAATGCCGAAGGCGCGGGCCATCTGGTCCGCATCCAGCCCCAGCAGGCGACCGCAGGCCGCCGCCGCCCCGAAGGTTCCCGCCGTCGCGGTGGAGTGGAACCCCATCGCATAATGTCCCGGCATCACCAGCGCCCCGACGCGACAGGCGGTCTCGTACCCGGCAACGAAGGCAGTCAGCACATCCTCGCCCGAGGCATCCAGCTTCTCGGCCAGCGCCAGCAGTCCCCCCGCCACGGCAACGGTCGCATGGCCGGAAAGGGTCATGTTCACATCGTCATAGTCGTGGGCATGACTTGCGGTGCCGTTGACCAGCGCGGCCTGCCGCGTCGACAGCCGCAGTCCGTGACCGATCAGGGTCGATTGCGGGTTGCCGCCCTGCTCCTCCGCCTCCGCCGTCAGCAGCGCCACACAGGGCTCATCCGCCCCGGCGATGGTCACGGCGAACCAGTCCAGCAGGCACTGCCGGGCAACCGCGCGCGCGTCATCGTCGATATCGTCGAGGTGCAGCCCGGCGGCCCGCGCCGCCAGAGCTGCCGTCACCTGTGTGCCGGTCATTGCTGGGACCCGGTCAGGCGAAGGAAAGGCTGATGAATTCCGCCACCATCGCCGGGCGTTCCTGGCCTTCGATCTCCATCGACATCTCGGAGATCACCTGCACGCCATTGCCGGAAACATCGTTCACTTCCTTGATCTTCTGGCGCAGGCGGACACGGCTGCCGGCGGGCACCATGTTTGTGAAACGCACCTTGTTGGAGCCGTAGTTGATGCCCCTGCTGCGCTTCTCGACCGTCAGGGTCTGGGCCGACAGCAGCGGCACCAGCGACAGGGTCAGGAAACCATGAGCGATGGTCTGGCCGTTCGGCATTTCCTTCCTGGCGCGTTCCACATCGACATGGATCCACTGATGATCGCCGGTCGCATCGGCAAACTTGTTGATCATCGCCTGATCAATGGTCACCCAATCCGACACGCCGCAATCGGCGCCGACATGGTTCTTCAGGTCCTGCGGGGTTTCCACACTCAGCATTTCTCGATCCTCCCGGAATTATGCGTTTCTTTGCGTTTGTTGGTCGGCAGCAGTATGGGGCGAACCGCCCCCGCCCGACATGCCAATAGTGCAGGGTTGTCCAGCCCCCCTCAATAGGATCGCGGCAGACCGAGCACGTTCTGCGCGACGAAGTTCAGGATCATGTTGGACGAGATCGGGGCGATCTGGAACAGGCGGCACTCCCGCCACTTCCGCTCGATCTGGAAATCCCGGGCGAAGGAGAAACCGCCGTGGGTCTGCATGCAGGTATCCGCCGCCTTCCACGCCGCCTCCGACGCCAGCAGCTTGGCCAGGTTGGCGGCCTCACCGCATTCCTGACCCGCGTCGAACAGTGCCGCCGCCTGCCGGACCATCAGTTCCGCCGCCTGCAGTTCGCCATAGGCCCGCGCGATGGGGTGCTGGATGGCCTGGTTCTGGCCGATGGCGCGCCCGAAGACGGAGCGGTCATTGGCGTAGGCCACGGACTTCTCCGTGAAATACTTGCCGTCACCGATGGCTTCCGATGCCACCAGCACGCGTTCGGCATTCATCCCGTCCAGGATGTACTTGAAGCCGCGACCTTCCTCGCCGATCAGGCTGTCGGCGGGGATGCGCATGTTGTCGAAGAAGACCTCGTTGGTGTTGTGGTTCACCATGGTCGGGATGGGGCGGATCTCGCAGCCGTTGCCCTTCACTTCCCGCAGGTCGACCAGGAAGACGGACAGGCCCTGGGTCCGCTTCTGCACCTGATCGGCAGGCGTGGTCCGGGCCAGCAGCAGCATCAGGTCGGACTGCAGCGCGCGGCTGGTCCAGATCTTCTGGCCGTTGACCACATAGCTGTCGCCGTCGCGTACCGCTCGGGTCTTCAACTGGGTCGTGTCCGATCCGGTGGTCGGTTCCGTCACGCCAAAGGCCTGCAGGCGCAGTTCACCGGTCGCGATCTTCGGCAGGTACTTCTGCTTCTGCTCCTCCGATCCATGCCGCAGCAGCGTGCCCATGATGTACATCTGTGCGTGACAGGCGGCGGCGGAGCAGCCCGAAGCATGGATGGTCTCCAGGATCACGGAGGCCGCGCGCACCGGCAGGCCGGACCCGCCGTATTCCTCCGGGATCAGCGCCCCCAGATAGCCCGACTTGGTCAGCGCCTCGACGAAGGCATCCGGGTAGAGCGATTTCTCGTCCAGATCCTGCCAGTAGCTGCCGGGAAATCCCTCGCAGATACGGCGCACCTGATCACGGATGTCGCGCCAGTCCTCCCCCAGCTCCATGGAAACGGCGGTGGACGCATTCATTGTCGTATCGGCATTCATGGCAGGGTTTCCCGTCTGGTGTTCACTCGGCGGCGAGGGCGGCGGAGGCGGGGACGAAGCCCTTCGGCACGCTGGCCTTCGCGATCATGCCGTGCAGCGGTTCATCGGGCAGGTTGGTGGTCAGCAGATCGCGGATCGCCACCAGTGCATCCAGATCGATGCCGGTGCGCATGCCCATCGCCTCCAGCATGAACACCAGATCCTCCATCACCACATTGCCGGTGGCGAGCGGCGCAAAGGGGCAGCCGCCGAGACCGGCCAGCGAGGCATCGAACACCCGACACCCGGCATCGAGCGCGGCAAGCGCGTTGGCGAGGCCGAGGCCACGGGTGTCGTGGAAATGGGCGACGATGGTCGTGTCGTCGCCGAAGTTGCGGATCGCCTCCTGAAACACGGCCTTGACCTGTGCCGGGTTGGCATAGCCCACGGTGTCGGCAATGCCGACCTCGTCCGCGCCCCGTTTCAGATATTCCTCGATCAGCCACATCACGCGGGAGGGTTCGATCGGGCCTTCCATGGTGCAGCCAAGCGCCGTTGAGACGCCGCCACCGACGCTGGTCTTCGCATAGTCGGGATTGGAGCGTTTCACCTCCATCACCTGCTCGAAGCGTTCCAGCGACTGTTCCGTCGAACAGCGGACGTTCTTCTGATTGTGGGTCTCGGAGGCCGAGAGGACGAAGTTCAGCTTGTCGACGCCCAACTGGAAGCCCCGCTCCGCACCCTTCGCATTGGGCACCAGGGCGGAGACGGTCAGGTCTGCCAGGGTCCGGGCGTGCGCCACGACCTCGGCATGATCGCTGAACTGCGGCACCACGTGCGGCGGCACGAACGAACAGACCTCGATCTCAGGCATCCCTGCCGCGACCGCGGCACTGATCCACTGTTTCTTTGCCTCCGTCGGGAACTGGGACTTCACCATCTGAAGCCCGTCCCGCAGACCAACCTCACGCAGGATGACATCGCGTTCCATCATACTTCTCCCTTTCACCGGCCCTTGAAGTCGGCGCGGCGCTTCTCGTTGAACGCCCGCACGCCTTCCAGCCTGTCCTCGGTCGGGACCATGCGGTTGTAGGCCTCGATCTCGTACATGTAGCCCGTATGGTACCCCACCTGCGTGGACATGGAGATCGACTTCTTCGCCTGCCGGGTGGAGATCGGGGCATTGCCCGCGATGCGCTCCGCCGTCTCCAGCGCGGTCGCCATGAGATCCTCCGGCGCGCAGACCTTGTTCAGCAGGCCCCAGGCCAGAGCCTCCTCCGCCGTGAAGGGGCTGGCGGTCAGGATGATCTCCTTGGCGCGGCGAATGCCCACCGCACGGGGCAGGTTCTGTGTGCCCATGGCGCCTGGCATGATGCCCAGCGAGACTTCCGTCAGGGCAAAGCGGGCATTGGTCGAGCCATAGGCGAAATCCGCGGCACAGACGAACTCGCAGCCGCCGCCGAACGCCGCGCCATTGACGGCAGCGATCACCGGAACCGGACAGTCCATCAGCGCCAGCGTGCCCTGTTCGAACAGCGCATGCTGCTGCTGCCACTGGGCGTCGGTCATGTTGTTGCGCTGCTTCAGATCCCCGCCGGCACAGAAGGCCTTGTCACCCGTTCCGGTCAGAACGATGCACCGGGTATCGCCGGGATCGACATACATCTGCTGCCAGATGGCCTTCAGGTCGTGACCCATCTGCGTGTTCATCGCATTGCGGGCTTCGGGGCGGTTCAGGCGCACCACCAGCACATGCGGCGATGGCCGCTCCAGCACCACGGTCTCGAACGTCTCATTCATGAATTCTCTCCCCGGGGGAGAAGGTTACGGGAAGCCGTCCGCTGCCGTCAAATGACGGTATCGGAGGTCAGGGGGCCATCCTCCGCAAAGCGGCTGAAACGGAAGGCATGCAGGTCCAGCGACGGCTTGCCGTCGGCGATGATCTCCGAAACCAGCCGCCCGACAATCGGTCCCATGCCGAAACCGTGGCCGGAGAAGCCGCTGGCCACCACCAGCCCCGACGGCTGGTCCAGATGGTCCAGGACCGGCAGCATGTCCGGTGTCATGTCGATATATCCGGCCCAGGTCTTGCTCAGCGTGACGTCGGCGGTTGCCGGGATCGCCTGTTTCAGACGGGCCAGGACATCGTCGAGCTGCCGGTGGTTCGGGGCCGGGTCGAGGGTGCGGTAGCGGGTGAGTTCCCGGCGCAGGGCCGCCTTCGAATAGCGACCGAGGGCGAGGGCGAGACTGGCCCGCCCGAAGCGCAGCCGCAGATCGCGCCCATGCTTGCGGTAGTCGTCGAGGAACACCCGGCCAAACAGCAGGCTCTCGACGGTCAGATCGTGATCGGCGGATCGGGTGGCGATGTTCAGGGTGCCGTCACGGCGCTGGCGGAAGGCGACTCCGGCCCATGTGGCCGCATTCGAGATGGGTGGCGCCGCCGTGGTGCGGGCAACGGAGCCGGTGATCCAGACCTGTGGGAATTTCAGCCCCAGATGCGCCAGCATCCGGCTGGTCCAGGCCCCGCAGGCCAGAACGACCGTCTTCGCGCGGATCATCCCGTGTTCGGTCTCGACGCCCGAGACGCTGCCGCCGGCGGTCTCCACGCCAAGGACGGCGCAGTCTGTCAGGAACGTGGCACCCCGGCCCTCCGCCGCGCGTTGCAGCGCCACGGTGACCTTGGCCGGTTCCGCATGGCCATCGCTTTCGGTGTAGATGCCCCCCAGTCTGCCAAGCTGGCTGTCCGGCACGATCTGCTGCATCTCGGACGGTTCGACAATACGGGAATGCAGGCCATGCTGCGCCGCGATGCCACGCCAGCGCGTGAAGGTCGCGCGGTCTTCCTCTGACTGGAAGCAGACGAAATTGCCGCCGACCGTCCATTCCAGATCGGCGTTCAGATCCCGCTCCAGCGTGCGCCAGATGCGGTTGGATTCCATCATCAGCGGAATTTCGGCGGGGTCACGGCCCTGCTGGCGGACGAAGCCCCAGTTGCGGGAGGATTGCTCCCCCGCCACGCGCCCCTTCTCGCAGACCACCACCGACAGGCCGCGCTGCGCCAGGTACCAGGCGCTCGCGGTCCCGGCGATCCCCGCGCCGACAATCACGACATCGGCGCGGTCAGGCAGTGTCTGCAAGGGACGGGACCCGGATCAGTTGTCGAGGAAGCTCCGCAGCTTGCGGCTGCGAGACGGGTGCTTCAGCTTGCGCAGCGCCTTGGCCTCGATCTGGCGGATACGCTCGCGGGTGACGGAGAACTGCTGGCCGACTTCCTCCAGCGTGTGATCGGTGTTCATGCCGATGCCGAAACGCATGCGCAGCACACGTTCCTCACGCGGGGTGAGGCTGGCCAGAACCCGTGTCGTGGTCTCGCGCAGGTTGGAGTGGATCGCGCTCTCGATCGGCAGGACAGCGTTCTTGTCCTCGATGAAGTCGCCAAGGTGGCTGTCTTCCTCGTCGCCGATGGGCGTTTCCAGACTGATCGGTTCCTTGGCGATTTTCATCACCTTGCGAACCTTCTCCAGCGGCATGCCCAGCTTCTCGGCCAGTTCCTCCGGGGTCGGCTCGCGTCCGATCTCGTGCAGCATCTGGCGGCCCGTGCGCACCAGCTTGTTGATCGTCTCGATCATGTGCACCGGAATACGGATCGTCCGCGCCTGGTCGGCGATGGAGCGGGTGATCGCCTGCCGGATCCACCAGGTCGCATAGGTGGAGAACTTGTAGCCACGACGATACTCGAACTTGTCCACCGCCTTCATCAGGCCGATGTTGCCTTCCTGGATCAGGTCAAGGAACTGCAGGCCGCGGTTGGTGTACTTCTTGGCGATGGAGATGACGAGGCGCAGGTTGGCCTCCACCATCTCCTTCTTGGCGCGGCGGGCGTCGCGTTCGCCGCGCTGGATGGTGGAGACGATGCGGCGCAGGTCGTCGATGGGCAGGCCGACCAGCGTGGCGATCTGCTTGTAGTCGTCGCGAATGGCCTCCACCTTCTCGAATTCGTTGGAGGCGAAGGCGGCCCACTTCTTGTCCAGCTTGGCCACATTCTCCAGCCAGTCCTGATCAAGTTCGTGACCGAAGTGATGGTCCAGGAAGGACTGGCGGTCCACGCGATGCTTCTCCGCCAGGCGCAGCAGCTTGCCGTCGGCCGCCATCAGCTTCTTGTTGATGGCATAGTGGTCGCCGACCAGCATCTCGATGCGGGCGTTGGAGAAGCGGATGGCCTTCATGTGCTCGACCATTTCCGCCTGGATCTTCTGGAAAC
Source organism: Kordiimonadales bacterium IMCC3096 (assembly GCA_016865035.1). GTDB lineage: Bacteria > Pseudomonadota > Alphaproteobacteria > Minwuiales > Minwuiaceae > Minwuia. Next base: position 2,864,452 of record CP018227.1, read on the forward strand.
GGCGTTCGGCGGAGGTCGAGACCTCGCCACCGTCCAGCGCACTGCTGACGCGCTTGTCCTGTGCGCGCTCGATCCGCTTGAACAGCTTGGCGATCTCGTCGAAGGTCTCCAGCATCCTCGGCTTCAGCGCCGCTTCCATCGCGGCGAGCGACAGCGAGGTATCGTCGAAATCATCATCGTCATCGTCGGACGAACTGTCGTCGGAAGACTTCTCGCCATCGGCCTTGCCGCCAGCAGCCTTCTGGCCGTCGGTCCTGTCCTCGCCATTGGCTTTCCGCGCGGTGGCATCGGCGTTCGTCCCGGCTTCACCATCCTCGTCATCGGCGGAGTCGTCGTTGGCGCTCGGACCCTCCGGCTTGCCGTAGGTGCTTTCCAGGTCGATGACGTCACGCAGCAGCATGTTCTCGGCAACGATCTCGTCGCGCCATTCGATCAGCGTACGCATGGTCAGCGGCGACTCGCACAGGCCACCGATCATGTTCTCGCGCCCGGCCTCGATGCGCTTGGCGATGGCGATCTCGCCCTCACGCGACAGCAGTTCGACCGAACCCATCTCGCGCAGGTACATGCGCACGGGGTCGTCGGTGCGCTCCACATCGCTGGATGACGTGCTGGACGAGGAGGTGGTGGCGGGTTGCTTGCCTTCCTCACCGTCCTTGTCTTCCTGGTCCTGTTCCTCGTTCTCGATCACGTTGATGCCCATTTCGGACAGCATCGCCATTATATCCTCGATCTGCTCGGAGGAGACCTGATCCTGCGGCAGCGCGGCGTTCAGCTCGTCATGGGTGACGTAGCCACGCTCCTTCGCCTTCGCGACGAATTTCTTCATGTCCTGCCGGGCAAGATCCAGCAACGGTCCGTCCGTCTGTTCCGGTCGCGCGGCTGCTTCTTTTTCGTTTGCTTTGGTCGCCATATGTTTTCCGTCCTGAAATCAGACCTGCACCAACGCCGAAACCTCGAGATCGCGCAGGGCTCCCCTGGATCGGAGCCCGTTGCTGCCAGAGAAAGCCGTCATGCCGGTTCGCCACCCCCTGCGATCCCGACCGACGTCGGTTCCTCTGCCTTCGCACGATCAAGCGCGCGCCTGAGCGCCGCCATCCGTTCGATAGCTTCTGCCGTCACTTCCCGCCGGGCCTGGGCCGCGGCTTCTTCATAGTCCGTCTGCAACACCTCTACGCGGTATCGACGCAACGTGGCGTCGAATAGCTGTCGGATCGCCTCCGCAGGAGGATTTCGCTTCGCTGCCCAGTCCAGACGCGCCGCACTGGGCGCACTCATCCGGGTCACAAGCCGTTCGAGTCCTGACCGGCTTAGGTGGCGTGACAGAGCCTCTGTGTCAAGTCCCGGGTCCCTGTAAACTGCGTCCCTGATCTGCATCAGGCAGGTGTCCAGATCGGAATTCTGAAGCTGCAGGTCGTCGAGTTCGTTCTCGAAGTCGCTGCACAGAACCGGCCATTTCAGCAGGGCGGCGACGATCGCCTCCTCTCGCGTGCGCAGCGGTGACATGCCGATGCTGGCCTTCAGGCGGGTCACATCCTCCGCCGCGACGCGGCCCTTCGCCCAGGGCGGTGGCTTGCCCTGGCCGCCCTGGTAGGGCGCGCGCGCAGGCGGGCGCAGCGCCTCTCGCATGCGGTTCTTCAGATCGTCGCGGTAATGGCGCTGCACCGTCTCGTCGGCGATGGAGAAGATCAGGCTGTCGATGTCCTTCTCCAGCGCCGCGCGCCGCTCCGGCGTGTCGATCTCCCGCTCCTCCAGCAGGGACTGCCAGAGCATCGCGGTCATGGGCGTGGTCCGGGCCAGCAGCGCCGCAAAGGCCTCGCGACCGTTGTTGCGCACCATGTCGTCAGGGTCCACACCCTCCGCCAGCAAGGCAAAGCGCAGCGACTTGCCGGGTTTCAGCAGGGGCAGGGCGCGTTCCGCGGCGCGCCGGGCGGCACGCAGCCCGGCGGCATCGCCATCCAGGCACATGATCGGCTCCGACGTCATCTGCCAGAGCAGGCCGATCTGATCCTCCGTCACGGCGGTGCCGAGCGGTGCCACGGTATTGCGAAAGCCTGCTTCCGCCAGCGCGATCACATCCATGTAGCCTTCGACGACGATCACCGTGCCGGTGGATCGGGCTTCCTCCCGCGCCATGGCATGGTTGTAGAGACTGCGGCCCTTGTCGAAGAGCGGTGACTCGGGGCTGTTGAGGTATTTCGCCCGTGCATCGCCCAGGGCGCGCCCGCCGAAGGCGATCACCCGGTTGCGGCGGTCGCCGATGGGGAACATCAGACGGTGGCGGAACCGGTCATAGCTGCCGCGGCCATCGTCGGGCATGCCCAGCAGTCCGGCCTCCACCAGTTCGCGCTCCGTGAATCCGCGATCCAGCAGGGCCACCTTCAGTCCGTCGTTGCGGTCGGGGGCGTACCCCAGCCGGAACTCCTCGATCGCGGCATCGCCGAGGCCGCGCTGGCGCAGATAGTCCTGGGCTTCTCCGCCTCCGCTGCCCCGCAACTGGGCCTGGAACCATTTCGCCGCGGCCTCGTTGGCGTCGGCCAGGCGGGAGAGATGATCTGCCTTCTCCCGCTGTTCCGGCGCGATCTTCGGGACTTCCAGTCCGGCGGTCTCGGCCAGCCTTTCGGCGGCCTCCGGGAAACTCAGTCCCTCCGTATGCATCACGAAGTCGAAGGCCGACCCATGTGCGCCGCAGCCGAAGCAGTGGTAGTCGTCGCGATCTTCCGACACCTTGAAGGATGCACTCTTCTCGTTGTGGAACGGGCAGCAGCCCCAGTGATCCCGCCCGCGCTTCTTCAACGACACGCGCCGCCCCACCAACTCCACCATGTTGATGCGGTTGCGGATCTCGTCGAGGAAGCTTTTCGGAAAGGCCATGGCTGGACCGGTACAAATGAAACTGGGGGCGACAAGTCAATCCGTGTCTGCATCAATCTCCGCAATCAGACCGGGATCGTCATTCTGCACCTTGCCGACACGCGATGACACCCTGTAGCCCCGCACGTTCGGATTGGGCTTCAGCAGGGCCTGCAGATCCTCGGCCACCGCATCCGGATCGAGCCATTGCGCATGGTCCACCGGGTTCAGCATCACCGGCATGCGACGGTGAATGTCGACGATGGCGGGCGCGGCCTCCGTCGTGATGATGGTGTAGGTGTCGATCTTCGTGCCGTCACTGTCCTGCCAGCGCTCCCACAGGCCGGCGAAGGCGAAGACCTGCTGGTCCGGCATGATGATGCGCCAGGGTTCCCGGACCTTCGGCTCCGGCTTCTTCCATTCGTAGAACCCATCCGCCGGAACCAGACAGCGCCGCCGGGCGAAGGCAGCGCGAAAGGATGGCTTCTCCGCCACCGTCTCGGCGCGGGCATTGATCAGCTTCGCACCGCCGCTGCCGTCCTTCGCCCAGGAGGGGATGAGACCCCACTGGATCTCGTGCAGCAGCAGGCGTCCGTCCGGGTGACGGCGGATCACGGGGGCTGTCTGGGTCGGTGCGATGTTGTAGCGGGCGGGCAGGTTCGGCAGCCCCTGGATCCCGAAGGTCTGGCGCATTGCCTCCAGCGGGGAGGTCAGGCTGTAGCGTCCGCACATGTTTTCGCTCTCCCCCGCACGCGCGGCTGATTGCTGCCCATCGCCGGGGATGGTACATGCGTGAACCATGAAAACACCACGCAAGAGCACCCTCGAGATACTGGACCGGCTGATCGCGTTCGATACCACCAGCCGCTATTCCAACCTGGAACTGATCGACTGGGTCGTCGATTTTCTGGCGCAGCGCGGCGTCGAATGCCAGTTGCTGCACGACGAGAGCGGGGAAAAGGCCAACCTCTGGGCCACCATCGGGCCGAAGGATGTGCCGGGCATCATGCTTTCGGGCCACTCCGATGTGGTGCCGGTTGACGGGCAGGACTGGTCCACGGACCCCTTCGCGATGGTGGAGAGGGACGGCAAGCTGTTCGGGCGCGGTACGGCGGACATGAAGGGTTTCATCGCCATCTGCCTCAGCCATGTTGACGACTTCCTGGCGCAGGACCTGAAGGTGCCGGTGAACCTGGCGATCTCCTACGATGAGGAAGTCGGCTGTCTCGGCGGCCGGCAACTGGCGGAGATGCTGCGCGGGCTGGACCCGAAGCCCCGCCTCTGCGTGGTGGGCGAGCCGACGATGATGGGCGTCGTCACCGGCCACAAGGGCAAGGTGAGCTATCGCGCCCGGGTCAAGGGCTTCGAATGCCATTCCTCCCTGACGCATCAGGGGGTCAATGCAGTGGAGTACGCGGCCGAACTGATCACCGCGATCCGCGCGATCTCGCGGGAGAAGCGCGACCATGGTCCCTACGACGAGGCTTTCGATCCGCCCTATACCTCGATCCATGTCGGCGTCGTGCATGGCGGCACGGCCCTGAACATCGTGCCGAAGGACTGCCATTTCGATTTCGAGTTCCGCAACCTGCCTGCCGATGACACGCAGGAGATCTTCGGGCGGATCGAGGCGCAGGCGGCGAAGCTGACGCAGGAGATGCAGGCGATCCAGCCGGGCACCGGTATCTCGTTCGAGCAGATTTCCTGGTTCGAAGGGCTGGAAACCGCGGAAGATGCCGAGGCGACGACACTGACCAAGGCCTTCGCCCAGGCCAATGCCTCGCAGAAGGTCAGCTTCGGGACGGAGGCAGGCCACTATCAGGGGGCCGGCGTGCCGACGGTGGTCTGTGGTCCGGGGGATATCGGCCACGCCCACAAGCCTGACGAGTTCGTCGGTCTGGAACAGATTGCGGCGGCGGAGGAATTCTTTGCCCGCATGATCGAATGGGCGCGGCGCGGCTGAACGGGAACCTGTTTCAGGTCCTGAACTATGGCGAGGTCACGGCTGCTCGGCTGCGCCGATTCACCCCCATCCCGGCCTTCCCGCGTCGAGGAGGAAGGGGAGTTCGGAACCCTGCGTCGACCGGTTTGCCTGCGGCCAATCGTCAGAACAGGCGGCGGTGCACCTCGACCGTGTCGCCGGGCAGGATGATGGCGTTCTGGTCAACGCGGAACCGGATCAGTTCACCCGCGGAGTTGGTGCGGAATATGGTGATCGGCTCCTCCCGCGCGCGGCGGGTATAGCCACCGCCGATGGCGATGGCCATGCGGGCGTTCAGACCGGGCTGATACTTGTAGGAGCCGGGCTTGCCGACCTGGCCCAGAATGAAGAACGGGCGGTAGTTGGTGACCTCGATCGAGACCTTCGGGTCGACGATGAAGTTTGTGTCCAGCGCCACGGTCAGCACTTCCGAGAGTTCACCGAGGGTCAGGTTCTCCGCCGTGATCTGTCCGATCAGAGGCACCGAGAGTTCGCCCGCCGCACTGATCTCGAACTCACCCGAGATGTCGTCCTGGCCAAAGACCTTGATCTGGATGCGGTCGCCGGGGCCGAGGCGGTACTGTTCCAGCTTCTGCGGTACATCGCTGGGCAGTTCGTCGACACTGATGGGCGGCTTGTTCTCGTCCAGGGCCGCCGGTCCGACGGCGGTGGGCCGGATCACGACGCCCTGGTTCTGTGACGGCACAATGCGCACGCTCTGCTCGGCAGGTGCGACGGCCTGCGGCTCGCTCTGCAGGACCAGGCGATTGTCAGGTGCCGGCGGCACGGCTTCGGCGGCAGGTGTGACAGGCGCGACAATCGTCGGCTGCACCTGCTGCACCACCGGCGCAGGGGCGCTCACCCTGCTTGTGACGCGTTCATAGCGGCGTTCCGAACAGCCCTGCGTCACGACAGCGACGGCTGCGAGGGCCATGATGCCGATTGCAAGACGTCGAATGGAATTCTGTCTCATACCTGGTGTCCGCTATGATTTTGCACTTCTGGGCGACGGAAAACCGCTGTGTTGCGGTTGGTTAACCTCAATAATGCAAGGTCAGGACCACACCAAGCCTGTTGCGCAGGAATTCCCGATTGGCGTCGTTGGAACTGAACAGCGTGAATTGCCAGAAGCCACGCATCCGCATGTTCTCGTTCATCAGCCAGAGCAGCGAAAGCTCATTCGCCAGCACATTGTCGATGGTGTTGCCGGCAACGGTTTCCGAACGGCGGAAGCCCAGTTCATTTGCCGCCAGCAACTCGTAGGTCACTTCCAGCTGCGCGGCGAGGCTCAGTTCGTTCGAGATCGTTGCCACGTCGGAAACATTGACACCATTGACGTTGGTCACGGCGTTGGTCGCGGTTACGTCGCGCTCGAATCCGGCCTTGAATGTCCAGCTGTCGTGCGGGTTCCAGACAAAGTCGAGGCTGGCATCGACAAAGAAGAAATCATCGCTGTTGGGGTCGGCGAACGTGGCCAGCCCGAAGCCCAGCGCCCCTTCCAGAAAGGTGACGGCGGTCAGGTCATAGGTGAAACCGGCGAGGATGCCGTAGCGGCCGAAGTTGCGTTCGACACCCGTATTGTCGACCTTCTGGATGAAACGGGTGAAGCCGACATCGGGCTGCACGAAAAGGGTGGTGCCTTCCCATTCTTCCCAGCCCAGCCGGACCGAGGCATCATACTCGATACGGTCGTTCTGGTCCGTCTCGATCTCGCCGACACCGGCCGGAACATCGACGAAGTTCTTGTGGGTGACGCCGCCCCTGGCGCGCCAGAGAAACTTGTCACGCTGGTACTGCCAGGTCGCGTTCAGGCCAGTCTGATAGAAGACGCCGGGCTCATTGCCGCCAACATCCTCACGCACATCGCCGCGAACCGTGGTCTTGCGGTCGAAGCCGAGAGAGGCGCGGATGAACTCGAACTCGGAAATCTCCAGCTTGCCGCCGGTGGAAAAACCATGTTCACGCACACTCTCCCGACTGTTGGAAAGGTTGCGCGTGAAACGCCCATGCGCCTCCGCGAAGATCTCGTGATTGTCCCAGTTGGAGCGGAGCGAGAGGGACGGCTTGATGGAGCCGATGAAGTCAGCCACCCGGCCGTTCTGGGTCGCGAAGATGTTGTCGTCGAAGGTCAGGCCAACATCGACCTGGGGAAACAGCAGGAAGCTTTCCAGCGGCTGACCCCGGCCCAGATGTTCGATATCGAAGAACAGGCCGCCGGCCTCCAGCCCGATCTCGTCGTATTCGGGACGGGGTCGGGAGAGGATGGCATCCTGCTTGGCCGTCGTGAACTTCGGCTCAGGGTCAGAGATCGCGGGGATGATGGGGTTCTGGATGATCTGCTGGCGCACCTGACCTTCGGTCGCCGTATCCGTTGCGCCCTGCGCCGCGACAGGTGATGTGGCGCCATGAAGCACGGCAAGGGCCAGCGCGATTGTCGCAGTGGCCGACGCAACGGCGCGAATCCCTGTCTTCCCCTGCCTCACGACCCAAATACCTGCCCTGCCGAACCGATTCGTTCAGTCTCTAGTTTGGACTGACATCCAGTGCCGGTTCCACAACTGGTTCCGGCTGGTCCAGCAACGCGGCCAGTTCCTGCGGTCTGGCGGTCGTGGCAACGTCGTTCAGCAGCTGCGCCACGGCCTGGTTGACCTGGTTCTCCGCCTCCAGCAGCTGATCCTGCCCGGTGAACAGAACCCGCCGGGCCTCGGCAGAGGGGGCGAAGATGCTCTCCTCCATGGCCTCCGGCTCGATGATCACGCCGGTCAGGTAGGTCTCGAGCCCCTCCCGCCCGTCGAAGGTGATCACCAGTTCATTGTTCTCGACCACGGCATTCATCATCACGACACCGCCGGAGCTGGCACCGCGGGCATTGCCGCGCCGGGATACCGCATCGGCCTGTTCGCTGTCCTGCAGATAGGCACCGGGTTCAGCAAGATAGGTTTCGGCGGCCCAGGTCTCGGGGGTCGAGGCGGCCACACGCACGCGCTGTCCATTCACCTTCATGGCCTCGCCGAACGGGCTGGTCACGGCCTCCGGCACACCAATGTCGTCGGTCATCAGGAAGACGCGATACTTGCCCGAAGGCACGGGCAGACGCACGACACGCAGGTTGCGGATACCGTCACGCAGCAGCGCATCACCCTCCGGGCGGCGCATGGCGGCAGGCTTCGGACCCTTCACGAAATCACTGCGGGCGGTCACCTTGGTGAAGCCCTTGGTCACCTTCGCATCGGGGGGGCCGAAGTCGAAACCGTAGCGACCCTCCCCAAGCTCGAAGGAAGTGGTCACCTTCGCCTTGAAGATGCGTGCGGAAATGAAGGACCTGCTGGCGGCGGATGAAACACGGTCGGCGGCGGCTGCCAGCACGATCGGATCGGCCACAAGGTCACTGCGCTGCAGTTCCCGGATCAGTGCCACGGCACGCTGCGCCGCAGCCTCCGGCAGTCCGCCGCTGTCCAGATAGCGTTCGATGGCCCGCTGGCCGTCCTCGCTACCGGCGATGGCCCCGGCCAGGGCCTCCGCGCGTGAGCCATCAGTCGACGACTGGGCGAACGCCCCCGTGCCCAGCATCAGTGCCAGGATGGAGGCGGTGCAGAATTGGACTGTTTTCCTCATGACACCGCCTGACATGCAAGAACCGCGCAAGAGACGGCAAATCCGCCCTTGCATCTGATCGTTGATCATACATGACTATATACCAACGTTTCATCAACAGGCTGTGCGGGCCGGTCAGAAGCACTGTCGTGACCGGCGACACATGTTCTTTCCCTGTTTTGGTCCCGATTTGAGACAGATGACCGGCAACATGTCCGAACCTGATGCGACTCGCGGCGTGGAAGACGGCCTGGAAATCTGGCGCAGGATTGCCGGGGACATGCCGCAGACCGGTGATGTTTCAGACCCTGATCGGGTTCTGGTGACAGCATTGGCGGACAGGGTCACCGCGGCGACCGTTGCGGCCGTGTTGCCGGGCGCGAACCTGCCGGATGAAACAGTCCGGCAATCACGATTGCTGAACAGGTTCAGGCATACGGCCGGTCGGCGATGGTACGGGGCGATTGCCGACGCCGGATTGCCTGTTCTGGCCATCAAGGGACTGGCCAGCGGCGCCTGGCTCTACGCCGCGCCGCAGGATCGCGGGATCTCCGACGCGGACCTGCTGGTGCGCCGCGAAGACCTTGGCGCCGTGATCGGGCTGCTGGAAACCCACGGATTTGCGTTTGCGGACGCGCCGACGCGCAGCCGCTGGGGCTTTGTCAGCGACGCCAGTTTCCAGCCCCTGCTGTCCCCCGATGGCGCGGTCAATATCGACCTGCATGTGGCGGGTGATGCGGCTCCCTTCGATAAGGCGCTGCCGACGGCGGACATGCTGGCGGCGGCGCAGACCGCGGAGGGGCTGGGCATCCCGTCGGCGACACATGCATTCATGCTGGCCGCCAGCCACGCAGCACGGGACCTGTTCACGGCGGACGCGGCAAAGACCGTGATCGACGGCCTGCTGATGTTTCAGCGTGATGACCGGATCGACTGGCCGGAGATCGCGGAGCGCGCGCGCAAGGGGCGGATGCTGCGCCCGCTCTCGGTCTTTGTCGCCTTGTTGGGACGGCTGGGTGCCGATGTTTCACGGGCTGCGCGCGACCTGCCGGTGGATCGTGTGGGTGGTCGGCTGTTCGAACGGGTCGTGCGTGATCACTGCACCATGTTTCCCCCGTCAGGGGTTCCCGGAACCGGGGAGCGCCTGGCGCGGCAGTGGCTGCTTGCGGCGGCACCGTCGGTTGCCCTGCAGCGCGATGCACGGCGGATTGCAGGCCTGATCCGTCCCCATTCCGGCGTGCCCGGGCGATAACGGCAAAGAGGCGCAGGTGTGCCTGCTGGACACTCCACCCGTGGACGCGCAGAATCGGAATGTCCGCACACCGAATCCGGGGAACGTTTCTTGCTTGGTGCAGGGGAAGCGAAACGAGAGGCACATGTTCGAATATCTGAAAGCCGAGGAGCCCACAGCCCCGCCGGGACAGCGCCCGCCCGAGCGGCGGGTGGTCGATGTCGGCTACATCATCGATGCCGAAAAGGCCGGTTTCATCTGGGAGGCCCCGCGCGCACAGCAGCGCCAGGCCGCCACGACGTCGCACGCCAAGTCGGTGACCTATTGCCCGGCGGTGATCGACTACGAGGCGCGGCTGTTCGAAGTCGTGGCACCGATCGACGTGCAACTGCGCATCAGGCTGGACGAGCAGGGCAAGCCGCAGCTGATCAACGCGCTGGGGGATCGCAGCCAGATCCGGTCCAAGCATCTGGGGCAGATGGTGGCCGTGATGCCGCGCAAGGAATGGCGACATCCCGACCGGCCCGTGATCCAGTTCATCACCCCCTATATCTTCGTGGCCGACGATGTCTGCTGGATGAACCAGATGCCGCCGTTCAACAGCTATACCGGACGGCACTGGCCGGGCCTGATGATCGGTGGCCGTCTGCCGATCCACATCTGGCCGCGGCCGATGATGTGGGCGTTCGAGTGGCATGACATGTCGAAGGATCTGGTGCTGAGGCGCGGTGAGCCATGGTTCTACATGCGTTTCGAGACAGATGACCCCCGCCGTCCGGTGCGGATGGTGGAGGCCGTGAAGGATCAGCGGCTGGTGGACTACATGAAGGGGCTGAACAGCGTGACGAACTATGTCGGACGCACCTTCAGCCTGTTCAGCGTCGCGGAAAAGCGGCGTCCGCCCAGGCTGCTGACGCGAAAGCAGGACGTGGTCCAGGGCAAGTGATGCTAGGAGTCGCGCGTCGATGATCAATTGGAACTGGCAGGAACGCTGAATGGCTGATCCGTCGGACAGCAACGGGCACGGACAGGACGACGAGGGTGGCTGGTCGCGACCGCAACCCCGGAAGGGGCCGGGTGTGGTGACGCCGATTAGCGACGGCTGGTCCCGCATAGGTGCCGACAGGCCTGCGCCGAGGCCCGGACGACCGGCGGCGGCGCAGGCGAAGGAAGCCGCGACCAACCGCCAGAGCGCTGTCATTTCCGACCTCGCCGCCGAGGAATGGCGTCGTCCCAGCGCCACGAAGGCACCTGACGATGCGCCCGCCAGGCCGCAGCCAGAGGAGGCACCGCAGGGGGCCGCGAGGAAGAAGCCGGCTGCCCCGACGGACAAGGCCGGGCAGCCGTCCGCGCAGGCCGAAGGACCATCCGGGCTGCGTGTCGATGTCTTGCGTCGGCTGCTGATCCGCACCACGCGGGAAGTCGGTCGCCCCATCGGTGCGCCCGACATTCAGGCCGCGGCCCCCGGTGCCGGATCCCCCATGACCCTCGACGGCTTCCGGCTGGCGGCGGAGCGGCTGGGGTTCCCGGTGACGGAACGCAGCTTCAACCGCAAGACGCTGGAGAATCTGAAACCGCCGTTCATCCTGCTGCCGAAGGACTCGCCGACCGAGGCGCGTTCCATTGTCCGCAAGGAAGGGACGCGGTTCGCGGTCTATGATCCGATCCGCGATGAGACCGAGATACTGACCGCGGAACAGATCCAGCCGCTCGGCAATCTCGCCATCGTGCTGAAGGCGCCGGAGGCGGCGACCAAGGGCACGCGGGACTGGCGGTCCAGCATCGTGCGGAAGATGCGCGGTGTCCTGCTGGAACTCGCGGCTGCGTCGCTGATGATCAACATCTTCGCGCTGGCGGCCCCGCTGTTCATCATGACCGTGTTCAACAAGGTCGTGGGTACGGGTGGCGGCGCGCAGTCGACCCTGATGGCGCTGGCCATCGGCATGGTGGTGATCTACGCCTTCGATCTGATCCTGCGCATCGTCCGGGTCTACATTTCCAGTCACACGGGTGCCCGGGTCGAATCGCTGATCGGCGGCGAGCTGGTGCATCACCTGCTGCGGCTGCCCTATCGTCATTTCGAGACCACGGCGAGCGGCGTGATCTCGGAGCGGATGCGGCAGCTCGATTCCATCCGCGCCTTCTTCACCGGCCAGATGCCGCTGGTCTGCGCCGACCTGCTGTTTGTCTTCGTCTTCCTGTTCGCACTGCTGATGATTGAACCGCTGATCGCCATGATCGTGCTGGTCTCGATTCCCATCTTCATCCTGTTGTCGGTCGTTTCACACGGTCGGCAGAAGAAGCTGACGGAGCAGAACTTCATCGGTCAGGCCGCGAAGTCCTCCGCCCTGCACGAGACCATGGCCAATGCGCTGACCGTGAAGGCGCTGGGTCTGGAAGCGGAGATCGAGCGGCGCTGGGACCACCGCCTCGGCCTGTCTGCCTGGACCGGCTATCGCTCCAGCACGCTGTCGGGTGTGCTGTCGGCGCTGGGCCAGAACCTGCAGCAGATCCTGAGTCTGATCGTCATCGTCGTCGGTGCCATGCTGATCATGGAAAACGAGATGTCGATCGGTGCGCTGATCGCCACCAACATTCTTGCCACCCGGGCTGTCGCACCGATGCGGCAGGTCGTGGGGGCCTGGCATCAGGTGCAGGAAGTGCGGACGGCCTTCGCGCGCATCGATGACCTGATGCAGGAACCGCCGGAGTCGGAGCCGGGCGAACTCAGCCCCGGCACGACGTTCGACGGCAAGGTGACGTTCGAGAACATTGCCTTCCGCTACGCCGACGACCTGCCGCCGGTACTCTACGACATCAACCTGACGGTGGAGGCCGGACAGGTGTTCGGCATCATCGGGCCGTCGGGGCAGGGCAAGACCACGCTGTCGAAGCTGATCCAGGGGCTCTATCTGCCGGACAACGGGCGTGTTCTGGTGGATGACACCGACATCGCCCATATCTCGCCCGCCACCCTGCGGCGGCAGGTGGGTGTGGTGCCGCAGGACGTGCAGCTGTTCGCCGGTACGGTGCGCGAGAACATCGCCATGGGTATCGACGACAAGGACCCGGCGCGGGTGGAATCGGTTGCCCGCTTCGTCGGCGCGCATGAGTTCATCCAGCGCCTGCCCAAGGGCTATGACACGGTGCTGAGCGAACGGGGCGGCGGTCTGTCGTCAGGGCAGAAGCAGTTGCTGGCAGTCGCGCGGGCGCTGATCCGCAACCCGAAGATCCTGATCTTCGACGAGGCGACCAGCGCGCTTGATCCGGGTACGGAGGAACGGCTGATCCGCGCCCTGAAGCGCGCGAAACGCGGTCGGACGATCATCATGATCTCCCACCGTATGGCACCGATGGTGATCGCGGACAGGGTCGCCCTGCTGATCGACGGGCATATCGAGCGTGTGGGCTCGCCGGAGGAGGTCATTGCCTTCGCGCGGACCCGGATGCGTGACGCCGCGATGCGTCCCGGCGACCGGCCGCGACCGGGGTCAGGTGAGGCACGGAACGGAGCCGGTTCGGCGGACGCCAAGGCATGAGCAGGAATGACACCGATGGCGGGCGTACCCGGCAGCGGGGCGCGCAATATTCCGATTTCCTGCCTGAAGCACAGGCCATCAGCGAGGCCCGGCATTCACCGCTTGCCTCCCTGCTTGTCCTGATTATCTGCGGCTTCTTCATTGTCATCCTTGCCTGGGCGGCCATCGCAGAGGTCGATCAGGCAGTGGTCGCACAGGGTCAGGTGCGGCCCGGCGGTCGCGTGAAGCTGGTCAATCACCCGGAGGGCGGCTCGGTCGCCGAGATCATGGTGCGGGACGGCGATCTGGTGCGGCAGGGGGACCCGCTGCTGCGTCTCGACAGCGAGATCATCAATGGCGAGGTCCGTCGGTTGCGCGGTGACCTGCAGACGCTGGAGGCCGAGCTTGCCCGGCTGGAGGCGGAGGCCGGTGATGACGCCGTGATCCGCTTTCCCGACATTGTCGCGCGTGAGCGTCCGGATCTTGTGGCAACGCATACCCGCCTGCTGGAGGCGCGGCGTGACTCCCTGGAATCGCGCCGTGAATCGGCGGAGCGGGAGATCGAACAGGCGCAGTCCGACATCAATTCCTTTCGTGTTCGCATCAATACGCTGAGCGAGAGCCGCGACGTGCTGGCCGAACAGGTACGGTCCCTGCGTACCCTGACCGACAAGGGACACTTCCCGTTCCTGCGGTTCCAGTCCGTGCAGCGCCAGCTCGCGGAGACGGAGGGCCAGTTGCAGGAAACCCGTCAGTCCCTCGATTCCGCCCTGTCGGCCCTGTCGGCCTCCAAGTCCCGGCGGCGCGAGATCGATGATGAGTCCCGCAGCGATGTGCTGACGCAACTGGCGGAAACCCGGGGTGCGCGGGATCGCACGGCGCGCAATCTGGAGCAGGCGACGGCGCGACTGGACCGGACCATCGTGCGCAGCCCGGTCGATGGCTATGTGCAGAATCTGGCGGTGAACAATACCGGACAGGCCGTGCGCCCGAACGAGCCGCTGATGTCCGTGGTGCCGCAGTCCGACAATCTGGTGATCGAGGCGCGGGTTGCCAACAGCGACATTTCCAGTGTCGAGACCGGTCAGCAGGCGAACATCAAGGTCCGCGCCTATGATTTCATCAAGTATGGCGCGCTGAACGGTACGGTCGAACGGGTCGCCCGTGACGCCAATACGGATGAACAGAGCGGTGCGATCTTCTATGTCGTCGAGATTCGTACCGACCGGAACTACCTGGGTGACGTGCCGGGCCGCAATCAGGTCCGCCCCGGCATGCAGGTGGATGCCGAACTGAAGGCCGGTTCCCGCTCCGTCCTTTCCTACCTCACCGACCGGGTCATCGGCACGGCGGACGAGGCGTTCAGGGAGCGGTAGTCGCGGCACCCCCGCTGGTGCCCACCGGCCGATACATGCGCGCGTCCAGTTCCGACCGGTCCTGCTGGCGCCAGAGACTGCGCAGCGCCATGCCCTGACAGGTGAAGGTGTCCGCCAGCATCTTCGCATCCCACATCCGGTCGGTCCGGAAGTGGCGGAAGGCACCGCGCATCTCGCACCATGCGGCCAGCACCACGCAGTCCACGTGATAGGTCAGGGCCAGCGGCAGCACCGTGCGGGTGGTGCGGGTGCCCCCAGCATTGGCGTAGAGCAGGCGCAGTTTCCGTTCGCTGCGCACCGCCTCCCGCAGCACGGCCTTGGAGACACAGCCCTGTCCCGGATCATCCAGTGGCGCGCCCCAGGGCGAGACCTGCAGCCAGTCCAGCGGCGAATGCAGGGCGTCGATCTTGGCGCAGATCCGGTCGGCGGCGCGTTGCAGGGCCCGGTCGCCGGTGCGTGACAGCATGGCGAGGCCGACACGCAGGGCCTCCACCTCCTCCTGGTCGAAATTCAGCGGTGGCAGGTCATAGCCGCGCCGCATCATGTAGCCGACGCCCGGTTCGCCCTCGATCGGCGTGCCCATGGCCTGCAGGGCAGCGATGTCGCGATAGATCGTGCGCACCGAAACCTCCAGCCGCTCCGACAGTGTCGCAGCAGTCAGCGGGCACGGGGTGGCCCGCAGGATCTGGATCACCTCGAACATGCGGTTGGATCGTTTCATCTGGCTCTCCGTCATTGAACTGCTGACAGCATAGCGACCACCCCTGACAAGGGTCTGTCAGCAGCGATCACTAGCTTCAGGTCAGGCGAAGGAGGCCTGACCATGAGCTACTATGACCACGCGACACTGATGGCACTGGGGCTGGACCGCTGGCACCCGGCCCCGGCGCGGATCTTCAGTCGGCGCCGGTTTCGCTGGCGACCGGCGCGGCGGAGGTCACCGTGCCCTGCGCCCGCATGTCCGAAATCTCCGCATCGCTGAAACCGGCCTCGCGCAGGATCTCGTCCGTGTGCTCGCCCAGTTGCGGCGCGCCGAAGCGGTGCTCCGGCGTGGTCCCGCTGAAGCGGGCGGCATTGCGGGCCTGGCGCAGCCTGCCGGCCACCGGGTGGTCATTCTCCGTCACGATACCGCTGGCCTGCACCTGCGGATGGTGGATCATGTCCTTGCGGTGAAGCACCGGCGCGCAGGGCACACCGGCGGGCTCCAGCACGGCCATCCATTCATCCGTCGTGCGCTCCACCAGTACCGACTGGATCAGTTCCAGCCGGTCGTTGATGTTCAGGTCACGCAGTTCCGTCGTGGCGAAGCGCGGATCGTCCAGCCATTCGGGATGGCCCGTGACCTCCGCCAGCGCCTTCCACTGCGGATTGGTCATGACCGCGACACTCATGTGCCCGTCCTTCGTCTCGTAGATCAGGTCGATGAAGCTGGCGGCGCGCTGCTGGCTGACGTCATGGCCGACATAGGTCTGCCCGCCCATGTCCGATGACCAGAGAAAGGCGACCACGGCGTCCAGCATCGACAGGCGCACGTGCTGACCCTCCCCGGTACGCTCCCGCGCCAGCAGGGCGGCGGTGATGGCCTGCGACGCGGTGATGGCGGTCAGCTTGTCGGGCAGGATGGTGCGCAGCAGGCGCGGGCGCTGCTCGTCGGAGCCGCCCTGTACGGACGCGAGACCGGACAGCGCCTGCACGATCGGATCATAGACCGGCTTGCCTGCGAACGGTCCCTTCTCCCCGAAGCCACTCAGCGAGACATAGACGATGTCGGGGCGCACCGCGCGGATCGAGTCTTCCCCCAGCCCGAGGCGCTCGACGACGCCGGGGCGGAAGTTCTGCACGAAGACGTCGCAGTCCTGCGCCAGGCGCCTGATCAGATCGACACCGCCCGGTGCCTTCAGGTCCACGGCGATGGAGCGCTTGTTGCGGTTGTTGTTCAGGAAGCTGGCAGACATGCCGTTCATGCGGTTGCCCGCTGAGCGCGTGAAGTCCCCGCCCATCGGCTCCACCTTGATCACGTCGGCCCCCTGGTCCGCCAGGATCATGGTCCCGAACGGCCCGGAGATCACCGCACTCAGATCAAGAATGCGAAATCCGCTCAATGGTCCGGCCATGGCAATGCTCTCCCCGCGTTGGACGTTCCCGATAACCTAGAATGCCTGCAGGGAAAATGAAGGCCGGAAGCGCGCGGCACAGTTCACCCAGGTGCGCCAATGGGACATTCGCGTCCCAAACCATGCAGAATCGCGCCGGTCATTCGGGTTCGGCTGAAGGTTCCTGCGGCCGCATTGCGTCACCATGGGGATACTGTCACCATTTCGTCTTTCCGTTGCGGTGACTGGGGAGGCCCCCGATCTTGCGAGTTGAAGCATCATCCCCCCGTTCCTGGTTTGAAGTGAGCGGGCAACCGGACCACAAGCGGGTCGGTGCCTGGGCGGATACCATCAACGACACCTATTACCCCCTGGACCTGAAGAGTCTGGGCTCCGACTTTCGCTACGGTCGCCTTGGCATCTTCGACGTGGGACGTATCCGGGTTGCAAGTGTTCACTGTGACCCGATGCTCTGTACCAGACGCCGTACGCATACGGCCCGATCGGGCAGTGATTACTATTTCCTGCCAATTCCGCACGACGAGATGCTGGCCGTGACCCAGCGGAACGATGCCGCTGCCGAACTGTCGCCCGGAGACTTCTCCGTGATCTCGACCTATCAGACCTATACCTACGAACAGCCGACGGAGAACCGTCTGATCTCCCTGCGGATCGAGGGGGATCAGTTGCGGCAACGCATTCCGATGATCGACGATCTGCTGGGGCAGCATTTTTCCGGTCGCTTCCCGGCAGTGCGCATGTTCGTGGACATGGCGCGCTCCTTTGCCAGCAATGCCGCCGATCTCGACGCGGCGTCAGCCGGGCGGATGGCGCATAACCTGATCGACCTGCTGGCACTGTCGCTGGATGCGCCGGAGACGGCACACCTCAGCGGGGACAACTCCGTCCGCGCGGCGCATCGCAGCCGTATCTTCAATGCCATCGAGCGACGGTTCACGGACCCGCAGCTGTCGTCTGGCCAGTTCGTCGACGATCTGGGACTTTCGCTGCGGTACATCCAGAAACTGCTGGCCGAGCGCGGCGAAACCCTCTCCGACCTGATCCGTCAGCGACGGCTGGAGCAGGCACGCGCCTATCTCTCGGACCCGACCAGGGCGAGCCAGTCCGTCGCAGCCATCGGGTTCGATGTCGGCTTCCTTGATGCGGGCTATTTCAGCCGGGTCTTTCGCGCGGAGTCGGGACTGTCGCCGAGCGCCTATCGCCAGCGCCATCTCCCGTGAGAGCCGGTCAGCGCGGCGGTACGGTCTGAAGCCGTCTCTGTGTCCGGCCGGTCTACCGCCGGATCACCGTCTGCCCGGCCCAGCCCTCGCCGAAGGGGATGTTGAAGTTGAAGAGGATGTCGAGCTTGCGGATCAGCCAGCGTCCGCCCTGGCGTGCATAGTCATCCCGGTAATCGATCAGGATATGACGGCTGACCTGTCTGCCCTCTTCCACGAAAGTGCCAAGCAGGATCGCGCGCCATATGCCGGTGGCTGTTGCGCCGTCCACCTCGATCACCGGATTCATGCCGAGGTGGGCGCAGAAGGGCAGGGCTTCCGAAGCACCGTTGAAGAAGTCCCGGATTGCCTCCCGCCCCTCGTAGTGACCCAGTTCCGCGTTCGTCCAGATGCCGTCTTCCGTGAACAGTTCCGCGATCCTGTCGCCCAGCAAACCGGTATCGTTGTAGTGCCAGTAGCGGTTCTTCAACTGGATGATCTCTTCGATATCCGACATGGTCCCTGCTCCGTGTCTCAGGCTCGGTCGTGAAATTCAGTGCTCTGGATGGCCAGCGTTCCTAGCTGGGGGAGGCGCCGACGATCCGGCCCAGCAGTACGCTCTGGTGCCAGCAGACCAGCTTCCAGCCGTCATCGGACAGGTACCAGGTCAGGGTGAAGCCCATGAAACGCTGGCGAAAGCCACAGTCGCGCGGCTTGCCGCGGAAGGTGGAGAAGCCGCTGACATGCCCGGTGGTGCCGAAGACCTTCACGTTCACCTCCCGCGGGACCCACTGGAAGAACTCCCAGAGGCCCTGGCCGCCGCCGGCAGCATGGAAGTCGATGTGATCGATGATCTCGTCCTTGGTCATGCGCCAGGGATAGTCTTCGTCCAGCGTCTCCGACTCAGCGTCGAAATAGGACCAGAACCTGTCCAGATCGCCGTTGAGCGCCCTGGTCCAGTCCTCGAATACCTCGGTGAGACTTTGCGTGGTTGCCGCATGGGCCATGTGCCTGTCCTCCTGTCCGGTTGTGACAGGGAGGCTATGGCCGATTGCGCCGGGCACTTAGGAGAGAGGCGTCAGATCGCATGCAGAATCGCGGCTTCGTCTGCGGAATGGCCGCAGTCGATGCCATGAGACCATCGCCCGGCGGAAGTTGCTACTTCGCAACCCCGTGGCAGTGCTTGTACTTCTTGCCGGAGCCGCAGGGGCAGGGGGCGTTGCGGCCGACGCGGCCCCAGGTGGAGGGGTCGTCCTTGTCCAGGCCGTTGGCGCGGCGGTTGGCGACCGGTTGCGGGCCCGCGGGTGCAGCAGGGGCGGCAGGCTCGGCACCACCCAGGGCAGAGGCGTCCTCGTGCACTTCCTGCAGGGCGTCGGGGTCGGGGCCGCTGGGCGGGGCGATGGCGGCTTCCGGGTCCTGCATGCGCAGTTCCAGATTGGCCAGCGCGCCGGTCACGGTCTCCCGCATCCGGTTCAGCATCGCCTCGAACATCTCGAAGGCTTCCGACTTGTACTCGTTCAGCGGGTCGCGCTGGGCGTAGGCGCGCAGGCCGATACCCTGGCGCAGGAAATCGAGCTGCTGCAGATGCTCCTTCCACGTCTGGTCGAGAATCTGGAGCACCAGGCTCTTCTCCACCATCCGCATCACGTCCGGGGTATAGCGCGCGGCCTTTTCCGCCATGTGGCGGTCCAGGGCATCGTTCAGGCGATCGCGAATGCCTTCGTCGGCAATGCCTTCCTCCGCCGCCCATTCCCGGATCGGCAGGTCGAGCGCCAGAACGCGTTTCACCTCTTCCTCCATCCCCTCCGAGTCCCACTGCTCGGGGTAGGCGTTGGCGGGAATGTGGCGGCTGACGATGACGTCCACGGTTTCGCGGCGCATGTCGACCACGGTCTCCGACACGTCGTCGGTTTCCATCAGCTCGATGCGCTGTTCGTAGATCACCTTGCGCTGGTCGTTCATCACGTCGTCGAAGCGCAGCAGGTTCTTGCGGATGTCGTAGTTGCGCGCCTCCACCTTCTGCTGCGCCTTCTCGAGGGCCTTGTTGATCCAGGGGTGGACGATGGCCTCCCCCTCCTTCAGGCCCAGGCGACGCAGCATGCTGTCCATGCGCTCCGACCCGAAGATGCGCATCAGGTCATCGTCAAGGCTGAGGTAGAACCGCGACGTGCCGGGATCGCCCTGACGGCCGGAACGGCCCCGCAACTGGTTGTCGATGCGGCGGCTCTCGTGGCGTTCGGTGCCGAGCACGAACAGGCCCCCCGCCGCCTTCACCTTGGCGCGTTCCTCAGCGACCTCGTCGCGGATGCGTTTCGCCAGTTCCTCGCGCTTCGATTCATCGCGCAGTTCGGCCAGTTCCTGTTCCAGCCGCATGTCGAGATTGCCGCCGAGCTGGATGTCGGTGCCGCGACCGGCCATGTTGGTGGCGATGGTTACCGCGCCCAGACGCCCGGCCTGGGAGATGATCTGCGCTTCCTGCTCGTGATAGCGCGCGTTCAGCACGCTGTGCCTGATGTTGCGCTTCTTCAGCGCCTCCGACAGCAGTTCGGACTTGTCGATGGAGACGGTGCCGACCAGCACCGGCTGGCCCCGCTTCTGGCAGTCCTCCAGCGTATCGACGATGGCGGCGGTCTTCTCGGCGGCGGTGCGATAGACCTCGTCGTCCTGATCGTCGCGCTGGACCATCACGTTGGTCGGGATCTCGACCACATCCAGCTTGTAGATCTGCTGGAACTCCTCGGCCTCGGTTGCCGCCGTGCCGGTCATGCCCGACAGGGTCGGATACATGCGGAAATAGTTCTGGAAGGTGATGGAGGCGAGGGTCTGGTTCTCGGGCTGGATGGTGACGCCTTCCTTGGCCTCCAGCGCCTGATGCAGCCCCTCCGAATAGCGCCGCCCCTCCATCATGCGCCCGGTGAACTCATCAATGATGATCACCTTGTCGTTGCGCACGATGTAGTCGGTGTCGCGCTGGAATACCTTGTGCGCCCGCACGGCCTGATTGATGTGGTGGACGATGGAGATGTTCTCCATGTCGTAGAGGCTGGGGGCATGCAGCATTTCCAGCTCGGCCAGCCGGGCCTCCATATGCTCCTGGCCCTCTTCGGTCAGGGAGGCGCTGCGGGTCTTCTCGTCGACCTCGATATGTTCATCCGACAGTTCGGCGACCAGCGGATTGATGGTCGTGTAGAGGTCGGAGGAATCCTCGGCAGGGCCGGAGATGATCAGCGGCGTCCGCGCCTCGTCGACCAGGATGGAGTCGACCTCGTCGACGATGGCGAAGTTGAACGGGCGATGCACCATCTCGCCGCGTGTGAACTTCATGTTGTCGCGCAGATAGTCGAAGCCAAGCTCGTTGTTGGTGGCATAGGTGACGTCGCACAGATAGGCGGCGCGGCGTTCCAGATCGGACATGCCATGCACGATGCAGCCGACGGTCAGCCCCAGGAACTGATAGATCTCCGCCATCCAGGCACTGTCGCGCTGGGCCAGGTAGTCGTTGACGGTGACGACATGCACGCCCTTGCCTGACAGGGCGTTCAGCACGACGGGCAGCGTTGCCACCAGCGTCTTGCCCTCGCCGGTCTTCATCTCGGCGATATTGCCTTCATGCAGCACCATGCCGCCGACCATCTGGACGTCGTAGTGGCGTTGCCCCAGGGTGCGTTTCGCCGCTTCGCGCACGATGGCGAAGGTCTCGTTCATGACCGCATCCAGCGTCTTGCCGGCTGCGACCTCGGCCTTCAGTTCCGTGATCCGGGCGCGCATTTCATCGTCGCTCAGGGCCGCGATCTGCGGCTCCAGCGCGTTGATGGGTTCCACCCGTTTCAGGTACGTCTTCACCAGACGGTCGTTCGGGGTTCCGAATATCTTTCGGGCCAGGGCGCCGATCATGCGCTGGATCCTCATGCGAGAGAGTGTCCGCACGACCCCGCGCATGTGTCGCGACAGCGCGTGCGGCGGACCGGGAATTACCCGGGTGACATAGGCGGGGCGCGTGGCACTGTCAACGCGGCGCAAGTGCGCTGCCCCCTGCAGTAACCGGACAGTGCACCGGATCGTGATCCAATCGCCTTGTGACTGCGGGCCTGCATCTTTATGTGAGAGGGCTGAAACCCGCTCCAACGGACGGCGAAGCGCCGTACGGATCATCGAGAAGGAACGCATTCATGCTGATCAACCACCGTCATGGTCTGGCCCTCGTGCTCGGCCTGGCGCTCACCGCGCCTGCCGCCCTCGCCCAGACCACGACCGCGCCGACGCCCGCTGCGGAACCGACCGAGGCCGAGAAGGTGGAACAGAACCCGGTCGTGGCCCGTGTGAATGGTGAGGAGATCCGGCTGGAGGCCGTGATGTCGATGATCCAGGACCTGCCGCCGCAGTACCAGCAGGTGCCGATCTCGACGCTCTACCCGATGCTGGTGAAGCGTGCCGTCAACCACTCCCTGCTGCTTGATGCGGCGGAGGCTGCCGGCCTGCGGGGCAACGAGAAACTGGAAGCCGAGGTCGAGGAGTTTCGCCAGAACAAGATGCGCGAATATCTGCTGCTCGGTCAGCTGGAGAAGGACGTGACGGAGGAGGCCCTGCGCGCCGCCTACGCGCGCTTCCTGGTCGACAATCCCGCGACCCAGGAGATCCGCGCCCGCCACATCCTGCTGAAGACCGAGGATGAGGCCAAGGCCGTGATCGCCGAACTGCAGGGCGGTGCCGACTTTGCCGAACTCGCCAAGGCGAAGTCACAGGGACCGTCCGCACCCACCGGTGGCGACCTGGGCTTCTTCACGGCGGACAAGATGGTGAAGCCGTTCTCCGATGCCGCATATAAGATGGCGGAGCAGGAGATCAGCGCCGAGCCCGTCCAGACCCGCTTCGGCTGGCACGTGATCAAGGTCGAGGAACGCCGCGACCAGCCGCGCCCGACGTTCGAGGAAAAGCGTCAGGAACTGGAGCAGGAAATGACCGGTGAGATGATCGGCAACATCATCGCCGACCTGCGCAAGGACGCGAAGATCGAGGAGCTGAACCTCGACGGCTCCCCCCTGACCGAACCCGGCCAGCCCGCCGCACCGAAGGAATAGGCCTGACCGCAGCCCCGGACCTGTCGCCGAGTCATTTCGTCGGTGCCGGGCCGGGGCTGCAGCGTTTCAGGATGCGGTCGCGGAGCCGGCGCGGATCAGAGCTGTCATCAGGTTCTCAGCGCGATGACCCGACGTCGAAATACAGGATCTGGTCTCCTGCGTAGTACCCGAGCAAGGCGATCACCGCGAACAGCATGAAAGAGTAGATGAGCACCAAGGCAGGTGCGACTAGCCATTGCGGCATTAGCCGACCGATGGATCTGGACCAGGGTGTCATGGGGACATGTACTCTGCCAGGCGGGACAGGACCGGGTGTGTGGCACTGAGCCAAAGGGCGGCGAAGGCCATTCCGATCACGGATACCAGACTTGTCGGCAGATTACCGGTCGGTATGCGGAAGGCAAGCTGGGTGATGGTGATACCCAGTCCCTGCCACAGACCCCACCCGAGCCAGTACAATGAGGTTTCGTGCCAGAGACCCATGGCCAGCATGGCCGCAAGTACTCCGGGATAGGCTGATCTGGTTGCAGCGGATACGGGTCGGAAGACGTAGTCGCGGCAAAAGCCGGTCAGTGTCATGTGCCAGCGATTCCAGAACTCGACCAGGTTCCTGGCGCGCCAGGGGGCGTTGAAGTTCTCCTCGATCCTCAGCCCCGTCATCAGCGACAGCCCGATCGCCAGCGAACTGAACCCGGCGAACGTGAGATAGAGGCTGATCCAGTCGATCGCTCCGACAATCCAGTCGCTCAGGAACACGGGGAGCGGCTCGAGCAGGGAGCGACACTCTCGCTCGATGCGGGTCATCAGCCAGGTTCCGATCACAACCGCCTGAAACGCTCCCCACAACGCGCGCTCGGCGCCCGTGAAGAGTTCCGCGGCATTCTTCCGGCGACGGGAGAGCTCGCGCTGGAAGTTCTGGAACCGATGGATCGGGCCGGCTGCCAGTACCGGCAGGAACAACTGGTACCGCATGTAGTCCGTCAAGCCGGGCCGGGTCAGAGTCCCCATCCACCAGTCCGACAGGACATGGACATGACGCAGGGTGAAATAGGCGGCTCCGATCCAGAGGTATCCGGGAAGGTCACGCAACCAGACGAGCGCCGCAACATGCAGAAACACGGTCAGGCCGAAGAAGGCCCCCTTGCGACCGGACCGGTCACCCAGTTGCATCGACCAGATCGAGATGAGGGAGCCGGCCAGCAGCCAGATGGCACTGCTCACGGAAAGGATGCACAGGCAGACAAGGGTCAGTACCGATATTGCCGACTGGACGTGCCGAGCGGGCAATGCCCAATAGCTGAGCACGCACAGCAACGCGCCTGCGAGCAGTACGATGAATTCAGCGTTGGTCGGCACTTTGCCGCCAGTATCGTCGGAGTTCCGCCATGAACCTGGCTTGCCCAGAGAGGTTCAGGTGTCCTACTTCATCGGCAAACAGCGCGTCGGGCCACGCGGCATCTGCCAGCATTGCAGTGGCATCCGGTGGTACCACGTAAGACGTGAGGTAATGGTGCAGGGGAATCCCCAGCTCCTGCGCGATTTCCTGCAGCCGTTGCCGATGCCGGGGCGGTTCGAAGAAGACCAGATCGATATTCTGCCTTGCCGCGACTTCTGTCAGCGAGGCCAGGGCTTCCTTGTGCTCATTGCCCGAAGACCGGAGCGCCGTGTTCCTTTGCCAGCGCACGACGCCATCCCAGCTGCCCCGGAATGCGGGATAATCGACGGAAGTCCCGTTGCCGTCCAATGCCACGGAGATCGCCTCGCGGAGATGCTCGGTGAATGCGTCGGACCAGTCACCAAGCGCGGCAACCCAGCCCGGCAGATAGTCCGGACGGTTCACACGCGGCGGATCAGAATAGGCAAAGGCATTGAGTTCAATCAGGATGACCCTGGCACCCTCATCGATGGCTTTCTGGCTCAGGGCCATCGTTTCAGAAGCAGATATGGCCGGAACAAACCAGACGACATGACGGCGGTTGTCGCCCAGCAATCCCTCCTGCACCTGATCCTGCTGTATGGCGGCAGCACTGAGCGACGACCCGATCACGACGATCGGCGTTTCGGCCTCCAGAGCGTGCACCTCCGTAACGGGCTGCCAGTTCCAGATCATCATGATCGACCCGACTGTCAGCAGGAGCACGACAGCCCATACTGATGCGAAGATGCGTGGCGTCACCGCTGGGCTTCCTCAACAGTCCTGACCAGGCTGCCGATATCGCGGATCGCCGCGATCTGCGGGGTCGCGATCCGGACGTCCAGGGCGTCTTCGACGGCCAGGATCAGGTTGAGATGCGTGAAGCTGTCCCATCCTTCAATGCTGTCGGGTGAGGATGCGTAGGTCAGCGACGTCCTGTCGACATGGAAGACACTGCTGGCGATTTCGATGATCCTTTCGCCCATCCCACTGTTGCCGGTGTTGGCGATCTTCGGTTCCTGAATCCGTTTCGTCAGGCAGGCAGCCAGAGCCTGTCGGTCGACCTTTCCGGACTGCGTGCGAGGCATCGTCTCGATCTGCATGATCCGCTTCGGCATCTTCAGCGGTTCCAGGTATCCACGGCAATGCGTGGTCAGGGAGGCCTTGCTGACCGGAACGTTCAGAACGACTGCGGAGACCGCAATCTGCTCGAATTCCGGATCAGGCAGCCCGACTGTAGCAGCTTCCAGCACCGCCGGATGACGGAGCAAGGCTTCGTCCACTTCGTCAGGCAGGATGGTCATGCCACCCTGATTGATGACGCTCTTCAGACGGCCCAGGAAATCGAAGGATCCGTCCGCCCGCCGACGAACCAGATCTCCCGTGCGCATCCATCCGTCCTGCAGATGGGTCTCGCGGGTTCGTTCAGGGTTCCGCCAGTAGCCCTCGCAGATATTGGGACCCTTGAGCTGCAACTCGCCTTCGTCCGCCTCGGCATCCCCGAGCGGTTGACCATTGCCGTTGCCCAGCCGCGCTTCGCAATCCACGGGATGGCCGATCGACCCCCAGGCACCGAATGCTGCCCCCTTGCCGGCATAGAGGGCGTTGGCGACCGTCTCGGTCATCCCGTAGACGTTCCAGACGTTTGTGCCGAATCCGGTTTCGAATGCTTTCCAGACGGGTTCTGGCAGGATTCCGCCGGTGGAAATCACGCCTCTGAATCCTGCTGAGTCGAAATAGTCCCGATGCTCTGCCAGGCGCTCGATCAGGGTCAGCATCGTGGGATTGCCGATCAGATGAGTTGCGCCGCTGGAGCGGATGAAATTCAGCCAGGGTTCCATATCGGAAATCTGGAACGGGCCCGGACGAACCAGCGCCGCACCACTCCAGGCAGCGAGCAGTGGGCCCTGAACCAGCCCGTCGGTATGGGCCAGGGGCGTGGCATTGAAGATGCGGCTCTGCGTGTCATATCCGAAAAGGCGACACAGGGTCTCCAGATGGCTGAACAGATTGCCATGGGTGATCTGGACGCCATTCGGTCGGTCCGTGGTGCCCGACGTGAAGAGGATATAGGCCAACTGGTCCGGCGCGTGGTCAGCACAATGCGGTGCTCGAACCCGGCTCGCGGGCGCCTTGCGGCGCAACAGTTTCCTGATCGTGCCGGCTTGCCCGCCACTGCCGGAGGGGGCGTCGAGAACATGCCGGGGGCAGTCATGACCACAGTCCACCGCGTCGTCGGAAATCAGCAGACTGGCTTCGGTGGACCTGGCAACGGCTTCGATGCGGGTGAGGCGACTTTCCGGGGAAAGCATCACGGGCACGAGACCATCGAGCAAAGCTGCAAGAAAGCCGGCGCTGGCCGTGAAGTCGTCCTTCACAATGATCAGTACGCGGTCTCCTGACGTCAGACCGTATCCGTCGAAGATGCCGCAACAGGTCTCGATCATGGACATCAACTGACGACAGGACCTTGATCCGTCCCGAACGGCCAGGAAGTCGCCCCGGCCCTTGCGCTCCAGCTGGAGCCAGAGTTTCCGCAGGTCGTTGCTCACTCGTCCTCGCCCCGGGAAATGGCCAGGGCACCCGATCCGCCCCTGATCGTGCGAGCCGGTGAACCGGCGGCGATGCTGCCCGCCGGCAAGGCGCGGCGGACAATCGCGCCGGCCGCGATGACACAGTTGTCGCCTATCCGGACGTTCGGCAGGATCACTGCGCCGGCGCCGATGATCACGTCCTGCCCGACATGGACATTGCCCGCCAGCACGGCACCCGGGCCGATGCTCGTGTATTCGCCGATGATGCAGTGATGACCGACAGACGCTGAGCGGTTGATCAGCACACCCTCGCCGACCAGGGTCACAGCTCCAATGACGGCACCAGCATTGATGTAGCACCCCGGATAGATGCGCGTGGTGCTGGCGACAATCGCCGAAGGATCGATCAGGGCATCAGCAAGCGTCAGGCCCATGGCCAGGGCAGATTGGGTCAGCGCGCGCCTGCGGCTCGGGGCGAAGGCGCAGGGTATGAACCTGTCGCCGTGTTCTTCCGCCAGATAGTCGTCCCTGGAAATGACACGGTCCCGGCGTGTCACCCGTGATGGCCCGCCGGTGTTCACTGCCGCACGGATTGTCAGTCCGGCGCGCAGACAGCTTTCTTCCAGCTCGACAACGATCGGAGATCTGACGCCAAAGAGAATCACAGGCTGCCCCTCAACAGACTGACTATGGTCGATGCAACCTCGGCCAAGTCGGCTTTCCCCAGATGATTCCTGCGTTCAACGCCGTTCATTGTCGAACGGGCTTCGTCCCGGAGCCAGTGACTGTAGGGTCCGGCAGGCGACCGTACAAACGACCTGACGCTGTCGCGTTGCTGTTCCTGCCCGATTTTCTGCCATCTTCGCAAGTCGCGATCAATCTTCAAGGAAACGGAATTCCAGATTCGCTTTCGGTCTTCGGGCGCGCCACTCAAACCCCCTCTGGTCCGATCGGTCAGCAGATCGCCTGTTCATTTCCGGAAACGGGGGTCACACCGTCGGGGCCGGGCCGGGGCTGAAGCGTTTCAGGATGCGGTCGCGAAGCTGGTCGCGGACCTGGCGCCAGGATTCCAGGCGGCGTTCGCGGCTGCCTTCGGTCAGGGACGGGTCCATGGTGGGCCAGTATTCCACGTCGCAGGCCATGGTGCGGGTCAGCTCGATGGCCTTGTGCTGTGCCTCCGGCGAGAGCGTGATGATGACGTCGAACGAGGAGTCCTCCAGGTCGTCGAAGCTCTTTGAATTGTGCCGGCTGACGTCGATCCCGAGTTCGTCCATGACGGTGATCGAGAAGCCGTCCACATCGCGGGACCGGACCCCGCAGGAATCCACATAGACCGCGTGACCCAGCAGCTGTTTCATCAGCCCCTCCGCCATCGGGGACCGGACACTGTTCTCGGTGCAGCAGAACAGCACAGCACCGGGAAGGTCACGTGGCATGTGCTCAGGCCCTGATGTGCAGTACGCAGATCAGCGTGAACAGCCGCCGTGCCGTGTCGAAATCCATGTCGATCTTGCCATCCAGCCGCTCCTGCAGGACTTCGGAGCCTTCGTTGTGGATGCCGCGTCGTCCCATGTCGATGGCCTCGATCTGGGAAGGGGTCGAGGTCTTGATGGCGCTGAAGTAGCTCTCGCAGACCTTGAAGTAGTCCCGCACGATCCGCCGGAACGGTGACAGGGCCAGCACGATGCGGCCCTGCGGTGTGTGATCCTGCCCGCGGATGTCGATGACAAGACGGTTGTCCTCGATCAGCAGATGCACCGCGAAGGGACCGCTGAATTCATCCCCCAAAGGCTTGAAGTTGTTGGCCTCGATCAGGTCGAAGATCGCCACGCGCCGTTCGTGGTCCACATCCGGACCCCAGCTCTTGATGGAGCTGTCATCCAGCGTGATCTCGACAATCCTGTCCGCGTGGTCGGCCATGCTTTCACCCGTTGTTTCGGATGCGGACGGACAGCGCATGGGCGGTCAGCCCCTCCGCGTCCGCCAGCGTTGCGGCTGCGGGGCCGATCCGGCGCAGGCTGTCGGCATCACAGCCCACGAAGGTGGTGCGCTTCATGAAGTCCAGCAGGTTGAGGCCGGAGGAAAAACGGGCACTGCGCGCGGTGGGCAGGACATGGTTCGGCCCGGCCACATAGTCGCCAATGGCCTCCGGCGTATAGCGGCCCAGGAAGATTGCACCGGCATTGCGAACCCGGGCCATCAGGGCCTCCGGGTCGCTGACGGCCAGTTCCAGGTGCTCCGGTGCCAGGCGGTCCACCAGGGCAGGGGCGTCATCCAGGTCGCCGACCAGAATGATCGCGCCGTGACTCTCCCAGCTCTGCCGCGCCATGCCGGAGCGGTCGAGGGACTGCAGATGGCTCTCGACCGCTTCCGCCACCCGATCCGCGAACAGGGGATCGTTGGTGATCAGGATCGCCTGGGCCGAGACATCATGTTCCGACTGGGACAGCAGGTCGGCGGCGATCCAGGCCGGATCATTTTCCCCGTCAGCGACGACGAGGATCTCTGACGGTCCCGCGATCATGTCGATGCCGACCTGCCCGAAGACCCGACGCTTGGCAGCCGCGACCCAGGCATTGCCGGGGCCGACGATCTTGTCGACCGGGGCTATGCTGGGGGTGCCATAGGCCAGTGCCGCGACGGCCTGCGCGCCGCCGAGACGGTAGATCTCGCTGACACCCGCGCGGCGCGCGGCGGCGATCACCAGCGGGTTGATGACACCGTCCGGTGTCGGCACCACCATGGCCACCCGCTCCACCCCCGCGACCCGCGCCGGGATGGCGTTCATCAGCACGGAGGAGGGATAGGAGGCGGTGCCGCCGGGGACATAGAGCCCGACCGCACCGATCGCGGTCCAGCGCGCGCCGAGCACGACACCCTCCTCGTCGGTGAAACGGTCATCGGCGGGGCGCTGGCGGGCGTGAAACGCTTCGATACGGCCTGCGGCGATGTCCAGCGCGGCCAGTGTCTCCGGCGCGCATTGCCCTTCCGCAGCGGCGATCTCTTCGTCCGTGAAACGAAGGTCCTCGGGACTGGTCAGATCCATCCGGTCAAAGCGGCGGGTATATTCGATCAGGGCCGCGTCGCCATCCCGCCTGACCGTGGCGATGATGTCCGTGACGGTGGCGTCGACATCCTCCGATGTCTCCCGCTTGTCATTCAGCAGCGCCTCGAAGTCGGCGTCGAAGGATGGCGCGGAACGATCAAGCCGCTTCAGCATCGACCGCCCTCCGGAACTGCTCGATCCAGCCCTGAATCTCCACGGGCCGGGTCTTCAGCGCGGTACGGTTGACGATCAGGCGGCTGGTGATGTCGGCAATGTGCTCCACTTCCACCAGCCCGTTGGCCTTCAGCGTGGAACCGGTGGAGACCAGATCGACGATGCGGCGGCACAGGCCCAGTGTCGGCGCCAGTTCCATGGCACCATTCAGCTTGATGCACTCTGCCTGCACACCACGCTTGGCGAAGTGGGTGGCGGTGATGTGCGGGTACTTGGTCGCAACACGGACGTGCGACCAGCGGGACGGGTCGTCGGTGCGTGACAGTTCGGCCGGTTCGGCCACGGCCAGGCGGCAGAAGCCGATGCCCAGGTCCAGCGGCGCGTAGATGTCCGAATAGTCGAATTCCATCAGCACGTCATGACCGGCAATGCCGAGCTGCGCCGCGCCGAAGGCGACGAAGGTGGCCACGTCGAAGGACCGGACCCGGATGATCTCCACCCCCGGATGGTTGGTGGCAAACCGCAGCTGGCGCGACTTCGGATCATCGAAGGCAGCCTCCGGCTCGATCCCCGCAGCGCGGACAAGCGGCATGGCTTCCTTGAGAATGCGGCCCTTCGGCAGGGCGATGACAAGCGGTTCGGTCGTGGTCATGGGGTTCAGCTTTCGCTGTTGTGCTGCTCCGGATCGTCCAGCCCGTGGTCGGGCTGGTTGGGCGTATACCAAGGCCGCCCCATATCGTCCATCAGCACGTCGATGCAGTCCACGTCCAGCAGCATGGTCATTCCACCGGCAAAGTTCAGGGTCAGTTCCGCAGCTGGGGCGTCGAGCGGCCTCTGGCTGATGGAAAGCAGTTCCAGCACCGTCTCCCCCTCCAGCGTTGCCATGCCCTGCGTCCTCACCCGGATCACGTCGTTGATCTGCACACCGGCACGGATGCGGCTGCCGCCCATGCCGTCCAGCCGCTCATCCTCCCAGCGGAACCGGTTGCCGACGAAGGCCAGCCGCCGCCGCGCCTTCTGCAGGGCGAGATCGGCGCGCTTCACGGTCATGCTGACCAGTGCGGCGCTCAATATCTCCAGATCATCTGCATTGACTGCGTGAAGATGCAGCCGTGGCAGCGGTTCGCCCTGACCCCCTCGCTCCATCGACTATTCCCTGACCCTCTCCACATCCGCGCCACAGGCCACCAGCTTGGCCTCCAGCCGTTCGTATCCCCGGTCCAGATGATAGACGCGATTGACGACGGTTTCACCTTCTGCGGCCAGACCGGCCAGCACCAGCGAGACAGAGGCGCGCAGATCGGTCGCCATGACCGGCGCACCCTTCAGCCCCGGCACCCCCCGGACGAGGGCGGAGCCGCCGTGAACCGTGATGTTCGCGCCCATGCGACCAAGCTCCGGCACATGCATGAAACGGTTCTCGAAGATCGTTTCCGTGATCATCGCCGCGCCGTGACTGACCGACATCAGCGCCATGATCTGCGCCTGCATGTCTGTCGGGAAGCCGGGATAGGGCTGGGTCATGACGTCGACGCCCAGGATACCGGCCCCGTTGCGGCGGACCCGGATTCCCTCCGGCAGGTCGTCGATGGTGGCCCCGGCGCGGGAGATCGGTTCCATGATGGCCTCGACGATCTCGGGATCAGCCCCGGCCAGCAGGATATCGCCCCCCGTGATGGCCGCAGCCACCGCAAAGGTGCCGGTCTCGATCCGGTCCGGCAGCACCCGGTGCGCAGCGCCGTGCAGCCGGTCCTTGCCATGAACGGTCAGGCGGTCGGTGCCGCGTCCCTCGATCTCCGCGCCCATGGCGACCAGCAGGTCGATCAGGTCGGCGATCTCCGGCTCCCGTGCCGCATTCTCCAGCACCGTGGTGCCGTCGGCCAGCACAGCGGCGGTCAGCAGGTTCTCCGTCGCGCCGACGGAGACATTCGACATGGTGATGCGCGCGCCCCGCAGCCCTTGCGGCGCGCGGGCCTTCATGTAGCCGCCCTCGATCTCGATCTCGGCACCCATGGCGACCAGGCCGTCGATGTGGATGTTCACGGGTCGGGTGCCGATGGCGCAGCCGCCGGGCAGGGACACCGTCGCCTGACGCTCCCGTGCCAGCAGGGGGCCGAGCACCAGCACGCTCGCACGCATCTTGCGCACGATGTCATAGGGGGCGGTGGTGCTGGTGATGTCGGGCGTATGCAGGTGCCAGGTGCCGCCGTCCCTGTCCTCGGCAATGGTCCCGTGTCCGCGCAGCAGGGCGGCCATGGTCGCGATGTCCATCAGGTCGGGGACATTGGTCAGCGTGACGGGTTCATCGGTCAGCAGGGTCGCGACCATCAGCGGCAGGGCGGCGTTCTTGGCTCCACTGATGGCAATGGTCCCGTTCAGCGGCTTGCCGCCCCGAATGACAATGCTGTCCATGTCGTTCCTGTCTGTCTGATCACGATTCGGGGTGGTTGCGATTCACCCTGCAGCCTGAAGTCCCGCACAAATCAGGCGATTCCGCGGCAGGTCAATGCTTTTCAGTGCTTTTCGGTGTTCTTGATGGCTCCCGCCGGGCGCTCACCTGTCTTGCGCGGCGCGCGGCGGCGTTTCAGGTTCTCCCGCAGCCGTGCGGCCAGCCGTGCCTGCTTCTCCGCCTCGGCGGCAGCCTTGCCAGCCCGCCGGTCCTTGTCCTCGCCATCACCTGTGGCCATTGCCCGTCTCTCCGCTCAGGGTCGTGTGGTTCTAGGCGGCGGTGCGATGTGCCGCAAGCTTGACGATGCCGCACCGGCTGTGCCCGATTGAGGGCGTATCGACCGGGAGAGTGGCTGATGACGACTGCGGCGGAGATCAGGCGGATGCTGGACATGCAACCGCATCCGGAAGGGGGCTGGTTCGCGGAGATCCATCGCGCGCCGGAGCAACTGGCCGCCGAGGCGCTGCCCGCAGGCTACGACGGCCCCCGATCCGTCTCGACCGCGATCTATTACATGCTGGAGGCGGCGGCGATCTCCACCCTGCACCGGCTGCGCTCCGACGAGATCTTCCACTTCTATCTGGGCGACCCGGTGGAGCAGCTCTGGCTGATGCCGGACGGCGGCCACCGGCTTGTCACCATCGGCAACGATCTGGCGGCGGGCCAGCGCCCTCAGGTGGTGGTGCCGCGCAACGTGTGGCAGGGTGCACGTGTGCGGGGCGGGCAGGGGTTTGCCCTGCTGGGCACGACGGTAGCCCCCGGTTTCGACTTCGCGGATTTCGAGATCGGTCAGCGCGACGCGCTGCTGGCAGGCTGGCCGGACGCCGCGCCCCTGATCCGCGATCTGACACACTGAACGGGAGAGCTTCCAATGGCGACGAAACTGACAGAAAGCGAACGTGGTGAAGCCCTGGCCAGCATCAGCGACTGGTCGCTGGTGGACGGGCGTGATGCCATCACCCGCACGTTCCAGTTCAAGGACTTCAACGCCGCCTTCGGCTTCATGAGCCGCGTGGCCCTGAAGGCGGAGAAGATGGATCACCATCCGGAATGGTTCAACGTCTACAACAAGGTGGAAGTCACGCTCTCCACCCATGATGCCGGTGGCCTGACCGAACTGGACATCAAGCTGGCCCGGTTCATGGACAAGGCTGCCGTCTAGTGACGCCAGCCTGAAGGTTTGACATTCAACCCTGCGCCAATGCTCGGTCGTTCATATCCTCATCTCTGATGAGGCTGTCATTCCTGAATATTCGCCGTCAAACACGCCTACCGCGCCAGTTTTCTCCACAAAATCAAATCAATATTCAATTGAGTGTGGTGCATGAGAAAGTTGTCAACAAAAATTACATTGTCAGCGAAAAAAGGCCACTCCAATCGCCCACGAAAACATAGTAGGTAATATTAAAAATGAAATCATATTCAAAGCAATTATTATCGAAAATATGATACGAGATCTACGCAATGGATCATCTTTTTTCTGTTTGACGGCTACAAAAAGACATGTCGATTTGATGTGATATAGTTCTCAAATACTCCTTAGTTCTAAAAAAATCTGAGATTTCTCAATTTTCTTTGTCAGAAAGACAGAAATAAGAACATATATCATTTGAACCAGAAACCAGAGCCATTCTGGCGCACCATTCATTTCTCGAAATTTTTTGCTCTCCTGGTTTAGTGCCAAGAAAAAATAATAAGCATCAGACAAATTTCAAATAATATAAAATTGTGAATAATTTAATATTTTATTATCATTATTTTCATGCATATTGGTTGAGAGCCAGTCAAGCATTTAATGATAATTTCAACCATGAATACGCATCGTTTCTGTCAATGTAAAATGCAAGTCAATGGAATTAGTCTGCCCTACCTGTTCAAAATATTAAGCCTACCTGTTCATGGGCATCACTGTCGATCAGCCTCGTCTGATCTCCGCGCTGATTGCGATGCCGATGCCGGACAGGATGAGGATGCCCGCGCCGAACGCCGCCATGGAAACCGCCTCGCCCAGATAGAGCCAGCCGAGCAACGCGCCCAGCACCGGTTCCCCCAGCAGGCAGATGGCGACGAAGGCCGGGGGCAGGGTGGCGAGGGTCCAGTTGTAGCTGGTGTGGCCGATCACCTGGCTGACCAGACCCAGCGCCAGCAGCGCGGTCCAGGTCGGCCAGCCGTAGCCGGTGACCTCCACGTCGAGGGCGCCTACGGCAGCGCCCAGCAGCAGGGCTGCGGTGCCATAGCAGAGCGTGGCATAGGACGAAGTCTGCAGCACGGCGCGCGCCCGCCGCCCGCTGATCAGGTAGAGCGCCATGAACAGTCCGCCCGCCACCGCCAGCAGCAGGCCGGCCGGATCCCCGTCGAGACGCTGCACGCCGTCGAGGGCAAGCACCAGGGTTCCCGTCAGGCAGAGTGCGATGGCCAGCAGCAGGCGCCGGTTCGGCATGCCCCGCCCTGTCGCCACGTCGATCAGGGCAACCCAGACAGGGGTCAGGCTGACCAGGATCGTCGATTCCGCAATCGAGATCCGCTCCAGCGAGGTGATCCAGCTTGCGAAATGCAGGGCGAGGAACAGCCCGCCGAGCAGGGACGCGACGACAGCGCGGCGCATCGCGCCAGCGGGCAGTTCGGCGCGGGCGGACAGGGCAAGCAGGCCAAACGGCGCCATCACGGCGGTCGCGATGGCGACCCGGGCGAGCGCGATGAGCAGCGCCGGAGCGTCCCCCGCCAGCCGGATGAAGATCACGCCATGGCTGACCGCAAACAGGCCGACCAGAGCGACGATCAGCGCTGTCCTGCGGTTCAGCGACATGGCCCGTGTCGTTCGGGTCAGCCCTTCTGCGGCATCAGTTCATAGGGGCCGACCCAGCCCTTCATGCCCTGCACCTGCTCCGTCCAGCGCCTGATGTTGGGGAAGTCCGGCCAGCCGGTCATGTGGAATTCGTCCGGGTAGTAGAGGTACCCGAGCAGGGAGAAGTCGGCGATGGTCATGCGGTCGCCCAGCAGGAATTCGTTCTGTGCCAGCCGCCGTTCCACCACCTTCAGCGCCTGCATCATCCGGCCCTTCAGGAATTCGTGCACCGCCGGGTCACCGACCTTGGCCAGCACGGCCATGAAGCGGTAGGTGGCGATGTTGGAGGTGAACTTGTGGTTGTCGAACAGCATCCAGCGCAGGATCTCGCGTTCCTCGTCCTTGTTCTGCGGGCCGAACTGGCCGATCTGTTCCGCCAGATAGTTCAGGATCACGCCGGACTGGCTGAGCGCGACATCGCCGTGCCGCAGCACGGGAACCTCTCCCATTTCGTTGATGGCGAGATACTCGGGCGAGCGGTGCTCCCCGTTGAAGAAA
The DNA here is from genome assembly GCA_016865035.1 of Kordiimonadales bacterium IMCC3096. Classification (GTDB taxonomy): domain Bacteria; phylum Pseudomonadota; class Alphaproteobacteria; order Minwuiales; family Minwuiaceae; genus Minwuia. The sequence goes on from CP018227.1 coordinate 2,900,353, forward strand.
TCGACGAAGCGCGGCTGCCAGTCCGCGCCGGACATGTTCAGCATCAGTGCCGCCTTGTAGGCATTGCCCGACTGCGCGAAGCAGAACAGTTCGAATTCGGCCATCTCCGGTCTCTCCTCATGAATTTGCTCCCTCACAGGATGGTGCACCCCACTGAAACGTCAATCGCAGGCAGTAGGCGTTGCCGACCAAGGGGGGCTGGCACTATGATTGTCGGCGAGGGGCGATCTGCAGGACGGGAACACTGCAAAATGAAGGTGACAACGGCGACCTATGGCGACGCGATTGTCGTCCGGGCTGAGGGCAGGATTGATCAGTCGTCAGCCGGCGATTTCCAGAAGGAACTCTCCGGGCTGGTGGATGCGGCGGTCGGAACCGAGAAGCAGATCGTGGTCGATCTGTCTAAGGTCGATTACATCTCCAGTGTTGGTCTCCGGGCGCTGATGGTGGCCAACAAGCAGGCCAAGCCGAAGGGTGTGACGATCCGCATTGCCTCCATGCAGGAGGTGGTGAAGGAGGTCTTCACGATCAGTCACTTCGACAAGGTCTTCCCGACGTTCGACGAAATGCCGAAGGCGCTGCAGGCGGTGTCGGCACTGGCCGCAGCGGCGTACACGGACGAGGACTGAAGCACCATGCGGATCCGTTTCTGGGGGACTCGCGGTTCCATTCCGACCTCGATGAATGCGGATCACCTGCGGGAGAAGATCGGTGCAGCGGTCAAGGCGGTGATCGAGGCCGGGGGTGACCCGGACAGCGCCATCGATGCCCTGCCCTTCAACATGCGCGGGACCTATGGCGGCGAGAGCTCCTGCGTCCAGATCGAGACCGGGGGCGACGAATATGTCGTCTGCGACATGGGGTCGGGTGCGCGCAGGCTTGCGCTGCATGCGCTGGGCAAGCACGGGCCGGGCGCGCCGCAGGTCTACAACATCTTCCAGAGCCATGTGCACTGGGACCACATCATGGGGTTCCCCTTCTTCATTCCCGCCTTCATTCCGGGCAACGTGATCCGCATCCATGGCTGCCACGACGTGCTGGAGATGGCCTACCGCCGCCAGCAGGACAATCCGAGCTTTCCCGTGCCGTTCGATTTTCTCGGTGCGACCATCGAGTTCGTGCCGCTCGAACCGGACCAGACCTACGAGATCGCGGGCATGACGGTGACGCCGTTCCGCCAGTTGCACGCCGGAGACTCCTATGGCTACCGGTTCGAGAAGGACGGCAAGGTTGCGGTCTATTCGACGGACTCGGAGCACAAGCTGGAGGATCAGGAGGAGACGGACTACTTCATCCGCTACTTCCGGGATGCCGACGCCGTGGTCTTCGATTCCATGTATTCCCTCGCCGACGCAACCTCGCTGAAGGAGGACTGGGGCCATTCCTCCAACATGGTCGGGGTCGAACTCTGTCAGATGGCGGGTGTGAAGATGCTGTGCATGTTCCATCATGAACCGGTCTACAGCGACGCGCAGATCGATCAGGTGCTGGCCGAGACCCGGCGGTTCGAGGAGATCTCGCGTGGTGACGGCCCGCCGCTGACCGTCATTGCCTCCTATGACGGGCTAGAAATCGACCTTTGAAAGGCGGACCGGGGGCATGACTGACAGCGCAGCAGTCTCAGGCCCGCAATCCGCAATGGCAGACGGTTCCGACGACGTTCGCGCGGAGATGGACGGGCTGCGCGGCCTTGTCACTGTCTGGCGCGGTCGGGTGCTGGGGCTTGTGGTGCTGGCGCTGTGCCTGCTGGCGGATGTGACCTTCCTGGCCGACAACCCGCTCCGGCGCGAATTCTACGACCTGTCGCAGCAGCTGATGCCGCGTCCGGTGGAAAGCAACCTGCCGGTGATCGTCGCGGTGGACGAGCGCAGCATCGCCGAGATCGGCCAGTGGCCCTGGCCGCGTACCGTGGTCGCCGACCTGATCGACCGGATGGGGCAGGGCGGCGCGCTGGCCATCGGGGTCGATGTGCTGTTTCTCGACCCGGACCGGCAATCCCCCCGGCATCTGGCTGACCGCATGACCGATGCGCCGCCGGATGTGCTTGGCTATGTCAGGACCCTGCCGGACTACGATGCCATTCTCGCGGAAGTCGTCGGTGCCTGGCCTGTCGTCCTGGGCCTTGGGGGGACCCGCACCCGCACGGGCGTCAACGGCCCCGTGCGAACCGTGCCCGTGGCGCTCACCGATCCGGCACTGAAGCAGGTGCTGCCGACATTCCCCGGTGCGGACCAGTCGGTCGCGGACGTCTCGGCCGCTGCCGCCGGGCAGGGACTGCTGAACGCCATCGAGGACCCGGATGCGATCATCCGCAGACTCCCGGCTGTGGCGATGATCGACGGGCGCCCCGTGCCGTCCTTCGCCATGGAGATGCTGCGGGTCGCGCTCGGGGGGCTGATCACGGTCAGGGGCGCGGACGGGCGGGTCGATGGTCTGCAGATCGGTGACTGGTTCATCCCGACGGAGGCGGATGGCACCATCTACGTGCCCTTCTCGCCGCCGTTCGCCAGCCGCTATGTCTCGGCTGTAGACGTGCTGCGCGACGACGAGGTGGCGCTGTCGCTGGAGGGGGCGATCGCCATGATCGGCCTGACCGGACAGGGGCTGGTCGACCTGCAGACATCCCCGCTGCGTTATCGCGCGCCGGGTATCGATGTGCATGCGCAGATGATCGAAGCCGTGGACGAGGAATATTTCATCTCCCGGCCGGGCTGGACCCGCTGGCTGGAACTGGCGGTGCTGGTCGCTGTCGGCCTGCTGGTCGTCTTTGTCGTGCCCGTCCTGCGTCTGCGCTTCGGCATTCCGCTGATCCTGCTGGTCCTGGCCCTGACGGTTGCCGGCGGCCTGCTGGCCTATGCGACGGAGCGGGTCTTCGTCGATACCATGGGGGCCACCCTGACCGGGGTTGTCACGGGTATTGCCATGCTCAGCATGACCCTGATGATCGCGAATGCGCACCGCCGGGCCCTGGGGCGTCACCTCCAGTTGCAGCGGGAGGAACGGGCGCGGCTGCAGGGTGAACTGGACGCCGCACGGGAGATCCAGCTTGGCCTGCTGCCGGGCCTGGACAGCCTGCCCGACATCAGCAGCCAGCTCTCCCTTGCCGCCATGCTGGAACCGGCACGCGACGTTGGCGGCGACCTCTACGACTTCTTCATGATCGACGACGACAGGCTGTTCCTGTCGGTCGGCGACGTCTCCGGCAAGGGCGTTCCGGCCAGCCTGTTCATGGCCATTTCCAAGGCCCTCTACAAATCGGCCGTACTGCGTGACCGCCAGCAGATCGACGACATCATGACCGCCGCGAACGAGGAGATCAGTCGGGAAAATCCGAACATGCTGTTCGTGACCCTGTTCGCGGGCATTCTCGACCTGCGGACGGGTCATCTGGACTATTGCAACGCGGGCCATGAACCGCCGCTGATCTTCACGCCGGGAACCGAGGGGATCCGGGTGCTGGATGGCGGGGGTGGCCCGCCGGTCTGTGTCCTTGATGATTTCATGTACATGGCCGACAGCGTCGATCTGGCACCGGGGGAGATGATGCTCATCACCTCCGACGGGATCGGGGAGGCGATGAACGACGGCGGCGAGCTCTACGGCAACGACCGCCTGCACGAACTGATCGCCCGCCTGCAGCCGGGGGCGGTGTCGGAGGACCTCAGCCTGACGCTCTACGAAGACGTGAAACGTCATGCTGACGGGGCGCCTGCGTCCGATGACATCACCATCATGGCGCTGCGCTGGATGCCGCCCCGCGTTCAGCAGGCTTGAGGCTTCCGGTCCAGACCTGTCACACTGTCCGCCGACACGTCGTCATGACATGAAGTCCGGGGGGGAAGCCCATGCCAACGACACGACAGGTAACACTTGCCAGCCGACCGCAGACGGTTGTGGTGCCAGAGAATTTCGCGATGCAGGAAGCGGTCACGCCCGACCTGGGGGAGGGGGATGTGCTGGTCCGGCACATCTACATGTCCGTTGATCCCTACATGCGCGGCCTGATGGGGGGCGGCGTGGCCTATGCCGCGGGGTTCGAGATCGGTCAGCCGCTGTTCGGCCGGGTCATCGGTGAAGTGGCGCAGAGCCGCAACGCCGACTTCCGGGAAGGCGATTTCGTCTATGGCATGCTCGACTGGGCCGACTGGTCCGTGGCGAAGGGCGGGGAGAGCCTGCGCCGCGTCGATTCCGCGCGTGCGCCACTTTCCTACTACCTGGGCACGCTGGGTTTTCCCGGCCTCACCGCCTATGTCGGCATGATGCTGATAGGGGAGCCGAAGCCGGGGGAGACCGTCTTCGTCTCCGCCGCGTCCGGGGCCGTCGGGCAGGTCGCGGGACAGTTGGCACGGATTGCCGGAGCCCGCGTCGTGGGCAGCGCCGGCAGTGACGAGAAGGTGCGCTTCATCACCGGGGAATGCGGCTTCCACGACGGTTTCAACTATCGCATCGCGCCCAGCGTGCTGGAGGCGCTGCGGCTGCACTGTGCCGATGGCATCGATGTGGATTTCGAGAATGTGGGCGGGGAGACGCTGGATGCGGTTCTGGCCCATGCCAATCCCTTCGCCCGGATCGCGGTCTGCGGCATGATCAGCCAGTACAATCTGGCCGAGCCCTATCATCTGAAGCATGTGAACGAGGTCGTCTCGAAACGCCTCAACATGCGTGGCTTCGTGGTGCGGGATCATGCGCACCTGATCGAGCAGTTCATTGACGAGACCGCCGGACATATTGCCGATGGCACCATGGCGGTGGCCGAGGACATGATGTTCGGACTGGAGAATGCGCCTGCCGCCTTCATCGGCATGCTGGCGGGCGAGAACTTCGGCAAGCGCGTGATCAAGGTCGGTGACGACCCCAATTGGAACTGAACCTGCGGGAGACTCCACATGGCGAAGGGATTGTTGCTGGTCGGTTGCGGCAAGATGGGCGGCGCAATGCTGTCCGGCTGGCTGGATGAAGGCACGGATCCGGGAACCGTATTCGTCATCGAACCGGCCGAGGCCCTGCGCGCACCGCTGCGCGCGCGCGGCGTCAATGCGGTCGCTGCCGCTGCCGACCTGCCTGACGGTTTCTGGCCGGATTGCGTGGTTCTGGCGGTCAAGCCCCAGATGATGGCGGACGTGACGGGGGAGTTTGCGCGTTTCGTGGGGCCGGACACCCAGTTCCTGTCCATCGCCGCAGGCACCACCATCGGCTTCTTCGAGGGGGTGCTGGGGGAGGCGGCGGCCATCGTCCGCACCATGCCGAACACGCCGGCCGCCGTGGGCAAGGGCATGCTGGTCGCCTGTCCCAATGCCCATGTCACGGAGGCCATGCGGGCGCGTGCCGATGCATTGCTGTCTGCCGTCGGTGCAGTCGCCTGGATCGACGACGAGAGCCTGATGGACGCGGTGACGGCCGTGTCCGGTTCGGGGCCGGCCTATGTGTTTCACATGATCGAATGCATGACGGCGGCGGGTATCGACGCTGGTCTGCCGGAGGATCTGGCGGCGCAACTGGCGTCCCAGACCGTCTATGGCGCGGGTGCGCTGGCCCATGCCGCGTCGGAGGATCCGGGAACCTTGCGCAAGAATGTCACCAGCCCCGGCGGTACCACGCAGGCGGCGCTGGAAGTGCTGATGGCCGACGACGGACTGGCCCCCCTGATACGCCGTGCCGTTGAGGCGGCGGCGAAGCGCAGTCGCGAACTGGGGGGCTGAGGGCGCGGCGACGTCTCAGACGATACGTCTGGTATCCCGGTTCTCCAGCACCGGTGCGGTGGTGGAGAGGTGTTCTGTGGCCGCCCTGAGTCCGCTTTCGTGCGGCACGTTGCATTGCATCAGGGCGGCCTCGATCCCGGCGAGGGAACCCAGGATCATGGGGTCGTTCAGGTCGCCCATGTGTCCGATGCGAAACACCAGCCCGGCCAGGTGCGACAGCCCGCCACCCACGGCAACGTCGAAAGTTTCCCGCGCGGTCTGGCGGATTTCGTCGGCGTCACCGCCATCGGTCCGCCGCACCACGGTCAGGGACGATGCCCGCTGTTCCGGGTGCAGCGCGTTGAATTCCAGCGCGCCACCGCGGCACCACTCGGCCACCGCGGCCCGGACAGCACCGGCCAGGCGCTCGTGGCGGGCGAAGACGGCATCCAAACCCCATTCGTTCAGCATGGTGATGGATTCCCGCAGGCCGAAGATCAGATGCTCCGGTGCCGTGCCGCAGAACCGGCGGTACTGCTCCATCCCCAGCCGCGCGTCCCATGACCAGTAGTCGCGCAGGGTGCCGACACGCCGCGTCGCCGCAAGGGCCTTCGGTCCGGCGGCGGTGAAGGACAGGCCGGGCGGCATCATCAGCCCCTTCTGGCAGGCCGCGATCACCACATCGATACCCCATTCATCCATCGGCAGGGGTGTGGTCATGAAGGACGCGATGGCATCGATGACCAGCAGGGCCGGATGACCGGCGGCATTGATGGCGGTGCGCATGGCCCGCACATCGGAGGTGACGCCGGTCGCGGTCTCCGTATGCACGGCCAGCACGGCCTTGATCCGGTGATCGGTGTCGCGGCGCAGGATATCCTCCAGCGCGTCGACATCGATGGCGGTGCGCCAGTCGTTCGGAATGGTCTCGATCTTCAGGCCGAAGGAACTCGCCATCTCGCCCCAGGTCAGGGAGAAGCGGCCCGTCTCCGGCATCAGGATGGTGTCGCCCGTTTCGAACAGGTTGACGAAGGCGGCTTCCCAGGCGCCGTGACCGGAGGCGGTGTAGAAGAAGACTTCCCCGTCCGTGCCGAACAGCGGCTTCACCCTCTCGAAGCAGTCGATGGCGATGTCCATGAAGCCGGGGCTGGCGAAATCCAGCGCCGGACGATGCATGGCGTTCAGGATGCGGTCGGGAATGTTCGTCGGGCCGGGAACCTGAAGGAACTGGCGTCCGGGGCGTAGGGTCATGGGAGGCTTCCGTCTGAGGCAGGATCTTCCGGCAGACTAGCCAAGCGGTACCGCCTGTCACCTGAGAAATACAACCGGTATGCTACAGTATAGCTCAACCGGCGCACCGCTGGCCGGGCAGGGTTCGTGTGTGGCAAAAGGAATATTGTGCACAAGGCGACTCACAAGACAGCTTTTCGCAGCCCCCGTTGCCAGGCGCTGAGTGACTACTGGTGGAACCTGCGTGCGGAGACTCCTGACGGCGTCCCGACCAGGGCAATGATCGATCCCGGGCAGATCAAGCCCCTGTTGCCCTATCTGCTGATCCATGATCTGGCGACACTAGGCAAATCCATTCTGCGTCTGGTCGGTACTGCAATCGCGGAGCGGTTCGGGCTGGATCCTACGGGGCGCGATTACCTGGATTTCGTCAGCCCCGAGCGCAAGGCGGACGCCTACCATCACCTCCATTGCACCGCGAACCATCCCTGCGGCATGCGTGTCATCAACCGGGCGCACTATCTGTCCGGCAAGCGGACAGTGGCTGAAGCCGTGGGCTTTCCGCTGCGCCATCACAACAGCGGGGCCCCCTTGATGCTGTTCCTCGACGATCTGGTCGAGGCGCCGCAATACGACCTGAATCCGCGGGAACGCCCGGTCGAACTGTTCCATGTCCCGGAGCGGGATTATCTGGACGTGGGCTTTGGAGTTCCGAATCCCCGCGAACAGGCCGATGATGCGAACCCGATCACCCGAAACGAGTCCTGATCCATGGAACCAGCCCTGTTGGTTGCGGTTGCCCTGGGCGGCGCGGTTCTTGTCGCCGTCGCAGCCTTCATTGCGATCCGCCGCAGCACCGGCCAGCAGGACCCGGACGCGGCCATCGTTGCCGCGCGGGACCAGGCGGAAGCTGCCTTGCAGCAGGCCCGGTCCGAGAATGCGGAGAAGGACCGGCGCATTGCCACGCTGGAGGCGGACAGCGCCAATGCCGCGAAACGCCTCGCCGAACGGGATGAGATGCTGGAGCGGCTGCGCGCGGACCTACAGCGCGAGACCGCCGCGCTGGGTGACCTGAAGGTCGAGCATGCAAGCCTGAAGCAGGCGCAGGAGAAGGATCAGGCGCGGGCGGAGGAACGCCTGAAGGAACTGACCGACGCGCGCGAGCGGATGACGAAGGAGTTCAGGGAACTGGCCGACACGGTGCTGAAGGGCCATGCCACGACCTTCAAGGAACAGAACCGGGAACAGCTTGACGGGCTGCTGAACCCGCTGCGCCAGAAGATCGTGGAGTTCCAGACCGGCATGACCGATGCCCAGCGGCAGGCGGCGGCAGGGCAGGCGGCCCTGAAACAGCAGATCGAGTCCCTGCAGAAGCACAGCACGCAGATGACCCAGGAGACCCTGAACCTGACCCGCGCGCTGAAGGGCAAGACCCAGACCCAGGGGGCCTGGGGCGAGATGATCCTGGCCACGATCCTGGAGAAGTCGGGCCTGCGGGAGGGGGAGGAGTTCTCCACCCAGCAGAGTGAAACCCTCGACAGCGGAGAGCGGCTGCGTCCCGACGTGGTGGTCAACCTGCCGAACGAGCACAAGATCATCATCGATTCCAAGGTCTCGCTGGTGGCGTTCGAGGCCTATGTCAATGCGGAGACGGAGGCGGAGCAGGCGGCGGCGCTGAAACGCCATGTCGAATCCCTGCGCCAGCATATCCGCGGCCTGTCATCGAAGGACTATTCCCGGATCACCGGGGCGACCACCGACTACGTGATAATGTTCGTGCCCATTGAAGGGGCCTTTGCCGCCGCGCTGCAGGAAAGCCCGGACCTGACCGGATTCGCCATCGGCCTGAACATCACCATGGCGACGCCGACCACGCTGATCACCCTGCTGCGCACCGTCGGCAGCCTGTGGCAGGTGGAGCGCCAGCAGAAGAACGCGGAAGACATCGCCAACCGCGCCGGCCTGCTCTACGACAAGTTCGCGGGCTTCGTTGACGACGTGACCGACATCGGCCGCCACCTGGACCGTGCCGCCAAGTCCCAGCAGGCGGCGGTCAGCAAGCTGGTCGAAGGCAATGGCAACCTGATCACCCAGGCCACCCAGCTCAAGACCCTCGGCGCCAAGGCGAAGAAGGAATTGCCGCAGGCGATGGTGGAGGCGGCGGGCGCGACAGCGATAGAGGGGCCGGACGGGAAAGCGGCCGGGCCAGATGCGACTGGCGATCAGGCGTGACCGTCCCGACGGTGATGAGCGGCATGGTGCTGACCGGCCATGGCGGGCCGGAGCGGCTGGAATGGCGCGATGACCTGCCCGTGCCGGCACCGGGCGAGGGGGAAGTGCTGGTGCAGGTGGGCGCATCCTCCGTCAACAATACCGACATCAACCTGCGCGTTGGCTGGTACTCGAAGAGCGTCCGGGGGGACACGGCGGCGGGCACCGCCGATGGCTTCGGGGCAGACGTGGATGCAGATGGCGGCTGGTCGGGCGAGGCACTGGTCTTTCCGCACATCCAGGGCGCCGACTGCTGCGGGCGGATCGTTGCTGCGGGACCCGGGGTGGACGCGGGACGTATCGGTCAGCGGGTATTGGTGCGGGCGCTGCAGTCACCCCCGTCGCCGGATGCACAGGTGGCGGTCACGACGCTCGGCACGGACTATGACGGAGCCTTCGCGGAATACACCAAGGTCCGCTCAAGTGACGCGATCCTGATCAATTCGCCTCTCTCCGACACCGACCTGGCTTCCTTCCCCTGCGCCTTCTCCACTGCGGAGGGGATGATCCAGCGGGTGAGCCTCGGGGCGGAACGGGTGCTGATCACCGGCGCGTCGGGCGGTGTCGGATCGGCGGCGGTACAGCTCGCCAAACGGCGTGGGGCGCATGTCACGGCGCTGACCAGTGCGGCCAAGGCCGATGACCTGCGGGGGCTGGGGGCCGACGAGACCCTGGACCGGGATGCCGACCTGCCCGAAGGCGCATTCGATGTGGTGATCGACCTGGTCGGCGGTCCACGCTGGCCGGAACTGCTGGAGACCCTGCGCAGCGGCGGGCGGTATGTCACCGCGGGCGCCATCGCCGGACCCATCGTCGAACTGGACCTGCGCACCCTCTACCTGCGCGACCTGACCCTTTTCGGCTGTACCCATCAACCTGACAGTGTCTTCACCGACCTGGTCCGCTACATCGAAGCCGGGGAGGTCAGCCCCCTGGTCGCCGCGACCTATCCCTTGCGCGAACTGCACGCCGCGCAGGAAGCCTTCCTGGGCAAGTCCCACATCGGCAAGATCGCGATCCGGGTCGGCGGCTGATCCTTCCGAACACCAAGAAAAAGGGGCCGGTACCTTGTGGGGTACCGGCCCTAGTTCCCTGTCTTCAGATCCTTTGGGGGATGGTCTGGACGGAGGGATTGGTGTGTTTCTGTGTGTCCTTGTGGTCTGCGATCCCGGTCAGAAAGGCAGGATCACGTCGAGCAGCTGCTGGCCGTAGCGGGGCTGCTGCACGTCGGTGAGCTGGCCGCGGCCGCCGTAGGCGATGCGCGCTTCGGCGATCTGGCTGTGGCTGACCGTGTTGGTGGCGGTGATGTCCTGCGGGCGGACGACGCCGGAGATCAGCAGTTCGCGCACCTCGAAGTTCACCCGGACTTCCTGGCGACCGGCGATGACCAGGTTGCCGTTGGGCAGGCGGTCCACGATCAGGGCCGCGACCTCCAGGTTCACGGTCTCGTCACGGTCGACGGTGCCGGTGCCGGTGTGGTTGCTGGTATTGCCGACGCTGACGAGGCTGGTCGGGTCAACCGCGTCCGGCAGGAAGTTGGCGAAGTTGCTCTGGAAACCGAGCAGCGAGGTGGCATCGGTATCCTCCGAGGCGGCGCGGGCGCGGGAGGTCGAGTTGTTGAGCTGCGCCTGATCGTTGATCTGCACCTGCACCGTCAGGATGTCGCCGATCTGGGAGGCGCGCTGGTCCTTGAAGAAGGCGCGGGCACCGGGACGCCAGAGCGAGTTGGCCTGGCGGATCGTCGGCTCCGGGCGCGGCATCGGCAGGCTGACGGTGCGATAGCTGCTCTCCGACCGCGGGTCCTTGATCTCGGTGAGGTCCGGTGCCTTGCCGATGTTCTCGATGCGGTCGACGGCGGAGCAGGCCGTGAGGGCGGCTGCGGCGGCGAGGATGGCCAGACTGCGGATCAGGGAGCTTCTCATGACATTTTGTCCTTCAGGGAGCGGAGGTTTCCGCGGCAGTTTCTGCCGGGTGGGGAGCTTCAGGTTCGGGTTCAGCGGGTAAGCTGCGACAGGCGGGTGCTGGCCGGGATCACGTTGACCTGGCCCGGGGCGGCCACGCGGGCCTCGATGGTCAGTCGGCTGCGGTCGTTCATGACGCGGATGACGTCGTTGCGGCCGCCATTCTCCATCGCGCGGCCCGATGCGGTCAGCAGCAGCCCGCCATGGCGGTAGACCATGGTGACCGCCGCGCCCTTCGAGACCATCACCGGGGTCTGCAGGTCGGAGACGCGGATCAGGCGGTTGGCGGCGATGTGGCGCTTTGGGCTCATGCCCACCAGTTCGTTGACATTGACCACGGTCTGGCGGCGGACATGGTCCTGGCGCACCCGCTGCCAGCTGATGTCGTCGTGAGAGATCTCGTCGCCCGGACGCACCGGGTGGGTCAGCACCGGCACTTCGGTCATGACCCAGGCGCGGCCATGCAGGCGTTCGCGCTTTGCCAACGGGTCTCCGGCGGGGGAGGAGACAATGGCAGTGAAACGGCCGGTGCGCGGTGCATAGTCCAGGCTGATGACCTCGACGGTCGGCAGCTTGTCGGTGGCGACATGCAGGGTGGACCGGTGTCCGGCCAGCTCGATCTGCAGATCCTCGCCGTTGGTCTGGGTGCTCAGGGCCAGTTCGACCTCGGCCATGATGTCGGCCATCGGCACGATGTGGCTGGCGCGGGTCACGGTGATGCGGTGCATCCCGGCGGGGGGCATCCAGTGCACGCCGCGGCTGGCGGCGATGCGGGCGATTGCGATGGGGTTCAGGGCCAGACGCTCGCCGGGTGCCGGGGCATGGGCAACCACCAGGTCGCCAGCCTGCTCCGCGCCATCCAGCAGATCGGTCAGCGTGATCACCGGGCGGTCGATGATGATGCCCTGCTTCAGGGTCGCCATCATCGGCTCCGCGGCGAGGGCGGCGGTGGACAGCGCCATGCCGGCCACGAAGGCTCCGGCGGCGATCAGTCTTGCAAGCACGCGGTTCATGGCGATCACCTCAGGGTGTTGATTGCGGCCATCATCTCGTCGGATGCGGTGATGACCTTGGAGTTCATTTCATAGGCACGCTGCGCGGTGATCAGATCCGTGATCTCCTGCACCGGGTTCACGTTGGAGGTTTCCAGGAACCCCTGCTGGATCGACCCGAAACCGGCCTGACCGGGAATGCCGGTCGTCGCGGCGCCGGATGCCGGGCTTTCCAGGAACAGGTTGTCACCCACCGCCTCCAGGCCGGCGTCGTTGAAGAAGGTCACCAGTTCGAACTGGCCCAGGTTCTGGAACGCGGTCTGCCCGGCAATCTTTGCCAGCACCTCGCCGTTCGCGTTGATCGACAGGTCCTGTGCGTTGTTCGGCACGGTGATGCCGGGTGCCACCACGAAGCCGTCCTGGGTCACCAGCTGGCCATCGGCGCCGACCGAGAAGTTGCCGGAGCGGGTGTAGGCGTCTTCCCCCGTCGGCAGGGTCACGCGGAAGAAGCCGCGACCGTTGATGGCCAGATCCAGCGGGTTGTCGGTGATGGCGATGTCACCCTGTTCGGTGATGCGATAGACGGAGCCCGCCTTGACGCCGACACCGATCTGCACGCCGGAGGGAACGATGGTCCCGGCGTCGGAGGAGCTGGAGCCGACGCGGCGGACGTTCTGGTACAGCAGATCCTGGAACGCGGCCCGCTGACGCTTGAACCCCGTGGTGTTCATGTTGGCGATGTTGTTCGAGATGACTTCGACATTCAGCTGCTGCGCCAGCATGCCGGTGGAAGCGATGGAAAGACTACGCATGGCTCAATACTCCTCGGGGACTGCTCAGGTGACCTGGCCAAGACGGCCGATGGCGTCCCGCTGAATGTCGTGGTCGGACTTCACCATCTGCTGCATGGCCTCGTAGGCCCGCTGCACGGCGATCATCCGGGTCATTTCGGTGATGGAATTGACGTTGCTGGACTCCAGCATGCCCTGCAGGATCTGCGGGTCCTCGATCTCGAACGGGGCCTGATCGGTCTCGTAGAGGCCGCCTTCGGCCTTCTCTAGGTCCTGCTCGTTGTCGAAGCCGACAAGCTGCAGGCGGAAGGTCTCGCCGTCGGCGGCGGTGATCGTGCCGTCGCGGGCGATATCGACGGCGACGGTCGGGTCGGCGAACTCGATCTCCTTGCCCTCGATGTCCAGCAGGGGGGCGCCGTCCATGGTCACCAGCCGCCCCTGGTCATCCAGGCGCAGGTGACCGTTGCGGGTATATTTCTCGCCGTCCTGGGTCTGCACGACCAGGTATCCCTTGCCGGACACGGCCACATCCAGCGGGTTGGAGGTGGACTGCAGCGGTCCGTCGGACACGTCCATGGCGACGCCGTAATCCTGCACGTAGGAGATGCTGTCGCCTTCCTTGGTGTCCACCAGGAACTCGCGGAACATGACCTGCTCGGCCCGGAAGCCGACGGTGTTCATGTTGGCGATGTTGTTGGCGACGATGTCCATCTGGCGGCTGAGAGCCACCTGACGGGAAAGGCCGACCAGAATTGCGTTTTCGATACCCATGGCGTTTGCCGAAAGCTCCTGAGACGTTGCTGGTCAGGGGCAATGCATCCGGTGTGCCAGAATTAAGTTATTGAAATTGTTGAGTTCCATTATTGGCTCGACTGGAGGGCGGCAAGAAGGGGAGGGTTGGTGGGCAAGTCCTGCCGGTTCGTGATGTGTTAACGGCGATCCCAACACTTTGTTAACCGAGACAGCCTACCTTCACGCCAGTTAACTGAACCCGCGCGAGGTCCGCATCATGGCTGAAGAGATGGAAGAAGCTGCTGTCGCCGAAGGCGCAGAAGGGGCTGCCGACGATCAGCCGAAGAAGCGCAGACTGAGCGGCAAGGTGCTTGTGCTGTTCGTGGCGCTGCCCGTTCTGGTGCTGCTGGGCGGCGGCGGCGCGGCCTTCATGATGCTGGGCGGTGGCTCCAATGGCGAGGCGCAGGCCGCCAGCTCCAGCCATGGTGCCGAGGAAGACGACGGGCATGGCGGCGGTCATGGTAAGGCTGAGGCCGATGACAGCGGTGGCCACGGCGGTGGCGGACACGGCGGCGGCGGACATGGCGGCGGCGGGTCGGAAGGCTACGGCAAGGTGACCTACGCCGGCAGTGACCTGATCTTCTATGAGCTGCCCGACATGCTGGTGAACCTGAATACCGACGGGCGCCAGCCGCGCTATCTGAAGATCCGCGTGGCGCTGGAGTTCGGCGACCGCAGCATCGTGCAGCGTATCGAGAAGGTGATGCCGCGCATCGTCGATCATTTCCAGGTCTACCTGCGCGAACTGCGCCGGGAAGACCTGCAGGGCTCCGCCGGGGTCTATCGTCTGAAGGAAGAGCTGATGATCCGCGTCAACCAGTCGGTGCGCCCGGCACGGGTGCGCGACGTCCTGTTCAAGGAAATGCTGATCCAGTGATGGATCGGGGCGCGGAAGTTCGTAACCACAAAATGCAGAAAGCGTTTTTGAATGGCTGAAGAAGACATGGCCGATGCGGTTGAACCCCAGGCAAGTGACAGCGAGTTGATGCTGGGCGATGATCCGGAAAGTTCCTTCGGGGCAAACAACCGGATCCTGAACCAGGACGAGATCGACAGCCTGCTCGGCTTTGATGCCGATGGCGACGATGACGGCGAGAAGTCCGGCATCAAGGCGATCATCAACTCCGCGCTGGTCAACTACGAACGCCTGCCGATGCTGGAGGTCGTGTTCGACAGGCTGGTCCGCATGATGACCACCAGCCTGCGCAACTTCACGTCCGACAATGTCGAGGTGGCGCTGGACAACATCACCTCCGTCAGGTTCGGCGACTATCTGAATTCCATCCCGCTGCCCGCGATCCTGTCGGTGTTTCGCGCGGTTGAATGGGACAACTACGGCCTGATCACCGTCGACTCCTCCCTGATCTACTCCATCGTCGATGTGCTGCTGGGCGGTCGCCGCGGCACTGCCGCCATGCGGATCGAGGGGCGGCCCTATACCACCATCGAACGCAACCTGGTGGAGCGAATGGTGGCGGTGGTGCTGGCTGACATGTCCGCCGCGTTCGAGCCGCTGTCGCCGGTCGCCTTCAACTTCGACCGGGTCGAGACCAACCCCCGTTTCGCCACGATCGCCCGTCCTGCCAATGCGGCCATCGTCATCAAGCTGCGGATCGACATGGAAGACCGTGGCGGGCGGCTGGATGTGCTGCTGCCCTATGCCACGCTGGAGCCCATTCGCGAACTGCTGCTGCAGATGTTCATGGGCGAGAAGTTCGGTCGTGACTCGATCTGGGAGAACCATCTGGCCACCGAACTCTGGAAGACCGATGTCGACCTGGTGGCGGTACTGGATGAGCAGACCCTGCCGCTGTCGAAGGTCATGCGCATGAAGGTGGGCGACACGATGATGCTCAATGCCTCGCCGGACAGCGCGATCCGCCTCAACTGCGGTGGCATTCCGATGGCCGCGGGCAACATGGGCCGTCGGGGACAGAACATCTCGGTGAAGATTGATCGGGCCTACCGCAAACAGGGAGACGGATCATGACCATGGACATGAACCTGCTGCTGGATGTGCTGCTGGTCGTGCTGCTGACCGCCACCGTGATCTATTGCTTCAGGCTGAACCGCCGTATTGGCCAGTTGCGCAACGCGCAGGGCGACATGGCTGCCCTGGTGCAGTCCTTCGACCAGTCGACCGAGCGCGCGCGGTCCAGCATCGATGAACTGAAGAATACTGCCGGTGCCGTGGGCCTGGAACTGGAAGCCAGGGTGGCCAAGGCACGCGACATGCTGGACGAACTGCAGCTTGTGACCACGTCGGGCGAACGTGTGGCCGACCGGATCGAAAAGGGCGTGGACAGCCGCAAGAGTTCCGCGACCGCTGCACCGGTGCGTCCTGCGGAAGTATCCGCCGCCGCTGCGCCGGCCCGCGCCGAGCGCGATGGCCGTGGCGATGCGGAATCGAAACTCCTCAAGGCACTGAGACAGGTTAGGTAATCCCATGCGACTTCCCGGCGTTCGAATTCTGCCTGTCACCCTGGTTGCAGCCACTCTGGTGCTCGGCCTTAAGGTCACCTATCTGGTGGACAGCGAGGGCGTGGTGTCGCCCGTGATCGGACTGCCGCAGGCTGTCGCCGCCGATGATCCCGCCCCGGAGATGGAAACCAGGCTGGCGGCGGCAACGACCGGTGACGAGGTGGCGGGTGAAGAGTCCGAGAAGGCTTCGCCGTACCCGCCGGACAGCCTGGCCAATCGTGACCCCTCCACCTTCTCCCCCGCCGAGATTGCCTTGCTGGAGAATCTCGCGCGTCGGCGTGACGAGATCGAGCAACGGGCGCGCGGCCTGGATGTGCGCGAGAACCTGCTGGAGGCGACCGAGCAGCGGATCGACGAGAAGATCGAGACCCTGCAGGCGCTGGAGACCCGGATAGAGACATTTGTCGAGCGCCATGACGCCGCCGAGACGGAGCAGATGCGCAGGCTGGTGAAGGTCTACGAAAGCATGAAGCCGAAGGATGCCGCCCGCATCTTCGAGGAGATCGACATGGAAGTGCTGCTGGAGGTCGCGGGCGGCATGAAGGAAAACAAGATCGCCGCGATCATGGCCAACATGACCCCGCGCCGGGCGCAGGAACTGACGATCGAACTCGCGGACCGGAAGGCCATCGAGAGCGTGATCAAGCAGAACTGAACGCGCTTCACCGCTTCTTAACCATGACCGCCGATGATGTGGCTCTACCCTTTTCTGGAAGGCCGGGCATAGCCATGGTGCGCGCGAGCGACAGCAGGACACGACAGAACGCGGAAGCCCCGGACGATGATCCGGAAGTGCCCGAGCCAGTGCCGCAATGGGTGCCGGACCCGCAAGTGGGTATCGTCTCCATCACGGACCCGGTGGAACGGCGCGTGATGGGCAACAACATCCTCTTCCTGTCGCTCTACCTGATCCTGTTCGCCTTCTTCATCGTCCTGAACGCCAGGGCCGAGATCTCGACCGCCAGGACGGAGGCGGTGCTGGCCGGTCTCGGCCTGCCCGTTCAGCCACGCCCGGCTGTGGTTCAGCGACCGATGGTGCTGGTCGCGGACGAGCTGGAGCAACGCCTGAGCGATGTGTTCCCGCGGGAGCTGGCGCCCGACCTGAGCATTGTCGCCGCCTCCGATGGCGGCCTGGTGGTCAGCCTGCCGCTGCGCCGCGTCTTCCAGGATGACACTGCAGTGCTCCGTACCCAGCGTCTGTCCGTGATGCGACGCATGGCGGAGGTGCTGGCCGGTTTCGGGCGGACAGACGGTCTCTCGCTCACCCTGGTGGTTCCCCCCGGGGAATCGTCCGATCTCGCGATCCGCCGGGCTGCGGCCCTGGGCCGTGATCTGGTTCGCGCGGGGGTCGACGCCTCTGCGTTTGCCATTCGGATCGAGGATCAGGGTGCCGCAGCCGATCTGAGACTTGTGCTGACCCGGAACGGGGAGGGGGCCACATGAGCCGATCTTCCTGGCTGATCGCCTTCGCGGACCTGGCCGCGGTCCTGACCGGTTTCTTCGTGCTGATGCTGTCCATGTCCGAATTCGACACGCCGCGCGTGGAGGACCTGCTGGACGATCTCAGCAAGGCAAGGGGGGCATGGAGCCTGGTTCAGGCGGAACCGCCGGTGCCCGCCACCGGTGTGCTGCGGGACCTTCAGGACCTGCCGGACAATGTCCATTATCTCGCAACGGTCATCCGGGCGGAGGCCCAGGCGGGCAACTGGCCCCTGAATGTCCGTTCCAACGATCAGGGCGTGCTGCTGCGTCCGACGGTGACCGATGAACAGGCCGCGGACTTCCTGCCGATGCTGGGCGACTATCTTGCCGGCTCCGGACTGGATGTTTCCGTCAGGGCGATGTTCCCGGCCGAGGCCGAAGCCCGCGCCTCGGGTTTCGGGGTCTATGACGTCGGACTGGCCCGTGCGCAGGCGGCTGCCCGTGCATTGGGGGCCGGACCGGACGGGGCCGTTCCGATCGAGACCCGCATCGATGCCGGGCTGGATACCTTCCGACTTGAGATTGCGGTGCGACAGCCGCAGGAGCCGAAGACATGACCAACAGAGTGCTGCGTTTCCTTCCGTTCGTGATCATGATCGGGCTGACCGCGCTGGCAGGTCTGGCCCAGGCCGCAGACAATGTGCGCGTCCGTTTCGGTGATCATCCGGGTTTCAGCCGTGTGGTGTTCGACTGGCCCGAGGCCGCGGCCTACGAGATCTCGGCCAGCGGGGATGCCATCGATGTCACATTTGCCCGCGCGGCGGACTTCGACCTCTCCGCCTTCCGCACCATTGGTGCCCGGGCCATCCGCTCGGTCGCGGCGCTGGACGATGGTCGCACGGTGCGGCTGGTCCTGAAGGGCGGCAGCCTCGGCAAGCACTTCAAGGCAGGCGGCAAGGTGGTGCTCGATGTTTCCGAGAAGGCGGGGGGCGCCACTGTGGCAGACAAGGCCACGCCGAAGCGCCCGACCGCCAGACCCCAGCCCACCACGGCACCGGCACCGGCCAGGACCAGAACAGAGTCGGCAGCGGCACCGAAGGTCAGCCCGCGACCGACGTTCCGTGAACCGGTCGCTGCGCCGGAGGCCGTCGCTGTCGATCCCGATGCCGTGCAGGTGAACTATGACCTGCGTCCCGGACGCACGATCCTGCGTTTCCAGTGGCCGGAGCGGGTGGCCGCCGTGGCGGTGCATCGCGGCGAGCATGTCTGGCTGGCATTCGACAAGGACAGGAAGATCGAGCCTGGCCCGCAGGGTGCCGTTGCCCAGGGGCCGGTCGAGCGTGTGGTGACGGAACCGTCTGCCAGCGGATCAGTGGTTCGCATCGACGTTGCCGCAGGGGCGGCGCTGTCGGTCACCGTCGATGGCAACGACTGGGTCGTGGACATTGGTGGTGGCCGGGGCCGCGCGGAGACGGCGATCCGCCTGGAGGCACAGGCCGACGCGCCCTCCGGACCGCGCATCTTTGCGCCCATTGCCGATGCGGGAACGCCGATCCTGATCGATGACCCGATCGTTGGCGACAGGCTGGCCCTGGTCCCGGTGCTGGAGGCTGGTCTGGGTGTCCATCCGGCGAGACGTTACGTCCTGTTCGACCTGCCACCAACCCAGCAGGGCATCGCGATCCGGTTCCATGCCGAGGCCCTGAACATTGATACCACCGAGCGTGGACTCTCGATCGGTGGCCGCGAGACCCTGTTTCTCGCCGAGGAGAGCGAGAAGGTGGCGCGATCCGCGGCCGGGCAGCCCCCGGGCATCACGGGCGAGAAGGGCAACACGGGCCCGAAGAGTGTCTTCGATCTGACGGCCTGGCAGGGCGACTACGACATCGACGAGAAGCGCCAGGAACTGATGTACCGGATCGCGGTCGCAACTCCGGCGGCACGGAACGGGGAGCGGCTGGCTCTGGCCCGTTTCCTTGTCGGACACCGTCTGGCACAGGAAGCGCTGGGCGTGATGGACCGGATCGAGGATGAGGACAAGTACGCCGACACGGACCCTTCCTATCGTGCCCTGCGCGGTGTAGCCCGGCTGTTTGCCGGCAAGTACGGCGAAGCTGCAGGTGACCTGCGCCATCCGAAATTGCAGAATGCGCAGGACGTTGCCCTGTTTCGTGGCCTTCTGGCCGCCAAGCGGCGCGAGTTCTCGGAAGCGCGGCGGGAATTCCGGGGCGGCATGCCGGTCATGTCCAAGATGCCGGAGGAGATGCAGCCGGAACTGCGCCTCGCCTTCGCCGAGACCGCGCTCGCCCTGAACGACCCGAAACTCGCCGGGGAACAGGTCTCCGCGCTGCTGCTCCATTCCGGCACGGAGTCGCGACGGGAGGAGGCAAAACTACTCGCTGCCCGCATTCACGCGATGACCGGTGACATGGAAGATGCCGGTGCGCTCTATACCGAACTGGCCCAGAGCCCCTACCGACCGGTTCGCGCGCGGGCCATCTATGCCGAGACCAATCTGCTGCTGGACGAAGAACGCATCGACATGGCGGAGGCGATCGACCGGCTGGAACGCCTGCGGTTCTCCTGGCGCGGTGACGTGTTCGAGTTCGAGCTGATGCAGCGGCTGGCGGACCTGTATGTGCAGGACGGGCAGTTCCGCAAGGGCCTGATGGCCATGCGCCAGACGGTCGAACAGTTTCCGGACATGCCTGAAGCGCAGGCCCTGGCCGGTGAGATGAAGGAAGTCTTCGCCGGACTGTTCGAGCGCGGGGAGGGGGCGGAAATGTCCCCTGTCACCGCCATGGCGCTCTACTACGAATTCCGCGAGCTGACGCCGGATGGCGAACGCGGTGACCGGATGATCCGCCGACTGGCGGACCGGCTGGCCGCCGTGGAGCTGCTGGGCGAGGCGTCGAAACTGCTGGAACATCAGATCATGCACCGTCTGGGCGGGGACGAGAAGGCTCGGGTCGGGACCCGGCTTGCCGTGCTGAACCTGCTCGACGGGCGCCCCAAGGACGCGATCGAGGCGCTGCGGACCACGCGGAACCTGTCGATAAGCGAGAGCATGCGGCGCGAACGCCTGCTGCTGGAAGCCCGGGCGCTTACCGAGATAGGGAACTATGACAGGGCCCTCGTCCTGCTGGCCGGCCTGTCGGGCGATGACGTCGACAATGTCCGCACCGAGATCCTCTGGCGGGGCCGCAAGTGGGCGCGTGCCGCCGTTTCCCTGGCGCCCAAGCTTGCGTCGCTCAGGGAGGGGGATCAGCCGCTCGACAAGGACTCCCGACGGGACATCCTGCGCTTTGCCATCGCCAGTTCCCTGGCGGGGGACCGTACCGCGCTGGCCGAGTTGCGCCGGTCGTTCGGAGAACGGATGCAGGGACAGCCGGAATGGCCGTCGTTCCAGGTGGTCACTGCCGAAGACCGTCGTGACAGCGCCGAGTTTCGCAATCTGGCCGCCGAGATTGCCCAGGTCGACCAGTTCGAGGCTTTCATGACCTCATATCGAGACAGATTGCGCGACAGGCCGCTCAGCGCCATCAACTGATCCGCAGCCGGTCTTTCGGCCAGGTGTCCGGCTTTCGGCCCGTTCAACCTGCGAACTGTCCGGAATCGGGACGGCTCAGTGCGCCCTGTCACACTGTCTTGCCGCTTTTTGCCGGTGTTTCAGCCCGTTTTGCCGAGTCTGGCATAACGGTTGCTTAATACTTCGCAAAGGCATCGGATCAGGCACGGTATCTGGTGTGGCGGCGTTCCCGCGTAGCTACATGTTGTGTGAGATTGGTAACGAGCTGCAAATTGCAAACTTCTCGGTAACGTAGTCTTGCGCTCAGATATCAGAATGATCCGGTAAGGTTCTGAAGGAATTGTGAATTCAGGTCTATGATCGTAGTTTGTGATTCGTTTTCAGGCCGGACTCGTGGAACCGAGACGGACAGGCAATATGGCAAGCGTGAGTTTTCTGCAGCAGGCACAGCACATGGATGATTCCTCGGAACTGCCGCCCTTCATGGCGCAGTCGCAGGGCGATCAGTCGCTGATCAGCTTTCGCCATGTGTTTGGTGTGGTCTGGCGGCGGAAGCTGATCATCCTCGCCATCGTGCTGTTCGTGACGGCCCTCGCATATTACTGGGTCAAGACCCGCACCCCGCTGTATGTCGCCACCGCCGAGGTCGAGATCGGCATCCAGGACCAGCGCGTCGTCAACATTCAGGACGTTTTGCAGCAGGGGCAGCAGGACTTCTATTTCAACGAGACCCAGGCGGCGATCATCTCCTCCACCTTCGCGGCGGAGGAAGTCGCCAAGCGCATGGGGCTGTTCGAGGATCCCTCGGCGCTCTGGTGGGGTGACCAGGACAAGGCTTCCCTGTTCGACGGCGTCAAGGCTGCCGTGAAGAGTGTTCTGCCCGACCCGGTGGTCGAAGGCGTGCGCGGTGCGCTGAACACCCTGCGCGGCGGTTCTCAGGAGAGCCCGCAACTCTCGGTTCTGGAGAGCATGACGCCGGAGGAGCGCGCGACGTTCGAGAAGCAGGCGGTGCTGAAGGGTCTGCTCGGCAACCTGGGCGTTGATCCGTCGGAGCGCGCACGCACCATCTCCATCAGTTTCGTGTCCGACAAGCCGGGATTTGCCCGCGAGATCGCCAATGCCTTCGCGCAGGTCTATGTCGACTCGACCCGGACCGAGAAGAGCGAAGCGACGTCGAATGCATCCAGTTTTCTCGGCAATGAGGCCGAGCGCCTGAAGGCGGACTATCTGGACTCCGAACAGGCACTGGAGAAGTTCCGCCGCGACCATGGCGTTGTCGATTATCGCAATCAGACCACGCTGTTGCAGGAACAGCTCGCGGAACTGAACCGCCAGCGTGTCGGTGCACGGGAACTTCAGGCCGAGGCGGAAGCACGTGTTGCCCAGGTCAAGCGGCTGCTGAACGAAGGTTCCGACGGCATCGAAAGCGTGACCGCAGTGCTGGACTCGACCCTGATCGTTCGTCTGCGGGAGCAGGAGGCGGAGGTGCTGCGCGAGATCGCGGAACTGCGCACCCAGCTTCGTGACCAGCATCCCCGGCTGCAGCTCAAGCGCGCCGAACTGGCTGACCTGCAGGTCGCCATCCGCTCCGAGATCACCAAGATCGTCATCGCTCTGGACAACAAGCTGGAGCTTTCGCGGGTGAAGGTGGAGAACCTGAACACGGAGATCGAGGCGCTGGCCTTCCAGGTCGCCGAACAGACGGACTCCGAAGTGACCCTGCGGTCGCTGGAATCGGAGCGCAATGCAGCCAAGCAGCTCTATGACACCATCCTCAGCCGCTTCAAGGAAGTCGACCTGCAGGAGCGCAGCCCCCAGCAGGCGAGTGCCCGCGTGATCAACAGCGCCGGCACCCCGCTGGAGCCGAGCTTCCCGCGCCGCAACCTGACGATCGCCGCCGCTCTGGTCGGATCGGCCATCCTGGGTGTGCTGGTGGTCTTCCTGATCGAATACATGGATACCGGCTTCCGCTCCCTGCAGCAGTTGCAGCAGCTCGCCTATGTCCCGGCCCTGGGTCTGGTGCCGCGCCTGTCGATGCTCGACAGCCGCCGCTCGACGCCGGAGGATTTCGTGATCGACGAGCCGAATTCGCTCTATTCGGAAGCGATACGAACGATCCGAACGTCGCTGATGCTGTCCAGCATCGACCAGCGTCCGCGCTCCGTCATGTTCACCTCTTCCGTACCGGCGGAGGGCAAGACCGCCACCGCGGTGTCCGTTGCCCGGGCGTCGGCGAAGGCGGGGCAGCGCACCATCCTGATCGACTGCGACCTGCGCAAGCCGTCAGTGAATGAGTCGCTTGGTGTGCCGAACGGCAAGGGTGTGGCCGAGATCCTGACCGGCGCGGCGGAGATCGACGACGCGGTCGAGATCGATCTGAAATCTGGCCTGCACTACATCACCGCCGGTGCCAAGGTTCCGAACCCGCCGGACGCCCTCGGTTCCAATGCCATGCGTCAGCTGATCGAGGAACTGAGCCGTCGCTATGACCTGGTCATCCTCGATACTCCTCCGGTGCTGCCGGTCTCCGACGCTCTTGTCCTGCTCCGTCATGTCGACAAGTCGGTCTTCCTCGTCCGCTGGGGCTCGACCCGGCGGGAGGCCGTGCTGGCCGGTATTCGTCAGGTGCAGGAAGCCAATGGCGATCTCGCCGGCGTTGCCATGACGCGGGTCGATATTCGCCGCCATCAGAAGTACAACTACAGTGACTCCTATTATTACTACCGGGGTTACGGAAAGTACTATGGCACGTAAGCGCCGCAGGCGCTCAGGCGGCATACCCTTTGGAGCTTCCACCGGCGGCCTGCTGATTGCGGCGGCCGGTGTGCTGCTTGTGGTGATGAGCGGCCCGCGTCTGATCGGTGCCGTGAACGCCACAGCTGGTGAACCCGCCATCGAGAAGCTGAGACGCGGGGAGAAGATCGGCGAGCCAGCCATCGAGCGTGCACGCAAGGCCTTCGCGACCGCGGCCAGATCCATCCCGCGCGACTATCGGGCGTATCGCGATCTGGCGTTGATCGAGATGGTTGCCGCGCGCATGCTGCCTGTCGGTTCCGATGAATGGATGGATGCGGTCAACCGGGCCATTGGCGCCGGGCGCATGTCGCTCGGCAACAATCCGGCCCAGCCTTACGTCTGGCTGCGTCTGGCGCAGTCGGAACTGATGCAGGATGGTGTCGGTGCACGCTCGGCCTTCGCCTTCGCCATGTCACTGGAGACGGGCCCGCAGGTAATCGGCCTGATGAAGCCCAGGGTCATCCTGGGACTCATCCTGTGGCCCGTACTCGATGAAAGGCAGCAGGACCGGGTCCTCGCCCAGATCAGGGGGCTTGCCCGCTACAATCCCCGCATCCTGGCAGAGACCGTGCTGCACCGTGCGGCCCTGCCGTTGGTCCAGCAGGCGCTGGCCGACGACCCGGAACTGATGCGTGCCTTCCTTGATGTCTACCTGCAGCGCCGCACGCCGGGTTACCGGCCCCCGCTGTAAGCGCGCCCCGTTCCTATCCCCGTCCGACGAAGGGCATGTTGGTGGCCATGACGGTCATGAACAGCACGTTCGCATCCAGTGGCAGGTTGGCCATGTGCAGCACTGCGTCCGCGACGTGCTGCACGTCCATCACCGGTTCCGGCGCCATGGAGCCGTCCGCCTGCGGGACGCCCAGCGGCATGCGGGCGGTCATCGGGGTTTCGGCATTGCCGATGTCGATCTGGCTGCAGGCGATGCCATAGGCCCGGCCATCCAGCGATGTGGATTTCGTCAGGCCCGTCATCGCGTGCTTGGTCGAGGTATAGGGGGCCGAGAACGGACGCGGCGTATGGGCGGAGATGGAGCCATTGTTGATGATGCGCCCGCCCTGCGGTGACTGCGCCTTCATCATCCGGAAGGCCTGCTGGGTGCAGTAGAACGCGCCCGAGAGGTTGGCATTGACCACCGCCTGCCAGCTCTCCACCGGAATATCCTCCAGCGGCATCGGCGGTGTGCCGGACCCGGCATTGTTGAACAGCACATCCAGCCGCCCGAAGCGCGCGCTGGTGCTGTCGAAGAGGGCCTTCACCGCTTCAGGGTCGCCGACATCGCACTGCACTGTCAGAACATCATCGGCGGCGGCCTTCGACAGCTCCGCCGTCTCCTGCAGTGCCTCGGCCCGGCGACCGGCCAGTGCGACCCTGTATCCGGCACCCAGCAGGGTCAGGGCAACTGCCCGCCCGACCCCGGAACCCGCGCCCGTGATGATTGCAACCCTGTCTGTCATGTCATCCCCCCAGGAAGTCTTTCTGCCGTTAGTTCATCTGTCCTGAAACAGGTGAGCGAATGCCGCCATCACCTGCTGATAGCTCTCGCGCTTGAACGGGATCACCAGATCGGCCAGATCGGCGAAGGATGCCCAGCGCCAGGCATCGAATTCCGGATGTTCCGTCGCGATATCGATCTCGCTGTCATCACCGTTGAACCGCAGCAGGAACCATTTCTGCGTCTGGCCGCGATACCGGCCCTTCCAGACCTTCCCGACCAGATCATCGGGCAGGTCGTAGTTGATCCAGCCTTCGCTGACCGCGAGGATCTCGGCGTTGTCGGTGCCGATCTCTTCCTTCATCTCCCGGAAGACCGCCGTCTCCGGATCTTCACCGGCATCGATGCCGCCCTGCGGCATCTGCCAGGCCTCGACCTGCTGGTCGATGCGGCGGGCGACGAACACCTGATTGTCGGCGTTCACCAGCATGATGCCGACACACGGGCGATAGGGCAGATCGGACTTGTTCATGCTGTCGGCCTATTCAGGGTTCGCGGTGCGCACGACGGCGGAGACGGGTGCGAGGACAAAGCCCCTGTCCTTCAGACCGGCGATCCAGAACCGCAGCCGCTCGATGGCGACGGGATAATCGGCGGCAAAGCCCACCGCGCTGCCCCTGCTCAGGGCAAGCTGTTCCAGCTGGGCAAGGCGGGTGTCGATGGGGCCCCGTGCAGCCTCGGCGTCAATGAAACGATCGTTGGTGGCCGCAGGCAGACCCATCTCGACAGCCAGCTTTCCGGCGATCGAGGCCGGGCTTTCCCGTGAATCGATGTAGAGCAGGCCGCGCTGGTCCATGGCCACCAGAACGGGCTGCATGTCCCTTGGCGAGACCGTGAAACGTGATCCCATCAGGTTGGTCAGGCCGACATAGCCTTCAGCCCGGCTCAACACCCATTCCATGCGGTCGAGGTTGACCTCGGGGGAGTTGGCGGTCAGCAGCGCCTTGTTGCCGGGGTCGTTGAACTCCGTGCTGCGGGGCTCCATGGGCAGTTGCAGCAGCACCTCGTGTCCGGCGGCGCGGGCGGCCGGGACCCATTCCGCCAGTCGGTTCGAATAGGGACTGAAGGCAAGCGTGACCTCCCCCGGCAGGTCCTGGATCGCGGCCAGCGTCGGCTGTTCGGCCAGTCCCATGTTGGTCACGACGATGGCGATGCGCGGAATACCCGTCGCCGCGTCGAAGGGGCGGGCATAGACCTTCCAGGGCAGCTTGCCCTCGGCGGAGCGGATCGGCAGCGGGCCATAGCGCCCTTCGCTGGTGATCGCGGGGTCCGGTGCAGGTGCCAGTGGCACGCGATTGGGGGACACCACCACGGGCGGTGCCTCCGGCGCGGAACCGACGTTCGGGACGGCGGCAGGCGCCATGGCCACCCGCGGTGTCTCGGCGGCGGCGGGCGACTGGTGGTGGTCCGTCGGCGCGGAGCCATGCGCTGTGTCTGTGCCGTGGTCGGAGTCCCGATGCGATGCGGCGTCATGGTCGGCTGTCGCCGGCGCGTGTCCGTCGGTTCGTGCGGCATGGCTGTCCGTGGCCGGGGACTCATGCTGGTCCGATTCGGTCTTGCCGTGGGCCTGATCATGCGCGGATTCCTCATGCGCCGATGCATGCGCATCTCCGCTGGCGTGGCCGCTGTCCGAACCGTGTGCCGAACTCTCCCCACGGGCGGCGGTACCGGCGTGATCCCCCTGGCCGGAACCGTGCCCGGATTCGGCCTGGCCGGAATCACCATGATCGGCACTTCCATGGCCGGCTTCCGCATGACCGTTGTCCGAATGACCGGTCTCGCCATGCTCGGCGGCGGCCTGGTCGGTTGCTGCGGGCATGGCATTTCCGCCCGGGTCCGTCAGGGCCAGCCAACCGGCCGTACCGCCGACAACACCCAGGAAGATCGCGGTCGCAGCGAACAGCCCGATCTGTGCCAGAGGCATTCGGCCCGTTCCTGCTGCTCGGTCAGCCATCTGGAAAGTCGCCCCGCCGGTCTATTTCAGACTGGCGCGCGCGATGGTGATGGTGTGGATGGCGTCGAGTGCACGCTGCAGCTGATAGTCCGTCCGCTGCTCGGGCTCGGCCACGGTGTCACCCTCACTGCTGTTCGCGTCGGTATCATTGTCGAGACGGTTGCGCAGGTCCGCTTCCGACCTCTGGCTGGTTTCGAGCAGTTCCAGCCGTGCCTGCGGCACGTCAATGTCCGGGACGATGCCCTTGGCCTGGATCGAGTTGCCGGACGGCGTGTAGTAGCGCGCCGTCGTCAGCTTGAGCTGATTGCCGCCGCCAAGCTGCATGATCGACTGGACGGAGCCCTTGCCGAAGCTCTTGGTGCCCATCAGGATCGCACGCTTGTGGTCCTGCAGGGCGCCGGCCACGATCTCCGACGCACTGGCCGAACCGCCGTTGATCAGCACGATGACCGGCAGGCCGCTGGCCAGATCGCCCGGCTTGGCGTTGTAGCGTTCGATGGCCGAAACGTCGCGTGCCCGGGTGGAGACGATCTCGCCCCGATCCAGGAACGCATCCGAAACGGCAATGGCCTGATCCAGCAGACCGCCGGGATTGTTCCGCAGGTCGAGAATCACGCCCTCGATATTGTCGCCGAGCTCTTCCTTCAGCTTCCGCATCGAACTGCGCAGGCCGGATTCGGTCTGCTCGGAGAAGCTGGATATGCGGATGTAGGCGACATTGCCTTCAGCGCGCGCACGCACGGACTGCACCTTGATGACCGCCCGGGTGATGGTGATCTCGAAAGGCTCGGCCACACCGCTGCGGTTGACCATCAGCAGGATGTCCGTGCCCACCGCGCCGCGCATCTTCTTCACCGCCTCGGTCAGGCTGAGGCCCAGCACCGCTTCCCCGTCGATATGGGTGATCAGGTCGTTGGGCTGCACGCCTGCGCGGGCCGCAGGCGTATCGTCGATGGGGGTGACGACCTTGACGTAGCCGTCCTCCATCGTGACTTCGATACCCAGGCCGCCGAACTCGCCCTTGATGCTGACCTGCATCTGCTTGACCTGCTCCGGCGGCAGGAAGGCGGAGTGCGGGTCGAGGGACTTGAGCATCCCGTTGACCGCAGCCTCGATCAGCTTGGCGTCATCCACGGGTTCGACGTAGCTGTCGCGAATCTTGGCAATCGCATCGCCCAGCAGGGTCAGCAGGTCGTAGTCATAGGCTTTCGTCTGCTGTGCCTGTGCCGTCGTGGTCATGAGGCCCACAGGCCCCGCCAACAGCGCGGACACCAGTGCCACGCGAATAATCCGCTTCATCATCAGCCGCTGCTCTTTCCCTTGCTCGGCGCCATCCATGGCAAAGGATCGACAGGCGATCCGTTGCGACGCAGTTCCAGATAAAGTTCGGGTCGCTTTCCGTCCGTAGTCCGCGTCATGCTGCCGATCGGCTCACCGGCGAGCAACCATTGACCCACAGTCACGTCGCTCTGCGCCAGCCCGGCGATCAGCAGATGATAGCCGTCGCCCAGATCCATGATCAACAACCGTCCATAGGATCGGAACGGCCCTGCAAAGCTTACCGTACCATCATGCGGTGCGGTGACCAAAGCACTGGAACGTGTCGAAATTGTGAGGCCTTGCACTTCTCCGGGCGCACCGGGGCGGTGATCGCCGAAGTGATGCACGACAGTCCCCTCCGCCGGGAAGGGCAGACGCCCCTTCAGGGCCTCGATCCCTACGCGCCTCGCGGGTTTCGCGGGTATCGCCGCCAGGGTGGTGACGGGAGCCAGCCGGTCCATCAGGCTGTTGAGGTCGCGTGCCCGGGCGGCCAGCCGTGCCAGGCGCGTGCTCTCGATCTCGCGGGCGATGCTGAGCGCACCGAGCTGGTCCCTGCGCTGGCGCAGCAGCAGCTCCAGTTCATCGCGCTCCGACTGGAGACGCGCGATTGTCCGGGTGGCGTGCTGGCGCGCGGTGACCTGGCGTTCCTTGAGTTGCTCAAGCGCCAGAAGCGCCTGCTGCAACCCGGCCACCCGGCCCTGCAGCACCGGCGTGATCCCTGCGAGCGCGGAGGCGGTCATCGCGTTCTCGGCGACCTGCCCCGGCTGGGCGACCACGGCCAGCGTCGGCATCCGGGCCAGGCCGAGCAGGGCCGAGAGGGTTGCCGCCAGTTCCCTGCGGCGCTGGGTCAGGGCGACGGTCCGTGCCTGAATCTGCGAATCGAGGTCCGCGACAGTCGTTTCCGCGCCGCTGCTCTCCCGCTCCGCCTGCCGAACCGCTTCGGCCGCTGCTGCCAGCTTCTCCGAGAGTTCCCTGTTCTCCTCCGCGAACCGCTTCGCGTCGCGTTGCAGACCCTGCAGCCGTGCTTCCGTCTCTTCGCGGGTCTGTTCCAGCACTTTCAGCTGCGCATCCGGATCCAGCGTCTTCTCCTGGGCCAGCGCGGGCAGCGACAGGGGCATGACCAGCGCCAGGGGCAGGAGCAGTCGGGTGCGCGATGCCTTCAGGAACGACAGGACCGGCTCAACTTGCCACACGGTGTTCCGTTTCCAGGGCGCCGGCAGGGGTCAGCAGGCACTTGCCGGTCATGGCTGCCGGCTGCGGCAGACCCATCAGATTCAGCACGGTCGGTGCAAGGTCCGCCAGGCGGCCCGGCTCCAGCGCCATGCCGTCCGGCCCGTTGACCATGGTCAGGGGTACCGGGTTGGTGGTGTGCGCGGTATGCGGCTGCCCCGTTTCCGGGTCGCTCATCATCTCCAGATTGCCGTGATCCGCCGTGATCAGCAGCGTGCCATCCGCTTTCCTGATGGCGTCGGCGAGCCGACCGAGGCAGGTATCGATGGTCTCCACGGCCCGGATCGCCGCCGCGAGATCGCCGGTGTGTCCGACCATGTCCGGATTGGCGAAGTTCACCACGATCAGGTCCGTCTGGCCGTCAGCGATCCGCTCCACCAGCCGGTCCGTGACTTCCCCGGCGGACATTTCCGGCTGCAGGTCATAGGTCGCGACGTCGGGGGAGGGGATCAGGATCCTGTCCTCGCCCTCGTACTGCTGCTCCTGTCCGCCATTGAGGAAGAACGTGACGTGGGCGTATTTCTCGGTTTCGGAGATCCGGAGCTGCCTGCGGCCGGACCGGGCAACGACCTCGCCCAGCGTGTCCGGCATATCCTCCGACGGGAACAGGGCCTGCAGAAACGGATTGAGCGCCTCGGAATATTCCGTCATGCCGATGGCTCCACCGAACCGCATCGTTCGGTCGCGCCGGTAGCCATCGAAATGCGGGTCCAGCAAGGCCGTCAGGATCTCGCGTGCGCGGTCGGCCCTGAAGTTCGCCATCACCAGCCCGTCGCCGTCCGCCATGCCGTCGAAGCCGGAAATGCGGCGCGGCTTGACGAACTCGTCGGTTTCATCGGCGCTGTAGGCGTCTTCCAGAGCGGTCTTCCAGTCCGGGAACGCGGTGGCGACGCCATTGACCAGCGCATTGCAGGCAATCTCGACCCGGTCCCAGCGCTTGTCGCGGTCCATGGCCCAGTAGCGTCCGATCAGGGTCGCGATCCGCGCGCCGTGCGGCAGTGCGCGATCAACCGCATCCAGATATTCCGCGGCGCTCTTCGGCGGGGTGTCACGCCCATCCAGAATGGCGTGGACCAGTACCTCTGCCCCGCCATCGACAAGGGCCTGCGCCAGCGCCACGACATGGCCCTGATGCGCGTGGACGCCGCCCGGTGAGAGCAGCCCCAGAATGTGAACGGTGGGGCAGGTGGCGGCCATCTGCTTCAGCCGGGCATCCTTCTGCAGGCTGCCATCCTGGATCGCGGCATCGATGCGCGGCAGGTCCTGCATCACCACCCGGCCTGCACCGATGTTCATGTGGCCCACTTCGGAATTGCCCATCTGTCCGTCAGGCAGACCGACGGCGAGGCCGGATGTCTCGATCAGGCTCTGGGGGCACGTGCGGCTGAGTTCACGCCAGTTGGGTGCTTTGGCCAGCGCAATGGCGTTGTCCGTCGGATCTTCGCGATGGCCCCAGCCGTCCAGGATGCACAGGACAACGGGTCCGGTCGTTTCAGTCTTCGTGTCTTTGCTCATGGTGCTGCTTCTACCTGATCCGCGCAGGGTACTCCAGCCGGTTGGTCCGCCGGGCCTGCCAGACTTCAGGTCAGCACTCAATGCATGAAATGCAACCGGTCGAAGGTCTGCCGGAAGGCGGAGACGCGTGGCAGCACGGTCTCCGGCGCGTTGCTCCGCAAGGCTTCGACGATCAGGTCCGCAAGCGGTTCGACATGCTCCGGTCCTGTGCCCCAGCGTACCAGTTCCGGCGTACCGATGCGCAAGCCGTTCATGTCGCCCGCCACGTCCGGCAGGGGCAGACCGATGCCGCAGGCTAGGAACCCGGCCTGGCGCAGCTTCCGCGATGCCGCCTGACCACCACCGAGCGGGGCCGCCTCCACCGCGAACTGGTGCGACTGCGTGTGGCCCTGATCGGCGGCGAAGACCTTCAGTCCGCGCGTCGCCAGCGCGCGCGCCAGCCCGACGGAGGTTTCGATCATGCGCCTGGCATAGGCCTCGCCGAAGTCCCGCCAGTCCAGCATGGTAACGGCGAGTGCGGCCGACTTGGCGGCATCGAAGTTGGCGGTCATGCCGGGGAAGGCAATGGCGTCCAGCCGCTCCGCGATCCAGGCATCATCGGAAACGATCAGGCCGCCGGCGGGACCACCCAGGCTCTTGTAGGTGCTCATGGTCATGAAATGCGCCCCTTCCTTCAGGGGGTTCTTCCATGCCTTGCCCGCGATGATGCCGCACTGGTGTGCCGCATCGAACATCACCCTTGCCCCGATCCCGTCGGCGATCTCCCGGATCGCCCGCACCGGATGCTCGAACAGGTTCAGGCTGCTGCCGACGGTGATCAGCCTTGGCCGCTCCCGGTCGGCGAGATCAGCCAGCGCGGCCACATCGACCGTGTAGCCGTCCGCATCAACCGGCGCAGGAACAGTGCGCAGACCGTAGAGTCCCGCGCAGCCAGCCAGATGATGGGTGACGTGACCGCCAATGGACGGCGGCGGGGCGATGATGGTGTCGCCCGGCTGGCAGGTCGCCATGAAGCCGAACAGATTGGCGATGGCGCCTGACGGCACCCGGATCTCGGCATGCGCCGCGTCGAAGACCTCCGCGCAGAGTGTCGCGCAGATGACCTCGATCTCCTCGATCGCTTCCAGCCCCATCTCGTACTTGTCGCCGGGATAGCCGAGTGACGGGCGGGAGCCGATGCCGGATGCCAGCAGCGCCTCCGCCTTCGGGTTCATGACGTTGGTGGCCGGATTGAGGTTGAAACATTCCCTCTCGTGGATGTCCCGGTTCCTGTCCGCCAGCGCTTCGATGCGATCCAGTATGGTCGCGGAAGCGGAATCCGATGTTTCTCTGGCAATCGCCTGGACAAGGCTCTCGCTGGTCTCCGGCACCCATTCCCGCTTTGCGATGGTCATCATGCTCTCCCGTCTGGATGACCGAATGCTGCCATCAGGGGATTGATCGGGCAAAGCAGCTTTCGTAAAAATCGCCGTAGAAATTCTAAGGGTCATGCCATGGCAGTTGCACCTCCCCGCCCGAAAGGACCCCCGCTGAACGCCCTGCGTGCGTTCGAGGCGGCGTCACGCCTTGGCGGGATCGCGCAGGCGGCGGAGGAACTGTGCGTCACACCGGGGGCGGTGTCGCAGCACATCAAGGCACTGGAGGCGTGGGCAGGTGTCGCCCTGTTCGAACGCCGTTCCCAGGGCGTCCGTCTGACAGCGGCGGGCGCGGAACTGGCTCCGGGCTTCACTGCGGCCTTCGATCAGCTCGGTGAAGCGGTTGGCAGGCTGCGGGCGGCGCGCGGGATGCGCAGCATCAATGTTGCGGCAATGCCCAGCGTTGCATTGCTCTGGCTTTCGCCACGGCTGGCCGGATTGCGCGCTGCGATTGCGCCGGCGGAAGTCGCAGTCTTCGCGCTTGAAGCTCCGCCGGGCATGACGCGGGAGCCATTTGACCTTTCACTGTTCATGCGTCCTGAAGACGATTGTCCGACAGGCATCCCGCTGTCCGATGGGCACATGTTCCCGGTTTGCGCACCAGCCATGGCTGCGGACCTGCATGGACCGGAAGACGTGCGGCAGATGACCCTGCTGCACGATCAGACCTGGGCCACGGACTGGCAGGACTGGGCGCGGGCCTGCGGAGTCACCTTGCCGACCGGGCGCAGGGGATTGAGCTATTCGCTCTACAGTCTGGCACTTTCGGAGGCGAAGGCTGGCGCCGGTATTCTGATGGGCCACGACTGTCTCGTCGAGGATGCGCTGGCGGCTGGCGAACTGGTTGCGCCATTCGGCGCAAGGGTAGCGTCAGGGCGAAAGCTCATGCTGGAGACCTCCATGACCCTGCAGCGGTCGGGTCAGGTCCAGGCGATCGTCGGGGCATTGTCCGGGGAAGATCAGTCCCGGTGATAGGGGTGACCGGACAGGATCGTCTGGGCGCGATAGAGCTGCTCCGCCAGCATGGCGCGGACCATCAGGTGCGGCCAGGTCAGCCGTCCGAGGCTGAGGGACAGGCTGGCGGTCGCGCGCGTCGCCTTTTCCAGCCCGTCGGCGCCGCCGATCAGGACCGCGATGTCCCGGCGGCCGTCGTCGGCCAGGCTCTGCAGGCGCGCGGCAAAGCCCCGGCTGTCGAGCAGTTCGCCACCTTCGTCCAGGGCGATGATGGCCTGGGCACCCGCCGAGCGGTCCCGCAGCATCTGGTTCTCGCGGGCATTGCGTTCCGCGTCGGAACCGCCCTTGCGATCCTCGATCTCCTGCAGGTCCAGCGGCCAGGAAAGGCGCTTTGCATAGGTGTCGAACAGATCCCGCTCCGGCCCGCGTCCGAAGCGCCCGACGCTGAGCAGCGTGACCTTCAGCACCGCGAGGTCAGGACGCTGCCTGCTCTCCGGCGGTACCCAGATCCACCGCCCACATCTTCTCCAGATTGTAGAATTCCCGCACTTCGGGGCGGAAGACGTGAACGATGATGTCGCCCGCATCGACCAGCACCCAGTCGCAGGTGGGCATGCCCTCCACCTTCGGGCGTCCGTGGCCGGATGCCTTCAGCTTCTCGACAATGTGGTCGGCGATTGCGGCGACATGCCGTGAGGACCGACCTGATGCAACAAGCATGTAGTCGGCGATCTCTGTCTTGCCCTGCAGATCGATGCGTACGATCTGCTCGGCCTGGTCGTCATCGAGTGACGTTTCAATCAGATCCAGCAAGTTCCTGTCCGGTCCCTTTGTGCCAGTGACGATATCCATTCTCCTGATTCGCGGGCCTTGCGCCAGCCCGTTGTCTGTCATCGTTCCGTCGCGAATGGCTGTGGCGGAAAGTGCGCTCCGGCGCATCCGGATGAAGGTCAGCGCCGGCGGTGTCTTCCGCCAGAGGTCGCGCGCCCGGTCCTGCGGCAGCAAGGCACGGCGGTATCGGGTCGCCGCCTGTCCCGACAGGGCGTTGTGAGAATAGGGCGCACGGTCGAACACGGCAACGGGTACACTCTCTACCAGTTCCGGCCAGCGGGCCCAGCGTGGCAATTGCGCCAGATTGTCGGCCCCCATCAGCCAGACGAAGTGGTGGTCGGCAAACCGCTTCTGCAGGACCCGGACCGTGTCGCGTGTGTAACGGGTCCCCAGGTGCCGTTCGATGTCCGTCACCCGGATGCGCGGATGGGCGGACACGGCGATGGCCCCGTACATGCGCGATGCCAGTGGTGCCATGCCCTGCTCGCTCTTCAGGGGGTTCTGTGGCGAGACCAGCCACCAGACCTCGTCCAGTCCCAGCCGTTTCAGGGCCGTCAGGCTGATATGGCGATGGCCCTCATGGGCGGGATTGAAGGATCCCCCCAGCAGACCGATCCGCAGGCCCCGAACGTGTCTCATGCCATCACGGACGTGCCTGCCCGGAGCCATGGACGAGGTACTTGAAGCTGCAGAGCTGCTCCACGCCGACGGGACCGCGGGCGTGCATCTTGCCGGTGGCGATCCCGATCTCCGCACCCATGCCGAACTCGCCGCCATCGGCGAACTGGGTGGAGGCATTGTGCATGACGATGGCCGAATTGACCTCCGCCATGAACCTGGCCGCCGCCGCATCATCTTCGGTGATGATGCTGTCGGTGTGCTCGGAACCATGATCACGGATGTGCGCGATGGCCTGGTCCAGCCCGTCAACGATACGCGCGGAAATGGTGGGGCCGAGCCACTCGGTATCCCAGTCGGCATCCGCCGCTCCCTGGACACGGGGGTCCAGCGCCTGCGTTTCCGTATCTCCCTTGACCGCACATCCGGCGGCGAACAGGTCTTCCAGGATGGGCTTCATCAGACTCTGCGCCGCCGAACGGTCCACCAGCAGGGTCTCCGCCGCGCCACAGATGGAAGTGCGGCGCATCTTGGCGTTGACCGCGATCTCCCGCGCCATGGCAGGGTCGGCGGCGGCATGGACATAGACGGTGCAGCGGCCTTCCAGATGGGCGAAGACGGGCATCCGTGCCTCGTCCTGTACCCGCGCGATCAGCGACTTGCCACCACGCGGGACAATGACGTCGATCAGTCCGGCGCTGCGCAGCATCAGGCCGACGGCTTCCCGGTCGGTGGTGGGGATGAGCTGGATCGCGGCTTCCGGCAGGCCCGCGGATTTCAGGCCCTGAACCATGGCGGCATGCAGGGCGCGGTTGGTGCTGATGGCTTCCCGCCCGCCACGCAGGATCACGGCATTGCCCGCCTTCAGGCAGAGACCGCCTGCGTCACAGGTGACATTGGGACGGCTTTCGTAGATCACGCCGACAACGCCCAGGGGGGTGCGGACCCGCTGGATACGCAGGCCGTTGGGGCGGGTCCATTCGGCGATGGTGCTGCCGACAGGATCGTCCAGCGCCGCGATGTCCTCCAGCCCCTTCGCCACGGCTTCCAGCCTGTCGTTGTCCAACCGGGCACGATCGATCAGGGGCGCGGCCAGCCCGGCGGCCTCCGCCGTCGCCACATCCTGCGCATTGGCATCCAGAATGGCGGTGGCGTCGGCGCGGATCGCCGCTGCGGCGGCGCGCAGGGCGCTGTTCTTCTGCTCGGCGGTGGCTGTTGCCAGAGACTGCGCGGCGGCGCGCGCGGCCAGGCCCATCTGCTCGATCAGCGCCGGCAGGTCCCGTGCGTCCCCAAATTCGGCTTCAACGACACTCATGGTGCTGCGTCCTCCTTCACGGGCGCGTGCTGCGTCTCCAGCACAAGATCGTCGCGATGGATCATCTCATCACGACCACGGTAACCGAGCAGTTTCTCGATATCACGGCTGTTGTGCCCAGCGATGCGGCGCGCGTTCTCGGCGGAATAGGCGGACAGCCCACGCGCCAGGGTCACGCCCGCCGGGTTGCGGACCCAGACCGCATCACCGCGGTCGAACTCGCCTTCCACGCCGCGGACGCCTGCGGGCAGCAGGCTGCGCCCGGACTTCAGCGCACGGGCGGCGCCATCGTCAACCACCAGCGATCCGGCGGGTTTCAGGGCGCTGGCGATCCACTGCTTGCGTGCTGTGCGCGGTGTCGCGGCGGCGGTGAACCAGGTGCAGGCTCCGCCCTCGGCCAGATGCTGCAGCGGATGCTGGATGCGGCCATCGCAGATCGCCATGTTGCATCCGGCGGCCATGGCAATCTCGGCGGCCAGGAGCTTGGTGGACATGCCGCCGACACCCAGGCCGCTGCGACTCTCCCCGGCCAGCGCCATGATTCCGGCATCCAGTTGCCGCACTTCCGGGATCAGGACGGCTTCCGCATCAACGGTCGGGTCGGCGGTGAACAGTCCGGCGACATCGGAGAACAGCACAAGGCAGTCCGCCGAGATCATCTGGGCCACGCGCGCGGCCAGCCGGTCGTTGTCGCCGTAGCGGATTTCCCGCGTCGCCACCGTGTCATTCTCGTTGATCACGGGCACTGCGCCCATGTGGAACAGGGTCTCCAGCGTCGAGCGGGCGTTGAGATACTGGCGCCGGTTCTCCGTCGCGCCGAAGGTGACGAGAATCTGGCCACAGGTGAGGCCATGCGCCTCCAGAACCTCCTGCCAGGCGCGGGCCAGCTGGATCTGGCCAATGGCGGCTGCGGCCTGGCTTTCCTCCAGCTTCGGGCGGGCACGGCGCAGCCCGACCTGGTGGCGTCCCAGCGCGATGGAGCCGGAGGAGACGATGGCCACGTCCTGGCCGCGTTGCCGTGCCGCCGCGATGTCGGCGGCAAGCGCGCGCAACCAGTCATCGCGCACCCGGCCGGTCGCCGGATTGACGAGCAGGGAGGAGCCGATCTTGATCACCAGGCGGCGGGCGCCGAGCAGGCGGTTGTCTTCGGTCAGGGTTGCCACGGCTGAACCTCCGACGGTTGCGGAGCCTCCGCCGTCTTGTCACGGTCGATTGCCCGGCGCAGGCCACGCAATGCGTCCTCGATTCCCAGCCCGGCAACGCCGGAGAGCAGCAGGGGGTCGCGACCGGCAGCTTCGGCCAGTGCGGCGCGCCGCTCCGCGATCAGTTCCTCGTTCAGGGAATCGCACTTGTTCAGGGCAACGATCTCGGTCTTCTCGATCAGACCGCCGCCATAGGCCTCAAGCTCGGCACGGACAGTATGATAGGCTTCCGCCACATCTTCCTGCGTGCCATCGACCAGGTGCAGCAGCACCCGGCAGCGTTCCACGTGACCCAGGAAACGCGTGCCCAGGCCGACGCCTTCGTGCGCGCCCTCGATCAGGCCGGGAATATCGGCGATGACGAAGCTGGTGTCGTCGGAGACCACCACGCCCAGATTGGGATGCAGGGTGGTGAAGGGATAGTCCGCGATCTTCGGCGTGGCCTTGCTGACGGCGGCGAGGAAGGTCGACTTGCCGGCATTGGGCAGGCCGACCAGCCCGGCGTCGGCAATCAGCTTCAGGCGCAGGACAACCGCCGACTCGGCACCGGGACGACCGGCGTCGGCGCGGCGCGGTGCGCGGTTGGTTGATGACTTGTAATGGGCATTACCGAAGCCGCCGTCGCCGCCATGCAGCAGCACGATGCGCTGATCGACCTCGGTCAGGTCGGCGAGCAGGACCTCGCCCTCCTCGTCGAACACCTGGGTGCCGACCGGAACCTTCAGGATGGAATCCGCGCCATCCGCGCCGGTGCGGTTGCTGCCTTCGCCGGGGCGTCCGTTCTGGGCCTTGAAATGCTGCTGGTAGCGGAAGTCGATGAGCGTGTTGAGGCCTTCGACCGCGACCACGATGACATCGCCACCGCGACCGCCGTCGCCGCCGTTCGGGCCGCCATACTCGATGAACTTCTCGCGCCGGAACGACAGGCAGCCGGGGCCGCCGTTGCCGGACTTGATGAAGACCCGAGCCTGATCCTGGAATTTCATTTGCCGCTCCGCCTGACTGGGAACGGTCTGGCGGGCGCTTGTGTCACCCGCCTGTCCATTCTGGGGCGGGCCTTACTCTGCAGCTTCCGCCGTCGGGACCACGACGTTGATCGTGTTCCGCCGTCCGCCGGCGATGAAGAGCACTTCGCCCTCCGCCTTGGCAAACAGGGTGTGGTCCTTGCCCATGCCGACATTCTCGCCGGGATACCACTTCGTGCCGCGCTGACGCAGCAGGATGTTGCCGGGGATCACATGCTCCCCGCCGTACTTCTTCACACCAAGCCGACGACCGGCTGAGTCGCGACCGTTGCGGGATGAGCCGCCTGCCTTTTTATGTGCCATACCGGAAGTCTCCGCTGCTGCGCTGTTTCATGCCGGGCTGCTGACAGCCCGGGGGCCTCAGCCCGCTTCGATGCCCGTCACACGGACAACCGTCAGATACTGGCGGTGGCCGTTGCGGCGGCGATAGTTGTGCCGACGCTTCTTCTTGAAGATGATGATCTTGTCGCCGCGGGTCTGATCCACGACTTCCGCCTTGACGGACGCGCCATCGACGACCGGCGCACCGATCTTCATGTCTGCGCCATCGCCAACGGCAAGGACTTCATCGAAGGAAATGGCGTCGCCCGGTGCGCCTTCGAGCTTCTCGAGCTCCAGCACATCGCCCTCGGCAACGCGATACTGTTTTCCGCCGGTCTTGATGACTGCGTGCATGACTTTGTATCCGGTCTTCTCAAGCGTGACACCGGATCAGCCTGTCCATGGAAGGATACTGGTCCGGCAAACGATAATCTGGACGCGTCAGGGCCGCCCGTGGAACTTCCCCGGGACGCGAGCGGCGCTTAATAGCCCCCGCCCCCCGTCGTGTCAACCGCTGCGGCGAGATCGCGATGCAATGCAGCGCGGAATTCCGCAGGCGGCGGCATGCTCTTTCCGTCCTTCGCGTGGACCAGCACTGTACGCGCGGTGGCGACGCATGTCTCGCCCACAAACAGTCCCGAGACAACGATCCATGACGTATTGCCCACGGCAACCGTCCTGGTGCCGGTCACGACGGTGGACGGAAAGTGCAGCTCGTGCAGGTAATCGACCTCCAGCCGGGCAACGACCCAGTACTGGATGGCGTCCGATCCCGGCTCCAGCGTCTCGATCAGGGACACCCGTCCGACCTCTATGAACTGCGGCAGCACGGTATTGTTCACATGCCCCAGCCTGTCGGTATCGCTGAAGCGGACCGTGCTGGTAACGCGATGGGGGTAGGTCGCGAGGTCGCGCAGTCTGGCGCGATCCGGCGTGGCATCTGATGTCATTTCTTCTTTCCATCGCTGCGGTTCTGGTCGGGGATCGGTGGCAGGGCGCGGGCGTCATTCAGCACATGGGCCTGCACCGTGCGCGTATCGCCCCGGATGCTGACCGGACGGGAAGGGGAGAGGCTCATGTCCAGCCCGGCCGCTTCCGCCACCGCCGCAGAGAATATGAGCTGGCTGCCATGTTCCTTGTTCGCGTCTTCCAGTCGGCTTGCCACATTCACGGGCGCACCGATCGCGGTGACGGACATGACGTTGCGGTATCCCATCTCCCCGACAACAACATCCCCGATCTCGATGCCGATACCTATCCGCAGGGGCTGGCCCAGTTCGGCGCGCAGGGTCTCGTTCATCTCGTCCAGTGCCACGGACATGGCGCGCGCGGCGGACAGCGCCTGCCTGGCACCCTGCTCCGGCGTCGTGCCCACACCGAACAGGGCCATGACACCGTCGCCGATGAACTTGTCGAGGATGCCGCCGTTCTTCTCCACGGCTTCCCCCA
Organism: Kordiimonadales bacterium IMCC3096; assembly: GCA_016865035.1. GTDB lineage: Bacteria > Pseudomonadota > Alphaproteobacteria > Minwuiales > Minwuiaceae > Minwuia. The sequence continues at coordinate 2,940,940 of CP018227.1, forward strand.
TGTAGCGGAAGTACTGGTTGATCAGGAAGACGACGTCATAGGGCAGCTTCTGGCGGGAGAACTCGGTGAAGCCGCGGATGTCGGCAAACAGGATGGCAATGCACTCCTCCGCCCCGCGCGCCGCGCCACCGCCACTGGTGTAGGGCGCATGCGACGGTGCCGGGGCGGGCAGCAGGGGATAGACCCGGACGTCGCCGGTCGGGCGCAGCTGGCAGGCCAGTCGGACACCGGGGGCGGCGGACAGGCGCCGCAGCACCCGGGCTTCGATCTCCTCCGGCTCGGGGCAGTTCTCCAGGCCCTCCAGCACCTTGACCCGGCAGGTGGAGCAGCGCCCGCGCCCGCCACAGATGCTGGCATGGGAGACACCGGCACGCCGACTGGTCTCCAGCACCGTGACGCCGGGCAGCACGGTCGCCTTCTCACCCTCCGGATAGGCAATGGTGATGCGCTTGCGCTGGCGTTCCACCAGCAGGTGCACACCCCGCACGACACCGATCAGCGCGACCGCGCCAATCATGCCGTTCCAGGCAATGTCGCGGGTCTCGTAGACCCAGGCCGCTGCCCCCGCAGGCAGTTGGGTATTCAGCAGATAGGCGCTGCGCCAGACGGGATCGCCCCAGAGGGTCACGACCTCCTGCCCGCCATTGACGAAGCCGACCAGTGACAGGATCACGGTCAGCAGTGCGGCGGTATAGAGGCTGGGGATACAGGGCTGGTACCACTTCTTCAGCCGCAACCAGAGATGAATGCCGGTGCAGCCATGGGTCCATGCCAGGATCGCGACAACGGCCTGCTGCACGCCCTGGACCGGATCGAGGTGCCAGAGTGCCATCAGGACCCAGGCGTAGGTGTCGTCCAGCCCGTAGACCTCATGCAGGCCACGGTTGGCCAGCAGATGCAGCACCAGCAGGGGAGGCAGCGCGAAACCGGTGACGATCTGCACGATCTCGGCGACGGAGATGCCTTCCCAGATGCGGCGCCGATAGACCGCGACAACGGCAAGCAGCATGTGGGCTGCCGTTGCGCCAATGACGAGGACCGTGCCGACCGGCGAGCGCCAGAGGAACAGGAAGACCTCCCGCCCCATCTCCATTGCGGGCAGGGAGATGATGCCCAGTGCGTGATTCAGCAGATGCGTGGTGACGAAGGCAAACAGGACCAGCCCGGAGATCAGTCTGATCCTGCTGATTGTCTGCATGCCCGTTTCTACCGTCCGGTCAGATCGTCTGTCAGATTCCGGTCACGAGCTGCTTCAGGTCAGCCTCCGGCCGGGCACCATAGTGGCTGATGATCTCGGCTGCCGCCACGGCACCGATCCGTCCGGCATCGACCAGGCCACGACCGGACGTGATGCCCCGCAGGAAACCGGCCGCGAACAGGTCACCGGCGCCGGTCGTGTCCACCAGTGCGGTCGGCGGGCTGGCGGGCACTTCATGCACCCCGTCCGGCGCAACGATGACGCAGCCCTTCTCGCTGCGGGTCAGGACGGCAAGCTGGACCTTGCCACGGACGGCGTCGAGCGCGGTTTCGAAGCTGTCTGTCTGATAGAGCGACATGATCTCCGCCTCATTGGCGAAGACGATGTCCAGCGGGCCTTCCACCAGGTCGCGGAACTCGTCGCGGTGCCGGTCGACGCAGAAGGCGTCCGACAGGCTCATGGCCACCTGACGTCCCGCGTCCCGGGCAACGTCGGCGGCGCGGCGCATGGCCTGCTTGGCCAGCGGCTGGTCCCAGAGGTAGCCCTCCAGATAGGTGATTCGTCCGCTCGCCACCAGGTCGGCATCCACGTCGTCGGGGCCGATCTCTGCACTCGCGCCCAGGAACGTGTTCATGGTGCGCTGCGCATCGGGCGTCACCAGGATCAGGCAGCGGGCCGTGCCGAGACCGGGCTTCGCCGCCGGGGCCGAATAGGTGACGCCTGCTGCGCGAATGTCATGCGCGAAGACCTCGCCCAACTGATCGTCCTGCACCCGGCCGATGAAGGCGGAACGACCGCCCAGCGCGGCGACGCCAACTGCCGTGTTGGCGGCGGACCCACCTGAATGCTCCACCCCCGGCCCCATCGCGTTGTAGAGGTTGGTCGCCTGATCCTGATCGATCAGCTGCATGCCACCCTTGGCCAGGTTGCGTTCGGCCAGAAAGGCGTCGTCCGCGTTGCTCAGGACATCCACGATGGCGTTGCCCAGTGCCACCACATCCAGGGTCGGTTCGGTCATCCCGATGTTCTCCGCTCGTCATTGTTCAGCCAGTTCCAGGGCCGGTTTACACGGTTCGGGGGCTGACGCAAACTGATCGAATCATGACCGATTACCATCGCTGGACTGCTGTGGAGGCGGTGCGTCGCCTGCGGAACGGCGATGTCACGCCCCTGGAACTGATCGACGCTGCGGCGGCGCGCATCGCGGCCGTGGAGCCATCCGTCAATGCGCTGCCGACACTCTGTCTTGACCGTGCGCGGGAGCGCGCGCTGAACCTGCCGCGTCCCGTTGGCGACGATCCCGGCCACCTGTTCGGGCTGCCCGTCGTCATCAAGGACCTGACGGCGGTGGCAGGGGTGCGCACGACCTTCGGGTCTTCTGTCTTCACCGACCATGTGCCGCAGGCCAGTGACATGCTGGTCACCCGGCTGGAGGATCGGGCCGCGTCGATCATCGCCAAGTCGAACACGCCCGAGTTCGGGGCGGGTGCCCAGACCTTCAACGATGTCTTCGGCATCACGCGCAATCCCTGGAACACGGCACTGACGCCCGGTGGCTCATCGGGCGGATCGGCGGTGGCGGTCACGACGGGGGAAGCCTGGCTGGCCCATGGTGGCGATCTGGGCGGGTCGCTGCGCATTCCGGCAAGCTTCTGTGGCTGTGTCGGTCTGCGCCCCAGTCCGGGGCGGGTGCCGCGCGGACCGGTGCCGCTGCCCTTCAACCCGAACTGGGTCGACGGGCCGATTGCACGCACTGTCGGGGATGTTGCGCTGTTCCTCGATGCCCTGGGAGGTATCCATGACCGTGACCCGATTTCGCTTCCGCGCCCGTCGCGCAGTTTCCAGTCCGCCCTTGGCAGTGTCCGGCCCCCGCGCCGTATCGCGTTCTCCATGGATCTCGGGGCATCCCCCGTCCACCCGGCAGTTCGCTCAGGAATCCAGGCCGCACTGAAGGTCTTCGCGGACATGGGCACGGAGATCGTGCCGCTGGACATGGAATTCGCCGACGCAGAGCCCATGTTCCAGACAGTGCGGGCGGCGCAGTTTGCAGGTGACCACGCCGAGACGCTTGCCCGGCACCGCGAGAAGCTGAAGCCGGAAGTGGTCTGGAACATCGAGAAGGGCATGGCACTGACAGCGGACGACATCGGTCAGGCAGAACGGGCGCGGGGTGACCTCTACCAGCGGTTCGTGCGGCAGTTCGACACTGTGGACCTGATCGTCCTGCCGACCGTGAACACACCGCCTTTCCCCGTGGAGGTGCGGTATCTGGAGGAACTGGATGGGCAGACGTTCGACAGTTATGTCTCCTGGCTGCTGATGACATTCGCCATCAGCCTGACGACCTGTCCCGCGATCTCGGTTCCCTGCGGCTTCACCGACGACGGACTGCCGCTTGGACTTCAGCTTGTGGCGGGTCCCAGGGATGAGGCAAACCTGCTCGGCATGGCGCGCCACTTCGAAGATGCCGCCGGCCTGCGTGACCGTCTGCCGATTGATCCGATTGTGAGGCACTGATGCTTGGAACCATCATTTCCGGCGGCCTGAAGGGGCTGACCCAGATCCTGGCCGACCCGGCATTGCGCCGCATCTTCTGGCGGACGCTGCTGCTGGCGCTCGTCGCCTATGCGATCGCGGGCGGCCTGGCCTGGCTGGTTGTCGACTACTTCCTCAATTTCGATGTTTCCTGGCTTCCGGACTTCGTCGTGAGCTGGCTGCGGGGATTCCTGGAGGCCAGCGTCATGCTGGGCGTGATCGGGCTGATGTGGGCGATCTTTCCGGCGGTCTTCACCGGGCTGTCCTCCATCTTCCTTGATGAGGCCGCGCTGGCGGTGGAGAAGCGCCACTATCCGATGGACGCACCGGGGACGGAACCTGCCTTCTGGCCGTCGATGCGGCGGACACTGCAGTTCACGCTGCTGGTGGTCTTCATCAATATCCTGCTGATGCCGCTCTATCTGGTCGGCCTGTTTCTGCCGCCGCTGAACCTGATCCTCTACTACGGCGTGAACGGTTACTTCCTGGGGCGGGAATATTTCGAGCTGGTGGGGTACCGGCACCTGGACGAGGGCGCGGTCTTCACCACACGCAGACGCAACGGCACCGTGTGCATGCTTGCGGGCGCCCTGATCGCGTTCGCGCTCACAATTCCGTTTCTCAACCTGCTCGTACCGGTAGCGGCTGCGGCGATGATGGTGCATGTTTACAAGGAATTGGGTCGTCGGGGGCGAATCGTCACTGCTCGGGACAGCACGCCTGTCCGCTGATGCAGGGACTGAAGAACAGGGAATGCTGTGTTCAGGAACCGCAACGAGACGCCGGAGAGATCCGGTGACGAAAAGGCCGATACCGGGTTGCCGAAGCGTGAGGACAATCGGGGCGGCTTTCGCGCCGATCATCGCGCGGTCAGTACCCGTCCGGCCCCGAGTTCATTCACGGCCGTCAGTCAGGAGCATGACAAGGTGAATGCCGAACCCAAGAAACTTGTCGTCGGTCGCGAGATTCGCATGAAGGGCGAGATCGGCAATTGTGAACATGTCCTCGTTCATGGCTTCGCCGAGGCGGCACTGACGGATTGCAAGGCCTTCGAGGTGTCGCAGAGCGGCATCCTGAAGGGCAGTGCCGAGGTTCAGTCGGCCGAGATCAGTGGACGTTTCGAGGGTGCGCTGACTGTGCGCGGACGGCTGCATATCCGGGCCGGCGGGCGTGTCAGCGGCGAGATCTCCTATGCCGAGATCGAGATCGAGCCCGGTGGCAGGCTGGATGGACAGATCCGCTCCATCGAACCGCAGCTTGTGCAGTCCCGGCAGGCAGCGGGGTGACCTGCCCGTGCTGAGGTTTCTCGCCGCTGCCCTGATGGCGGGTTCGCTCGCGGGCTGTGCGGAACTGGGAGCGCTGTCGGGTGAGGCGCCCGGGCCGGTGGATTCGCCGGCGGCGGTCTCCGGTGCGTCGGGCAGCCTTAACGTAGCCCCCCAGTCGGCGGTCACCGCCGCGCCGCGGCGTCAGGCCGTGACCTTCATTGGTGCAAGCCGCCGGGATCTGGTCGCATGGCTGGGGCAGCCGGATCTGGAGCTGAGTGAGGAGCAGGGCAGTCTGCTGCAGTTCCGGCGCGGCCAGTGTGTCGCGCTGGCGATGGTCGGGGCAGGCGATGCCGTGAAGGCGATCGAGGTCTCCGGAGTCGTTTCCCGGGCGGATCGGGACTGCGCCAACCGGCAACTGGCGAAGGTCTCCGTGCAGTAGATTCTGCGTTGGTCAAAAAAGCGGCATATTTCGACAGTCGGTTTTTGTATGACTGAATTTTAGGCAATTTTCTGCCTGACAATTGAGCGGTTTCACCGTCCCAATTCATTAACATGCTGAAAACGCACGATTTCGTGAGTCATCTCGATTCCGGCACAGGGCTTGAAAACCACAGGTCCTGAGGGGTGCCCGTTGGCATCCAGTAACTGTCCAGAAGAGGTTGGCGCATGAAACTCGTCATGGCTGTCATCAAGCCATTCAAGCTCGACGAGGTCCGGGAGGCATTGACGTCGCTCGGTATCGACGGGCTCACCGCGACTGAGGTCAAGGGGTACGGTCGTCAGAAGGGGCATACGGAAATCTATCGTGGCGCGGAATACGCCGTGAGTTTCCTGCCGAAGGTGAAGATCGAAGTAGTCATCAATTCCGACATGGCCGAGCGCGCCGTCGAGGCGATCAGGCAGGCCGCAGGAACCGGCCAGATCGGCGACGGCAAGATCTTCGTCATCGATGTCGCGAACGCAATGCGGATCCGCACGGGTGAAACCGATGCGGATGCGCTTTGAGCAAGAGGGGACCACACACATGAATTCCGGAAAACGAGCCCTGCTGGCCGGACTTGGGGCGGCGGTGCCGCTTGGCCTGCTGGCATCGCCCGCTCTCGCTGAGGTAAGCGACGAGTCCGCCTATATCTTCAACACGCTGTCCTTCCTGATGTGCGGCTTCCTCGTCATGTTCATGGCGGCGGGTTTCGCGATGCTGGAAAGCGGCATGGTGCGTTCCAAGAACGTTGCCACCATCTGCGTGAAGAACATTGCGCTCTACTCCATCGCCGGCCTGATGTTCTGGCTGATCGGCTACGACCTGATGTACGGCATCGACGAAGGTGGCTTCATCGGCAGCTTCTCGCTGTTCTGGGCCGCCGATGACAGTGCTGCACTGGCCGAGGCTGCTGACTTCAGCGGTGGCTATTCCGCGTCATCCGACTGGTTCTTCCAGATGGTGTTCGTCGCGACTGCCGCGTCGATCGTTTCCGGCACGGTGGCGGAGCGCGTGAAGCTCTGGCCGTTCCTGATCTTCGTCGCTGTCCTGACCGCAGTCATCTACCCGATCCAGGGTTCCTGGGAGTGGGGCGCTGGCTGGCTGGATGCCCAGTATGGCTTCTCCGATTTCGCCGGCTCCACGCTGGTGCATTCGACCGGTGGCTGGGCCGCCCTGATGGGTGCACTGATCATCGGTGCGCGCAAGGGCAAGTACACGGCGGACGGCAAGGTCAATCCGATGCCGGGTTCCTCGATGCCGCTGGCGACGCTGGGTGTGTTCATCCTGTGGCTGGGCTGGTTCGGCTTCAATGGTGGTTCTCAGCTCGCTCTGGGTTCCGCGGCTGATGCCATCGCCATCTCGAACATCTTCGTGAACACCAATGTGGCTGCCGCCGCTGGCGTGGTCGCGGCGATGATCGCAAGCCAGCTGCTGTTCAAGAAGGTCGATCTGACCATGGCCCTGAACGGTGCCATCGGTGGCCTGGTGTCCATCACCGCCGAGCCGCTGGCGCCGAGCATCGGTGCTGCCGTGCTGATCGGTGCCGTTGGTGGTGTCCTGGTCGTGGTCGCCGTGCCGCTGCTCGACAAGCTGAAGATCGACGATGTCGTGGGTGCGATCCCTGCCCATCTGGTCTGCGGCATCTGGGGCACCCTGGCGGTTCCGATCACCAACTCTGACGCCAGCTTCGGCGGTCAGATCGTCGGCATCATCGCCATCGGCCTGTTCGTCTCCATCACCAGTGCCATCGTCTGGATGATCCTGAAGGTCACCGTTGGTGTCCGGGCATCTGAAGAGGATGAGGAACTGGGTCTGGACCGTGCCGAGCTTGGAATGGAGGCCTATCCCGAGTTTGGTCGCGGTTCGCAGTTTGGTTGATTGAACCACGACCGGCTCTGACCAGAGCAAGAGCGCCCCCTCCCCCTCTCCCTCGGAGGGTGCGCTGAACTGAAAGCCCGGCAGCCTCGGCTGTCGGGCTTATTTTTTGCGCAAATGCCTATTCGATCTGCAAGAAATTGCCAATAAATTAGGCACTTGACCAGCATCGTAATGTTGGCCCTGATAAGTATTTGAAATTATTGTCTTCCTATGATTTGCCTAATTGGCATGCAGTTTGATCATCCAGGCTCAAGCTGTCAGATGCCCGAAGAGGCATCATTTTTTTTTGGGAGGGAACCGTCATGGAGTCTGTCCAGTCGGGGTTGGATGTCTTTTTCGTGCTCATGGGCGCGATCCTGGTGTTCGCGATGCATTCGGGATTCGCGTTTCTGGAAGTCGGAACAGTCCGGCACAAGAACCAGGTCAATGCGCTGGTCAAGATCCTGGTCGATTTCGCGATCTCGACCGTGGCCTACTTCTTCATCGGCTATTCGGTGGCCTATGGCGTCGATTTCCTGATGAGCGCCTCGGCCCTGACCGGCGATGTCGAGAATGCCGTCTTCTCCAAGTCCGGCTTCGATCTGGTCAAGTTCTTCTTCCTGCTCACCTTCGCCGCCGCGATCCCCGCGATCATCTCCGGCGGTATCGCCGAACGCGCGAAGTTCTGGCCACAGGCCATGGCCACCGCCGTGATCGTCGGTGTGGTCTATCCGCTGTACGAAGGCATGGTCTGGGGCAGCACCTTCGGCTACCAGGACTGGATCTCGGAGAGCTTCGGCGCACCGTTCAATGACTTCGCCGGTTCGATCGTCGTGCATGCGGTTGGCGGCTGGATCGCGCTGGCTGCGGTCGTCCTGCTTGGCGTACGCAAGGGCCGCTACCGCAAGGATGGCTCGCCCGCCGGTATCCCGCCGTCGTCCATTCCCTTCCTGGCGCTGGGATCGTGGCTGCTGTGCATTGGCTGGTTCGGCTTCAACGTGATGAGCGCGCAGTCCGTGGAGGGGGTCAACGGCCTCGTCGCGATGAACTCCCTGCTCGCCATGGCCGGCGGTATCCTCACGGCCCTGATCGCGGGTCGCAATGACCCGGGCTTCGTGCACAACGGTGCCCTCGCGGGGCTGGTCGCGGTCTGTGCCGGGTCCAACGTGATGCACCCGGTCGGGTCATTCGTTGTCGGCGGCGTGGCGGGTGCCCTGTTCGTGCTCATGTTCCAGCTCTGCCACAATCGCTGGAAGATCGATGATGTGCTGGGTGTCTGGCCGCTGCATGGTCTCTGTGGCCTCTGGGGCGGCATTGCCTGCGGCATCTTCGGGACCGAGGCGATGGGCGGCCTGGGCGGCGTCACCTTCATGTCGCAGCTTGTCGGCAGCCTGATCGGTGCTGCCTATGCCCTTGTTGCCGGGTTCATCGTCTATGGCGTGCTGAAGGCCGTGATGGGCATCCGGCTGGGTGAGGAGGAAGAGTTCAACGGTGCTGACCTCACCATCCACAAGATCCGGGCAAATCCGGAGTCCGATCTGAACTGATGGGGCCTGCCGCCACGCCCGGACGCTCAGCGTTCGGGCGGGCTGTAGGTCACCAGTACCGGCTGCCAGGCGAAGGGCGGTGTGGCTGACGGATCAATCGTCACCATGACCGCCCCGACATCCGGCGCACCGGGCACTTCCAGTCGCCAGATGTTGTTGACCGGCTTGTCGTCGCGGTCACGGATCGGGCGGTCGGTGCGGTAGGTGTGGGTGTCGCCGTGGATCAGCAGCACCGGGCCGCCAAAGCGGCGCGCGCCCCTGACCAGCGCGTCGAGCGTGTCGTCGAAGCCTTCGTCGCCCCGGACGCCCTGTCCGAGACCCGGATTCGCGTGGATCGCGATGACCAGGGCCGGAGCCTTGCCGCTGATCGCCTGTTCAAAGGCCCGGTCGATCCAGGCGACGTTCGCCTCGTTCCGTTCCCTGAACAGCTTCTTCGGTCCGACCTCGCCCTTGCGCCCGTTGGCCGAGCCGACGACATGCACGGTGGCGAACGGAATGACGCCTTCCGTCCAGAAACCGTTCTCCACCATGGCCGGATCGTGCCCCGCGTCGGTCTGGCGCAGATAGTCACGCGGCATGCGTCCGAAACTCTTCGGTTCCGCAAAGAACAACTGGCGGAGTCGCGCCAGCCGCTCATGCGGTTCGTAGGCTCCAGCCTTCCTGCGATGGCAATCGGTCCACTCGTTGTCACCGGGTGTGTAGAACAGCGGTGCCTGGAAATTGTCGAAGTGGCGACGGACGTTCAGGAAGGTCGCGTCATCGCAGGGCGACGATCCCGACTTGATGTCGCCCACATGGATGGAGAAGGCGGGCTTCATCCCGTTGATGCGGTCGATCAGCTGCGCGAACAGTTCGTCGTCCTGCGGCATCAGGTAGGGCGTGTCACCCATGGCGGCGAAGCTGAAGCCCGGCGGGTCCTCTGCGACCGCCGGTGCGGCGAGGGCGGCACAGAGGGCAAGTGCGATTGCAGCGCTTCGGAACATGATCAGCCTCCGGTCGGGCAGGGTTGGGTGCATGGCGCATCCCGACCCTGCCACAGGATCATGACATGCGCATTGCCTCCGCTTCCAACGGCGGCCTGGCATTCCGGCTCTCGTCCGCCTCTGATGCGGACATCGTGGCCTGAAGACCGGAGAGCGCGTCAGCGACGGCCGTCAGGTCCGGCTGGTCGGGCTGCGTCAGGAACTCCGACAGGAAACCGTTGCGCCTCAGGAAGTCCCGCAGGTAACCGGTACGGTCGATGACCTGATCCAGCAGGTCCGGGAACGCCGTGGCCGCCTGCATGTAGGCGGCCTGCGCGGCGGTGGCATCCGCGATCTCCTGCAGCCGGACCAGCGGCGACGTGGGTTTCGGCCTGATCCGTTCTCCATCCACTTCGAACGGCGGCACATAGTAGGGCGATCCCACCATGGCCGGACTGCTGAGGATGGAGAGCACGCGATTGGCCAGCGGAAAGTCGAGTTCCGTCAGCAGGCGCAGGGACATGGGCAGTTCCACCGCCTCGAACTCCTGCTGGCGGACGTCGATCTCGAAGGCCGTCCGGCCACTGGCATTGCTTGGGGGCAGGCCCGGACCCATGATCGCCTCCCGGATGCTGCGCTGCAGGTTCTCCAGCACGATCTGGCTGACATCGAACCGCCCCGGCGCATCCAGCGGGGTCAGCCCCTGTGACCCCACCGCCTTCGGGATGATCGCACCCGGCACAAGCTGGATATTGGCCGGGTTCAGCACCCCGTCGTCTTCCGCCTGCCAGATCCCGGTGACGGCGATGGAGGCATTCTTCAGGATCAGTTCGACCACCTTGTTGGCTGTCTTGATGTCCGCCAGCGCGTTCAGCACCGGACCGCGCCCCATCCACTCGCCGGGTGCCTTGTCGGTGCGGAACGCGATCACGGGGGACGCCGCGAAGGGACGCTTCAGCAACAGGTTCTCCCCTGCAGCGCCGGGCTGTGCCACGCACCAGACCTCATAGACGGCCGGTTCGCCGGGATCGTCAGCCAGAATGGCCTCGATCACCTCGATCTCCGTATCCGGCTGCTTCTCCGCGATCATGGCCAGCTCTGCCGGCAGGATGGCGTCGGGCCAGCGGGTGCGGATACGGCGTGCGGGCAGGGACAACTGGCGAAAGATCGTTGCCAGCATGCCGTCCCGGCCTTCCTCCGGTGTCAGTTCCTGGGCCGGTACGGCCTCGAACCGGAGCGGACGGTTCAGCGAACCCGCATGGACCATCAGGGCACCGGTGGAGATCAGGGCGTCGCCCAGGGCCGGATCGATCTCGATGTGGAAGTTGGACGCCTCTATGGCGCCATGGAACTTCTCGCGCACCTCGGCCGCATAGAGGTCGAAGGCGCGGCGGGCTTCCTCGTCATGCATCAGCGAATCCGGGGCTTCGAAATCCATCCAGGACTTGAAGGGCGGGAACAGCTGACCGTGCAGGCGCGCCTTTCGCCAGTGCAGGGCCTGGACTGCCGTATTGTCGAAGACCTCCCGGTCCTTTCTCTGGCCGACCATGCCGCCGCGTCGTGCCGCATGGTTCGGCAGGGCAAATGCATAGGCGTCGTCGAGCAACTGGTCCCAGCCCTGACGCCGCGCTGCGGCGCGGGAAAAGCGCTGCAGCGTCTCCGACTGGTAACGGTCGTCACCTGAATGTTTCATGGGTGGAAATTCCTCTGTCTGTTGCAACCAGGAAAGGATAGATGGCCGAAACGAACAGAGTTGCGTCTGCAGGCGAAGAATCCGGTGCAGGCACTCGACCTGATCGGAGACGGCGCTAGACTGCGGGAACAGGGTCAGGAAGACAGGGGAACGGGCGATGGGACTGATCGACGACGTGCGCAAGCGGCTTCAGGCGGACATGACCGACTGGCGACGTGACATACACAAGCATCCCGAGACGGCGTTCGAGGAGCACAGGACAGCCGACAAGGTCGCCGGTCTGCTCGAATCCTGGGGACTGGATGTGCACCGCGGTCTGGCCACCACCGGTGTCGTGGGCACGCTGAAGGCCGGAACCGGCAACCGGGCCATCGGCCTGCGTGCCGACATGGATGCGCTGGACCTGACCGAGCTGAACAGCTTTGACCACAAGAGCGTTCATGACGGGAAGATGCATGCCTGCGGCCATGACGGTCATACGACCATGCTGCTCGGTGCCGCGCGCTACCTGGCGGAGAACCCGAACTTCGACGGCACGGTGCAGTTCATCTTCCAGCCTGCGGAGGAGAACCTGGCCGGCGGTCGGGTGATGGTGCAGGAAGGCCTGTTCGAGAAGTTTCCGGTCGAAGCGGTCTATGGCATGCACAACTGGCCCGGGCTGCCGGTCGGCAGCTTCGCGGTCTGCACCGGCCCGATGATGGCGTCCGCCGACTTCTTCGAGCTGAAGCTGACCGGTCGCGGCGGCCATGGCGCATTTCCGCACCTGGCCAAGGATCCGATCGTCGCCGCGGCGCACGTCATCACCGCCTGGCAGACCATCGTCAGCCGGGATACGGATCCGATGAAGGCCGCGGTGATCAGTGCCTGCGAGATCAATTCGGGCTTCACCGGCAATGTCATTCCCGAGACCGCAGTGGTCCGGGGCACGACGCGCACCTTCAACGAAGGTGTCCAGGACATGATCGAGATGCGGATGCGTGAAGTCGCTGACGGCATCGCGCAGGCCTTCGGCATGCAGGCGGAGTTCACCTACGACCGTCGCTATGCCCCCACGGTGAACACGCCGGAGGAAACGGGCTTTGCCGTCGCCGCAGCGCATGAGGTCGTCGGCGCGGAGAACGTCAATGACAAGCTGGTTCCTGTCATGGGTGCGGAGGACTTCGGCTGGATGTTGCGCGAGCGTCCCGGGTGCTACATGTTCGTCGGCAATGGCGAAGGCGAAGGCGGCGGCTGCGAGGTTCACAACCCCAACTACGACTTCAATGACGAGGCCCTGCCGGTCGGGGCGGCCTATTGGGTCAAGCTGGTGGAGATGCAGTTGCCCGCAGCCGAGGGGTGAATTGTGGTCGCGGACAATCAGCCCTGAATGGTGCGATTCTTGCTTCCTCACTGATGTGTGAGCAGGATCACGGTCTATTTGTCACGAAATGACCACAGTTGCGATCAGGTCCTGTGAGCCGTGTCACAGGTGCCGGTGCAGAACGCAACTCGGTGCACGAACTGGAACCAGACAGGCGAGGACCACAAGGTGAGTTTCAAGGTCAAATTCTGGGGCGTACGCGGCAGCATTGCCACGCCCGGACCGCGGTATGTGTCTTTCGGCGGCAATACAAGCTGCATCGAGGTTTCATGCGCCGGCCAGCGTCTGATCTTCGACGCGGGGACAGGTATCCGGAATCTCGGGCACTGGCTGACGAAGAAGAACGTGCACAACGCCCATCTGCTGCTGTCCCATACCCACTGGGATCACATCAATGGTTTCCCCTTCTTCTCGCCGGCCTTCAAGAAGGACAACCACTTCACCATCATGGCGGGGCACCTGGCACCGGAAACCGGTGGCATCCGCGAGGTGCTGGCGTCCCAGATGAACCAGCCGACGTTCCCGGTCCCGATCGACATCATGCAGGCGCAGTTGAGTTTCGAGGATTTCACCGCCGGTGATGTCCTGAACCTCGGACCCGACGTCCGTGTGACCACGACACCGCTGAACCACCCTGACGGTGCCACAGGCTATCGCGTGGACCACAACGGCCATGCCTTCTGCTACGTGACGGATACGGAGCATGTGCCGGGCAAGCCGGACGAGCGCATCCTGGCCCTGATCGAGGGCGCGGACATCGTCGTCTACGACTGCACCTACAACGACAAGGAATTCGCGTCGAAGGTCGGTTGGGGCCACTCCACCTGGCAGGAAGGCATGCGCCTCTGTCAGGCCGCGAACGTCCGCCAGCACGTCATCTTCCACCACGACCCGGACCATGAGGACATCTACATGGAACGGCTGGAGGAAGATGCCCGCTACGAATGGATCGGCAACACGGTCGCGCGGGAGAACATGCGGCTGCGCGTGGGGTGATCCAGGGCTAGGCGCCCAGGTTCACTTCCTGTGCTGCATCCGCCATGTAGATCGAACTCTTCGGCTTTTCGAAGACCCGGTGCACCATCGGCCGGAAGTCATCCAGCCTCATTGACTCATAGGCCGGATCGAAGGCGGGCGCGTCGTAGCGTTCGCAGAAGATCGCTGTCTTCTCGAAGTCCGCGTGGCCCCGGAACTGTTCGCGCATGTCCCTGTCCAGGCCCAGATGGTGGAAGAAGTAATAGCCCTGGAAGATGCCGTGCTTCGCCACCATCCAGTGGATCGAGTCGGACACGAACGGGCGCAGCACCGTCGCCGCCATGTCGGCGTGATTGTACGAACACAGCAGGTCGCCGATGTCGTGCAGCAGCGCGGCGACGACATATTCCTCGTCCTCGCCTGCCCTGTGGGCACGGGTTGCCGTCTGCAGGCTGTGCTCCAGCCGGTCCACCTGGAACCCGCCATAGTCGCCGCCCAGCAGTTCCAGATGCGCCAGCAGGCGATCCGGCAGACCGGCGCTGAACGGCTTGTAGTGACTGCCGATGATCTTCCAGTCCTCGGCGGTGCCATCAGCCATGTTGGTGAAGCGTGCGCTGTCTGCCATTGGTTCGTTCCCACCCCGTTGCGTTGACCCGGTCTGCAGTGTCCAGTATCTCCGGTGCGGTGGCCTTCGGGCAAGGCGCATCGACGGGGGAGGAACAGATGACCGGGTTGACCGAGGACCAGATTGCGTTTCAGGACGCCGCGCGCAGCTTCGCGCAGGCGGAGATGGAAGCCCATGCCGCGCAGTGGGACGAGGAGAAGATCTTCCCCGAGGACACGCTGCGCCAGGCCGCCGCGCTCGGCTTTGCCGGCATCTATGTCGATCCCGCGCATGGCGGATCGGGTCTCACCCGCGTCGATGCCGCCGTGATCTTCGAGGAACTGGCGGCGGGCTGTACCTCCACGGCCGCCTATATCTCCATCCACAACATGGCGAGCTGGATGATCGACCGCTTCGGTGATGATGCGGTGCGGGCGAAGTTCCTGCCGAAGCTCTGCTCGATGGAATGGTTCGCCAGCTACTGCCTGACGGAACCGGGTGCAGGTTCCGACGCCGCCAGCCTGAAGACGAAGGCGGTGCGCGACGGGGACCATTACGTGCTGAACGGCGCCAAGGCCTTCATCTCCGGCGGCGGGCGCTCCGACGTCTATGTCACCATGGTGCGGACCGGGGACGACGGGCCGAAGGGCGTCACCTGCATCGCGGTGGAGAAGGATACGCCCGGCCTCAGCTTCGGCGCGCAGGAACGCAAGATGGGCTGGAACTCCCAGCCCACCGCGATGGTCATGTTCGACGATTGCCGGGTGCCGGTGTCGAACCGCATCGGCGACGAAGGACAGGGCTTCAGCATCGCCATGGCCGGTCTGGACGGTGGACGCATCAATATCGGCGCCTGCTCCATCGGCGCCGCCCGCGCCTCGCTGGAGCGCACCATTGCCTACGTCAAGGACCGCAAGCAGTTCGGCCAGGCCATCGCCGGGTTCCAGAATACCCAGTTCAAGCTGGCCGACATGGCGACGGAACTGGAGGCGGCGCGGATGATGATCCACGGCGCGGCGGCGAAGCTGGATGCCGGTGCTGCGGACAAGACCGTCGCCTGCGCCATGGCCAAGCGCTTCGCCACCGACACCGGCTTCAACGTCTGCAACGACGCGCTGCAGCTGCACGGCGGCTACGGCTACCTGCGCGACCATCCGATCGAACGCTACATGCGCGACTGCCGCGTTCATCAGATCCTGGAAGGCACCAACGAGATCATGCGCGTGGTGATCAGCCGCCAGTTGCTGAAGGACTGAGGCCCGGACTGTTCAGCGAGTCAGCGCCGCGTCCGTGAGCGCCGTGCCTATGTGAATGAGCAGAAGTGTCTTCTTCATCGCTCCCACCCCACCGACGTCGTGCCCGGGCTTGACCCGGGTACCCATGGTGCCGCACCGGCGTCCGAGACTGGGCTCGCGGATCAGGTCCGCGAGCGGCGTGAGAGGCGGAGGAGCAGAAGTGTCTTCTGCATCGCTCCCCCAACGCATCGGTGCCGGAGACCGATCAGGCGGGTAACCCGCAGGAACGCTGGACAGGGGGCGCCTGTCAGCCTTTGGCGAGGAGCGCCTGCGGGTTTGCGGAATCGAAGACCACCGGCGTGTCCAGGTTGGCGTGCAGCCAGACGCGGTAGTGGTCGATCAAGCCGTCTCTCAGGCGGAAGAAGCTGAAGGCGGTGCAGGAGAATATCTTCCCGGTGGGGGTCTGGCCGAGCCAGGGGCCGTTGAGTTTGCCGGTGAAGGTCCATTTCGCCATCACGTCGTCCTCGCCCGCGACGATCTGGTCCACGGTGACCGAGAGATCGCTGATGTTGCGGCCAAAGCCCTTGGCGTGGGCGACGAGGCCGGCCCTTCCCGGGGGGCCGTTGAAGGCCTGATTGGCCTCATCGACCATGTCCGGCTGGGCCAGTTCCTCGATCAGGTCGAGGCGGCCGTTGGTCACGACCTCCATCAGGTAGGCTTCCATCACCTGTCGGGGCGTGCGTTGCGGTGTGCTGGTCATGGTGTCATGTCCTGTTGTTCTGTTCCGGCTGAACCGAGATCCTCCTTCCCCCTTGATGGGGAAGGCCGGGATGGGGGTGAACGGCGCAGCCGAACAGCGATCAGACCGCAGTGCAGCAGCCTTCGGCTTCACCCCCCATCGACCGCTGCGCAGTCCCTTCCCCCGCAAGGGGGGAAGAGCCAGCAAATCAGTCATGGCCCGACGTCACTTCCTCAGAAGAACGCCTGCAGGCCGGTCTGGGCGCGGCCCAGGATCAGGGCGTGGACGTCGTGGGTGCCCTCGTAGGTGTTCACGGTCTCCAGGTTCATCAGGTGGCGCATCACGTGATATTCCTCGTGAATGCCGTTGCCGCCGTGCATGTCGCGGGCGGTGCGGGCGATGTCGAGGGCCTTGCCGCAGGAATTGCGCTTGATGATGGAGATGGATTCCGGCGGGCAGGCACCGGCGTCCTTCATCCGGCCCACCGCCAGGCAGCCCTGCAGGCCGATGGCGATCTCCGTCTGCATGTCGGCCAGTTTCTTCTGGATCAGCTGGTTCTGGGCCAGCGGACGGCCGAACTGCTTGCGGTCCATGGTGTAGGTCCGGGCCGCGTGCCAGCAGAACTCCGCCGCACCCAGCGCGCCCCAGGCGATGCCGAAGCGGGCATTGTTGAGACAGCCGAAGGGGCCGCCCAGACCGCTGATGTTGGGCAGCAGGTTCTCCGCCGGGACAAACACGTTGTCCATGACGATCTCGCCGGTGATGGAGGCGCGCAGCGACAGCTTGCCCTCGATCTTCGGGGCCGAGAGACCTTCCATGCCCTTCTCCAGCACGAAGCCGCGGATCTTCTCGTCATCGGTCTTGGCCCAGACCACGAAGACATCGGCGATGGGGGCGTTGGAGATCCACATCTTGGCGCCGCTGAGGCGATAGCCGCCGTCCACCGACTTCGCGCGGGTCTTCATGCCGCCCGGATCGGAACCGTGATCGGGTTCGGTCAGGCCGAAGCAGCCGACCCATTCGCCGGAGGCCAGCTTGGGCAGATACTTCTCCCGCTGCGCCTCGTCGCCATAGGCATAGATCGGGTGCATGACCAGCGACGACTGGACACTCATCATGGAGCGGTAGCCGCTGTCGATGCGTTCCACCTCCCGCGCGATCAGGCCGTAGGTCGTGTAGTTCACACCGGCACAGCCGTAGCCGTCGATGGTCGGACCCAGCAGACCCAGTTCCCCCATCTCGCGGAAGATGTTGCGGTCGGTCTTTTCCTCCCGGAACGCCTCGATCACGCGGGGCATCAGCTTTTCCTGCGCATAGTCGCGCGCGGTGTCGCGGACCATGCGCTCCTCTTCCGACAACTGGCTGTCCAGATCGAAGGGATCTTCCCAGTTGAATGCGGCTTTCGTCTTGGTCGGTGCGTTCATGCCAAAAGGCTCCTGCTCGTCGCGGTGATCAGTCAGGGATCACGGCGGTGGTCTCGATCTCGATCTTGGCCCGGTCTTCCATCAGTGCGGTCACTTCCATCACCGCCATGGCGGGAAAGTTCTTGCCGAAGCAGTCGCGGAAGGCCTGGCCGACGTCCCGGGCGGCATCCAGATATTCCCGCTTGCTGGTGATGAACCAGGTCATGCGGACAATATGCTCCGGCCCGGCCCCGGCTTCCTGCAGGACGCGCAGGGTATTGGCGAAGGCCTGGCGGGCCTGCCCGGCGAAGTCATCGGTCTCGAAGACCTCATCGCCCGTCCAGCCGATCTGGCCGGCGACGAATACCATGGACCCGCGCGCGACGACTCCGTTGGAGTATCCCTTCGGGCGCTTCCACTCCGGTGGATTGATGAGTTGCATCTCTTTCCTCCCGCGATCTGTTGCTCGCACAGTTCTAGTCCGTCCTGCCAGCAGCGGCAATCAGCGTGGCGGCAGCCGTCTCGGGTCGAGCCGGGCGAAGGGCAGGATCGCGAAACCAAGCACGCAGGCGTTCAGTATGTGCCACAGGAAATGTGTGCCGTCGGGAAAGGCCTCGCAGACCGGGGCGTCGATCGACCGGAAGAAGAACGACGGGACGAAGCAGGCGACGCCAATCGCCACATCCTTTCCCGCCGGATGTCCGCGCAGGATCAGGATTCCGGCCAACAGCGCCCCGGTGACGAACGGGCCGAGGTAGGCCGCCCCGTCGACCGGCACGATACCGCCCAGTACGAGAGCAGCCACGATCATGCCGACCGGCCAGAGCGCGGCGGTCCACCAGCCCTGATGCAGCCAGACACGGGCACTGAACAGGAACGCGGCCAGCAGGCAGAGCGTCAAGGCCAGCGTATCCAGAATGACGCCGATGACGTTCGCGAAGCTGTGGAAGATCAGGCTGCAGACACCTGTGGCGAACAGCAGGAACACCAGTGTGCGCAGCATCCACGACCGGTCACGGTGATGGCGCCGGGCGATCCGCCAGAGCCAGAGTGCGGCGAACATGAAGGCCAGGTTGGTGATGGCGTTCAGCGGTTCCCCCAGCAGTCCGGGGGCGATCCGCTCACAGTAGCCGTCGATATACTCGAACATCGTTTCAGGCTCTCAGCAGGGCAGGGCGGTCGCCGACGTCCCCCATGGCATGGCGCATGAAGAACCGGCGCAGCGGGCCGGAACGGTGCACTGCGGCCAGTCCCAGGTCTCGCGCCAGTCTGACGGGCGGCAGATCGTTGGAGAACAGGCGGTTCAGGATATCCGTGACCGCCGTCAGGGCGACTGAGTCCGTCCTGCGCCAGCGTTCATATTGTGTCAGCACACCGGCATCGCCCAGGTCCAGGCCAAGCTGCGCCGCGTCCGTCAGGCATTCCGCCAGCGCCGCGACATCGCGCAGACCCAGGTTGAACCCCTGTCCGGCGATCGGGTGAATGCCATGCGCCGCATCCCCGACCAGGGCCAGCCGGTCGGAGCGGAAGGCGTGGGCCAGGACAAGGCTCAGGGGATAGCGGAAGCGGTCACCGACGACCTGTACCGGACCCAGGAAGTTGCCGACCCGGCGCTGGATCTCCGCGGTGAACTCCGCCTCCGGCAGGTCCATGAACGCCGGTGCCAGGTCGCTGCGTTCGGTCCAGACCAGCGATGAGCGGTTGGCGGTCAGCGGCAGGATGGCAAAGGGGCCTGCGGGCAGGAACCGTTCGTGCGCGATGCCGTGGTGGCTCTCTGCGTGGGCGATGGTGCAGACGATTCCATCCTGCGGGTAGCGCCATTGCAGGGTCTCGATCCCGGCATCCTGGCGCAGGCGCGACATGCGCCCGTCGGCCCCGACACAGAGCTCGGCACGGACAATGTCACCGTCGCTCAGCACCGCCTCGACACCGGCGGGGGAGCGCTTCATCCGTCCGACAGTGACCGGCGCCTTCAGCGTGACGCTTTCCAGTGTCGCGACGGTCTGGAACAGGGCCAGCCGGGTGAACCGGTTCTCCACCATCTGGCCCAGCGGCTCGTCGCCCACGTCCCGGTGGTCATAGTGCAGGAACAGCGGCGCATTGCCGTCGGAAACCCGGATCTCGTTGATCGGCTGCACATCCTCGATCCGTCCGGCGATGCCCAGGCGATCCAGCATCCGCCAGCTTGCGGCGGCGATTGCGGAGGCCCGGCCATCGAAGGGCGGTGCGACAAGCTCCACGGGCGATTCACGGTCCACGACAACCGTCGTGATTCCGACGCGGCCCAGCGCAGCGGCAAGGCTCAGGCCCACCAGGCCACCGCCGACGATCAGTACACGTGCATGAATGTCTGTCATGGGGGGCAGTGTAGCCAAACCCGTGCAGGTGCAACATGCGACCTTCGGGCCTTGGCGGGGCGGAAGTGATTGTGCTCTATAACCGTCAGGGCCATGGCGGCAGCAGAGATGTCTGGAGGAGCGGCAAGGATGAGCACGGCAACGGGGACCATCACCGAGAAGGGCAAGACCTGGTATCTGGAGGATATCGAGATCGGGATGGTCGGCAGCTATACCGCCGAGGTGACGGAGGACCTGATCCAGGCCTTCGCCGATGCCTCGGGCGACGACAATCCGCTTCACCTGGACGAGGACTTCGCGAAGACCACCATGTTCAAGGGCCGCATCGCCCATGGCATGCTTTCGGCGAGCTTCCTGTCCACCATCTTCGGGACGATCTTTCCCGGTCCGGGCGGCATCTACATGTCGCAGAACCTGAAGTTCACGGCCCCTGTGCGCATCGGCGACGTGGTTACCGCGACGGCGGAGGTCGACGAGGTGCTGGCCGAGAAGGGCCGGGTGCACTTCAAGTGTGTCTGCATGGCAGGCGACCGCAAGGTCATCGTCGGCGACGCCTGGATCATGCCGGCGCGTCGGGGCAAGTGAGCGGCGACTTGCGTATCGCCCGACTGAGCGGCGTTGCACCGGCCGGGTGCCGGGGTGCCGCTGTGGCGATCGGCAACTTCGATGGTGTTCACCGTGGCCACCGGGTGCTCATTTCCCGGGCGCAGCAGATTGCCGCGACCCTGGGGTGTCCGGCGGGCGTCCTGACGTTCGAGCCGCATCCCCGCGAATATTTCGCCGCCAGGGCACCGGCCTTCCGGCTGACCAATTTCCGCGCCAAGGCCATGAGCCTGTGCGACGCGGGTGTCGAGGTCATGGCCGTGGCTCCCTTCGGTCGGGCGATGGCGGAGATGAGTGCCGGTGACTTCATCGACGAGGTTCTGGTGCGGCGGCTCGGCGTGGCCCATGTCGTTGTCGGCTATGACTTCGCCTTCGGCCACAAGCGGGCAGGCAATGTCGCGCTGTTGCAGGCCATGGGGCAGGAGCGCGGCTTCGGCGTGACCGTCGTGGAGCCGGTGCGCGAGGGAGAGGAAGTCTTCTCCTCGACCCGCATCCGCGATGCCCTCTGGCAGGGTGCGCCGCGCCGGGCTTCGGCGCTGCTGGGGCATGACTGGGAAGTGCATGGCCGCATCATCAAGGGCGATCAGCGGGGCCGGACAATCGGATTCCCCACCGCCAATGTGGCCCTGGGCGGCTATATCGAGCCGCAGTTCGGTGTCTATGCCGTACGCATCGGTTGGGAGGAAGACGGACAGACCGTCTGGCATGGCGGTGTCGCCAACCTCGGGCGGCGTCCGACCTTCGACAAGTCCGATGTCCTGCTGGAGGTGCATGTGCTCGACTATGCCGGTGACCTCTATGGTCGTCATGCCCGGGTGCGGTTCCTGGATTTCATCAGGCCGGAACAGAAGTTCGACGGCCTGGACGCCCTGAAGGCACAGATCGCAGCGGATGCGGACAGCGCCAGAAAGATCCTGGCGTCATCCTGACGGCTGTCAGCCGCCGCGTATCGCCCGCTCCACCATCCACAGCGCCAGGGCCTCGCCTGTAACGGTGTCGTCAAAGGCCAGGCCGGTGCCACTGGTCCTGTGACTGACGATGCGCGCTTCCAGTGGTGTGTCGAATCCCGTTACCAGAACCGTGCAGGTTCCGCCTTCCGTGGATGCCACGACAGGACTGGCCAGCAAGCCACCGGCGGAGACGTTGATCGCCGTATGTTCCACCGGGCTGCCGTCAGCGAGCATGATCGTCACCGGCAGACCGACCCAGGTGCGTGCGAACCGTCTGCGTTCCCCGCCCGGTGGCGGGGCGGCTTCCTTGAGTTCTGTCATGAAGCGATCATAGGTCTGCGCGAGGTATCATGTCACCGCCGCCGTGCCCGGGGGGCGCAGGTGCCTGCGGAAATTCAGACGAAGGCTGCGGCCTGCAGGCGTTCCATCTGCGGGCTGCGCCCGTACATCTCGCGATAGCACTTGGAGAAGTGCGAGGCCGAGACGAAGCCGCAGGCAATGGCGACATCGACGATGGGCATGTTGGACTGCAGCAGCAGATGCCGCGCACGATCGATCCGGATCTCCAGATAGTACCGCGCGGGGGAGCGACCCAGGTGGCGGCGGAACAGCCGCTCGACCTGGCGGCGTGACAGGCCGACGTAGTCCGACAGTTCGGCGAGTGACAGCGGCTCGGCAACATTGGCTTCCATCAGTTCGATGATCAGCAGCAGCTTGGCGTGATGCAGGCCAAGGCGTGCCTGCAACGGCAGGCGCTGCCGGTCCCGCGGATTACGGATGCGATCGATCATGCACAGTTCGCAGACCTGCGTGACCACCTGCTGACCGAAATGTCCCTCGATCACGTGCAGCATCATGTCCAGCGCCGCGGTTCCGCCGGCACAGGTATAGATGCCGTGGTCGATCTCGCACAGGTCGGCATGCACTTCCGCCGTCGGGTATTTCTCGGCGAAGGCCGGCAGGGTTTCCCAGTGGATGGAGCAACGCCGCCCGTCCAGAAGCCCGGCATGGGCCAGCAGCCATGCGCCCGTGCACAGGCCGCCGATCCCGGTGCCGTGGCGATGCATGGCCCGGATCCAGCCGTCGAACTGCGGGTTGCGGAAGGATTCCACCTGCAGGCCGGAACTGATCAGGATCAGCTCCGGCTTGATGTCGTCCAGGGAGCGCTGGCGAACCTGATCAAGGGACATGTCGACGCCGACGCTCAGACCGTTGGATGCAGTGACCGGCTGCCCGTCGGTGGAGGCAATGATCCATTCATAGGCCTGACGCCCGAGGGTGCGATTGGCCAGACGCAGGGGTTCGACCGCAGAGGAAAAGGCGATCATGGAGAATTGCGGCACAAGGAAGAACAGGACGCGATGCGTCCTCTGCACCTCGAAACCCTGGTCAGCCATGGTCATTCTCCGATCAGGAACCCGGCAGCCCCCCTGCCGGATCAGGACGCGTTCAATGCACGCCAGAAGTCACAAAGATTACAGCGGCACAAACTTGCAGGATCGTCAATCCATGGAGTGCATGAAATGATCTGTTTGCGACGCGAAATCTGTCGCAAAGCCAGTCATCATCATGTGTTTGACTCTTGTGCCGTGTCGCGCTTGATACACGCTGTGTCGCGGCGGGCTGATCCCCGTTTCGGCGCCGCTGTCATCACAACTGCGATGGCACTCCGGCCTCTTCCCTGTCGCGCGCGGATCGGGACGGGTCGGCGCAACCCGGTTGAAGGGGGATGCTCGGGACATGAAACGATACTCGGCACTTGAACTGATCCGGCAGGGCCTGGGGGGTCACCGGGGCTGGGATCGCGTCTGGCGCAAGCCGGAACCGAAGCCGAGCTATGATGCCGTGATCATCGGCGGCGGCGGTCATGGGCTGGCAACGGCCTATTACCTGGCCAAGCTGCACGGCATGACCAACATCGCGGTGGTCGAGAAGGGCTGGATCGGTGGCGGCAACTCCGGTCGTAACACCACGATCATCCGTTCCAACTACCTCTTCGACGAGAGTGCCGCGATCTACAACCACGCCCTGAACCTCTGGAATGGACTGGGGCAGGAACTGAACTTCAACATCATGATGAGCCATCGCGGCGTGCTGAACCTTGCCCATGACGAGGGCGAGATGCGGCAGTTGAAGCGGCGCGTGGAGGCGAACCGTCTCAACGGTGTCGATTCCGAATGGCTCGACGCGAAGGAAGTCAAGAACTTCTGCCCCTCGATCAACATCTCCGGCGATATCCGCTATCCGGTGCTGGGCGGTACGCTGCAGCGGTCCGGTGGCGTGAACCGCCACGACGGCGTTGTATGGGGCTATGCCCGCGCCGCCGATGCGCTGGGCGTCGATATCCTGCAGCAGACCGAGGTCACGGGGATCCTGACGGAAGCCGGGGAGGTCACGGGTATCGAGACCACCCGCGGCACGATCCGCACGCCGAAGGTGGCCTCCGTCACGGCCGGGCATACCTCGGTGATGGCGAGCATGCTGGATATCCGTCTGCCGGTGGAGAGCCACCCGCTGCAGGCGCTGGTTTCGGAACCGATCAAACCGATCCTGAACTGTGTCGTCATGTCCAATGCGGTGCATGTCTATTGCAGCCAGTCGGACAAGGGGGAACTGGTCATCGGTGCCGGTATCGATGCGCAGCTTTCCTATACCCAGCGCGGCAACCTGGACATCATCGAGCATCAGATGGCGTCGCTGATGGAGCTGTTTCCCATCTTCTCGCGCCTGAGGATGATGCGCCAGTGGGGCGGCATCGTCGATGTCTGCCCGGACGCCAGCCCCATCATCTCCAAGACCCCGGTGAAGGGCTTCTACGTCAACGGCGGCTGGGGTACCGGCGGCTGGAAGGCGACACCGGGATCGGGCCATGTCTTCGCCGACCTGATCGCGAAGGACGAGCCCAACCGCATCGCGGCCCCCTTCGCGATCGACCGTTTCACGACAGGCGCACTGGTGGCGGAGCATGGTGCCGCCGCGGTGGCGCACTGATGCCAAGGCAGGAGCAGCACTGATGTTCGTCATCGATTGCCCCAATTGCGGTGCCCGCGACCAGTCGGAGTTCACCTATGCCGGTGAGGCCCATATCGCCCGTCCGACGGACTCCGAGAACATGACGGACGCGGAATGGGCGGAGTTCGTGTTCATGCGCACCAATACCAAGGGCCTGTTCGCGGAGCGCTGGTGGCATGCCACGGGCTGCCGCAAGTTCTTCAACATGCTGCGCAACACGGCGACGGACGAGATTCATGCCGTCTACCGCATCGGCGAGAAGCCGCCGAAGGTGACCGCCGACCTGCCCGCCACACCGGCAGGCGAAGCCTCCATCGGTTCCGGCAATGATGCGGTGAAGATCATGACCCGCGATGAGGAGGCCGCATCGTGAGCCAGCCATACAGGATTCCCGGACGGGGGCTGATCAATCGGGACCGTTCGGTCAGCTTCACCTTCGACGGGCGCGAGATTCCGGGCTACGAGGGCGATACGATCGCCTCGGCCCTGCTGGCCAACGGCGAGATCATGGTCGGCCGCAGTTTCAAGTATCACAGGCCGCGTGGCATCGTCGGCGCAGGCGGCGACGACCCGGCAGCCATGGTGCAGATCGGTTCCGACCCGGCCTCCACCGATCCCAACGTCATGGTGACGACGCGGGAGATCCATGCAGGGCTGGAGGCCCGGTCGCAGAACTGCTGGCCCAGCCTGAAGCATGACGTCGGTGTGCTGAACGATGTCTTCATGCGCTTCTTCCCTGCCGGGTTCTACTACAAGACCTTCATGGGGTCGGACCGGTTCCGCTGGCTGAACTGGATGACGTTCGAGCCGTTCATCCGCCGCGCCGCCGGCCTGGGCAAGTCACCGACGAAGCCGGATCCGGACAGTTACGAGTCCGTCAACCGCCACTGCGATGTGCTGGTGATCGGTGCGGGGCCTGCCGGCCTTGCGGCTGCCGCGAACGCGGCCCGGTCCGGGGCGCGCGTGATCCTGGTGGAGGAGACCGACCGTCTGGGTGGCAGCCTGAATGCCACCGACCCGGATGGCACCACCATCGGCGGCAAGGCACCGGCAGACTGGATTGCGGACCAGACCGCGAAACTGGCCGAGCATCCTGAGGTCACGGTGCTGACCCAGACCACCGCTTTCGGCTATTACGCGATGAACTTCGTCGGGCTGATCGAGCGGGTGAAGGATCATCTGCCGGAGCATCGGCGCGACCGTCGGCAGCCACGCCAGCGGGTCTGGCGGGTCCGGGCGAAGCAGGTCGTGCTGGCCACGGGCGCCATTGAGCGTCCACTGGTGTTCAACGAGAACGACCGGCCCGGAATCATGCTGGCCGGGGCCGTGCGGACATTCCTGAACCGTTACGGGGTGCTGGCAGGCAAGCGGGTCCTGATCTTCACCAACAACGACAGTGCCTGGCAGACGGCGTTCGACATCCGCGCTGCCGGGGGCGAGGTCGCCGGGATCGTGGATCTGCGCCGGGAACTGAACGAGGCCATGGCGCTGCGGGCGCTGAAGGCGGGTATTGCCGTCTACCCGCGTACCGCCATTGTCGGCACCCATGGCCGACACCGCATCGACAGTGCCTTCGTTTCCAGTCTGGATGACAACGGCAATGTGCGTGGCTCCCGCAGCCGTATCGAGTGTGACCTGATCGCGGTCTCGGGTGGCTGGAACCCGAATGTTGCGCTGTTCGCCCAGTCTCGCGGCAAGCTGAAGTGGGATGAGGAACTGGCCAGTTTCCGTCCCGGGCTTTCGTGGCAGCAGGAACGCTCCGCCGGTGCCTGCAACGGCACCCTGGAACTGCAGGAAGTGCTCGCGGAGGGCTCGAAGGCCGGGCTGGAGGCGGCGCGGGCAGCCGATTTCACGGTGCGTGCGATCAGGCAGCCCGAGGTCAGGACCGATGCTGTCGAGACCCTGAACCTGGTTCCGGTGTGGCAGGTGCCCTCCGGGCTGCCGCGGGAGAAGACCAAGGCCTTCGTCGATCTGCAGGATGACGTGAAGGCGTCGGACCTGCAGCTGGCGACAGAGGAAGGCTATGACTCGGTCGAGCACACCAAGCGCTACACCACCCAGGGCATGGGTACCGACCAGGGCAAGATCTCCAACGTCAATGCCTTCGGCATCATGGCGGAGGCACGTGGCATCACCGTACCGGAAGTGGGCACGACGACGTTCCGCCAGCCCTACCGTCCCGTGACCATCGGTGCGCTGGGCGGCCAGCACGTGGGCGCGCATTTCATGCCGCGCCGGGGCACGCCGATGCATGCCTGGCATCTGGAGCAGAAGGCCATCTTCGAACCCGTCGGTGACTGGCTTCGCGCCCGGGCCTATCCGAAACCGGGCGAGAGCTTTCACGACGCGGTCCAGCGGGAGGCGAAGGCGGCGCGTACCACCGCCGGAATCCTGGACGCGACGACGCTGGGCAAGATCGACATTCGCGGCAAGGATGCGCGCACGTTCCTGAACCGGGTCTATACCAATGCCTGGTCCAAGCTGGCGCCGGGCCGGTGCCGCTATGGCCTGATGCTCGGGGAAGACGGGATGGTCAGTGACGACGGTGTCACGGCCTGCATCGCCGATGACCATTTCCACATGACCACCACCACCGGCGGCGCGGCGAGCGTGCTGCAGAAGCTGGAAGATTATCTGCAGACCGAATGGCCGGACCTGGACGTCTGGCTGACCACGGTGACGGAGCAATGGGCCGTTGCTGCGGTCTGCGGTCCGAAGGCGGAGGAGATCGTTGCATCCGTGGTCGAAGGGATCGACCTGGATCCGGAGGAATTTCCCTTCATGACCTGGCAGGACGGCACCGTCGGTGGCATTCCGGTGCGGGTGTTCCGCGTGTCCTTCACGGGCGAGACATCCTACGAGATCAACATCCCGGCCACCTATGGGCGCTGGCTTTGGGAGGAACTGATCGCGGCAGGCAAGCCACACGGCCTGACGCCTTATGGCACCGAAGCGATGCATCTGCTGCGGGCGGAGAAGGGTTTCATCATCGTCGGACAGGAAACGGACGGAACCGTGACGCCCGGCGATCTGCGCATGGACTGGGCCGTCGCGAAGAAGAAGGGCGACTTCATCGGCAAGCGGTCCCTGTCGCGCAGCGACACCGTGCGCGATGACCGCAAGCAACTGGTCGGACTGCTGACCGTCGATGGCGACCATGTTCCGATGGAAGGGGCGCAGATCATCGGCACGCCGGAGGAGCCGGCACCGCCGGTTCCGATGCTGGGACACGTGACGTCGGCCTATTTCAGTCCCAACCTCGGCCGTTCCATCGCCATGGCGATGGTCAAGCGCGGCGGCCAGCGAATGGGGGAGACGGTCTGGATTGCCCGCCTGGGTGACAAGCCGGTACCCGCGAAGATCGTGCATTACGACTTTCTGGGTGACGCCGTGGGAGAGGCCGCATGAACGCCACCGTGACTGCCCCCGTTCGCCGTTCTCCGCTGGCGCACCGTTCGGCGATGTCCGCGCCTGATGACCTGCTGCACCTGAGCGAGCGGGCGTTCGACGCCAAGATCGTGCTGCGCGGATTGCCGGAGGTGCTGGCACCCGCGATCGAGAAGGTCACCGGACTGGCGATGCCGGAGGCGACCCGCAGTACCGCGAACGATGCGCACCGGCTGCTCTGGCAGTCGCCGGACGAGTTCCTGCTGCTGGGGCCGGTGGACGGTGAACCGGAACTGATGACGGCACTGACGGCTGAACTTGATGGCCGGCATGTGCAGATCGTGAATGTCACCGACTACCATACGACCCTTGTTCTCTCCGGCCCGAAGGCGCGGGAGACCCTGATGACCCTTTCGACGCTGGACCTGCATCCGCGCGGCTTCACTGTGGATCAGGTTGCGGGCACGACCTTCGGCCATGCGCTGGGCTGGCTGGTGCAGACCGGGGATGATGCGGCAGAGGGCGGACCGGTCTTCGAGGTGCTGGTACGCTGGTCCCACGCCGATTACCTGTTCTGCGAACTGACCCATGGCGCGCGCGCCTTCGGCATGCCGGAGGCAAGGCCGGTCAGTGGTGAACTGATGGAAATCTGATACCCGGCCCGGACGACCCTGCAATACCGTTTCGGGGATTGTCCGGTGCAGGCTGATCCTGCATCCTCCGAGGTGATGGTTCCGCCAAGCAGACGTGCGGCGGATTGAATGGGAACATGGTGAGGACGACCCCAGAGGGACCGAATCCATGGCTGCCCCCGCAACTGTGAGCGGCAAGCGACACCCGATGATCCACTGGCCCCGAAGGGGGCTGGGAAGGGGGGTGAAGCCAAGACCCGCGAGCCAGGAGACCTGCCATCACCGTCCGTGCGTTCAGCGCACGTCAATTGAAAGTCGCACGGTGGGTGCGCGAAGGAGGCTACATGCATATCGAACCAGGCGTCGTTGATGGCGCCAGGATAATCCTCAGCTATGGCACAGCCGCAGCTTCCGTTGGGCTGCTCGGCAAGATGGCTCTGGATACCATTCGCCACGATGGCGGAGTCACCGCGCTGGCAACGCGCAGTCTGGCGACCACGGCGCTGGTCTTCTGCTTCTTCGAGTTGCTGCCGCACTATCCGGTGGGCGTGTCGGAGGTTCACCTGATCCTTGGCTCCACGCTGTTCCTGATCTTTGGTGCGGGACCGGCGGCAATCGGTCTTTCGCTCGGACTGCTGTTGCAGGGCCTGTTGCTTGCGCCGTTCGATCTGCCGCAATACGGCATGAACGTCACCACACTGCTGGTGCCGCTCTGGGGTCTGAGCCTGCTGGCAAGGAAGATCATTCCGCCCCATACACCCTATGTCGAGGTCAGGTACTGGCAGGCGCTGGCACTCTCGACCGCCTATCAGGGCGGGATCGTCGCCTGGGTCGCCTTCTGGGCGTTCTATGGCAACGGCTTCGGTGCGGAGAGCCTGGCAGCCGTCGGTACCTTCGGTGCCGCCTACATGACGGTCATCCTGCTGGAACCGCTGGTGGACCTCGGGGTGCTTGCCGCTGCCAAGCTGACGGCTCCGCGGAAGAATGCCCACCTGGTTCAGAACCGGCTGCATCACGCCGCAGTCTGATGTGAAGTTCCCCCGGCGCAGACCAGCGTCGGGGGCTTCTGCCGACCGGGGCTTCCGGTGGCCGGATCAGGTCTTTTCGGAATTGTCCGTCAGTTTGCTGATCGGATCACTCATGAACATCAGCTCGCACCGTTCTCCCGCGACCTCGCGGGCCTCCGACGCCGTCAATTCTGTCTGCGCCTCGACAGCGCTGGCCAGAGACTGGATGCAGTGGGACCTGGCCTCCACCAGTGCAAGGGACTGGTCCTGCTCCGCGGCGGGGGCAACGGGTTCAACAGCGAAGGGCCCGAGCGCTGACATTGCCGCGCCACAAAAAGTGACACAGAATGTGACTGCGATCAGAAAACGTCGTATGCGCAGGGTCGACATGCCTAGGCAAGTTTCCTCAGTGGGGGCGTTGATGCCTCTTTGAACGCGTCAACGCAATTGCCAGGCCAGTAATCAGTCTGAAGCATGCCTGCCTGTTCGCGTTCCTGGAATGACAGGCATCACAAACCGTCAACGATTTCTCAACCATTGCGTTGCCGATGCTGCGGCCCCGGAGCGGGCCACCTGAAAAGTGTGGAAATGCCGGGGTGGCGATGGTACCCCCGGCGTGTTCCCGGGCCGGGACGCATCGGGAGCGCGCCATGAATGCAGTTATCCAGAGGATGATATGCCCGATACCCTGAGCCGCCGCACTCTCTACCCCCGGATCGATCCCTACGATCTCGGGTTCCTTGCGGTTTCCGACCGCCACACGATCCACTACGAGCAATGCGGAAATCCGCAGGGCAAGCCCGTGGTGGTCGTTCATGGCGGCCCGGGTGGCGGCAAGAAGCCCGATGACCGCCGCTTCTTCGACCCGGAAGCCTATCGCATCATCCTGTTTGACCAGCGTGGCTGCGGCATGAGCTGCCCGCACGCGGATCTGCAGGAGAATACGACCTGGGACCTGGTCGCGGACATGGAGCGGCTGCGGGAGCATCTGAACATCGACCGCTGGCAGATCTTCGGTGGTTCATGGGGCAGTGCGCTGGGGCTGGCCTATGCGGAAAGCCATCCCGACCGGGTCAGCGAACTTGTCCTGCGGGGCATCTTCACCCTGCGAAAGTCGGAATTGCGCTGGTTCTATCAGGATGGTGCCGGCGCGATCTATCCCGATGCCTGGGAAGACTATGTGGCGACCATCCCGGAAGATGAACGCGGGGACATGATCGCCGCCTATTACCGGCGTCTGACTTCCGATGACCGGGACGTGCAACTGGCCGCGGCGCGGGCGTGGAGCATGTGGGAAGGCGGGACACTCAGTCTCCATGCCGATCCGGGCCGGGTCAGTGACTTTGCGGACGCGGACTTCGCCCTCGCCTTTGCCCGTATCGAGTGCCACTACTTCGTCAACGAGGGCTTCTTCGACCATGACGGCTGGCTGATCGACAATGTGGACCGGATCCGGCACCTGCCCTGTACCATCGCGCAGGGCCGCTATGATGTCGTCACCCCGATGATGACCGCCTGGGCCCTGCACAAGGCCTGGCCGGAGGCGGACTTCCGGGTGGTTCCGGACGCGGGTCACGCGGGGTCGGAGCCTGGCATCGTCGATGAACTGATCCGCGCGACGGACGCCTATCGGATGAAGGCCTGATTGCCGACATGACTGATCTCAATTTCTCCTCGCTGCTTTGCTCACGTCTCTGCCATGACCTCGTCGGCCCGATTGGTGCGCTCTCCAACGGCATCGAACTGATCGAGCTGGAGGATGATCCGGCCATGGCGGTCGACGCGCTGGACCTGCTGAAGATGTCCGCTGGCAATGCCGCCATCCGACTGAAGTTCCTGCGCCTCGTGTTCGGGGCCTCCGGTGGTGACGCGGTGCCGCTTGCGGTATCGGAGGCGCGGGCGACCACGCTCGACTTCTACGCCGATCACCGGCTGAAGATCGACTGGCCGGAAAGTGACGGTCCGGACCCGGCGAAGAACCGTGTGCGCCTGCTGCTGAACATGATCATGACGGCGGCTTTCGGCATGGTGCGGGGCGGTGTGCTTTCCGTGGTGCTGTCCGATGACGAACTGCGTGTCGTCGCCGAACACGAGCGCGCCGAGCTGCCCGATGAAGTGCTGACAGCGCTGTCCGGCGAACGGGCTGCTGCCACGGTGGAGGATGCGCGGATCATCGAGGCGTTTCACGCGGGCTTGCTGGCCCGGGCATCCGGACTGACCCTGCGCACGGAGACGGGTGCTGGCCGGTTTGTCATTTCCGCATCCTGATCTACGTGTCAGGTATCCACTGCAGGAGTTGAACCATGGACGCGCTTGATCTGATCACCAACCGGGCCTCCGTACCGCCGCGCCTGCATGAGGGAACACCGCTGGATGATGCGGTGCTGGCGCAGATCTTCGCGACAACCGTCACCGCACCGGATCACGGACTGCTGCGGCCCTATCGTTTCGTCACCATCCAGGGCGCGGCGCGGGAGGCGCTTGGCGATGTCTTTGCCGAGGCCGTGAAGCAGCGCATGCCTGATGCGGAACCCGGCGTGGTCGAGAAGGACCGCCAGAAGCCGTTGCGGTCGCAGACGCTGGTGGCGGTCATTGCCTGCATCACGCCGGATCATCCCAAGGCCCCGGAGATGGAGCAGATCCTGACTGCGGGCATGGCGGGCTACAACATGATCCTGGCGGCCCAGGCCATGGGCTATGGCGGCATCTGGCTGACCGGTGCACCGACATACGACGCCCATGTGCAGGCGGCCCTGAAGATCGGCGCGCAGGAGAAACTGCTGGGCTTCGTCTACCTCGGCCAGCCGAAGCGCGACTTCAAGGCGCCCCGCCGTCCCGACTGGCGCGACTTCTTCAGTGCCTGGGGCGAAGGGGAAGGCTGAGGCCGCTTGCGGTGTCAGTCCGCGCTGTTGCGGGTGCGGAACACGTTCTCCATCTCGCGGCGATAGGCGACGGTCGGGTCACTCTCGTCGATCTCCACGTCGTCATAGGTCAGGACCGCATCCTCAGCCATGTCGTGGCGCAGCCTGACGCCATGGGCAAGACCCAGGGGCAGGCAGCCGTCCATCAGTGAATCATCGGCACGGCGCAGCTTGCCGTAGACCGTGAAGCCACCCTCGCCATCCAGTGTCTCACCGGCCTTCAGCGCGCGTTTCGCGGTGGCGACGACGTCGCCGCGGAAGCCGTTCGCGGATCCGGTGGCCTCCCCCCGCAGGGCGGCGGATGCGACCGAGACCCCCAGTTCCAGGCCGATGAGGTGATAGGGCCGCCAGAGCGCCGCATAGTCGCCGGACGGATCCGTCACCAGGCCGTAGTCGGAGAAGCAGTTGCGGACATATTCATCCGGCGCGCGGAAGGTGACATAGACCCCCCAGCGCAGGTCGTTGGGCACCGGCTGGCCCTCGTGCGTCTCGCAGGAAACGACTTCCACCGTGCCGTCCGTGTCCAGCAGCCCGCCGACCGCGCGGGGCCGGAGCAGGGTCGACAGTTCGTCCACCGATGCGGGCGGAAAGGCCAGGCCCTTGCGCTCCGGCGTCAGGCGGCAGGCGTTCGAGACGGCAGCCATCTCGATCGCGGACTTGGTCCCATCCAGAAAGGAATTGAACATCTGCGGGTTCATGCCCGATGCCGCGGCCCGCTCCGGTGACAGCCCATAATGGGACCAGACGGTGTCGGGGGTGGAGCGGTGGTAGATGGGACGGTATTTCGTGCCCTTGCCCGCACAGACCACGTCCAGTCCGATGGCGCGTGCCCAGTCCACCTGTTCGGCGATCAGCGCGGGCTGGTCGCCATAGGCCATGGAATAGACCACCCCGGCACGGTTTGCCTCCTCCGCCAGCAGGGGCCCGGCCAGCACGTCAGCCTCCACATTCACCATGATGACATGCAGGCCGTGCGCGAAGGCTGCGCGGGCATGGCGGATACCTGCCGCCGGGTGCCCCGTGGCATCGATGATGACGTTCATGCCGTCCTGCGTGATCAGCGCCATGGCATCCTGCCCGCACCAGGTCATCCCGCTGGAGATCGCATCGCCCGGCGTGCGTGCGGCAAGCTGTTCGTCGGGCCAGCCCGTGTCACGGCAGGACTGCCGCGCCCGGCCCTCCGACAGGTCGGCTATGCCGACGACATGGATGCCGGGGGTGCGGCGCGCCTGCGCCAGAAACATCGAGCCGAACTTGCCGGCCCCGATCAGGCCAACGCGCACGGGTTCGCCGAGTTCTTGTGCTTCCAGCAGCAGTGCATGCAGATTCAAGGCGCGTTCCCTTCCAGCTTGTTGTTGGCCGGAGGATATACGCAGTGCCCGATGGCGATAAGCCTATAGTTCGCGGGCAATCTCGGCGTCGGGGCGGGTGCCGTAGACCGCGATGGTCGCCTCGGTGCCATCATGCAGCTCGATGCGCCGATGGCCAACCACCACCAGGTCGCCGTCCTGCACCTCGCCGACAACGCCCTTGAAATCCTTCTCGGTGGCCTCGGAACCGACGGATTCACAGATATTGCGGTCTTCGCGGACCATGCCCTCCATCACGCGGCAGTCATCGCCGGTCACGATGTCCAGTGCCAGGTCGGTTGCCCCCTTGTTGAAGGCCACGGTCCCGGTCAGCGACGCGATGGAGATGAATTCGCTGATGCCGACACCCGCGGCGAAGGGGGCGGCGCAGCCGCCCATCATGGGCAGGGACAGCAGCAACAGACCGGCAGTGAGCGTGCGCGTCCGTCGTTGGCCGGTGCGGCGTTCGGGGCGGTGCTGTCGTGCAGCCATATCGGCATTTCCCTTCGTGTCGCGGCGCCTCAGCGAATCGCGAATCAAACGAATCATGTCGAATATCCCTGTGCCCTGTCGGCTTCGCAAGTGCGAAGGGATGGCCGGGACCCTCTCAGATGGCTTTTCCATACCCGGCGTCGTCTGGTATGGAGGCACGGGAGATCGGTTGGTGAGACTTTCGCATCTGCGAAATCGGGGCTGCCGGTCCGCTTGTTATTTCCGCTGCTCCGGTGTCCGGAGCGGCGTCTTCGCTCA
Organism: Kordiimonadales bacterium IMCC3096; assembly: GCA_016865035.1. Lineage (GTDB taxonomy): Bacteria > Pseudomonadota > Alphaproteobacteria > Minwuiales > Minwuiaceae > Minwuia. The sequence goes on from CP018227.1 coordinate 2,975,762, forward strand.
GCCTGAAAGGAATCGGCAATATGGCACGCAGGAAAATCGCACTGATTGGTGGTGGCAACATCGGTGGGACGCTGGCGCATCTGGCTGCGCTGAAGCAGCTTGGTGATGTTGTGGTCTTCGACATTGTCGAGGGTCTGCCGCAGGGCAAGACGCTGGACCTCGCCGAATCGGCACCGGTCGACGGCTTCAACGTCGGCCTCTCCGGCACCCAGGACTATGCCGACATCGCCGGCGCCGACGTCATCATCGTGACCGCCGGTGTGGCGCGGAAGCCGGGCATGAGCCGCGACGACCTGCTGGGCATCAACATCAAGGTCATGCAGGCGGTGGGTGAGGGCATCAAGACCCACGCCCCCGACGCCTTCGTCATCTGCATCACCAACCCGCTGGATGCGATGGTCTGGGTGCTGCAGAAGATCTGCGGCCTGCCGACAAACAAGGTCGTCGGCATGGCGGGCGTGCTCGATTCGGCGCGGTTCCGCTTCTTCCTGTCGGAGGCGATGAGCGTCTCGGTCGAGGACGTGACGGCCTTCGTGCTTGGCGGCCATGGCGACACCATGGTGCCGTCCACCCGCTACACCACGGTCGCCGGTGTGCCGATGCCGGACCTGGTGAAGATGGGCTGGATCACGCAGGAGAAGCTTGACCAGATCGTCCAGCGCACCCGCGATGGCGGCGCGGAGATCGTCGGCCTGCTGAAGACCGGCTCCGCCTTCTATGCCCCGGCCACCGCCGCGATCCAGATGGCTGAGGCCTATCTGGGTGACGAGAAGCGTGTCCTGCCCTGCGCCGCCTACCTGTCCGGCGAGTTCGGCGTGGACGACATGTATGTCGGCGTTCCGGTGCTGATCGGCGCCGGCGGCGTGGAGCGGATCATGGAGATCGAACTGAATGCCGACGAAAAGGCCGGCTTCGACAAGTCCGTCGATGCCGTGCGCGGCCTGATCGACGCCTGCAAGGGCATCAATCCCGCCCTGGCCTGATCGCCGGTCCTGTGTGTATTGCCCGGCACCGCCGCAAGGTTGGTGCTGGGCGGTTGCGCCCTGCGGGGGCGGCGGTTAGGTTGACCGCGTCCGGTCGGGGCCGTCCAGGATCATGTGGGGGAAGGCCTTGTGTCGGCCCGTCCCTGGTTTCCAACGATTATCCGGAACATCATGAACATTCACGAATATCAGGCAAAGGCGCTGCTGCGTAAGTACGGCGTTGCCACACCGAAGGGCGCGCCCGCGTTCACGGTCGAGGAGGCGGTCAAGGCCGCCAATGAGCTGGGCGGTCCCGTATGGGTCGTGAAGTCCCAGATCCATGCTGGCGGTCGCGGTGCCGGTCGGTTCCAGGGCAAGCCGGACGGCAAGGGGGGCGTGCGCGTCTCCACGTCCGTTGACGATGTCCGCACCAATGCCGAGGAAATGCTGGGCCACGTGCTGGTGACCAAGCAGACCGGTGAAGCGGGCAAGGAGGTCAAGCGCCTCTATATCGAGGATGGCTGCGACATCGCGCGTGAGCTCTACCTCTCCGTGCTGCTGGACCGCGCGACGAGCGCCGTGACCTTCATCGCCTCCGCCGAGGGCGGCATGGAGATTGAGGAGATCGCCGAGACCAACCCGGAGAAGATCCTGCGTTGCCCGGTCGATCCGGCGACGGGTATCCAGGGACATCACTGCCGCCGCATCGCCTATTTCCTGGGCCTCGAGGGCGATCAGGTGAAGTCGGCGTCCAGGTTCATCACCGCGCTCTACAACGCGTTCATCGAGCTGGATGCCAGCCTGGTGGAGATCAATCCGCTGGTCGTGACCGGCGCGGGGGAGGTCATCGCCCTCGACGCCAAGATGAACTTCGACGACAACGCGCTTTACCGCCACAAGGACGTGGCTGAACTGCGCGACGTGGAGGAAGAGGATCCGATGGAGGTCAAGGCCTCCGAATACGACCTCAACTACGTCAAGCTGGACGGTTCCATCGGCTGCATGGTGAATGGTGCGGGCCTGGCCATGGCGACCATGGACATCATCAAGCTCTATGGCTCCGAGCCTGCCAACTTCCTGGATGTCGGCGGTGGCGCGACGCGGGAAAAGGTCACGGAAGCCTTCAAGATCATCCTGTCCGATCCCAACGTGCAGGGCATCCTGGTCAATATCTTCGGTGGCATCATGCGCTGTGATGTCATTGCCGAAGGTGTTGTTGCCGCGGCCCGCGAGGTTGCGCTCGACAAGCCGCTGGTCGTGCGGCTGGAGGGCACCAACGTGGACCTGGGCAAGAAGATCATGGCCGAGTCGGGGCTGACCATCATTGCTGCCGACAACCTGGCCGATGCGGCCGAGAAGATCGTCACTGCGGTGAAGGAGGCTGCCTGATGTCCACTCTCGTCAATTCTGACACCAAGGTCATCTGCCAGGGCTTTACCGGCAAGCAGGGGACATTCCATTCCGAACAGGCGATTGCCTACGGGACCAAGATGGTCGGCGGCACCAGCCCCGGCAAGGGCGGCTCCGAGCATCTGGGCCTGCCGGTGTTCGACACCGTGGCCGACGCAGTCGACCGCACGGGTGCCAATGCATCGGTGATCTATGTTCCGCCGCCGTTCGCGGCCGACGCGATCATGGAGGCGATTGCGGCCGAACTGCCGCTGATCGTCTGCATCACCGAGGGCATTCCGGTGCTCGACATGGTGAAGGTGAAGCAGGCGCTGAAGACCTCCGGCAGCCGCCTGATCGGCCCGAACTGCCCCGGCATCATCACGCCGGACGAGTGCAAGATCGGCATCATGCCCGGCCATATCCACAAGCGTGGCTCGGTCGGCATCGTTTCCCGCTCCGGCACGCTGACGTACGAGGCGGTGGCCCAGACCACGGCGACGGGCCTTGGGCAGACGACCTGCATCGGTATCGGTGGTGATCCGGTCAACGGCACCAACTTCATCGACTGCCTGGACCTGTTCCTGAAGGATGACGAGACCGAGTCGATCATCATGATCGGCGAGATCGGTGGCAGCGCGGAAGAAGAGGCTGCAGAATTCCTTAAGGCGTCTAAGGTAAAGAAACCCGTTGTGGGCTTCATCGCCGGTGTCACGGCCCCTCCGGGTCGGCGCATGGGCCATGCCGGTGCCATCATCGCCGGTGGCAAGGGCGGTGCCGAGGACAAGATGGAGGCCATGCGGTCAGCCGGAATCGCGGTGGCGGATTCGCCCGCCGCGCTGGGCACCACGCTGGTGGAGCTGCTGAAAGGATAGGGGTCGGGCAGAATATCGCCAGACCACCCGCACCCGGAGGCAAATGTCAGGAAAGGGACGCGGGGGAAAGCCCCGCGCCAACAACAGATGGGCGTTCAAGAACTCGGAGCAGGCTTTCTCAACGGTGCCAACACGGCCTTCATCGAAGGGCTCTACCAGAAATATCTGGAGGACCCGACTTCGGTCGATGAAAGCTGGGCGCAGTTCTTCAGCGAGGTCGGCGACGACATCGCGACCGTTGAGCGAGAGGCTCAGGGCCCGAGCTGGGGCCGCACGACCGAGGAGATGGGGGTCGATGACCCCTATGAGCTGATCGGTCCCGCGGTCAAGGCGGCGCAGCGATCGGAGCAGTTGGGGCATTCGGAGGCGCGGGCGGCGACGCTCGACAGTCTCCGGGCCCTGATGCTCATTCGTGCCTATCGGGTGCGCGGTCACCTGATCGCCAACCTCGACCCGCTGCAGCTCGATCCGCCGACCGTCCATCCGGAACTTGACCCGAAGACCTATGGCTTCGCCGAGGCGGACATGGACCGCCCGATCTTCCTGGACAATGTGCTGGGCATGGAAACCGCGACGATGCGGGAAATCATCGACGTGGTCCGCAAGGTCTATTGCGGCACCATCGCGGTCGAATACATGCACATCCAGAGTCCGGAGCAGAAGTCCTGGATCCAGCAGCGGATCGAGGGACCGGACAAGGACGTCACCTTCACGATGATGGGTCGCAAGGCGATCCTCAACAAGGTGACGGAAGCAGAGGGCTTCGAGAGCTTCCTGAACGTCAAGTATACCGGTACCAAGCGCTTCGGGCTGGATGGTGGCGAGGCGCTGATCCCGGCGATGGAAGCGATCATCAAGCGCGGCGGCCAGCTCGGGGTGAAGGAAATCATTCTCGGCATGCCGCATCGCGGTCGCCTGAACGTGCTGACCAGTGTCATGGGCAAGCCGTTCCGCGCCGTGATCTCCGAATTCCAGGGCAATGCGGCCAACCCGTCGGACGTGCAGGGGTCGGGTGATGTGAAGTATCACCTCGGCACCTCTTCCGACCGGGAGTTCGACGGCAACAAGGTGCATCTGTCCCTGACCGCCAACCCGTCGCATCTGGAGGCGGTCGATCCGGTCGTCATCGGCAAAGCGCGGGCAAAGATCCGCCAGATAGGCTTCGACAGCTGGCGTCAGGTCATGCCGGTCCTGATGCATGGCGATGCGGCCTTCGCCGGCCAGGGTGTGGTTGCCGAATGCCTCGGCCTGTCGGGTCTGAAGGGCTATCGCGTCGGCGGCACGCTGCACATCATCGTCAACAATCAGATCGGCTTCACGACCGCGCCGAAATATTCGCGTTCGTCGCCTTACCCGTCCGATGTGGGCAAGATGGTGGCTGCGCCGATCTTTCACGTGAACGGCGATGATCCGGAGGCCGTGGTGCACGCCGCCAAGGTGATCACGGAATTCCGTCAGGAATTCGGGGTCGATGTGGTGCTGGACATGTTCTGCTATCGCCGGCACGGCCACAACGAGGGTGACGAGCCGTCGTTCACGCAGCCAATCATGTACCGCAAGATCTCGTCCCATCCGACCACGCGCCAGATCTATGCAAAGAAGCTGGAAGAGGAAGGCACGCTCAAGGCCGGCGACGGCGACGCGATGGTGACCGACTTCCGCAAGTTCCTGGAAGAGGAATTCGAGGCCGCGACGTCCTACAAGCCCAACAAGGCCGACTGGCTGGAAGGCCGCTGGCAGGGATTGCGCATCGCCCCGTTGGGGGATCGTCGCGGTGCCACGGCGGTACCGAAGGAGGTGCTGACCGAGATTGGCAAGGGCCTGACCCGGATTCCGGAGGGTTTCAACGCCCATCGGACCGTGAAGCGCCTGATGCAGGCCAAGGCGAAGATGTTCGAGACCGGGGAGGGCTTCGACTGGGCCACGGCGGAGGCGCTGGCCTTCGCCACCCTGCTGATGGAAAAGGTGCCGGTACGCCTCTCCGGGCAGGATTCCGGGCGCGGCACCTTCAGCCAGCGGCATTCCGTGCTGGTGGATCAGCAGACGGAAGACCGGTATCTGCCGCTGAACAACATCGCCGAGGATCAGGCCCCGTACGAGGTCGTCGATTCCATGCTGTCGGAAATGGCGGTTCTGGGATTCGAGTACGGCTTCAGCCTGGCCGAGCCGAATGCGCTGGTGCTGTGGGAGGCGCAGTTCGGTGACTTCGCGAATGGTGCGCAGGTCATCGTCGACCAGTTCCTGTCCACGGCCGAGCTGAAATGGCTGCGGATGAGCGGGCTGGTCATGCTGTTGCCGCACGGGCTTGAGGGGCAGGGGCCGGAGCACAGTTCCGCGCGTCTGGAGCGTTATCTGCAGCTCTGTGCGGAGGACAACCTGCAGGTGGCGAATGTCACCACGCCCGCGAACTACTTCCACATCCTGCGCCGCCAGATCCATCGCGACTTCCGCAAGCCGCTGATCCTGATGACGCCGAAGTCGCTGCTGCGCCACAAGGCCTGTGTCTCGACCATCGACGACATGGCGACCGGATCGTCGTTCCACCGGGTCCTCTACGAGGACAATCCGCCCTGTTCGCGCAAGGACACCAGGAAACTCATCCTCTGCTCCGGCAAGGTCTACTACGACCTGGTGGAGAAGCGGGAGGAACTGGGTGTCAAGGACGTGCAGGTGATGCGGGTCGAACAGCTCTATCCCTATCCGACCGAACCACTGGTCGAGGAGCTGAAGGGCTTCCGGGATGTGGAGAAGGTCATCTGGTGCCAGGAAGAGCCGAAGAACATGGGGGCATGGTTCTTTGTCCAGAACTGGCTGGAGGAATGCTTCCGGCTGGCGGACATGAAGAACGTGTCGCGTCCGAGCTACATTGGCCGTCCGCCGTCGGCCTCACCTGCGACGGGCCTGAACAAGACCCATGTGAAGGAGCAGGACATACTGTGCCGCAAGGCGTTGACGGGAACCCCGGCCGACGCCATGAACCGCGAGAATTACTGATTGCACCTGCGCGAGGGAGCGCCTGATGACCGTTGAAATCAAAGTCCCGACCATGGGCGAGTCGATCTCCGAAGCGACTGTCGGCCAGTGGTTCAAGCAGCCCGGCGACGCGGTTGCCGTGGATGATCCGCTGTGCGAACTGGAGACCGACAAGGTAACGCTGGAGGTCAATGCGACCACCGCTGGTGCCCTGGCCGAGATCCTGGCTGAAGAGGGCGCGACGGTTGGCGTCGGTGCCGTACTGGGCACCATCGATGAAGGTGCGGAAGGCAAGGCGGCTGCCACACCGAAGGCTGATCCGGCTCCGGCGAAGGCCGAAGCCGCACCGGCTCCGGCCAAGGCGGCACCGGCTGAGAAGCCGAAGGCCGCACCCGCACCCGACCGCAAGGTCGTGGCCATGGATTCGGCGAAGGAACTGGCCGAAGCCAAGGGCGTCAGCCTGGCCGGCATCGAAGGCACCGGCAAGGATGGTCGCGTGACCCGCGCCGACGTCGCCCGCGCCATTGCGGAGGGTCGGGCGAAGCAGGCGGAACGGCAGACCGCCGCCCCCGCCATGGCGGTTTCCGCTCCCGGGTCGTCCGGACCGCGCCCGGAGGAAGATCGGGAGGAACGGGTGCGGATGACGCGTCTGCGCCGCACCATCGCCGGTCGCCTGAAGGAAGCGCAGAACAACGCCGCCATGCTGACCACCTTCAACGAGGTGGACATGACGGAAGTCATGGCGCTGCGGTCGGAACACAAGGACGCCTTCGAGAAGAAGCACGGCGCGCGTCTGGGCTTCATGTCCTTCTTCGTGAAGGCCTGCATCGCCGGTCTGAAGGATCTGCCCGCCGTGAATGCGGAGATCGACGGCGATGACGTGATCTACAAGAACTACTATCACATCGGTGTCGCGGTCGGCACGCCGAACGGTCTGGTGGTGCCGGTGGTGCGCGATGCGGACCAGCTCTCCATCGCCGGGCTGGAGTCCACCATCGCCGGTCTGGGCCTGAAGGCCCGCGACGGCAAGCTGGGCCTGAACGACCTGCAGGGCGGCACCTTCACCATCTCCAACGGCGGTGTCTATGGCTCCCTTATGTCGACGCCGATCCTGAACCCGCCGCAGTCGGGCATCCTGGGGATGCACAAGATCCAGCAGCGTCCCATGGAAGTGAACGGGGAGATCAAGCTGCGCCCGATGATGTACCTGGCGCTGTCCTATGATCACCGCATCATCGACGGGCGGGAGGCGGTGACCTTCCTGGTCCGGGTCAAGGAATGCCTGGAAGATCCCCGGCGCATGATCCTGGACCTCTGAGGTCCGGCCGAGAGAGAAACAGCACGCACACCGATCCTGATAGGCGAAGAGCATGTCTGAAGAGAAGCGTTACGATCTGGTCATCATCGGTGGCGGTCCCGGTGGTTACGTCGCGGCCATCCGCGCCGCCCAGAACGGGCTGTCCGTTGCCTGTGTCGAGATGCGCGGGCGGCTTGGGGGCACCTGCCTGAACGTCGGCTGCATCCCCTCCAAGGCAATGCTGCAAAGCTCCCATCTCTTCGAGGAAGCGCGCGATCACTATGATGTCCACGGCATTCAGACCAGCGGCGTGAAGCTGGATCTGAAGACCATGCTGGGCCGCAAGGACAAGGTCGTCACCGACCTGACCGACGGGATCGAGGGGCTCTTCAAGAAGAACAAGGTCGACTACATCATCGGTACCGGCCGGATCATCGACAATGAAACGGTCGAGGTCAGTCCCGGTGGCCGCAAGAAGAAGCAGACCCTGTCCACGGACACGATCCTGATCGCCACCGGCTCGGAAGTGGCCACGATCCCGAATGTGGAGATCGACGAGAAGCGCATCATTTCCTCCACCGGCGCGCTGGAACTGTCGAAGGTGCCGAAGTCGATGATCGTCATTGGCGGCGGTTATATCGGTCTGGAGCTGGGTTCGGTCTGGCGGCGTCTTGGTGCCGAGGTGACCGTGGTCGAGTTCCTGGACCGTATCACCCCCGGCATGGACGGCGAGATTTCCAAGCGCATGAAGGTGATCCTGGAAAAGCAGGGCATCAAGTTCATGATGGGCACCAAGGTGACCGAGGCCAAGGCGCTGAAGACCAAGGTCAACCTGACAGTGGAACCGGCCAAGGGCGGCGATGCCCAGACGCTGGATGCCGAGGTGGTGCTGGTCTCCGTCGGCCGCCGCCCCTACACGGAGGGACTGGGCCTCGAGAATGTCGGTGTCGAGACGGATCGTGGCTTCATCACCGTTGATGAGCACTTCCAGACCTCCGCGCCCGGCATCTTTGCCATCGGCGATGTCATTCCCGGCCCGATGCTTGCGCACAAGGCGGAGCATGAGGGCGTGGTTGTCGCGGACTACCTCGCTGGAGAGCCGGGGCATGTGAACTACGAAACCGTGCCCGGCGTCGTCTACACCTGGCCCGAAGTTGCCTCCATCGGTCGGACCGAGGAGCAACTCAAGGAAGCGGGCGTGAAGTACGCCGTCGGCAAGTTCCCCTTCTCGGCCAATTCCCGTGCCCGCACGGTGGGGGAGAAAGACGGTCTGGTGAAGATGATCGCCGACAAGGAAACCGATCGCGTGCTGGGGGTTCACATCATCGGCCCCGATGCCGGAACCATGATTCACGAGGCACTGGCGGCGATGGAACTTGGCGGCACTGCACATGAGATCGCGGAGATGTGTCACGCCCATCCGACCCTGAACGAGGCGGTCAAGGAAGCGGCACTGGCGGTCCACAAGCGCACGATCAACATCTGAACCACTCCGGCAAGCGACTGGAGCCGTCCGGAATGCGGTCAGGCAGTGGAGCAATCCAGTGCTCCCGCTTGCAAGTGGCGAACACGACCTGAGTTGATTCGGCCCCGACCAGAGATATATCCCCCTGCTGCCGAGCGAAATGCTAGTATCGGCAATGTGTTGGGGATTATCAGTCTCGCTGGCCATGACAGGTGCCGGCGCCGCCGCGACGGTCATCACGATCAGGCAGAAGCGCGCCAGTGCCATACCGCTGACCATCGCCTATTTCACGGCCATGGAAGGGCTGCAGGCAGCCGGTTACCTCGTGGCGGGCAATTGTTCCGCCCCGGCCAATCAGGTCATTACCTTCTTCTCGCTGCTGCACATCATTTTCCAGCCATTCTTCATCAACGCATTCGCAATGGAACTGAGCCGGTCGCGGATTCGTCCCCTGGCGCGGATTCTGGCCTACGGGGCCTGTGCGTTCTCCGCTTCCTTCATGTTGCTGCAACTCTATCCCTTTGCGTGGGCAGGCTCATGCCGGGTGGGAATGTCCCTGTGCGGAGAAACGATGTGCACGATGCTCGGCGAATGGCATATCGCATGGGCGGCGCCGTTCAATGGCATCGTGAACATGTCGGGATTCGATATCAGTCTGCCGGGTGCGTTTCCGACCTATGTAGTGGCGGCGTTCCTGGCTCCACTTCTGTATGGCGCGTGGCGGTTTGTGCTCTTTCACGCGCTCTTCGGGCCGGTCCTGGCGAGCTTGCTCACCGACAATCCAAACGAGATGCCGGCAATCTGGTGTTTTCTCTCCATCGGGATCGTCACCATCAGCCTGTCACCGCGACTCTGGAAGTCGCTGGCGGCGAAGCCGGTTGCCCATGGATAGCTGGAAGCTGAATCACGGTCCGGCAGGCAGATGGGCAGTTCATTCGGTCAGGCAACCTCCTGTTCCGGCAGCAGTGTGCCCGGCCACCTGTCGTCCTACCAGCGCGGACAGTCACCACGTTTGGTGAAATTGCGCAGGGACAGCAGGTACTGTTCCACAGCGGATCTGACGGCGGCGGTGCATTGCCCGATTTCGGTCTTCAGGGTGTTGCGATAGAGCCCCATGGCAATGCCATGGGTCACCGAAATTGCCGAGATCTGACGTTCCGACCAGCACCCGCTGTTCCGCTCCCGTTCCATCAGGGGCAGGTATGACTGGTTGCCCCAGTCCAGGTCACAGAACTCCGCGAAGGCAGAACCGGCACCGCTGGAAATGACCTGTTCCGTCATGTCCCGCGGCAGCATGCCGTCGATCTTCTCGATGGCATTGGCCGGTTCGCAGGGGGTGCCGCCGCAATCGCCTACCTGGATGTTTGCCACCACCAGATCCGAAACCTCCTTCACCACGCTCTGATCGATCTCCTGGATCATGGAGGGCTCCTCCGCAGCCTGTACGCCGCCGCTGAGCAGGCAACCAGCAAGAAGCAGGGTGAACAGGCGGATCTTGCGAGAAATCATCAGCTATCGGTCTCCATGGGCAGCTCGGGGTTCACGCACCATTCGGTCAGGGAGTTGTCGTACAGCGCCACGTCATCGCGGCCCAGCAGGGCCATGACGAAGGCCGGTGTCGTTGCGGCGATGCCGCCACCGCAATAGGTGACGACGGGGCCGGAGCCATCCGCGCCCACATCGTCCAGCATCTTCTGCAACTGCGGCAGGGGCAGGAACGCCTTCGTCACCGGGTCCAGCATCTCCCGCGCGGGCAGGTTGACGCTGCCCGCGATCCTGCCAGGACGTCCGTAGTGCGTGCCTCCGGTGCCGGAATGCTGGTCCCGCCCCAGGGCGTTGAGTACCGTGGTGCCCGCCTCCGCCAGCGCCGCGCTGACCCTTGCCTGGTCGGCGATCAGCTCCGGACGGGGACGGGGCGTGAAGGTCGCGGGCGGATGCCGGACGCTGCCGCTTTCCGTCGGGCGTCCTTCCGCCTCCCACTTGTCGATGCCGCCATCCAGAACCGCCGCATTGTCGAAGCCGAAGGTCCGCAGCATCCACCAGACACGGGTCGCCCACATGGGATGGAACCGGCTGTAGAGCACGACACGGGTGTCATCGCCGATGCCGATACGACCGGCACCGTCGGCAAAACCCTCTGCCGTGGGCAGGGTGAAACGCAGGTTCGGATCGGGCCGGGAGAGGTCGGCCTGGATGTCGATGAACGCGGCACCCGGAATGTGCGCGGCCTGCCATTCCGCGATGCAGGGCTCGACGCGATAGGTGGATTCAGGATCAGGCGCCAGCCGCGTCGAGCAGTCGAAGATGCGCAGGTCGGGGTCATCCATGCTGTCGGCGAGTTCTGCCGTGCTGATCAGCCAGCGGGCCTGTCTATCGGTCATGTTGCTCCTCCCCGGAAGAAAACTGCGCGCCTGTCCAGCGATTGATGCGGTGTCGGGCTATACGGCCCGGTCGATTGGCGCGATCATGGTGGCCATGGAGGACCGATCATGAACGACCAGACACCCGTACGCCAGAGCGCCGTCGGTGACACCAACCCCTTCGCGGGCGGTTGCGCCTTTGTCGAGGGCGCCTATGTCCCGATCTCGGAGGCAAAGGTCTCCGTGCTCGACTGGGGCTTCAACAAGTCGGATGTGACCTATGACGTCGTGCATGTGCGCGACGGCGGGTTCTTCAGGCTGGACGATCACCTGGACCGCTTCTTCGCCTCCATGGCCGCACTGCGCATGAAGGTGCCGCACGACCGGGCGGAAATGGCGGAGATCCTGACCGAATGCGTGCGCCGGTCGGGGTTGCGCGATTCCTACGTCGCCATGGTGACGACGCGGGGGGTGCCTGCTCCCGGTCTGCCGCGCCTGCCCAGCCTGGTGACCAACCGTTTCATTGCCTATGCCATTCCCTGGGTGGATGTGATCAGCGAGGAAGTGCAGGAACGCGGCGCCCATCTGATCATCGCGAAGACACCACGCATTCCTGCTGCTTCCGTTGACCCGACAGTGAAGAACTATCACTGGGGGGACATGATCCGCGCCCTGTTCGAGGCGGAGGATGCAGGTGCCGATACGGCAGTGCTGCTGGACCAGGACGGCTACGTGACGGAGGGACCGGGCTTCAACGTCTTTGCGGTCATCGACGGCACGGTGGTCTCGCCTGACCGGGGCGCGCTGGAAGGGGTGACACGGCAATCCGTGCTCGATCTCTGCGCGAAGCTCGGCATTCCCTGTGAGGTCAGGCCCCTGACGGCCGATGAGTTGCGCGAAGCGGACGAGGTCTTCACCTCGACGACAGCCGGTGGCGTGATGCCTGCGTCACGCATCGACGGGCGCATCAAGGGCAATGACCGGCCGGGACCGGTGTCCATGCGCCTGAAGGAATCCTACTGGCAGTTCCACAAGGATGGCTGGCACATCACGCCCATCGACTACTGATTCCGCCGGAGGTTCCGCGATCATGTAGGGCAGGAATGGCCTGGACTCCCGTACCGGGAAGATCGAGATTGCGTCCCGGACGCTGACGCCGCCGCAGATCAGAGCAGCCAGCCCTCCACCGACCCCGCGCGGCCTTTCAGCAGGACATCGCCGATACAGGTTGCATCATCAACGGCGCGCGCGGCAGTCACCGTCGCTCCGCTGGCCAGAATGACTGTTGCACCGGCATTGGCGGACAGTTTCGCTGCCTGTGTCTCCAGCCGGTTGGCGATATTCACCGTGTCACCGACGATCGTGTAGTTCATGCGGTCCGTCGCACCGATATTGCCGACAACCACGGGCCCGGTATGGAGGCCGATGCGGACGTTCACCGGATCATCGCGGTGACTGTTGTCCATCGCCACGGCCTCGCGGATGGCCCTTGCCGCCAGTACGGCCCGCGCCGCGTGATCGTCCTGCGGCTCCGGCGCGCCCCAGAACGCCATGACCGCATCGCCGATGAACTTGTCGATGGTACCGCCGGTTGCCTCGATCTCCGCGGCCAGCAGATCGAAATGCGCGTTCAGGAAGTCGGCCGTCTGCTGGGCGCTCCACTTCTCCGAACGGCCCGTGAATCCGCTGATGTCGGTGAACATCACCGTCACCATGCGTTCCTGGCTCATGGCGGCTTCGGGTTGTCCCTGCGCCATCAGGTTCTGCACCAGGCGCTTCGGAACATAGGTCTCGAACCAGCGCAGTCCCGTGATCATGCCGTTCATGGAGGCAGCAGCCTTGTCCAGTTCCCGGAAGGTACTGCGGGGCAGGGGTTCCAGCCCCTCCAGATCCAGCCTGCGTGCCCGATCTGCGAACTGCGCCAGCCTGACAAGCGGGCTGGCCAGACGCCGGGCGGCGAACAGGGCGATCAGCAGACTGAGGATCAGTACCGCGAACCCGGCCAGCCCGGCCTTCAGCAGGCGCAGCAGTTCCGTCGTCACATCCTCCAGCGGAAAGGCAAGCGCCAGCTTCCACGGTACGGTGCCATAGCGATCCATCCGCGCGATCAGCAGGACGTGATTGTCGCCGGGCAGGTTGACGATGCGGGACTCGAAATCCTCCGCCTGCACGGTCAGCAACTGGGTCCGCCCCTCCAGATAGGCACTCAGGATCGGATCCTTGAAATCAGCCGCCGACAGGTGATCGGGGCGTGCATCGGCTGCGATGCGACCATCGAACATGGCCGGATGTGCCAGAACACGATCGTCGCCGTGAATGATGAAGGCGGTGGCATAGACCTGGGCAGCGGCATCGGCCACGGTCCGGGCCAGCAGGTTGGTCGGCACTCGGGCGCCGATCATGCCGACGAACGTGCCATCGATCTTCACCGCGCGCTGATAGGTCAGCAGCGGCGTGCCGATCTCGTGGTTCCACAGGATCTCGCCCCATTGTGGCGGCTGGTCCGCCGCCGCCGCGATCCTGTCGATGATGTCGGGAACGCTCAGCAGATCGCCGCGGCTGACCACACCGTTGCCATCCTGGCGCCGCACATCCAGCATCTGTGCTTCCAGATCGACGAATGACATGGCGCGGGTCACGGGTGTGGCGGCCAGCGCTCCGGTCATCATCTTGGCCAGAGGGCCGTCGATATTGAGCGGCTGGCGGGGGTTCTCCGCCTCCAGGAACGTGCCGACGAAGCCGACCTGTCTCTCGACAGGATGCAGCTCCGCATGGATTCCGTTCTGGATGAGTTGCAGCGCAATGCGCGCATTGCCGAGCAGCAGATCCTGCGTGTTGCGTCGCGCACTGCCAAAGCCGAGGAACAGCACGGTCACCACGGCCAGCAGCACCAGCCCACCAATGCCGATGGTCAGGCCCGCGCGCATGCCTATGGTCAATCGTGGCAACCGAAGCTTCATCAAGGTGCTATACGGGCAATCCGGTTCGGTTAGAAGGGGCTTTGATGAGCGCGGCGATTGAAGGGTTTCTGTTGAGCTTCGGACTGATTCTCGCCATCGGTGCCCAGAACGCCTTCGTGCTGCGTCAGGGACTGAAACGGGAGTATGTCCTGACGATCACGACGATTTGCGCGGCAGCCGACGCGTTGCTGATCGGCGCGGGCGTCCTGGGGCTGGGCAGCCTGATCCGGGAAGCGCCCGGACTGATCACGATCGTCACCATTGGCGGCGCGGTCTTCCTGTTCGCATACGGGTTGCTGGCGCTGCGCCGCGCGCTGTCGCCCTCCGCCCTGGAAGCCGCCGCAGACCGCGGCCTGAGTTACCGGGGGGCCATCCTGACGGTGCTGGCCTTCACGTTCCTGAACCCGCACGTCTATCTGGATACGGTGGTGATGCTGGGTGGCCTGTCCGCACGCTACGACCTCGCCAGCCGCTTCGCCTTCTGGGGGGGCGGCGCGCTGGCATCGGCCGTCTTCTTCTACAGCCTGGGCTTTGGCGCGCGCTGGCTTTCGCCCGTGTTCGCGCGCCCGTCAGCCTGGCGGGTCTTTGATGTGATCGTCGGACTGATCATGTGGGGTATCGCGGCATCACTGCTCACGACGCTTGCCTGATCAGTCAGCCGCATCCTCGGATGCCGGATCGGCCGGCGCCGCAGCGGCGGGGCTTTCCTCGCGCGGCTTGCGCGGCCGGCGCACGCGCTTCACGACTCGTTCGAGGCCAGCGGTGTCCGACTCCTCGACCTGGGCTACAGGTGCGGCGGGTGCGGTGACGGGGATTGGTGCCGGTGCGCTGTCTTCGGGGGTGTCGGAGGCAGCGGCCTGCGGCTGGCCGTCTGCCTGCCCGTCACGGTCCCGGTTCTCGCTCCGGCGGGGCCGACGCGGTTGCCGGGGCGCGCGTTCCTGCCGCTCCCCACGGTCCTGCCGCTCGCCACGGTCCTGGAACTCCGACCGGTCCTGATCGTCGTCGTCATTCCCCTGATTCTGCTGGCCCCGGTTGTCATCACCGTTGTTGTTGCGGCCCTGGTTGCGCCGTTGTCCACGGCGCGGATCATCGGGCTGATCCTGCTCGGCAAAGTCGCGATCTTCGTCCATGCCCGGCTGGCCGTTCTGATCATAGTCGCCGCCGCCGTTCTGCTGCGGACGGTTGTTCGGCTGCTGGCTGGACATGATGCGGTAATAGTGTTCGGCGTGCTGCCAGAAACCTTCCGCAGCAATCGGGTCGCCCGTTGCCTGCGCGTCCCGCGCAAGCTGGCTGTACTTCTCGTAGACCTGGCTGGCGTTACCGCGGATCTTGCCCTCGGGACCGTTGCTTTCAAAGCTGCGGTTGGGATTCGGTGCGCGCCGGTTTGAACGACCGCGCGCACGGTTCTTGTTGGGTGCTCTCATTGATCCGCCAAATTGTCGCTTCGGGATATCATCCATCGTCTTCTGACGAGAGATGCCTGCTCGCGCAAACGCGCTTTTGTGTGAGCTGTCGGTCCGGGGGGTATGCCGAAAGACATATCACGCCCGAAAGGCCGTGAACGAAAGCTACGTCGTACCACCGCCATTTCCAAGTGCTTTTTTTGCACAGACGGCGGTTTGCAGCGCGACTCCACGATTTATTCCACCCAGATCGGTGGCTGTTGCGGTGATTTCAAGGCCGGAGTGTTCTGCCAGCCGTGCCATGGCCGCCTCCTGCCCCTGCCCATGCTCCAGAATCGCAGTGCCTTCGGCTTTCAGGTGACCGGCAAGTCGCGGCAGCAGGATGCGATAGGGATCAAGACCATCCCGACCGCCATCCAGCGCCAGACGCGGTTCGTGGTCCCGGACTTCCGGGGCCAGGCCGTGGATGTCGTCGGACGGGATGTAGGGCGGATTGCTGATGATGAGGTCAAAGTGTCCTGTGACGCCGGACAGCCATTCGCCTTGCTGAAACGCGGCGCGATCCTGCAGCCCCAGCGCGGCGGCATTGCCCCTGGCCACTTCCAGTGCCGCCGCCGAAATATCGATCCCGAGACCCTGCGCCTGCGGACGCTCCGCCAGCAGGGTCAGCAGCAGACAGCCCGTCCCCGTGCCCAGATCGAGAATGCGTGTGGGCTCATCGGACGCCAGATGCCGCAAGGCCAGTTCGACAACACATTCGGAATCGGGGCGCGGGTCCAGCACGTCCGGCGTGACCATGAACGCCCGCCCGTAGAATTCCCTGCGACCTGTCAGGTGAGACACGGGCCTGCGTTCCAGACGACCGTCGATCAGGGCATCGAAGCGCGCGACCTGAGCCGGGGCGACGGGCCTGGTGGATCCTGGCAAGAGGCTGGCCGGGTCGCACTGCATGGCGTTGCCCAGCAGTACCCGCGCGTCCAGTCTGGGCGACGGCAGATCGGCCTGCCGGAGCTGCCGCGTGGCCCGGTCCAGCAGCGCACCGACGGTTTCCTGTTCAGCTGGCCTCGGCAAGGCTTTCCAACCGCCGGGCCTGATCCTCTGCCACCAGCGCCTCGATCACCTCACCCAACGCGTCACCGCTGACGATCTCCGCCAGCTTGTAGAGTGTCAGGTTGATGCGATGATCGGTCATGCGCCCCTGCGGGAAGTTGTAGGTGCGTATCCGCTCCGACCGGTCGCCGCTGCCGACCTGCTGCCGACGGTCCGCCGCACGCTCGCCATCGACGCGC
The DNA here is from genome assembly GCA_016865035.1 of Kordiimonadales bacterium IMCC3096. Taxonomy (GTDB): domain Bacteria; phylum Pseudomonadota; class Alphaproteobacteria; order Minwuiales; family Minwuiaceae; genus Minwuia. The sequence continues at coordinate 2,992,735 of CP018227.1, forward strand.
TGCCGCTCCGCATCATAGAGGCGGGCACGCAGCACCTTCATCGCCTTGGCGCGGTTCTTGTGCTGGGACTTCTCGTCCTGCTGCGTCACCACGATACCTGTGGGGATATGCGTGATCCGGACCGCCGAGTCGGTGGTGTTGACGGACTGGCCGCCCGGCCCGGAGGCACGGTAGACATCGATGCGCAGATCCTGGTCGTCGATCACCACATCGACCTCCTGCGCCTCCGGCAGGACCGCGACAGTGGCAGCGGAGGTATGGATGCGCCCGCCGGATTCGGTCTGCGGCACCCGCTGGACACGATGGGTGCCGGATTCGAACTTCAGGTTGGCGAAGACATTCTGGCCATTGATCTCGGCGATGCCTTCCTTCAGGCCGCCCAGATCGGTCTCGCTGATCTCCATGGCCTGAAACCGCCAGCCGGAGAGTTCGGCGTAACGCTGGTACATGCGGAACAGTTCGCCCGCGAACAGGGCTGCTTCCTCCCCGCCCGTACCGGCGCGGACCTCCAGGATGGCGCTGCGGGCGTCGGCCGCGTCACCGGGCAGCAGCTGCAGCATCAGCGACCGCTCCAGCGCCGGGCGTTCCTTCGACAGCGTGTCCAGCTCGTCCCGCGCCAGATCGCGCATCTCCGCATCCCCGTCCGGATCGTCGATCAGGGCCTGCAGGTCGGCCGCCTCCGCATCCATGGCCGAAAGGCGGTTGATACCCTCCACGACGGGGCTCAGTTCAGCATATTCCCGGGCCAGGTCGGTGAAATCGTCACGATCCCCGCCGCCCTCCGCCATCAGGGCTTCCAGTTCCTCATGACGTACCTGAATGCGTTTCAGCCGGTCGCGCGGGATCATCAGACGCGGCTTCCCTCATGTTCAGCCAGTGCCCGGGTCAGACCGTCCAGCGCAACCTCGCTCTGATCGCCGGTCGTCAGGTTGCGCACCTGAACCACGCCCTTCGCCAGCTCGTCGTCGCCAAAGATCAGGGCCGCCGCCGCATTCAGCTTGTCGGCACGCTTCATGCGCTTGCCGAGATTGCCGCGAAAGGCCTGATCGACGATGAAGCCGTCACGGCGCAGCGCCTGTCCGATCTTCAGGGCTTCGGTCTCCGCGTCCTCACCGATCGGGATCAGCGCAATGGGGCGGGGGGCTGCGCCGGTCGCCCCGGAGAGCATCGCCAGCCGCTCGATACCGCCCGCCCAGCCGATGCCGGGGGTCGCGGGGCCGCCAAGCTGGCCGATCAGCCCGTCATAGCGCCCGCCCGCGATTACTGCCCCCTGTGCACCCAGCGCGTCGGTCACGAACTCGAATGCGGTGTGGGTGTAGTAGTCCAGACCGCGCACCAGCCGGGGGTTCAGTTCGTAGGCGATGCCCAGCGTGTCCAGCCCGAACAGGACGGTGCCGAAGAAGTCCTGGCTATGCTGGTTCAGATAGTCGCCGAACAGCGGCGCGTTCTCCACGATCCTGCGGTCGCCCTCATCCTTCGAATCGAGAATGCGGAGCGGATTGCGCGTCAGACGACCGAGACTGTCTTCCGACAGGCTGGATCGGTGGTCGTTGAAATAGGCCACCAGCGCCTCGCGGTAGCTGTCGCGGCTTTCAGGATCGCCCAGGGTATTCAGGTGCAGCACCGTCTTGTGCAGCACATTCAGCCGGTTGAGGATTTCCGCGCCGACCGAGATCACCTCCACGTCCGCCGCCGGTTCAGGGGCACCGATGATCTCGATGTCGATCTGGTGGAACTGGCGCTGACGGCCCTTCTGCGGACGCTCGTAGCGGAACATCGGTCCGGCACCGAAGGCGCGGAACGGCACATTCTGCTGCAGCCCGTTGGAGATGAAGGCCCGGCAGATCGCCGCCGTGTATTCGGGGCGCAGCGTGATCGACTCGCCGCCGCGATCATCGAAGGAATACATTTCCTTCGAGACCACGTCCGACGTTTCACCCATCGAGCGGGCGAAGACATCGGTGAACTCGAAGATCGGCGTCGCCATCTCCCGATAGCCGTAGGTCGCTGCGGTCTGGCGCGCGACGGAGATGACTTCCCCGTGCGCGGCGAAGTCATCAGGCAACAGGTCGTGGGTGCCGCGAACGGGCTGGGCTTTGGCCATGGGTTTCTTCTTGTTTCAGGTGTTCGGATGAAGTGGAGGTCGGACCGGCTCAGGCGGCGTCCGGTGTTGCCGCCTCGGCTGCTTCGGCGGCCTGGATGGCGGCGACCTTCGCCTCCACCATGCCGACGATATGCTCGACCAGCTTCTCGTCGTCGACATTGTGGTCCGCAATGCCTCCGACATAGACCTTGTGATTGCGGCCCTTGGCGCCGCCGGTCAGGCCGATGTCGGTTTCCCGCGCCTCGCCCGGTCCGTTCACGACACAGCCGATGATCGACAGCGTCATCGGTGTCGTGATGTGGGCCAGTCTCTCCTCCAGCACTTCCACGGTCTTGATGACGGGAAAGGCCTGCCGGGCGCAGGAGGGACAGGAAATGATGGTGACACCCCTGCGGCGAAGCCCGAGCGACTTCAGGATCTCGTAGCCGACCTTCACCTCTTCCACCGGATCGGCGGAAAGCGATACCCGGATCGTGTCTCCGATCCCGGCCCACAGCAGGGCGCCCAGGCCAATGGATGACTTCACGGAGCCGCCGATCATGCCGCCCGCCTCCGTGATGCCCAGGTGCAGGGGGTAGTCACAGGCCTCTGCCAGACCCTGGTAGGCGGCAACCGACAGGAAGACGTCGGACGCCTTGACGGAGATCTTGAACTCGCGGAAGTCGTTGTCTTCCAGGATGCGGGCGTGATCCAGCGCGCTCTCGACCATCGCTTCCGGGCAGGGTTCGCCGTACTTCTCCAGCAGGTGCCGCTCCAGACTGCCGGCATTGACGCCGATACGCATGGAGCAACCGTGATCCCGTGCGGCCTTCACGACCTCCCGGACCCGTTCGGCGGATCCGATGTTGCCGGGATTGATCCGCAGGCATGCCGCGCCCGCCTCCGCCGCCTCGATGGCGCGCTTGTAGTGGAAATGGATGTCGGCGACGATGGGCACCGAGGCGGCGCGCACGATCTGGCGCAGCGCCTTCGTCGATTCCTCGTCGGGGCAGGAGACACGGACGATGTCCGCCCCTGCCTCCTCCGCCGCGCGGACCTGGGCGATGGTGGCTTCCGCGTCCGAAGTCACCGTGTTGGTCATGGTCTGTACGGCAATCGGGGCGTCGCCACCCACCAGAACATCGCCAACCCTGATCTGGCGGGACTTGCGGCGGTAGATGTCGCGATAGGGGCGGACGCTCATGGGGCGATCCTCACTCTCGGTTTGTCTGGTTCGTGCGGCAGGTCAGCCTGCGGCTGCATTGTTACGACATGGGGTCGCAACAGGGGAGGGGGAAGCGACGCAGATTGTCGCTAACGCGTTCCGGCGTTCTTCAGCAGCCAGTCCGGATCCAGCGCCAGGTTGTTCTGCGCATCCGACAGCCGCCCGACGGGGCCCAGGTTCCTGCCATCGACGATGAGCTCCAGGCCATTGACGTTGTCGCTGCGGATCAGCAGCCCGTCCAGGTCCGGTGCGCGATACTCATCACCCGCCTGCAACACGCGATGCGGCAGAACCGTGCGACCCCCGGCCTGCTTCACGAAGATCTGCGCACGGTCGGTGGCACGGATGATGATGCGCGCATCCGTATTGGCAACGCCGAAGACGCGCGGGACAGATTCCGCGCGCGGTGCTGTCGGCGGCAGGGGCGGCGGGCCGAGCGCGGCAATCTGCGGCACGACCGGCTCACTGGTCGCCGTGTTCTCGACAGCCGGTGCGGTCTCAGCCACAGCCTGCGTGCCGTCTTCCTGTGCCTGGCCGACAGGTTCAGACGCAATGGAACGATTCAGGGGCGCCGTGTCGACGTCAGTCAGCGGCGCCGATGCCTCGGAACGGGGAACTGTTGCCGGTTCTGTTTCCGTCACCGGCGGTTCCGCCACAGTGATGTCTCTGGCGGGTGCCGCCGCGTCGGCAGTCCCGACCGGCGCCGACTCCGTCCTGGCATCGGCGGCATTCGCGGCCATCAGACTGCCGGAGTTCTCTTCGGACACCGAATTCCCGTCGTTGGTGTCCCGAGACTGCCCCGCGACTGCCTGGACCGTGGTGGCGGCCTGCTCCGGAGCGGCGGTCGTCGGCGTGGCGGTGACCGTCTGGACCTGTCGGGCAATGCTCTCCGGCACCTCCGGCACGATATCGACCGTCTGCTGATCTTTCCCCTGCAACACGAACCAGCCGCCATAGACAGCGGCCCCCAGCAGGACAGCGACCAGCAGGGTTGCCTTGCCGGGGCGTCGGTTCTCGTTCTGCGGTACGGGGAACTCCAGACGGCGGCTGTGACCACCGGTCCCGGCCTCGTCCTTGAACATCTGGACGCAGACATCGCCGTCAGCGCCCAGGAATTCGGCATAGCTGCGCAGGAAACCGATGGCATAGATGCGCCCCGGCAGATCGCCGAAACGCCCTTCCTCGATGGCTTCCAGATAGGCAACGCGAATGCGCAGGCGGTCCGAAACCTCGGACAGCAGCAGGCCGAACCGGTCGCGCTCCGCCTTCAGTTCGGCGCCGACCCCCCGATAGACGCCGTCACCACCGCTTTCGGCCGCCTCGACCTCATAGAGGTTCAGTCGACCTTCGCGCAATGATCGATCGTCGGCAATCTGGCGACCGCTGTCAGGCATGGCGCAATTCGGCTCCTCAGGGGCAGGGTGTCCCTGCTGCAACATTCCAGATGCAAATGCGTGAGATCGGCGGCTGGCTCCTGCCAGTCTGCGAATCGATCTTTCGCAGTGCACCATCGCGGTTTCTTAGCGAACTTTGGGGGACAGTAGAAGGGAAATCTGGCGGGAAAAGGGCAGTTTTTCAGGGGGGTTTCAGGTTTTCACGCCGTGCCGGGCGGCAAAGGCCTCGAACATCGGGCGCAGACTGCCTTCGTTGCGTTCGCCCATGCGTGACATCTCCTGCCGCAGCGCATTGGTGTCCAGGGAGAGGATCATCTCCTTGACAGCGCCAATCGCGTTCGGACGCATCGACAGCTTGCGGAACCCCAGCGCGACCAGAACCATGGCTTCCAGGGGCTGGCTGGCCATCTCGCCACAGATCGAGAATTCGACGTGATGCTGCTGGCACTGCTCCGAAATGCGGCGCAGTGAAGAGATGAAGCCCGGGCTGAGCGTGTCGTACCGTGAGGCGACGCGCGGATTGCCGCGATCGGCCGCATACATGAACTGCATCAGGTCGTTGGACCCTATGGAAACGAAATCGACGCGCGGCAGCAGGGCGGGCAGACGCCAGACCAGTGCCGGAACCTCCAGCATGACGCCGACCTTCAGGGTGGCCGGCCCGGCGCGTCCCCGTGCCCTGGCCCATTCGACCTCCCGCATCAGCACGGCCCGGGCGGCCTCGAATTCGGCAATGTCCGCAATCATCGGGAACATGACACGCAGTTCCCGACCCTCCGCGGCGGCGAGCAGGGCACGGAGCTGCATCCGGAACAGCGCTTCCTGATCCAGTGAGATACGCACGGCGCGCCAGCCCATGGCCGGATTGGGCTCGGGGTCGCGCTTCAGGTAGGGAAGCAGCTTGTCGCTGCCCACATCCAGGGTGCGGAAGATCACCGGGCGGTCACCGGCGGCGTCCAGTACATGCTTGTAGTAGGTCGCCTGCTCCTGCATCCGCGGCAGGCGGGAGCGCACCATGTAGTGCAGTTCGGTGCGGTACAGCCCGATTCCGTCGGCACCGGTCTCGTCCAGATGCCGCAGGTCCAGCAACAGTCCGGCGTTGCAGTGGAGTTCGACCTTCATGCCGTCCCGCGTGACCGCCTCCACATCGCGCAGCGCACGGCGGCGGGCCTGCACTTCCTGCTGCATCGCCTCGGTCTCGCCGAAGGCATCGATGACATCCTGATCGGGGCGGACGAAGACCTGATCGTGATCGCCATCGACGATGACGAGGTCGCCCGAATTGATCCGGTCCGTTGCCCCGGTGCAGCCGCCAATGACGGGAATGTCCAGGGCCCGGGCGACAATCGACATGTGGGATCCGACGCTGCCCTGTTCCAGGATCACGGCCCGCAGCTTGGTCTCGTCGAAGTCCAGCAGTTCCGCCGGTCCCATGTCGCGTGCAACCAGGACCACGTCGTCGGGCAGATCGTTTTCCAGCGCATTCACATCGGCGTTCAGGCGATTGAACAGCCGGTTGGCCAGATCGTCCATGTCCGCCAGCCGGGCGCGGATATAGGGATCGGGAATCCTGCGGAACCGCGCCCGCGTCTGGTCGTGGGTCCGCTTGACGGCGGCCTCTGCGGTCAGGCCCGTATCGACGGCCTCCCGCATCCTGCGCTGCCAGCCGGGATCGTGGGCGAACAGGCGAAAGGCCTCCATGACCGTACGCGACTCGCCGGCGGCGATGGCCGGCTGGGACAGCATCTCGTCGATCTGGTCGTGAACATCGCGGATGGCATTGTCCAGCCGGATCAGTTCCTCCTCCGGGTCATCGGCAACGGTCTGCCGAACCGTGATGTGCGGCGTATGCAGTACGGCGTGGCCCTTTGCGAAACCGTCGGCGAGACTGTGTCCGGCCATGCGTGTCGGGCGGCTGTTGCCGGCCACGGACTCAGCGGCTGTCTCCGGCGGCACCAGCGCGCCGGAGGCGATCATCTGGCCGAACACCAGCGCCAGCATCTCCAGCGCTTCCTGTTCCTCATCGTGATAGTCGCGGGCGCTGATGTTCTGCACCACCAGCACACCAAGTACCCGGTCGGCATAGAGGATCGGCACGCCCATGAACGACGTGTAGGCGTCTTCGCCGGTCTCCGGTCGCGGTTCGAATGCCGGACTGGAACGGGCGTCGCGCAACCGCACGGGCAGGCTGGTCTCGGCGACATGTCCGACCAAGCCGACACCGGCCTCCATGCGGGTGATGCGGATTGCTTCCCGTCGCAGGCCTTCGGTCTCGAACAGTTCCAGCGCACCGTCGGCCCGGCGGATGTAGACGGAGCAGACTTCCGCCCCCATGTTGCGCGCGACCAGACGCACCACCTCGGCCAGGCGCGCCTCGGGTGGCTCTGCCGACTGCATGATGGCTCTGAAGTCACTCAGAAGCTGTCGTGACTGCGCCGCCGCATCACGTTTCATCCGATTGCCCCCCACGGGCTGTCATGCGGCCAGGGACTGCCCGCATGTCGCTGTCTCTTCGGTCACTGGCGTCTGATGCTTGTCCCACCCCGTGAATGCAACATCAAATGTGGATTTCAGATGGCCGGTCACCATTCAGGCACCAAGTATCTTCCAGACGCCCGAAGATTGCAGCACCGGTGTTTCATCAACCCACAACCTGCCGGTCACGAAGACCAGGCTGCGGGTCTGTCGCACGATGTCGCCCTTGCCCTGCATCCAGACGCCTTCGCGTACGCCGGAGAGGAACTGGTTGTCCAACTGGATGGTCGCGGTGGTGGCACCGCCGATGGCGTGATGGATCGTGCGGCCGAGCAGATGGTCCATGAAACTCATCAGCATTCCGCCATGCACGACGCCGCGCTTGTTCAGGTGCTTCTCCGCGATCAGGACGCCGTACGTGGAGTCTCCCCCCGCCTCATCGCGAACCCAGGTCGGGCCGATGTGACCGCTGAAGGGACCCTGACCCGTAACCTGCACGAACCCGTCCGGCACCAGATGCTGCATGTGTAGTGTCTCCGTTCGATTGATTGCTGCGCGTTCTTATCACGTGGTTCTCCTGAATGTCGCGGCAGCCTACGATGCGGTCATGATTCGTGCCCTTGCCCCGATGATCGACCGTCCTTGCCATTCCCGGCTGACCGGCCGGGATGACCAACCATTAACGGTGAGGATGCTATCCTCCTGTCTGCTTGCCACCAGAGGAAAGGGCCAGAAACATGTTCGATCTGCCGGTTCTGATCACGGAGACGGAGGCGGGGTTTCGCCTTGCGGTGATGGTGAACGAGGATGTCGTCATCTCCCGCAGCATGTCACGCGCCGACCTGGAGCAGCTGAAGGTGCGCATCAGTGCGGCGCTCGGCGACGATGGCAGAACCTTCGCCGACTGGGATTCCTGACACTTCTGCTCGCCACCCTTGCCGGGACCGCCCCGTCGCTGGCCGAGCCCGCACACGCGATCTCCATGCACGACCAGCCGAAGTATCCGAAGGGCTTCAGCCATTTCGGCTACGTCAATCCGGCCGCACCCAGGGGCGGCACGCTGCGGCTGGCAGCGACGCAGGGAACCTTCGACAGCCTGAACCCCTTCATCTTCAAGGGGCAGGCTGCGGAGGGCTGGCGCCTGGTGTTCGAGGCACTGACCAAGCGTTCGCAGGACGAGCCCTTCTCGCTCTACGGTCTGGTGGCGGAGTCCATCGACATGGACCCGTCGCGGCGCAGCATTGCCTTCACGCTGCACCCGGATGCCCGCTTCGCCGATGGGGAACCGATCACGGCGGAGGTGCTGCTCTGGTCGTGGCAGACCCTGCGCGACAAGGGGCGGCCCAATCACCGACTCTATTACAGGCAGGTGGCGCGGACGGCGGTGGATGGCCGCAGGGTCACCTTTCATCTGGGCAGCGGGGAGAACCGTGAACTGCCCCTGCTGATGGCCTTCATGCCGATCCTGCCGCAACACTGGTTCGAGGCGAATGGCTTCGACCGGACGACCTTGGACGCCATTCCGGGCAGCGGTCCCTACCGCGTGGCGGAACTGGAGCAGGGGCGCACGATCACCTACGCCCGGCGGGAGGACTACTGGGGGCGTGATCTGGCGGTCAATCGCGGCGACAACAATTTCGACCGCATCACCTATGAGTTCTTTCGCGATCAGACGGCCCGGTTCGAGGCACTGAAGGGCGGGCTTTATGATGTCCGCTTCGAGCTGGATCCGGCCCTGTGGGCGGAGGGGTATGACTTTACGGCCGTGCGCGATGGCAAGCTGAAGAAGCTGGAACTGCCGCTGGAACGGCCCGTCGGCATGCGCGGGCTGGTGTTCAACAGCCGACGGGCACTGTTCGCCGACATCAGGGTGCGTCAGGCGCTGGGTCTGGCCTTCGATTTCGACTGGATCAACCGGAACCTGTTTCACGGCTCCTACGCGCGCAACGTCAGTTACTTCCAGAACAGCGACCTGGCTGCCGACGGGGTGCCGTCGGAGGCGGAACTGGCGCTGCTGAAACCCTTTGCCGGGCAGGTGCCGGAGGCGGTCTTCGGTCCGGCTGTGGCGCCACCGGAAACCGAAGGGCGGAGTGGTCTGCGCCGCAATCTGCGCCGGGCCCAGACGCTGCTGGCGGAAGCCGGATGGACGGTCGGCACGGATCAGGTGCTGCGCAATGCCGAGGGGGCCGCCTTCGCGTTCGAGATCCTGTTGCATGATCCGACCGATGAGAAGGTGGCGCTGAACTTCGCGCGGGGACTGAAACGGCTGGGGATCGAGGCCACCGCACGGACCGTCGACCCGTCGCAATACGAACGCCGCCGCCAGGGCTTCGACTACGACATGATCGTCAACCACTGGTACCAGTCGCTCAGTCCGGGGTCGGAGCAATGGTACTACTGGGGTCAGGCCGCCGCGGAACAGCCCGGCAGCCGAAACTATGCCGGCGTCAGCCTGCCCGCCGTCGACGCCATGGTCGGCGCGCTGACCGCCGCCAGAAGCCGTGCCGAACTGCGGACCGCTGCCCGGGCGCTGGATCGCGTGCTGCGGGCGAGCCATCTGGTGGTGCCACTCTACTGGCAACCGACCACGCGCATGGCTGTCAGTGCCGACCTGCGCCGGCCCCCGGTGGTTCCGGTCTATGGTCCGCTGCTGACAAGCTGGTGGCGGGGGGCGGAATGATGCGGCAGGCCCGGACCGAACTGACCTTCGAGACCCAGGGACGGGGGCTGCAGGAAATCACCCGGACTGTTGCCGACTGGTGTCGGGCGACGGGCATCACGGACGGGATGCTGACGGTCTTCATCCGTCATACTTCGGCGTCGCTGACCATTCAGGAAAATGCGGACAGGGATGTCCTGCATGACCTGAACAGGTTCCTCGACAGGCTGGTACCCGACGACACCTCCCTCTACCGGCATGTGTCGGAAGGCGCGGACGACATGCCGGCCCACATCCGCAGCGCCCTGACCGCAACCAGCCTCAATATCCCGGTGGCGGACGGCAAGCCCCTTTTCGGCACATGGCAGGGGCTTTATGTGTGGGAGCACCGGACCCATCCGCATCGGCGGCGGGTCGTCCTGCATCTGATCGGAGAATGATGTCCAAGGGAAAGCAGATATCTGCCTGGTTGCTTGATCAGGGGCGCATGGCGGAGGACACGGTGGCCCTGCTGCGTGGCCTGGTCAGGCAGATGCAGGTGGTGGGGTTACCAGTCGCGCGCATGACGCTGGGACAGCGGACGCTGCATCCGGAGATCGTTGCGCTTGGCTATGTCTGGAATGCGGATGACGACGAGGTCGAGATCAGTGAGCTCGGACACGAAACGCATCAGACAGCCGACTATCTCGTCAGTCCGGTCCGGGTCATCCTGGATGGCGGGGATCAGGTCCGATGCCGCCTGGAGGGGGATGACCCCGACCTGGAATATGCCTTCCTGGAACGTCTGATGGAGCAAGGGTTCACGGATTATCTGGCCTTGCCGGTGCCGCTGACGGACGGCAAGCGCAATCCCATATCCTTCGCCATGCGCCGCAAGGGTGGTTTCACCGATACGGACGTCGATGATATCCGGGAATTCCTGCCGATCTTCGGGCTGTTGAGCGAGATCCACAGCAGCCGCAGGCTGGCGAGCAACCTGCTGGACGTCTACCTGGGCCATGGCACCGGCGAACGGGTGCTGGAGGGCGCGATCCGCCGGGGCTTTGCCCGGCGCATTCCGGCGGCGGTGTTCTTCTGTGACCTGAGAGGGTTCACGGCGATGTCGGAGCGCCTGCCGCGCGACTACATCATCCATGTCCTGAATGACTATTTCGGTGCGGTCGGGGATGCCATCGATGCGGCGGGCGGCGAAGTCCTGAAGTTCATCGGTGATGCCGCGCTGGCCATCTTTCCGGTGGACGAGGCGGACGGTACCAGAGGGGCCTGCAACCGGGCGCTGGGTGCCGCCCATGCTGCCATCTCGGCACTGGAGACAGTGAACGAGCGGCGCAGGTCGGAAGACAAGCCGGATCTGGTCAGCAGCTTCGGACTGCATGTCGGAGATGTCTTCTACGGCAATATCGGCGCCACGGGACGGCTTGATTTCACGGTGATCGGTCCGGCCGTGAACCGCGCCGCGCGACTGGAAAAGCTCTCCGCCGAAATGGCGGAGCCGATCCTGGTCACGTCAGCCTTCGCGGAGGCTGCCGACGGCGAATTCCGTTCCGTCGGCCACCATCCGCTGAAGGGGATCGAGGATGAGGTGGAAGCCTTCGCGCCGATCCCCTGACCGGCCTGTCAGGGCTCCACGAGCAGTGCGTCGATCAGCGGCCAGGTGTCCTCGCGCAGGGGCAGGGACTTGCGGGCCTCCAGATCGAAATGGATGGTCGTGACCTCCAGGGTCGCGGCAAGGGCGCCGGTCTCCGTATTGGTCATCCGGTGCATGCCCACCAGCGACGTGCGGCCCCGCTTCACGATACCGCTCTCGATCGCCAGCAGGCTGCCGACGACCTGTTCGGCCTTGTATTCGATGACGTGCTTCACATCGACGAAGCCCAGCCGCTGCTCCCCCATCTCCGCCCACTTGTAGCCGCAGGCAGACAGCAGGTGACCCGCTGCCTGATCGAAGAAGTGGATGTAGTACATGACATTCATGTGGCCCATGTGATCGCAGTGCCACGGATAGATCGTTCCCCGGAACGTTTCGGTCCATCCAGCCATCGTTGATCCTCCCCTGTAACTGAATCGCTGGGCCATTCTGGTTCACGCGCGACGCCGGGTCACCAGTGGAGCTGCCATGTGTCCTGCCCGGGGCTCAGGCGCTGTCGATGGGCAGCCACGCGGTCGCCGCCAGCCCGCCCTCCGGCCTGTTGGCAAGCGTCAGCTCGCCGCCCAGCCTGCGGAACACGTCGCGGGCAAGCGCGAGCCCCAGTCCCGAGCCGCCGGTTTCCCGGTTCCGCGAGGTTTCCAGCCGGTAGAAGGGCTGGAAGACCTTGTCCAGCTCACTCTCGGGCAGTCCCGGTCCATTGTCCGCGACGGTCAGGATGGCCCGTCCGTCCTGCTTGGACAGGTTGAGCGCAACCTCGCCGCCGCCATAGCGCAGCGCGTTCTCGATCAGGTTGCCGACTGCGCGTTTCAGGGCCACGGGGCGACCGTCCACGGGCAGGCGGTCCGGCCCCTCGAAAGCGACCTGTCCGCCCTGCGCCGCCGCATCCTCCGACAGGTCGCGCAGCAGTCCGGCCAGATCAATGCGCCGGATGGCCTCCGTCGCCTGGTCACCGCGAATGAAGCCGAGGGCCTGATCGACCATCTGCTGCATGTCGTCGATGTCGCTCACCGCGCGCTGCTGCTGGTCGGGGTCATCGATGAACTCGGCCCGCAGGCGCAGCCGGGTGAGGATGGTCTTCAGGTCATGGCTGAGGGCGGCGAGCATCAGCGTCCGGTCGTCGATCAGCCGCTTGATCCGGGTCTGCATCCGGTTGAAGGCCACGGCGGTCTTGCGCAGTTCCCGCGATCCGCTTTCCGGCAGGGGCGGGGCATCCACGTCCAGACCCAGCCGGTCCGCCGCCTGGGCCAGTTCCCGCAACGGACGCGTTGCCCGGCGCGCGGCCCAGATCGCAAAGACGATGATCAGCAGGCAGGTGAAGGCGATCCAGAAGGTCCCCCTGACGGCCCAGCGGTAGGCCAGGCGGTCTGTCGAGACAAGGAAATGAACCCAGACGCCGTCGTTCAGGGTGGTGGCAAAGATCAGCTTGCGGCGGCTGGGCAGCAGGTCGGGTTCCGGCGGCCCGTCCAGCGCACGGGCGCGGTCAGGTCCATCCCGGTCGAGACCGGGCCTGCCGTCGCGATCCCCTGCGTGATCCTGATCGTGGTCCTCGTCCCGGGGCGGCACGATCACCAGCGGGCGACCGCGCAGGGCAGGCAGGTTGCGATCGACGAAGCGGCGGATGCCACGTTGCATGTCGCCGTGAAACTCGTGGTCATGGTCCGCACCGGGTGGTGGCCCGGGGCGTATGCGCACGCCCAGCGTCGGACCCGAAATGACCCGCGCCAGCGCCTGCCGCTCTGCCGGTGCCGTACGGTCGAGCAGGATGACGATCTGCTCCGTCCGGCGCGCGGTATGATCCAGCAGACGACGCGCCGTGTCCGCCCGGTCCTTCGCGTACCAGCCGATGGTGATGGCCAGCGCGATGGCCAGCAGCAGCATCAGGACCAGCGCAAGCCGCCCCGCCACGCCGCCGACATGCAGGCGGTTCAGGAAGCGGTGACGTCGCATGAGAAGTAATAGCCTCCATGCCGGACCGTCTTGAACATGCGCGGGTTCTTCGGGTCCTCACCCAGCTTGCGCCGCAGGCGGCTGAGGGCAACATCGATGGACCGGTCGAACGGGCCCAGCGACCGGCCAGTGGTCAGGTCAGCCAACTGGTCACGGCTTAGGATCTGCTGCGGACGCTCGGCGAAGGCCTCCAGCATGTCGAACTCCCCGGACGTCAGGGTCACCAGCGTCCCCTCCGGATCACGCAGTTCCCGCGCGGCGAGATCGATCTGCCAGCCCTCGAACGTCAGCACACGCGGGCGTTCGCCGCTGCCGCCGTCCTGCTCCGCCGTATCGCCCGTGCGGCGCAGCACGGCGCGGATGCGGGCCAGCAGCTCGCGCGGGTTGAAGGGTTTGGGCAGATAGTCGTCCGCGCCCACCTCCAGTCCCACGATCCTGTCCGCTTCCTCCCCCAGCGCGGTCAGCATGATGATCGGGGTCTTGACGCCACTGCCGCGCAGGCGACGGCAGATGGCAAGTCCGTCCTCCCCCGGCATCATCAGGTCCAGGACCAGCAGGTCGAAACGGCCCGTGGCAAGCTTCGCGTCCATCTCCCGCCCGTCGCGGGCGGTGTCGACGCGCAGTTCGTGGCGGACCAGAAACCGCGCCAGCAGGTCGCGGATTTCCCGGTCGTCATCGATGATCAGCAGATGCGGTGTCCGTTGCATGCCTCTCAATATAAGACCCGGAGCCTGCGGTGCGGCAGCTTTTCGTAACTGCTTGTAACCATCCGGTCAGGTGTTACCGACCGTTACCGAACGTTGCACCCGGCGGGTCGAAGGGCGCGCATCAATGGCCCATGTCTGGGGGGCGCCGGGATCATCCGGCAGACAGATCAACGACCTCGGACAAGGAGATGAGGAAATGAACAAGCGTCTCAAGATCATGCTGGTGAGCGCCGTTGCTGCGGTGGGTGTCACCGCCGGTGCCGCGGCCCTGCATGCCCAGTCCGGTGACGGCTACGGCCACCACGCGCGCATGGGCGGACACCACGGCGGCATGAAGTATGTGTGCAGCAATGGTCAGGAGCGTCTGGAGGATGTGATCATCTTCGCCGACATCCGCCTCGGCATCCGCGATGACCAGCAGGCGGCCTGGGACACCTTCGCGGCGTCGGTTCGCGACGGCGGCAAGGAACTGCTGACGGCCTGTGACAGCATGGAGGTCCTGCGCGGCGGCTCGGCGCCCGAACGGCTGGCCGAGATGGAAGGCGTGATGGAAAAGGCCCTGGGCGCGCTGAAGCAGATCCGCACCTCCTTCGACCCGCTCTATGCCGTGCTGGATGAAGACCAGAAGGCCACCCTGGAACGCCTGACCCGCCGGGGCCATCATGGCCACCACGATGACGACCGGGACGAGATGCCCCGCAAGGGCTGATTGGTTCCCGCTGACCTTGATTGAAGGGCCTCCTTTCCAGGAATGGAAACGGGGCCCTTCTGCCTGTTCAAGCTGCAACGGGCATGTGTGGTTCCGTGATCGGAAGGTACGATCTACCCAGTACGCTTCGCGGAGACATGAAGGCTGATGCCCTCCACGGATTCCAGATATGACAGGATCGCGAACAGGTTCTCGGCACGGGGGTTTCCGTCGGGACCAAGCATCCGCATCAGGCTCTTCGGATTGCGCTGAACCCCTTGCCCCAGCGCCTCGAAGCCGACAGTTGCATTGACATAGTCCCGCAGGATGATCTTTCCGGCATCAACGTCACCAGCAAGGAATGTATCCACAGCCTCGCGCAGCAAGCCAACACGAAACTCGGGGTCGCGCGATGCGCGTGCCATGACGGTAGTGCGGAAATCTCTCGTGAGAGGCATGGCTGCTTATCCTCTGTCCCGTCTCGCCAGATAGTCCGACCAGAATGCCCGCGCGCGCGAAATATCGGCTTGCTGGCGCCGTTTCGTTCCGCCGGTCAGCAAAATCACGATCCTTGCGCCATCCTGACCGAAATAAATCCTGTATCCTGGCCCGAACGTCAGGCGACGCTCCAGTACTCCACCGCCCACGGGTTTGATGTCGCCCATGTTGCCCGCTTCCATCCGTGCGATGGCTGTGCGGATCTTCAGCGCAGCTTGACTGTCGAGTTCATCGAACCATTGCGCGAAGGGGCTGCTACCATCGACAAGTTCGTAGAGGGCAATTTCGAACTTCATTATGGTAACATATTTGTTCCCAATTGCAAGCGCTCAGCCGACTCTACTCCTCGTCCGGGTTCCGCAGCAGGACCTCGCGTTTGCCCTTGTGATCGGGTTCGGAGACCATGCCCTGGGCTTCCATCTCGTCGATGATGCCGGCGGCGCGGTTGTAGCCGATCTTGAGCTGGCGCTGGATGAAGCTGGTGGAGGCCTTGCCGGCGCGGGCGACGATCTCGACCGCCTCGTCGAACATGGGTTCGTCGATGGAGCCGCCGCTGGCCGTGAAGCCTTCCTCCTCCTCATCGTCGCGGGTCACTTCCTCCAGATATTCCGGACGGCCCGTCTTGGAAATCCACTTGGCGATGCGCTCCACGTCGCTGTCGGAGACGAAGGGGCCATGCACGCGCAGCAGCCTGGTGCCATTCGGCTGATAGAGCATGTCACCCTGACCCAGAAGCTGCTCCGCCCCCTGTTCGCCCAGGATCGTGCGGCTGTCGATCTTGGAGGTGACGGAGAAGCTGATGCGGGTCGGGAAGTTGGCCTTGATCGTGCCGGTGATGACATCGACGGAGGGCCGCTGCGTCGCCATGATCAGATGGATGCCGGCGGCGCGGGCCATCTGGGCGAGACGCTGGATCGCGCCCTCGATGTCCTTGCCGGCCACCAGCATCAGGTCGGCCATCTCGTCCACGACGATGACGATCTGCGGCATGGGGGAGGAGTCCAGCTCCACATCCTCGAACACCGCCTCGCTGCTCTCCGGATCGAAGCCGGTCTGCACCCGCTTGGTCAGGTTCTCGCCTGCCGACGTGGCTGCCGCCAGCCGCTCGTTGAAGGCTGCGATGTTGCGCACGTTCAGCTCCGACATGCGGCGATAGCGCTGCTCCATCTCCTTCACCGCCCATTTCAGGGCGACGACCGCCTTCTTCGGATCGGTGACCACGGGCGTCAGCAGATGCGGAATGCCCTCATAGACCGAGAGTTCCAGCATCTTCGGATCGATCATGATCATGCGGCACTGTTCCGGGCGCAGGCGGTAGAGCAGGGACAGGATCATGGTGTTCACGGCCACCGACTTGCCCGATCCGGTGGTGCCCGCGATCAGCAGATGCGGCATCCGCGCCAGATCGGCGTAGACCGGCGACCCGCCGATGTCCTTGCCCAGGGCCATGGTCAGGGTGCCGGGGCCGGTATGGAACTTCTCGCCGGTCAGCATCTCGCGGAAATAGACCACTTCCCGGGTGCTGTTGGGCAGTTCGATGCCGAGCGCATCGCGGCCCGGCACCACCGCGACACGGGCGGAGATGGCACTCATGGAGCGCGCGATGTCGTCGGCCAGGCCGATCACCCGCGATGACTTGGTGCCCGGTGCGGGCTTCAGTTCGTAGAGGGTGACAACGGGACCGGCGCGGACATCGGTGATCTCGCCCTTGACGCCGAAGTCGTCGAGCACGCTTTCCAGCATCCGTGCATTGGCCTGCAGTTCCTCGTCGCTGGCCCGCTCCGGGTAGTCGGCGGCGGTGGGTTCGTAGAGCAGCGAGAGCGGCGGCAGCAGATCGCCTGCATCCTCCAGATCCGGCTCGGGCTCCAGATCGAGCTCGGGCTCCACCTTGCGGTCCTTCGGCGCGGGCTTCGCCTTGGCCTTCCGGGCCGGTTTCCCCGCCGGGGCCGATGTCCGTTTCGGGCTGTCGGCTGACGGCCTGATCGTCGGTTCGGCCCGCTCCTCGGCGTCCTCCCGCGGTGCCCGCTTCAGTGTTGGCAGGCTGATCCGGGGCAGCCGGAGGCGAGGCAGGCTGGGAAGGGACCATGACCGCGCCTTGCGCTGCGCGACAGTCTTGCTGCTGTTTCGGTTGAAGGCCCTGGCAATCATCCAGGCAAACGGCGCGCCGAACCAGTGCAGCGGAATGGCCGATGCGGCGACCAGCAGGCCCAGTCCCAGGAAGGTGAAGCCCGCCGCAAGCGCGGTGTAGCCCAGGGGCGGCAGTTCGGGAACCATGAGCACCAGCCCTGAAATCCAGGTGCCCACGAGGCCGCCCGTGACCAGCGGCTCCAGTGCCATGTCCGGTGCCCCGAGGGCGAAGCCGGTCGCCGCCAGAATCCCGCCCGTGATCCAGGCAAGCCCGCGCAAGCGCAACCGGCTGGCGCGCTGGTGCACGACCTCCCGCACACCATGACAGAGCGGTATGGCGAACAGCAGCAGGGAGACCGGACCCATGATCTGCAGGGCCAGATCGGCGATCACCGCGCCCGGCAGGCCCAGCAGATTGGTGGCCGGGGTGCCGGTGGCAACGTTCCAGCTCGGGTCCGCGGGGTTGTGGGTCGCGACCGCAGCCAGGGCGAGGGCGGACAGGGCAATCACCAGCAGACCGGCGATCTCCTGCAGGCGGCGACGCAGGAAACGCTTCAGTTCCGGCGGTGCGAAACCCATTCGTGCACGGGCGGTTCCTGCCATGATGCTGTCCTCAACTGTCCATCAGTGCGGCAAGGCGCTTCAGCGCCTCACCGGTCGTTGCGTGATCCTGTACCAGGGCCAGCCGCACGTAGCGCTCCCCCGGGTTGCTGCCGTCGGGTTCCTCGCGCGCCAGATAGCCGCCGGGCAGGACGCGCACGCCGGCCTCCGTCCAGGCCCGGTGGGCGAAGGCCGCACCGTCGCCGACATCCAGCCAGACGAAGAAGCCGCCTGCCGGCCGGTAGTAGCCGGGGCGGTTGCCCAGAAGGCTGTCGGCCAGATCGAACAGGGCGCGATAGTGCTGGCGCGTCTGTTCGACATGGGCCTCGTCGCGCCACAGTGCCTCGGAGGCGGCGGCGATGGGGCCGGGCAGCGGTGCGCCGCCGAAACTGCGCAGCTTGGCGAAGCGCTTCACCATCTCCGGGTCGCCTGCCATGAAACCGGACCTGAGGCCGGGTGCGCTGGACCGCTTCGACAGGGAGTGGAAGACCACGACATTGCGGAACCGGTCCGGGGTGGCGGCGGCGACTTCCAGCCCGCCCACCGGCGGGGCCTCGTCATAGATCTCCGCGTAGCACTCATCCAGAGCCAGAACGAAATCATGCGCCCTGGCCAGATCGACCACGCGCCTCAGATAGGCCCTGTCGGCAATCGCCCCCTGCGGATTGCCGGGGGAACAGAGGTACATCAGCGCCGTGCGCGACAGGGTTTCCGCGTCGAGTGTGTCCAGATCCGGCAGAAAACCGTTCTCCCGGATCGCGGGCATCAGCCGGATCTCCGCCCCCGCCATGGTCGCCGCACCCAGATAGCACTGGTAGAACGGGTTCGGTGTCAGGACCAGCGGACGGGTGGCCGCGCGCACGGCGGGCACCGCGATCTGCGCCAGCGCAAAAAGGCCCTCCCGCGTGCCATTCAGCGGAATGACCTCCGTTTCCGGGTCGATGCCCTGTCCGGCGCCAAGCCCGTAGCGGCGGTCCAGCCATTCGGCAATGGCCCGGCGCAGGCCGGGGGTGCCGTTGACCGCCGGATACTTGCCGAAATCCCCGGCGGCGGCGGTCAGCGCCTGCATGAGCAGCGGCGGCGCGCCAAGCTGCGGTTCCCCCAGCGCCATGCTGATCGGTTCCGCCCCCTCCGGCCCGCCTGCCGGTGCATCACCCAGCAGATCACGCAGCCGCTGAAACGGATAATCGGTCAGGAGATCGAGTCGCTGGTTGACCATCATGGGTGCCTGAAGAAAAGAGTCATTGAAATTATGATCTTGATTGTGATTCTGCAACCGATGTGTAAGCGGGGCAAGGGGGTGCGGTGCGAAACCCGCTTTCCCGCTTGACTTGGCAGGCCACAGGCACCTAAGAAAGCGCGGCTCCGGGCCAAGTGTCCGGTGCTGTTGTGGGGCCGTAGCTCAGATGGGAGAGCGTCGCGTTCGCAATGCGAAGGTCAGGGGTTCGATTCCCCTCGGCTCCACCAATTTCCCACTTCCCAGCCTGATCCCGGGCCGCCATGCAGGCGGCGTCAGCGCAGTGCGAACTTCACGGGCACCACCAGTTCGAGCTGGCTCTGCGGCATGAAGTCCGGCATGGCGGGCAGGGGCTGGGCGCGCTGGATCATGGCCTCGACTTCGGCGTCGAGCAGGGCGTGGCCGGAGCCCTTTTCGATGCGGAACTCCGTCACCCGCCCGTCGCGATCCATGCGGAAGAACAGCATCGCCGTGCCTTCCTGCCGTCGCCTTTGCGCCCGGCGGGGGTATTCCTTGTGGCGTTCCAGCCAGTTCAGCAGACGGGTGAGATAGTCCTGCCGCTCACCCGGACTGCCGCCGCCGGAGCGGGTGCCGCCCTGGCTGGACTTGCCGGCTCCGGACCGGTCACCGGAGCGGCCGCCACCACCGGTCACCAGCGCAGCCTGTTGCACTGCTTCACCAGGGCCGCCCGTCCTGACCGCCTCGACGGCAGGCCCGGTCCGGGACGCCGGTGTCGTCACGTTCACGGCAGTCGCTTCCCTCGGTTCGGCGGTCTGAACCACCTCCGGCCTCGGGCGCGGCACCGGGAGTGGTGGCGGCGAGACGGCGGCAACGGCCTCGGTCACCGGCTCCGGCGTTGCGTCGGCGGTTTCGATCCCTTCAGTGACAACCCTTGCCGCCGTCCCGGTCGGGCCTGTGGCTACAACCGGCTGCGGGGCAGGTGAAGTGGCTTCGGCCGGGGCGGGAACGGCGGCGGCCTCCGGTGCCGCGACGGCTGGCTCAGGTGCAGGCATGGCCTCGGCGACCGGTTCCGCGGTCACTGTTTCTGCCGTCTCCGGTGAGAGGGGGCCGGCTTCCGCTGGCACGCCTTCGACCTCCGCCACCTCGCCCAAGGCACCTCCCGAAGCGGCAAGGCCGACCTGCATGCCGGACACGCCGGGCAGGGGCGTGCCGCTGGTCGGTGCCTGCAACAGCATGGCGACGGCGATGGTCGCGTGAAGCAGCAGCGCCACGATCAGGGCCGGGAACCAGCCGGGGGGAGGGATGTGGTTCATTCGCCTGCCGGGACGGTCAGCAATTGCATATCCGTCAGGTCGGCGCCACGCAGGCGCTCCATCAGGGCGATAACCCTGATCGCATCCACGGCACCGTCGGCCTTGACCCGGACTGTGGTCATCGGACTGCGCCCGAAAGCCTCGATCAATGCAGCCTCCGACAGCGGCAGCCCATCAAGCGCCAGTTGGCCCTGCCGGTCGATCAGGATCAGGTGCGTGTTCCTGTCGGGCGCCGCTTCGGTGACGGAATGCGGCGGGGTGACGGTGAAGGGATCGGTCGCGGAGAGGTGCCCCGCCACCATGAAGAAGATCAGCAGCAGGAAGACGACGTTGATCAGGGGCAGGACACGATCGTCGTCGTTGCGTGGACGCGTCCTGTGGATGCGGGCGAGGCTCAACGGTTCTGCTCCGGGCGGGCCAGGGAGATGTTCCGCATCCCGCTCCCGGCCAGGCGATCCAGCACAGTGATCGTGCGCTGCAGGGAAACGCCGTCCGCAGGACGCACGATGAGGGGGCGGTCGGGGTGATCTTCAGCGACCTGTCTCAACCGTTCAACAATCAGGTTCAGGGACAGGATTTCGCCAGACAACCACAGCCCGTCGGCGCGGACATCCACCAGCATGGCACCGGTCAGCGCCTTTGCTGCGCCTGCCCTGGCGGGCGGATCGAGGTCGATGGCACGCCAGTCGAGAAAGGAGGAGGCGAGCATGAAGAAGACCAGCAGGATGAAGACGACATCGATCAGCGGTGTCAGGCTGATCAGTGCCCGACGGCGTCCGTCAGTCGCCGCCCTGAGCGACGGCGGCGGGGTGAAGATCGCCGACATGGGAAGCCTCCGCATGCTGTGCCGGTGGAAGGTTCTGGGTGAACAGGCGGGTGATGGCGCTGTCCGCCGTGTGGGCCAGCCGCTCGATCCGGCGCTCCAGCCAGTTCAGGGCCACGACCGCCGGGATGGCGACGGCGAGGCCCACCGCCGTGGTCAGCAGCGCCTCCCAGATGCCGCCCGACAGGATGGCCGGGTTGACCTGGTTGCCCGCGGCTTCCAGTTGGCGAAACGCCTCGATCATGCCCAGCACGGTGCCGAAAAGGCCGAGCAGGGGAGCGAGGGAGGCGATGACCTCCAGGGCGCGCAGGCCGGTGCGGCAGGCTTCGAGCGCGTCGGCGGCGCAGCGCATGGTTTCTGCCCGCACAACCTCCGGGTCCATACCCTGCCGGATGCCGCGCATGGCGGCGGCGATTGTCGCGGCGAGCGGCCCGGTCGAACCCTGCAACCTTGTCACGGCCTCTCCCGTCCGGCCCGCCTGCCAGAGCGACAGGGCATCGCCGGTCATGGCTGCATCGGCGGAACGGATGCCGCGCAGTTGCCAGGCCTTGGCGAGCACGATGGCTGTTGCCGCGACCGAAATGGCGATCAGCAGTGCCACCACGGGGCCGCCGGACTGGAGCATGGCCAGCAGATCGGCCAATGGTCCGTCCGGTGCAGCAGCGGAGGGCGGGAGGGTCACTTCGGTCTGCATCGGTTCGGCCCTTACTTGATCAGGGAAACGTCACTGCGGGAGGTCGTTCGTACCAGGGACAGGCAATCGTCACGCTCGCCGTTCTGGTCCGTGCATTCGAGGATGCCGTTCACCAGAATCCGCCCGATGCCGTCACAGGCGATCTCCGCCAGATCGAAGACCTTCAGACTCGTCTTGCCCGCGACCAGCGGCGCGGTCTCCAGCGCCAGTCGCCGGGTGACGATGCCGTCGGCATCGAAGATGACCAGGTCATAGCGCAGGGCGGAGAAGGCCGCGTCGGTATCGTTCTGCAGCACGACATAGGCGCGGCAGGCGCCCTCCACGGCTTCCAGCCTGTTCAGTTCCAGACCGATGCCCGGTTCACGCGTCTCCGCCCCGGAGGCGGCGGAAGCCGCGAAAAGGAACAGGCCGACCAGCGCGGTGCGGATGGAGATCATGGGCCAGATATTCCTGACGTTTCGGAAAATGCTGCGGACAGGCGTCCGGCAGATGACAGGAGTTCTTAATAATGCAATTGACTCTCAATAGCAACAACGGCGCTGCCAGGCAACGCCGGATATCGCCGGTTCAGGCGGGGGAGACGGCGACCGGTTTCTCCGCGATCGGCCAGTGGATCGCGGCGGAGGCGACGCCGAGGGCGATGCTGAGCCACCACATGGCGTCGTAGGACCCGAAGGTGTCGTAGGCATAACCCCCGATCCAGGCCCCCAGGAAGCCACCGAACTGGTGGCCCATGAAGACAATGCCGAACAGCATCGACATGTAGCGGGTTCCGAAGATGTGTCCCACCAGCCCGCTGGTCAGCGGTACGGTGCCAAGCCAGAGCAGTCCGATGGCGGCAGAGAAGATCATGACGGTCAGCTCCGTCACCGGCGTCAGGATGAACAGCAGGAAGATCGCGGCGCGGGCGAGGTAGAGCAGGCTGAGCAGGTTCTTCTTGGAATACTTGCCGCCCAGCACACCACAGGCGTAGCTGCCCGCGATGTTGGTCAGCCCGACGATGGTCAGGGAGACCGTGGCCAGCCACGGATCGAAGCCGCGATCACTCAGGAATCCCGGCAGGTGGACGCCGACGAAGGCCAGATGAAAGCCGCAGACGAAGAACCCGGCGTTCAGCAGCCAGAAACTCGGGATCGCGAAGGCGGCGCGCAGGGCTTCACCGATCTTCTGCTCCGGGCCGGTGTCGGTGACGACAGGCTTGCTGGCCAGGCCATAGGCCAGCGGCACGATCAGGCAGGCGGAGGCTCCCAGGATCAGCAGCGCGTTCGACCAGCCAAATCCGTCGATGATGAAATGGGTATAGGGCAGGGACATGAACTGGCCGATGGACCCGCCGACCGAGGCGAGTCCCAGGGCGGTGCTGCGATGTTTCTCCGGCGTGATGCGGCCGATGGTGCCGAGGATGACGGTGAAGCCGGAACCGCTCAGGCCCAGCCCGATGAGCACGCCACCGACCAGCAGCTGATCGCCCGTTCCAGGCAGGGTCATGACAGCCAGGCCGGCGCCATAGGCCAGCCCGCCCAGCGCGATGACCCATGCGGCCCCGAAACGGTCGGCGAGCGCCCCGGCAAAGGGCGCGCCCAGACCCCAGAACAGGTTCATCAGTCCCATGCCGAGCGCGAAGGCCTCCCGCCCCGAGCCCAGATATTCGGAGACCGGTGTCAGGAACAGGCCAAGCGCCTGACGGAAGCCGACGGACAGGCCAAGGACGCAGCCGGCGCAGATCAGGGCAATCCAGAGTTTTCTGTTCATGGTCAGGTGCTCGCGACGTCAGGGACAGGTTGTCGGCGCAAGGTAGGTGCGGTAGTGGAATTCGTGAAACGAATAGAATTGATCTGATCATCAGGAAAATTGATGCTGGAGCCTTCCCAACCGATTGATGCGGGTCTGCTGCGGGCCTTCGTGACCGTCGCCGAGACCCGGAACTTCACCCGCGCCGCCGAACGCCTCAACTGCGTGCAATCCGCAGTCAGCATGCAGATCAAGCGGCTGGAGGAGGCGTTGCAGGTCCGCGTCCTCAACCGCACGAGCCGGGAAGTCCGTCTGACGCGGGAGGGCGAGATCGTGCTGCGGTACGCGCACCGTGTCATGCGCCTGACGGCGGACGCGATGATGGAACTGGGGCAGCAGGTCGAGCGGGGACGTGTCCGGCTTGCCGCCACCGACATGTCCATGTGCTTTCTGCCCCCGGTGCTGACCGAGTTCGACAGGCGCTTTCCGCTGGTTCAGGTCGAACTCAGTTGCAACCGCAGTTGGGAGGCGCTGGAGCGTCTGGAAGCCGGCGATGCGGATCTGGCTTTCGTGACCCAGCGCTGTGGCCGGTCGGGCGGGCAGCAGATCATGCACAGGCCCCTCGTCTGGGCTGCGGCACGGCATTCCGACGCGCCGGAGGTGGATCCGCTGCCGCTCGCCATCTTCGCACCGGACTGCATTTACCGGAAGGCGGCGGTCCAGGCGCTGGACGACCATGGCATGCCCTTTCGCTTCGCCTATGAGAGCACCAGCCGGGCCGGACTGGATTGCGTTGTGGAGGCCGGACTGGCCGTGACCGTCCTGCCCGTCGATGCCGTCTCGGGAAAGCTGCGTGTGCTCGACAGAGGCTTTCCGGTGCTGCCTGACCTGAAGACCTACCTGTTCCACGCCAACGGCAGCAGGCTCTCCCCGTCGGTCGAGGCACTGGCCGACCTGCTGCTGGAGATGCTGGCCGTACCGGCGCCGCAACGGGCCGAATGACTGCATTGCCGATCTTGCCGGTAGACGGCGGGGGCAACTTTGCTAGAAGTGTTCTGCTTTCCGGGGAGGAAGGCCGCCCGGTGTCCGGCATATGTCGGGTTCGCCAGCGGAGATGATCGAGAGCTGGGGGGACCCGAATGACTGACGAACCGCGCGCCTTTGATGGAATCAACGTGCTGGACTTTTCACAGGGTGTGGCCGGGCCGCATTCGACCATGCTGCTGGCCCAGCATGGTGCCAACGTGATGAAGGTCGAGCC
This sequence comes from Kordiimonadales bacterium IMCC3096, assembly GCA_016865035.1. GTDB lineage: Bacteria > Pseudomonadota > Alphaproteobacteria > Minwuiales > Minwuiaceae > Minwuia. The sequence continues at coordinate 3,017,806 of CP018227.1, forward strand.
TCTGGCAGGCGACTGGGGACGTGCCCTGGGCGCGATCTATGGCGACCAGTGCGCCCATTCCATCGCTTTCAACCGGGGCAAGCGGTCGCTCGCCATGGACATGAAGAACCCTGACGCGCTGGCGGTTGCCCGGCGCATCGCGGAAAAGGCCGACGTGATCGTGGAAGCCTTCCGTCCCGGCGTCATGGCGAAGTTCGGTCTGTCCTACGACCAGGTGAAGGCGGTCAATCCGAACGTCATCTATCTTTCGGTCACGGGCTTCGGCCAGTCCGGCCCGAACTCCAACCGTCCGGTGACCGATGCGGTCATCCAGGCCTACTCGGGCCTGATGACGGTCAACCGCGACAAGGATGGCATTCCGCAGCGGCTGAACATGATCCCCATCGATGTCACCACCGGCCTCTATGCATTTCATGCGCTTTCGACCGCACTGATGCGGAAGTTCCGCTATGGCACCGGCTGCTACATCGACAACAATCTGATGCAGAGCGCTGCAGCGTTCCAGGCGGCAAAGGTGATGGAGTTCTATCTGGAAAAGGGCCAGAGCCAGCCGCTCTACGTCCCCGTGGGCACCATGCCGACCACCGACGGCTTCATCAACATCACCGCGATGCGGGAGGCGCATTACCAGACGCTCTGCGATGTCATGGGCAAGCCGGAATGGAAGGATGATCCGCGTTTCTGCTCCGGTGAGCTGCGGCTGCGGAACGAGGCCGAGCTGATGCCGATGATCCGCGATGTCTTCAGCACCCGCTCGACGCAGGACTGGGCCGAGGCGCTGACGGCGGCGGGGGTCATGAATGCCCCGGTGCAGACCTATCGCGAACTGATGGACCATCCGCACACCAGGGCGGTGGAGGCGATTGCCTATGTCGAGCACACCTCGACCGGCACCGTGCCGATGCCGCACATCCCCGGCCTGCCGCGCATCGAGGGCGCGGACGCGATGACCCATGCGCCGTCGATCGGCGAACATTCCGACCAGATCCTGGGCGAATGGGGCTATTCGGAAGATGACATCGCGGCGATGCGGACCGGTGGCGCCATAGCCTGAGCCGCCGGTATCGCCGGATCAGTTCCGCCAGTGCCCCATGCTGGCATAGGGCTCGGGGTAATTGTCGTTCTGGCGGCGGAAGCTGTCGTGGCCGTTCAGCGCCGCGACCAGCACGGTGTCGACGGTCTTTCCATCCGGTTCCGACCGGGTCAGGCTTTCCGCATGCTCCTCGACGAAACCCGTGTGCAGGTCGCCTGAGCGGAACGCCGGATGGGCCACGATGTCGGCCAGATAGTCGATGTTGGTGCCGACACCCAGCAGGGTGGTGTCCCGCAGGGCCTTGCGCATCAGGTCCGCCGCGCCGGGACGGTCTGGTCCATGCACCACCAGCTTGGCCAGCATCGGGTCGAAGTCACTGGTGACGGACTGGCCCTGGGTCAGCCCGTTCTCGAACCGCATGTGATCGTCCGTCGGCGGATCGAGCAGCAACACCCGCCCGGTCTCCGGCAGGAAACCGTTCGTCGGGTCCTCGGCACAGATGCGGCATTCGATGGCATGGCCGTTCAGCGCCACCTCGTCCTGTTCGAGGCTGAGGCCCTGACCTGCCGCGATCTCCACCTGTTTCCGGACCAGGTCGATGCCGGTCACCATCTCGGTCACCGGATGCTCGACCTGCAGACGGGTGTTCATCTCAAGGAAATAGAATGCGCCGTCGGGGGCCAGGATGAACTCCACGGTGCCCGCATTGAGATAGTTCGCGGCGCTGGCCAGCCGTACCGCCGCCGCGCAGATCTCCGCGCGCAGGGCGTCGGGCAGTCCGGCGGAGGGTGCTTCCTCGACGATCTTCTGGAACCGGCGCTGGATGGAGCATTCGCGCTCATGCAAATGCACGACCTTGCCTGTGCCATCGCCCAGCACCTGAACCTCGATGTGGCGCGGGCGGTCGACATAGCGCTCGGCATAGACCCGGCCATCCGCGAAATAGCGTTCTGCCTCGCTCGCCGCCCGTCGGGCCTGATCGGCCAGATCCGCGGGGTCACGGACAATGCTCATGCCCTTGCCACCGCCACCCGCGGATGCCTTGACCAGCAGGGGGAAGCCGATACGCGCGGCCTCCGCGATGAAACTGTCGATGTCGCCGGTCGGCAGGACGGAGGGGGCGACGGGCACACCATGTGTCTCCGCGAACTTCCGCGATTCGATCTTGTCGCCCATCAGCCGGATGCAGTCCGGGTCCGGGCCGATGAAGGTCAGTCCGGCACCTCTTACCGCTTCGGCGAAGCCCGCGTTCTCTGACAGGAAGCCATAGCCGGGATGGATGGCATCGGCACCGGACTCGCGCGCAACCTTCAGGATCTGCGCCACGTCCAGATGGGCCGCGACAGGGGTCTCGCCCTGGATCAGCACAGCCTCGTCCACCGCGCCCACATGGGCGGAAAGACTGTCGGCTGCGTGATGGATGCCGACGGAAACGATCCCCATCTCCCGCAGTGTCGTCGCGACCCGACAGGCGATCTCTCCGCGATTGGCGATCAGTACCTTGTTGAACAAGCTCATGTTTCGGCCTCCCCGCCGATATTCAGATGTCGGCGAAATCGCCGCCGCGTCCCTTGCCGTCCCGGAACCGGGCGGCCCCGGCAATCCCTTCGCGCGCCAGTTGGGCGCGGCTGTTCTGCCATTCCTGCGCAAGGCCTTCCCGCACCGAAAGACCGTGCTGGCGGATGGTGGAGCGCCGGTCGGCGCGCATGCAGTTCTGCGGGAACCGGGCAATCTGGTGCGCCAGTTCCTCCGCCTTCTGCCGGCTGGTTCCGTCCGCCACCACATGTTCGCACAGGCCGATACGCATGCATTCCTCCGCAGGCACCTTCCGCCCGGTCAGGATGATCTCCATGGCCCGTCCCTGACCGACCAGCCGGGGCAGGCGCACCGTGCCGCCGTCGATCAGCGGCACACCCCAGCGACGGCAGTAGACACCCATATAGGCACTTTCCTCCATGACCCGGAAGTCGCACCACATGGCCAGTTCCATGCCACCGGCCACGGCCGGCCCGGCGATGGCACCGATCACCGGCTTGTCCAGTTCCAGGCGGCTTGGCCCCATGGGGCCGCGCGGAATGTCGTCGCCGGGTCCCGGCGCGGGACCGTCGGCGGTGAAGTGCAGCTCGTCCAGCGCCTGCTGGCCGGGCTCGCGCGCCTCCAGCGCCGCCGCGTGCTTCAGGTCCCAGCCGGAGCAGAAGGCACCCCCTTCGCCGAAGAACACGGCCACCCGCGCCTCATCATCACGCTCGAATGCCAGAAAGGCATCGTTCAGCGCAATGGAGCTCTCCGGGTCCATGGCGTTCCGGGCTTCCGGGCGGTGATGAATGACGGTCCAGACGTGGCCGTCCTTCTCGATCCTGACTGTCATGCGTTTCCCCTCCCCAGGGCTCGGCCATTCAGCTGTCCGGCTGAGCCTTCGTATTCAACTGGCCCTTGGCCTCCGAATCGCGCGCGGCGGCGCCATAGATGCCCTTCGCCATCAGCGACAGTTCGGTCTCCCTTCGCTTCTGGTAGACGAAGGCCCGCGCGGCATGAACGGAAGCGGTTTCAGGCGCGGCCTGTGCCGCGAATTCTGCCAGGTGACAGGCAAGCCGATGCTCCCCTGCCTCCGCCAGTTCGCGTGCCCGGTAGGCCAGTGCCGGTGCGCCACCCGCCAGTCGCGCCAGCTCCGACGCCAGCGCCGCGTCGGGGGCCGGTTTCAGGTTGGCCGGGTTGCCATCGTGCCAGCCGCCATACAGCCGCCAGATATTGCGCACGACGAACTCCGGCTCGTCATAGAACGGGCGCAGGTAGGGTTTCGCCAGCAGGTCGTCGGGCACCCGGACACTGTGGATGATGTCGTTCAGGCGCGCGCCGTCATTCATCATCGACAGCGTGTCCTCCACCAGCCCCTCCAGGGCGCAGGCCATGTCGTCGAGGACGGTGGCAATGCGCTTCTGCCCGGCGAAGGGCAGCCCGTGGGCGGGCAGGATCAGTTCCGGCTTCATCGCCCGCATCTGGCGCAGCGCCCTTGCCCATTCCAGCGGGTAGCGCTGGACCTTCTGAGGATTTCCGGCGTTGGGGAACATCCAGATGATGAAGTCCCCGGCACAGATCGCCTTTCGTTCCGGCCACCATGCCCAGAGGTGATCGTCGGTCTCCCCCTTGTCGTGGAACAGTTCCACATGCTCGTCGCCGACACGGATGTTCATGCGATCGACGAAGGTGGTGTCGGGCTTGACCCAGGATTTCGGACCGAACGGCGGTGGACCGTCACGCTCCACCCTTGGCTGGCCACCGGGCCGGTTGGGACCGAACTGGCGGGCATTGATGTGGCCGTTGTAGCCGTTGGTCCTGATGTAGCGGTCGATGCGGGGGGCCACATTCTCATGCCCGATGATGCGCGGGCGGGGATTTCCGGCGTCCGTGGCTTCATCCAGAAAGGCCTGTGTGCCGCCGATGTGATCGATGTGTCCATGCGTGAAGGCGATGGAATGGACCGGGGCCTTCGACCAGCCGCGCAGGGCCTTGATGATCGCAGGTGCATGGGCCTGCAGGCTGGTATCGAACAGCACCAGCCCGTCGTCGGTGCGGAAGCTGACCACATGGCTGAAGGCTTCGACCACCGCGACACCGTCGGCCACTTCCGACAGTTCACGGGTGACGCGGTTCAGCAGGCCGGGCGCCTGTTCGTCGCCCTGGTCGATGATGCGTGAACTCAGTTCGATCAGGTCGGCCATGGCCTTGCCTCTCCCCCTCAGCCGTGGGCTGTCTGATTGGCCTTCAATGTCGCATTGGCCGCGCTGCGCGCGAACTCTTCCTTGATCGCGGCATGGCGCATGTCGATCAGCGGGGCCATGTCGGGATGGGTGAAGATATAGCGCGCGTCGCGCTGCATGCATTCCACGACCCAGTCACCCAGGATCTCCGGCGGCATCCCGTTGGCCACCAGTGACCCGGCATCCGGGATCGGCGGTGTGTCACTGTCGGCTGTCGGGGCAGGGCGTGTGGGGATGATGCCGGACGGGCGCGCGGTGCCGCTGGTGGCGATGCTGGTCTGCACGAAGCCGGGGCACAGCACCGAGACACCGATTCCCTCCGGGGCCAGCGCCTCGTTCAGGCATTCCGAATAGCCGACGACGGCAAACTTGGTGGCGCAATAGGGACCCATGTTGGCATTGGTCCAGTGACCGGCCATGGAGGCCGTGTTGATGAAGTGTCCGCCTTCACCATGCGACCTGATCAGCGGTGTGAAGATCTCGACCCCGTGCACGACGCCCATCAGGTTGATGTCGACGATCCAGCGCCAGTCCTCCAGCGGGATCGAACCGGGGGCACCGCCCAGCCCGACACCGGCATTGTTCACCACCGCATGCACCTTGCCGAAAGTCTCGATGGTCGAGTCCGCCGCCGCCTGCACGGATTTCGCATCGCGCACGTCGCAGATCACGGTCGCGGTGCCGGTCCCAAGCTCCGCCGCCGCGCGGGCCAGGCCGTCGGCATCTATGTCCGCCAGCATCACCTTCATGCCCGACTGATGCATCGACCGCGCAATCGCCAGACCAATACCGCTCGCCGCGCCGGTGACGAATGCCACTTTCCCTGCCAGATCCTGCATGTCGATTTTCGCTCCCAATCTTGTTGTTATGTATCAAGCTGACCACAAACCGTGGGGCGGGAGAAGCTTGAAACGCGGTGTCTTCCGATGCAGCACTTTCGGACACCTGCCAATCGCTCTATGAGAACGCGAAACGAATGAAGCAGGGAGGGGGCGTGATGCAACTCAGTGGCCGGATGGCGCAGCTCGGGACGGAGACGGCGTTCGAGGTGCTGGCGCGGGCGAATGCGCTGGCGGCGCAGGGCAAGTCGGTGATCAATCTGGGCATCGGGCAGCCGGACTTTCCGACGCCGGGCCACATCGTGGAGGCCGGGCGCAAGGCGCTGGCCGATGGTCATCACGGCTACACGCCTGCCAATGGCATCCCCGAACTGCGGGCTGCCGTGGCTGCCGACATTCACCGCCGTCACGGCGCGGAGGTCGATCCCGACCACATCGTCTGCGTGCCGGGCGGCAAGGTCACCATGGCCTTCGCCATGCTGATGTTCGGTGAGGCCGGCGCGGAGATCATGTATCCGGATCCGGGTTTCCCGATCTATCGCTCCATGATCGAGTTCTCCGGTGCCAGGGCGGTGCCTATCCGCCTGCATGAAGCCAATGGATTCAGTTTCTCGGCGGAGGAAGTCCTGGCGCAGATCACTGATCGCACCCGGCTGATCATCCTGAACTCCCCGGCCAATCCGACGGGAGGCGTGGTGCCGCGTGCCGAGATCGACCGGCTGGTGGAGGGACTGGCGCGGTTCCCGGATGTCGCAATCATGTCCGACGAGATCTATTCCTGCATGACCTACGACGGACTGGATCACGTCACCCTGCTCGACTACCCGTCTATCCGAGACCGGCTGATCGTGCTGGATGGCTGGTCGAAGACCTACGCCATGACCGGCTGGCGGCTTGGCTGGGGATTGTGGCCGGCCAGTCTGGCACCGCTGGCGGGCAAGCTGGCGGTCAATACCCACTCCTGCGTCAATGCCGCGACCCAGTTTGCCGGTATCGCCGCGCTGGAGGGACCGCAGGATGCGGTGCAGGAAATGGTCGCGGCCTTCGATGTCCGCCGCACCCGCATGGTCGCGCTGCTGAACGACATGCCCGGCGTGTCCTGCGTGATGCCCAGGGGCGCGTTCTATGCCTTCCCGAACATCACCGGTACAGGCCTCGACAGCGCCACGATGCAGGACCGCCTGTTGCAGGAAACCGGCGTCGCCGCCATTGCAGGCACCAGCTTCGGCCGGTTCGGGGAGGGCTATCTGCGGTTCAGTTGCGCCAGCTCCATCGACAATATCGAAGAGGCAATGGCGCGGATGAAGCGTTGGCTGGCGGAGAACGTCGCCACGCAGTGAACCACCGGGATGCGGCGGCAGGTTGCCTGTCCGCAGGTTTCAGGGGCTGGCCGGGCGTTCCTCGATCAGCGTGTCGATGATGCTGCTCAACAGTTCGCCGCGATTGGCTGTCCCCGATTTGCGGTAGATCGCGTTCAGGTGCGACTTGACCGTGCCTTCGGCACTGCCGCGCATCTTCGCGATTTCCGCAATGCCGAGCCCCTTGACCAGGAACATGGCAATGTCGCGTTCCGAGGGGGTGAGCTGCCAGGCATCGAAATGGCTCTCGATGATGTCGAACACGGCCATCGTGGCGACGGATGCGCTCTTCTCCAGATGCGCCTTCCGGCGCAGCAGATAGAGGAAGTAGCGCGTTTCCAGCAGGATCGCGGCGCAGAGCGAGACCGTCGCACCGGACTCGATGATCAGGTGGTACCGGCCTGACAATGCCATGCCGCTTTCCGCGAAGTCCGAGATCACGTCAGTCGCAAAGAAGATGGCGCAGATCACCTGGATAAGGATCAGCGCCATCAGGCCAAGGGGTGTTTTGTTGGACAGGCTTGCAGGATGTGTCACGGATCATGTCCTCATTCGGGCATGTTCTCCTTGTATCCGGTCACCATGGCGCGTGGAAGGTTCACATGCAGGCGACGGCTTTCGAAGATCACCGCTGCAATGTGGGCAACGACAGACAGTTCTGCCCATGAGACCAGGATTTCGTGCAGTTCCTCGGTCCATTCCATGCCCCAGAACATGTCGGTGGTCATCAGGTAGCCCGACAGGCCGATCAGCAGCATCGTGACCAGCAGGTTGTAGATCATCCAGGCGCCCAGCGGCGTATGTCCGACATGCGCGCGGGTGCGCCCCGCTGCGATATCGGTCATCTGCTCCATCGCGGCTGAGCGGCTGGGCGGGAAGCTGCTGAACCGTGCGTAGCGGGTGCCGACGAGCCCCCAGATGATGCGCGCGACGATCAGGGCGACGACGGCATAGCCGATCCACTCGTGAACGGCACTGTCCTCATCGATGATCAGCGCATTCGCGCCGAAGAGGATGACAAGTGACCAGTGAAAGACCCGGACAAACAGGTCCCACACACGAATGCGTTTCATGACTTCAAACTCCGGTCTCGGGATAGGGGCGACGGATCGTGCCATCGCCCCTTGCCGCTGGTTCAGTCGTCGCGCTTGGTGCGGACGATGTTCATCGCGGAATCGAGATAGATCTCCAGACGCTTGCCATCCTTGATCGCATAGGCCTCGAACAGTCCGTCCTCGCGCTTGATCTTGCGGACCTCGTAGCCCTGGGCGGTGAGGGTGTCGCGGATGGCCTGCTCCTGCGCAGCCGTGGTTGCGTCGCGGCGTTCGCTGGCGAAGGCGCCGGTAGCGGGAAGTGCCAGCATGGCGACGAGTACCAATCGGGCGGGAATGCGCATGTTCATCTTCGTGATCTCCTGTTGCATCTGACGTGCGGTCCGTTCGCTCGATGGCCGCCCCGCAAACAAGGTCCCGGACACGTCGATGCACAATCATCCGGAAGGTGCAGGTCGCAGCTTCCGAACCGGAGTTTGGGCATCTGCAACTCTGGTTCAGATCATGAAAAACGTTATAGATCAGGTAGTTGGATGTGATCGACCGGTCAGCCCGCTGCGATCCGGCTATCGGTCCCGCGGGGTCCAGTCGGGCGGTCCGGCGTTCCGCCGGTGCAGCCGAAGCGCCAGCCCGAGGGCCACGCCAACGCCGATGGCAACCGTCAGGTCGGCCAGAACCGTCAGCACCAGCGTCAGCAGGATCAGGACCCGGTCCGCGACCGGTTCCCTGAGATAGCTGCCCCACTTGTCAGGCTCGCTCATGTTCCAGGCGGTGATGATCAGCAGCGCGGCCAGGGCCGGCAGCGCCAGGTGCCCGGCCAGCGGTGCGGCGACCATCATCATCGCCAGCACCGCGAGGGCATGGACCATGCCCGACACGGGAGTCCTGCCACCGGCGCGGACGTTGGTTGCCGTGCGGGCGATGGCGCCGGTCGCGGGCAGGCCGCCGAACAGGGCGGAGCCGATGTTTGCCGTACCCTGGGCGATCAGTTCGGCGTTGGGACGGTAGTGCCCGTCGATCAGCCGGTCGGCAACGATGGCGGAGAGCAGGGATTCGATACCGGCAAGGAAGGCAATGACGAAGGCGGAGGGCAGCAGTTCCGTCACCTTCGCCAGCGTGATCACCGGCAGCTCGGGCATCGGGAGACCATCGGGCAGGGGGCCGAAGCGTGACGTGATGGTTTCCACCGGCAGGTCCAGCAGCGCCACCGCTGCGGACGTGGCCGCGACGGCGACGATCAGGCCGGGAAACCGGGGCGCGATCTTGCGCAGGACGATGATCAGGGCTGCCGTGGCGAGGCCGATGCCCAGCGCCGCCGGACTGAAGCTGTCGCGGACGGACAGCAGCGCCGCCACCTTCGGCACGAAGTCAGCGGGGACGCTGGCCAGTTGCAGGCCGAGCAGGTCCTTCATCTGGCTGGTGGCGATGATGATCGCGATCCCGATGGTGAAACCGTTGATCACCGCCTCCGGCACATGCGCGATCAGGGTTCCGGCCCGCAGCAGACTTGCGATGAGCAGGATCAGCCCGGCCATCAGCGTCGCCAGGACGAGGCCGTCATAACCGTGGTTGGCAATGACCCCGTAGACGACGACGATGAACGCACCCGTCGGACCGCCGATCTGCACCCGGCTGCCGCCGAGCAGAGAGATGAGAAAACCCGCCACCACTGCCGTCACCAGACCGGCGGCAGGATCGGCGCCCGAGGCGATGGCAATGGCGATCGACAGGGGCAGCGCAACCATCGCCACGGTCAGCCCGGCGGCCACATCCGCCATGAACAGGTGGCGTGTGTAGGACGGCAACGTCGTGAGCAGCTTGGGCTTCATCGCGCAGATCGGCATGCTGGAAGAGGATGCCGCCGATCTTCGGCGCTACGCGGGCCGGGCGGAAATGACCATTCGTCGCAAGGGCAGGCCCGGGCAGGTTCAGCCCAGGTCGATGTCCATCCAGATCGGCACATGATCGGACGGCTTCTCGCCCCAGCCGCGGGCTTCGCGTACCACTTCCATGCCTTTCGGCGCACCGACCAGTGCGGGTGTGACCCAGATATGGTCCAGGCGACGGCCCTTGTCGGCGGCATCCCAGTCCTTGGCGCGGTAGCTCCACCAGCTGTAGAGCTGTTCGGTATCCGGCACGAACGCGCGCACCACGTCATGGAACCCGTGGGATGCGATCCAGTCCGCCATGCGGGCCACCTCGATGGGGGTATGGCTGACGACCTTCAGCAGTTTCTTGTGCGACCAGACGTCATTCTCGTGCGGGGCGATGTTCAGATCGCCCACCACGATGGCCCTGGCACTGTCCGTCCGGCGTTCCGCGAACCAGGCCGTCACCTCGTCCAGGAACCGCAGCTTGTGGTCGAACTTCTCGTTCACCGCCGGGTCCGGTTCGTCACCGCCTGCGGGCACATAGAAGTTGTGCACCTCCACGTCGCCGGGCAGGCGGGTCAGCAGATGGCGGGTGTCATCCTTGCCGGCCCATTTCAGCCGCTCGGTACCCGTCAGCGGCACGCGGGAGACGGTGGCGACGCCGTGATAGCTCTTCTGGCCGAAGACCTCCATGTGCGGATAGCCCATCTCCCGGAAGTCCTGGTAGGGGAACTTGCCATCCTCGCACTTGATCTCCTGCAGGCAGATCACGTCCGGCCGGTAGGTCTGCACGAAGCGCCGCACGATCGGCAGGCGCAGGCGCACGGAGTTGATGTTCCAGGTGGCGATACGGGTGGTCGACATGGGGCAGCCTGTGTTCGTTGGCGGGCGGGCAGGGGCAGAGCGCCGGAATCGGCAAGAATCGGATCAGAAGATGTTCAGGGTGGCACCTGTCACGCCAAGGGGCCAGCGCCCGGATTCGAAGAGCCGGAACTTGTGCGCGAAGGCATGTTCCTCGTCCTCTCCCGCCGCCAGCACCAGTGCCGCGAGGTAGGCACCCTGGGTCGCCGAACCGGCGGCGGCACGAATCAGCCCCTCGTCATCTATGCCGAAACGGGAAGCTGCCTGCGCGGCTGCCGCATGGACAGCTTCCGACGCCGTGCTGGTCACATGCGTCAGGGCGACCAGTACCGCCTGCTCGTCACCGATGATGTCGACCGCCTGCACCGAAAGGGCGGCGCGCAATTGCTCCTCCGCCTCCCAGCCCGTGCTGTTCCAGTCGCTGTTGCCGGCGGCTTCCTCGGCTTCCATCCAGTCGCCGATTTCCGCAGGGCCCGCATCGGGGAACCCCAGCGCGGAGAGATAGGCATGGGCCGCGTCCGCTTCCTCCGCGCTCAACAGTTCGCCCACACGGTGAAACCAGCGCACCTGGGTCAGGGTCTGGGCGAACATGCCTACCGCGCGCAGCGTTGGCGGCAGGTCTTCGCCCGCGAAATCGAGATCAGGATCAAAATCAATCATGCGGGCGGTTATAGCCTGACCGGTGCCTCCGATGCAGCCCTGAACTCGGGGCCGTCTACTGCCGGGTCATGGCCGCACGCGCTTCCGCCTCCACCTCCGCTTCCCGGTCCTTTGCCGTCGCGACCTCCGGCAACTGGATGACCACGCGGCTGATCCGGCCCGGATAGATGAAGGGTGCCAGATAGTCGTCGGTCACGGGTGCGTTGGAGCGTCCGAAATCCATGCCGGTGGAGGAGATGATGCGCAGCAGCATCGGAATGTGGGCAGTCCCGGCCACCGTGCCGTCCACGGACAGGGTGGCGGTGGCCGACTGGTCGGCATTGCGGTCCACCTGCACCACGACCTCGTGTGCGCCGGGGCTGAGCGGCGTTTCCGTCGCGATCCGGCTGTGTTCGCGGAAGCAGTTGTAGTCGAAGACCACCCTGCCGCCGCTGACATAGAGCGCCAGACCGCTGTTGATGGTGCCGCGGGCGAGGATGGCGCCGTCACCATCGCCTGCCGGATGTTCGATGGTCGCGGTGATGGTGAAACTGCGGGCCGGGCTGGGGCAGGCGTCCGCCACGATGTGGCTGACGGGCGGGTAATAGACATAACGCCGCCGCGCCGTTGGCGTGCCTGGCAGGCGGGAGGCGCGGAACAGCATCCCCGCGCCGCGGTCGTCCAGCGGCAGCACGCCATGACGCTCCGCCTCCACCCACCAGCGGTCGGTCAGTTCCTTCAGCTTGGCAGGTTCGCGCTCCGCCAGGTCGTCGCACTCGGAGAAGTCCTCATCCAGATTGTAGAGTTCCCACCGGTCATCATCGAAGCTCTTGCCCCGGCGGTGCCAGGTGACGGCCTTCCAGCCATCCATCCAGATGCCGCGATGGCCCAGCATCTCCATGTACTGCACGTCCCTGTCCGGCTTCGCGTCGGGGTCGGTCAGCGTGTCCTTCAGGCTGACGCCGGTCATGGGAATCTGCGGCACGCCCGCAACCTCGTCCGGCATGCCGACACCGGCCACGTCCAGGATGGTGGCGGCAATGTCGGTGGCATAGGCAAACGGGCGGCGGATTTGGCCCTCCTGACCCTTCAGCGCGTTGGGCCAGTGGATGATCAGCGGATCACGGGTGCCGCCGCCATGGGTGTTCTGCTTGTACCATTTCAGCGGCGCATTGCCCGCCTGGGCCCAGCCCCAGGGGATGTTGGAGTGGCTGCGCGGGCCGCCGATCAGGTCCAGGTGCTTCACCGCCTCGTCAACGTCCTCGTGCAGCTGGTTGAAGTGGCGCATCTCGTCGAAGACGCCCGTCGACTGGCCCTCCTGACTGGCACCATTGTCGGACATCACGACGATCATGGTGTCATCCAGTCGTCCGATCTCGGCCAGGAAATCCACCATGCGGCCGATCTGGTGGTCGGTATGGTCCAGCATCCCGGCGAAGGCTTCCTGCAACCGGTTGGCGAAGGCCTGCTGGTTGGGGGACAGGTCATCCCAGGCCTCCACGCCCCGGTTGCGCGGCGCGAGCTTGGTGTTGGCGGGAATGATGCCGGATGCCTTCTGGCGGGCGTACCATTCCTCCCGCGCCGCATCCCAGCCGGCGTCGAAACGGCCCCGGTACTTGTCCAGATACGGTTGCGGCGCCTGATGCGGGGAGTGGGTGGCGCCAAAGGCCATGTACATGAAGAACGGTCGCTCCGGCACCAGCGAGGTGGTGTCGCGGATCATGCCCATGGCCTGATCCACCATGTCCTCGGAGAAATGATAGCCGTCCTGCGGTGTGCCCGGTGGCGACATCAGGTGATTGTCGCAGGTGATCTCCGGGCTGAACTGGTCCGTCTCCCCCTGCATGAAGCCGTAATAGCGGTTGAAGCCACGCTGTAGCGGCCAGTTGTGGAACGGCCCGGCGGCGGAACATTCCACCATCGGGGCCAGATGCCACTTGCCGGTGGCGAATGTGGCATAGCCGTCGTCGCGCAGCACTTCGGCCACCGTTGCCGCGGACCGGGGCATGGCGCCGCGCATGTTGGGAAAGCCGCTGTCCATGTTCGAGATCGCGCGCATCCGGACAGTGTGATGGTTGCGTCCGGTCATGACGCAGGCCCGCGTCGGCGAACAGAGCGACGTGGTATGGAAACTGGAATAGCGCAGCCCGTTTGCCGCCAGCCGGTCCACGTTCGGCGTCTCGATGGTGGAGCCATAGCTGCCGAAGTGCGAGAAGCCGGTATCATCCAGCACGATCAGCAGCACATTGGGCTTGCCGCGCGGCAGTTTCGGTTCCGGCCACCAGGCTTCCGACTCGTTGAAGGTGCGCCCAATCGTGCCGCCGAATTCAGGTTCTGCCGGGTGCTTGTAGCTCATGATGCGGTCCTCCCCTACCGTTTGACCGGCGCAGTCTGAACCTCTTGCCGCCATCTGCAAACCGTCTTGGGTTTGCGGCGGGCGGCGGACTGGTGCATCTTCCGGCGGAGCATTTCAACGGGACGGACAGCAGGCGCATGTGGCAGCGAACCAAGGACCTGATACGCAACGCCGGACACCGGGCCAAGGTCGCGGTCTCGGCGCATGATCGGGTGCTGCCGGATTTCATCATCGTCGGCGCGCAGAAGGCCGGGACAACCTCCCTGCACCATTATCTGCAGCAGCATCCGCTGGTCCTGCCGCCGTCGTCGAAGGAAGTGCATTACTTCGATTATGGCTATCCGCGCGGGGAGAACTGGTATCGCGGCCATTTCGCCCGTACGGCGGAGAAGCTGGAACTGGAGAAGCAACTCGGCGCGGCGGTGCTGACGTTCGAGGCCAGCCCCTATTACATGTATCACCCGCTGGCGATCGAGCGGATGGCGGCGGACCTGCCCGGCGTGCGCGTCATCGCCATGCTGCGCGACCCCATCGACCGCACCTTCTCCCACTACTGGCACGAGAAGAAGAAGGATCAGGACGATCTCTCGCTGGCCGATGCCATCGCGCGGGAGCCGGAACGGCTGGCAGGGGAGGCCGAGAAGATCCGCCAGGATCCGAACTACCAGTCATGGGCGCATCAGCATTTCTCCTACGTCGACCGCAGCCGTTACGCGCCGCAGGTCGAGCGTCTGCAGTCGGTGCTGGGGGCGGAGAATGTCTGCCTGATCAAGTCGGAAGCCTTCTTCGCGGACCCCGAGACGGAAACCGAGCGTGTCTTCGGCTTCCTGGAACTGGAACCGGCCCACGGCATCGACTATGCGCCGCAGAATGTCGGCGGCTACGACGACCGCATTCCGGCGGACGTGCGCGCGATGCTTCGGGACATGTTCGCCGATGACTATGCCCGCCTGCGCGAGATCGCCGGGCCGCAGTTCGACTGGTTCGAGGGCTGAGCGGGCTTGCGGTTGGGCCGACCGGGCGTCATATGCAAGGGTACGCGAAGATGATCAACCAGAGGTTTCCGTCATGAGCGCTGCCCTGCCACGCCTGTTTCATGCCCCGGCGCGCCTGCTGGCGATGCTGCTGCTGGCGCTCAGCCTGACCGGTTGCGGTGTGAACGAGATCCCGCGACTGGACGAGGGCGTCAATGCCGCCTGGGCGCAGGTGCAGAACCAGTACCAGCGCCGTGCCGACCTGATCCCGAATCTGGTGGAAACCGTAAAGGGCTTCGCCGCGCAGGAAAAGGACGTGCTGACCGCTGTTATCGAGGCCCGGGCCAGGGCAACGCAGGTTCAGGTCCAGGTGACGCCGGACATGTTGAGCGATCCGAACGCGCTGAAGATATTCGAACAGGCGCAGGGCCAGCTTTCCAGCGCCCTGTCGCGGCTGCTGGTGACAGTCGAGCGCTACCCCGATCTGAAGAGCTCGCAGAACTTCATCGCCCTGCAGTCGCAACTGGAGGGGACGGAGAACCGGATTGCCGTGGCGCGGCGGGACTACATCGACGCGGTGCGGGTCTTCAACACCGAACTGCGGACCTTCCCCGGCATCATCTGGGCGACCATCCTTTACGGTGATCTGGAACCGAAACAGAATTTCCAGGCCGCCCCGGGGGCGGATCAGGCGCCTGCCGTGAAGTTCTGATGCAGTCCTGCCTGCAACGGAGGGCGACGCGGACCCTGCCGGTCCTGCTGGCGCTGGTGCTCTGGGCCGGAATGGCCGCTGCCCAGACCTTTCCGCCCCTGACCGGGCGCGTCTTGGATCAGGCCGGGGTGCTGGATGCGGCAACCAAGCAGCAGCTGACCACCGCTCTGGCAGCCCATGAGAAGGCCACCAGCAATCAGGTCGTCGTCGTTACGCTGCAATCGCTGGAGGGGTACGAGATCGCCGACTATGGCTATCGTCTGGGCCGGGCCTGGGGGATCGGCCAGGAAGGCCGGAACAATGGCGCCCTGCTGATCGTGGCGCCGACCGAACGCAAGGTGCGGATCGAGGTCGGCTACGGGCTGGAGGGCAGCCTCACCGACGCGACGTCGCGACTGATCATCGAGAACGAGATCCTTCCCGCCTTTCGCAACGGCGATCTGGCGGGCGGTATTGTACGTGGCACCAATGCCATCCTGCAGACAATCGCGGGGACCTATGCCCCCCTGCCGAATGAAGCGGATGACGGCAATCCGGAGAGGATGGTGGCCCTGTTTCCCATCTTGCTGTTCCTGGTGTTCTTCCTGATGGCGGTACAGGGGGAGGGTGGTGGTCCCCGGTCAGGCCGAAGGCGTGGGCGGAGGATGCTCTATGGCGGCGGCCTTGCCGGTGGATCAGGCGGCTTCGGTGGCGGCAGCGGTGGTGGATTTGGCGGCGGTGGCGGCGGCTTCGGCGGCGGCGGATCGTCGGGGAGCTGGTGATGGCTGGACATTTTTCGGAACCGGATCGCCAGCGCATCGCGGACGCGATCCGCGCTGTCGAGGCACGGACCAGTGGCGAGATCGTTTGTGTCGTCGCCCGCGCCTGCGAACCCTACCTGATCATTGCTGCCCTGTGGTCGTCACTGGCGGGCCTGCTCGGCGGCGGGTTGCTGGTGCTGGGCGGGGTCGGTCTGTCAGCCGCGCAGCTGATCGGCGTGCAGTCGGGCATCGCCCTGCTGGCCTTTCTGGTGCTGCATCACATGCCGCTGCGCATGGCGCTGGTACCGCGCAGGGTGAAGCAGCGTCGCGCGGCGCGGCTGGCCCGGACCCAGTTCCTGGGACAGGGGCTGCACCAAACGGCCGACCGCACCGGCATCCTGATCTTTGCCGCAATGGCCGAACATCACGTGGAGATCATTGCCGACGCGGGCATCAACGCGGTTGTTGATCCCGGTACCTGGGACAGCATCGTCGATGGTTTCACCAGCCACATGAAACAGGGCCGGACCGTGGATGCCTTTGTCGATGCCATCTCCGCTGCCGGTGCGGAACTGGACGGGCATTTCCCGCGCCAGCCTGATGACCGCGACGAACTGCCGAACCATCTGGTCGAGATCTGAAGCCCTCAACCGAACCCGGCAGCCGTCGGCAGCCATGTGGCGAGGTCGGGGAACGCGAGGACGGCGGCGAGGCCGAACAGCAGCAGGAAGACATAGGGGAAGATGCCACGGATGACCTCCGCCAGCGGCGCGTCGGCAATACCCTTGATGACGAACAGGTTCATGCCCACCGGCGGTGTGATCAGCGCCAGTTCCAGATTGATCATCAGCAGCACGCCGTACCAGACCGGGTCGATGCCCAGTTGCAGCAGCACGGGGTAGATGATCGGTGTGGTGATCAGGATGATCGAGATCGTCTCCAGGAACATGCCCAGGATGAAGATCACGGCCATGACCGCCAGCACGAACATCAGCGGTGTCAGTTGGTAGGTGACGACGGTCTCGACCAGTTCGGCCGGCAGGCGGATGATGGTCACGGCGTGTCCGAAGATCGCCGCGGCGGCCAGGATCATGAACAGCATGGCGGTCGTGCGGACGGTTTCCTGCGAGGTTTCCCACAGGTCGCGCCAGCCGAAGTTGCGATAGACCACGACACCGACGAACAGGGCATAGAAGCAGCCGATGGCTGCCGCCTCAGATGCCGTGAAGATTCCGAGATAGATGCCGCCCAGCACCACGGGGGGCATCATCAGGGCCCAGAAGGCGCGACCGACCGCACGGGCGCATTCACGGAACCCGATCCAGCCGGGATTCTCGATATCCCGTCGCCGGATGGCCGCCCACATGCAGTAGAGCGCAAAGACGAGTGCCATCAGCAGGCCCGGAATCAGCCCCGCCAGGAACAGCGCGCCGATGGAGACCTCTGTCACGATGGCATAGAGGATCATCGGGCCGGAGGGCGGGATCAGGATTCCCAGCGTGCCACCCGCGGCGATGACGCCATAGGCGGTATGGGCGGGATAGCCGAACCGGCGCATCTGCGGGATGGCGGCGGTGCCGATGGTCAGTGCGGTGGCGACGGAAGAACCGGAAATGGCGGCGAAGACCGTGCAGGACAGTACCGTCGCGATGCCCAGGCCACCTGGCAGGTGCCGGACCATGGCATTGGCGGCCTCATAGAGGTGATCGACCACCCTGGACCGGATCATGATGAAGGCCATGAAGGCGAACATCGGGATCGCGGTCAGCAGATTGTTGTTCAGCTTGGCGAAGACCGTGTCGGCAATCGAGTGCACATGGCCTTCGGTCAGCAGGGTGATGATCAGGGATGCCAGCCCGAGCGCGGCAAAGATCGGTGCGCCGGTCAGCAGCAGTACCAGCAGCAGGCCGAGGATCAGGACAAGTGTCATCGGTCGCCCCGCCCGCCGCTCAGAATGGAGAGCAGGCGCGCCACCGCCACGGCAATGACCAGAACCGATCCGACGATCAGGGCAAGCTGCGGAATCCACATCGGCACGGCCAGATAGCCGTCGGAATAGACACCGAAGTCATAGGAAAACCGGACAGCGGTGATGCCACTGACCAGGATCGCCAGCATGACCAGTATGGCCGCAATCATGCCCCAGACCGAGGCCAAGCGACGGCCATTGCCCTTGAGGCGGCCTGACAGCAGGTCGACGCTGATGTGGTCGCCGCGCCGCAGCGTCTCCGCCGCGCCCAGCATGACTATGGCGACCACGAGATAGCCGGAGAGTTCGTCGGTCCAGGTCACCGGCGTGCCGAGCACATAGCGCTTGAAGACGCTGTAGCCGGTGATGGCCAGAACGACGAGCACCCCCAGCGCGGCCAGACCGAGGCCCAGCCGCGCCACGGGTGTCACCAGACGCTCCGGCAGGCCGGGTGCGGGCGTCGTGCCGTCACCCCCTGCACCATGTCGTTCAACAGGGTTCATGGTGCTGCCTGCCGTGCGATCCGAAGCGGTGGTTGCCGCTTACTTGCCGATCTGGTTGACCAGTTCCAGCAGCTTCTTGCCTTCGTCACCGGTTTCCTCGGCGAAGGCGGCATCGAATGCCGGACCCATCGCCGCCTTCATCACCGCGGCCTGCTCTGCCGTGTGGATGTGGACGGTCACATTCTTGGTGGCGAGGTTGTACGGCGCGGAACCGGCAGCCTTCTCGGTCTCCTCGACCGCCCAGACGGCAGCCTTTGCACCGGCGGCGTCCAGCGCAGCCTTGTTGGCATCGCTCAGGCCGTCATACCAGGCCGGGTTGACGTAGCCATGGAAGAAGACGCTGAACAGCGGCGAGGCCACGACCTGATCCTGGACTTCGTAGTACTTGCGTGACCAGGTGGCGGCGATGTCGGTCAGACCCGCATCGATGACACCGGTGGACAGCGCCTGATAGACCTTGGAGCCGGACATGGCCGACGGCGCGGCACCCATGGCGCGCAGGCCGGCATCGACAATCGGGTTCAGGCCGCGAATCTTGACGCCCTGAAAATCAGCCGGGGTCAGCAGCGCCTTGCCCTTCGAGGTATAGGCGCTCATCCGGGTGGTGAACAGCCAGGCAACGTTGCGCACGCCCTTCTCCAGCAGGGCCGCCTCGAGATACTTCGCGGCCTCCGATCCCGGCCAGTTGGCCAGGACGTCCTTGCTGGTCACGGCATAGGGCTTCAGCGTGACATTCATCAGCGGCAGGGTCTTGCCCCACTGGAAGTTCACGGAGAAGGCGCATTCGATGCTGCCCTTGGCGACGGAGGGGATGTTTTCCTTCGCGCCCGAAAGGCTGTTGGCACCGAAGACCTGCACGTCGATGTCGCCATTCGACTGGGCCTCGACCTCGGCGGCCCAGCGGTCGATGACCTGGGCGATGTGGTGCTGCGGCGGCAGCTGGTGGCTGCAGCGCATGGCCTCGGCGGCCTGCGCCGTGCCGGACTGGCCAATGCCGGCCAGCGCGGCGGCGGCAACGGCGGTCATCAGAATCTTCTTCATGGGGGGTTCCCTCCTGTCGTTTGTTGATTTCGCCCTATTTGCCAGAGGCGGCGGCGATTGTCGAACTGTCCAGGCCAAGTGCACGCAATATGTCGTCGGTATGTTCGCCGATCTCCGGCACGTCCGCCGCGAAGTCCGTGGGCTGACCGTCGAAATCCAGCGGCAGTCCGGGCGCGCGGAAGGCCTTGTCGTTGTAGGTGGAGGTCAGCAGCCCGCCGGGCCGGTTCACATGCCGGTCGTCATACATCTGCGCCGGACGGGCAATCGGGGCGTAGGGGATGCCCAGCGGCAGGAAGGCCGCTTCCAGGTCGGCCAGGGTGCGTGTCCTGACCGCCTCCGCGATGATCGGGATGGTCCATGTCCGGGCGTCGATCTGCTGCATCTTCGATTTCAGGTCGTCGCGTCCCACCAGATCGTCGAGCCCCAGCAGACCACAGAGCGAATCCCAGTGGCCGAGGGTGACCGCGCCGATGAAGAGCTGCTTGCCATCGGCGGTTTCGAAGATGTCATAGACCGGCCAGGAGAAATCCCGCTCCGGCATCGGCGGTGCCTCCGTCCCCACCAGGTCGTACTGCACCATGTGCTGCGCCACCATCAGCAGGCAGTTCTCGAACAGGCCGACGCGCACTTCGCGGCCCTCGCCGGAGGTGTCCCGGTCCATCAGTGCCGCCATGATGCCCATGGCCCCGAACATGCCCGCCATGATGTCGTTGGCCGAGGACCCGACCCGCAGTGGCCGCCCCGTCGGGCCGGTCATGTAGGCCAGGCCGGTCATCATCTGCACGACTTCATCCAGCGCGGTGCGGTCACGGTAGGGGCCGTTCAGGAAGCCCTTGTGCGGCGCCGTGATCAGTCGCGGATAGCGCTGGCGCAGGGTCGCCGAATCCAGTCCCCGCTTCTCCAGCGAGCCGTCGCGGAAATTCTCGATGAAGACGTCCGCTTCGGCCAGCAGGGCATGCAGTGCGGCCATCCCCGCCTCGCCGTCCAGATCCAGCGCGACGGAGCGCTTGCCACGGTTGAAGACGGGGAAGAAGCCGGTGCCCATGCCGGTCAGGGCCCGTGTCCGGTCCCCCTCCGGCGGCTCGATCTTGATCACGTCGGCACCGAACATGGCCAGGAACATGCCGCAGGACGGCCCCATGATCATGTGGCTCATCTCGACGACGCGAACGCCTGACAGGGTTGTTGGTTTCATGTCTTGCTTCCCCGAGTGTGTTCAGAGTCCGCCTTATAGCCCAGTTCCGGTCGGACGCATCGGGGCTGTCTCTTTCGGTCGGCAATGCGCTAGGTTCTGCTGCACGCATGACGGGGAGGAATGCAGGATGACGGGAAACAGCGAAGAGTTCGCGGGAAAGATCGGTCGGACAATAGCGGATTCGAAACCCTGGTGGCCGGAGAAGGTGAAACCGCCGAAGGGCGCCCCGAACATCCTGATGGTGCTGTTCGACGACGTCGGCTTCTCGGACTTCGGCTGCTACGGCTCCACCATCCGGACCCCGACCATCGACGCGCTGGCGGGGGAGGGACTGCGCTATTCCGGGTTCCACACGACGGCCATGTGCTCGACCACCCGTGCCGCACTGCTGACCGGGCGCAACCATCACTCGGTCGGGGTCGGCAGTCTGGCGAACTTCGACAGCGGCTATCCGGGATATACCGGCAAGATATCGAAGCAGGCCGGCACCATCGCGGAGATGCTGCGGGGCCAGGGCTATCGCAACTACATGCTGGGCAAGTGGCATGTCACGCCGCTGACGGAGACCGGGGCGACCGGCCCGTTCGACGGCTGGCCGCTGGGGCGCGGCTTTGACCGGTTCTACGGTTTCATGGACGCGGAGACCGATCAGTTTTCGCCGGAACTGGTGCAGGACAATTCCCACATCGACCCGCCGGGCACCTTCGCCGACGGCTATCACCTGACGTCCGATCTGGTGGATCAGGCGATCCGTTTCCTGTCCGGCCACATCGCCGAGCAGCCTACCGTGCCCTGGATGACCCTGCTGTCGTTCGGTGCCTGCCACGCGCCGCATCAGGCCCCGTTCGACCTGATCCGGTCCTATGACGAGATGTTCAGCGGCGGCTGGGACGTGGAGCGGGAGCGCAGGCTGGCGCGGCAGAAGGAACTGGGGCTGGTGCCGCAGGATACCGTGCTGCCGCCGATCAACGACAATGTCCGCCCCTGGGACAAGCACAGTGCGGACGAGCAGAAGGTCTTCACCCGGCTGCAGTCCGCCTATGCCGCCATGCTGGACCATGCCGACCAGCACCTTGCCCGCCTGGTCGGGTTCCTGGAGGACGCCGGGGTCCGCGACGACACCATCATCATCGTCATGTCCGACAATGGGGCGAGTCAGGAGGGCGGGCCGTTCGGTTTCGTCAATGCCATGGGCCCCTACAACGGGCGCAAGGAGTCGGTGGCGGAGAAGCTGGCGCGCATCGATGACATCGGCGGGCCGGACACCCATTCCAATTTCCCCTTCGGCTGGGCGATGGCGGCGAACACGCCGCTGAAACGCTACAAGCAGAACACCCATGGCGGCGGCATCCGCGATCCGCTGGTGATTTCCTGGCCCAACGGTCTGGGGCGCGAAGGCGGGCTGCGCCATCAGTTCGCCCATGTCAGCGACCTGGTCCCGACCCTGCTGGAGATTGTCGGTGTCGAACCGCCCGCCGAGGTGAATGGCGTGCCGCAGATGCCGCTGGAAGGTGTCAGCTTCGCGGCAAGCCTGAAGGACGCCGACGCGCCGTCACGCGACCGGCCGCAGTATTTCGAGATGTTCGGCCATCGCGGTCTCTGGCTCGATGGCTGGAAGGCGGTGGCGTTCCATCCGCCCGGAACGCCGTTCGATGACGACGTCTGGGAACTCTATCACCTGGACGCGGACTTCTCGGAGAGTGCCGATCTGGCTGCCGAACATCCCGAGCGGCTGCAGGCGATGATCGACCACTGGTGGCAGGAGGCGGCGGCCAGGAACGTGCTGCCGCTGGATGACCGGTTCGCCGCCCGTTTCGCGGAGAATGCGGAGCGGCATCAGGGGGCGCGGACCCGTTTCGATTTCCACTGGGGCATGGGGCATATCCCGACCGAGGTGGCACCGGATATCCGCAGCCGCGACTATGACATCACCGCGCACGTTCGGATCGGCGACAGGAAGCCGGAAGGAATCCTGCTGGCCCATGGCGATGCCACTTCCGGATACGCGCTGTACATCGACGGGGCGGGGCATCTGGTTCATGTCACCAACATCGGCGGGGAACTGACCGTGTTGCGGTCGCCCGCGGCGATCCCCGCTGGCACGACGGAACTCGGTCTGACGGCCCGCAACGACACGGACGGCGACGGCATCACCTACCGGCTGCTGATCGACGGGCAGGCGGCCGGGTCACTGCATTCGCCGCACACCTTCGGCCCGTTCATCTCCTGGTCCGGTCTCGATATCGGCCGGGACCGTGGCAGTCCCGTGGGTCGCTATGGCGCGCCCTACTGCTTCACCGGCGAACTGCACCGCGTCAGCGTCAGGCTGTACAAGCAGGGCGATCTGGACGGTGAAATGATCGCCAACGCGGAGATGGCGCGACAGTAGCGGTGGTCCATTGCGCTGACCGGGCCTCCCCTCTCCCCCTCCCGGCCACCCATTTCAGGATACTTGCGTGGGTGGCCGGGAGGGGGAGAGGGGCGGAACGGTCAGCAGACAGTCACCTCCCGCGTTCGATCCGGTCGACGACGGCGTTGTTCTCCGCGCGGACCATGCCGGGGATCAGCAAGGCGTCGAGGCACCACCAGATGGCCCAGGGTATCAGCAGCAGGTAGCCGATGAAGACCACGGCAAGGCCGGTTCCCGCGCCCCAGAGCAGCAGCATGATGATTCCGGAGAACACACGGCCGAGATAGAAGCGATGCACGCCGAGCCAGCCGAGGAAGAACCAGAGCAGGTAGGCAAGCAGCGTTGAGCGGGCATTGGCCTGGTATCTGGCGGATGCGGTATCGCTGCCACCGGGGAATTCGGCATCAGTTTGTGGCATGGCAGGCTTCTCCCGTGTTGCTTGGGACTTTAACTATGCACTGGCTGGCGCTATGACAACGCGCGAACGGAGAGGGAGCCCGAACCATGCAGAAATTCGACCGCCTGAAGGCAACTGCGGCGCCGATGAGGATTGCCAACATCGACACCGACATGATCATTCCGAAGCAGTTCCTGAAGACGATCAAGCGTTCGGGGCTTGGCAAGCACCTGTTCGACGAGATGCGCTACACCGACGGTGTGACGGAGATTCCGGAATTCGTTCTGAATCGGGAGCCTTACCGGAAGGCAGAGATCCTGGTCGCCGGTGACAATTTCGGCTGCGGCTCCAGCCGGGAACATGCGCCCTGGGCTTTGCTGGATTTCGGCATCCGCTGCGTCATTGCGGAAAGCTTTGCCGACATCTTCTACAACAACTGTTCGAAGAACGGCATTCTGGCCGTGCCGCTGCCGAAGGATGCGATCGAGTATCTGATGACCGACGCGGCAGAGGGCCTGGAGATCGAGGTTGATCTGGAAAGCCAGACCGTCTTCGCGTCCAACGGCAAGACCTTCCGCTTCGAGATCGACCCGTTCCGCAAGCACTGCTTGCTCAATGGCCTGGACGACATCGGCCTGACGATGCAGCGCGGCGACGCCATCGACGGCTTCGAGGCTCAACAGAAGAGCAGCGCGCCCTGGCTTTACCGCGCCGCGTCCTGACGCACGGCCCATTCTGGAGGAATTGAGACCATGGCATCCAATCGCAAACTGCTGATGCTGCCCGGCGACGGAATCGGGCCGGAAGTGATGAGTGTCGTGCGCAAGGTGATCGACTGGATGGATCATCGCCGCGCCGTCAGCTTCGACGTGACCGAGGATCTGGTCGGCGGGGCATCCATCGACAAGCACGGTATTCCGGTGACCGACAAGGTGGTGGATACCGCCATGAATTCCGACGCCGTGCTGCTCGGCGCCGTCGGCGGTCCGAAGTGGGATGACCTGCCGTTCGCACAGAAGCCGGAACGCGGCCTGCTGCGCCTGCGCAAGGATCTGGGCCTCTATGCCAACCTGCGCCCAGCACTCTGTTTCGCGCCGCTGGTCGATGCCTCCACCCTGAAGCGTGACATCATCGAAGGGCTGGACATCATGATCATCCGTGAACTGACGGGTGGTGTGTACTTCGGCGAACCGCGCGGGATCGAGGATCTGCCGAACGGTGAACGGCGCGGGATCAACACGCAGGTCTACACGACCTCCGAGATCCGCCGGGTTGCCGCCGTCGCCTTCGACCTGGCGCGCAAGCGGGGCAACAAGGTCTGCTCCGTCGAGAAGGCCAACGTCATGGAGTCCGGCGTGCTCTGGCGCGAGGAAGTGACCAAGCTGCATGCGGAATCCTTCTCCGATGTCGAGCTCAGTCACATGTACGCCGACAATTGCTCCATGCAGCTTGTCCGTGCGCCGAAGCAGTTCGATGTCATCGTGACCGACAATCTGTTCGGTGACATGCTGTCCGACACGGCGGCGATGCTGACAGGCTCGCTCGGCATGCTGCCTTCCGCATCGCTGGGCGATGTGGACGAGACCGGTCGCCGCAAGTCGCTGTACGAGCCGGTGCACGGTTCCGCGCCGGACATTGCCGGACAGGGCAAGGCCAACCCGCTGGCTACCCTGCTGTCCTACGCCATGTCGCTGCGCTACACCTTCGATCTGCCGGAGGATGCGGACCTGATCGAGACGGCTGTGAACAATGTGCTGTCGCGCGGTCTGCGCACCCCCGACATCATGGCTGAGGGCATGGCTCAGGTCTCGACGGCAACCATGTCCGACGCCCTGCTGAAGGAACTCGACAAGCTCGCTGCCTGAAGTTGAGGCAGACCGATAGATATTTGTGCAGTGACAAGTATCTTGACGTTGCGTCACGCATTCAATGCGGGTAACGTTCCTTCAGCTTTGCCCGAGTCTTGGGAGGGGCGCAGGGAGACGGAGCCGATCAAGAGCACCGCTCCCGTACGCAGAACAAGCTAGAGAAAGAGCCGTCTCCGAAAGGGCGCGGCTCTTTTTTATGTGTTTCGGGAAGCGGGCTGCCGCAGGGCGGCGCCCGCTGTTTCAGCCTTCGCCAACATCCCTCAGCCGTCGCCCACATCCCAGGTTGCCTTGCCGAAACCGGCGTCGGCGGGAATGTCGATCATGCGACGACCGTCCTTCACATAGACATGTGGCGTGACAATGACAGGCGTGCGTTTCGCGGCGGCGGACATGGCCTCGGCGACGTTCGATGATTCTCCAAGCAGCTGCAGGTTCAGCCGGGTGGCGAAGACCATCGTCACCTCCCCACGGTCGGCCTGTTCCATAACGGCTGCCGGTGTTGTCCAGACGCTCTCCACCGCCTCCGTGCCATCATGCAGGGCGCCGTCGATCTGTGCCTCCGGGGCCACGGCGATGAAGAAGGGGGTGTCGAACCGCTTCGGCATCACCGGTGGTGTGATCCAGTGGGCGAAGGCTTCCAGCCGGTCCACCCGGATCGACAGACCCTCCGCCGCCGCCATGGCACCCATGGTGACCTCGTTCTTCTCCAGGCGCGCTGCATAGCGTTCCTTGAGGTCGTTGGTCTGCTCGGCCGTGAGTTCGCTGCCATCCTTGTTGGTGGCGATCAGGACGCCGGTTTCCTCGAACGCCTCCCGGATCGCCGAGACCCGGAAGCCGAGCTGTGTGTCGTCGAAGGGTTCGGCGCCGATGGTCGCGGCACGGGCTTCCGCATCACTGTCTTCGGGATCGACCTTGCCGCCGGGAAAGACCATCGCGCCGGAGGCGAAGTCGATCTTGTGATGGCGCTTGACCATGAAGACTTCCAGCCCGGCGTCGGAATCGCGGATGAGCAGGATGCTGCTGGCCGGGCGCGGGACCACATCCGCGTACTTCCCGCTCAGGTCCGCGCCGTTTGCCAGTACAGTGCCTTTCGACATTTCGTCCTCCCCAGGGTTGTCTCGGCCTGCGCCGAACATAGGCCAGCGGCCTATCGACGGGAAGCGCAGAAGCGGCAGGGGAGAGGCGCGTCGGCACAGACCCGGCGATTGTCGGCACACATTCTGCTCGGCTGGGGAGAGGCGCGTCGGCACAGACCCGGCGATTGTCGGCACACATTCTGCTATTGTCGTCACAGAATTACGGAAATGCGCGCCAGCGCCCTGTGTGAAGCCTGTGACAGGCTTCGCGAAGGTTTGACAGGTGCGAAATGGCAGTCGAAAAAGTGAAACGAGTTCCAAACTAGGGGAAACCGATGAAACGCGTCCTGATTGCAATCGGAGTCATTCTGGTGCTGCTGGTGGCCATTGTCATCATCGTGCCGTTTGTCGTTCCGACCTCCACGCTTGTCGATTACGTCAAGGAAGAGGTCGAGGGAGCCACGGGGCGCAAGCTCACGGTCAATGGTGATCCCAGTTTCTCGATCTTTCCCGATGTGGCCCTGACCCTGCCCGAAGTCGCCCTGAGCAACGCGGCGGGCGGAGAGGCCGCGGATCTGGTCCGTATCAAGTCCGCGGACATCCAGGTCGATCTGATGGCGGCAATCTCCGGCGACGTGGTGATCAAGCGCTTCGTGCTGGTTGAGCCGGTGATCGCGATCGAGAAGGATGCCAACGGCCGGTTCAACTTCGAGTTCGATCCGCCTGCGGGTGCCGCGGCGCCTGCCGCTTCCGGCGGTTCCGGCGAAGGGTCCGGTGGCGGTGGCGGTGATCTGGCCCTGCGGCTGGATGACGTTCGCCTGGAGAACGCGACCTTCATCTACATGGATGCCCAGACAGGTCAGCGTCAGGAACTGAAGGGCGTGAATGCCAAGCTGTCGCTGCCTGACTTCGCGGGCCCCTTCGACATGGACGCCAGCGCCGAATGGCAGGGACGCCAGGTTTCGGTGGTCGCGCATGTCGACCGGCCGCAGGCGATTGCCGCAGGTCAGGAAACGGCCCTGCGTCTGACGGCGGAAGGTGGTGACCTGTTCAAGGTTGATTTCAACGGCACAGCCACCGCCGGTACGGCACCGAAGGGCGCGGGTCGCCTGACGGTCACGGCTGACAAGCTGGGCGAGTTGCTTGCCTGGGTTGGTGCCGCCATGGGGCCGGAGGTCAAGCTGCCTTCGTCCATCTCGCTGGACGCGAACGTGACCGGCAGCCCGACCGCTGTGGCATTGAGCGATGCCGCCATCGGGTTTGACGGGAATCGCCTGACCGGTGCCATCCGTGCCGGGCTGGCCGGTGCCCGCCCGTCCCTGTTCGCTGATCTGAGCGGCGGCGACCTGGATCTGCGGCCCTACATGCCCGCCGATGCGAAGGAGGGTGTCGGCACGTCCGACGGTGCCGCTGCACCTGCCGGTGCTTCCAAGGACTGGTCCGATGATCCCATCGACCTTTCGGGGCTGGATGCGGCGGATGTGGACATGCACATCGCGGCTGACTCCATCAAGACCGGCATCGTCGATACGGCTGCAACCGACATCAAGCTCGTGTCCGAGGGCAAGCGGACCAACCTGACGATCACGAAACTGGGTCTCTATGACGGCGAGGCGACCGGTGCGGTCAGCATCGACCGCCGTGGTGCCGCGCCGAAGTTCGCCATCAAGCTGGATGGCAACGGCATCCAGGCCCAGCCGATGCTGCAGCAGTTCGCCGACTTCGGTGATTTTCTGGGTACGGTCGAGCTTGCGGTCGACATGACCACGGCGGGGGCATCGGAGCGGCAGATCGTTTCCGCCCTGAACGGGACCGGTGCGCTGACGGTCCGCGATGGTGCCATCATCGGCTACAATCTGGCGGCTGCGGTGCGTGGCATCTCAACAGCCAATCTCGACCTCGACTATGACGAGGCGGAAAAGACCGACTTCGCCGAGATCTCGGCGACCTGGACCGCGAACAACGGTGTCATCAACAATCCCGACCTGATGATGAATGCACCGCTGCTGCGCGTGACCGGCAAGGGCACCGTATCCCTGCCGCCGCGCCAGATCGACTATCGCGTACTGCCGAAGCTGGTGGCCAGCCTTGCAGGGCAGGGCGCCAAGAGCGCCGGCGGTCTCGGTGTGCCGATCCTGATCAAGGGCAGCCTGGACGATCCGTCGATCCAGCCTGATCTGGAAGGCGTTGTCCGTGGCGTGATCGAAGCCCCCGGGGATGCCGTCAAGGGCGTCATCGAAGGCGGTGGCGGTGCCGTCAAGGGACTGCTCGACAGTGTGACAGGCGGTGGTGACAAGGCTGCGAGCGACGGAGGCACTTCCACGGATGGGGCTTCGACGGAGTCCAGCAACCCGGTCGAAGGTGCCGCGAAGAAACTCAAGGGACTGTTCGGAACCGACTGACCCAGTCTGACAATAAGAAGAGGGATACAGGAAATGGACTCTGAGAAGGCCTCGGAAACGGTGGACTTTCTGGTCACCTACGCGGCGGAATATGCGATTGCCATCGTAGGCGTCATCGTCATCCTGATCGTCGGCTTCACCGCCGCCGGTTGGGTCGCCCGCGCGGTACGCAGCTTGCTGGGCCGGTCGAAGAAGACCGATCCGCTGATCACCAACTTCGTGGCTGCTGTCGCCCGCTACGGCGTCATTGCATTCACGGTCATCGCCGCACTGGACCAGTTCGGGGTCGAGACCACGAGTTTCGTCGCCGTCATGGGTGCAGCGGGCCTGGCCATCGGTCTGGCGTTCCAGGGGACACTGGGCAATCTTGCCGCCGGTGTGATGATCCTGGCCTTCCGCCCCTTCCGTCAGGGGCACTTCATCGAAGGCGGTGGCGTTGCCGGTACGGTCGATTCCGTGTCGCTTTTCGTGACCGAGATGCACACGGCGGACAACGTCCACATCATCGTGCCGAACGGGTCGCTCTGGAATACCGCGATCAAGAACTACAGCCATCATGCCACGCGCCGCTGCGACTTCGTGCTCGGCATCGGCTATGGCTCCAGCCACGTGGAGGCCATGAAGGCGCTGCATGCCATGGCGGAGGCGGATGCCCGCGTGCTGCCGGATCCGGCGCCCCAGATCGTCGTCTCCAACCTGGGTGACAGCTCGGTCGATATCACCATCCGTCTCTGGTGCAATGCCGGTGACTACTGGGGGCTGAAGTTCGACTTCACCCAGGCCATGAAGGAAAAGATGGACGAGCTGGGTATCGAGATCCCGTTCCCGCAGCGCTCCATCCACATGGTCAAGGACGCAGCCGACTGATACCGGTTCGGGCCCCTGTTCGGGGGGCGACACTTCAGGACGCGAGGATTGTGGCACCGCGGGGCAGACCTGCGGTGCCATTTTCTTTCTGCGGGCAGGGCGACTCAGTTCGGCGAGACTGTTTCACGTTCCAGGATGCGCGCCACGCGATCCCAGCGTTCCTCCAGCGCGCGGTCGCGCGCGGTCTTGCCTTCGGCGTCGCGGATGTCGGGGCTTGCCCCCTGCTTCAGCAGGGCCAGTACCACATCCTCATGGCCGTTCCAGGCCGCACGCATCAGGGGCGTCACACCCTCTTCGTCGGATGCATTCGGATCGGCGCTCTGGCTCAGCAGATCCTCGGTAATCGACGCGTAACCGTTGATCGCGGCCCAGGCCAGCGGCGTCCGCCCCTCGAAGTCCCTGGTATCGATATCGACACCCCGCTCGATCAGGAACTCCACCACCATTTCGCGCCCGCGCCATGATGCGGCGATGATCGCGTCGCGCCCCGCGGCGTCGATGGCGTTGGGATCAGCCCCGGAGCGCAGCAGCACCTCGATCTGCTGCACGTTCCCGGCGGTCACGGCCTGCCTCAGGTCGCCATCAAGCTGGCGCTGCTGCGCCGGCGCGATGGACCGCTCGGTCTTCTCCTTCTCGATGAAGCGCCGCCAGCGGCCAGCCTCGATCTCGGCCTGCTGGCGTTCCTCCGCCGACATTTCCCTGTTCAGTTCCTTCACCGCACGCTTCGCCGTGCGGTTGCCTTCATCCGCGGCCATCTTCAGCAGCACGAATGCACGCTTGCGGTCCTTTTCCACGCCGTCGCCGGTCAGATGCTTCTCCGCCAGGCGAACCTGCGCAGGCGGATAGCCGCGCTTCGCCAGCCGCTCCAGAATGTCGGCGGACTTCTTCGGATCCTTCTCCGTTCCCTTGCCCTCATCGATGGCCTTCGCGAGGTTGTACTCGGCGTGGGCATAGCCTTCTTCCGCAGCCCTGCGATAGCGTTCGACCGCTGACTTCAGGCGCGCCTGCTCCGCATCGGACAGTGGCGCTTCCGGCTGCGGCGGTTTCTTCCGCTCCGGGACCTCTTGCGCAGCTTCCGGCGGTTCCGTTGTCGGCTCGGCGCTGGCAACGGAAGTCCGTGCGGCCTCGATCACGCGGTCGAGCGCGGCCACAGCGACCTTGCGGGATTTCTCCGCATCCGACAGGGCCGTCTCGGCGTCGGACCGGCTCTCCCGCGCCTTGTCGGTGGCACCTGCAGCTGCGGCGCGCTGCGCCCTGTCAGCCGCTGCCTGAGCCCGCTCCGCCGCTGCAGCCACGGCCTGTGCCGCATCCGATGCGTCGGCCAGTGCCTTGCGCACGGGCTGGGATGTCACGCGTGTCTCGGCGCGGGCGCGCAGGACCGCGGCGGTGGTTTCCTGCGCGATCTTCAATGCCTTGTCGGCGGCGGCTGCCGCACCTTCCGCCTCCAGCGTGGCGGCGGCAATGGCGGCATCCGGTGTCAGACGTGCCAGCTCCAGTTCCTGCAGGCGCTGCTTCAGTTCCGCCGCACGCGCGGCGGCGGCCTGGGCCTCCGCGTCCGTCGGGGCGGTCTTGGCGGCAAGCTCGGCCTGCGCCTGCAGGGCTTCCGTCCGGCGGATCTCGCGCTCTATCTCCGCCGGGTCAGACGGAATGTCCCTGACCGGCCGGGTGCCGCTCCGCCGCAGGTTGTCGGGCACCTTGACGATGCCGGCTTCCTCCTTCGGTGTCAGCGCAGGCCCCTTCTCGTAGACCAGGGACACGTCACCGGCGTTCGGGGCAACAGGGGCGGGTCCGGCGGAGGCCGGCCGTTCGTTGCGCCGTGCGGCCTCGATCGCGGCCTGGCGCACATCGGGCAGGGCGATCTCCGGGGTATCCTTCGGGGCCTCGACCGTTTTCGGCTCCGGCACCAGCACTTCCGTCGGCTTGGGCTCGGGTTCAGGCTCCGGCTCCGCCACGACGGGCTCCGGTTCCGGTTCGGCTTCCGTGACAGGGGCCGGATCCGGCAGCAGGTCCTTCTCGTCCACCAGCTCGACGGTCACCGGTTCCTGGTAGACGTCCGGAAAGACCTGAATGGAAATCGGAAAGCCACCGATGTCGTCCGGCTGGCTGTCGAAGAGCTGTGGCGACGCGATCGCCAGACCGGCCAGCAGGGCGACATGACTGACCATGGCCACGGCGGTGCCGCGGCTGATGTTCTCGCCGAAGCTCAGGAAGACCGGTATGGCGCGCCGTGCAATCATGGGACGGTTCGGGGCACTTTCGTTCCGAATTGCATCAAATCAGGTGGTTACGCGATCCATGTCGCTAACCAGAACCCTGAACAAGCAATTTGTATGCCCCCGGTCCGTGGCGTGTTCAAGGACGGAAACCGCCACGCTGGCCTGGTGATCTCAGCCGCCCGTGACGCTCATGTGCCGTGACACGGCAGGCTGCTTCTCGCGGCGGTCGATGATGAAGTCATGCCCCTTCGGCTTCCGCCCGATGGCCTCATCGATCGTCGCGTCCAGCAGCGCCCCGCTGGGGTCCGTCCTGAGCGCGGTGCGCAGGTCGGCGGCATCATCCTGCCCCAGGCACATGTAGAGCGTGCCGGT
The DNA here is from genome assembly GCA_016865035.1 of Kordiimonadales bacterium IMCC3096. GTDB lineage: Bacteria > Pseudomonadota > Alphaproteobacteria > Minwuiales > Minwuiaceae > Minwuia. The sequence continues at coordinate 3,050,315 of CP018227.1, forward strand.
GCAGGTCAGTCGGACCCGGTTGCAGCTCTCGCAGAAATTATGGGTCATCGGCGTGATGAAACCGAGACGCTGTCCGGTTTCCTCGACGATGGTATAGCGGGCCGGACCGCCGGTCGAATAGTCGGTGTCGCGCAGGGTCCAGTCGTTCTGCAGCCGCGCCCTGACCAGAGACAGCGGCAGATACTGGTCGGTCCGGTCGCCGTCGATGTCCCCCAGCGGCATCGTCTCGATCAGGCACAGATCAAAGCCCTGGGAGCCGCACCAGCCAACCATGTCGCTGATCTCGTCCTCGTTGACGCCCTTCAGCGCCACGGCGTTCACCTTGACGTGCAGGCCGGCTTCCTTGGCGGCTCGCAGTCCGTCCTGCACCTTCTCCAGGCTGCCCCAGCGGGTGATGCGCTGGAAGTTCTCCGGATCAAGTGTATCGATGGAGACGTTGATGCGACGGACCCCGGCATTGCGCAGATCGTCGGCGAAGCGGGGCAGCTGACTGCCGTTCGTGGTCAGTGTCAGCTCTTCCAGATCACCGGTCTTCAGGTGGCGACCCAGACCGCGAAACAGTTCCATCACGTTCTTCCGGACCAGCGGTTCCCCGCCGGTCACGCGCAGCTTCCGCACGCCCTTGGCGACAAAGGCGGAGCAGACACGGTCCAGTTCCTCCAGCGAAAGCAGGTCCGATTTCGGCAGGAATGTCATGTGCTCCGACATGCAGTAGACACAGCGGAAGTCACAGCGGTCCGTCACGGAGACTCGCAGATAGGTCACGGCGCGCCCGAATGGATCAATCACGGCAATCTTGTCCCGGTTCCAGGTTGGACCTGAGATATTGCGCGCGTGAACGGTCGAGTAAAGGAAGAACTGCCGTGATCAGCCCTTGGCACCAAGCTGATTGAGGGCCGCGAGATACTCGGGATCCTGCCGCCAGCGCCGCACGACGGCAATGGCGTCATTGGGTGTCATGCCTTCATAGAACTGTTGCAGCCGCAGCCGGTCGTTCGCGATCTGGCGCGCCAGCATGCCGCGCGCAACCCGGGTCAGTTCATAGATCGTGAGAAAGATCTGACGGTCGAAATCAAGCGCACGACAGACGATGGCAAGGGCCTCGCCGCCGGGTTCATAGATCATGCGCCGCATCAGTTCGGGGCGCATTCCCGCGATCCGGGCGAGGGAATATTCGAACAGGCTGACTTCCCCCTGGCGCAGCGCCTTCACCGAGAAGGCGGCGTTGAGCTGGCCGGCGGCATGAAGTTTCTCCACCAGCCTCTGCGAAGGGTCGGTCACCTCCACCTCTCCGGTTGTCTCCTGGACGGCGTCCCGCATCGCGTTCAGCATCGTGTCATCCAGCTCCGACACATCGAAGGTATAGTTATCGACGATGTACTGGCGCAGCGCGGCCGAGACCCAGGCGAACATGCGCTTGGCAAGCGCCTTGGGCAGGTCCGGACGACGCAGCAGCGGCTTCTGGTAGCGATCCACGCGCTGTGATTCCGCCACCAGATGCTCCAGCAGGGCATCGGAGATCTGCGCGGTATCGTTTTCCAGCAGGGCCTCGACCACATCCTCGTTGCCGGTCTCGACCAGCGCGCCGGCCACGGCCTCCGAGATATTGCTGCGCATGGCTGTCGCAAGCTGATGCTGCAGGGTGCGATGGCGCACCACCTCGATCAGGTCCGCATCGCGCAGCGCCCTGTTGTCCATCAGGATCGGATAGGCGACCTCGATCTGGTCGTTGGCCAGCATGGCCGCCAGTTCCATCGGCGCATCCGCCATCTCGTTCAGCCGGATAGCCAGCCGCTTGCGGACGCTCATCTCCACGTCATGGCTCAGACGGCGCAGGATGTCGGTCATCAGCTTGCGCTCGCTGCCCGTCAGCGTCTCGCCTTCGGTCTCGAAGAGATTCCAGATGTCCTCATACAACTGCGCCCGGCCCTCACGGCTCTTGCGCTGTGCGAGGTCAAACAGATTGGCTATGCCTGACTTTGGCTCTGCTGCTGCGGTATCAGCCATCTTGACGCTCCTCGAAGGACATACGCCCTCATTTATCAACATCGAAGTTAACAATGTGTTCCCGTTGGGAAATCCATGTCGGCAGCGCGTTGCCACATGCAACGGATGCCATGTTTCAGCCCAGCGCCCGGCGCACGAAATCCAGGATCGCAGGCAGGGGCAGAGGCTTTTCGAGCACGGCAAAGGCGACCGTGGCGTCGCGATTGGCTTCGACAAGGGACGCCGCATGACCAGAAATCAGGATGATCCGCGTTGCGGGCACCGCGCGCTTGATCAGTCGGGCCGTCTCCATGCCATCCAGTCCCGGCATCTGGACATCCAGCAGCACGACATGCGGGCGCAGGCGCTTCGCGGTGTTGACCCCGGCGAAACCATTGGACTCGGCGCGCGCGGTCAATCCACCGTGGCGCAGGTAGCTGACGACCGTCTGCGCACCGTCGATGTCATCATCGATCACCAGCACCGACAGCTGGCCCTCACCACTGCCCTGTCTTCCCTTGGCCATGTCGCTCCCGTTTCCCGTCCGCAGCCAGCGCGCTGGATATCGTCATGCCATGGCAACATGAAAAGGAACGTTAACGAAGTTTGGCGACACTCACCGAGGAACAGCAGGAAATACTAGGTAGGACGCCATGGCAGATTCCGCGCGCAGCACATCGTCGTTGTCACAACAGACCGAGAACTACCGGTCCGCAACGCGGCTGATCGAGAGATTGCACCGACTTTATCTTGACGTGATCCGGGCCGAACTGGAACGGATGGGTATCGACGACCTGTCGGCTGTTCAGGCGTTGCTGCTGTCCAACATCGGCACGGCCGAAGTCAACGTGAAGACGCTGATGGAGCGTGGCTATTACCAGGGCTCCAACGCCAGCTACAATCTCAAGAAGCTGGTGGAGGCGGGCTATATCGAGCAGTACCGCTCCAGCCACGACCGGCGCGCAACCATCGTGCGGCTGACCAGTTCGGGCCTCGATCTGTGCGAGCGTCTTGATGCGTCGGAGGAGCGTTTCGCGACGGACTTCGACAGCAGCGGCAATGCCTTCACCGAGATGGTGAACCGCATGACGGCGCTGGAACGGGGCTGGACGGATCACATCCGCTTTGGTCCCCCGACCTGACAGACCTTCGTCCGTCAGGTGTCAGTCATCGACCTTGACCATGAAACGGGTGCCCCGGACACCCAGGATGGTGGAAGGGGTCTCGACCAGCATGCGATCCCTGCCGCGCTTGGCGATCCTTCCCGAACGGGCGGACAGCGTGCCACGGCTCAGGCGTCCCTTGAAGGCACCTTCGTCCCGGGCGCTGTCGTAGCGGTATTCCTGAATACGGAATGTGGTCTCCGGTCCCAGCGCGATCTCCGCCCCATCTGTAAAGCGAAGCCCGACCGCACCTTCGGATGCGGTGATGACAGTGTCCTGCGCCTCGATCGCCTGGCCCTCCGTCGCCGTGCTGCGTTCCCCATTGCGATCGATGCTGACCTGGCCGGCCACACGCTCCACCACCGCAACAGTCTCCGCCGCGCGCGCACCGGAGCCGGGCACGAAAACTGCAATCACGAAAATGGCTGCAACAAGCAGTACTGCGATTGAGGTCACTTTGCGCATGACAGTTCCATCCGTAAGCTTCGATGACGTAGACGCCGTTCTGATCAGACGTCCGTGGAGAGTAAGCCAAGTGAGTGCCAGTCCCAAGTCCCGCTTCGGGACATTTCCCTGCGACCTGGGTGAAGTGTCGACGGCAGCACGCTGGGTGCAGCGTCAGGGGGCCGAACTCGGACTGAGTGCGGCGGCTGCAACCCGCATGGCCGTTGCGTTTGAGGAGCTTTACGCCAACAGCATCCACCATGGCAATGCCGGCAGCAATGCGAGCGTGCGCATCGGTCTGGAGCGGCAGAGGGATGGCAGTATCCGGATGGATTTCCGGGACAATGGCATCTACTTTGATCCGGTTCGGGATGCGGAGCGGGTGACCGGAGACCCGATTGCCGGAGCCGTCGGTGGGGTTGGTGTGCGCCTGGCGATCAACCTGGCGCGGGAGATGCGCTACACCCGCGAACGTGACGGCAATCACGTAATGATGGTTTTCGACGACCGTTGAGTCCGCGCGACCGAGGGGGCAGTCTCGTTTCGGACCACGAAATCGGTGTCACATCACGGCATGTCGAAGACGAAGGAGGCCCAGAAGCTTTCCCAGTCGAGGTCCGGATCGGTGTCCGCCGGGATCAGATGAACTGCGGCGATCATCCAGCGACCCGGGACGGGCAGTTCCAGCGTGGCCATGCCATTGCCATCCGTGCGCATTGTGGCCACCCGACGTTCCGTCTGCTTGTGGAACGCCTGCACCAGCACGCCCCGCAGCGGCAATCCCCGGTACAGCGCCTGCACCTGCAGGCTCTCGCCGGCAGAAAGCGCAAAGGGATTGCGCTGTGGCACCAGTTCGAACGTCATGCCGACGGGGGCGGTCGCGGCTTCTCCCGCCGAGACATCGCCTGACAGGACCCAGGTCTTCGGGAACCGGGTATAGCGCTCCCGCGCCTGCGTTTCCTCACGCCCGGCCGCGGCGCGCGCGGCAAGCGCATGTTCAAGGCCGTCACGCCGCGCATAGGTCTCGAAGGTCTGCGGATCGAGTTCGATCAGGTTGCCCCTGTTCTGAAACACCACCGTGTAGAGCCCCGGTGCCCCGACCACGACCTTGCCGGCCGGATCAGCGGCGAAACCGGCGTCGGCGGAAACCGTTCCCTCCGGCCCGATGACATCGAAGCGCACCGTATTGTCGGGGATGTAGATCTGCGTGCTGCCGACAAAGTCCTGGCCGACGGCCATGGTCACGGGAACCGTATCGCCTGCCTCCGCGCGACTGTTCTGCGGCTCGACCCAGTATTCGTGGGCCGACGCTGACGTGATCGCCATCAGCATGGCGATCAGGCCTGAAATCCGATATGCCATCTTCACTTCTGAACCTGTCTGCTGGAGCATGATGATGCGAGCCCTTATAGCGTTCGGCCTGTCGGTCGTCATGTTGTTCGCGCTGACACTTGTCGGTGATGGCGGGGCCAGGGCGCATGAGATTCGGCCGATGGTGGCGGAGGTGGAGTTCGCCGCTGATGGTCGCTTCACGGTTTCGCTCGACATCAATCTCGAAGCGTCGATGGCGAAGGTCGAGGCCGGGCTGGCCGATACCGACGACAGCGCCAATGCCGAACTCTATGACCGGCTTCGGGCACTGACCCCTGCCGAACTGGAAGCGCGCTTCGCCTCGGAGCAGGATGCCTTCACGGACGGCTTCGATCTGACGTTCGACGGTCAGACCGCCCCGCTGTCCGTCACCGGGATTGCGGTTGCGCCGCTCGGCGACGTACGGGTCTCCAGAAATTCGAAGGTCGTGCTTTCCGGTACCATTCCTCCGGGTGCGGACGTGTTCATCTGGGACTACCCGGCCAGCTATGGCGCTGTCGCGGTCAAGCTCCGCCGCGCGGGCGATGCGGCCTTCACTTCCGCCTGGCTGCAGGCCGGTGAAAGGTCGGACCCGTTCCCGATGCAGGGTCTGGTGCCGGAGCGTGGCACGTTCGAGACCCTGGTCGACTATGTCGAACTCGGCTACATCCACATCGTGCCGCGCGGGGTGGACCACATCCTCTTCGTGCTTGGCCTGTTCCTGCTCAGCACCAACATGCGACCGCTGCTGATCCAGGTGACCTGTTTCACGGTGGCGCATTCGATCACGCTGGCCCTGTCCCTGTACGGCGTGGTGGAACTGCCCCCCTCCATCGTCGAGCCGCTGATCGCGCTCTCCATTGCCTATGTTGCGATCGAGAATCTCTTCATGCGGGGTCTCAGTCCCTGGCGCCCCGTCGTGGTCTTTGCGTTCGGCCTGCTGCACGGGCTTGGCTTCGCGGGGGTACTGACCGAACTGGGCCTGCCGTACGACCAGTTCCTGACGGCGCTGATCGGTTTCAATGTCGGTGTCGAGTTTGGTCAGTTGAGTGTCATTCTGGCGGCCTGGCTGTTGCTGGCCCTGTGGCAGATGTCGGAGACGACCTATCGCCGGAGGGTGATCATCCCCGGCTCGCTCTGCATTGCCGTCGTGGGCCTCTACTGGACGTTCGAACGGGTGGTCATCGGGGTCTGATCGTCGCAGTCGGGCATCTGCGACCGCCGGACACATGGTCCGGCAAACAACAGGTGCTATCTGTGCAATCATGAAACACGCAGAGTACCAGGATCTGGAACCGCGCTCCGTCTGGACCGCGATGCGCAAGGGCTGGCAGCGGCGCTGCCCGTCCTGCGGGGAAGGCCGTGTGTTCAACGGCTATACGAAGGTCAATGATGAATGCCCGTCCTGCGGGATCGAGCTGCATCATCACCGCTCCGACGACCTGCCGCCCTATCTCTCCATCATGATCGTCGGCCATATCATCGTGCCGCTGGTGCTGATCGTGGAGCAGACCTGGCATCCCGTGCTCTGGCTGCACATGGCGATCTGGCTGCCGCTGGTGGTGCTGCTGTCGCTCTACTTCCTGCCCCGGCTGAAGGGCGCGGTCATCGGCCTGCAGTGGGCCAACCGCATGCACGGCTTCGGGCTGGAGCAAGAGGACGAACCCGTAACCTCCTGACCAATCCGTCGATGGGGACTGCCATGCGCGGTCCCGGACTGGACAGGTGTGTCTGTCACGGGCCATCTTGCGCGCAACCTGCACAGATGACCGGACGGCACCATGGCTGACAAACCACACGACCCGAATGACACCCACCTGCGGCCGGAGGGCCAGAAGGCGCTGAAGCCGCGCGACGCGGCAACGCTGGTGCTCTGGCGCAAGTCGGCGCACGGGGTCGAGGTCGTGATGGGCGAACGGCATGGCAAGCATGCCTTCATGCCGAACCGCTGGGTCTTTCCCGGCGGCCGGGTGGACCCGACCGACTGGCGAGTCCGCGGCGCAAGCGAACTGAAACAGCATGTCGGCGGGCACCTGACGAAGGCCGCCTCACCCGCGCGTGCCCGTGCACTGGCCGCCGCCGCCATTCGGGAAACGTTCGAGGAGACGGGGCTGATCCTCGGCAAGCCGGACCCGGAGCCGGGGCGCAGCGTGCCGCGCAACTGGGCGGGGTTCTTCGACACCGGCTTTGCACCGGATTTTGAGGCGCTGGACTTCGTTGCCCGTGCCGTGACACCGCCCTATCGCCCGCGCCGCTTCAACGCGCGATTCTTCATGGCCGATGCGGACCGGCTGGCGAACGAGGTGATCGAGAGCGACGGCGAACTGCTGGACATCCACTGGGTGACCATCGACAAGGCCCTGACGCTGGAAATTCCGCGTATCACCGGCGTGATGCTGAAGTTTGTCGAGGAATTCGTCGAATCGCCGCCGCCCGCCACCTCTGACCACAAGCTGCCCCTCTACAAGTATGTTCGCGGCAAGCACATGGATACCTTCGAATGAGCACGTCCGATCCGGTCAAGGGAACGCCGCGCCCGGTGCGTCCGCGCGATGCCGCCAGCCTCGTCATCCTGCGCGGGGAGGGTGATGACACGGAGGTGCTGCTGGGCCGCCGCGCCGGCCGTCACCGTTTCATGCCGCACATGTACGTGTTTCCCGGCGGGCGTCTGGACCGTGTCGACATGACCGCGCCGACGCTGGACCGGCTCGACGAGCGCCCCTTGCGCCGCCTTGCCGCGCAGTTCGGTGGCGAGACCGCCCATGGCCTGGCCGTCGCCGCAGTGCGTGAGACCTGGGAAGAGACCGGGCTGCGCTTTGGCGAGATGCAGGGGGACAGGTTCGTGCCGCGCCTGTCGGGCATCGACTATCTCGCCCGTGCCATCACACCGCCGCCGAGCCCGATCCGGTTCCACGCGCGTTTCTTCATCACTCACGCCGATCGTGCCGATGGTGGCGGTGACGCCCCTCTGACCGGGTCCGGCGAACTGCTGGATCTGGACTGGCGACCGCTGGGTGAAGCGGTGAAGATGCCGATTGCCGATGTCACCGAGTTCGTTCTGGAAGAAGTGATCCGGCGTGTCCGTGGCACGGCGATTGAGGCGATCCCGTTGTTCAGCTATCAGAACAATGCGCCGATCATCCGCTACCACCGCTTCGAAGCTGACTGAGACCCATGCCATGACCCGTTCCCGATGACTGCGGGGCCTGAACTGACGGACGGTCAGCGGCGGGCCGGACTGGGTATCTCTATCCTGTGCATTGCGGTTGCGGCTCTGGCCATCGGCCTGACCTTCCCGCTGCTGGCGCTGCTGCTGGAGGGCAAGGGTTTCAGCGGTACCGCCATCGGCATCAACAGCGCGATGGGTCCGCTGGCCATCCTGCTCTCTTCCGCCTTCGTGCCACGATGGATCGCCCGCTTCGGCGCCAGGCGTTTCATCGTGATCTGCGTGCTGGCCAATGGCATCACCATGATCCTGTTCAAGGTTCTGGACTGGTACGCGGTCTGGCTGGTGCTGCGGCTGCTCAGCGGTGTTGCGGTGGCCGGGCTGTTCGTCGCGTCGGAGAGCTGGATCAACCAGGTCGCACGCAGTGAGCAGCGCGCGCAGGTCATGGCGATCTACAACATCTCCCTGTCCGCCGGCTTTGCGCTCGGTCCGGTGCTGCTGGGTTTCGTCGGCGTGCAGGGCTGGGCGCCCTTTGTCATCGGTGCGGCCATCATGTTCGTGGCGGCGATCCCCATGATCTTCGTGCCCGTGGTCGCACCGCGCTTCGACGGTACCCCCAGCTTCAACGTGCTGACCTACGTGAAGGTGGCTCCGACGCTGGTCGGCGCGATCCTGCTCTATGCGATGATCGAGAACTCGACCAGTTCCATGATCTCCGTCTTCGGTCGCCGGTCCGGTCTCGCCGACCAGGATGCGCTGATCATGCTGAGCGCGGTCGTGGTCGGGGGGATGTTCTTTGCCTGGCCGGTGGGCTGGCTGGCCGACCGATACGACAAGATCCGGCTGATGACGATCCTGGGGGCGGTCGGCGTGGTGGGTGCACTGGCCGTCCCCTTCACGGTGCAGAACCTCTGGCTCTGCTACAGCATCCTGTTCATCTGGGGCGGGGCCGGAGCCTCGCTCTACACCATCGCCATGGCCCTGCAGGGGGAGCGGTTCTCCGGCGCGGACCTGGTGACAGCGAACGCGGCATTCGGCGTGCTCTACGGCGTCGGTTCCCTGCTCGGCCCCTCCATGACGGGCGTCGCCATGGATCTGGACGATCCCAACGGCTACTCGTGGGTGATGACCGGCTGCTGCCTGACCTTTGTCATCTTCACCATCTTCCGCCAGCGCGCGAAGCGGCGGGGGAGTGCGGGGTAGCGGCTTCCCCGGCGGGCCTCATTCCGCCGCGTTGGCAGGCGGCGGGCTGTTGCGGCCGACATAGCCGTCCCTTGTCTGCGGGAACTTCATGCCCAGCAGGCGGGACGCGATGACGGTGCGCAGGATCTGCGCGGTGCCGCCGCCGATGGTGAACATGCGGGCGTCGCGCAGGATGCGCTCCACCGGGGTGTTGCGCGAATAGCCCCTGGCGCCGAAGACCTGCAGCGCGTCGTTGGTCACCCTGATCGCCATCTCGGAGGCGAAGACCTTGGCCTGCGCCGCTGAATAGGGATCGGGGAAGGGGCTGTTGTCCGGCCCGCGTGACCGCGCGGCGGTGTGGATCATCAGCCGGGCGGCGTCCACCTGCGTCGCCATGTCGGCCAGCATCCATTGCAGACCCTGGAACTCCGCGATGGGACGCCCGAACTGGTGGCGGTCGATGGCATAGTCGCGGGCCAGGTCCATGGCCCCGGCGGCCAGCCCCAGCGCCACGGTGCCCGCCCCCACACGCTGGCTGTTGTAGGCATTCATCAGGTCGGCAAAGCCACGCCCGAAACCGGAGGGCGGCAGCAGTACCCGGTCCTCCGCCAGTTCCAGATCCTCGAAGAAGACTTCCGCCTCCGGGATGCCGCGCAGGCCCATGGTCGGCTCCCGCTCCCCGATCCTCAGGCCCGCGTCCTGATCGCGGATGGCGATGAAGCCGCCGATGCCCAGCCGGTAGCCCTGCGTGTCCAGCACCCGCGCGAAGACAAGATGCAGGCGGGAGACGCCGCCGCCGGTGATCCAGTGCTTCTTGCCGTTCAGCACATAGCGGTCGCCATGTTTCACGGCGGTGGTCGTCATCTCCGTCGCCGCGCTGCCGGCCTCAGGTTCGGTGATGCAGATGGCGGGCTTGTCCCCGTTCAGCACGAAGTCGGCGGCCATCTTCCGCTGACCCTCGGTGCCATACTGCAGGATGGCGGAGATCGCGCCCATGTTGGCTTCCACCGCGATGCGCCCGGTGACGCCGCAGACGCGCGCCATCTCCTCGATCACCAGCGCGGCGTCGAGGTAGCTCAGACCCGGCCCGCCGAGTTCCTTCGGCACGGTCATGCCCATGAAACCGGCGTCCTTGAGCGCCGCCACATTGTCCCAGGGGTACTGCTCGCTGCGGTCCACCTCGGCGGCGCGCGGCGCGATGGTGCTCTGCGCCAGGTCGCGTGCGCGGGCGCGCAGGTCCTGTTCGGCATGGCTCAGGGGTGATTGCATGATCCGGCTCCTCCCGCTCGTTCGCGGCCAATCTACACCAGCCAACCGGTCCGCACAGGCCTGTTGGACGGCATGAGGTGCAGCGGTCGCGCGAATCGTGCAAGACAGGGCCATGAGCATCGCCGCCACCGCAGACCTGCCCGAGAAGCACCGCATCCTGAAGGATGTCTTCGGCTTCGACAGTTTCCGTCCCGGGCAGGAGGCGGTGGTGGATGACCTGATCGCGGGACGGCACACGCTGGCGGTCATGCCCACGGGCGCGGGCAAGTCGCTCTGCTTCCAGGTGCCGGCGCTGGCGCGGCCCGGTCTGACCGTTGTGGTCTCCCCGCTGGTGGCGCTGATGGAGAACCAGGTCGCGGCGCTGCAGCTTGCCGGTGTCGCGGCGGTCACGATCAACTCCAGCCGCAGCCGGGAGGAGAACGTCGATGCTTGGCTGAAGGTCCGGGACGGACGGGCCAGCCTGCTCTACATGTCGCCGGAGCGGCTGATGACGGAGCGCATGCTGCGTGCGCTTGCCGATCTGCCCGTCGGCCTGTTCGTGGTCGATGAATCGCACTGCATTTCCCAGTGGGGCCACAGCTTCCGGCCCGAATACCGGGATCTGGAGCAGCTTCACAGCCGTTTCCCCGACATTCCCATCGGGGCCTTCACCGCAACGGCGGACGCGGAGACCCGGACGGACATCATCGAGCGTCTGTTCGGCGGCACAGCGTCGGTGCATGTCGCCGGATTCGACCGCCCCAACATCCGCCTCGGCATCACCGTGAAGTCGAAGGTCGAACAGCAGGTGGAGGCCTTCGTGGCGGAGCGGCAGGGCCAGTCCGGCATCGTCTACTGCCTTTCGCGGCAGGGAACGGAGGACATGGCGGCGGCCCTGTGTGCGGCGGGGCACAATGCGCTGGCCTATCACGCCGGACTGGACCCGGACACCCGCGCGCGCTGGCTCGACCGCTTCATGACGGAGCCGGGGATCATCGTCGTCGCCACCATCGCCTTCGGCATGGGCATCGACAAGCCCGACGTCCGCTTCGTCGTCCACGCCGATCTGCCCGCCACCATCGAGGCCTATTATCAGGAGATCGGCCGCGCCGGTCGGGACGGCGCCCCGGCGGAGGCACAGCTTTTCTTCGGCCTGAACGACATCCGCATGCGCCGCCAGTTCATCGAACAGAGCGACGCCGACGACATGGTGAAACGGGTGGAGCGCCAGCGGCTGGATGCTCTGGTCGGCCTCTGCGAGGCGGTGGAATGCCGCCGGGTGCTGCTGCTCGCCTACTTCGCGGAGAAGGCGGAGCCTTGCGGCAACTGCGACATCTGCCTGGACCCGCCGACCCTGATCGACGGCACCGAACTGGGGCAGAAGGTGCTGTCCACCGTGGTGCGCACGGGGGAGCGGTTCGGCGCGGTGCACATCGCCGACAGCCTGATGGGGAAATCGACGCCGAAGATCACCTCCTTCGGGCATGACCGGCTGCCGACCTTCGGCATCGGCAAGGACCGCAAGGTCGGTGAGTGGCGCGCCATCATCCGCCAGCTCGTCGCCGCCGGGTTCCTGGAGATCGACGCCGACCGTTTCGGCGGCCTGACGGTGACGCGGCTGGGGCACGGCCTGCTGATGGGGCAGGAGACGCTGCGCCTGCGCACCGACATCCTGACGGCCTCATCGGGGCGCGGGAAGAGCAGCCGCAAGACCCGCAAGCCCGCCGAGACCGCGCTGGACGAGGCCGGGCAGGACCTGTTGCAGAGCCTGAAGCAGGTGCGGCTGGAACTGGCCCGGGAACGTGGTGTGCCGCCCTATGTCATCTTCCACGATGCCACCCTGATCGAACTCGCCGCCCGCCGCCCGCGCGATGTGGAATCTTTCGCCGAGACCCATGGCGTCGGCGCCAGCAAGGTGGAGAAGTTCGCTGCCGCCTTCCTGCAGGCCATTGCCGAGCATCCGGGGTAGGCGGCAGCGGCAAGGTCTAGTCGAGTTGGGACACGTCCTGCGCGTCAGCAGACGGAGAGTCGTCCGGGTCGAGCCACCGCGCGACCAGATGGATGAGGATGACGATCATGGCGATCGGGACGATCACCGCGATCCAGACCATCGGGATCCCCAGCGTATCGGCGGTCAGACCGGCCTGGCGGGCCAGGTATCCCTTGGCAAAGCCGCCGCGCAGGCCGATGAAGCAGAACCAGACGACGGGTGCGATGAAGGCGATCACGGCCGCGCTCTGCACGGCCTCGGCCAGCAAGCCGAGAAGATGTGGTCTGGGCGGAAACACGCTCTGCATCAGAACCGCGTCGGCCCGGGTCTTGAAGGACAGGGTCGCGCCCAGCAGTCCGGTCCAGACCATCATGTAGCGGGCCACATCCTCGGTCCAGGTCGGCGGCGAGGAGAAGCCGTAGCGCGCGATCACCTGGATCATCACCGTGACGAACATGCCGCAGACCATGAACACGGCGACACGTCGTGCCACGGCATGCAGGCCGGAACTGAGCGACAGGATCAGGCTTCGCATGGGTCGGCTTTCCAGTCTGTGGAGTGAGTGGTCGGACCCGCGGCAGTCATGCCGCGGGTCCGACCGGCTCCGTCTCAGCGGGTCTTGTTGGCCACGGCCAACCAGGTTTCGACATCAGCCTCGGGCAGCAGGCCGGACCGGTAGACCGGCTGCGAGAGCTCGCGGAAGGCTTCCTTCTCTTCTTCGGAAAGCCGCTGGACCGTCACACCGGCATCCTCCAGCGTGGTCAGGGCGACAACCGAGGCCTTGTCCAGCCAGGCCTGCGTCGCGGCGTTGGCCTTCGCGACGGCGTCGTTCACAGTGGCCCGCTCCGCATCGGACAGACCGTCGTACCACTGCTTGGAGGCAATGATCGCGCGGATCGGAATGATCACGCCGGCGTCGGAGAAGTTCTTCACGAAATCCGTCTGCCCGAACATGACCGGCACGAACGGGGAGTTCAGGTAGCCGTCGATCACGCCGGTCTGCAGCCCGAGGCTGATGTCGAAGCGTGCCGGATCGGCAGGTGATGACAACGGGTCGTCGGCATCATGGCCGTGGCAGGCACGCAGCATGAGAACCAGATCGTCCACATCACGGGCCATCGGACCCAGGACCGATATGCCGGACCAGCCGAGGGGGCGGGCCGGATGGGCGATCACGTCCGCCGAGGGGCGATACCCGACGATGCCACACAGTGCCGCCGGAAGCCGCAGCGATCCGCCCGTGTCGGAGCCGGTGCAGAGCGGCAGCATGTCCGCCGCCAGGGCCGCCGCGGAACCGCCGGAGGAGCCACCGGCAATGAGGTTCGGGTTGAACGGATTCCCTGTCGCCCCCCAGACCGGATTGCGGGAATTGCCACCGGCACCCATCTCCGGAACGTTGGTCTTGGCGAGAACGATGGCGCCCGCCTTTCGCAGTCTCGCGACCATCAGCAGGTCCGCCGTGGGCACGTGATCGCGCATCCGAAGGCTGCCATAGGTGGTCAGCAGCCCCTCCGTGTCCTGCAGGTCCTTCACCCCGATCGGCAGCCCGTCGAGGATCCCGCGAGGGGTACCCGCCTGCCAGCGGCGGGTGGATGCATCGGCCTCGGCCACGGCGCGTTCCGTGTCGAAGGCGGTCAGGGCATTGATCCTGGGATTGGCTTCGGAGATCCGGCTGAGACAGGCCTCAAGCACCGCATTGGGCGTCAGGCTGCCTGCCGCGAAACCGGCAAGCATCTGAACCGCTGTGTATTCCGTCAGCCTGGTGTTCGCCATCGTGACCATGATCGCACCGCGGCAGCACCGCGTTGCCATTCCCCTTGCAACAATTAGTCAAGGGTATAAATATCGCCGCAAATCCAGACAGAATACTGAATTCTTCCCATGCAAACATAACCAATGGGAATAAAATCAGGCGGCAGGCAGGGTCTGTTCGAGGCATTTGAGGAGCAACGCGAGCGTGCTGTTGGTGGACGTCTGATCCCGCCGCCAGAAACAGCGCGCTTCGGACAGGAGGCCGTGGGTGTCGAGCGGCAGCACCACGATATCGCGGCGCGCACTGTGCACCCGCGCGATACTCTCCGGAAACAGGCCAATCGCGGGCATCTTGCGCATGATCTCCAGATTCAGGGCCAGCGACACGGAAGCGATCGTGTTCGTTGGTGTGACGAGCCCGTTTTCGGCAAACAGGGCATCGAAGGCCCTTCGCGCGACCGAGTTGGCCTGGGGCAGGATCCACGGCCAGCCGATGGCCTGCTTCCAGTCGAGTGCGTCCTGCTCGGCGAGCGGATGATCACTTCCCGCAACTACGACAACCGGTTCGCTGAACAGCACGCTCTGTTCGATTCCGGGCAGTTCCTGCGGTTGCCAGACCCGGGCGATGAGCAGGTCCATGACGCCGGATTCAAGCTGCGGGTACAGGGAAACGAAATGCCCCTCGATGAGCGAAACCGATGTTTCGGGGGCGCTGCGCTTCAGCAGTGCAAGGGCGTCAGGCAGGATGATCGGGCCCACGGATGCGACCACGCCGACAGAGACCGCGCCACTGACACCGCTCGACATGGCCTCGACATCGAACGCCGCCCGGTCGATCTGGCTGAGCACCATGCGGGCATGTTCCGCCAGTCTCAGCCCGATTGCCGTGAGGTGAAGCCGCTTGCGGTCGCGGGTCACGATAGGGGCACCGACGATGCGTTCCAGCTCTGCGATCTGCTTCGAAATCGCCGGCTGGGTGACCATCAGTTCGTCGGCAACCCGGGAGACGATCTTCAGCTCCGCCAGGGCCGCGATGACGCGCATGTGGCGGATCGTCAGCGACTTCCGCAGGTTGCGGTTGGCGATATCTCTCATCCTGCCGGGATCCTTGCTCGTCTCCGATGGCGCGGGCCGGTGCGATTCCATCGTCTGATGGAACGATCTACGCCAGCATCCGGATGGCAGTGAGCAGCAGGAACAGGGCGAAGGCAAGCTTCAGTGTGCGGGGTTTCAGGCTGTGGGCGATGCGGGCGCCCAGCGGCGCGGTCAGGCTGGCGAAGGGGGCGATCAGCAGCAGGCCCAGCAGGTTGACGTGCCCGGCGCTGGCTTGCGGCAAGGCAGGGACGCCCCAGCCGGAGATGATGAAGCCAATGGCGCCGGGCAACGCGATGATCAGGCCGATCGCCGCCGCCGTGCCCACCGCGCGGTGCGCCGGATAGCCGAACAGGTTGAAATAGGGCACGCAGAGGGTGCCGCCGCCGATCCCCATCATCGCCGAGGTACCGCCGATGGCGAAGCCGGTTGCGGCCCCTGCCGGTCCTCCCGGCAGCCTCTCCCGCAGGCGGAAATCCGCCGGGGTGAAGGCCATGTAGGCGGCTACGACCAGCGCCACCACGGCGAAGACCAGGGTCAGGGTCGCGCCGCTGATGAAGCTGGCGATCAGCACCCCCGCGACCGACCCGGCAAGGATGAACGGCCCCCAGCGTTTCAGCAGGTCCACATCAACCGCCCCGCGCCGGTGATGCGCCCGCGCCGAACCGATGTAGGTCAGTACGATGCTGGCCAGCGACGTCCCCACCGCCACATGCATCTTGACGGAGGGATCGATCTCCAACTGCCCCAGCATGGTGTAGAGCACCGGCACCACCACGATGCCGCCGCCGACATCCAGCAGCCCCGCCAGCACCCCGGCGACACATCCGGTGCCGACCAGGATGGCGGCCAGCGGCAGAAGGGCGGTGGTGATTTCCATGGAGACTCCGGAAGGCGGGGGCAGGCATTGCAGATGCCGACAGCTTATCAGCCAGGCGCGGCCCTTGCGCAATCACCTGTCGCCGTCAGAGCGCTGCAATCCAACCTCGGAACGGTCTATCATCAGAGGCAGATGCAAAGGAAATCAGGGGAGAGTCAGTTGATCACCATCCATCATCTCGGCGTTTCGCAGTCCGACCGCGTGGTCTGGCTGATGGAGGAACTCGGGCTGCCCTATGACCTGAAATGGTACCACCGGAAGGCCAACCGGCTGATGCCTGACGACTACTTCGCGCTGCATCCGGCGGCGACCGCGCCGGTGATCGAGGATGACGGTCGCGTGCTGACGGAATCGGCGGTGGTGCTGGAATATGTCTGCCGTACGCATGCCGGGGGCCGGTTCACCGTGAACCCCGACCAGCCGAACTATTTCGACTATCTCTACTGGATGCAGTTCAACAACAATGCGCTGGGCCTGTTCTTTGCCCAGCTTGCCATGGGTGCGAACCCGACGGGCGAGGCGACGCCGGTGGTGAAGGAACTGCTGCGGCGGCGCTGGTCGGGCTATTACGACTATCTGGAGCAGACACTGGCGAAGCACGAGCATCTGGCAGGCGACGACTTCACCTGCGCGGACATGATGGTCGTCTACAATTTCGGCAACATCCTTGCCTCGGGGGGGCGGACCCTCGACGACCTGCCGAACACGAACGCCTATTTCCAGCGCATCAGCGCCCGACCCGCCTATCGCCGGGCCATGCAGATCGCCGGGCCGGAGGCGACACCGCCCGCTTGAGGAGCGGGCAGCGACCCGATCCGGATCGGGGCATCCGGTCGTTACCTGAACTTCGGCTTGCGCTTGTTCAGGAAGGCATCGACGGCTTCCTTGTGCTCGGCGCTTTCATAGGCTTCCTTCAGTCGCGCCTGCTCCCGCGCCTGCACCAGTTCCAGGTCGGTCTCGGAGCCGTTCTGCGTCAGCAGTTCCTTTGTCCAGGCCAGGTGCCGGTCGGGGTTGGCGGCGATGGCGTTGGCCAGTTCCATGGCCTCTGCCATCAGGTCCGCATCCTCCACGACCCTGTTGGCGAGACCGCTGGCGGCGGCCTCCTCGCCGTTCATGAAGCGGCCGGTCAGCGCGAACTCACTGGCCGCGCCGAAGCCCATGCGCTGTACCAGGAAGTGCGAACTGGCCAGCTCCGGCACGACGCCGACCTTCACGAAGGGCACGGCGACCCTGGCGGAACGGGCGATCAGGATGACATCGAAGGACAGGATCTGGCTCAGGCCGACGCCTACGGCGACGCCGTTGACCGCGGCGATCAGGGGCTTGGAATCGCGCACGAACTTCACCCACTGGATCGGTGCCGACGGCTTGGTGCCGGATTCCGCCTGCTCCATCCGGGCCCGGAACGTGTCCTTCATGTCGGCACCGGAGCAGAACCCCCGGCCCGCGCCGGTCACGATGACCGCGCCGATTGCGGGATCATTGTTCGCGGAGGTGATGGCGTCATGCATCTCCTCCCGCATCCGGTAGGTCCAGGCGTTCAGTTTCTCCGGCCGGTTCAGTGTCAGGATCCCGACATTGCCTTCGGTCCGGTATTCGATCTGTTCGTAGGTCATGTGTCTCTGTCCTCCCCGTCGCCATTTCAGCACGCCGGAGCAGGAGCGCCAATCGGCGATCATGGATCATCTGTTATCTGGCATCTCTTGCTTCGCGCCTGGAGCGACGCGGACGAGGCTCGGGCATCGCAAACCGGCAGTCATTCACTCCGGTTGACGGGAGGCAACTTCTGCTGCCCGAGACCGCGCGCCGACCGCGAGCAGGAAGGCGGCGCCGAGGAGCAGGCTCAGGACGGCGAAGACAATCGCCGGACCATAGCCCCCCGTCATGTCGAAGATCAGCCCCGCCAGTGTCGGTCCGCCGAGCACGCCAAGCCCGGAGGCGGAATAGTTGACGCCCAGAATGCCGCCCAGATGCCGAACCCCGAAGATGTCCGCCAGAATGGCAGGCATGAGCGGTGCGAAGCCGCCGTAGAGTGTGCCGAAGATCACGGCGAAGAAGCCGAGCGCCCAGACCTCCACGGCGAAATGCCAGAAGGCCATCATCACGGCGAGCCCCAGATAGACGCCCGTCAGGGTGCGCAGCCGTCCGAACCGGTCAGCGAGAATGCCGACGAGGAAACGTCCCCCGATGCTGGAGACACCGATCAGGCTGAGCAGCCAGGCACCCGTGGCCTCGGTCATGCTCTGGTCGAGGACGTAGGGCACCAAGTGGACCAGGGGCATGAAGAGCGAGAACGAGATGGTGAGGCCCGCACCGCTGAGCAGCCAGAACTCGGGGGTCCCGATGGCTTCGCGCAGGGTCGAGGCCGGACCTGGCGGGGCCTCCGATGAGGGTGGTGCGCCTCCGTCCGGGTTCAGCCCGTACCTCTCCGGTGAGTGGCGCAACAGCAGCATGGCGAGGAGGCCGATGACACCCACGCCTATTCCCAGCCAGGTCATGGCATCCCGCCAGCCATGCTCCTGGACCAGCCAGTTGGCGACCGGCGGGGTCACAAGCGTGCCCGCCCCCACGCCCATGACGGCCAGGCCGGAGGCAAGGCCGCGACGGCGCACGAACCAGCGCTGCAATGCGCTGATCACCGGAACGTAGATGCAGCCCGCGCCGACGCCGACGCCGAGCCCGTAGGCGATGTAGATCTGCCAGAGGGTGGCCGCCTGCGCCGCGGCGATCAGTCCTGCCGCAACAAGGGCCATGCCGGTTGCCGCGACCACTGCGGGGCCGAGGCGGTCGGCCAGAGGGCCGCTCACCGCGCCCAGGCTGAACAGCAACCCCCCGGCGATGGCGGAAACCAGGGCGACGTCGGAGCGGCTGGCATCGAAAGCCGCCTCGATGGCAGGGAAGAACGGACCGAAGGAATAGGCAATGCCGAAGGCGAAGAAGGTGCCCACGAAGCTGGCACCGACAATGATCCAGCCATAGAACAGCTTCTGCCCTGACCCAGTCGCAGACCCCAAAGTCGTCCCCCCTCAACCGGTATGCAGACCCGCCTGCACTGCATGAACTCCGATGATGCGCGGGAATCGCGCGCACTTGCAGCCGAAAGGGCACGGAATGGCACCACATCGCGCGGGGAAAGCGAATTCATCTCGCGCGACATGGATTCTCCGGGTCGGCCGGACCGGGGTCACTCCGGATTTCTCTGGTCCGGGCGAAATCGCATGGCTACCGGATCATCCGGGCGAAGGCGCGGATGTCGTCGATGAAGGCTTCGGGTTCCTCCATGGCGGCGAAGTGGCCGCCGGCCGGCATCTCGGTCCAGTGCACCACGTTGGCCATGCGTTCCACCCACTGGCGCGGCGGCATGGAGAAGCTGTCGCCGGGGAACTTCGCCACGCCCACCGGCACCGTGATCCGCTGGCCGTCCGGCACCAGGAAATTGTCGCTCTCCACGATGGAGGTATACATCCAGGTGGAGCTGTTGATGGTGCCCGTGTGCCAGTAGAGCGCGATGTTGGCGAGCAGCCGGTCGGCGCTGAAACGGCTGTGCAGGTCGCCATGGGTGTCGCCCCAGGTCTGGAATTTCTCCGTGATCCAGGCGGCCAGTCCGGCGGGCGAGTCGGTCAGGCCATAGCTGAGGGTCTGCGGCTTGGTGGACTGGATGGCCTGATAGGCGGTCTCGAAGCGCAGGTCGCCCTGGCGCTGTTTCAGCCAGGCCTTTTCCTCCGCATCCGGCGCGGGGTCGATGGTGGCGGGGCGGGGGATCCACATGTTCTGGTGAATGCCGCAGCAGACATCCGAATGCGCCAGCCCGAGCCATGAGGTGACCAGGCTGCCCCAGTCGCCGCCCTGTGCCATGAAGCGGTCCACGCCCAGCACGTCGACCATCAGGTGCCGCCACAGCCGAGCGGTCTCGCGGCAGTCCACCGGCTTCGGCGGCGCGGCGCTGAAACCATAGCCCGGCAGGCTGGGGACGATCACGTCGAAGCCGTCCTCCGCCTGGCCGCCGAAGCGCTCCGGGTGGGCCAGCGGTTCGATCACTTCCAGGAACTCGACGACGGAGCCGGGCCAGCCATGGGTCAGGACCAGGGGGAGGCGGTTGCTGCCCGATCCGGTCTCCCAGATGAAATGGATGTCCTGCCCGTCGATGGTGGCGTGGAAATTGTGGAAGCGGTTGATCTGCTGCTCCACCGCGCGCCAGTCGAAATCCTCCGCCCAGTGACGGCAGAGGTCGCGCACATGGGCCATGTCGGCGCCATAGGCCCAGGGCGCGCCCTGCGGCTCCTCACGCGGCCAGCGCGTGGCGCGCAACCGCGCCTGCACATCGGCGATGTCCTCATCGGAGACATGAACCGTGAAAGGGCGAATCGAACCGGGCATCGCAGCATCCTCCCTGATGACCATTTCCTACCATGGCGCTATCCTGTGGCCAGTCAATGCGTCGGCACCTGTCGGCGATGTCATCCTGGGGAGGGGACCATGAACCTTTCGGAAGTGCTCTATGACCGCAACGGTGCGGTTGCCACCATCACGCTCAACCGCCCGGACCAGCTCAATGCCTGGACCCGGAAGATGGAGGGGGAGGTGCGCGAGGCCATGATGGAGGCGTCGAACGATGATGCCGTGCGCGCCATCGTGCTGACCGGCGCCGGTCGCGGATTCTGCGCCGGGGCGGACATGAACCTGCTGGGCGACATCCAGGACGAGGCCGCCTCGGCGAAGTCCCGCATCCAGTCGCTCAGCGCGGTGAACAATGCCATTCCGGGCGGGCTGGACCTGCCGACGGACTATACCATGCGCTACAGCTATTTCCCGACGGTGCCGAAGCCGGTGCTGGGCGCGATCAACGGCCCCTGTGCCGGGCTGGGCATGGTCATGGCGCTCTATTGCGACATGCGTTTCGCCTCCGACGCGGCCGTCTTCACCACCGCCTTTTCCCGCCGTGGCCTGATCGCGGAGCATGGCATTTCCTGGATGCTGCCGATGCTGGTGGGCCATGCCAATGCGCTGGACCTGCTGCTGTCGGGGCGGAAGTTCGGGGCGGCCGAGGCGCATTCGATGGGGCTGGTCAACCGGGTGATCGAGATGAAGGACTTCGCCGACCAGTGCCATGCCTATGCCGATGAACTGGCCACCATGGTCTCGCCACGCTCCATCCGGGTGATGAAGTCGCAGGTCTACAAGGCCATGCTGCAGTCGCTGGAACACGCCACCCTGACGGCGAATTCGGAGATGCCGGGCAGCTTCGACTCGGAGGATTTCAAGGAGGGTGTGGCGCATTTCATTGAACGCCGCGCCCCGGCATTCAGCGGCAGGTAGCGGAGTCGTCTTCGGCCTGTTCCATCCCTCTCCCCACCCGGCCACCCGATAAGGATACTCCCGTGGGTGGCCGGGTGGGGAGAGGATGGAACAGGCCACGTGACAAGAGCAGCAGATTGGAGACCGGGTGAGATGGATCAGGAAAACCTGAAGCGGCTGCGCGCCCGGTACGGCGATACCGAACCCGGCACCACCTACGACGAACGCTATCGTGCCATCACGGATTCACAGTTCGAGGATGGCGGGCGACGCCATGCGCCCTTCGCCGGTATTCCGACCTTCCTCGGTGCCCCTGCGGTCGAGGGGCTGGAGGGGCTGGACATCGCGCTGATCGGGGTGCCCATGGATCTGGGTGTCACCAACCGCCCCGGTGCCCGCTTCGGGCCGCGCGCGCTGCGCACGATCGAGCGGATCGGCCCCTGGCACCATATCCTGGCCCGCGCGCCGTTCCTGGAGGCAAAGGTCGGGGACGTCGGCGACGTGCCGTTCCGCAGCCGCTTCAGCCTCGACATGGCGATGGAGGATATCGAGGCCTATTACGGCACCGTCCGTGATGCCGGTGTGCGGCCCCTGTCGGTGGGCGGGGACCATTCCATCACCTACCCGATCATGAAGGCGCTGGGGCGCGACCGCCCGCTGGGCATGATCCACATCGACGCCCATTGCGACACGGGCGGGGAGTTCGACCACAGCAAGTTCCATCATGGCGGCCCGTTCCGCATGGCGGTGCTTGACGGCGTGCTGGACCCGGAACGCTGCATCCAGATCGGCATTCGCGGCGCGTCCGAATATATCTGGGAGTTCTCGCAGGATGCCGGCATGACCGTCTTCCACATCGAGAAGGTGATGGAGCAGGGCATTCCGGCGGTGATCGAGGCGGCACGGCAGGTCGTCGGTGACGGCCCGGTCTATGTCACCTTCGACATCGACGGCATCGACCCGGGCTTCGCCCCCGGCACCGGCACGCCGGAGGTCGGCGGCCTGACCCCGCGGGAGGTGCAGCAGATCTTCCGCGGCCTCGACGGGCTGGACATCGTCGGTGGCGACGTGGTGGAGGTGGCCCCGCAATATGATGCGACCACCAATACGGCGCAGGTCGGCGGTCAGATGCTGTTCGAGATACTGACGGTCATGACCGGGTCGGGTGCCGCCGGATAGCGGGATGCCTCAGCGCTCGCCCGGCGGATCGGTCAGCAGGTTGATCAGGGTGGCGCCGACGATCCAGATCGCCAGCATGAGAAACGCGGCCAGCCACGGCGAATAGAGCTGGCCGATGAAGCCGCCCAGTCCGACGGCCAGCCCGACGGCGCCGTTCACGCCCTGCAGTTCCTTGCGCTTTGTCTTGAGGTTCATGGATCAGGCCCTCCTCCGGACAGGTCATAGGAACCGGTCGGAGGAGGCGCCTTGATTCAGATCATTACCCGATGTGGGCGATCTGCATTTCCAGTTCTTCCGTGGTCATCGGATAGTCGACGCCATTGCGGGCCGCGAGCAGTTCGTGCGGCGGTACGCGGGCGATGCGTTGCTGTACCAGCAAGGCGGTGCGCATCGAAAGTCCGGCCTGATGCACCAGCGCCGTTGTCGCCTTGCCGTTGCGCATGCCCATGATGCGCTCGACCGCCTCTTCCTTGCGACCTGTCTTCAGGGCCAGGGCGCGGATGACGAAGCTTCGGCGGTTCTTTTCCATCGCCTTCTGGATGACCTTGTCATTCAGCTTGCCGCGCCCATGCAGGTGCTCGGCAAAGTCGGAATCCAGTTTCTGGTCGGCGTCCTTGTCTTCCGACAGCTTCTCGCCGACAGCCTCCGCCAGTGCCTGGCGGGTACGGTTGTCGAGATCACCGCGCTCCGCCAGCCGATCCAGCAGGGACCGGGCAACGAAGGTGGAGATCCGCCGGATGGCGCGCTGCGACAGCTCCGGTCGCATCACCAGCGGTTCGTGCAGCATGTCGGTGTCGCGCGCATCCTCCGCCAGTTCGTCCAGCGTGTCGGAGCGGACCTTTGCCGACCTGTTGTGCAGCAGTGCCGCGACGGCAGGCAGGTCGGTCGTGGCAATGACGGCATCGGCCACATCGGGACCGATACCGCGACGGCGGGCGATGGAGGGCAGGGCACCGATGGTGACACCGGCGGCGATGATTTCCACCAGATCGGCATCGTTCAGCAGCGGTGAATATTCCAGGATCGGCGCGGCCACGATCTCCTCGACGTCCTGCGCCAGCTTCATGACGATGGCCTTGGGCACGATCTCGGAATCGCGGATGGCATCGGCCAGGGCCGCACGGACGTCCACAAGACGATCGGCCGAAAGGTGATCCAGCGCCCTTTCCGTCAGGTCGCGCAGCCGTGCCTGCTTCGCGTCGCCGATCCCGGGCAGCAGCCTGCCGATCTTGCGTGCCAGTTCGGTGCGGACATAGGGGTCCACGTCTTCCGACAGTTTCAGATCCGCCTGACCGGGGGTGGCGGGGTTGCCGGCGACCGCGCTGCGGACATCCTTGTCCTTGTCCTCCGCCAGATAGTACAGCACTTCCGGTCGTGCATCGGCGTCCTTTGCCAGCGCCAGGCGTGTGCCCTGATTGGTGCTCTTCAGCGCGGCAATCTGTTCCTGGTAGGCAATAATGTCGGCGTTGCGCTTGTCGTCGGCCATCTCGATCGCTCCCCGGTCTCGGATAACCGTTCCAATATCGGCCAAGGCGCCTAACGCGGCGTTAACGGCGCGGGCGCGAAGGGGCTTGCGGGCCGGGTGAGAGGCGGTGATAAGGGGGGCATGACAGATTCCGAGCAACGCGGTGATCAGACCGCCCCCGACCTGCGCCATGTGGATACATGGGTCTTCGATCTGGACAACACGCTCTATCCGGCGCGCAGCAATCTCTTCGATCAGGTCAGTGACCGCATGCGGTTCTTCATCTGCGATTTCCTGCAGGTGGACGAGGAGGAAGCGCATCGCCTGCAGAAGGGCTATTTCCTGTCCCACGGCACCACGCTGAAGGGGCTGATCGATCACCACGGCGTGCGACCGGAAGACTTTCTGGACTACGTGCATGACATCGACCTGTCACCGGTAGACGCGAATCCCCAGCTTGCCGACGTGCTGAAACGACTGCCGGGCCGGAAGCTGGTCTTCACCAATGGCTCCGTCAGCCACGCCGAGAACGTGATGGGCAAGATCGGTATCGGTGACTGTTTCGAGGCCATCTTCGACATCGTGCATTCGGACTTCATTCCGAAGCAGAGCGTCGAGCCGTATCACCGCTTCATCGAGACCCACAACGTCAAGCCGGCCAGTGCGGCGATGTTCGAGGATATGGCCCGCAACCTGGTGCCCGCCCATGCCGTCGGCATGACCACGGTCTGGATTCCCGGCATCAGCGAATGGAGCCATGAGCAATCGAGCGGTGAGCACATTCACCATGTCACCGACGACCTGACCGGGTTCCTGATCGCAGCCGCTGACAGGATCGCGAAGGGCTGAACTGCCCGGTCGGTCGCCGCACGGCTACCCGTCCTTCCGGTTCACCCGCTTCGACAGTTCCTCGACGCTTTCGACCCGTTCCGAGTAGCGGTCGATCAGATAGGCGGCGCGCCCCCGCGTCAGCCAGGTGAACTTCAGCAGTTCCTCCATCACGTCCACCATGCGGTTGTAGAATGGTGACGGTTTCATGCGGCCGTCGTCCTCGAACTCCAGGAAGGCCTTCGGGACCGAGGACTGGTTCGGGATTGTGATCATGCGCATCCAGCGCCCCAGAATGCGCATCTGGTTCACGGCGTTGAAACTCTGCGAGCCGCCGCAGACCTGCATGACCGCCAGGGTGCGCCCCTGCGTGGGGCGAACCCCGCCGATGGGCGCCAGTGGCAGCCAGTCGATCTGGGTCTTCAGGATGCCGGTCATGGCGCCGTGCCGTTCGGGGGAGCACCAGACATGCGCCTCCGACCAGAGCGAAAGCGTGCGCAGTTCCTGGACCTTCGGATGGGAGTCCGGGACACTGTCGACCAGCGGCAGGCCGGTAGGGTCAAAGATGCGCGGCTCCGCGCCCAGTGCCTTCAGCACCCGCGCCGCCTCTTCCACCATCAGCCGCGAATAGGACCGTTCCCGCAGCGAACCATAGAGCAGCAGGACACGGGGCGGATGTGTCGGGTCGCCGGGCGCAGTCAGTTGCGCGGTGTCGATCCGATGCAGGGAATCGGGCGCGATGTTGGGAAGATCGTCAGCCATTGACCGTGATCTCCCCGCCATATTCCTTTCTGAGCACGGTTCCCGGCGGCAGATCGAGCAACGCCGTCACTGCTTCCGATGGGCGGCACAGGGCAACCCCCTTCGGGGTGCAGACAATGGGACGATTGACCAGGACCGGATGAACCAGCATGGCGTCCAGAATGGCCTCCTCGGTTACTGACGGATCCGTCAGGCCGAGCTCTTCAGCCGGTGACTTGCTGATCCGCAGCGCGCTGCGCGGTGTCAGTCCCGCAGCGGCGAACAGTCCCAGCAACTGCGGCCGGGTCCATCCGGTTTCAAGGTAGTGGATAACGGTGGGTTCTTCCCCTGCCTGCCTGATGAAGGCCAGAACGTTGCGAGAGGTACCGCAGTCAGGGTTGTGATGGATAACGACGCTCATGGCTGATCACACCTTTGGTGGGTTGGTCAGGTCTGGTTGATCGCAGGGTCTGTTCCTGCCCGAAACTCCACACCTGCTCCAGCCTGAACTTGCGGGCAGGCGCTATGTCGCATCGGGTGTTCCGATACAGGCTCACAGCAAACAGCCTTGCAGATCAGGCTTCGATTTCGGCCAGGCGGCGTTTCAGTTCGGCGTTCTCGACCTCCAGATCCGCCAGTTGCTGCAGTATCTGGCTGTTTGCCGCCGCGAACGCATCGACGTCATGGCGGGGCGTGATGTGCTGCGGGCAATTGATGTCCCAGGCCGTGACCTGAAACAGGATGACACGCTCCACCTTGCCTGCCGGGTAATCCGGCATCGTCAGGTCGGCCATCAGGTCCGGGTCGTCCTCGACCACCCGGGCCTCGCCCCAGATCTTGATGCGGCGGCGGTTGGCATAGTCCATCAGGAAGATGAAGGCCTTCGGATTTTCAGCCAGATTGCCGAGGGTCACATACTGGCGGTTGCCGCCGAAGTCGGCGATGCCAAGCGTGGTCTCGTCGACCATGCGCAGGAATCCCTTCGGGCCGCCGCGATGCTGGATGTAGGGCTGGCCCTCCGAACTGACGGTGCCGAGATAGAAGGAATCCCGCTCGGCGATGAAGGCCAGCAGGTCCTCGGTCAGGCCGGTGCGGAAACCACCCTTCTCCTCCATGCGCCGGTATGTATCGCGGGAGCCAAGCCGCGCCTGCGCGGCCTTGACGGCAGGGGTGAAGGCAATATCGCTTGAGGGACGGTCCATCGGTGTTTCTCCACGGCGTCAGGTGGAGAACATCTATGGCAGCGGAACGAAAAGGGGAGGGGAACCGCACATGAATGCGGATCGGTCCGGCACGACCGCGTACTCCTTCCCCCGCACGGGGGAAGCGAGGAAGAATTCAGCAGGCGGTGCTGTCTTCTCCCCCTTCCGTCGCGGTTTCATGTGCGCAGGGTCAGCCCGCCGTCGACGGTCAGGCCATGGCCCGACACGAAGCCCGCATCGTCGGAGGCGAGGAACAGGGCACCACGGGCAATGTCGATGGGTTGCCCCAACCGCCGCAGCGCCGCCTTCTTGGCCCAGATGGTGGCGATGTTCTCGTCGGCAAAGCTGGCACCGGTCATGCCGGTATGGATGGCGCCGGGTTCAATGTAGTTGCAGGTGATGCCGAACTTGCCGAGCTCCAGCGCCAGGGTGCGGGTCATGCCGGCAACACCGGCCTTCGATGCGCAATAGGCGCTCAGACCGTAGTCGGTCATGCGGGCCATGACGGATGCGGTGGAGATGATGCGCGGTGCGGGGCTCTCCTTCAGGTACGGGATCGCGGCGCGGCACAGCTTGTAGGGGCCGGTCAGGTTCACGGCGAGGGTGATGTCCCACTGCTCGTCGGTCATGACCTCCGCCAGCGCGTTCCGGCTGACACCCGCATTGTTGTAGAGAATGTCCAGCTTGCCGAAGCACTCGATGGCCTTGCCGATGATCCGTTCCGCGGCCCCATCGGCCGCCACGTCCGCCTCGAACGGCGTGACATAGGCGTGGTCATGGGCCTCCGCCAGGCCCTTGCCGGGCAGATCGACGGCCAGCACCATCGCGCCTTCGCGGGCGAAAAGGTCTGCCGTTGCCTGTCCGATGCCGCTGCCCGCGCCGGTCACGATTGCCGCGCGCCCCTCAAGCCGTCCTGTCATGCTGTCCTCCCCAGGTTGTCACATGGTTCAAGCCTAGCCCGCGCCCATGCTCCATGCCAGCAGGACCGTGGTCTCGACTGCCATGCAGGTCGCACCCAGCACGTCCCCGGTGTAACCGCCGAAGGTGCGCCGCGCGACCTCCGTCATGGCCAGCACCACGGCAATGGCCAGCGCGACAGCCAGCAGCAACTGGATGATCGGGACGCCGCCAATGACACTGGCGAACAGGGCGATCAGCAGCCCCATGGCGCATGACTTGCGCATGTCGCTGTCAGCGGCCTTGCCGGCCCCAGCCGCAGCGCCATCGGCTCGGGCGAGCGGCAGGCGCGCCATGACCACCGCCATGCCGGCACGGCCCAGCGCGAGCGCGGCCAGCAGTGCCGCCAGCGCGTCCAGCACGTCGAGAGAGGAAAGTGCCGCGACACGGATCAGCAGGAAGAGGATCAGTCCCAGCGTGCCATAGGTGCCGATGCGGCTGTCGCGCATGGCGGCGAGGCGGGCCTCCCGGCCGCCCCGCGCGCCCAGCCCGTCCAGCATGTCGGCCAGCCCGTCCTCGTGCAGCGCACCGGTCAGCAGCACGGACAGGGTCACGGCCACCGCCGCGGCCAGCAGGCCGTTCGCTCCCAGTCCGACCATGGCCGCGAAGGTCGTGGCCAGTGCCGCGGCCAGCACCGCACCGACGACGGGAAAGGCCCATAGCGCCTGTGCCAGCTTGCGGTCGGCGGCGGCATCGGGAAAGCGCGTCGGCAGGCGGGTCAGCCAGCCCAGCGCAATGGCCAGGTCGAGGTTGAGCCTGGCGAGCACCTCGCGCATCAGTCGGGCCGCTTCATGACCAGCGGAAGTCCGGCAGCGACGAACAGCACGCAATCGGCGCTGAGTGCCACCCGCTGGTTGGCCAGCCCCTGCCAGTCGCGGAACTGCCGCCCCAGCGGGGTTTCCGGCACCAGACCAAGCCCGACCTCGTTGGAGACCAGCACTGTCGGGGCCGTGCGTTCGGCCAGCACGTCGATCAGGCTGGCGATCTCCGCATCCGGCGCGATGTCCGCCAGCATCAGATTGCTCAGCCACAGAGTCAGGCAGTCCACCAGCACGGGCCGATCGCCACAGGCTTCCAGTTGGTCCGGCAGATCGCGTGGGGCTTCCACCGTGACCCAGTCAGGCCCCCGGTCAGCCTTGTGCTGTTCGATGCGCAACCGCATCTCGCTGTCGAAGGCCTCAGCCGTCGCCAGATAGACCGGTGTTGTCTCTCCGGCGTGATCACGCGCCAGCCGCTCGCCCAGTCGGCTCTTCCCCGACCGTGCGCCACCCAGCACCAGCGTTGTCCACGGCAGGGCGGCGTCGGGGCCAAGGATGGTGCGATAGCCGCTCACGGCATCAGGTATCCTGCTTGCTGCCGGCCACGGCGGCCTCGGCAAAGGTGGCCATGCCATTGTGGCAGGCAAGTGCCGCGCGGACGAGCCCGAGCGCCGTCGCCGCGCCGGATCCTTCACCCAGCCGCATGCCCAGCGCGAGCAGGGGGTCCAGGCCCAGCCTTGCCAGCAGCCGCTGATGACCCGGTTCGCCCGACTGGTGGGCCGCCAGCGTATGGGCCAGCCCGTCCGCGCCTGCGATACGGTGCAGCGGGGCAACGGCGGAGGTGACGATGAAGCCGTCCAGCAGGACCGGTATCCGGTGCCGCCGCGCCGCCAGACAGGCACCGAAGATCGCCGCCAGCTCCCGCCCGCCGACATGGGACAGCGCCAGCAGGGGATCGTCCAGGTCAGCCCCATGGATGGCCCGGGCGCGCGCGATCACGTCGGCCTTGCGCGCGATGCCCGCATCGTCGACGCCGGTACCGGGTCCGACCCAGTCTCGTGCCTCCCCACCGAACAGGGCCAGCGCGACGGCGGCGGCAGCGGTCGTGTTGCCGATACCCATCTCGCCGAAGACCAGCAGATCCTCCGTCCCGCGCACCGCGTCCATGCCCATGGCGACCGCTGCCAGGAAGGCGCTCTCATCCATCGCGGGCTGCGTGGTGAAGTCGGCTGTCGGTGTCGCGATGCCGCAATCCACCACTGAGAGTTCCGCCCCGAAAGCCTGGGTCAACTGGCAGATCGCTGCGAATCCCGCGCCGAACCCGGCCAGCATCTGGGCATTCACCTCGTCGGGGAACGCGGACACACCATGCTTCGTCATGCCATGGCTGCCGGCAAAGATGATGGTGCGGGCGCGGTCCATGGCGGGGCGCGCCGTCCCCTGCCAGCGGGCCATGTGGACCGCGATTTCCTCCAGCCGGCCGAGTGATCCCGCGGGTTTCACCAGATTGTCCTGTCGTGCGGCGGCGTCCCGCGCTGACGCGTCATCTGACGGTGGCAGGTCGGCGATCAGCCCGCGCAGGTGGTCGAGGGTATCGGGTTTCATCAATGCCGCTCCGGATCATCATTCGGGGCGCATCTTGACCATGGCCACCGGGGAGTCGCAATACGGCGTGTGCCCGGTGAAACCCTGATCGCATTGTTGCGCCTGCAAGGGGGCAACTGTAAGGTCGATCCTGCGTGACGGTTCCGTCTGACCTACAAGGGAAGGGCGGATGAGAAAAGGGAACACGGTTCGGCGTACCCATCAGGGACCAAGTCCGTGGCTGCCCCCGCAACTGTATGCGTCGAGGATGTTCGAACATGCCACTGGCCCCGATTGGCCGGGAAGGCCGGACAGCCGCCCAAGACGTGAGCCAGGAAACCTGCCGCCCGCAAGTTTGAAACCCGCTATGGTCGCCGGCGGGGCGACAGGGAGAACAAGACGATGAACGAATTCAACCAGACGATGGATCATTCCGCAGAAGCTGGCTCGACCGGTGTGCGCATGGCTGCGCTGCCTGCCGTGGTGACGGCGCTGCTGCTCGGCACGTTCCTGGTGTTCGCGGCGGGCATGGCCCAGTCGGACACCCTGCACAATGCGGCGCATGATGGCCGCCACAGCTTCGCGATGCCGTGTCACTGACCGATCATCGCTGATACGGAATGTTCAAGCGCATATTCGCGTGCGCCCTGATTGCAGGGGTGCTCGCCGGACTTGTCGCCGCTGTGCTGCAGCAGGCGGTCACAGTCCCTTTGGTGGTCGCCGCCGAGGCCTTTGAGGGCGGCGGCGCGCCTGCAGCACATGGTGACGGGCACGATCACGGCAGCCACGACCATGGATCCCATGACCACGGAACCGATGGCCACGGAGCTAATGGCCATGGTGCCGCCGCGCCTGCGGAGGGCGGCCATGGCGGACATGACCATGGTGACGGCTGGATGCCAGAGGACAGCATTGAACGCATCTTCTATACCTCCCTGATGACCGTCCTGATCGGCCTGGGCTATGCCTTCGTGCTGGTCGCGCTGATCGCTTTCAGCGGGCGGCGCATGACGGCGCGCCGGGGGGTGCTCTGGGGCGCGGCAGGCTTTGTCACCACCGCGCTGGCTCCGGGCCTCGGTCTGCCGCCGGAACTGCCGGGCATGCTGGCGGCGGAGGTGCAGGCCCGTCAGATCTGGTGGTTGCTGACGGTCGTGCTGACCGGACTGGGACTCTGGCTCATCTTCCTGTCGGACCGGCAGGTGCTGATGGGCGTCGGCATCATCGCCCTGATCATTCCGCACGCGATCGGCGCGCCGCATCCGCATCATGGCGGCGGCAGTGGCGTGCCGCCGGAACTGGCGGCGCAGTTCGCCACCGCCTCACTGGCCATGGCCGCGGCCTTCTGGTGTGTACTGGGCGCGATTGCGGGCAACATCTGGCAACGCATGGATCATGCGGCACAAGGGGAAGGCAACTGATGACACAGACGGTAAACAAGCTGGGGACATCCCGGATTCCCGCGACCGTGGTGACGGGCTTCCTCGGCGCGGGCAAGACCACGCTGATCCGGCACCTGCTGCAGAACGCCGGGGGGCGGCGCATCGCCCTGATCATCAACGAGTTCGGTGATCTTGGCGTCGATGGCGAAGTGCTGAAGGGCTGCGGGGAGGAAACCTGCTCGGAGGATGATGTGGTGGAACTGGCCAATGGCTGTATCTGCTGCACCGTCGCCGACGACTTCGTGCCGACCATGACGGCCCTGCTGGACCGGGACAATCCGCCCGACCATATCGTCATCGAGACGTCTGGCCTCGCCCTGCCGCAGCCGCTGGTGAAAGCCTTCAACTGGCCCGACATCCGTACCCGCGTGACGGTGGACGGGGTGGTGACCGTGGTTGACGGTGCCGCCGTCGCCGCCGGACGGTTCGCCCACGATGAGGCGGCGCTGGACGCCCAGCGCCAGGCCGACGAGAACCTGGATCACGAGACCCCCATGTCGGAACTGTTCGAGGATCAGCTTGGCTGTGCCGACCTGATCATCGTCAACAAGACCGATCTGCTGGGCGATGGCGGGCTGGACATCGTGCGCGAATTCATTCGTCCCGACGTCCGCGCCGGTGTGCCTGTGGTCTCGGCGATACAGGGGGCGCTGCCTGCCTCGGCCCTCATCGGTCTCGGGATCGGGGCGGAGGATGACATCGCCAACCGCCCGACGCATCACGAGCGTGCGGGCGAGATTGATCATGACCACGATGATTTCGACAGCTTCCATGTGGACCTGCCGCAGATCACCGACCCGGCGGCCTTCTCCGCCAGCGTCTCGGCCATGCTGGCGGCAGAGAACGTGCTGCGCCTGAAGGGCTTCGTTGCCGTTTCGGGCAAGCCGATGCGCATGGTGATCCAGGCCGTGGGGCCGCGCATCGATCATTATTTCGACCGCCCGTGGCGCGCCGATGAAACACGTTGCACCCGTCTGGTCGTGATCGGCGAGAAGGGTCTGGATCAGGCGCGGATCACCGGGGCACTGCAGCAGTCGGCCATCTGAGCCATGCATCTGCTTCAGGCCCAGCCGGGAGCGATCGAGGACGGCGAGGAAGCCGTCGATCTGGCGCAGGAACCGGCGGACGTGCTGGTTCTCACTGCGGCGGACACCGAGATCGCGGCGCTGGCCACGGCACGTGCCGAACTGGGCGATGAAGCGCCCGGACTGCGGCTGGCGGCGCTGGGATTCCTGAAACATCCCATGTCGGTCGATCTCTATGCGGAGAAGACCGTCGCGGGGGCGAGGCTGGTCGTGGGCCGGTTCCTCGGCGGCGTCGGCTACTGGTCCTACGCCATCGAGGAAATCGCCCGCACCTGTCGCCGGAACGGCATCCCCCTCGTGGCGCTTCCGGGGGACGAGAAGCCGGACGCCGATCTGGCCGCAGTCTCCACGATCGAGCCGGAGGTGCGCGACGCCCTCTGGGGCTGGCTGGCAGAGGGCGGGCCGGGCAACAGCCGCAATTTCCTGCGCGCCTGCCGCGCGATCCTCGATGGCGGCGAACTGCCGGAACCGGCGCGGCCCCTGCTGCGCGCCGGACTCTACTGGCCGGGCCGGGATGCGCCGTCGCTGTCGGACATCGCCCCGGCGGAGGATGCACGCCCCCGCGCGCTGATCACCTTCTACCGCGCCAATGTGCAGGGCGGTGCCATGGCACCGGTCGATGCGCTGATTGCGGCACTGGATGCGGAGGGCGTGGCCGCCGTTCCGGTCTTCGTTTCAAGCCTGAAGGACGCAGGCTCCAACGCCATCCTGAGCGCGGTCATGGCGGAGGCAGTGCCGGATGTGGTGCTGAACCTGACGGCCTTCGCGGTCGGCAAGCCGGGGGAGGCTGACGGCTCCGCTGCCATGCCCGGCACGGTACTGGATCAGGCGGACTGCCCGGTGCTCCAACTTGTTTCAGGGGCCAGCACGGCAGCGGTCTGGCAGGAGTCCATGCAGGGACTGGGTGCCCGCGATGTGGCGATGCATGTGGCCCTGCCGGAGGTGGATGGCCGTATCCTGACCCGCGCCATCGCCTTCAAGGCGGAGGCGTCGTTCGATCCGGCGGTGCAGTGCGCCATCGTGCGTCCCGAACCGGTGCCGGACCGGGTTGCCTTCGTCGCCCGGCTCGCCGCGAACTGGATCAGGTTGCGCCGCACCTCCGCGCCCGAGCGCAAGCTGGCGCTGGTGCTGGCGAACTATCCCAACCGGGACGGGCGACTGGCCAATGGCGTCGGTCTTGACACCCCGGCCAGCGCGATCAGTGTGCTGCGGGCGCTGGAAGAAGAGGGCTATTCGGTCGAAGGCGCACCCGGCGACGGTGCCGCGCTGATGGAACGGATTCTGGCCGGACCCACCAACTGGCTGACCGACCGGGCCAGCCGGAGCGGCGGTGTCGTGCTGCCGACAGAAGCCTATGCGACCTGGTTCGCGGCCCTGCCGGATGCGGTCCGGACGACCGTGACCGAACGCTGGGGCACGCCGGAAAGCGATCCGTTTCATGATCCGGCGCGGGGCGGCTTCGTGCTGTCTGTCCTGAGCTTCGGCCAGGTGGTTGTCGGTATCCAGCCCGCCCGTGGCTACCAGATCGACCCCAAGGAGACCTATCACAGCCCTGACCTGCCGCCGCCGCACGGCTATCTGGCGTTCTATCTCTGGCTGCGTGAAACATTCGGCGCACAGGCCGTCGTCCATCTGGGCAAGCACGGCAATCTGGAGTGGCTGCCGGGCAAGGCGCTGGCCCTGTCCGATGCCTGCTTCCCGGAGGTGGCGCTGGGGCCACTGCCGCATCTCTACCCCTTCATCGTCAATGATCCGGGGGAGGGGACGCAGGCCAAGCGCCGGGCGCAGGCCGTCATCATCGACCATCTGACACCGCCGATGACCCGGGCTGAAACCTATGGCGCGCTGCGGGACCTGGAGGCACTGGTCGATGAGTACTACGACGCTGCCGGGCTGGACCGGCGGCGGCTGGACCTGCTGCGGCGGGAGATCCTGTCGCTGGTGGCGGCGGAGAATCTGGGCGCGGATGCGTCGATCACCGACGATGATGACGAGGACGCGGCCTTCGCCAAGCTGGACAACTATCTCTGCGAGCTGAAGGAAGCGCAGATCCGCGACGGTCTGCACATCTTCGGGGTCTCCCCCGTGGCGCGGCAGCGGCGGGATCTGCTGCTGGCGCTGGCACGGGTGCCAAGGGGCGGCAGCGGGTCCGGCAACGGGTCGCTGTTGCGGGCGATGGCAGATGACCTCGGGCTGGGCTTCGACCCGCTGGACTGCACCATGGGCGAGGTGTGGGACGGCGCGCGGCCTGCGGTGCTTGCGGCGGTGGATGAACAGAACTGGCGCACGGTCGGCGACACGCTTGAGCGTCTGGAACTGCTGGCCATCAACCTGCTTGAACAGCCGGAAGCCACTTCCCCGCCGGGTCCGGCAAGCGCGGAAGTCCTGGCGGCGATCCATGAACGCCTGGCACCGGATCTCGACCATTGTGGCCCGGCGGAGCTCTCCGGCCTGCTGACCGGGCTGTCGGGGCGTTTCGTTCCGCCCGGACCTTCCGGCGCGCCCACACGGGGGCGGCCGGACACGCTGCCCACCGGGCGCAATTTCTTCTCCATCGACAGCCGCGCCATGCCGACACAGACCGCCTGGACGCTGGGCTGGAAGTCGGCCAACCGGCTGATCGAGCGACACCTGCAGGACAATGGCGACTGGCCGCGCGTCATGGCGCTGACCGCTTGGGGCACCTCCAACATGCGGACGGGCGGTGACGACATCGCGCAGGCGCTGGCGCTGCTGGGGTGCCGCCCGACGTGGGAGCCGGCCTCGCGGCGGGTCACGGGGTTCGAGATCCTGCCGCTCACGGTGCTCGACCGGCCAAGGGTGGATGTGACGCTGCGTATCTCCGGCTTCTTCCGGGACGCCTTTCCGACCCAGATCGAGCTGTTTGATTCAGCGGTGCGGGCGGTGATGCGGGAGCAGGAACCGGAGGACATGAACCCGCTCGCCTCCGCCTTTGGGCGCGACCGGGATGCCCTGCTGGCTGACGGAATCGATACGGTGGAGGCGGAACGCCGCGCCGGGTTCCGGATATTCGGCGCGCGGCCCGGCGCCTATGGTGCGGGCCTTCAGGCCATGATCGACGAACGGCTCTGGGAAGGGCGCGGTGATCTGGCCGACGCCTTCATTGCCTGGGGCAGCCATGCCTATGGTGCCGGTATCGCCGGGCAGGGCGCGGCGGACCAGATGCGCACGCGCCTGTCGCAGGTGGAGGCGGTGGTGCAGAACCAGGACAACCGCGAACACGACCTGCTGGACTCGGACGACTATTACCAGTTCGAGGGCGGTCTGAGCGCGACGGTCGAGCATCTGAGGGGGGCCGCGCCGACGGTCTATCACAACGACCACTCCCGCCCCGAACGCCCGGTGATCCGCACGCTGGAGGAGGAGATCGGACGCGTCGTCCGCTCCCGCGCCGTCAATCCGAAGTGGCTCGAAGGGGTCATGCGCCATGGCTACAAGGGCGCTTTCGAGATCGCTGCGACGGTGGACTATCTGTTCGCCTTCGCCGCCACGACCAATGCCGTGCGCGATCACCACTTCGACCTGCTCTGGCGCGCCTATCTGGCGGATGACGAGGTCAGGACGTTCCTGGAGGACAACAACCGTCCGGCGCTGCGGGAGATCGCCGACCGGATGCAGGAGGCCGTGGACCGGGGCATGTGGCACCCGCGCGCCAACGATGTACGCTCACGACTGGATGCCATTCGCGGGAATGGCGGGGCCGAGGCAGAGGAGACGACAGCATGACCGAGGAACAGGAAGTCAACGCACGCCACAGCGAGAAGATGGCGCGCAAGAAGGCCGCGCGCGACAAGATCATGGCGGCCAAGACGGGGGAGAAGGGGCTGATTGTCGTCCATACCGGCAAGGGCAAGGGCAAGTCCACGGCGGCCTTCGGCATGATCTTCCGCTGCATCGCGCATGGCATGCGCTGCGCTGTGGTGCAGTTCATCAAGGGCGGCATGGAAACCGGTGAACGCCGCCTGATCGAGGAACGGTTCGGCGACATCTGCACCTTCGACACCATGGGCGAAGGTTTCACCTGGGAGACCCAGGACCGGGAGCGCGACATCGCCAACGCCCGCAGGGCCTGGGAGCGGGCCAAGGAACTGATCCGCGATCCTGAGGTGCACATGGTGCTGCTGGACGAACTGAACATCGCCCTGCGTTACGACTACATTCCCGTGGCGGAGATCGTGGAGTTCCTGACCACCGAGAAGCCGGAGATGACCCATGTGGTCATCACGGGCCGCAACGCGAAGGAGGAACTGCTGGCGATCGCGGATCTGGCCACCGAGATGACCCTGCTGAAACATCCGTTCCGCGACGGGGTGAAGGCACAGATCGGGGTGGAGTTCTGAGTCGTCGCGACTGGCCTCAGGGGTGAAACTTCAGTCCCTTCAGCGCCTTGTCGACTTCCTTGGCGCCGCCGTGGACGGCGATGCCGACCAGATCCAGGTCCCCGGTCGGCCTGGCTGAGACGACAGCGCGATTGTCGGTGTCATTGCCGGTGGCGAACATGCCCCGGTCATAGACACCGACTGTCAGGCCCCGCTCATTGGCGCGATTGAGCGCGCGCCCCAGCTTCTCGCCCGCCGCTCCGTAGATCAGCACCGGCAGACCGAAGATCGCGGTATAGGCACGTCCGTCGGCATCGGCATAGGGCTGACCGATGGTCTCCGGATGCGCCGCGGCGATGCCGGAGGCGAGGAAGGCCACCACATTCAGCTTCTGCCATACCTCCAGATCATCGCGGACAACGACCGCGATCTTGGCCCGTTCCTCGGTCATCGCCTGGCTGTCGTCAGTCGTTCAGGGCGTGCCAGACGCGCAGCGGGGTCAGCGGCATGTCCAGATGTTCCACCTCCGGCCGGGCCGACCGCACGGCGTTCAGCACGGCATTGACGAAGGCGGGCGGGGCACCGATGGCTCCGGCCTCACCTGCACCCTTCACGCCCAGCGGGTTGGTCGTGCAGCGCACATTGCGGGTGATGAAGTTGACATTCGGCATCTCCGCCGCGCGGGGCATCTGATAGTCCATCAGGCTGCCCGACAGAAGCTGGCCGGAGTCCGGATCGAACACGGTATGCTCCGTCCAGGCCTGACCCAGTCCCTGCACGATACCGCCATGCACCTGGCCCTCCAGCAGCATCGGGTTCAGCGTCACGCCGAAGTCGTCCACCACCGTGTAGTTCTGGATCTCCACGGTCCCGGTTGCCGCATCGACCTCCAGCTCGCAGATATGGCAGCCGTTGGGGAAGGTCGGGGCCGTGTTGGTGTGATCATGCTCGCTGTCGATGCCCGGCTCCTCGCCTTCCGGCAGGTTGGCGGGGTCCTGTGCCTGCTTCGCCAGCTCGAACAGGTCGATGCCACGGTCGGTGCCGGCCACGGTGAAGCGGCCATTGGCATACTCGATGTCCACCTCAGCCGTTTCCAGGATCTGTGCCGCGATCTTGCGGCCCTTTTCCAGCGTCTTGTCGGCGGCACCCAGGATGGATGCGCCACCCACGGGGATCGACTTGGAGCCACCGGTGAAGCCCGGCGGGGTCAGGTCGGTATCGCCCTGCACCACCAGGATGTCGTCGGCATCGATGCCGAACTTCTCCGACAGGATCTGCTTGTAGGAAACGGTGTGGCCCTGGCCGCTGTCCATGGCGCCGGACAGGATACGCACCTTGCCTGCGTCGGCGTCGAAGGCCAGCTTCGCCGGGATGCCATTGCCGCCGCCGCAGCGTTCGACATAGGTGGCGAGGCCGATGCCCCGCAGCTTGCCCGCGGCCTCCGACTGCTTGCGCCTTGCGTCGAAGCCGTCCCAGTCGGCGGCCTTCATGGCGTCTTCCATGCAGGCCGTGAACTCGCCCGAGTCGATGACGTCGCCCAGCCCCATCGTGTGCGGCATCTCCTCCGGGGTGGGGAAGTTGCGGCGGCGGATCTCGTCAGGGGTCAGCCCCATCTCCGTCGCCACCCGGTCCACCAGCCGCTCGATCATGTAGGCCGCTTCCGGTCGCCCCGCACCGCGATAGGCGTCCGTCGGCACCGTGTTGGTCATGACGCCGAGCACCGTCAGCCGGCAGAGCGGGATCTTGTAGAGGCCGGTGTACATGCCCGCACAGGCATCGGTCGGGATGAAGGGGCCGAAGTTCGCCAGATAGGCGCCCATGGCGGCATAGGTCGTGGCCCGGATCGCCTGGAAATGGCCGTCCTCGTCCATGGCCAGTTCCGCGATGGTGACATTGTCACGGCCATGGCTGTCGGACAGGAAGATCTCGGAGCGCTCGCCGGTCCAGCGCACAGGACGCTTCAGCCGCTTCGCCGCCCAGAGCGTCAAGCAGGATTCCGGATAGAGGAACGCCCGCGTGCCGAAGCCGCCGCCGACATTGCCGGTCAGCATCCGCAGCTTCTCCATCGGGATCGACAGCATGCCCGACAGCATCTGCAAGTGCATCGCCGGACCCTGGCTGGGGATGAAGACCGTGAAACGCTCCGTCGCCTCGTCATAGGACACGGCGGCCGCGCGGGGCTCCATGGGATTGGAGACGAGGCGGTTGTTGATCAGCCGGATCTGCGTCACCCGGTCCGCCTTTTCGAAGGCGGCATCGACGGCGTCCTTGTCGCCCTTGCCATAACGGAACACGACATTGTCGGGAATGTCGTCCCAGACCGGATTCGCGCCGGGCTGCGCCGCCTCGTAGGTGTCGGTTGCCACCGGCAGGTCATCGATATCCAGCTCGATCAGGTCGGCGGCATCCCGCGCCTGAGCCAGTGTCTCGGCGACGATGAAGGCGACCGGCTCGCCCACATGGCGGACCTTGTCGGTGGCCAGAATCGTGCGCGGCGGGCGCGGATGATCGGACCCGTCCTCGTTCTTGATGCCGGTGAGGCAGAGCAGGTTGCCGACCTTGTCGGCCGCCAGCTCGTCGCGGGTCAGGATCTCGACCACGCCGGGGGCCTGGCGCGCGGCGGAGACATCCAGTTTGGTGATGATGCCGTGGGCCACGGTGGAGCGGAAGACGAAGCCGCGCAGGGCGCCCTCCACCTGTGCATCATCGGTGTACTTGCCCAGGCCCCGCAGCAGGTCCTGGTCTTCGGTTCTGAGGGCACGTGCGCCAACGCCAAACTTCATGTCAGGGTCTCCGGCTCAAAAAAGGGTGTTTCGGTTTGCGTGACCGCAGTCGACGGTCACGATGGTGCCGCTGATGTAGCTCGCGCGGTCGGATGCCAGGAAGGCCACCGTATCGGCGACTTCCCGTGGCGTGCCCGCGCGGCCCAGCGGCAGGTTCTTCATCAGTTCTTCCCAGCGTTCCGGGTCGCCCAGCTTCGCCTCCGCCGTGTCGCGGAAGCGGGCGATGATGCGGTCGGTCAGGATGGCACCGGGATTGACGCCAACGACGCGGATATTGTCCGCCGAGCTGGCCCCGCCCATGGCCTTCGTGAAGGCCATCAGGGAGGCATTGCCGGTCGACCCGGCGATATAGACCGCGTCCATCTTCTCCCCCGCCATGCCGATGACGTTGACGATCGTGCCAAAGCCGCGGGCCTTGAAGCGGGCGTAGTAGTCGCGGGTCATGTTGATGAAGCCGAAGACCTTCAGGTCCCAGGCCTCGCGCCAGCGGTCTTCGGTCACCGCCTGCAGGTCACCGCCGGGAATGGCCCCGGCATTGTTGATCAGGATGTCGGGTTCCGGGCAATCCGCCGCGACCTTGGCCACGGAGGCAGGGTCCGACAGGTCCACGGCTGTCGTGTCAACCTTGCAGTGATAGGTCTGGGTGAGGATGTCGGCGGCATGTTTCAGGCGGCCCGGATCGACAGATACCAGGTGCACATGCGCGCCCTCCTGCGCGAATACTTCCGCACAGGCAAAGCCTATCCCCCGCGAACCGCCCGTTATCAGAACGGTCTTCCCCTTCAGCGCCAGATCCATGAAACAGCTTCTCCCCGTGTGTTCCCCATCAGCAGAACATGTTAGCCCGCCGCCATGCAATCTCATATGGGGTATGTTTCAGGCGCTGGCTATAGCGTCCCAGTCGATGGCATCCAGGTTCAGGGAACGGCTGACGGGTGGCATGGGGTATTTCAGCGGTGTGCCGCAGTTGAACAGCACCGTGTGGGCCTTCGGATCCAGCTGCCCGTTCCCGACCGCCGCCCGCCAAGCGGCCAGCGTGGCCGCCCCTTCCGGCCCCAGCAGGACACCGTCATCGCGCGCGGCATCCGCCTGCGCCGCCATGATCGCATCGTCGTCCACGGCGATGGCGAAGCCGCCGCTGTCGCGGACCGCGCGCAGGATCAGGAAATCGCCCACCGCCTGCGGTACGCGAATGCCGCTGGCCACTGTCGCCGCGTTCTCCCAGCGGGTCGCGTGCTCCGTTCCCTCCTGCCAGGCGCGCACGATGGGCGCGCAGCCGGTGGCCTGCACGGCGATCATCTTCGGGCGTTTCGGGCCGATCCAGCCCAGCGCCTCCAATTCATCGAAGGCTTTCCACATGCCGATCAGGCCCGTGCCACCCCCCGTCGGGTAGAGGATGGCGTCCGGCACGTTCCAGCCGAGCTGTTCCGCCAGTTCCAGTCCCATCGTCTTCTTGCCTTCGATCCGGTAGGGCTCCTTCAGGGTCGAGACATCGAACCAGCCCATCCGCTCCTTGCCGTCACGGACAATCGCGCCGCACTGGTCGATCTGGCCGTTCACCCGCCAGACCTTTGCCCCCTGCAGTGCGATTTCCCGCACGTTCACGTCCGGGGTTTCCTCCGGGCAGAAGACGAAGACTTCCATCCCCGCCGCCCGGCCATAGGCAGCCATGGCCGCACCGGCGTTGCCATTGGTCGGGATCGCCAGCCTGGTCAGGCCGAAGCGCTTCGCCATGGAGACGGCCAGCGCCATGCCGCGTGCCTTGAACGATCCGGTGGGCAGCCGCCCCTCGTCCTTGGTCCAGAGCCGCGCGGCATTGAGACGGGCGCCGGTACGTGGCAGGGGCAGCAGCGGGGTCGCGATCTCGCCCAGGCTGACCCGATGGGCCGGGTCATCGACCGGCAGCAGCGCGGCGTAGCTCCACAGCCCGTCCGGCCCGAGCGTCTGGGCGTCACGGTCCAGCTCCGCCCGCATGCGCTCCAGGTCATAGCGGACCAGCAATGGCTTGCCCGCGGGGGACAGGTTGTGAACCGTGTTGGGGTCGAATTTCTCCCCGGTCGCGCTGCATTCCAGATGCGTGACATAGCCCATGGTGATCCCCATCCCTCCGACCTTGCTGACAGGCGGTTTCTTCGCGCCGCTTGCCGCATTCGTGCACTGGTGCGTCCTGCGGTCAAGCGAGCGGGGTTTCAGCCATTGTCATCGACAAATGTTCCTTTTATGTTCCATTTCGTCGAGAGCAGGAGAGAGATCATGCCGGCAAGCGCCCCGGTCGCCATCAATTACGTCGAGTTCAACGTGTCGGACATGGCCCGGACGAAGGCATTCTACGCCGCCGCCTTCGGGTGGCGCTTCACGGACTATGGCGACAGCTATTGCGAGTTCACTGACGGCAGCATGAAGGGCGGGTTTGCCGTCGGTGAGACAGTGGCAGTCGGCGGGCCGCTGATCGTGCTCTACAGCGACGACCTGAAGTCTGTCGCGAAGCAGGTGACGGATGCCGGCGGAACCATCGTGAAACCGGAATTCGCCTTTCCCGGCGGGCGACGGTTCCAGTTCACCGACCCGGATGGCTATGAACTTGCGGTCTGGTGCTCCGACTGATCGACCTTCGGCGTCTTCACCGGTTTCAGGTGATAGGTCAGCGCGTGGCGGATGGGCAGGCGCAGCAGATCGCGGGGCAGGGGACTGTCCGGGTCCAGCAGGATGGCGCGATTGCCGTCGAAGCGCAGGTCCCTGCCGGGACCATTGCGGAAGTCGCGGATGACGCTGGTCTGGCAATGAAAGAACAGCGCCAGATGCTCCCCCGGGCGGTCGGTGCCAAGGCGGATGGTCGTGCCGACGCGCGGACGCGCGGGCAGCCACGACGGCTGCCCCCATTTCAGGGTTTCCCGAAGGATGCCGACGCGCGGATCCTCCTTCGCCGTTTCCAGGATGAGCTGGCGCAGGTCGCGCAGCGGCTGGTGAAACGCGTCGGGGAAGGCTTCGAAGGCGGCGCGAACATCCGGGTCGGAGATGTCCGTGCGCACCGTCATTGTGCTGCGGCGGTTCCGGTCTTCTCCCGGCGTCCGCGCTCGCTCTCCGTCTTGAGCTGACCGCAGGCGGCCATGATGTCCCGCCCGCGCGGCATCCGCACCGGGCTGGAATAGCCCGCATCGTTGACGATCTCGGCGAACTTGCGGATCGCCTTCGGGCTGGAGCAGGAATAGGCAACGCCGGGCCACGGGTTGAACGGGATCAGGTTCACCTTGGCGGGAATGCCGCTGATCAGCCGGACCAGCTCCCGCGCCTCCGCCGGGCTGTCGTTGATGCCGTCCAGCATCACATATTCGAAAGTGATGCGCCGGGCATTGTTGGCCGCCGGGTAGTCGCGGCAGGCCTGGATCAGTTCCTTCAGCGGATGCTTGCGGTTGATCGGCACCAGCACGTCGCGCAGTTCGTCGTTCACGGCGTGCAGGGAAACGGCGAGGTTGACCTGCAGGTCTTCGCCGCAGCGTTTCATGATCGGCACGACACCGGAGGTCGAGAGCGTGATCCGCCGCTTGGAAATGGCAATCCCGCGCTCGTCCATGACGATCTTCAGCGCCTTTGAGACATTTTCGTAGTTCAGCAGTGGCTCCCCCATCCCCATCATGACGATGTTGGAGAGCTGGCGGTTGCCGTCGCGGGGGCTGGGCCATTCGGCCAGCGCATCACGGGCGATCATCACCTGCACGACGATCTCCCCCGGTGTCAGGTTGCGCACCAGCTTCTGGGTGCCGGTGTGGCAAAAACTGCAGGTCAGCGTGCAGCCGACCTGGCTGGAGACACAGAGCGCGCCGCGATCAGCCTCCGGAATATGCACGGCCTCAGCCTCATGCCCGTCGGGAAACCGCATCAGCCACTTGCGGGTGCCGTCGCTGGACTGCTGGGCCACGCTGATGTCGGGGCGTCCGACAACGAAGCGGTCTGCCAGATCGGCGCGCCAGGCCTTGGAGATTGAGGTCATGGCGTCGAAGTCGCGCGCACCACGCTCGTAGATCCAGTGGAAAAGCTGTCCCGCCCGCATCCTGACCTTGTCCGGGCGCTCCCCCGCATCCAGCAGGGCGTCAGCCATCTCCTGGCGGTTGAGGCCGATCAGGTTGACCCGACCGTCGAACCCCGCCGCAAAGGGACGGTCGGTCGCGCGCACTTCCGGCTGGATGGCGAGATCGGTCACGGGCAAGCCTTGTCTATGGCGTTCATGGCGGCGGTGAAGCCGAGCAGGGAATAGGTGTCGGTGGTCTTGGTGCCACGCTTGGAAAAGCCGGTGATCACCATGTCCAGCCCGGCCTTCATGGCGGAGACCATCTGGCTGTCATCGCGCGGGTCCAGCGACCAGGCGCGTTCGCCGTCGGT
Organism: Kordiimonadales bacterium IMCC3096; assembly: GCA_016865035.1. Taxonomy (GTDB): domain Bacteria; phylum Pseudomonadota; class Alphaproteobacteria; order Minwuiales; family Minwuiaceae; genus Minwuia. The sequence goes on from CP018227.1 coordinate 3,094,601, forward strand.
CTGCATGCCGATCTCCGTGCTGCCGATCCTGGCCACGGCCTCCCGGTTCGGGGCGAAGGGATAGCCGACGATCATGCTGATCTCGTTCTCCACCCCGTCCGTCGGACGGTGGGCCACGTTGAAACGGATCGCGCCACGGTTCACACCCTTCGGCAGGGTTGTCTTCGGCGAGGAGGTGACGAAACAGATCTGCTGTTCGCCATCGCGATAGATCCAGGCGGACCAGTCGCGATAGTCACCGATCTTCTGCGGTGCGGCCTGGGCGTGGGCATCGCCGGGCAGTACGCCGGAGAATGCGACCAGTGCGGCAAGCAGCGCCGCGGATATGAGGCTGTTCCTGAGCATGTGCGCAACATAGAGGGCGAATGCGGCAATTTCCAGACGAACGCGGCATCGGAATGTGTCTTTGCGACAGGTTTGCCCCTGCCATGCGGCGAAGCATCATTGACGCACGCTGGCGCGAGGGGTGAAGCTGCGCGGCAGGATGAACGTGAACGTCAAGTTCACGAGCGACCGGTGGGGGAGGTAGCCATGCCTGCGGCAGAGTTTCATTTCGATTTCGGCAGTCCCAACGCCTATCTGGCGCACTGCGTGCTTCCCGGGATAACGGAACGCACGGGGGTGCCGATTGTCCATGTGCCGGTACTGCTGGGTGGCCTGTTCAAGCTCACCGGCAACAAGTCGCCGATGGAATGGAACAAGGGCGTGCGGAACAAGAGCGAGTACGGGCAGCTTGAGATGCAGCGTTTCATCCGCCGCCATGCCCTCGACCGCTTCACGATGAACCCGCATTTTCCGGTAAACACGGTGGCCATCATGCGGGGCGCACTGGTGGCGCAACGCGATGGTTTCGGGCCGGCCTACATCGACGCGGTATTCCGTGCGATGTGGGAGGACGGGCAGAAGATGGATGACCCGTCGGTGATGGTCGCCGCCCTGGACAAGGCCGGTCTCGATGGCGCTGCAATTGCTGCCGCCACCCAGGAACAGTCGATCAAGGACAAGCTGATGGAGAACACCAGCGCATCGGCCGATCGCGGAAATTTCGGCAGTCCGACCTTCTTCGCCGGTTCCGAGATGTACTTCGGCAAGGACCGGCTGCCGGATTTCGAGGAAGAGATTGTGCGGCAGCGTGATGCTGCGTGAGTGATCCGGCCCGCCCGACCTACCAGCGACGCCCGGCGACCGCGCTTGGCGCGACCCTGGGGCTGCAGATCGTTGCGGCGGCCATGTTCAGCGCAACCGCAGTCGTTGCACCCGCACTGCCACCCGGACTGGGCCTGGACGAATCCGGGCTGGGCATCTTCGGTGCCCTGACCTTTGCCGGTGCCATGTTCGGCACCTCCGTCGCGGCCTTCCTGCTGACCCGCCATGGCCCGGTGCGGCTGATCCAGGCCGGTGTGCTGCTGTCCAGTCTGGCGCTTGCGGTGCTGTTTGCGGGGGTGCCCGCGCTGGCGCTGCTGGCCGCTGTCTTCATCGGTATCGGATACGGCCCGAATGCGCCCGGCGGTTCGTATCTGCTGTCACGGCACACGCATCCGGCCCGGCGCAGCCTGATCTTCTCCATCAAGCAGTCCGGTGTACCGGCAGGTGGTGCGCTAGTCGGTGTCCTGATCCCGCTGGTCGAGGCGGAACACGGCTGGCAGGCCGCCCTGTCGGTCATCATCGGGATCGGGTTCCTGACCGCTGTCGTGGCGCAGCCCTGGCGTTCGCGTCTGGACCTGGATGTCATCGCCGGTGCCCCCGCCCGCGCCCCGATGCGTCTGGCCGATCTGGTCCCGATTGCCGTGGTCCGCGGTCACCCGATGCTGGTCCGCATCGCCCTGATGTCCTTCACCTATGGTGCCGGTCAGATGATCCTGGGAACCTTTCTGGTGATCTTCCTGACCGAGCGGGCGGCCATGTCGCTGGTCGCGGCAGGTGCGGCCTTCTCCGCCATGCAGATCAGCAGTTTCACCGTGCGCATGATCGCGGGATGGCTCAATGACCGGCTGGGACAGTCGCGCCTCATACTGGCCAGCTTCGGCATCGTCACGGCGGTGTCGGTCACGGTGCTGGCGACGGTCGATGCGGGGACACCCTATTGGCTGGTGCTGGTACTGGCCGTCTTCTGCGGCGCCGGGGCCGCCGGATGGAACGGCGTCTATCTGGCGGAGGTCGCGCGACAGGTGCCGGAGGCGCAGATCGCGTCCGCCACCGCGGCGACGGTCTTCTTCACCTATTTCGGGCTGGTCGTGGGGCCGGCCGCATTCAGCCTGCTGCTGGCGTTCAGCGGTTACGCCCTGGCCTTTGGCTGTCTGGCGGTGCTGGTCCTGATCGGCGGGCTGATCATCCTGGTGCCGCCGCGGGCAGCCTCACCTGCCTGAACCGGTTCTCAGCGCAGGGTGACGGAAATCTCGCGCCGGTCATGCAGTCTGCCATCGCGGACCATCCGCACCTCGGCGCGATAGATGCCGGGCTGAAATCCGCCAGGCGGTGTGCGACGACCGCCAAAGGCGAAGTACTGCGCCTGATCCTTCGGATGCGGATTGAGGGTCTGGGCGAAGACGCGATTGCCGTCGGGTGCGGTAATGCCGATGCTCATGACATCACCCTCTTGAATGCCGAAGACAATGTACCAGGCCACCAGCGCCTGCCCGTTGCGGTCGAGCGTTGTGGCGGAACTGTCGCCGCTCTCCGCCTCCTCCTTTGTCAGTTGCCGGTCGATCATCCCGAGATCGAGAATGCCGCCAGCCTGATAGGTGATCTGCTGCCCGCCTGCCGTGTCCCAGAGCGGACGGTAATCACCACCGCAGGCCACCTGCGGATCAACGCCGCGGAAGGGATCGATCTTCTGGCCGTCCTTGCGCACGCTGAGGTGCACGTGGGGAAACTGTGCCTTGCCCGACATGCCGATCAGCCCAAGCCGGTCACCCGCGCGCACGATCTGGCCCTTGCCGACGGAGACGGATCCCTTCTGCAGGTGGCAGTATTGGGTTTCCCAGCCATTCTCGTGCGTCAGCACAACGGCATTGCCGCACTCACGGCCATCGACAGCGCCTGCCGGCAGGGTCGTCACGTTCACGTCCGCCATGCCATCGCGCAACGCGCGCACCACGCCGTCCCGTGCCGCAACGACCGGAATGCCGTCGCGCATGGCCTTCAGGTTGGGGACACGGAAATCGGTGCCACTGTGGTTCTGGTAGCTCAGATGGCCGCACGTGAAGTCCTGTGCCCCGGGGCCGGGATCAACGTCCATATACTGCTGGATGAAACAGTCCTTGCCGAGCGTACAGTCCACGGGACTGCCCAGACTGAAGGAGTCCGGCTGTGCGGACTGCCGCGCCGGCTCCAGCTTCGGTTGCTGTTCCCGAACCACCGGTTTCGGCGGCGCGGGGCGTTCCGCGAACTGGGCCACGGTCTGGCGGGGTGTCTCGGCGGGTGACGGAGGTGCCGTCTGCACAGGCGCGGGCGCGGGCGAGGTGGTCCGGGCGGGCGTAACGGTCCCGACCGGTCGCGCAGGTGCCGCAGGCTCCGGCCCTGTGCGCAGCGGCATGGCGGCGGCGGGGGCGGAAGTATCGGGCGGCGGGCTGGCGGAGGTATTGTCGGGTGCCGCCTGCGGTGTGGCCGCCAGGGGAACGGCTGCTGGATCATCGTGGCTGAAACGGTCGATGAACATCAGGACCGTGGCAGTCAGCAGGACGGCGATAATCGCGACGAGACCCCAGCGCAGCATCAGCAGGTTCCCCTGTCAGTTGGGCCGGTCACGGAACCGGTCAGGCCGCCTCCGACGCCGAACCTGTGGTCAGAAGCGCGAAGAGGGCGTCATCACTGCGCGCGCCGCGAAGCTTGTCACGCGTGTCCCGGTCACGCAGCAGGCGTGAGATCCGCGACAGGGCCTTCAGGTGATCGGCGCCTGCGGACTGTGGTGCCAGCAGCAGGAACACGAGATCGACGGGGCGGCCGTCCAGCGAGTCGAAATCGACCGGCTGCTTCAGCAGGGCAAACACCCCGCTCAGGCCGTTCAGATCGGCGATCCGGCCATGTGGAATGGCCACGCCCTCACCAACACCGGTGCTGCCCAGCCGTTCCCGTTCCAGCAGCACATCGAAGACCACACGTTCGTGCAGTCCCACCTGTGCCGCGGCGATCCGGGCCAGTTCCTGCAACACCTGCTTCTTGCTTCCGGCCTTCAGGCCGAAGACAACGGATGCCGGGTTCAGGAGGTCATGAATTTCCACTACTGCACCTGTTTCGTTTCTTGGTCCGGATTGCAGACCGCCCCTTCCAGGGGGTGCGGATCAGGCCTTGGCCGGATCAATCCAGCCGATATGTCCATCGCTACGGCGATAGACGACATTCAGTCGGTCGTTGCCCAGGTTCCTGAACATCAGTGCCGACTGGTTCGCAAGGTCCAGCCGCATCACCGCATCACTGACCGTACAGGAGGGCACGGTGGCCGTCGTCTCGGCGATGATGACGGGATGCGCGTCGGCACCTCCAGTCTCCAGATCATCGGTCTCGGTCTCGTTGTCGTCGCTGGCGAGGGTGTAGTCCTGCGCCATCAGATTGGCAAGACCATCCTGCTTCTGTCGGGCGTGATGGTCCTTCAGGCGACGCTTGTAGCGGCGCAACTGCTTCTCGATCCGCTCCGCGGCCAGATCGAAGGCGCCGTGCGCGTCGCTGTCGCTGCCCTGGCTCTTCAGAAAGATGTCGTGCCCGATATGGACGGCACAATCAGCCTGTATCATCTGGCCGTTGCGGGAAAAGGTGATGGAACCGTCGATGCCATCGCCGAAATACTTGCCTACCGCATCCACGATCCGTTCTTCCGCGCGCTGCCTCAGCGCGTCACCCAGATCGATCTGCTTGCCTTCAATGGTGATTTTCATGATGCCTCTTCTGTACCGCCCTACCGACGCCCCGAAACCCGGCGGTGCTGCAAAGCGGCGCGGACCATAGGTAGGCCCCCAAACCGAGTCAACCCGCTGAAATCCGGTCCCGTCGGGACAACCCGCGACCGGAGCCGAAGCCGCTCAACGGGCCATCGACATTTGCAGCCGTTTCTGCCGTCGCCTTTGCACTGACGACGGAATACGCAGGGCTTCGCGGTATTTTGCGACCGTCCGGCGGGCAATGTCGATTCCTTCTTCCTTGAGGATTTCGACGATGCGGTCATCGGAGAGGATCTTCCTGGGGTCTTCCTCCCCGATCAGGTCCCGGATCCGCATGCGCACGGATTCGGCGGAATGCGAATCTCCCCCCCGGTTCGACGGGATCGCGGCAGTGAAGAAGTACTTCATCTCGAAGATGCCGCGCGGGGTGCCGATGTACTTGTTGGCGGTGACGCGGCTGACGGTGCTTTCGTGCATGCCGATGGCGTCGGCGATGGTCTTCAGGTTCAGCGGACGCAGGTACTGCACCCCCAGGGCGAAGAACCCGTCCTGCTGGCGAACCAGTTCCGTTGCCACCTTCATGATCGTGTTGGCCCGCTGGTCCAGCGACTTCACCAGCCAGTTGGCCGTGTTGAGGCACTCGCTCAGATAGGTCTTGTCCTCGGCCTTCTTGGTGGTGCGGCTGACTTCGGCGCAATAGCGGTTGTTGACCAGCACGCGGGGCAGGGTCTCGCTGTTCAGCTCGATCGACCAGCCGCCATCCGGCTTCTGGCGCAGCAGCACATCGGGCACGGCTGTCTGCGAATCATCATGGTCGAAACTGCTGCCCGGACGCGGATCCAGTCGGCGGATCTCGCTGACCATTTCGGCCAGATCCTCCTCATCGACCTCGCATTCCCGCATCAGCGCCGGATAGTCCTGACGCCCGAGCAGTTCCAGCCGGGCGACCAGTTTCGCCATCGCGGGGTCATAGCGATCCTGCTCGATCAACTGCAGTGCCAGGCACTCCGACAGGTTGCGCGCGCCGATACCGGTGGGCTCGAAGCCCTGCACGACCTGAAGCATGTCTTCCACCAGCGTGCTCTCGCAGCCCAGGCGTTCCGCCATCTCGTCGATGTCTTCCCGGAAATAGCCGTCCGGGTCGATGGAATCGATGATCGCCGAGCCCACCATCCGCTGAATATCGTCATTCACGGCGAGGCCAAGCTGGGTCATCAGCGATTCCCGCATGCTGACTTCCTCGCCCAGGGTATTCTCCAGGCTCAGGTCCATATCCTCGAAGCGCGACGAGCCGCCGCCGCCCATCTGGCCCAGACTGCCGCCGGTATCCCCGGAATCACCGCCCGTACCGGAGGTTTCGCCCATGCGGTCGGCGGCACTGTCCTCGCCACTGATACTCTCGCGATCCGCATCGAATGCCTGTTCGGCCTCCGCGCCACCGCCGTTCTCGGCCGTGATCGAGATTTCCGCGACCGGCTCGTCACCAAATCCGTCGTCGCTGGTTTCGGCGCGGGCTTCAGGTTCCGGCTGATCGGGCCGGTCATCCCTCTCCCGTTCCTCCAGCAGCGGATTGCGCTCCAGCTCCTGCTCGACGAAGGAGGTCAGTTCGATGTTGTTCAGTTGCAGCAGCTTGATGGCCTGCTGCAACTGCGGAGTCATGACCAGATTCTGGCTTTGCCGAAGCTCCAGACGGGGTCCGATGGCCATGCTGCGCGCCCTACATCCGGAAACGGTCGCCGAGATACACCCGGCGCACGTCATCATGGTTCACGATATCGTCGGGCGAACCCTCCATCAGCACCCGACCGTCATGCAGGATGTAGGCGCGGTCGATCAGGTCCAGGGTCTCGCGGACATTGTGGTCGGTGATCAGCACGCCCAGTCCGCGATCCTTCAGATGAAAGACCAGATCGCGAATCTCTCCGACCGCGATGGGGTCGATGCCTGCCAGTGGCTCGTCCAGCAGCATGAAGGACGGGCGGCTCGCCAGCGCGCGCGCGATCTCGACGCGTCGCCGCTCGCCACCGGAAAGCGCCATGGCGGAGGCGCGCCGCAGGTGGGTCAGGGAGAATTCGGCCAGCAGATCCTCCAGCATCTGCTCCCGCATCTCCCGCTCGCTCTCGGTAACTTCCAGCACGGCGCGGATGTTCCGCTCGACGGTCATGCCCCGGAAGATGGAGGCTTCCTGCGGCAGATAGCCGACACCCAGTCGGGCGCGCCGGTACATCGGCAGGCTGGTGATATCGTGGCCATCCAGCATGATCTGGCCGAAGTCCGCCTTGATCAGCCCGGTGATGATGTAGAAACAGGTCGTCTTGCCCGCACCGTTGGGGCCAAGCAGGCCCACCGCCTCCCCACGCTGCACCGACAGCGAGACATCGCGCAGCACGGGGCGCTTCTTGTAGCGCTTGCCGAGCTTCCGCGCCGAGAGGCCGGTATTCTCGTGCACCAGGCGCGGTGTCGCGCCTTCCGCCGTTTCGGTCATGTCGGTCACGTCCGTCATTCAGTGGCATCCGAGCGCTGGGGCTGGAAAATGCCCTTCACCCGTCCCGTTCCCGGTGCCCCATCCAGACGCGTGACCCCCGTTTCCAGATTCATGACCAGCCGCTGTCCGGCAAGCACGTTGCGGTTCTGGAACAGGCGCACACCGCCCTCCAGCACGATGGTGGCGCTGTCGATGTCATAGACGCCCTGATCGCCGGTGGCGCTTTCCTTCTCCGTCGAGACGCGGACATTGCCCCGGGCCTCCAGACGGGAGATACGCCCGCCGACCGCGGCACCTTCACTGTCTGCGCCACCTTCGCGGTAGCTGACGTGAAGCTCGTCGGTCTTCAGGTTCATGCGGCCCTGCTGCGCATCGACATTGCCGATGAAGACAGCCAGTTGCTTGTCCCGATAGACCTCCAGATTGTCCGCCTGGATCTCGATCGGGGCGTTCGGATCGCCGCCCAGCCCCTGCTGCGCACTGACGGGCGAGAGCATGGCGAGGGTCAGCAGCACGGTCGCGATGATGCCCGGAAGCCGCATTTTCGTTGTCCAATCCATCAGAGGCCCCCGGAACCGGTTTCGACCACCAGCTTGACACCACCCCTGAAGCGGATGGTCTGGCCGTTGCCTGCGACCTCGAAGCGGTCCGCAGTGATGCGCCCGTAGGGGCCGTGGCCGGTCACGGGGTCACCGCCCGTGATGCGACCCTGTGCCAGTTCGAACGTCGCATTGGTGCTGTGCAGTTCGTTGCCGCTGTCCGTGAACAGCGCCACATCGCCATTCAGTACCAGTCGCTGTGCCTCCCGGTCGTAGTTCCCGTTCAGGGCCGAAAGGGAGAACCAGGCGCCGTCATCGGTGGTGGTGTCGCCGGAGATATTGGTCAGATGCACCAGTTCCGGTGACTCGGCATCCTGAACCACCTCATCGGCAGTGATGTTGAAGGCATGGGCTCCGCCGCTGATGAACCGGGCATTCGACATGGTCGAGGTCGGTGCGCCTACATCGACATCGGCGAAGTCGATGGGCAGGTCGCCGCTGCGTTCCGTGAACTGCGGCCAGGCCAGCAGGGCAACGACCAGCAGGGCTGAAACGCCGAGCAGCGCGAACTTCATCCGATTGACCAGCGGATTGCGGCGTGCCTGCCCGGTCGAGATGCGGTCCGAACGGGGCCGCGCGTTCCAGCGCCGGCCAATATCCTTCGCGGTCTCCGGGGTGTCGCTGACGTTCATGCGACACCTGCACGGAGACAGTCGTGAATGTGCAGCAGCCCGACAGGGCGCTGGTCGTCATCCAGCACGAACAGGCTCGTCACCTTGTTCTCGTGCATGATGCCGACTCCTTCGGACGCCAGCGCCGCGGCGCGGATTGTCCGCGGGTGGCGGGTCATGGCGTCATCCACCGAGCGGTTCAGCAGGTCCGGGCGCTTCATGCCACGTCGCAGGTCCCCGTCGGTGATGATCCCGGCCAGGCGTCCGTCCGCATCGGTGATCGCGATGCAGCCGAGGCTCTTCGCCGTCATCTCGATCAGGGCATCGGACATCAGGGTGCCGCTGGGGGCAACCGGCAGTTCCGCGCCCTTGTGCATGATGTCGGCAACGGTCACGAGGCGGCGGCCGAGCTTGCCGCCCGGGTGCAGCCGTCCGAAGTCCCGTGCCGTGAAGTTCCGCCGTTCCAGCAGGGCCACGGCCAGTGCGTCGCCAAGTGCCAGCATCATGGTCGTGGATGTTGTCGGTGCCAGCACATGCGGGCAGGCCTCAGCCGCGTCGGGGGTCAGCAGGCAGACGTCGGCGGCGGACCCAAGCGTGGATGGCATGCGGCCGACCATGGCGATCACGGGCACCATGTTGCGGCGCGCGAACTCGACGATATCCCCGAGCTCGTTGGTCTCGCCGGAGTTGCTCAGCCCGATCAGGGCATCCTTCTCCGTGATCATCCCCAGGTCGCCGTGACTGGCCTCGCCCGGATGCACGAAATAGGCAGGCGTCCCGGTGGAGGCCATGGTTGCCGCGATCTTGCGCGCGACATGACCGCTCTTGCCCATCCCCGTCAGGATGACCCGGCCCTGGACCTTCAGCAGGCAGTCAACCGCAGCGACGAAACTGTCGTCGAGACCGGCGGCAAGGGCCATCAGCGCCTTCGCCTCCATCTCGATCACCTGTCGTCCCGTCGCGATGTCATCGCCGGTCCCGGTATCGCCTGCCACTGCTCGGGCTTCGTCAGCCATGGGTCGTCAGGGCCTCGCCTGTCTGGTTTCAGTATGGTGCCCGTGGATCAACGGGTCATTCGCGACAAGATTCATGCCAATATGAGTGAAGTGCCGCGACCACGCAACATCAGAGCACGCATTTGTGCAGAAAGCCTTTACGGCACAAGGCAGAATCCCGAATCCGGCCGTTGCCGATCAGGAGTGGGCGAAGATGTCCGTCTCCGGCCAGCCGACCAGATCCAGTTCAGCGCGCATCGGCAGGAAGTCGAAGCAGGCCTGGGCCATGTGGGTCCGCCCCTCCCGCGCAATGCGGACATCCAGCTCTGCCCGCAGACGGTGCAGATACAGCACGTCGGACGCCGCATAGGCCATCTGGGCGTCCGTCAATTCGTCCGCACCCCAGTCGGATGACTGCTGCTGCTTGGAGATGTCCACATCCAGCAACTCCCTGCACAGGTCGCGCAGGCTGTGGCGGTCCGTGTAGGTCCGGCAGAGGCGGCTGGCGATCTTGGTGCAATAGACCGGGCTGGTCTTCGCCCCCAGGCCGTGGCGCAGGGCTGCAATGTCGAAACGCGCGAAGTGGAACAGCTTCAGGACCGAAGTATCCTCCAGCATCCGCACGAGATTGGGGGCGGGCGCGCCGCCGGGGCGGATCTGGACCAGATGCGCGTCACCATCGCCGGCCGAGAGCTGCACCAGGCAGAGCCGGTCCCGGTGCGGGTTCAGGCCCATGGTCTCGGTATCGATGGCCACGGCCGGACCAAGATCGACGGCGTCCGGCAGGTCATCGCGGTGAAAGTGGATGGTCATAGATGCGGGCTCCATTCAGGCGTCTGCGTTTCGCATATCACAGGGCAGGTTGGCCCACCAACCGTGACGTCGCGACGTATCGCATCGTTGCCATCTGCGCGGCGGCACGATAGAGCAGTGCGACAGGGTCGGGGCAGGTGATCCCCGACGGATCGGGAGGTCTTTTCGGATGCAGGGCATGCACGTTACGGTCTTCGGTGGGTCCGGTTTCATCGGTCGTCATCTGGTGCGCCGCCTGGCGCGTGCCGGCGCAATCGTCACGGTCGCCGTCCGCGACCCGGAAGCCGCGATTTTCCTGAAGCCGATGGGAGATGTCGGACAGGTCACACCGCTGTACGCCAATATCCGCAAGCCTGCTTCCGTGGCCAGGGCAATCGAAGGTGCGGACGCCGTCGTGAATCTGGTCGGCGTGCTGCACCAGTCGGATCAGTCCTTCTCGGCCACACATGCCGTCGGCGCACGCAATGTGGCGCAGGCGGTCGCGGCGGCGGGCATCACCCGTTTCATCCAGCTCTCCGCAATCGGTGCCGATGCCGCGTCTGGTGCGCTCTATGCCCGGACCAAGGCGGCAGGCGAGGCAGCCGTGCGGGAGAGCGTTCCGACAGCAACGATCCTGCGTCCCTCCGTGGTGTTCGGGCCGGAAGACGACCTGATGAACCGTTTCGGTGCCATGTCCCGCATCGCCCCGGCCCTGCCGCTGGTCGGCGGTGGACACACGAAGTTCCAGCCGGTCTTTGTCGGTGACGTCGCCGACGCGATCATGGCAGCGCTGGTGCGTGAGGATGCGCAGGGCAGGACCTTCGAGCTTGGCGGACCTCGGGTCATGACATTCCGCGAGATCCTTGAGTTCGTGCTGCGTCAGACCGGGCGCAAGGCGCTGTTGCTGCCGATCCCGTTCGAGGTCGCGAAGATCATGGGCGCCGTGCTCCAGTTCCTGCCGGCACCGCCGCTGACCCTGGATCATGTGCGCCTGCTGCAGGAAGACAATGTGGTCGATGAGGGCCAGCCAGGTTTCGCGGACCTCGGCATCACCGATCTGGAAACCGTCGAGGCCATCGTGCCCGCCTACCTTGCCCGTTTCCGCAAGCCTGGCCGGGAGCCCGTTGCGACGGCCGACCGGGTCATGGACTGACTGCTCCGGTCGGACCCATGCGGATCGAGCCAACGGCAATTCCTGATGTATTGCAGCTTTGGCCTGTCCGGCACGGCGATGACCGCGGTTTCTTCTCCGAGACCTGGAACGCCGGGACGCTTTCGGCACAGGGCCACGACTGGAGCTTCGTGCAGGACAACCATGTCCGCAATGGCGCGCGCGGTACCTTGCGCGGTCTTCACCTGCAATTGCCACCGACTGCACAGGGCAAGCTGATCCGTTGTCTGCGCGGGTCGATCCTGGATGTGGCGGTCGATGTGCGCCGGGGGTCACCGACGTTCGGTCGCCATGTCGCGGTGGAGCTGTCGGAAGCCGCCTGGAACCAGCTTTGGGTGCCGAAAGGCTTCGCGCATGGTTACTGCACCCTGACCGACGGGGCCGAGGTGATCTACAAGGTGACCGCACCCTACGACCCCTCCGCGGAGCGGGGCATTGCCTTCGATGACCCGGCACTGGGGATCGACTGGCCCGTGGACAGGCAGTCCGCACGGGTTTCGGAGAAGGATCTGGTGCTGCCGACACTCGCTGAATTCGGAGGGGTCTGAGCCATGCGTATCCTGGTTACCGGCGGGTGTGGTTTCATCGGTTCGGCGCTTGTCCGGCGGCTGGTGCCGGATGGTGTCGACGTGCTCAATGTCGACTGCCTGACCTACGCCGGACGGCCCGAGAACGTCGAGGATGTGGCTGCGGCGGCGAACTACCGCTTTCTGCAGGCGGATATCTGCGACATGCCTGCGATGGTAGCGGCCTTCGCGGAGTTCCGGCCCGATGCAGTGATGCATCTTGCTGCCGAAAGTCATGTGGACCGGTCGATCGACGGTCCCTCCGCCTTCATCCGCACCAACGTGACCGGGACCGGCGTGATGCTGGAGGCGGCCCTGGGCTACTGGCGCGACCTGCCCGATGACCGGCGGGAGAGCTTCCGCTTCCTGCATGTATCGACGGACGAGGTCTATGGCAGCCTGGCCGACGGTGCCTGGTTCCGGGAAGGCGATGCCTACAGCCCGAACTCCCCCTATGCCGCATCGAAGGCCGGGTCCGACCATCTGGTCCGGGCGTTCGGTGTCACCTATGGCCTGCCGGTGCTGGTGACCAATTGCGGCAACAACTACGGGCCGTTCCAGTTCCCGGAGAAGCTGATCCCCCTGATGATCCTGAATGCGCTGGATGGTCGCCCCCTGCCGGTCTACGGCAAGGGCGACAATGTGCGGGACTGGATTCACGTGGATGATCATGTGGCCGCCCTGCTGGCGGTCCTGGCGCGCGGGCGCACGGGGGAGACCTATCTGGTCGGCGCGCGGGGGGAGCAGCAGAACCTGGATGTGGTGCGCCATCTCTGCGCGCGGCTCGATGCGCTGGTCCCGGACTCCCCGCATGTGCCGCATATCGGCCTGGTGACGCGGGTCAAGGACAGGCCGGGCCACGACCAGCGCTATGCCATCGACCCGTCGCGGATGGAGCAGGAGATCGGCTGGAAACCAAGGATGACGTTTGACGCCGGCCTGGAGGACACGATCCGCTGGTACATGGACCGGCGCGACTGGCTGGCGCGGGTACACGACCGGGGCAGGCTGGGCGGACAGTCGTGAGCATCCTGATCCTCGGTGCCGGTGGTCAGGTCGGCGCGGCCCTGCGCTGGCGAGCCATGGCCCGCGGCCAGAGCGTCATTGGCCTGAAGCACGACGAGCTTGATATCACGGTTGCGGATGCGGTGCGCAGGACGGTCGCGGACATCCGTCCCTCGATCGTCATCAATTGCGCGGCCCATACGGCGGTCGACCAGGCGGAGGCGGAGCCGGAGCGTGCCATGGCCATCAACGGCGAAGGGGCCGGCAATGTCGCCCTTTCCTGTGCACTGGCTTCCGTGCCCCTGATCCATCTGTCCACAGACTATGTCTTTGACGGCAGCAAGACCGGAGCCTACCGGGAGGATGATCCCGTCGTCCCGGCAACCGTCTATGGACGCAGCAAGCTTGCGGGGGAGAAGGCGGTCTTCGACGCCTGGGGCAAGCACGTCATCCTGCGGACATCCTGGGTATTCGGTGCGATGGGTAGCAATTTCGTCAAGACCATGCTGCGACTGGCCGCCTCCGGTCAGACACCGCTGAGAGTTGTCGATGACCAGATCGGCGGCCCCACACCGGCCGATGCCATCGCCGACGCTTGCCTGGACATCAGTGAGCACGCCCGGCGTTCCGATATCGTGCCCTGGGGGACATATCATTTCGCGGGCGCGCCGACGGTGAGCTGGCACGGCTTCGCGCGCGCGATCCTGTCCCACTACCCAGAGCTCGAGATCGAGCCCTGTACCACGGATGCCTTTCCGCGCCCGGCCCCGCGTCCGGCCAATTCGGTACTCGACTGCGGTCGCATTCGCGCCGCCTTCGGTATCGAACAGCCTGACTGGACGATCCATCTGGCTCGACTCTTGCGCGAGCTGGGGGAAGCACCAGTGGAAACCGGGGGAGATGTGTCATGAAGGGAATCGTGCTGGCCGGAGGTGCCGGAACAAGACTGCACCCGATGACCAGGGTCGTGTCGAAGCAGTTGCTGCCGGTCTATGACAAGCCGATGATCTATTATCCGCTGGCGACGCTGATGCTGGCCGATATCCGGGAGATCCTGCTGATCTCGACACCGGAGGATCTGCCGCGGTTCGAGCAGTTGCTGGGTGATGGCCGGGACTGGGGACTGAGCATCACCTACGCGGAACAGTCGGCGCCAAGGGGGATCGCAGAGGCCCTGATCATCGCCGAGGATTTCGTGGCGGGGGATCGCTGCGCCCTGGTTCTGGGCGACAACATCTTCTATGGCCGGGGCTTCTCCGGCATGTTGCGCGAAGCAGCCCTGTTCGAGGACGGGGCGGTGGTCTTTGCCTATCAGGTCGTGGATCCGGAACGATATGGCGTGGTCAGCTTCGATGCGGACCGGCGCGCCATCGACATTGTCGAGAAGCCGAAGGATCCGCCGTCCTCCTTCGCGGTCACGGGACTCTATTTCTACGACAGCCATGCTGCCGACGTGGCCCGGTCCATTGTGCCCTCGGGGCGTGGCGAACTGGAGATCACGGACGTGAACCGGCACTACCTCCAGCGCGGCAAGCTGCGTGTCGAGACCCTGGGACGTGGCTTTGCCTGGCTGGATACCGGCACCCCTGTCAGCCTTCTGGAGGCCACCGAGTTCATTCATGCGGTGGAGAAGCGCCAGGGACTGAAGATCTCGGCACCGGAAGAAATCGCCTGGCGAAGGGGCTGGATAGGAGACGAAGCCCTGCGTAGGCTGGCTGAAGCCATGAAAGGCAACGACTACGGCAGCTATCTGACGCGGTTGCTGGCGCATGACCACCGGGGAGGGTGACATGACGATCCGTCTGTATGCGATGACCTGCGGCTGGCTCGAGATGAGCCTGAAGGCGATGCTGGCAGGGGCGGAAGGGCGAATTCGTGTACCTGTTCCCTGCTATCTGATCGAGCATCCCAAGGGACGGGTGCTGTTCGACAGTGGTCTGAATCTTCAGGTCCAGACCGACCCGTTCGCCCGGTTGGGGAAGATCGCGACCTACTATGGAATCACCTTCGAGAAGGACACGGACATCGCCGCGCGGCTGAACGCGATGGGGATTGGTGTCGAAGACATCGACTATCTGGTGAATTCCCACCTGCATTTCGATCACGCAGGTGGCAATGACGCCCTGCCTGACTGCCGGATGGTGGTTCAGCGCCGGGAATGGGACGCGGCGAATGATCCCGACATGGCAGCCAGGATCGGGTTCATGAAGCAGGACTTTGATCACGGGCATGACCTGGTGCTGCCCGATGGGGAGCATGACATCTTCGGTGACGGTTCCGTGGTCTGCATCCCGACCTATGGCCATACGCCCGGGCATCAGTCGCTGAAGGTCCGGTTGCCCGATGGCGATGTGGTTCTGACCGGTGACGCCTGCTATCTGCGCCGCACACTGGAGGAAATGCGTCTGCCCATGATCCTCCACGATGCGGAGGAGATGCGTCAGAGCCTGCAGAAACTGAAGGAACTACAGAGGCGTGGCGCACGCATCTTCTACGGTCATGACCCCGAGTTCTGGGCCGGTGTGCCGCAGGCCCCCGCGCAGATCCAATGACCTGAAATGCGCGAAGGGGCGGCAACCATCATTCATGAAGTGTTAGCTGTCCGCCGGTATTTGGGTGATACATGAGCGATGCGCACGCTATCCAACCGGACCCTTCGGGGCCGTGCATGAAGGATCAGACTCTCATCGAGGCCTTTGTTCGCCTCGGTGTGCCTGTTGCCGTGACTCAGGCATCATCCGACGGAAAACCGGAAGTGGTGGCCACCAGCAAGGCCTTTGACGGTCTCGTGCCCGCTGCTGCCACCGCCATCGGGGTGCTGGGAGATCTGGATGATCTCGGTCCGCGCGCCCTTGCTGCCGTTTCGGGCTGGACGGTCAGCGGGTCACGGCTTCCGGGCGGTGCCGTGCTCTGGCAATGCGTGGAGGAAGTGGGAGCCGACGACGTCGAGAAGGCGATCGCGCAGATGCTTTCCGGTGCTTTGGCGGAGAACCTCGGCATCATCTATTTCGGCCCTGACAGACGCGCCAAGTGCTGGTCGCCGGGCATGCATTCATTCTTTCCGGACTCGGATGTCTTTCCCATACCCAATGGAACCATCGAGGAGCAGATCGAGACGATTCTGTCGCATGACATGATCCCGGGCGCACAGGGTAACGAGGACACGGTGCGGCAGAACCTGCTCAATGGCTATGACAAGCCACAGAAACCGCTTGTGGACATGACCGCGTCCGGTCTCTGGTCAATATCCGTCACCTGCATCCTGCCGAACGGCGGACGGTTGCATGTCATGGGGGATGTCTCTGACGTCAAGCGGCGTGAGGAACAGCTCAAGACCTACATGTCCAACGTCGATGGCATCCTGTTCTGCAGACGGCGCCAGGGCAGTGACCGGGTCCAGGTCTGGGGGCGGCGCGCACGCCGACTGAGCAGTGGCGTGGAAGGCAATTTCCAGCGCATCAGGGCCGAGGACTGGTTTCATACCTTCGACCCTGAATTCCGCCAGCCCTACATCGACACGATGGTCAGGCACAGGAAGACGCTTGAACCCTACACCTTTGAATTCGGCGCAACGGATCCGAAGAGCGGGCACCATATGTGGATTCGCGAGGAAGGCTGGACCACCGAGGACCGCTTCGGTGTGATCTACCATGACAGCGTGCTGATCGACATTACGGAACAAAGGGAAGCGCTGGCCCGCCACGAGGAGAGCGAGGAACGCTTTCGCGCCTTTGCCGAGCTGGCGTCCGACTGGTACTTCGAGATCGATGCGGACATGTGCGTCACCTATGTTTCCGAACGCTATGAGGAATTGTTCGGGGTCAGTCGCGAGACCATTGTGGGACACAACTGGTTCGAAATCGTCAGGGCAGACGATCCGCATCTTGATCAGCAGGCTGCCCTTGCCTGGACGCGGATGCGGGAGCTCTGGGACGAACGGAAACCGGTCGAGCGGATCCACACGCCAGTCGGATCCCGCGGCGCCCGACGCTTCGTGGAGATCTCGTCCGCGCCGGTCTTCGGGCCGGATGGCACCTTCAATGGCTATCGCGGCGTTGGCCGCGACATCACGGAGATGGAGGAAGCGCGCGAACAGACCATCGAAGCACTGCGGCACGCGGAGGAAGCGAGCCGCGCCAAGTCCGCGTTCGTCGCCAACATGAGCCACGAATTGCGCACGCCGCTGAATGCGATCATCGGTTTCTCGACCGTCATGAAGGGTGAGCTTCTCGGTCCGATGCAGAATGAGCGCTACCTGGGCTATGTCAGTGACATCGCGGCGAGTGGCGAACATCTGCTCAGTCTGGTGAACGATGTCCTCGACATCTCGCGGGTAGAAGCCAACAAGATGGATATCAAGCCCGAGCCGATCGAACTGGAAGCCGAGATGCAGGGACTGGTGGAGCTGTTCCGTGACCGGCTCGACGAACGCGATTTCCGTCTGGTGCCGGGTGATCCCGGTAGTCTCCGTGCGGACCGGCGGGCCTTGCGGCAGATGGTCATGAACCTCATGTCGAATGCCATCAAGTTCACCGACAGGGGCGACACGATCTCTCTGGAATTCGGCAGGACCGGTTCAGGCGAGACCTTCATCTCGGTTCAGGACAGCGGTTGCGGCATCCGGGAAGATGAACTTGCCAAGGTGCTGGAACCCTTTGGCCGCGCCGGGGACGTCGATGTGACACCCGGCACCGGACTCGGGTTGCCCCTGACCAAGCAGCTGGCCGAACTGCACGGCGGGCGCCTCGAACTGGCGAGCGCCTTTGGCAAGGGAACCACCGTCAGCATCATCTTTCCCGACAACGCGGGCTGATGCCGACGGCGGCAGAAGACGCCTACATGTAGAGGGCGCGCTGGTCTTCCATGCCCTTGTAGAGGTCGGCGACGAACTCGCCATAGCCGTTGAACAACTGGGTCGGCACACGCTTGCCACCGGTTCCGATCACCTCTTCGGTGGCCTGGCTCCAGCGGGGGTGTTTGACCTTCGGGTTCACATTGGCCCAGAAGCCGTATTCCCGCGCATTGATCTCTTCCCAGAAACTTGTCGGCTGTTCATCGGTGAAGGTGATGCGGACAATCGACTTGATGGACTTGAAGCCGTATTTCCAGGGCAGGGCCAGACGCAGCGGCGCGCCCATCTGCTTCGGCAGCGGCTTGCCGTAGGCCCCTGTCACCAGGAACGGCAGTTCGTTGCGGGCCTCCGCCAGGGTCACTGCCTCGACATAGGGCCACGGATACCAGCGCTGGCGCTGGCCACTGGCGATTTCCTTGTCCAGGAAGGTCTCGAAGCGGACATAGCGGGCATTGCCGGTCGGCTCGGCCAGGTCGACCAGCTTCTGCAGCGGAAAGCCGCTCCAGGGCGCGACCATCGACCAGGCCTCGACACAACGGTGACGGTAGACCCGCTCCTCCACCCCCAGACGGCGGATCAGCGCGTCAACGTCCCAGGTCTTGGCCTCCTTCACCATGCCGTCGATGGTGACGGTCCACGGACGCACCTTCAGATCCTGCGCGTCGCGGTAGATCCGCTTGTGCGAGCCGAATTCGTAGAAGTTGTTGTAGGTCAGGTTGACGTCTTCGTCGGTGATGTCGCGCTCCACCCGGTACCGCAGGTTCGGTGCCGCCGGATACATGTCCGCGGTGGGGATCAGTTCGTCCTCCGCCTGTGCCTGGCCGGACAGGCCCAGCGCCGACAGACCTATGGCACCAAGGCCCATGCCCTTCAGCAGGGCGCGGCGATTGAGGAACACGCTCTCCGGCGTTGCGGCGCTTTCGGGAAGCTCCCAGCCACGTCTGTTGCGAATGAGCATGCCTGATCTCCTGCGGAATTGGATATGCAACCAATAAGGCAACTCGCGGCGTGATCCGCAAATCAAGCGAACGTTATTCGAGCGTCAACTCGATACTGCCGAGGGGGCCGAAGTCCGCCTTCAGGTGCTGCCCCTTGTGCGCGTCATAGACGACGATGGTCGTGCCGGTGGAGACCCGGTCGCCCGCCTTCAGCCCGTCACGCGCATAGACGGCGCGGACGTTGGCCAGCCAGGTCAGTGCATTCAACGGATGATCCATGACATTGATGCCCTGACCCTCCCGCACCAGCTCGCCGTCGGCGTAGAGGTTCACGGCCAGTTCGGCCAGGTCGATGTCCTGCCAGTTGCTGACCGGCGCGCCGTGCACCCAGGCTCCATGACTGCCATTGTCGGCAATGATCTGCAGCGGGCCGATGGTGGTCCAGTCCTGGAAGCGGCTGTCAACGATCTCGATCGCCGGGAAGGCCGCCGCCACCGCGTCCCCCACCGAACCCGGATCATAGGGTGCCGCCGCCGCCGGCAGGTCCTCACCCATCAGGAAACCGACCTCCGCCTCGATCACCGTCATGAAGAAGTCGTCGGTGCTGAACGTCGCCGGAGACGGCTTCGACGTGTTCTCGAAGATGCCGCCGAAGAAGGGTTCGTGAACCCCGATCTGGCGCTGCGCGGTCTCGTTGGTGCACCCGATCTTCCAGCCGATCTGACGACCGCCGCCATTGGCGGAGATCGCCTTGCGGACGGCGGGCTGGACCGCGTAGGCCTCCGCGATATCGTCCGGCATGGCATCGGGGGGCAGCACCGGAATTCGTGTGCGACCGGTACGCGCCTGCATCAGGATTTCCGCCGCTCGCACCGCCCGTGTCGTCATCACCCAGCTCCGATTGCCTGTTCCGCCGCCCTGCCGGAGAGTTCCTGCAGGCGGTCGAAATGAAACGTGAAGGTGCCGACACCCTGGGTCAAGGAGCGTATTTCGACGATCAGGTCCGACATTTCCGCCTGCGGCATGTGGGCGGAGACCTGATCCCAGCCGGGCCAGCCGGGACGCGCGTCATAACCCAGCAACTGGCCCCGCCGGGCGCTGACCATGTTGTTGATGGCCGCCGTATGATGGCTCGGCACCATGATCTCCACCTGCATGACCGGTTCCAGCAATACCGGATCACAGGCGGGCAGGCCCTCCGCCATGGCCGCGCGCCCTGCGGTCTTGAAGGCCATCTCGGAGCTGTCGACCTGATGATGCTTGCCGTCGGTCAGGGTCACGGCGATATCGACCACGGGGAAGCCCAGCGGGCCGCGTTTCAGGAACTCGGTCACGCCGGACTCGACCGCCGGGATGTACTGCTTCGGCACCACGCCGCCGCTGATGCTGTCATCGAAGTGAAAGCCCGATCCGCGGGGCAGGGGGCGAATGTCCAGCGTCACATCGCCGAACTGGCCGTGGCCGCCGGACTGCTTGCGATGCCTTGCCTGCTGCGTCACCGGTTTCCGGATCGTCTCCCGATAGGGCACGGCGGGCGGCGCGGTCTCCACGGCGATGCCATAGCGGCCCTGCAGACGGTCCACCGCCACCTTCAGATGCATGTCGCCCTGTCCCCAGAGCAGCATCTGATGCGTGTCCGGATCATGATCGACCGTCAGGCCCGGATCCTCCTCCTGCAATCGGGCGAGTGCGCCCGACAGCTTCACCTCGTCATTGCGGTTGGCGACCGCGATCGCGGTCGCGAACACCGCCGGAAAGGCGGGGGCCTTGCGCAGTTCCGGTGCGCTGCCGGATGCCAGCACATCCCCTGTCGCCACGGCCTCCATCCGACCGAAGACGGCGATCTGGCCTGCGGAAACACTGTCGGCGCGGGTCGTGGTCATGCCGACGGTTCGTGACAGGCTGCCCACCCGCTCACCACTCAGTGTGTCGCCTTCCTTCACCGTGCCGGACCAGATCCGGGCCAGCGACAATTTTCCTCCATGCTGGGTCTGCCAGGTCTTCAGGACCTGCGCGACGGCTTCCGGTGCATCCGGATCCGCGCCGGCGCGCAGGGCGGCGGCCCGATGGTCGGGCACCTCATGGCGGATCGCCTTCAGCAGGCGGCGCACGCCATTGTCGTGTTCCGCCGCACCCAGCAGCACGGAAACGATGCGGCCTTCCTGCAGGTTCTCGGTCAGATCCCGAAAGACCTCGGCCTTCTCCGGCTCGATATCCTCCAGCAGTTCCTCCATCAGGTGATCATCGAAATCCGCGAGCTGTTCCAGCATGGCAAAACGGGCTTCACCCTGCAGTTCGATCTGGTCGGCGCTCGCATCCACCTGTTCGGAGGGTGCGCCCTCGCGGTAGAGATAGGTCCGGTTCTGGGCCAGATCGACATAGCCGACGACCGTCTCGTCGCGGGTCAGCGGCAGGTGACGCAGGATCAGCGGCTTGTCGGAGATGGCCTGCAGGGCCTCGATGACGGGCTGAACCTCGCCGGTTGCCCGGTCCACCTTGTTCACGAAGATGAAGCGCGGAATACCCAGGTCATCCAGCAGTTTCAGCCAGGGCAGCAGGGTCGTGGCCCTGGCCGGGTCCGCCTCGCAGACGACAACGGCGGCATCGACACCGATCAGGGCATGCGCGGCCTCCTGCACGAATTCGATGGAGCCGGGACAGTCGATGAAGGTGATTTCCTCATCCAGATACCGGGTCGTCGCCGCATTGCACTCGACCCCCATCTGCCGCGCGCGGGCCTCCGGTGCGCTGTCGCCAACGGTGTTGCCGTCCCTGACCGTGCCCTTGCGGTCGATGGCACCGGTGACATGCAGCAGGCTTTCCAGCAGGGACGTCTTGCCGCTGAGGTAGGGTCCGATCAATGCCACGTTGCGAGGGCCCCGGGGCCGTGCGTCTGCCATCTTCCGTCTCCCGTGCAGGTTTCTTTGCTTATTTCTTTTTTCAATCGTCCCGCCGCCGCCGGGTTTACGCAAGGGCAATCTGTGCGGGATCGGGTCCGGGGCGGGCTTTGCTGTTGTGTCGATTCCTTCTGGCCCGTACATTGACGGCGTCCGATTGAACCCAGCGGGAGAGATCAGTCCGGTATCCGGTGACGGATGCGGGACGGACGCCGAAGGAGCAACCGCCCCGGAAACTCTCAGGCAAACGGACCGTTGGGTGACGGCACTCTGGAAAGCGGAGCAGGTCTGCGGATCTGTTCTCACCGAAGGGGTACGACCGGCGGCAGCCGTGCCGGTCCAGTCTCTCAGGTCCCACGACAGAGGGGGCGTGCCGACCATGACCCTGCCGGGTCCTGGCGTGGCGCGAACCTGAGTCCGAGGGAGCCAGCGATGAGTGCCGACAGCGATACCGACCAGACGATCCTGAAGACCCCGCTCAACGACCTGCATCGCGCGCTTGGCGGGCGCATGGTGCCGTTTGCCCGGTATGACATGCCGGTACAGTTCGATGGCATCATGGCGGAGCATACCCACACGCGCACCGCCGCCGGGCTGTTCGATGTCTCCCACATGGGCCAGGTGCGGCTGGTGGGCGAAGGTGCCGATGTGGCGCTGGAACGTCTGATCCCCAGCAATGTCAGGGAACTGAAGCCGGGCAAGCAGCGCTACAGCCTGTTTCTGAACGATGACGGTGGCATCCTCGACGATCTGATGATCACGCGACGCGAAGATGACCTGCTGCTGGTCGTCAATGCGGCCTGCAAGGACGCCGATATCGCCCATCTCACTGCCTCGATGCCGACGGGCGTTGCCGTGGTGCCGATGCCGGAGCGGGCCTTGCTGGCCCTGCAGGGGCCTGACGCCGTCGCCGTGCTGGACGCGCTGGTGCCGGGTGTTGCCGAACTGACCTTCATGACATCAGGCAGTTTCGACTGGGACGTGGCCGACCTCTGGATTTCCCGTTCCGGTTACACCGGGGAGGATGGTTGCGAGATCTCCGTTCCCGAGGGCAGGGCGGTGGCGCTGGCGGAGGCACTGCTGGCGGATGCGCGGGTGAAGCCCATCGGCCTCGGCGCCCGCGACTCGCTCAGGCTGGAGGCCGGGCTGTGCCTCTATGGCCACGACATCGACACGACCACGTCCCCGGTGGAGGCCAACCTGCAATGGGCGATGCAGAAGCGGCGTCGCGAGGCCGGTGACTTTCCGGGCGGTGCGCGCATCCTGCGCGAGCTGGCCGAAGGCCCGTCGCGTCGCCGGGTCGGGCTGAAACCCGAAGGTCGTGCCCCCATTCGCGAGGGCGCTGCCATTCTCGACGCCGATGGCGCGAACGTCGGTGCCATCACGTCCGGTGGCTTCGGTCCCAGTGTCGGCGGACCCGTCGCCATGGGCTATGTCGAGACCCGGCTGGCCGAACCCGGGACGGCACTGTTCGCGGAGCAGCGCGGCAAGTCCCTGCCGCTGCAGGTCGCGACGCTGCCGTTCTCACCCCACAATTACAAACGCTGAAACCCGACAGGAACCTTACCCCGTCACATGCCGCGCAGGAGGGCATCAATGTCAGATCGCAAGTACACCAAGGATCACGAATGGATCGAAGTCTCCGGGGGGGAGGCCACGATCGGGATCAGTGACTACGCGCAGGACCAGCTTGGCGATGTCGTCTATGTCGATCTGCCGGACGTCGGCCAGCAGGTGGAGAAGGGGGCGGAGGCTGCCGTCATCGAGTCGGTCAAGGCCGCCAGTGAGGTCTACGCCCCCGCGTCGGGTGAGGTCACGGCACGGAACGATGCGCTGGACGACAATCCGGCCTTGGTGAACGAGAGCGCCGAGAGTGATGGCTGGTTCTATCGCATGAAGCTGTCGAACATGTCCGACCTCGACGGACTGATGGACGCCGAAGCCTATGCCGCTTTCGTGGAGGCGCTGGACTGATGCGCTATCTCCCGCAGACGCCCGACGACCGGGCCGCGATGCTGTCGGCCATCGGTGTCGGCAGTATTGACGAACTGTTCCGCGACGTACCTGCCGCGGTTCTGAATGCCCCCATCGACAGCCTGCCCGATCATCAGGGCGAGATGGCGGTGGAGCGGCATTTCCAGGGCTTCGCGCGGGAGAACCTGAGTCCGGCCAGTGCGCCGTGCTTCATCGGCGCCGGGGCCTATCACCACCATGTACCGGCGACCGTGGACCATCTGATCCAGCGGTCGGAGTTCCTGACCTCCTACACCCCCTATCAGCCGGAGATCAGCCAGGGGACCCTGCAGTACCTGTTCGAGTTCCAGACCCAGGTGGCGCTGCTGACCGGCATGGATGTGGCCAATGCCTCCATGTACGACGGCGCGACGGCAACATCGGAAGCGGTGCTGATGGCGCACCGGATCACCAAGCGCAAGAAGTCGATCATCTCCGGCCGGCTGCATCCGCACTACCGGGAGACGACCGAGACCCTGTTGCGTTTCACGCCCTACGACCTGGAGGTCCGCGATCCGGTCATCGGGGGGCAGGGCGGCCTGGCGGATGCCATCGACAAGGACACGGCCTGTGTCGTTGTCCAGAACCCGGACGTGTTCGGAGAGTTCAAGGACCTCACCGATCTGGCCGAGGCCTGTCACGCGCAGGGTGCCCTGCTGGTTGTGGCGGTGACGGAGGTCGTCTCGCTCGGCCTGGTGACGCCGCCGGGTGCCATGGGGGCTGACATCGTGACCGCAGAGGGGCAGAGCCTCGGCGTGCCGCTGTCGTTCGGCGGGCCGCATGTGGGCCTGTTTGCCTGCCGCCAGAAGTATGTGCGCCAGATGCCTGGCCGTCTGGCCGGTGAAACGCTCGATGCCGACGGCAAGCGCGGCTATGTGCTGACGCTGAACGCGCGGGAACAGCATATCCGGCGCGAGAAGGCGACCAGCAACATCTGCACCAATGCGGGGCTCTGTGCGCTGGCGTTCTGCATCCATGTCACCCTGCTGGGCGAAGCCGGGATGACCGGGCTGGCGGAGGTCAATCACCGCACGGCATCCCTGCTGGCGGAGCGGCTGACCGCCCTGCCGGACGTGAAACTGCTGACAGAGCATTTCTTCAACGAATTCGCGCTCGACATCGGGCGGCCCGCCGCGCCGGTCGTGGAGGCACTGGCGGCGCTCGGCATCCTGGGCGGTGTCCCGGCGTCGCGTCTGTTTCCGGGGGAGCCAAGTCTGGAGAATGTCCTGATTCTGGCGGCCACGGAAACGGTGTCGGAGGCCGATATCGACAGGCTTGTCGGCGCATTGCAGGAGATTTCGGCATGAACATCGAACGCACGACCATCTCCGGCGCGCGCGGTCTGGACCGTGATGAGCCACTGAGTTTCGAACAGGATGCGCCGGGACGGACCGGGGTGGACCTGCCCGCCGCGCCGGATGCACCGGACCGGCTGGGCAGCCTGCGGCGACAGGGTGGCATCGGCCTGCCAGGCCTGGCGGAGCCGCAGGTGGTGCGCCACTTCGTGCGCCTCAGCCGCATGAACTACGCCATCGACTACGGTCTCTATCCGCTCGGATCCTGCACCATGAAGCACAATCCGCGTCTGAACGAGCGGCTGGCCCGCCTGCCGGGTATCGGTGACGTGCATCCGATGCAGCCGACGTCGACCACCCAGGGCGTGCTGCGCCTGATGTCGGAGCTGGCGCACTGGCTCACCGAACTGACCGGCATGGCAACCGTCGCCATGACCCCGGGCGCCGGTGCGCAGGGGGAGATGTGCGGCATGATGGCGATCCGCGCGGCGCATGAGGCGCGCGGCGAGCCGCGGAAGCGGGTGCTGGTGCCCGAATCCGCCCATGGCA
This sequence comes from Kordiimonadales bacterium IMCC3096, assembly GCA_016865035.1. Classification (GTDB taxonomy): domain Bacteria; phylum Pseudomonadota; class Alphaproteobacteria; order Minwuiales; family Minwuiaceae; genus Minwuia. Next base: position 3,120,243 of record CP018227.1, read on the forward strand.
CCAATCCGGCCACGGCGGCGATCTGCGGCTATGAGGTCGACAGCATCCCGGCCACCGCAGACGGGCGTGTCGACATGGCGGCGTTCGAGGCCAAGCTGGGTCCGGATGTGGCTGGGCTGATGCTGACCAATCCCAATACCTGCGGCCTGTTCGAACGTGACATCATCCGGATCGCCGAGCTGATCCACGGTGTCGGCGGCTACTTCTATTGTGACGGGGCCAACTTCAACGCCATCGTCGGCAAGGTGCGGCCCGGCGACCTGGGCATCGATGCGATGCACATCAACCTGCACAAGACCTTCTCCACGCCGCATGGCGGTGGTGGTCCGGGTTCGGGGCCGGTGGTGTTCTCCGAGGCGCTGGCACCCTATGCGCCGCTGCCGAAGGTGGTACAGCGCGACGGCCGCTACGAACTGGTCGAGCAGGAAGACGGTCCCCGCGTCGGACGCATGAAGGGCTTCCATGGCCAGTTCGGCATGTTCGTACGGGCGCTGGCCTACATGCAGAGCCATGGCCGGGATGGCCTGAAGCAGGTTGCCGAGGATGCCGTGCTGAATGCCAATTATGTCATGGAGAAGCTGAAGGACCTGCTGCCGCCGGCTTACCCCGGGCCCTGCATGCACGAGGTACTGGTGTCGGATCGCGGTCTGGACGGTACCGGTGTCGAGACCATGGATCTGGCAAAGGCGCTGATCGACGAGGGCTATCACCCGATGACGGTCTATTTCCCGCTGATCGTCCATGGCGCGATGCTGATCGAACCGACGGAAACCGAAACGCGGGAGACCCTGGACAGTTTCATCGGCGTCATGCGTGGTCTGGTCGAACAGGCAAGGGCCGGTGAGGAAACGGCTTACTTCAAGGCGGCACCTGTCATGACCCCGCGTCGGCGCCTGGACGAGACGCTGGCAGCCCGGAAGCCGGTTCTGCGCTGGGTGCCCGAAGCGCCTGTCGCCGAAGCGGCCGAGTAGGCCCGGCGGATGGCTGGGTTCGAGGTCGATCCGCGTCTGCTTGCCGACAGTGTCGAGGTCATGGACCTGCCGCTCTGTGCGGTGCGGCTGGTGGACGACAGCCGCTGGCCATGGGTGCTTCTGATCCCGCGGCGGGCCGGGGCACGGGAACTGTTCGATCTGGATGCCCCGGATCGCGCGCTGCTGGTCGAGGAAGCTGCAGGGGTGGCGCGGGCGCTGACCGGGGTTGGTCCGTGCGACAAGACCAACATCGCCACTCTGGGCAACATGGTGCCCCAGATGCACGTCCATGTGATTGCCCGTCAGATCGGCGACGCCGCTTGGCCAGGCCCGGTCTGGGGCATTGGAAAGCCGGTTCCCTACAGTCGGGCAGAACGTGTATTGACCGCAGAGACCGTGCGCGTCCTGATTGAGACAGAATTTGTGAACGACGTATCGGAATGAGACTCAGGAGACGCTGAAATGGACTTCCCGACGCTGAAGCTCGGTCGCAAGCCGAACCAGTTCCTGATGGCACCCGAGGGTCTGTGTCAGGCGGCGATCCCGCATGCGGAAAGTCCGGTCTTTGACGTGCCCGCTGCTGATCTGATGCGTCGTCTGCTGGACATTGCGGAAGGTGAGGAGCGGGTCAGCATCAAGGAAGTTTCGGAAGAGACCCTGGCCGTGAAACTTGTTGCAAGGTCAAAGGTATTCCGATTTCCGGACATTATCGATTGCCAGATCCTGCCAGTCGATTCCGACCGTTCCACACTGGCCGTATATTCCCGCGCGCGCTTCGGATATCGGGATTTCGGGGTGAACCGCGCCCGCGTCTCACGGTGGGTTCAGCGTCTGAATCAGCACACCACCTGACAGGGATCGCCTGTTGGCATGTGACCGGCGTCACACCCCTAACAGGAGATTAACAATCATCCAATTCTGGCATTTCCCTTGCCCTTGCCCTTGCAAGTTGCGTTTGCGTAAAGGGGGAGATCAATGTCGGACGATATTCTCAGTCTCTTGGAGGCCTACTGGCGAAGCAAGTGCCAGGACGGGCGGCTTCCGTCGCGGCAGGATATCGATCCTGCCGAGATCAGACGGCTGCTGGCGCATATCGCATTGATTGATGTCGCGATGGACGGAGACGGCTTCCGTTTCCGTCTCGTCGGAACCAAGGTCGTGCAGCAATTGTCCTATGACCCAACCGGTCAGGATGTGACCGAAGGGCCGGGCACGGGCAAGGGATCGCCGTTCTGGGATTTCCTGACGGCAATTGCCACGGACCTGAAGCCGGGCTCGATCGAGCTTCCCTACTTCGGCAACAATGTCTCGTTCGGCAGTATCCGGATCGTCGGCTTTCCGCTGCTCACTGACGGCGTGATCGACAAGGTCCTGCTGGGCTTCAGCTTTGCCGGTGCAACGGAGATGCATGAGCTCAAACGCTGGATTAGACAGTCAAAAAATGTAATATAAAATATATACCGTGAAAGGAAGATATTTATATTGACTTACGTGTCATGAGGATGAAATCATTCTCATGCGAACAACGGCACGTAAATATTCCGGTCTTACAGCATCACCTGATGGGAATGCGCTGACCGCCACGGACTGGCCCACCGATCCGACGGGCCCGCGGAATTTGATCGGGCAGCTTGCACCCGCGTTACCAAATGCTAAAGCGCCACGGAGCGAACTCCGTGGGCCCTTTCGAGGCACGGAGTTCGGGACAATGATCCCAGGAAATTCAGTCACGTTCGATGCCATGCAGTGGTGCCGGCTCCATCCTGTACGGGGAGGGGCCTGACCATGCAGGCGTTTCCGATCTTCCTGAAACTCAGGGATCGCAAGGCCCTGCTGGTTGGCGGCGGCGACGCGGCGGCGGCAAAGCTGCGGCTGCTGATTGCGGCGCATTCGAACGTTCGCGTTGTGTCGCGTGACGCAGATGACTGCGTGCGCGACCTTGTCGATGGCAACCAGGTCACCCTGATCGAGACCGAATTCGATGCGTCTCACCTGACCGGCATCGCGGTGGCGATCGTCGCCACGGAGGACGAGGCCGAGGATGCCCGTGTCGCCGCCGCCGCCCGTGCGGCGCACGTGACGGTGAATGTCGTTGACCGTCCGGCCCTGTCCGATTTCACCATGCCTGCGATCGTCGACCGTGACCCGGTGACCGTTGCCATATCGACTGGCGGCGCGGCACCTGTGCTTGCCCGCCAGGTGCGCGGTGCGGTGGAGGCGGCCTTGCCGGCACAGCTCGGTGCGCTGGCAGGCTTCATGGACAGTTTTCGCAGCGCGGTGGCAGCCATCCGCCATACACCGAAGGCGCGCCGCAAATTCTGGGAGGGTTTCCTGTCCGGTCCGGTCGCCCGCAAGGTGCTGGATGGCAATGCAGGTTCCGCCCGGCAGGACATGCTCGCACTGGTCAATCAGGGCGAAGTCACGGATCCGGTCGGTCGGGTGGCCCTCGTTGGCGCAGGACCGGGCGACCCCGAACTGCTGACACTGAAGGCGCACCGGCTGCTCAAGCAGGCAGACGTGATCGTGCATGACAAGCTGGTGGGGGAGGGGGTTCTGGACCTCGCGCGCCGTGACGCCCGGCTGGTCTATGTCGGCAAGTCTCGTGGTCACCACCATCGCACCCAGCAACAGATCAACGACATTCTGGTCGCGGAAGCGGCGGCCGGGCATCTGGTCGTGCGCCTGAAGGGGGGCGACCCCTTCGTCTTCGGGCGCGGTGGGGAAGAGGTCGCGCATCTGCGCGCGCACGGCATCGAGGTCGAGGTGGTGCCCGGCATCACCGCGGCAGCCGGTTGTGCCGCCTCCGCAGGCTTCCCGCTGACCCATCGCGGCAAGGCCAGCGCGGTGACCTTCCTGTCCGGTCAGGGCAAGGACGGCAGACCGGATCTGGACTGGCGGGCGCTGGGACAGGCGAACCATACACTCGCCATCTACATGGGCATCGATACGGCCCGCACCTCCGCCCGCGAACTGATCGCGCATGGCCGCGATCCGGGAACCCCCGTGGCGGTGATCGAGAACGGGACCCTGCCGACCCAGCGCGTGCTGCGCGGTCGGCTGGACCAGCTGCCCGATCTGGTGGAGCGGGAGGCGGTGGTGACCCCGGCACTGCTGATCATCGGCGAGGTGACCGGCGAGACAATTGACGCCGCGGCGGTTCAGGACCGCCTGGCGCTGGCACTCTGAGACACTGGAGATTCACGCAATGGCACTCGAAATCATCACGGCGAACCGGCTCGGCGACGGTCTGGTGATCTTTCTGACGACAGACGGCTGGTCGGCGCGGATCGGGGATGCGGTCGTATCGGAGAGCAGGGACGAGACGGCGGCGCTGCTGGCGCGGGCGGAAGCGGACGCGGGTCTCGTGGTCGGTCCCTACGAGATCACGGTGGAACGGCAGGCGGATGGCAGCCTCCACCCGGTGAAATATCGCGAAACCCTGCGGACGCGTGGACCATCGGTTCGTACCGACCTTGGATATCAGGCTGCCTGAGCGCAGCGAGCGGGAGAAACAGACATGTATGTCTATGACGAGCTTGATCGCGGCCTGGTGAATGAACGGGTCGAGGAATTCCGGGACCAGGTCAGTCGCCGCATTTCCGGCGAACTGACGGAGGAGCAGTTCCGGCCCCTGCGCCTGATGAACGGCCTGTATCTGCAACTGCACGCCTACATGCTGCGTGTCGCGGTGCCCTACGGTGTACTGTCCAGCACCCAGATGCGGAAGCTGGCGCGGATCGCGCGGGTCTATGATCGCGGCTACGGCCATTTCACCACCCGCCAGAACATCCAGTTCAACTGGCCGAAGCTGGAAGAGACGCCGGACATCCTGGCCGAGCTGGCCGAGGTCGAGATGCATGCCATCCAGACCTCCGGCAACTGCATCCGCAACACCACAGCCGACCAGTTCGCGGGGGCAGCAGCGGACGAGCTGGAAGATCCGCGCATCTGGTGCGAGATCATCCGCCAGTGGTCCACGTTCCACCCGGAATTCACCTTCCTGCCGCGCAAGTTCAAGATCGCGGTGACCGGTGCCGTCAGTGACCGCGCCGCGATCAAGGTACACGACATCGGCATCGTGCTGGTGCAGGGCGCGGACGGGGAAGTCGGCTTCGAGATCTGGGCCGGTGGCGGTCTGGGGCGCACGCCGATGATCGCGAAGAAGATCCGCGAATTCCTGCTGGCCGCCGACCTGCTGAGCTATCTGGAGGCCATGCTGCGGGTCTACAACCGCTTCGGTCGGCGCGACAACAAGTACAAGGCACGCATCAAGATCCTGGTGCACGAGATCGGTGCCGACGCCTATCGCGATGCGGTCGAGGCGGAATGGGCGGATATCCGCGATGGCGCTCTGGCACTGCCGGCGCAGGAGATCAGCCGTATCCGCAAAGCCTTCACACCGCCTGCCTTCGAGGTGCTGGATGCAGTCTCCACCGCCTTCGAGGCGCGCAAGTTCGAGGATCGCGGCTTCGCCCGCTGGGTGGCCAGCAATGTCCGCCGCCACAAGGTGGCGGGATATGCCATCGCCAACATCTCCCTGAAGCCCGCAGGCGGCATTCCGGGCGACGCGACGGCGGAGCAGATGGATGCCGTTGCCGAATATGCCGACCGCTGGTCGTTCGGCGAGGTGCGGGTGGCGCATGAGCAGAACCTGGTGCTGCCGCATGTCCGCCAGGACGACCTCTACGACCTCTGGCTGGCGCTGGGGTCGGTGGAACTGGATGCCCCGAACATCGGCACGCTGGGCGACATCATCGCCTGCCCGGGCATGGACTACTGCAGCCTCGCCACTGCGCGCTCCATCCCCGTGGCGCAGCAGATTTCGGAGCGGTTCGCCGATCTGGAGCGGCTGCATGACATTGGCTCGATCAGCCTGAACATCTCCGGCTGCATCAATGCCTGCGGGCATCACCACGTCGGCAATATCGGCATCCTCGGCGTCGACAAGAAGGGTGAGGAATTCTACCAGATCACCCTGGGCGGTCAGGCCGACGAGAATGCGGCAATCGGCAGGATCATTGGTCCCGGCTTCGCCTCCGACGCGATCGTCGATGCCATCGAAACCATCATCGAAACCTATCTGTCGGTGCGCCAGGACGGCGAGAGCTTCATCGCAACCCTGAACCGCCTCGGCCAGACCCCTTTCAAGGAGGCTCTCTATGGCACTGCTTAAGAACGGGCGACTGATCCAGGACCGCTGGACCACCGTCGACACCCTGACCGATGCCCTGAAACCCGGCGGCGTGCTTGTCCCGCTGGACCTCTGGCTGGCGGAGCGCGATACCCTGCGCGGCAAGAGTGCGGTGGGTGTCATCCTGCCGAACGACGCCGATCCGGACCTGCTGGCGGATGACGATGACCGCATCGCGGCCATCGTCCTGACCTTTCCGTCGATGGTGGATGGGCGGGCCTTCTCCCAGGCGCGCCTGATCCGCGAACGCTTCGGCTTCGATGGGGAAATCCGCGCCCGTGGGCCGGTGATCGCCGACCAGTACCTGTATCTGCTGCGCTGCGGCGTCGATGCCGTGGAAGTGCCGGACGACACCAATGTCGAGAGCTGGCTGCGCAATGCACGGCGGTTCTCCACCGTCTATCAACCCGCCGCCGATGATCGCGTCCCGGCCTATCGCCGCCGCCATCTGGTGGCGGCTTCGGCCATCGCCTCCTGAGGAGCCGCCGACATGTCGCTTCAGACCCGCCAGCCCTTTCCCGATATCGAACGGCTGATCCGTTCCTCGAACCGCGCGTTCGAGCTGAATCGGACCTGTGGCGAAATGCAGGGGATGGACCTGATCGCCGCGGCGCGGGACGCGTTCGGTGACAGGCTGACGCTGGTGTCCTCCTTCGGGACCGAAGCAGCGGTTCTGCTGCATATGGTGGCGGAGGTCGATCCGTCGATCACGGTCACCTTCGTCGATACGCGCAGGCTGTTCGGTGAGACCCTGCGCTATCGCGACCAGCTCGCATCGCGTCTGGGGCTGATGGACGTGCGCACGGTCGCGCCCGATCCGCGTCGTGTGAAGCAGCTTGATGCGGACCAGATGCTGTTCGACCGCGACACGAACCTGTGCTGTCACATCCGGAAGGTGGAGCCGCTGGAGCGCGCCCTGAACGGCTTCGACGCCTGGATCACGGGCCGCAAGGCCTATCAGGCGGAAACCCGGCGCTACCTGCCTGCGGTGGAGGCTGTCGGCGGGCGTGTGAAGTTCAATCCGCTGGCCCGCTTCACACCCGAGCGGATCAATGACTGGTTCAGGCATCACAATTTGCCGCGTCATCCGCTGGAAGCTGACGGTTTTCTTTCCGTTGGCTGTATGCCATGCACCGACAGGGTCAGGCCGGGCGAGGATCCCAGATCCGGGCGCTGGCGGGGACAGGACAAGACAGAATGCGGCATCCATGAAGGTGTCGCAGGTGACGGTATCTGAGGGGCATCAAGGATATGACTGAAGGATATGCGGGCGATCGCAGCCCGGCGGACACCTACGCCGCGTTGAAGACTGAGCCGGGAGCGGTTCTGGTGGATGTGCGCACCGTGCCGGAGTGGCAGTTTGTCGGCGTGCCGGATCTGGCGCCGGTGTCGAAGGAAGCGCTGTTCGTCGAATGGCAGGCCTATCCGGAGATGAAGGTCAACGAAGGCTTCGTTGCCGCCGTCGAGGCGAAGGGTGTGTCGAAGGACCAGCCGGTCTACCTGCTCTGTCGCTCGGGTGTGCGCTCGAAGGCTGCCGCGAAGGCGCTGACGGCCGCTGGTTTCCAGGCCTGCTACAACATTCTGGAAGGCTTCGAGGGGAATGCGGACAGTGATGGCCATCGCGGCAATGTCGGCGGCTGGAAGCATGCGGGACTGCCCTGGAGGCAGCAGTGACACGAGACGTCGCCGATGCGGCGGCGCAGTGGGAGCTGGAGACCCGGCTGGTGCGGGGCGGTCTGGACCGCTCGGCCAACGGCGAGACGAGTGAGGCGCTGTTCCTGAACTCCGGCTTCGTCTACGAGACGGCGGCGGATGCGGAGGCGCGCTTCAAGGGGGAACAGGACGGCTTCGTCTATTCCCGCTACGGCAATCCCACCGTCGCGATGTTCGAGGAACGGATGCGGCTGATGGAGGGGGCGGAGGCCTGCTTCGCCACCGGCTCCGGCATGTCCGCGGTCTTCGCCGCTCTGATGTCGCAGCTGAAGACAGGTGACCGAGTGGTGGCTTCCCGCGCCCTGTTCGGCAGCTGTCACCACATCCTGACCCAGATCCTGCCGCGCTTCGGAATCGAGAGTGTGCTGGTGGAGGGGACGGACCTCGACGCATGGGCCGACGCGCTGAAACCCGGCGCGGCGGTGGTCTTTCTGGAGACACCGGCCAATCCCACGCTCGACCTGATCGACCTGCGTGCCGTGTCCGATCTGGCCCATGCGGCCGGCGCGCGGGTGGTGGTGGACAACGTGTTTGCCACCCCTGTGCTGCAGCGCCCGATGGACCATGGTGTCGATATCGTCGTCTATTCGGCGACCAAGCACATCGACGGGCAGGGACGCGTGCTGGGTGGCGCCGTGCTCGGCAGCAGGGATTTCGTCGACAATTCCCTGATGCCGTTCCTGCGCCATACCGGCCCGGCCCTCAGTCCGTTCAATGCCTGGGTGCTGCTGAAGGGGCTGGAGACGCTGACGCTCCGCGTGGAGCGCATGTGCGGAAATGCAGCGAAGGTGGCGGCGCACCTGTCGGCTCAGCCCGGTGTTTCACGGGTGATCTGGCCCGGTGCGGATGATTTCCCGCAGCGGGAACTGCGCGAACGTCAGATGACTGCTGGCGGCACCCTGATCACGCTGGAGATCGCTGGCGGCAAGCAGGGCGCGTTCCGCTTCATGGACCGTCTGCGGATCATCGACATCTCCAACAACCTTGGCGATTCCAAGAGCCTGGTGACCCACCCGACCACCACGACGCACCGCGCCATTTCCGCGGAGGACCGCGCCCGGATCGGCATCAGCGAAGGCATGTTGCGCCTGTCGGTCGGGCTGGAGAATCCGGAAGACCTGAAGGCTGATATTTCACAGGCGCTTGCCGGCGGGGACTGAGGGCAGGGCGCCGCCGCTACATCGCCGCGCGCAGCACCCGGTCGACGATGCGTTCCAGGTGGCGGAGTGAATTGCAGACCTCCACCTGGTGGCAACTGGCGGCGTAGCGCGGCATCTCGGAATCGCCGGTACCCCATTGCAGCCGTCCCTCCGGGTTCAGCCAGATCAGGCGCTTCGAGCGTTCATAGATCGTGCGGACGATTTCGGCACGCGGCTCGCCGTAGTTGGTGCGCGCGTCGCCCAGGATGATGACCGTGCTGCGATAGTCCACGTCGGCCAGCGCGATGTCGCGGAAATCGAGCAGGGAGCGCCCGTAGTCCGTGGACATGTAGGCGAAATCCTCCAGTACCGTCGTCACGGCCTCCTCGATGCCGCGTGTCTCGAACAGGCGGGTGACTTCCCGCAGCTCCCCCGCGAAGGCATAGGCACGGACCTTCGGCAGTACCTCCTGCAGCGAATAGAGGAACATCAGCAGGAAGCGGGAGACATTGGCGACCGAACCGGAAACGTCGCACAGCACATGCACATCCGGCCGGTCGATCTTCGTCCGCCGCCACTTGGGTTCCATGATCAGGCCGTCATAGGCCTGGTTGTGGCGCAGGGTCCGGCGCACATCCAGCTGGCCCCGGTTGGACTTCTTGCGTCGGCGGGAATGCTGCACCACCAGCTTCTTCGCCATCTTGCGCACCAGTTCCTGCATCTGCACGAAGTCGCGCCGTTCCACATTGGTCAGCCGCATCTTCTGCAGCATTTCCTCCCGGATGCGGCGGCTCTGGCCGGCGGCCTGCAGGGCAAGCTGCTTTTCCACATAGTCGCGCAGCCGCTCCATCATCCGGCCCCGCGCCTGGTTCAGGCGCTGACCCAGACCCTCCGCAGCCTGATCGCCGGCCAGTCCGGCATCGCGCAGGTCGGCCAGATCGTCGTCCAGTTCCTCCAGCCCCATCCCCTCGGCGATGCGGCGGGTGAACAGGCCGATCTGCGTGAACAGCACGATCTCGCGGACACCGGATTCCTCTGCCGCTTCCGCCAGTCGGGTCTCCAGCCCGGCCCGGTCGTTCTCCAGCAGCATGCGTGAGAGTTCGGACAGGCTCGTCAGGTCACCGGATGGCTCCGCCGTGGTCGGGGCACCGCCCGCGCCACCGCCGCCGCCTTCGCCCTGGCCGCCTTCCCCGCCTTCGCCACCCTGCATGCCGTCGCCTCCGGGGGAGTCGTCGGACGGGCTGGCCTCCTCCCGATCGGCAGCGTCGGGGTTGTCGTCGTTCGCGGGTCCTGTCTCCTCATCGAAATCCTGGATGGCGAAGAACCGTTCAAAGCAGTCGTCGAAGGATTCCTTCTCAAGCTCCGACTTGGCCAGGGTGATGGCCAGCGTGTCCTTGAGCAGTTCCCGGTCGCCAAAACCCACAAGGTCGATGGCCTTGTGTGCCTCCAGCGTTTCGGCAGGCGAGATCTTCAGGTCGGCTTCCCGCAGCGCTTTCAGGAAGTCGGCCAGCATGGGCGTGATCATTGTCGGACCTCGGCTTTCCGGAAATCAGTCGCGCGGCAGTTCGTGCTTTGTCACCTTGCCGGTCGCATTGTGGGGCAGTTCGTCCATGAATCGTACGGACTTCGGCACCTTGAAGCGGGCCAGGTTGTCCTGGCAATGCGTCGTGATCGCTTCCTCGGTGAGGTTGGAGCCGGACTTCTTGACCACGAAGGCCCGTCCGACTTCCCCCCAGCGTTCGTCGGGGACACCGATGACGGCGGTCTCGGCAATGCCGTCGAGCTGGTAGAGCACGTTCTCCACCTCCGCCGGGTAGACGTTCTCCCCGCCCGAGATGAACATGTCCTTGTAGCGGTCGACGATGGTGACGAACCCCTCGTCATCCATGCATGCCGCGTCGCCGGTATGGAACCAGCCGTCGGTGAAGGAGTCGCGGTTGGCGTCGGGCCGGTTCCAGTATCCGGGCGTGATGGTCGGCCCCTTGATCCAGAGTTCGCCCGTTTCCCCGGTCGCGACATCCTGCCCGTCGGGGTCGACGATGCGGATGGATGTATGCATGGCCGCCTGTCCGGCGGAGCCGATCTTGTCGAGCGCGCGGTCCTTCGACAGCAGCGTGCCAAGGGTGCAGGTCTCGGTCATGCCCCAGCCGTTCTGCAGCATGATCCCGCGTTCGGCATAGGTCTCCAGCAGGGAGCGGGGGCAGGCGGCACCACCGACGCCAATGGTGACGAGGCGGGAGAGGTCCGCGGTCCTGAACTCCGGCAACTGGCTGGCAAACAGGAAGTTCGTCGGGACACCGAAACCATGGCTGATCGCCAGATCTGCGTCGGACAGCAGGTTCAGGAACTGCAGCGGGTCGAAGGTCCGCATGACGATGTTGGCGCCGCCGATGTGGAAGATGCCGTTGGCGAAGAGCTGCAGGCCGCCGATGTGGAAGATCGGCAGGAAGGCAAGATTGACGGAATGCCGGGTCAGTTCGCACTTCATGGCGGAATTCACCGCATTGTAGAACGCCTGTCCGTGGGTCACGCGCGCGCCCTTCGGCCGGCCCGTGGTGCCGGAGGTATAGACCAGCGCCCAGGTGTCATCGTGGGTCAGGTCGGCGATGGGGCATTTTCCGTTGGACCGGGCCAGTCCCTGTTCGTAGGCACTGTCCGCGCCGTCAGCGCAGCCGATCAGGTGAGGTGTGCCACAGGTCCGGGCAATTGCCTGACCGGCGTCCATGAATTCCTCGCCGACGATCAGCGCACGCGGGTCGGCGTCGCCTACGATGAATTCCAGCTCCGGCACGGCGAGCCGCCAGTTCAGCGGCAGGAAGATTGCGCCGATACGCCGACAGGCAAACTCGACCTCATAGTGGTCGGAGGAATTGTGCGCCAGCATCGCCACCCGGTCGCCGCGTCCGACACCGCATTCATTGGCCAGGAACAGCGCACAGCGATCAACCCGCTGATCCATCTCGCGATAGCTGAACTGCCGCGACGAATGCAGGTCGATGATGGCGCGGGCATCGGGCTGATAGCCGGCGTGATGGGCAATCCAGTCATAGGCTGGCACCGTCATGTCGTTTCCTCCCCGGGGTGTGACGTCCGGCAGTCTAGACTGCCGCGTCTGTCAGCTGTCCTGCGTCCTTCGGTGAGTTGTAACCCACTGTCCGCATGACGAGTTCGATCATCTGGTCCGCGATGTGTTCATCGCTGAGCCGCCCGCCCGTGCGGTACCAGGTAAACATCCACGAGATCATTCCCCCGACCGCGAGGGTGGCCAGGCGGACGTCGTCGACCTTGAAGATGCCCTGTTCCAGACCTTCCTGCAGCAGGGCTGCCAGCTTCTTGTCGAACTCGGCCCGCATCTCGTCGATCCGCCTGCTTGCCGCAGCCGGGATGTACTTGTCCTCCCGGAAGTAGACCGCGATGTTGGCCTGATGGGCCATGACCACGTGACAGAACTCGCGAATGGCCTGGCCCAGCCGTTCGGCCGGATCGCCCTTGCGGTCGTGGGCATCGGCAATGGCCTTCAGCGAAAGCCGCGTGCCGCGCTCCGCAATGTCACCAAGCAGAGCCGCCTTGTTCTCGAAGTGCGAATAGATGAAGGGCTTTGTCACTTCAAGGCGACGGGCGACCTGATCCAGTGTGGTGCCCTGGTAACCCTGTTCGAAGAAGAGCTGTCTTGCCTCTTCCAGAATACGTTCCCGCTTAAGTCGTGCAATTTCGTCCCGCATGCCCGAACGCATCGGAAATACCCCCTGTCGCGCAGGCCCCCATCGACGGCTGCCTGTGGGTGAGTTGGCTCACCACGTTGTTACGTCGAGGTACAGTTGCATACTTTGTGGTAGATTTCAAAACCGAGATGCGTAGCCCGGATGCTGCGGTGTCAGCGCTGACAGGCACCGTTACGGCGGCGATAAGGTTGATCACAGTTCCAGTCGTTGCCGGAATAGTCGAGATGCGCATTGTCGGGCAGGGCGATCCGGACACAACCGTCACCCTTGATACTGAAACCGTGCTCACATTTCCAGCCCTTGCCATAGGCCGAGTCGTCGAGATAGCCGTTGGCCGGTACGACGATGGCCTCGCAGGCAGTATCCGTGGCCCTGAAGCCCCTGTCGCAGAGCCATCCCGAGCCATAGCTGACGCCGGACAGATACCCGTTCCGGGGCACCTGGATGGCTTTACATGCCGTGTCGCTCGGGCGGAAACCGCGCGCGCACTCCCATTCCGTGCCCTGAGCGCTGAGAAAGCCGTTGGCCGGAATGACGATGGGTTCGCACCGGTCTCCGTTCTGGAGGTAGCCGCGATCGCAGCGCCATGGGGTGCCGTAGGAGGAGCCCACAAGGTAGGCGTTGCGGGGCACGGTGATGGGCTCGCATCCGTTCCGGGTCTGCAGGAACCTGCGTCCGCAGGTCCAGCGATCGCCGGAGCTGTTCAGAATGGCACCGGTCGGCATGTCGATGGGTTCACACTGCCCGCTGACCTCCTTGAACCCGCGCATGCAGTCCCAGCCCCGCCCGTAGGTCTTGTCGGTCTCGAAGGCGTTGTCGGGCACGTTCATCTTGACGCAGGCATCGCGCGACCGGCGGAACCCGGTATCGCAGTTCCAGCCGGAACGGGAGCCGACCGTGTGGGCATTGTCCGGAATCACGGTTTCTGCCGCGCTGGCGGACAGACCGGCCACACAAAGCAGCAGTGCGCCAAGCAGGGCCATGAAGTGAGTGTGTCTTGCCGCCAATGCGGACATGCGGGAATCCCTCTCTGGTGAACCATGTGCCATCTTGCCGACGCACGGCAGGAACGGCAGGTCAGGCAACGGGCACGCATGAAGGCGTGCACCCGTGACCGTGCCGGTATCGAGGCGGAATATTCGAGGAAATGGTTGCCATCCGTGACCGGGTGTTGCTGCCGCAGTCAGGAGGCCATTCAGCAGTCTGGTCCACGTATTCCAGACCGCAGCAGCAGCTTAGCAGATCGCACCGCGAATGATAGCGGGCTGTTGCAGACGGTGATCCTGCCCGGGCTGGATCAGGGTCAGAGGCCCATCATGGAGAGCATTGTCCGGGTCAGCACGGACTTCGGGGCCGCGACAGCCTCCATCAGGGTGAAATGGTTGGTTCCCGGCACCAGCATCACCTCCCGCGCCACGCCATGCAGTCTGGCATAGCTGTTGGACTGGTCGATCCATCCGTCCGGTTCGTCACCGCCTGCCGCCACGAGCAGATCGATGCCGGGCCGGGGGCTGAAAGCTTCGGTCAGGATGTTGTTGCGCGCCGCAACGTCCGCTGTCAGGCCGATCTCCGCATTGATGGAGGTACGCATGGCGGCACGGGGGTCGAAGATGCCGGAAAGCAGGACGGCGGAACGGATCAGATCCGCGGGCAGTCCATGTGTGGTCCAGTCGTGCGCAACGGCAACTGCACTGAGGTGCGCGCCGGCGGAATGGCCGCTCAGATGGATGCCGTCGGTCGATGCGCCGTAGTCGGCGGCATGCTGTGCGGCATGGGCAATGCCGCGCATGACCGAATCCACCAGGCCGTCCAGCGTGACCTCCGGACAGAGCGGGTAGTTGATCAGCACCACCGTCGCCCCGGCACCGGCGAAGGGTTCCGCCACGAAACTGTGCTCGTCCTTGGAAAGGGCACGCCAGTATCCGCCATGGATGAAGACATGCATGGGGCTGCCGACGGGTCCGGGAAAGATGTCGTAGACTTCGCGCGGATGCGGGCCGTAGGAGATGTTGCGGCGCATGTCCTGGCGGTTGCGTGCGGCTGCGGACTCGGAAATGAAGTGCTCCAGATGCTTCGCGGCATCCGGCGAGGCCACACGTGGATTGAAGTGGCGCTCGACCTCTTCGTCGCTCATCTGTTGCCAGTCGCTCATGTCGCTCTCCCCCAAACGTCCGTCAGGCCGTGTAGCAGCCTGCCTGCTTCGCCCGCAATACGGTCAGATGATAGACCGTATCGATGATCGGTGTCGGAATGCCGGTGATGCGGCCCAGTTCCGACACGGTGCCGATGATCGGCTCGATCTCCATCGTGCGCCCGCCTTCCAGGTCCTGCAGCATCGATGTCTTGTGCGCGCCGACCTTCTCGGCTGAGGTGATACGCTTCTCCACCGTCATCGGGAAACGCACGTCCAGTGCTTCGCCGACAGCTTTGGCCTCTGTCATCATCGTGTGGATCACCGATCCGACACCGGCATCCTGTGCCATGTCCACCAGGGTGGCGCCCGTCAGGGCCGAAACCGGGTTGAAACTGAGATTGCCCCACAGCTTGACCCAGATCTCGTTGCGGATGTTGGGGCGGATCGGGGCCTTCACGCCGGCATTGACCAGGGCGGATGACAGGGCCTGGATGCGGTCGGACTTCGATCCGTCCGGTTCCCCCAGGGACAGGCGCTCCCCGTAGCCGAGCTGGACAACGCCGGGCTCGGGAACCTCCGCCGCCTGCCAGACGACGGAGCCGATCACCCGCTCCGGCCCGATCTTGTCCCAGAGCTCATTGCCCGGATCGGCACTTACCAGCCGTTGCCCGGCATACTTGCCCTCCAGCCCGTGAAAGTACCACCAGGGCATGCCGTTCTGTGCCGTGACGACGGCCGTGTCAGGGCCGAGCAGCGGCTGCATGGCATCCGCGACGGCACGCACGCCATGGGCCTTCAGCGTCAGGAGCACATAGTCCTGTGGCCCCAGCTCGGACGGATCATCGGTTGCCCGTGGGTGGACGGTGAAATCATCCTCCGCCGATTTCAGCCGCAGGCCGTTCTCGCGGATCGCCGCCAGATGCGGCCCCCGGGCGATCAGGCTTACATCCGCACCTGCACGCGACAGCATCGCCCCGACATAGCCCCCGATCGCGCCTGCGCCATAGATACAGATCTTCATGCGGTTTCGTCCCCCTCAAAGGCGTAGAGCGTTCCACTGTCCGGTCGCGGGCCAGTGCTGTTCCGTCAACGGACGGAATGACAAAGGTCTAACAGACAGGCAACAGATTGGACCAGAATTCCGCCTGCGATAAGAGGCTGAAGCGGGCGGGCGTGCACTCTGCAGGAATGGTGGTTCCCGTTGGCAGGTTGTCTCATGTCCAGAAAACCATTCGGTAAAGTATCTGCGTGAGTAGAAAATTCGGTAATTTTAACTTGTTTTGGCCTTGGATGATGTGTATTCATCCGGTATGCAGAACAACGAACTTCTGGAACGTATCGACCGGAGACTGCGCGACAAGGGCCTGACGGACTACCGGGCCTCGATGCTGGCTGCCGGTCGGCCCGAGATCATCCGCAACATTCGTCGTGGCCGATCGCGCAATCCGCGTCGGGACACGATGGAGAAGCTGGCGCGGGTTCTGGATTGCTCCTTCGAATGGCTGGCAACCGGGCGTGGCCCTGTTCAGTCACCGCCGGACGTGCCTGGCGTGCCCGCCGCTGCCGCCCCGATCGTCAGTGGCGAGGATGTGCCGATGCCTCCGGCGCGCAGCGAGATGCCGCTGGATGTTCCGGTCATGGGGACAGCAGCGGGAAGCCTGAAGGGCGCGTTCCAGCTTGATACCTCTTCCCCCATCGACCGGGTGCGCCGCCCGCCGGGCATCGCCACGGCGGTGGACATCTATGCGCTCTACATCGTCGGGGATTCCATGTCGCCGCGGTTCGAGGACGGGGAACTGATCTATGTCTCCGGCCGTCGTCCGGTACGTACGGGCGACGATGTCGTCATCCAGGTCCATGGTGAGGACGACCAGGTGGAGGCCTATTGCAAGCGGCTGGTGAAACGGGACAGTTCGGGCACGACGGTGGAACAGTTCAATCCGTCGACCAGGTTCGACATCGCCGCTGACCGTACCATCGCGATCCACAAGGTGCTGAACCTGAACGACCTGTTCGGCATCTGATCCGCGATCGGGGCGTGCGGCCTTACCAGTCCGGCATCTTCTCGTCGCTCGGCAGGTCCGGATCCATGACATCCCAGGCGTGGGCGCTGCCGACATAGATGTTCCTTGAAGGCGCATACACACCCGGATCGTCCAGACTGCCGGCATAGAGGGCGCGGGTCTTCGGCGATGCCCCGTTCTTCAGGAACAGGGGCGAGCCGCAGTCGGGGCAGAATGCGCGGTGCATGGCGTGGCCCTTGTCGGCGGTGACCTCATGCCATTTCGGCGCGCCCTGAAGCAGCACGAAGTCATCCTCCGCGATCACCAGCGCCGGAAAATAGGCACTTCCCGTGGCTCGCTGGCAGTCGCGGCAATGACAGTTGCCCATGTAGAAGACCTTGCCGCCCGACTGATAGCGGATGCTGCCGCAGGCGCATCCGCCTGCCAGTTCCTTGCCTGCTGGTGCCGTCATCGGTTTCTCCCTGGTTGCGATTGGTGAATGTTCAGCCTCTGGGCGGATGCGTTGTCCGCCAGTGCTCCGCGATCTGCTGCCCTGTGCAGACCCAGACATCGTCGAAGGACTGTATGTGATCCAGGAAGCGTGTCAGGCCCCCGATCCGGCCAGGCCTGCCGATCAGCCGGTCATGCAGCCCGATGGACATCATGCGCGGTTGTCCGGCGCGCCCTTCCGCCCGGAGCACATCGAAGGCATCCCGCATGTAATGGAAGAAGTCGTCGGCCGTACTGAAGCCGCTGTTCTCGTTGAAGCGGTTGTCGTTGGTCTCGTAGGAATAGGGGACGACCAGATGATCGTGCCCGTGTTCGTGCAGCCAGTACGGCAGTTCGTCGTTCAGGCTGTCGCGGTCATAGAGAAAACCGCCATGCCCGATCAGCAACCGGCGGGTGTCCGGGGAGGGGCGACCTGTCATCCAGCCGACCGGGGGGGAGCCTGTCAGCCGGGTGATCTCGGCGACCGCGTCGGCGATGTGCTGTCGCTCCGTCGCTGCATCGACATGCTGGTAGTCGATCCAGCGCCAGCCATGGCTGACCAGTTCGTGCCCGCCTTCGGCAATGGCCGCGACGAACTCCGGATTGTGTTTCAGGCCGCTGACGACGGCCAGGATGCTGGCCTGCAGGCCCCGGCTCTCGAAGGCGTCCAGCAGGCGCCAGATGCCGCGCCGACTGCCATATTCGAAGGCCGCTTCCGCCAGCATCGATCGCGCACCGATGACCGCGGGGAAGCCGATATCGTTCAGCATCCCTTCCGACGTGTCGTCGCCGTGCAGCACCGACAGTTCTCCGCCCGCCTCGTAGTTCACGGCGAATGTCACTGCGATGCTTGCGCCGCCGGGCCATTGCGGGTCGGGCAGCCGCCTTCCGTAACCGGCGAGGTCTCTGGGATAGTGTCCTTCCGTCACGGCAATCTCCTGACTTCTGCATGCGACCGGTGTAGAATGCGGGCTGAAACAACAATCACCAAGTGTCCGGGGGAGGATACAGCCATGAACGACCAGTCAAACGCACCGAAGCTCGGAAAGATGGTTCACGCGGTGCCGTCGGAACTGCCCGACGCGTCGGGCCGCCGCGCCTTCTTCACATACAAGGACATGGGCGTCACCGATGCGACAGGTGGCCTGATGCGCGCGCAGCTGACCACGGCGCGGGAGGGGATGAAGGAATCCACCGGCTGGCACTATCACGTCTGCGAGGCGCAGTACGTCTATTGCACCAGCGGCTGGGTCGATCTGGAATTCGAAACCGGCGAGACGATTCGCGTCAGCGCGGGCGAGTCGATCTTCATTCCCGGCGGCATGAAGCACAACGAGCTGGAGACCTCCGACGACTTCCAGATTCTCGAGGTGTCCGTGCCCGCGAAGATGGATACGGTGCCCTGCGATCCGCCTGCGTGAAACGCGACGGACATGGCTGAAATGGGGGTCACGGGCGGTCGAGGTATCCGTTGACCGCCCGAAATACCCGTTCGCCGATATCTTCAACATCGGTTTCACCCGCCAGTGCGGCGGCATTGATCAGGCCCTTGCAGATGGCAACGGCATCCTGAGCCTCGCACGGTGTGGTCTGCGGCCTGCGTTTGCGCAGCACGGCCAGGGTGTCCGCTGACAGCCGGTCGGCGAGCGCTACCGCTTCCGCTTCAAGTCCCAGCGCCTGTTCGACATGTTCCAGTGCCAGGGCCAGCCGTGGTCGGGCGAACTGGTGCGCCAGCGCCGTGTCGATCAGGCGGGCAAATGCCCGGTCGGGATCGGCCTCCGACCGCACGGCGCTGACGGCGTGGGCCAGCACTTCCCGTTCCCGCCGGATCAGGGCGGCAAGGATCGCGTCCCGGTTCGGGAAGTACTGGTACAGCGACCCAATGCTGACGCCCGCGCGCTGCGCAATGTGATTTGTGGTCAGGCCGGACTGCCCGTCCGATTCCAGAATGCGAGCCGCAGCCTCCACGATCGCGGCCTGGGTGACCTGCGCACGGGCCTGGGAGGGCTGCTTTCTCGGGCTGTGAACCATCTCTCCGGCGACGACCTCCGAATGCGAGTTGCTGAAGTGAGCAATTGCTCACAATTGTGTTGGCACAGCAACCGAAGGATCTCACTGATGACATTCACCGCATTCGTCCTGCTGATGACCACCCCGGCCTGGCTGGCGCTGCCACGCGCCGAAAGGTCCGGAATCGCGGAGGCAGCGTTCGCGACGGCCTTTCCAGACGACACGGTGCGGCTGCGCTATTTCGATGCGGAGGCCTTCAGCGGCCGGGTCAGCGACGTGGCAATGCTCCAGGCGGCCTCACCGGAAGCCTACTATTTAGCTGTCGAGCGGCTTCGGGACACGCCCCTCTTCACCGTCCCCTACTTCCGGATCGTCGAGATCATTCCGGCGTTCGAGGACGGGTTCCAGGCCTTCGAGGCCAGGCAGGACTCCGGAACGGTATCGGCTACGCGGGGCTGAATATTTCCGACGGCTGCGAGACACCGGGCAGCACGTGAAACCCGAGCGACTCCAGCTTCGTGCCCTGCGACGCCAGCTTCGCGAAGGCTTCCGTCATCAGGATCGGGCGGTTCAGGGGGCGGGTCAGGGTCTCCACGCGGCTGACTTCGTTGACCGCGCGACCGATCACCGTGAAGTCGAGGCGATCGGCTGACCCGATGTTGCCGAAGATCACGTCACCGACGTTCAGCCCGATACCGACCTTCAGTTCCGGTTTGCCCTCGAACTTCCGGTTCCTGTTCAGATCGGCGAGGTTGGCGACCCCCTCCACCGCGGCAGCAAGCGCGGAATGGCTGGCCAGCCAGGCCGTGCGGTCATCCATCGGGAAGATCGCCAGCATGCCGTCGCCCATGAACTTCAGCACCTCGCCGCCCATCGCCTTCACCGGTTCGATCATGCAGTCGAAGTAATCGTCCAGGATCTCGATGATCTCCGGCCCCTCCAGCCTGTCCGACAGGCGGGTGAAGCCCCGCAGGTCACACAGGTAGATCGCGGCACGCAGGGCCTCGCCCTCGGCGCGATGGATGGTGCCGGCCAGCACACGCCGCGCCGCGGCCTCACCCAGATAGGTGCCCAGCAGGCTGCCGGTGGCGAAGTAGGCATTCATCAGCTCGAAACGCAGCGACATCAGCGGTGCCAGTTCCTTCAGACGTTCGATCTGAGCCGCGTCGTAGCCGCCGGGACGCCGGGTGGCGAAGGAGATGACATTGACCTCCCCGGTGGAGAACCGCATGGGCAGGGCGATGTAGTCGGTCGCGCCCTCTGCCTTCAGTTCCCGCCAGATGTCGAACTCCAGCAGGTCATCATCCAGGTCGAGCCGCTGGCGCACCTGCGGTGACCCCTGATGGATCAGATGGATCGGGCTCTTCAGGTAATACTCCGACTGCATGGCATCATGACCGCGCAGCACCACCTCCGCCTCCCGATCCGGTCGCCAGATCAGGTTGCGGGAGACATAGAGCGGGTGCAGTGACAGCAGCCCGCAGAACGCGCGCTGCAGGTCCATGCCTTCCGTGTTGAGCCGGGCGCAGAGGTCGGTGAGGAAATCGAGTTCCGCATTCGGGCGATGCAGATCATCCAGCAGCCACCGGGCCGTCGCGTCTGCGCGCCAGCCTGTCGTGATGATATTCACGCTTGCCTCTTCGCGGCTTTGTGGCATGTTCGCCTCGCTCATGGGACGGCCTCTGACTGAGTACTCATTGTCCCGGCTTGATTGCGGGGCGCTCTGCGCCACATAAGCGCTTGAACGGTTCAGGCAACCTGATCGCACTGACAACCCGGAGGAACCCATGTTCATCCAGACCGAACCGACACCCAACCCGCAGACGCTGAAGTTCATTCCCGGCGTTGATGTGATGAAAGAGGGTGTTGCGGATTTCCGCAAGCCGGAAGATGCCAAGGTGTCGCCGCTGGCGGAGCGTCTGTTCGCGGTCCATGGCGTGACCGGCATCTACCTGGGACAGGACTTCGTTTCCGTCAGCAAGCGGGAGGATGTCGAGTGGCACCACATCAAGCCATCGATCCTCGGCACGATCATGGAGCACTTCACTGCCGGTCTGCCGGTGATGAGCGAAGGCGCGGTGATCGGCGATTCCGGCGGTCATGCTGAAGCCAACGGTGCCGACGGCGAGATCGTGAAACAGATTGTCGAACTGCTGGATACCCGCGTGCGGCCTGCTGTCGCTCAGGATGGTGGTGACATCGTATTCCATGGCTTTGACGAGGGAATCGTGTATTTGGCCATGCAAGGTGCTTGCGCTGGTTGTCCGAGTTCGGTGATGACGCTGAAGCATGGCATCGAAAATCTGTTGCGGCATTACGTGCCGGAAGTGAATGAGGTTCGCGCGGTCTGAAGGGGGGAACTGCCGGACATGGATTGTCCGGCGGCACAGGGCCAGGCGATGAACGGGACCCGACCTGCGGTATGAGCGGTCGGAAGGTTGAGAGGAAGAGTGTGCAATGAAACGTGTCGGACGCTTTCGGGCGGCCGCTGTCGTTGCTTGTGCTGGTTTTCTGTTGAGTATGGCCGGGCAGGAAGCGATGGCTTCGCCCCAGGATCTGAGTTCAACGGTTGATGGAGCGGCTGCAGCCCGTTTTGCTGCGGCCTCGAACTGGGAACTGCGGAAGCTGGACTATGACCTCGCGGCTGTGCGGCGCGGCGATGCGCCCGTGCCTGCGGTGTTCGTGTCCGAACTGCCGGAAACCCTGCGGCAGATCAATGACGTCGCCACGATGAAACAGACCTTCATCCGTCTGGTGCTGCCACTGGTGCTGGAGTCCAATACCCGCCTGCTGGCCAAGCGGGAGCGGGTGCTGGAGCTGGAGCATCGGCTGATCGAACAGCGGTTGCCGCTGACGCGGGAACACCGCGCCTGGCTGGCGGAACTGGTTGCGGACTACCGTGTCGAGGCTGGGGAACCGGCGGCGCAGATCGCCGCCCTGCGCATGCGTGTCGATATCGTGCCGCCCTCCCTGGCACTGGCCCAGGCCGTCACCGAGTCCGGCTGGGGACGGTCGCGCTTCGCTGTGCGCGGCAATGCCCTCTATGGCCAGCGCACCTGGTCGGAGGGAGCCGGAATCGTGCCGCATGCACGCGCCGAGGGCGAGAACTTCGAGGTCAGGGCGTTCCGCAGTCTGCTTCAGTCGGTTCAGATGTACATGCGCAACATCAACAGGCATCCTGCCTATGAGGAGCTGCGGGCAAGGCGCGCGGCATTGCGTGCGGCGGGTGAGCCTGTGGATGGCTGGACCCTGGCCGGGGGCCTGACCCGCTACGCCGAGACGGGTGAGGAGTATGTGGAGATGCTGCGCGATATCATTGTCGCCAACCGGTTTCGGGATTTCGACGACGCCTGGATCGAAGGCGTATCGACCGCACGACTGACCCAGCCCGCATCATGACGGAGAAGACGCGGACCACCCCGCCGGTTCTGCTGCATCTGCTGGTCATTCTGGCGGTTGTGCTGCCGGTACTCGGCATGGCGGCGCTGGTCATGAACATGCAGCCGTCAGCGCAGTTGCGGGCGCCGCTCAAGGCAACGTCGCGCCCCCTGATCCTGTCCCAGCCCAAGCTGATCCGGCCGCGAACTGTATCCGGTCTCTCGTCACGTTATGAATCGGTCGGCTACACGCTGGAGAGCGTGCGGGCAGGCGATCCGCCACCCGCGTTCGTGCTGGTCACCCTGCCGGGCGACTGGACGAGAGAGATGCCGAGCGAAGCGCGCAAGAGCCTGTTCTTCCGTGCCCTGCTGCCCCTGGTGATGCAGGTGAACGGCGAGATCGCCGCGGCCCGTGACCGGCTGATCGCCCTGCGGGATCATCCGGACATGTCGCGGCGCGACCGGGTCTGGCTGAACGGCATGGCCGAACGCTACAACGCCATCGACAGCAAGACCGGGACGGTTGACTGGGACGAGCTGATGCGGCGCGTCGATCTGGTGCCGCCGTCGCTGGCACTGGCGCAGGGGGCGCTGGAAAGCGGCTGGGGCCGTTCGCGTTTCGCGCTCCAGGGCAACGCCCTGTTCGGCCAGTGGACCTGGAAGGAAGGCGCCGGGATCGTTCCGAAGGACCGGGAGGAGGGCAAGACCCATTCGGTCAGGAGCTATCGCAGCCTGCTTGCCTCTGTCCGTGGGTACATGACGAACCTCAATTCCGCCGGTCCCTACGCGCGCCTGCGCAAGGCGCGCGAGAAAGCCACCGCCGCCGGCAAGCCGGTCACGGGGCGTGATCTCGCTGCCTACCTGGACAAGTATTCCGAGGAAGGCGAGGTCTACGTCCAGAAGGTGCGCAACATGATTTCGGTCAACAAGCTCGGCCCCATGGACCAGTTGATCAACGGTCGCTGAACCGGGGCGCGACGCGCTATAGTTCGGCCCTGAACCGGTTCCGGGGGGCGACATGGCTGAACGCAGTTTCAAGAAGGAAGTCGAGCTTCTGCGGCTTGGCGACGGTGATACCTTCGAGGGCGAGGGTATTCTGGCCGTCACCAAGGCGCTGCTGCAGTCCGGCGTTTCCTATGTCGGCGGCTATCAGGGCGCGCCTGTCAGCCATCTGATGGATGTGCTGAACGATGCCCGCCCGATCATGCATGAGCTTGGCGTTCACGTGGAGACCTGCGCCTCCGAGGCCGGTGCCGCGGCGATGCTGGGGGCCTCCGTCAATTACCCGGTGCGCGGGGCGGCCACATGGAAGTCCACGGTCGGCACCAATGTCGCCTCCGACGCGCTCTCCAACCTTGCCTCTGCCGGGGTGACCGGCGGTGCGATGATCGTGATCGGGGAGGACTATGGTGAAGGCTCCTCCATCATTCAGGAGCGCAGCCATGCCTTTGCCATGAAATCGCAGATCTGGCTGCTCGACCCGCGCCCCAACCTGCCGTCGATCGTGAAGATGGTGGAGCAGGGTTTCGAACTCTCCGAGGCGTCGAGTACCCCGGTGATGCTGGAACTGCGCATCCGCGCCTGCCATGTGCACGGTCGGTTCGCCACGAAGGACAACCGGCGTGGCACCTTCTCCGGCCAGAACCGGATTGCCGACCCCAGCTTCGATTACGGACGCATCTGTCTGCCACCCGCCACCTATGTGCAGGAGAAGGACAAGATCGAGCGCCGATGGCCCGCCGCGGTGAACTTCATTCGCGACCATGACATGAACGAGGTGTTTCACGGTTCGGCGGATGACGTCGGCATCGTCTGTCAGGGCGGCATGTACAACGCCGTCATCCGTGCGCTGCAGCAGGTCGGACTGGCCGACGCCTTCGGGGAAAGCGCCATCCCGATCTACTGCCTGAATGTCACCTATCCGCTGGTGCCCAGCGAGGTCACGGCCTTCTGCGCCTCGAAGCGCGCGGTGCTGATGGTGGAGGAGGGGCAGCCAGCCTACCTGGAAGAGGCGGTGAACGCGATCCTGCGAAAGTCGGACGTCCAGACCCGTGTGATGGGCAAGGGCCTGTTGCCGACGGCCGGGGAATATACGGGGGAGGCGGTGCTGCACGGCGTGGCCCGCTTCGTCGAGGGGGCGGTACCGAAGGGTGTCGATCTCGCCCCGGTGCTTCAGCGCTACCAGCAGATCGTCGATGCGAAGGCAAAGGCCGTGCGCCTGCTGGGGGAACCGATCCCGACCCGCCCGCCGGGGTTCTGCACCGGGTGTCCCGAACGGCCCGTCTTCTCCGCCATGAAGCTGGCGGAGCAGAAGGTGGGCAAGTTTCATGTTTCGGCGGATATCGGCTGCCACACCTTCTCCACGCTGCCGCCGTTCAACATCGGCAATACGGTGCTGGGCTACGGGCTTGGTCTGGCGAGTTCCACCGGCATCGGGCCGAACATGGACCGGCGGGTCGTCTCCGTCATGGGCGACGGCGGCTTCTGGCACAATGGCCTGACCAGCGGTGTCGCCAATGCCGTCTTCAATGATGATGACGGCGTGCTGGTGATCATGAACAACGGCTATACCTCCGCCACCGGCCACCAGGCGATCCCGTCGTCGGTGAAGGGGGGCGGTATCCGCAGTGGTGCGTTCCAGCCCGACGGCCAGGACATCGAACGTGCACTGCGCGGGGTAGGGGTCAAATGGATCCGGCACGTGCGTACCTATTCGGTCTCGAAGGTCATCGGCACCCTGCGCGACGCCATGACGACGAAACGCGGCGGGCTGAAGGTGATCATCGCCGATGGTGAATGCCAGCTTGCCCGCCAGCGCCGGATCAGGCCGGAGGTCAGCGCGAAGGTGAAGGCCGGGAACCGTGTCGTCCGCACCCGCTTCGGCGTCGATGAGGATGTCTGCACGGGCGACCACAGCTGCATCCGTCTCTCCGGCTGTCCCTCCCTTTCCGTGAAGCCGACCAGTGATCCGCTGCGGGATGATCCGGTGGCGCATGTGAACAATGACTGCGTTGGCTGCGGTCTCTGTGGTGAGGTCAGTCATGCTGCCGTGCTCTGCCCGTCGTTCTTCAAGGCTGACATCGTGCGCAATCCGGGGCGCCTCGACCGCTGGCGGCAGGGACTGAGGGATCGGGTGATCAGTCGTCTTTCCCGCAGTTCCGACGCGACCCGGCAGGAGAATGCCGCGTGAGCGAGAGCCGGACGACGACGGTCCTGATCGCGGCACTGGGGGGAGAAGGCGGCGGCGTGCTCGCGGGCTGGCTGGTGGATGCCGCCGGTGGCGCGGGGCATTGGGTGCAGCAGACCTCCATTCCCGGTGTCGCCCAGCGCACCGGCGCCACGACCTATTACATCGAGATCATGGAGCGCCCCGAAGGTGACGACCGGCAGCCGGTGATGGGACTGACCGCCAGTCCCGGCAATGTCGATGTCATGGTTGCCTCCGAATTGCTGGAGGCCGGGCGGGCGCTGGAGAATGGCTTTGTCACGCCCGACCGCACTACGCTGATCGCCTCGACCCACCGCATCTATGCCATCGCAGAGAAGTCCGCCATGGCGGACGGGCGCTACGATGCGGAACGCGTCCGCCGCGCGGCGGAGCAGATGGCGGCGCGGCAGGTGCTGTTCGACATGCAGGCAGAGGCGGAGCGCGCGAACACCGTGATCAATGCCGTGCTGTTCGGTGCCATGGCCGGTGCCAACGTGCTGCCGTTGCCGCGGGAGGCGTTCGAGGATGCGATCCGCTCCGGCGGCATTGCGGTGGAAGCCAATCTCGCGGGCTTCGATCTCGGGTTCCGGATGGCGCAGGGGGAGCGCCCTGCCGGGAAGAAGGACACGACGGCGGTCTCGGACGATGACGGGCTGGGCGACCGGACCCTGACAGACCGCATCAACCGCAACCTGCCAGGGATGCTGCAGGAACTGGCGCGGGAGGGGGCGCGGCGGCTGATCGACTATCAGGGTGTCGGCTACGCGCGTTTCTATCTCGACCGGCTGGAGCCGATGGTGAAGGCGGATGCTGTGCGCGGCGGCACGTCGCGGTCCTTTGCCGTCAGCCGGGAAGTCACGCGGCGGCTGGCGGTCTGGATGGCGTTCGAGGATCTGATCCGTGTCGCCGACCTGAAGATCCGCCCCGAACGGGTGGCGCGGGTCCGGGCGGAGGTGAAGGCCGCCGCCGATGAGCCCGTGATGATCACGGAGTTCCTGAAGCCGGGCGTGGACGAGGTGGCGTCGCTGCTGCCCCCCGCCCTCGGGCGCTGGGCCATCGGGCTGGCGGATCGGGCCGGGGTACGATACCGGCTGAACGTCGGCATGCACGTCTCCACGACCCGCATCAGGGGCTTTCTGCCCATGTGGCTGCTGTCGCGGCTGAAGGGCTGGCGGCCCAGGACATTGCGCTTCGCGGAGGAACAGGAACGCATCGACCGCTGGCTCGCCGTGATCAGCGATGCGCTGGAGGCCGACTATGATCTGGCGCGGGAGATCGCGGTCGCGGGCAAGGTCGTGCGCGGCTACTCCGACACCCATCGGCGCGGCATTCGCAACTTTCACCTGCTGATGGATGCGGTGCCTGCCTGCAAGGCTGCCCGCCCGCCCGCCAGGGCCTTCCGCACCCTGCTCGACGCGGCCCTCAGTGACCCTGAAGGCGATGCTCTCGACCGGGCGCTCGCGGCACTGCACGGGGAGAACGCGGCGGCCTGAAAGGGGCGTCCGGTCTCCTCCACCCCACTTCACGCCTCACCCGGGCCTGACCCGGGTGTCCAGTCTCCGCCGTTCGCGCGGCACCGCTGGGTACCCGGATCAAGTCCCGGTACGGCGTGAGTTATGGGGGAGATGGCGGAGATGTTTCGGCAGTTCCTAACCACCACGTCGCTCTCGGGCTTGACCCGAGAGCCCAGTCTCCGCCGTTCGTGCGGCACTGCTGGGCCACCGGATCAAGTCCGGTGGCGACGTCCGTGTTGGTGGTGGCGCGGGTGTCTTGTTCGTCTCCGCCCAGCACCACGTCGCTCTCGGGCTTGACCCGAGAGCCCAGTCTCCGCAGTCCGTGCGGCACTGCGGGGTACCCGGATCTAGTCCGGGTACGGCGTGAGTTATGGGGAGACGGCGGAGATGTTTCGGCACCTCCCCGCCCCCACGCCCGAGAGGCCAATCCAGGCTAGAGGATCACATGTTCCTTGGTGATCACGAAGTCGAGCCGGTCACCATCGATGAAGTTCGGCTCGTCGGCGATGGTCTCCTTGTAGGCGGCGCTTTCAGGTGATGTGCGCATGTCGGCCATGGAATTGAACCAGACCATGGCGAAGCCGTCGCAATCCGGTTCGCGTCCGCCCATGTAGGCGCTCAGCCTGGCGTGGTTCTGGATGTAGCGGCGCACGTTGGGAATGCTCGCGCCCAGCGGTCCGTGAGTATTCCGCCAGTGATCCTGAAACCGATCGACCGACAGACGCTTCAGCCGGTGCAGGATCTCGATGATCTTGAAGCCGTCGCTGGCCACCGGTTCGTCCTTCATCACGTGTTCCTCCACCAGCAGCAGGCTCATGGTGGAACGGTCGACGAATTTCTCCTCATCCGCGATCAGCTCCGGCCAGACGGCGCTGGTGATGTTGCGCTTCATGGTCTCGGTATCCGGCCACCAGGTCTCCGCGATGCCGTCCACGGGCAGATCACGTTTCGCATAGCCCTGCGGCAACGGATGATTCTGGGTATAGCGTTGCAGGCCATCCAGCTTCAGCACCGCCTTCGGGTGCTCATTCAGCCAGTAGTCCTGGAATTCATCGACCGGCATGCCCTTGCGGCGCCGGAATGTCAGTACGGATTTGATCATCGCTCCCTCCCCGGAGTTGATGGCATCTTCGTGACAGACGCCGTCCGCCGCAAGTGAGAAGCTGCCGTTGCGGCAATCAGGCAGGCAGGGACACCCAGCACGAGGTGACCAGTCCGGTCGCGCACAGGCTCTCTCGCTTGCCATCGACAGCGTGAATATCCACCCGGCTCAGGGCCTGGTTGCGTCCCGGCTTGATGACCGTTCCCCGGGCCACAAGCCTTTCACCACCTGCGGGACCGAGGTGATGGGTCTCGAATCCAAGTGTCCGGATCGTTTGCTCTTCCGGGGTCAGGGTCAGGGCGGCGGCACCTCCGGCGATATCCAGCAAGGCACCGACCAGACCGCCCTGCACATGTGCCCCGTCAAAGGTGAGTGCCGCCGCGACCGGCATCTCGATCTCGCTGGTACCGGGACCGAAGGCCCTCAGTACGAGACCGAGTGTGGCGGATGCGGGCATGCGGGAGAGAAAGTCACGCGCCACGGCCTCGAAATCGTCGCGGCGGGGTTCAAGCAACAACATCGGTGTACCTCGTATTGCGGGGGAAAGGGGCGTAGTCTGATCGTCTGGTGGAGGAGTGAAAACCATGCGCATCGAAAGCATCCGCGCCCGCGCGGTCAATGTCCCCATGAATCGCCCGCTCGTGACAGGCGGCGGATCGGTCACGACAGCGCCACTGGTGCTCATCGACCTGGAAACGGACAAGGGCGTTGTCGGGCGAAGCTACATCTTCGCCGTCTCCCCCATGCTGTCGGCGGGACTTGTTTCCATGGTGCAGCAGCTTGGCAATGACCTGACCGGTGTCGATCTGCGTCCGCGCACGGTGCACCAGACCATGTGCCGTCGCCTTCGCCTCGCCGGTGTCGATGGCCTGCTCGGATGGGTGGTCGCGGGGATCGACATGGCCGTCTGGGATGCCCACGCCCGCTGGCTGGAGGAACCGCTCTATCGGGTGCTGGGCGGCGCGTCGCAGCCCGTTGCGGCCTACAATTCCAACGGGCTCGGCCTGATCGGGCCGGAGAAGGCCGGACCGGAAGCAGCAGAGCTGGCGGAGGGCTTCGGCGCGGTGAAGGTGCGTCTGGGCTATGAGGACATCGAAACGGATGTCATGACGGTGGCGGCGGTGATGGAGGCGGTGCCGGAGGGCATGCCGGTCATGTGCGACTACAACCAGTCGCTCAACCGTGCGCAGGCGAAGATGCGTTTCGCGGCCATCGACGACATGGGGCTGGAATGGATCGAGGAACCGCTGACGGCGGAGGATGTGGGCGGCTACGCCGACCTGCGCCAGTGGTCGAGCACCCCGATCCAGCTCGGCGAGAACGCGCGCAGCCCGATGGATATTGCGCGCCTGATCCGGGATGGCGCCGGCGATCTGCTGATGCCGGACGTGGCCAAGATCGGTGGGGTCACCAACTGGCTGCGGGCCGCGGAACTCTGTGCCGCTGCCGAGGTGCCGATCTCCAGCCATCTGTTCCCGGAGTTCAGTGTCCACATGCTGGCCACCACCCCGACCGCGCACTGGCTGGAATTCGTCGACTGGGCCGCCCCCGTCATCCGGGAACCGCTGGAGGTCGTGGACGGCTATGCGCTGCCGCCGGACCGGCCTGGTGCCGGTATCGACTGGAACGAGGAAGCGGTTTCGCGCTATCTCGCACGGTAGAGGCGAAATATTCCGACCGATCTGGAGACTGAATTGATGCATGACGTGATTGTCGTGGGCGCGGGCAATGCCGCGTTCTGCGCGGCTCTGGCCGCGGCGGAGAACGGGGCGAAGCGCATTGCGGTGCTGGAACGCGCGCCGCGCGAGGAGTCGGGGGGCAACAGCCGCTTCACCGCCGGTGCGATCCGCTTCGCCTACGACGGGCTGAACGATCTGCAGGCCGTCATGCCCGACCTGTCGGAGGAGGAGATCGCCACGACGGACTTCGGCACCTATACCGAGGACCAGTTCTTCGACGACATGTTCCGTGTCACCCAGTACCGCACAGATCCGCAGCTCTGCGAGATGCTGGTGCGCCGTTCGCGGGACACGATGGTCTGGATGCGGGAGAAGGGCGTCCGCTTCGTGCCGATCTATGGCCGTCAGGCGTTCAAGGTCGATGGCCTGTTCAAGTTCTGGGGTGGTCTGACGGTCGAAGCCTGGGGCGGCGGCCCCGGTCTGGTCGATTCCCTGACCGCCATCGCCGAGGCGCAGGGTATCGAGGTCCACTACGAGACCCGGGCGACCGAACTGATGTTCGACGGTGTCGCGGTCACCGGCGTCCGTGTACGCCGCCAGGGGGGGGCGCCGGAAGACATGCCGGCCCGCGCCGTGGTGGTCGCGGCGGGTGGCTTCGAGGCCAATCCCGAATGGCGCACACGCTACCTCGGTCCCGGCTGGGAACTGGCCAAGGTGCGCGGCAGCCGCTTCAACACCGGCGACGGCATCCGCATGGCGCTGGATATCGGTGCCGCCCCCTATGGCAACTGGTCCGGCTGTCATGCCGTGGGCTGGGAGCGCAACGCGCCGGAGTTCGGCGACCTCGACGTGGGCGACCAGTTCCAGAAGCATTCCTATCCCTTCGGCATCATGGTCAATGCCCATGGCCGCCGGTTCGTCGATGAGGGCGCGGATTTCCGCAACTACACCTATGCCCGCTATGGCCGGGAAGTGCTGGCGCAGCCGGGGCAGTTTGCCTGGCAGGTCTTCGATGCCAAGGTCGCGCACCTGCTGCGCGGCGAATACCACATCCGCCAGGTGACGAAGGCGAAGGCCGATACGCTGGAAGCTCTGGTGGCGCAGATGGAAGGCGTTGATCCGGAGGGGTTCCTGGCGGAGGTCGCGGCCTACAATGCCGCCGTGCAGACCGACGTGGCCTTCAATCCGAACGTGAAGGACGGACGCGGCACCAACGGCCTGTCACTGCCCAAGAGCAACTGGGCCAACACCCTGGATGAAGGCCCCTTCGAGGCCTATGCGGTGACCTGCGGCATCACCTTCACCTTCGGCGGACTGCGGGTCACGGACGAGGCGCAGGTGGTCGATACCGACCAGCGGCCCATTCCCGGGCTCTATGCGGCGGGGGAACTGGTCGGCGGCATCTTCTATCACAACTATCCGGGCGGGACCGGCCTGATGTCCGGTGCGGTCTTCGGACGTGCGGCAGGCAGTGCCGCAGCGCAGGCATTGCGGGAGGCATGATCCCATGCAGTTGACCGAAGACCAGACCATGATCCGCGACGCGGCCCGCGCCTTCGCGCAAGGGGAGCTTGCCCCTGGCGCCATGGAACGGGACCGCACGGGTGAACCGCCGCTGGACCTGCTGCGCCAGATGGGGGGACTTGGGCTGATGGGCATGACGGTGCCGGAGCAATGGGGCGGTGCCGGGGCCGACATGACGTCCTATGTGCTGGCGCTGATGGAGGTGGCGGCGGCGGACGGCGCGGTCTCCACGGTCATGAGCGTCAACAATTCGCCCTGCTGCGCCGCGCTGATGCGCTACGGCAACGACAGCCAGCGGGAGCGCTGGTTGCGCCCCCAGGCCACCGGGGAGATCATCGGTGCCTTCTGCCTGACGGAGCCGCAGGCCGGTTCCGACGCCTCCAACCTGCGCACGCGTGCGGTACGGAAGGGGGATCGCTGGGTACTGAATGGCGTGAAGCAGTTCATTACCTCCGGCGCCATCGGCGGCGTGGCACTGGTCTTCGCGGTGACTGATCCGGAGAAGGGGTCGAGAGGCATCTCGGCCTTTCTGGTGCCGACCGACACGCCCGGCTACCGGGTGGCATCGAAGGAACAGAAGCTTGGCCAGAGGTGCTCCGACACCTGTCAGATCGCCTTCGAGGATTGCGAGATCCCGCTGGAGAATCTGGTGGGGGAAGAAGGCCAAGGCTATCGCATCGCCCTGGCGAACCTGGAAACGGGCCGGATCGGCATTGCCGGTCAGTCCATCGGCATGGCCCGCGCCGCCTACGAGAAGGCGGTGGCCTACGCGCGCGAACGCACCGCTTTCGGCAAGAGCATCGTCGAACATCAGGCCGTCGGTTTCCGGCTGGCGGACATGAAGACCCGGATCGAGGTCGCGACCCAGATGCTGTTCCACGCCGCCGACCTGAAGCAGCGCGGCGAGCCCTGCCTGTCGGAGGCTTCGATGGTGAAGCTCTTCGCCTCCGAGATGGCGGAGCAGGTCTGCACCGACGCGATCCAGATCCACGGCGGCTATGGCTATGTCGCCGACTACGAGGTGGAGCGCATCTACCGCGATGTCCGCGTCTGCCAGATCTACGAAGGCACCTCCGACGTGCAGCGCCTCGTCATCGCGCGCCAGATCGCGGCGGGGTGAAATTCTTCTCGCGGACCTGTCGAGAAACGGTCTCCCTGGACGTCTCATGGGGTGAAGCGGGCGATGATCGCCCGTACCATCCTGAAACGAGATCAAGGGAGATCGGCAATGGGCCAGTTCATGTTGCTTCTGCACGATGATGCCAGCGAGGATGCGGAGCTCTCCGCAGCCGAAATGCAGGACATCATTGCGCGCTACCGTGCCTGGAGCCAAAAATGGCGCGAGTCCGGGCATCTGACAGGCGGGGAGAAGCTGACCGACGATCCGGGACGGATCATCCGCAGCGGCGCGCAGGGGATGATCGTATCCGACGGTCCCTACAGCGAGACCAAGGACGTGATCGGAGGCTACTTCCTGATCGTCGCCGAAGATTACGCTGCGGCGGAGACCATCGCCCGGGACTGCCCCCACGCGCAGCGCGGAAAACCGGTCGAGATCCGCCAGATCCACACGTTCGACTGATCATGGTACAGGCCCACGACTCTCCGGCGGTGGAACTGGCTGACCGGCTCTTCCGCCGCGAGTCGGGGCGCATGACCGCGATCCTGCTCCGGCGGTTCGGTCCCTCCGCAGTCGATGATGTGGAGGATATCGTGCAGGAGGCGCTGCTGCGCGCCTGCCAGACGTGGCCCTGGAAGGGCATTCCGGACAACCCTGCAGGTTGGCTCTGGCGGGTGGCGGCACGGCTGGCGCTGGACCGTCTGCGCCGCGCGGACCGCCTGGACATGACCGGCACCCTGCCGGATGTCGCCGATGGCCGGGCCCCGGACGACCTGTTGGTCGCAGACGATGAACTGCGGCTGCTTTTCCTGTGCTGCGATCCCGTGAACGGGCCGGAGACAGCGATTCCGCTGACATTGCGCCTGGCCTGCGGTTTCAGCACCCGTGAGATCGCCGCGGCGCTCTTGCTGGACGAAGCCACGGCGGCGCAGCGGATCAGTCGGGGCAAGGCCAGGTTGCGCGGGTTGCAGGCCGGGGACCTGACTGCATTGGCTGGCAACGACCTGGCACTTCGCCTGCATCCGGTGCTCAACACGCTCTACCTGCTGTTCGATGGCGGCTATGGTGCCAATGATCCGACCCGCTGGATCCGAGAGGAACTGTGTGTCGAGGCCACACGGCTCTGCGTCCTGCTGGCAGGACACCCGAAGACCACGTCACCCGAGGTGCATGCGCTTGCCGCCCTGTTCCATCTGCTGACCGCACGCCTGCCTGCACGGCAGGTGCGGGAGGAACTGGTCGATCTGGAGCGGCAGGATCGTGCGCTCTGGGACCGTCGGCTGATCGGCACCGGCCTGCGCCATCTCGAAAGGTCGCTCGGGACCGCGCCGCCGACCGTCTGGCACCTTCTTGCGGGAATTGCTGCCGAACATGCGCGGTCAGCGCACTGGCGGGACACCGACTGGCAGGTGATCCTGGACCACTATGACCAGCTCGTGCTGATCTCGGACGATCCGATCGTTGCGCTCAACCGGGCTGTCGCCGTCGCACAGGTCGCGGGGCCGGTCGCCGGACTTGCGGCAGTGCCCGACGAGGCGTCACTGCTGGATTATCACCTGTATCACGCCACACGTGCACGGTTCCTGCGGGACATGGGCCGTCGCGAAGAGGCTGGCTCCGCGCTGCGGCGAGCCATCGATCTCGCACCGAATGCGGCGGTCCGGGACCACCTGTACAAGCAGGACGAAGTGTCCCCTGGCTGAGCCCTACCAGCTGTTGCGCAGTTCGCGCAGCTTCAGGAAGACCTCGCGCGGGGTCGGGTCGTCGGGCAGGTCGGGGAAGCTCTTGCGCAGTTCCTCGATCACGGAGCGGCTGCGCAGGCGGAAGAAGGTATTCACCTCCTTCTCCTGCCCCATGGTGGTGACCAGCGCCTGGTCCGGGTCCTGATTCTCGACCTCTGCCAGCAGTTCCCTGGCGCGTTCGTTGTCGGGTTCCCGGTCCAGTGTGAATTTCAGGTTGCCGATCAGATACTCGTGGCCCGGGTAGAGCAGGGTGTCGTCGGGCAGGACGTCGAGCTGTTTCGCGAAGGTCTCGTACATCTGTTCCGGATGGCCGCCGTTGTGGCAGTTGCCTGCCCCGGCGTTGAACAGCGTGTCGCCGCTGAACAGGGACGGCTGGTCCGTGTGGGTCTTCAGGCAGATGTGGCACATGGTGTGACCGGGGGTGTCCATCGCCTCGATCTCCACGGTCTTGCCGACCTTGATGACGTCGCCGGCCACCAGCCCACGGTCGATGCCGCGAATGCTGTCCTTCGCATTGGCGTGGGCCAGCAGCTTCGCGCCGGTGGCGGCAATGACCTGGCGGTTGCCGCCTGTGTGGTCGCCATGTTCGTGCGTGTTCAGGACCTGGGTGATCTGCCAGCCCTTCTCCTTCGCCTTGGCCAGGCACTTCTCGTGATCCAGCGGATCGATGGCCATGGCCTCGCCGGTCTCCGGGCAGACGATCAGGTAGTTGAAGTTCCGATAGTTGTTTCCGGTCCAGATCTGTTCGACGATCATCTTGCTGCGGCTCCGCGTGTTTTGGTTACTGTCGGCAGTCCAACACGCAGCGCCCGCCGGGGCAATCCCCCGACGGGCGCTTTGGTGGATGCGGTGCCGTAGCGACCGTCTCAGAAGCTCAGCGAGTCGGCCCGCTGCACGTAGTCCTTCAGTTGCCGGATCTGGCCCAGCACGTTCTCCGGCACCGGCCCGTCGACCTCGATGAAGGCCAGGGCGTCGCCGCCGGCACTGGAACGGCCAAGGTGGAACGTTCCGATATTGACACCTGCCGCGCCCAGCAGGGTGCCCAGCTGGCCGATGAAGCCCGGCTTGTCGTGGTTGCGCAGGTACAGCATGTTGGCGCCGATCTCCGCCTCCATGGCGATATTGTCGATCTCGACAACGCGGGGCTTCTCGCCGGCGAACAGGGTGCCGCCGATGCAGCGTGTGCCGCTGCCCGTCTCCACATAGACCCGGATGGCGGTCTGGTAGTCGCCGGGGTTCTCGTCACGCTCCTCGACGATGCGGATGTTGCGGTCCTTGGCCAGCACCGGCGCATTGACCATGTTGACGGAGTCCAGCAGCGGCGCCAGCAGGCCCTGGATGACGATGGCCGAGAGCGGCTTAACGTTCAGGGTCGCGACATGGCCCTGATAGGCGATGCGGATCGACTTGATGCCGGTGCGCACTGTCTGGCCCATGAAGGCGCCCAGCTGCTCCGCCAGCTGCATGTAGGGGCGCAGCTTCGGTGCTTCCTCCGCCGTGACGGAGGCCATGTTCAGCGCATTGGTGACCGCGCCGTGGACCAGGAAGTCGGCCATCTGTTCCGCCACCTGCAGGGCCACATTGACCTGCGCCTCCGTCGTGCTGGCGCCCAGATGCGGGGTCGTCACCACGTTCGGGTGGTTGAACAGGACGTTCTCCTTCGCCGGCTCGTTCTGGAATACGTCCAGTGCCGCGCCTGCGACCTTGCCAGAGTCCAGTGCATCCTTCAGGTCCTGCTCCACGATCAGGGCGCCACGGGCGCAGTTGATGATGCGCACGCCGTCCTTCATCTTCGCCAGGCTTTCGGCATTGATCATGTTGCGGGTCTGGTCGGTCATCGGTGTGTGCAGGGAGATGAAGTCGGCGCGGGCATAGAGCTCGTCCAGTTCCACCTTCTCGACCCCGATCTCCGCCGCGCGTTCCGGGCTGAGGAACGGATCCGCCGCCACCACCTTCATGCGCAGGCCCAGCGCGCGGCTGGCGGCGATGGCGCCGATGTTGCCGCAGCCGATGATGCCCAGCGTCTTGCCGGTCAGCTCGACACCCATGAACTTCGACTTCTCCCACTTGCCCTCGTGCGTGGAGGCATTGGCCTGCGGGATCTGGCGGGCCAGCGCGAACATCATCGCGATGGCATGTTCGGCGGTGGTGATGGAATTGCCGAACGGCGTGTTCATGACACAGACACCGGCGGCCGTGGCGGCGGGAATGTCCACATTGTCGACGCCGATACCGGCACGGCCGATGACCTTCAGGTTGGTCGCGGCCGACAGGATATCCGCCGTCACCTTGGTGGCGGACCGGATGGCGAGGCCGTCATAGTCTCCGATGATCGCCTTCAGCTCGTCGGGGCTGAGGCCGGTCTTCTCGTCGTAGTCGACGCCCATGCGCTTGAACGTTTCCGCGGCGAGGGGGCTCATCTTGTCTGAAATCAGGACCTTGGGCATTGAACTGTCTCCGTCTTCCCCGCGCGCTGGCGGGGAATGCTGTACACGTGAACTCGATGGGAAGCGGGCTGGGCCGCGTCAGGACGCCTCGGCGCGGACCTGCTGCCAGGCCCAGTCGAGCCAGGGCACCAGGGCCTGCACGTCGGCAGCCTCGATGGTGGCACCGCACCAGATCCGAAGGCCTGCCGGGGCATCGCGATAGCCGTTGATGTCCAGCGCCACGCCTTCGTCTTCCAGCAGGGTCGCGATGCGCTTGGCACTCGCGGCCTGTGCCTTCTCGTCCTGTCCGGTGAACCATTCATCGGTGATGGACAGGCAGACGGAGGTGGTCGACCGCGTCGCCGGATCCCTGGCCAGGAAGGCGGCCCAGTCGGATGCCGCAACCCAGTCGGCGATGACCTGCGTGTTGGCTTCCGCCCGCGCGATCAGCCCGGACAGGCCACCAACGGATTCGGCCCAGCGCAGGGCGTCGATCTGGTCTTCCACGGCGATCATCGACGGGGTGTTGATGGTCTCGCCCTTGAAGATGCCTTCATTGATCTTGCCGCCCTTGGTCAGGCGGAAGATCTTCGGCATCGGCCAGGCAGGCGTGTGGCTCTCCAGCCGCTCCACGGCGCGCGGGCTCAGCACCAGCATGCCATGCGCAGCCTCGCCGCCCAGCACCTTCTGCCAGGACCAGGTGACCACATCCAGCTTGTCCCACGGCAGGTCCATGGCGAAGGCGGCTGAGGTGGCGTCGCAGATGGTCAGCCCCTGGCGATCGGCGGGAATGCCGCTGCCGTCGGGCACACGCACGCCGGAGGTGGTGCCGTTCCAGGTGAAGACGACATCGTGGTCGAAATCGACTTCCGCGAAGTCAACGATCTCCCCGTAAGGCGCTTCGATGACCCGTGCGTCGTCGAGGCGAAGCTGCTTCACCACGTCGGTGACCCAGCCGGCCCCGAAGCTTTCCCAGGTCAGCATGTCAACCGGGCGCGGGCCCAGCAGCGACCACATGGCCATCTCGACCGCGCCGGTATCGGAACCGGGAACGATGGCGATGCGATAGTCGTCGGGCAGGCCCAGGATCGCGCGGCTGCGGTCCAGCACTTCCTTCAGGCGTGCCTTGCCGATGGCGGCGCGGTGGGACCGGCCCACCGGAGCATCGGCGTAGATTTCAGGGGACCATCCGGGGCGCTTGGCGCAGGGACCGGACGAGAAATGAGGCGCGGCAGGGCGCACTTCTGGCTTCTTCATGATGGCGTTCCTTCCAGAACGAAGCGCCCCGTTGGGGGGGCGTGACCCGCCGCGGATATTAGGCGGCGACATTCGCTGGTCAACACGCGACACAGGCCTGCGACAATTGTGCGGCGCAGCATGCTGAATGGAAGGTAAAGGCGGTCAGTCGAACGCGTTGCCCATCCGCTTGCGGAAGTCCCAGCTGTTCAGCCGGTCAGGGGTGATGCGCAGGGTGGCCTCCGCAATGTCGCGACCCAGCAGCCATCTGGCGAAGTCGCTTTCCGGGTCGCCGCCATGGCGGATCAGCAGGTCGCGCAGCCGGTCCTTGCCGTCGGGCAGGATCTCTGCCCGGCCCTGTCCGCGCACGCCGTAGTAGGGCGGTGCCTCCACCGAAACCTCGAAGGCGCAGGCATCGTTGTGGCGCAGCGCCCGGACGATGTCGGCCTGCATGGGGGAGGCGCACCAGATCGCCCCGTCCTCCCACGCGAACCAGACGGATACCAGCATCGGGCGACCGGATTCGGTGATGGCTGCCAGGCGCAGCGGAACGGTCGTCGAGGTCAGGAAGGCATCCGTCTCCGCGCGGCTCCAGGGGCCCTTGAGCTTCATGGCGTGAGCCCTTTCAGAAAGCCCGTCAGCGCGGCAACCACCGCCTCCGGCTGTTCCTGCTGCACCCAGTGCCCGGCGCCGTCGATCAGGTGCAGGCCCCGGAAGTCGCTGGTCACGCGCGGACCCTGCATGCTGTCGAGCGCCCCGGGAGACTGCTGGATGCCCCAGTCGGCGGCCCCGGCGATGAAGGTGCTGGGCACATCGATGGTGCGCCCGTGGAACAGCTCCATCTCGCCACCGATGGCCGGGTCGATGGCACAGCGATACCAGTTCAGCCCGCCCTGGAACCCGGTGCGGGCGTAGGTCTGCGCATAGACCGCGAGTTCGTCGTCGGGCAGCCAGTCGCATGCCGCGACCTGCTCCGGTGTCGGCATTTCCGGCGCAACGGTCTCCGGCATGGTCGTGCCCCGGTCCATGACGTAGTAGGTCGGCAGCTTGGCCAGTTCATCCGCTGTCCAGCCGGTCAGCGGAAAGGGGTGGTTGCCCGGCCAGTCGGCGCTCTTCGCGTGATAATAGGCGCGCAGGAAATCATGCAGGCCCTGCGGCGCATCCAGCATGTCGCGGTCAGCCTGCGGTTCCGAATAATACCATTGATAGTGCTTCCGGGGCCGGGCGAGAGCGGCCAGCGCCGCATCGAGATCGGGCTTCGCCGAACCCCGGTCCGGTGCGGGCGGTCCGGCATAGGGGGCGCTCATCAGGGCGACCGAGCGGAAGATGTCCGGTCGCAGCAGGGCGCAGTGCGCGGCGACGGGGGAGCCGAAGTCGTGGCCGACCAGCGCCGCGACCTGATCCCGGTCCAGCGCGGCCACCAGACAGACAATATCCCGCGCCAGGTTCATCATGCGGAAGCTGCGCACGTCGCCGTCGTAGCGCCCATCCCAGCCGGTGGTGCCGCCATAGCCGCGCTGGTCCGGCGCAATGACATGATAGCCTAGGGCCGCGAGCGGCAGCATGACCTTGCGCCAGCTCCAGGCCAGTTCGGGGAAGCCGTGCAGCAACAGGATCAGCGGGTCGGCCGGGTCCCCCGCCTCCAGCACCCGCATGTCCAGGCCGTTGATGCCCGGCAGGTCGCGGGTCCGGATTCCGTCGGGCAGTTTCATCGCGCAGGTTCCTGTACCGGTCGGTGTCGCGGCATTCTTGTACCGCGATGCCCGGCTTGCCAACCCGTCACGGTGTCCGGGTGACCCATGCGACGGGGATGGCCGTATCAGGGGTTCATCCGGTGCAGGGCTTTGCATGACCACGAAGAATCTGATCCTGATCATGGGTGACCAGCTCAGCCCGGGTCTGCCTGCACTGGCGGAAGCGGACCGGTC
The DNA here is from genome assembly GCA_016865035.1 of Kordiimonadales bacterium IMCC3096. Taxonomy (GTDB): domain Bacteria; phylum Pseudomonadota; class Alphaproteobacteria; order Minwuiales; family Minwuiaceae; genus Minwuia. Next base: position 3,160,471 of record CP018227.1, read on the forward strand.
CCGGGATGTGGTGCTGATGGTGGAGGTTGCGGAGGAAACGACCTACGTCCCGCATCACCGCAAGAAGATCGCCTTCATCCTCTCGGCCATGCGCCACTTCGCGGCGGAGCTTTCCGGCGATGGCTGGCAGGTCGACTATGTGAAGCTTGATGATGCCGACAACACCGGCAGCTTCACGGGCGAGCTCGCGCGGGCGGCAGAGCGCCATGCGCCGGACAGGATACGACTGACGGAACCGGGGGAATGGCGCGTCGCGGAGATGGTCGCGGGCTGGCCGGATGCCCTCGGTCTGCCTGTGGATGTCCTGCCGGACAATCGCTTCCTCTGCTCCCGCGCGGAGTTCGCCGAATGGGCTTCCGGCCGCAAGCAACTGCGCATGGAGTATTTCTATCGCGCGATGCGCCGGAAGACCGGACTGCTGATGGACGGTGACACGCCAGCGGGCGGGCAGTGGAATTTCGACAGGGACAACCGGAAGCCTGCGGAGACCGATCTGTTCATGCCCCGCCCCCCGCAGGCCCGCCCGGACGATGTGACGAAGGCAGTGCTGGAGCTTGTGGCGGAGCAATTTCCCGACGGGTTCGGTGATCTGGAGCCGTTCTGGTTCGCCGTGACGCGGGAGCAGGCGGAGCAGGCCCGCGACCGCTTCCTGGCGGAGGCCCTGCCGCATTTCGGCGACTATCAGGACGCGATGCTGCAGGGAGAGGACTTCCTGTATCACTCCGTGCTCTCGCCCTGCATCAATGTCGGCCTGATCGATCCGCTCGACCTCTGTCGGCGCGTGGAGCGGGCCTGGCGGAATGGCGATGTGCCGCTGAATGCTGCAGAGGGGTTCATCCGCCAGATCATCGGCTGGCGGGAATATGTGCGTGGCATCTACTGGCTGAAGATGCCGGACTATGCGGAGGTGAACCATCTGGCGGCGGAGCGGGACCTGCCTGCCTTCTACTGGACCGGGGAGACCGGCATGGCGTGTGTCCGTGCCGTGGTCGACCAGACGAAGCGTCAGGCCTACGCGCATCATATCCAGCGCCTGATGGTCACGGGCACGTTTGCCTTGCTGGTGGGAATCCGTCCGCAGCAGGTGCATGAGTGGTACCTGTCGGTCTATGCCGATGCCTTCGAATGGGTCGAACTGCCGAACACGCTGGGCATGAGCCAGTTCGCGGACGGGGGGCTGCTGGGCTCGAAACCCTATGCCGCCAGCGGCAGTTACATCAATCGCATGTCGGACTATTGCGGCGACTGCACCTACAGCGTGAAACTACGAACGGGGGAAGGCGCCTGCCCCTTCAACGCGCTGTACTGGGATTTCCTTGCCCGCAATGCGGACAGGCTGCGCGGCAATCCGCGCCTGGGGCCGGTCTACAGCACCTGGGACCGGATGAAGGCGGAAACGCGTGAAGACCTGCGTGCCCATGCGGAACGCATTCTCGACCGTCTGGACACACTCTGAGCCTCAGAGGCCGAAGACCAGCAGGTACAGACCCAGCATCGCGGTGAGCCAGAATACGCCGGTGCCCGGTTTTGATGTCTGACTGACCAGCCCGCCGGGACCTCCCAACTGTCCGGCGACCCCGATCACGCTATTGACCCAGCCGCGCATGCCACCCGTCAGTGCACCGGAAGTCTCCGTGCCCCATTCCACTGTCGCGCGCCAGACCCGGTGCAGGGCGCGGCGGAAGATCCAGTCGGCGTCCAGCAGGGTCGAACGCATCTCGGCCGGGTAGAGGCCAGTTCGCATCAGCCAGGCAACACCCAGCCCCGAGAACAGCACCAACTGCATCTGCGTCACGATGTGGGAGCCGGTATAGGGCTCGTAGTCCGTCTGATAGGGCAGGATGTCATAGAGGTAGCCCGGGAAGAGGCCGATGCCGATGCAGAGGGCCGCGGAGACCCCCATTGCCAGCAACATGTTGAAAGGTGCCTCGTTGCAGGTCTTCTGCGTCTGCTTCGGCCAGGCGAAGAACGCGAAGTAGGGAATCTTGATGCCCGTGGTGACGAATACGCCGACAGAGGCGAACAGCAGCATCGCCCAGACGAACCACATGCCTTCCCCGGCAGCCGCCGAGATGATGAGCGACTTGGAAACGAAGCCGGAGAACAGCGGGAACGCCATCGACGCCGCACCGACGATGCAGAATCCGGCCGTCATCGGCATGGATTTGTAGAGCCCGCCGAGTTCTGTCGCCTTGACGGTGCCGACCCGGTACAGGACCGCGCCCATCGTCATGAACAGAAGCCCCTTGTAGAGGATGTGGGAGAAGGCCTGGGCAGCGGCACCGTTCAACGCCAGTTCCGTGCCGATGCCGATGCCGATGACCATGAAGCCGAGCTGGTTGTTCAGGCTGTAGGCCAGCACCTTGCGCAGGTCGTTCTCCACCAGCGCGTAGAAGATCGGGAACGCGGTCATGACGACGCCGATCCAGATCAGTTCCTCCTGCCCCGGGAAGCCGCGCGCCAGGGTATAGATCGCCATCTTGGTGGTGAAGGCCGACAGGATGACCGTGCCCGTCACCGTCGCCTGCGGGTAGGAATCCTGCAGCCAGTTATGAAGCAGCGGGAAGGCAGCCTTGATGCCGAAGCCGAGGAAGATCAGCAATCCGCCCGGTGCGTCGAGACCGATGTTGCCGAACTCGACCGACCCCGTGCCGCGCCAGTGGATGATCAGCCCGCCCAGCAGCAGCACGCCGGAGGCAATCTGGACGATCAGATAGCGGATACCGGCACGGAAGCTGGCATCGGTGCGATTGGCGAAGATCAGGAAGACGGAGGTGACAGCCGTCAGCTCCCAGTAGATGAACAGGCTGATCAGGTCGCCGGCGAAGATGGCACCAACGGCCGAGCCCATGTAGGTCAGCGCGGCGACATCCTGCATCCGGTCGCGCACATGCAGGTGGAAGATTCCCGCGATCAGGGCCGCGATGTAGAAGATGTAGCCCCAGACCAGGGACAGGCTGTCGATACGGCTGCCGACCAGTTCGGCGCCGAACAGGGTCATGACCGCATGATCGCCGTTCGGCACGTCGATCAGCTGCCAGAAGCCGACAAACGGCAGCACCAGCATCAGGACCTTGCGGCCATGGTGCGGCAGCACGGCGGCGAGGACACCGCCGAGCAGCAGGATCAGTCCTGGCGGCAGATCAGTCCACATCATCGTCGTAATAGTCCTCATCCCGCATCACGGCCTTGCGCAGCAGTTTCGACAGCTGCACCAGAACGATGCATCCCAGCAGGCCGAAGAAGCCGTAGAAGTTCGGCAGGTACTCGACATCGAAATAGCCGTGCTTGTGATAGACATGCCAGAGCATGTCCGCGATGTCCGCCAGCCCCAGCAGCACGCAGAGACCGATCAGCACATGATAGAGCCGCTGCACCACCGCCGGACGGTCCAGGGCGTATTTCTCCGGCTCCCTGAAATCGGGTGACGCGCTCATTGGCCGCCTCCGGTCATGGTGATGGGCAGCAGGAAGTCGAAGATCTCCTGCGCCATGAAGAACAGCACGACGGTCAATGCCGCAGTGATGCAGATGGCGATCAGGCAGGCCAGCGGCGCCTCCTGCACCTTCACGGGGCCGTCACCGGCACCCGGTGGCCGCAGCATGAAACCGCGCAGCGGAATCGGCATCAGATAGGCGACGTTCAGCAGCGAACTCAGGATCAGCACCCCAATGATGAACTGGAACCCGGCATCCGCGGCACCCACCATCAGCAGGAACTTCGACCAGGATCCGCCCAGTGGCGGAATGCCGATCACCGACAGCGCACCGATCATGAAGCAGAACATCGTCACCGGCATGATCCGCCCGATGCCCTTCATGTCGGAGATCTCCGTCTTGTGCAGCGCGACGTAGATTGCACCGGCGCAGAAGAACAGCGTGATCTTGCCTGCGGCGTGCATGGCGATGTGCATGCCGCCGCCGACGACACCCATTGCCGTGCCCAGCGCTGCGCCCAGGATGACATAGGAAAGCTGGCTGACTGTCGAATAGGCCAGCCTGCGTTTCAGGTTGTCCTGGTTCATGGCGATCAGGCTGGCGAGGGTGAGGGTGATCGCAGCGGCATAGATCAGCCAGTTGGTGGCGCTTTCCGTCGTGATCAGTTCCAGACCGAAGACATAGACAATGATCTTGATGACCGTGAAGACGCCGGCCTTCACCACCGCCACCGCATGCAGCAGGGCGGAAACGGGGGTCGGCGCGACCATGGCCGCGGGCAGCCACTTGTGGATCGGCATCAGCGCTGCCTTGCCGACGCCGTACATGTAGAGCGCCAGCAGCAGACCTGCCGACAGCCCCTGCACCTTGCCGGTCAAGGTTCCGCCCGGCACGAAGTCCAGGGTTCCGGTCAGGTTCCAGGTCCAGATGATCGCCGGCAGTTGCAGGCCGATGGAGGTGGCGATCAGGATGCCGAGATAGGTGCGGCCGCCACGCTTCGCGTCCTCCGTCCCCTTGTGCGTCACCAGTGGATAGGTCGACAGCGTCAGGATCTCGTAGAAGATGAACAGGGTCAGCAGGTTGCCTGCGAAGGCGATGCCGATGGCGGCACTGATCGACAGGGCGAAACAGGCATAGAACCGGGTCTGGCTGGTCTCCTTGTTGCCGCGCATGTAGCCGATGGAATAGATCGAATTGACGATCCACAGCGTCGACGCGATGGCGGCAAACATCATCCCCAGCGGTTCCACCGTGAAGTTGATGGTCAGGCCGGGCAGCAGTTCGAACAGGGTGACGGACGGGCGCGCGCCGGCCTGGATCGCGGGAAAGATCGACCAGACATTGATCGCGTTCGCCGTGGCGGTGACCAGCGTCACCGCCTCCCGCAGGTTCGGAATGCGTCCGGTCAGCACGATGCCGACCAGGCCGATGATCGGGATCAGCAGCGCAAGCTGGATATGGGTCTCGATGCTCATGGCGTGACCCCCAGCAGCGACTGCGCGGCGGCACGGGCAATATCAACGGAGTATCCGGTCTCCAGCCCGAAATAGAAGCAGCCGATAGTCAGCGCCCACAGCGGCAGCAGCATCGACAGCGGTGCCTCCGTGATCTCCTGATTGGCAGCGGGGTCGCGGAAATAGGCCACCTCCACGATGCGCCAGACATACATCACGGCGAGCAGGGAACTGGCGAGCACCATGGCGGCAATCGCGTAGCCCGCCGTACCGTGCTGCAGGGCCGCCAGGATCAGGTACCACTTGGAGATGAAGCCGACGGTTGTCGGCACGCCGATCAGGCTGAGGCCCGACAGGACGAAGGCCAGCGTGGTGAAGGGCATGGTCTTGCCGATCCCGGCCAGCCTGTCGATATGCATCGATCCGACACGCAGGAAGAATGCACCCGCGGCCATGAACAGGGCTGCCTTGGTGATCGCATGGTTGAACAGATGCACGATACCGGCGGTCAGGCCGTCGACGCCGCCCAGGCCGATACCGGCGACCATGTAGCCGATCTGCGCGATGGACGACCAGGCGAGCAGCCGTTTCAGGTCTGTCTGGAAGATCGCGACGGTCGAGCCGACAAGGAAGGCCACGACCGCGAAAGGCAGAAGCAGGGTGGCGAAATCGAGATCGGCGAAGGCCGGAATCTCGCCGAAGACAGTGAACTGGAACCGCAGCAGAACGTAGATCGAGACCTTGGTGGCCGTCGCCGACAGGAACACACCGACCGCACTGGGACTGTAGGCATAGCCGTTCGGCAGCCAGAAATGCGCCGGGAACAGGGCGAACTTCAGCGCGATGCCCACTGTCAGGAAGGCGGCGGCGGCCCTGACGGATGTGGTGTCGGATACGGGCCCGAGACGCTCGGCCAGGTCGGCGATATTGAGGGTGCCGGTCATGATGTACAGCAGGCCCACACCGATCAGGATGAAGGTCGCGCCCAGTGTGCCCAGCACAAGATACTGGAACGCCGCCGTCAGCGCCCGTGGATCACGGCCTGAGGCGAGCAGCATGTAGGTGGAGAGCGAGGATATCTCCAGGAAGACGAAGATGTTGAAGGCATCGCCGGTGATCGTGATGCCGAGCATCCCGCAAAGGCACAGCAGCCATCCGGCATAGAACAGGTGATGCTTGTCGCGTGGCACCTCCCGCTCCACCGACCGCAGGGCATAGGGCAGGGCGATCAGCGAGATACCGCTGACGATCAGCAGCACGAAGGCATTGATCGTGTCGACCCGGTACTCGATTCCGAAGGGCGGCGCCCAGCCACCCATCTCGTAGGAGATCACGTCACCGCCAAGTACCTGCATCAGCAGGTTCGCCGAAATCCAGAACGTCGCGGCGCTGACCAGCAGGGCAAAGGCCCAGGGACCATTGCGGAACCTCAGGAAGGTACAGATCGGGGCCGCGACCATGGGCACCACGACCTGCAGCGCGGGCAGGTTGGCCATCAGGCTGAAACCGGCGCTGGCGGCGGTGCTCATGCCTCTTCAGCCCGCATCAGCTCTTCCTCGTAGAGCGCTTCGGCCTCGGCAATCTCGTCTTCCTCGACGGTGCCATAGGCTTCCTTGATCCGCACGATCAGGGCGAGTCCGATGGAGGTCGTGGCGATGCCCACGACAATGGCGGTCAGGATCAGCACGTGCGGCAGGGGGTTGGAGATCGGCTGCGTCAGACCATCCCCCAGGATCGGCGCGGTGCCGCCCCAGATCTTGCCGGAGCTGATGTAGAGCAGGAAGACACTGGCCTGGAAGATGTTCAGGCCAACGACCTTCTTCACCAGGTTGCCACGGCTCATCGCGATGTAGACCCCGGCCGTCATCAGGATCGCGAAGACGTAATAGTTGAACTGACCGAGCCACTCCATCATTGCGGCGACCCCGTCATTTCTTCCTCATCCTCGTCATCTGCCTCGTCGCTTTCCAGTTCGCGCGTGACCTGCAGGCGTCCCGCGAACTGATAGAAGATCGTGATCATGACGGCGGCGACGGTCACGCCGACCCCGAACTCGATGATCAGGATGCCCAGGTGCTGGCCATGCACCGGATCGTGGCTGTCCAGCGCGCTGTAGTTCAGGAACTCGGCCCCCAGCAGCAGTGTCGCGACCCCCACCCCGGCGTAGATCAGCAGGCCGAATGCGACCAGGAAGGACACCAGACCCGGCGTGACCACCCGGCGGGCCCGGTCGAGGCCGTAGATCAGCGCATAGAGGATGATGCCAGCCGCGAAGATCACCCCAGCCTGGAAACCGCCGCCGGGGCCGAAATCACCATGGAACTGGACATAGAGACCAAACAGGAGAATGAAAGGAATCAGCAGCTTGGCGAGGATGCGCGGGACCAGATGCTCGATCATCAGGTGTCATTCCCCTGATCATCACCGTTCCGCCGACGGCGCCGTCGTGCGCCGATGACCGGCATGGAGGAGAGCAGCATCATCACGCCGATTCCAGCCGTGAAGATCACCGTGACCTCCCCGAGCGTATCGAAACCGCGATAGCTGGCGAGGACGGCGGTAACGATATTGGGGACATCGATCTCCACTGGAGTCCGTTCGATGTAGTAGGGCGCGACATGCACCTGAGTGGGCGTGCCTGCCGCGCCGACGTCCGGCATGTCCTGCATGCCCCAGAGCAGCACGGCACCCGTGACCAGTGCCACGAGCATTGGCGTGAACTGGAACCGGAAGGGAATCTTCTCGCGACGGCTGTCGATCAGGGCCAGTGTTCCCAGTGACAGGATGGTGGAGACGCCTGCACCCACAGCCGCCTCCGTGAAGGCGACATCGACCGCATCCAGCAGGGTGAAGACCATGGCCATCAGCAGGCTGTAGATGCCGGCCAGCATCACGACGCCGAACAGGTTGCGCAGCCGGATGATGCCGAAGGTCACCACCAGCAGCAGACCCAGCAGGACGACGTTGATCAGGGCTTCCCACTCGCCGACACTCATGCCTTGTCCCCTTCACCATCGGTCAGGTCATGATCCAGCTTCGGCTTCTGCGCGGCGAAGAAGGCCGCGTGTCCGATGGAGTAGGACGCGATGGGGCTGGTGAACCAGAGGAAGATCAGGACGAGCAGCAGCTTGACCGCAATCAGCCATTCACCGGCAACCAGCGACGGTATCGCCAGTCCGGCCAGAACCAGGAAGGTGGCGAGCGTGTCTGTGATGCTGGCGGCATGCAGACGGGTGTAGACGTCCGGCAGGCGCAGTGTGCCGTAGGCACCGACGACCGTCAGGAACGCGCCGGAGATCACCAGCACGCCGGAGGCAATGACGTGCCAGTCCATCATGACCTCACCCGGGACTGGCCGAGGTCGCGGTACCGGAAGTACTTCAGCACGGCGATGATGCTGATGAAGTTCATCAGGGCATAGACAAGGGCCAGGTCCAGAAATTCGGGCCTGCCCGCCAGATAGCCCATGACGGCGAGCAGCAGCACGGTCTTGGTGCCGAACATGTTCGCGGCCATGACGCGGTCCATCAGTGTGGGGCCGAGCAGCGCGCGGATGATGGCAAACAGCATCGCGACGAGCAGTCCCAGTGCGGCAACACCGTAGATCATGGTGTCTGGTCCTCCTGCGCCCGCCGATGCAGCCGGTCGCTTTCCAGCGCGGCGCAGCGGCGATTCATGTCATCGCTCAACACGCCTTCCGCTCCCTCCCGCGACAGGGAGTGGACCAGGATGCCCTTGCCGTCGTCGATGTCGATGGACAGGGTCCCCGGCGTCAGGGTGATCGAGTTGGCGTAGATGACCCGGCCGAGGTCGGTGCGCTGCATCGTCCGGGAGCGCACGAGCGTGGGGGAAATATCGGGATTCGCACGCAGCAGGCGGCGGATGACGTCGATATTCGCCTTCACGATCTCGATGAAGAGCCAGGGCCAGTAGACGATGATGCGCCAACCCAGTTCCAGCGGCGTGCCTTCATGATCCACCACGTCCATGCGCCAGGCGATCAGGACGCAGAGCAGGCAGGAAGCCGCACCGAGCCAGAACAGCAATGCGTGGTCGTAGATGCCTGACAACAGGAGCCATGTCGCGGCCAGAACGACCAGCAATCCCAGAGCTCGACCCACGAATGCCCCCTCCTGACGCCTTGTTTCCGGCCCGACGTTTCGATGGCCGCAACCTAGCTTGACGATAGCCAGTGACGCAACAACGGAGCAGGGGCGTGATGGTGATCACGGTATTGTTTGTCCCCACGGCACCGGACTGTTAGCCTGAAAGAAAAGCGTAACAGGCAGATGGTAGCGCGATGTGGGGGAATGAGGCAGGGGAACGCACGATAGATGCGGCTGCGATGGAAGTGCGCGGTCACCTCAAGTGGTTCAATTACGTAAAGGGTTACGGCTTTGTCACGGCATCGGACGGGCGGGACGTGTTCCTGCATCTGTCATGCCTGCGCAAGGCGGGACTTTCATTCATCGATGAGGGCGCGGAGATCTGGTGCGAGGCCACGGAAGGCCCGCGCGGCCTGCAGGCGCATACGGTGCTGCAGGTCCGTCCGGCCAATCGGGAGGCCGTCGACCAGACCCCCCAGCAGATGCAGGCAGGCAGCCCCGCGGTTGCATCCGCAAACCCGTCCGGTTCCGATTCGGTCGCTCCGGGTCGTGGTCGCGGGTCCGGTGCGAATGATGATTCACCGCTGGAGGAACATGTCGCCACGGTGAAATGGTTCAACCGCATTCGGGGCTATGGCTTTCTGAGCATCAGCGACGATGACCCGGATGTCTTCATTCACATCGAAACACTGCGGCGCGTCGGCCTGACCGTCGTGCAACCGGGGGAAACCCTGCGTGTGATGGTCCAGCGCAGCCAGAAGGGCTTGCTGGCGCGGGAGATCAGGCTGAACGCACAGGGCGCGGACTGAAGACGCGGACCTGAGATGCGGGTTCGAGGCGCGGCGGGGTTCAGTCGGCGTGTGACAGGATGTTGAGCAGCCTGCCGAAGGGGTCGCGGACATGGAACCGCCTGACACCCCAGGGTTCCCTCACGGGGCCGTATTCGATCTTCACGCCTGCTTCGACCATGCGCTGGTACAGCCCGTCCAGATCATCCACCTCGATCGACAGATCCGGAACCCCGGTGCCTGACCCGCCACCGGATGCGAAGCTGACCTGCTGCGGCGAACCGGGGGCGGTGGCGAAGGTGCTGATCCAGCCCTGATCCATGACCTTCACCAGACCCAGAATGTCGCCGTAGAAGGAATCCGCATCTCCGGGACAGTCGGTCGCGATGTTCGCGACGATCCGTTTCACGCTCAAATCTTGGTCTCCTTGTCGCCCAGCGCCTCGGCCAGACGCGCAACGGCACTGCCCGGTCGCAGGGGTTGCTGCTGCGACGCGTCAGGGGTCCAGCCGGTAATCTGGATGACCTGAAACGTTGCCGGGACGCGACCATCGGGGCCGGCGAACTTCTCCCCGTAGAGTGCCATGGCACGCATCAGGGTCTCCCGGCGCAGGAAGGTGTGGCGTCGCTGGTGAACCACATTCTGCTCCCCCATGCCGCGCAGGTCCTGCAGCAGACGGAACGGGGTGCCATAGCTGACCGTGATCGTGTCGCTGTCGGTGACCGGCAGGGCGAACCCGGCGCGCTGCAGCAGTGCCCCGGCATCGCGGATGTCGGCAAATGGCGAGACCCGCGGGCTGACGCCGTTCTCGATCTCCAGTTCCGCGTCCATCAGGGACTGGCGCAGTTCGAAAAGGGTATCGCCGCCAAGGATCGCGACCAGCAGCAGCCCGTCCGGTTTCAGGGCCCGGCGCAACTGGACCAGCGCGCCCGGCAGGTCATTCACCCAGTGCAGCGACAGCACGCTGAAGACCAGATCGACGGACGCTTCGGCAATCGGCAGGAACTCCTCGTCCCCCACCAGTCCCGGTCCGGGGGCCGCGAAGGCAGGTGCAAGATCCATCGTGATCCTGCTCTCGACCTTGCGCCCCGGGCCGACCAGTTCCGGCGGCAGACCGCCGCGTCCGCCGACAACCAGCGCCCGCGCGAAGGTCCGGTCCACATCCATCAGACGGTCAGCCAGCCTTTCGGCAACTTCCCGAAACAGGAAGCCGTGCGCGTCAAAGCCCGACGCCGCCCGCGCCCGGTGTCGCCGGTGCAGCGCGCGATCAAAGACGTCCATGCCTTCGGGAACCGTGTTCATGGCGTGCAGCATATGCCGCCCGGCGTCATGCGTTGCAACCATCCTGCCCCTGTCGGACAATCGCCGGATGGAGCAGGCCGCGATCAGGGCAGGGGCGAGGCAGTGGGCGCGCAGGGCGCTTGACCTGCTGTTGCCACCGCAATGCCTTGCCTGCGACCGGCAGGTGGCGGAACCGGGTCGGCTGTGCCCGCGCTGCTTCAGCCAGATCGACCTGATCACGGATCCGCTCTGTGCCCTCTGCGGTCTGCCGTTCGAGTTTGCGGGCGCGCCGGAGCGAATCTGTGGCGCCTGCGCCGCAGACCCGCCGCCCTTTACCCGCGCCCGTGCTGCCGCCCGCTACGACGACCGAATCCGCGACGCGCTGCTGGGCTTCAAGCATGGTGACCGGACAGATCGGGCGGTGGGGCTGGCCCGGCTGGTGGCGCGTGCCGGTCAGCCCTGGCTGGCACAGGCGGATATCGTCACCGGGGTGCCGCTGCATCCGCGCCGCCTGCTGCACCGACGCTACAACCAGGCGACACTGGTCGCGGACCTGCTGGCCCGGGATGCCGGTGTGCCGGGCGTGCCGGACCTGATGCTGCGCACCCGCCCCACGCGCACCCAGGGCGGGTTGAGCGGCGCGGGACGGCGCCGCAACCTGCGCGGCGCCTTTGCCGTCAATCCGGCGCACAAGGCGCGCGTTTCCGGGGCGCATGTGGTTCTGGTCGATGATGTGATCACCACCGGCGCGACCGTTTCGGAATGTGCCCGGGTCCTGAAGCGCGCGGGCGCGGCGGAGATCACGGTGCTGGGGATTGCCCGCGTTGTCCGGACTGGACATGCGACCTATATCCAGTCGAAATGATCTGAACGGGTCGCGGCGGAGAACTGACCGCCGACCTTCACGAAGGAGAGCCGCACCATGAGCAACGTTGTCCTCTACACCACCGGTCTCTGCCCCTATTGCTACCGCGCCAAGAAGCTGCTGGACCGCAAGGGCGTGAGCTATGAGGAGATCGACGTGATGTTCACCGCGGGCAAGCGCGACGAGATGATCCAGCGCTCCGGCCGCCGCACCGTGCCGCAGATCTTCATCGGCGAGACCCATGTCGGGGGCTTCGATGACATGGAGGCGCTGGATCAGGCCGGACGTCTCGATCCGTTGCTGCAGGGCGCGGCGTGAGCGATACCTTCCTCGCCGCCTGCATCCAGCCGAACACCGGCACCGACTGGGAAGCCAACCTGAGCGCCTGCACGGGCTGGATCGAGCAGGCTGCCGCTGACGGTGCCCGCTACATCCAGACGCCGGAGGTGAGCAACTTCATCTACCGCCGCCGTCAGGACACGATGGCCAATACCCATGCGGAGGCGGATGACCCCTCGCTGAAGGCCTATCGCGATCTGGCCGCCCGACTGGGGGTCTGGATCAACATCGGTTCCCTGGCGCTGAAGGGGGAGGGGGAGCGGCTCGCCAACCGGTCCTTCCTGATCGCGCCGGACGGGGCCATCGCCAACCGCTACGACAAGATCCACATGTTCGACGTGGAACTGCCCTCCGGTCAGAAGTTCATGGAATCGCGGGCCTATCAGCCGGGGGAGCGGGTGAACGTCATTGATGTCCCCGTTGCCGGCGATGTGGCCATGAAGCTGGGCATGACCATCTGCTACGACATGCGCTTTCCCCACCTCTACCGTGACCTCGCCAAGGCAGGGGCGGAGGTGCTGACCATGCCGTCCGCCTTCACGGCGGAGACCGGCAAGGCGCACTGGCACGTGCTGCTGCGCGCCCGCGCCATCGAGAACGGCTGCTTCGTCATCGCCGCCGCCCAGACAGGCGCTCATGACGGTGGCCGGGAGACCTATGGCCATTCCCTGATCGTCGATCCCTGGGGCGTGGTGCTGGCCGATGCCGGAACCGATACCGGCTATGTCACCGCCGAGATCGACCTGGCGAAGGTCACCGCGTCGCGCCAGTCCGTGCCGTCACTCGGCAACGACCGGGCCTACACCCTGACGGATTGACGACCGCTTCTATCGGCGTCCACCGGCGATCTTCACCGCATCCGGGTGCGCGCGCAGGCGGGCCATGGCGAGGAAGCCCAGCAGTGGTCCGACGGCGATGGTCCAGAAGGCCCATTCCCAACCGATCAGTGCGACCACTTCCGGCAGCATGTGGATCGGGATCAGGGTCAGCAGGAAACCGATGCAGGTCTGGGCCGTGACCATGGTGCCCACCCGCTCCGGGTCCGCCAGTTCCATGACGCTGGAGGAAAACTGTGCCGAATCGGCGATCACCACCACGCCCCAGAACAGGCAGAACAGGGCCAGGATCCACGGCGGGCCGCCGAACAGGAACCCGGCGACCAGACAGCATCCGGCACTGAGACCCATGGCGGACATGGTGACGGCCGTGCGCCCGATCCGGTCCGCCAGCCAGCCGCCCAGCAGTGCGCCGATGGCACCCGCCCCCAGCACGCCGAAGGTCAGCAGGGATGCGTTCAGCCCGACACGCGGGTCGCCCGCCCCGTACCAGCGGCTGAAGGAGGCATTCAGGAACACCACCATCCAGCCCCAGACGGCATAGAGCTCCCACATGTGGCCGAAATAGCCGAGGTTGGCGAGACGCAGGGCGCGGTTGCGCCAGGCTTCCAGTACCGCGGATGGCTTGAAGGCGGCGCGGCGCATCGCGTTGGGGCCGAGTGACATGAACTGCACCAGCACACCGCCGGTCAGGGCCGCGGCGCTGGTCACCCCGAGGGTCAGCCGCCAGTCGATCCCGGCGAGAAAAGCCTGAGCCAGATGCGGTGCACCGGACCCCAGCGTCAGGGCACCCACCAGCAGACCGGTCAGCAGCCCCATGTCCGCCTTGGCCCAGGTCGCGATCATCTTCATGCCGACGGGATAACAGCCCGCCATGCTGATCCCGATGCAGAACCTCAGCACCGGCACGAGGGGCGAGGCCGGATCGATCCAGATCAGGGAGGCATTGGCGGTGCAGGCGATGAGGGCTGATGCGCCGAAGAACAACTGCGGCCGCCAGCGGTCTGCGAGGCCGAGGATGGCGCTGATCAGCGTGCCAATGACGAAGCCGATGCTGAGCATCGACGTATAGAGCGATGCCTGCAGGGAGGTGATTTCCGTCTCCGCCCGGATCGCGGGCAGGGTTGCCGCGCCCGAGAACCAGACACTCAGCACCAGAACCTCCGCCAGTGCCAGCAGCAGCACTGATCCCCATTTTCCGCTCATCCGATTCCCCCCCGTGCGCACGCTGGCACCATGTCACGATAGGGGTTTGCCGCAGTTTTGGAAATCCTGCCCGGTCGCGGGTCAGGCGGCCTTCCGGGCCTGCAGCACGCGGAAGGTGGCGGAGACCAGTGCGCAGGGTTCACCATCCGCCGTGACCTGACCCTGGGCAATGTCCACCTTGCCGCCGGACTTGATGTAGATCGGGCGGAATTCGAGCCACTGGCCGATCTGGGCGCTCTGCACGAACTCGAGATTCAGCGTGATCGTCACCAGGCTGCTGCCGTCGTTGCGCCGCTGGCGGCACGAATGACCCAGCGCATTGTCGGCGAGGGCGGAGATCAGGCCGCCATGGACGAAGCCGCGACCATTGCAGTGCTGTTCCCCCGCGCGCAGTCCGATGACAACCGCCTCATCGGTGACGCGGGACCAGAGCGGTTCCCATGGATCGGTCAGCGGACTCTTGCGGAAGTGCGGCAGGAAGCCTTCCGGCACGTTGCTTGTTGTTGCCTGTGTCATCTCAGGTTCCTCTGCTGGCTGGATCGGCTAGTCGGGTGGCCAGGAAGTCGCCCGCTTCCAGAAGGGCATCCGTCGAGCGTGAGGCGCGCGACAGGGTCATCGCACCGTCCAGCAGCGACTGCGCCATGCGGGCGTTGCGCCGGGCATGTCCCGGGGCGAAACCGCGGGCAATGAACAGGTCCGTGAAGGCGCTGCTGATTGCCCCGCTGCCTGTCTTCAGGGCTTCGGCGATGTCGGCTTCGTGCGGCACGACCTCATTGGAAAGCACCGTCAGCAGCGGCCCCTCCGACCAGCCCGTGCGTTTCAGCCAGGAGGCGCGGGCGCTGGCCATGCCGCGCAGCAGACCGGGCAGGGTCCGCCTGCTCGTGGCGGCGCGATGCAGGGCATCCGTGACTGCCTCGACCATGTCTTCCACCGCAGCGACAGCCAGCCCGGACTTGCCGGTCGGGAAATGGTGATAGAGCGACCCGCGCGGCGCGGACGCCACCTTCAGTACCTCCGCCGTCCCCACCGCCGCATAGCCGCGTTGCTGGACAAGGTGGGTGAACGCCCGAATCAGACGGTCCCGCGTCGGGGCTGTCCGGGTTCCGACAGTTCCGGCGTCGGCGTGAATGCCATCGACAATGCTCAAGATGCGTTCCTCTGGACTGATTAGTCCATTATTAGACTGATCAGTCCAGATGCGTCAACGGTCCGTCACTCCGGCAGCTGCCGTCTGCTGCGGGGCGGGGTATAGCGCTCCACCTCGAAGTTCACGGCCACCATCCAGTCGGCATAGTCAGGCTGGATGCGCTTCGCCACCTGGATCAGCTCCTGACGGAATGGTCCTTCCAGCGGCGCCCCGCGTCCCGGCCAGATACGGAACTTCAGGCGCAGGAAGCTACGGCCTGCCCGGGTGCTGAGCCGGTCCATCACCTCCGGCGCCGCGCGGAAGATGCCGGGATACTGCTCGATTGCAGCCTCCGCCATCAGGCGTACCTCGGCCTCCATCCGCTTCGCGAGTTCGGCATCCTCGGGCAGGGAAAAATCCACGAAGCAACGGACGTAGCCACGCGGATAGCAGACCACGTTGACGATGGAGCGGTTGGGCACGAAGACCTCCGCCCCCAATGGATTGCGCAGCACGGTGAAGCGCATGCCGAAACGTTCCACGACACCGACCTGGCCACTGACCTCGATCACGTCGCCGATGTCGAACAGGTCCGTGAAGATGATGGTCACGCCGCTGACCACGTCCTGAACGATGCCCTGCGAACCGAAGGCGACGGCCAGGCCGATGATCGACGCGCTGGCGACGTAGGTGGAGAGCGGCACACCGGCTTCGGTCAGCACGAAACCGAAGGCGGCGAAATAGAGCGCGAAGACAATGCTGCTGGAAACCAGGCTGATCAGCGTCACCGCCTTGGTGGACCGCCGGGCAACCCGGCTGCGCATGGCGCTGGTGCTGACATGGCGCAGCAGCCGCACGAACAGATGCACGCAGACGACACCGACCAGTGCCACCAAAACCCGTTCGGTGGATGACAGATCCTGCAGTGCCTCGCTGAGTAGGCTCATCGGCTCAGTCGAATTCGGGATCGCCCTTCATCATCCGCAGCGGGTCATAGGTCATGACCACATCGCCGTTCTGGTTGATTACCTTGTTGTCGGTACGCACCAGCGCCCGGTTGCCCTTGCTGGCCTGCTTGATCTCCGTCACCACACCCTCGACGTGGATCGTGTCACCCGCATAGGTCGGGCCGGTGACATTGACCTGACAGCCGAGGAAGGCGAGGCCGGTGCGCGCGATGGTCGCCGGAATGACCAGCCCCTCCGCCATCGACATGACCAGGGCGCCGGGTACGAGGCGTCCGGTGAAGTTCGTGTGCTCCTGCAGGTACCAGTCGCTGGTGAACAGTTCCTCCGTCATGCCGACCATGCCGGTGAAACCGGTCACGTCCTCGCCGCGGATGGTGCGGGTCTGTGTCTTGAAGGCCCAGCCGACCGACCAGTCCTGCCAGTAGAAGCCATGTCCCAGTAGTTTCATCGTCTCAGACCTTCACTTCCTTTTTCTCCCGCGCGGCGCCGGCGGTCAGCATCGTCTCGATGGTGGCGGTGTCATAGCCGAGCTCGGCCAGCACTTCCCGCGTCTGCTCCCCCAGGTGCGGCGTGTGCCGCCTGACGGACACCGGGCTCTTCTCGAAGTTCACCGGGAACTTCATGGTGCGCAGTTCACCCTCCGTCGGGTGGTCATAGTGCTGCCAGAAACCGACCTGTTCCAGATGCGGATCGACCAGCAGGTCCTCTGGCGTGTTCACGCGGGTGCAGGGGATGCCATGCGGCTCCAGCTTCTGCAGCCATTCATCGGTGGTCAGCGCCCCGGCCAGTTCCGACAGGGTGGAATAGACTTCCTCGATATGGGTCTGCCGCGCGGCGAAGCTGTTGAAGTGCGGATGATCGACCAGGTCCTTGCGGCCCGCGGCCTCCAGCACCACGGCCCATTGCCGGTTGTCGTAGGGCAGGATCGCGACCCAGCCATCCTTCGACGGATAGGGTTTGCGCCAGGGGGTCATCAGCCGCACGTACTTGGTGGGGCCATCCGCATCGGCATAGGTCGCGCCGTCCAGATGCTCCACCATGTTCATCCCGACCATGGTCTCGAACATCGGCACCTCGACGAACTGGCCCTCGCCGGTGCGTTCCCGGTGCAGCAATGCCGCGACGACCGCGTTGCAGGCCATCAGGCCGCAGGTCTTGTCGGCCTGGATGAAGCTGACATAACGCGGCTGGTCCAGCAGCGTGCCCTGGATCGAGGCCCCGCCCGAGGCAGCCTGGATGATGTCGTCGAACGCGGTCTTGTGGCCGTAGGGACCGCTTTCGGAGAAACCATAGGCGCCGACATAGACCAGGTTCGGATTGACCGCCTTCAGGTCCTCATAGGCGATGCCGAGCTTGCGCACCGCCTGCGGGCGCAGGGCGTGGATGAAGACATCCGCTGTCTTCACCAGGTCCTTCATCGCCGCCAGCCCCTCCGGCTGCTTCAGGTCCAGGCAGATGGAGCGCTTGTTGCGGTTGCAGTTCAGGAAACAGCTGGCCATGCCTGCGTTGCGTGTCGTGCCGATGGCCCGGGCCAGGTCGCCCGCCGGTTCCTCCACCTTGATCACGTCCGCGCCCAGATCGCCCAGCATCTGCGATGCCAGCGGACCCAGCACGATGCGCGTCAGATCGACGACCCTGTAGCCCGCCAGCGGTCCCCTGTTCTCCGTTTCCAGAGCCATTTCATTCTCCCCATGGTCCGTTGTCGCGTAGCGGCATCGCCGGCCACGCCCGTCCATCCGGTTCCTGCCCGCATGGGCAGGAACCGGACAGGTTTCCGGCCTGATCAGCCTGCGGAAGCGCCGGCCATGACGCCGCCATCGACCACGAAGACCTGGCCCGTGGTCCAGGACCCGGCCGGGGCGGCGAGGTAGACGGCGATGCCGGCCAGATCCTCCGGTTCACCCAGGCGGGCCATGGGCGTTCCCGCCAGCCGTTTCGAAGACCGCTCCGGATCGGTCCAGAGGGCCTTGGCAAAGTCGGTCTTCACCAGGCCCGGCGCGATACAGTTGACGCGGATATTGTCCTTGCCGAACTCCACCGCCAGGTTGCGCGCCAACTGGAAGTCCGCCGCCTTCGAGATGGCATAGGCCCCCAGTGCCCGGTCGCCCTTCAGCCCGCCGATGGACGAGACGATGATGAACGCCCCGTCCTTGCGGGCCTGCATGCCGGGGATCACCATCTGCGCCAGCCAGAGGTTCGACTGCACGTTGCAGGTCATGATCTTCTGGAAGGCATCATCGGGGATATCGAGGTTGGACCCCATGAAGGGGTTCACCGCCGCATTGGCCACCATGATGTCGATCTGGCCGTAGGCGGCTTCCGATTCCCGGACCAGCTTCTCCAGATCCTCCCGGTTGGTGATGTTGCAGGAGATCGCGGTGGCGTCGCCGCCGTCGGCCCTGATCCCGTCAACCACCGCCTGGCAGGCATCCAGCTTGCGGCTCGCCACGACGACCTTCGCCCCATGGGCGGCCAGCGCCTGCGCGATGGCCTTGCCGATGCCCTTCGAGCCGCCGGTGACGACCGCGACCTTTCCCGTGATGTCGAACAGATGCTTCATCGTTCAGCGTACCTTTGCCGCCGGACGGCTGAGGCAGCGGCCAGCGAATTCGGCGACGTTCGGCACTGCGGAGAAATCGAACTTGGCCATCTTGCCCCAGGCGAGCACCGCCGCGACGTTCAGGTCAGCCACGGAGAAATCGTCGCCCACCAGCCACTTGTGGTCAGCCAGGTAGGTGTTCAGCACCTCCAGCGGCCAGGCCAGGTCCTTCAGCGCCTGTTCGACGACCTTCGGATCCCTCTGGTCTTCGGGCAGCATGGCGGCGTGGAACAGGTAATTCAGCATGGGCTTCTCGACCTCGGTCATCACCCAGAACGACCATTCCAGAACCTTGGCCTCGCCCACCAGATCGGTCGGGATCAGCTTGCCGTGCTTCTTGGCCAGATAGATGTTGATGGCGCAGGATTCACCCATGCCGATGTCGCTGTCCTTGATCGCAGGCACGCGACCGGCCCGGTTGATGGCCAGATACTCGGGCTTGCGGCAGTCGCCGCCACGGAAGTTGATGTCAGCCTCGTGGTCGAAGTCGATGCCCAGTTCGCCCGCCATCCAGAGCGTGCGCATGGCGCGCGAAGCGGCCGGACCCAGAATTGTCAGTTTGCTCATTTCTCTCCCTCCCCTTTGAGGACCCTATCGGTCGGCGGCATTTGATCCGGCGCGGGGGCCGAGGTCAACGACCGCCGACGCAGGCGCATGTCCGCCCACTGCATGAGCAGGATGCTGCCCAGTACCAGAACACCGCCCAGCGCCTGCAATGCGCCGAGCACTTCGTCGAACAGCACCCAGGCCTCTCCGATGGAGGTCAGGGGCTGGATATTGGTCGCCATGCCGGACTTGAGTGCACCGATATGCGATATGGACCAGAGGTACATGGGCATGGCCGAAGCCTGCAGTACCGCCACACCGAAGACTCCACC
This sequence comes from Kordiimonadales bacterium IMCC3096, assembly GCA_016865035.1. Taxonomy (GTDB): domain Bacteria; phylum Pseudomonadota; class Alphaproteobacteria; order Minwuiales; family Minwuiaceae; genus Minwuia. The sequence goes on from CP018227.1 coordinate 3,180,354, forward strand.
CCAGCCACCGGCCGTCTCCGGGAACCGTACATCCGCGACGAAGATGCCGATGAGCACCAGAACCAGAAGCGCGGTCCAGCTGAAGTGAAACGTCATCAGAAACACGTTCACTTCACGGAAATGCCGGGCCACCAGGACCGCGTTCGTGGCGGTCGCGAAGGCGGCGACGAGGGAGAAGACGACACCCCGCCAGTCGCTGTCGCCGACCGAACTGCCCAGCATCAGCGCCAGGCCGACAAAGGCGAAGACGATGGAGAACAGTTTCAGCGGGCTGGTGGGCTCGATCCGCAACACGGTGACGATGACGGCGATGATGACGGGAAAGGTGAAGAACAGCAGGGCGGCAAGCCCGACAGAGATGAACTCCACCGCACCGATATTGCCGTAGGTCATGGCCGACATCAGCACGCCATTGAACATGGCCAGCGGCACCAGCTTTCGCGGCAGGCCGAAGCCGCTGCCGCGATAGAGGATGAAGGCGGCCATCAGCGTGGTCATCAGGATACTGCGGACACTGGCGACGACGACGCCGCTGGCGCCGCCCTCGTAGGCGAAGCGCGCGACGGCGACCGCGCTGCCCAGGAAAATTCCGGCCAGCAGCGCCAGCGCCAGGCCGGTGATTTCGGTTCGGTCCTTGCCCACGTGATGTGTCTCCCCCCGACGCAGGTTCGCGCGTCAGGCAGGGGGAAGGCAATCACCTATTCAGTCAGGGCTGACCTGATCCGTGGATGTCCTCGTGGTCAGTCGGAGCGGACGACCGGTCCGCCGGGGCGGCGGATCGTGATGTCGCCGGGGTCGCGGGTGGCCGGTGTGCTTGATGCCGCCCGTGAAGCGGCGCGTCGCGGCCCACCATTTCGGCCCTGTCCGGGCTGGCGGTCGCGCGGCCATTCCTTCTGCGAAGCCAGAACCCAGAGTGCGATCAGGCCGATCGGCGGAATGATGGCCGTCAGGCCCCAGAAACCGCTGTATCCGGCCTTTGACGCTATGCGCCAGCCGAACCAGGCAAGGATGAAGACCACGGGCGAGCCGGGCAGCAGCAGATGTTCCATCAGAGGCGATCCCTCACCCGGTCGAACTCATCGAAAGGCCCGGTGATCCGGCCTTCACCGGACGGCCATGTCCTGAAGGCGATGAAGCCCAGAGCCAGCGGCAGCCCCGCGAAGGGGATCAGTGCATAGAGCGAGATCGTCGGGCTGAGACCCGCACGATCACAGATTCGCCAGAGCGGCAGGACGAACAGGATACCCACGACGACCATCCAGCCCAAGAAGCCAATTTCAAACACCTGATTTCCCCGGTTGTTCCGTTTCAGGTGAGATAGGGACGCAAAGCGGCGATTTCATCCCCCCGCCCGCGACAACGCGATGCTTGAGGGGGGCTGGGCACCCTGCTAGATGGCATCTCCACCCCCGCCGCTGCCCCGCCACGGAGAGCCTCATGATCCCGCGCTATTCCCGCCCCGACATGGTGAACATCTGGTCGCCGGAGAACCGTTTCCGCATCTGGTTCGAGATCGAGGCCCATGCGACCGATGCCCAGGTGGCGAACGGTATCGTGCCCGCGGATGCGGCGAAGGCGGTCTGGGACCGGGGCGGCTTCGACGTGGACCGGATCGACGAGATCGAGCGGGAGGTGAAGCACGACGTCATCGCCTTCCTGACCTCCCTGGCCGAGCATGTGGGGGAGGAAGCCCGCTTCGTGCATCAGGGCATGACTTCCTCCGACGTGCTGGACACCTGCCTGGCCGTTCAGATGACGCAGGCGGCGGACATCCTGCTCGCCGACATCGACCAGTTGCTCGCCGCCCTGAAGAAGCGGGCGATGGAGCACCGGATGAGCGTCAAGGTCGGCCGCAGCCACGGCATCCACGCCGAGCCGACGACCTTCGGCGTGACGCTGGCCACCTACTACGCCGAGTTCGCGCGCAATCGGGAGCGGCTGGTGCAGGCCCGCGCCGAAGTCGCGACCTGCGCCATCAGCGGCGCGGTGGGCACCTTCGCCAACATCGACCCGAACGTCGAAGCGCATGTTGCGGAGAAGCTGGGCCTGACGGTGGAACCGGTCTCGACACAGGTCATCCCGCGCGACCGCCACGCCATGTTCTTCGCCGTCATGGGAGTCATAGCCTCTTCCGTCGAGCGGCTGGCGACGGAGATCCGGCATCTGCAGCGGACGGAGGTCCTGGAGGCGGAGGAATATTTCTCGCCGGGCCAGAAGGGCTCCTCCGCCATGCCGCACAAGCGCAATCCCGTGCTGACCGAGAACCTGACGGGGCTGGCGCGCTATGTCCGCGCCCAGGTCATCCCGGCGATGGAGAACGTGGCGCTCTGGCATGAGCGCGATATCTCGCATTCATCCGTCGAGCGCATGATCGGTCCCGATGTCACTGTCACCCTGGACTTCGCGCTGGCGCGGCTGTCGGGCGTGGTCGAGAAGCTGGTGGTCTATCCGGAGCGGATGCTGGCCAACATGAACCGGCTGGGCGGTCTGATCCATTCGCAGCGCGTGCTGCTGGCCCTGACCCAGGCGGGTGTCAGCCGTGAGGACGCCTATCGTCTGGTGCAGCGCAACGCCATGAAGGTCTGGGAAGCGGATGGCAAGGCCGATCTGCTGGCCCTGCTGAAGGCGGACCCGGAGGTGAGTGCGGCGCTGAGTGATGAGGCCCTGGAGTCCATGTTCGACCTTGGCTACCACCTGAAACACGTCGATACGATCTTCGCGCGCGTGTTCGGGGAGTAGGCAGCCGTTTCACCCGCGCCGGGCCGGAGCGCGATCCAGATGTTTCACGTCTCGAACGGCTCACCCCAAAGGTCCGCCAGATAGGGGTTCAGGAAACGGCCCGCCGGGTCGAGTTCGCGGCGCAGTTTCGTGAAACGCTCGAAGTCCGGGTAGAGCTGTCGCAGGTCGTCGGCCTGCAGGGAGTGCATCTTGCCCCAGTGCGGGCGGCCGCCGCGACGGCGGAAAATCGGTTCGATGTGTTCGAAGAACCAGTCGAAGCGATCAAGATGCCAGGCATGGACAGCGACGGAGATGCGCGGACCGCCCTGAAACGGGCTCAGCCAGGCGTCATCGCCTCTGGTCATGCGGCATTCGACGGGAAAGAACACGTCGCGCCGTTCGCGTTCGATCACGGAAAGCACTTCCTCCAGCGCCTCCAGCCCCTGATCGACCGGCAGGTGATATTCCATCTCGTTGAAGGGATTGTTGCGTTCGTTGGCCAGCATCGCCCAGCTCGGGCCGATGATGTCCTCCGGTTTCTGGCTCCTGGCGACCTTGTTGAGGACCGCGCGCCGGAGCGGGGATGCCCAGCCCAGCAGGTCGCGCAGCAGTTTCAGCTGCTTCACCGCATTGCTGTCACTGTTGTCCTTCGCGCCCGAATCCGGCTCATCGGTGGTGTCGTGGACAATGTTGAAGGCGTGATCGCAGAACGGCAGGCAGAAGAATTCGAAGTTCCGGTGCTGCGCCCAACTGTCCATCGCGGTGGCCAGCGTGTCCTTCAGCGGGCGGGCGAAGGTGCGCCGATGCAGCCGGTAGGCCGGTTGCAGGGAGACCTCCGCCTCGACAATGATTCCCAGGCTGCCCAGCGCGATGCGTGCCGCATGCAGCAGATCGGCGCCATTCTCCTCGCTCGCCGTCACCGTTTCGCCGGTCGCCGTGACCAGCGTGATCTGCTGCATCTCCGCTGACAGGCAGGGGAAGTCCGAGCCGGTGCCATGGGTGCCGGTGGACGTGGCCCCGGCCAGCGACTGCGCGTCGATGTCGCCGAGATTGCGGAAAGCCAGACCAAGTTCCTGCAGATCCCGTGAAAGGGCATTCAGGCTGGCCCCGGCCTGCAGCCGTGCGGTGGCGGCGGACGGGTCGCAGGAAAGGACCGTCCCTTCGATCCCGCTGAGGCTGACCAGGGTATGGTCCGTGGCGGCGAGGGGGGTGAAGGAGTGGCCCGATCCGACGATACGTACCCGTCCCCGGCTTTCGCCGAGTCTGGCCGAGAGCGCCGCATGGTCGGAGGGGCGGAAAATCGCTGCCGGCGTCGCGCGGACATGCCCGGACCAGTTCTGCCAGTTGCTGCTTGCCATGCCGATCCACCGTCCGCACTGTTGGTTGCTGACCGGATCATAGGAGGCTGATCGCCTCGGTGGCAGGGGGAGAATGCCCGTGACTGACGATGCGCACCAGGAAATGGCCGAGAAGCGCCTGGAAACCATCAGGAGTCTGCTGGGCACGGCCTGGCGCTCCGACCCTGCGGAGGTGCAGGCGCTGATCGACCGGCTGTCGGTCGAGACCTTTGTCGACAAGATCTCCAGGCCCCGCCGGCAGGTCTATCGCGCCCTGATCGACTATCTGGAGGATGCGCTGGGGGAGCGGGAGGACGCGGACCCGGAGGAAATCCGTGCACGTGCCGGTCGCCAGAGCTACCTCCAGCGGCTGATCAAGGGACTCGACTGAGGGCACCTGACGTAATTGCTTGCATATTCCCGCCCGGACATTCCAGAACACGGGCAGGGTCCGGATGACAGCGGCGCCCCGCACGCTGGTCCAGACCGGATGAGAGGCCAATGACGGAACATTTCGACATCTTCGTCATCGGTGGAGGCATCAATGGCTGTGGCATTGCGCGTGACGCGGTGGGCCGTGGCCGGACGGTCATGCTGGCCGAGATGAATGACCTTGCCCAGGGCACGTCCTCCGGATCGACGAAGCTGATCCATGGGGGACTGCGCTATCTGGAACATTATGAGTTCCGTCTGGTGCGCGAATCCCTGATGGAGCGGGAGACGCTCTGGTCCATGGCGCCGCAGATCATCTGGCCGCTGCGGTTCGTGCTGCCGCATCATCGTGGCCTGCGCCCGGCCTGGATGCTGCGGCTCGGCCTGTTTCTCTATGACAACCTCGGGGGGCGGAAGCTGCTGCCATCGACGCGGACGCTGGACCTGCGGACCGACCCGCTGGGCGCGCCGTTGCACGAGGCGTTCGTGAAGGGCTTCGAATATTCCGACTGCTGGGTCGATGATGCCCGGCTGGTCCTGCTGAACGCCCGCGACGCGGCGGACAGGGGGGCCGTGGTCCGCACCCGCACGCGCGTGACCTCCGCCCGCGCCAGCGACGGCAAGTGGCTGGTGGAGATGGCGGACCAGCGCAACGGGACGGTGCACACGGTTACGGCCAATGTCTTGGTGAACGCGGCAGGCCCCTGGGTGGATCACGTGATCGGCGGTGTTGTCGGGCGCAACAACAGCCACAACGTCCGGCTGGTCCAGGGCAGCCACATCGTGGTGCCACGGCTGTTCGATCATGACCGCTGCTACATCTTCCAGAATGCGGATGGCCGGATCGTCTTCGCGATTCCCTACGAGGGGGACTACACCCTGATCGGCACGACGGATCGTGACTATGGCGGCGATCCCGCAGACATCCGGATCTCGGACGAGGAGAAGACCTACCTGACGGAGGCGGTCAGCGCCTACTTCAGGAAGCCGGTCTCCGTCGATGACATTGTCTGGACCTACTCCGCGGTCCGCCCGCTCTATGACGATGGCGCCTCGAAGGCGCAGGAGGCGACGCGGGACTACGTGCTGACCACGGACAGGGACACCGGCGCGCCGCTGGTCAATGTCTTCGGCGGCAAGATCACCACCTTCCGCCGCCTTTCCGAGGAGGTGAACGGGAAGATCGACACCCTGCTGGGATCGACGTCGAAACCCTGGACGGCGGGTACGACCCTGCCCGGCGGCGACATCCCGGTCACGGGGTTCGATACCTATGTTGCGGAACTGCAGGCCGCCTTCGATTACCTGGACCCGGCAATCGTTCACAGGCTGGCGCGCCTCTATGGCACTCTTGCGCGCGACATACTGGACCGGCCGGGCGGCGAGGAAGGACTGGGGCTGCACTTCGGCGCCGGACTCTACGAGGCGGAGATCCGCCACCTGATCGACCGGCAATGGGTCACCTGCGCGGATGATGTGCTCTATCGCCGGACCAAGCTGGCGCTGCATCTGGATGAGGCGCAGAGGTCGCGGCTGGCGGACTGGATCGCGGCCGTCGTGCCGCCGCACGCGACATCCGCCGACGACACCTGACACGGCAGCCCTCGGGCCGGTGGTTGGGCACTGGACGGACAAGACCCGTTTCGGCATAGTCCGGCGCAGAATTCCTCGTCCTGTCCTGCATGGAGCGGTCGCGAACATGGCACACATCGGTACACGGTTCTTCACCTGGCGAAACGGCAAGCAGGTCGGTGAGGACCAGTTCGGCAATCGCTATTATGAGGACCGTCGCGGAACCGGGCGCCGCTGGGTCGTCTACAAGGGCATTGTCGAAGGCTCGAAAGTACCGTCGCAGTGGAACGCCTGGCTGCATCGCACCACGGATGCAATACCGCAGTCGGCGCCGGATCTGCGGGAATGGGAAAAGCTGCACCAGCCCAATCTGACCGGCACGCCGCACGCCTATCGTCCCGCGGGTCATGTCACCAAGGGGGCCAAGCGCGCCGCCGCAACCGGTGACTACGAAGCCTGGTCGCCCGAGGGCTGATCAGCAGGGCATTTCATCCGAACACGGGGGCAGTCACACGCATGTCCAACAATATCGTCGAAACCGTGATCGGGGCCGTGGTGATCGCCATCGCGGCCATGTTCCTGATCTTCGCCTACCGCACCGCCGATATCGCGCCTGGCACCGGCTATGAGCTTGTCGCCAAGTTCGACAAGGTGAACGGCGTGACCACCGGTGCCGATGTGCGGCTGAGCGGAATCAAGATCGGGTCCGTCAAATCGACCGAACTGGAATCGCCGACCTATCTGGCGCTGGTCCGGCTCAACATCGCCTCCGACGTGAAGATACCCGCTGATTCCTCCATCCGCGTGCTGGCCGACGGCCTGCTGGGTGACACGTTCCTGTCGGTCGAACCGGGCGGTGACGAGGCCAACCTGAATGCGGGGGATTCCTTCCGTTTCGCGCAGGGCTCGGTCAACATCATGGATCTGGTGGGACAGGCGATCTATTCCGGTGGAAGCAGCAACCAGTGACCCAGCAGAGCCAGGACTGGCAGCCGGATCGCTATCAGCAGCATGCGGGATTTGTCGCGGTACTTGGCACCCCTGTACTGGAACTGCTGAACCCGCAACCCGGTGAGCACATTCTGGACCTCGGCTGCGGCGACGGTGTCCTGACGGAGAAGCTGGTCGCGGCGGGCTGTCAGGTCGTCGGCGTCGATGCCGGTGCCGACATGATCGCTGCCGCACAGGCACGCGGGCTGGACGCGCATGTGGTGGACGGACACGCGCTTGCCTTCAGCAACGCCTTCGATGCCGTCTTCTCCAACGCCGCCCTGCACTGGATGACCCGTCCGGCAGAAGTCGTTGCGGGGGTTCACCGCGCCCTGAAACCGGGTGGTCGTTTTGTTGCCGAATTTGGCGGGCATGGAAATGTCGCGGCGATCAGGACGGCGCTGATTGCTGTGCTGGGCCGGTACGGCATTGATGGTGCCGCACTCAGCCCCTGGTACTTTCCGACGCCGGATGAATACAGCGCCCTGCTGCGCGCGGCGGGTTTCGAGGTGCATTCAGCCGAGCTGATCCCGCGTCCCACACCGTTGCCGACGGATGTCGGTGGCTGGATGGACACGTTCGCCGACAGCTTCTTCGCGACGCTGTCACCGCAGGACCGGGCTTCGGCCAGGGCGGAGGCCGTGGAACTGCTGCGGTCGGTGCTTTGTGACAGTGAGGGACGATGGACAGCAGACTACGTCAGATTGCGCTTCTCGGCCTCGCGCTCGGACTAGCGGTCCTGCCGGCCGCGCCAACCCGTGCGCAGATCATCACGGAAGGGCAGGGCGAGACCTTTGACGCCGCCCGCGCCGAAGATGCGACGGGCCGCATCGCGATCCTGCGCGCCCTCGACAAGGTCACGGCGCGGACGGTCGATCTGGAAGTGCCCGTCGATGAACCGATCCGCTTCGGCACGCTGAATGTCACGGTCCGCTATTGCCGGACCCGCCCGCCGGAGGAGCCGCCGGAGACCTTCGCGTTCCTGGAGATCGAGGAGGTACCGGATTCCCGCGCGGCGGTGCGCCTGTTCACCGGCTGGATGATCGCGTCCAGCCCTGCGCTGAACCCGCTCGAGCATCCGGTCTATGACGTCTGGGTCGTCGGCTGCCGTCATCCGGAACCGCCAGAGCCCGAACCGGAGGCCGGCGAAGGCGACGAAGCGTCATCGGAGACCGAGACGGAAGCGGACTGACCCGCGTCAGCGCGACTTCTGCAGGCCGCGCGCGATGACCACGTTCTGGATCTCGGTCGTGCCATCCATGTACTGGGCCATCTTGGCGCAGGCGAAGTGGCGGGCCGCGACCTCGTTCACCATGAAACCGTTGGCGCCCATGACCTGCATGCAGTCGGCCAGCCGGGTCAGGGCCGCGCGGGTGGCGAACTTCTTGGCGTGCGCCGCCTCCATGCTCGCGTTCACGCCTGCGTCCCAGCGGGCTGCGGCGCTGTAGGTCAGCAGCCGCGTTGCCTCCAGGTCCGTGGCCACATCGGCCAGCATCCACTGGATGCCCTGAAAGTCGCCCACCGTCTTGCCGAAGGCAGGACGCTCCGCGACATAGTCCAGGCTTCGTGCCAGTGCCGCACGCAGCATCCCTGTGCACATGGCAGCCACGAAGAAGCGGGCGGAATCGATGCCCCCCATGGCGGCCTTGAACGCCGCTTCCTGCGGGATCAGCACGTCATCCTGCGTCAGGCGCACACCCTCGAACCGGAAGCCGCCGGTTCCGAGCGCGTGCCCGCCCGCCATGGCATAGGGACCGACGCGATGCACGCCCGCGCGCTCCGCCTCGATCATGAAGCACATGATGCCGCGCCAGCCCTTTGCGGGATCGGTCTGTGCGTAGATCGACAGGACACCGGCTTGGCTGGCGCTTGAGATCCAGGCCTTCTCGCCATCCAGTACCCAGCCGTCACCGTCGGGGCGGGCCATGCAGGCGACAGCCTGGGCGTCGGAGCCCATGCCCGGCTCCGTCAGCAGGAAGGCACCGATCTTCCGGCAGGCAATCAGATCCGGCAGGAACTTCTGCTTCAGCGCGTCGGAGCCATTGCTGGCCAGGCTGAGTGCGAAATTGTTGTGCACGACCATGCTGAAGGTGAAGGCCATGCAGCCGGAGGCCAGTTCCTCGAAGACACGGCAGGCCGCGCTGAAGCTTGCGCCCTTGCCGCCGTCAGCCTGTGGCACCAGCACACCGCCAAGGCCGCGGGCGGCGGCTTCCAGTTGGGCATCGCGCGGATAGATACGGTCGCGTTCCCAGTCCCCCGCGTTCGGTGTCACATGTTCCGCAGTGAACTTCTGCGCCACATCAACCAGTTCACGTTCCGACTTCGACAGTTCGACCTCGAATGCCACGAGCAGCCTCCCCTGAGCGACAATGTTTTTTCGCACCCTACGATCCCGTTGCCGCGATGGGAATGAAACACGACAGATGGCGGGCATGTCCGAATACCATTGTCCTGCGTCGGGACGAGGGCATAAGGTTCGGCACTGCGGATGTGAGGAGCGCGAGAGCAATGACGCGGTTTCTGAGCGAACAGCAGGTCGCGGACTACCAGCGTGACGGGTTCGTCTTTCCCCTGCGCGCCTTCGCGCCGGAAACCGCTGACGCCTACCGCCATCGCCTTGAAAGCTACGAGGCGGAGACGGGCGGGCCGATCCAGTCCAACATGCGCCACAAGGTGCATCTGCTGTTCACCTGGGCCAGCGAACTGATCCGGCATCCGCGCATCCTCGATGCGGTGGAGGATGTGCTGGGTCCGGACATCCTCTGCTGGAGCACCAATTTCTTCATCAAGGAACCGGGCGACGAGAGCTTCGTCTCCTGGCATCAGGATTCGACCTACTGGGGGCTCGAGCCGCCGGACGTGGTCACCGCCTGGGTCGCCCTGTCCGACGCGCCCGTCGAGTCCGGTGCGATGAAGTTCAAGCCCGGCAGCCATCTGGGTGGGCAGATCGCCCACAGCGACACGTTTCACCCGAAGAACCTGCTGACCCGGGGGCAGGTGATCGACGGGGATCTGGACCTGTCGGATGCGGTTTCCGTGCCGCTCCAGGCCGGTGAGTTCTCACTGCACCACATCCGGCTGGCGCATGGGTCAGAGCCGAACAGGACCGCCAACCGGCGCATCGGCTTCGCCATCCGCTATATCGGCGCCCATGTGAAACCGGTGAAGGCGGCCCGCAGCGCCACCCTGGTGCGGGGCATCGACCAGTTCGGCCACTTCGACCTGGAACAGGCGCCGGTGCTGGACCTGGACAGGAACGCCCTGGCCGCCCATGAGCATGCGATGAAGGGTCAGCTCGAGGCGCTCTACTCCGGCACGGACGTCGAAACCGCACGCGACTGAGCGCCGAGACGCGGGCTGTTCAGCCAGCCAGCAGGAAATCCATCATCGCTGGCCATGCCGCGCGGTCTTCCATCATGAACAGGTGACCGCCCTCGAATTCCTTCATCTCCGCGTCGGGCAGCCGGTTCAGCATCGCCTCCGCCCGTGCGGTCGGCGCGATGTCATCGTACCTGCCGCCGCAGATCAGCGTCGGGGCGGTGATCGTGGGCAGGATGTCCCAGGCGTCGTGGCCGGCGCGGGCAGCGAGCTGACGGTTCTGCGCCGCGCGTCTCACCGGGTCCTCCCGGTTCGCACGGGCGCTGGTCTGGTAGAACTCGACCATCTGGCGGGCCTTTTCGGGGTTCGCGGCGCGGCAGGCGGCGTCCCGGCGATTGTCGGCCAGCGTCAGCATCCGTTCGGCGAATGCGTCCGCGTCCAGCTCACCGAGTTCGTGCAGCGGAAAGGACGCGCCGCCTGCGCCGCCCGGACTGGTGCAGCACAGCACCAGCCGGTTCAGCCGTGAACCCAGCCGCGCCGCCAGATGCTGCGCGACCATGCCGCCAAAGGAGACACCAGCCACCGCGCAGTCGTCCCAGCCCAGGTGATCCAGCAGGGCGAGAGCATCGTCCGCGAAGTCATCCATCGTCGGGTCTTGTTCGGTAATCGTCGACCGCCCCATCAGGCAATGGTCGTAGGCACAGACGGTCAGGCGGTCGATACCCGGAACAGCAAAGACATTCGGTTGACGGCGCAGGTCGCTGCCGGTTCCGCTGATGTACAGGACACGCGGGCCATTGCCATGGACCTCGTGATAGATCTCGATCCCCCGGACATTCGCGAAAGGCATCCGGTCAGTCCTGCAAGCGCTGGTACAGTGCGGCGATATAGGTGCGGTCTTCCTGAGCCAGCTCACCGGCCTCCAGTTCACGCAGGAAGTCCTCCAGATCCTCCCGCGTGCCGTCATGCAGGGACGGTCGGGCCAGCATGGCCTCGATCGCGCTGCGGATGGAGTCGTCGTCCTCTCCGACCTCGATGGCCGGGGCGCTGCTGACGGCGGTGCCGGGCAGGCGTTCCACCAGCACTTCCTCCCACTCCAGCGCAGCCTGATCCAGCATGGCAGCGGCGGCGCGGGCCGCGCTCAGTACGGTCTGGTCGTCCACTCCACCCAGCGCGTCCAGTGCGGCAAGCAGGGCGTCACGATCAATGCTCATTCTCAACAGTCTCCATCCGGGGTGCGCGCGGCGCCAGAAATGGTCTCTGACAGGGCGCTGGAATCTCGTCTACCCTGCGCCATATCACGAATGCGAGGCCGGACCCAAGCGGCCCGCAATGGCGGCGACGGGGAAGAGATGAAAAAGCAGCAGTCACCGGAAACCGTGGTCGCCCAGGCCGCGGGCCATGTGGAAGCCGCCTCCCGTGGCCTGGCCCCCGGAATCTTTCCAGCCACCACCTATGAACGCGACCCGGACATGTCCCTGCCCGGCGGCGCGGTCTACAGCCGCGACGACAATCCGGGCTTCGACGTGGCGGAGGAAATGCTCTGCACGCTGGAGCGGGGGGCGGAGGCCATGCTGTTCGCCTCCGGCATGGCGGCGGCGGCATCCCTGTTCAAGGCCCTGCGCCACGGGGACCGGGTGATCCTGCCCCGGGTGATGTATTTCGCGCTGCAGGTCTGGGTGCAGGGCTTCGCGGAACGCTTCGGCCTGCGGGTGGAACTGGTCGGCAATGACGCGGCTGACTATGTCGCCGCCCTGTCGAGAGAACCCGCCCGGCTGGTCTGGGTCGAGACGCCTTCGAACCCGCTCTGGACCGTGACCGACATCGCTGCCGTGGCACAGGCCTGCAGGGCCTGCGGGGCGACCCTGGCGGTGGACAACACGGTGCCGACCCCGGTGCTGACCCGTCCGCTGGAACTGGGGGCGGACATTGTCATGCATTCGGCCACGAAGGCGCTGAACGGCCATTCGGACGTGCTGGCCGGGGCGCTGGTGACGGGCAATGTGGATGATCCCCTGTGGCAGGGCGCGAAGGAGGAACGGCGGCTGGCCGGGGCGGTCATCGGGCCGTTCGAGGCCTGGCTGCTGGCCCGTGGCATGCGGACCCTGTTCGTGCGCATGGAGCGGGCGATGCAGAACGCCGCTGCCCTTGCCGAATGGCTGGATGCCCGTGAAGACGTGGCCGCTGTCCTCTATCCGGGGCTGCCGGGCCATCCGGGACATGCCGTCGCCGCGCGGCAGATGGTCGGTGGCTTCGGCACCATGCTCTCGGTCCGGACAGGCGGCGGGGAGGCGCGGGCGCGGGCGGTGAAGGGACAGTTGACGCTGTTCCGCCGCGCCACGTCGCTGGGCGGCGTGGAGAGCCTGGTGGAGCACCGCCGCACGGTCGAGGGACCCACCAGTCAGGCACCGGACGACCTGCTGCGGCTGTCCGTCGGGATCGAGGCTCTGGAAGACCTGAGAGCGGACCTGGCGCAGGCCCTGTCCGCAACGGCCTGGAATGAAACAACGGAAAAGGACGGGGAGTGAGTGATGATCGATCTCTACACATGGGGCACGCCGAACGGACGCAAGGTCTCGGTAATGCTGGAGGAATGCGGACTGCCCTATCAGGCGTTCGCCGTGAACATCTCCAAGGACGAGCAGTTCGCGCCTGATTTCCTGAAGATCTCGCCGAACAACAAGATCCCGGCGATTGTCGATTCAGATGGCCCGGACGGCAAACCGATCAGCGTCTTCGAGACCGGGGCGATCCTGATCTACCTGGCGCAGAAGACGGGAAAGTTCCTGCCCACGGATCCGCGGAAGTTCACCGACACGATGCAGTGGCTGATGTGGCAGATGGGGGGGCTGGGGCCGATGCTGGGGCAGGCGCATCATTTCCGCCGTTTCGCCCCCGAAACCATTCCCTACGCGGTTGATCGCTACACCAACGAGACCGCGCGGCTCTACGGCGTGCTGGACCGCCAGGTCGCCGCCACAGGCTGGCTGGCGGCGGGCGAGTACACCATTGCCGACATCGCCTCCTTCCCCTGGATCGCGCGCCACGAATGGCACGGCCAGAAGCTGGAGGATTTCCCCAACCTGAAGGACTGGTACGACCGCATCTGGGCGCGTGAGCCGGTCAGGAAGGGTTTCGAGGTTCCCTGACCGGGCACACGCGCGCCGCCGTCACCGTCGCCAACGTGAGGGGCTCAGGCCCCCTCCGCCAGTATTGCCCGCAGCTTGTACTTCAGGATCTTGCCGCCGACCGTTTCGGGGAAGGATTCCATCGGCACAATGCGCTTCGGCGTCTCGAAACCGGCGAGCTGTTCACGCGCGAAGGCGATGATCGCATCCTCATCCAGCGTGGCACCCGGCTTGGGCACGACGCAGGCCGTGACCATCTCGCCCCACCGGTCGTCGGGAACACCGACGACTGCGGCACGGGCAATTGACGGATGCTGCTGCAGCACGGCTTCCACCCGGATGGAAGAGACGTTCTCGCCACCGGACTTCACGATGTCCTTGTAGCGGTCGACCATGATGCGCAGGCCCTGTTCGTCATAGACGAAGCTGTCGCCCGAATGCAGCCAGCCGTCCTTCAATGCCTCCTTCGTCGCTTCCGGATCACGGTAGTAGCCGGAGAACATGGCGGGCGAACGATATACGGCCTCACCCTGGACTCCTGGCTGCCCACGCAGGTCGTTGCCGTCAGCGTCCATCACGGTGGAGGCCAGCATCGGCACGGGCAGTCCGACATGGTTCACTGCCGGTGCATTGCGCAGGTAGGTGTCCCGGTGCTGGTTGATGTGGAAGCAGTGACAGACGACGCACTCGGTCTGGCCGATGATCCCGTAGACACTCAGTTTCGGAGCGGTCATGCGGCGCAACTTGGCCAGCGAACCGGGAGCCAGCGGTGCCCAGCCGTAGAACATCACCTTCATGTTGGAAAGGTCATAGGCGGTTGGTGAATCCTCGACAGCCTTGATGAGGGACTCAACGAACTGCGGGGATCCGCCAAAGAGGCTGGTGACGGCTTCTTTTGTGCAAGCCTGGGCCATGGCGTGTCCTTCGGGCTTTCGACCCATGATCACGGTGCCGCCTGCCAGCAGCGGGGCAATCATCATCAGCAGGTCACCGATATGGAATGTCATCGGGGTGAAGGTGCCTGCGCGCAATTCATTCTCGTGGTCCAGCCCCCGCGTCATCGACAGGGCGTGATTGTACCCGGTCATGTAGGCATAGGTGTGGGAGATCATCACCGCCTTCGGCTTCGCCGTCGTTCCGGAAGTGAACAGGACTTCCCAGACGTCATCTGCATGGATCGTGACATCCGGATCCTCGATGCTCTGGTCCGCGATGAAGTCGTCAAAGGACGGGTAGCCGTCGTCCGGCCCCGCGCCGATCGACATGACCGGCTTTACGCCTGCCGCCTCGAACGCATGGCCCATGCGCTTCCACAGGTCGGCATCGACAATGGCGCAACTGGCCTCCATCCGTTGCAACCCGTCAGTGATGATGTCGGGAGCCATCATCACGTTCATCGGTGTGGCAACCAGCCCGGCCTTGGCGATGGCGATCTTCGACAGCCAGGCCTCAATGGAGTTGTCGCAGAGCATGGCCACCCGCGCTGCATCCGGCAGACCCAGAGCCAGCAGCCCGTTGGCGACCCGGTTCACCAGTTCATGCGCCTGTCGGTAGGTGACGCGGGCGTGCTTCGGGTTGACGGTCGCATCCGGTGTGGCGACCAGGCATTCCTTGTCCGGGGTGCTCCACGTCACGCGCTCGAAGATGTCGCCCACCGACATGCGATTCCAGCGCTGGTTGTTGCGGCGGTTGCGAAAGTTCTCGACGTCGATCTCAATTTCCAATTCAGGTGCCTCCCCGGCGTTCGGTGTTCTTGTCTGCCCCGGTTCCTAAAGGATCGCCAGTGCGTTTGCAGGCGACCCGATGGCTCCGGGCAGATTCAGAGGTATCGCGGTCATCATGAAGTGCCAGTCGCCGCGCGCCTTCAGCGCCGGGGCGAGGGCAGAGAAGTCGAACATCTCGCCAAAGGCCATCCCCAGCAGCGGGATCATCCGCCGGTGCAGGGATCCGATCTTCGGATCGCCCGGCACGACCTCGACGGCGGGGTTGTCACAGGTGATGGAGGCCACATGCCAGTTCCAGAGCTGGCGTGCCATGTCCTCCGACCCGTCCAGCCCGGCGTGGCGCACCGCGTTCGCATAGGCCTGTCGTCCGGCCGGATCGAGCGCGCGATAGGCCTCCACCCAGCCAAAGCGGATGCAGAGCATGTCGCCGGTCCGGATCGTCGTGCCCTGATGCGCGGCGGTGGCGCGCAGGTCATCGGCCGAGACGGGGTGCGGCGACAGCGGGTCGTAGTCCTGTCCCGTTTCCTGCATCCAGCCCGCAACGTCCAGCAGCACGCCGCAGCCGGCCATGCCGTGCTCCACCCAGTGTTCGATCCCCAGCCGTCCGCGACCCGGGTCGAACCCGTCGGCGATGCCGGTGTAATAGCCGTGTTCCCGCGCCCGGACGTGGCGCAGCCCGTCCCACTGGCTGGATGCCTGCATGAACAGCGAATCGACGCTGTCATCCAGCGTGTTGCGGTCCAGCGCATAGATGTCGTGATGCAGTGCCTTGCGCCCGAACAGGGGCGGAGCCGGTTCATCCAGCGGCAGCGAAAGGTTCACCATCTGACCCGACTTCACCAGCGCCGCAGCGGCCCTCACGCGGTCCGGCGTCAGCAGGTTGATCGAGCCGAGATCATCGTCGCGTCCATGCACATCCCACGCATGGCGCATGTCCAGGCCTTCAACGATCGGCAATTCATCGTAGTCGGGCAGATCGCCCATTGCCTTGTCCTCCCCAGGATCACGGCATTGCAGAGCAGCGCCGTCGGCGGGGACTTTCGCAAGCCGGGGAATGTGCGGTCAAGCGGGTCCAGCACAAACGAGGGTGACCGCTGCGCCGTCGCCGCCTTCCACAGGTGTGATCGCTTGGGGTTTCCGGCCTACTGCGTGCGCGCGGCCAGCCCGGCAGCGCGGTGGATGCCCTTGCGGATGCGGCTGTAGGTGCCGCAGCGACAGATATTGGTCATCGCCGCGTCGATGTCGCTGTCGCTCGGTAGCGGGTTCTCGGCCAGCAGTGCGGCGGCGGCCATGATCTGGCCGGACTGGCAATAGCCGCACTGCGGCACATCCAGCTCGGTCCAAGCCTGCTGCACCGGGTGGGAATTGTCCGTCGAGAGGCCTTCGATCGTCGTGATCTCCGCCGTGCCGACATCACTGACCGGCAGGACGCAGGTGCGTGTCGCGACCCCGTCCAGATGCACCGTGCAGGCACCGCACAGACCCTGTCCGCAGCCGAAGCGGGTACCGACCAGACCGATGGTCTCGCGCAGGACCCAGAGCAGGGGCGTGTCCGGTTCGACATCCACGTCCATCGTCTGTCCATTCACCTTGAGTGTCAGCATGGTGGAACTCCGATCAGATACTCAGGCCGTGGCGGCTCAGGGGCAGGGTGCGGATACGGCGCCCCGTGGCGGCGAAGATCGCGTTGGTCAGGGCAGCGGCAACCGGTGGCGCGCCAGGCTCGCCGAGGCCGGTCGGCGGCTCCGCACTGGGTACGAAATGTACTTCGACGTCCGGGGCCTCGTGCAGGTGCAGCACCTCGTAGTCGTGGAAATTGCTCTGTTCCACCCGTCCGCCCCTGATGGTGATCTCGCAGCGCAGCGTGTTCTCCAGACCCCAGATCACCGCGCCATGTACCTGTGATTCGGCAATTGCAGGATTGACCACGACGCCGCAATCGACGGCGCAGACGATGCGGTGGATCCGCAGTGTGCCGTCTTCGGTGAAGGAGATTTCCGCCACCTCGGCAACATAGGTCTCGAATGACCGGTGTACGGCCAGGCCCTGGAACCGGCCCGGCGGTGGTCTGCCCCAGTCCGCCTTCTCCGCCACCAGATCCATCACGCCGAGATAGCGCGGTTCCTCCGCCAGCAGCCTGCGCCGGTAGGCGAGGGGGTCCTGACCCGCTGCATGGGCGCATTCGTCGATCGCCGCCTCCTTGCAGAAGCCGGAGAAGGAATGCTGCACCGACCGGTGGGAGCCGTTCGGAACGGGGATGTCCATGATCTCGTCTTCGGTCTTCAGCTTGCCGACCGCATAGGGGAACGGATTGCTCTGCACGAAGGATTTGCCAAGCCCCGCCAGCATGTTCACATCCCCCAGCAGGGCCTGGACCGGCAGCCAGGAGAACTCCGGGAAGTTGTCGGCAAGCACCTTCTGGAAGGAGGACGGGGAGGCGATCCGGGTATACCATTCCTCCGGGGTGCCGTCGGCCCCGAGCGCGATCTGGAACCGGGCGCGGGTGACCGGGCGGTAGAAGTCATGCTGCATGTCCTCTTCGCGCGTCCATAGAAGGCGCACGGGTTGCCCGACGTCCTTCGCGATGATGACCGCCTGTTGCACGAAGTCACTCTCCAGCCGCCGTCCGAAACCGCCGCCCAGATGCGTGACATTGACCTCGATCTCCTGCCGCGGCAGGCCCGTGACCACCGCTGCCGCCGCCGCTGCGCCATGCAGGTTCTGTGTCGGGACCCAGAGACGGCACGAAGTCGGCGTCACATGCGCAGTGCAGTTCATCGGTTCCAGCGGCTGATGCGCCAGGAACGGTGCCTGGTATTCGACGTCGAGGCGCTGGGCAGCGTCAGGAAAGGGTTCCCTGTCCATCTTCTGCATGGAGGCTTCGAGCATCAGGGTGAAATCTTCCGAGCTCCTGTCCGCGTTGGGGCCGTCGTCGAACCGGATGGCCAGTGCCTCCAGCCCCTTCAGCGCCCGCCAGTGACTGTCGGCAACGACGGCCAAGCCGTCATCCAGGGCCACGACCTTGCGCACGCCCGGCATGGCCATCGCCGCGGCCTCGTCAAAGGACGCCACCTTGCCGCCGAACACCGGGGACTGCGCCACGGTCGCGTAGAGCATGCCGGGCAGTTTCACGTCGATGCCGTAGATCGCGCCGCCGCTGATCTTCGCGGGTGTGTCCAGCCGGGGAACCGGCCTGCCGATCAGTCTGAACCGGTCCGGCGTCTTCAGGACCGGATCGTCGGGGGGCGTCAGTTGCGCGGCGGCCTCCGCCAGTTCCCCGAAACCCAGCGACCTGCCGGACGGATGGCTGACGACGGACCCGGCGACGCTGCAGTCCCCGGGTTTCACGTCCCATCTCTGGGCGGCAGCCTCCACGAGCATCGCACGTGCCGCAGCACCCAGCTTGCGCAGCTTGAGCCAGTAGGAACTGACCGAATTGCTGCCACCCGTGACCTGGATGAAGTAGGTCGGATTGTCGAAGGCCGGGTCGTAGGGGGCGAAGGTCGTCCGGATTCTGATCCAGTCCGCGTCCATCTCCTCCGCCACCAGCATGGTCAGAGCGGTCTGAACGCCCTGGCCCATTTCGGTGGAGGGGACGATGAAGTTGATGCCGCCGTCGGTGTCGATATGCAGCCAGGCATTGCGGAACCGCTGCTCCTCCCGCGTCGTGGCGAAGGATGCGATGGGGTCCAGTTCGCGACTGCCGCAGCCGATCAGCAATCCGGCGGATGCGCCGAGGCCCAGTTGCAGGAAACGGCGTCTGCTCAGTTCGGATACGCTCACGATTGTCCTTCCGGGTATTGGGGGCGACCGAAGTCCGCGCGTCGCAAGCCTGTTCGCAGGAACCAGCCTTCGTCAAATCAATTTGGGCAATATTTACAATATTCGTCAAATATGTAAAATCCCAGGCCATGGATGACGTGGAAACATACGAGAATGTCCTCAGGGTCTTTGCCGGGTACGGGTTCGGCAAGGCATCGATGGCGGAGATTGCCTCGGCGGCGAATGTTTCACGGCAGACGCTCTACAATCGGTTCCGGACCAAGAAGGCCGTGCTGAGCTGGGCGGCGGCAGGCTTTACCGAGGTCTGCATGGCGCGCGCGCTGGCACGGCTGGCGGAACCTGAAACGGATGCCGAGACAGCGATGACAGGTTGCTTCATGGCATGGATCAGCGACGTGCTGCCCCTGCTGCGGTCCGCGCCGCACGGGGCGGAGATCCTGGACATGGGGGTGGACACCCAACGCCGCGAGAACGTGGACCGCGTGGCCCGGATGTCGGCGCATCTGGCGGAGTTCATGCTGGATCGCGGTATCTGCCGGAACGCTTCGGACGCGGAGGGCCGCGCCTTTCTGCTGATCATGGCGTCGAAAGGTCTGTTGCTCGAGAGTCAGGACGTTGGGACCTTCGAGGCCGGGATGCGACGGGCGGTACAGGCGGTCCTGCTGCTGGGGCCGTCCGGTGAACCGAGTACACGGGAGGACTCAACGCATGAATGACTGGACCCCGACGCACCGTCACTACAAGGGCGGGCTCTATCGCGTGCTGCACACGGCGCTGCACAGCGAGACGGAGGAGAAGCTGGTGATCTACCAGAGCGCCGACGGTCGTATCTGGGCCCGGCCCTACGACATGTTTCACAGCCCGGACCCGAGCGGGGAGGGGAAGAGATTCCAGGAAATCTGAGGGCCAGCGGAACGGTTGGCTCCGAACGGATCAGGCTTCCGTGGCAGGCTTTGCAAATTGGTTGATGCGGCGCCAGGCAAGGAAGCTGACCGCGATGAAGCCGACCAGAAGCAGCACACTGGCGACCCCCCAGTTGCTCTCCACTGATGCCATCACCATGTCCCCGAAGACATAACCGCCGCCGACCAGCAGCCCTGTCCAGAGAGCGCCCGACAAGGCGTTGAGCACAGAGAACTCCCGCCAAGGCATTGTGCCCAGACCGACCGGCAGGGCGCCGACCGTGCGCATGCCCTTCGGATAGCGATAGAGAAAGATGTAGAGTTTGCCGTAGCGTTTCATCAGTGCCGTTGCATTGCTCAGCGCCTTTCGTGTGAAAGCGCGGCGTCCCATCAACCCGGCTCCGTGACGCCTTGCCAGGTGAAACCGCAACTCATCACCGAGATAGCCGCCACAGAAGGTGACGATTGCAACTGCGACCGGATCGAGTGCTCCAGCATACGCGGCATACCCCGCGAACAGGGGCAGTGCACCGCTCTTCAGGCTGCAATAGAGAAACAGAAGACCATAGACCCAGGGGCCATACTGCCTCAGCAAGTCGAAGATGGCGTCCATGGAGGCTTCCTGTTGTGGCGCTTGGAGTTTCGACGCTCTTACGATCCAGCCCTTGTCAGGGATCACCCGTGGCAATCGCGCGTTCACCAGGCCATGACAAACGGAGCTGACGTCGACTAGGCTTCGAGAGCTTCAGACGAGCTGGTTCAAGGACACCCAATGACCGAATCTGCCATGATCAACTACGAGGCCTTTCGTGCTGAGGTCCGTGCCTTCCTGGCCGCGAACCTGCCCGATGACATCCGGGAGGCGACCCGTCTGACCGCCAGCATGTTCCCGCACATGCCCACCGCCATTGCCTGGCAGAAGATCCTGCACCGGCAGGGTTGGGCCGCGCCGCACTGGCCGGTCGAGTACGGGGGACCGGGCTGGGACCTGCGCCAGCAGATGATCTTCCGCGAGGAACAGGATCTGGCCGGTGCCCCGGCGACCATCATGCAGGGGCTGTTCATGTGCGGACCCGTGCTGATGGGCCATGGCACGAAGGCGCAGCAGGACTACTACCTGCCGCGGCTGCTGTCGGCCGAGCACATCTGGTGTCAGGGCTATTCGGAGCCTGCATCGGGGTCGGACCTGGCCAGCCTGAAGATGTCGGCGGTGCCGGACGGCGATGACTACATCCTGAACGGCAGCAAGATCTGGACGTCGAACGCGCACGAGGCGAGCCACATGTTCCTGCTGGTCCGAACCTCGACCGAGGGGCGACCGCAGCAGGGCATCACCTTCCTGCTGCTGGAGATGGACACGCCCGGGATCACCGTGGAGCCGATCATCAACCTGAACGGGGTGCAGGAGCAGAATCAGGTCTTCTTCGACGATGTGCGGGTGCCGCAGGCCAATCGCGTCGGCGCGGAGAATGACGGCTGGACCGTTGCCAAGTACCTGCTGGAGTTCGAACGGAGCATGAGCTACGCCGCGCCGCTGAAGAAGCGGCTGCGACAGATCCGCCGTTCCGCCTCGGAGGAGGTTGCTGCCGACGGCACCCCCCTGATCGACGACCGCGTGTTCCGGCGCAAGCTGGCGGAGGCGGAGATCAATGCCCGCGCCTTCATCGCCACGGAGATGCGGGTGAACGAGGAAACGGCGGCGGGTGGTTCCCCCGGTCCCGCGGCTTCCGTGCTCAAGATTGCCGGGGCGGATGCGCGTCAGGCGCTGGACAAGCTGTGGCTGCAGACCGTGGGGCTGAATGGCGTGCCGCTGCAGCCGGAGGCGCTGGTGCCGGGGAACAACGTCGGCTCCCTGGTGCCGGACCATGCGCTGACGGCCATGGCGACCTGGCTGGATGATCGCTCCACCACCATTGCAGGCGGCAGTGCGGAGGTGCAGCGCAGCATCGTCGCCAAGGCCGTGCTGGGGCTGTGACCGCCATGACCTTTGCCCTCTCCGAAGAGCAGCAGATGCTGAAGGACAGCGTGGACCGGTTCGTGGCCCAGGACTATGGCTTCGATGTGCGTCGTGCACTGGCGGAGTCCGACCTGGGATACAGCGCGGACAACTGGCGGACCTTCGCCGATCTGGGCTGGCTGTCGGTGCCGTTCGCGGAGGAGAACGGCGGCTTCGGCGGCAGCCTGCGCGATGTGGCAACGATGACGGAAGCACTCGGCAGGGGACTGGTGACGGAACCCTTCGTGCCCTGTCTGGTCCTTGGCGGAAGGCTGGTTGAGATGCTGGGATCGGCGGAACAGCGACAAGCCATCCTGTCCCCCGTCATCGCGGGCGAGACTCAGCTTGCCCTTGCGCACACGGAGCGCCGCGCCGCCGGCAATCCGGCCTGCGTCGGCTGCACGGTTCAGGCGGACGGGGACGGCTTCCGGATCAGCGGCGAGAAGCATCTGGTGCTGAATGGGCCGAGCGCCGACCTGCTGCTGGTCTCCGCCCGGTCAGGCGGTGCGGAGCGGGACCGGCAGGGTGTCGATCTGTTCGTGGTCGATGGGCATGCCGACGGCATTCACCGTCGCGATTATCCCACCATCGACGGGCTGCGCGCAGCCGACATCACGTTCGACACTGTGCGGGTCGAAGGCGCTGCCCGACTGGGGGAGGCCGGCTCCGCCATCGACGCCATCGAAGCCGTGATCGATGAGGCAATCATCGCCTGCTGCGCGGAGGCTGTCGGCGTCATGGAAGTGCTGGTCCGCGACACGGTCGAATATGCCCGCACGCGCAAGCAGTTCGGCACACCGATCGGCAAGTTCCAGGCCCTGCAGCACAGGATGGTGGACATGTTCGTTGCCCAGGAACAGTCCCGTGCCCTGCTGCTCCAGGTGATCGGGGAATTCCAGGCGGGGGGCACGGAAGCGCGCAAGGCAGCCTCCGCCATCAAGGTGCATGTCAGCCGCTCAGCCAGGCTGATCGGGGAGCAGGCCATCCAGATCCATGGTGGCATGGGCACAACGGACGAGCTGCACATCGGCCACTACGTCAAGCGCCTGCTGGCGCTGGAGGTCCTGTTCGGCGACACCGACTATCACCTGGACCGCTACGCCGCGCTGATCGACTCAGCCGGGCAGGACACCTGAGATACCCGGCCTGTTCCGGATGATCTCCGCGATTCCCATCAGTTGGTTGGCCAGCGGACTTGTACGCCGCCAGACCATGCCGACGGTCCGCGCAGGCTGTGGCTCGGGGAAGCGGGCGACGGAGACGGGGGCGGAGCGGGTCTCGACGGGCATCGCCATCTCCGGGATCAGCGTAACCCCGAAGCCCGCACTGACCATCTGGACCAGCGTCGACAGGGAACTGGCGTCCAGCGTTTCGCGCGGGGCGGAGGCGGCGAGCTTGCAGAACGACAGGGCCTGATCCCTGAAACAGTGCCCTTCCTCCAGCAACAGCAGGCGCATCTGCCGCAGCATCTCGCTGTCCGGAACGGGAGCGTGCGCATCAGCTTCCGGTCTGACGAGCAGGAACTTCTCCGTGAAGAGCGCAGCCTCCGTCAGTGTTGGCTCGGAGACGGGCAGGGCGACGATGGCCGTGTCGAGCTGCCCTTCTCGCAGTTCCTGGATCAGGGTTGGCGTCAGGGTCTCGCGGATCATCAGATCCAGCCCCGGGTGGACATCGGCGAGAACGTCCACGATGGCCGGCAGCAGATAGGGGGCAATCGTCGGAATGATGCCGATCCGCAACCGCCCGACCAGCCGGTCCCTGGACGCGCGCGCCATGTCGCCAAGCTCATCGACCGCGCGAAGGATGCCCGTGACCCGCTGCGCGGTCTCCTCCCCGAATCGGGTCAGCCGGATCTGCCGGGCGCCGCGTTCGACCAGCGCGGTGCCGAGGGTTTCCTCCATCTCCTTGATCTGCATCGACAGTGCCGGTTGGGAGATGGCGCAGGCCTCCGCCGCGCGGCCGAAATGCCCATGCCGGGCCAGGGCATCGAAGTAGCGCAATTGCTTCAGGGTCAGATTGATCATCAGCAAGAGTTATCACAACGATCAAAACATGCAATTTCCTCTAATGAATGCACGCTGATATCTTTCGATGGAGAAAACAAATTCCCGCCAGCCGGCATCGGCTGTCGCGTGATCAGGAACGAGAATGGGAGCGATCAATGGCTGAGACAGCGAAACCGCAATCCGGTGGCTGCCCCGTGATGCATGGTGCGAACACAAGTGGATCCACGGGCGGGACGACGAACCGCGACTGGTGGCCGAACCAGCTCAATCTCCGCATCCTGCACCAGCATTCGGAACGCTCCGACCCGCTCGGCAGGGATTTCGACTATGCTAGGGCGTTCTCGGAACTGGATCTGGAGGCCCTGAAGCAGGACCTGCACGCGCTGATGACCGACTCCCAGGATTGGTGGCCGGCGGACTACGGCCACTATGGCGGGCTTTTCATCCGCATGGCATGGCACAGCGCCGGTACCTATCGCATCGCCGACGGCCGGGGAGGCGCGGGTTCCGGCTCGCAGCGGTTCTCCCCGCTGAACAGCTGGCCCGACAATGGCAATCTGGACAAGGCGCGGCGTCTGCTCTGGCCGATCAAGCGGAAGTACGGCAACAGCATCTCCTGGGCCGACCTGATGATCCTGGCGGGCAATTGCGCGCTGGAATCCATGGGCTTCAGGACCTTCGGCTTCGGCGGTGGCCGGGTCGATGTCTGGGAGCCGGAGGAGGACATCTACTGGGGCAGGGAGGCCGAGTGGCTGGGCGACAGGCGCTACAGCGGTGAACGTGATCTGGAGGAACCGCTGGCGGCGGTCCAGATGGGCCTGATCTACGTCAATCCGGAGGGGCCGAACGGCAAGCCGGACCCGGTGGCGTCCGGTGTCGATATCCGCGAGACCTTCGCCCGCATGGCGATGGACGATGAGGAAACGGTGGCCCTGGTGGCCGGTGGCCACACCTTCGGCAAGTGCCATGGTGCCGGTCCCGACGGGAATGTCGGCGCCGAACCGGAAGGGGCAGCCATCGAGCAGATGGGCCTCGGCTGGAAGAACAGCTTCGGTTCCGGCAAGGGGGGCGATGCCATCACCAGCGGTCTGGAAGGGGCCTGGACGCCCAACCCGACGCAGTGGGACATGGGCTACTTCGACATGCTGTTCGGCTACGAATGGGAACTGGTGAAGAGCCCCGCCGGTGCCTGGCAGTGGCAGCCGAAGGACGTGGCGGAGAAGGACATGGCGGCAGCCGCCGATGATCCGTCGAAGCGGGTGCCGACCATGATGTCCACCGCCGACATGGCGATGCGCATGGACCCGGCCTACGAGAAGATCTCGCGCCGCTTCCACAGGGACCCGGAGGCCTTTGCCGACGCCTTTGCCCGCGCCTGGTACAAGCTGACCCATCGCGACATGGGTCCGCGCTCGCGCTACCTCGGCGCGGATGTCCCGGCGGAGGCACTGCTCTGGCAGGACCCGGTGCCGGAGGTCACGCATCCGCTGATCGATGCCGCCGACATCGCCGACCTGAAGGCGCAGGTGCTGGCGTCCGGCCTGTCGGTCGCGGAGCTTGTCTCCACGGCCTGGGCCTCGGCCTCCACGTTCCGTGGTTCCGACATGCGGGGCGGCGCCAATGGCGCACGTATCCGCCTGGCACCGCAGAAGGACTGGGCGGTCAACCAGCCGGAGCAACTGGCGAAGGTGCTGGCGGTGCTCGAGCGTCTGCAGCAGTCGTTCAACGAGGCCCAGACCGGCGGCAAGCAGGTTTCGCTGGCCGACCTGATCGTGCTGGGAGGCTGTGCGGCCATCGAGAAGGCAGCGAAGGATGCCGGGCATGACGTGCAGGTGCCGTTCACGCCGGGCCGCACCGATGCGTCGGCGGAACAGACCGATGCCGACTCCTTCAGTGTTCTGGAGCCGCGCGCCGATGGCTTCCGCAATTACCTGGAGCGGAAGTTCACGGTATCGGCGGAGGAACTGCTGATCGACCGGGCCCAGTTGCTGACCCTGAGTGCGCCGGAGATGACGGTGCTGGTCGGTGGCCTGCGGGTGCTGGGCGCGAACACCGGACAGTCGTCGCATGGTGTGCTGACCGACCGCCCCGGAACGCTGACCAACGACTTCTTCGTCAATCTGCTCGACATGGGCACGGAATGGACGGAAGTCTCGGAAGGCGAGGGGGTCTTCGAAGGTCGCGACCGCGGCACCGGTGCCGTGAAATGGACCGGTACCCGCGTCGATCTGGTCTTCGGATCGAACTCGCAGCTTCGGGCCCTGTCGGAGGTCTATGCCTCCGACGACGCGCAGGACCGCTTCGTCAGCGATTTCGTCGCCGCATGGAACAAGGTGATGAACGCGGATCGCTTCGATCTCGCCTGATCCGGCTTCAGCACCGGAATGATGGAAGGCCCGGCCGGTGAAACGGTCGGGCCTTCTGCGTTTCAGGCGGCGTCGGACCTGCCGGTCAGCGCCAGCGCCGCCGTCTGCTGCATGACACGGACATAGCGTTCCTGCGGCCAGCCGCATTCGCGGCAAAGATGCTCCCAGTTCCGGAACGCGAGCAGCATCCAGAGCCAGTCCGTTGCCTCTTCCTGCGTCAGATCCCCGGTCAGTTCGCCGTCCCGGTCCAGCGCGGCGATCGCGGCAGCGCACCCGTGCCGGATCGCCTGCATCCGGTCGTTCCAGGCCGTCATCGCGGCCTCGTCCGTGTCCTTCATTGCCTGCAGCGCCTTCGCCACCCCATGGACGACGGGAATGTAGTTGCCGAGAGCATCGATCCAGGCGTCCAGCCGTTTCCGGCCCGTTGCTGCGGTGCGGCTCGGCACCAGCCGCCGCTCCACCTCGTTCTGCTCATCGATATGACGGCTGGCTGCGACCAGCAGGTCGGCGCGGTTGGGGAAATGCAGGTACAGCGCCTGGCGGCTGATGCCGACAGCCCTGGAGATGTCCGACATGCGCACGCCGCTGCCGCCACCGGCCTGAAGCAGGTCCAGCGTGGCCTGCAGGATGCGGTCACGGGTTGATGGGGTCTTTTCTGTCATGGCGGCAGTATGACGTCGCTTGACACGGTGTCAACTTGACACTATGTCAAGCGACGTCAACACGCAAACAGGAGAGCGAAATGAACGTCATCATCTTTGGAGCGACCGGAACCGTTGGCGCACTTGCCGTGCGTCGGATGCTCGCCGACGGGCATCAGGTAACCGCCTTCGCGCGGCACCCGGAGCGACTGGAAATCAGCGACCCGGCCCTGCGGCTGGTGGCCGGGGATGCGGGGGACGAAGGGGCCGTGGCGGAGGCCATTGCCGGCCATGATGCGGTCGTGGTGACGCTGGGTGCCGGCACCTCGCGCAAGAGCGTCGTCCGCTCGACCGGCACCATGAACGTCATTCGCGGCATGCAGGCCCACGGCGTGTCGCGGCTGATCTGCCAGTCGACGCTCGGGGCGCATGAGAGCTGGAGCAACCTGAATTTCTTCTGGAAACGGATCATGTTCGGATTGCTGCTGCGCCCGGTGTTCCTGGATCACGAGCTGCAGGAAAACCTGGTGCGGGCGAGTGGTCTGGACTGGACCATCGTGCGGCCCAGCGCCTTCACCGACGGACCCGAGACCGATGACTACATGGAGGGTTTCGGACCGGAGGAACGGCGCCTGAAGCTGAAGATCTCACGGGCCGACATCGCCGCATTTCTGGCGCGCCAGCTCACCGACCGCAGCCGTGTCCGGTCTGCCGTCGCGATCTCTCACTGAACAACGACAACAGGGAACAGCACCATGTCAAACGAACTCGTCTCCTGGTCCATGCTCGCCCTGGCCATGCCAAGTGCGGTGGTCGCCGGTGTCTTCATGACCTTTTCCGATCTGGTGATGCCGTCCCTCGGCCGTGGCGACGCGGCGACGGGCAGCGCAGCGATGCAGATGATCAACCGGAAGGTCTATCGATCGGTCTTCCTTGTCCTGCTGGTCGGGCTGGTGCCGGTGTCTGCTGCGGCAGCGATTGCTGCGGCGATGCTGGCTCAGCCGGTGGCCTTGCCCTGGCTGGTGGCGGCGGCCAGTCTCTACCTGTTCGGCGTCTTCGGCGTCACCGTGGTTGCCAACGTGCCCATGAACATCCGCCTGGACGGAATGTCATTGGCCGG
This sequence comes from Kordiimonadales bacterium IMCC3096, assembly GCA_016865035.1. Lineage (GTDB taxonomy): Bacteria > Pseudomonadota > Alphaproteobacteria > Minwuiales > Minwuiaceae > Minwuia. Next base: position 3,208,387 of record CP018227.1, read on the forward strand.
AGGCGAGGCACAGGCCTACTGGCCGGACTATGTCGGTGGCTGGCTGCCCTGGAACCATCTGCGCACCCTTGCCGCGGCAGGCACCGCCGTCTGCTACATGGTCGCGGCGGTGCTGCTGGCTCAGGCAGGGTGAGTTCAGGCGACCTCTTCCCGGGCCAGGAAGCCGCCGGACTGCCTGGCCCAGAGTTCGGCATAGAGACCATCCCGGTGGATCAGTTCCGCATGCGTCCCCTGCTCGACGATGCGGCCCTGATCCATCACCACCAGACGGTCCATGGCCGCGATCGTTGACAGGCGGTGGGCGATGGCGAGCACGGTCTTGCCCTCCATCAGGCTGTAGAGGCTCTGCTGGATTGCGGCCTCGACCTCCGAGTCCAGCGCACTGGTTGCCTCGTCGAGGATCAGGATCGGCGCATCCTTCAGCAGGACACGGGCAATGGCGATGCGCTGGCGCTGGCCGCCGGACAGCTTCACACCGCGCTCGCCCACGTGGGCGTCATAGCCCCGGTTGCCCTTCAGGTCCTCCAGATCGGAGATGAAGTCATGTGCTTCCGCTTTCCGCGCGGCGGCGATGACCTGTTCCCGCGTGGCCTCGGCGCGCCCGTAGGCGATGTTCTCCGCGACTGTCCGGTGCAGCAGGGACGTATCCTGCGTCACCATGCCGATGGCGGCCCGCAGGCTGTCCTGCTGCACGGCGGCAATGTCCTGGCCGTCGATCAGGATGCGACCGCCTTCAAGGTCGTGAAACCGCAGCAGCAGGCTGACCAGCGTGGACTTGCCCGCGCCGGACCGTCCCACCAGCCCGACCTTCTCCCCCGGTTTGATTGTCAGGGACAGGCCGTCGATGACGTTGGCGGTCTGCTCCGGCAGGACCTTGCCATAGTTGAAGTGGATGTCCTGCCAGGCGATCTCGCCCTCCTGTACGCTCAGCGGCCTGGCGTCAGGGCGGTCAACGACGCTGCGGTCGCGGGCGATGGTATCGATGCCATCCATCACGACGCCGACATTCTCGAACAGGTTGGCGACTTCCCAGAGGATCCAGTTGGACATGCCGATCAGGCGCAGCACCAGCCCGACGGCAAATGCTATCGCGCCGGTGGTGATGATCTCGTGCGACCAGAGCGCGATGGCGACCGCGCCGATCCCGAAGATCAGGAAGGCATTGAGCGTCGCCAGGGAAGCCGAGAGCGCCGTGGACAGCCGCATCTGGCCGTAGACCGTGCCGAGGAAGCGTTTCATGCCACTTCGGGCATAATCATCCTCGTAGTTGGCGTCGGCGAACATCTTCACCGTACCGATGTGGGTGTAGCTGTCGACCACGCGTCCGGTGACATCGGCGCGGGCATCGGCCTGGGCGCGGGACACCTCCGCCAGCCGGGGAATGAACAGCCGCAGGATCACCAGATAGCCGACCAGCCAGGCCAGCATCGGCAGGACCAGTCGCCAGTCGGCGCTGGCGAACAGGACCAGTGCGCTGGCGAAATAGACCGCGACGAACAGCAGGATCTCGGAGGTCTTCAGCACGACTTCCCGCACCGCCAGCGCGGTCTGCATCATCCGCGCGGCCACCCGGCCCGCGAAGTCGTCCTGATAGAAGGCCATGCTCTGACGCAGCAGGTAGCGGTGCGATTCCCAGCGCGTCCGCATGGCGAAGTTGCCCAGCAGCCCCTGATGACTGATCGATTCGCCGACGAAGTAGAGCAGCGGATAGAGCACCACGACCATCAGGGCGATCAGCACCAGATCAATGCCGTGCTCGTTCCAGAGCTGGTCGGGCTGTGTCGCGGACAGCCAGTCCACGATGTCGCCCAGGAAGGCGAACATGAGCACCTCGACGATGGCGATCGCGACGGAGAACAGCGCACTGATCACGATCAGCGGCAGGAAGGGGCGGGAGAAGTGAATGATGAAGCCCAGGAAGCGGGAGGGTGGCTTCGTCGGCACCGTGTCGGGAAAGGAGTCCACCCGCGATTCCAGCCAGTCATAGAATCGCGAAATCATTGCGGATGGGCTCCAGCGTTACCGGTCTCGGATCGGGGTGGTCCGGACTATCTAGCCATCCGGACGAATTTCTCAAGCGCGGCGCTCTTCCATCGGACGGTCACTGGCCTTAAGACTGCGCGCCATGGCTCCACCCCTTCTGCATCTGCGCGACGTGCACCTGACCTTCGGCGGCAAACCGCTGCTGGACGGCGCGGAGATCGTTGTCTCGGCCGGGGAGCGTGTGTCACTGGTCGGGCGCAATGGCTCCGGCAAGTCGACCCTGCTGAAGATCGTGGCCGGGATCGTGCAGGCCGACAGTGCGGATTCGTTCCTGCAGCCCGGCACCACCCTGCGCTATCTGCCTCAGGAACCGGATCTTTCCGGCCACGCGACGGTGCTGGATTTCGTCACCGAGGGGCTGGCCCCTGGCGATGATCCCTATCGCGCGACATCCCTGCTGGAGCAGCTTGGCCTCAGCGAGACCGCCGATCCGACACACCTGTCGGGCGGGGAGGCGCGGCGGGCGGCGCTGGCGCGGGTGCTGGCCCCGTCACCGGACATCCTGCTGCTGGACGAACCGACCAACCATCTGGACCTGCCGGCCATCGAGTGGCTGGAGGCGGAGCTGAAGTCGATGCGCTCCGCCCTGGTGCTGATCAGCCATGACCGGCGCTTCCTGGAGAACCTGTCCGGCACCACGATCTGGCTGGACCGGGGGCGGACGCGGCGGCTGGACCGGGGCTTTGCCGCCTTCGAGGCCTGGCGTGACGAGGTGCTGGAGGCGGAGGAGCAGGAACTGCACCGCCTGGACCGCAAGATCGTCTCCGAGACCGAATGGCTCCACAAGGGCGTCACGGCCCGGCGCAAGCGCAACATGGGGCGGCTCAGGAACCTGCACGCACTGCGTTCCGAACGGCGCAACTTCGAGCGCGCGCAGGGCAATGTCCGCATGGCGGCGGCGGAGGCGGAGCGTTCCGGCAAGCTGGTGGCGGAGGCGAAGGGGGTGACCCGCGCCTGGGGCGATCAGCCGCCGGTGGTGCGCGACCTGGACCTGCGGCTGCTGCGGGGCGAGACGCTGGCGATCGTCGGGCCGAACGGGGCGGGCAAGACCACCCTGCTGCGGCTGCTGACCGGGGAGATCGAGCCCGACAGCGGCACGGTGCGGCTGGGAACGGCGCTGGAGACCGCCAGCCTGGACCAGCGCCGGGAGAGCCTGTCGCCGGACTGGAGCCTGATGGACGCGCTGACGGGCGGCGGCGGGGACGCAGTGATGGTCAATGGCCAGTCGCGTCACGTGGTCAGTTACATGAAGGATTTCCTGTTCGACCCGAAGCAGATGCGTACCCCCATCCATGCCCTGTCGGGTGGGGAGCGGGGGCGGCTGATGCTGGCGCGGGCGCTGGCGCGGCCGTCCAACCTGCTGATCCTGGACGAGCCGACGAACGATCTGGATATCGAGACCCTGGACCTGCTGCAGGAACTGCTGGGGGACTATGGCGGCACCGTGCTGCTGGTCAGCCATGACCGCGATTTCATCGACCGCGTTGCCGACGCCGTGCTGGTGGCGGAAGGCGATGGCGTCTGGCAGCGCTATCCGGGCGGCTATTCCGACATGCTGACCCAGCGTGGCTCCCGGCCCGGCAAGGCGGTGCCCACCGGTCAGCGGGCCACCCAGCGCCAGAAGGCGGCGCCCAAGGCACCGCCGCAGCGGCGCAAGCTCTCGTTCAAGCAGCAGCATGCGCTGGATACCCTGCCGGGCCGCATCGCCGACCTGGAGAAGGAGATCCAGACCCTGACGAAGGAACTGGCGGATGCCGGTCTCTTCCGACGCGACCCCGACCGATTCCAGGCCGCAACGGACCGGCTGGGTGCGGCCGAGAGCGAGAAGGAACAGGCCGAGGAATCCTGGCTGGAACTGGAAATGCTGCGGGAGGAAATCGCAGCCGAGCGGCAGGCGGGCTGATGGTCGCGCCGGATCAGGGGCAGGGAAATCCCGGCAGCCTGATTCAGACTGACGATCAACCTGATTTTCCCACGCTGGAAAGCGAACTGCGCTTGCAGCAGGAATTGGCAGCCAACCGTCTGACGCCGGGCATCGTTGTCGTGCTGCTCGTCTTCGCGGGTCTGGGAATCGGCAAGTACTGGGTCCACATTCCTCTGGTCGGCGGCGTGGTCTGGGGTTCCATCCTGCTGGTCCTGCTGTCGCTTCCGCTCTACCGGCTCTGGCGGCAGCGGACAGGTCGCGCGCTGCTGTTCAGGGGCACGGCCATCGGTCGGGCGTCCCTGATCTGGGCGTTCGCGATCGGGTGTCATTTTGCCTGGGCCATCACGTTCGCCATGCCCAACGACGACAACGTCGGACGCACGACCTTTGCGGTGATGGCCTTTGGTCTGGGCGGCATGACACTGGCCTCCACCTACATGATCCCGCGACTGACCATTGCCTTTCTGCTGCCGATGATCGCCGCGATGCTGTTTGGCTCCCTGGTCAGCGATCAGAACGTGTCGCCCCTCCAGAAGGTTCTGATGGCACTGGGCTTCACCGGCACCGCCGGGGTCGCCATCAGGATGAACTGGCTGATCTTCCGCTCGGGTGTGGCAGCCATGGTGGAGCGCGAGGTGCATCGGCTCGAGGTCGTCCAGCGCCGGTCGGAGATGGCGGCGGCAAGCCGTATCCAGCGCCGCCTGTTGCCGGAGCCGACAGACCTGTCCGCAGGGGACGCGCGGTTCGACCTTGCCGTCGCCCACCGCTCGGCGGAGGAAATGACCGGCGACCTCTATGACTTCTTCATGATCGACGGTCACCGGCTGTTCTTCATGGTCGGCGATGTCTGCGGCAAGGGCGTTACCTCCAGCCTGCTCATGGCCATGACCAAGGTGATGATGAAGAGCGCCGTGCTGCGCCATGACCGCGCGATCGGTGATGTGGCCGGTGAAGTCAGCCGGGAGCTGCTGCGGGAGGATCATGACAACCAGTTCGTGACCTGCTTCGCCGGTATTCTCGATACCGCGACGGGCACCATCGACTACTGCAATGCGGGCCACGAACCGGCCCGTATCATCACGACGGACAGTGCGGCACCGACCCACAGCCCGCGCGTCGGCGGGCCACCCCTCTGCGCCTTTGAGGAGGTTGACTACGAGAGCGGCCAGATCCGCCTCTCACCGGGCGCGACCCTGCTGATCGTCACTGACGGGGTGACCGAGGCACTGAACATGCAGCGTGACGAGTTCGGCGGAGAACGACTGGACCTGGCCATCGCCGCAACCGCGCACGATGTCGGCGTGGAGGCGATGCTGACAGGCATCAGTGGCCGGGTCGCAGAATTCGTGGGCGATCAGGACCAGTCAGATGACCTGACCATGCTCGCGCTGCGCTGGAACGGCCCCTCCGCCTGAGCCCGTCACCGACCCTCAGTTCATCGGGATCAGGTTCAGGTCGCGGTTGGTGCGGTCGAACAGGCGAAGGGCCTCGTCGGTGGCGTTGCGATAGCGGGCGGGGCGGGCGTCGAGGGGTTCGACGCGCTGGTGATGGCTGGAGTGCGGCGTGAAGAATGTCTCACGTGCATTGCTGCCCAGATCGCGGCGGGTGCTGTAGTAGACGTCGAGCCTGTCGTGGCAGCCATCAAGTTTCCAGACGGAGCGGACGCGGACGAAGATCTTGGTCCGGACCGGCGTCGTGCCATGGCGCAGCGCCAGGGCGCGGGAGATCGCCTCGGCGAGATAGCGGCGATCCAGCGCGCAGGGCGCGGCGCCTTCGGTCAGGACCTGCACGTGCGGACTGTAGCCGGTGCCCTGCTGCGCCAGCGCGACAGACGGCAGCGCCTGACCCGCGAAGAGGGCGAGCAGGGGAATTCCGATCCAGGCATGCAGGCGGTTCATCCGCAAAGCTTGCCTGCTGCGTGCCGCGTTTGGCAATGGGGGGCTGTGTCCAGTGGCATGGTCCGGAACGCCGCAGCGCGCTATAACGACTCGCAGGTGATCGCCGGAACAACCGGCGGCGGGTCGAGGAGACGTCAGTGAGTCGGTCAGATACAGCAGCACCCGTTGCGGCAGACGGGGTGGAGCAGACACGCGCGCAATGGATTCGCATTGTCGTGGTCGTCTTCCTGCCCTTTGCGTCAGGCTATTTCCTTTCCTATCTCTACCGTGCCCTGCCATCACTGATCGGCGACCGGGTACGTCATGATCTGGCGCTGGACGCGGATGTGCTGGGACTGGTCGGGGCGGCCTATTTCCTGGCCTTCGGACTGGCGCAACTGCCGCTGGGCATGATGCTCGACCGTTTCGGACCGCGCCGTTGTCAGGCCGTCCTGCTGCTGATCGCGGCGTCCGGTGCCGTGGTCTTCGGGCTGGGCGAGAACGCCGAAACGCTGGTCATCGGACGCGCCATGATCGGCCTCGGCTGCGCCGGCGGGCTGATGGCCTCCCTTAAGGCGATCACGCTCTGGTTCCCGCAGTCGCGCTGGCCATTGGTGAACGGCTGCCTGCTGGGCCTGGGCGGACTGGGGGCGCTGACGGCCACGACACCGGTCGAATTCCTGCTGGGGGATGTCGGTCTGGGCTGGCAGGAGCTGTTCTTCTACATCGCCGCCGCGACAGTCGCGTCGGCCCTGCTGATCTTCCTTGTCGTGCCGGAGAAGCCGGGCAGCACCGCCGCCATTCCCTTCCGGGAACTGCTGGGCAGCCTGCGCCAGATCTATGGCAGGCGCTATTTCTGGCGCATCGCGCCGATCGCGGTCCTGACCATGTCCACCGGCATGGCGATCCATGCCCAGTGGGCCGGCCTGTGGCTGAAGGATGTGGCGGGGTTCGAACAGGCCGGCGTTGCGGTCTACCTGCAGACTCTCTCCATCGCGCTGACTGTCGGCTTCGTGGCCGGTGGTGTGGTGGCCGATGTCCTTACCCGTCGGGGCGTGCCACTGAGCATGGTCATGGGAGGGGGCGTCATCGGGCTGCTGCTGGCCCAGGGCTCCATCGCCATGGAGGTCGATCCTCAGGCGCACTGGCCCTGGGTCCTGCTGGGCCTGAGTTCCAACATTTCCGCCCTGGCGTTCCCGCTGTTGTGTGGGCGCTTCGATCTGAAGCTGGCCGGACGGGTCAATACCGCGCTGAATGTGTTCGTCTTCATCGGGGTCTTCGCCACTGCGTCCGGCATCGGCTGGGTCATCGACCAGTATCCGCGCACGGCGCTGGGCGGCTATGCCAGCGAAGGGTATCAGGTCGGTCTGCTGGCCATCATCGCTGCGGAATTACTTGCATTCATCTGGTTCATGGTCCCTGACAGGGGCAAGTGACGTGAGAGGGAGGACATCATGATTGATCTCAAGGGCCAGGCGGCCATCGTTACAGGTTCGGCCACCGGCGTTGGTGCTGCCGTTGCTCGGGCGCTGGCAGCAGACGGCTGCAATGTCGTCGTCAACTATACCCGCAGCGAGAAGGAGGCGCAGGAGACCGCGCAGGCCTGTCGCGATCTGGGGGTGGAGGCCATCACGGTTCAGGCCAACGTGGCGGAGGACGCGGACTGCAAGAAGCTCGTCGATGCCGCGATCGACAAGTGGGGCAAGCTCAATCACGTGGTCAACAATGCGGGCACGACCAAGTTCGCCGACCAGTCCGACCTGTCGGCCCTGACCGCGCAGGACTTCCAGGACATCTATGCCGTCAACGTCATCGGCCCGTACCAGATGGCGAAGTGGGCGGAGCCGCACCTGCGGTCCGCTGGCAAGGCCTCCATCACCAATGTCTCCTCCATCGCGGGGGTGACCGGCATCGGTTCCTGCATGGCCTATGCGGCGTCCAAGGGCGCGCTGAACACCATGACCATGTCGCTCGCCCGTTCACTGGGGCCGGAGATCCGGGTCAACACGATCTGCCCCGGCATGATCCAGTCCCGCTGGCTCGAGAACGGCATGGGCAAGGAGAAATATGATCAGCTGCTCGCCAACCAGCAGCGCACCCTGCCGTTGCAGCGGGTCTCGACGCCGGAGGACAATGCCGAGATCATCCTCTGGCTGATCAAGGGCTCCGAACTGGTGACGGGCGAATTCGTGATGGTTGATGGCGGCGCCCACCTGGGGTTCTCGCTGGCGATGGCGCGATAGCGCGCAGCCGTTACTCGACGAAGATCGAGGTTGGTGTCACTCTGGGTTGCAGGCTGATCCGGAGTGACACGAGACCATGAGACAGATCCTGCTGACCGTCGCCACGTTGATGCTGGTGGGGCTGGCAAGCTGCCAGACCACCACCGGCGTCCCCGAGGCGCGGGAAGTCCGGGTGACCACGGCCATTGCCGGCGCGACCCCCCTGCGCGTTGAACTTGACGGCAATTACTGTCTTGTGCCGCGCGGGGGCTATGCCGACGATTTCGAGGGGCGTATCTGGGCGGCCTTCGATGCGGTGGAGGGCAACTGGCGCAAGGTCGCCTACTTCATCACCTGCCACGACTATCAGGCGATCCAGTCGAGCTTCATCCAGTCTCTTGCTGCCGAAGGGGAAGTCTCCGTCTTCATGCCCAATGGCGTGCCGAAGCGGTTTGCGGGCAGCCGGGCGACCTACATCGAAGCGATCATCCGCGCATGGGATGATCGCGATGTCCTTGAGGAGGGCAATGAGTCCCAGCAGAAGCTGGAGGAATTCTTTGCGCGCAGGGGGAGCCACAAGTCCCGCCGCATCGAAGGCAAAGCGCGGCTGGAACTGATCGAGAGTGACTCCTATGCCGCCTACTTTCGCCTGCCCTACCGTCACGTGCTGTCGGGCAGCTCCCGTGATCTGGTCCAGATCTTCGGCAAGACCGTGGTTGATGGCCTGCAGGTCCAGGTTGCGTTCACGACAGACCGCAGCGTTCAGGCCGAGATCCGTGCAATGGATGTCATGAAGCGCCTGATCTACGGCCTGCTCGGCGAAGAGGCATCGGTTTGATCCGAACACTGGCCACCGTCGCATTGACGCTTTCGGTGCTGGCCGGCACGGGCACGGCGTCGGGGGCAGAGGTCCGGTTTCGTGCGGGGTCGGCGAATTTCGCGTTCGACCTGCCTGCGGGCTATTGCGACGGGCTGTCTCCGGGCCCGACCGCAGCGGAGGGGCTGCAGCGCGATCTGGACCTGGTGCGTCAGCGTGGGGTCGAGGTGAAGGCGATGGCCATGCCCTGCGATCAGCTCAGCGGGCTGCGGTCGAATATCCGGCATGGGCAGACCCTGCGCGTTCTTGCCTTTGGCATCCTGACGCGGGACGGGGGCGCGATCCCCGCCGATGGCAGTGGCGACGTGTTCTGGCAGGCCATTCGCAACAGCGCGCGCTACCTCAAGGCCTTTGCGTCACCTGACGCCATTCTGGATGTGGTGCGGGAGTTGCTGGACCAAAGGAACGTTCCGGCAAGGATCGCGGCAATCGAACTGGCGACGGACCGGGACCGGATTGGGGTTGCGGCGGCGGGCGAATTGGATCGTTCGGGCCGCCAGGACCCTTTCCGGGCGGCGGCGCTCGCGGAACCGATTGCAGGTGTTTTCCTTGTTACCTCGGTTGTGGAGTTCGCTACTGTATCCGGCGATACCGCGAGCCTGACGGCAGCACATGAGTTGCGCGCGGAACTGAGGGAAGTCGATTGAAGCGGTCAGTTGTCGGAGGAATTCTTGTCCTGCTGCTCGGCGTCACCGCCGGGTGTCAGTCCACCGCGCCCGTCGAGCCCACGACCAGGCAGCTTGCGGTTCAGCCGCTTGCGGGCATCGGGACCATGACCCCGGCCGAGATGACCCGCGACCACGTCCGTTTTGCGCTGTCCGATCACGAACTGTCCGTCCGGCTGCCGGACGGTTTCTGTGTTGCCAGCGAGAGAACCCCTGCACACCTGCAGAGCGCACTGGCTGACTTCGACGTCAGTGTGCTGGAGATGAAGGTGCTCGCGACCTCCTGCGCGATGGTGGAGGGGAACGCTCCGATGGGGTTCCCGATCCCCATGGTCATTGCCGGACTGATGCGGCGGGAAGGCCTGCCGCTGGTCATGGATGAGGAATTCGGCGCGGACTACGCGCGCATGGTCCGGATTCTGGACCGCCACGACGACGACAGGATCCATCTTCTGGCCCGGGAACTGTTCCTGAAATCAATGATGGACAGGATCGAGACCGGTGGCGTCAGCGTTGGTCACCTGGACATACGCAGCCAGGACAACAGGATCCGGCTCGGATTGCTGGCGGAGGTTCCCGTCGATGGCGCCGATCGGAAAGTCTGGTTCTTCGCCGATTTCCTGGTGGGGCCGGTGGGCGACAGGTTGTTTGGAATAGGTCTTGTCAACGTTGACCTGAACCCGACACCGCCCGCGACAGACCAGGACAGCGAGACGCTCTTCGACACCTTGCGCCAGGTAAGGAACTGATTACCTGAATTGCGTCGGCCTTGCCGGTTCTGTGGAGGTTCACGACCGGTCAATCCTCTGGCAACGCTGCAAAGGTCAAGGTTCAGGGGAATGGCCCTCCTCATGCAGAACGCTCATTCCTGCATCAGGGCACGCGGATGGACGACACGGTCGACCGCGCAGGTCCCGGGGCGAAGCTCGCCGAAGCCGTCGGGGAGGTTGAATGCCACCAGCGTCGCGGTGGCCATCCCGCCGGCCAGTTCCCGACGGGCCTCCCTGTCCGAGCGGTCCGCCAGACCTGCGGCCAGTTCCTCGATCCCCGGATTGTGCCCGATGAGCAGCAGGGTGCCTGCCGACCCGGCCTCCCGCCCGATGATCTGGCTGATACGGCTGGATTCGGCCAGATAGAGGGCCTTGAGGTAGCGGATCTCGATCTCCTGCCAGCCATTCGCGGCAGAGATGCCGTCCCATGTCTCCCGCGTGCGTCGGGCGTCGGAGCAGAGCACGAGATCTGGTTTGAGGTCGTTCTGCGCCATGTATGCGCCCATGGCCCGGCTGGCGGCCTGACCACGCGGGTTCAGGTTCCGTGCGTGGTCGACCTGCCCCGGGGCGGGAGCGGCGGCCTTGGCGTGTCGGAGCAGCAGGAGGCGGTGCATGCGGCGAGTGTTGCAGGGGGCGTCAAATCACTGCAAGGGAAATGCTGTAAATCCGCGCGATCTTGTTGCATCGTCTGTCACGTAACTGAAGGAAGCCATGATGAACGCGGCCAATGCTGAACTGATCGAACCGGAACAGGGAGTGCCGGAAACTTCTGCCATCGGCATGGACTCGCCTGACCGCTTCATCAACCGGGAACTGTCCTGGCTGCAGTTCAATTCCCGGGTGATGCGCGAATGTCAGAATCCGCGCTATCCGCTGCTGGAACGTGTGCGGTTCCTGTCGATCTCCGCCTCCAATCTGGACGAGTTCTTCATGGTACGCGTCGCGGCGCTGTGGGGCATGACCCAGGCCGATGTGAAGACGGTGACCCCCGACGGACTGACGGTCGCGCAGCAGCTGGAGAAGATCGACGAACTTGCCAACTGGCTGGTGGTGGAACAGCAGAATTGCTGGCGTGCGCTGCAACTCGAGCTTCGGGAAGCCGGCATCGCCATCGTCGTGGCAGACGAACTGACGCCGGAGGAGAGGGGATGGCTCGACACCCACTTTCTGGAACAGATCCTGCCCGTGCTGACACCCCTGGCGATCGACCCGGCACATCCGTTCCCCTTCATCCCCAATCTTGGCCTCGCGATGATCGCGCAACTGGTGCGCGACGGGGACAAGGAACTGCTGAATGCGGTGGTGCCGATCCCGCACCATGTTTCGCGCTTCGTGCGTCTGCCGGGCAACGAACTCCGCTTCATCCAGGTCAGCCAGGTCATCGCGCTCTACATGGCGCGCCTGTTTCCGGGGTACAGCATCGTCAGTCGGGGGCAGTTCCGCTGCATCAGGGACTCGGATATCGAGCTGCAGGAGGAATCCGAGGATCTGGTACGCACGTTCGAGTCCGCGCTGCGCCGCCGCCGTCGCGGACACATCGTGCGCCTGCAGGTCTCCGCGGACCTGAACGACCGGCTGCGCCGTCTCGTGGTGACGGAAACGGATGCCCGGCCTGATGACGTGATCAACATCGACGGCATGCTGGCCCTGGCGGATATCCGCCGCGTCATCGTCGATGACAAGCCGGAGCTGTTGTTCAAGCCCTACAATGCGCGGTTCCCGGAGCGTATCCGCGAACATGGCGGCGACTGCTTTGCCTCGATCCGCGGCAAGGACCTGATTGTCCACCATCCGTTCGAGAGCTTCGATGTGGTGGTGCAGTTCCTGCGCCAGGCCGCGGAAGATCCCAACGTCGTGGCGATCAAGCAGACGCTCTATCGCACCTCGGACAATTCTCCCATCGTGGAGGCGCTGATCGCGGCGGCGGAGGCGGGCAAGTCCGTGACCGCGCTGATCGAACTGAAGGCCCGCTTTGACGAGGCTGCCAATATCCGCTGGGCGCGCGACATGGAGCGGGCGGGTGTGCAGGTGGTCTATGGCTTCATGGAGCTGAAGACCCACGCCAAGCTGTCGATGGTGGTGCGGAAGGAGAAGGAGGGCCTGCGCACCTATTCCCATTTCGGCACCGGCAACTATCACCCGATCACAGCGAAGGTCTATACGGACCTGTCCTACTTCACCGATGAACCGGCGCTGGGCCGAGACATCTCAGCGATCTTCAACTACCTGACCGGCTATGCGAAACCGGAGCGGCTGGAGGAACTGGCCTATTCCCCGCACACCCTGCGCCAGCGCGTGATGCAGGGGATCGAGGCGGAGATCGCCCACGCGGAGGCGGGCCGCCCCGCGACGATCTGGGCCAAGATGAACTCGGTTGTGGACCCGGACGTCATCGACGGGCTGTACCGCGCCAGCCAGGCGGGGGTAGAGATCGAACTGATCATCCGGGGCATCTGCTGTCTGCGCCCCGGTGTGCCCGGCCTGTCGGAGAATATCCGTGTGCGCAGCATCATCGGTCGCTTCCTGGAACACAGCCGTATCGTTGTCTTCGGCAATGGGGAGCCGCTGCCCGGTCGCAACGCGCAGGTCTACATCAGCTCCGCCGACTGGATGCCGCGCAATCTGGACCGGCGGATCGAGAGTCTGGTGCCGCTGAAGAACGATACCGTGCATGCCCAGGTACTGGACCAGATCATGCTGGCCAACCTGAAGGATGACCTGCAGAGCTGGATCATGCAGCCGGATGGCACCTATGTCCGCGACAAGGTGGTCGGTGACGGGTTCAGCGCACATGAGTATTTCATGACCAATCCAAGTCTTTCCGGTCGGGGAAAGGCGCTGGAAGAAGGAGTCCGTCCGATCTCTCTCACCCTGGATGATGACGACTGACAATGCCTGATTCGGTTGCCGCTGTCGGAACGGCAGAACGTGTTGCTGTGATTGATGTCGGCTCCAACTCGGTCCGGCTGGTGATCTTTGGCGACAGCGCCCGCGCACCGCTGAACATGCTGAACGAAAAGGCCTTCTGCGCCCTGGGCAAGGGGTTGCCGGAGACCGGGCATCTCAGCCCGGAAGGGGTGCGGAATGCCATCGCGACCCTGAAACGCTTTGCCTGGATGATGCGGGTCACCGGTGTGGACCGCACCGTTGCCTTCGCCACCTCCGCGGTCCGCGATGCCGTGGACGGGCCGGAATTCGTGGAACGGGTGCGCACCGAATGCGGCATCTCGCTGGAGGTGCTGTCAGGGCAGGGGGAGTCCCGCCTGGCGGCGTTCGGCGTCCTGTTCGGCCTGCCGGAAGCCGAGGGGATCGTAGGCGATCTGGGCGGCAGCAGTCTCGAACTGGCCCCCGTCGGCAATGGCGGCGCAGAGGCCGGCTTGACCTTGCCCGTCGGTCCCCTGCGGTTCGATGACGGCGATGCGGAATCCGGCGCGATCCGAAAGGCCGTGCGACAGGAACTGCGCAAGGTCGAGTGGCTGGACAGCATGACGGGGCGTGACTTCTATGTCGTCGGGGGCACCTGGCGCGCGCTGGCGAAGCTGGATATCCAGCGGCGCGATTATCCGCTGCATATCGTGCAGGGGTACGAGATGCCGCTGGATCGCGCCCAGTCCCTGGTCGATCTGATCAGCCAGCAGTCGCCCGCGTCCCTGACGGATACCGAGACGGTCTCGAAGCGGCGCTTGCAGGTCCTGCCGCTGGCCTGTTCCGTGCTGGGTGCCGTGCTGGAACGCCTGCAGCCAAGGCGTCTCGTCTTCTCCGCACATGGGGTCAGGGAAGGCGCCTATCTCGAAACGCTCTCGGATGCGGACCGGCGCATTGATCCCCTGCTGGCCGCAGCGGAGGCCATGGCAGCGCAGGAGACGCGTTTCGGCGCCTCGATCGGGCATGAGATCTTCGCCTGGTGCAATCCGCTGTTCGAGGGTGAATCGGAAGTCGAGGTCCGTCTGCGGAGGGTGGCCTGCGTCCTGTCCGACATCGGCTGGCGCATGCATCCGGACTACCGCGCGACCCATGCGTTCAGGCGCGTGCTGCGGGCACCGCTGCTGGGCGTTGACCATACACAGCGGGCATTCATCGCCACCACCGTCCTGCGGCGCTATTCCCACAAGGCCAGTGGCGACGCGGTGATGGAGATGCAGGCGCTGCTGTCGAACGACATGATCCGGCAGGCGAGCCGGATCGGAGCTGCGATGCGACTGGCGCAGACACTTGGCTGTGGCGCGCCGTCCGCCCTGACGGGCGCCACGATCGCGCGGGATGGAGACATGATAAGCCTGTCGGTGCCGGAGAAGCTGCGCGACCTGATCGGTGAGACCGTGGAGAGCCGCCTGAAGCGGCTGGCAGACAGTTTCGAGTGTTCAAGCCGGATCGTCAGCGTCTGAGGGGGCAGGCACCTACCAGATCGGCATGGCCGCAATGGCGGAGACCGCGCACAGCCCAAGTGCCGCGCGCCGGAAAAGGCTCTCCGACGCAAGCGGGAACAGGCGCGAGCCGATGATCAGGCCGAGGCCATAGGCGGGACCGAGCACCAGCACCAGCAGCAGTTGCTCCATGCCGATGAGTCCGTAGGCGAGGAACGTCAGGCCGCCGACCACCATCGTCACCGCGAACAGGGCGGTGACATTGTGCCTCACGGCACGGGCGTCGCCTTCGCCACCCACCCAGAACAGGATCACCGGCGGCCCGTAGAAGCCGGCTATCCCCCCGGCGAGGCCGGACATCAGGCCGACACCTACCACCCCGGTGGTCGGAACCGGCTTTGTCCGCCGCCATCCGGCGGCCATGGCCAGCACGGCAACCAGCACCATCAGCGCAATGATCCAGCGCAGCAGGTCTATGGGGGCATGCGCCAGAATCCAGGTGCCACAGGGGGTGGCGATGGCGATGCCGATGATGATGGGCACCATCTCCCGCCAGTTGCAGCTTCGGACGCCCTGCAGGGTAAGGGGGAAGCCGAAGGTGGCGTTGATCATCCACAGCACCACGACGGCGATCTTCGGATCCAGCAGTGCACTGGACAGGGGTACGAAGACCAGCGCAGCGCCAAAGCCGCTGAAGCCGCGGGTCATCCCGGCCAGCGCCATGGCAAGCGCCAGCAGCAGGGTCTCGAATGTCATCAGGGCGACGATGCCGTCGCCGATGACGTTCATTGCGTGGTGTCGAGCGGAATCTCCACGACTTCCTGCCCCCGGATGGCAAGGCCGAGACTTCCGGCCTTCAGCCGCAGCGCATCATTGCCGAAGACTTCCCGCCGCCAGCCTTTCAGGGCAGGAATGTCCGCCGCGTCATCCGCTGCCAGTTTCTCGATATCCGGTCCCGGACAGACCAGTTTCTGTGCGACCCCATGGGCGGCACACTTGCGTTTCAGCAGTACCTTCAGCAGCTCGATCACCGGCAGCAGCGCAGGTGCCGGGGGCTCCGGGCGCTCGACCCTCGGCCAGGAGTCCTTTGGCTGGTCCAGCGCGGTCTTCACCGCCTCCATCAGTCCGGCACCGAATGGCCCGTCGGCAATCTTGCGGTTCAGGCTGCGGATCGCAGCCAGCTTCTCCCGGTTCTCCGGCGGGTCGGACGCGATCTCCAGCAGTGCCTCGTCCCGGATAACGCGGTTGCGGGGCAGGTCACGGCGCTGTGCCTCCCGTTCCCGCCAGGCCGCGAGTTCCCGCAGCACTGCCAGGAACCTGGGCTTGTTGGTGCGGGCCTTTAACCGCTTCCAGGCGTCTTCCGGCTCGACCGAATAGATGGCGAGATCCGCCAGTGTCGCCATCTCGCCGCTGACCCAGGAGGCGCGGCCAGTACGTTCCAGATCCTCCAGCATGCGGTCGTAGACGGTGCGCAGATGGGTGACATCGGACAGCGCGTAGGACAGTTGCTTCTCGCTCAGCGGGCGGCGCGACCAGTCGGTGAAGCGGCTGGTCTTGTCGATGCTCTGGCCCGCCAGCTTGCGCACCAGCGCGTCGTAGGCGATCTGCTCCCCGAAGCCCATGACCATCGCCGCAACCTGGGTGTCGAACAGCGGGGTCGGTACCGTGCCGGTCAGGTTGACGAATATCTCGATATCCTGGCGCGCGGCATGGAAGACCTTGACGATGGTCTCATCGGCCAGCAGTGCCAGCAGCGGCTGAAGGTCGAGATCCTTCGCCAGCGGATCGATGATCGCGCCCTCGTCGGCCGGTCCGGCCAGCTGGACCAGGCAGAGCTTCGGATAGTAGGTGTTTTCCCGAAGGAACTCGGTATCGATGGCGACATACGACTGCCCGGAGAGCCCGTCGACATAGCGCTGAAGTGATTCTGTGTCGGTAATGATCTGCATGGCGGTGGCTTATAGCAGATCAGCCGCGCTCGCCAGCAGGAACGCGCGCGCGGGCGCATGAACTGGCGGATCAACCTTGACAAGCGGGGCCATAGGGGCTTCGTTCCGGCGCGCCTTCTCCGATCCGTTCCAACAGATGGTTTTCCGCTGATGCACGCCTTTCGATCCCATACCTGTGGTGCCCTGCGCCGCGCCGACGTGAACACACCTGTCCGCCTGTCGGGCTGGATTCACCGCAAGCGTGACCATGGCAATCTGCTGTTCGTCGATCTGCGCGACCATTACGGCCTGACGCAGTGCGTGGTCGAGGCGGATGAGCCGGGCTTCGCGGAGGTCGATCAGGCGCGTGCGGAAAGCGTGATCACGGTGACGGGCCGCGTCGTGCCGCGCGATGCGGAGGCGGTGAACCCGGACCTGCCCACGGGCGAGGTCGAGGTCCGTATCGAGAGCGTCGAGGTGCAGAGCAGCACCGGTGACCTGCCGATGCCGGTGTTCGGCGATCAGGAGTACCCGGAAGACATCCGCCTCAAGTACCGCTTCCTCGACCTGCGCAGGGAGCGCATGCACCGCAACATCACCATGCGTTCGAAGATCATCTCGGCCATTCGCCGGCGGATGAACGAGGCCGGTTTCATGGAGTTCCAGACGCCGATCCTGACCGCCTCCAGCCCCGAAGGCGCGCGGGACTTCCTGGTACCCAGCCGCGTGCATCCGGGGCAGTTCTATGCCCTGCCGCAGGCGCCGCAGCAGTTCAAGCAGTTGCTGATGATCTCCGGTTTCGACCGCTATTTCCAGATCGCCCCCTGCTTCCGCGACGAGGATGCGCGCGCTGACCGTAGCCCGGGCGAGTTCTATCAGCTGGACGTGGAGATGAGCTTCGTCACGCAGGAGGATGTGTTCCAGGCCATCGAACCGGTGCTGGCGGGCACGTTCGAGGAATTCTCCGACTGGCCGGTGGTCGACAAGCCGTTCCCGCGCATTCCGTTCCGGGAGGCGATGCTGCGCTATGGCACCGACAAGCCCGATCTGCGCATCGCCGAGAGCATGGACATTCATGACGTGACGGAAGACTTCCGTGGCGGCGGTTTCGGGATCTTCGCCCGTTCCATCGAGAAGGGCGCGGTTGTGCGGGCCATTCCGGCGCCCGGTGCGGGTGGGCGTGCGCGCTCCTTCTTCGACGGCATGAACGACTGGGCCCGTCGTGAAGGTGCGGCAGGCCTTGGCTACATCATCTTCGGCGAGGAAGGCCCCAAGGGACCGATCGCCAACAATCTGGACGCCGCGCGGGTGGAGTCGATCCGTGCCGCGTGTGGCCTGAATGCAGGCGACGCCGTGTTCTTCGCCTGTGACCAGGCTGCCGGTGCCGCCAACCTGGCCGGCAAGGCCCGCGTGAAGCTGGCGGACCAGCTGGAACTGATCACACGCAACCAGTACCGGTTCTGCTGGATCGTCGACTTCCCGCACTTCGAATGGAACGAGGACGAGAAGAAGATCGACTTCTCCCACAATCCCTTCTCCATGCCCCAGGGCGGGATGGAGGCGCTGGAGAGCATGGATCCGCTCGACATCCTGGCCTATCAGTACGACATCGTCTGCAACGGCATCGAGCTGTCATCCGGTGCCATCCGGAACCATCGCCCGGACATCATGCTGAAGGCGTTCGAGGTTGCGGGCTATGCGGCGGAGGAAGTGGAAACCCAGTTCGCGGGCATGCTCAACGCGCTGCGCTATGGCGCGCCGCCCCATGGTGGTATCGCGCCGGGCATCGACCGTATCGTCATGCTGATCCTGGACGAGCCGAACCTGCGCGAGATCGTGGCTTTCCCGATGAACCAGCAGGCACAGGACCTGCTGATGGGCGCCCCGGCCCCGGCCGATCCGAAGCAGCTGCGCGAACTGCACATCCGCACCGTGCTGCCGAAGACGGACAAGAAGGACGGCTGAGACCGGTCAGAGGTGCCTGCGGAAATCCATGCGCTGATGCAGGATCCGCAGGACTATCGCGTCACCATTCTCACGTCGGTTGAAGAACACGACATGAGAACCTGACCGGACCGAGAGCAGGCCGGGTCTGATTTCGCTCGCGTCGCGATCATTGGCTTCAGACAGGCACAGTTTCTCGAAGGTTGCGTCGATGCGCGAGAGGTAGGAAATGACCTGCTCCGTGCCCCAGCGCTCCAGCGTGTACGCACCTATGGAATCAAGATCATCCTGAGCCTGGGCTGTGAGGATGAATCGAGCATTCTTCAACGCTTCACGCCAAGGCGTTCAAGCGTGTCGTCAAGGCTGTAGGCTGCGAATTCGCCCCGTTCGGCCTGTTCCCAGCCGATGTCGATGGCTTCGCGTAGGCGGGCAAGCCTCGCTTCCTCGCTCATCTCCGCCTCGATCTGGCGGCGCAAGGCTTCGCGCACCACTTCGGAGGCATTGTTATACAGTCCGCTTGCCACCTTCTCGCGCACATAGTCATTCAGCCGGTCGGTCAGTGAAACGTGCATGGGATGCTCCTCTGCTTCGGGCTTGATTGTACAGGCATTGACAATCCTTGTCTGCACTTCGCGCGCGTCGGGCCTGCGTTCCGGGCAGGTGCCGTGCGGCAATTTCATGTATGCTCCGGCGCATGACTGACTTTGCCGCATCACCGCAGAATGCCGGATATTTCACCCGTGACCGGGTGGGATTCCTGTTCCTGAACGTGGGTCACTTCTTCGACCACATGTTCATGCTGATCTTCGCCACGGTGGCCGTCGCGCTGGCCGGACAGGACGGCATGTCCTACCGCGAACTGCTGGAACTGCTGACACCGGCGCTGGTCATGTTCGGTGTCGGCTCCCTGCCTGCAGGCTGGCTCGCCGACCGCTGGTCGCGTGAAGGCATGATCGCGGTGTTCTTCATTGGCATCGGCGGCTCCTCCATAGCGACCGGCTTCGCCAACGAGAACTGGCAGATCATGGTCGGGCTGGGCGCCATCGGGACCTTCGCCGCCATCTATCACCCGGTCGGCATCGCCATGGTGGTCGAGGGGCAGGAGAAGGTCGGACGCGCCCTGGGCATCAATGGTGTCTGGGGCAACATGGGGCTGGCCGGGGCACCGCTGCTGACCGGCTGGCTGATCGCGATCTCGAGCTGGCGTGCGGCCTTCATCGTGCCTGGCATCGTGGCCATTCTTGTCGGGCTGGCCTACATCGCATTCTGCCGGCAGGGACGGGGGGTGGTCCGCGCGGCCAAGCGGACCGTTCCCGATCCCGGCGACCATGATCTGACCCGCACGGTGCTGATCCGCGTCGCGCTGTCCCTGGCCCTGACGATTCTCTTCGGTGGCCTGATCTTCCATGCTTCCGCGGTCGTGCTGCCGAAACTGTTCTCGGAGCGTCTGGCCGACGTCACCAGCGACATTGGTGCGGTGGGGACCTATGCCGCCATCGTGCTGGCCATCGCCTCCTTCGCGCAGATTGTCGTCGGGCACCTGCTGGACCGGTTCCCGGCGCGGCGCATCCTGTTCCTGATCGCCCTGTTCCAGATACCGGCGCTGGCACTGGTGGCCTCGATCTCCGGCATTCCCATCGTGCTGGCCTCGGTGCTGATGATGGCGCTGATCTTCGGCGAGATTCCGATCCATGACACCATCGTCACCCGCTATACCCGCGCCGCCTGGCGTGGTCGCGTGTTCGCGGTGAAGTTCGTGCTGGCCCTGCTTGTGGCTGCCGTGGTGCCGCGGCTGATCGGGTCCCTGCACGACAATTACGGGCTGGACGTGCTGTTCTTCGTGCTCGCCGCCGCCGCCGGCGGGGTCGCCCTCTCGGCGCTGATCCTGCCACTTGCCCGCAAGGCCGCCTGACACCGCTTCTGCCGGAGTTTCCAGGCTGTGAAGCCCGGGGAATTCGGCACCACGAATTTTTCTTTAAAATAATTCCAAAGAGCATTGATTGCCGAGCCAAAGGCATTATCTCCATGGCACCGGGGCGGCCATGTCGCCCCACACAGATCCGAATGCAGGAGAATTTCGATGCGCGTACCAAGTGTTACCTTCAAGACCCGTGTCCGTGACGAAGCCGTCGGTGGTCCGAATCCGTTCCGCTGGCAGGACCGCACCAGTGACGAGATCTTCAATGGCCGTCGTGTCGTTGTCTTCGCGCTGCCGGGTGCCTTCACGCCGACCTGCAGCTCGACCCACCTGCCGGGCTACGAGGCCAATTTCGAGGCGCTGAAGGCCGAGGGTGTGGATGAGGTGATCTGCCTGTCCGTGAACGATGCGTTCGTCATGTTCCAGTGGGGCAAGAACCTGGGTGCGAAGAATGTCACCCTGCTGCCCGACGGCAATGCGGAGTTCACCGACAAGATGGGCATGCTGGTGGACAAGGGGAACCTCGGCTTCGGTGCCCGGTCGTGGCGCTATTCGATGCTGGTCGAGGACGGTGAGATCGTCGAGCAGTTCGTCGAACCCGGCAAGAGCGACCTCTGCGAGACCGACCCGTTCGAGGTCTCCGATGCCGAGACCATGCTGGCCGCCATCAAGGCCCGCAATTCCAAGGCGGCCTGACACCGCCGTATCATTCCCGACTGAAGGTGAGGCCCTTCGCTGCAGACCGCAGCGGAGGGCCTTTCCGTTTCATCCCCGAAGGAATGCGCTATCCTGCTGGCCAGTGGGCGAAACGGAGCAGGCTGACAGTGCAGACAGAAGCCGGAACGCGCTGAAGCCTTTCGGTGTACGGCCTGAGAATTCCTGGGGAGGGACCGTGTCGATGAAACCCTATGAAGGCATCCGGATCATTGATCCGACGCATGTACTGGCCGGACCGTTCTGCTGCTACCAGATGGCGTGGTTCGGGGCGGAGGTCATCAAGATCGAGGCGGTGGAGCCGCGCGACTTCATCCGCTACGCCAGTCCCGACGCGGAGCTTGCGGCGGCCGGACTGTCGGAGAGCTTCCTGGCCCAGAACGCCAACAAGAAGTCCGTGGTGCTGAACCTGAAGGACCCGCGCGGTCAGGACCTGTTCAAGAAGCTTGCCGCGACCTCGGACGCGATGGTGGAGAACTTCCAGCCCGGCACCATGGCCGGACTCGGGCTTGGCTACGACGACATGCGCGCCGTCAACCCGAAGCTGGTCTATTGCTCCCTGACGGGCTTCGGCCAGACAGGACCGCTGCGGGACGTGCCGGCCTATGACCATCTGGTGCAGGGCATCTCGGCCATGGCGTCGATGCAGAACGGCACCACCGATCCGGTGCGTGTCGGCTTCCCGGTCATCGACTATGTGGTCGGACTGCTCGGCGCCTTCGCCCTCTCGACGGCGCTGTTCCAGGCGCGCGCCAGCGGGCAGGGGCAGTACGTGGATGTATCGATGCTCGATTCGGCGCTGATCATCATGGCGCCAGTGGTGCAGCAATGGCTGACCAGCCAGCGGATTCCGCAGTCGACCGGGCGCCGTGCATTCTCCGGCAGTCCCTTCTCCGGCATGTTCGAGACAGCGGACGGCATGCTGGTCACGGCGGCCAACACAAAGATCCAGGCCGCCTCCGTGCTGCGCGTGATCGGTCGGGAGGATCTGATCGACGACCCCGATGTGCTGGACTGGCATGGGCGACCGGAGATTTCGGACCGGGTGCAGCCGATCCTGTTCGAGGCCTTCGCGACCCGAACCGCGCTGGAGTGGGAGGCATTGCTGTCAGCCGCCTCCGTCCCCGCCGGAAAGCTGCGCGATGTGCCGGAGATCATGGCGCATCCGCATGTGCAGGAACGGGGCCTGCTGCACACGATCCCCGACGTGCCGGGCATCGGGCGGCCCATCGAGGTGATGGGGCCTGGATTCCGCATGGCCGATCCGGAGGCCATGATCCGCAATCCGAGCCCGCCGCCCGTCAAGGGTGCCGATACCCGCCACTACCTGCGCGAAGTCGGCCTGAGCGATGCCGACATCGATGGTCTGGTCGCCGACGGGGTGACGCTGGTCGCCGAGTGATCCGTCGCCGGGGATGAGACTTTGTTAACCCTGTTGCTGCACCTTGGATGCCATCTCAGATCCGGGTGGCGATGGCGTGAAACATCAGGCGGCGAAGGTGGTGTCGAAGAACCTGCAACGGGCGAACGGCCTGATGGCGCGTGGCCGTCCCGATCAGGCCCTGCAGGTCTTCGAACAGGCACGGCGAACAGCGCCAGGCGTCTTTGAAGTCCATTTCGGTCTTGCCCGTGCGCGGCAGGCGCTGGGGGACGCGTCGGGTGCCGTTGATGCTTTCGGCACTGCGCTGGATCACGCACCGCCAGGCGACCCCAGGGCGCTGCTGGCGCTGGGACAACTTGCCCGTGACCTGAAGGCGGCGGAGCAGGCGGTCGGCTTCTTCCGTGCGGCCGCGCTGGCCACGCCGGGCAGTGTCGATGCCCAGACCGGTCTGGCCCATGCGCTGCGGGATCTGGGGCGGCAGGAGGACGCGATCGAACTGTTGCAGTCGGCCCTGCGGCTGTCGCCGGACCAGAGTGCGCTGTGGACCGCGCTGGGTGCCGTGATGGCGGATCTGGAGGATCACGCCAACGCTGAAACATTCCTGCGGGAGGGGCTGCGGCTGGACCCGAAGAATGGCGCGGCGGCAGGCAATCTGGCCGAACTCCTGTTCGCCATGGGACGGGCAGACGATGCGGCTGAAACATATGAACTGGCCATGCGGTTGCGCCCCGACGATGCCGCGCTGCGATTCAATCACGCGCTCTTCGCGCTGGGTACGGGCGACCTGGAAACCGGCTGGCGCGACTATGAGGCGCGACTGGACAGGAGCTATCCGGGGTTCATCCGACGTGACCTGAAACACAGGCGCTGGGACGGTCGGGAAGTGCCGACAGGCCGTCTGCTGGTGCTGGCA
Source organism: Kordiimonadales bacterium IMCC3096 (assembly GCA_016865035.1). Classification (GTDB taxonomy): domain Bacteria; phylum Pseudomonadota; class Alphaproteobacteria; order Minwuiales; family Minwuiaceae; genus Minwuia. The sequence continues at coordinate 3,231,927 of CP018227.1, forward strand.
GAGCAGGGGGTGGGCGACGAACTGCACTTCCTGCACTGCATCCGGGATACGGCAGAGCGGGTGCAGGAACTCTGGTGGGAATGCGATCCGCGCCTGCTCGACCTCTGTACGCGGTCGTTCCCGGACGTAAACTTCGTGCCCTGGCAGGGGTCGGACCGGCCCGGCTTCCATCGCGGCTATTACTGGCTCTCGGACGCACCGCGTTTCGATGCGGTGATCGAGGCGGGCAGCCTGCAGACGCTGTTCCGCCGCGACCTCGACGCGTTTCCGGCCAACCCCGCCCTGCTCGGGCCGCGAGCCATGCCGCGACCGGCGGATGGCAGGCTGCGGGTCGGGATCAGCTGGACGAGCATCCACCGCAACCGGTTGCGTGACCGCGGCTATGTCCCGCTGGAGCACTGGGGGCCACTGTTCGCGCTGGCGGGTGTGGAATGGGTCAACCTTCAGTACGGCGAGGTCGCGGAGGAGATCGCGGCGGCGGAGCAGCAGTTCGGTGTCAGGATCAGTCAGGTTGCTGGACTGGATCTGAAGGACGACTTCGATGGTACTGCGTCACTGATCGCGACCTGTGATCTGGTCATCGCACCAACCAACACCGTGCGCCAGCTTGCGGCCTCGATTGGTGTGCCGTCACTGGTGTTCTCGCGTCTGCCCTACGAGTTCGCGCTTGGGCAGGCGGTCAATCCGTTCTTCGCCAACATGCAGGATTTCGTCCGGCTGCCGGATCTCGACTGGACCCGCTGCATGCAGGATGTCGCAGGCCATGTCCGGGGACTGGCAGACAGTCACGCAGCCGCCTGATACGCGCGCACCTTGCGCGCCAGCTTCTCCAGGTAGCGGTCGCGCAGGCCAAGTTCCTGCAAGTGTTCCAGTGTCTGAAACAGATAGTCGGAGCAGGGACCCAGCCAGCCCTCCGCCCGCGCGATGCTGAAGGCCACCTTGTCGAGGTCGGTCTCGCCGCAATAGCGCGGACTCTTGCGGTTGATCACGAAGGTCGCGGCCCGCACCGGCCCCTGGTCGGTCTGTGCCCGCACCACGGTGGCACGATAGGCGTCCGAGATCATCTCCCGCCGCCACAGGATGCCCAGTTCGTCGCGCGCCTTCTCCGGTGCCACGCGAAAGGCCATGCCGGCGCATGATCCACCGCGGTCGAGGCCGAGCACCCGACCGGGCTGTTCCGGTGATCCGCGCCCCAGCGGGGTTTCCAGGCAGAACCGGCGATGCAGGCCGTGAATCCGGGCGATACGTTTCTCCTCGAAATGGAACGCCGGGTTCCAGATCAGGGAGCCGTAACCGAAGACCCAGATGTCCTCCTCCGGTGCGAAGCGGGCGATCGTCCGGTCACGCGATGCCTCCCGATCCTCGTCCGACAGGCGTGTCAGCAGACCACGGCGCTCCGCGTCCTGCATGAATTCCTCCAGCGCGCCGGCTGCGATGTTCTCGCGGGTCAGCGTCGGGTGGCTCATGCATCCTCCCCCGCCGGGACGCAGTGGCTTTCACGGATGAACAGCGACAGCAGGGCGCCCAGTCCGGCGCAGACCGGCAGCACCAGCAGCGCGACCTGATAGTCGGCGACGGAATAGACCGGAATGCCGGTCTCCGGTGAGACAGTGCCGTCCCAGGAGAGGTCGAGCACGATGCCGACGGCAGGCTGCAACAGGGCACCGCCGCCGACGAACATGCCATTGACGAAGCCTGTTACCGCGCCACCGATGGACGGTGGCGACAGTTCCCGCGCCGCAGCCAGGCACACGATCATCGACCCGCCGAACAGGCCGACCAGGAAGATCATGATCTGGCGCTGCAACAGCGTCGGTTCGAACCCGTAGAGCATCACCACCCAGAGCAGCAGCGAGAAGAATGCCGCGTTCATCAGCGGCAGCTTGCGTCGCCGGAAGAAGTCCGACAGGAAGCCGCCCACCGGTCCGCCGAAGGCAAAGCCCACGGTCATGAGGGATGTGGAGAAGCCCGCGACTTCGCGGTCCACGCCATGCATCAGCATGATGTGCGGGACACCCCACAGCAGGCCATAGGACAGGAAGGGACCGGAGAGCAGCAGGCCATAGAAGCCGAGCACCCAGTTCTGTCGGCGTGTCATGGCCTGTTTCAGGGACGTGCCCAGGCTCTGGGTGCCGGTGCGCTCGACGCGTTGTCCGTCCGGCCGGTCGCGCACCACCAGCCAGATCAGCAGCGCCAGCACGGCACCCCAGATCCCGCTGGTCAGCATGGGGTCGCGCCAGCCGTATTGGTCGATCAGCCCACCCAGCGGTCCCTGCGCCAGAAAGCCGCCGAGCATGGCGTAGCCCATGGTCAGACCGGAGAACAGGCCGAAGCGGCTGGGCGGATGCCAGGCGGAGGCGATGGTCAGGGCGGAGATGAAGCCAACGGCGGACCCGGCGCCGACCAGGAAGCGGCCGGCGTAGGCAACCCAGATGTTCGGTGACAGCGCGAAGGCCATGACCCCGATGCCCACCAGCGCCATGCCGCCCGCCATCAGGATGCGCGGCCCCCAGCGGTCGAGCAGCAGTCCCACCGGCAGTTGCAGCACGGCATAGACGTAGAGGTACAGCGCGGCCAGATTGCCGGTGACTGCGGCGCCGACATCGAAGGCGGCCATCAGCGGATCGACCATCACCGAAGGCGCGGCCCGCTGGAAGAAGGCGTAGAAGAAGCAGTTCGCGGCCAGGAACCAGACGATCCAGGCCCTCAGGCCCCCGATCGCATGGATGCGGGTGACGGTGCTTGTCATGGTGTCGGTCATGCGGCGGCTCTCTGGTCCAGTGCGAACGCTTCCGCCAGCAGTTCGTAGGACCGGACCCGCGCCGTGAAATCATGGCTGATGGTCACGACGACCAGTTCCTCGACACCATAGAGTTCGGCCAGCCGTTCCAGTTCCGCCTTTACCCTGTCCGGCGACCCGGAAACCGAGCGGTCGCGATTGGCCTCGATGATGGCGTAGTCGTGCGGGCTGTAGGGATAGGCATCCGCTTCCTCGGGCGTCGGGAACGGTCCCCACTCCCCCTTCATCAGCCGCAGCAGCCACAGGTCACGCGACTTGATCAGATAGTCTGCCTGTTCCTGGGTCTCGGCGCAGAGCGCGAAGACACCGATCGTGCCTTCCGGCTTCGGGCAGTAGGCGGAGGGCCTGAAATGCTGGCGATAGGCCTGCATGATCCTGTCGCCGCCCTGGGTGTTGATGAAATGGGCGAAGGAGAAGGGCAGGCCGAAATGGGCCGCGTAGGTCGCACTGTCCGCCGATGAGCCAAGCATCCAGACCTGCGGTGCCGTCGGGCCCAGCGGCTGCGCCTTGATGGCGGCGAAGGGGTGATCATCCTCCAGCGCGTCATTCATGAAACCGATGAGGTCGAGCACCTGCCGCGGATAATAGTCGATGGAGGCCTTGCCCGGTCCGGCCTGCAGGGCGCGGGCGGTGTGGCCATCGCTGCCCGGCGCACGCCCGACACCCAGGTCGATGCGACCGGGATAGAGCGTCTCCAGCATCCTGAAGGTCTCAGCCACCTTCAGCGCGGAATAGTGGCTGAGCATCACGCCGCCCGAGCCGACACGCAGGTTCTGCGTTGCGCCCGCAATGTGCCCGATCAGGATTTCCGGCGCGGCACCGGCCAGCCCGCCGGAAGCATGATGCTCCGCCAGCCAGTAGCGGTGATAGCCCAGCCTGTCACAGGCCTGGGCCAGCGCGATGGATTCCCGGATGGCGTCCGCAGGTGTCGCACCTGCCCGAATGGGACTCTGGTCAAGGACACTCAGGCGCACGACAGGCCCCTGCGAGCGTGGTTGCGTTCGGTCTGCTGTTTGCTCATGGTTCCACGAGATAGCGCGCGGGAGAAACCGATGGAAGACCCGAGAATTGCAATGGTGCTCCGCTTCTGGTTCGAGGAACTGGCACCGGAGCAGCACTGGAAGCGTGACAGCGCCGTGGATGCTGTCATTGCCGAACGTTTCGGGGAGCTGAACGGGCAGGCCGCGCGCGGCGACTGCGACGGCTGGCAGGGCAGCAGTGACGGTGCCCTGGCGCTGGTCATCACGCTGGACCAGTTCAGCCGCAACCTGTTTCGCGACAGCCCCGATGCCTGGGCCAACGACCCGAAGGCACTTGCCATTGCGACCACTGCCATTGAGGCGGGTTTCGATCAGCAGCAGCCAGAGATGCGCCGGTTCTTCTTCTATCTTCCGTTCGAGCATTCGGAGGTGCTGGCGATCCAGGAACGCTGCATGGACCTGTTCGCGCCGCTGGACCTGCCGGAGGCGCACATGGCCGCAGTGCGCCGCCATCACGAGATCATCGAACGCTTCGGCCGCTTTCCGCACCGCAATGCCGTTCTGGGACGCGAAAGCACGGCGGAGGAGATCGCGTTCCTGAAGGAGCCGAACAGCGCATTCTGAGGGACCGTCCCATGTTGCGACTTCCGGTCATTGTCGTCAGCGCACTCCTGGTGTCGGCGGGTGCCGCAACTGCGGGCGGTGATGCATCCGGCACCGGCTGGCGGGTCAGCGAGACAGGCTATCGCTGCGCTGACGGGACTGTCGTCGAACTGACGTACCTGTTCCATGACCAACAGCCGGGTCTGGCGGTCATGGGGTTCCGGGGACAGCAGGTGGCGATGCGGCAGGTACGCAGTGGCTCCGGGGTGCGGTTCGCGGCGCTGGACGAACAGGCCGGGCTGCGCTGGCATGTGAAGGGGCCTGTCGGATTCGTGGCGATGCTCGCGGCCGATCACACCGCAACGATGCAGGTTCTGGCCGATGATTGCCGGGAGACGCAGAGCCGCGCATACCATCTGCCACGCTGATCTGCTTCCCCCCGCCGTCCCGCTGGGCCACCATGGCCGCTCAACATCTGGGGAGGTGGACCGATGAGTGCAATTGCAGACGAACATCCCGAGGAACTGCGGCAGGTGGTGGACGGCCTGATCGCCTTCGCCGACAAGGAGATCCTGCCGCGCCATGCCGCCAACCGGGACCTGTTCGAGGACGGGCGGCGCATCTACACGGAAGACGGGCGCATGTCGCCGCCGGTGGTCGACCTGATCCGTGAAGTGCGGATGGCGGCCTCGGAGGCGGGCTACTACCAGATGTGTGTGCCCGAGGCGCTGGGCGGCGGCGGGTTGGGCAACGAAGCCTATTTCGCCGGCTGGCAGGCCCTGTTCCACCATTGCGGGCCGCAGAACTGGCTGATGCTCTATGCCATCAGCCACTGGGCCTTCGGGCCGAGCCGCCTGCTGGAGAAGGTCACCGACCGGGCGCGGGACGAGATCCTGGAGCCGCTGATGTCGGGGGAGAAGGGCATGTGCTTCGGCCTGTCCGAGCCGGGGGCGGGTTCCGATGCCACGATGATCAGGACGCGTGCGGTCCCGGACGGCGACGGCTGGGTGATCGAGGGACGGAAGATCTGGACCACCAATTCCCCCATCGCCGACTACTGCATCCTGTTCGCCGTCACGGACGCGGAGCGGGCGGCGCAGAAGAAGGGCGGCATCTCCGCCTTTCTGGTGCCGACCGACGCGCCGGGCTTCGAGGTGCAGCGCATCGTCAAGATGTTCGGCCACATCGGCGGCGACGAGGCGGAACTGCGCTTCGAGGGGCTGCGGGTGGAACCCTGGCAACTGGTGGGCGATCTGCACCAGGGCTTTGCCATGGCGCTGTACGGCGTGTCGCTGGGTCGGATATACAATTCGGCGCGCGCGGTGGGGCTGGGGCGCTGGTCGCTGGAGCTGGCACTGGAATACGCCAAGGCGCGGGAGGCGTTCGGCAAGACGATCTCGGAATATCAGGGGGTCACGTTCCCGCTGGCGTCGTCAGCGATGGAACTGCATGCCGCGCATCTGATGGGCATGAATGCGACGCGACTGCTGGATCAGGGGCAGGCAGCGATCAAGGAACTGTCCATGACCAAGGCCTATGCGGTGGAGATCGGGGTGCGGGCCGTGGACCGCGCCATGCAGACCTTCGGTGCCATGGGCTTCACCAACGAGGTTGGTCTGACCGACGCCTGGCAGGCGCTGAGAGTGATCAATGTCGCCGACGGAACCAACGAGATCCTGCGTCGGACCGTCATTCAGCGGCTGCTGAAAGGCGACATTGACCTGTAACAATCCGTTAACCCTCAGTCCGGTCGGAAGCGCGGCGGCGCCAGCGGCGGATCATGGCCAGGCTGCGGGGCTGCTCCGCGTCGGCGGCGCGTTCCGCCTGCTGGACGTCGGTGTGGCTCGGAACGTAGCCAGCCTGCCGGGTTGCGTTCATGTAGGAATTGCCGAGAATGCTGAGCATGATGCTGTCTCCTTGGGTTCGTGTGTGAAGCGCTATCTGGTTCACGGACGCGCATAAAACCAGTCAGAGAAATTTTCTGACTGTAAGGTGGAGTTACAGATGGACTGGTCCGACATGCCGCCGCTGGCAACCCTGCGCTCCTTCGAGGCAGCGGCCCGCCATCTGAACTTCACCGCTGCGGGCAGGGAGATGAACGTGACCCACGCCGCCGTCAGCCAGCAGGTCCGCAGGCTGGAGGAGCGTCTGGGGGTCAGCCTGATGGTGCGGGAGGGGCGCGGACTTGCCCTGACCGACGACGGGGCGCGGCTTGCCTGGCAGCTTTCGGAGGGCTTCGGGACGCTGCAGCAGGCCATCGCGGCCTTCACCGACAATGAGACGATGCGTGCCCTGAAGGTCACGGTCACACCGATCTTCGCGACCAGTTGGCTGATGCCGAGAATCGCGGATTTCCGGGCTTCCTACCCGGATATCGAGCTGATGCTGAACCCGACCTTCGAACTGATGGATCTGCGTCGTGACAACTATGATCTGGCCATTCGCTATGGCCATGGTCGCTGGCCGAGGCTGGAAAGCGAGCCGCTGATCCCGTCTTCCTTCGTCGTGGTGGCGGCGACTTCCCTGGTCGGCAACCGGCGTATCCGGGAACCGGCAGATGCGGCGGACCTGCCGTGGCTGCAGGAGCTGGGGACAGATGAACTGAAGATATGGATGGAACGCCGCGGCGTGGTGGTGCCCCGCAAGAAGAACATCACGCACCTGCCCGGCTACATGATCATGTCAGCCCTGCGTGACGGGCAGGGCCTTGCCTGCACCGCGCGCGTCTTCGTGGAGGAGGACATCCAGGACGGTCGCCTGACCGTCCTGTTCGAGGACGAGGAAGGCGACGAGATGAACCCCGCTGCCTATCACATGGTCTGGCAACCCGGTCCCATGCGCGCCCCGCTGAAAGCCTTCGTCACCTGGCTGAAGCAGGTGGCGAAGGCTGACTCGGACGGGCCGGGTATCGGCTGAACGGCATCAAAGCCCGCGGGCGATGATTTCCTTCATGATCTCGTTGGTGCCGGCATAGATGCGCTGGACGCGGGCGTCGGCATACATGCGGGTGATGGGATATTCCCACATGTAGCCATAGCCGCCGTGCAGCTGCAGGCATTCGTCGATCACCTTGTTCTGCATGTCGGAGGTCCAGAGCTTGGCCATGGAAGCCGTTTCGGCATCCAGTTCGTTGACCAGCACCTTCGACAGGCATTCATCGACGAAGGTCCGGGCGACCTGGGCAATGGTCTTCATCTCGGCAAGCTTGAAACGGGTGTTCTGGAATTCCAGCAGCGGCTGACCGAAGGCCTTGCGTTCCTTGCAGTATTCCACCGTCATCTCGACGGCGGCTTCCATGGCGGCGGCGGCACTGATGGCCACCTGGATGCGTTCCCACGCCAGTTCCTGCATCAGATAGACGAAGCCCTTGCCTTCCTCGCCAAGGATGCGATCGGCGGGAATGCGCACATTGTCGAAGAACAGCTCCGACGTGTCCTGCGCCTTCATGCCCAGCTTCTTCAGGCGGCGGCCCTTCTCGAAGCCGCTGTCACCGCGTTCGACCATCACCAGCGAGGTACCCTTGGCACCCTTTTCCGGGTCGGTCTTGGCGACAACGATGACCACATCGGCGTTCCAGCCATTGGTGATGAAGGTCTTCTGGCCATTGACGACGAGCTCGTTGCCATCCTTCAGTGCCGTGGTCTTGATACCCTGCAGGTCCGAGCCCGTGCCCGGCTCCGACATGGCGATGGCACCGACCATCTCGCCGCTGGCCATCTTCGGCAGGTATTTCCGCTTCTGCTCCTCCGAGCCATAGCGGTTGATGTAGGGGGCCACGATCTCGTTGTGCAGCCCGAAGCCGAGACCCGTCAGGTTCAGCCGCTGCGTCTCCTCCATCAGGATCGCGCTGTAGAGCCGGTCAGCATTCGAACCACCGAACTCCTCCGGCATCGACATGCAGAGGAACCCGAGTTCACCGGCTCGGGTCCAGGCTTCCCGGTCGACATAGCCCTGATCTTCCCACTTCTCGTGGTGCGGGGCCATTTCGTCCTCGAGAAACTTGCGAACAGTGCGACGGAAGATCTCGTGGTCTTCACTGAAGATCTGACGCTGCAAACCCATGGCTCCAAGCCCTCCCCGGCTTCAGTCAATTGAACAGGGATCGGTTATAGCGCGGGGCTCGCGTCAGTGACCAGCGGTCATCGCGGACTTTTCGAGTTGCCGGATCATCTTCAGGGTGTCGGCCAGCGGGCTCTCGGGATCCAAATTGTTCACGGCCGGCTCGGTGCTGACCGGTTCAGGCCCGGCAGCAGCCATGACGCGGATGATCTCGGAGACCAGCAGGGAGACATCATACGGCTTCATGACGACGCCATCCATGCCGGCGGCGCGGAACGCCGCGCGATGCTCCGGCGAGTCGTGGCCGGTTACCCCCAGGATCGGCAGCCGGGACCCGGCTGGTTCAGCGGCACGGATTTCCTGTGTGGCGGCAACACCGTCCAGTTCCGGCATCTGGATATCCATCAGCACCAGATCGACGTTGCCCGACAGTGCACGCTCCACGGCGGATCGGCCATTGTCGACCGTGATCACCTCATGCCCCAGCTTGCGCATCACCGCCTCCAGCAGGGCGCGGTTGATCAGATGGTCGTCGGCGACGAGCACGCGCAGACTGGCAACCGTTTCCTCACCTTTCGGGAGGTCGGAGGTGGCTTCGCCGACCTGTGCCTCACATTCGGGCAGCGCGATCTGCAGGCTGAAGCTGGAGCCGATACCGGGCTCACTGGTGACGGTAATGTCGCCGTTCATCTGCCGCGCCAGCCGCCGGGAGATCGCCAGGCCCAGCCCCGCGCCGGATTCCGCGTGCAGACGGCGTCGCTTCCAGGGCTGGAACAGGTCGTCGATCATAGCGGGTTCCATGCCGCAGCCGGTGTCTGCGACGACAAACCGAAGGCCGACGAGATCGCCCTGGTCATGTGCCGACATCCGGACGCTGACCTGACCGCCGGAGGTGAACTTGATCGCGTTGCCGATCAGGTTGAGCAGTATCTGGCAGATGCGCGTCCGGTCGCCACTCAGGGTGCGGTTGCACCGTTCCCCGAAGCGGGCTTCGAAGCGCAGGCACTTGTCGGCGGCCTGCGGTCCCATGACCCGACCGACATGTTCCAGCAGTTCGACCGGCGAGAACGGTGCCTCCACCATCCGGAATCGGCCAGCTTCCATGCGTGACAGGTCGAGCATGTCGACAGAGAGGTTGCGCAGGCTGTCGGCGCAGGCACGGATGGTGTCCACCTGCCTGCGCTGTTCCCTGTCCAGCTGGCTAGTCAGCAGCAGTTCGGTCACGCCGAGCAGCCCGTTCAGGCTGTTGCGCATCTCGTGACTGACGGCCGCCAGCAGATCAGGACGGGCAAGACTCGGGTTGTGCGCCGACATGTCATTCACGATGGTTTGCTCCGGTCCATTGCAACCGGAACATTTTGTCGGATCGGCGTTAACGAAGCCTTGCCGGAGCAATCAGGCCCTTGGCCGGGACGCCTGCCTGATCGTGTGGCTCAGCAGGATCACGGGCACCACACCGGCCAGCACGATGGCGAGGGCACCGGGCGTGGCCTCCGCGAAACGTTCATCGACCGCATACTGGTGTGTCACCGTTGCCAGGGTCTCGAAGTTGAAGGGGCGCAGTGCCAGGGTCATCGGCAGCTCCTTCAGCGTATCGACGAAGACCAGCAGGGCGGCGGTCAGGCTGCTGGCGCGCAGGAGCGGCCAGTGAACGCGCCGTACCAGGTCAACAGGACCTGATCCAAGCAGCCGGGCAGCATCGTCGAGGGAGCGGGGCACCCGCTCGAACCCCGCCTCGGTCGCGCCGAAACCCAAAGCCAGGAACCGCACGGTGCAGCCGAACAGCAATGCGATCAGGGTGCCGGAGAGCAGCAGGCCACTCGACAGTCCGAATGACTCGAACAGCCAGGCATCCAGGGCGTTGTCGAAGGCGGCGAAGGGGGCAAGGATACCTATTGCCAGCACGGAGCCGGGGATCGCGTACCCCATGCTGGCCAGGCGCGTACCCAGGCGGAGCAGCGGCGCGCCGCTCATGCGTCCGGCATAGGCCAGCCAGAGCGAAAGCACGGTCACGACCAGGGCGGCGAGGGCGGCAAGCTCCAGCGAGTTGAGCAGTGCGGACGCCAGGTCCCCGGTGAACAGGGCATCTATGCGGTGCCACGAGGAGCCTACCAGCAGGCTGAAGGGCAGCAGGAAACCCAGCACGACGGGCAGGGTGCAGAGCAGGGTCGCGGCCAGGGCCAGGGCACCATGCAGTTGCGCGCGGGCCTGCGCGGGGCGGGTTGAGCGGGCGTCGGTGAAGCGGCGATCGGCCCGTGCCCGGCGTTCCGCCAGCAGCAGGATCGCGACCGCCGCCACCAGCATCAGGGCAAGGCCGGACGCGCCCTCCAGGCTGCCCATGTTGATCCAGACGTGGAAGATGCCGGTCGAGAAGACGGGCACGGCGAAGAAGTCGACAGTGCCGTATTCGTTCAGTGTCTCCATCAGCGCCAGCGCGACACCGACGACGATGGCGGGGCGTGCCATGGGCAGGGCAACGCGCCAGAAGGCCGCGCTGGCCGACAGTCCCTGCATGCGCGCGGCCTCCACGGCAGCGCGGGACTGGGCCAGGAACGCGGTGCGGGTCAGCAGATAGACGTACGGATAGAGCACCAGCGTGATGATGATGATGGCGCCGGGCAGGCTTCTGATCTCCGGGAAGCTGTAGTCGGCGGCATTGCGCCAGCCGAACAGGTCGCGCAGCGTGCTCTGCACCGGCCCGGCATAGTCCAGCAGGTCCGTGTAGACAAAGGCGACGATGTAGGATGGTGCTGCCAGCGGCATCATCAGCGCCCATTCCAGCGTCCGGCGCAGCGGGAAGTCGTATGCCGCGACCAGCCAGGCCGCGCCGACACCGATCAGGGTCACGCCCGTTCCGACGCCCAGCGCCAGCAGGCTGGTGGTGATGGTGTAGTTGCCCAGGACCGTTCGGGTCAGATGCGGCCAGATCCCCGGCTCCACCGACAGCGCGAACCAGACAAGCGCACCGACCGGTAACGCAACAAGCCCCGTCGCGAGTATCGCGACGAGGCCAATTACGAGATAGCTTCTGTCATGTCCGCGACGGACGGCCGTCGGCGGCGCAACCGCAAGTGTCATGCGGTCACGATGTCAGATCACGCATCAACTGGAAAGACCGGCGCGGTCCACCATCTGGGCGGCGGCACGACGCTGGGCCGCGACATCGGCCAGGCTGACCGGATCTTCCTTGAATTCACCGAAGACGGCGATGACCGGAGCGATCGATACCCCGCCCAAGATCGGGAACTCGAAGTTCTGGGCGGCGTAGATTTCCTGCGCGTGCGGGCTGGTCAGATACTCGATCAGCTTGACGCCGTTCTCCGGGTGCCTGGCGTGCTTGGTGACACCGGCACCGGTGATGTTCATGTGTGCGCCGCGCCCTTCCTGGTTCGGGAACACGGGACGCACGGCCTCGGCGGCGGGGCGCTGTTCCGGGTCGGAGAGCATGATGCCGTAGTAGTAGGTATTGCCGATGGCGATATCGCACTCGCCCTGGGCAACGGCCTTGATCTGCGCGCGGTCATTGCCCTGCGGCTTGCGCGCCAGGTTGGCCTTCACACCCTGCAGCCACGTTTCCGTCCAGGCTTCACCATGGGACGCGATCATGGAGGAGATCAGGTCGATCATGTAGGGATGCGTGAACTGGCGGGCGCAGATCTTGCCCTTCCATTCCACGTCGGCCAGACCTTCGTAGGTCAGCGCGCGATCCGCCGCCACACGCTCACGGCTGGCATAGAGCACGCGGCTGCGCTTGGTGATCGCGAACCAGCGGTTCTGGGGATCCCGGAAGTTCGCCGGAACGGCAGCCTCCAGCTTCGGGGAGGTCACCGAACGCAGCACATCAGCCTCGACGAGGTCGGCCAGACGACCGGCGTTGGCGGTGATCACCACGTCGGCCGGCGTGTTGCGGCCTTCGGCAACCAGGCGCTCCAGCAGACCCTTGTTCGCGTAGACCATGTTCACCTTGATGCCGGTATCGGCGGTGAAGGCGTCGATCAGCGGCTGCATGAGGTGAGGCTGGCGGTAGGAGTAGAGGTTGACCTCCTCCGCAGCCTGCGCGGCACCCGCGGTCAGGCCGCAAAGCAGGGCGGCACCGGTTGCGAGGCGCGTGATGGATCCAAAGACTGACATGGCAGGCGAGTCCCTTTTTCAGAATGAGTTGCAAGATCAATAACAGCGCAGGATCACCGCTGCAACATCATTGATAATCATTTGCAGCACGGCAATTCGCGTCCCTGCCGCTGACCCGCAGTCCGCGCGGATGGCCATGCGTCTGTTTTGGATTGCCGCAGGGGCAGGACTGCGTAAGCTCCCGCGCATGACAACTGCCTTACCTCCCGTTGAAGAGAACGCGGCGTCGCGTTCCTTCAGTCTGATGATCTTCGTGCTGCTGATTCTGGTCTGGGGCCTGCTCTGGCCCTTCATGAAGATCGCCGTGGCGGAGATGTCGGTTCTCAGCTTCCGTGCCATCAGCTCGGTGCTGGCCGCGATCACCATGCTGATCGTGACACGGATCGCCGGGCACAGCCTGCGCGTCCCCCGTGACCACTGGGTTCCCCTGATCGTTGCCGGATTGTTCAATGTCGGGGCCTGGCTGTACCTGTCGGCGGTCGGCGTGACCCTGATCGAGGCCGGTCGCGCATCGCTGATCGCCTATACCATGCCGGTCTGGGCCTTTCTGATGGGTATTCCGCTGCTGGGCGAGAAGGTGACGCGCTGGCGCATTCTGGGTCTGGTCCTGGCCATGGCCGGGCTGGCCGTCCTGATGGGGGACGAGGCCAAGCGGCTGGGTGAGGCGCCCCTGGGTGCCCTGGTCATGGTGGCGGCATCGCTCTGCTTTGCCTTCGGAACCGTCTGGCAGAAGTACAATACCTGGCGCGTGCCGCATCTGACGGTGATGAGCTGGCAGATGGTGGTGGGCGCGACACCGATCACGCTGCTGGCCATACCTGACCTGCTGGTCCTGCAACCGGTATCCTGGCAGGCGACAGCGGCAACGCTCTATGCCGGCCTGATTGCGCAGGTCTTCGGTGTGGCCGCCTATCTGTGGCTGGTGAAACGCCTGCCGGTGAAGACGGCATCGCTGTCTGTCATGCTGGTGCCTCTGGTCGGGCTTGGTTCCTCGGCAATCCTGCTGGACGAACCGCTCGGGCTGCCGGAGCTGCTGGCGACCGGCCTGATACTGGGGGCCATCGCGACGGTTTTTCCGAAGGATTTGCCGAAGACAAGATAGGGGAGGTTCAAAAAATGACTGAGAAACGGGTGGATACCGTACGCCTGCAACGCATCTCGAAGGCCTATTGGGAGACGGGCGCCATGTATGCGGCCATCGATCTGGGGGTCTTCACGCAGATCGCGGCAGGCGCGAATACCATCGCGAAGCTGGGTGAGGCCGTGGGGATCGGTGCACTGAACGGCGAGCGGCTGCTGGATGCCCTGGCGGGGATGGAGCTGGTGACACGGGATGCGGACGGCACCTACGCCAACGCCCCCGATGTGGCGCGTTTCCTTGTGGAGGGAGAGCGCAGCTACGCGGGTCCCTGGATGACCTTCATGCGGGAGAGCTGGGGCGACTGGGGCAGGCTTTCTGAAATCCTGAAGGAGCAGAAGACCGAGCCGCTGGGCATGTACGATGACCTGACGGTGGAGAGTGCGCGCGCCTATCACAAGGCCACCTATTCCATCGGCATGGGCGCGGCCCGCAAGTTCCATCGGGAAGTCGATCTGACCGGCCGCAAGCGCATCATGGATCTCGGCGGCGGCTCCGGTGCCTACTGCATCATCGCCGCCCAGACCTGGCCCGGGATCAGTGCGGTGGTGCTCGATCTGCCGCCGGTCGTGACCGTGGCGCGGGAATTCATTGCGGAGAATGGTGTGTCCGACAGGGTCACGGCGGAATCCTGCGACTTCACGCGGGGGCCGTTGCCGTCCGGTTGCGACGTTGCGATCCAGGCCTCGAACCTGCCGATCTATGACCGCGAAACCTGGACCCGTGTCGTGGCACAGGTATTCGACGCGCTGGAGCCCGGCGGCGAGTACCATCTGATCGGCGAGATGCTGGACGATGACCGGATGGGGCCGATCGCCCCTGCGATGTGGGGACTCTACGAGGCGATACCGCACTCGATCGGGCATGCCCACACGATTGCCGAGTGCGTCGGCTATCTGGAGAGCGCCGGGTTCGAGGGGATCAGCGCGACGGAGTTCATTCCGCAGACACTGACGCGGGTGACGGGGCGCAAGCCGGGCTGATCAATGATCACCGGGCCGCTCAGTCCGGGACGGGCACGGGCTTCCTGAAGCGCATTCGCGAGATCAGACGCAACACGGTGACGGCGGTCTTCGGCTGATCCATTTCCAGATGCAGGGCCGCGATGGCGAGCAGGTTGCCCGCCGGGTCGCCTTCCGCCGCGTGGTTCAGCATCTCCTCCAGCTTCTTCCTGCCCTCCGCGCCGATGCCGCTCACCTTCTCCGGGAACCGACGGCGCAGGTGCGGGACCAGCCGTGCCGAACCAAGCTGGACCAGGGACGGCTCGGCCCGCAGCGCGACGCGGGCATAGACCGTTGCCGCTCGCTTCAGGTCGCCGGAGACAAGCCTGTGCAATGCAAACAGCAGCATTTCCCCCTGCAGTCGGCGCGCGTTGCCCTGTCGGACTTCCACTGCCGGCAGCTTCTCCGGATCGGTGGCGACTTCCGGTGTCCAGACGCTGTCGAAGACGCCCGCGGTGAAGCCCGCATTGTCTCCCACCGCGGCGGGCAGGCCGCCGCCTTCACCGATGCTCGCGGCCCACTTGTCCAGGAAGGCGCGGCCCCCGTCACTGTTGTGCAGGCCAATGATGCCGTCTTGCATGGCTTCCGCGCCTTCCGACGGCAACAGGGTCACATCGATCCCGGGTTGTGCCAGCGGTTTCATCAGGGTTCCGACCGACCCGGAGCGCAGGCGGCAGTGGGAGTTGACGTAGAAGGCACGATCAAAGATCTCGCGATCCATGGCGCGGCGGCAACAGGTGGCGACACTGGCGGACGGATCATCGGCCATGGAAATGACGATGTTGAAGACAGCCGTGCGCCAGAGCCTGTGGGTCGGACGGTTGGTCACGACGGCGATCGGGACGTCCGTGAAATGCTGGCGCACCGACCAGGCGGCCATCAGGGTCCGGTCGATCTGGGTCTCGTCGCTGTTCGCCACGAACAGCACGACCCATTCATTCTTCCGCTTCGTTTCAGGTGTTTGCATCGCCCCAGACCTGCCTCGCTGCACCGCACCCGAGCCTAGCCCGGACGAATGGCTGATGCCACTTGTCAAAGTGTGCGGTGAAACATCTCCGGCGTCCTGTTCGCGGCGGCGAAACCAGGCAGGATGGTCTCACTGATTTCCGTCGGGCTGTAGGAAAGATGATCGGCAAGTGCTGCTGCAAAGACGTCCCGCAGATCCCTGGTCGGACGCAGGTCCCGCGCCGCGACGCGGTCTGCCGGACGCAGGCCGGGCCAGTCAGCGATCATCCGCCCGCCCCGGACCGCTCCGCCCAGCAGCAGGGCCGAACCGCCGATGCCATGGTCCGAGCCCCCGGTTCCGTTCGGCTCCACTGTTCGACCGAATTCACTGGCGATCAGCACCACGGTCTGCGACCAGGCGTCGCCGAGCTTGGCCCGCAGCCGCGCGATCCCCTGATCCAGATCAGCGGAAAGTCGGTTCATGTGGAACAGCAGCGTGCCATGCATGTCCCAGCCGTCGCTGTCCATGGCAACGATACGTGGTCCGTCCGCGCGCGCCATCAACTGGCCGACCTGTTCCAGCAGACCGGCCATGCGACCGGAATTGGGGTCTCCGCCCATGCCGCCGGTCATTGCCTGCAACTCCCGCCCCTGTGGCAGCATCCTGGCCAGCAGCGGGTCATTGGCCCACAGTGGCACCAGACGGTCCACCAGTGTCGGGTCCGCGACCGGCAACTGTGACGGTGCCCAGGATCCGACAGGTGCCGCACCGCGCATGATCAGCGGCGTTCCCGCGCCAACCGACAGTCCGCGACGGGCGCTGTCCGGGCGCAGGGCAAGGGCGCGGTTGAGCCATCCGTCGGCGGAACCGTCGGGGCGGGCAAGCCCGCTCTCCAGTACGTTCTGCGCGTCGAAGTGACTCCGATCCTGATAGGGGGTGGAGATGGCATGAAATCCGATGAGTTGCTGCTGCTTCCAGAGTTCGCCGATGGTCGGCATGGCGCCGTGCAGGGAGAAGAAGCCGTCCAGCGGAAGCGTCGGAAAGGCGCTTAGTCTGCCGCGAATGTCCGCCAGATCCGGGTCGCCTGTTGGCGGAAGCATGCTCAGCCCATCCGCCCCGCCGCGCAGGATGATCATCAGGAAGCGCGGGTCCGGTCCTGTCGTGGCGAGTGATCGACCGGAAATGGAAGCCAGGGCCGAGGCACCGCTGAATTTCAGCAGCCTGCGGCGCGAGATATCGAAGCGGCGGTCCGGCATTGAGGTTATCTCCGTTGGAATTCAGGGGCCGAGAGCGCCAGCGCCAGCGCCTGACGCGGGCTCTCGGCCCGGCTGATCGCCATCATCGTGTCTTGGCCATACAACTCACCCATCATGTCCCTGGCCTGGATCATGGGGTCTTTCGGAAGGGGGGCCATCCGTTCCGCCATGGCGGCTCCGAAATCGACACGCCTGAGTGCCCGGTCCGGGGTGATCCAGGCCTCCGCCGTATCCGGCCAGCCCTTCGGTGACGGGGCCATCCACGGGCGCTGTCCCAGTTCCACCAACGCATTCAGCACGCCACGGTTGGCCCCCTTCGCCCCGATACCGCGCAGGGCAGAGATGACAAGCTCGTCAGGTGTCTTCAGCTTGGTCAGGGGTATCCAGGCCGACTGTATTTCGATCAGGGCAAGAGCCATCTGTGTCAGATCGCCCTCTGTTTCGATGAACGTCCGGCTCAGGCGGGCGACAATCTCCGGCGCAGGCCGGTCCGAAACGAAATGGCGTGCGAGTTCCCTTGCAATGTTCCGGGCCGTTGCCGGATGAGCAGCGAGATCGCGCAAGGCCCGCTCTGCCTGGCCGATCCCGTCATCAGCATAGCCGACGCCCATGAGGTGACGGTCACCGGGCTCGTGGGCTGTTGCATGAAAATGGAACCCTCCACCCGACCCATGGCCGTCGGCGGGGCTGAGACTCCATCCGGTCAACATGAGAGCGAGTGACCGGACATCCGACTGCTCGTAGCCACCATCGACGCCCAGCGTATGCAGTTCAAGTACCTCCCGTGCCAGGTTCTCGTTCAGACCGCCGTCGCTGTAGCGTGCGGCGGGGGTGTTCGGGCCGAAGGACCTGGCGTTGTCGAGATAGAGGATCATGACGGGATGCTGGATGACGGCCAGTAGCAGATCTACGAACCGGCCGCCGACGTTGGGACGAATGGCTTCCCTCTCAAACCCACCTGCCAGACCGACGATCACGGGTTTCTTGCCGGTAACCGTGAAATGATCGGACCAGAAACGCACCCAGCGTTCGTGGAACGAAGTGGACGTGGTGACCGCCTGCCCGCTCCGGACAATGGCTTCGCGCACATACTGGGGACGATAGACATTCCGCAGCAGCGAGATCACGCCGGAGACGCCTTCACTGCGGATCGCGACCTGAAGCTGGCTGACCAGTTGATGCGAAGGTTCGAGAGAAGTCATCTCGGCGGAAACCGGGGCCGGGTTTGCAATCTGCGCCGCCAGCCAGCCCCGTGGATCGGACAGGGCGTCGCTGATCTCGTTCGGTCGGGCACCCATCCCAAACCGGACGGTCGCTATGGCTGCCTCCATCTGTCGGTTCATCTACCGCGCTCCAGCAAACGCTCTTCACATCTTGCGGATGCTACCATGCTACCGGCCAGGGTATCGTTACCGATTGCAACGCCGTGCAACTGCTGCCGGAATGGCGCGCATGAGCTTCGTGACCCGTTTTGCGCCCAGCCCGACCGGATACCTGCATGTCGGGCACGCCCTGTCCGCCGTGCTGGCGCATGATCGGGCACGGGCGGTCGACGGACAGTTCCTGTTGCGGATCGAGGATATCGACCACACCCGGTGCCGCCCCGAGTTCGTCCACGCCATCCTGGCTGATCTCGGGTCCCTGGGCCTCACCTGGGAGGGACCGGTCTGGCATCAGTCCAACAGGATGCGCACCTATGCCACGGTGCTGGAACACCTGCAGGCGAGGGAACTCGTCTATCCCTGTTTCTGCACCCGGCGACAGGTGGCCGAGGCCTCGCCGGGGAAGGGCTTCGACGGGCTGATCTATGGCGGCACCTGCGCCGGGCTTGGCCCGTCCGAGATCGATGCGCGGCTGGCCGACGGTGCGGTGCCCGCCTGGCGGTTGCGTCTACGGCATGCGCTTGGCCTGACCGGTCCGGTCACATGGCAGGACGAACAGGCCGGCCTGCAGCGCTGGGCGGGCGAGGGGCTGGGCGACGTGGTGCTGGCCCGCCGCGACATCGGCACCAGTTATCATCTTGCCGTGACCGTGGATGACGCCGCCCAGGGCATTACCCATGTCATCAGGGGACGTGACCTGTTCCATCAGACATCCGTCCATGTTCTGTTGCAGAAACTTCTTGATCTGCCGAGGCCACATTATCTTCATCATCGGCTGGTACAGGACGTGCGGGGACGCAAGCTGTCGAAATCGGAAGGTGTTCGCAGCCTGCGCGACATTTTTGCGGATGGGACCGATGCAGTCTCCCTTGTAGGGCATCTGCGGTCCATGATTGCGGGTGCAAGCCCGTGGGACAGTATCTAGTTTTGCGGGCCTTTTCGTTGGCCCCAGGGGAAATGTGACGGTGAATGAACCCTCACGCGAGAGACGTGGACTGGTAACGAACCTGGGTCGGTTGACCCGGATGAGACTGATCGTGCCCCTGAAACGCGGACAGGCGCCGGCCGAACATGTCGCCCGTGGCGTCGCGGTCGGGCTGGCTGTTGCCTTCACGCCGACTGTGGGCGTGCAACTCGTTCTGGTGCTGTTGATCTGGATGCTGGCGAAGGCCGCCGGGCCAAGGTTCCACTTTCACGCGATCTCTGCCTTTGCATGGGTCTGGATCACCAACATCTTCACCATCGGACCGATCTATTATGGCTTCCTGCTGACCGGCCAGCTCATGCTTGGGCGGTTTGACGAGCTTGGCGGGATCGGACTGGATCAGTTCACCGCGCAACTGACGGCAATCGCCTCGGCGGACACCGGCTTTGTCGAGGCGCTCTGGGTTGGCACGCTGACGCTGTTCGATATCTGGGGCATCCCGCTGTTCCTGGGCTCGGTGCCCTGGGCCATATTCTTTTCCTGGATCGGCTACGTCTGGTCGAAGCGCTTCATCGAGAGGTTCCGAGCCCGTCGCGCCCAGCGTCAGAAGATGACGCGGGAGAAGCGTGGCAGCCGCTTCAGGCGAACCAGCGCAGGGGGCACCGGACAGACGGAACAGCCCAGGATCTAAGTGTCCCGAGGGCTGTGCCTGGCGTCAGTCGTCTGATCGCATTTCCGGCAGGATCGAGAGCGCAACGATCCGGGCGTCGCTGCGCGTGATGCCCGCACGCATGCGCGGGTGATAGAGCATGCGCAGCATGGTGTGATCCAGCTCCGTCAGATGCGCATGCGGGCTGTCGATCGCCAAGGTTGACGGCTGATCACCGGGCAGTGCGAACGGCAGGCCCATGATCCGCGACAGTTGCGAGACGATGCAGGCATGGGCGACCGGCGCCATCCTGTCTATCGGGATGAAGACGATTGCCTCCGCCAGGTGGGTGCCGCGCGCATTGACCTGCCCGGCGCAGACCGCGCCGGCGGCCCTGTAGCCCGACAACAGGCTGTCGCGCCGGCTGTCGGAGGCGACGAAGCGGTCCAGCAGATCATTGTAGTGTCCGTCCAGCACCTCATCGAAGCGCGGTACGAAGGCGATGATCACATCCGCGCCGATCCCCTGCGTCGTGCTGATCTGAAGTCCGGTCAGCGCTGCCAGGCGTTCAATCTGCGCCTCCGTCCATTGCCGGAACCGGGCAGGCGCGTCACCTGTCATCCGAACGGTGACCGGTTTGTCGTTCGACCAGCGGTAGAGGTGTGGATCGGGACGGTCGGCCGGACCGAAGGCAGCCGTGTCGAAGGCATCGAGAATCTGTGTGCCGCTCAACGACGCGGTTCCTGCCGTGTCCTGGGCCTGTACCTGGAGCGAGAGCGCCGCCAGTAACACGACAGCCGTGGAGACCGGGACCAGCAGCCGATCCAGAAGGCGCCCGGGCATCCGAAGAATGTTTGAAACCAGTACCAACATGACCTGACCGTCACCCCACTCCTGACGATTCGCGCTCCATTCTAGCGGTCGTGTGACGGCGCCGACAGCGCGAAACCGTTCGGGATTCCGGGTGCATGGCGGATAGGGCTTGCACGATCCCTGTTCGTGCCTATTGTTCGCCGCCGATGAAAGCACCGGACGCCTTACCCGATCTTCCTTTCCCCCATCGGCACCTTTTGGGGATGCAGGAGCTTTCCCGTTCCGACATCCAGTGCATCCTTGACCTGTCGGAGCAGTTCATCGAACTGAACCGGCAGGACAACAAGAAGCTGCGCGATCTTCAGGGCCGGACTCAGATCAACCTGTTCTTCGAGAACTCGACCCGGACCCGGACGTCCTTCGAACTGGCTGGCAAGCGGCTGGGCGCGGACACCATCAACATGTCCGTCGAGGCCTCGTCGACCAAGAAGGGCGAGACCCTGATCGACACCGCCATGACACTGAACGCGATGCACCCGGATGTGCTGGTGGTCCGCCATCCGGACTCCGGCGCGGTCGCGCTGCTGTCGCAGAAGGTGGATTGCGCGGTGGTCAACGGCGGTGACGGCCAGCACGAGCATCCGACCCAGGCTCTGCTGGACGCGCTGACCATCCGGCGCAGACTCAACCGGCTGGAGGGGCTGACGGTCGCCATCGCCGGCGACGTCATGCACAGCCGCGTTGCACGATCGAACATCTACCTGCTGAACACGATGGGCGCGCGGGTGCGGGTCATCGCCCCGCCGACCCTGCTGCCCAGCGGGATCGAGCGTCTGGGTGTCGAGGCCTTCACCGACATGCGGCGCGGGCTGCGCGATGTCGACGTGGTCATGATGCTGCGCCTGCAGCGGGAGCGGATGCAGGGGTCCTTCCTGCCCTCCGTCCGCGAGTACTATCATTTCTATGGCCTGGATCACGAGAAGCTGTCGCACGCCAAGCCCGATGCGCTGATCATGCATCCGGGACCGATGAACCGGGGTGTGGAGATCGATACCGAGGTCGCGGACGATATCCACCGCAGTGTGATCCGGGAGCAGGTCGAGATGGGTGTGGCAGTTCGAATGGCCGTGTTGCGCCTTCTGGTCGCCGGAGGCGGAAACGGGAATGGTGGCGATGCCTGAGCAACGCCTGGCATATCTGAACGCCCGCCTGCTCGACCCCGCCAGTGGCCGTGACGAGGTTGGTCATGTCCTGATCGAGGATGGGCTGATCGCGGCTGTTGGTCCCGACATCTTCCCCAACCGGGTACCCGACAGGACGGAAGTGATCGATCTGGATGGCCTGTGCCTGGCGCCCGGCCTGGTGGACATGCACGCGCGGATCGGGGAGCCGGGGGCGGAGCACAAGGAAAGCTTCGAGAGTGCAGCCGCCGCGGCCCGTGCCGGGGGCGTGACGACGCTGTGCACCCTGCCGAACACGGAGCCCGTGATCGATAACGTGGCGCTGGTCGAATATGTGCATCGGCGCGCCAACGAAGGCTCCGATGTCCACATCCGTCCCTTCGCCGCCGCGACCCAGGGACTGAACGGCAAGCAGTTGACGGAATTCGGCCTGTTGCAGGCAGCCGGTGCGGTGGCCTTCACGGACGGCGACCGGGCCATTGCCGATGCCACCGTGATGCGCCGGGCACTGAGCTATTCGACGGCCTTCGACGTGCTGATCGTGCAGCATGTGGAGGAACCGTCGCTGGCCCGCAACGGCGCGATGAACGAAGGTGAACTGGCCACCCGGCTGGGGCTGAAGGGTATCCCGACAGCCGCGGAGACGATCATGCTGGAGCGTGACATCCGCCTGGTGGAAATCACGGGTGCCCGCTATCACGCCGCGCATCTGACGACCGCAAAGGCACTCGACGCCATGCGCCGGGCGAAGGCGGAAGGCCTGCCGGTGTCCTGCGGGACAGCGCCGCATTACTTCGCCCTGAACGAGAATGAGGTCAACGGCTACCGGACCTTTGCCAAGGTCTCGCCGCCTCTGCGTTCGGAGGATGACCGCCGCGCGGTGGTGGAGGCCATTCGCGACGGGACCATCGACGTGATCTCGTCGGGACATGCGCCGGAGGACCCGGAGGCCAAGCGTCAGCCGTTCGAGCAGGCGGCCTTCGGTGCCGCGGGGCTGGAAACCATGCTGGCGCTGGGGCTGCAGCTGCACATGAGCGAGGATGTGCCGCTGCTTTCCGTGCTGGCCTGCATGACCTGCAATCCGGCGCGCCTGCTGGGTCTGGACTGTGGTATCCTGCAGGCGGGCCACCCGGCGGATCTGGTGATCTTCGATCCCGGTGCGCCCTGGGTCGTCGACAGCAAGAAGTTCCGTTCCAAGTCCAAGAATTCGCCCTTTGACGAGCGGCCCATGCAGGGCCACGCTGTCCGCACCGTCGTGGAAGGCCGGACGGTATTCGTGCGGCGGGTGGAACGGTGATGGGGGCTGCGCCATGTGGATGAAGATACTGATCCTGGTCGCAGTGGTGGCCGTCGTCATCTACGGCTTCCGCGCCATTGGCGGCAAACGGAGCAGCCGGTCGGGGACCAGTGACACGTCTGGCCAGACGCCGGCCAGGGAAAATGCCGTCAATCTGATCCAGTGCGGCAATTGCGGCGCCTATACGCCGGAGGGCAAGTCCTGCAGCAGTTGCGGCAAGAATACGTCAGGCTGATTCCGGCGGTTCCGCGACAAGTTCATTTGTACGCTTGGCGGCGTGGAACAGGACCACGCGCAGGTTGCCGCTCTTCATCGCGTCGGAGCGACGCTGCCAGTGGTCGACGATCCGCACCAGTTCCTGCAGCATCGTTGGCTGTTCGATATAGGATGCCATGGTCTCGACCGCGCGCTGCCAGTCCGCGAAGACGCTGATCGTGTGTTTCAGCAGTTCGTCGGTGACGTCCTCTTCCAGGGCGACGTCAAGACCCGCCTCGATCAGGCAACGCCGCTCCTCCTCGCGTGTCAGATAGACGTAGTCCGTCGGTTCGAGGGACGTGCGCAGATCAAGTGAGAGGTCGTCGGTGTCGGCGTCGTCGTCTGCCACCAGTTGGGTGAAGACCATCCTGCCGGTCCGTCGCAGGATCTTCTCCACCCGGCTGTAGATCTCGTGCCGGTCAGCCTGCGTGTGCAGGATCTCCCGCGCGACCACCAGCTGGTATTTCGCGAACCCGAAATCCATGTGCTTCAGGTCGATGGGCCCCAGTCGCACGGCCTTGCCCCGCATCGTGTCGCGGATCATCTCCATGCCGCACCGCAGCAGTTCGCGGTCAGGGTCCAGTCCTTCCACCCGCAGATTGAATCGTTCCGCCAGATCACGGCACATGCCACCGGAACCACAGCCCAGCACCAGGGCCTTCTGTTCCTGCAATGGCACATGGGTGCCGATCATGCGAAACAGGAAATCGGTCCCGCCCGGCTGGTGATAGCCCTGACCGAACAGCAGCCCATGCGTATCGGCCAGGGGGCCATACGGGCAGTGGCGGCGAATGACTTCCGTGTCGCGACGCCCGGTGCCGCTTACCGCACCCGACTGCGCATCAATCGGATAGCCATCCCACCAGGCCTTTATTCGGTTCTTCAGGGCAACTTTGGGCATTGTGCACCACATGACGCGCGGGTCGGAATCCAACTCAGTCGAGTGGTAGTATGACCGCACTAAGATTGTGTTAACCCCGTATGGATTCCTGCCTCTGGCGGCTGGCTTGACAGAGGAACGCCCGCTCGCCAGATTAACTCGGTTGTGGGAAGAAATAGTTCCCGGAAAACAACAGGTTAGAAAACGAATTTGGAGCGGTTCCACGCTCCGGGCCGCATTTTGGCGCGGTCTTCCACAGATGCGAGACCGGGGCTGCGATGCCCCCCTGCAACGAGACAGAGGTTCCCTTGGCTGGCGGTAACGAAATTCGTTCGACGTTTGTCGACTACTTTGCGCGCAACGGGCACACCCATGTGCCATCGTCACCGCTTGTGCCGCACAATGACCCGACACTGATGTTCACCAATGCTGGCATGGTCCAGTTCAAGAACGTCTTCACGGGGCAGGAGAAGCGTGATTTCAGCCGGGCTGTCACGTCGCAGAAGTGCGTGCGTGCAGGCGGCAAGCACAACGACCTGGACAATGTCGGCTACACGGCGCGGCATCACACGTTCTTCGAGATGCTGGGGAATTTCTCCTTCGGTGACTATTTCAAGGACCAGGCGATCGAACTGGCCTGGAACCTGGTTACCCGGGAATACGGGCTGGCACAGCACCGCCTGCTGGTCACCGTGTATTCGGAGGACGAGGAGGCGGCGGCGCTGTGGAAGAAGATCGCGGGCCTGTCCGATGAGAGGATCATCCGCATCCCGACCTCAGACAATTTCTGGTCGATGGGGGATACCGGACCCTGCGGTCCCTGTTCCGAGATCTTCTTCGATCACGGTGACCATATTCCGGGCGGCCCGCCGGGCAGTCCGGACGAGGATGGTGACCGTTTCATCGAGATCTGGAATCTGGTCTTCATGCAGTACGAGCAGGTGGACGCGGCAACCCGCAACAGCCTGCCGCGCCCGTCGATCGATACCGGCATGGGGCTGGAGCGGATGACGGCGACCCTGAACGGGACGCATGACAATTACGCAACCGACCTGCTGCGCAACCTGATCGAGCAGTCGGCGCATTTCTCCAACAGCGACCCCGATGGGCCGGACGCGGTGCACCATCGCGTCATCGCGGACCATCTGCGGGCGAGTGCGTTCCTGATTGCGGACGGTGTGCTGCCGACCAATGACGGTCGGGGCTATGTGTTGCGCCGGATCATGCGCCGCGCCATGCGCCATGCGCACATGATCGGCTGCCGCGACCCGCTGATGTACCGGCTGGTGCCGGAACTGGTGCGGATGATGGGCAGCACCTTCACCGAGCTGCAGCGTGCGGAGGCGCTGATCACCGAGACACTGAAGCTGGAGGAGAACCGGTTCAAGCAGACGCTGGAGCGTGGACTGAAGCTGCTCGGCGACGCGGTTGATGAACTGGGCGAGGGGCAGGCCCTGCCCGGTGACGTGGCGTTCCGCCTCTACGACACCTATGGCTTCCCGCTTGATCTGACGCAGGACATCCTGCGCGGCCAGGGACGTCCCGTGGATACGGCCGGTTTCAACGCCAGCATGGAGAAGCAGCGGGAGGCCGCACGGCAGAACTGGGCAGGGTCCGGCGGGGAAGCGACGGAGAAGGTCTGGTTCGCGGTGCGCGACCGGGTCGCGGCAACGGAGTTCCTGGGCTACGACGCGACGGCGGCAGAGGCGAGGGTTGAGGCCATCATCGTGGACGGGGCCGAGACGGCCACGGCCGCGAACGGCACGGAAGCCATGATCGTTCTGAACCAGACCCCGTTCTATGGTGAGTCCGGCGGCCAGATGGGCGACATCGGAACGCTGACCACCGAAGGCGGTATCGTCGTTGCAGTGACCGATACGGCGAAGAAGGTCGGCGATCTGCATGTCCACATCGGGCAGGTCAGTGGTGGCGACCTGGCGGTCGGCGATGTGGTCCGCGCCGTCGTGGACAGGGACCGGCGGGACCGCCTGCGGGCCAACCACTCGGCGACGCACCTGCTCCACAAGGCGCTGCGGGACCGGCTGGGCGATCATGTTTCCCAGAAGGGGTCGCTGGTGGCGCCGGAGCGCCTGCGCTTCGACATCAGTCATCCGAAGGGTATGACGGGCGAGGAGATTGCGGGCGTGGAGGCGGATGTGAACGCCATGATCCGTGGCAATGGCGAAGTGTCGACCCGCCTGATGACGCCTGATGCGGCGGTGGAGGCCGGTGCGCTGGCCCTGTTCGGCGAGAAATACGGCGACGAGGTCCGTGTGGTCTCCATGGGACCATCGGACGAACCGACGCTTTCGACGGAGCTTTGCGGCGGCACGCATGTCCGCCGTACCGGGGACATCGGCCTGTTTCGCATCGTCTCCGAGGGGGCGGTCGGGTCCGGTGTGCGCCGGATCGAGGCGCTGACAGGGGCCGCCGCGTTCGAATATCTGAGTGAGCAGGAACAGGCGCTGAGGGAGATTGCCGGAACGCTGAAGGCGACGCCGGGCGAGGCGCCTGCGCGGGTGAAGCAGTTGCTGGAGGAGCGGCGGAAGCTCGAGCGTGAGCTGGCCGACGTGCGCAAGAAGGCCGCGATGGGCGGCGGTGCGGCCAGCGACGGTCCCGCGGCGAAGGATGTGGGCGGTATCCGCTTCATCGGCCAGGTCGCCGAGGGTATCTCCGCCCGCGACATGAAGGGCATGGTCGACGAGATGAAATCCGGCGGCTCCGGTGTCTATGCCATGGTCGGGGTGACCGATGGCAAGGCGGCGCTGGTTGTCGGTGTGACGGACGACCTGAAGGGCAGATTGAGCGCGGTTGACCTGGTCCGGGCCGGTGTCGGGGCCATTGGCGGCACCGGCGGCGGCGGACGGCCTGACATGGCGCAGGGCGGCGGGCCGGATGGTGCCTCTGCCGCAGCGGCGATCAGTGCGGTGGAAGCCGCACTCGCCGAGGCCGCCTCGGGGGCCTGAGCAACATGGTGGCGCAGCGTGACGAGGTCAGCCTGCGCCACCGAACCTTCGAGATTGTCGAGGAGGCCGGTCCCGGTGATCGGCTCAGCCTTCTCTTCGACCGGTTCCTGATCGTTCTGATCACCCTGAACATCGCCGCCGTGGTGCTGGAAACGGTGCCGTCCCTGCACGACCGGTTCGGCTTCGAGTTCATGGTGTTCGAGGTGATCTCGGTGATCATCTTCACGGCCGAATATATCGTGCGGATCTGGGTGGCGCCCGAGCATCCGTCACTGAAACGGCATGGGCCAGTCATGAGCCGTGTTCGCTACGCGCTTTCCTTTGGCGCCATGATCGATCTGGTCGCCTTCCTGCCCTTCTATCTGGCGATCTTCTTCGGGGCGGATCTGCGGGTGCTGCGGGTGCTGCGGCTGCTCCGGTTCCTGAAGCTCATGCGATATTCCTCGGCGCTGATGACCTTGCAGCGCGTCTTCTATGACGAGCGTCGGGCATTGCTGGCATCGCTGCTGATCATGTTCGGGTTGCTGATCATTTCCTCGACGGCGATCTATCATGCCGAGCGCCATGCCCAGCCCGAAGCGTTCGGGTCGATACCCGCCGCCATGTGGTGGTCACTGGCGACGCTCACCACCGTTGGATATGGCGACATCGTGCCGGTGACCCTGTACGGCAAGCTGATCGGCGGCGTGGTCATGCTGTTTGGTCTGGGCATGTTCGCCCTGCCGCTGGGCATCATCGCCATGGGCTTCTCGCAGGAGGTCAACCAGCGCCAGTTCGTGGTGACGCCAGCGATGGTCGCCAAGGTGCCGCTGTTCGAGGATCTGAATGCGCGGGAGATCGTGCGCATCTCGCGGATGATGCGGGCACGGCGCTATGCGTCGGACGAGACGATCATCCAGGGTGGCAGCGAACCGTGGGAGGAACTGTTGTTTGTCGCCAACGGCATCGTCACGGTGGAGTTCGCGACAGGCAGCCATACGGTCATCGAGGGCGGCATCTTCGGGGCGGAGTCCGTCCTGCGCCTGGGGCATCAGATCCTGTCAGCGGTTGCGGAGACGCCGGTGCAACTGATGATGCTGGAGGCCAATGACGCCCGCGACCTGATCCGGCGCCATCCGGAAATCGGGGATACGCTGCGGGCACAGGTTGCCAGCGCCGAAGCTGCCGAAGCCGCTGAAGCATAGGGCAATCGATCCGGGGCCGGCCGCCGTCATCCCAGGCCCGCGATCGCCGCGACCCGGGCAATGTCGACGTGCCCCGCCAGATGCTTCGACAGTGCATCCAGGGTCGCATCGACGCTGCCGTCGAAATCCAGGGTTCCGTCCGTCTCCGCGCCCAGGTGGTCGAGAAAGTGCCGCCGGAAGGCGTCATCGCGGAACAGGCCGTGCACGTAGGATCCGATGATCCGCCCGGACCGGTCCATCGCCCCCTCCGGCCTGTCGCCGATCTGCAGGAACGGCCGCTGCCGGTCCGGGCCGTCGGTGCTGCCGATATGGATCTCGTAACCGCGCACGCTGGACCCTGACGCAGGGTGCAGCCCTTCGACCGGCCTGGTCTGCTTGGCCGGATGCATCATGGTCTCGACCTGCAGCAGGCCCAGACCCTCTTCCGTACCGCTCGTGCCCTCTATTCCGTCCGGATCATGGACCAACCGGCCAAGCATCTGATAGCCACCGCAGAGGCCAAGTACATGCCCCCCACGTCGGGCGTGGGCGAGAATGTCGATGTCCCAGCCCTGTGCGCGCAGGAAACGCAGTTCGCCGGTGGTGGACTTGCAGCCGGGCAGGATCACCAGATCAAGGTCGGCGGGAAGCGGTGTTCCGGGCTGGATGATCTGCAGGTCGACGCCGGGTTCCGCCGCCAGCGGGTCCAGGTCATCGAAGTTGGCGATGCGTGACAGGGCCGGAACCCCGATCCTGAACGCGCCCTGTCGGTGCCGGGCGCGACCGGCCAGCTCCATCGCATCCTCCGCCGGCAGCCGGTTTGCCGCGTGAAACCATGGAATGACCCCCAGAGCCGCCCAGCCGGTGCGGAAAGCGATCAGGTCGCGGCCATCATCAAACAGGCTCGGGTCACCCCGGAAACGGTTGACCAGAAAGCCCCTGATCCGTGCCTGTTCGGGAGCGGGGATCAGGGCATGCGTGCCGACGATCTGTGCGATCACCCCGCCCCGGTCGATATCGCCGATCAGGATCACGGGCACATCGGCCGCCTCCGCAAATCCCATGTTGGCGATGTCGCCAGCCCGCAGATTGACCTCCGCGGTGCTGCCTGCACCCTCCACGATGATCAGGTCGGCGTCCGTGCAGAGGTGATGATAGCTCTGCATGACGCGGGTCAGCAGTTGCGGCTTCAGGGCGGAATATTCGCGTGCACGGACCGTCGCGAAACGCTTTCCCTGGACCACGACCTGTGAACCGGTCTCGCTCTCCGGTTTCAGCAGGACCGGATTCATGTGCACGCTGGTGGGAACACGGGCGGCGAGGGCCTGCATGGCCTGGGCACGCCCGATCTCGCCGCCGTCATCGGTCGCGGCTGCATTGTTCGACATGTTCTGTGGCTTGAAGGGCCGCACGCGGAGGCCGCGATCGGCAAACAGGCGGCAGAGCCCGGCGACCAGCATGGATTTCCCCACGCTGGACCCGGTGCCCTGCAGCATGATGGTGGGGGTCAGAACCGCTCTCCCGCCCCGTCCGTCACCGGACAGGACAGGGGGCAGCGCCCTGAGCGGACCTCACCCGGCCTTGAGGTCGGGGTCGTCGTCATTGTCCAGATCATCATCAGGCTCCGGACCCGTTGTCATGGCGTCGGTCAGCAGTCCGGCGTGATGCATGATCTGCTGTTCGATCTTCAGCGCCACATCGGGATTGTCGGCAAGGAACTGCTTCGCGGCCTCGCGGCCCTGACCGATCCGCTGGTCACCGGCGGAGAACCACGACCCGGCCTTGTCGACGACACCGGCCTTTACGCCGTGATCGAGCAGTTCGCCGGTCTTGGAGATGCCGCTCCCGTACATGATGTCGAATTCCACCACGCGGAACGGCGGTGCCACCTTGTTCTTCACCACCTTCACACGGGTCTGGTTGCCGACCACGTCGTCGCGGTTCTTGATCGCGCCGATACGACGGATGTCGAGACGGACCGAGGCATAGAACTTCAGCGCATTGCCGCCCGATGTGGTCTCCGGGCTGCCGAACATCACGCCGATCTTGAGGCGGATCTGGTTGATGAAGACAACCATGCAGTTGGTGCGGGAGATCGAGGAGGTGAGTTTCCGCAGCGCCTGGCTCATCAGCCGCGCCTGCAGGCCGACATGGGAGTCCCCCATCTCGCCTTCGAGTTCCGCCTGCGGCACCAGGGCCGCCACCGAGTCGATCACCACCACGTCGACGGCACCGGAACGCACCAGCGTGTCGGCAATCTCCAGCGCCTGCTCGCCCGTGTCCGGCTGGGAAATGATCAGGTCATCGATATTGACCCCCAGCTTCTTCGCATAGGCCGGGTCCAGCGCATGTTCCGCATCGATGAAGGCACATGTGCCGCCCTTCTTCTGGGCTTCCGCAATGACATGCAGGGTCAGGGTGGTCTTGCCCGAACTCTCCGGGCCGTAGATCTCCACCACACGACCCTTCGGCAGGCCGCCGATGCCCAGCGCCATGTCGAGGCCGAGGGAACCGGTCGAGATCGACGCGACGTTCATGGCTTCCCGCTGGCCGAGGCGCATCACGGAGCCCTTGCCAAAGGCGCGTTCGATCTGGCTCAGGGCCGCATCAAGGGCCTTGGATTTGTCTGACACGCTCCGACCTTCCTTATCAACGAGACGCAAAGCTGATTGCGACATGGTCCGCTCCTTATTTCACAGGCTGCTCTTCAGGTGCAATTGCGTTCAATGTACGCTTTTTGTTCCCGTTGCAAAGCGGTTTCATCAACTCATTGAAAGTAGATGGAAAAATGCGATATGTACGATGAATGTTCACGTCTGAATTGGCGAAGGTGCATCTGCGTCCTGCAAGCGGGGCGCTGTCTCCGAATCAGCTGCCGAGCTGTTCCTTCACCTTGGCTGCCAGGTCTTTCAGGCTGAAGGGCTTGGCCAGAAACTCTACGTCGGTCAGGTCCTCGCCCAGGCTGCGGCGGAAGGCTTCTTCCGCATAGCCGGAGATGAAGACGGCGCGGATGTCGGGCCGTACCTCCCGCGCGCGGCGGATCAGGGTGGGGCCATCCATGTTCGGCATGACCACGTCGCTGACCATCAGGTCGATCTCGTGCTCACCTTTGCTGATGATCTCCAGCGCGGTATCGCCGCTGTCGGCCTCCAGCACCGTGTAGCCCTTGTTGCGCAGTGCCCGCACCGCGAACATGCGTACCGCATCCTCGTCCTCCACCAGCAGGATGGTGCCCTGGCCGGTGAGGTCGACGCTGGCGCGGCGACTGCTGGCACCCGTGGTCTCCGGGTCCGCATCGACCCGGGGCAGCAGGATGCGGAATGTCGTGCCCGCATCGACCTTGCTCTCGACCAGAACGTAGCCGCCGGTCTGGCGCACGATGCCATAGACGGTGGCCAGCCCGAGGCCCGTGCCCTGCCCGACTTCCTTGGTGGTGAAGAAGGGTTCGAAGATCTTGGCGATATTCTCCGCCGAGATGCCGTGCCCTGAATCAATGACGGCGATCTCGACATAGTCTCCGACGGGCATGATCTCGTCGCCGACCGGTTCCGGCACATCAATCCGCACGTTGCGGGTCTCGAGCGATACCGTGCCGCCCGATTCCATGGCGTCGCGCGCATTGACGACCAGGTTCGTCACGACCTGTTCGATCTGCCCCTGGTCGACCTTGACCAACCCCAGATCGCGGTCATGCACGATGCGCAGGTTCAGATGCTCCCCGATCAGGCGCCGCAGCAGATCCGACAGGTCGGCCAGCACGTCGGTCAGGTTCAGCACCTTGGGGCGCAGGGTCTGGCGCCGGGAAAAGGCGAGCAACTGGCGCACCAGGGCCGCCGCGCGGTTCGCGTTCTGCTTGATGTGGACGATATCGGCGTAGGAAGGATCACCCGGCGGATGACGCATCAGCAGCAGGTCGGAGAAGCCGATCATGGCCGTCAGCAGATTGTTGAAATCATGTGCGACACCGCCAGCCAGTTGCCCGACGGCCTGCATCTTCTGGCTCTGCGCGAACTGCGCCTCCAGACTGCGCTGTTCCGTGGCGTCGATGAGATAGAACACGACAACCCGTTCATGGTCGACCCGATCCAGCCAGGTGCCATGGATGCGTGCCACCCGGGCGGCACTGCCGGCGAGTTTCACTTCCACCGGTTCAACGGAGTCATTCCCCTCCATCAACTGCGTCTGTCGCAGCAGGGCGGCGTCCCGGTCCTTCTCGTCGACGAACTCGACCCAGTTGCGGCCGATCTCCTTGCCCCTGGAGCCGAACATGCGTCCAACCGCGCCATTGGCCCGATTGATGCTGCCGTCCTGCGTGACAACGATGATCCCGATCGGCGCACCACTGATGAACCGCTCGAAGTTGTGCCGGTCGTGGTCAATTGCCTGGCGGAGCTCCGCGATCTCATCCGGATCAGCAAGAGGGGCTTCGGGGTGAACGGTCGCGGGTTCCTGCGGCTCGGTCTCGGGTTCGACCGGTTCCTCCACCGGCTGGATGTCGGCTGCGGTCACTTCGGGCACAGGCGGGGGCATGTGCGCCCGCCTGTCATCCGCAGTCCGCACGCTGCGGCGGCGGAAGATGACCGGCAGCATGCCGATGAACAGGGCGGAAACCAGAACGCCGAGGATCTCCCGGCTCAGATCGAGCTGACCGGCGGCGAGCAGCAGACCCAGCAGGATGCCAAGCAGGGCCATGGCGAGTGCCAACATCGGTGGCCGGGTCCCTGCACGGTCCTGCCCGGAGGTCAGGTCTGGCGGTGTGCTGATCTGGTCGGTCAATTCTGGATGCTCCGCGCGGGTGCGCGCCCGCCGCTGTAACTCTGGCTCAGGTTCATCACGTAGCTTATCACTTCCGCCACGGCCTTGTAGTGCTCCGGCGGTATTTCCTCATCCAGTTCCACAACCGCGTGAAGGGCCCGTGCAAGCGGCCGGTTCTCGACAACCGGAACCGCATTCTCCTCGGCGACCTGCCTGATGTTCAGCGCCACCTGATCGACACCCTTCGCCACGCAGACCGGTGCGGCCAAGGCAGACATGTCGTACTTCAGCGCCACGGCAAAATGTGTCGGGTTGGCAATCACGACACTGGCTTCGGGCACGGCGGCCATCATGCGGCGGCGGGAGCGTTCCATGCGAATGGCACGGATCTTCTGCTTGATCATCGGGTCGCCGTCCGACTGCTTCTGCTCATCCTTGATGTCGCGGCGGGACATGCGCAGGTCCTGCCGTGTCTTCCATTTCTGGTAGGCGAAGTCGGCCGCCGCGATCACGGTCATGACCGCCATGACGCCACCGACCATGGTCAGTGCTTCGCCGCGGACGAATTCCAGAATGCCGAGGGGCGGTACGGCGATGAGCTGGGGCAGGATGTCGAAGTCTGGCCAGATCAGCGAGAAGGCGACAAAGGCAACAAGGGTCAGCTTCAGGATTCCCTTGCCGAACTCCAGCAGTGAATTGACGGAGAAGAGGCGTTTCAGGCCGGCGATCGGGGAGATCTTGGAGAGCTCCGGCTTGATCTTCTCCGGCGTGAGCTGGATCGGATGCTGCACAGCCGTGCTGACGACGGCCAGCACCGCCAGCACGCCCATGATCGGCAGCACGGCGTAGGCGACGCTGCCGACCAGACCGTTGAACAGGCCCTGCATTGCCCCGGCATCGACGATGATCCGGTCCGGGGAGGCGACGAAAGCGCGCAGGCTGTCGACCAGGATCGCCCCGGCATTGCCGATCATGAACATCAGCAGCGCGGCGGTACCAATCATCATGAACCAGTGACCGACTTCCTGACTCTTGGCGACCTGGCCCTTCTTGCGGGCCTCCTGCAGTTTCTGTTCTGTCGGTTCTTCGGTTTTTTCCCACTTGTCCTGCCCGTCACCGGCCATCCGTTCCCCCTATTGCACCAGGAACATGGCGAGGCCGTTCTCGAAGTGGTCCAGGAACCACATCATGCTGGCCCCCAGGGCCATCATCATGATGACGAAGGCGAGCATGATCTGCAGCGGCATGACGATGAAGAAGACCTGCATCTGCGGCATCAGGCGATTGACCAGGCCCATGCCGATATAGAGCACCAGGGCATAGGCGATGAAGGGGGCGGAGATCTGCACCCCGATCAGGAAACTGTTGGCGACCCAGCCTGCGGCGGTCTTCGCGAAATCCTCCATCGGGGGCACGGTGGCCGCCGGAAACAGCACGTAGGAGTCGCTGATCGCATACATCATCATGTGATGCAGGTCGGCCATGAAGATCATCACCAGGCCCATGATGCTGAGGAAGCTGCCCAGCAATGCCCCCTGGGCACCCTGCGCCGGATCGAAGAACTGCGCGAAGCCGAGGCTGGCCTGGAAGGAGATGACGATGCCCGCCACGTGCAGGGCGGTGACCAGCAGCCGCGCGGCCCCGCCGATGAAGATGCCGATCAGGGCTTCCCCGGCCACGAGGGGCAGCAGGCTGACCGGCTGCTCCGGGATCGGCGGCAGCGTGGCGACAAGGACGGGCTGAAGGACGATGGAAAGGGCGAGCGCAATGCCCAGCCGGACACGCGGCGACACATAGGGTTCACCGAATCCCGGCAGCACCATGATCATTGCGCCGACGCGGGCGAAGATGAGCATGGTGGAGAAGATCGTGACAGGCAGGACTTCGGCCAGCACGATCGCTATCCGGCGATCTGGCCGGACTCGGCGATACGCTGCGCGATCTGGTCCATGAAACCGGTCAGTTCACCGATCATGTAGGGGGCGAGTGCCACCAGCGCGATGAAGATCGCCAGGATCTTCGGCACGAAGGCGAGGGTCATTTCCTGCATCTGGGTCAGGGCCTGGAACAGGGAAACGACCAGGCCGACGCCCAGGGCGATCAGCATGACGGGGGCGGCGGTCTTCAGCAGCACCCAGATGGCGCTGCGTCCGATGTCGACGACTTCGACGGGGCTCATGTCAGTCCCCCGTCAGATCGGCATGCGGATGATCTGCTGGTAGGCGTCGACGACCCGGTCGCGGACGGCCACCACGGTCTGCAATGCGATCTCCGCATTGTTCACCGCGACGACGACATCAGTCAGACCGGCCTTGTCGACGTTCGACGACATGGCAACCTGCTCGGACTTCTCCAGCGATCCGACGGCGCTCTCTGCCGCCTCGCGCACCATGTCGGCAAAGCTGCCGCCCTGGGCGCCACTGACCATACCGGTGTCCGAACCGCTCGGGTCCGCATCTCCGCCTCGGCTCAGGGCCTTGCCATAGGCCATGGCCGCGTTCTGCAGCGTGACATCCATACTGGAAGCTCCTTGAAGGGGGTGCGATTTGGGGTCTCAGTGAGAGTTCAGCTTCAGCGCAGCAGATCGACCGTGCGCGACATCATGGCCTTGGCATTCTCGATGACGGTGACATTGGCCTCGTAGGAACGCTGGGCCTCCTTCATGTCCACCATCTCGATCAGCGGATTGACGTTCGGCAGCTTGACGTAGCCGCTGGCGTCCGCGCCGGGGTTGCCCGGATCATAGTTCTTCTCGAACGGCTTCTGGTCGGTGCTGATCTTGTCGATCTCCACCGTCGGCGCGCCCGACGCATGCATGGTCTGCTGGAACGTCATGATCTTGCGGCGATAGGGATCAGCGCCCGGCGTCATGGAGGTCGAGTGCGCGTTGGCGATGTTTTCCGCAATGATCCGCATCCGGGCGCTCTGGGAGCGCATGCCGGAGGCGGAGGTGATCATCGTCTTTTCGAGGTCCATCAGACTCTCCCGGTTTCAGCCACTGAGCGATCAGCCGCCGCGACCGCCAATGGCGGTCTTCATCATCTGCATGTGCTTGCGATAGAGCGACACGGCCAGGTCGTAGGACATGCGCGTGTCGCTGACTTTCAGGATTTCTTCCTCCAGCACCACGGAGTTCGCCGATGGTGTCGATTCGTAGTTCTCGCCCTTCGCCCTGGCATAGGCATCATCGGCCTCACCCGGCGGGGCGATGTGGCCCGCGTTCGTCTTGGTGGTCCGCATGGTCGCCTGCGGCTTGTGCACCAGTTCCTCGAACGTCAGCGGCTTCAGGTCCTTGGCGCTGTAACCCGGCGTATCCGCATTGGCGATGTTCTGGGCCAGTACCTTCTGCCGCGCGCCGAGCCAGTCCATCTGGCGCGTCAGGGCGGCGAATACCGGTATGTCCTTCATCAGCATCGGGCGGTTTCCACGAGGGGTTCAGGGGCAGCGGGTTCATTGATCCGGCCAAGAATGAACGGAGAAGATTAATGAAAGGTAATGATCGGTCCCGACAGCCTGACGGTCTGCACCATCGCGCCCCGGCGTTATCGGATCGTTAACCAAACACCTTCAAACATTGCGCCTGCGGGAGAGAAATTCCCGCCCCCATCCCGTTCGCTCCGGCACCGCGATGCGCGGCCCCGGGCGGCAAAGGCAGAAGGCCCCGCAGGTTTGGACATACTGGATTACATGAGATTTCTCGGTGCGCTGGTGCTGATCATCGGCATGATCGCCGGTGCCGCCTGGCTGGCCCGTCGCTATGGCCTGGCACCCAAGGTCACCGGCGGCAACGGCCGTATCGGCATCGTCGCGGTGCAGAGCCTGGATACCCGGCGCAAGCTGGTTCTGGTGCGCCGTGATGACCGTGAACACCTGCTGGTGGTCGGTCCCACAGGCGAGTCGGTCATCGAGACCGGCATCACGCCCCCCGCCGGCACGGGGGCGCAATCGTGAGGCACCTGCTCCTGCTGATCGCGGCATGCCTGCTGCTGACGGCGACCCCGACCTTCGCACAGGACGTGTCCATCGACCTCGGCGAAGGCGGCAGCTTCACCGGGCGGGTGCTGCAGCTTGTCCTGATGCTGACGGTGCTGAGCCTGGCCCCGGCCATCCTGGTTGTCGTCACATCGTTCACCCGTATCGTCATCGTGCTGTCGCTGCTGCGTTCCGCCATGGGTGTGCAGACCACGCCGCCGAACGTGGTGATCATCAGCCTCGCCCTGTTCCTGACCGCCTTCATCATGGCGCCCACGTTCGAGGCCGCCTGGAACGACGGCATCCAGCCCCTGCTGAACGAGGAAGTGGACGAGCGCGAGGGCCTGACCCGCGCCATCGCCCCGATCCGCACCTTCATGCTGGCCCATGTGCGCGAGAAGGACCTGGCACTGTTCATCGATATCGGGCGCATCGACACGGAGGGGCTGACGCCGGAGAACACGCCGATCCAGGCGCTGGTCCCGGCCTTCATGATCTCGGAGCTGAAACGCGCCTTCGAGATCGGGTTCCTGCTGTTCATCCCGTTCCTGGTCATCGACATGGTCGTGGCCAGCGTGCTGATGTCGATGGGCATGATGATGCTGCCCCCGATCATCATCTCGCTGCCGTTCAAGCTGATCTTCTTCGTCATCGTCGACGGCTGGAACCTGGTCGCGGAGAGCCTGGTCAGAAGCTTTGTCGGAGGCGGTGGGAGTTAGCGCTTCCCACTGTTCGATATTGCGGCACCCTTTCACTCGCCACCCGGCCACCCACGGGGATGTCACCAAAGGGTTGCGGGGTGAGCCGATGCGCTTCTGTCAGTTGAACGAATGATCGAGTGCCCGGGATCCGGCAGTTCGAACCAGTACCTGCGATCCTGTCCGAGAACTTTGCGTATGGCAGCAATGCGGACAGGACGGCCGCTTTGGATCGCCGCATATGGAGCCTGCGACCGGTCACGTACGGCCGAATTGTGCGAACACCTGCCAGTCGGAACTGCGGGATCATGGCCAGAACATCGAGCGCCCGGAAAAGGTCAATACGGCGCTACCTGTCCTTGGCCGCATCATGTACTGTCTCGTCGACTGGGTACTGACCCGCAAACGCAATCTCGGGCGCCCTCGGAAAGGGGGCGACGTGTCGGATATCAATCAATGGTTGTCCGGGCTCGGCCTGGAAAGATTTGCGTCGGTGTTTGCAGAGGCCGAGATCGATCTTGAAACCCTGCCTGATCTGGCAGAGGCCGATCTGGTGGAACTTGGGCTGCCGCTTGGTCCGCGCCGAAGAATCTGGGGGGCGATTCAGCGTTCGGCCGGTTCTGAAGAACCGCCGGTTGGAGCCGAGAATGCTGTTGCATCAAGCGGCGTCCAGAACCCTGTCACCGCAGCAGTTTCCTCAGACGCCGAGCGTCGGCATCTGACGGTGATGTTCGTCGATCTGGTCGGTTCGACCGAGATGGCGGGACGCATTGATGCCGAGGACATGCGCAATGTCATCACCAGCTACCAGAACACGGTCGCCGGTGTCGTGAGCCGCTACGAGGGCTTCGTGGCCAAGTTCATGGGCGACGGTGTGCTGTGCTATTTCGGCTGGCCGCGTGCCAATGAGGATGACGCGGAACGCGCGGTTCGTGCCGGACTTTCGATCATCGACAGCGTGAAGAACACAAGAGAGTCCGACGGCACACCGCTGGCAACGCGCGTGGGTATCGCCACCGGCGTGGTGATCGTGGGCGACCTGATCGGCAGTGGGGCAACGCAGGAAGCCGCGGTCGTTGGCGAGACGCCCAACCTGGCAGCGCGCCTGCAGGGTTTCGCCGAACCGAATCAGTTGGTCCTGCCCGATGAGACCCGCCGCCTGCTCGGCGGCGCCTACCAGGTTCGATCGCTGGGCGGACAGGAACTCAAGGGCATTGGTGCGCCGGTCGAGGTCTTCGTGGTCATTGGCGAGGTGTCGCAGGAAAGCCGCTTTGCCGCGCGCCAGACCGGAACGCTGACGCCCATTGTCGGGCGGGAGCGGGAGATCGAACTGATCCTCGAGCGCTGGGCCATGGCCCGTGCACGCAAGGGACAGATGGTGATCGTCAGCGGCGAGGCGGGCATCGGCAAGTCACGCATCACCCGGGCTGTGATCGATGCAGTTGCGCAGGATGAACATGTGCGCATGACCTATCAATGCTCGCCCTATCACGCCGACAGCGCGTTTTATCCGGTCACGCAGCAGATGGCGCTTGCCGCAGGCTTCGCACATTCCGACAGTTCGGAAACGCGGCTGGACAAGCTCGAAAGCCTGCTGGGCAAGGACCGCGCCACGCTGAGACTGATTGCACCGCTGATGGGCCTCGACGGCGCTGTGCGATACGGCGCACCGGACCTCACTCCTGCCCAGCAGCGTGCACAAATCATGCTGGCCCTGGGCAGGCTGCTGGTGCGCCAGGCGACCAAAAAGCCTGTCCTGCTGGTCTATGAGGATCTGCACTGGATAGACCCGACATCGCTGGAACTTCTCGAAACCCTGTTGGATGAGATCGCTGAAGCGCCCATCATGATACTGGCGACAGCGCGCCCCACCTTCGAATATGGCTTTGGCGGCAACCCGATTGTCACTCGTCTTGCACTCAATCGCCTGGGCAAGGACCAGATCGGCGTCATTGCCGCGAAATTGACTGGTGGCAGGGCGCTGCCTGACGAGATCATGGCGATCATCGCCCAGCGCACTGACGGTGTGCCCCTGTTCGTCGAGGAACTGACCAAGACGATCCTGGAATCCGGCGCTGTGATGCAGGACGGCGACCGTTTCGTACTGAACGGCCCGTTGAGCACGATCGCCATTCCCACCACGCTGCATGACAGTCTCATGGCGCGTCTGGACCGGTTGCAGCCGATCAAGGAAGTGGCGCAGACAGCTGCCTGCATCGGGCGCGGGTTCAGCCATGGTTTGCTGGCAAGAATTGCCCGTTTGCCGGAACCCGAACTCGCGACCGCACTCGACGGTCTGATCAGCGCCGAACTGGTCTACAGGCGCGGCCTGCCGCCGGAGGCGACCTACTTGTTCAAGCATGCGCTGGTGCGCGACGCGGCCTATGAAAGCCTGCTGAAGGGCAAGCGCCGGGCGATCCATGTGCGCATTCTGGCGGCTCTGGAGGCGGACCCCGACATCGCCCACGAAGTTCTTGCCGTCCATGCCGAAGCGGCGGGCCTGACCGACCGCGCCATCGACCTGTGGGAAGCGGCCAGCAAGGTTGCACTCGGTCGGCCAGCCTTTGACGAGGCCCTCTCGCATCTTGGTCATGCGATCAAGCTGATCACGCCGCAGCTCGATACCGGCGACAGCTTCGTCTTAAACCGCGCCCTGTCCCTGCAGGTGCCGCTCGGCATGGCGCTGTTGACGCGCAGGGGCTATGGCGCTGACGAAACCGTAGCTGCGTTCAAGCAGGCATTGGCTTTCGCGGACAGGGTGGGCGAGACGCCGATGCGTTACTCCATCCTCTATGGCTTGTGGGTGGCTACCGGGATCAGAGGGCAGCACGCGGAGGCGTTGAGAACGGCCGAGGCACTTGTGGATCTGGCGGGCCGATCATCAGATTCCTCATCTGTTGTGGTTGCTCATCGGGTCGCAGGCAGTTCGCACTGGTTCATGGGCAACACTGCCGTTGCCGAGCATCATCTGGAAATCGCGCTGAGCCATTTCGATCCGCTCAAGCATGCGGGGCTTGCCGACCGGTACGGGCAGGATATCGGGGTGTCACTGCATGTCTTTCTGGCTTGCGTCGCAATGACGCTTGGCAAGACATCGCGTGCATTGGCACACGCCGCCGAGGCTGAACGCCTTGCCCAATCAACAGGACATGTTCAGACGATATGCTATGCCGCTGTAATACTGAGTTTATGTTACCTTGCTGTCGGTGACGACGCAAAAGCCCAGCGTTCAATGAAGACAATCGAACCAATCGCACAAGAGCATGATTTGCTGCTCTGGATTGCATATATTGCTTCGTTCAGCCAGGTCATAGCCGCGAGACGGGGGGACAAGAACAGCATCGAGCGGTTCAAGTCTGCGGACCAGAAGGTTATCGACCACAACTGCACTTTCTTCGGTTCCCAGCTACGCATTAGTGTTGGATGGTCTGCCTTGGAGATGGGACTTGGCGACGAAGCCGCCGAGTTGGCTTCCATGGCGGAGGGTCTGATCGAGAAGACAGGCGAAACCTACGCACTGTCTGACCTTCATCGACTACAGGCGGCGATAGTCAAGGCCGATGGAGACAATGTAGCTTCACAAAGATACCTGGAAATTGCCCTCGATGTGGCCCGGCAGCAGAGCGCCAGGTTGTGGGAATTGCGTGCTGCGATTGATCTTGCCCGACTATGGCAGGCAAAGGGCAGGATCAAGGAAGCCGTTTCCCTTCTCCGGCCCGTTCACGAAAGCATCGCAGAGGGTGACTGTCCGGAGGACCAGGCAAAAGCGCGCGCGTTGCTCGCGGAACTTGGGGCAAATGTTGCCGTGCGCCTCTGATCTTGGTTCAGGCACGCTGTTGGCGGCCCTTCAAATCGCGGAATGACGAATGCACGCAGAACCTGTGCACCCGATCCGGGTGGAACTGTCGCTTCCGCAAATTCGCCTGGGGTCCCGGTTGGGCGGCGCTGATCGTTCGCAGAAGGTTCCTGTCAGCCCGCCCCGGCCACCCGGATATCTGCCTCGTGGTGGACAGGGAAGTTCACCGAACTGGCGATGAAACACACCTTGCTGGCGGTGCCGTGCAGGCGCAGCGCGTGGTCCACCTTGTCCGCCTGGGCGATGGTGACGACCGGGCGCAGCGTGGCCTCCGTGAAGGCACCGCCGCCCTTGCCGTTCTCCACCATCGTGGCCGTGGCCCGGTCGGTATAGTCCAGCACCGTGATGCGGGCGCGGGCGCAGCAGGCGAGATAGCTGAGCATGTGACAGCTCGACAGGGCGCCGAGCAGCATGTCCTCGGGGTTCCAATGTTCCGGCAGGCCCAGGAAGGCGGGGTCGGAACTGGTGGTCAGGGTAGGCTTGCCCGGCGCGGCAAGCTGGTGGGTCCGGTCATAGGATTCGTAATCCGCGAACCCGGCTGCCGCGCCGGTCCATGTCAGGTCGGTCTGATAGGTATGATGTCCAGTGTCGGACATGCCGGATCAGCTCCTCCAGAAGGGCTTTTCAGCTTCCTGGTTCGCCGACATGCGGTCAATGCCCATGTCGCGCAGGATGCGGTCATCCATCTCGGCCAGGTTCTGACGCTCCACCATGCGCTTCTCCCACACATTCAGCAGGGATGCGATGCGCAGCACCGGGCCCAGAATGGCGGTCAGAGGGCGGTAGGACAGGGTCGGCTGTCCATACCGGACGGTTGTGTAGGTCCGGCTCATGGTTTCTCTCCTTGGGTACGAGTGTGTCCGGCGGCTTGCCGCGACACCTGCTCATCTAGAACCGGGGTCGGGTACTTACAAACGATGCTTTCTCAGCTAGTCTGTTAGAAAATCTCATATGCGAGAATCGCCATGGCCCGCCGTTTACCGCCTCTTAACGCTCTTCGCGCCTTCGAAGCCGCCGCCCGTCATTTAAGTTTCACAAGGGCAGCGTCGGAGCTGAACGTGACCCCGGCGGCGATCAGCCATCAGGTCAAGGGGTTGGAGGACTGGTTCGGTGCCAAGCTGTTCCAGCGCCGCAACCGCGAGATCCTGATGACGGAGGCCGGGCAACTGCTGCTGCCCGGCGTGCGCGATGGCATGGACCAGCTCGAAACCGCCGTGCAGCGCATCACGGTGCAGGGCGACGATACGGAGCTGCGCGTCACATGCATGCCGTCATTTGCTTCGAAGTGGCTGGTGCCGCGGCTGGGGTCCTTCCGGGCGCGGCACCCGGAGATCGACGTGCTGCTGTCCACATCGGAAGGAATCGTCGATCTGGAGGTTGAGCCGTTCGACCTCGGCATCCGTTCCGGGCGGGGCAACTATCCCGGCCTGACAGTGCACAGGCTGTTCGACGACGCGGTCTTTCCGGTCTGCAGCCCGGCCCTGCTGGAGGGGCCGAACCCCTTGCGCTGTCCGGATGATCTGAAGAACCACACGCTGCTGCATGACGACTATCCCGTCGGCTGGCAGGAATGGCTGACGGCTGCAGGGGTGGAGGGCGCGGACCCCCGGCGCGGACCGATGTTCGACAATTCCGCGATGCTGTTGCAGGCCGCCGCTGATGGGCTGGGGGTGGCGCTGGCGCGGCATGTCCTGGCCTACGCCGATATCGTTGCGGGGCGTCTGGTGGCACCGTTCCCGATCACCCTGACATCGGACATGGCCTATTACCTGGTGCATCTGCCCCGCACCGCCGACCGCCCGATGATCCGCGCCTTCCGTGAATGGCTGTTCGAGGAGGCCTACACCTACCGCGCGGAGCAGGACCGGGGATAATGCAGTGTCGAGGCGGCGCTGAGGATGCAGGCTGACAGGCGGGGCGCGGCTTCCCTATAGTCGGCGGTATCAATGTCACCCGGCGACAGATCGGGGACGGGGAGGTAACTGTCATGCGCCGATCTTCGGTTCCCATATGGATCATGCTGGCGCTGCTGGTCCTGCCAGTGGCACTGGCT
The DNA here is from genome assembly GCA_016865035.1 of Kordiimonadales bacterium IMCC3096. Taxonomy (GTDB): domain Bacteria; phylum Pseudomonadota; class Alphaproteobacteria; order Minwuiales; family Minwuiaceae; genus Minwuia. Next base: position 3,275,686 of record CP018227.1, read on the forward strand.
CCTGCACAGTCTCTGGCTCAGGCAGCGGAGCGGACCTTGCGTCTCGGCGTGCTGGGTTTCGGCACCGTTGCGTGGGAGCTGGAGACCATCCGCAGCCACGGCCTGGCGGAGGCGGAAGGTCTGGACCTGCAGGTGCGGGAGTTTGCCGGCAAGCAGGCGGCGGCCATCGCGTTTCAGGGCGGTGAGGTCGATGCCATCGTCACCGACATCGTCTGGGTGGCCCGCCAGCGCGCGTCCGGCCGGATGCTGCGTTTCGCGCCCTTCTCCAACACCGTCGGCGCGCTCATGGTGCCTGCGGGTTCTTCGCTGCAGGACATTGCCGACCTGAAGGGTGTGAAGATTGGTGTCGCCGGTGGCCCGCTGGACAAGTCGTGGCTGCTGCTGCGCTCCCTGGTGAAGCAGCGCCATGGCTTTGACCCTGCCGATGCCGCCAGCCCGGTCTATGGCGCGCCACCCCTGCTGCAACAGCAGTTCATGAAGGGGCAACTGGATGCCCTGATCACGTTCTGGCATTTCGCGGCCCGGCTGGAGGCCGCGGGCCATCGCAGGCTGGCGGACATGGACGACATGGTTGTCGGGCTTGGTGGTTCCGCCGGCACGTCGCTTGTCGGCTACGTGTTTCGGGAAGACACGGACGGGTCGAGAGCGGAGGCGGAAGCCGCCTTCCTGCGTGCCTCCCGCGCCGCGAAGAACGTCCTGTCGAATGATGATGCGGCATGGCTGCCCCTGCGCCCCCTGATGCGCGCAAGCGACGATGCGGTCTTCGAGACCCTGAAAGCCCGGTTCCGGGCCGGAATACCTGCGGGGTTCGGTGATGCGGAGATCAATGCAGCCCGCACCTTGTACGACCTGCTCGCCGGGGCAGGGGGCACGCAGCTTGTCGGGCAGGCGACGACACTGGATGCCGCCGCCTTCCACCCGGCCGCGCGTTTCTGAGCGCCAGGCCCCGCATGCCACGTCCGCCGTCAAAGGGACGCCTTGTCTGGATCCTCTCGCTCGGCAGCCTGCTGGCCCTCTGGGTCGTCGCTGCCGCGCTGACGGACCCGCTGACCCTGCCGGGGCCGGTGCAGGTGTTCGACGTGATGGCGCGGGAGGCGGCGAGCGGGGAACTGTTCCGGCAACTGGGGGTCACGCTCTATCGCGTGCTGCTGTCCTTCGTGCTGGCCATGTCGCTGGGCATCATGATCGGGCTGTGGATGGGGCTGAACCGCTCGGCGGACCGGTTCCTGGACCTCTGGCTGGTGTTCTTCCTGAACCTGCCTGCGCTGGTTGTCATGATCCTGGCCTATGTCTGGCTGGGCCTGACGGAGGTGGCGGCAATCCTGGCCGTGACCGTGAACAAGGTGCCGAATGTCGTCGTGACGGTTCGCGAAGGCGCGCGGGCGCTGGACCCGAAACTGGCGGAGATGGCGCGGGTGTTCCGTTTCACGCGCGGGCAGACGCTGCGACACGTCATCCTGCCGCAGATGGCACCATTCCTGGCCGCCGCTGCCCGGTCCGGGATCGCACTGATCTGGAAGATCGTGCTGGTGGTCGAACTGCTCGGCCGGGGCTCCGGCGTCGGCTTCAAGCTGCACCTGCATTTCCAGTTGTTCGAGATCGACGCGATCCTGGCCTATGCGCTGGCGTTCATCGCGGTGATGCAGATCGTCGAATGGGGCATCCTGCGACCGCTGGAACGGCGCGCCAACCGGTGGCGGCACGCATGAGCGCCCTCGACATCCATATCCGCGCCAAGCGTTTTGGTGATGCAGTGGTGTTGAGGGATCTGGACCTGCGGGTCGCGGACGGGGAGGTCGTGGCCATCACCGGTCGGTCCGGCGTCGGCAAGACCACCCTGCTCAACATCATCGCCGGTCTGGACCTTGCCTTCGAGGGGGAGGTTTCACCGGCCCCCGCTGACAGCCGGGTCGGCTATGTGTTTCAGGAACCACGCCTGCTGCCCTGGCGGACGGTCAGCGAGAACCTGTGTCTGGCCTGCGGCATCACGCCTGCGCAGGCGCAGCAGTGGCTGGCTGATGTCGGGCTGGCGCGGGAGGGGGTGAAGGTCCCCGGTCAACTCTCCCTGGGCATGCAGCGTCGGGTGGCCGTTGCCCGGGCGCTTGCGATCCGTCCCGCGGTGCTGCTGCTGGACGAACCGTTCGCGTCGCTGGATGCGGAGACCGCCACGGAGATGCGTGCCCTGTTGCAACGCCTGCTGGCGGCGCACCCGACCACGACACTGCTGGTGACGCATGATGCGGCGGAGGCCGCGGAACTGGCGCATCGGAATGTCGTTCTCGACAGGGGCGATGCATCCCGCTCCACGGCGTAGGACCGTCAGCCGGTGGCACCAAGACAAGTGGTCAGTTGGGTCACCAACCGGTCCATCATGCCGAAATAGTTGTCCGTTGCGGCGGGCGACGTTGTCCCGACGGGATCCACCACACCAACGTGTACATGGTTGTCACTGGCCAGCGCCTCGACGATGTCGCTGTTGAACTGGGGCTCCGCCAGTACGCAGTGAATGTTCTGTTCGGTAATGCGGGACCGGATCAGGCTGATCTGGCGTGCACCGGGAGAGACCTCCGGGTTGATCGCGATGGAACCGGCGGCGGTCACGCCGAACCGGTTCTCGAAGTACTGATAGGCGTCATGAAAAACGATGAACGGTCTGTCGGTGACAGACGCCACCCGCTCGGCGGTGCTTGACTCCAGCTCGTTCAGGCGCCGGATGGTCCGCGTGGCATTTTCCCTGTAGATGCTGGCATTTGTCGGGTCGGCTTCACCCAGAACGTCCGCGACATGGCGAACGATGGCGATCGCGTTCTGCGGGTCCAGCCAGACATGCTGGTCTGTGTCTCCCTCATGGCCGTCGTGGTCGGCATGCTTCTCGTGGTCATCATGGCCGTCGTGGTCGGCATGCTTCTCGTGGTCATCATGGCCGTCGTGGTCGGCGTGCTTCTCGTGGTCATCATGGCCGTCGTGGTCGGCGTGCTTCGCGTGGTCATCGTGCCCGTCGTGGTCGGCATGCTTCGCGTGGTCATCATGGCCGTCGTGGTCGGCGTGCTTCTCGTGATCATCATGGCCGTCGTGGTCGGCATGTTTCTCGTGATCATCGTGCCCGTCGTGATCGGCATGCTCTCCGTGATCATGGTGATGTGGTTCGAAAGCTTCATTGTCCCTGACGGGCAGCAGGCGCATGCCAGGGGCCTCGATCAGTTCGACGACTCTCGCCTTCTTCGAGAGATTGGCGAGGGGGCGGTTCAGAAAGGCCTCAAGGGAGGGCCCGACGCGAAAGATCACGTCCGCGCGGGACAGGGCCAGCGCGTCGGAGGGCCGGAGTGCATACCCATGCGGTGACGCCCCCGGCGGCAGGATCAGGTCCGGCTCCGCCACACCCTCCATGACCGCAGCGACCAGTCCATGGATCGGGACGATGGAGGCGCTGACGCGGATACGCGCCTCCGCCATCGCCGATCCGGCAGTGAGTGTCAGGGCCAGAACGGCAGGCAAGAGGGAACGCAGCATCAGTCTTCTCCACACTTCGATGTGCGGCGAAGTTTATACATCATTCGATGAACGTCAAACTGTTCGTGTGGGCCCGTCAGGTCCCCGCGAAATCGTCTCTGAGCGTCCGTTTCAGGACCTTGCCGGTAGCGTTGCGCGGCAGGGTCTGCACAAACTCGACACGGCGCGGCACCTTGAAGGTTGCCAGATGCTCTCGGCAATAGGCCGTCAGCGCGTCAGCGGAGAGTTCCGCACCCTTCTTCAGCACGATCACGGCGCAGCCGATCTCCCCCCACTTGTCGTCTGGCAGGCCGATCACGGCGGCTTCCGCGATCTGGTCCAGGCGATAGATCACGTTCTCGACCTCCGCCGGATAGACGTTCTCGCCGCCGGAGATGTACATGTCCTTGGTGCGGTCAACGATGAAGTAGAAGCCATCCTCGTCGCAGCGCGATGCGTCACCCGTGTTCAGCCAGCCGTCCTGGATCGCGGCCTCCGTGGCCTCCGGCCGGTTCCAGTAGCCGGGGGTGATGTTGGGACCCTTGCACCAGAGTTCGCCGATCTCGCCCACCGGCAGGTCGTTGCCGTTCTCGTCCACGATCCGAACCTGGTTGTGCAGTGCGGGCTTGCCGGCCGATCCGGGACGGGTCATGGCGTCGCCTGCATCCAGCACCAGGACGGTCGGGCTCGTCTCCGTCATGCCGAAGCCCTGTGCCAGGCCAAGACCGCGTGCGGCCCATGTTTCCAGCAGGGAAACGGGAACCGGGGCACCGCCGACACCCGCGACCTGGACGCGCGAGAGGTCGGTGTCGGGGAATTCGTCGAGCTGTGCCATGAACTGATAGTTCGCCGGCACACCGAAGAAGTGGGTAACCCCGAACTCCGGGTCGCCGAGCAGCTTCAGTCCGGTTCCGGGATCGAAGGCGCGCATGATCAGCACCGTGCCGCCCGCGTGCATGACCGGATTGGTGTAGCAGTTCAGGCCGCCGGTATGGAACAGCGGCAGCACCGTCAGCTGCACCGAGTCCGGCGTGATGCGGTGGGGCAGGCCCAGGTTGACCGTGTTCCAGAAGGTCATGCCATGGGTGATCATCGCGCCCTTGGGCAGCCCCGTGGTGCCGGAGGTGTACATGATGGTCCACAGATCGTCGTGCGTCAGGTCCACCATCAGCGTCGGCTCGGTGTGGCTTGCGATCCCGCGCTCGTACGCGCTGTCGCCGCCGTCGCATGTGGTCTCGACGACATGGGGAATGCCGACCTTCTCCGCCACTGCCTGCGCCGTCTCCGCGAACTCGCTGCCGTGAACGATGACCTTCGGCGTGGAATCCGAGGTGATGAAGCTCAGTTCGGAGACCGTCAGACGCCAGTTGAGCGGGACCATGACGGCGCCGAGCTTGGCACAGGCGAACTGGACCTCGATGACATCGGTCGTGTTGGGGGCCAGCACGGCGATGCGATCACCCTTCTGCACACCGAGATCGCGCGACAGCCAGGTCGCCAGACGCCCGGTGCGGTCATTGGTTTCGATGTAGGTGAACCGGCGGTCACTCGCCAGATCAATCAGCGCCGTGTGTTCGCCGCGGAACATCGCGTGGTGCGCCAGCCAGTCGTAGACCTTGATCGTCATGGAAATTCCTCCCCTGTTGGCCGAGTCATGGCAATGGGCAGGACGAAGTGCAAGCCACTATCGGCGCAGGGGTGTGTCAGGCGAACGGCATGCTCAGTTGCCCTTGCGCGCCGGGGCTTCCCGGTTATGCCACCAGATGCGGGCGACCCGTGCCGCACCGTTGGCAAGCAGCCGGCATTCGATGATGCCGTCGCACTCGACGCGAACACCTGAATCGACCAGATCGAACTGCGCGGCCCAGCGGGCGACACCCATGTCGCCGTTGGTGGCCAGGATCCGATACATGAAGACGATGTCCGCCTGGCCCTGCAACGCCTGTTGCCAGTGCGCGCGAATGGCCTCGGCCCCCTTGACCGGCGGTCCGAAGGGGCTTTCGAACCAGGCGCCGTCGGCGTCGAACAGACCTGCGAGGTCGTCGGCGCTTTCCGCCTGCCAGGCACCGCCAAAGGCCTGCAGCCATTTGTCGAATATCTGCTGCAGGGAGGGCGCGCGTCCCCCGATCTCGAAATTGCCGCTGGTCTCGCTCATGTCCGGGTCTCGTCAGTCACTGTCCGGCATTCCCTGTACTCGGCACCGGTCCGCATCCGGGTACGGTTGCCGGTCGTCAATGGTTTGGTGACACTAGGAGACGCAAGAACCGTACCGCAAGCGCGATCTGATCGGATCCCGTCCCTGTCGCGGGGCCGGGTGACAGCGCCGCGCGGTTCAGTCGCGGCCCAGCGCGCCCATCATTTCGCGCCATTCCCGGGCCGAGAGGCCGCTGTCAGCCTGCGTTACCTGCTCCCCCGCCAGCATCCGGCGCACGATGGCGACCGCGGTACGGGACAGGTGCATACCCCCCAGCCGATACTCCTCGAACGCATCGGTGGTCAGCGGTACCCAGGCCCGCATCATCTCGATCATGGCGTCGGCGTAGACGCGAATTTCGTATTGTGCATGCGGATCTGCACGCAGGGACAGAAAATGCATCAGATTGTGCAGGTTCGTCTTCCAGTACCACTGGGTGTAGAAGTTGAGCGACAGGTTCATGCGCGCCAGTTCCCGCGCCAGTCCGCTCTTGTTCGCATCAAGCGGCTGACCGTCCGTGCCCTCGTTCAGCATCTCGGAATAGTGCTCGTACACCTGCGCGGAATCGTTGCGCAGGATGTCGAGGACCTGGGCGGCTTCCTCCCCCTCCAGCACCGCGCCGCGCCCCTGGTGGTTCGCGGTCGACTGGGACGCCAGCTGCGCCGGCTCCGGGATGTAGAACTCCCGGTCGAGGATCGAATAGCGGGCGGAATATTCGTTCACGTTGGCGGTGCGGTGGCGGATCCACTGTCGTGCCACGAAGATCGGCAGCTTGACGTGAAACTTGATCTCGCACATCTCGAACGGCGTCGTGTGGCGGTGCCGCATCAGGTAGCGGATCAGACCGGCATCCTGGCTAACCTTGCGGGTGCCGCGCCCGTATGAAACACGTGCCGCCTGCACCACGGCATTGTCGTCGCCCATGTAGTCGATGACCCGCACGAAGCCATGATCAAGCAGGGGAACGGCGGTATAGAGCTGATCTTCCAGCGCGGTGGAGACGACCCGGCGCGTGGGCTGCGTTTCCGCCCGCATCCGCTCGATATCGTCGATCTGGTCCTGTGTCAGCGGCATCTGGGCGTTCTCCGGTGGCGTGGCGCACGATGATAGGGGCAATTGGCGATTCGACGATCCCGAATTCCGCCTGCCCCCTCTAGGAAATGCCGTCGAAATGGCCCATATAGGGGCTGTCGGGCAACCGACTATGGCGATAAACGCTATACGAAATAGGCGTAACGGACCCGGGGGCAGTGCCCGGCGCCTCCACCAACTCCTCCAGCCGGACTTGTGCCGGGGACGATGGGACCCGATGGGGGCGAAACAGGATCGACGTGCGTAGTAAAGGTGTGGTTTTCGCCCGGCATGGTACCACCGTATCGGACCAACTTTGATAAGTGCCAATGATAATGAAATGGTGCTCGCTGCTTAATAGCTAAGCAAGCGCGGCCCGGGGGGCGCCGGGCAACAGAAGCCCCCCACCCAATTCCGGTCGCGACTGGCCAGACCCGCGGTGATACCGTGTCAGAGGGGGGCAGTCGCAGACCCGCGACTTCGGAGGGTACGATGAAATACGCACAGATGGTCGAGGATGCTCTCCGCGGGGTTGTCCGGCGCGCGCTGCATGCCGCGAACACCGAGGGGCTGCACGGCAACCACCATTTCTATGTCACGTTCCTGACCCGCTTTCCGGGCGTGGAACTGCCCGATCATCTGCTGGAGCGGTACGAGCACGACATGACCATCGTGCTGCAGCACCAGTACTGGGATCTGAAGGTGGAGGAGACCTTCTTCGAGGTCTCGCTAAGCTTCAACAAGCTGCCGACCCGCATTCATGTGCCCTATGCTGCCGTCACCTCCTTTGCCGACCCGAGCGTGCAGTTCGGTCTGCAGTTCGAGCCGCAGATGGACCAGATCGACAGCGAGTCGGTGGTGCCCGCCGGCAATGCCTTCGCACCGATGAAGGTGCCGGAGGAGTCCGGCGATTCGGAGGTTCCGGAGGCCGAAGAGAGCGGTGAAGGTGCGCCGGAGGAGAAGGCCGGCGAGGTCGTGTCGCTGGATGCGTTCCGCAAGAAGAGCTAGGACGCGACCGATTACCGGCTTGCCGCCGGTTCGCGATCAGCGGGCGTTCCGTGGACTCGGTCTTCTGTCCGGCAGATCGATGCAGCGCCGTCTCGACACATTGTGATCTCCTGTTGGCACTGTCCCAATATGCACCGTCCGTCGCGTTTCGGTGCATCGATCACGTCTATTTGCAATCACAGTTCGTGATTTGCGCAGGGTCAATCGCGCCGGCGCAATGTTAACGGCCATCACACTTCAGACCACCTGTCGGGAATGCCGGACTGCTGGTATTCGGGGCCAAGTACGCGATCTGGCGTCTGAATCTCCGTTTCCCGGCTGTTCTGCCGTTGGTGGATTCCCGGGAAGGTTCCCGTGCTGCGGATTTCTGGCCTGTTGCTTGCTGTTGTTTGATCAGCCCTCGGGCTCCCGACGACCCGGGCAGCAATCAGGATCCCCGACCCCCCAATCCATGCTGTCCGGGTCGCCGCGGTATCTCCGCAAGGCGGAGACGCCACCACTTTCCATATGCGTCAGTGACTGAGATGATCATCATGGCCCCGGCCCAGTGATGTGGAGAATGAACATGCGCAAGATTGCCCTGCTGCTCGCGATCACCCTGCTCTCGGCGCCCGTTGCCGCGGACGGCCTGTTCGGCAAGGCCAAGAACCTGCTGGGCGGTGCCACGCAGAGCATCCCGTCCCTTGGTGGTTCATCGTCCGGTTCCGCGCTGGGAGCGGACGAGGTCGGGCGGGGTCTCAAGGAAGCCCTTCGTATCGGCAGCGCCCGCGTGATCGACCAGGTCAGCGCGCTGGGGGGCTTCGAGAATGACAGCCTGATCCACATTCCGCTGCCCGACAATCTGGCCCGCGCGCAGAAGGTGCTGAACCGCATGGGGATGTCGAACCAGCTCGATGATCTGGAGACGCGCCTGAACCGTGCTGCGGAGACGGCATCGGTCAAGGCGCGCGACCTGTTTGTCGATGCGGTCGACACCATGACCATCGATGACGCCATGAACATCCTGAACGGCCCGAAGGACGCCGCGACGCAGTATTTCCGTCAACGCATGACGCCCGGCCTGCTGGCGGAAATGGAGCCGGTGGTGGACCGGAGTCTTTCCGAGGTCGGTGCGATCCAGGTCTACGAGAATGCGGTCGGCCAGTTCGGCAAGATGCCGCTTGTGCCGGACCTCAGGGCCGATCTGACAAGCCACGTGCTGGATCTGGGGCTGGACGGAATCTTCCATTATCTGGCGGTCGAGGAGGCGGCGATCCGCGCCAATCCTGCCAAGCGGACCACCGAACTGTTGCAGAAGGTCTTCGCGAACTGAGCCGTTTCGACGAACCAGCGCGTCAAGGGCTGTATCCATGACAGTTTCGTTTCATACTGTCTTTCGCAGACAGGCAATCAGGAGGGGCCGCAGTGCCAGATGATCTCGGCGCAGCAGAACAGCGCCGTTTCATCATCGTTGATGACGACCGGGTTGCCGCAGGCCATGCGGCGGCGCTGCTGAAGCGTGCCGGTCACGCGGTCGAGGTGTTTCAGTCGAGCCTTGAAGGGCTGGAGGCGATCCGGCGGGAGAAGCCGGATGGCGTGGTCACCGACATCATGATGCCGGACATGGACGGGCTGGAACTGACCCAGAAGCTGCGGGAGGATCCGGCGAATGCCGATACCCGCATCTTCGTCTTCTCCGGCAAGGCCTTCGACTACGACCGCCGCCGCGCGCTGGAGGTTGGTGCCGACGCCTTCATCCAGAAACCGATCAAGAGCGACGTGTTCCTGGAGACCGTGGAGCGCATCCTGAACGACACCGTGGAGGTGAAGTTCTGGGGCGTGCGCGGCACCCTGCCGAAACCCGGGCCGGACAGCCTGAAATATGGTGGGCAGACCAACTGCATCACCCTCAATTTTCCCCGCGGCCAGTTCTTCGTCTTCGATGCCGGCAGTGGCATTCGGGAGGTCGGGGACAGCCTGATGAAGGCCGGCAAGACCCGGACGGAGGGAAAGATCTTCATCTCCCATCCGCACTGGGACCACATAAACGCGCTGCCCTTCTTCGCGCCGCTCTATGTCACCGGCAATGACTACGAAATCCTGGGGCCGTCACATGGCTCCATGGGGATCGGCGATCTCGTCTCGGCGCAGATGGACGGCGCCTACTTCCCCATCACCGTCAGGGAGTTCGGTGCCCGTGTCACCTTTCGCGACCTGCGGGAGGGGACCTATGACGTCGCCGGGCTGAAGGTGCGCACGATGCTGCTGTCCCATCCCGGCTACTGCCTGGGCTACCGGGTCGAATATGGCGGACGGAGCTTCTGCTACATCACCGACAACGAGCTCTTCCTGCCCGAGTCCGACTATCACTCGCCGGAATACATGGACCAGCTTGCCGACTTCGTGCGCGGCACCGACCTGCTGGTGACCGACAGCACCTACACCGACGACGAATATGCCTCAAAGGTCGGCTGGGGCCACAGTTGCCTCAGCCAGGTCGTCGAACTGGCCTGCAGGGCGGAGGTCCGCGAACTCTGTCTCTACCACCACGACCCGTCCCAGGACGATGCCGCCATCGACGAGAAACTGCGCCTGGCGACGGAGATGATCGCGGAGAGGGGGGCGGCGGTGAAATGCTCCGCCCCTGCCGAAGGGATGAGTGTGAAGCTTTAGGTCGAACACTGTTCGTTCGCTTGAGTTGGCGGCGCGTTGCTTTCGATAGAATGTCTGGCACTGAATCCGTTGTCTGAAGCACATGGATCCAGCTTGACCCGGACGACGAGCAGGCGAGCAAGAGGGCTTCGCTATCAGATAGGTGCCAGTAAGATTCCAAATTATCTTTCGGCGTTCTATTTGAATTTCACCAAGGAAAGAAAATCGCTATGAATTTTTCGATGATGATCCTTGAGTGTTGTCGATATGGTGTAAGTGATTAATTGAAATGTTCTTTTTGGTCTTGATACAATTTTATTGAAATAAAGAACTTTAAGGCCTTGCCATTCTCCCGAATATATCAGGAGTGTGGATTTTCCTCCACCAAAATCACCGTCTTCTGCACTGTGTATGATGATATCTTCAGCTGAAATTCCAGCAGCAGTCGCGAAATTCTGAATTACAGCAGTACGCATGTATCTCAGGGTCATACCGTCTTCGTGCCCCAGTTTTTCAACGACAAAGATCCCGTAATTCCGGTCGTCAAGACGAAATTGCGCAGAAATTTCCCTCGATGCTGCGCCAATCCGGTTCCATCCTTGTTCAGCACCGCAGAAATCAAACTCCGGACTTATAGGAATGCAGTTGTTGCCTGTGTTCTCAGAGGTGGCCCGACAAATCTGGACAGTTGAGTTAGGTGGATTTTCTGCTCCCAATCCGGCAGCGTTGCCGGGACGAAGGAGCGAAGATGACAAGACGACCCAGGCGGAACCACAGCCCTGCCTTCAAAGCGAAAGTCGCATTGGCGGCGCTGAAGGGCGACAGGACGATGAGCGAGCTGGCGACGCAGTTCGACCTGCATCCCAATCAGATCAAGCAGTGGAAGGATCAGCTGCTTGAGGGCGTAACGGGTGTCTTCGATGACACGCCAAAGGCCGCGAAAGAGCCGCAGATCGACGTAAAGTCCCTGCACGCGAAGATTGGCCAGCTGGCGCTGGAAAACGATTTTTTAGAGGGCGCGCTCGACAAGGCCGGTCTGTTGCCGAGCGCAAGGAAATGACGGGCCCGGACCACAGGCTGAGCCTGACACGGCAAGCCCGGCTTCTCGGGATCAGCCGGGGCAGCCTGTATTACGCGCCGCGCCCGACCAGTGCGGCGGACCTCAAGCTTATGCGCAGAATTGACGAGTTGCACATGGACTACCCGTTCGCGGGCAGCCGTATGATGAAAGGGTTGCTGCGGCAGGAAGGCTTCACGGCCGGGCGGCTGCACGTGGCAACCTGCATGAAAACGATGGGCATTGAGGCGCTCTATCGCAGACCGAACACCAGCAAGCCTGCGCCCGGTCACAGGATCTATCCCTACCTGCTGCGCAAGCTGGCCGTGACGCAGCCCAATCAGGTCTGGGCCATGGATATTACCTACATTCCCATGGCCCGAGGGTTCGTCTATCTGGTCGCCGTTCTGGACTGGTTCAGCCGCAAGGTTCTGGCCTGGCGGCTGTCGGTGACGCTGGAAACAGCGCCGTGTCTGGAGGCCTTGAATGATGCCCTGCGCAGATATGGCAAGCCGGAGATCATGAACTCGGACCAAGGATCACAGTTCACGTCCATTGACTTCATCAAGGCGCTGAAGGACGCCGACATCCAGATCAGCATGGATGGCAAGGGCGCTTGGCGCGATAACGTGTTTGTCGAACGGCTCTGGCGCAGCGTCAAATACGAGGAGGTCTATCTGCACGCCTATGAAAGCGTGTCAGCCGCCCGACAGGGCATCGACCGATACCTGGCCTTCTACAACACAAGGAGACCGCATTCATCGCTGGAAGGGCAAACGCCCGATCAGGCATATCACATCAAGTTGCAACCAATCCCGGTGGCGGCATAACCAAGCGGAAAATCCACCTAAGAAACGGCTCGAAACTGTTCAAACGAACCGAACCACCTCTCGGGATGATCGGAAAGATGCACAGGATGTGTGCACCTTTCCAGAATGATGACAAAAGCGTCTGGCTTCGGCCGGAATGAGTCAAGCGCTACATGACATGGCGCAAATTTTGGGCGCGTGTATCATCTCTTGAGCGCGCATCTGTCCAGTTTTGCGGCAGAGCGTGGTTCGGAGACCTGATTTCACTGCACGCAGGGGCGCGATCCGCGACCAGCGGCAAGCCGGGATTTACCAGTCAGGCAAACGCACTAGCCTGGGCAGGGCAATGCATTTGGAGGGGACTATGCTGAAGATCTGGGGACGGACAAATTCGATCAACGTGCAGAAGGTCATGTGGACCGTCGCCGAACTGGGTCTGCCGCATGAGCATACCAGCGTCGGTGGTGCCTTCGGTGGCCTCGACACGGATGAATATGGTGCCATGAACCCCAACCGGCGGGTTCCGGTGATCACGGACGGCGATGTCACGATCTGGGAAAGCAATGCCATCGTGCGCTACCTGTGCGCAAAGTATTCTGCCGGAGCCCTGTGGGCGACCGATCCCGGGGAGCGCAGCGCCGCGGATCGCTGGATGGACTGGCAGGCGGCAAGCGTGGCGCCGGACCTCATCACCGTGTTCCTGGGGCTGATCCGCACCCCGGAGGCGGAGCGCAACATGACCGTCATCAACGCTGCCGTCGGGCGTCTGAATGCGCAGATGGGCATCCTCGACGCCCAGCTTCGGAAGACCGGTTGGGTCGCAGGCGAGACCCTGAGCATGGGCGACATTCCGACCGGGGCACTGGCCTATCGCTGGCTCAACATGCCCATCGACCGGCCCGATCTTTCCGCGGTCGTGGATTATCATGCGCGACTGGCGGAGCGTCCCGCCTTCCGCGAACATGTCATGATTCCGTTGAGCTGAGGGGGAGGAGACCATGGCCGATCAGCCGCATTCACGCCCACCGGTCGATCCGCAGTGCCAGATCGTGCTGGATGCCGCCGCGAGCGGGGGCTCCGCGTTCCAGAAGCCGACACCGCAGGCCATGCGCACCGGCTATGCGTCTATGATGGAGACATTCGCGCAGGCGACGCCTGAGCTTGCCCGCGTCGAGGACCTTGTCGTTCCCGCCTCCGGTACGGATCCGGAGGTGCCGATCCGGGTGTACCATCCGCCCGGCATCGGGGCCGCCGCGCCCGGGGTGATCTTCATGCACGGCGGTGGCTGGGTCATCGGTGATCTGGAAAGCCATGACGCGGTCTGCCGGACGCTGGCGTTTCGCTCCGACGCCGTCATCGTCTCCTTAGGGTACCGGCTTGCCCCGGAGCATCCGTTTCCCGCCGCTCCGATCGATTGCGAGCGTGCGACGCGTTTCATCGCCGACAATGCGGCTGACTTCGGCATTGACGCCTACCGTCTGGCACTTGCCGGGGACAGTGCCGGCGGCAATCTGGCGGCTGTGACCGCGCGCCGCCTGCGCGACGCCGGTGACGGCCCGGCCATTGCCCTGCAGGTGCTGACCTACCCCGCGACCCAGTTCACGGCGGAGGGAGGCAGCCTGGAGGAAAACGGCACCGGTTACCTGCTGACCAAGGCCACCATGGACCTGTTCCGGGGGATGTACATGCCGGATGAGACAGACTGGACCCATCCGGATGCATCACCACTGCTGGCGGAGGATCTGTCCGGGCTGCCGCCGGCGTTCGTGCAGGTTGCCGGGTATGATCCCCTGCGTGACGAGGGCGTTGCCTATGCCGGACGCCTGCGGGAAGCAGGCGTGCCGGTTCAGCTTGTCGAATATCCCACGATGATCCATGGCTTCCTGCGCATGGGCCGGGTTGTCAGTATCGCCCATGTCGCCATGGATGACATTGCTGCGGCATTGCGCCGGGCCTTCCGGGGCTGAGGACAGGGGGAGGGTTGCACCGCGCTGGTCAGCGCGCGTTCTCCAGGGTTCGCAGTCGCCGCAACTCGTCACGGGTTTCGGTGATGTCGCGCATGATGGAGAGAATGCCGGTGATCCTGCCGTCGTCGTCCGAGATGGGGGCGACGGTAAACTGGAACGAAATGGTCTTCCGCAGTAGGGTCAGCGCCGGCACATTCAGCAACTCGCTGGGCTGGTGGATGGATGTTCCGGTCTTCAGCATCGCGAAGTAGCCATTCCAGTGACGTTCGCGCAGCCGTTCCGGAATGATGATGTCCAGGGACTGTCCCAGCGCCTGGGTGGCGCTGTATCCGAATATCCGCGCAGCACCGTCGTTCCAGAAGGTGATGACGCCCTTCCTGTCGCACAGGACCGCCGCGTCGGGGATCTTCAGCAATGCCTGCAGTCCCGCCTGTTCGAGTTCCCTTTTGCTCAGGGTCGTGGGGGAGGCCTGATCGTTCATCCTGTTTCCTTCCGTGTCCGGTGCCACGCCGGACCAGGCCGGATCGACTTCATGCATGAAGCAGGGTGGAGAGGCATAGGCAGCCGGTTTCTCTTCTGGGTTGGTCATCGGTGACTCCCATTGATGATTGCCCCTGCAGGACAGGGGGAAGGAATGGTGGGCCTGTTCGGCGTGGGATGCCAATGCGTTGGCTGGCAAGCTGCCATGCGTATGGCTTGCCACGGGGGTGCGGCGGGGCGCAGGATAGCGGGCGCGGACGCTGTGGAATTTGGGGAGGTTACACAGGCATGACGCTCGAATTCGGAATCTCGCTCAGCCTTCAGGCGCATGCCGGCGCGGGCGAGACCGCTGCGCAGGTCTATGGCGAAGCACTGGAACTGGCGGCAGAGGCCAGCAGACTTGGCCTCGACAGCATCTGGGTCAGCGAGCACCATGGGGAGGCGGATGGCTATTGCCCGTCGCCCATCGTTGCCGGTGCCGCGCTGGCCGTCGCCGCGCCTGGCTGTCGCATCGGTCAGGCCATCGCGATAGCCCCGCTCTACGGCCATCCCATGCGTCTGGCGGAAGATCTCTCCGTGCTCGACAATCTGTCCGGCGGACGGGTGGAGATCGGTCTGGGGCAGGGCTACCGGCCAGAGGAGTTCGCGGCGGTCGGAGCCGACTATCGCCGCCGGACCCGTGCGTTCGAGGAAGCGCTCGAGGTGCTGGGGCTGGCCTGGACGGGGGAAGCATTCGACTATACCGGTGACATCTATCAGGCGGCGAATGCACGCCTGTGCCCGGCACCCCTGCGGCCCGGACCGCCGCCACTCTGGATCGGTGCAGCGGCACCCGTGTCGCGTGCCCGGGCGGTGCGTCATGGCGGCGGGCTGGTGATCTCGCCACTGGTCGAGGATCAGCATGCTGCGCGGCAGTTCCGTGATTTTGATCAGGAGGCGGCACGGCAGGGGCGGGCGGCACTGCCCCACGCGATCCTGCGGGAGGTCTTCTTCGGCGGCTCCGTGGAGGATGCGCTGAAACGGCACGAAGCCACCATTGATCTGGTCTATCGCCAGCAATATGCCCCCGAACGGACCGGCCTGACCTGGCGCGACCCGAAGACCGGGCAGAAACGTGCCATGACGCGCGACGATCCCGACTATCTTTCGCCCGACTTCGTGGAGGGGCGCTGGTTGATCGGGCCACCGGACCGGATCGTCGATGACATTGTCGCCGGACAGGCACCGATGAAGCTCGACCGGCTGGTCTGGCAACCGAAGTTGCCCGGCACGTCGCTGCAGAGTGCAGTGGAGAGCCTGGAGATCATGGTGCGCGACGTGATCGCACCCGTCCGGGCAAAACTGGCGGCCAGGGAGGGCCGAACATGATACCGAACCAGCCACCAAGTCCGTTTCTGAACGAGGATCATGAGGCCTGGCGCGACACCGTGCGCCGCTTCACGGAACGCGAGATCGAACCGCATGTCGAGGAATGGGAGGCGGCGGAACGCCTGCCGCGCGACCTCTATCGCAAGGCTGCGGAGATGGGCTTCTTCGCAGCACATTACCCGGAGGACGTGGGGGGTCTGGGCCTCGACGTCTTCTACATGATCATTGCCAGTCAGGAGATGGCGCGTGCCGGGGCGGGCGGCGTCAGTGCCAGCCTGGGCAGCCATGCCATCGGACTGCCGCCCGTGGTGCGCGCCGGTTCCGACGCCCTGAAGCGGCGGATCGTGCCGCAGGTGCTGTCGGGCGAGAAGATCATGGCGCTGGCGATCACGGAACCGTCGGGCGGATCGGATGTGGCCAACCTGCAAACCACAGCGCGTCGCGATGGCGACCACTATGTCGTCAATGGCTCCAAGACCTTCATCACCTCCGGCATGCAGGCGGACTTCATCACGGTGGCGGTGCGGACCGGCGGTCCGGGCATGGGGGGCGTCTCCCTGCTGCTGATCGAGGCGGGGATGGACGGTTTTACCCGGACACCGCTGCGCAAGATGGGCTGGCATGCCTCCGACACCGCCACGCTCTACTTCGACGATGTGCGGGTCCCGGTGGGCAACCTGATCGGGGAGGAGAACCAGGGGTTCCGCATCATCATGCAGAACTTCAATTACGAACGCCTGATGATGGCGGCGGGTTGCACCAGCTTTGCCCGGGTCTGCTACGACGAGACGGTCGCCTACGCGCAGCAGCGCCAGACCTTCGGCAAGCGGCTGATCGACCATCAGGTCGTGCGCCACAAGCTGGTGGACATGGCGATGCGCATCAGTGCCACCCAGGCGATGCTGGAATCGCTGGCCTGGCGCATCACCCAGGGTGACAACCCGGTGGCCGAGATCTGCATGCTGAAGAACCAGGCGACGCTGACGATGGAGCACTGCGCCCGCGAAGGAGTCCAGACCTTCGGCGGCGCGGGTTACCTGAAGGGGCCGAAGGTGGAGCGGATCTATCGGGAGGTGCGCGTCAATGCCATCGGAGGCGGGGCGGAGGAGATCATGCGCGATCTGGCGGCAAGGCAGCTCGGGTTCTGACCTGATCCGCACCGCCTGAGCGGCGTTGGCGACTACTTCTGCTTGCCGCCCGCGCGCGGCAGGCGGACGGTGAACCGGGCACCGCGAATGCCCATCAGCAGGCCGTGGCTGCCCACATCCTTCACGTTCTCCACGCTCATGCTGCCACCGTGGGCTTCCACGATCTGGCGACAGATGTTCAGGCCGAGACCGGAGTGGGTGCCGAAGGCCTCCCCCGCCGGGCGTTCGGAATAGAAGCGCTCGAAGATCTTCTGCCGTGCCTCCTCCGGCACGCCCGGACCCTCGTCCTCGACCGCCAGCAGAATCTGATCCGCCTCCGCCGAGACACGGATCATGACCTGCCCGTTCTCCGGGCTGAAGGACACCGCATTGTCGACCAGATTGCGCAGGACCTGTCCCAGCCGGTGCTCCGCGCCCATCACCCGCAGGTCCGCGCCCGACTGCACGTCGGTATTGATCCGCACGTTGGTCCAGGTGGATTGCAGGATTTCGCGCAGGGCAAGGACCATCTGACCGACATCGACGCTCTCACGCTCTATCCGTCCCATTTCGGCGTCGATACGTGACGCGTCGGAAATCTCGCTGATCAGGCGGTTCAGGCGCTGTACGTCCTCCAGAACGATGCGTGTGAGCTCCTTGCGCGCCTCCGGCTTGTCGGTGCGCTCCAGCGTTTCCACCGCACTGCGCAGGCTGGTCAGCGGGTTCTTCAGTTCGTGCGCCACGTCGGCGGCGAAGGCTTCGATGGCGCCCACGCGACCGTTGATCGCCTCCGTCATCGCGCGCAGTGAAACCGAAAGGTCGCCGATCTCGTCACGCCGCGCCTTCATGTCGGGAATGGCATCGTGGCCGCCGCCTTCCGCGCGCACCCGGTCGGCGGCGCGGGACAGGCGCTGGATCGGGCGGATGATGGAGCGCGAGAGGAAGAGCGACAGCATCAGCGTGATCAGTGCCGCCATGCCGAACACGGCGAGGGTTGCCGCCTGCTCCCGCCGGACGGCATCGTCGATTTCGTAGGTATCGACCGTGAGCACGATGGCGCCCAGAACGCGTTTCAGTGCCCTGACAGGTACGGCAACACCGATCACGAGCCGTCCGCCGGAAGTGCGCCAGACCTGGCTGACCTCGAACCCCTGCGCGGCGAGGGCAATGTCGGGCCAGTCACGCACCGTGCCGCCATTGGTCTCGCGATAGACCGGATAGTCGCCCCGGCGGGGTATCAGGTTCATCGCCCGATCCCACATGACGCCAAGCAGGCTCAGGGGGTCCGTCAGGTCACCGGGCGGCGGCAGGTCGCGACGTTCCACCTGCCGCTCGGCCGTCGGCAGGCGGCGGCTGTCGAGCATCAGACGCCCCTCCGGATCGAACAGCCGCGTCCGCGCACCGGTGGTCAGAACCGCGCGACGCAGGATGTAGGCGGCGAGGGCAGGGTCCAGCCGCAGCCGCTCGATGGGGCCGGCAAGGGCAGCCTCGCCCAGTGCGCCCGCCACCAGATGCGCCTCCTTCGCCAGGGCTTCCTGCCGCGCCTCCACCAGCCCGGCACGATACTGGTCCAGATAGAACCACGCGCCGACCAGCACCAGAAAGGCAGGCAGGTTGATGGCCAGTATGCGGCGGGCGAGGGGAGACAAGTGGAAACGGCCCGATCAGGTTTCGCGAAACCGGTAGCCGACGCCGTAGAGAGTGTCGATTGCCGCGAATTCGTCATCCACCACCTTGAACTTGCGGCGCAGGCGCTTGATGTGGCTGTCGATCGTGCGGTCGTCGACATAGACGTTGTCTTCGTAGGCTGCGTCCATCAACTGATCGCGGGTCTTCACGTGGCCGGGGCGCTGTGCCAGCGAT
Organism: Kordiimonadales bacterium IMCC3096; assembly: GCA_016865035.1. Taxonomy (GTDB): domain Bacteria; phylum Pseudomonadota; class Alphaproteobacteria; order Minwuiales; family Minwuiaceae; genus Minwuia. Next base: position 3,294,750 of record CP018227.1, read on the forward strand.
TCCAGGATCAGGAATTCCGTGACAGTCAGCTTCACGGCCTTGCCGCGCCATTCACAATGGTGGCGGTTGGGGTCCAGGGTCAGATCGCCCCGCTCTATCACCTTCCGGTCATTGTCTTCCGACGGATTGGCCGCGGCTTCCCGGCGGCGCAGGACGGCGCGAATGCGCTCGATCAGCAGGCGCATGGAGAACGGCTTCTTGATGTAGTCGTCGGCCCCCATCTTCAGGCCCAGCACCTCATCAACCTCATCGTCCTTCGAGGTCAGGAAGATCACGGGCACATCGGAGGTGCGGCGCAGGCGGGTCAGTGTCTCCATCCCATCCATGCGCGGCATCTTGATGTCGAGCACGACCAGATCAACGGCCTGCGCGGTCAGTCCGCGCAGTGCCTCCGCCCCGTCCGAGAAGCTGCGGACGCGAAAGCCCTCACCCTCCAGCGCGATGGCAACGGATGTCAGGATGTTGCGGTCGTCATCGACCAGCGCGATCGTGTCACTCATCCCCAGTTCCCCCTCGGGTCGTTCTGTATCTGATCGTTGCATGGTCCTGTCTCTGACGAAAGCTGGACCGCAACGGGTCAGGATTGCGGCGATTCAGGGGCAGGGAAGACGCTTTTCTCTGACCCCGGCCAGCCCTCTCCCCCTCCCGGCCACCCATTTCAGGATACTTGCGTGGGTGGCCGGGAGGGGGAGAGGGCTGGCCGGGGTCAGCAAACAAACGCCTCCCGCGCTCTCACACCCGGCGCAGCGGACGGCGGGAGATCACGTTGAAACGGAAGGCGGCTATGGTCGTCGCCGCGACACAGCCCGCATAGATGCCGCCCATCAGACCCGGCGTGCCGAACTCCATGTGAAAGGCCAGCATCCAGGCGACGGGCGTGGCGATCAGCCAGAAGGCAACGAACTGTCCGGCCATGGGAAACCAGACATCACCGAGCCCGCGCAGTGCATTGACCAGCACGCCCTGCGATCCGTCGAAGATCATCATGCTGCTGGCGACCGCAAGGGCACCGATTGCCGTCGCCGCGACCGCTGCGTCGGAGGTGTAGAGGCCGGTCAGCAGGTCCGGGATCAGCACGAAGCAGGCGCCGAGCAGGATCATGGCAATGACCACCAGGCCAACGCCGACCCCACCGGCCATGCGGACCCCGTGCGGATCATTGCGCCCGACGGCATTGCCGACACGCACGCCGGTCGCCGCGCCGATGCCGATCGCCGACATGAAGACCAGTGCGACCAGGTTGTGCGCGATCTGGTAGCCCGCAACTTCCGCCTTGCCGAGGTGTCCGGCCATCTGCGTCATGGCCATGAAGGCTGCGGTCTCGATGAACATGCCAAGGCCCATGGGATAGCCGATGCGCCGGATGCGCTTGCCTGCCTCCGGTGCCGAGGGACCGCCGCCACGCACGCGATAGCGGTCGCGGCTGGGCATGAACCAGATGTAGGTCAGGGCGATCAGCGCAGTGGCCCAACGGGCGATGGTGGTGGCCAGTGCCGCACCTTCCGCGCCCATGGCGTCGCTGAAGGTGATGCCGGCAACCGAATTGCCATGGATCAGCAGCCAGTTGAGACCGAAGTTCAGCACGTTCGCGCCCAGCATGATGATCATGCCCGGGGCGGGTCGGCTGACTCCCTCGAGGAAGAAGGAACAGGCGACGAAGACCATCACGGCAGGCAGGCCCCAGCCGAGCATGTGCATGACCCGCCCTGCACCCTCTGCCAGGTCAGGGGCCTGACCCAGCGCCAGCAGGATCGCGATCCCGAACTGGCAGACAATGGCGAAGATGGTTCCGACGACCAGTGCATGGCCCAGCCCGACATGCCAGATATGACCTGCGCGTTCCGGCTCCCCCGCACCATCTGCCTGGCTGGTCAGCACGGTGACACCCAACAGGAATCCCAGACCCAGCAGTGTGAGGGCGATGGTCGGCGACAGGCCCAGCCCGAAATAGGCCAGCTCGTCCCCGCCTGCGCTGCCTGCCATGGCCGTATCGACAGCCATCATGATCAGCACGCCGGACCGCGCGATGACCACCGGTCCCGCCAGCTTCAGTGTCTGCCAGATGTGGTGGCGCAGCGACTGGGGCATGCCCGGCGCGGCGACGCTCACGCGCTGCTGCGGGTCATGGAGAGGAAGACATCCTCCAGGTCCGACTCCTCCGTCGACAGGTCGGCGATGGTGTGACCGGCGGCCTGGACTGCGGCCAGAATCTCGCCGATGGAGCGTTCGGAGGGATGGTAGCTGACGCACAGGCGACCGAATTCGTCCACGGTGGCACCCAGCCGTTGCAGCCGGTCGGAGATCCCGTCGATCTCCCGGTCGAGCCGCATCGCGACCGACTTGTGGTCCAGCCGACGGATCATCGTTTCCTTCGGCTCACAGGCCGCCACCTCGCCATGGTTGATGATGGCGATGGTGTCGCACAGCTCTTCGGCTTCCTCCAGATAGTGGGTCGTCAGCATGATGGTGGTGCCGTCCTGGTTGAGGGCGCGGATGTAGTGCCAGAGCTGCTGGCGCAACTCCACATCGACGCCTGCAGTCGGCTCGTCCAGTACCAGAACGGGCGGGCGATGGATCATGGCCTTTGCCACCAGCAACCGCCGCCGCATGCCCCCCGACAGCGAGCGCGAATAGACATCGGCCTTGTCGGCCAGGCCCATGGCGTCCAGCACCTCCATCGTCGCGCGTTCCTTGCGCGGCACGCCGTAGAGGCCGGCCTGGAACTCGACCACCTCCCGGGGGGTGAAGAAGGCATCCAGGTTCAGTTCCTGCGGCACGACACCGATTGCCGCCCGCGCCTGGCGGGGATGACTGTCGATGTCCATGCCCCAGATGGAGGCGGTGCCGCTGGTCTTCATCACCAGCCCGGCTAGGATATTGATGAAGGTGGACTTGCCCGCCCCGTTGGGGCCGAGCAGCGCGAAGAATGATCCGCGCGGCACGGTCAGATCGACGCCTTTCAGCGCCTGCTTGATGCCGTCGGATTTCTTGCCGCGATAGGTCTTGCGCAGATCCCGCGTCTGGATGGCGTTGTCGGTCATGCAGGGTCCCGTCGTGTTGGTTCGACATGCTGCTCCGTCGGGGCAGGCGTCGTGTGCCGGTCGGCAATGCAGTGGGCATGATCGGCAAGGGATTCGATGACGCGACAGTCGGCCACCGTGCCGCCCGCGCATTGGTCGATCATGCGACACAGTTCCTGCCGCAAGCTGGCCAGACTTGCAAGCCTGCGCTCGACCTCCTGCAACTGGTGACGGGCGATGGTGTCCGCGCTGGCACACGACCGTTCCGGGTCATCGCTGAGGTCGAGCAGGGCGCGAACATCTGCCAGCGGGAAGCCCATGTCGCGGCAGTGGCGGATGAACCGCAGCCGATCGACCTGCTGCTGGCCATAGCGCCGCTGGTTGCCGACGGTGCGCTCCGGCTCCGGCAGCAGGCCGATGTCCTCATAGTAGCGGATGGTCGGAACCTTGGTTCCGGTCTCCGCAGACAATTGTCCGATTCCCAGCATTTCCCTGCTCCGGCGAAAAATCTGGAGGTCCACCAAGATAGCCCTTGAACCTCTAGTTACTGGAGATCCCATGTTGCAGGCATCACAGTGAAGTCAAGGAGACAGCCATGGGTGCCGGATGCAATCACGGCGCGGAACTGCCTGCCGACAGGCCGGAGATTCGCCGGATCCTGCTGATCGTCATTGCCATCAATGCGGTGATGTTCGTGGTGGAGGTTGCGGCCAGCGTTCAGTCCGGCTCTCTGGCGCTGCTCAGTGATTCGCTCGACTTTGCCGGGGATGCGGCGACCTATGGCATCAGCCTCGCGGTCCTGTCCGCCAGTCTGCGGACCCGGTCCTGGGCGGCAATCCTGAAGGCCGCCAGCATGGCACTGTTCGGTATCTGGATCCTGGCTGCGGCCGTGCGGGCAGCGATCATGGGTGATGTGCCCGATGCGACGACCATGAGCGCGATCGGCGGTCTGGCCCTGGCGGCCAACCTGATCAGCGTCCTGTTCCTGCTGCGGTTCCGCAGCGGCGACGCCAATCTGCGCTCCGTCTGGTTCTGCAGCCGCAATGACGCCATAAACAATGTCGCGGTGATTCTCGCCGGTGCCGGTGTCTTCGCCAGTGCCAGCCGCTGGCCCGATCTGGTCGTCGCCAGCATCATGGCACTGCTGGCATTCTGGAGCGCGGTTTCGGTGCTGAGGCAGGCGCGGCATGAACTTCGCCATGGGGCGCCGGGCCATGCTTGAACGGTGCGCTGCCGACGCTATCATCGCGGCCACGCAACAGCACAGGGGCCGAGGCCATGGAACCAGCGGAAATCGTTGAAACGGAAGACAAGCGCGTCGCCTGCGACGGCGACAATGGCCCGCTCGGCCATCCCAGGGTGTTCCTGGAGATGGGGAACGAGAACTCCATCGATTGCCCCTACTGCGGTCGACGCTTCGTCCTGAAGGAAGGTGCGGGCCACGCCGCGGCGCATTGAGCCGACCATGAGTGACGGTTCCGGCGCGGAGAAGACGCAGCATCTGGTCTATCTGGTCGATGGCTCCGGCTACATCTTCCGGGCCTATCATGCGCTGCCGCCACTGACCCGTGCCGACGGTACGCCGGTCAATGCGGTGCTCGGCTTCTGCAACATGCTCTACAAGCTGCTCGATGATCTGACGTCGGCCGGCAAGGCGAGCCATCTGGCGGTCATCTTCGATACGTCGCGGAAGACGTTCCGGTCCGAGATCTATCCCGAGTACAAGGCCAACCGTCCGCCCGCGCCGGAAGACCTGATCCCGCAGTTCCCGCTGTTCCGGGAGGCGGTGGAGGCCTTTGGCGTGCCGTCGCTGGAGATGGACGGCTTCGAGGCCGATGACCTGATCGCCACTTTCGCGCAGCACGCGCGGGAGGACGGGCATGAGGTGGTCATCGTCTCCTCCGACAAGGATCTGATGCAGCTTGTCGATGATGGCGTGACCATGCTCGACCCGATGAAGAACCGCAGGATCGGCCCTGCCGAGGTGCGGGAGAAGTTCTTTGTCGATCCCGACAAGGTCGTCGACATTCAGGCCCTCGCCGGAGACTCGACCGACAATGTGCCGGGCGTGCCGGGCATCGGCGTCAAGACAGCGGCGCAACTGATTGACGAATATGGCGATCTCGACTCCCTGCTGGCGCGGGCGGAGGAGATCAAGCAGCCGAAGCGGCGCCAGAACCTGATCGAGCACGCGGAGCTGGCGCGGATCAGCCGCCAGCTCGTGACGCTGAAACGGGACGTGCCGGTCAACGAGGCTTTCCTGGATTTCACCATCGGTCCGCCGGATCTGGCGAAGCTGACCGGATTTCTGGAGGCGAACGAGTTCCGTTCCCTGACCACAAAGGTGCGCAACCGGTTTGGCACGGAAGGTGAGGTCGAGGCCGCCCGCGCCGCCGAAGCTGCCGCCCCGGCGGATGCGGCCTATGAACTGGTCCAGGATGTGGACAGCCTGAAACGCTGGATCGCAGCGGCGGAGAAGGCGGGGGTTGTCGCGGTGGATACGGAGACGACGTCTCTGGATGCGGTCGCCGCGGAACTCGTCGGAATCTCCATGGCGACCGCGCCGGGACAGGCCTGCTACATCCCGCTGCGCCACAAGGGCAAGGTGCCGGAGGGGCAGCTGGACCTGGGCGGCGAGGCCGCTGACGATCCTGAGCAGATTCCTGTCGAGGAAGCCCTGGACCTGCTGCGTCCGCTGTTCGCCGATCCCGGCGTGCTGAAGGTCGGCCAGAACATCAAGTACGACCAGACGGTACTGACCCGCGCCGGGGCGCCGCTGGACCCGATCGACGACACCATGCTGCTGTCCTTCGTGCTCGACGCCGGACAGCATGGTCACGGGATGGACGAACTCGCGCGGCTGCATCTGGACCACACGCCGATCCCCTACAAGGAAGTCGCGGGCACCGGCAAGGCGCAGGTCACCTTCGACCGTGTGCCGCTCGACAAGGCGCTGGACTATGCGGCGGAGGATGCGGACGTGACCCTGCGGCTCTGGCAGTTGCTGAAGCCGCGACTGGTGCATGAACGGATGGTCACCCTCTACGAGACCATCGAACGGCCGCTGGTGCCGGTGATTGCCGGCATGGAGCAGGCCGGGATCAAGGTGGACCGGAAGATCCTGGAGGACATGTCGGCGGACTTCGAACAGCGCGCCGCCGAGATCGAGAAGGAGATTCACGGTCTGGTAGGGGAAGAGTTCAACGTCGGCAGCCCGAAGCAGCTCGGCGAGATCCTGTTCGACAGGATGAGCCTCAGCGGCGGCAAGAAGACCAAGACCGGGGCCTATCAGACCGGCGCAGAGGTGCTGGAGGATCTGGCCGCGCAGGGCGTGGACCTTGCCCGGCGCGTGCTGGACTGGCGGCAGCTTACCAAGCTGAAATCGACCTACACGGATGCCCTGCCGCGGGAGATCAATCCCGAGACCGGGCGCGTCCACACCGCCTATCACATGGCCGGTGCGGCGACGGGGCGGCTGTCGTCATCGGATCCCAACCTGCAGAACATTCCGATCCGGACGGAGGAGGGGCGGAAGATCCGTACCGCCTTCATCGCGGAGGAGGGGCATACCCTGATCTCCGCGGACTACAGCCAGATCGAACTGCGCATCCTGGCCGACATCGCCGGAATCGACTCCCTGAAACAGGCGTTTGCGGATGGTGTGGACATTCACGCCCTGACCGCGTCCCAGGTCTTCGGCGTCCCGCTGGAGGACATGGACGGGGCGACCCGCCGCCGGGCCAAGGCGATCAACTTCGGCATCATCTACGGTATCTCGGCCTTCGGACTGTCGCGCCAGCTCCAGATCCCGCAGGGGGAGGCGAAGCAGTTCATCGACGCCTATTTCGAGCGCTATCCGGGCGTGAAGGACTACATGGACCGCACCAAGGCGGAGGCGCGGGAAGCGGGCTCCGTCATGACCCTGTTCGGGCGGCGGATTCACCTGCGCGGCATCAAGGACAAGAACCCGGCGATGCGCAGCTTCTCGGAGCGTGCGGCGATCAACGCGCCCATCCAGGGCACGGCGGCGGACGTGATCAAGCGCGCCATGATCCGCATTCCCGACGGGCTGGCGCAGGCCGGACTGAAGGCGCGGATGCTGTTGCAGGTGCATGACGAACTGATCTTCGAGGCCCCGGATGCGGAGGTCGAGGCGACCATTGCAACGGTGCGCCGGATCATGGAAGGCGCGGCACGCCTGTCAGTGCCCCTGGTGGCCGAGGCCGGGCAGGGCCACAGTTGGGCCGACGCGCACTGATAGACCTTTGTTGATCTGAGGAACTTGCGGTCAGGCGGTCAGGCCATCGCGGCAATTGACGGCGATCTCCGCGACGGAGGCGGCGTTCGACAGGGACAGGATCGTGAGAACGATCTGGGCCAGGTCGCCGGGAGGGATCATTTCCTCCTGCGGCACGCTCTCCACCTTCGCCGTCATGTCCGTCGCCACGTAGCCGGGGCACAGGGCGGTGCAGCGCACGCCGTCGTCCCAGCCCGCATGGCGGGTTGCGTGGGACAGGGCGACGGCGGCGAACTTGGTCATCGAATAGCCGATACCACTGTCGTAGACGACCTTGCCCGCCAGCGAGGCGACATTGATGATGCGCCCGGCCCCGCAACGCCGCAGATGGGGCAATGCCTTCCGGGTCATCGACAGCGGCGCCTTGACGTTGATAGCCCACATGCGATCCAGATCCGCGTCGGAGCCCTCCTCAACGGAAATGCTCTCCAGAATTCCCGCGTTGTTCACCAGACCGTCAATTCGCCCGAAGTGACCGACGGTGGCATCGATCCAGTCCTGATGCGTCTGCTGGTCCTGGGCCTCGTAGCGGCCAGTGATGACCCTGTCGGTATCCCAGCCGGTGATGAGGTCGCGAAAGGCTTCCGGCTTGCGCGCACCAAGACTGAGACTGAAGCCCGCATCGTAGAGTACGCGCGCGGCGGCAAGACCGATTCCCCGGTTGGCGCCGGAGATCATGACGACCCGTCCGTCAGGTTTCAGCATGTGGATGTCACCTTCTTCCCGTGCGCGTGCCGGTCAGTCATAGAGGACCACGCATCGCACCTCGATGCTCCAGCGGTCGGGGGCATCGGGCCGGGTAGTCCGGTCCCGGAAGGCGCTGTGAAAGCTGAAGGTGCAGGGCTTGTCGGCTGCGTCGCCGGTCTTGCCCTCTGATCGGGCCAGTTCACCCGCTGAGTCCCACTGCTTGATCAGCAAGGCCTCGTCCCGCGTCAGCTTCGGGTAGAAGTACCAGCCATGGGTCTCGGCGTGTCTGGCGAAGTAGTTCTCTCCCACACGGTCCTTGTAGTGGATCTCGAAGACCACCAGGTCTTCCGGCCTGACCGTCGCGGCATCGCAGAGCGCCAGCGGATCGGTCTCGACAGGCTCCGCCACGATGTTGCGCCAGACATTGATGATGGCGAAACGCCCGTCCCTGATCGCATGCTCGGTCCTGTCGCGATCCAGAAGGGCCTGCCCCTTGGGCAGCAGGCTGCGGATGGTGTCGTTCGCGCCCGGCGGCCGCGTCAGGTCCCGCAGGCGCTGCGGGGCGCTGGTCAGGGTATAGTCGCCGTGCACCACGCGGGCCGGGCCCTGTACCTGCTGGCCACCGTCGATGCGCTTCCGGCTCTTCTTGCCGGTGGCGGAACGTACGTTGTGGTCGAAGGCCGCGACAACCGCCGCGCCCGTGGCCTGGCGCACGACTTCCTCGCAGTCCGGGTAGTAGTTCCGCAGCACGCTGTCGTGGCTGAAGAAGTCGAGATCGGGATCACGCAGCCGGTTCGCCTGCAGCTCGAAGCCATTGTGCAGCAGCGTGGGTTGCCGACCGGCGCCGAGCTGGCGGGCGTCCGTGACGGGCATGTCCGTCTCCACCAGGTCGACACCGATCCAGGCATTGTCGCTGCCGTCCAGATCGCGGCGCGTCAGAACCTTGCCGTTGCGATACAGCGAAGGCTCCGATGACCCGGCCATGTAGTTGAATGCCCCGGGACGCACTGCGGTTGTATCCAGTTCCATCGTCAATGCCATTCTCCGATCAGGCTCCTCTGTTCCGGGCAGACCGCGTCCTTCCGCGATCAGGCCGCGTCCGGCAGGGCGAAACCCTCACCGACATGCGTGTCCTGCCACCAGGGTGCGGTTTCCACCCGCTCCGTCATCCATTTGACCACATTGGCATGGCGATCAAGGGGCAGCCTCTGCCAGCCATGCAAGTGCATGGGCGCGGCCACCACCACGTCTGCGATTGTCGGCTGATCGCCACAGACCCATGGGTTTTCGCCAAGCCGCGTGTTCAGGATTCCCGCCAGCTTGTGGAAGTTCTCCGCTTCCGCCTCCAGGACCGCCGGGTCGGTCTCCGCCCCCAGCAGCGGCTTCACGCAGTTCTCGACCAGATAGACATAGCAGCTCGGGAACCAGGCGCCGCATTCCCACAGCAGCCAGCGGTTCACGTCCGCACGGGTCTTGAGGTCGGTGGGATAGGCCTGCGCATTGCCCGACTTGTCGGCAGCATACTGTAGGATGGCGTTGGATTCCCACAGCACCAGATCGCCGTCGCGCATGGCGGGGATCGACGCATTGGGGTTGATCGCCATGTACTCGGGGCTTTTCTGTTCGCCCTGGAATTAGTCGATCTTGGTCAGGCTGTAGTCGGTGCCTATCAGTTTCAGTCCGGCGAGTACCTTGAGGCAATTCACCGTGATCGGATCGGCAAGTATCTCCATCATTTCCTCCTGTCACGCACCGGCATTCAGGGAAGGGCGCCTGTGCCGGTGTCATTCCTTTTTGGGCTTCAAAAGCGTGAAGAACAGTTCATCATCGGTCCAACAGATGAAAATGGTATCTGCCACAATGAACCGTGATATTGCCCGACTGGACGTGCGACTGCTGCTGGCGTTCGAAGCCCTGCTGACGGAACGCAATGTCTCGCGCGCTGCCGAGCGACTGGGACTGACCCAGCAGGGCATGAGCGGGCAACTGTCGCGGATGCGGAGCCTCTTTGGCGATCCGCTGTTCGTGCGCTCCACCGGGGGTGTCGCGCCGACACCGCGCGCCGAGGAACTGGAGGGCGCTGTTCGCGCCGCCCTTGCCAGTCTGGAGCCGTTGGTATCGCCCGCCTTCTTCGAGCCCGCGAGCTTCGAGGGGACGGTGACGATAGCCGCCACGGACTATGCCCTGGCGCTGGTGATGCCGGGGTTGCTGGGGCGCCTGCGGGCCTCCGCGCCGGGATTGCGGATTGTTGTTCGTCCGGCTGATGCCGCGTCCCTGGAAACCGACATGCGGAAGGCACGGACCGAACTCGCCCTCACCGTGCCGCAGTTCGCGCCTTCGGGGCTGCACGCGATGAAGCTGTTTGACGAACGCTACGTCGGTGTTGCCCGGGCAGGGCACCCGCTGGTCGCGTCCGGCAGGGTCTCGATCGATGCATTCTGTGACCATTCGCATCTGCTGGTCGCCCCGTTCCGGGGGTACGCATCGGGACCAACCGACGACGCCCTGGCCGCGATCGGACGCAAGCGGAAGATTGCGCTGGTGGTTCCGGGCTTCTCGGTCGTTGGCGCGTTGCTGGAGCAGACCGATCTGATCGGCGCCATGCCGGAGCGGCTGATCCTCTCCATGTGGCGTGATCTCGTGCGTTTCGAACTGCCTGTCGCTGTGGAGGGCTTCCGCTGTGACATCTACTGGCCCCCGCGCCTGCACGAATCCCCGCCGCACCGTTGGCTGCGCAACGAGATCGTGGCGGCGGCAGCGGCGTTCGATACCGGGGCCGGATCAGGCAGCATACCGGGCGGTCACTGAGACCACCCCGGTTGGCTGCCCCTGCATCATGCGCAGGGGCAGCCTTTCAGGTCGCGCGGATCAGGCCTTGGCGAGTGCCTGTTCCAGGTCCGCCAGAATGTCGTCGATATGCTCGATACCGATCGACAGGCGGACGTAGCCGTCGGACACGCCGGAGGCCAGTTGCTCCTCCGCCGTTAGCTGCGAATGCGTCGTCGTCGCCGGGTGAATGGCCAGGCTGCGCGCATCGCCGATATTGGCCACGTGATAGAACAGTTCCAGCGCATTGATGAACGCAGAACCGGCCTCCTTGCCGCCCTTGATCTCGAAGCCCAACAGGCCTCCGAAACCGCGGTTCAGATAGGTATCGGCCCGTACCTTCGCCTTGCCTTCGGCGAGTCCGGGGAAGATGACCTTTTCCACCTTCGGGTGGTTCTTCAGGAAGTCCGCGACGCGCACTGCGTTGTCGCAATGGGCACGCATGCGAAGCGGCAGTGTCTCCAGACCCTGAATGAACTGGAAGGCATTGAACGGGCTCATGGCCGCGCCGGTATCGCGCAGCAGGGTCACGCGGGCCTTCAGCACATAGGCAATCGGACCCAGCGGCCTGACGGCATCGACCCAGACCGCGCCGTGATAGCTCGGGTCGGGCGTGTGCAGCGCAGGCTGGCGTTCCGGTACCGCGTCCCAGTCGAAGTTGCCGCCGTCGACGATCAGGCCGCCGATGGAGGTGCCATGACCACCGATGTACTTGGTGGTGGAATAGACGATCACGGCAGCGCCGTGGTCGAACGGACGGCACAGGATCGGTGCCGCCGTATTGTCCACGATCAGCGGAATGCCCAGCGGGCGACCGATCTCCGCCACTTCGCGGATCGGGAACACGCTCAGCTTCGGGTTCGGCAGGGTTTCCGCATAGTAGGCGCGGGTGCGTTCATCCGTGGCGCGGGCAAAGGCCTCCGGGTCTTCCGGGTCCACGAAACGGACTTCGATGCCCTGGTCCTTCAGCGTGTTGGCAAACAGGTTCCATGTCCCGCCGTAGAGGTCGGTGGAGGAGACGATGTTGTCGCCTGCGCGGGCCAGGTTCTGGATCGCCATGGCACTCGCTGCCTGACCGGAAGCAACGGCCAGCGCCGCGGCACCGCCCTCCAGCGCCGCGACACGCTGTTCCAGCGCGTCACAGGTCGGGTTCATGATGCGGGTGTAGATGTTGCCGAGTTCCTTCAGCGCGAACAGGTTCGCCGCATGTTCGGTATGCTGGAACTGGTACGATGTGGTCTGATAGATCGGCACGGCAACGGCCCCGGTGGTCGGGTCGGCGCGGTGACCGGCATGCAGCACGATCGTTTCGGGATTCTTGGATGACAGGCTCATGGTCTTGCGTCCTCACGGCTTCGCATAATGCCAGCGGAGGCGGTGACATCCCGAACGGGACGCAAGTACACCTCTTTAGCGGAATTTGTTTAACGCGCCCGCAAGCTGGCTCAAATCGGCGCGGTCGGGAAACTAGGGAAGATCAGTCAGAGCTGTCAAGCATTCACGCGGCGAGGCGCAGGCTCTCCTCCAACCAGACGACATCGTCCGAATGAAAGGGCTTGAGTCCGAAGGTCATGCTGGACGAACGGAACAGGTTGGAAAACAGCAACATGTCCACATTGGTGCCGTCGGTCGCCAGGGGCAGCAGCAGTCGGTCCGTTTCCAGTTCGCGATCATCGGAGTACTGCATTGTCGTTCGGGAAAACACGGGCGTTCTTCCGACGACGCATTCGGCATAGAGGCTTTCCAGAAGGGCCACAAGCTCACCTGACTTGACCTCGGTCAGCCAGCGGTTGGTCAAGTCCATGCCGGTGATGTGGTTCATCTGGGTTCCGACCAGGCGATAGCGATAGCGGTAGTTGCCGCCGACTTCCTGCATCTCGTCGATCAGTCCGATATTCTTGAGCAGGCGCGGGAGATCAAGCGGGTTCACAGCCGAACGGGACGGCAACCGCCCACCGGCCTCAAGACCGCTCCAGTAGTCAAGCAAGGTCAGGTGTTGTGGTCGCAGGTGGCCTCTGTCCAGCACGATTGCGCCTTTCCTGTGCAAGCGAGGCATCATCTCGCTTCAAATGCCAATTCGTTCCCTGACGAGTCCCTTCGCCGCCCGCCGAGACTGTTGGCCGCGACAATTGCAGCACGAAAATCCATCATGCGGCAATCAGGATGATTCAGACGCCGATCGCGACGCCGTCATGACCGGGATCGGCGGCACCGTCGAAGCTGCCGTCCGGCCTGACCCTGATGCCATGCACTGCCGCAATGTCGAACGTCAGCGGATTGCGCATGACTTCGTAGCCATCGGCCTCCAGTTCGCGCTGCACGAAGCGCGGGATCCGGTTGGTCACGTCGATGATGTCGGATGTCGCGGAGAACCTGGGTGCGGAGACCGCCTCTGTCATCGTCATGCCATGGTCGATGACGTTCAGGGTGGCCTGCATCACGCCCATGGCGATCTGGGTGCCGCCCGGTGCGCCAATGGCCAGCTCCAGCCTGTTGTCGCGGAATCCGAACGTGGGGCATACGGAACTGAAGCGGGCCTTGCCCGGCGCGATCGACCCGGCCCGGCCCGGCCGTGGGTCGAAGACGGCCATGCAGCCGTTGTACATGAACCCCAGCCCGTCGGTGATCACGCCGGATGGCATGCCGAGGGAGTGGGTCATGGTGACCGCATTGCCCTGGGCATCGATGACGGCCACATGCGTCGTCTGTTTCGATTCCTCCATGCCGATACGCTCGACATGATGCTTCTCTCCGGCCCTGATCCGCGCCGCGGCTTCCGCGGCATAGGCCTTGGAGGTCAGGCGTTCGATGGGCACATCGTAGAATGCGGGGTCGCCCACGTGGCCGTCCTTGTCGGCGGTCGCCACCTTCATTGCCTCCGCGACGACACGCAGGTACTCGACCGTGTTGTGACCGATCCCGGCGAGGTCGAAATTCTCCAGGATGTTCATCATCTCGGCCAGCATGATGCCGCCGCCGGGCGGCTGGTTGGTGGTCAGATGCCAGTCGCGGTAGTCGATCTCGATCGGCCGGTTGCGGGTGGACGTGTATTCAGCGAGGTCGTCGTAGCCCAGCAGCCCGCCATTGGCGGCAAAGTCCTCCGCGATGCGTTCCGCGATCTCGCCCTTGTAGAAGATGTCGGGACCGTGTCGGGCGATCAGGGAAAGTGTCCTGGCCAGGTCCGGATTGTTGACCCGGTCACCGACGCGCTTGGTCGTGCCGTCTCCCCTGAAATAGGCCTCACGCCCGGTGGCGGAGAACCGCAGGCGGTCCGTGACGTCGGCGCGACCGTAGCTGCTGCCGGAATCCCACCAGAACTGCACATGCGGGCGGACGACGAAGCCTTCCTCCGCCTGCGCCACGGCGGGGGCGCAGATGTCGGCCCAGTCCATGGTGCCGAATTCGGTCACGGCCTCATGATAGGCCTTCAGGCTGCCCGGTGTGGTGATCGCCTGGTAGCCGAGGTCGTTGACGAATCCCTCCAGCACGAAGCCGAAACCGTCCCGTGTCTCGCCGACGATGATGTCTTCCCACATGTCCGGCGTGGCCTTCTTCGGGGTCTTGCCGTGGAAGTCGATGAAGGTCAGCACATCCCGGTCCGGCATGTAGACCTGGCAGGAACCGAAACCGGCGATGCCGCACATCTGGGGGTCAACGACACCCTGGACCAGCGCCGCAGCCATTGCCGCATCGATGGCGTTGCCACCGCGTTTCAGGATCTCCGCCCCTGCCTCGGCAGCCTCCGGCTGTGCGGCAACGATCATGGATGTCGCTCTTGCGGCCATTGTCTTCCTCCCCCGTTATTTGCAGGGAAGCCAATCACAAGCGCACTGCAACGACAAGCGCGGCAAACGCATTCCGGGCTGCGGGTCAAGTGGTCAGACGGGCAGGACCAGTGTCATTCCATCGCTTGCTCCCGAACGAACCGTCTGGGTCATCACGCGGTGTCAGGGCATGGTGATGCTGCCCAGCAGTGCCTTCGCGCGCAGACCGGCAACACCCGTGGCGGCAACGATCTGGGGCAGGAGCATCCACTCCAGCGTCCAGGAAATGCCGGACCGTTCCTGTTCGTGGACCGCCGCCTGCTGCATGCCGCCGGACTGCACGGCGACGAATCGACTGAGCGTCACCAATGCCTCCGCATTGATCGGGTTCACCTTGTGCGGCATGGCGGAGGAGCCGCCGCCGCTGATCACCCGCAGCTCGCCGATCTCGTTCTGGGTCATCAGCGTCACGTCCAGGCCGATCTTGCCCAGCGCCGCGGTGACGGCCGCGCACCAGTTCGTCAGTGAGATCAGGCCCCGGCGGTTGGTCTGCCAGTGCCGCGCCGGGACCGGCAGGTCCAGTTCCCGCCCCAGCGCGGCCGCGACCCTGTGCCCAGCATCGCCCAGCTTGTCCAACGTGCCTGCGGCGCCGCCGCATTGAAGCCGGAGGGCGGAAGTCCTGACCATCGCCAGATCCTCCAGGACTTCCCGCAGAGGCGTGATCCAACTCTCCAGCCGGTCCGCGTACCGGATCGCGATGGCCTGCTGCATGCGGGTCCGGCCCATCAGCGGTTGCGCGCCATGGGCTGCCGAGAAGGTCTCCAGTGCCGCCAGAATGTCCCCCAGACGGTCCTCCAGAATATCCAGGCAGGGACCAAGGCGGAGCACCAGCGCGGTATCGATCACGTCCTGCGAAGTGCTGCCGAAATGCAGGAAAGTGCGGTGGGGTTCGGAGACGGCGGCGCGAAGCTGGCTGACCAGTGCCGGCACGATCAGCCCGTCACGGGCGCTCGCCTGAGCCAGGGCCGGCATGTCGGGGCTGAACCCGTTGATCAGCCCGACGATCTCCGTGACCGCCGCTTCGGGAATGACGCCACATGCCCCTTCGGCGCGGGCCAGCGCGGCCTCGAACCGCAACATGGCCGCGATCTCGGCTTCGGGCGTGAACCATGCGTCGATATCCGGGTCGCCGAGCAGGCCCGCCAGCAGGGGATGATCAAGTGCGCTGATGGCCAAGGAAGCGACCTCCTGTATCGTGGGAGCGGAAGCATGGCGCAGCCGGTTGGCTGGTGCAATCAACGCGGAGAGGGCAAGGACAGGCATGGCAGAGGGGAAGCGCCTGAACTGGCTGGAACCGCGACCGGGCGGCCTGTACTGCATTCCGGGGGATTTCTACATCGACCCGATGCGGAAGGCGGAGCGGGCGATCATCACCCACGGACATGCGGACCATGCGCGTCCCGGTAACAATCATGTCCTCGCCACCCACGAGACGATCGCGATTGCGGAGGCTCGCTATGGCAGCAATGCCGGTCGCTCGTTCCAGCGGGTGCGTTATGGCGAGGTCACGCGGATCGGGGACGTTTCGGTGCGACTGGTCTCCGCCGGTCACGTGCTCGGCAGCGCCCAGGTCGTGCTGGAGCATGGCGGGGAACGCATCGTCGTCTCCGGTGACTACAAGCGCAGTCGCGACCCGACCTGCGCACCGTTCGAGGTCGTGACCTGCGATGCCTTCATCACGGAGGCGACCTTCGGCCTGCCGGTCTTCCGCCATCCCCCCGCTAGTGCCGAAGTCGGTCGCCTGCTGGCCTCCGTCGCCGCCGCGCCGGAGCGCTGTCATCTGGTGGGTGTCTATGCCCTGGGCAAGGCGCAGCGCGTCATCGCCCTGCTGCGTGAAGCCGGTTACAGCGACACGATCTATCTGCACGGGGCGCTGCAGAAACTCTGTGCTCTCTATCAGCGGCTTGGCGTTGACCTGGGTGATCTGGCACCGGTCGCGGGATTGCCGAAGCAGGCGCTGACCGGGCGGATTGTCCTGTGCCCGCCGAGCGCCCTGGCGGATCGCTGGTCGCAGAGGATGCCTGATCCGGTCACCGCCGTGGCCTCCGGCTGGATGCGCATCCGTGCCCGCGCGCGCCAGCGCGGTGCCGAGCTGCCGCTGATCATTTCCGACCATGCGGACTGGGACGAACTGACAGCGACCATCCGGGACGTGGAGGCCGGGGAGATCTGGGTGACACACGGGCGGGAAGACGCGCTGGTGCACTACGCCCGCTCCCTTGGTCTCGAAGCCCGCGCCCTCAGCCTTGTCGGGCGGGAGGAAGACGGCGACACGGAGACGGAGATGGAAGAGGCCGGGTGCTGATGCAGGCCTTTGCCGAACTGCTCGACCGGCTGTCCACCGCTCCGGGGCGCAATGTCCGGCTGGATCTGATCGCCGCGTACCTGAAGTCGACACCCGATCCGGACCGTGGCTATGCGCTGGCATCCCTGGCTGGCGATCTGAAGCTGCGTGCCGCCCGCCCGTCGATGATCCGCGAACTGGTGGCGGAGCGGACAGACCCGGAACTGTTTCGCCTTTCCTATGACTACATTGGCGATCTGGCGGAGACCGTATCGCTGCTCTGGCCGCAGGACCGCACCGCGAATGCCACCCCGCGCCTGTCGGAGATCATCGGGGCGCTGGGGGCGGCGAAGCGTGGAGAGGTGCCGGATCTGGTCGCGGGATGGCTCGACCGGCTGGATCCGACAGGGCGCTGGGCGCTGCTGAAACTGATCACCGGCGGGCTGCGGGTTGGCGTCTCGGGTCGCCTGGCGCGCACCGCCCTGACACGGCTGGGGGAGGCTGACCTGTCGGCCACCGAGGAAGTCTGGCACGCGGTGGAGCCGCCCTACACGGCCCTGTTCGACTGGCTGGAGGGGCGCGCGGAACGCCCTTCGCTGGCGGAGGCCATGACCTTCCGTCCCCTGATGCTGGCGCATCCGCTTGAGGCGGGGGAGCAGTCCCGACTCGACCTGGCCGACTTCCGGGCCGAGTGGAAATGGGACGGCATCCGCGTGCAACTGGTGCTGCGGGGCGGGGAGGGGCGTCTGTTCTCACGTACCGGCGACGACATCTCCACGGCCTTCCCGGACCTGATGCAGACGCTGGCAGGCGACGCCGTGCTGGACGGGGAGTTGCTGGTGATGCGTCCCGACGGGATCGGCAGTTTCAACGATCTGCAGCAGCGGCTGAACCGCAAGACGGTGGGTGCGAAACTGCAGGCGGAGCATCCGGTGGGCATCCGGCTCTACGACATACTGTTCGATGCCGATCGGGACTGTCGTTACCTGCCGTTCACCGAACGGCGGCAGGTGCTGGCGGACTGGGTGGCGCGTCATGCCTCGCCGCGGCTGGACCTGTCGCCGCTGGTCCCGGCGACCGATTGGGACCGGCTGGCGGAGGCGAGGGCCGATCCACCGCATCCGGCCATCGAGGGGGTGATGCTGAAACGCGCCGACAGCCCCTATCAGGCCGGACGCCCCCGTGGCCTGTGGTTCAAGTGGAAGCGAGAACCGCACCGCGTCGATTGCGTGATGATGTATGCGCAGCGCGGGCACGGCAGGCGGTCGTCGCTCTATTCGGACTTCACCTTCGGGGCCTGGCGCGGCGACGCGCTGGTGCCGGTGGGCAAGGCCTACTTCGGTTTCACGGATGCGGAACTGAAGGAACTGGACCGTTTCGTGCGCAACAATACGGTGGATCGCTATGGCCCGGTCCGCGCCGTGGAACAGAGCCTGGTGCTGGAGATTGCCTTCGACGGGGTCAACCGGTCCCGCCGCCACAAGTCGGGGGTGGCGATGCGCTTTCCCAGGATCGCCCGCATCCGCTGGGACAAGCCGGCGGCGGAGGCTGATCACGTGGAAACCCTGGAACGACTGATCGCCTGATTGTCTGATCCTGTGGCCGGGGCCTGTCGTCGGGGTCTGACGCGCTCGGCAAGCTTGACCCGGATACCCGCTTATCTGCTATGAGAAGCCGCGTGCGCGGACGATGCAGCGCGCCCCTTGTCATCATTGCGGAACGCGGAGCCTGAACCCCATGGCAGGTCATTCACAATTCAAGAACATCATGTACCGCAAGGGCGCGCAGGATGCGAAGCGCGCCAAGCTGTTCACGAAACTGGCGCGCGAGATCACCGTCTCGGTCAAGGAAGGTGGCGATGACCCCGCCGCCAACCCGCGCCTGCGCGCCGCGATCATCGCCGGGCGAAAGGAAAACATGCCCAACGACAACATCAACCGGGCGATCAAGCGCGCTACGGGCGATGGGGCCGCCGACAATTTCGAGGAGATCCGCTACGAGGGCTATGGCCCCGGCGGCGTCGCCGTGATCATCGAGGCACTGACAGACAACCGCAACCGCACCGCCTCTGAAGTGCGCTCCGCCTTCTCCAAGCACGGCGGTGCGCTGGGGGAGACCAATTCCGTTTCCTTCATGTTCGACCGGCAGGGCGTCGTTGAGTATCCGGCGGATACGGCCACGACCGACGAGATGTTCGAGGCGGCGGTCGAGGCCGGCGCCGACGATGTTGCCACCAGCGATGACGGCCATGAGATCATCTGCGCCATCGAAAGCTTCAACAGCGTCCGCGATGCGCTGGAGGCCCGCTTCGGCGAAGCCAGACGTGCCGGCCTCGATTGGCGCCCGCAGAACACCACCCCGGTGGATGAGGACAAGGCCGCGACCCTGCTGAAGCTGATCGATGTGCTGGACGACAATGACGATGTGCAGCGCGTCTTCTCGAACTTCGAGGTGGATGACGAGGTGATGGCGAAACTCTCCGCCTGAAGCACATCGCTGATAGTATTCGGAACAGGGCCTTGCAGGGAACTGCGAGGCCCTTTTTCGTTTCTGCCGCCCCTGCAGGACGGTCTTGTGGGCTTGACGAAAAAGGGCGCCGCATTGCTGCGACGCCCCTGATCTTGTCCGAAACACCGAACCGGTACCGGTGCCGCCCAGGAAGGGCGGCACCGGCAGACGGGATCAGTGGGCCAGAACGGCCAGCAGCAGCAACGCGATGATGTTGGTGATCTTGATCATCGGGTTGACGGCGGGGCCGGCGGTGTCCTTGTAGGGATCGCCGACGGTATCACCGGTGACGGAGGCCTTGTGCGGCTCGGAACCCTTGCCGCCGTGGTTGCCGTCCTCAATGTACTTCTTGGCATTGTCCCAGGCACCGCCACCAACGGTCATGGAGATGGCGACGAACAGGCCCGTGGCAATCACGCCCAGCAGCATCGCGCCAAGGGCGGCCAGTGCGGACGCCTTGTCGGATACGGCCAGGATGACGAAGTACATGACGATCGGGGCCAGGACCGGCAGCATCGAGGGGATGATCATCTCCTTGATGGCGGACTTGGTCAGCAGATCGACCGCACGGCTGTAGTCCGGCTTGGACGTACCGGCCATGATGCCCTTGTCGTCACGGAACTGGCGACGCACTTCCTCGACCACGGAACCGGCTGCACGACCCACAGCGGTCATGGACATGGCGCCGAACAGGAACGGCAGCAGGCCGCCCATGATCAGGCCAACCACGACGAACGGGTTGGACAGCCCGAAATCGGGGACGACACCCTCGAAGTACGGATACAGGTCGGGCCTGGAAGCGAAGTACAGCAGGTCCTGCGTGTAGGCGGCGAACAGCACCAGTGCACCCAGACCGGCGGAACCAATGGCATAGCCCTTGGTGACGGCCTTGGTGGTGTTGCCGACGGCGTCCAGGGCGTCAGTGGTGTTACGCACCGAATCGTCCAGTTCCGACATCTCCGCGATGCCACCGGCGTTGTCCGTTACCGGGCCGTAGGCGTCGAGGGCCACAACCATGCCGGCCAGCGCCAGCATGGCGGTGACGGCGATGGCGATGCCGAACAGGCCCGCCAGGCTGTAGGTGATGATGATACCGGCGGAAATGATGATCGCGGGGATCGCGGTCGATTCCATGCCGATGGCCAGACCCTGGATGATGTTGGTCGCATGACCGGTCTCGGAGGCCGCGGCCACCGAACGCACCGGGCGATACTCGGTCGAGGTATAGTACTCGGTCACCCAGATGAGCAGGCCGGTGATCACCAGACCGGTGAGCGCACACCAGAACAGGTCCATGCCGGTGAAGGCCACGCCTTCGATGGCGCCGGTGCCGAGAATGAACTCGGTGACCGGGTAGAAGGCGATTGCCGACAGCACGGCCGAGACGATGAAGCCCTTGTAGAGCGCGCCCATGATGTTGTTGGACGAACCCAGGCGGACAAAGAAGGTCCCGATGATCGACGCCGGAATGGCGACGGCACCGATGGCCAGCGGGTACATCATCGCGGCTTCCGCCGTGGAGCCGATGAACAGGATCGAGGCCAGGACCATGGTCGCGACGATGGTCACGGCATAGGTCTCGAACAGGTCAGCGGCCATGCCGGCACAGTCGCCCACATTGTCACCGACGTTGTCGGCGATCACCGCCGGGTTACGGGGGTCATCCTCGGGGATACCGGCCTCGACCTTGCCGACCAGGTCGGCACCGACGTCAGCACCCTTGGTGAAGATGCCGCCACCGAGACGGGCGAAGATGGAGATCAGGGACGCACCGAAACCCAGTGCGATCAGGCTGTCGATCAGCGGACGGCCTTCAATGCCCATGCTCAGCAGCACGCCGTAGTAACCGGCACAGGCCAGCAGGGCCAGACCGGCAACCAGCATGCCGGTGACGGCACCGGCGCGGAACGCGACGGACAGGCCAGCGCCCAGGCTCTGGCGGGCGGCTTCGGTGGTGCGGACGTTGGCGCGAACGGAAACGTTCATGCCGATGAAGCCGGTGGCACCGGAGAGTACCGCGCCGATGACGAAGCCAATGGCGACGAGCCAGCCCAGAAGCAGGCCGAGCACGATGGTGACGACCACACCGACGATGGCGATGGTCTTGTACTGACGATTGAGGTAGGCGGAAGCGCCTTCCTGGATGGCGCCGGCGATTTCCTGCATCCGGGCATTGCCGGCCGAAGAGGAGAGAACACTCTTCGCCGTGACGATGCCGTAGATCAGCGCCAGCACGCCGCAGCCGATCACGGCCCAAAGCATTGCTGTCATTTTCTTCTTGTCCCCTGTGTCAAAGACGCGTGAGAGACCCGGCATGGCGCCGGACCGTTGCGAGACTGATGTTCTGGTGATCGGGAGCAGCACCGAATCCGCCACGCGGACCCCATCCCGGCAAGCTCCCGCCAGGTCAGTTGCGCTGGCTTATGCCAAAGTGCGGCGCACCATGCAAGGCGGTGCGGTGACGTCGTCCCGCATGGCAGATCACCTGCAGGTCCGCTTCAGACTCCGGCGCCCGCCATGCGGCGGCGGTGCAGGGCCAGCCACAGGGTGGCCAGCAGGGCAAGGCTGATCATCGGCAGGGCGGCTGTGGTGACCACGTCCCAGCCGAAGGCGTGCAGCAACTGGCCCGAGCTGAGGGAGCTGACCGCGACGACACCGAAGACCATGAAGTCGTTGATGCCCTGGACCCGCGCGGCCTCCGCCGGGGTATGTGCCTCGGCCAGCAGGGTGGTGCCGCCGACGAACATGAAGTTCCAGCCGATGCCCAGCAGGATCAGTGCGCTCCAGAAGTGCAGGAACTCGAGACCGGAGTGGGCTGTCGCGATGCAGATCATGTTCAGTACCGCACCGGCCGCGATGATGCGCAGCACACCGAATTTCCGGATCAGGATGCCGGTGAAGAAGCTGGGGGCGAACATGCCGACCACATGCCACTGGATCACGGTCGCGGAACTGTTGAAGTCATGCCCGCAGGCAACCATGGCCAGCGGGGTGGCGGTCATGATCAGGCTCATGGCCCCGAATCCGGCCATGGCGGAACCGGCGGCGACCCAGAAGACCGGCTGCTTCGCGATCTCCCAGAACGGGCGGCCACGCGTTGCGGCGGTATGGCGAACCGGCTTGGGGATTCGCAGGCCCATCAGGATCAGCGCCGATAGGACCGTCAGGCCGGACGCCGCGATGTAGCTGCCGGCGAAGGTGATCGGCTCGATCATGTCCTTGGTCCACTTGGCCAGCTCCGGCCCCAGGAAACCGGCGACGACACCACCGGCCATCACCAGGGAAACCGCCTGGCCGCGCAACAGCGGCGGGGCCATGTCCACTGCGGCATGGCGATACTGCTGTCCGAAGGCGGAGAACATGCCGACCAGCCCGGTGGCGCAGCAGAACAGCCAGAAGTTGGCCTGGTACAGCGCCACCACCCCCAGCAGGGTTCCTGCCGTGCCCAGCATCGTGCCGAAGATGAAGCCCGCGCGTCGGCCAACACGTCCCATCAGCATCGCCGCCGGAATTGTCATCAGCGCCGTGCCTGCGACCACGGCAGTCACGGGCAGTGTCGCCAGTGCCTTGTCCTCCGCCAGGCTGAACCCGATCAGTCCACCCAGCGCGATCATGATCGCGGAGGTGGAGGTGAACAGCGCCTGGCAGATCGAAAGCAGGATGACGTTGCGGCGGATGCTGCTGAAACCGGCGGGGACTTCAGCCTCTGGGGATGTGTTTGTCATGATGGCCGGGAACATACGCAGTCACCGCGCCTGCCGCCAAACCAATTTTGCACAGTTGGGTTGCGTGGAATGAGACTGGCCCCTGCAGCCGCCGCGCCCGCCTAGACGGTCGCTATCGGCGTTGCCGGGCTGCCGACTGCGCCGGGCAGGCGCAGGGGCGGTGCGGTGAGCAGGAAGCGGTTACGGTTGTTGGCGCGTAGCCAGTCGGCCAGTTCCGACAGGAACCAGAGTTCCGCCAGCGGCAGGCCCAGCTTGAACAGGCAATGGTGATGCAGCGGCAGGGCAGGGCGCGGGCCTTCCTTCGGCTGTGCAGGAATGCCTTCGACGGCGTAGTTGTCGGCGATCAGGGCGGCGACGCCTGAATCAGTGATCCAGTCGAGCAGTTTCTGGTCGCGGCCATCCAGCACGGCACAGCTGTTCTCCAGCCGCTCCTTCGTCGGCTGGCGGTTCATCGACAGGATCTCGTCGGCGAAGCCGGTGCGGAAAAGCAGCATGTCGCCCGGTTCCACGACGACGC
This sequence comes from Kordiimonadales bacterium IMCC3096, assembly GCA_016865035.1. Taxonomy (GTDB): domain Bacteria; phylum Pseudomonadota; class Alphaproteobacteria; order Minwuiales; family Minwuiaceae; genus Minwuia. Next base: position 3,318,438 of record CP018227.1, read on the forward strand.
CGTCATCCTGCATGATCTGCATCAGCCGGTCGTGGCCGACGTAGACGCGCTCCCGCCCCACATGTGCCTCCAGATCCACCAGCACCGCGCGACCCTGGATGCCATGGTAGGCGAAGTTCTCGATACCGAGGGACCTGGCGCCGAAAAGCTGCGCGTCGCTGTCCTCCCCGTCCCAGGACTTCGGGCCGACAACATGTTCACCGGCACGGAAGCCGTTGTAGTAGACCTTCTCTGCCTCCCCATCGCCGTCGGCATCGAAGAAGGATCCGACGTGGGAAAGCGCGTCCCACTGGGTGGAATACTGCAGGCAGATCGTCACCTGATCGTCGCTGACCACATCGGTGTTTTGCCCGTCGATGTTGCGCAGAGGGAAGTTGATGTAGGGCTTGTCGCCCAGGAATGTCGGCTGGCGGTGCGGCGGGTGGCGGCGTTCGTTCAGCATGTTGCCGCCGGGATAGTCGAGCGGCAGGCTGAGGCAGAAGGTCCGGCCCTCCCGCACCTCGGCTACACCCTGACGCACCTTCTCCGGCGTGATCAGGTTGATGCGGCCAAGCTGGTCATCGTCACCGAAGTTACCCCAGTTCGACCCTTCCGGCCGGTTCTTCCAGCGTGTCGTGCTCATCCGTTCTCTCCCCTGAAGCGATGGACCGAGAGACTGTCGACTGACAGTCCCTGGTCCAGAATATCGGCCGGTACCGGCTTGCCCGCGATCTGTGCGGCGGCGACGCGGCCCATGGCCGGTGAGGTCTTGATGCCATAGCCGCCCTGGCCGACCAGCCAGTAGAAACCTTCGACCGCGTCGTCGAAACCGTTCACGGGCGAATGGTCGTCCACGAAGCAGCGCAGTCCGGCCCAGCTGCTGGCCAGACGGCGGACCTGCAGGTCAGTGGCATTCTGGATGCGGTCGACGCAGATGGCGATGTCCATCTCGTCGGGCTGCGCATCGCAGGGCGCGGAGGGTGTCTCGTCGGCGGGGGAGGCGAGAATGCGCCCGGCATCAGGCTTGAAGTACCAGCCGCCGCCCAGTTCGAACGTCAGCGGCCAGCTGCTGACATCAGTGCCCGGCGCCGGGTCGAAGGTGATCGCCGTGCGCCGCTTCGGCACCAGCCCGACGGGTGCGGCCCCGGCCATCGCGGCCAGTTCGTCGCCCCAGGCTCCGGCGGCGTTGATGACGATCTCCGCCCGGAATTCGCCTGCGGTGGTCGCGATACGGAAACCATCGCCGCCGCGTTCGATGGCCGTGACAGCCGCGTCGCCGATGATTCGCCCGCCGAGGCCCCGAAAGACCCGGACGAAGCCCTGCAGCATGCCGTGCACGTCGATGTCCATGGCCAGCGGTTCGTGGACACCACCCGAAAGCTGGTCCTGACGCAGCGCCGGGCAGATTTCCCTGCAGCGCGCGGCATCGACGCGGGTCAGCACGTCCGGGCGCTGCATTTCCTCCATGAAGGCATCCAGCCGTTCCGCCTCGCCGCTGTTCGCGACCATCAGCGCGCCGCGCGGGGTCAGCAGCGGATGGTCGGCGTAGCGTTCGGCAGGGTGTTCCATGAAGTCCCGGCCGGCACGGACCAGGGCGCGAATGACATCGTTGCCATAGACTTCCGTGTACATCGCGGCGGAGCGGCCGGTGGTGTGATAGCCGGGCTGCGATTCCCGCTCCAGCACCACGATATCCGCGCCGTTGCCCGATTCCTCCGCGATCAGGCAGGCGGCCGATGCGCCCGCCATGCCGCCGCCGACAATGGCTATCCTGACGTCCGTCATTCGATGCAGCCCCCTTCCACGACAAGGGTGCATTGTCGGACGGCATCGCCTGCGTGACAATGCATCAGCGACGAGAGGCAGGAACCGGAGAGGGGCCAAGATGGCGGACGAACTGATCAGAAAGACAGCGGGCGACCTGGCTGTGGGTTACGAGAAGGGGGAGTTCAGCCCGGTCGAGGTTGCCGGCGCGGTTTTCGACCGGATCGATGCGGTCGATGGTCGGCTGAACGCCTTCCGTGTGCTCGACAGGGAGGAAGCCATGGCTGCCGCCGCGCGCTCGACCGAGCGCTGGCTGAAAGGCACGCCGCTGTCGCCGATCGACGGGGTGCCGACCAGCATCAAGGACCTGTTCGCCGTCAAGGGGATGAGCAACCGCAAGGGCTCTCTGACGACACCGGACACACCGGACCCGGAGGATGCGCCGACGGTCGCGCGCCTGCGCAATGCCGGTGCGGTGATCCTGGGCAAGACCAACACGCCGGAGTTCGGCTGGAAGGGTGTCACCGACAGCCCGGCGGAAGGCCCTACCCGCAACCCCTGGAACACGGATCGTACTCCCGGTGGTTCCTCGGGCGGTGCGTCTGCTGCCGCGGCGGCGGAGATGGGTGTGCTGCATCTAGGGACCGATGGCGGCGGTTCCATCCGCATTCCTGCGGGCTTCGCAGGGGTGTTCGGTCACAAGCCGTCGTTTGGCCGGGTGCCCTATTTTCCGCCAAGCCCGATGGGCACGCTGGCCCACGCCGGGCCGCTGACCCGGACAGTCGCGGATTCGGTGCTGATGCTGAATGTCATGATGGGGGAGGATACGCAGGACTGGTACACGCAGCCCTCCGGTCCCGTTCACCTGGCGGCCCTTTCCGGTGGCGTGAAGGGTATGAAGGTCGCCTACAGCCCGGCGCTGGGCCATGCGACTGTTGACGGGGAAGTGGCGGCCAGCGTTGCGGAGGCCGCGCGGCTGTTCGCCGAAATGGGCGCTGAGGTGGAGGAATGCGATCCGTTCACCGATGACCCCGTGGGCATCTTCAACACGCTCTGGCAGTCGGGGGCCTATGGCGCCCTGCGCGACCTGCCGCCGGACCAGCGTGCAAAGCTCGATCCCGGTCTGTCGAAGGTACTGGATGACGCCGCCGGGATCAGTCTGGGTGACTACATGGATGCACAGCGGGACCGTGCCGCCTTCAGTTCGGCGGTGAAGGTCTTCATGTCGAAATATGACCTGCTGCTGACCCCGACCCTGGCCGTGCCGGCGTTCGATGTTGACCGGCTGGTGCCGGAAGGCTGGGCGGAGGACGCGGAGAACAGCTGGGTTGCCTGGACGCCCTTCTCCTATCCCTTCAACCTGACGCAGCAGCCGGCCTGTTCGGTGCCCTGCGGCTTCACGACGGATGGTCTGCCCATCGGCCTGCAGATCGTGGGGCGCATGTTCGACGATGCGACGGTGCTGCGCGCGGCCCAGGCCTACGAGGATGCGAAACCGCTGTATCGGCACCACCGCCCGGAGCTCTGAGATGACGCCGCAGAACGCGGAGCCGCTGCTGTCCGTCCGGCAGATGTACGCCGCCGATGCCCATGCCGTGGCGCATGGCGTGTCGGGGGAGGTGCTGATGGAGGCCGCTGGACGCGGCGCCGCGCGCGCGATCACGGACCGCTGGGCTGCCATGCCCTGTGTCATCCTCTGTGGCCCGGGAAACAATGGCGGCGACGGCTATGTGATCGCCCGCCATCTGTCGGACGCGGGCTGGCCGGTACGTGTCGCGGCACTGGGCGACCAGAAAAAGCTGAAGGGTGACGCGGCGATCATGGCCCGGCGCTGGGATGGACCGGTGGAGCCGCTGCACGCGGACTGTCTGGGCGGGGCGGAACTGGTTGTCGATGCCCTGTTCGGTGCCGGTCTGACCCGTGGGCTGGACGGCATCCCCGCCGAACTGGCGGAGGCCGCGAAGGGGCGCATCGTCGTTGCCGTCGATGTGCCGAGCGGGGTGTCGGGAGACAGTGGCCTGGCCGAAGGTGCCAGCTTCGATGCCGACCTGACGGTCACGTTTCACCTGCGCAAGCCGGGACATCTGCTGATGCCGGGGCGCGCGCGCGCCGGCGAGGTGGTGGTGATCGACATCGGCATTCCCGCGACCGCCGCTGAGGAGATCGTGTCCAGGTGCTGGGTGAACGGGCCGGAACTCTGGCACCATTGCCTGCCCGTGCCGTCGGCGCAGGGCCACAAGTTCGGGCGCGGTCACGCGCTGGTGGTCGGCGGTGGCATGCTCAGCAGCGGTGCCGCGCGGCTGTCCGCCATATCCGCCTTGCGGGCCGGTGCCGGTCTGGTGACAGCCGTGCCGCCGCGCAGTGCCGCGATGGTCTACGCCAACCATCTGACGGCGGTGATGCTGCAACCGGCGGACACCCCGCAGGACTGGGCCAGGCTGCTGGACGACCCGCGTCGCAACGCGGTGCTGGTCGGGCCGGGCAACGGGGTCAATGCCCGCACACGGGCCTTCGCGCTGGCGGCTCTGGACCGGGATCGTGCAACCGTTTTCGACGCGGATGCGATCACCGTCTTCGCCGATGATCCGAAGGGACTGTTCCTGCGCATCACCGCCCCCTGCATCATGACGCCCCATGCCGGAGAGTTCGCCCGGCTGTTCACGGTCACGGGCGACAAGCTGGAGGATGCGCGTGCCGCCGCACGCCGCAGCGGTGCAACAATTGTTTCAAAGGGGCCGGATACGGTCATTGCCGCTCCGGACGGGCGTGCCGCGATCAACTGCAACGCGCCGCCGGACCTTGCGACAGCGGGCTCGGGCGACGTGCTGGCCGGCATTGCCGTCGGTCTGCTGGCGCAGGATGTATCGCCGTTCGAGGCGGCCTGCATGGCAGTGTGGCTGCATGGCGCAGCAGCGACGGTTGCAGGTCCGGGACTGATCGCAGAGGATCTGGCGCCGAGCCTGCCAGCGGTCTGGCAACAGCTGCGGCGACAGGACTGAAACGCACCGTTCGACGGTCGCACGAGCCGGAGGCCAGCACGATGAACAGACCCACCGGAAACTTCTGGTCCCGGACCCTGTCGCGATTGCGCGACTGGCGTGGCGACGCGCTGGCCGGTGTCCGGCCACTGTCCGTCAGTGCCGATCTGGCCGGTGATGATCTCGCGGTGATTTCGGCCCAGATAGGGGCCTGTCTCGAAGGTCGGGGGGGTGCCGTTTCCTCCCGTCTGCGGGCCGCGGAACTCGGCCGTGCCTATCTGAGTCTCGACAGCGAGGGGCGGCTGCGTTTCTTCCAGCTGCTGGCGGAGCGTTTCGACGTTGATGAGGCGGCGGTGGACAAGGCTGCGACCAGCCTCGGTGAAGCGGACAATGATGCGGACCGGATCAGGGCACGACGGGCGCTGCGCCGGAACCTCGTGGCACCACGGGTGGACCTGTTCCGACAGTTCAACAGTCTGGATCGCGGTGTGAAGTTCCTGGTCGACATGCGCGCCGATCTCCTGCGGCTGCTGCGTGACCATCCGGAACTGCGGGGGGTGGAGGAAGACCTGCAGGACCTGCTGCGGGCCTGGTTCGATGTCGGGTTCCTCGAAATGGCGCAGATCACCTTCAACTCCCCGGCGTCTTTGCTGGAGAAGCTGATTGCCTATGAGGCCGTGCACGAGATCCAGTCCTGGGCCGACCTGAAGAACCGGCTGGATTCCGACCGGCGATGCTTCTCCTTCATGCATCCCAACATGCCCGATGAACCGCTGATCTTTGTCGAGGTGGCACTGGTCAACGGCATCGCCGACAATGTACATGACCTGCTGGACGAGATGGCCCCCGCAACCGATCCGGAGATGGCGGACACGGCGATCTTCTATTCGATTTCCAACTGTCAGCGCGGCCTCGCCGGGGTTGGTTTCGGCGACTTCCTGATCAAGCGGGTCGTGGATCGCCTGTCCCAGCGCATGCCGAACGTGAAGACATTCGCCACGCTGTCGCCGATCCCCGGCTTCCGGAAATGGCTGGACCAGCAACTGGAGTCCGACGCGGAACTCCTGTCGGATGCGCAGGCCCGCCTGATCAAGGCAATCGCCCGCACCGGCTCCGCCAACGAGGCCTTCCGCAAGCTGATCAGCGATCCCAAGTGGCCCAACGACCATGATATCGAGGGGGCGGTGAAGGAACCCCTGATGGCGCTCTGCGCCCGCTATCTGGCAAGGGAAAAGGACAGCCGTGACCGCCCGCTTGATCCCGTGGCGCGGTTCCATCTGAACAATGGCGCGCGGATCGAACGGCTGAACTGGCTGGGCGACCGGTCCTCGTCCGGGTTGCGCCAGTCTGCGGGGATGATGGTCAACTACCTCTACAATCTGGATCACATCGAGCGGAACCACGAGGCCTATCGCGGGGAGGGCCGCATCGCCGCGGCCTCTTCCGTGACGCGACTGGCGAAGTAGGCCGGGTGGCGACGGCGCGGACGCGGATTCCCTGAAATTCAGTGTGCCTTCTGACGGCGGAAACGCTGGTGTGCGCTTGACGTGTCCCGCGCTCCCGCGTATGGCTCCGCCGCGGCGATGAAGGCATAGGCGGCAGGGGATCGGCCACGGCGCGGTACGGCTCCGCAGGCGCGTGGTTCAAGCGGGCGTGGCGGAACTGGTAGACGCGCCAGGTTTAGGTCCTGGTGACGAAAGTCTTGGGGGTTCGAGTCCCTCCGCCCGCACCATCGCTGCACTTCGGGTTGCCTGACCGGTTACCGGTTCCGGGTTGCACCGCGGGAGTGAGGAAATTTGACGCCCCGATCATTCGGACCGGGGCCGGGTACGTGGCCCGCATGACGGGCAGGCAGCACCATCGGGGTGCGGCATGGATAACAAGGGATAAGGTTTCGATGCAGATCGAACAGCTCTCGGCGGAAGGCCTGAAACGCGAGTTCAACATTGTTCTTTCCGCCGCTGAGGTCGAGGAACGGATGGGTGCAAAGCTGGGTGAGCTCGGCAAGCAGGTACAGATGAAGGGGTTCCGCCCCGGCAAGGTGCCGCCCCGGCTGATCCGTCAGCTCTATGGCAAGTCCGTCCTGGGCGAGGTGCTGGAGGAAGCGGTCAACGAAAGCAGCCAGAAGGCGCTGGAAGACAATGACCTGCGCCCGGCCGCGCAGCCGAAGATCGAGATCAAGAGCTTCGACGAAGGTGCGGACCTAGAATACACGATGGCCGTCGAAGTCATTCCGGAGTTCGAGATCACCGACCTGTCGGCGCTGGAAGTCGAGCGCCTGAAGGCCGAGGTCGACGAGGACAAGGTCACGGAAGCGCTGGAGCGTCTGGCCGCCGACCAGAAGAACTACGAGAAGATCGAGGAAGACCGCCCGGCTGCCGAAGGTGACCAGGCCCTGATCGACTTCCTGGGCAAGCTGGATGGCGAGCCGTTCGAAGGTGGCGCCGGTGAGGATGTGCCGCTGGTGCTGGGCTCCGGCCAGTTCATTCCGGGCTTCGAGGAGCAGCTGATCGGCAAGTCGGTCGGCTACGAGGGCGACATCAACGTGACCTTCCCGGCGGAGTATGGTGCCGAGCACCTGGCCGGCAAGGAAGCGGTGTTCGAGATCAAGCTGAAGGAGATCCGCACGGCAGCCGAGGCGAAGATCGACGACACGCTGGCCACCAACCTGGGTCTCGAGAACCTGGAAGCCCTGCAGCAGATCATGCGTGACCGCATTGCCGAGGAATACGGCCAGGTCGCCCGCATGCGTCTGAAGCGGACCGTGCTGGACCTGCTGGCCGACCGCCATGACTTCGGCGTGCCGGAAGGCATGGTCGAGGAGGAATACGGCCAGATCGTTCGTCAGGCCAAGGCCGATGACGGCCAGGCTGATGACAGCCAGGCCGGGGAAGCGCACGATCACGATCACGATCACGATCACGACCATGATCACGATCATGCGCATGACGAGAAGCCGGTCGACGAGGGGCTGGACGACGAGAAGAAGGCCGAATACCGCGGCATTGCCGAGCGTCGCGTGCGCCTCGGCCTGGTGCTGGCCGAGATCGGTCGCCAGAACAAGCTGGAAGTCGGCCCCGAGGAAGTGAACCGCGCCATCATGGAGCAGGCCCGCAACTTCCCCGGTCAGGAACGGATGGTGATGGAATATTACCAGAAGAACCCTGACGCGATGATGCAGCTTCGTGCGCCGCTGTTCGAGGACAAGGTCATCGATTTCATCGTCGAGATGGCGAAGGTCGAGGAGAAGGCCGTCTCCATCGAGGAGCTGACCAGGGATCCGGACGAAGAGAACGAATCGGCCTGATCGGCGATCGTTTGACGGGGAACCACCAAGGGGGCTTTGCCTTGGCGTGAATCAGCGCCATATAGGGCATCTGTCTTTTTCCCGCAGCGGCGTTCGCGACCTGCCGCTGCGGGCTTTCCAACCTTCGAGGAGCCGAGATGCAGGACCCCCGTGACGTTTACATGAACACCCTTGTCCCGATGGTCGTGGAGCAGACCAACCGGGGCGAACGGGCCTATGACATCTATTCCCGGCTGCTGAAGGAGCGGATCATCTTCATCGTCGGGCCGGTGCACGATGGCCTGTCTTCTCTGGTGACGGCGCAGCTGCTGTTTCTGGAGGCGGAGAACCCGACCAAGGAAATCTCCATCTACATCAACTCGCCGGGCGGCATCGTGACCTCCGGCCTGGCGATGTACGACACCATGCAGTACATCCGCCCGAAAGTGGCGACGCTCTGCATCGGGCAGGCCGCCTCCATGGGATCGCTGCTGCTGACGGCGGGGGAGAAGGGCATGCGTTTCAGCCTGCCGAATTCCCGCATCATGATCCATCAGCCGTCGGGCGGGTTCCAGGGGCAGGCATCGGACATCGAGATTCACGCCCGTGAGATCATCGCCCTGCGTCAGCGCCTGAACGAGATCTATGTGCATCACACCGGTCAGGACATCGAGACGGTTGAAAACTCGATGGACCGTGACAACTTCATGACACCACAGGATGCCGTGAAATATGGCCTCATCGATGAAGTGGTGGAGCACCGCGCGGTGCCGACGGATACGCCGGAAAGCTGATCGCGGGCTGTTTTCGGGGCTGTTAACCGAACCTTGATCCGTACCGGGTCAGCATTGTCGGCAGCCTTGATCACCGTCACCTGCATGCTACCTCGCCGGGGTGCAGCACTTCGGTGGGGTTGAACGGCGGACGAGCGGCTGTCTAGAATGAGGATGGCCTTGAGAAGACTGGAGCTGAAATGACCAAGCTGAGCGGCAGCGACTCGAAGAACACCCTGTATTGCTCCTTCTGCGGGAAGAGCCAGCATGAGGTGCGCAAGCTGATCGCCGGTCCCACCGTCTTCATCTGTGATGAATGCGTGGAACTCTGCATGGATATCATCCGTGAGGAGAACAAGGGATCGCTGGTTAAGACGCGGGACGGCATTCCGACCCCGCAGGAAATCTGCACGGTGCTGGATGACTACGTGATCGGCCAGTTCGTGGCCAAGCGCGTGCTGTCCGTCGCGGTCCACAATCACTACAAGCGCCTGAACCATTCCGGCAAGAACGGCGATGTCGAGCTGGCGAAGTCGAACATCCTGCTGATGGGGCCGACGGGCTGCGGCAAGACGCTGCTGGCCCAGACGCTGGCCCGGATCCTGGACGTGCCCTTCACCATGGCCGACGCCACCACGCTGACGGAAGCGGGCTATGTCGGCGAGGATGTGGAGAACATCATCCTGAAGCTGCTGCAGTCTGCCGACTACAATGTCGAGCGGGCGCAGCGCGGCATCGTCTATATCGACGAGGTCGACAAGATCAGCCGGAAGTCAGACAACCCGTCCATCACCCGCGACGTTTCGGGCGAGGGTGTGCAGCAGGCGCTGCTGAAGATCATGGAAGGCACGGTCGCCAGCGTTCCGCCGCAGGGTGGACGCAAGCACCCGCAGCAGGAATTCCTGCAGGTCGACACGACCAACATCCTGTTCATCTGTGGCGGTGCCTTTGCCGGTCTCGACAAGATCATCTCCGCCCGCGGGCAGGGCACGTCCATCGGCTTTGGCGCCGATGTGCGCAGCCCCGATGACCGCAAGACGGGTGAAGTGCTGGCCGAGGTGGAACCCGAGGATTTGCTGAAGTTCGGCCTGATCCCGGAATTCGTCGGACGTCTGCCGGTTCTGGCCACCCTGAGTGACCTCGACACCGAAGCGCTGGTCGAGATCCTGACGAAGCCGAAGAATGCGCTGGTGAAGCAGTACGAGAAGCTCTTCGAGATGGAGAGTGTCGGCCTGACCTTTACCGAGGATGCCCTGACCGGCATCGCCAAGAAGGCGATTGCCCGCAAGACGGGTGCGCGTGGACTGCGATCGATTCTGGAGAATATCCTGCTCGATTCGATGTACGACCTGCCGTCCATGGATGGGGTCGAACAGGTTGTCGTCAACGGCGAGGTTGTGGAGGGTCGGGCCAAACCCCTGAAACTCTACGCGGATCGCGCCGGAGAGATGGACAACAGCGCCTGATCCGGGTCTGCCATTCGCACTGCGCGCGCGTGCAGTGCTTGAAGCATGAAACCAATTGCATAGATGATGACGCAGGGACCGCCGCTCCGGTGAGGGCGGTGCGGCCCGCGCGTAAAGGAGAATTGTGTGTCTGACGCAGAGAACATCGTGACGCTGCCGGTCCTTCCGCTCCGTGACATTGTCGTATTCCCGAACATGATCGTGCCGCTGTTTGTCGGTCGCGACCGCTCCGTCCGTGCCCTTGAGGCCGTCATGCAGGGGTCCAAGGAGATCCTGCTGGTGGCGCAGAAGGATGCGACCGTCGATGACCCGGGGGAGCGTGACATCTATCGCTACGGCGCGATTTCCACGGTCCTGCAATTGCTGAAGCTGCCTGATGGCACCGTGAAGGTTCTGGTCGAGGGCCGCCGTCGCGCGGAACTGACCGACTTCATCGAGAATCCGGAATATTTCGAGGCGACCGCCCGCACCCTGACCGAGGACGAGGGCGGCGCCGACACCGTGTCGGCCCTGGGCCGCACGGTGCTGGATCAGTTCGAGCAGTATGTGAAGGTCTCGCGCAAGGTTCCGAACGAGGTGCTGGCAACCGTCCAGCAGATCGAGGAATCCAGCAAGCTGGCCGATACGGTGGCGCAGCACCTGCAGCTGAAGCTGGCCGACAAGCAGGTCCTGCTGGAAACCCTTTCGGTTGCGGAGCGTCTGGAGAAGATCAGCGGCCTGATGGAAGGCGAGCTGGGGGTGATCCAGGTCGAGAAGAAGATCCGTGGCCGCGTGAAGCGCCAGATGGAGAAGACCCAGCGCGAGTATTACCTGAACGAGCAGATGAAGGCGATCCAGCGGGAGCTGGGCGAGGGCGATGACGGCGGCGACGAGCTGTCGGAACTGGAGCAGCGGATCGAGGAGACCAAGCTGTCCAAGGAAGCCCGCGAGAAGGCCGATCAGGAGATGAAGAAGCTGCGGGCGATGAGCCCGATGTCAGCCGAGGCCACGGTCGTGCGGAACTATCTCGACTGGCTGCTCTCGATTCCGTGGGGCAAGAAGTCCCGCGTGAAGCGCGACGTGAATGCCGCCGAGATCGTGCTCAACAACGATCACTACGGTCTGGAGAAGGTCAAGGAACGCATCCTGGAATATCTCTCGGTGCAGCAGCGCGCCAAGAAGCTGAAGGGTCCGATCCTGTGCCTCGTCGGTCCGCCGGGTGTCGGCAAGACCTCGCTCGGCAAGTCGATTGCCCGGGCGACGGGCCGGAACTTCGTGCGGCTGTCGCTGGGCGGCGTCCGTGACGAGGCGGAGGTGCGCGGTCATCGTCGTACCTACATCGGTTCCATGCCCGGCAAGATCGTGCAGTCGATGAAGAAGGCGAAGACGTCCAACCCGCTGTTCCTGCTGGATGAGGTCGACAAGCTGGGCGCCGATTTCCGCGGCGATCCCTCTTCGGCCCTGCTGGAGGTGCTGGATCCGGAACAGAACCACACCTTCGCGGACCATTATCTGGAGGTCGACTACGACCTGTCGGACGTGATGTTCATCTGTACCGCCAACACGCTGCGGATGCCGCAGCCGCTGCTGGACCGCATGGAGGTCATTCGCCTCTCCGGCTACACCGAGGACGAGAAGCTGGAGATCGCGAAGCGGCACCTGCTGCCGAAGCAGATCAAGGACCATGGCCTGCGCAAGGGCGAATGGGATATCACCGACAACGCGATCCGCGACGTCATCCGCTATTACACGCGTGAGGCCGGGGTGCGTAACCTGGAACGCGAGATGGCGAAGCTTGCCCGCAAGTCGGTCAAGGCCATCGTCACGGGTGAGGCGAAGACGGTGAAGATCACCAGCCGCAATCTCGACAAGTATGCCGGCACCCGCCGCTTCCGCTTCGGCGAGATCGAGGAAACGGACATGGTCGGTGTGACCACCGGTCTGGCCTGGACCGAAGTCGGTGGCGAACTGCTGTCGATCGAGGCGGTGATGCTGCCCGGCAAGGGCCGCATGACCATCACCGGCAAGCTTGGCGAGGTGATGCAGGAATCGATTCAGGCGGCACGCTCGCTCGTCCGGTCCCGCGCCCTTGGCTTCGGTGTCATTCCACCGACCTTCGACAAGAAGGACATCCACATCCACGTGCCGGAGGGGGCGACGCCGAAGGACGGCCCGTCCGCCGGTATCGCCATGGTGACGTCCATTGTCTCGGTTCTGACGAACGTGCCGGTACGGCGCGACATCGCCATGACCGGGGAGGTGACCCTGCGTGGTCGCGTGCTGCCCATCGGCGGCCTGAAGGAAAAGCTGCTGGCGGCACACCGTGCCGGTATCAAGACCGTGCTGATCCCGAAGGACAACGAGAAGGATCTGGACGATATTCCGGCCAACGTGAAGAAGGACATGGAGATCGTTCCTGTCGGGACCATTGACGATGTGCTGCCACGTGCGCTGACCGAGCCGCTGAGCGCGGTGGAGTGGGATGAGGCCGCCTACGAGGCCGAGCAGCTTGCCGCCCGCCGTGGTGATCCGGATCGGGAAGGTGTCGTCACCCACTGATTCGATGATCGGGCAGCCTGGCATGCAGGCTTGACAGCAACGCGTGCCGTTGCCGCGTCACTGAAATGCAACGTTAAGTGCATGATTTGCAAAGGCGGAGAATCCTTGGGATTTCTCCGCCTTTCCCTTTGACGGGCCAAGGGTCGCCGCCTATTCTTGCCGCGGAATCACGACCTGACCGGCAATTGATGAAGGGGACGCCTTGTGAACAAGAATGAGCTGGTAGCAGCAGTCGCGGAAGCGACGGAACTCTCGAAGCGCGATGCGGGCAACGCAGTTGACGCAACGCTGGCAGCAATCGAAGGCGCGATGGCGAAGGGCGACGAAGTTCGTCTGGTCGGCTTCGGCACCTTCCTGGTCGCCAAGCGGGCCGCCTCCAAGGGCCGTAACCCGCAGACCGGTGCCGAGATCGATATTCCGGCTTCCAACCAGCCGAAGTTCAAGGCTGGCAAGGCTCTGAAGGACGCGGTCAACTGATCCTGTCCTGATTGACGACGAAGGCGCGCCGACCCTTTCCCTTGTCTGGTGAAAGTGGTCGGCGTTGTCTTTCCGGGGCCGTTGGCCCGGAGCCCGGCGATTGCTTGCCGGAGCGCGATACCCTCTCCCGGGGGATTGAAGCGTCCTGCAGGGTGAATTGAGGGGCGGTTAGCTCAGCTGGTAGAGCATCTCGTTTACACCGAGAGGGGCGGCAGTTCGAACCTGTCACCGCCCACCACCACATCCTGCACCTGATAATGCCTCAAGCCGCTGAATATTGCGGTTTTGTGGGTCGCGGCGGCTTGCCCCGACCGTCTTCACAGGGTAATAAATCCCTGTAACAGAACAAGATTCACAGCCCCGTGCGGCCCGCCAGTCGGGCATCGTCGAAACACCAACCCGATCAAGGGTGTGGACACGCTCCGGGCGATCCTGAGGACCTATTTCTTGGCAACCGAACAGGGCACTCCTCCGCCGGAATTTCCGTCGGACATTTCCGGAATCACGATCGAGGAGGAGATGCGCCGCTCCTACCTCGACTATGCGATGAGCGTCATCGTCTCCCGCGCGCTGCCTGATGCGCGGGACGGTCTGAAGCCGGTCCACCGGCGCATCCTGCATTCGATGAACGAGAACGGATTCACCTCCGACAAGGCCTACCGCAAGTCCGCCCGCGTGGTCGGTGAGGTCATGGGCCGCTATCACCCGCACGGTGACCAGGCGATCTATGACGCGATGGTGCGCATGGCGCAGGATTTTTCCATGCGTCTGCCGCTTCTGGACGGCCAGGGCAACTTCGGCTCCATGGACAACGACCCGCCTGCGGCCATGCGGTACACGGAAATTCGCCTGGACAAGGCGGGGGAGGCGATGCTGCAGGATATCGACCTGGATACGGTCGATTACCAGGACAATTATGACGGCACGACCAAGGAACCCATCGTGCTGCCGTCGCGCATTCCCAATCTGCTGGTCAATGGTGCGGGCGGTATCGCCGTCGGCATGGCCACCAATATTCCGCCGCACAATCTGGGTGAGGTCATCGACGCCTGTCTGGCGTTCGCGGAGAATCCGGCGCTGACCGCCGAGGAACTGATGGAGTTCGTGCAGGCGCCGGACTTTCCCACCGGCGGCCAGATCCTGGGCCGTGCAGGCAGCCGCGCCGCGCTGACCGAGGGGCGGGGTTCCGTCATCATGCGCGGCCGCAGCACGGTCGAGGAGATCCGCAAGGACCGCGAGGCGATCATCGTCACCGAGATTCCCTATCAGGTGAACAAGGCGGCGATGATCCAGAAGATCTCCGAAGCGGTGAAGGCCAAGCGGGTCGAGGGAATTTCGGAACTGCGCGACGAGTCGGATCGCGACGGCGTACGGGTCGTCATCGAACTGCGCCGCGATGCGATCCCCGAGGTGGTGCTGAACCAGCTCTACCGCTACACCCCGCTGCAGACGAGTTTCCCGGTGAACAGCCTGGCGCTGCTGGCCGGGCGTCCCGAAGTCTTGAACCTGCGGGACATGATCGAGGCATTTGTCCGGTTCCGCGAAGTGGTCATTGCCCGTCGGACCCGTCATCTGCTGGGCAAGGCACGTGACCGTGCCCATGTACTGGTCGGTCTGGCCATCGCGGTGGCGAACATCGACGAGATGATCCGCATCATCCGCGCCGCGCCGGATCCGGCATCCGCACGCGATGAACTGATGGACCGCGTCTGGCCGGCGGAGAATGTCCGTGCGCTGATCGAACTGATCGACGATCCGACCCACAAGGTCATCGACGGCAAGTATCGTCTGTCGGAAACCCAGGCCCGCGCCATTCTGGACCTGCGGCTGAACCGCCTGACCGCGCTGGGCCAGGACGAGATCGGGGACGAACTGAAGGGACTGGGCGAGAAGATCGCCGACTATCTGGACATCCTCTCCAGCCGGGCGCGTCTGATGGACATCCTGCGGGAGGAACTGGCGGACGTGCGCGAACGCTTCGCCACGCCGCGCCGGACCGAGATCCTGGATATCGAGTT
Source organism: Kordiimonadales bacterium IMCC3096 (assembly GCA_016865035.1). Taxonomy (GTDB): domain Bacteria; phylum Pseudomonadota; class Alphaproteobacteria; order Minwuiales; family Minwuiaceae; genus Minwuia. The sequence continues at coordinate 3,333,717 of CP018227.1, forward strand.
CGAACATGACGAGGAAGACCTGATCCAGCGTGAGGACATGGTCGTGACCGTCAGCCACAAGGGCTACATCAAGCGGGTGCCGCTTTCGACCTACCGGGTGCAGCGCCGTGGCGGCAAGGGCCGTTCCGGCATGGCCACGCGGGACGAGGATTTCGTCACCAAGGTGCATGTGGTGAACACCCATACGCCGGTGCTGTTCTTCTCCTCCGCCGGCAAGGTCTACAAGATGAAGACCTATCGCATTCCGCTGGCGCAGCCGAACGGTCGGGGGCGGCCGATGCAGAACCTGCTGCCGCTGGAGCCGGGGGAGGTGATCCAGACCCTGCTGCCGCTGCCGGAGGATGAGGCGGACTGGGAGAACCATCAGGTCATGTTCGCGACCCGCAGCGGCAACGTGCGGCGCAACCTGCTGTCCGATTTCTCCAACGTGAAGTCCAACGGCAAGATCGCCATGCGGCTGGACGAGGATGATGCGCTGGTCAATGTCCGCCTGTGCGGGGAGGAGGATGACATCCTGCTCGCCGTCGGCAGCGGCAAGTGCATCCGCTTCCGCGCCAGTGATGTGCGGGTCTTCAAGGGGCGCGACTCCACCGGTGTCCGGGGCATCCGCCTGGTCGATGATGCCCAGGTCATTTCCATGAGCGTGCTGCGCCATGTCGATGGCACGCCTGCGGAATTCCGCGCCTATCTGAAGCACCAGAGCATGATCCGCCGGGGTGAACAGGCGGACGTCGATGGTGAGACGCCGGAGCCGCAGGACGAGGACAACGGTGACGAGGGCGAGGTTTCGCTGAGCTCGGAACGGATTGCCGAACTGGGCGCCGCGGAACAGTTGCTGATCTCCATTACCGAGAACGGGTTCGGCAAGCGTACCTCCGCCTATGAATATCGCGTCACCGGACGTGGCGGGCAGGGCATCGTCAATATCGTCACCAGTGGACGCAACGGACGCGTCGTTGCATCGGGTCCGGTGGAAGACACCGACCACATGATGCTGATGACGAATGGCGGCAAGCTGATCCGTATCCGGGTTGACGAAGTACGCCTGGCTGGGCGCAATACGCAGGGTGTGCGTCTGTTCGATGTCGGCAACAAGGAACAGGTCGTCTCCGTCACCCGCCTTTCGGAGGCGGAGAATGAAGGCGAGGAAGACGAGGACGAGAACGACGGCGGAAGTGAGGGGCAGGTGGAGACCTGATACCGGATCGCCGTCACCAATCTCTGAAGGGGAGAGCAGAGTTGAGTGAACGTGAAATCGTCGGATTGTATCCCGGCACCTTCGACCCGATCCATCTGGGTCATTTCGACATCATCCGCCGTGCCGCGCGGCTGGTGGACCGCCTGGTCATCGGCGTCGCCATCAATGCCGGCAAGGGACCGCTGTTCTCTCTGGAGGAGCGGGTGCAGATGGTCGAGCACGAGGTGAGGGAGTTCGACGGCCAGGTCGAGGTCCGTCCGTTCGAGGGGCTGCTGATGCACTTCGCCGAGGAACTCGGTGCCCGTGCCATCGTGCGCGGCCTGCGCGCGGTGTCCGACTTCGAGTACGAGATGCAGATGGTCGGCATGAACCTGCGCCTGAATTCGAACGTGGAGACCATCTTCCTGATGGCGTCCGACAGCCACCAGTTCATTGCCTCCAAGCTGGTGAAGGAGATCGCGATGCTGGATGGCAATGCGAAACCCTTCGTCTCCGCCCATGTCGCGGGCCTGCTGGAAGCCAAGGTCGCCGCGCGGAAGAAGTGAGGGTCGATCTCTTCGATTTCGACCTGCCGCCGGAGCGGATCGCGCTTCGGCCCGCCGAGCCCAGAACCGCCGCGCGCCTGCTCGAGGTGACGGCGGACGGCGTCGCGCACGCCACCATTGCCGACCTGCCGGACCTGCTGCGCCCGGGTGACCATCTTGTGGTGAACGACACGCGGGTCATTCGCGCGCGCCTGCGGGGCCAGCGTGGCCAGGCACGGGTGGAGATCATGCTGCACATGAATCTCGGGCCCGACTGCTGGGCCGCCTTTGCCCGGCCGGCGAAGCGGCTGCGCGTCGGTGACCGGGTGCTCTTTGCCGATGAATTCTCCGCCGAGGTGCTGGAGAAGCGGGACGCGGGGGAGGTCGTGCTGCGCTTCGACCGCCAGGACGCCGACCTCATGGCTGCCATCGACCATGTCGGTGAGCTGCCGCTGCCGCCCTATGTGGCCTCGCGCCGGGCCGTCGATGACCGCGATACGGCGGACTATCAGACCATCATGGCCGACCGCCCCGGTGCCGTCGCTGCCCCCACGGCGGGCCTGCATTTCACCGACGGGCTGTTCGCGGAGCTGTCGGCGCGGGGCATCGACAGCACGCGCGTGACGCTGCATGTGGGGGCGGGCACCTTTCTGCCGGTGAAGGCTGATGACACCACCGAGCACCGGATGCATGCGGAAGTGGGGGAGATCACGGCGGAGGCCGCGGCCCGGATCAATGAAGCGCGCGCGGCGGGGGGGCGGATCGTGTCGGTCGGTACCACGTCGCTCCGCCTGCTGGAGAGCGCGGCGGACGAGGACGGGACCATCCGGCCCTATCATGCGGCGACGGATATCTTTATCACGCCCGGATATGCCTTCCGCGCCGTGGACATGCTGATGACCAATTTCCACCTGCCCCGCTCGACCCTGTTCATGCTCGTCTCCGCCTTTACCGGTCTGGAGCGGATGCAGGCCGCCTATGCCACCGCGATCGCGGAGGGCTATCGCTTCTATTCCTACGGCGACGCGACCCTGCTGCACCGGGTGTCGGCATGAACGCGCCGACCTTCGGTATGGACGTGCAGGCGACCGACGGCATGGCCCGCGCCGGGGTGCTGCAGACCGCCCATGGCCCGATCCAGACCCCGGTCTTCATGCCGGTCGGCACGGCAGGTACGGTCAAGGCGATGACCCCCGCCGCCGTGAAGCAGACCGGCGCCACGATCATTCTCGGCAATACCTATCACCTGATGCTGCGGCCCGGGTCGGAGCTGGTGCAGGAAATGGGCGGGCTGCACCGTTTCATGAACTGGCCGGGACCGATCCTGACCGATTCTGGCGGGTTCCAGGTCATGTCGCTGGCGGGGCTGAGAAAAATCGACGCCGACGGGGTGACATTCCGCAGCCACGTCGATGGTGCGCATGTGCGTCTGACCCCGGAAAGCTCGACCCTGATCCAGGACCAGCTCGACGCCACCATCACCATGGCCTTCGACGAATGCACGCCCTGGCCGGCGACGGAGCAGCAGGCGCGGGAATCGATGGAACTGTCGATGCGCTGGGCGGAACGCTGCCGCACCGCCTTCCGCGCCCGGCCCGGCTATGGCCAGTTCGGCATCGTGCAGGGCGGCACCTTCGAGACCCTGCGGCTGCAGTCCGCCAGCACCCTGACCGACATCGGCTTCGACGGCTATGCCGTGGGCGGGCTGGCGGTGGGGGAGGGGCAGGAGGAGATGTTCCGCACCCTCGATTTCACCACCCCCGCCCTGCCGCATGACCGCCCGCGTTACCTGATGGGCGTCGGCAAGCCCGACGATCTGGTCGGCGCGGTGCAGCGCGGCGTGGACATGTTCGATTGCGTCGCCCCCACCCGGTCGGGGCGCAACGGTCAGGCCTTTACCCGGCGCGGCACCGTGAATCTGCGCAACAGCCGCCACCGCAGCGATCCGCGCCCGCTGGACGAGGAATGTCCCTGTCCCGCCTGCCAGGACCACAGCCGTGCCTATCTGCACCATCTGATCAAGGCGAAGGAGATCCTCGCCGCCATGCTGCTGACCTGGCACAACCTGACCTACTATCAGACCCTGATGCAGCAGATGCGCACCGCGATCCTGGCTGGCCGCATGGACAACATGGCAGCCGCCTTCTCCGAGGAACAGGCCATGGGCGACATACCGCCAAGGGACTGAGGACAGGCCCCGACCCGCAGTCGCCGGATGACGCCACGGCAGCGCCCGGACAGTCTTGACCCCGCTCCCCACCCCGCCTATCGTCCGCCCGCCGCGACACCGGAGCCCCCTCCGGTCCCTCCCGCACACCCCATGGGGGCCCTTAGCTCAGCCGGTAGAGCAACTGACTTTTAATCAGTAGGTCGTTGGTTCGAACCCAACAGGGCTCACCATATTTTTCAATAATTTATCAAATTATTGATCTTACTCGCGCTCAAGGCCGCCCTCAAAGTTTCCTTTTTTGTGTAACGCAAAAGGCTTCTTGAGGCTGTCTCGGTTCGGATAGTGCTTTGACCCCCATAGAATTCCAGATGCCGGTGGTCCAGACTTGGGGACCGGAGCATACTGAACAACAAATTTCATTCAGGCAGGGAAATGCATGGCCGAAGAAGATTACGACGAAGAACTGCGTTGGCGGCTAGAGGTGCTGCGTACGCAGTTTGAGGAAGGCAAGATACACATCGCTGAGCATCTGGCTGCTGATTTTGAGCGAAGCTTGGGAGCAGTGCGGTACCGCGCAGACGGCAAAATCGATCTATCAACCGTCGATGGTCGCGTACGTTCAATGGCAATGATGGCAGCTGTTGTCAAGAATCGCCAAGATGCGAAAGACGCAGTTTCTTTGGAAGAGATTGCTCATTTATATTTTTGTTGTATTGAAGAAAATCTTGGATTATTTTTAAGAGAAGCTCGACAAAAAAGTACGATGCACATTCATTTGCGAAGATGGTATCTGGACAACCGAGTGTTGTTGTCAACATAAGCCCACAGATTCCAAGATTGCTGGAGGGCCTAGAGGAATTTTGGTCGTCATTGACCGATTCCTCACATTATCATGTTCAGGAATTGACTGGGGTTAAGGCGGTTTTTGGCGGTGATCTGTTCCCCTCCTACCAGCGCAATATTGCAAGCAGCACGGGCTTGTATGTTGATACAATTGTTCTGTCTGACCCATTTTGGCATACCCGCCACATTTTTGAACGCGCGACTCCAGAACGGCAAGTTTATTACTTAATAAAGCACGCGATTAACCTGATGCAGTATCGTGACCTAGCTCTTGCCGATTTGGATAATCCGATAGTTATCATCACACCATTTAGGTCTTCAGTAGATGAAGAAGAGGTGAAATTCTTAAAAGGGTTGGCGGAGAAAGATGCCTTGATCCACGCGGAATATCTTTTTGGTCGTAAATTTAATTCAGTTGAAGAATTTTTTGAATTTGCAAATAGTTTGGACACGCCGGAAAGCGTCGTGAAAGAGCTTGTTGATAGAGATCGGTTGCTTTTTGATATCGATTGGACAGAGCCATTGGAGCAGCAAATTCGTCGTTCGATTAAGTATAATGCTGAATTGTTGCCTGTTGGCACTAATTCTGGCGGCTTGGTTGCTTCGCAATGCATGGGAAGAATGATGCAGTCGACTGACATATTGCTCAAGATTCGCTATCTTATGGGCACGCCTTTGATTGATGCGGCCACATCTTGGAAGTACTTTAGCTGGAAGTTGGAGTATAATTCGGCATTGACCGAAAGCGCGGAGGCGAATTTACATATGGTGAGAGGGCTGCAACGTGTTGCGGAAACGGATATGCAATGGCTTGGCAACATTCCGCCAGCGGCACTCATAGAGATGCGCCAGCAGGGCGCTTTTGACGAAATCCGTGAGATGTTGTCACAAGGTGTCAGTGAAATTGCTGCGACCAGACCGGATTCTTTTTTCAGGCCCAGTGATAAGATCGTTGATAACGTGCAAGACGCTTTTGAGAGGCATAAAGAAAGAATCAGAGAACTTCGTCAGAAGAATATGAATTTCGCGGGAAACGATCTCGGTTCTTGGCTCGTTTCGGGGACAATTGAGCTTGCGGCAATTGCAACTGGTACACCGACCTTCGGGGTTGCAGCATTTGCAATCAATCAAGTGGTCGATGCACCCAAGTTGAGAGAACTACCCGAACGGTTCCGTAGTCTGAGAGATGCTCACGTCGAACTTAAGAAGTCACCTATGGGACTGTTTTTCGCTCACAAGTAGGCCAGATCGACGAAATGAACGGTCCCTGACCTGCTCCCCTTTGAATCCGCGATTCAAGGTTTGCACAGTTCAGGTTTGGTTCTCTGTTGACCGTTGATGATACTCCCGCGGGGTGAGACCATTGTCACAAGGGGAGGTGGCGTCTCTCATCCAAACAGCCGTTGAACTGCACTCCAGGGCCTTGGATCTGGCGAAGGATTGGCGTTGGCAGTTCCCCGTTTCGACCGCTTTCATATCTGCAGTTTCTGGTATTGCAGGAATTTTGTTGGGAGTGCTGCTTACTTGGCTGCTTCTACTCCGTAGTTCGTTGGTTCGAACCCAACAGGGTTCATCCCTTTCAGTTGGTGCCCGTTCGGCTATCATCGGGGCTGAACCTGGCAGGCATTTGGGGAAAATCAGTTGATCACCATTCATCATCTTGGCGTATCGCAGTCCGACCGCGTGGTCTGGCTGATGGAGGAACTCGGTCTTCCCTATGACCTGAAGTGGCATCACCGGAAGGCGAACCGGCTGATGCCGGACGCGTACTTCAACCTGCATCCGGCGGCGACCGCGCCGGTGATCGAGGATGACGGTCGCGTGCTGACGGAATCGGCGGTGGTGCTGGAATATGTCTGCCGCACGCATGCCGGGGGCCGGTTCACCGTGAACCCCGACCAGCCGAACTATTTCGACTACCTCTACTGGATGCAGTTCAACAACAATGCCCTGGGCCTGTATTTCGCGCAGCTTGCCATGGGAGCCAACCCGACGGGCGAATCGACGCCGATCGTGAAGGAACTGCTGCACCGCCGCTGGTCAGGCTATTACGACTATCTGGAGCAGACGCTGGCGAAGCACGATTATCTGGCAGGTGACGAATTCACCTGCGCGGACATGATGGTCGTCTACAACTTCGGCAACATCCTTGCCTCCGGTGGCCGGACCCTGGCGGATCTGCCGAACACCAATGCCTATTTCCAGCGGATCAGTGCCCGGCCCGCGTACCAGAAGGCCATGCAGATCGCGGGGCCGGAGGCGACGCCCCCGGCGTAGGTGCTTCTGAGGCCGGATGCGGAGGGCGGTGTGGCGATTGTCCTCACTGTGCCCTGACCTGATCAGTGGCAAGATGCAGGCACCTTTCATGACCTGAGCTGATCGAGCCGGGTTCCATAATGGAGGTGCAGGCATGAAGGCGATGGTGCTGGATGCGCCCGAACAGGCGTTGCGGCTGGCGGAGATGCCGACACCGGTTCCCGGTCCTGACGATGTGCTGCTGGATGTGGAAGCCTGCGCCGTCTGCCGGACCGACCTGCATATCGTCGATGGCGATCTGACCGAGGCAAAGCTGCCGCTGGTGCCGGGCCACGAGATCGTCGGTCGTGTCGCGGCAATGGGCGCGGCTGTCCAGGGGCTGACGGTTGGCCAGCGGGTCGGGGTGCCCTGGCTTGGCGGCACCTGCGGGCATTGCCGCTATTGCCTGAAGGGTGCGGAGAACCTCTGCGATACGCCCGTCTTCACCGGCTACACGCGCAACGGCGGGTTCGCCGAACAATGCCTTGCCGATGCCCGCTTCGTGGTGAAACTGCCTGATGATGCCGACCCCGCCCATCTCGCGCCTCTTCTGTGTGCCGGGCTGATCGGGCACCGGTCGCTGGGCATGACCGGGGAGGCCCGGCGGCTCGGGCTCTACGGGTTCGGTGCCGCGGCCCATATTGTCGCCCAGGTGGCGCGCTGGCAGGGACGCGAGGTCTTCGCCTTCACGCGGCCCGGCGATTCCGATGCCCAGGGTCTGGCCCGGCGGCTCGGCGCCGTCTGGGCGGGCGGATCGGACGAGATACCGGCGGAGCCACTGGACGCCGCGATCATCTTCGCCCCTGTCGGCGCGCTTGTGCCTGTCGCCCTGCGGGCCGTGGCGAAAGGGGGAACCGTCGTCTGTGGTGGCATCCACATGTCCGACATTCCCGGCTTTCCCTATCAGGATCTCTGGGGCGAGCGCGTGATCCGCTCCGTGGCCAATCTGACCCGTGCCGACGCGACGGACTTCTTCGGGACCGTGGCGGAGGCCGGCATCCGCACCGAGGTGACGCGATATCCGCTGGAGGACGCGAACACGGCTCTGTCGGCACTCAGGGAAGGACAGATTTCCGGGGCAGCCGTTCTGATGTGCGGGCAGGCGCGCCATGAACACACCTGAAACGGACCAGGCTGCGACCGTCGCCTTCATGATGCGGGCGGATACGCACGGCGGTAGACCCGTCGAGCATATCGAGACGCATATCTCGCACATCTTCCTGGCCGGCGATTATGCCTGGAAGATGAAGAAGGCTGTCAGTCTCGACTTCGTGGACTTCAGCACCCTGGCGCAGCGCAAGGCGGCCTGCGAGGCCGAACTGGTGGTGAATGCCCGGACAGCACGGGCGATGTATCTCGATGTCGTGGCCGTCAATGAGCGGGACGGGCAACTCTGGCTCGGTCCGCCGACTGCGCCGGTCGAGTATCTTGTCCGGATGCACCGCTTCGAACAGGCGGACCTGCTGGACCGGATGGCGGCGGAACACAGGCTGGATCTTCAGACCGTCCGGGAATTCGCCGACGCCGTGGCGGGCCTGCATCTGACCGCCGAGGTCGTGCGCCCGCAATCAGGTCGGGACGCCTTTGCGATGACGCTCGATGATCTGATCACCAATCTCGACCATGCCGTGCCGGACGGGCTCCGTGCCGCTTTCGGGCGCTGGCGGGCGAAGGTACTTCCGGTTGCCGGGGCGCTGGCAACCAGGCTGGCGGCACGGGCCCGTCGGGGTGCCGTGCGCCACGGTCACGGTGACCTGCACCTCAACAATGCCTGTCGCTTCCGGGGCGAGGTGGTGCTGTTCGACGCCATCGAGTTCGAGCCGCGGTTCAGTCACGTCGATGTGCTCTATGACGCGGCCTTCGCGCTGATGGACCTGCGCCATCGTGGGGAGGATGAACCGGCGATTGTCTTCCTCAGCCGATATCTTGTGGCGACGCGGGACTATGCGGACATGCCCGCGTTGCGGCTGTTCCTTTCGGTGCGCGCGGCTGTGCGGGCCCTGGTCGGCGTGCTTTCGCCTGCCGGGCAGACCGCTGCGGCAGAATATCTGGCACTCGCCGAGGATCTGCTGGCGGCGCCTCGGCCCCCGCAGGTCATCGCAATCGGGGGCCGTTCCGGCACCGGCAAGTCGACACTTGCCCAGGCGCTGGCACCCCGGATCGCTCACGCACCGGATGTGGTCATCCTGCGCACGGACGAGATCCGCAAGCGCATGCTCGTCTGCCGCCCCGACGAGACGCTGGGGGCGGATGCCTATCGCCCGGATATCACGGCTGCAGTCTATCGCAGGCTGGCGGACGACGCCGGGCGGGCGCTGGGCGCAGGCGCGAGTGTCATTGTCGACGCGACGATGCTGAAGCCTGAACAGCGTGCCATCGCACAATCCATTGCACGCGACGGGGGGGCGGCGTTCCACGGCTTCTGGCTTGTCGGGGCGGAGGAGACCCTGGCCGAGCGGATCGCCGGGCGGGGCACGGATGCATCCGATGCCGACCAGCAGGTCATGCGGCGACAGCCGAAGATCGGTGAAGTCGAGGGCTGGCAGACGCTACGGTCCGACCGTGACAGTTCCGCCACCCTGGAGGCGGCGCTGGCAGTGCTCGGGCTCCCCGCCTGATGCCGGGTCCCGGATTCCGGCATTCGTCAGGGGGGCGCATTTTTCGATGGGAACACATGCGTTCGTGACTTAAGTGTCCGGGATCGAATTCCTGCGGATTGTTGAACCATGACTTCCGAGACTTCAGCCAATACCGAAGAGACCATCCGCCTCACGCAGCGGCCTGACTGGGTCTATCTGCTGCGTGAGTACTATGAGCTCTACCGGTTCCTGTCCGCGGGCGGCAGTTCGAAGATCCGGACGCATCAGCGCACGGTGCGGGAGGCGATCAACAAGGTGATACAGGCGAATGCGCCGATGACCTTTCCGCTGCCGGAGCGCAAGCCGGTCGTCAGTCACATGCGGCGGGCCCTGGACGAGGGGCTGGCGGAACGCCATGCGTCCTGCATCCGGGCGATCATGGCCGTGCAGGATGAACTGAGCTGGCAGTATGGCTATGGCCGCATGCCGAGGGGGCTGTCGCAGAAGTACGCCTATGCGGAGATCACGGGACCGTCCGGTCCGGTCATCACGGAGCAGGTCATTCTCGGCCTGGTGCTGTTCGCGCCCGGCTGTACCTATCCGGCGCATGCCCATGACGGCATCACCGAAAGCTATGTCTGTCTTTCAGGCTCGGTCAGCGAGAATCACCAGGGCGTCTATTCGCCGGGGTCGCTGATATACAACCCGCCGGACCATCGTCACCGGATCACCGTCGCGGATCATGAGCCGGCCTTGCTGGCCTACGCCTGGCATGGGCCGACCGAAAAGCTGGCCGGGCAGGTGATGTCTTTCCGGCGGTCCTGAAAGCCATTCCGGCCCGTCCGTCGGGTCGGAAACACGTCACGGAGGACGCCATGTTCCGGGATTCCTCGATCATTTGATCTCGTCGAATGTCCGCCACCTGGCCGCCCATACCGAAATCTCGGTGATGGTGGTGCGGCGGGCACATCACCGGACACTGCGCGGGCGCGTTCCGGATCAGCCCTGATCGAGCATATCCACGTGCGCGGTCAGGTTCCGGTGAAAGTGACCGATCGCCTGCTCGAAGTGGCCGAACGTCAGATGGCTGTTGGCGCCGCTTTCCATGTGGGTCTGGATCGTGTGGGCTGCGTCGCGATCCTCGATCAGGCCGGTGTCCTGCACGAAGTTGGCGTCGCGGCGGGCGACCTCGACATCGATCGGCTTGCCGTCTTCCGGTTTCAGGGTGACCTGATAGATCACCCATTGGGTCTCGGTCGGGCTGACCGGCTCCAGAATCACCAGCATCGCGTGATCCGTCAGGTAGGAAATGTGCGTGTTCGGAAACAGCTGGTAGACGTCGGTCACCATGCCCTTCAGGCGTCGTTCCTCCCGCGGAATCTGTCGCAGCTTCTCGATCCGGCGGAAGGGAAAGACGATCCGGGAATTGCGCCCGTAGGTCTCGACGACATTCAGGTTGTCGAAGCCGTAGGGGTAGAACGACTTATTGTGCAGGGCCTTGATGTGATAGCCCTCCATCGAGGTCTCGCCGATCAGTTTCCAGTTCGATTCATCGGTGAAGCTGATGGAGTTGAAGACTTCCTGCCCGGGTTCCAGCAGATCTGGCATCTCGCCCAGTGCCCCGTCCGACAGCGGCGTGTCCTGGGTGACGAAGATCAGTCCCCCGCGTTCCTCCACCGCATGCACCGGCACCAGCCCGTTGTCCGCCTTGTCCAGACCGGGAAAACCGTCTTCGCCGGGCACATGTTTCAGGCTGCCGTCCAGGCCATAGGTCCAGGCGTGATAGGGGCAGGCGAAGGACCGCTGGCAGCCCTCCCCCCGCGCCACGGCCATGCCGCGATGGCGGCAGGCATTGCGGAAGGCGCGGGCCACGCCGTCGTCGCCACGGACCACCAGCAGTGGCGTGCGTGCGGCCGTGCGCGCGATGTATGACCCCGGTTCGCTGAGGGCGGCGGAGGGGCAGAAGGGGACGGGTATGCGGCGCAGCACCTCGATCTCGGCGTCGAACCTTTCCCGGGACCGGTAGTTCTCCACCGGCTCCCGCCACACCTGGGTGCCAGCATCCGTCGTCTTGCCGTCGATGTGACTGAAGATCCGGTCAATCAGATCAGCGTCGTTCAGCAAATGTCCCATCAGTTCCTCCCCGAACCTCCGTCATGAACAGACAGATAGCATTGCACCCCGCACCCGCCAAGGAATGGTGTGATGCGTCCTAGCCCTTCAGCCGCGACAGGATGGCGGCCATGCGCTCCCGCACATCGGTGATCTCGTAGGTGGTTTCCGCCTCGTAGGTCAGGCCGTCATCCAGTCCGGCATTCTCGGAGCGCTGGTAGAGATCCTTGTAGGCGGCGATGGAGCCCGAACTGTTGGCGGCCATCGCGGCAGCCAGTGCATCAACGCGGGCATCCAGTTCAGCGCGGGGAACGGATTCAAGGGCCAGGCCGTAGCTGGCCGCCTCCGTTCCCGTGATCGTGCGGGCGGTGAAGGAAAGCTCCTTGGCGCGCATCATGCCGACCTTGCGCGACAGTCGCTGGGTCATGCCCCAGGTCGGGCGCAGGCCGATCATGGCGTGCGTGTCGCCGAACTTCGCCTCATCGGCGGTGATGGTGATGTCGCAGGCCAGCATGATCTCCAGCGCGCCCGTGAAGCAGAAGCCGTTGACCTTGGCGATCGTCGCCTGCGGCATCTCCGAGAGCAGTTTCTGCACCCGACGCGCGGCGCTGTTGAGTTCGGTGCCGACGTCTCCGGCGCTGACGTCCTGTCCACTGGCCTGCAGTGCCTTCAGGTCGACACCGGCGGAAAAGGCCCGGCCCGCGCCGGTCAGCACGACCACAGAGACATCATTGCGCGCCGCAAGGCCGGACAGGGCGTCGCCAGCCTCCGTCAGCAGATCGATGGTCAGCGCGTTCAGCGCGTCCGGCCGGTTGAAGGTGACGGTGGCGACACCGTCGGCCACTTCAGTGATGATGAATTCATGGGCCATGCGACTGCTCCCCCTTGTGCGCCGGATCGCGGCAGTCTTCCATCAATGGGCGCGCGGCTCAACGGTGCGCCACGCGCAGGCGGGATGCATCGGCACCAGGGCAGGGAGGCGGAACGGGACAACATGCGCAGCAGCAAGGTGATCCACGTGATCTCCGCCCATGCGGAGGGGGAGGTGGGCGATGTCATCGTCGGCGGAGTCGCGCCGCCACCGGGGGAGACCCTCTGGCAACAGCGTGACTTCATCGCGCGGGATGGGGTGCTGCGCGACTTCGTGCTGAACGAACCGCGTGGCGGTGTCTTTCGCCACGTCAATCTGCTGGTGCCGCCGAAGCACCCGGAGGCCGATGCGGCCTTCATCATCATGGAGCCGGAGGACACACCGCCCATGTCCGGCTCCAACAGCATCTGCGTCGCGACGGTCCTGCTGGACGCCGGTCTGGTCCCGATGCAGGAACCCGTCACGCATCTGACGCTGGAGGCTCCGGGCGGACTGGTGCGGGTCAGGGCCGAATGCCGGGACGGCAAGGCGGAGCGGATCACGGTGCGCAATCTGCCCAGTTTCATGGACAGGGCAGGGGTCGTGCTGGAGGTTCCTGGTCTTGGCCGGATCACGGTCAACACGGCCTTTGGCGGCGACAGTTTCGTGGTCGTCGATGCCGCCGGACTGGGCTTCGCCATCGTGCCGGAGGAAGCGCGGGCGCTGGCGGAGATGGGAATCAGGCTGACCAATGCCGCAAACGCGCAACTGGGCTTCCATCATCCGCAGAACCCCGACTGGCGGCACATTTCCTTCTGCCTGTTCGCGGGACCGCTGGAGCGGCGGGGGCAGGGCCTGCATGCCCGCTCTGCCGTGGCGATCCAGCCGGGCAAGATCGACCGTTCCCCGACCGGCACCGCGCTGTCGGCGCGGATGGCGATACTGCATGCACAGGGGGGCATGCGGACCGGTGACACGCTGACCGTCGAATCGATCATCGGATCGCATTTCACCGGACGCATTGCCGACACCACGATTGTCGGCGACAGGCCTGCGATCATCCCGGAGATTTCCGGACGGGGCTGGATCACCGGCACGCATCAGCACATGCTTGATCCCGCCGACCCCTGGCCGCGCGGGTATCGGCTGAAGGATACCTGGGGCGTGTAGTTGTGGTTCGGGGGGCGAACGGGCAGAGTGTCGCGTGGGCGCAAATGCCTGATAATGGGGCAGAAGGCTCGTTATGATGCCATGCTGTTCCGATGTTTCCGCCGGAGGATGTTCCCATGCAGGTTGCACCACCGAAAATCACCACCACGCGCTGCGATATCTGTGCGATCCGTCATCGTGCGGTCTGCGGCGCGCTGTCGAACGAAGAACTGGCGATGATGAATGCCATTTCGCGACAGCGCGTGCTGCAACCCGGTGAGCCGATCCTGAGCGCGGGCGACACGATCAACTGGTTCGGCAATATCGTGACCGGCGTAGTCAAGCTGACCAAGCTGTTGAGCGACGGACGCCAGCAGATCGTCGGCCTGCAGTTTCCGCCTGATTTCCTGGGCCGGGCGTTCAAGGACCGCAGCCCCTATTTCGCCGAAGCCGCGACCGAGGTGGAGCTCTGCATCTTCCCGAAGCCCGCGTTCGAGAAGATCCTGAAGGAGAAGCCGGACATGGAGTTCCGGCTGTTCCAGGACACGCTGGACGAACTGGATGCCGCGCGCGACTGGATGCTGCTGCTGGGACGCAAGACGGCGGCCGAGAAGGTCGCGAGTTTCCTGTACATGATCGCCCGACGGTCCCCCATGATCGGCTGTGCCCATCACAATGGCGGTGACGAGATCCGCTTTCAGATGCCGCTGAGCCGGTCGGAGATCGCGGACTATCTGGGCCTGACGATCGAGACCGTCAGCCGCCAGATCGGACGGCTGAAGTCCGACGGTGTGCTGCAACTGCATGCGACGCGGGAATTTTCGGTGCTGGACATGCAACGCCTGACCGAGGTCAGCGGCGAATAAGGCGCAGTTCCGCGATCACCTGATCCTCCCATGCCATGTGGCGGCGCATCTGGCTGAAGAAGTGCCGGATCAGATAGCCGAGTGCGTCGGCGCGGGCCGGGTCCTGCCGGGTGCCATATTCTTCCAGCGCCTCGGCCAGTTCCAGCATGATCGTTTCGTTGTCATGGTGCTCCTCGATGATCAGACCGGCGGCCTGCCTCAGCCATGCCTGTCCTTCCTTGCTGCGGCCCAGCGCCTCCTTCAGTGCGGCTTCCTCGTGCCGGCAATGGGCGGGAATGCCGAACTGCAGCAGGGTGATCAGTTCCGAGAGACTTTCGCGCCGGGGGACGACGGGCAGGGCATCGGCAATGGCCTCCAGCCTGTCGCAGACAGCGCGGATCAGATCGTGTTCCGCACGGAAACTGGATTCGCTGTCGGCCTCCGCCGTCATCTGCGCAGTCATCGCCTGTTTCAGTGGAGAAAATGGCAGTTTTTGGTCCATTGATTGAGCCAGTTCCTGGAGGGCAGCGACGCCCGCTGCGTGGTCGATTGATGCAAGTGTCTCACACGCGCGTGGTTGTGAATTGATCCAGATCAAGGCGTCGGGACCGGCCCCCACCTACTGCTCTCGGCATGCAGCTCCCGTTCGGAGCGGAAGCAGAGGGAACTTCCATGGGCAATGTAGTCTTGATCATCCTGCTGGGCCTCGCCGCCGTGGCAGGTCTATTCGGTGCGGCGCGGGGACACGACGCACTGTTCCAGGCCCATGCCTGGGTCATTGTCGCGGCCAGTCTGGTTGCGATCGTCGCGCTGCTGCAACGGCTCGACAGGCCGTCGCAGGAGGATACGGAGAACAGCTATGCCGACGGCGTCGTCCGTTTCGGCGTCATCGCGACCGTGTTCTGGGGGGTCGTCGGCTTCCTGGTCGGGCTGGTCATCGCCTTGCAACTGGCGTTCCCCGAGCTCAATCTCGGATATTCCTTCTCCAGTTTCGGACGCTTGCGGCCGCTGCATACCTCTGCGGTGATCTTTGCCTTCGGCGGCAACGCGCTGCTCGCCACCAGCTTCTATGTCGTGCAGCGGACCTGCCGCACCCGGCTGGCGCTGGGCGGGCTGCACTGGTTCGTTTTCTGGGGCTATCAGCTCTTCATCGTGCTGGCGGCCACCGGCTACGTCATGGGTGTCACCCAGTCGAAGGAATATGCGGAACCGGAATGGTACGTCGACATCTGGCTGACGCTGGTGTGGGTGGCCTATCTGCTGGTCTTCCTGTTCACGCTGTTCAAGCGCAAGGAACCGCACATCTACGTTGCCAACTGGTTCTATCTCGCCTTCATCGTCACCGTCGCCATGCTGCATCTGGTGAACAATCTGGCGGTGCCGGTTTCCTTCCTGGGTTCCAAGAGCTATTCGGCCTTCTCCGGCGTGCAGGATGCGCTGACCCAGTGGTGGTACGGCCATAACGCAGTCGGCTTCTTCCTGACCGCGGGCTTCCTCGGCATGATGTACTACTTCGTGCCGAAGCAGGCGGAACGGCCGGTCTACAGCTATCGCCTCTCGATCATCCATTTCTGGGCGCTGATCTTCCTCTACATCTGGGCCGGTCCGCATCACCTGCACTACACGGCGCTGCCGGACTGGGCGCAGACCCTGGGAATGGTGTTCTCCATCATGCTGTGGATGCCCAGCTGGGGCGGCATGATCAATGGCCTGATGACCCTGTCGGGGGCCTGGGACAAGCTGCGTACCGATCCCGTGCTGCGCATGATGGTCGTCGCGGTCGCCTTCTACGGCATGTCGACCTTCGAGGGGCCGATGATGTCCATCAAGGCGGTGAACGGGCTCAGCCACTACACCGACTGGACCATCGGGCACGTGCATTCCGGTGCGCTCGGCTGGGTTGGCATGATCAGCTTCGGTGCGGTCTACTTCCTGGTGCCACGGCTCTGGAACCGGGCCGGCCTCTACAGCCTGCGACTTGTCAGCTGGCATGTCTGGCTGGCGACCATCGGCATCGTCATCTACGCGGCGGCGATGTGGGTCAGCGGTATCACCCAGGGCCTGATGTGGCGCGAGTACGACCCGAACGGCTTCCTGGTCTACAGCTTCGCCGAGACGGTCAATGCCATGCATCCCTTCTACGTCATCCGGGCGTTCGGCGGTCTGGTCTACATCAGCGGTGCCTTCCTGATGGTCTACAACGTCTGGCGGACCATCAAGGGCACGCCTGAAATCCGCGCCGTCGCCAGCGACGTCCCGGCAACCGCAACCGCCAACTCGGCAGCCTGAGGGAGGATCCGATGAAATTCGATCATTCACGCATCGAAAAGAACGCCACCCTGATGCTGGTGCTCAGCCTGCTTGTCGTCTCCATCGGCGGCATCGTCGAGATCGCGCCTCTGTTCTACATGCAGAACACGATCGAGAAGGTGGAGGGGGTGCGTCCCTATTCACCGCTGGAACTGGCCGGGCGCAACATCTACGTGCGGGAGGGCTGCTACAACTGTCACAGCCAGATGATCCGTCCCATGCGGGATGAGGTGGAGCGCTATGGCCACTACAGCCTGGCGGCGGAGAGCATGTACGACCATCCCTTCCAGTGGGGGTCGAAACGCACGGGACCCGATCTGGCCCGGGTCGGGCAGCGCTATTCGAACGAATGGCATGTCCAGCACCTGACGGATCCCCGTTCCGTCGTGCCGGAATCGGTCATGCCCGGATACAGGTTCCTGCTGACATCCGAACTCAGGACAGATGATATCGTCGCGCACCTGAAGGCAAATCGGGCGGTGGGTGTCCCCTACGACGATGCCATGATCGAGGCAGCGGAGGCCGACATCCGGGACCAGGCCGATCCGGATGCCGACTGGGACGGGCTGCTCGCCCGCTACCCCAAGGCCCAGACGGGTGATTTCGACGGCAATCCGCGTGCCCTGACGGAGATGGATGCGCTGATCGCCTACATGCAGATGCTCGGCACCCTGGTGGACTTCTCCGCCTACCGCGCCGATGAAAATTTCAGGTGAGCATGATGGATCACGAAACACTGCGGCATCTGGCCGATACCTGGGGTCTGGTCTTTCTGTTCCTGACCTTCGTCGTTGCGGTTGCGGTGCTGTTCCGCCCCGGTGCCGGAAGCCATTTCCGGAAATGTGCGGAGTTGCCCCTCAAGGATGATCGGAAGCCTGACGTGCGGGAGCCTGGCAAATGAGCGAGAAAAAGACAGACGAGGTGACCGGCGTCGACACCACCGGTCATGAGTGGGACGGCATTCGGGAACTGGACAATCCCTTGCCACGCTGGTGGCTCTGGACGTTCCTGGCCTGCATTGTCTGGGCCTTCGGATACATGATCTTCTATCCTGCGGTGCCCATGGTGTCGGAGGCGACACCCGGAGTGCTTGGCTATTCCAGCCGTGCCGCCGTGCATCAGGACATCCAGGATGCCCGCGCTGCCCAGTCGGAGATGATCTCGAAGGTCGATAGCCTGCCGCTCGCCGAGATTCGCCAGGATGCCGACATGCTGCAGTTCGCGATCAACGGTGGCCGTGCGGCCTTTGCCGTGAATTGCTCGCAGTGTCATGGGTCGGGGGCGGCCGGGTCTCCCGGTTATCCGAACCTGAACGATGACGAATGGATCTGGGGCGGCGATCTGGAGAACATTGCAACCACCCTGCGGCATGGCATCCGTCACCCCGGTGACGATGAGACCCGCTTCTCGGAAATGCCGGCCTTCGGGCGCGACGGCATTCTGGACAGGGAACAGGTCAAGGCGGTGGCGAACCGGGTCCTTGCGTTCGCCGGCCAGCCGCATGACGCGGAACTGGCAGCGGAGGGTGCCGAGCTCTATGCGGACAACTGTGCCGCCTGCCACGGTGATGCCGGAAAGGGTGACCGTGAACAGGGGGCGCCGAACCTCGCGGATGCCATCTGGCTCTACGGCAGCACGGAGGCTGACATTGCCCGGCAGATCCACGCCCCGCGTCACGGCGTCATGCCCGCCTGGGGGGACAAGCTCGACCCGGTGACGATCAAGCAGCTCACCATCTATGTCCATTCTCTCGGTGGCGGGGAGTAGCAACCTGTGGCCAGCAAGGATGCCAATGTAGCGGTTGATGGCGTCGCACGGATCGAGGTGGAGGCGGTCAACAGCCGCCAGCACCGCTCCCTCTACAAGGCACGGGAATCGATCCACCCCATGCGGGTCGCCGGAACCTTCCGGCGGCTGAAGTGGTGGATCATGGGTGTCCTGCTGGCCATCTATTACGTGACCCCCTGGCTGCGCTGGGACCGTGGTGTCGGCATGCCCGACCAGGCGGTGCTGGTGGACCTGGAGCATCGCCGGTTCTTCTTCTTCTTCATCGAGATCTGGCCGCAGGAATTCTATTACGTCGCGGGCATGCTGATCATGGCCGGGATCGGGCTGTTCCTCGTCACCTCGGTGCTGGGACGGGCCTGGTGCGGCTATGCCTGCCCGCAGACCGTCTGGGTTGATCTCTACGTCCATGTGGAACGCTGGCTGGAGGGGGACAGGAACGCCCGCTTCCGTCTCGACAAGTCACCATGGAACGCCGCGAAGATCCGCAAGCGGTTCACCAAGTACCTGATCTGGCTGCTGATCGCGGTCGCGACAGGCGGCGCCTGGGTCTTCTATTTTGCCGACGCGCCGGCCCTGTTCGTGAAGCTGTTCACGCTGGAGGCGTCGGCGATCGCCTATGTCACCGTCGGTGTGCTGACCGCCACGACATTCGTCTTCGGCGGCTTCATGCGCGAACAGGTCTGCACCTACATGTGTCCCTGGCCGCGCATCCAGGCGGCGATGATGGACGAGAACTCGCTGACCGTGACCTATCAGGACTGGCGGGGGGAGCCGCGTGGCCGCCACCGCAAGTCGGCCGACGCGTCCCAGCTGGGGGACTGCATCGACTGCAACCAGTGTGTCGCGGTCTGCCCGATGGGCATCGACATTCGCGACGGCCAGCAACTGGAATGCATCAACTGCGCGCTCTGCGTCGATGCCTGCAACAGCATCATGGCGCGGACCGGCGGCACGCCCGACCTGATTTCCTACACCACACTGAAGAGCTACGAGGCCAATGCCGACGGGCGTCCCGCCCTGCCGCTGAAGAAGACCATCTTCCGCGCCCGCACGCTGCTCTATGCAACGCTCTGGTCCTGCATCGGCCTGGCGATGCTGTTCGTCCTGTTCACCCGCGACAGGCTGGACATCAACGTCCTGCGCGACCGCAATCCGCAGTATGTGGTGCTTTCCGACGGCAGCATCCGCAATGGCTACACCGTGAAGATCCTGAACATGGAGCAGCGGGAACGCCGTGTCCTGCTGCAGATCTCGGATCTGCCGGATGCGCTGATGACTGTGGTTGGCGATGACCTCTGGCCAAGCCGTACACGCGAATTCGTGCTGGACGCGGATCAGGTGCAGCAGTTGCAGGTCTATGTTGCCGTGCCCCGTGAGTCGGTCGAACCCGGCGCAAACAGCTTCCGCTTCTCGGTCACGGACCTGACCGGCATCGAGCAGGCGCACTATGGCGCGATCTTCAGGGCACCGGAGGAGTAAGGCAATGAGTGCAGTGCATGTCGAGAAGCCGTTCACCGGACGCCGGATGCTGATCTATGTCCTCGCGTTCTTCGGTGTGATCATTGCCGTCAACATGGTGCTGATGACCATGGCACTGAGGACGGACAACGGGCTGGTGGTGCGCAACAGCTATGTCGCAAGCCAGAACTTCAACCGGGACCAGGACGAGGCCCGGGCACAGGCAGCCCTGAACTGGTCCGTGGCGCTGGTCTGGAATGATGGTGAGCTGTCCCTGACCTATCGCGATGCGCAGGGCATGCCGCTGCGCGACCTGGAGGTCACGGGCCGGGTAGGACGCCCGGTGACCGCCCGTGACGACCGTGCTGTCGTGCTGACCAGGACAGGCTCCGGCAGCTACACGACGGAACTGCCCCTGGGGGCCGGTTTCTGGGATGTGGACCTGACGGCCACCAATGCGGACGGACAGCGGTTCCGGCGGATCTTCCAGATCAGGGTCGGAGAGGACTGATGAGCTGCTGCACCTCCGGTGCCGCCTGCGCCCCGGCGCCGCGCAAGACGGCACCGCGCAGCATGGAAGGCAATACCCTGGAACTGATCATTCCCGGTGTTCACTGCGCGGGCTGCATTTCCCGCATCGAAGGTGCGGTGAGCGGTCTGCCGGGGGTCGAGAGCGCGCGGCTGAACCTGTCGACGCGCCGCCTGCGGGTCGGCCTCGGCGCCGGGGCCGCCGGGGACGACGTCATCCCGACGGTGGAGGGACTGGGCTATGACTGCCGGACCTTCAGCGCGGCGGAGGCCGGTTCGGCCGCCCAGGACAGGCAGGGCAGGGAACTGCTGTTCGCGCTTGCGGTGGCGGGCTTTGCCGCCGGCAACGTGATGCTGCTCTCCGTCTCCGTCTGGTCGGGTGCGGAAGGTGCGACGCGCGACCTGTTTCACTGGATCTCTGCCCTGATCGCCCTGCCGGCGATCCTGTTTGCGGGCCGCCCCTTCTTCCGTTCGGCATGGCGCGCGGTCAAGGGGCGCAGCCTGAACATGGATGTGCCGATCTCGCTGGCCGTGCTGCTGGCCGGTGGCCTCAGCCTCGACGCCGCGATCTCGGGGGGCGAGGAAGCCTTCTTCGATGCAGCCGTGATGCTGCTCTTCTTCCTGCTTGTGGGACGCTACCTGGACCACCGCGTGCGTGCCAGAGCCCGGGACACGGTCGGGCAACTGCTTTCGCTGATGGCGTCCGATGTCACCCTGCTGGTGGATGGCGGACAGCAGCGCGTGCCGGTCGAGACGGTCAATGCCGGTGACATGATCCGTGTCGCGGCAGGGGAGCGTGCGCCCGTCGATGGCCAGATCATCGAAGGACAGGGCGACCTGGACCGCTCCATCGTCACCGGCGAATCCATGCCCGTCACGCTTGGTCCCGGTGATCAGGTGGAGGCCGGAACACTTGTCCTGACGCACCCGCTGACACTGCGGGCGACAGCGGTGGGACAGCATACGTTCCTGGCCCAGGTCGTTCGGCTGATGGAGGAAGCGGAGAGCGGGCGCGCCCGCTACCTGCGCCTCGCCGATCGCGCCGCGCAGATCTACGCGCCTGCGGTCCATCTGGTGGCGCTGCTGACCTTCATCGGCTGGATGCTGGCGACCGGTGGTGACTGGGGACAGTCGCTCTGGATCGCCGTTTCGGTGCTGATCATCACCTGTCCCTGCGCCCTGGGTCTGGCTGTCCCCGCCGTTCAGGTGGTGGCGAGCGGTGTCCTGTTCGGCAAGGGCATCCTGATCAAGGACGGCACGGCGCTGGAGCGACTGGCGGAGGCGCGGCGTGTGGTGCTGGACAAGACCGGGACCCTGACAAGCGGCAAGCCGCATATCCTCCGATGCGATCTGCCCCCGTCAGCCATGGTCCTTGCGCAGGCGCTTGCCGCGCACAGCCGCCATCCGCTGGCACAGGCCATGCTGGCCGGGCAGGGCGCCACTTCCGCCCCGGCCCCGGTTCTGACGGCGGTCACGGAACACCCGGGACAGGGCATGTCGGGTACGACGGACGGGCGTCTGGTCCGGCTGGGCAGCCGTGCGTTTGCCGGTCCCGGCAACGGCGTTACCGTTCCCTCGGGCATGGAACTCTGGCTGTCCATTGATGGCGTGCCGCAGGGCCATGCGGTCCTGGCTGATACCCTGCGCGATGGTGCGGTGGAGACCATTGCGGCGCTGCAGGCCGATGGCTTCGCGCCGCTGCTGATCTCGGGTGACAATGCGACGGCGGTCGCGGATACGGCGCAGGCTGCGGGTATTGCCGACTGGCGCGCGGAACAGCGCCCGGAAGACAAGATCGAAGCGATTCAGGCGCTTGTGGTGGATGGCCAGAGGCCCCTGATGGTTGGAGACGGTATCAATGACGGCCCCGCCCTGGCGGCGGCGCATGTCTCCATGGCACCGGCCAGTGCCTCCGACCTGGGGCGGGCGGCGGCCGACATCGTCTTTCTCTCCGAACGGCTGGACGCGGTGACGGAGGCCATGCGGATCGCCCGGCGCGCCCGTGCACTGATCGTGCAGAACTTCGGCCTGGCCCTGGCCTACAACCTTGTCGCCGTGCCGGTTGCGGTGCTCGGCGGCGCGTCGCCCCTGGTCGCGGCCATTGCCATGTCATCATCTTCCCTTGTGGTCACGCTCAATGCCCTGCGCCTGCGCCTGCCGGGCCTGTCATTGCGCCGGACCGGCGGTGCGCCGAAGGTGGTCCGGGAGAGTCAGGAGGCTCCGGCATGAACGTGCTCCTCTATCTCGTGCCCGTGGCGCTGCTGCTCGGCGGTCTGGGGCTGGCGGCCTTCGTCTGGGCGCTGCGCTCCGGCCAGTTCGATGACCCGGACGGTGCGGCCGAACGCATCCTGCTGGACGACGACTGAGAGGCGTCGGTTCGCCCTGCAACAAGGGGTTGTTCGTTGACTCTCATCGCCCCGGGTACTCACTCTTGTATCTACGGCGGCTGGAAAACCTGACTGTTCCGGTCCCGCATCAAGGGAGTTCCGGACATGAGCGAAGATCTGGCTGCACGCGTTGACCGTCTCGAGTCGATCGAGGCAATCAAGAAGCTGAAACACGTCTACATGAA
This sequence comes from Kordiimonadales bacterium IMCC3096, assembly GCA_016865035.1. Lineage (GTDB taxonomy): Bacteria > Pseudomonadota > Alphaproteobacteria > Minwuiales > Minwuiaceae > Minwuia. The sequence goes on from CP018227.1 coordinate 3,356,938, forward strand.
CGAATGCGATCTGGGTTATCTGCCGGACAGGCTGGGGCCGCTGTTCGTGGATGAGGCGGTCTGGACCAGCGCCGTCTTCGGTCATCACGATGGTCGCGCGGCCATCGAGGAATTCTTCGGCGGCATCTCCGCCCAGATCGTCTTTGCCGCCCATCTGGCGATGAACTTCGTCATTGACGTTGACGGCGACACCGCGACCGGCAAGTGGCGCATCCTGATGCCCTGCACGATGATGGAGGATGGCCAGAAGGTCAGCCGCTGGATCCTGGGGGACTATGACGAGACCTACGTTCGCCGCGATGGCAAGTGGCTGTTCTCGAAGATCGATTTCCTGGTGAACTTCAACGTTCCGAGCCTGGAGAGCTGGGCCGGAACCGAAATCGTGCGCGGGGACTGATCGCAATGGCCCGCACGTCACTGTTCAGCCCCATCCAGGTGCGCGGGCAGACCTTCAAGAACCGCGTCGTCATCGCACCCATGTGTCAGTACTCGGCGGTCGATGGCATGCTGAACGACTGGCATCTGACGCACCTGAACCAGTTTGCCATGGGCGGTGCCGGGCTGGTGATCATGGAGGCGACGGCGGTCGAGAAGCGGGGCCGCATCACCTGGGGCGACAGCGGCCTCTGGTCCGACGCGCACATGGAACCGATGCGTCCCATCGTGCAGCAGGTGAAGGCCCGTGGCGCGGCCATCGGTGTCCAGCTGGCCCACGCGGGACGCAAGGCCAGCATCAGCCGCCCGTGGGAGGGGGATTGTCCGCTCTCACCACGCGAGATCGCGAAGGGCGAGGTGCCGTGGGAGACAGTGGGCGCCAGCGCGGTGCCCTTCGACGAGGGCTGGATCGTGCCGCACGAGCTCTCCGTCAGCGAGATCGCGGACATGGTGGACAAATGGGTCGATGCCACGCGCCGCGCCGAGCAACTCGGCTTCGACATGGTGGAGATCCACAGTGCCCATGGCTATCTGAGCCACAGTTTCCTCTCCCCGCTCTCCAATCGCCGCAGCGATGCCTACGGTGGTGACCGCAACGGACGGATGCGTTTCACGCTGGAGGTGACGGAGGCCGTGCGCGCCGCCTGGCCCGCGGAGAAGCCGCTGTTCCTCCGCATCTCCTGCGTCGATGGCAAGCGGGATGGCTGGGACATTGCGGATTCGGTGGAACTGGCCAGGCGGGCGAAGGCGCTGGGGGTCGATGTCATCGACTGCTCCTCCGGCGGTATCGCGGGCTATGGCGAGAACACCCTGCCACCCTCGACGCCCGGCTATCAGGTCGGCCATGCGGCGACGATCCGGCGCGAGGCGGAGATCATGACCCAGGCCGTCGGGCTGATCACCGATGCCGCGCAGGCGGAGACCATCCTGCGCTCCGGTGCCGCTGATTTCACGGCGCTGGCCCGTGAAGTGCTGCATGATCCCTACTGGGCACGCCATGCCGCGCTTGCGCTGGGCGAACCGGATGCCTTCGACGACTGGCCGGTGCAGTACGGTCACTGGCTGGCCATGCGGTCGAAGGGCATGTTCGGTGGCCGGGCCGGGGATTCGGATACGGAGAACCTGAAGAAGGCTGCCGGCTGATACCACGGCACGATACATGACAGGACTGAAGGGGCTGGGCAGATGGGCGAACGCAAACCGATCACGGCAGAAACCGTAGCAGCAGTGGCGCGCGAGAATGCGGGCCACCCGCTTGAACCGGAGCGCGCGGCGGCCTATGCCGAAGCGCTGGAACCCATCCTCGGCATGATGGAACAGCTCCGCGCCCTGCCGCTGAAGGACGTGGAACCGGCTCCCGTCTTCACCCCGGTGGAGGGCACCTCCAATGACTGACCTGACCCGACTGGATGTCGTCGAACTGGGCGCGCTGATCGCCGCGAAACATGTTTCACCGGTCGAGGTGACGGATGCCTTCCTGGCCCGAATCGACCAGGCGAACGCGGGGCTGAACGCCTTCGTCACCGTGACGCCGGAGGCCGCGCGCGCCACGGCCAAGGCGGCTGAGACGGAGATTCAGTCCGGCAGCTATCGCGGCCCGCTGCATGGTATCCCGCTGGGTCACAAGGACCTCTATGCGACGGCAGGCGTGCGCACGACCGGTGGATCCCGCGTGCTGGCCGACAATGTCCCGACCGAGGATTCCACCGTTGCAGCGCTGCTGGCGGCGGCGGGAACGGTAATGCTGGGCAAGCTCAACACGCATGAGTTCGCCTATGGACCGACCAACGAGAGCTCCATGTTCGGCCCCACCCGCAATCCCTGGAACACGGATCGGATCACCGGCGGTTCCAGCGGTGGCTCGGGTGCCGCCGTGGCCGCCGGGCTGGTCCCTGTCGCCTCCGGCAGCGACACCGGCGGTTCCATCCGCATGCCCGCCGCCTGCTGCGGCCTGACCGGCCTGAAACCCACCTATGGCCGGGTCAGCCGGGCCGGGATCCTGCCGCTCTGCTGGTCGATGGACCATGCCGGGCCGCTGGCACGCTCCGCGATGGATGCCGCGATCTTCCTGGGCGCAATCGCCGGGCACGATCCGCGCGATGCCGCCTCCGCCGACCGGCCCGTGCCGGATTACCCGGCAGCCCTGACCGGCGACATACGCGGCCTGCGCATCGGAATCCCCCGCCGCTACTTCTTCGATCAGGCGCAGGGACAGGTGGTGAGCCTTGTCGATGCCGCGCTGGCAGAACTCGCCGCCATGGGCGCGGAACTGGTGGAGGTCGACATTCCCCATATCGAGGCGTCAGCCGCCGCCGCCATGGCCATCTACATCTCCGAGGCCACGGCCTATCACGACGACACCCTGGACGACCGTGCGGACCTCTATACGGAGCAGGTGCGGGCCTTCCTGGAGATCGGTGACCAGATGCTGGCCAAGGACTACCTGCACGCCCAGCGCTACCGCACCCTGCTGGGGACGGAGGTCGCGCGGATCATGGCCGATGTGGACGTGCTCGCCACCCCCGGCATCGCCCATACCGCAACGCCGCTGGGGCAGGAGATGGTGGACATCAACGGCACGGAGGAAGCCGTCTTCGGCGCCATCCTGCGCAATACCGAACCCTTCGACCTGACCGGCCAGCCCGCCGTCGTCATCCCCTGCGGCCTGGCAGAAGACGGCATGCCCGCCAGCATCCAGTTCGCCGGGCGTCCGTTCGACGAGGCAACGGTGCTCAACGTCGCCCACGCCTACCAGCAGGCAACCGACTGGCATCGGAAAAGGCCGGATTATTGAACCCTATCCGTCGCTGAACCCGATTGCCGGATAGACCAGTCGTCGAGGCATCTGCCCGTTGAAGCGATAGCCTTCGTTGATGATTACCCAGGGTGCAAATGGTCGACCCGTCTGCCCGCGGAAGCCTGGAACCGTTTCCAGACCCGCACCATTTTCGAGGTGATGCCAAACCGTCCAGGCAACGATCTGTTCGATCTCTTCGTAGTATCCGGGGCTTGGCTGGATGCGTTCAAAGTGGATGCGACCAAGCGAGACAAGGGTGTCACCTTGCCTGTTCACCAGATGCTCGAACATGTGATGTTTTCGTGTCAGCCGCTTCCTGAAGGAGATTGCCTTGCCAACATAGGCAATCCTGCGGCGGGCCTTTTGGGCATGATGGTCTCTGAGAAGACAGTAGATTCCCCCGTGCTCGGCCCATTCCTGCGGAATCGGTGGGCGCGCATTTTCCGGTCTCCAAACCGTTGGCCGTGACCAGGTGATTCTGGCCAAACGATAGAAATAGCGCCCGGAAAGATTCCGGATCACTTCAGGATCGCCGCCAATATCTGCAATACGCCAGCTCAATTCCTGACCTGCCTAAAATATCTAGGGAACCGTGAGTGCGCTTCGGCCATGTTGCCATTCCCGTCGAGTATCAGGCAATGAATTGGCAAGAGGTCCGTTCGGGAACGCAGCCTCTACGGGCTGGCGGGTGACAGCAGTTCCTCCAGCAGCGGGTTGGGGAATTTCCTTCGGATCGTGACGGCGCAGAAGACTTCGGTGATCTCCTCCAGTCGGGCGATTTCGACCAGTCTGCCGGTGGCCAGTTCGTCCTGAACGACGATCGGCGGGATCACCGCGATCCCGGCGTCGGCACTGGCGAGAAGGCGCAGCATGGCCATGTCGTCCGCCTCCGCCGCTATTCTGGGCATGATGCCGAGACGTTCGACCATGGCATCGAATCCGGCACGCAGCGAGGATTCGGGTGTCGGCAGGATCAGTGGCTTGCCAGCCAGGATCTCGGCGACTGTCTCCGGCCCCGACGCCAGGCGTGCCGGCGTTCCGACCAGGCTAACCGGCTGCTCATCGAGGCGCTGCACAAGGTAGGGGCTGAGCTTGTCCCGTGCGGGGACAAGATTCGTCAGCACGATATCCAGTGACAGGGCCTCAAGCCCGCGCAGCAGGGTTTCCTGCGAACCGGATCGCAGCATGATCTCCACGTCCTCGCGACCGATGATCGGTTCGAGGAACGCCATCTGGAAATTGCGGGACAGGGTGGCCAGCGCGCCTATCCGCAAGGCCTGACGCCGTCTGCCGGACGACGCGAGGGATACGGTCAGTTCCTCGGCGGCACGGAAGATCTCCTCCGCGTAGTCCAGCGCGATGCGCCCGGCTTCGGTGAGGACAAGGTTCCTGCCACGCCGTTCGAACAAGTCATGGCCGAGTGCAGTCTCCAGGGCCTTGATCTGGGTGGAGACCGCCGACTGCGAGATATTGAGAATGCGGGCGGCACCGGTCAGGGTCCCGTCGCGGGCCACGGCGCGAAAGAGGCGCAGATGGTGAAGGTTGAGCGATGCCATAATTCGATAATATAGAATGAATGAAGCGAATATATGAAATATTATTTATGATCGGTGACCGCTAGTTCTCCGCCAGTCGAATTTGCCGGAGAACACCCATGACGTCTGCCGTGTCCCTGTCGTTTCTCGCACCGCTGGCCCTTCTGCTGGTTGCTGCCCTTGCGCTGGCCCGTCCTGGCCGTCGGCCCGGGCGACTGACGTTCCTATCCGAGGCTGCCGCGCTGCTGGCGCTTGGTCTGGCGATGGGCGGCATGGTGCAGTTCATCGTATCGGGTCCTTCGGCGTTCGCCGTTCTGGCAGAGACCGGCCTGCTCGGCCTCCGTGCGGATCTGCTCAGCGTGACCATGACGCTGCTGGTTGCGTTCATCGGATGGGTGGTGATGCGCTACAGCCGCACCTATCTGGATGGGGAGCAGCGGGAGGGCGCGTTCCACGGCCTGATGCTGGTGACGCTCGCCTCCGTTCTCATCTTCGTCCAGTCGGGCAGCCTCGACGTCCTCATCCTCTCCACGGCCTGCGTCGGACTGAGCCTGAGGCGGCTTCTTCTCTTCTACGCGGATCGTCCCGAGGGGCGGCGGGCGGCGACCAAGTTTGCCCTTGTCTGGCACGCGGGCGATCTGACGCTTCTGGTCGCCGGGGCGATGCTGTTCGCCATCCATGGAACCGCGAACCTGGGGGATCTCGCTGCCGCTGCAACGGCTGAAGGTCTGACCCTGGCGATGATGCTGCCGATTGCCCTGATTGTCCTGGCGGCCATTCTGAAGACAGCAGCCTTTCCGGTCCACGGCTGGCTCACGGAGGTCATGGAGGCCCCGACACCGGTCTCGGCCCTTCTGCACGCGGGCATCATCAATTCCGGCGGTGTCCTGCTGATCACGGTCGCTGACCTGGTGCAGCTCAGTTCCGGTGCCATGGCCGCGCTGGTGATGATCGGCGGGTTCACCGCCTTGTTCGGTGCCACCGTGATGCTGACCCAGAGCGCCGTGAAGACCGCGCTGGCCTGGTCCACGGTCTCGCAGATGGGGTTCATGCTGCTCCAGTGCGGGCTCGGGTTGTGGGCGCTGGCACTGCTGCACATCGTGGCCCACTCCCTCTACAAGGCCCATGCCTTCCTGTCCTCGGGTCAGGCAGTCGGTGCGGTCGCGAGCCTCCGCCGGCCCGGGCCGGTGGCCGTGCCCCGCCTCGGTGCCGTGCTCCGGTCATTCGGCCTGGCCATCGTTCTCTATGGCATCATCGCGGGCCTGTTCATGGCGGTCACCGGGCCGAAGACCGCCCAGGCGCTCGCTCTCGGCGGGATACTGATCTTCGGTGTCGCCTATCTGGTGGCGCAGGGACTGGCCGATCTCGCGCCCGCCGCCCTCACCAAGCGCACCGTGCTCGCATCCCTCGCGGCGGCGTTCGCCTACTTCACCTTCCAGGCCACGGCGGACGCCATCTGGGGCGCACACCTGCCTGCGGCGCCGGTTCCCGGTCCGCTTGAATGGGGCCTTGTCGTCCTGGCGGTGCTGTCCTTCGGACTGGTTGCCTTTGCCCAGGCCCTGTTCCCCCTGTGGGCGCATCACCCGGCGACTGCGGGACTGCGGGTCCACCTGGCGAACGGCCTCTACCTGAATGCCCTGCTGGACCGCGCAATCGGCGGTTTCCGCGTCGGCAGGACCAACTGAGATGATGGAGATCAAGATGTTCAAAGCGCATTCCCAGACTGCCTCCGGGCAGATGGATGAAATCCTGAAGTCCGCCGAAGCCGCCGTGCGTGCGATCCCGCCCGCATTCCCGCTCGAAGCCACGGTCGCGGTCAATCCGTTCATCGGACAGACGGGGGAGGATCTGGCCACCACTTCGGCGCGGCTGGAGCGGGTTGCGGGTGTCCGGGTTTCCCAGGCCCGCAGCGCATATGCCGCTGCGATCAGCGAAGGGCGGATCACCGATCAGGACCTTTACGACGCGTTGGAGGCGTCTCCGTCAGCCCTGAAGCCTTCCGATCTGGTTGTGCTCAAGGAAGCAGCGATGAAACCGGACGCTGATCCGGATCCGGAGGTGTTTCCGACCGTGGCGGATCTGGCGGCCCAGGCAACCGGCATCGACTGGCCGTCGGTCATCGAGAAGACCTTCGGACACTGGGCGGCAGGTCATTTTGATCAGGGACAGGCCCTCTGGACCCCGGCACCGGGATCGGACGCCTATGCCGCCTGGCGCGCATGGGCGGTCCATGACCTGACGCCGGAGATCGCGGGCCTTGATGGCTTCTGCGCGCTTGTCACTCGCGCGCCCGACACGTCGGAGCGGGCGATCCTGCACGCCGCCGATGCCCTTGGTCTGACCGGGAAGGCTTGCGAGACGGTCTTTCACCGGCTGCTGATCGATGTCGGTGGCTGGTCGCAGCATGCGCGCTGGCTGCTGTGGAAGGCGGAGCTTGCCGGAGAGAGTGACCGCACACTGGCTGACATTCTGGCGATCCGGCTGATCTGGGAGGAGGCCCTGCTGGCCCATGTGCCGGAGATCGGTGATGCGTGGGCGCTGACCGTGGCCGCGCATGATGCCCCTGTCACGCCGACCGGGGATCACGTGATCCAGGCGATCCTGCAGGATGCCGCCGACCGCGCGCATCAGCGCACACTGGCCCGGGCACTCGACGGTGCGGTGGCCACAGCGGGGCGTCCGTTCCTGCAGACGGCCTTCTGCATCGATGTCCGCTCGGAGGTGTTTCGCCGTGCCCTCGAGGGGCTGGATCGGGAGATCGAGACCATCGGTTTCGCGGGCTTCTTCGGGCTGCCGCTGGCGCACCGGGCCCATGGCTCCGACGTGGTGGAATCGCATCTGCCGGTACTGCTGAACCCCACGGTGGAAACCACCTCCCACACCGATCCGGCGGATGAGCAAAGCGTTCGGATCGCTGCCCGCACCAGCCGGGCCTGGGGCCGGTTCCGGCAGGCCGCCGTGTCTTCCTTCGCATTCGTCGAGTCCGTGGGGCCGCTCTATGCGGCAAAGCTGGTGAAGGACGCGCTCGGGAAGGGGGGCGGCACGGCGCCTGCAGAGCCTGCGCCGCAGGTCGTTGGCGGGATGACGGCAGCACAGAAGGCCGACACGGCCGCCACAGTGCTCAAGGCCATGAGCATGACGGAAAATCACGGGAAGGTCGTCCTGCTGCTGGGGCACGGCGCGCAGGTGACCAACAATCCTCACGCCAGTGCGTACCATTGCGGCGCCTGCGGCGGCTATACCGGCGAGGTGTCGGCGCGGCTGCTCGCGACGTTGCTGAATGACCCGGAGGCGCGCGCAGGTCTGGAGGAGCGCGGTATTTCCGTTCCCGAGGACACCCTGTTCGTCGCCGGTCTGCACAACACCACGACCGACGAGATCACGATCCATGATGATGGAATCGCGGCTGGCCGCAGGGAAGACCTGGGCCGGGTCCGGGAATGGATGGTGCAGGCCGGGCGCGTTGCGCGGGCAGAGCGGGCGGCCAGGCTGCCCGGGGCCACCGCCGACACGATTGCCGCGCGGGCCTGCAACTGGGCGGAGGTGCGCCCGGAGTGGGGTCTGGCCGGATGCGCGGCCTTCGTTGCGGCACCGCGCAGCGTGACGGCCAGCCGGGACCTTGCCGGCCGGGCGTTCCTGCACACCTACGATTGGCAGGCTGATGAAGGGTTTGCGACGCTGGAACTCATCCTGACCGCGCCAGTGGTTGTCGCGAGCTGGATCAGCCTCCAGTACTACGGCTCATCGGTTGCGCCGGAGGTGTTCGGCGGCGGCAACAAGCTGATTCACAACGTCGTCGGTGGTATCGGCGTGATCGAGGGGAACAGCGGTCGCCTGCGTCCCGGACTGCCTTGGCAGTCGGTGCATGACGGGGAGAAGCTGACGCATGAACCGCTTCGCCTGACAGTGATGATCGAGGCCCCGCGTGAGGCAATCCTTGCCATCCTGGAACGGCACCCGGAGGTGCGGAACCTGTTCGACAATGGATGGCTGCACCTCTTCATACTGCGGGACGGCATCATCGATGCACGCTACAGGTCCGGACTTTCATGGATGGAGGAAGGCGTGACACGTCTGGCGGCGTGACCTGCATGGGGGCCCTATTCGCGTGCGCTGTCGCATTGGTCACGATGCTGGACCGTTCCACCCCGCATCGCCGTGTGCTACAGCCTCAGCAGGCTGGATCATGCAGGACGGATCATGAGCGATACAGACGAGGCGGCGGTCGCGGCGGAGGGGTCTCCGGCTGCGGGAGATGGTGAGAAACTGGTGCTGACGCCGTCGCGGCAGTTTGGCGACTGGCTGCGCGAGACGAACGTGAGCCTGGGCTTCTCGACCTATCAGGCGGGGAAGATGTTCCTGGTCGGTCGGCGTGACGATGGCCGCCTGTCGGTGTTCGAGCGGACGTTCAACCGCTGCATGGGCATGTGGGCGGATGGCCAGACGATCTGGATGAGCTCGCTCTACCAGCTCTGGCGGTTCGAGAACATCCTGCCCGACGGTCAGATGCACCAGGGCTATGACCGGGTCTATGTGCCCCAGATCGGCTATACCACCGGCGACATCGACACCCACGACATCGTTGTGACGGCGGAGGGCAACGTCAACTTCATCGCCACCCTGTTCGGCTGCATCGCGGAGCCCAGCGAGAGGTTCTCCTTCAAGCCGATCTGGAAGCCGCCGTTCCTGTCGAAGCTGGCGGCGGAGGATCGCTGCCACCTGAATGGTCTTGCCATGCGCGACGGCAAGCCGGGCTTCGTCACCGCGGTCAGCCGCTCCGACGTGTCCGACGGCTGGCGCGACCGGCGCACGGACGGTGGCATTGTCATGGATGTGGACAGCAACGAGATCATTGCCGATGGGCTGTCGATGCCGCACAGCCCGCGCTGGCATCAGGGCAAGCTGTGGCTGTCGAATGCCGGCACCGGAGAGTTCGGCCATATCGACATGGATACCGGCAAGTTCGTGCCCGTGGCCTTCTGCCCCGGTTTCCTGCGCGGCCTGACGATGATTGGCGACTACGCCGTGCTGGGCCTGTCGAAGCCGCGCGAGAACCGCACCTTCAGCGGTCTGCCGCTGGACGAGAAGCTGACGCAGGCTGACGCGGAGCCGCGCTGCGCGATCTATGTCATCGACCTGCGCACCGGGGACGTGGTCCACTGGCTGCGCATCGACGGCGTGGTGGAGGAACTCTACGACGTGACCGTCCTGCCCGGCGTCAAGCGGCCCATGGCCATCGGCTTCGTCAGCGACGAGATTCGCCGTATCCTGACTGTCGATGACACGGAATGGGACGGCTGAACAGCCGGCCCCAGGGCGGCGCTTCTGAATTTCAACGACCGGATCACAGGACGACACAATGACTGACAGCAAACCTTCGATCGCCGTTCTCGGCGGCACCGGCGACCTTGGCGGCGGCCTGGCGCTCCGCTGGGTGCGGGCCGGGTATCCGGTGATCATCGGCAGCCGTACCGCCGACAAGGCGGAAACCTCGGCCGGCGCGCTCAACGAACGCTTTCCTGGCTCGGGCGTGCAGGGCATGGACAATGTCGCCGCCGCGGCGGCCGGGCAGATCGTGGTCATGACCGTCCCCTTCTCCAACCACCGATCGACGCTGGAATCGGTGAAGGACGCGGTGCAGGGCAAGATCGTCGTCGATGTCACCGTGCCCCTGGTGCCGCCGAAGGTCAGCCGCGTCCAGATGCCGCCCGAAGGTTCCGCCGGCAAGGCCGCGCAGGACTTCCTGGGACCGGACGTGCAGGTCGTTTCCGCCTTCCAGAACGTTGCCGCCGATCATCTGGCGGATCTGGAGCATGATCCGGACTGTGATGTGCTGGTGGCGGGCAATGTCGTCGCGGCGCGGGAGCAGGTGGTCGAACTGGTGGAAGCCTGCGGCATGCGTGGATTTCATGTCGGTCCCATCGACAATGCGGCGGTGGCCGAGGCGCTGACATCCGTGCTGATCTTCATGAACAAGCGCTACAAGAGTCCCGGTGCCGGTATCCGCATCACCAATCTGCCGGACATGGACTGAGCGGACCCGGACCAGGAATCGACCCGCGATGCGGCGACTTGAGCTGATCGGGCTGGAGGGACTGCCGGAGGTTCTGCCCGGGGCTGATCTGGCAGCGATGATCCACGATGCCGCCAACGCCTCGACTGACGGACTGCGGGATGGTGACATCGTCGCGGTGGCGCAGAAGGTGATATCCAAGGCGGAGGATCGCTATGTCGTGCTGGATGAGGTCCGACCCTCCGACCGTGCCATACGTATCGCCGCCCAGTGTGCCAAGGATCCGCGCCAGGTGGAGGTGGTGCTGTCCGAGGCGTCTGAGGTCGTGCGCCATCGCCCCGGCGTGCTGATCGTCCGCCACAGGCTCGGGCATGTGCTGGCCAATGCGGGTATCGATGCCTCCAATGTGCCGCGCGACCGACAGGGGCGGGAGCGGCTGTTGCTGCTGCCGGTGGACCCGGACGGCAGCGCGCAGCGGCTGCGCGCGGACCTGCAGCGGCTTGCCGCATGTGAACTTGGCGTGGTTGTCAATGACAGTCCCGGTCGGGCCTGGCGGGTCGGAAGTGCCGGTATCGCCATCGGCGTGGCCGGGGTGCCCGCGATGCAGGATCTGCGGGGGCAGATCGACCGGGACGGGCGGGAACTGCAGGCCAGCGAACTGGGTATCGCGGACGAGGTCGCCGCCGCCGCCTCCCTGGTCATGGGGCAGGGCGCGGAGGGCGTGCCTGTCGTGATCATGCGCGGCATGCAGCTTGCCGGTCGTCACGGTACGGCGGATGAGCTGGTGCGGCACCCGCTGATGGATCTGTTTCGATGAACGGCAGCGGCATCACCTATCTGTCCGGCGGCGTCGGCGGGGCCAAACTGGCGCTGGGACTGGCCAGGGTGCTGCCGCCCGAGGACCTGGCGATCATCGCCAATACGGGCGATGACTTCGACCATCTGGGCCTGCGCATCTGCCCGGACATCGACACGCTGGTCTATACCCTGTCCGACCGCGCCAACCTGGCGCAGGGCTGGGGACGGCAGGACGAGAGCGACGGCTTCATGACCGCGATGCGTGAACTGGGGGGACCGGACTGGTTCTTCCTCGGCGACCGGGATCTCGCCATGCATGTGGAGCGCACGCGGCGCATGCGGGCCGGAGAAGGGCTGACCGAAGTCACGGCAGCACTGGCCGGGGCGCTCGGGATCGGGCCGCGCATCCTGCCCATGACCGATACGGTCGCACCGACCATCATCGAAACAGCCGATGGCCCCGTGGCGTTCCAGGACTACTTCGTGCGTCTGCGCGCAGCACCCGCCGTGACCGGTTTCACCCTGCACGGTGGCGCGCCGCAGGCACCGACCGCCGAGGTTGCCGCTGCGCTGGAGAACCCGGCGATGGTCATCATCGGGCCATCGAACCCGTTCATTTCCATCGACCCGATCCTGTATCTGAGCGGCCTGCGGGACCGTTTGCGGACCTTGCGTGACGGGGGAACCCCGGTCGTGGCCGTTTCACCCATTGTCGGCGGAGACGCCATCAAGGGACCGACGGCCAAGATGTTCCGGGAACTGGGGACCGACCCCAGCGTTGTTGCGGTCGCCGGACGCTACCGGGACATCGTCAGCCATCTGGTGCTGGATACGGCTGACGCAGGTTCGGTCGGGTCCGTGACCGCCCTGGGGATCCAGGCGCCGGTCACGCCGACAGTCATGCGCTCCATCGATGACCGGATCGCGCTGGCCCGGCGGGTGCTGGCGCTGGGATGAGAGCCAGCGCCAACCGGTGTCAGGACGCCGGTTTGGCTGTCGTGATTTCCTGACCCTGGTCAGGCACGATGCGGGTCTTGTCGGAATAGATGATCAGCACAGGCTGCCCGGCCTTCATCTCCTCGCCATCGTTCTGCACGATCACGAAGGTGTCGCCGTTCTCCTTGCGGATGATGAACTCCGTCGCGGTGCCGGACGTAATGCCCTCCTCGGCCACGGAACCGGCAACTGCACCGATGATGGCGCCGCCTACCGCGCTGGCGACACGAACGACGCCGCTGCCGCCGATCTGGGAGCCGATGGCACCACCGGCAACCGCACCACCGACCGTACCGGCGCCTGATCGCGTACCCTCGACGTCAACACTGCGGACGCTGACGATCGTGCCCTTCTCGATGGAGGCGGCGCGGCCAAGTTCGCCGCGCTTGTAGGTCTCGTTCGAGTGGATGCCACTGCATGCGGCCAGAACCAGCATCAGCAGACCAGCAGTGGTGACGCGAATGACATTCATGACGAAAACTACCCCTTCGAATGGGAACCCTGACGGGCAAGCTGCGCGACGGGCCGGAGCCAGTCACCCGATCCTGCAATGGTGCAGCAGCCGACCGGATTTCGCCAATCAACTCCGACAACCATAGCAGGCGCTATGTCGGTCGAGATTGTGTCGATTCAAGGGCGGTCACAGTCTGGTCACAGCAGGCCGCACGGTCTCCGCCGGGGCAGGGGTCAGCCTGCGGTCTTCTTCTTTGCCGGGGCCTTGCGCTTGCGCGGGGCAGGGGCCGCCGCTGCCTCGGCTTCCTTCGCCTTCAGCTCTTCGGCTTCCTTGGCGATCCGCAATGCCTTCAGCTTCTCGACCTTGGCATTGCGCGCAACGCGTGCAGTTTCCTTGTCCTTGATCATCTGCCGCGCCTTGCGCTCTTCCAGCGCGAGTTTCTCTTCGGCCTTGCTGGGGGTCGAACGCTGCATAGGTGCTTCTCCAGTGACTGGTCGTGAACTCAGTATGGAAACGAAGAAGCCCCCCGTCTGGGGAACCGAGCCTCGGAAACACGCTGGATCAGGATACTGACATTTCTAGCTGACATGACATCATAGTCGCGACGGCACGCGGAAGTAACAAGAATCTCCCACCGGAAACATCCCGGGCGTGTTCGCACTGCATTTGCCTGTTACCATGACGGACGCTGGTCCCGCAGTTGGCCCGGCTTCCGACGGTCCCGCAGACAAGGCGCGTCTCATGGATTCCGCTGACATTCTGTCGACACTGGACATTCGCGACAGGCGCAGCCTGGCATTCGCGAATTACTGGTTCAGCCTGCCCCGGCAGGGGCTGGTGCCGACGCGTCAGGATTTCGATCCCTGCACGCAGGGACCGATCCTTTCCACCTATGTGATCCACGAACTGATCTCTCCGGACTTCATCAGGGTGCACCTGGCCGGAACCGGTGTCCGCGAACAATATGGAACCGAGATCACGGGAACCAACTATCTCGATTTCGTCGAGGACTGGCGCAAGGAGAATGCCTCCCGCTCCCTGTTCGTGATGTGCGAGCAGCCTTGCGGAATCCTGGCACACCTGCGCGCGCGGACATCAGCGGGCAAGCAGATACTCAACGAGTCCATCGGTCTGCCGATGCGGGACAATTCCGGTGCAGTGCGGCTGATCTATTACCAGTCGAACACGATTCACGAGGAAGGCTACCGCGACCCGGAGGAGGACATGCTGATGACGCTCGAGATAGAGAATGAGGTCCACTTCGACATCGGTGCAGGACTGCCGGATTTCCGGCGCCTGACCGCGCCGGAAGTCGCCGGAGGCCAGGATGCGGACAGTTGACTTGTGACCGGCAACCGCGCGGACCCAAAGCAGCAACACGCAGGTCACGAGACCCGGACCGGACGACACCGCGAACCGGATTTCCTCAGCATTTCCGTCGGTCGCCCTGAACCAGGCGACGGAACGACCTAGCAGCCCATCTTCTCAGCCAGATCGATGAAGTCACTGGCGACCCATTCCCAGTCCTGGCTGGGGGGGCGTGGCTTGCCGCCGCTGGTGACAAACTCGTTGCGCCGCTCGACATAGGCTGTCTGCAGGCCGAAGGAGCGGGCGGCGGCCAGATCCTCATTGTGGGCTGCGACCATGCAGCATTCCTCCGGCTTCAGGCCCAGGAAGGCGGCGGAGCGCAGGTAGGCTTCGGCATCCGGCTTGTAGGCCTGCGCCACTTCACCGCCGAGGATCACGTCCCAGTTCAGGCCCGCGCGCCGGGCCATGTTGACCATCAGCGCGATATTGCCGTTGGAGCAGGTGGCCACGATGTGGCGTGACTTCAGGCGGTTCAGGCCACCTGCGGAGTCCCCCCAGGCGTCCAGGCGGTGCCAGACGCGGTTCAGGTCGTCGATCTCGGCCTCTGACAGGCAATCAATGGAGAATTCCACCAGCACGTCGCGCAGGTTCTCCATATGCAGGATGTCGAGCGGCACGAAGCCCCGGTTGCCCTGTCTGATCCGCGCCATGGCCGGCTGGTAGAGTTTCCGCCAGGCGAGCGCGAAGTCATGACCGTTGACCGAAAATCCCTTCTGCTCGCCAATGCGCTCGATCTCGCGCGCCACAGAACTGCGCCAGTCCACGACCGTGCCGAATACGTCGAACAGAAGGGCCCTGGGATGTGACATGTCAGTATCTCCGGCGTCTTTGACCCGTGGGTGTGTTCTGCTACCCTTGGGTAAATCATGAATGTTGGGGAGAGACTATCATGCAATTCGGCGTCTTTTACGAACTGCAACTGCCAAAGCCCTGGAACGAGGGGGACGAGCACAGACTGTTCCAGAACGCGCTGGAACAGGTAGAGCTGGCTGATCGTCTGGGGATCGATTACGCGTGGGCCGTCGAGCATCATTTCCTGGAGGAATACAGCCATTGCGCCTCGCCGGAGGTGTTTCTGGCGGCTGCGGCAGGGCGGACGCAGAACATCCGGATCGGTCACGGCATTCGCCAGGTCATTCCCAACTACAATCACCCTGCCCGCACGGCGGAGGGGATCGCGACGCTGGACCTGGTGTCCAACGGGCGGGCACAGTTCGGCATCGGCGAAGGCGCGACACGCCTGGAACTGCATGGCTTCGGCATCCCGGCGAAGGAGAAGCGCAACATGGCGCTGGAGGCGGCCGAGCAGGTTGCCAACATGATGGTGATGAACCCCTATCCCGGCTACGAGAGCGAGAACTTCTCGGTACCCTGCCGCAACGTGGTGCCGAAGCCGCTGCAGAAGCCGCATCCGCCCATGTGGATGGCCTGCACCAACCGCGACACGATCCGCGTGGCGGCACAACTGGGTGTCGGCGCCCTGGCCTTCAGCTTCCTCGACCCGGAGGAGGCGCAGAGCTGGTCAAAGATCTACTACGACATCATCAAGTCGGAGGAATGTGTCCCCATCGGTCATGCGGTCAACGCCAATATCGCCATGGTCTCGGCCTTCTCGCTGCATCATGACCGCGAAACCGCGATCCGGCAGGGGCAGGAAGGGTTCGAGTTCTTCGGCTTTGCCATGCGCCAGCTCGTGGCCGAGGACGTGAAGCCGGGACGCACGACGATCTGGGAGGATTTCCAGGCCCAGCGCAAGGTGCGTGAAGACGAGATGGTTGCCGCCGCGGCGGGCGAGAATGATGCCGCCCGGTTGCTGCATGCGCCCGGTATCGGCACGCCCGATGACTTCCGTGACCATATCCGGAATTTTGAGGCCGCTGGTGTCGATCAGATCATCCTGCTGCAGCAGGCGGGCCGCAACACGCATGAGCAGATCTGCGCTTCATTGAACCTGTTTGCTGATGAGGTCCTGCCCGAGTTCAAGGCCAGGCAGGCCGAGAAGGAAGCGGCAAAGGCAAAGGAACTCGCGCCGTACATCGAAGCGGCCCTGGCACGGAAGAAGCGGATGCCGGAACTCAGCGACGACGAGATTCCGGTCGTCAAGGCATCGGTCAAGTCGGTTCAGGTCAACCGCGGCGCGGCCGCCTGAGGTCGTGGAGACGAAGCTGTCGTCCGTCAGGGCGGGATCGCTGGAGATTGCCTTTGTGGAGACCGGCCCGGCTGATGGCTGGCCGGTCATCCTCTCGCACGGGTTTCCCTATGGCCCGGAGAGCTATGGCGATGTGACGCCGCTGCTCGCGGCGGAGGGCGCGCGGGTGATCGTGCCGTTCCTGCGTGGATATGGTCCGACGCGGTCCCGTGACCCGGACACGCCCAGGTCAGGCGAGCAGGCGGCACTCGGCGCGGATCTGCGGGCACTGATGGACGCCCTGGAGATCGGACAGGCCGTACTTGGTGGCTACGACTGGGGTGGACGGGCCGGCTGCGTGGTGGCGGCACTCTGGCCGGAGCGGGTGTCGGCGCTGGTTTCCGTGAATGGCTACAACATCCAGAACATCGCGCGCAGCATGGAGCCGGCAGCCGCCGTGGATGAGTACGCCTACTGGTACCAGTACTACTTCCATTCGGAGCGGGGGCGGGCCGGGCTGACCCGGAACCGTCGGGACATATGCCACCTGCTGTGGCGGCTGTGGTCGCCGAAGTGGGCCTTTGACCAGGCGACCTTCGACGCCACGGCGGCGCATTTCGACAATCCGGACTTCGTTGAGGTCGTCATCCATTCCTACCGTCACCGCTACGGTCTCGTCGCGGGCGATCCGGCGGTGGCGGAGATCGAGCGACGGCTGGCGGAGCAGCCGGACATCACCGTCCCGTCCATCACCATCGACGGCGACAGTGACGGGGTGCTGGGCACGGGAGGCACCGCCCACCATGCGCGCAGGTTCACCGGGCCGCATGAACACAGGATCCTAGCCAACATCGGTCACAATGTGCCGCAGGAAGCCCCGGAGGAATTTGCCCGGGCCATTCTCGACGCCAGGGCGCTCAGTTCACCTCGGTGATGAACTGCTCCAGGTCGCCCAGACCGACCTGACGACGCTCATAGGCCAGGCCGAGCTTCTCCGCCGCCAGTTCGGCTGCACGGTCCAGTTCCGCGCTCTGCGTCTGGGCCAGATAGATCACCTTCTCGTAGTTGCCGAAGTACATGTCCCGCAGTTCCGGATGGCGGTCGAGGCCGAGGGACCGGATGACCAGCGTATCGAACTGCCGGACCAGGAAGTCGGTGAGGTAGAAACTGGTCATGTCGTCGTCACCGGCAGCCTCGAAGGCCCTGTTGCCGGAATAGAACGCGTAGCAGTGCGGTCCCGGGATGCGCTCGACACCTTCCTCCGCGCAGACCTTGTCCAGCAGGCCGCCGGTGCCGCAGTCGGCATAGCCGACGACAACGCGGCCATAGTTCCCGCGCGCGGCACGCACGGCTTCGCGCACGGCCTCCGGGATCTTCTCCGGCGTGTTGTGCAGGGTGGCAGGCAGGCAGCGCAGCGCCAGATGCGACAGGCCGTTGCGCCCGATGATGGAGCCGATCTCGCGCGCAAGCGCGCCACAGGCGATGATCAGGGTCCTGTCCTGTGCCTGTTCGCTCAGATCAGGGCCGCACCGCGGTCGTGCTGATCGGGGAGGGCGAGTGGTGTCTGCCATGGTCTTGCTTTCCGGTTCATGAGAAATGGAAGTCAAACCCTGTCGTGCGATGATTGCGTCACCGCTTCCGCGCAGGGACCCAACCGGCCCCTGTCTGTTGCAGTTTCCTGTTCAGGTCATGCCTTTCCGGCCCCGGTCAGGGATGGCAGGCGTGCCCGATGTCTCAGTTGCCGGACGAGAGCTGGTTGTGGCGACGGGCAATCAGTTCCTTCGCCGTCTCGACCGTGACAGCCGCGTCGCGGCAATAGGCGTCCGCGCCGACAGCTTCCGCGAACTCCTCGTTCAGCGGGGCACCGCCGACCATGACGATATAGTCGTCGCGAATGCCCTTTTCCTTCATCGTGTCCACCACGACCTTCATGTAGGGCATGGTGGTGGTCAGCAGGGCGGACATGCCCAGGATCTCGGGCTTGTGCTCCTCCAGCGCGTCGAGATAGTTCTCGACCGGGTTGTTGATGCCCAGATCGATGACCTCGAAGCCGGCGCCTTCCATCATCATGCCGACCAGATTCTTGCCGATGTCGTGGATGTCGCCCTTCACGGTGCCGATCACCATCTTGCCGACCTTCGGCGCGCCGGTTTCCACCAGCAGCGGGCGCAGGATGAACATGCCGGCCTTCATGGCATTGGCGGACAGCAGCACCTCCGGCACGAACAGGATGCCGTCACGGAAGTCGATGCCGACGATCCGCATCCCCTCCACCAGCGCCTGGGTGAGAATGTCGTACGGGGCCCACCCACGCTCCAGCAGGATGTTGACGGCTTCCTCGATCTCTTCCTTCAGACCGTCGTAGAGGTCGTCATGCATCTGCTGGACGAGCTCGGCATCGTCCAGTTCGGACAGGACGACATCATCGTCTTCATCGGCCATGGCAACAGTTCTCCGCACGCAACCACGATATGGGTCAAGCTGTTGGTCAATATGGCGAAGCCGCGCCTGATCCGGTGTGTCGATTACGACAGGATGCGTCGTTCTTTGCGACGCGGGTCACGCACCGAACGATCGTGGCTGTTCCCGGCGCGGCGGCGCAGTGACGCGAACTGGCAAGCCACCCGTGCGCGCTGTCTATACTCAGGATGAACGGATGGGGTGGCCCATTCAGTCTGTTTCCTTGAATCGGGGGGTTTTCGGCCATGGCAACTGACAGCAGCAACGACGACGCAGCCGTTACGGCCGATGGCGCTGAGAGCACGGGGCGCAGGCGCGGTCGACGTGGTGGCGGCGCCGAGAACCGGCGCGAGGGCCGTCGTGGCGGTGGCATGGAGAAGCAGCGCTTCATCACGCGCAAGCTGAAGCCGTTCGAGGTTCTGACCGACGAGGGGCTGGAACTGATCGAATACAATGCCGAGACGGTGCTGGAGGAGATCGGCATCGAATTCCGCGACGACCCGGAGGCGCTGCAGATGTGGCGCGATGCCGGTGCCGATGTGGACGGAGAGCGGGTGCGGTTTCCACGCGGTCTCTGCCGCAAGCTGATCGAGACGGCTCCGGCGACCTTCACCCAGCATGCCCGCAACAGCGAGCGCAATGTGGAGATCGGTGGCAACAACACGGTCTTCGCCCCGGTCTATGGGCCGCCGTTCGTGCGCGATCTGGACGGCAAGCGGCGCTACGCGACCATTGAGGATTTCCGGACCATCGTGAAGCTGGCCTACATGGCGCCGTCGATGCATCACTCCGGCGGGACAGTCTGCGAGCCGGTGGACGTGCCGGTGAACAAGCGTCACCTGGACATGATCTACAGCCACATCCGCTATTCCGACAAGGCCTTCATGGGCTCCGTCACCCACCCGGACCGGGCGGCGGACACGGTGGAAATGGCGCAGATGCTGTTCGGCGCCGATTTCGTCGACCAGAACTGCGTGCTGGTGTCGCTGATCAACGCCAACTCGCCGATGGTCTTCGACGACACAATGCTGGGGGCGCTGAAGACCTACGCCCGCGCCAATCAGGCCTGCATCGTGACGCCGTTCATCCTGTCCGGCGCGATGGCCCCTGTGACACCGGCCGGTGTTCTGACCCAGACCCTGGCCGAGGCGCTGGCCGGCATGGCCTTCACGCAGCTCTGCCGCCCCGGTGCCCCGGTGATCTTCGGCAGCTTTGCCAGCTCCATGTCGATGCAGTCCGGCGCGCCCACCTTCGGGACCCCGGAACCGGCCCTGATCCTCTACGGCGCGGCGCAGCTCGCGCGGCGTATCGGGGTGCCCTTCCGTTCCGGTGGTGCACTCTGCGGTTCCAAGGTGATGGATGCGCAGGCGGCCTACGAAAGCCAGGCGACGCTGATCCCGACCGTCATGGGCGGTGTCAACTTCGCACTGCACAGCGCGGGCTGGCTGGAGGGCGGGCTGGTCTCCTCGTTCGAGAAGTTCGTGCTCGACTGCGACCAGCTTGCCATGATGCAGCGCTTCGCGGACGGGATCGACCTGTCACCGAACGGGCAGGCCATGGACGCGATCCGGGAGGTTGGTCCCGGCGCGCATTACCTCGGCTGCGCCCATACGCAGGCCAATTTCAAGTCGGCATTCTACCTGTCGCCGCTGACCGACAACAATTCCTACGAGCAATGGGCGGCGGAGGGCGAGCGTCGGCTGGAGGACCGCGGCCGTGACCTGGTCCGCAAGTGGCTCGACGCCTATGAGGCACCGGCGCTGGATCCCTCGATCGACGAGGCGCTGAACGACTTCATCCGCCGCAAGAAGGATTCGATGCCCGACGCCTTTGCCTGAAAGGACAGTGACCGGACGGCGATGACGCTGGGGGACAGGTATTACAGCCGCGCCCTGGCCGAGGCGTTCGGGTTCAGGACAGGCTGACAGGAGAGCCGTTCATCCGGTTGATAGAAAAAAACTATCAAAACTGCGCACATGTTCGATGGATGTTCCGGTTTTCCTTGATTCACGGGGGCTATGGGCCAATATCATTCCCAGTACGAATTCAACTCACAGGGAGTTTGTCAAAAATGGCAACCAATGCTGACCAGCGCTATGGCGCAACGGCCAGTGGCGCTCAGGCCGCCGAACTAGACCAGGGCCTGCGCAAGTACATGCTCGGCGTCTACAACTACATGGCGTCGGGGCTCCTCGTCAGTGGCGTCGTGGCGCTGCTGGTGTCCAGTTCGCCGTCGATGATGCAGGCGATCTTCGGCTCCGGCCTCGGCATCGTCGTCATGCTGGCTCCGATCGGCATCCTTCTGGTGATGTCCTTCGCCCAGAACAAGCTCAGCACCCCGGTGATGCAGGCGCTCTACTGGCTGATGGTGGCGATGTTCGGCGTTTCGATGTCGACGATATTCATCGCCTATACCGATGCTTCGGTCGTGCGCGTGTTCATGATCACCGCAGCCTCCTTCGCCGGTCTCAGCCTGTTCGGCTATACCACCAAGAAGAACCTGTCCGGCATGGGCAGCTTCCTGATGATGGGCCTGATCGGCCTGATCATCGCCTCCGTCGTGAACATCTTCATGGAATCCTCCATGATGCAGATGGTCATTTCGATGGTCGGTGTGCTGATCTTCGCGGGCCTGACCGCCTTCGATACGCAGCGGATCAAGTCGACCTACATCCAGCACCGGATGGAAGGCGATGTGGCTGTCCGCTCCGCGATCTTCGATGCGGTGGCGCTGTACTTGAACTTCGTCAACCTGTTCATGATGCTGATGCATCTGCTGGGCGACCGCGAATAGGCTTCGCGACTGCCAGTCTGATCGGGAAAGGCCCGGTGGTTCGCCACCGGGCCTTTTCATTTGTAGAATGCACGACGGATTCGAACCGGGGGAGGGGAACACCCATGCGCATCGTCATTGCCATGATGAAACACGAGACCAACACCTTCTCGCCCGTGGTGACCGACTGGGCACGCTTCACCGGCTGGGGCAGCTTTCTGGGGGACGAGGCGCTGGCGGCCTATGACGGCACCGGGATGCCGTTTGCCGCCTATCTGGACCTGGCGCGGGCGCGTGGCGCGGAGATCGTGACCCCGGTGGCGGCGGAGGCGATGCCGTCGGGCAAGGTGCAGCGGGACGCCTACGAGCTGATGGCCGGGGCAATCGTTGATGCGGTGGCGGACGGCTGCGATGCCGTGATGCTGGACCTGCACGGTGCGATGGTGGCGGAGCATACCTTCGATGGGGAGGGGGAGTTGCTGCGCCGCATCCGTGCCGTGGCCCCGGACGTGCCCATCGCGGTCACCTGCGACCTGCACTGCAACCTGACCGATGCCATGGTCGACAATTGCGACGCCCTGATCGGCTACAAGACCTACCCGCATGTGGACATGCATGAGATGGGGCAGCAGATCGGTGACGTGCTGCTGCGGATGCTGGATGGAGAGGTCACGCCGGTCATGCGCTGGGGCAACCTGCCACTGCTGTCGCAGACCCTGATGCAGGGCACCGACGATGAGCCGATGAAGAGCCTGATCGCCATGGCCCGGGCGGCGGAGCAGCGCCCCGGCGTGCTGGCCGCGACGGTCTTCGGCGGTTTCGCGCTGGCTGACATGCCGGACGCGGGGACTTCGGTCGTCATCGTGACAGACAACGATCTGGCGCTGGCGGAACAGGTGCGCGACGAGATCATGGCCGCCGCATGGGCCGAGCGCGAAGCCTTCATCTATCCGCATCGGCCACTGGAAGAGGCGGTAAGCGAGGCGAAGGAACTGACGGACGGGCCGGTGATCCTGCTCGACCACGCCGACAATGTGGGCTCTGGCGGTACACAGGACGTGATGACCGTGATCGCGGAGGTGCTGCGTCAGGGGCTGCAGGATGTGGCCGTTGCCGCCGTATGTGATCCGGAGGCCGTGAAACGGATGCAGGCGGCGGGTGTCGGATCGACCATCACCCTGACCCTGGGCGGGCGCACCGACATGCCCGCCATCGACCGGGCGGGCGCGCCGCTGGAACTGACCGGCAAGGTGCGCACCCTGACCGATGGTGAATGGGTCTGTCGCGGGCCGATGTACACGGGTGTCACCGTGCGCATGGGACCGACGGCGGTGCTGGAGACCGGCGGCATGCAGATCGTGGTCGTGTCACAGCATCACGAGCCGTGGGATACCGGCGTCTTCACCTCCGTCGGCATCGACCCGCTGCACAAGCGCTATCTGCTGCTGAAATCCCGCATTCACTATCGCGCCGGATTCGCGCCGCTTGCCAAGGCGACCCTGACGCTGGACGGCGTGGGGGTCACCACTTCCGACAACAGCCTGCTGAACTACGAGAACGTCCGCAGGCCGGTCTACCCGCTGGACCTGATCAACGAACGCTGAAGCGGTCGGCCTATCCGATCTGCTGCGATCCGACGACCAGCGACGCGGCGGCGATCAGGGTGATCGGCCAGCGCAGTTTCGGGTACCAGCGGGGCAGCAGGTCGTGGCGCACCATCAGGTGATCGACCGCCGCCCAGATCACCAGGCAGGCGGCGAGCGACAGCATCCGGTTGACCGGGGGCTGGAACAGGATCAGCCAGGCGGCGATGCTCGGTGCCATGGCGATGATCAGGCGCAGGGACACCCGCCGCTGCTGTGTATCGGCCAGGGCGAAGCCCCAGGTGGTGCCGCCCAGGAACGACAGGATGATCGCGCCATAGACGGGCAGGGAATAGATCGCCCAGCCCTTCCAGCCGCCCTCC
Source organism: Kordiimonadales bacterium IMCC3096 (assembly GCA_016865035.1). Lineage (GTDB taxonomy): Bacteria > Pseudomonadota > Alphaproteobacteria > Minwuiales > Minwuiaceae > Minwuia. Next base: position 3,380,661 of record CP018227.1, read on the forward strand.
GCGAACTCGATGGCCACCACGCCGCCGACGAAGGGAATCAGGCCGAGGACCGACAGCAGCAGCGGCAGTGGCGGAATGCCTGCCATCAGTCGCTCTCGCCGCGCTCGTACAGGCATTCCCGGCCCAGCCGCTCCAGGCAGGCTTCCGCCGACCAGGGCAGCATCAGCGCGCCGCAGCGGCTGTCGCGATAGAGCCGCTCCAGCGGGAACCTCTTCATGATGGAGGTGCCGCCACAGGTGCGGATCGCCAGACGACAGATGTCGTTCACCGTCTCCATGATGGTGTAGTTGGCGACATAGGCCCGCATCCGGGCGTCCTTCGACGGGTTGAAGCGGGCATCCGTCGCGGCCTCCAGGAACAGCGCGCGCATCTGCTCCAGCTTGATGCGGATCTCCGCTACCGCGAACTGCTTGATCGGGCTGCCACGTTTCACGCCCTTCGCCCCCTCCACCTCGCCCCGCAGGAAGGCCACCACGAAGTCATAGGCGGCCTGGGCGATGCCCATGTAGGCCGGGGTCAGGGTCAGGAACATGTGCGGCCACTGGATCGCGGCCTTGTAGTAGACACCGCGCGGCATGATCTGATGCGCGTCGGGCACGAAGACCCCGTCGATGTCCAGGCTCTTCGAGACCGTGCCGCGCATGCCGAGCGTGTCCCATTCGCCGACGACCGAGAACCCTTCCGCATCGCCCGGCACGGCGAGCATGATGGTGTCCTTCGGGTCGAGGTCGCTGCCCTCGCGTTCCTCAGTGCAGAGCACCGAGTAATGCGTCGCGGCCCCGGCGAGGGAGGCGAAATGTTTCTTTCCCGTGACGACATAGCCGCCGTCGACCTTCCGCGCCGTGGTGCCGAAGGGGGCCTTGCCGGTCGCCGCCTGGGTATGGGGCTCGGAAAAGGGCTGGGCGAAGATCGCCTTCTCATGCAGCACCAGATCATACAGCGCGGCCCGGCGCTCCTGATGTCCGCGCCGCTCTTCGTCCGTCATCGGCAGGTCGTCGGCCAGAGGCCCGGACCAGAGCATGGAGCAGGAATGCATGTTCAGCGTCAGCGCGGTCGCACCGCAGTGGCGACCGATCTCGGATGCGACAAGGAAATAGGTCCGGTAGTCGGCCCCCAGGCCGCCGTACTGGCTGGGGATGCAGAGCGCCAGCAGCCCGGCGTCGCGCATGTCGGCATAATTCTCGTGCGGGAAGCGGGCATCGCGGTCGATCTCCGGTGCCCGCGAGGCGAAGGTCGGACCAAGTTCCGTGGCAAGCCCGACCAGTTCACGCTGCCGGTCGGTAAGATCGAAGTCGGCCCACATGCTCATGTCGGAAGTCCCTCCATGAAACCGCTGATCAGGCGGCAGGTCTCCTCCGGTGCTTCCAGATTCGCGATGTGGCCCGCACCGCCGATGACGTGGAAGCGGCTGCCCGGAATGCGCGCCGCCATGCGCTCCATGACCGTGGCAGGGGCTGTCGTATCCTCTTCCCCCGCAATCAGACAGGTCGGCACGGCGATCTGCTTCACCGCGTCCCGCCGGTCGAAGGTGACGAGGCAGTTCAGCGCCTGGCGATAGGTCTCGGGGCTGATCATGCTCATGGATTCCGTCAGGGCCCGACCAACCTCCGGCCCGGCGTTGGGGCCGACCATGCCCGCCACCAGCGCGGGCGCGATATCGGCGGGGGTTTTGCCCTCATCCATCGGCTTCAGGCGCGCGGCGAGGAACTTCTGCTGGAAATCGCCCCCCGGCTTGCCGAAGGCGGCGCTGGTGCACATCAGGATCGCGGCACGCACCCTTTCCGGATGCAGGGCAAGGAATTCCTGCGCCACATACCCCCCCATGGACAGGCCGCAGATCACCGCCCTTTCGAGTCCTAGATGATCCATAAGTCGCGCAAGTGCGTCGGCCAGCGCGGGAAAGGTCATATCCGGCAGGGCCGGGGAATCGGCGTAACCCGGCGCGTTCCAGGCAATGCAGCGGTAGCGCGAGGACAGGATGTCGATCTGCGGCTGCCAGTTCCCGGCATTGCCGCCGATGCCATGCAGGAAGATGATGGCCGGTCCCGACCCGCTATCCGTGAAGGTTGGAACGGTGCTCATGCAAGCTCACCCTGCAGCACGCCGTTCTCCACCACCACCGTACCGTCCAGGCTGATGGTATGTCCCCGCATCGGCAGGTCGAAGTGGCCGAGCGTGTGGCGGCCCGCAACCTCGTTGGCGCCGGTCGAATAGAGGAAGTTCCCGGCGAAGGCGCGCAGTTCCGTGCCATTGACCTGGCTGCGGTCATAGGCGGTCAGGGAGTCCCAGCGGGCCGCGGGGTTCATGCCCCATCCCACATGGCTGACGGCATAGGCCTCCCGGTCGCCCCAGGCCGCGATGTAGCTGTCGAACAGGGCGGCATCGACGCCATCGCCGGAGATGTCGGTGATGTAGTCGTTCTCGATCGTCAGGCGGATCGGGCGGTCGATGTAGCGCTTGAACGTCAGGTTCACGTCGCCGGTGTTCATGACGATGGTGCCGTTGACGCAGCCAGGTGCGGGGAAGCAGAGGCACAGGCCGCCGGGCCAGTGGGTGATGGTGCCCGCGCGCTTGCTGAAGCCCCAGCCACCGCCTGCCGGCGCCTTCTCCACATCGACTGTCAGGTCCGTGCCGGCAGCCGAGGTCACGCGCATCTGCTTCGCGTCACGCAGCATCCTGATGCCGGTCTTCACCTTGGCTTCCAGTTCCGGTGTCGGTGTCAGGCGTTCCAGCAGTTCCGGATGTTCGTTGGAAACCATGAGAACCCGTGCGCCGCCCTTCAGGATCGCCGGCAGCTCCCGTGCATGCAGCAGCCCCTCCACCGTGCAGTCGGCGACGAAACCGGAAGCGCCCAGCGCGCCGATGACCGGTTCCAGCCCGCGAATCGCATCCGATGCACCGGTCGAGCGTACCGGGGCCGGGGCCGTCTGGCGGGGGGAGGGCAGGACGACATGAAAGACCTCCGCCCCCATCCGCTGCAGCGCCAGTTCCGCCAGATCCACATTCACCTTCCGGCTCTGGCTCTCGGAGAGGATGGCGCAGACCTCGCCCGGCTTCACCTCGCAGAGGCGGAAGGTCTCGGCAAAGGCGTCGATCCACCTGGCTTCGATGCGTTCACGCAGCATGGCTTCTCTCCTCAGGCGACGCGGTAGGTGGCCTGGGCGTCGGCTGTGCCGTCCACCGCCACCCGACCGTCGTGAACCATGTGGATCAGATGCGCCAGCACCGACCGGGCTGCGGCCGGATGCAGGTTCTTCGGCACATCGGCGTACATGGTGGCGACCATTGCCGGAATGGTCCTGGGACCGCCCTTCAGCAGGTCCAGGATCTGGCTTTCGCGCAACTGCCGGTGCGCCCGGTAGGCCCGCACGAAGTCGTGCACGTTCTCGATGGGCGCGCCGTGGGTCGGGTAATAGCGCTGGTCATCGCGCTCCAGCAGCTTGTCGAGGGAGTTGAAGTAGTCGGTCATGTTGCCGTCCGGCGGCGAGACCACGGTCGTGGACCAGCCCATGACGTGATCGCCGGTGAACAGCGCCTTCTCCTCCCGCAGTCCGAAGCAGATGTGATTCGAGGTATGGCCCGGCGTGTGGACCGCCTCCACCGACCAGCCGTCACCTTCAATGACGTCGCCATCCCGAATCACGTGATCCGGCGCGAAGTCATGGTCGCCGCCTTCTTCCACCTTCGGGCCGCCGCGATCGCCGCCGTGCGGGCCGTAGCCCCAGGTCTGCGCCCCGGTCGCGTCCTTGACCAGCCGCGCGGCCGGGCTGTGGTCGATGTGGGTATGGGTGATCAGCTGATGTGTCACCGTTTCCCCCTCCACCGCGCGCAGCACGGCCTCCACATGTCGCTCGTCCAGTGGCCCGGCATCGACGATGGCAACCTTGCCGCGTCCGATGATGTAGGTGCCGGTGCCATGGAATGTGAACCCGCCCGGATTGTTGCAGATCACCCTGCGGACCAGCGGGCTCAGCTCCGCAAGCTCCCCGTATTCGAAGTCCAGTTCCCGGACGAACGGTATTGCATAGGCCAAGTTTGTGTCCTCCCCCTGTCGTTGACGAATTGACAGCCGTCAAACCGCCCCTATCCTACCCGAGCCGTTACGTGGCGAAACCCGCGTAATCGAATTGGGGCGACACAAGGTTCGGGACAGGACCGGTGGCTCTGAAGGTTGGCAATGCCGCCATGTGCGGTTCAGGGGAGGATACGGGGACGTGGATTCCGTCCAGATTTATATTTCGTTGTTCGTCAACGGACTGGCGCTCGGCTGTATCTACGGCCTGATCGCGCTTGGTTTCGTGCTGATCTACAAGGCAACGGAGATGGTGAACTTCGCGCAGGGCGACCTGATGATGGTCGGCGCGTTCATCGCCTTCGGACTGATTGCCGGTTTCGGGCTCAACTTCTGGCTCGGCTTCCTGCTCACAGTCGTGCTCATGATCATCTTCGGCTTCCTGCTGGATGTGGTCGTGATCCGCCGTCTGATCGGCCAACCACAGTTTTCCATCGTCATGGCAACCATCGGCATCGGCTATGTGCTGCGGTTCGTCATGCCCTATGCCTTCAATGTCGAACAGATCGCGTTCCTGACCCCCTTCACCGGCAAGGCCGTGCAGGTGGCGGCGATGACGCTGGATGCGGGCAAGCTGGCGGCGGTGGTGGGGACGCTGGTGCTCTGCGCCGGCCTCTACATGTTCTTCCAGCGCACACGCATCGGTGTGGCCATGCAGGCCGCGTCCCAGAACCAGCTTGCGGCCTACTACATGGGCATTCCGGTGGCTCTGATCTTCTCGCTGATCTGGGGCATCTCCGCCGGTGTCGCTGCCATTACCGGTGTCATGATGATGCCGATCGCGAACGTCATGGACCCGTCCATCGGCTTCATCGCGATCAAGGCCTTCGCCGGTGCGGTCGTGGGTGGTTTCGGCTCCATTCCCGGTGCGCTGGTGGGCGGTATCATCATCGGGCTGGTGGAGCAGTTCTCCGATTATCTGCTCGCCCCCGGCTACAAGGACATCATGGTCTTCTCCGTGCTTCTGGCGGTGATGGTTGTCCGGCCGGAAGGCATTTTCTCCCAGATGGGCAGGAAGAAGGTCTGATCCGATGCGCTTTGTTTTCAAGACACGCTACGAACAGGACCTGCGCCTCTGGCGGCACAATGGGGACCTGATCGGTTACGGCATTTTTCTGGCGGCGCTGCTGGCACTGCCGATCTTCGCAGGCGTCTATTATGTGGGTGAGGCCAATCTCTGGCTGATCTACTCCATCGCGGCCATGGGTCTGATGATCGCCGTCGGTTTCACCGGCATGGCGAGCCTCGGACACTCCGCCTTCCTGGGTATCGGTGCCTATACGCATGCCTACCTGCTGCAGAACGGCGTGCCGTTTCTCGTCTCGCTGCCGCTGGGCGGACTGCTTGCGGGCGCGATCGGTGTCGCCGTGGGCCTGCCCACACTGCGGATGCACGGCATCTATCTGGCCATCGCCACGCTGGCCGTCGCCCTGATCACGCAGGAGGTCATGTCGAAGTGGTCGTCGGTCACCGGCGGCTTTGACGGGCTGCCGGTTGCGGCGCCTGACTTCCTCTCCATCCAGCCGGAGGCGATGTACCAGGGGGAATGGTTCTCGGTCGGCGGCCTGCATGTCGGCTGGGTCGAACTCTGGTCACCGGTCTCGCTCTACTACATCTGCATCGCGGTGCTGGTGCTCGCCGCACTGATCGCGCGGAACCTGCTGCGCAGCCCGACGGGCCGTGCCTTCGTTGCCATCCGGGATTCGGAGATTTCCGCGCAGTCGATGGGCATCCATCTGGCGTACTACAAGACGACGGCGTTCGGTATCAGCGCCTTCGTCACCGGCCTCGCCGGCGGACTGTTCGCGCACCAGATCTCCCATCTGGCACCGGACGCGTTCAACATCTTCATTTCCATCGAACTGCTTCTGATCTGCGTCGTCGGTGGTATCGGCACCATTCAGGGTGCGGTGCTGGGTGCCGCGTTCCTGATCATGCTGCGGTCCTTCATCCCGATCATGCGTGACGAGGTGACGGCCGGTGCGGGCGGGGTCGAGTTCCTCGCCGGCCTGGTGCGCTTCGTCAATTCGCCGGGTCTGGAGGCCGCGATCTTCGGTGCGCTGCTGGTGCTGTTCATCATCTTCGAACCGATGGGCCTCTATGGCCGCTGGCTGAAGGTGAAGACCTATTTCGATCTGTTCCCGCTGTACAAGAAATCGACCTTTGCGCGGCAGAAATCCTATGTGAAGACGGAGCGGCTGCGGTGACCTTCTTCAAGGCGGACAAACTGGCGATCCATTTTGGCGGCGTTAAGGCCGTGGATGGTGTCGATTTCGAGATCGAAGAGGGCGAGATCTTCACGATCATTGGCCCCAACGGTGCGGGCAAGACGACGATCTTCAACCTGATCAGTCGCATCTACGAACCCACCGAAGGCAAGCTGATCTTCAATGACGAGGATATCACCAACACCGCCCCGCATCTGATCGCAGGGCGGGGCATCGCACGCACGTTCCAGAACATCGAACTCTTCGAACAGGCGACCGTGCTGCAGAACCTGCTGATCGGGCGCCATGCCCATCGCAGCGGCACCCTGCTTGCGAACATCTTCTTCCTGCCCTCCACCCGGCGTGCCGAACTGGCGCACCGTGAGGAGGTGGAGAAGGTGATCGAGTTCCTGGACCTCGCCCGGTACCGCGATCAGCGGATCGCCAACCTGCCCTACGGCGTGCGGAAGGTGGTGGAACTGGGGCGCGCCCTCTGTACCGAACCGAAGCTGCTGCTGCTCGATGAGCCCTCGTCGGGCCTGAATGTCGAGGAAACCAGCGACATGGCTTTCTGGATCAAGGATATCCGGGACCTGCTGGGGATCAGCGTGCTGATGGTCGAACATGACATGAGCCTGGTGAACCGGGTCTCCGACCGCGTTCTCGCACTGAACTATGGCCGCGTCCTCACGCTCGGCAGCCCCTCCGAGGTGCAGTCGAACGAAGAGGTCATTCGCGCGTATCTGGGGGGCTGAACGGTGAGTGAACCCATTCTGACAGTTTCCAACGTCGAGACCTACTACGGGCCGATCATGGCCATTCGCGGTGTCAGCATCACGGTCAACGAAGGCGATATCGTCACGGTGCTGGGCTCCAACGGGGCAGGCAAGACCACGATCCTGAAGACGATCTCGGGCGTCATGGATCCGCGCAAGGGCAAGGTGACGTTCGAAGGCGAGGACATCACCTCCCGCGAACCCGACTGGGTGATGCGGCGGGGTATCAGTCACGTGCCGGAAGGGCGGGAGGTCTTTCCGTTCCTGTCGGTGCAGGAAAACCTGCGGATGGGAGCCTTCACCCGCAAGGATGCCAAGGGTGTCGTCGACGACATCGACATGGTCTTCAACTACTTCCCGGTCCTGAAGGAGCGGCGGGAGCAGCCGGCCGGCCAGCTCTCAGGCGGTGAGCAGCAGATGCTGTCGATCAGCCGGGCGCTGATGGCGCGACCGAAGGTGATGCTGCTGGACGAGCCGTCGCTGGGGCTGAGCCCGCGTCTGGTGAAGGAGATCTTCGAGATCATCGTGCGCCTGAACAAGGAGCGCGGCGTGACCATGCTGCTGGTGGAGCAGAATGCCAACATGGCGCTGAAGACCGCTGATTTCGGCTATGTGCTGGAGGTCGGGCGGATCGTCATGGAGGACCCATGCGAGAAGCTGATCCAGCGTGAGGACATCCAGGAATTCTACCTGGGCGTGAAGGACGAAGGCGCACGTGGCGAACGGCGCTGGAAGAAGAAGAAACTCTGGCGATAGGGCGACGGCCCCGGGATTCATTCCCGGCGCAGGTTCGGACCGTATCGTGCAACGGGAGAAGGCGGAGCAGACCATGACCGCAAGGCTGACCGAGACCCGACAGATGGCCGAAGATGGCCGTGAACTGATTCTTGTGGACGATCCCGACGCCACGACAGTGCCGCAGATGTTCTGGCATCGCGTCACGAACTGGTCGAGCAGGATCGCCATGCGCAAGAAGGACCACGGGATCTGGAAGGCGATCACCTGGGCGGAATTCGGCGACAAGGCACGCAATGTCGGCATGGCGCTGGACAAGCATGGCGTTGCCAAGGGCGATGTCGTGGCTGTCCTGTCCAACACGCTGCCGGAATGGATGTTCACCGACATGGGCATTCAGGGCATCGGTGCCGCCTGTGCCGGTATCTATCCGACCGACGCGGCGGCCCAGGTCGAATATCTGGTGAATGACTCCCGGACCGGCGTGATCTTCGTCGAGGATGAGGAACAGCTCGACAAGGTGCTGACCGTGCGCGAACAGTGCCCCAGCCTGAAGCTGATCGTGGTCTTCGACATGGAGGGACTGGCGACCTTCGAGGACGCCATGGTTGTCAGCTTCAGTGATTTTCTGGCCGGCGGTCAGGCGCACAATGATGCGAACCCGGGACGCTGGGAAGAACTGCTGCAGCGGGCCGAGCCGGGTGACATGGCCATTCTGGTCTATACCTCCGGCACCACCGGCCCGCCCAAGGGCGCGATGATCAGCCATGACAACCTGTGCTTCCAGATGGCCAATGGCACCCAGATCCTGCCGCAGGAAACCGGCGGGGAGCGTGTGGCCTTCCTGCCGCTTTGCCACGTGGCGGAGCGCACGCTGACCTATTTCTCACTCTATACCGGCAATATCGCGAACTTCGTCGAGAACCCGGAGACGGTGTTCGAGAACATCCAGGAGATCCAGCCGACCACCTTCTTCGCGGTGCCGCGGATCTGGGAGAAGCTCTATTCGCAGATCAACATTGCCGTCCGTGATGCCACCAAGCTGCAGCAGTTCGCCTACAAGGTCGCGATCGACTGGGGCCTGGCCGTCGCCGACAAGAAGCTGGAGGGGCAGGAGCCGACGTTCCTGGAGAAGCTGAAGTTCAGGATCGGCCTCTTCCTGGTCCTGCGCAATGTCCGCAACGTCCTCGGCCTGTCACGGGTTGACTGGGTCGGCACGGGTGCCGCGCCGATCTCGCCGCAGCTGATCCGCTGGTACATGGCGCTGGGCATCGAAATGCTGGAGCTCTATGGCCAGACGGAGAACACCGGTCTCGCCACCACCAATCTGCCCGGCGACATCAAGCTCGGTACAGTCGGCCGCTGCGCCCGCTACGCCGAATGCAAGCTCTCGCCGGAGGGGGAGATCCTGCTGCGGGGCCGCCATATCTTCATGGGCTACCTGAACCAGCCGGAGAAGTCGGCGGAGACGGTGGTCGACGGCTGGCTGCACACCGGCGACGTCGGTGCCATCGACAACGAGGGCTATGTGAAGATCACCGACCGGATGAAGGACATCATCATCACCGCCGGTGGCAAGAACATCACCCCGTCGGAGATCGAGAACGAGCTGAAGTTCTCGCCCTATGTCTCTGACGCAGTGGTCATCGGTGACCGTCGCAAGTATCTGACGGCGCTGGTCATGATCGATCAGGAGATGGTCGAGAAGTTCGCGCAGGAACGCAACATCGCCTTCACCAGCTTTGCATCGCTGGCACGCGCACCCGAAGTCATCGAACTGGTGTCGGAGGAGATCGAGCGGGTGAACGCAAAGTTCGCCCGGGTCGAGACCATCAAGAAGTTCCGCGTGCTGGACAAGCAGCTTGACCCGGAAGACGACGAGGTCACGCCGACAATGAAGCTGAAGCGGAAGTTCGTCGAGAAGAAGTACGAAAGCCTGATCGACAGCATGTATTCGGAAGCGGCCTGATTGGTGCCACAAATGGGTGAAACGCTTTGTCTGAAACGGAATTCTGATAGACTTGGTGTCACAGAAACGGTCCTGAACCAAACGGGGCCGGAAACAGGGAGGATCGGATGAAAAAGAAGCTTCTTGGCCTGGCTGCAGTGGCCGCCACGGCAACAATGATCGCAAGCGCGGCGCAGGCCGCAGAGCGCGGCGTGACCGATGACGAGATCCTGATCGGCACGCATACGGCGCTTTCGGGCCCGGTTGCGGTCTGGGGTGTGCCATCTGTCGAAGGCATGCGTCAGCGGTTCGACGCGGTGAATGCCGAAGGTGGCATCCACGGTCGCAAGATCCGGCTGGTGATCGAGGACAACGAGTATCAGGTGCCGAAGGCCGTTCAGGCGGGCAACAAGCTGATCAACCGTGACCGCGTCTTCACCATGCTGTCCGCGCTCGGCACCCCGATGAACAACGCTGTGCTGCCGCGTCAGCTTGCTGCGGGCATCCCGAACCTGTTCCCGTTCTCGTCCGCGCGGCAGATGTTCGAGCCGTTCCACAAGCTGAAGTTCGCTGGTGGCTCGACCTACTACGATCAGATCCGTGCGGCTGTGAAGCTGTTCGCGGAAACCCGCGGCAAGACCAAGCCCTGCACGATGTACCAGGATACGGACTTCGGTCGCGAGATCGAATTCGGTGCCAAGGATCAGGCGGAGGCCATGGGCCAGTCGCTGATCGCCGAAACTGCGCACAAGCCGACAGACAAGGATTTCACCGCGTCCGTCACCAAGCTGCGTGAGGCCGGTTGTGACGTTGTCTACATGGGCACCATCGTCTCCGACACGATCATCCCCTACGTGACCGCGCGTTCGATGGGCTGGGATGTCGATTTCGTCGGTTCCATCGCGACCTACAACGGCTACACCGCCGGTGCCAAGGGTGGCGTGACCGAGGGCTTCATGGCGATGACCGGTTTCCAGATGGCCTATGGCGACAACCCGGATCCGCTGGTTCGCAACTGGTACAACTCCTACAAGGAGAAGTTCGGCAAGAACCCGGATTTCCCGGCCCAGCTCGGTTACATCTTTGCTGACATGACCGTTCTCGCGCTGCAGAACGCCGGCAAGGATCTGACAGTCGACTCGATGATCAAGGGCTTCGAGCAGATCAAGGGTTATCGCGACATCTTCGGTGGTCCGGTTCAGAGCTTCGGTCCGGAGAAGCGTCAGGGATCCAACGAATCCTTCCTGTCGCAGGTTCAGGGCGGTCGCTGGGTACGGATTGGCGAGAACATCGCTTACTGATCCACAGTCTGACGACTGTTGACGAAAAGCAGGGGTCGGCCACATGGTCGGCCCCTGTTTTCGTTTCGGTTCCATTCTTGGCAGAGCCGGGACAGCTATCGGGGAGGGCATGATGGCCGCGATTGACGAACTGCACGACGAGACACTGGCACGGATTGCCGATGACACACCGGTTGTCATGGTGAACCTGATGAAGTTCCGGGAGAAATCTCTGGACGGTGATGGCAGTGGCTGGGACGCCTACGTGCGCTATTCGAAGGGCGTGAACCACCTGATCCGGGGCGTCGGCGGCGGCATCATCTGGACTGGCGATGCGAAGGGAGCGTCGTTCGGTCCGGCGCAGTTCGGCGACTGGGACTTCGTGGCCCTGGTCCGCTATCCGTCGAAGGCGGCCTTCCGCAGCTTCATCACGTCGGCGGACTACGAGGCGCAGAACCACCATCGCCTCAACGGTTGCCAAGAGCATGTCATCATTGCCTCCGAACAGGCCTATGGGCGCTTCCGGGAGGACTGATCCGATGGGTACGAATGCGATCCGCCATGTTGACGTTCAGGCCAATGGCCTTCGGTTTCACTGCGCCGAGGCCGGGGATCCGCTGTCCCCCATGATCCTGTTCCTGCATGGCTTTCCCGAGTTCTGGTACGCCTGGCGGAAGCAGCTCGAGACCCTGTCGGACAACTGGTTCTGCGTGGCGCCGGACTGCCGGGGCATCAACCTGACGGAGAAGCCGGAGGATCTGGAGAGCTTCGAGATCGGCAATCTGGTGGACGACGTCGCGGGTATCATCGCGGCCTACGGGCGGGAAAAGGTGATTCTGGTCGGGCATGACTGGGGTGGCTTCATGGCCTGGGAAGTGGCCATCCGCCGTCCCGACCTGATCGACCGTCTGGTGATCATCAACTGTGCCCATCCGGGAATCATGAGCGAGTTGCTGCGCCAGCCCGACAGTGAACAGGTGACGCGCAGCCAGTACATGCTGGCCTTCCGCTCCGAACAGGCCGAGATGCTGGTCAGCCGGGACGATTTCGCGGGTCTGCGCACCAACATTCTCGATCCCGGACTGAAGGCCGGGCACCTGACGGAGGACGATGCGGCGGCCTATCTGGCGCACTGGCAGTTGCCGGGTTCCCTGACCGGTGGTCTGAACTATTACCGCGCCAACAGGTCGGGTCCGCCGAGTGGCGATGATGCGGCGCCTCGGACGGTTGCCGAGACGCAGGTTTCCGTCCCGACGATGGTGCTTTGGGGGGAGGGGGATCCCTATTTCGCGCCGGAAAACCTGGAGCGGATGCAGGAGGCCGGACCGGACATCACCGTGCACCGTTATCCGGAGAACGATCACTGGATCGCGCATCAGATCCCGGACGAGATCTCCGCACGTATCGCTCAGTTCGCGGACAGGGACCTCACCCAGTCCACCACCTGATCGGCCAGCCGCCGTGTCGGTGTCGGGCTGACAATGTCCCCGGCAATGATGTGCTGCAGCTTGTCCTCGGCGTCGGTCACCTGGATCATGGCCTTCGGTGCGCCGCCCCAACGCTGATACGTCGCTTGCACGTGCGGCACGCTGATCACCTGGTCGTCGGGTGAATGGATGAACAGCGCGGGCTGGCTGGTTTCCTCGAGCTTCAGACGTTGCACATGACGGACGGCAGCCGCCATCGGCAACAGCGCTTCGGCCGGATATCCGGTGGTCCAGGCCTGGCTGAACGCGGGATTCTCGCCCTCCCGAATGGGATTGATCCGGCCCATGAACAGCCGCAGCAGTTGCCGCGCCCAGGGGATGGTCAGATAGCGGGTGCCGTTCCGCCGGATCTCGAAGTTGGGTGAGATGAACACGATGGCGTCCATGTCATGACGCATGTCATCGCGCATCGCCGCCCAGGCGGCCAGGGTCGCGCCCGTGGACATGCCGAGCACCAGCACCCGCTCACCCAGCAGCTTCCCCACCTCCAGCGCCTCTGCCATATCGTCCAGCCAGTCGTCGGCGTCCGGCTCCGCCATGGCCGATGCCGTCCTGCCGTGACCGGCGAGACGCGTGAAGTAGAGGTTGGCGTCCAGACCCTCAGCCACGATGTCAGGCAGCGGGCGAAGCTCCTGCTTGCTGGCCGAGAAGCCGTGGATGTTGACCACGGCCCATGGGCGTCTGTCACGGGCTGCCGGATCGCGCCAGACGATCTCCCTGTCCAGTCCCGGGCGGATATCGCTGAACCGGGCTTCCCGGCGCGCCAGGGTCTCCACCGGATCCTGACCCAGTTCCCCCCGCTCATAGCTGACACGATCCCGCACCCGCGCCCGCGGGCCCAGCAGAAACGCCACAATCAGCAGTCCGATGATGATCAGCGCAATGGTCATTTCAGCAGATGTCCAGCATTCTTGCCCCGGGGCATGATCCGATCCGCAGGTCGCGGCGTAGCTTATCAATCATGACCCCACGCCGAAATCCATCTTCATGGCCTGCAACCGCGATCCTGCTCGCGGTTCTTCTCGTCCTGATGACAGTCGACCGTGCTGCCCGTGCGGCGACCGCGCATGGGTCCGCCTTCGACCCCCTGGTCATGTATGGCTCCGATATCCGGTTCAGTGTCTGGCGCAAGGATCGCCAGATCGGTACGCACACCGTGCAGTTCCGGCGCGATGGTGATCTGGTCGACGTCCAGATCGACTTCCGTGCCCGCGTGAAATTCCTCGGGATCACGGCCTATCGCTTCGAATATGGGTCAAGTTCCGTCTGGGATGGGGCCGCGCTGCAGTCGCTGGACGCGTCCGTGAACGATGACGGCACGCAGGCGGAGGTTTCCGCCCGGCGGTTCGGCGGGGAAGTGGTGGTCGATGGATCGGGTGGCCTTCGTCGGGTGGAGGGAGCGCTGTTCCCGTCCAATCACTGGCATCCGGGAATCATCGGCCAGACGCGGGTGCTCAATACGCTGACCGGGCATCTGGCCAGCGTTTCAATCAACGCCAAGGGTCAGGAGCGGGTCGAAACCGCACATGGATATGTCATGGCGGATCGCTATCTCTACACGGGTGACCTGCACGATGTGGACGTCTGGTACGACGCTGCGGGCCGGTGGGTGAAACTGCGGTTCCTGACGAAGGGTGGCGAACGGATCGAGTATCGCTGCGAGAAGTGCAGGGCCGCCGAGGGATTGGCGGAGCGTACAGAATGAGTGGAATAGTCTGGATAACCGGAGCCAGTTCGGGGATTGGCCGCGCTTCGGCGCTGGAGTTCGCGCGGCGCGGCTATCGCGTGGCGGCGACCGCGCGACGCGAGGACGAACTGAACAGGCTGGCGCAAGAGGCGGCGGGCCAGTTGGGCGACATCACGGCCTTCCCCGGTGACATCACCGATGCGGAAGCTATCGCGGCGGTCGTCGCGCGGATCGAGGATGAGCTTGGTCCCATCGGATCGGCTGTCCTGTGTGCCGGCAGCTATACCCCGACGACAGCCCAGACGTTCACGGCGGAGGCGATGCGCGCCACGCTGGACCTGAATGTCGTCGGCGCGTCGCGCTGTCTCGAGCCCCTGCTGCCGCGCATGATCGAGCGCGGGGCCGGTCGCATCTTTGTCGTTTCCTCTGTCGCCGGGTATCGCGGCCTGCCGCGCGCCGCAAGCTATGGCGCTTCGAAGGCGGCGCTGATCAACATGGCAGAGGCCCTGCACTGCGAACTGAAACCGCTGGGCGTCCATATGGGCGTGGTCAATCCGGGGTTCGTGAAGACCCCGCTGACCGACCGCAACGATCACCCGATGCCGTTTCTGATGCCGGTCGAACAGGCGGCGGAGCGGCTGGTCGATGGTGTGATCGGTCGCGGGTTCGAGGTCAGGTTCCCTTTTGTCTTCACGACGATCCTGAAAATGGTGAGGTGTCTGCCCTATGCCCTCTACTTCCCCCTCGTCCGATGGACAACGCGCAGCCGATCCTCTTGAGTACTACGTCGCCTTCTTTGAGGGCATGACGACGGCTGACATTGAGCGGGTGCCGGATGTCTATGCAGCCGATGCCCGCTTCAAGGACCCGTTCAGCGACTTTCGTGGCCATGAGCGTCTGCAGCGCATGTTCACCGCGATGCTGCGCGATGTCCGCGACTACGCCCTGGTGGTCGATGCGCGGTGCCTGGACGGGCAGACAGGATGGCTGCGCTGGACCATGAGCGGTTACGTCAGCGCGTTGGGCAAGGAGAAGTGGATTGTCACCGGCACCAGCGTCGTCGTCTTCGATGCGGACGGTCGTGTGACGGAGCATATCGACTATTGGGATGCGGCCAGCCAGATGTACGAACGACTGCCTGTGCTCGGCTGGATCCTGGGCAAGATCCGGGGGCGCTTCGCTGCCCATTCGGCGGCAGGATAGGCTGATCCTGCCCGGTCGCTTGACCGCACCTTAGGATATTTCAGCCGTGCAGCACTTGCCTGTTGCCTGGGCAAGGCGTATCTCTCCGCCCACTTCCGCATCAGTCGGGTGCGGCAGAATTCTCTGATCGAAAGGACGAGGGAGATGGGCTATCGCGTCGCCGTCGTCGGTGCCACGGGCAATGTGGGCCGCGAAATGTTGAACATTCTGGAGGAACGCATGTTCCCCGCCGATGAGGTGACGGCTGTTGCCAGCCGCCGCTCGCTCGGTACGGAAGTCACGTTCGGCGACAGGACCCTGAAAACGAAAGCCCTCGATGATTTCGATTTCACGGGCTACGACATCGCGCTGTTCTCCGCCGGTGGCGACATTGCCCGGGAGTATGCGCCGAAGGCCGCGGCCCAGGGCTGTGTCGTGATCGACAACAGTTCCGCGTTCCGCATGGATCCGGATGTGCCGCTGGTGGTGCCGGAGGTGAATTCCGACGCCCTGGCCGGGTTTGCCAGGCGCAACATCATCGCCAATCCGAACTGTTCCACGGCGCAGCTTGTGGTGGCGCTGAAGCCGATCCACGACCGCGCCCGCATCCGTCGTGTGGTGGTTTCCACCTATCAGTCGACGTCCGGTGCCGGGCGTGAGGGGATGGACGAGCTGTTCAGCCAGACCAAGGGTATCTTCGTCAACCAGGCGGCGGAGCCGAGCAAGTTCACGAAGCAGATCGCCTTCAACGTCATCCCGCACATCGACGTGTTCCTGGATGGCGGCGACACGAAGGAAGAGTGGAAGATGATGGTCGAGACCAAGAAGATTCTTGACCCGAAGATCCGCCTGACCGCGACCTGCGTGCGGGTGCCGACCTTCGTCGGCCATGCCGAGGCGGTAAATCTGGAACTGGAGGAGCCGCTGTCCGCGGACGAAGCGCGCGATTTGCTGCGCGAGGCCCCGGGCTGCATGGTCATCGATAACCCGGAAGAGGAGCAGTACATCACACCGGTCGAGTGCGTTGGCGATTACGCCACGTTCATCAGCCGGATCCGTGCGGACTCGACCATCGACAATGGCCTGAACCTCTGGGTGGTGTCGGACAACCTGCGCAAGGGTGCCGCACTGAACACGGTCCAGATCGCCGAGACACTGGGCGCCCGCTTCCTGAAGAAGGCTGCCTGACCGGCGTCCTCGCCAGCTCTGGCCGGAACATGAAGCCACCCCGACCCTTCAACAGGTCGGGGTGGCTTTTTCTTTGCCGACCCTGAAGGCCGCGACCGGAACGAAAAACACCATCCCCCAACGCATTGGAGGATGGTGCCTGTTCGACCAGTCGAATGGGCGCGTGAGCGCCCGCTCGCTGTCAGGGTCAGTCGTCGCGGCGCTTGCGTGACCACCAGCCGCGCTTGGCCGGGGCCTTTGGCGCGGCGTCGGCGACCGGCTCCAGTTCGGGTGCCGGTTCTGCCGCCGAAGTGGTCTCCGGCTCTTCCGCAGATGCGGCGACCGGCTCCGGCTCAGCGTCCGATGTCACCTCGGTCTCGACTGCAACCTCGACTTCTGCCTCAGCCTCTGCCGCCGCAGGAGCCTCTACTTCCGTTTCGGTCTCTGTCCCGGCCTCGGCCTCAGCCTCGGGCGCCCGCTCCGGCACGGCATCATCGTCAGCGGGCTGGCCTTCTTCCTCGGCCTGCTCGGCAGAGGCTTCCGGCGCATCGTCATTCGATGCATCGGCGACGTCCCCGGAACCGGACGGTTCGACGGTGTCGTCACTGCCCGCTTCTGCTTCCGCTTCACCGTTGCCGGTCTCATCCGAAGCGTGATCGGGCGATGCCTGGTCGGGCGTCGTGCCGTCAGCAGGCTCGTCGTCGGGGCTGCTCTGTTCGGCAACGATCTCGGCCTGGACCTGGGACGGCGGCACTGCGGCGGCCATCAGGAACGGAGACTGGATACCTTCCTCATTGACCTCGCCATCGCCCAGCGGTGCGACATCGCTGCTGCCGTTCTGCTGATTCGACGACTGGTAGTCGTCCTTCCGGCCACGCCTGCGCCGGCCGCCACGGCGACCGCGACGGCGGCGGTTCTTGCCCTCGCCGTCGTCATCATCGTCGCCACCCGACGCGGCTTCCTCGGACTTGCCGCCATCGGCATCATCACCCTGAGAAGCCTCCTGGCCGCTGCTGTCGCCGTTCGAATCCTGATCGGAGGAGGCACCGCCGCGCCGGCGGCGCCTGCGACGGCTGCGCGGGCGGCCACCATCGTCATCCGACCCCCGCTGCTCGGCCTCGTCTTCGTCATCGTCGCTGTGGGCGTTGGTCTGATCCGCCGCATCCTCATCATCTTCGTGCTCGATCGCCGGAGCAGTGGTCTCCCGCTGCGGGCGCTCGATCTCCTCACTGATCTCGGAGGCGGCGATGCGCTCGATCCGGTGATCCGGGGACACCAGTTCCATGTCTGCGGCGATCTCCACGGCGAAGCCGTAGCGTTCCTCGATCTCAGCCAGGGCACGGCGCTTGTGGTTCACGATGTAGATCGCGACCTCCGCCGGCATGTGGATGCGGATACCGGCTGAACGCTCGCGGATGCCCTCTTCCTCGATGGAGCGCAGCAGGTGCAGCGCCGTCGAATCGATGGAACGGACGACGCCGAGGCCATGGCAATGGCTGCAGGGCATCATGTTGACGTCCTGCACGCCGGGGCGCAGGCGCTGGCGCGACATTTCCAGCAGCCCGAAGTGGCTGATCCGCCCGATCTGGATGCGGGCACGGTCCACGCGCAGGCAGTCCTTCAGCTTGCGCTCGACTGCCCGGTTGTTGCGGGACTCGTCCATGTCGATGAAGTCGATGACCACCAGACCGGCCAGATCGCGCAGCCGCAACTGGCGCGCGACCTCCTCTGCGGCCTCCAGATTGGTCTTGGTCGCCGTTTCCTCGATGGACCGGCCCTTGGTGGACTTGCCCGAGTTCACGTCGATGGCGACCAGCGCCTCCGTCGAGTTGATGACGATATAGCCGCCGGACGGCAGGGTGACCTCATTGCCGTACATGCTGTCGAGCTGCTGTTCCACCTGGTAGCGGTGGAACAGGGGAATGCGGTCGCGATAGGGCTGAACCTTCTTCGCGTGCGACGGCATGATCCGCTTCATGAAGTCCTTGGCGACGCGGTAACCGTCCTCGCCTTCCACCAGGACCTCGTCGATGTCCTTGGAATAGAAGTCGCGGATCGCGCGGGTGATCAGCGATGCTTCCTCATAGACCAGGGTCGGCGCGGTGGACCGCAGGGTCAGGTCGCGGATGTCGTCCCAGAGGCGCAGCAGGAACTCGAAGTCGCGCTTGATCTCGGACTTGGTGCGCTTGGCCCCGGCGGTGCGGACGATGACGCCCGTGCCCTCCGGCACGTCCAGTTCCTTCACGGCGGATTTCAGCTTCTTGCGGTCGGCGACATTGGCGATCTTGCGGCTGATGCCGCCGCCCCGTGCCGTGTTCGGCATCAGCACGCAGTAACGACCGGCGAGCGACAGGTAGGTGGTCAGGGCCGCGCCCTTGTTGCCTCGTTCTTCCTTGACCGCCTGCACCAGCAGGATCTGGCGACGCTTGATGACTTCCTGGATCTTGTAGGGACGGCTGTGCTGTGACGGACGGCGCGGCGCGATGTCCTCCTCCAGCTCATCACCACCAACGTCCTCGACGCCCAGATCCGAGTCCTCGTCGGAGGTCGGGCCGCTGCCACGCCGACGGTTGCGGCCACGACCGCGTCCACGCCGGTTGCGGCCATTGCCGGACGAACGGCTCTCGTCGTCACCGTCCTCGGAGGACTGATCGTCCTCGCCTTCACCCTCTTCCTCGATCTCGGCCTCTTCAGCCTCCGCCACACGGGCGACCTCGCGCTGCTGCTCGGCGATCAGTGCCTCGCGATCCGCGACGGGGATCTGGTAGTAGTCGGGGTGGATTTCGTTGAAGGCCAGGAAGCCGTGGCGGTTGCCGCCGAATTCGACGAAGGCCGCCTGCAGCGAAGGTTCCACACGGGTGACCTTGGCCAGATAGATGTTGCCCTTCAGGGGTTTGCGGCTGTCGACCTCGAAATCAAATTCATCAAGGCGATTGCCCTTCACGATCACAACCCGGGTTTCCTCCGGATGTGCCGCATCGACCAGCATACGAGTGGCCATTAGCCATATCTCCGGGATGGCAGCGGTACCGGCGAGTCAGTGGTACTGGGCCATCCATATGTTATGTCAGGATCTGCAAGGTCGGGCCCAGACATCGAACGGCGCCGAAAAAGGTTAAACCCCTTCGGCTCGCCATGATGCGGTCCGTCAGTCCCTGCCGTCGCCACCCAACGGGTGCGCAGACAAATCCCGAGTTTCAATAATCTCTCCAGATGCCCTGGGCGGCGGTCATCATTTTGGTGACCGGATGGGCTGGGACGATCTGGTCACCGGGTCCCATGTCACCCCCTGACCGTCCTGTCGTCCGGGCGGTCGATTGAACAAGGGAGTGGCCAGAGATACTGACCCGGATTACCTTTCGTCGGAGCTCATCCCTACCGCGCCGCAGGGCCGGTCGGAACCGGACAACACGGCGGCACTGGAAACTCGCATGGCGACACTAGCAAATTGCAGCATGTTGCAGCAAGCATTGTGCACTACCTTACGGAAAGAACCTGGTCGGTGCGCCGCAACCCCTGACGCAAGGCTCCTTTGCCACTGATGAAGATGGGACGAAAGGTGAGCGGAAGCGGCCTTCGGAGGCACTTTCCCGGGTACGCAGGCTTCTGGCCTGTCATGTTGCTGCCGG
The DNA here is from genome assembly GCA_016865035.1 of Kordiimonadales bacterium IMCC3096. Classification (GTDB taxonomy): domain Bacteria; phylum Pseudomonadota; class Alphaproteobacteria; order Minwuiales; family Minwuiaceae; genus Minwuia. The sequence continues at coordinate 3,400,831 of CP018227.1, forward strand.
TGCTGTTCGTGCTGCTTTGCGCGCCGCTGTCCGCAGCATACGCCACCGCCATCACCGCGATTCGCACCGGGGAGAATGCTGCAACCACACGCGTGGTCCTGGATCTGAGTGCAAAGCCGGAGTGGAATCTGTTCCTGCTGGAGGATCCGTTCCGGATTGTTGTCGACCTTGCCGACACGGACTGGGCGCTGGAGGGGCGCCCCGATCCGCCCCGTGGCCTGATCCGCGACCTGCGCTTCGGTCAGTTCCGGGCCAATACGGGCCGGCTGGTGATGGATGCGGACCAGCCAGTGGTTGCACACAGGGTCTTTGCCCTGCCGCCGCAGGCCGGGCAGCAGTGGCGGCTGGTCATCGACCTGCGGGCTGCCGACGGGGCGGCCTTTGCCGCCGCGAAGCAGGAGAGTGCGGCCGCCAAGCCGGTGGCGGAAAAACAGGACGTGGCCTTCTGGCCCAGCGGGGTGCCGCCGCTGCCGCCACGGCGACCCGGCGCCGGTCGTGTGGTCGTCATCGATCCGGGGCATGGTGGCGTTGATCCGGGCGCGATCGGCGCAGGGGGCACGCGGGAGAAGGATATTGTCCTGAGTCTGGGCCTGGCGCTGCGGGATGCCCTGCGCGCCCGAGGCAACTACCGGGTCGTGATGACACGCGACGGGGACAGGTTCGTGCGCCTGGGTGACCGTGTGCGGATTGCACGCCGGGCGAACGCGGACCTGTTCGTTTCGCTGCACGCCGATGCCGCCGCTGGTCGGACGGCACGCGGGGCAGGGGTCTACACGCTTTCCGAGAAATCCTCCGACCGGGAGGCAGCGGCGCTGGCGCGACGAGAGAACCGTTCAGACATCATTGCCGGTGTGGACCTGAGTGACGAGGCGGACGATGTGACCTCGATCCTGATCGACCTGGCCCAGCGCGAGACCATGAATCAGTCCGCGACCCTGGCCCAGACCGTCGTCGTCGAACTGGGGCAACGCATCACAATGCGTTCCAATCCGCACCGTTTCGCCGGGTTCAGGGTGCTGAAGGCACCGGACGTGCCCTCGGTGCTGGTGGAGGTCGGATTCCTGACCAACCGTCAGGAAGAGGCGCAACTGAAATCGTCCCGCACCCGCCAGCGGATCGCCGATGGTCTGGCAGACGCCATCGACGCCTATTTCAGGCGCTAGATCGCCTGATGTTTCACCGGCTGTTCCCATCAGGGATCCGGCCACGGTCCGATTGCCTTCGCAGGGCCATGATTCTGGCCTAGTGTTTGCTGTATCAACCGGATGAAACATCAATCGGGTACCGGACCAAGCTGAGTTCATGCGTATTGTTTGGAAGATCTTTCTCTGGCTGACAGCGCTCGGCGTACTTGGTGCGCTGGCGGTGACCGGCTTCGTTGCCTATGCCTTCTGGCACTTCGGTCGGGAATTGCCGGAGCATGAGAAGCTGGCCGAATATTCGCCCGCTGTCGTCACCCGGGTGCATGCCGGTGACGGTCAGCTGCTGGCTGAATATGCACGCGAACGCAGGCTGTTCGTGCCGATCCAGTCGACGCCGCGCCGCGTCATCAATGCCTTTCTGGCGGCAGAGGACGGTGATTTCTACAATCACATCGGCGTTGATTTTCGCGCCGTGGCCCGGGCCATCGTGCAGAACCTACGCAATCTCGGTACCGGACGCCGTCCCGTCGGTGCCTCCACGATCACGCAGCAGGTGGCCAAGAACTTCCTGCTGACGAACGAGGTCTCCTACGAGCGCAAGATCAAGGAAGCGATCCTGGCGATGCGGATCGAGAAGGCGTTCGACAAGAACCACATTCTGGAACTCTATCTGAACGAGATCTACCTGGGGCAGGGGTCCTATGGCGTTGCCTCTGCGGCGCTGACCTACTTCGACAAGCCGCTGAACGAGCTGACGGTGGCGGAGGCCGCCTTCCTGGCCGCATTGCCCAAGGCCCCCAGCAACTACGACCCCTATCGCCATCACAAGCGCGCCGTTGCCCGTCGGGACTGGGTCATCGGGCGCATGGTGGTGCAGGACATGATCTCCGAAGAGACGGCGCGGGAGGCCCTGGCCGAACCGCTGGAGGCCCGCCGTGGCCGCGACGTGAACTTCGTCAAGGCCGACTGGTTCGCGGAGGAGGTGCGCAGGGAACTGGCCGACCGCTTTGGCGAGGACGGTCTGTATGACGGCGGCCTGTCGGTCCAGACCACCATGGACCCGCGGCTGCAGGAGATCGCCCGTGATGCCCTGCGGGAGGGGTTGATCCTCTATGACCGCCGCCATGGCTATCGTGGCCCGCTGACACAGCTGGAAGCGATGGACAACTGGCCGACCCGGCTGGCGGCTGTCAGTCCCCCTGCGGGGATGCCCGAGGACTGGCAACTTGCCGTCGTGCTGGCGGTCGACCGTGACGGGGCCGAGCTGGGTCTGATCGACAAGACCCGCGTGGACCTGCCGCTTGAACGTCTGAAATGGGCCCGCAAGCCCCTGCGCAACGGCCTGGTCGGCGCCTCGCCGGAGGCCGCAAGCGATGTGCTCGCCGTCCGCGATGTGGTGCTGATCGGGCCGGACACGGAAGATCCGGACAAGCCGCAGATGCGCCAGATGCCGCGCATCGACGGTGGTGTCGTCGCGCTCGACCCGCACACGGGGCGGGTGCTGGCGCTGGTCGGTGGCTTCGCCTATGAGCGCAGCCAGTTCAACCGCGCGACACAGGCCGCGCGCCAGCCCGGTTCCGCCTTCAAGCCCTTCGTCTATGCGGCGGCGCTGGAGCATGGGTTCACCCCGGCATCGCTGGTGCTCGATGCGCCCTTCGTCATCGATCAGGGCGGCGGGCAGGGCAAGTGGAAGCCGTCGAACTATTCCAACCGGTTCTACGGGCCGAGCACATTGCGCCTCGGCATCGAGAAATCGCGCAACCTGATGACCGTCCGGCTGGCGCAGAAGGTCGGGATGGACGTGGTCAGTGACTATTCGGAACGGTTCCGCATCTACGATGACCTGCCCCGGACCCTGGCGAACGCGCTGGGTTCCAGTGAGGTCACGCTGCTGAAGCTCACTGCAGCCTACGGGATGCTGGTCAATGGGGGACGCGGTATCCGGCCCACGATCATCGACCGGGTACAGGATCGCACCGGCCGGACGATCTTCCGGCACGAGACCCGGGACTGCCATACCTGCCTGGTGCGTGAGTGGCAGCACCAGCCCGAGCCCCTGCTGCCCGACGAGAGGCCGCGCGTCGTCGGGGCGGAGACCGCCTATCAGATGGTGTCGATGCTGGAAGGCGTCGTGCGCCGCGGGACCGGCGCCCGCATCGCGCAGGTCGGCAAGCCACTGGCCGGCAAGACCGGCACCTCGAACGAGAGCAGGGATGCCTGGTTCATCGGTTTCTCGCCCGATCTTGCCGTCGGTGTCTTCACGGGCTTCGACAATCCGGAGCCTCTGGGCCGACAGGAAACCGGCTCAAGCGTCGCCGCGCCGATCTTCCAGACGATCATGGCGGAGGCACTGGCCGATCAGCCGGGGCTGCCCTTCCGGGTACCCGAGAATGTCCGCCTGATCCGCATCAATGCGCGGACAGGCGAACCGGCCCGCGTTGGCGATGAACAGATCATCTGGGAAGCCTTCGCGCCGGGAATGGAGCCCAATCCGCGCAACGCGCCTGCGCTGACCGGCGCAACGATCCAGCCCGAAACGGCGACCGACAACATCACGGACGACACGGCGTTGCCGATTCCGGAACGGCGGGCCGTCGGTTCGAAAGCGACCGACGGGGTGTACTGAACGGTCCTGCCCGACTGGCTGCAAGGCTCAGCACGGGCAGACCGGGTCACCTATTCGTCGCGGTAGGACTTCTCGCGACGTTCGTGACGCTCCTGCGCCTCAAGCGACAGGGTGGCGATGGGCCGGGCCTCCAGCCGTTTCAGGCTGATGGGTTCGCCGGTGTCGTCACAATAGCCGTAGGTATCATTCTCGATCCGCAGCAGTGCCGCGTCGATCTTCGAGATCAACTTGCGCTGCCGGTCACGGGTTCTGAGCTCCAGCGACCGGTCGGATTCGGTTGATGCCCGGTCGTTCAGATCGGAGACGGGCTGTGTCTCCGACTGCAGCGTCCGGATTGTTTCCTGAGAGTCCTTCAGGATGTCTTCCCGCCAGCGAAGGAGCTTCTTGCGGAAGTACTCCTTCTGAACCGGATTCATGAACGGTTCCTGCGGGCTCGGTCGGTAATTGTCGGGTATCTGGATCCCCATGTCCGTCCTCAACTGCTGAACTGGCCGAAGCGGGCGCAATATAGGGGGCAGTGACATTCGGCCACAAGCCCCTTTTCATATGTCAGTCAGATGACAGGGATTTCGGGCAACAAGCTGATCTAGCGGCGCAATTTCGCGAGCTCGACGGCAACGCGCAAATCGATCGCGTCCAGCATTTCTGCGGCCTGGGGGTCATTCTCCTGCTCGCGATGGCTGGCGAGCTGTTCGGACAGGCGGTTCAGCACGCCCGATGACAGACGCCCCTCCAGCAGTCCGAGACGCAGCTCGTCCAGCCGATCCAGCATGTCGCCGGCGCGATTCGCATTGTGCTGACGCCGCCGATCAGGGGCGTCGTCGACCTGTGCCATGACCACGGCCCCGGGCGCGGTGGCGCCGGACAGGCCGGTCATGGCCGCCGTCTCCGAACTGCCACCGGCAGTCTGCGGTACCTGAAAGGTTTCCGTGCCTGTCGATCCCCGACGCGGTGCGCGCGCGACCGATGAGGGGCCTGCGGGGCTCTTGCGCTCGATCTTCATGGCTTGGTCCTGATCCGGTTCATGCACTGCACTCTGCGCGCTCAGGGTAAACAAAGTCTTGCGACCGGTAATTGCTGCCCACCTGACCCGGCAGATTTGGCCTGCAGGCACGGTCTTCCCAGTCCAAGTCACTGAAAACAAACACATCGGAACTGGCATGATGCTCGCTTTCAGGGACCCACCTGCAGAATGTGAGGAATGAAACAGATGCCCCTTCGACACACGATCCTGCGCCTGCTGATCCTGGTGATCGCCGCAAGTGTCCTGATGGTTCCGGCCAATGCCGCCAATGTGCGGCTGAAGGATGTCGTGGAGTTCGAGGGGATTCGCGACAACCCGCTGGTCGGCTACGGCCTTGTCGTCGGTCTGCAGGGCACGGGCGACACCCTGGGCAACTCTCCGTTCACGCAGCAGAGCCTGGAGGCCATGCTGGAACGGCTGGGCGTCAATACCCGGGACCAGAACATCAATACGGAGAATGTCGCGGCGGTCATGGTCACTGCCGACCTGCCCGCCTTCGCCCGCCAGGGCTCCCGCATCGATGTCGTGGTCAACTCGCTGGGTGATGCGGAAAGCCTGCTCGGTGGCACGCTGCTGGTGACGCCGCTGCTCGGTGCGGACGGCGAAGTCTATGCGGTCTCCCAGGGGCCGATCGTGGTGGGCGGCTTCACGGCGACGGGCAACGCCCAGACCATCACCAAGAACATCCCCACCGTCGGGCGCATCTCCAGCGGCGGCATCGTGGAGCGCGAGACCGGTTTCGAACTGGTGCAGATGAAGCAGATGCGTCTCAGCCTGCGGAACCCCGACCTGACGACCGCACTGCGCATCGAGAAGGCGATCAACGCCCAGCTTGGCCGGACCCAGGCGAAGGCCATCGACCCGACGACCATTGTTCTGGGCATCCGTCAGGAGCAGCGCGCCAACATGGTTGGCCTGCTGGCGGAGATCGAACAGGTGCGCATCGAGACCGATACCACTGCCAAGATCGTCATCGACGAGAAGGCCGGGGTGATCGTCATGGGCAAGGATGTGCGTGTCGATGAAGTGGCCATCGCCCAGGGCAACCTGACCGTCTCCGTGACCGAGGCGCCGCAGGTCAGCCAGCCGAACGCCTTCTCCACCCAGGGCGAGACGGAGACCGTGGACCGTACCTCCATCACCATCGACGAAGGCGAGGACTCCAAGCTGACCGTGCTGAACCCGGGCGTCAGCCTGCAGGAACTGGTGGATGGGCTGAATGCGCTGGGCATTGGCCCGCGCGACATGATCTCCATCCTGCAGACCATCAAGACCGCAGGCGCCCTGCAGGCCGAAATCGAGGTGATGTGATGGATCCGATCAGTAGTATCCAGCCGACGACAGGCCCGAAGCTTCAGACACATGGCGAGATGCAGGCCCACCGGCAGGCGCAGGCGCGCGAGACCGCCGAGACGTTCGAGGCCATGTTCCTCTCCACCATGCTTTCCAGCATGAAGATGGGTATCGATCCGGACAGCGTCATGGGCGGTGGCCACGGCGAAGCAGCCTACCAATCCATGGTCGCCGAACAGTACGGCAAGGCCATGACGGAGATGGGCGGCATCGGCATCGCAGACGCCATCTACAAGGAAATCCTGAAAGCGCAGGAGGCAGGATGATGCAGGAACGCAAGCGACTGAAGGACCCCCGGCTCTCCGCCCTGTTCAATACGGCATCGGAACTGATCGAACTGATCGACAGGGAGAACGGGTTCCTGGACGCCCGGCATCCCGAACGCCTGTCGGAGACCGAAGCCCGCAAGGAAGGTCTGGTGAGTGACTATCGCATCAAGGTGACGGCGCTGAAGCAGGCGCGGGCCGCGGGCGAACAGCTCTCGCCCCAGGACAGGGAGGCGCTGCAGGATGTCGGCAAGCGCCTCGAGAGGTCGATGGCCGGGCATGCGCGGCGTGTCGTGCGGCTGAAGTCGATCACGGAGGGACTGGTGCAGTCGATCTCCGAACAGGCCAACCGGGGCCAGAAACAGGTGGACGGCTATGGCGCGAGCGGGCGCGGTGCCACCGTCACCATGGCGCGCAATGCCTACCAGCGCCCGACCGCGCTGAGCGTGAACCGCACCATCTGAGGCGACGCCAGCCGGTCACTCGATCAGGGTGATGCGGTACCGCACATTGTCGTCGGCCGGCAGATAGCTGTCATAGAGCCTTCGTGCCCGGTGGTTGTCGGCGTTGGTATGCCAGTAGAAGCGTGACCAGCCGCGTTCGCGCGCGAGGTCGAGGCAGCCGTCGAGCAGCTTTCTCCCCAGACCGCCGCCACGCTGCCCATCCTCGACATAGAGATCTTCCAGATAGCAGATCGGGCTGCGGGTCCAGGTGCCCTCATGCGGGACCAGCATGGCGAATCCGCGAACGGTTTCATCCTGTGTGATGACGAGGGCCGTCAGAGGCGAATCCGGGTCGAACAGGCGCGACCAGGTGTGATCCGTGATCGCCGGATCCAGTTCCGTTTCATAGAACGCCAGATAACCCGCCCAGAGCGCGCGCCAGGCAGTCTCGTCCTCTCGTCTTATGGCCCGAACCTCTGACATGGGACTGCCCTCCACCTTCCGGAAAAAGGGGACGGTAGTGCGCCGGTTTCGGGCTGGCAAAGATTTCTGCCGTCGCATGCTTGAATAAATTCCAAGGAATGTTATTTACATTCCCAGGAATTCAAATGGAGCAGCATCATGGCGACCAGACGACAGTTCATCCGCATCTTCGGTATCGGCGGTGCGGTGGCGGCCCTTGGGGCAGGCGGTATCACCTGGGCCGGCAGCCGTGGTGGCATGCCGGATTCGGCCATTGCCCCCTGGCAGGGACCGACGGAGGCCCTGACCGATCCGCGCCTGCGTGCGGCGGCGACGGCCATGCTGGCCCCGAACCCGCACAACATGCAGTCCTGGTCGATCCGCCTGCATGGCGATGACCGGCTGAGCCTGCATGTGGACCTGGACCGCCTGCTGCCGGACACGGACCCGTACGGGCGGCAGATCCTGATCGGGCAGGGGACGTTTCTGGAACTGTTCCGCATGGCGGCGGCGGCGGAAGGCTGGCGGGCGGACATGAACCTGCTGCCGAACGGCGCATTCCCGCAGGATCGGCTGGATGACCGGCCGGTGGCTGACATCCGCCTGATCCGCGATTCCGCCCTGCGACCGGATCCCCTGTTCGCGCATCATCGTGCGCGCCGCAGCGTCAAGGAAACCTTCGATACCACGCGTCCGGTCGAAGACAGCAAGCTTGCTGTCGTTGCGGCGGAAGCCGGCGACGGGTTCCGGTTCCGGACCACCGGCGATCCGGCCCGGCGACAGGTGCTGCGTGACCTCACCCAGCAGGCGCTTGTGACCGAGATCGAGACCCCCCGGACCCTGAAGGAGAGTGTTGACCGGATGCGGATCGGCCCGGCGGAGGTTGCCGCGAACCCCGATGGCATCGACCTGCTCGGCCCCATGATGTGGTGGGGCACCCGGCTCGGCTTCGTCTCGAAGGAAGATATCCTGACCCCCGGCACCCAGTCGTTTCAGGTCGGACTGGACATGGCCCGTGACCAGGCCCAGTCAGCGATGGCCTTCGGCTGGCTGGTGACACCCGACAACTCGCGGCAGTCCCAGCTGGTTGCGGGAATGCGGTATCTGTGGCTCAACCTGGCGGCCACGGCAGCCGGGGTCGCGATGCATCCGATGAGCCAGTTGCTTCAGGAATATCCGGAGATGACGGACCTGCAACGCGACTTCTACCGCACGGTCGGCGTCGAGGCCCCGCAGCACGTGCAGATGCTGGTCCGCTTCGGCCACGCCGAGCGTCCCGGTCCGAGTCCCCGTCGGCCGGTTCATGCTATCGTTGCCGCATGAGTGATTCCGGCCCGGACAGTCTGACTGAACGTGAGCGGCTCCTTTGGGGGCTGCTCACGTCAGTGGGCATCTGCGCCCAGTTGCTCGGCACCCGCGCGACGGAGGCGCTGGGGGAGGATCTGCCCCCGCCACAGTTCACCATGCTGAACCATTTCGTCGGTGTGCCGCCGCCCGTGAAAACCGTCGGACAGATGGCGCAGGCCTTCCAGGCGCCGCAGCCGGGGATCACCAAGACGGCGCAGAAGCTGATCGCGAAGGGGTTCCTTGCGGCGGAGGACGATCCGGAGGATGGCCGCCGCAAACTGCTGTCGGTCACGGATGCGGGCAGGGCGGCACACATGGCGGCGCTGGTCCGGCTGCGCCCGGACACCCACCTGATCTTCGGCGACTGGAGCGATGACGATCTGGAAGAGCTGAAGGCGCCCCTGTTCCGCCTGAAGCACTGGCTGGACAACAACCGCCACACGAAGGCCCCGGGCCAGCCGGATGCCGCAAAGAAGTGATCGGCAGCGACCTTGCCTCAACCGGCCCCGCCACCAGATGATGAGGCAGTACAGGAGGTGCTGATGCAACGCACGCTGATGACATTCCTCGCACTGCTGGGTGCCCTGGCGCTGGCCACCGGAGCGGCTTCGGCGAAACCGCTGGAGAAGGCGACGGCCTTTCCGCTTGCAATCCATCTGGATTACCGCAGCCATGCCCTGAACATCAACGCGATGCGGCTCGACTGCCGCGTCTTTGCCGCCAATGGCGACCAGGTCGGTCGCGGCACGGCGGAGTGGCGCTTTGATCCGGCGTACCTCTATCGCCGGAACGCGGTGGATGCGGTCATGCCGGTGACGCTCTATCGCGGCACCGAGCCGGATGCCCAGCACAGTTGCAGTTGCACGGCGCGTTTCGACGCCCGCAGCATCTTCTACCGCTCCGGCAGGGACGATTTCGGACAGCGCCCCTGGATGTTCGCCCGCTCCCACCGCTTTGCACCACAGAGCTGCAAGCCCGGCGAACTGCCGGAGGCGCTCTAGGAATGGCTGCCCGCTCACGACTTGACCCCGGACCCGTGCCTGACCCGATCCAGGCGATGGGGATCGACGATGACTATGTCTCCCTGCTGGTGGACACATTCTACGCGCGGGTGCGGCAGAACCCGGAGATCGGGCCGATCTTCGAGAATGCGATTGGCGACAACTGGGACCACCACCTGGCCAAGCTGAAGGATTTCTGGGCCTCCGTCGCCTGGGGCGCGGGGCGCTATTTCGGGCAGCCGGTGCCCGCCCATGCCAGGCACCCGGAGATCGAGGCACGGCACTTCGACGTCTGGCTCGGCCTGTTCCGCGAGACACTGGATGACACCGCGCCCACCCCTGAAGCCGTCGAGCACTTCATGGTAAGGGCCAACCGCATCGCGAAGAGCCTGAAGCTGGTGCTGTTCGGCGTGCCCGGATTCGGCGGCCCCCTGCATGACCATTCTGCCTGAAGGTCTGCGCAAGCATGGGGAGACCCGGGTCTTCGACGAGACTTCGGTTCCGGCGAAGCTGCTCGGCCTGCACGACACCAAACCGGGCGTCTGGGGACGGCTGGTGGTGGAGCAGGGGGCGCTGGATTACATCATCCCCGGCCCCCCTGAGCACGTCGAACGGATCAGCGCCGGAGAATTCGGCGTGATCGAACCGACGGTGCCGCACCGGGTCGGGCTTTGCGGTCCCGTGCGGTTCCGTGTCGAGTTTCTTTCCATGCCTCAGGACTGATCTGCGACTATCCTGTCTGCACACACTTGGGGAGGTGGTGACGATGGCTGAGGGCGACGGACGACGTTTCGGTTTCCTGATGTTCGACAGGTACGAGGAACTGGACCTGATCGGACCCTGGGAAATGGCCACCATGTGGCGCGACTATGCGGGCGGTCCATCCTGCCTGACGGTCAGCCAGAACGGCGGCCCGGTGACCTGCGCCAAGGGCCTTGCCACGGCTGCGGAACATTCCTTCGCCAACTGCCCGCCGCTGGATTACCTGCTTGTGCCCGGCGGCTTCTCGGCCTTCGACGAGATGAAGAACCAGGTGCTGGTGGACTGGGTGCGGGCGCAGGCGCAGACCTGCCAGCACGTTCTGTCCGTCTGTACCGGGGCCTTCATCCTGCAGGCCGCCGGTCTGCTGTCCGGGCGACAGGCAACGACCCACTGGAAGGGCATGGATGGATTGCGGGACCTCGGGGTGGATGTGGTGACGCAGCGCTGGGTGCGCGACGGCACCATCTGGACATCGGCGGGTGTCTCGGCCGGCATGGACCTCACCCTGGGCTTCATCGCCGAGATCGACGGGGAGGCGGCGGCGGGTTCCGTCCAGCACAATGCCGAATATTATCCTGACGGTCGCATCTATGGTGACAATGCCAGCAATTCGGGACTGGAGAACGCGGTATGAGCCGGCTTTCGCGCGATGAACTGAGGGGCAAGGCCCAGACGGTGCTTGGCCTGATCGACCCGGCCGAGCTTGGCCCGACCCTGATGCATGAGCATCTGCTGTGGGACATTCGCACTCCGACGATGAAGTCCGACCCGGATCAGGGGCCGGAGATCAGCCTGTGCAACTGCTGGCAGATCAACTACGGCAACAAGAAAGCCCCCGGCAACTACGTCTTCTTCGACCGGGAAGTGGCAACGACGGAAGTCCGGGCCATGCGCCAGGCAGGCGGGCGCAGCATCGTGGAACTGACGGTTGGCGGTCTGAAACCGGAACCGGAGGGGCTGGTCGGCATCGCGCAGGATACCGACACCCATATCGTCATGGGCTGCGGCCACTATGTCGACGAGTATCAGGATCCGGCGAACCGGGACCGCAGCATCGATGATTTCGCCGCGGAGATGGTCGATCAGGTCACGCTGGGTGCCTGGGGCACGGATATCCGCGCCGGGATCATCGGGGAAATCGGCTGCCAGTCACCCTGGACGGAGCTGGAGAAGCGGGTGATGCAGGGCGCGCTGATCGCCCAGGGTGAGACCGGCGCGGCGCTGAACGTGCATCCCGGACGCGACCCGGACCAGCCGCAGGAGGTCGCGGAGTTCGTTGCCGCGCGTGGTGGTGACATGAGCCGCCTGATCATCAGCCATATCGACCGCACAATCTTCGATGACGAGCGGCTGTTCCGGCTGGCCGACACAGGCTGCATCATCGAACTGGACCTGTTCGGGCAGGAACAGTCCTACTACAACCTCAATCCGAGGATCGACCTGCCCAACGATGCGGAACGGCTGCGCTGGATGCGGCGGCTGATCGACCGGGGGCACCTGGATCAGATCGTGATCTCCCACGACATCTGCTACCGCACCCGCCTCAGCCAGTTCGGCGGTCACGGCTATGGCCACATCTTCCAGAACGTGGTCCCGATCATGCGCCGTCGCGGCTTCTCGGAGGCCGAGATCGACCGCATCATCGTCGAGACGCCGAGGCGCCTGCTGACCTTCGTCTGAGGGCTATTTCAGGCAGCCGAGTTCGTCGTAGCGGGGCTTCAGTGTCTCGAAGCTGCTCGGCGTCCAGTTGGCGGCGTCATCCTCCAGCGTTTCGCGCTGGTTCGCATCCAGACGGCTGCGCAGCACGCCGAGGGTATTGAGGATATAGCGCTCCGAGGTGTAGCTGGCGCTCTCGCCGAAGGTCTCCAGCGCCACACGGGACCAGAAGTAGGCGGTGTCCGTGTCGCCGCCCCCCTCCGCATAGCGGTAGAGCGTGCGCAACTGGGCCATGGCATTGCCCTGCAGCGCCGCCAGCTCGTCGCAGCGCGCGCCGGGGTCGTCAGCGCGACCGGTGCTGTAAAGGCGGCGGGCCTTCAGCGCTATGGCATGGCCATAGCCGGCATTGGCGGCGCGGGTGAGCCAGGCCTCAGCCACCCTGGAGTCCGGTGTGCCGAGGACATATTGCGCCGGCACGAAGCCGCCTTCCGCAGCCCGTTCCAGCTTGCCGTTGATCAGCCTGGACATCTGCTGGCGATCCCCTTCGGGGCGGCCATAGTCGGCCTGGATCAGCAGGGCCCAGGGGGCTCCGGCCTCGGCATGGGGGATCACCAGCCGTTCAGCCAGCTTGTATTCCCCACGCTCGATAGCCGTCAGGATCGGCATGGCGCTGCCCCTGGCCGCTTCGGGGATGTAGGGGAGCAGATCGTCGGCCACCGGGTGTGCCGGCCCGACAGGGGTGACGGAGACCCAGAACCGGTTCAGCGGCACGCCCTCGAACACGAACATGGTCGCGCCGACGCGCCGCTCGATCCGGTAGGCCCCGAAGCGCGGCCGCATCCAGCTCTCCAGGCCCAGTTCCCCGGCCCAGCGTTTCACCGCTTCGCGCGCCGAGACCTCCCGCGCGTGATCCAGCCCGGCAAGTTGCGGCTCCAGCAGCGCGGCGATGTCGGCAAAGGCGTAGAGGCCGGGATCGGCGGACGGCAGCAGCGGAATCTCCATGCGCAGCCCGGCCAGCGCGCCGTCGCGGCTGAACAGCACGGCGCCGACGGTCTCCCCGTTCTCCGGCCCGATCTGGACCCGGAGGGTTGTCGGGTCCCAGGGCACCTGCGCCTCGCGGATGCGCGCGCCCTCGAAGACCGGCAGGGTCATCAGATGCTTGATCACCGCATCCGCGTTCCTGTCGAAGGTGCGGGCCTGATAGGCCTGGGCGGTGCCAGCCAGAAACAGCAGGGCGAGGGCAGGCAGCAACAGGCTGCGAAACAGGGTCACGTGCTATTCTCCCGACCGGTACATGGGTGAAATCGAGTCTGCCATGGCTGGATGCCCGGCGCTGGCGCAACGGTCACATTCCCGGGGGCAGGGGTCAGAGCGCGGATGTCTGCACGTTGGCGTCGGGACGCGCGAAGGTGCCGGGTTTCAGTCGGGTGCCGAGGCCGGGGCCGGAGGGCGGATGCACGATGCCATTGCGCACTTCGGGCAGGTTCTCCGCGATCTCGTTGTACCAGCCCGTGTAGAAGGCGCGGACGAACTCCTGAATCAGCGCGTTCGGCTGTGACAGCACAAGATGCACGGAGGCCGCGAACTGCAGCGGCCCGGTGCAGTCGTGCGGCGCGATGGGCAGACCGGCGGCGTCTGCCAGCGCCGCGATCCGCCGCGCCTCCGTCAGTCCGCCACACCAGCCGAGGTCGGGCATGACGACGGAGATGTCGCCGGTGGCAATCAGACGCGACCAGTCGCGCAGGCCCCCGACGGTCTCGGAGGCCGTGATCATGGAACTGGTGGCACGGCGCACCGCTGCGTAGCCGGACAGGTTGTCGGCGCGGACGGGATCCTCAATCCAGTAGGGGCGATAGGGTTCCAGGGCCTGCGCGATGCGTGCGGCGGTCGGTGGGCTGAACAGGCCGTGCAGTTCGCACATGATGTCGATCCGGTCGCCCACGGCCGCGCGGATCTTGCGGAACGGATCGATGGCGCGATCCAGTTCGGCAGTATTGATGTCGTACCCGCCCGTGCGCTCGGCGGCAAAGTCGAAGGGCCAGATCTTCATGCCGGTGATCCCCTCCGACAGCAGGCTCTCGGCCAGGGCACCGGCGTTGTGCAGAAAGCCTTCCAGGTCCTCGTACGGTCCCTCCGCATCGCCGCCGATGCCCCAGTTGCCGGTCTCCTGCCGCGGTGTGCTGCGGACATAGCGATAGCCGGCGCAGGTGTTGTAGACGCGGATGCAGGGACGGCTGAGGCCGCCGAGCAACTGGTGGATCGGCAGTCCGCCGGCCCGTCCGGCAAGGTCGTGCAGCGCCAGATCAATGGCGGAGCGGCCGCGGGTCTCCGCCCCCGATCCGGAGTAGCCGACATAGGGCTGCAGCGCCTGGAACAGGCCGTTGATCTGGCGCGGGTCGCGCCCGAGCAGCACTTCTGCGGCTGTCTCATGAACATAGGCAGCGGCAGCGCGGGCACCATAGAATATCTCGCCGACGCCTTCCGTGCCGTCATCCGCTGTCAGGCGGACCCAGAGCAGATTGGGAAATTCATCCAGGATCAGGGTGTCGACGCGTTCGATCTTCATGGCTGCAACCTGCTTTCAAGTCTCCGGAGCGTGGCGGTTATCACAATGGTAACCGGGATGTGCGGCAATGTGTGACGTCCGTGCGTTGCAGGTATGAAGTGACCTTCCGATCTTGTGATGCAGGAGAGGAGACAGACCATGGCACTTGCGCGGTTCACGATCTGCCCGGAGACGACCGAAGACAATCCGGATGATTGGGCGATCTTCGTGCCAGAGGATGATGGTGCCCTTGTGCGTCAGCCCTATGACCGTGAAAGCCGCACCGGAGAACTGATCCGTCTCGATGGTCCGCTGTTCTCGGGCGGCGGCGACTTCGCCGACCACCTGCGTGCCATCGTGCCGCCAAGCGGGCCGATCACGATCATGATGCATGGTTTCCAGTACGCCCCCGAGGCACCGCCCAGCGCACCGGCGCGCAAGGCCGCGAATCCCCACAGCCAGGTCTTTCACTTCGAGGAGCCGGATGTCGTTCCCGGCGGTCCGCAGGAAGTGCTGAGCCACGCCACACCCTGGCCGAAGCGGCTGGGCTTTGACGATGACGACGGGCAGAGCGGACTGGCCATAGCCTTCGCCTGGTCCAGTCATCCGGCCTATCGCAGCGGCACCTGGCGTGACTGGCTCTCCAGCGTTTCATGGCGCAAGCGCGGCGCCACGACCTATTACGCCCGCGCTTACCGCCGCGCGCCTGTGGCCGGTATCGCCCTGGCGGCTCTGATTGCGCGGATCGGGGAGGTCGCGCCGGGGCGCCCGATCCGTCTCTTCGCGCACAGCCTGGGCAGTCTGGTCGCGATCACTGCCCTGCGAATCCTGGCCAGTCGCCGCCACCCGGCGTTGCGCAATGTTGACCGGGTGGTCCTGCTTTCCGGTGCATCGCACTGCGGCCATGCCCGATTGGCGCTGCAGGAAATCCTGCATGCCGGCGTCGGCCAGCCGCGCATCTACAATCTGATGACCAGCCGGGACGCGGTGCTGGAGTTCTGGGGGCGGCGCTTCGCGTCATTCGTCTCGCGGGAGGAACTGGGATTGCCGCGCGGCTGGGCACGCTTCAGCCGGATGCTGAACGGCGGCAGCGTGATCGGCCGTCACGGCAAGCCGTCGTTCATCCGCTATCGCCGCTGGCTGGACATCCAGGTCGACAGTCCCGCGATCATGCGGGCGTTCGACCTGCGACCGGCTCCGCACAAGGTTGATCACTGGACCCTGTTCACCAATCCGAGCTTTGCCACGTTTGCAGGCATGCTGTTGCGACAGGAGAATCCGTTGCGGCATTTCGATCTCGTCTTCCGTCACGGGCTGGACCACAGCGAACACAGACAGGGGGCTGCGACGGTTGCGCGGCGCGCCTGAACGTCGTTGCCGTTCGTAGGTTGATTGGTCGCACGCCGTTAGTGGTTGATGCTCCCGCTCAGCCGTGGCATTCACACCGCTCAGCCGCACACGGTCTGGCCCCTGTATCATCGGGAATCACGGCTTCATGTCCGAAACGCACGGAAACGTTGAGATCAAGGGCAGTTCCGACCGCGGTTTCGGACTGGTCTTCACTGCGGTCTTCGTCATCGTCGGACTCCTGCCGCTGCTCGGTGACGGGCAGATCAGGATCTGGGCGCTCATCGTTGCCGCGCTCATCCTGGCAATCTCCTTCATCCGTCCGACCCTGCTGGCGCCGCTGAACCTGATCTGGTTCAAGTTCGGCATGCTGCTCGGCAAGGTCATGACGCCCATCGTCATGGGACTGCTCTACTTCGTGACGATCACGCCGATCGGCCTGATCATGCGCGCCGTGGGCAAGGACCCGTTGCGGACGAAGCTGGAGCCTGAGGCCGAGACCTATTGGCAGAAGCGCGACACCGAGAGCAACCCGCTTAGTTCCATGCGCGATCAGTATTGAGGGCGATATGTCGTTTCTGCAGGAATTCTGGAAGTTTCTGAGGGTCCGGAAGAAGTTCTGGCTGCTGCCGATCATGCTGATGATGGCACTGTTCGGCGGTATCGTGGTCCTGACCCAGGGCTCCGCCGTCGCTCCGTTCATCTACACGCTTTTCTGATCGCCGATGCGTATCCTCGGCATCTCCGCTTTCTATCACGACAGTGCGGCCGTCCTGATCGAGGACGGGCAGATCATCGCAGGCGCGCAGGAGGAACGGTTCACCCGGCGCAAGCATGACGCCCGCTTCCCCCGCCACGCCATAGACTATTGCCTGGCGATTGCCGGGTGCGGGCTGGATGATGTGGAATATGTCGCATTCTACGACAAGCCGTTCCTGAAGTTCGAGCGGCTGCTGGAGACCTATGTCGCCTCCGCGCCGCGGGGCTTCAAATCCTTCAGTGTCGCAATGCCGGTCTGGCTGCGGGAAAAGCTGTTCCTGAAGGACCTGCTCTACAAGCAGCTTCGCGAGATCTCGGACAACTTCGAGGACCGGTCGAAGATCCTGTTCGCGGAACATCACTTCAGCCATGCTGCCAGTGCCTTCTATCCGTCTCCGTTCGAGGAGGCGGTGGTTCTGACCCTGGACGGTGTCGGCGAGTGGGCGACAACCACGGTTGCCATCGGGCGTGGCAAGGATCTGACGATCGAGCGGGAAATCCATTTCCCCCACTCCATCGGCCTGCTCTATTCCGCCTTCACCTACTACACCGGCTTCAAGGTCAATTCCGGCGAGTACAAGGTCATGGGCCTGGCTCCTTACGGGGAACCGCGCTTCAAGGACCTGATCATGGACAAGCTGATCGATGTGAAGGACGACGGTTCCTTCCGCATGGATCAGCGGTATTTCAACTATGCCACCGGCCTGACCATGACCAACAGGCGCTTCGCCGACCTGTTCGGAGAGCCGGTCCGCAAGCCGGATGCGGAGCCGCTGACCCAGTTCCACATGGATGTCGCCGCCTCTGTCCAGGCCGTGACGGAAGAGGTGGTGCTGCGCCTGACACGGTCCCTGGCTGCCGAGTTCGGTATCGAGAACCTCTGCATGGCCGGTGGGGTTGCCCTGAACTGTGTCGCCAACGGCAAGATCCTGCGCGACGGCGCCTTCCGGAACGTCTGGGTACAACCGGCTGCCGGAGACGCAGGCGGTGCCATCGGCGCTTCTCTGGCCGCCTGGCACCAGGAACTGAAACAGGAGCGGGTGGTGCACCCCGGCGATGCCATGCGCGGTTCCTACGTGGGCCCCGAATATTCGACGGCGGAGATCGAGGCTGCGCTGGACGAAGCGGGCGCGGTCTACGAGACGCTGACCCATTCCGACATGATTGACACCACCGCCCGTGCCCTGGCGGAAGGGCAGGCAGTCGGCTGGTTCCAGGGGCGTATGGAGTTCGGCCCCAGGGCGCTTGGCAATCGCTCGATCCTCGGTGATCCGCGCTCACCCGACATGCAGAAGACCCTGAATCTGAAGGTGAAATATCGGGAAAGCTTCAGACCCTTCGCACCATCGGTGCTTCGGGAGGATGTTTCGGACTGGTTCGAGATCGATTCCGACAGTCCCTACATGCTGATGGTTGCCGATGTGGCAGAGAACCGCCGCCGCCAGATGACGGATGAGGAGCAGGCCCTGTTCGGTATCGAGAAGCTGAATGTCGTCCGGTCCGAGATCCCTGCGGTCACGCATGTCGACTATTCGGCCCGCATCCAGACCGTGAAGGCTGACGTGAATCCCGAGTATCACGCCCTGATCAGCCGCTTCAAGGGACTGACGGGCTGTCCCATCGTCGTCAACACGAGCTTCAATGTGCGCGGTGAGCCCATTGTCTGCACGCCTGGCGATGCCTTCCGCTGTTTCATGGGGACGGAGCTGGATGTCCTGGTCTGCGGAGACACGGTACTGCGCAAGGACCGCCAGCCCGCCCACCTGAAACAGACATATGAGGACAAGTACGAACTCGATTGATCCGGCCTGTCGGGAGATCGCGCGAGGCGTGTTAACCGAATTCGCTTGCTATTGGTCCCGGAAAATGTTCGTTGTCAGTCATCGCATGGGATTCATGTGACGATCCGGGTGGCCGATCAAGATGCGCCACCGCCAATACAATAGCTGTCATCCCCCGCCTTCAGGCTTGGTCGTGACCGCGACCGATGGAAGACGCTAGTTGAAAAACGACACCTTTGAAGGCCTTGCCGGGCCGGACCTCGCGACAAAGACCGCTGAGAGCAAAGACAGGCAGACAGTCCAACACAACGTGAATTTCGCGCAGACCGCCGTCGTGGCAGGTCGCGATTTCTGACCGTTCAATCGCGTCAGCGGAATTCCCACGAGTCACCCATACCAACCAACACCATGCAGAAGGAACAAGCATCATGGCTACAGGTACAGTGAAATGGTTCAACGGCACCAAGGGTTACGGCTTCATCGCACCCGATGAGGGCGGAAACGACGTGTTCGTTCACATCAGCGCCGTCGAGCGTGCAGGCATGAATGGCCTGAACGAAGGCGACAAGATCAGCTACGAGATCGAAGTCGACCGCAACCGCGGCAAGTCTTCCGCAGTGAACCTGCAGGCCGAGTAATCATCTGTCGTGCTGCGCCCACTTCGGTGAGCGCGGCACGCATGTGATGACCTATGGTCACGAAGAAGCGTCAGCCTGCATGTCAGGCTGGCGCTTTTTTCGTTGTTGCCTGTACGATGGGACCCGCCGTTCACCGGCACCCTGGTCCGGAGAGGGATCAGCAGCATCAGCAATGGGGCCGGAATGGTGGTGGAACGTCCTGCGCAGAATGTGACCGGCAAACCTGTAAAACGCGTGCGGCGCAATCCCGGGGAAACCCGTCGCCGCATTCTGGATGCCGCGACCGCCGAATTCTCCGCTGTCGGTTTCGAGGGTGGGCGGATCGAGAGCATCGCGCGCCGCGCCCGCGCCAATGCGCGCATGATCTATCACTATTTCGGCGACAAGGCCGGGCTCTATGTCGCCGTTCTGGAGCAGGCCCTGGGTGACCTTCGGGAAGCGGAGCTTCAGCTTGCGGTCGACAGCTTCGGCCCGCGGGAGGCGCTTCTGCGGTTGTTCGATTTCATCTCCGGGCATTTTGACCGCCACCCGGAACTGGTGAAGCTGCTGTCCGGTGAGAACCTGCTTGAGGCCGTGCATCTGCGCCGGTCGGAGGCGACGCCGGTGATCTCGTCGCCCCTGCTGGGGCTCGTGACGCAACTGGTGCATCGCGGCGCGTCCGACAGCAGCCTGCGGCGCGGCATGGACCCGCTGCACCTCTATGTCACCATGGTCGCGCTCAGCTATTTCCATCTCTCCAACGCGGCCACGCTGTCGGTGATCTTCACGCTGGATCTGCGGGATGAGGCCTGGCGCGAGAACCATCGGGCCATGGCCCGCCAGATGCTGGATGCCTATCTGGCACCTGTTGCCTAATTCGCGTGCAGCCGGTCCGGCCCTGTCTGAAATTCGGGCACGATACCGCCCCCGACAGCACGCGCCGTCAGGATTTGACGCTCAAGCAATTGAATTCAAATGAGAAAGGGGAAGGGGCGGATCTGGCACGTTTCCTGAATTATTTGTAAATGAATATTTACTTAGCCCCGTCTGGGTGATGATCATCCTGGCCGGGCGAGAGCAGGAGGCGGGAATGAAGAAATGGTTGGGACTGGCAATCGCCGGGGTGATGGGCGCGACGGCATTCGCGGCATCGGCTGAGCAGAAGATCGGGTTCATCTATGTCGGCCCGGCGGCTGACTATGGCTACAACATGTCGATGGACCTCGGGCGTGAGCACGTGGAGAAGTCGATCGAGGGCGTCAGCACCACGACCTTCGAGGCGATTCCGGAGTCCGCCGAGGTGGAGCGGGTGATGGAACGGCTGATCAGCACCGACCACAACATCATCTTCGCCACCAGCTATGGCTATCTGGATCATGCCATCAAGCTGGGCAAGAAGTACCCGGAGGTCTCCTTCCTGCACGCCGGTGGCCTGAAGACGTCCGGCAATGTCGGGACCTACTGGGCGGATTCGGATGACGGCATGTATCTGGCCGGTGTTGTCGCGGGCTCCGTGACCAAGACCAACAAGCTGGGTTTCGTCGGCGCCTTCCAGATTCCGCAGCTCTTCCGCTCCATCAACGCCTTCACCCTCGGGGCGCAGTCCGTGAACCCGGACGTGACCACGACAGTCGTCTGGACCGGTGGCTGGTGGGAGCCGCAGAAGGAGGCGGAGGCCGTCAATGCCTTTGCCGACCAGGGAATCGACGTGATCGCCGAACAGGTGGACTCGCCGATCACCATCGCCCAGACGGCCGAAAAGCGGAACGTCTTCATCATCGGCAAGGATGTGGACATCTCTGACCGGGCACCGAACGCCTGGCTGACCGGTGTGTCCTGGAACTGGGGGCCGATGATGGTCGACCTGGTGAAGGAAATCCAGGCCGGGACCTGGAAGCCGAGCCATGTGCGTGGTGATCTGGCCAGCGGCCATGCGGTTCTGGATCCCTTTGGCAAGAACGTGCCGGAGGATGTCCGCAGCAAGGTGCTGGCGCTGAAGCAGGCCATCATCAGCGGCGAGAAGGAAGTCTGGTCCGGCCTGATCGTCAGCCAGGACGGAACGGTCGTCTCGAAGGCCGGTGAGACCATGCCCATGGAGAAGGTCGAGAGCATGGACTACCTGGTCAAGGGCGTGACGGGAGCGAGCAACTGATGACTGACGCAGGCAAGGGGGGCGGCAAGGCGATGGGTGCCGCCCCGGGAGAAAGCTGGCAGGTCACGCCTGCGCAGGTCGACATGACCCGGCCGACGCCGGCGCCGAAGCCGCTGTCGGTTGCGGCGGAACCGCAGGACATCGTGGTGGACGCGCACAAGTCCGCGCTGATGATCGTCGACATGCAGAACGATTTCTGCACGGAAGGCGGATGGCTGCACAGCCGGGGCATCGATGTTTCGCCCAACCGGGCGCCGATCGAACCGCTGCGACGGCTGGTCGATGGTTTCCGCGCTGCCGCCCTGCCGGTCATCTGGGTCAACTGGGGGGTGCGCAAGGATCTGCTGAACATCCATCCCTCCCTGCTGCATGCCCACAATCCGACGGGCACGGAGGTGGATCTGGGCAGTCCCGTGCCCGGCACCCGCTCCGAGGTGCTGCGCAAGGGCAGTTGGGGTGCCGAGGTCGTCGACGAGATCAATCCGGGCAAGCGCGACATCCAGATCCTGAAGCACCGTTTCAGTGCCTTCTGGGATACCGAGACAGATGCCGTGCTGCGCAACCTTGGTGTGAAGACCCTCTTCATCGGCGGCGTGAACATGGACCAGTGCGTGATGACCACGCTGGAGGACGCCAGTTTCCTGGGCTACGACACGATCCTGGTGGAGGATGGCTCCGCCACGACGTCGCCCGACTACTGCGTGCAGTCGGTGCTTTACAATGTGAAGCTGCTCTACGGCTTCGTGACAGGTTCGGACGCCCTGTTGCAGGGGCTTTCGGACGCCGGACTTTCCGGAGGATCGGTCTGATGGCGAGTTTCTCGGGCCGGGCGGCCGAACTGGGGATCGAACTGCCGCAGGTGCCGGTGCCCATCGCCAACTTCCGTCCCTTCAGCCTGCACGGTGATCTGGTGATCCTTGCCGGTCAGACCTGCGAATGGAATGGCACCATGACCCTGCGGGGCAAGATCGGTCTGGACCATGATCTCGAGGCAGGGATCAAGGCGGCGCGCATCTGTGGTCTCAACCTGATCGCGGCCCTGGCGCTGGCCTGCAATGACGATCTGGACAGGGTTGCCAACTGTCTGCGGCTTGGTGGCTTCGTCAATGCGCCGGCCGATTTCGATCTCGTGCCGAAGGTGATCAACGGTGCATCGGACCTCATGCACGAGTTCTTCGGCGAGATCGGCGCCCATGCCCGCACGGCGGTCGGCGTCGAGACCCTGCCGCAACGGGCGGCCGTCGAGGTCGATGCCATGTTCGCCCTGCACCCGGCCTGATGCCCGGGCGACTGATCCAGTTGCGCGGCATCACGCGGCGCTTCGGGTCGCTGGTGGCGAATGATGATGTCAGCATCGAGATTGAATCCGGTAGCTGCCTCGCGCTGCTGGGGGAGAACGGGGCCGGCAAGAGCACGCTGATGAAGGTGCTCTATGGCGCGATCCAGCCGGATTCGGGCGACATCCTGATCGACGGCCGGCAACAGCAGTTCCGTGGCCCTGCTGATGCCATGGCGGTGGGCATCGGCATGGTGTTCCAGCAGTTCTCCCTGGTGCCCGCGCTGACCGTGCGGGAGAATCTGCTGCTGGCCAGTCCACGGGCACCGTGGTTGCAGGTGCCGGGTGCGCCCGGTCTCGATACCGTGCTTGAGGTGCTTTCCCGGCTTGCCCCCGATCTGGACCCCCGGTCCCGCGTCGCCGATCTGGCGGTGGGGGAGCGACAGCTGATCGAACTGGCGAAGGTGCTGAACCTCGACGCCCGGACCATCATCCTCGATGAGCCGACATCCGTGCTGACCCCGGCGGAGACCCAGCGTCTCTACGGGCTGATCAACGAGATGGTGGCCGACGGCAAGGCCGTGGTGATGATCACGCACAAGCTGGCCGATGTGGCTGCCTGCGCGGACCGGACCGCCATCATGCGGCGGGGGAAGCTGATCCATGCCGGGCCGACGCGGGACATGTCCCGCCAGCAGATGGTGGATAGCATGATCGGGGCTGGCAGTCCGGCCTCGGCAAGTCCGCCGCCACCGCCGGACCGCAATGTGGCCCGCGTGGTTGTCCGCGAACTTGGCGCACGCACGGAAACCCAGCAGGTCCAGGGCATCAGCCTCGAGGTCGCTCCGGGCGAACTGCTGGGCATCGCCGGTGTCGTCGGCAACGGCCAGACGGTGCTGGCGGAGGCGCTGGCGGGCCTGCATCCGCTGACGGCAGGCGATGTCACCGTGGACGGTATTTCGGTTGCATGGCGTCCGACGCCGCCTGTGCCGGATGGGCGCGTGGCCCATATTCCCGAACAGCCGATGCTGAACGCCGTGGTGCCGACGCTGGATCTGGCGGCCAACCTGCAGATGCGCGATATCCGCCGGCGGTCGTTCTGGCAGTTCGGCCGACGCGGGCAGGCCGATCTGACCGTCCGGCTGCAGGCCGCCGATGTGCGCCCCCCGGAACCGTCGCGGCTGACCGGCACCCTGTCCGGCGGCAACCTGCAGAAGCTGGTGCTGGGTCGTGAACTGGCCGGGGAGCCGTCGCTGATCGTTGCCTGCTATCCCACCATGGGGCTGGATGTCGCCGCGACCAGAACCGTCTATCGCCAGCTCTTCGCCCATCTGGCGCGCGGTGCGTCGATCATCTGGTTCTCCGAGGAACTGGACGATCTGCTGGAGTATGCGCACCGGATCGCCGTGCTGCGGGACGGGCGCATCGCCGGGATCAGGAACCGCGATCAGGCCGACAGGGCCGGAATCGGGGATCTGATGCTGATGCATGACATGGCCCGGAGCGCCTGATGCCGACCCTTGCCAGACATGAACGGCTTGCCGGTGCGGCGCTTGCCGCGCTGGCCTTCATCATCGTTGCGCTGGGCTTCTTTGCCGTGATCGGCGAGCCGCCCCTCGCGACCCTGCTCTCGATGGCCGAATATGCCGTCGGCGACCGCTATTCCCTGTCCGAGACGCTGGTGAAGATGACGCCGATCCTGTTCTGCGCCCTGGCGGCCATCGTCCCCGCCCGTCTTGGACTGATCTCCGTCGGTGCGGAAGGACAGTTCCATGTCGGCGCCCTGATCGGCACCGGCATGATGCTCTGGACGCAGCCGTTCGATGGCTGGCTGCTGCTGCCGCTGGTGCTGTTGGGGGGCGCGGCGGGCGGTGCACTCTATGGCTGGCTGCCGGGGATTCTGCGGGCGCGCCTGTCGGTCAACGAGACCATCACCACCCTTCTGCTGAACTATGTGGGGGTGCTGATGGTCAGTGCCGCGGTCTACGGGCCGTGGAAGGATCCGGGGAATCTGGGCTGGCCCGCCACCATCGCCTTCCCCGATGCGGCAGTCCTGCCGCAGCTCTTCGGAACACGGGTCCATGCGGGGCTTCTGCTCGGCCTGCTGCTGGCGCTCTGCCTGCACGTGCTCTTCCGTTTCAGCCGCTGGGGCCAGTCGCTGGACATCCTGAAGGGCAATGTCCGGGTGGGACGGATGATGGGGCTGGACTATCGCCGCCATGTCATCATCGTCATGGCGCTGGGCGGGGCACTTGCCGGGCTTGCCGGGATCGGGGAGACCTCGGTCATCCAGGGTCGGCTGCAGCCGGGCATTTCCGTGGGCTATGGCCTGACCGGATTTCTGGTGGCCTGGCTGGCGGGGCACAACGCCCTGCTGGCGATCCCGGTCTCCTTCCTGATCGGCGGCCTGATCGCGGCGGGGGACACCTTGCAGCTTTTCAACAAGATTCCGGCCTCCAGCGCCACCGTGCTGCAGGGTCTGATGTTCGCCACCGCGCTGGCGGTGCCGGGTCTGATTGCCCTCTGGAGGTCGCGTCGTGGATGAGGCAACGCTGATCCTGATCGCGGGATGGGTCGCGGCGATCCTGCGCAGCGCGACGCCGTTGCTGTTCGTCACTCTGGGCGAGACCCTTTCCCAGCGCGTCGGCATCATCAATCTGGGTATCGAGGGGGAGATGCTGGCCGGGGCCTGTTTCGGCTTCGCCGCCGCGGCGACCACCGGTGATCCGCTGCTGGGCCTGATCGCCGGCGGTGCGGCCGGTGTGGTGCTGTCCATGGTCCATGCCGGTCTCTGCATCGGGCTTGGGGCAAACCAGTTCGGCAGCGGGCTGGCCGTCTGGATGATCGGACTCGGCATCACGTCCTTTTACGGCCGCGCCTTCGTCGGCGGCCAGGTGGATGCCAGCGGCAGTCTCGGCGGTTCATGGCTCGGCGACAGCCCGGTACTGGCACAATTGCTGGACAATCTGAGCTGGACCGCGCTCGCCGCTGTCCTGCTTGTCCTGCTGGCGGGCTTTCTGCTCTACCGCACCCGCACGGGTCTGGCCTGGAGGACGGTCGGCGAGGCACCGGAGGCGGCGCGCGCCGCGGGGCTGTCCGTGCCGCGCATCCAGGTCTCCGGGGTCCTGCTGGGCGGGTTCCTTGCCGGTGTCGGCGGGGCGGTGCTTTCCGTCGACTATACGCAGACCTGGGCGCAGGAGATGACCAAGGGCAGGGGGCTCGTGGCCGTGGGGCTGGTGATCGTCGCGCGCTGGAATCCCTATCTCGTACTGCCGACGGTGCTTGTCTTCGGCGGCGCGGAAGCGGCGGTGACCCGGCTCCAGGCGGGCGGTTTCGTCCTTTCCAGCCACGTCCTGGCCAGCCTGCCCTACATCATTGCATTGCTGGTCGTTGTCGGTGCCTATGCCTGGGGGCGGCGCGGTTCGGGTATGCCCGAGGGGCTGAAAGGCGTTTTCGCGGTCCGGGGTTCCTGACCAACCAGGTCTGTGTCTGTCGCAACACTTGAACCCCGGAACACGCTAGGTGAATGCCAGACCGTCGAAATCGCCCTTGTCCCGCCAGCCCTTCAGGTACCTGAAATAGGCGGAGGCCCCGGCCGGATAGCCGACCCGCAGCCGGGATTCCGCTGTCGGTTCCTGGCCTTCGTTGTTGTAATAGCCAGGCGTGCAGTCCGGCGATGCGCCGATCATGCGTCCTGACCCGGTCAGCAGCAGGTCGATCCAGGCCTGTTCGGCCTCTGCCGTCACCTCCACCTCCGACGCGCCGTTTGCCAGCGCATGCTGGACGATGGCGGCAATCGTCCGGCCTGACTCGGTCAGGTTGTGCGGCACGTTGGAGATCAGGTTGGCGCCCTGGGTCGGCTGCACGATGAAGGCATTGGGAAAGCCGTGCACGTGGATGCCGTGCTTGGTCCGCATCCCCTCCGACCAGTGTTCGGACAGCAGCTTGCCGTTCCGTCCCTTCAGGTCGAAACCGGCCCGGCGATGGTACTCGGTCCCGACCTCGAAGCCGGAAGCATAGATGATGCAGTCGACGGGATACTCGGTGCCCGCCACGACGACACCCGTCGCCGTGATCCGTTCCACGCCCTTGCCATCCGTGTCGATCAGATGCGTGCCGGGTTCGTTGAACGCCTGCAGGTAGGCATCGTGAAAGCAGGGCCGCTTGCAGAGCTGCCGGTACCAGGCCTTCAGGTTCTCGGCGGTTTCCGGGTCATTGACGATGGCCTCGGCGCGGGCGCGGATCTCCTCCATCTTCTCGAAGTCGGCATCCTCCCAGGCGGCAAGCATGTTCTGCGGGGTTATCTGGTCCGGGGGGAGTTGCATGATCTTCGTGCGTATGCGCCGTGCCAGATCGGTCCAGCCGTCCTGCACCAGATCCTCGCTGGCCTGGCCGCCGGTCTGATTGTCGGTGAAGTTCTCCAGCCAGCGCTGCTGCCATCCCGGCGTCGCGATCTCCGCGAACCAGTCGGCATCGATGGGGCGGTTGTCGCGGACATCGACGGAGGACGGCGTGCGCTGAAACACGAACAGCTCGGCGCAGGCGCGCGCCAGGTGCGGCACGCACTGAACGGATGTGGCACCGGTGCCGATGATCGCGACGCGCTTGTCCGCCAGCTTCTCCAGCGGCGCGCCGGACGGGTCGCCGCCGGTATAGTCATAGTCCCAGCGGCTGGTATGGAACGAATGCCCCCGGAAGTCCTCGACCCCCGGAATTCCGGGCAGCTTCGGTACATGCAGCGGACCCGTTCCCATGCCGACGAACTGTGCGGTGAAACGGTCGCCGCGATTGGTCTCGATCCGCCAGCGTGTGGCTGCCTCGTCCCATTCCAGTGCCGAGACCTCGGTGTGGAACAGCGCATTGTCGTACAGGCCGTACTGGCGCCCGATGCGCTGGCAGTGGGCCAGGATCTCCGGCGCATGGGCGTATTTCTCGGTCGGCATGTGACCGGTTTCCTCCAGCAGCGGCATGTAGACCATGGAGGCCGTGTCACACTTCGCGCCGGGATAGCGGTTCCAGTACCAGGTGCCGCCGAAGTCGCCACCCTTCTCGATGATCCGGATGTCCCGGACCCCTGCCTCTGTCAGTCGTGCGCCAGTGACCAGCCCGGCGAAGCCGCCGCCGATGAAGGCGAAGGTGACGTGGTCCGTCACCGGCTCCCGCTCGACCCGTGGCGTGTATGGATCATCCAGGTAGTGCGCCAGCTGCCCCTTCAGTTCCAGATACTGGGCATTGCCATCGGGCCGCAGCCGCTTGTCGCGCTCCTGGCGGTATTTCCGGCGCAAGGCCTCCTTGTCGATTGCTGCCTTGCTGCCATCCGCGGCCATGACCTGTTCTCCCTCGAAAAACCTGCGCGGGCACTTTCCGGTGGCAGAGCACTCAATTCAAGCCCCGGACGTCCGATCACGCGCCCGTGCGTCAGACTTTCCTTTCGGTTCAGGGGGGCTAGATCAGTCGGTGGCCGCTTCACGACAGGGGCACCGTTTGCAACAATGCGTGCCTCTCCTGCGGAGTGGGCGGAGAAGAAACCGCGGTTACCCGAATTCAGAATGAAAGATGTCACACGATGAATGATGCAACGTCCTATACGCCGCCGAAGGTCTGGAAGTGGGAACAGGAGAACGGCGGTGCCTTCGCCAATATCAACCGTCCCATCGCCGGGCCGACGCACCAGAAGGAACTTTCGGTCGGCAAGCACCCGCTGCAGCTCTACTCCCTGGCCACGCCGAACGGCGTCAAGGTGACGGTGCTGCTGGAGGAACTGCTGGCCAAGGGCCACACGGGTGCCGAGTACGACGCCTGGCTGGTGAATATCCGTGACGGCGAACAGTTCGGCAGCGGCTTCGTCGCGGCCAACCCGAATTCCAAGATTCCGGCGCTGGTGGATCACAGCACCGCGACCCCGACGCGGGTCTTCGAATCCGGCTCCATCCTGCTGTACCTGGCCGAGAAGTTCGGTGAGTTCCTGCCGAAGGATCCGGCGAAGCGGACCGAGACCCTGAACTGGCTGTTCTGGCAGATGGGCAGCGCACCCTATCTGGGCGGCGGCTTCGGCCACTTCTATGCCTATGCGCCGGTGAAGATCGAATATTGCATCGACCGTTTCGCGATGGAGGTGAAGCGCCAGCTCGACGTGCTCGACCGTCAGCTTGCCGACAACGAGTACATTGCCGGTGACGAGTACACGATTGCCGACATGGCGATCTGGCCCTGGTATGGCGCGGTGATCAACAACGCGGTCTACGAGGCGGCAGAGTTCCTGGATGCCTCGTCCTACAAGAACATGGTGCGCTGGACCAAGCAGATCGGACAGCGTCCGGCCGTGAAGCGGGGCCGCATGGTCAATCGTGCCATGGGCGAGCCTTCCTCGCAGCTGCGCGAGCGCCATGACGCCAGCGACTTCGAGACCAAGACCCAGGACAAGATCGAAGCCGCAGGCTGATCGCGGCTGTCTTCTACCTGCCAGCACGACGAGCCCGGGCCAGACCCGGGTACCCGGCCGAACAACGTCACGATGGGCGACTGGGCCCGCGGATCAGGTCCGCGGGCGTCGTGGTGGGGTGGGGAGTGAGAGATCACTTCGCCACCCCCAACCACGTCGTGCCCGGGCCTGACCCGGGTGCCCAGCCGTGCCGCGTGGCCGATTCCATCATTCGACGGAACGCTCTAGGTGCTGATGACACGGACAGGTTTGCCGTCGATGAAGGCAAGGATGTCTTCCAGCATCTTCTCGTGAAACATCTGCCAGGTATCCTCGGAGACATAGCCCACGTGGGGCGTCAGGATCACGTTGGGTGCCTTCCGGATCGGATCGTCGGCGGGCAGGGGCTCTTGCGCATAGACATCGATACCGGCACCGGACAGGGCACCTGACTCCAGTGCGGCGATCATGGCGGGCACATCGATGATGGGGCCGCGCGAGGTGTTGATCAGGGTCGCGCCCCGTTTCATCCGGCTGATCGCGTCGGCGTCAAGCAGCCCCTCCGTCCGCTCCGACAGCCGGACATGCACCGAGACATGGTCGGAACTGGCCAGCAGTTCGTCGAATGAAACACGTTTCACGCCGACTTCCGCCGCACGGGATTCGGTCAGGTTCGCGCTCCACGCCAGCACGTTCATGCCGAAAGCCTGCGCGTAGCCGGCAACGCGCCCGCCCAGCTTGCCAAGGCCGATGAGGCCGAGCGTGCTGCCCGCCAGGCTGTGCCCGATCTCCTGCGGTTGCCAGCCGCCGCTTGCCAGGGCCGCCATCTGCTGCGGCATCCGGCGGGCCAGCATCAGCAGCAGCGTGAAGGTCAGTTCCGCCGTCGGGTGGCCCGGCCCCTCCGTTCCGCAGACGGTGATGTTGCGGGCGCTTGCGGCGTCCATGTCGATGGCGGCATTCCACATGCCGGTGGTCACGATCAGTTTCAGGCCGGGCAGGCGCTGCATCAGCGCCGCCGTGATCGGCGTGCGTTCCCGCATCACGCACAGGATATCCACATCACCCAGCCGGGCGGCGAGGGCATCCGGATCGGGAATGTTCTCGTTCACCACGATCAGCTCGGCATGCGGCGGCAGGCGGGTCCAGTCGGCGTAGGCGCGGGCGACGTTCTGGTAGTCGTCGAGGATGGCGATCTTCATGCTGGCTGTTCCCCCCTGTCTGGCCGGGTCATGGCAATCATGACCACAAGGGTAACATGCGCGCGCCGCCATTGTGCTGTCAGCCCCGTTCGGTCACTCTCGGCGGAGGTCCAGTCAATCGGGGGAGGAGAGACGATGACCGAGGAGTTGTCCGGTATCAGGCCGGAGGAGGAATACCGCGCGCATCTTGCCGAAGGGCGATTCATGCTGCTGCGCAGCCGGTCCAGCGGGCGCTGCATGTTCTATCCCCGCGTCGCCGAGCCGGTGACGGGAAACACCGATCTTGAATGGGTCGCCGCATCGGGGCGGGGCACGGTCTATTCGACGACAGCCATCGGCCAGCGCCCGCCGACGCCGTCCTACAATGTCGCGCTGATCGACTTGGAGGAAGGCCCGCGCATGATGAGCCGGGTCGAGGGGCTTGCGGCCGAGGACGTGCAGATCGGCATGGCGGTCAAGGCCAGGGTGGCAGACGAGGACGGGACCCCCATCGTCGTCTTCGACCCCGCCTGAACGCTGCATTGACCCCGAGGATCAGATCATGAATGGATTTCCGCGCGGCAAGACCGCAATCACCGGCGCCGCCACCTTCGGCATCGGGCGCAACCCCGGCCTCAGCAGCATGGACATCGCGGTGAATGCCAGCATCCGCGCCCTGCGCGACGCGGGCATCACGCCGGGCGATGTGGATGCCCTTTACATCTGTCTGCCTGACAACTTCCTGTCCGGGCTGACGTTCACGGAGTATCTCGGCATTCAGCCGAAGATCACGGAGAACAACCGGACCGGCGGCTCCGCCTTCCTGACACACCTGCAGTCGGCCTGTCTGGCGCTTGATGCCGGTCTGTGTGACGTGGCGCTGATCGCCTATGGCAGCAACCAGTTGTCGGGTGCGGGAAAGCTGGTGACGCCAAGCGGTGCCGACCCCTACGAAGGCCCCTACAGGCCGCGCCTGCCGGTCAGCGCCTATGCGCTTGCCGCCGCGCGGCACATGCACGAGTACGGCACGACGCCGGAGCAACTGGCCGAAGTCGCCGTCTCCGCCCGGCAATGGGCCAACCTGAACCCCGACGCCCATATGCAGGGGGATCTGACGGTGGACGATGTGCTGCAGGCACGGCGCGTTTCCACGCCTCTGGGGGTGCGGGACTGCTGCCTGGTGACGGATGGGGGCGCGGCAATCGTCGTGACCCGTGCCGACCGCGCGAAGGACCACAAGTCAAAGCCCGCCTATGTGCTCGGCGCTGCGGCGGCGACGTTCCACCACAATATCTCGCAGATGCCCGACCTGACTGTCACTGCCGCCTCCGAAAGCGGGCCACAGGCCTTTGCCCAGGCAGGCGTTGGTCCGAAGGATATCGATGTCGTGGAACTCTACGACGCCTTCACCATCAACCCGGTCCTGTTCATGGAGGATCTGGGGTTCTGCGCGAAGGGCGAGGGCGGGGCCTTCTTCGAGAACGGCCACACTGCCCCCGGCGGCGCTCAGCCCGTGAACACCAATGGCGGCGGCCTGTCCTGCGTGCATCCCGGCATGTACGGCCTGTTCACCCTGGTGGAGGCCGTGCAGCAGATCACCGGAGTCGCCGGTGCCCGTCAGGTAGAGGGTGCGAAACTGGCCCTCGCCCATGGCAGCGGCGGTTACCTGTCCAGCCAGGTGACGGCAATCCTGGGGACGGAAGAGACCCTCTGACCCGAAGGGCGATGGTCTCTCCCTTTCCCGGTTTCAACGTCCCTTGAAGTTCGGGACGCGGCGTTCGGCGGTGGCCTTGATGCCTTCGCCGAAATCCTCCGTGGTGCGCAGCTTGTCCTGAATGGCAAGCTCGTGATCGGTGGCGGCCTTGACCCGTTCGGCCAGTCCCTTGCGCATGGTGGCGCGGGTCTCCAGAACGCCCAGCGGTGAGTTCTCGGCGATCTCGGCAGCCAGTTCCATGGCGGCATCGCGCAGTTTCTCCTGCGGCACCAGCACGTCGACCAGGCCCATCTCTGCCGCTTCCTCGCCCTTGATGCGGCGGGAGGTGTAGAACATCAGGTTCGCCTTCGACGTGCCGATGACTTCCGGCAGGGTCGTGGTCAGGCCGAAGCCGGGATGGAAGCCGAGCCGCGTGAAGTTGGCGGCGAAACGTGCCTCCGGGCAGGCAACGCGGAAATCCGGCATCATGGCCAGACCCAGGCCACCGCCGATGGCCGCGCCCTGGATGGCGCCGATCACCGGCTTCGGCGTGCGGAACAGGCGCACGGCCTCCTGATACAGGTTGCCGCCCTTGCCGATGTTCTTGCTGTCGTCGCCGCTGAAGTCGGCACCGGCACAGAATGACTTGCCCTGCGCGCAGAGCACGATGGCCCGGCAGTCCGCCTCCCGCCCCAGATCCTCGAAACAGTCGGCGATGGCCCCGATCAGTTCGAAGTTGAAGAAATTGTGCGGTGGGCGCTGGATCTCGACCACGGCGACGTGGTTGTCCAGCGTGACGCCCAGTTCCGGATAATTCCCGTATGCAGTCATGTTCTTCCTCCCCAAATTCTGTTGTCGTGCGCCGTCCCTGTCAGGACGCCTTCGAGAATCGATCCCCCTTCAGGCGGATGCCCGCAGCCTCCCGGTCCCAGGTATCCGGCGTCACCGCTTCTTCCCGCAGCATGGCCTTCTGGACCTTGGCCGTCGGCGTCTTCGGCAGTTCATCGACGATGCGGATGTAGCGCGGCACCATGAAGTGCGCCATGCGCGGGCGCAGGAACTCGATCAGATCGACGGGATCGATCTTCTGTCCTTCGACAGGCGCGACGACAACCATCACCTCGTCCTCGCTCATCTCGTTCGGGACGGCAATGGCGGCGACTTCGCGTACCGCCGGATGGGCGCCGACATCAGCCTCCACCTCGAAGGAGGAGATGTTCTCGCCCCGGCGGCGGATCGCGTCCTTCATCCGGTCGACGAAGTAGAAATTGCCTTCTGCATCCATGCGGAAGGCGTCGCCGGTATGGAACCAGCCGTTCCGCCAGGCCTTCGCCGTGGCCTCCGGGTTGTTGTAGTAGCCGGAGTTCATGCCCCAGGGCCGGTCGGTGCGGATCATCATCTCGCCGATCTCGCCCACCGGCACCTCGCAGTCGTTGTCATCGACCAGCCGGACCTCTACGCCATCACGTGCCTTGCCGCAGGTGCCACGAATCTCCGGGTTGGGTTCGGAGAAGATCGGCGTGGAGACCTCGGTCATGTTGAAGATCGTGTAGACCTCCACCCCGAAGCGCTTCGCGAAGGCCTTGATGTCACCGGCCAGCGGCACCATGAACATCACCCGCAACGGGTTGTCGGCATCGTCCGGGGCAGGGGGAATCTTCTCGATGAACTGTGCCATCACCCCCAGCAGGAAGGTCGCCGTGGTCTCCGTTCGCCGGATCACGTCCCAGAAGGAGGCGGTATCGAACCGCTCCACCAGCGTGATGGAGCCACCGCGCACCAGCATGTTGTAGGTGATGCCCGTTCCGCCGATGTGGAACAGCGGCAGGTTCACCAGGTAGCGGTCCTCCCCCGTGATGCAGGGCCAGGATTCCGGCCC
Source organism: Kordiimonadales bacterium IMCC3096 (assembly GCA_016865035.1). Taxonomy (GTDB): domain Bacteria; phylum Pseudomonadota; class Alphaproteobacteria; order Minwuiales; family Minwuiaceae; genus Minwuia. The sequence continues at coordinate 3,434,561 of CP018227.1, forward strand.
CGCATTGGAATAGATGTGCAGGTAGGAACACAGCACTGCCTTCGACGGGCCGGTGGTGCCGGAGGTGAAGATGATCTGATGCGGGTCCCAGGGTTCGATGCTGCGCTCGGGCGCTGCCAGTGTGCCGGACGTCGGCAGCAGGGCCGCGTCATAGGTGGTGCAGTCCAGCCCCTCCACCGTGACCGCATCACCGACGCAGATCAGCCGCTCCAGCTTCGCCGTGTCGACCTCCGACAGGCGCGGAGCCAGGTCCGCGTGCGCCACGATCAGGCGCGCGTCGGAGATATTGACCACATGCGCCAGCAGGTTGCCGCGATAGCTCGTGTTGATGCCGACATAGACCGCGCCGATGTAGTTCAGCGCCAGGAAGATGCGGACATTGGCCGGCGTGTTCGGCAGCCAGACGATCACGTGGTCGCCCTGCTTCACGCCCTGCTGCTGCAGGCCCAGCGCCGTCTGGATCACCAGATCGCGCAGTTCGGCATAGGTCCAGGTGCTGCCGTCGTCCAGCACCGCGAAGACCTTCTCCGGCGCTTCCCGGTTCCAGCGCTCGACCAGATCACGGACCACCACCTGGTCGCGCGACGGAATGCGCGGGTCCGTGGTCTCGGGCGAGGGGGGGAGGGTTTCAACCTTAATGTCTGTCATCAACTCTGCCTCTTGGGTACTGGAATGGATCGCGGCTGGGGAGGCACCATGATCGTGGCGGCAGGCTACCAGCCGCGACGCTTGCTCCGCAATTGCCAGCGGGGCCGCCGTTGCCTGTCATGTCGCGGGCGCAGGCCAGCGCCGGTCAGGAAACGATGGCACCACGCTCGATGACATACTCCCTGTCGGCGACGGCGTGCGTATGGCTCAGCTCCGACTGCGCGATCAGGATGGACCGCTGGCTGGCGCGCAGGGTGCCGATGACCTCCGACAGCCTGTTGGCCAGCGCCGGGGCCACACCCTCGAACGGCTCGTCGAGCAGCAGCAGCCGTGATCCGGCCATCAGCGCGCGCCCGAGGGCGGCAAGTTTCTGCTGTCCGCCGGAGAGCAGCAGGGCCTTCCGGTCCTTCATGTCCGCCAGTTCCGGCATCAGGTCATAGATGAAGTCGAGGCCGGGCTGCTGTTCGATTGCCGGGTTCACCCAGGCGGGCAGCAGCATGTTCTCTTCCACGGTCAACTGCGGCACCAGCCGCCGGTCTTCCGGCATGTAGCCGATGCCAAGGGCGGGACGGCGGTAGGCGGCAAGGCCGGTGATGATGTCGCCGTCGAACCTCAGTTCCCCGCTGCGGGGCCTGGTCATGCCCATGATGGTGCGCATGGTGGTTGTCTTCCCGGCACCGTTGCGGCCGACGAGGCTGACAAGCTGACCAGCACCGATTTCCATCGAAAGGCCACGCAGGATGGGGGTGGACTGGATGTCCACGTCGACGTTGGCGAGCGACAGCATCATGATGTCGCCTCCGCAGGCGCGGTGCCGGTGACATAGCGCTGGACCTGCGGGTCGCCGAGCACTTCGTCGGGCGCATCATCGGCAATGATCCGCCCGTCATAGAACGCCAGCACCCGGTCGGAATAGCGGGTGACGATGTCCATGTCGTGCTCCACGAACAGGGTCGTAACGTTCTCGGCGGCCAGCGCCTCCATCACCAGATCCATGATCGGGAACTTCTCCTCGGCCGCCACGCCGCTGGTGGGTTCGTCCAGCAGCATCACCTTCGGGTGGCCGCACATGGACATGGCGATGTCCAGCAGCTTGCGCACACCTGCGGACAGCTCGGTCATCAGCCGACCGCGATGCTCCTCGATCCGGAACCGTTTCAGGATCTCCATGGCGCGATCCTCGGCCTCGCTCTCGCGTGCCTTGCGGAAGAACGACGGTGGTTTCGGATCGGCGATGGCGAGGGCAACGAGCACGTTCTCCAGAACCGTCAGTTCACTGCAGAGCTGCGGGATCTGGAACGAGCGGCAGATGCCTGCACGGGTCACTTCCCGGGGTCCCAGGCTGGTGATGTCCCGCCCCTGGAACAGGATCGTCCCCTGATCCGGATGCAGATAGCCGGTCACCATGTTGACGAAGGTGGTCTTGCCCGCGCCGTTTGTGCCGATCAGCGACCAGACCGCCCGCTCAGGCACGGAAACGGTGATGTCATGTGCTGCGGTGACGGCACCGAAGCTCTTCATCAGGCCCCTTGTCTCCAGGGCCGGCGCTTCTGTCTTGGCCGAGGTGCTCATGATCCGCCCTCCCGCCTGCGGTGGAACAGGGACCCGAGGCCGTTCGGCAGGGTCAGGATGATGACCAGCAGGAAGACGCCAAGCACCATCTGCCATGTGTTCGGGAAGTAGAGATTGGAGAAGGACCGCACCAGCTCCAGGATGATCGAGGCCACGAAGACTGCCGGGATCGACAGGTAACCCGCCAGGATGGCGACGAAGACGAACTCACCCGACGTGGTCCAGTAGGCATATTCGGGATCGACGTGACCGATGGCGAGGCCGGTGATGACACCACCGATGCCACCGAGCATGGCCGAGATCACGTAGTTGATGGCGTTGGTGCGCCGCACCGATGCGCCGAGATACTCCACCCGCAGCTCGTTGGACCGGACGGCGAGAGAGACCAGCCCGTGCTGGCTGTCGAAGCCGGTTCGCAGAACGGCCCCGATCGCGACCACGATGACGGAGGTATAGAGGTACAGCGACAGCGAGAGCGCGCGGCCCTCCGGCGCGTAGCCCGCGAAGGTCGGCGCGGCGACGTTCAGCCCGTCCGTGCCGCCCAGCGAGTTCATCTTCGACAGGATGCCGTAGAGGATCATCGACAGCGACAGGGACAGCATCGCGAAGAAGATGCCGCGATAGTTGGCCAGCAGCGGCCCGAAGATGCCACCGATCGCCAGGCAGGCGAGCACGGAGATGCCGGTCAGCACGAAGATGTCGGTCAGCCCGGCGAAGTTCGCCATAAGACCGGCGACATAGGCCCCGATGCAGAAGAACAACCCCTGGCCGAAGGACACCAGCCCGGCCCGCATCTGTACCACGATGCCGAGCGACACCAGGGCCTTCGCCAGCCCGATGGTCATCAGGAACAGCGCCCAGTCGGGCAGGGCGAAGCCACCAGCGACCAGCAGTGCGAGCGCCAGCAGTGACGCAACGCGGATGTCGGATAGCGCTTTCATATCTTCCTCGTCTGGGTACGCACGAAGATGCCCTCCGGACGGAAGATCAGAACCACGGCCATCACGAAATAGATGATGAACAGCTCCAGCTCCGGCATCAGGTGGACGGAGGCAGCGCGGGAGATGCCGACCATGACCGCCCCCAGGGCCGCGCCTTCGATGGACCCGAGTCCACCGATGATGATGACGGCGAAGGCGACAATGATGACATTCACGCCGATGCCGGGGGAGACGGAGATCATCGGCGCGGTCAGTGCGCCACCGAAGGCCGCCAGGAAGACACCGGCGCCAAAGGCGAGCAGGAAGACCTTGTCCACGTTGACACCCATGGTCTGGCTCATTTCCCGGTCATGGATGACGGCCAGCATGACCTTGCCGCGCCGCGTCCGGTTCAGGAAGTACCAGACCGCGAACCCGGTGACAGCCGAGACGGCAATGACCAGGAAGTCATAGGCGACGTAGAACAGCGGTCCCGCCTCCACCATGCCCAGCAGGTCATAGGGTTCGTAGACGAACAGGGGATCAACGCCCCAGATCAGCTTGATCGCGTCCTCCAGGATCAGGAAGACGCCGTAGGTGACAAGGACGCCGATGACCTCGTCACGATGATAGAAATGGCGCAGCAGTCCACGCTCCAGCAGCGGCGCGATGACGACCGCGACCAGCAGGGCCGCCAGCGCCATCACGGCGTAGGAGCCGAGCGGAAAGGCGTCGCCTCCGTAGGCGAAATAGATGCCGACAGCGGTCGCGGTGCTGTAGGCGCCGATGGCATAGAGGCTGCCATGGGCAAGGTTGAGGATGCCGAGCACGCCGAAGACAAGCGTCAGGCCCACCGAGACGATGAACAGCCAGGCGCCGTAAATCAGCCCGTCAACCAGAATGACGAGAATGAGGTCCATGTGGTCCGCCCTGAAGACGGCCGGCACCCCGGGGAGTGCCGGCCGGTTCGCATCAGTTCTTTCGGATCAGACGTGCAGGCTCAGTTGCACTTGGCGCCGGGGAAACCGGCCTTGATCCAGTCGACTGCCTTGATGCCATTCGGCGGGTTCACGCATTCGGCGTCATAATATTCGACATCGACCAGGGTCATTTCGCCCGCGGCTTCGTCCCACTTGGTGGTGCCGATGGCGTTCGGCTGGATCGCCTGATGACCGTTGCCCAGCGCCATGGTGATGGTGCCGGACGGGGCTTCCCAGGTCAGGCCCTTCATGGCGGCAGCCATCTGCTCGGCAGTCGGCTTCTTGCCGCCATTGGCCTTCATCGCCTTCTCTACGGCCGCCTTGACGCCCAGCAGACCCTGCCACATGCGGAACGGAGCCTGGACGGGGAAGACGCCATATTCGGCCTTGTAGCGGTCCCAGAGCAGGTCGACCAGTTCACCGCCCTTGGCATGCGCAGCCAGACCGTTCATGCCACGCGCGCCCAGGATGATGCCATCGGGCATCTTCTGGCCAAGCTGCGGGATGACATGGTCACCGGCGGCCAGCGCGATCTGCATCCGCTTGTGAATGCCACGGGCCGAGGCCTGCAGCATGAAGGCCTGAAGGTCACCGCCCCACAGCGACGAATGCAGCAGGTCCGGCTTCTCCCGCATCACGGCGGAAATCTCGGTGCCGTACTGACCGGCGAAGATCTTCGGGAACAGCGATGTGGTGGCCTTCGCGTCCGGCATCAGGACGCCCATGGAGGCAACGAAGTCGGCCCAGCTGTCATGGCCCCAGGCATAGTCCTGGTTGACGCCCGCGAAGGTGCCGACCTTGATGCCACGGGACGTCATGTACTTGGCCAGGGAGATGTTATCCATCGCCGCATGGGCCGCGGTGCGGAAGACGTAGTTGTAGGAGCCTTCCTCGAAGACGCGCGGGGTGCCGCAGTCATAGAGCACCAGGAATGCCTTCAGTTCCTCCGCCACCGGCGGAACGGCGAGGCAGTCGCCGGAACTGACGTAGCCCAGCACGGCGTCGACCTTCTCGCGCTGCACCAGGTTGCGGAATTCCTGCACCTGCTTGGTGGCGCCACCGGCCTCATCGATCTCGATGGCCTCGATCATCATGCCGCCGAAGCCCTTCTGGTCGTAAGGGGCAGGCAGTTCGCCCTTGTTCAGCATGTCGATCATCAGCTTGCCGCCGTTCCATGCGGGCACGCCGAAGCTTTCGGCCGCGCCGCCGGACAGGAACGTCACGACGCCGATCTTGAATGTCTCTGAATGCGATGCCGCCTGTGCGCCTGCCGCAATGCCGAGCTACAGTGCTGCCGCTGCGGTCGCGCTGACGAGGCGCTTGACCGTAGTTCTCATTTTTTCCCTCCCGAGGATGGACGCTTTTTATCCAGCGCCTTGATCGGCACAACAGTAAGTCAATCCGGGGGGCGGTCAACCACCGTCCCCCGGGCCTGTCTCGACAGGTTGTTGTGCGAAGCCCTCAGGAGAGGGATTCAGTCGGCGGCGTCACCCATCTGCTGCAGCGGCATGCGCGGGCTCTGCGGGGTATCGGACGTCATCTCGATCCCCTCGTAGTCGTTTCCGGCAATCTCGGTGATCCGCTGCACGTACTTGGGCGAACCGCCGTTGTAGACGAAGTACCGGACCTTGCCCTCCTCATGTCCCTCGACGTTGGAGTTGTAGCCGGTGAACCAGGACTTTGCCTTCCGCATCAGCATGGTCGAGTACATCTTCTCGACATGCGAGGTCCAGCGGGCCTCTGCCGCTTCCGACGCATTGAAGCGGGTGAAGCCATGCTCGCGCACGTACTTCAGGAACGCCGTGCACCAGTTGACGCCGGTCTCGATCCCGCGCGGATAGTTGGTGGAGGCCGAGCCGCTCTGCGGACCGGCAGGCATCAGCATGTTCGGAAAGCCGTGCACGAACATGCCGAGGAAGGTCGAGGGACTGTCGAACCACTTCTGCCGCAGTGTCTGGCCACCGATGCCGCGGATGTCGATGTGGTCATAGGCACCGGTGATCGCGTCGAAGCCCGTGGCATAGACGATGATGTCGAACTCGAACTCCCGGTCGGACGTGCGGATGCCTTTTTCCGTCACGCGCTCCAGCGGCGTCTCGCTGATGTCCACCAGTTCGACATTGTCGCGGTTGTAGACCTCGAAATAGCGCGTCTCCAGCGGCACCCGCTGGACGCCGAAGCCATGGTCCTTCGGGATCAGTTTCTCGGCGATGACCGGGTCGTTCACGCGCTGGCGGATACGGTCCGCGATATATTCGGACATCTCCGCATTGGCATCCTCATCGGTGAAGATCTCGCGGAAGTTCTGCAGCCAGATGCCGAAGCCGGGTTCATCGTAGAGGCGGTCCCACAGCTCCAGCCGTTCCTCCCGCGTGACCTCCCAGAAGCCGCGCCTGTCGGGCTGATGCTCGAAACCGCCCGGGCTCTTTGCGCAATTGGCAAAGATCTCGTCGTAACGCTTCCGGATGTCGGCCATTTCCTCTTCGGTGATCTCGCTGTTGTTCAGCGGCGCGCTCCAGTTCGGGCGGCGCTGGAACACGGTCAGCGAACCGACCTTGTCGGCGATCTCCGCGATCACCTGGATGGCGGTGGCGCCTGTGCCGATGATCCCGACCCGCTTGCCGTTCAGGTCCACCGGCTCCTGCGGCCAGTAGTAGGTGTGGAACGACTCGCCCTTGAAGTCGTGGATACCCTCCACCCTGGGCATCGTCGGCTGCGACAGCAGGCCAAGGCCCATGATCAGGTAGCGGCAGGTGAGGGTGCGCCCGTCATCAAGGCTCAGCCGCCAGATGTTCTCAGCCTCGTCGTAATGGGCGGCCTCTACCTTGCAGTTGAACTGCATGTACTTGCGCAGGTCGAACTTGTCGGCGACGAAGTTCAGGTAGCGCAGGTTCTCTGGCTGGCCGGAGAACCGCTCCTTCCAGTGCCATTCGTCCAGCAGTTCCCTTGAGAAGGAATAGCCGTAGGTGTAGCTCTCCGAATCAAAGCGCGCACCCGGATAGCGGTTCCAGTACCAGGTGCCGCCCAGATCACCGGCGCTGTCCAGCACGATGGCATCCATGCCCATGTCGGTCAGCGTCTTGATCTGATAGATTCCGCAGACTCCGGCCCCGATGATGATGGCCTCGTGGTCCGGCGCGTTCTGCATTGCCATAGCTGTCGACATGGTGATCCCTCCTGACGGATTTTCTTGCGCCCGAACTCTGATCCGGACGCAGATATTCACTGTTTGGAAAGACCGTACCATACTTTGGCGGATGAGAAAATACCCATCAGTAATGTTAATGAAATCAGTGTATTATGCTGAAATCATGGGAGAATTCGGGTGGCAGTTCACCTGGAGAGCCTGATCCGTGTCCCATCGTGCGCCGCCCGGCAGCAAAGGCTGGCTGCACTTCCCGGCTCCTGACAGGTAGGCTGCAGGGATCAATCCGCGCGAAATCCGTTCGAAGGTTCCGACACCACCATGCTGCTTGTCCAGATCACCGATACCCACATTGTCGCGCCTGGCGCGCTGGTCTACGACCGCTATGATTCCGCTGCCGGGTTGCGGGCAGCCGTTGCGCGGATCAACACGCTCCCCGTCCGGCCGGAACTCGTGCTGGTGACCGGTGATCTGACCCACCACGGGCAGAAGGCGGAGTACGATCATTTCCTGGAGATCATGACCGGTCTGCAGGTGCCATGGCACGCCTTGCCGGGCAATCACGACACCCGTGACCCCTTCCTTGACGCCATGGCCGGGCATCTGGGCGACACCCGCCTTGCGGGTTTCGGCCAGTTCGCCATCGACGCGGGGCCGCTGCGGGTCATCGGGCTGGATACGCTGCACGACGGGCATCATGACGGCACCTTCTGCGCCCAGCGTCTGGCCTGGCTCGAATCCGAACTGAAGGTGACGCAGGGGCGACCCGTCGTTCTGGCCATGCACCACCCGCCCTTCGCCACCGGTGTGCGCTGGATGGACGTGATGAACCTGGACTGGGTCAGCCCGCTGGAGGCGCTGGTGGCCCGCTTTCCGAACGTGCAGGCGGTGCTCTGCGGCCATGTGCACAGGCCCATCACCACGCGCTGGGGCGGCACCGTGGCCCGGATATGTCCCGGCACGTCATATCAGGTGGCACTGGATCTGACCGGACCCGACCCGCATCTCTGCGCCGATCCGGCCGCGATTGGCCTGATCTCCTGGGACGGGCAGCGCGTGATCTCGGACGTCCTGCCGATAGGTGGGGACCCGGAACCGCTGCAACTCATGCAGCCCGACATGATGGCGCGGCTCGCCGCCTACGCCGAAGCCCATCACGGGATCATCCCGAAGGACGTTAATGACCGTGTCCGGGGCCTGTCACCGGGCGGATGATCTGCCGGTTCATGGCGAACTGCTTGTGGATTGCGACTCGAGCCAAAACTGCTGCGGTTAGCTTGGATTGGTTGAGTTTTGATCAATTGAGAATTATAGAAATGAAGAAATTTTTGAATCTAGGTGGCAAATATGACCAATGATTTCAGAAATATCGCTAGCATACTTGCCGATTGGTCGCACCCACACTCAGGTATTGTTATATACTTGTTTGGCAGTAGAGTTCGCGGGGATCACCGTTCTGGCAGCGATGTCGATGTACTTTTTGACTTTGCGAGCCCGAGCGACTCGTCGACTGCTTGGCTGACGGAGATGGAAGCAGAAGACTACGCTTCGTTGAAGATTCAATTGCCTGGGCCGTTGGAACTATTGGAGCGCAGGAGCCAGCTGGACACCCGCAAAATCCTGGCCGATTTTGCGGCGGTCTGATTCACTACCTCCCTGATGGTACGGGAGGATCGGATGCGTCAGCGGGGACTGTTTGGACTATCGGAGCATCTGGAAGCATTGAGCCGGGACGGCGATCCACTGGAGGTGCTTGATGCGACGGTCGATTTCGAGCATTTCCGGCGCTGGCTGGTTGAAGGGTTGGGCTATGGCGATGGTCGCAAAGGCGGTCGCCCGCCATTTGATCCGGTATCGATGTTCAAGGTTCTGATCCTGCAGGCGCAGCACAATCTGAGCGACGCGCGGATGGAGTTCATGATCCGGGACCGTCTGTCCTGGATGCGCTTTCTCGGCTTCGATCTCGGTGCGCCGACGCCGGATGAGAACACCATCCGGCTGTTCCGCAACAAGTTGACAGAGACCGGCACGCTGCAGCGGGTGATGAAGGCGTTTGACTGGCAACTGCACAAGAAGGGCTATATCCCGATGTCAGGCCAGATCGTGGATGCGAGCCTGGTCCCGGCACCGAAGCAGCGCAATACCGACCCCGAGAAGGAGGCGGTGAAGGCTGGCCGCACTGCGTCCGAGATCTGGCCCGACGAACCGAACAGGGCGGCGCAGAAGGATACCGACGCGCGCTGGACGCTGAAGGTGGGCGGCAAGGTCCGCACCCGGCCCGACGGCGTGCCCTTGCCGATGATCGCGTTGCCGGTCTTCGGCTACAAGTCGCACATCAGCATCGACCGGCGGTTCGGCTTCATCCGCGGCCAGGCCGTGACCTCGGCCTCGGCGCCGGATGGCCGACAGTTACAGACCGTGGTCTGCACAGACAACACGTCCGGCGAGGTCTGGGCCGACAGCGCCTACCGCTCGCGGCGCAACGAGAAGTGGCTGGCAAGCCGGATGCTGGTCAGCCGCATCCACCGGCGCAAGCCCGCAGGCAAGCCGATGCCGAAGGCCACGGCCCGCGCCAATGCGAAGAAGTCCTCGATCCGCGCCCGCGTCGAGCATGTCTTCGCCCACCAGAAGAACCGCTACGGCCTGTTCATCCGGACCATCGGGATCAAGCGGGCCGAAGCCAAACTGACCCTGGCCAACCTCGCCTACAACTTCGACCGTCTGATCTTCCATGAACGCAGAGCCGCCACAGGATGAGTCCGTCCAGAACGCCGGTCACCCACCAGCCCGACGCCAGATCAGGCCGTCGGAACCGGAAACCACCGGTTCAGAACATCCGGGTGCAGGCCGTGTCTTCCACTCGGCGAAATCATCGGGTTAATGCGGGTGTCCAGCTAGCTCCAAAGGTAAGGCAAGCTTCCAAGAATTCCGTTCACCGAGACCGCAACGTCATATGTGTTTGGCTACCTTCGGCGCGCGGCTAGCGAGGGCAGCTTCGCTGTATACCTAGTATTGCGGTGGGCATGTGGCTGCCGTTCCTGAACACGTATCGAACCATGTGCGTTGCGCCTGAGCCGGATTTCAGACGCTTGCTTGAAGATATCCGAGAACTTCATATCGCTGCCTGATGGCATGTCGACCATCGTTTAGTGGATAGTTGACATCTGTGCCGAATCAAGTGTAGAGTGACCGCTAAACAGGAAACGGAGACAGGAGCCATGACCAGCGGGAGGGAGAAGTTCGGGGCGTTTATTCGCCGCGAGCGTGAGGCGCGGGAGATCGGCCTGCGCGAGATGGCCAAGAAGATCGGGGTGAGCCCGACCTATATGTCGAAAGTGGAGCGCGACGAGTTCGCGCCGCCGACCGAGGACAAGGTTCGGTCGATCGCGCAGATCCTCGAATGCGATCCGGACGAATTGCTGGCGATGGCGGGGCGTGTGCCCTCCGACCTCGCCGATATCATCAAGCGGCATCCTGTCGAAATGTCGGCGCTGCTGCGAACCGCCAACGGTCTGAGCGCCGAGGAACTGGTCCGGCTTTCTCGGGAGGCAGGAAAGGCCAAGGGCAAGTGAAGCCACGGGGGCATGGCCCCACTGATGCAGATGAAGGATGACGGATGAGCCGATTTGTTCCCTATCTTGCCGAAGAGGCTATCGAGCGCGACGCCGCTTCCCTGATCGGCGAGTATGAGCGCGCTCGGGGCGTGACGATCGAGCCGCCCATCCCCGTTGAGGACATCGTGGAAAAGTACCTCAAGCTGCGGATCGAGTTTGACGACATGCACGCGCGCCACAATGTTCCACGCCCTCCGAACGGCCAGCCCGACATCCTTGGCGCAATCTACGGCGACGGCAGCATATTCATCGACGAAAGCCTCGATCCTGAGGAGAACCCCTCGCGGGAGGGCCGCTATCGCTTCACGCTGGCCCACGAGGGCGGCGGGCACTGGCGGCTGCATCAGCACCTGATCGTGCAGGATACGGCGCAGACGTCTTTCCTTGATGCCGTGAGCGAACCCAAGTTCATCTGTCGGTCGAGCGAGGCAAAGGAGCGAGTGGAATGGCAGGCCGATTTCTATGCCTCCTGCCTGCTGATGCCGCACAAGATGGTCTTTGCCGCATGGGACGAGTTCTTTCCTGACCGGAAGCAGCGGGTCCTCCAACCGGAAACGCCAGTTGCGCACTCCTTCGTCGAGATTCCGCGCATCCATGCTTCCGTTGGCGATTTCGATATTTCTGAAACAGAAGACGAGGCGCTGGAACGGTTCTGCAAGCCGCTGGCCGAGCGTTTCGTTGTTTCCCCAATCGCCATGCGTATCCGGCTGGAAAAGCTTGGCTTGCTTCATCGTATGGTGCCGCTCCAGCGGCTTCTGTCCGGCAGGTAATCCGGCCCCTTTTTTTGAGGAGACTGTAAAGTGTCAAGTGGACAGGCGAAATACGGCGCAGCGGCGCGGGAGGACGGGTTCGAGACCCGAGACTTCTATCTCGCCTGCTTCTTGCGCTGCACCGGATACGAACTGCTCGATCTGCGCGCCGAGGGACGGCGCAAGGTATTCGTCTTCCGCGATCGGCCGTGCCGGCGCGATGACGTGCTGTCGTTCTACGGCGACGGGGCGACGGTGCCGCCCCTCGCGTTCTCCACCACCATCAAGGACATGAAGGCGCTGCTGCACAATGCTTGAGAAAACTCCCCATACCAACGACGGCCTGTCCAGCGGCCCTCAACTGCGCCAGGCGCTCGACCAGATCGGCCAGATCGTTCTCGACGGTCTACGCCACGGTCATTTCCGCTGCGCCATTTCCAGCGCAATCGGAAAAAACAATAAGCGCGACCTCGTGATCGAGGCGGGCAAGTCCCACAAGTTCACGATCCCCGAGGACGAGCTGCCGCGCTGACGAGGCGCGCGAACCGGCGATCCCTGCGATTGGGACGCCGAACATGCAAATGACGACACGATCCTGCGTTATCGGTGCGAGTCCGAGGCCGGAGATCAGGGGCACGGAACGGCGAGAAGCCGACCGTGAGATCTTCGGTGAAAGCTGCAAACGACAATCTGAATGACGAACTGATCGCCCGGACCCGCGAGGTCTGGCAACCGCGCCTCGGGCGCGATGTGACCCGCGACGAGGCGAAGCAGATCGCCGCCAGCATGACCGGTTTCTTTGCCGTCCTGGCGGAGTGGTCGCGGGCCGATATGCCGGCCCCAGCGAATGATAACGGTGACACGGCGGCCTCTGGCGATGAGGAGGTGCGCGATGACCGCTGAGACCATCGCCAGGGCGCTTGGCGGCCGCAAGGTCGGACAAGGCTGGACGGCGCGCTGCCCGTCCCATGACGACCGCGAGCCCAGCCTCTCCATCCGTGATGCCGATGGCAAGGTGCTCGTGCGCTGTCATGCCGGATGCGACCAGCGCGACGTCATCGCGGCCCTGAAGGAACGCGGATTGTGGGACGGCAAGGCGCATTCGTCCCTCCGGAAATCGCGTCACCGCAAGGTGTCGCCACCGCGACCCGATCCGGATCAGGCTGAGCGGAGTGCGGTGGCGCTTTCGATCTGGCACTCCGCGATTCCCGCCGAGCGCACGCCGGTCGAAGCCTATCTCGCCTCGCGCGGGCTGACCTGTTCGTTGCCACCGTCGCTTCGCTTTCATCGCGGCCTGAAACATCCCTCGGGCGGAACCTGGCCCTGCATGGTGGCGCTGGTGACCCGGGGCGCCGACAGCGCGCCGTTGGCCATCCACCGCACATTTCTTTCCCACGAGGGCCGGGGCAAGGCGCCGGTCGAACCTAAAAAGATGATGCTCGGTCCCTGTCGGGGCGGGGCGGTTCGCCTTCGCGCACCCGGCGAAGTCCTGATGATCGGCGAAGGCATCGAGACCTGTCTCGCGGCCATGCAGGCGACCGTACATCCGGCATGGGCGGCGCTGTCAACCTCCGGGCTGCGGGCGCTCGTTTTGCCCGGCAGCGTCCGCGACGTGATCGTTCTGGCCGATGGCGACGATCCCGGCGAAGCGGCAGCGCGCGATTGCGCCCTGCGCTGGATGCGGGAGGGGCGGCGAGTGCGCATTGCCCGGCCTCCGCGTGGTCTGGACTTCAACGACGTGCTGCTCGGCGGCGCGCGCGGCATCGAGGGGGGCGCACAATGAGCGACGAGATTGACGGTGAAGACCTGAACCCGATCCTCGACGCGATAGACTCGGCCGAGGAGATTCCCGATCCGCTTGACGGTCTGGTCGAGAAATCCGCCGAGGATCCCGGCGCGGCATTCACACCCGAGGTCCTGGAACGGCTGGTCGCCCTCAAGTCGGAGGATCGCGCGGCTTTCGAAGCCTTGCGCGCGAGGCTCAAGAAGGCTGGGTGCCGGGTGACGGCGCTCGACGAGGCCATGGCCGAGGAAAGCGGGGATGGCGGGCGCGGTCCGACGCAGGCCGACATCCTGATCGATCTCGCAGGTGCGGCCGAGCTGTTCCATTCGGCGGACGGCACCGCCCTTGCGGACATCCTGATCAACGAACATCGCGAAACCTGGCCGGTGCGCACGAAAGGCTTCCGTCGCTGGCTGGCGCGGCAGTTCTTCGAGCAGACCGGCGGCGCCCCAAGCTCGGAGGCGCTTCAATCCGCGCTCAACGTGATCGAGGCGAAAGCTCACTTCGACGGACCGGAACGGCCTGTATTCATCCGGGTGGGCGGTCTCGACGGACGGCTTTACCTCGATCTCGGAGACGAGGCCTGGCGGGCGGTGGAGATCGACGCCACCGGCTGGCGGATCATAGACGAGCCGCCGGTTCGCTTCCGCCGCGCTGCTGGCATGCAACCCCTAGCCGTCCCGATGCCCGGCGGGTCGGTCGAGACGCTACGTGCCTTTCTGAACGTCCAGTCCGATCAGGATTTCGTCCTGGTGGTGGCTTGGGCGCTCGCTGTCCTGCGCAACAAAGGCCCTTATCCGGCGCTCGTGCTGTCGGGCGAGCAGGGTTCGGCGAAATCGACCTTCTCGGCGATCCTGCGGGCGCTGCTAGATCCCAACACCGCACCGCTGCGCGCCCTGCCGCGCGAGGACCGCGACCTGTTCATCGCCGCCAGCAACGGCCATGTCCTGGCCTTCGACAACGTGTCGGGCCTGCCAGCGTGGATTTCGGACACGCTCTGCCGATTAGCCACCGGCGGCGGCTTCGCCGTGCGCCAGCTCTACACCGACCAGGATGAGGTGCTGTTCGACGCCGCACGCCCGGTGATCCTGAACGGCATCGAGGACATCGTGACCCGGCCCGACCTGGCCGACCGCGCGGTGTTCCTTACGCTGGAGCCGATCCCAGAGGAGCGCCGCCGACCGGAGGCGGAATTGTGGGCATCTTTCGATGCGGAACGCGGGCGTATCCTCGGCGTCCTTCTCGACGCGGCGGTGGAAGGCTTGAAACGCCTTCCCGACACCCGCCTGCCCAAGCTGCCGCGTATGGCCGACTTCGCATTGTGGGCCTCGGCCTGCGAGAACGCCATCTGGCCTGCGGGCACATTCTGGGCGGCCTATTGTGGTAACCGGGACGAAGCCGTCGAGGGTGTCATAGACGCCGATCCGGTCGCCGCTGCCGCGCGCGCCGTCATGCTGGAGCGGACGGAGTGGACGGGAACCGCCTCGGACCTTCTGGGTGCCCTTGGAGAAGCGGCGGGCGAGCGAATCGCCAAATCCAAGACCTGGCCAGACAGTCCCCGCGCGCTTTCGGGACGGCTACGCCGTGCTGCCACCTTCCTGCGCAAGATCGGCATCGAGGTGTCATTCGAGCGCGAAGGCCGGGCGCGCACCCGTGTCATCCGCATCACCGCCGCAGGCGCGGAATCGGTGCCGGAACGCGGCGGGGCGCAACCGTCCGGACCGTCCGCACCGTCCGCGCCAAGGCCGAAATCCGTTCCTGACAATGGCTTCGGGGCGCCTAACCCGCGGACGGTTGCCAACGATGCGGACGGTAGGGTGAGCGGGCCGGTCGATAGCGCCCGTGCCAACCCGCTGAAATTAAAAGACGAGACCGTTGCGGACGGTGCGGACGCAAACCGCGCTGCTCATTCCGGGCCGGACAAAATAGCAGGCACCAGCTGGAGGGCACGGCTATGAGCGCCGCGAACGCCTTGCGGGCCGCCCGTGATGCCGGAATTGGTCTGCATGTGGATGGCCTCGATCTTGTTCTGGAAGCATCGGCGCCGCCGCCCGCCGCCGTCCTCGATCTGCTGACCCGCCACAAGGCGGACTTGATCGTGCTCTTGCGAGGCGACGATGACGGCTGGTCGGCCGAGGACTGGCAGGCGCATTTCGATGAGCGCGCCGGCATCGCCGAGTTTGATGGCGGGCTGCCACGCCCAGACGCAGAGACATTGGCTTTCAAATGCTGCGTCGTCGAATGGTTGAACCGCAATTTCGAGCGCTCGCCGCCCGGCCGGTGCCTCGCCTGCGGAGGTGGCGATACCGCCCATGACGCCCTGCTGCCGCACGGCGTCGAGCCAACCGGCCATGTCTGGCTGCATTCGCGCTGCTGGCCTGCATGGCATGCGGGCGGAAGGGCAGATGCGGTCATCGCACTCAAAGCCATGGGGATTGAAGACAGGAGCAAAGGGACATGACGAAAAGCAAGGTTAAGAAGGCCAATGAACCCACGACCGTTGTCGCCAACGATCCGGAGGACCGGAAGGGCGCGCTCAAAACGATCGGGGGATCGCAGTCCGACCACTGGAACAACACGCTGGCCAACCAGGCGGTGCAGGCGCTGTGGGTGAAGAACTCGGACGCGCAGGAACGGGACCGCCAGTTGAGCGCTACTGTCGCCGGGCTGGCCGGAATCGGCCCGAAGGATGAACTGGAAGGCATGATGGCGGCGCAGCTGATCGCGGCTCACAACGCCGCCATGGAATGCTACCGCCGCGCCATGATCGGGGAGCAAACCTTTGAGGGCAGGCGCGAGAATCTCAACCAGGCGAACAAGCTGTCCCGCACTTGGGCGACGTTGCTCGACGCGCTGAACAAGCATCGCGGCAAGGGCCAGCAGAAGGTGACAGTCGAGCATGTCCATGTTCACGCGGGCGGCCAGGCGGTGGTCGGGACCATCGAGCGACCGGGGGGTGGGGATCAGACCAAAATGGAGGAACAACCCCATGCAAAGCAGATTGCCCATGCACCTGAGCCCGCGCTGTGGGGCGCGGACGCGGAAAGGGACGCCGTGCCGATCGCCCGCGATGACGAACGGCCGCTGCCGGATGCACGGGGGAAAGTCTCCAGGCGCGCCGACCGGGAATGACAATGCGCGCAAGCATGGCCTCTACACTGCGGACGCCATATCCGAGCGACGAGAGCTGGCGGTGCTCCTGCGATCGATGCGCGGCATCATCGAAGAGGTGGAGGGATAGGGCATCGGTCCTCGGGTGCTCCTCACGGTTCCTCGCGGAGGATTCCGAATGCGGGTAGTCCAGGCGCAAGGCCGCTACAGCGTGGCGGCGGAGATTGCCTAAACTCAACCACGCCCTGAGGAAATCGGCGGTTCCTTCCTGGCGACATTCCTATGCTGGCGGGCGAAGCGCGTGACATCGCCAGCGACTGGCTTCCTTTTTTGGGAATCCACCAGAATCCGGAATCCAGCCTGTCCACGCTGGACGATCTCGGTTGATTGCACTGCAATCAGCGCCTAATCTTACACGAAGCCGATGGAGGGCATCATGGCCAGCATCACGATTCGAAATCTCGACGACACGTTGAAGCGCAGTCTGCGCATACGCGCGGCCGAGCACGGCCGCTCAATGGAAGAGGAGGCGCGGGAAATCCTGCGCCAGGCAGTCGGCAGACGGGCACCGCCCGAAAACCTTGGTGAAGCCATTCATCGCCGCTTTGCAGCCCTGGGCGGAGTGGACCTCGATCTGCCGCCCCGCGAGCCGATGCCCGAGCCCCCGCGCTTCGATTGATGCAGGCAGCCATGATCCTGATCGACACCAATGTCATCTCCGAGCTTATGCGGTCGAAACCCGCCCCGGCCGTGCTGGACTGGTTCGGCCATCAAGACGCCGCCGCCCTTCATCTCAGCGCGGTGGGGGAGGCCGAGTTGCGGCGTGGTGCGGTGATCCTGCCGGAGGGCAAGCGCCGCGAGCGCCTGATTGCAGAGATCGACGCCATGGTCGGCGAAGACTTCGCGGGACGGGTGCTGCCGTTCGACAGCGCCGCGGCAAAAGCCTTCTCCGACATCTTCGCCGACCGCCGCGCCGCGGGTCGGCCGATCAGCTTTCCTGACTGCCAGATTGCGGCCATAGCCCGCGCCTGCGGTGCTGCCATGGCAACCCGGAACGTCGGCGATTTCGCGGGCTGCGGTGTCGAGGTGATCGATCCATGGCAGCATCCGGAGGGCGGCTGAACGACATGGACAAGCGAAGCCTCACCGAACGCGACATCTGCACCAAGTTCATCCTGCCGGCCGTCAAACGCGCCGGCTGGGACGAGATGGTGCAAGTTCGGGAGGAGGTCTATTTCACCAAGGGCCGCATCATCGTGCGCGGTAAGCTGGTGACGCGCGGCAAGGCGAAGAAGGCCGACTTCGTTCTCTACTACAAGCCGAACATTCCGATCGCGCTGATCGAGGCGAAGGATAATTCCCACAGTGTCGGTGACGGCATGCAGCAGGCGCTCGACTATGCCGAAACGCTGAAGATCCCTTTCGTCTTCAGCTCGAACGGTGACGGATTCGTATTCCATGACCGCACCGGCGGCAGCACGCCGCGCGAGTCGAACCTCGGCCTAGACGCCTTCCCTTCACCCGCCGACCTCTGGGCGCGCTTTCGCTCCTGGAAGGGACTGGACGGCGCATCCGAGGAGATCGTTCTTCAGGACTACCACGATGACGGCAGCGGAAAGGAGCCGCGCTACTATCAGGTGAATGCCGTCAACGCGGCGATCGAGGCCATCGCCAAGGGACAGGACCGGGTTCTGCTGGTCATGGCGACCGGCACGGGCAAGACCTACACGGCATTCCAGATCATCTGGCGGCTATGGAAATCGCGGCGCTGGAACCCCGAAGGCAACAAGCGCGTCCTGTTCCTCGCCGACCGTAATGTGCTGATCGACCAGACGATGGTGAACGACTTCCGCCCCTTTGGCGCGGCAATGGCAAAGCTTTCAACCAATGCCAAGACCATCGAACGGCAGGACGGCACGTCGGTCGACCTGACCCTGGCGCTCGACAGGAAACGGCGCATCGACACCGCCTTCGAGGTCTATCTCGGCCTCTATCAGGCGATCACCGGGCCGGAAGAGCGCCAGAAGCTGTTCAAGGAGTTCTCAAAGGACTTCTTCGATCTGATCGTGATCGACGAATGCCATCGCGGCAGCGCCGCCGAGGATTCCGCCTGGCGTGAAATCCTGGCCCATTTTTCCGGTGCGACGCAGATCGGCCTGACCGCCACGCCGAAGGAGACCGAATACGTCTCCAATACAGAATATTTCGGCGAGCCTGTATTCACCTATTCGCTGAAGCAGGGGATCAGCGACGGATTTCTGGCTCCCTACAAAGTCATCAAAGTTCACATCGACCGTGACGTAGAAGGCTACCGGCCCGAGAAAGGCCAGCTGGACCGCGACGGCAACGAGGTCGAGGACCGCATCTACAACGCCAAGGATTTCGACCGCACGCTGGTTCTGGACGACCGCACCCTTCTGACGGCGAAGAAGATCACGGCCTTCCTCAAGGAAAGCGGCGACCGCTACCAGAAGACCATCGTGTTCTGCGTCGATCAGGAACACGCAGCCCGCATGCGTCAGGCGCTGATCAACGAGAACTCCGATCTGGTGACCGAGAACGCGCGCTACGTCATGCGCATCACCGGCAGCGACAAGGAGGGCCAGGACCAGCTTGGCAACTTCATCGACCCGGAATCGAAGTGGCCCGTCTTGGTCACGACCTCACGCCTGCTGTCCACCGGCGTTGATGCGCAGACCTGCCGCCTAATCGTGCTCGACCGTGAAATCGGCTCGATGACCGAGTTCAAGCAGATCGTCGGGCGCGGCACCCGCGTGCACGAGGACACCAGGAAGTTCTATTTCACGCTGATCGATTTCCGTGGCGCGACCGCGCATTTTGCGGACCCGGACTTCGACGGCGATCCCGTGCAGATCTACGCGCCAGGCGCGGATGACCCGATGACGCCGCCCGACGAGGAACCAGCAACGCCCGAGGGCGAGGACGCGGTCCCGCCGACGCCGGGTGAGGACGAGACCATCGTCGATCAGCCCGGCCTGCCGCTGCCGACGGGCGATCCCGTGCGCAAGATCTACGTCGATGGCGTCGGCGCACGCATCATCGCCGAGCGCGTGGAATACCTCGACGAGAACGGCAAGCTTGTCACCGAATCCCTGCGTGACTTCACCAAGAACGCCCTCAGGAAACGCTTCGCCAGCCTCGACGAGTTTCTGAAGCGCTGGAATTCCGCCGAGCGCAAGCAGGCCATCGTTGAGGAGTTGGAGGCCGAAGGTCTGGCGCTCGATGCCATCGCTGACGAACTTGGCAAGAACCTCGATCCGTTCGACCTGATCTGCCACGTTGCCTTCGACGCCAAGCCTCTCACCCGCCGCGAGCGGGCCGAGAGCGTCAGGAAGCGCGACGTGTTCACCAAATACGGGCCGCAGGCCCGCGCCGTCCTCGATGCGCTGCTGGAAAAGTACCGCGACGAGGGCGTGCTCAATCTCGACGATGCCAACGTGCTGAAGGTAACCCCCTTCACCGAAATGGGCAGCGTTGTTCAACTCATCAAAGCGTTCGGCAACAAGGCAGGCTTCGAAAAGGCCGTCCACGAGATGCAGGTCGCGCTTTACCAGGAGACCGCCTGACCCATGAATGTCCGCACCACAGTAAAATCCATTCAGGACATCATGCGCCAGGACGTCGGCGTCGATGGCGATGCGCAGCGCATCAGCCAGCTCACCTGGCTGTTCTTCCTCAAGATCATCGATGATCAGGATCAGGAACTCGAAATCACGCGCGACGACTACCACTCGCCCATCCCCGAGCGATTCCAGTGGCGGAACTGGGCGGCGGACCCCGAGGGCATCACCGGGCAGGCTATGCTCGATTTCGTCAACGACGACCTGTTCCCGGCGCTCAAGGGCCTCCAGATCACCGGCAAGCCGGGCGACCGCCGCCGCGTTGTCCGTGACGTGTTCGAGGACGCCTACAACTACATGAAATCCGGCCAGTTGCTGCGCCAGGTGGTCAACAAGATCGCGCAGATCGACTTCAACAACCTCTCCGAGCGCCAGCACTTCGGCGAAATCTACGAACAGATCCTCAACGACCTGCAATCGGCGGGCAATGCGGGCGAATACTACACGCCCCGCGCCGTCACCGCCTTCATGGTCCAGATGATCGACCCGCACCCCGGCGAGACGCTGTTCGACCCCGCCTGCGGCACCGGTGGCTTTCTGACCTGTTCCATCCGCCACATGGAGGAGAAATACGTCCGCACGCCCGCTCAGCGCGAGACGATGCAGGGCGCCCTCCGCGCGGTGGAGAAGAAACAGCTTCCCCACATGCTCTGCGTCACCAACATGCTGCTGCACGGCATCGAGGACCCGTCATTCGTGCGCCACGACAACACGCTGGCCCGCCCCTATATCAGTTACACCAAGTCTGACAGGGTCGACATCGTCCTCACCAACCCGCCCTTCGGCGGGCGCGAGGAGGACGGGATCGAGTCGAACTTCCCGCAGCACTTCCGCACCCGCGAGACCGCCGACCTCTTCCTCGCCCTGATCATCCGCCTGCTGAAACCCGGCGGCCGTTCGGCCGTCGTCCTGCCCGACGGCTCGCTCTTCGGCGAGGGCGTCAAGACCCGGCTCAAGGAGGCGCTGATGGAGGAATGCAACCTCCACACCATCGTGCGCCTGCCGAACTCGGTCTTCCGCCCCTACGCCTCGATCGGCACCAACCTGCTGTTCTTCGAAAAGGGCGCGCCCACGCAGGACATCTGGTTTTGGGAGCATCAGGTGCCCGAGGGGCAGAAAGCCTATTCCATGACCCGGCCCATCCGGCTGGAGCATCTGGCCGACTGCGCCGCCTGGTGGGGCGGGCCGCGCCGCGAGGGGCGAGAGGAGACCGAGCGCGCCTGGAAGGTCAGCGCGGAGGAAGTGAAGGCCGGCGGCTACAACCTCGACATCAAGAACCCCCATACGGTGGCCGAGGATCACGGCGACCCAGAAACGCTGGTGGAGGATCTTACGAACGCCGAGGCCGAGGTCGCGGCCCTCCGCGACCAGTTGAAGGCGATCCTGTCCGAGGCGCTGACCCGATGAACGCGGAACGGCTTCTCGCCCTTTATGAGAAGGTGGCCGAGGCGCCCGACGCGGTTCCCCGCCTGCGCCGCTTCGTGATTGATATGTCCATCGCCGGGGGATTTACTAAAGGACGCGCTTCCTGGGCCAATCAGCCAATTGAAGACTGTTTAGATTCTCTCGATGACGGCAAATCGATACATCAAGGATGGAGCCCTCGCTGTGAAACGTTTCCGGCGAGCACCGCTGAAAATTGGGGCGTCCTAAAGACCACAGCTGTCCAAGATGGCTTCTTTCTCGAAGACGAGAACAAGGAGCTTCCGGACCACCTCTCGCCGAAGGAAAATCTCGAGATTTCGGCTGGCGATGTGTTGATGACATGTGCAGGACCGAGGGCTCGGTGCGGTGTTGCATGTTGGGTTCCAAGCGTCCGGCCCCGGTTGATGATCTCCGGCAAGATGTATCGATTTAGAGCGGACCAGTCGCAAATCTTCACGGAGTATCTGGCGCTCTTTCTGCGCTCTACCGAGGCATGGACTGCAATTGATGCCATGAAGACCGGCAGCAGCGAGAGTGGTTTGAATCTGACTAAGGACCGCTTTCGCAAGCTGAAGGTCTCTTTCGGTACTTTGGATGAGCAGCGGCAGATCTTGGCGAAGGTGGAGGAGCTTATGGCGCTGCTGGACCGGCTAGAGGCGGCCCGCAATGCGCGCGAGGCCACCCGCGACCGGCTGACTGCCGCCAGCCTCGCCCGCCTGACCGCGCCCGACACGGCCTCAGAGGACTTCCCAACGAACGCCCGCTTCGCCCTCGCCACGCTCCCCGCCCTCACCACCCGCCTCGACCAGATCAAACCCCTCCGCCAGACCATCCTCAACCTCGCCGTCCGAGGCAAACTGGTG
The DNA here is from genome assembly GCA_016865035.1 of Kordiimonadales bacterium IMCC3096. GTDB lineage: Bacteria > Pseudomonadota > Alphaproteobacteria > Minwuiales > Minwuiaceae > Minwuia. The sequence goes on from CP018227.1 coordinate 3,457,012, forward strand.
GAACAGGACCCGAACGACGTACCGGCGTCGGAATTGCTCGACAATCTGCATTCGGAATCCGGCAAGAAGAAAAAGACGGCGCGGACTTCGCCAGCGAAGCAGGGGGCGGAAATGCCGTTTGAATGCCCTCATGGCTGGGCTTGGGCTCAGGTCCGGCAAATTCTCGCCCCCGATCGAGACATTTCATACGGCGTCATTAAGCTAGGCCCAGAACCTACGTCTGGCGGCGTTCCGACGCTTCGGTGCAGCGATGTCAGACCCGGTTTCATTGACCTCTCGGGTGTCCGAAAAGTCCAAGAGTCCATCGAAGCCGACTACGCAAGGACGCGCCTTGAGGGCGGTGAGGTTGTTATCAACATCCGTGGGACGCTCGGTGGCGTCGCACTGGTGCCCAACGATCTCAAGGGTCACAACGTCGCTCGAGAAGTTGCTGTCATCCCCATCGCGGCTGACCTCTCCGGGCCTTTCTTGGTCTACTTGATGCTCTCGCCCTACTTTTGGGATCACATCCAAAATAACCTTCGCGGGATCGCGTATAAGGGTCTCAACTTGGGGATCTTGCGGGATCTGCCCATCCCCCTCCCACCCCTCGCCGAACAACACCGCATCGAGGCCAAGGTCGATGCCCTCATGGCCCTCTGCGACCGGCTGGAGGCCGCCCTCACCACCACAGACACCACCCGCGCCCGCCTCCTCGAAGCCCTCCTCTACGAGGCCCTGGACCCGACTGCCGACGCGGTCACGCAGGCCGCGGAATGAAAGAAGAAAATGAAATGACAGAGCATCCGATTTGGAACCCCAAAACCGGCATTACTGATCTCGAAGCCGATCCGGCCCAACTCAGCGCCTCGCAAATACCGGGCATCAAGGCGGTATGGACAGATCAGCGAAAGCGATTGAAGGGCTCTGCCCAGCTGTCCGATTTCACCGAAAAACTGAGCCGGGAATGGGCCATCGAGACCGGCGTCATTGAGAACCTCTATGAGATCGAACGGGGCGTTACCCAGACACTAATCGAGCGTGGCTTTCAGGCCGAACTTCTGAGCCATGGCTCGACCAACAAGCCGCGCGAGTATGTGATCCAGCTGCTGCGCGACCAAAAGGATGCGCTGGATGGGGTCTTCGATTTCGTGAAGAGTGACCGCACCCTTTCTGCGTCTTACATCAAGGAGCTGCACGCCGCGCTTCTGCGAAGCCAGGATACGACAGAGGGTCTGGACGCGCAGGGGCGACATGTTGACGTCCCCCTGATCAAGGGCGCCTGGAAGACGCAGGCAAATTACCCGGTGCGCGACGGCATTACATTCACTTACTGCCCCCCCGAGCACGTCGGCTCCGAAATGGATCGGTTGATCCAGATGCATGCGGAACATGTGGCGAAGTCTGTGCCAAGCGAGGTTCAGGCAGCTTGGCTGCACCATCGCTTCACCCAGATTCATCCCTTTCAGGATGGCAACGGGCGTGTTGCGCGAGCGATCGCGTCACTGGTCTTGGTTAAGGATGGCTTGTTCCCGCTGGTCGTGACACGGGATGACAAGCCAACCTACCTAGATGCGCTTGAGGCGGCGGACTCTGGCAATTTGATGCCGTTAATCGACCTCATCGCCAAATTGCAGATAAGCCAGTTCCGCAAAGCTTCAGCAATTTCCGAGTCTCTATTGGTCGAGGAGGATGTCCAGGCCGCGCTCGGAGGTCTACTCAAGGCCGCCGACAAGGTTGCCGCAGACCAGCTTGCTGCGCTGAGGGGGGTTTTCGATCTTGCTCACGTCGTCGAAGAAGATCTCAGTGATCGGCTTGCTGCTATTGCGCCCACTGTCGCAACTGCGCTTCAACGAGTGAGCGATGGAGCGACGGCCTTCGTTACAAGGTCCAGTTCGGAGACGGACCACTACTTCCGAGCACAGATCATCGACAATGCAAAAAACCACATAGGTTACTTCGCCGATACCGGCGAATACAGATCATGGGTGGCTCTCAACATGCGGTGGTCCCGTCGCGGTCAACTCGTGTTCGCGATTCATGGGATTAGCAAGCCGTTCAACGGAAGTCTCATTTGCGCGCCATTCCTTGAGTTCAAGGACACTGACGAAGAAGGGCAAATGCGGACCGCCTTGGTGCCGGTCACGGAGGAGGGCTTCGTTTTTTTCTACAACGAGAATAGAGAGCGCCTTCTGTCCCGCTTCAGGCCTTGGCGGGAGAACGTGCTCAAAGTGGCCCTCAAAGAACTGACTCAGAATTTGTAGATGGGTATCAACCTCGTCATCGCCGTCACGGATGGCGACTGGTTCGACATGCTGCGCCGGCAGCCGAATCTTGCCGAGGTTAATTTCTGGGCGCCGTCGGCGGCCAACTTCCGCGCCCTCCAGCCGGGTGAACTGTTCCTTTTTAAGCTACATGCACCGCGCAACGTGATCGTCGGCGGCGGCATCTTCGCCTACGCCAACGCGCTGCCGTGTTCGCTGGCCTGGGAAGCCTTTGGCGAGGCGAACGGGGCTCGATCGGCGCAAGAGATGCGCGCCCGGATCGCGCGATACCGACGGGCCGATCCGGGCGATCGGAGCGATTTCGAGATTGGCTGCCGTATCCTGACGCAGCCGTTCTTCTTCGCCGAGGCCGACTGGATTCCCGTCCCGCAAAGTTGGGCGCCGAATATTGTGTCTTTCAAGACCTACAATACCGGAGATGCGGAGGGGATCGCGCTTTGGGAAGCGGTGAACGAGCGGATGAACCGGCCAGACTTCCCCGGAATGGCCGAAGCCCAGGCTCGGTTCGGCGAGCCGCAGCTCATACGGCCACGTCTCGGGCAAGGAGCGTTCCGGGTGCTCGTCACGGACACCTACAATCGCCGTTGCGCGATCACACGGGAGCGAACCCTTCCGGCGCTCGAAGCTGCGCACATCCGACCCTATGGCGATGGCGGCGCACACGAGGCGCAAAACGGGCTGTTGCTTCGGCGCGACATCCACAGCCTGTTCGACGCGGGCTATGTGACTGTGACGCCCGACCTGCATTTCGAGGTGAGCCGCCGTATCAAGGAGGAGTTCGACAACGGTCGGCATTACTATGAACTGCACGGGCAAACGATCCACGCACCTGAAGATGCCTTGCGCCGCCCAGATGCAGAGGCGCTGCGCTGGCACAACGAACATGCTTATCGGGGGTGAAACTTGAACATGTCACCCACCTTCGCCCGCACTATCGGCATCGACTACTCCGGCGCGGAAACGCCAACCGCAAGCCTGAAGGGCCTGCGCGTCTATCTGGCCGAGGGCGGCGGGCATCCTTTGGAAGTTCTGCCGCCGCCGAGTCCGCGCAAATACTGGACCAGGAAGGGCATCGCGGAATGGCTGGTCGAGCGGCTCGGCGAGGATGTGCCCACGTTGGTCGGCATCGACCACGGCTTTTCCTTCCCGCTGCGCTATTTCGAGGTTCACGGGCTGTTGCCCGACTGGCCGACATTCCTGGACGATTTCCAGCGCCATTGGCCGACCGATGAGGACCACACGTACGTTGATTTCGTGCGCAACGGTGCCGCCGGCAATGGTGCGGCGCGCACGGGAAATGCCCGCTGGCGGCGCTTGACCGAGGAAAGGGCCGGCGGTGCGAAATCGGTCTTTCACTTCGATGTGCAGGGCCAGGTGGCAAAATCTACCCACGCCGGGATGCCGTGGCTGCGATTCATTCGCCGTGAACTCGGCGACCGGGTTCATTTCTGGCCGTTCGACGGCTGGGACATGCCTCAAGGGAAGTCCGCCATCGCCGAAGTCTATCCCGCGCTGTGGAGCCGCGGCTTCGCCCGCGAGGGACGGACCGGCGACCAGCATGACGCCTATTCCATCGCCGCCTGGCTTTGGCGCGCCGATCGTGACGGCAGTCTTTCTGCTTTCCTCAAACCCGATCTTCCACCCGCCGAGCGGTCTGTGGCGCAGGTCGAGGGCTGGATCCTGGGTGTTCCAGGCTTGATCCGTTCGGGCGAAGGACGAGATGCTTCCGTCACCCCAAACGCTTGCGCCCCCAACGTGTTTAGGTTACACTAAACGGCATGCCAGCCAGAACCCACACGCCGAAACCATCCGCCCCGCCGCCGAGCAAGCGGGCCGTGATCTATGCCCGCGTCTCCTCGAAGGAGCAGGAGAAGGAGGGCTACTCGATCCCGGCCCAGCTGAAGCTGCTGAAGGACTACGCCGCCGCCGAGGGCTTCACGGTCGCTAAGGACTATGTGGATGTGGAGACCGCCAAGCAGACCGGCCGAGGCGCTTTCGGCGAGATGGTGACTTGGCTGAGGGCGCATCCCGATGTGCGGGTGATCCTTGTCGAGAAGACCGACCGGCTCTATCGCAACCTCAAGGACTGGGTGACGATCGACGAGCTGGACGCCGAGATCCACTTTCCGAAGGAAGGCGTGGTGCTGTCGCGCGAGTCTCGCTCTTCGGAAAAGTTCATGCACGGCATCAAGGTGCTGATGGCGAAGAACTACATCGACAACCTGTCCGAGGAGGCCCGCAAGGGCCAGCAGGAGAAGGCCGAGCAGGGCATTTGGCCAACGAAGACGCCGCTCGGCTACCTGAACGTCACCGGCCCGGACGGGCGCAAGGTCATCGCCGTCGATCCAGAGGTCGCCCCCATCGTCTCGAAGCTGTTCGAGTGGTACGCGACCGGCGAGTTTGCGTTGAAAGAGGTGGCCAAGAAGGCCCGCGCTGCTGGTCTCGTCTACAAGAAGAGCGGCGCGCCGGTTCCCACCAGCACCGTGCATTCGATCCTGCGCAATCGCCTTTACACCGGCTGGTTCGAGTGGAACGGCAAGCTCTATCAGGGCAAGCACGAGCCGCTGGTCTCGGTCGAGGCATGGGAGCGGGTGCAGGGCGTGATGGATGGCCGGAACGCCAGCAAGCATCGGCGCATGACCCACGACTTCGCCTTCTCGGGCCTGATCGCCTGCGCGCGCTGCGGCTGCTCGGTGGTCGGCGAGATCAAGAAGCAGAAATACATCTACTATCACTGCACCGGCTACGCCGACAAATGCCGGGGCGAGCCCGCATCCTGTCGCCGCAAGTATGTGCGCGAGGAATTTCTGGAGCAGCAGTTCACCGCCATGCTCGGCCAGCTCCGGTTCGACGACGAGGTTCTGGACTGGGTGCGCGAGGCGCTGCACGCCAGCCATGCGGACGAACGCCACGAGCACGAGGAAGCGATCAAGCGGCTCCAGGCCGAGCACAGGCGGCTCGGCGAGCGGATCAGCGCCATGTATGTCGACAAGCTCGACGGCAAGATCGGCGGCGATTTCTTCGACAAGATGGCGGGCGAATGGCGAGAGGAACAGCGCCGCTTGCAGCGCGACATCGACCGCCATGAGGAGGCCGAGCAGTCCTACATGGACGAGGGCATCCGGATTCTCGAACTTGCCCGCAATGCTCAGGCGCTGTTCGAACGCCAGCCCGCCCGCGAAAAGCGCCGCCTGCTCAACTTCGTACTTTCGAACTGCTCTTGGGAGGATGGGGAGGTGGTCGCCACCTTCCGCCAACCCTTTGATCTCTTGGCGGAAACAACGGCCATTGCCGCCCGTTCAAGTGCAGGCATCGGCGGCACATCCGCGAAGAACGAGATTTGGCTGGGGGACTAGGATTCGAACCTAGATTGACGGAGTCAGAGTCCGCTGTCCTACCATTAGACGATCCCCCAGCAGGTGCCGTCAGGCAGGGCCGCTTCTTACGGCCCCGGAACCACGGTGTCAACTGATGCAGCATGCGTTCTATGGACTTAACATTCCTGCGCTCCGGTTGGTATGTTGGCGGTTGGGTGATCTCATGTTTCACCGCTGCGCGTTCTGCGGCGGAGGAACCCAACAGGCGGGAGTTTACAGGTGTCAGGCGGGGTCTTTGATCGGCGACGGGAGCGGTGTTATGCGGCTGTCGATCTTGGCACCAACAACTGCCGTCTGCTGATCGCGCAGCCGTCAGGCGATTCCTTCCGTGTCGTCGATGCCTATTCGCGCATCGTGCGGCTGGGGGAAGGGGTCGCGGCCAGCGGCCACCTGCACGAAGCCGCGATTGACCGCACTATCGATGCCCTGAAGATCTGTGCCGACAAGATCGCCCGTCGTGGTGTCTGGGACCTGCGCTGCGTCGCCACCGCCGCCTGCCGGGCCGCGGGCAATGCGGAAGGCTTTGTTGATCGCGTGCGCCGGGAGACCGGGCTGCGCATCGACGTCATCGATGCGGAGGAGGAGGCGACGCTGGCGCTTTCGGGCTGCATGTCGCTGCTCAGTGGTCACGAGGGTCCGGCGCTGGTCTTCGATATCGGCGGCGGCAGCACGGAGTTCGCGCTGGCCCAGCCGCATGAGGGGCGGAGCCACCGCCTGTCGCGATTCGCCACCTTTCCTGTCGGCGTCGTCAATTTCGCGGAGGATTTCGGCGGTGACATCGTTGATGACGAGACCTATGCCGCCATGGTCGCCCGGGCGCGGGAGATCTTCTCCGGGTTTGCCAACTCGGTCGCCAGCGACTTCGATCTGAACGCGCTGAAGCTGGTCGGCACCTCCGGCACTGTCACCACACTGGCCGGGGTGTTCCTGAACCTGGTGCGCTATGACCGCGCCGCCGTGGACGGGCTTTCGATCCCGTCCCGCCGGATGACGGAGATTTCCGGTCACCTGCAGCGTCTGTCGCTGACGGAGCGGGCGGAGCATCCCTGTGTCGGGCCGGGACGGGCCGATCTGGTGATCGGTGGCTGCGCCATCCTGCAGGCCATTCTGGACCTCTGGCCCGTACCGGACATCACGGTGGCGGACCGTGGCCTGCGCGAAGGCATCCTGCTGCGCCTGATGCGCGAAGACGCGGCCCTGATGGCCGCCGGAGACTGACGCGATGGCGAAGAGTACCGCAGGTCCGCCGGGGGGCGGACGCGATGTCACCAGGCGCGTGAAGACGGCGCGCGGCCGCAAGCTTTCGTCCACCCGCTGGCTGCAGCGGCAGTTGAATGATCCCTATGTCCAGGCTGCGAAGGCCGAAGGCTATCGCTCCCGTGCCGCCTTCAAGATCATCCAGCTGGATGAGCGTTTCAGCCTGTTCGCGAAGGGCCAGCGCATCGTCGATCTGGGGGCCGCGCCCGGCGGCTGGTCGCAGATCGCGCGCAAGCGCATCGGTGACGGCGGCTCGGTGCTGGCGGTGGACATCCTGGAAATGGAACCCATGAACGGAGTCGAGATGATGCAACTCGACTTCACGGAGGAGGGCGCGGACACCGAGGTCATGAACGCCCTCGGCGGGCAGGCCGACCTGGTGATCTGCGACATGGCGGCCCCGGCCACCGGTCACCGCCCCACCGATCACATCCGCATCGTCGCCATGGCCGAACTGGCCCACGACTTCGCCCGCCAGGTGCTGACACCCGGCGGCGGCTTCGTCGTCAAGCTGCTGCAGGGCGGCGGAGAGAATGATTTCCTGCTGCAGGTGAAACGCGACTTCAAGCAGGTCCGCTTTGCCAAGCCCGACGCCAGCCGCAAGGACTCGGCGGAGAGCTATCTGGTGGCCCAGGGGTTCCGGGGATCGCAGGAGAGCGCGGCCGACGCGACCTAGCCCGGCTCCCCCGAATCCGCTGTGCTGAACCGATAGCGGAAGTCGCAGTATGCCGCGCCCGACATGATGGTCTGCGTGCGCTTGAATTCCACGTCCGGTGCGCCGACCTCCGCAATGTCGAAGTCGATGTCGCAAAGCAGGAAGCGGCCCAGTTCCGGCTCCCCCAGTGCCTTGAAGAATTCGGCATAGGCGCAGCGGGTCACGTTGTATTCGCGCACGGTGTCCGTGTCGGTGAGCATCTCGCGGTGGATGGCGTCGCCGATGCGGGGCCGCATGTCGGCCCAGATGCCGTCCCATTGGGCGCGGGCATCGCCGCCCTTCTCCGCCCCCACGCGCCTGTGCAGATCGCGTGACCATTCGCGGAGCGCATCCTCGATCAGCCGGTCCCCTTCCGCCCGACCCAGCCGTTCGCGGATGGCCCGGACCACGGGCAGCAGGACCCTGGCCTGCAGGCGCACCTCGTCCAGCAGTGACAGTTCGGTATCGTGCGGGTTCTCGACCATTTCCGTGTTCCCCTTGTCCATCACCGCAGCAATCGGCGGAATGCGTGGTTCATTTCGCAGGATGATGGAACCGGGCTGGCACCGCAATCAGGCAGTGGCACGACCTAGAACGTATAGGCCTCCAGATTCAGGTCGCCGACTTCGAACAGCAGGCGGAAGGTCTGGATGAGGGAGTCGTAGCGCGCGGCGGCGGCGCGGGACCGGGCGGCGTTCACTTCACGCTCCGCATCCAGCACGTTGACGACCGAGTCGCGGCCTGCGCCACGCAGGCGTGTGCGGGCGACGAAGAGTTCGGAGGCAATGGCCGCCGCATTCTCTGCCAGTGCCTGACGTTCGCGCAGGGTGACGAGCGTCTGCCAGGCAACCTCCACCCGTTTCGCGACCTCCCGGCTGAGCGAGGCATGGTTCTCCATGGTCTCCGCGATGCGCTGCTTGGTGCGGCTGCTGGCGGCCACGGTGGCGAAGCCGTTGAAGATGTTCCAGTCGGCGCGGACCCCCACGAACAGCTCGCGGCGGTTGCCGGTGATGCCCTCCGCGTCGTTCTCCAGTCCGCCCTCCGCGACCAGGTTCACGTCGGGCATGAAGTCGGCCATGGCGGACTTGTGCTGCTGGCGGGCTTCACCGATGCGTTCGGCGCTCTGTTTCATCGCCGGATTGACCTGGAACGCGCGGTCGATGGCCAGGTCGAGGTCCAGCGGCAGCAGCACGTCCGGTGCCAGTGGCGGTTCCATCGAGCCGATTTCCGGCGCGTGATGGAACACGGCGACATATTCGGCGATGGCGTCACGCAACTGCCCCTCCAGCCGGACGCGCTGTTCCTTCGCGCCCTGAAGCCGGGACTTCGATTGCAGCACATCGACCGAGAGGCCCGAACCGCGCCGCACCCGCTCATCCTCCAGCGCGAGCTGGCGGCGGATGGTGCCTTCGGTCTGGAGCGCGATGTCCACCAGTTCCGTCTGGCGCAGCACGGCAAGATAGGCGGTGGTGGCGCGCAGCATCAGCTGCTGCTCCGCCCGTTCCAGGCCAAAGCCCGCCTGGAATTCCCGATTGATCGCAGCCTTCAGCTGGCCGTCGGTCTCGAAACCGTCGAACAGTTTCTGCGTGACCTCGAACCGACCGATCTCGCGGGTCTGCACGACCGCGTCGCCACCGGCATTGCGTCGCACCGGGCTGTCGACATTCTCATAGCCGTATTCGCCGGTCAGCCGCAGTTGCGGAAACAGTGGGGCACGGGCTTCCCGCACCGCATCGCGGGCCTGGTCGAGCCGTCGTTCCGCCGCGCGTACGTCCGGGTGCGCGCCCATCAGTCCGCGCAGTTCTTCGACCAGCGGTGCCGCCGAGGCGGCCCCCGCAAGCGGGAACAGGACGGAAGCTATGATCAGACCACGAATCAAACCGGCGAATCTTCCGCAGACGGGGGACATCAGACTGTCGAATCAGCCTGATGCGAAGCATCTTAGCAGGTGTATAACAAGCTCGCCTTCGGGTTAAGTCACTCATTCCCATAATTTGTGCGCGGGAGCAGTCTTGCAGGACAGGGGTTCATCTGACGCAGGAAACGACTGGCTTGCCGACCTGCTGGCTCCGGTGCGACGGCGGCTGGGCGAAGTCGTGGCGCTGTCCTTCATCGTCAACATCCTGGCCATCGCGGTGCCGATCTTCGTGCTGCAGGTCTATGACCGGGTCGTGTTTCACGGTGGCCTTTCGACGCTTCAGGGACTGGTGGTTGGTGTTCTGATCGCACTCACCTTCGATTTCTTCCTGCGGCAGGGACGTGGGCGCTTGCTGCGCGCGGCGGCGGTGGAGATCGATGTTTCCCTGGCCCGGTCGCTCTATGGGCGCATCACCGGTGCGCCGCTGGCGATGCTGGAGGGGCGGCCCACCGCCTGGTGGCAGGCGCTGTTCCGGGATGCGGAGACGGTGCGCAACACCTTCTCGGGCCTGTCGGCGGTGCTTGTGGCGGATCTGCCCTTCGCCATCCTCTTCGCGGTGGTGATCTTCGTCGTTGCGGCCCCTGTAGCCTGGGTCTTTCTGGCCGTCTTCCCGATCTTCATTGCCCTTGCCTGGTATTCGGGCCGGGTAGTTCGCGCGGCCAATGACGCGGAACGCCGCGCTGTCTTCGACCGTGACAGCATGATTGCCGAACTGATCGGCGGCCGCACCACGATCAAGGCACTGGCGCTGCAGGGACCGATGCGCGCCGGCTGGGAGCAGCGCCATGCCGGTGCGGTGGAGGAGGGGCTGCGGCGCGGCGCAAGCTCCGATTTCTTCATCCACCTCGGCCTTTCGCTGATGGTGCTGACCACCGTCGCGACCACCACGGTCGGTGCGATCGCGATCCTGAACCAGGATCTTTCGATCGGCGCACTGGTTGCCGCCAACATGCTTGGCGGGCGCATCGTGCAGCCGTTTCAGCAACTGGTCAGCAACTGGCGCACCTATGCCGCCACCCGACAGGCGCTGGCGCGGCTGGGCGACGTGATTGCCACCGCCGAGGAACCGGCCCGTGGCGCGGTCAGTGCCGCACGGGTCCAGGGCACCCTCTGGCTGGATAATGTGACCTTCGGCTACCAGGCGGGACGTCCGCCCGCGATCCGGGAGGCGCGACTGAAGATTTCCACCGGCCTGCATGGTCTGGTGGGGGCCAACGGATCGGGCAAGACCACCCTGCTGAAACTGATGCAGGGGCTCTATCGCCCCGACGCCGGTCGCATCCTGCTGGATGACGCCGACATCAGCCAGTACGGGCGGGAGGATCTGGCCCGCGCCATCGGTTACGTGCCGCAGCACACGTTCCTCTTCGCCGGCACGATCCGGGAGAACATTGCCGTCGCTCAGCCGGAGGCCAGCGACGAGATGATCATCGATGTCGCCCATCTGGCAGGCGTGCATGAGGCGGTGTCGGCCCTGCCCGACGGCTATGGCGCACGGGTGGGGGAGGGCGGCATGGAACTGCCCGGCGGTATCCGCCAGCGCATCGCCATTGCCCGCGCCCTGCTCGGCAATCCGCCTGTGCTGCTGCTGGATGAACCGACGGGCAATCTGGATGGTCAGGCCACCGCGCGGCTGGCCCGCAACCTTCAGGCCCTGGGGGAGGACCGGACGGTGATCGCGGTGACCCACAGCCCGGCCCTGCTGGAGGCCTGTCAGAACATCGTGCTGATGGAGGGCGGGCGGATCACCGCCGCCGGTCCGGCAGCCGACATGCGCGCCCGGCTGACCGCCGGGGCAGGGGGCCGGGCATGAGCGCGCTCGACCAGCTGATCGTGCGTCATCGCCCGGGGTCCGTTGCCTGGATTGCCCGCGCGCTGGCGCTGGTCATCGTGCTGCTGGGGGTCTGGTCCCTGTTCGCGGACCTGGAGGAGGTCGCCGTGGCGCCCGGGACCGTGGTGCCGCAGGGCGATGTGAAGGTCGTTCAGCATCTGGAGGGCGGGATTGTCGATGCCCTGCTGGTGGCGGAGGGACAGCTGGTATCGAAGGGGCAGCCGCTCGTCCGGCTGAAGCTGGGGCTTGCGAGCCAGAATCCAGCGGAGCTGCGGGTCCGGCTGGATGGTCTGGAGCTGAAGCGCGCACGGCTGCTGGCGGAGGCCGGTGGGACGGAACCGGCATTTCCAGATGGGCCCAGCCAGCGCCGGTCGGAAGTGCTGCAGGCGGAGCAGCGTGCCTTCCGGGCGCGGCAGGATGAACTGCGCAGTTCCGAGGCGGTGCTGGATCAGCAGTTGCGCCAGCGTGGCGAGGAAATTCGCGAGTATCGCTCGGCCCGCGATGCCCGCAGCCGGGAACTGGAACTGGGCCAGGAATCGCTGGCAACGCTGCAGGATCTGGCGCGCGACAATCTGGCCTCGCGGCTGGAGGTGAACCAGAAGCAGGCCGACGTGGCCCGGCTGGTCGGAGAGATCGGCAGCCTGGAAGCGGCCATGAGCCGTGCCGCATCGGAACAGCGCGAAGCTGCGGAGCGCAAGGAAGAGGCCGCACGCAGCTACCGGCGCGAGGCGCAGGCCGAACTGGCGGAGGTCGAGGTCCAGATCGCCACGGTGGCCGAACGCCTGTCCGGTGCCGACGAGCAGGAGAGCCGGACGACGATCCGCAGCCCCATCGACGGGGTGGTCGCGGACCTGAAGGTCTCGACCGTGGGCGCGGTCATCCAGTCGGGCCAGCCGATCCTGGAAATCGTGCCGGTGGGCGGCCCGCTGGTGGTGGAGGCCGAACTCAGCCCCACGGATCGCGGCTTTGTCACGGTCGGTCAGCGCGCGACGGTGAAGATCTCGTCCTATGACTTCATCCGCTACGGCAGTCTCGACGGCAAGGTCGTCCGCATCGCGCCGGACAGCAGCCTGGATGAGCAGGGCCGACCCTACTTCAAGGTCGTCGTGCAGACCGACCGGGCCTACCTTGGGAATTCGCCGGAGCAGTTTCCCATCGGCCCCGGCATGCTGGCCACCATCGACGTCCACACCGGATCACGCTCCGTCGCCAGCTTCCTGCTGCAACCCGTCCTGAAACTGCAGCACGAAGCCTTCCGGGAGCGTTAGGACGCCTGTTCCGGCTGATGTACCGGACCCAGAGGGCCGAGGCGGACGCCGGGGCGGAGATTGCGGTAGGCGTTCTTCGCCGGTCGGTCGATGAAGGCGCCGGGGGCTTCCACCACCAGAATATCCTCGGCGATGTCGGTGAAGTCGCCCCGGAAATGCACGGATGACTTCAGGCACAGGATCGGCACCTGATCCGGTTCGATGCCGATGTGGCGGAACATCTCCTTGTCCGCCGCCTGCATCCGGCCCTCGCAGACGACCACCCGGACCCCGCCGATCTCCAGCACGGCCGTCTTGCCCAGTTTCGCATTGTTGCCGCCATAGAAGGGGCCGGTGCAGAGGAACTGACCATCCGACAGGGCGGCGACACGGAACGTCGCCGTGAACGGCGGGTCGCCGCCTTCGAACAGCTTGCCGCCGAGCGACAGCTCGATCTCCGCGCCGAGGCCGGCGGCATGGGCCGCCTTCGCCGCCGCCGGGTCGGTCAGGTGACCCAGCACCGCACCTTCCGCATTGCCCTCCACCAGGGCGCGCAGCAGGCCGGTGGTGTCGGAAGTGCCACCGGCACCGGAATTGTCCTGAATGTCGGCCAGCACGATGGTCCGTGACGCGCTGTTGTGCATGCCGCGCGCCTTTGAGACCGCCTCGGCCGGGCTCAGCATCGGCACCGCGAACTCGCCCTCATGCTCCAGCACCCAGTCGCGCAGCCGGTCGGCGGCAGCGTCCGCCGCCGCCTGATCGTCGGCATAGGCCACCACCGCCGGGCCGCATTCCAGGATGTCAGCGGGGTGGAAACCGGGTGTGTAGCTGATGGTCGAGACCGGGCCGTCCTGCATGGCGGCCACCAGGTCGTAGAGCGACTTCGACGGATCGACCATCGTGCACTGACCGGTCAGCGGCCCCAGGAAGTCCAGCTTCCGGAACGCCTTGGCCTGCTGCGGGCGGGCCTCCGCCAGGATCATGTGCATGTGGTCGGCGGACCGCTTGCCCGTCTCCGCCATGTCGATATGCGGATAGGTACGGTATCCGATCAGCGCGTCCGCATGGCCAACCATCGCCTCCGTGATGTTCACATGCAGATCCAGACTGACGACGACAGGCATCTCGTCGCCGATGCGCTCCCGCAAGCGGCGCAGCAACTCGCCCTCGCCGTCCTGCTGGTGCTGCGCGACCATGGCACCATGCAGGTCCAGGTAGATCGCGACCGCACCCTTCTCAACCTCCGCCACCAGACCATCGACGATCATGGTGGTGATGCGCTCATAGGCGTCTTCGGTGACATACCCGGCGGGGACGGCGGCACACCAGAGCACCGGCGCGATGTCATGGCCCAGCGCCTGCGCCTGCTTGATGAAGCCGCCGGTCGCGATGTTGGCGGGCGGAAACACGCTCAGCATGTCCGCGCCCCGCGTCAGCCCCGGAAAGCCCTCGGCCTGCTCGAAATGCTCATAGGTCGTCAGCACCGGCGCAAAGGTATTTGTCTCATGCATGAAACCGGCAATGGCAATTCGGGCCATGGTGTCTCTCCCCGTTCGAAAAATCAGTCCTGTCCAGGACGATCGCGGCGCATCAGGACCTCAAGATCGTAGTGACGTGCGCCATGCAGGATTGCCACAATGACCACACGCTCACCAGCCTCATCGACGCGATAGAAGACAAGATAGCGTCCCGACACGATCACGCGGTAGCTGTCACCGAACCTTTGGCCCATGAACGGGAACTCGGCGAGCGACAGGCATTTCTCCTGAAGTCGGGTCATCAGGCGCAAGGCGGCCTGACGGTCATCCAGCGCTACATGGTCGCCAATCCGGGCAAGTTCCGCTTCCACGTGAGGCGGAATGACGACTTCAGCCGCCATATCGTGCTGTCAGGCGGCGAAAAACGTCTTCTGCCGGGGCGGTGCCTTCGGCTTCGACAGACGCTTCGCCTTCAGCGATCTTCTGTTCGATCAGGGCGCGGGTGGCGGTTTCGAGAAACGCTTCGCCGAGCGCCTGCTGCCGATCCGCAGGCAGTTGCTCGATGACGGCCAGAGCCTCTGTCAGGCTGCTGTTCATGTTTCTGTCCTTCCGGCGCGCGATACGGGGATACTAACGCAAGATCCTATTTCCTGTAAGGCTGCTTCAGGGCGCGTTCGACCATCTCCAGCCGGTCCTGCCCGTAGAACATGTCGCCATCGACGAAGTAGGTGGGGGAGCCGAAGACGGAGCGGTCGATGGCTTCCTGGGTCCAGCGCTGGTAGATGTCCTGGATCTCCGGCGTCAGGGCGTTGGCGAGCAGGGGGTCCGGGTCCACGCCCACTTCCCGCGCCAGACGGGCCAGCGTCGGCGCGTCATCCAGGTCCGTGTCCTCCGCCCAATGGGACTCCAGCAGACGGTGGGAGAGTTCGTCGATGTTCAGGCCCGCCTCCATCCCCGCGATCAGGAAACAGTTGGACAGGGTGATGTCATTGCCGTGATGGGTCGGCGTGTGGCCGATCACCGGGGCGTTTCGTTCCTCGCTCCAGCGCTGGATCTCGCGTCCGAAGAAATAGGCCTTGTGCCCGTCGGAACGGTTGCCGAAGGGCGACTTGCTGACCTCCGCCACGACCCGGCGCAGATCAATGGGCCGGTGCGCGATGGTGCGGCCTGCCGCCTTCGCGATCTGCTGGAACCGGCGCGATCCCAGATAGGCAAAGGCGGAATAGGCGGCGTAGAAATATTCGATCTCGGCCATGGTTGGGCCTCCCCGGAGAAGTGTCGTCGGATCAGATAGTGCTGCCTGTCGGTTCGACAAAGGACGGCGGTGTGTCGGGGTGCTTCGGGTTGCGCCACATCATGTGCGCGGCCAGATCGGCCGACTCCGTGTCGCCGGGCATGTAGTTGCGCAGTACACCGAGTGGCAGGAAGCCGTTGCGGCGCTGGAAACTGATGACCGGATCGCGCACCTTCCGCGCCACCGCCGCCTCCAGATAGGCTTCCGGCGTCGGAAACCGCTTCTGGTGCCGTGTATAGGCAGGCATGCGACCACCGAAGATGATGCCCTTCAGCTTCAGGCGGGTGGCGAGCCGCTTCCGCGCCACATAGAGGCGCTGTCCGATCCGCTGGCCGCGCTGATCCGGGTCGACGCAGACTTCCATGCCATAGAGCCAGTCGCCGTCCGGATTGTGGTTGCTGGCCATGCCGTTGTTGGTGATCCCGGGCCAGGTATGTTTCGACATCGCGGTCGCTTCATCGGTGATGAAGGTGGCGGCATAGCCGATGATCTGGCCCGCATCCTCCACCACGAACTGGCCCTGCGGGAAGGCTGTCATCGGTCCCAGCACCGTCTCCGCCGGATAGGACAGCTTTGGCGGATAGACCTTGGCAATCAGGTTGGCGATGGCCTGCGCGTCCTCGGGCCGGGCATTGCGTACGGACAGGGGGGGCAGCGTGCTTCGTGTGGTCATCGCGGAACTCTCATCTGATTTCTCATGGGAGTATGCCCCGAACCATGTCCGCCGTCGCGTTCCACGGTGACGCTCTTGATCACGGCGTGCACCGGCTGTCCCTCCGAAAGGCCCAGCCGCGCGAGGGAACGGTGGGTGATGCGCGCAATCAGATGGTCCGAGCCACAGGCGACACGAACGTCCAGATAGGCCCCGTCGTCGCGCCGGATCGCGCTGATCGTTCCGGCGACGATGTTGTTGGCGCTGATATCGGCTGGCGGGGCCGTGGCCAGCATGACGTCGCGCGCCCGCACCCGGATGCGCACCTGCGCACCCTCCGGCCGGTCGATGCGCGGAACCCAGAGGCGGCCACCGGAGATCCCGACCGCGCTGAGATGGTGGTTCGCGTCATGTTCGAGGATCTGCCCCGGCAGCACCGAACCGGCCTCGAAGCGCCCGGTCAGGGGAAACAGGTCGATACGGGACGTGATGGCATAGACCGTGTCACTGGCTGCAACGGTCCCGTGGTCCAGCACCACCATGTGGTCCGCCAGCCGGGTCACCTCATCCAGGGCGTGGCTGACGTAGACCATGGGGATACGGGCCACGTCGCGAAGCTGTTCCAGCATGCTCATGATTTCCTGCCGCCGGGCCTGATCCAGGGCGGCCAGGGGTTCGTCCAGCAGCAGCAGGCGCGGTGCGGCGAGGACCGCACGGCCGAGCGCCACGCGCTGACGCTCACCGCCTGACAGGTTCACCGGCTTGCGCTGCAGCAGATGCCCGATGCCGAGCAGTTCCACGAGCGGATCGAAGCCGATGGCGGCACTCCGTCCGCCGGCCCGGCGGGCGCCGAAGGTCAGGTTGCGGCGCACATCCATGTGGGGGAACAGGCGGCTTTCCTGAAACACGTAACCGATCTGCCGCCGTTCCGCCGGGATACTGGTGCCGTCAGAGGAATCGAAAAGGGTTTCTCCGTCGATCCGGACGTGACCGCTGTCAGGTGTGATCAGCCCCGCCATGGCGGCTATGATGGTGGACTTGCCCGCGCCGGAGGGGCCGAACAGCGCCGTGATGCCGGGTTCGTCCACGCCGAAGCTGGCATTGACACGGAAGTCGCCGAGGTCGTGGCGTATGGCGATATCCAGGCTCATGAGCCGGAAAGGCTCCGCACCCGGCGTGCTGCGGCTTCGGACAGGATCAGTCCGGCGAGCGCCAGGGCGATGGCGAGGCCGGCAAGCCGGGCGGCGGCCGCTTCCCCGCCGGGGGACTGGATGGCGGTATAGATGGCCAGGGGCAGGGTGCGGGTCTCACCGGGAATGTTGGAGACGAAGGTGATGATGGCACCGAACTCCCCCAGGCTGGCGGCGAAGGCGGTGATCGCGCCAGCGATGATCCCCGGCAGGGCCAGCGGCAGGGTGATGGAGAAGAAGCGGTCGAGCGGTCCCGCGCCAAGCGTGCGTGCGGCGGCATCGAGGCCTGGGTCTATCGCCTCCATCGCCAGCCGGATCGCCCGGACCTGAAACGGAAAGCTGATGATCGCTGCCGCCAGCGCCGCACCGGTCCACGAGAAGACAAGGCGTATCCCGAAGGTCTCCAGCAGCCAGCCGCCGACCGGCGCATTGGTGCCAAGGCTGACCAGCAGCAGATAGCCCATGACAACGGGCGGCAGGACCAGCGGCAGGTGAACGAGACCGTCAAGCAGCACCCGTCCCGGAAACCGGGTCCGCGCCAGCAACCATGCGACGGCCACCGCAAAGGGCAGGGCACCCGCCACCGCGACGAGAGCAATGCGCAGACTGAGCAGCAGGGCCTCGATCTCCGCGTCAGTCATTGGGCGTTGCCGGACTGAACCCGGCGTTCAGGAACGCCTGCCGAGCGGCGTCACTCCACAGGAATGCCATGAAGGCACGGGTGTCCGCATTGTCGTGTCCGCTGACGATGCCGAAGGGATATTCGATGCGGTCATGCAGATCCGGCGGCAGGACCTGCAGCAGGATCACCTCCGGCCCCCCCACCTGCACGTCGGTCAGATAGGTCAGACCCAGCGGCGCCTCCCCCCTCGCAACCAGCGCAAGCGCCGCGCGGACATCGGACGCGAAGGCCAGCCGCTGTTGCTGACCGTCCCACAGGTCCATCGCGGCCAGGGCCTGGCGGGCGTAGATCCCGGCCGGGACATGTGCCGGATCGCCGATCACCAGCCGCTCCCCCGGATGCAGCGCGCCGAGCGCCTGTTCCAGCGTCTTTGAGCGACCGAACCGCTGTCGGTTGCCGACCAGCGCCAGACTGTTGCGCACCGGAACGGCCAAGCTGTCGGCAATGATCAGGTCCCGGTCCCGCAGATAGCCCATCCAGGCGGTATTGGCGGACGCATAGATGTCAGCGGGCGCTCCGGCCTCGATCTGCCGGGCAAGTGTCGATGATGCGGCGAAGGAGAAGCGGACCGTGCTGTCGTGCTCTGCCTCGAATGCCGTGCCGATGCGCTGCATCACGTCGCTCAGGCTCGCCGCGGCGAATACGGTGATGCGCTGTCCGGCGGCGGCGGGGATGGCCGCTGCCAGCAGGACGGAAACGAGGATGAAACCGAGCGCGCGCATGATGCGGCCATGTTTGTGGGCCGCCCGGCGGGGTGTCAATGTTCCTCCCTGCCGGTCAGCGCACTAGATTGGCCGGTAGGTGTCTTGAGGGAGGTGGGAAACATGGTCCGGACCGATCTTATGCAGCGACTGGGCATGACCAGTCCGGTGATGCAGGCCCCGCTGGGCGGCGGTGGTGATACGCCTGCGATGACGGCGGCAGTATCCAATGCAGGCGGTATGGGTTTCATCGGCGCGGCCTACATGACGCCGGAGGCCATCGGGACCGCGTCCGACGCGGTGCGGGAGCGCACGAACGGTGCGTTCGGCATCAACCTGTTCGCGCCACAGCGCCCGGCCCCGGAGGTCGATGGACAGCTTGCCCTGTCCAGTGCAGCGCCGTTCTTTGCCGAACTGGGGCTGGATGCCCCCACCGTCCCTCCGGTCGGAGCCGATCCCTTCGAACGTCTGTTGCCTGCGGCGCTGGAGAGTGGCGCCCGCCTGTTCAGCTTCACTTTCGGGACCTTGCCGGAAGCGGCGATGCAGGCGCTGAAGGCCCGGGACATGTTCATCATCGGCACCGCGACAACCGTGGCCGAGGCGGTGGCGCTGGAGGTATCCGGGGTCGACGCCATCACCGCGCAGGGCGGTGAGGCCGGTGGCCATCGCGGCAGCTTCGACACCGACGGGCCGGGCGCGATGGTCGGCACCATGGCGCTGGTGCCGCAGATCGTCGATGCCGTGCGGGTTCCCGTCATTGCCTCCGGCGGCATCATGGACGGGCGCGGCATCGCGGCGGCGCTGATGCTGGGGGCACAGGCGGTGCAGATGGGTACGGCCTTCCTGACCACAGCCGAAGGCGGCGTGCCGGAGGTGCAGAAGCAGGCCATCCTTGACGCAGGTGACAATGATACACGGATCACCCGCGCCTTCTCCGGTCGCCCGGCGCGCGGCATCGCCAACCGCTTCATGCAGACCGTGGACGCAGGGGGGGAGGGGGCGATACTGCCGTTCCCGCTGCAGAATCAGCTGACGCGCCCCATGCGGACCGCCGCGGCCAAGGCGGGTGATCCCGCCTTTCTCTCCCTCTGGGCAGGGCAGGGCACCCGCATGTCGCGGCGTCTTGGCACCGCACAGCTCATGGCCGAACTGGATCGCGAAACCGATGCCGCATTGAAAAGGGCCTCAACCCTGCGCGGCTGAGGCCCTGTCAGTCTCCGGTTTCGAATGTCGGCGTCGGTCGGTCAGGCGCCGAAGTGCTCCAGCTCCCGATCCGCATTCATGCGCTGCTGCAGGGCCGCATTCTTCATGGCCTTCTGCAGCTTCTCGAACGCGCGCACCTCGATCTGGCGGACGCGTTCGCGGCTGACACCATATTCCTGGCTCAGATCCTCCAGCGTCAGCGGATTGTCCTTCAGACGGCGCTCCGTCAGGATGTGCCGCTCCCGTTCGTTCAGGGTCTTCATGGCCCCTTCCAGCATGGCGCGGCGCTGGTCCAGCTCCTCCGAATTGCCCAGGGTCGTCTCCTGGTCCTCGGATTCGTCGGTCAGCCAATCCACCCATTCCTCGTCACCGTCGATGCGCAGCGGCGCATTCAGCGAATGGTCCGGGGCGGCCAGGCGGCGGTTCATGTCCACCACTTCCTTCTCCGACACCTGCAGTCGGGTCGCGATCTTGGTCACCATGTCGGGGTGCAGGTCACCATCCTCGATGGCCTGCAACTGGCCCTTCAGCTTGCGCAGGTTGAAGAACAGTTTCTTCTGCGCTGCCGTCGTACCCATCTTCACCAGCGACCAGGACCGCAGGATGTATTCCTGGATCGAGGCGCGAATCCACCACATGGCATAGGTGGCAAGGCGGAAGCCGCGTTCGGGATCGAAGCGCTTCACCGCCTGCATCATGCCCACGTTGCCTTCGGAAATCAGCTCCTGCACGGGCAGACCATAGCCGCGATAGCCCATCGCGATCTTCGCCACCAGGCGCAGATGCGAGGTCACCATCTTGTGGGCGGCATTCATGTCCTCATGCTCTGTCCAGCGCTTGGCGAGCATGTACTCTTCCTCGGGTTCCAGCATCGGGAACTTGCGGATCTGGTCCAGATACTGGCTGAGGCTTCCCTCCGGACTGATTGCCGGCATCACTGAACGTCCAGCCATCGTACTCTCTCCCTCTCGCAAACGAGTCGACTGAAGCCCGGACTTCCAGCAAATGGTGGAGCCGGACTGCAACAACGTCATTCAGTCAACCGATTGTGGCCGGAATTTGACCCCCGTAAGGCGGGGAAAGTCATTGCAGGCCACCATGTTCATATGGTCACCGGATCGGTCGAATTCAAGTTGTTTACAATGGTTCTACGTTTGCCCGCAGCGACTGGATCAGCGCCTCCATGTCGGCGGGTGGCGGCGCTTCGAAGGTCAGATCCTCGCCCGTGACGGGATGTGCGAAGCCCAGCCGTGTCGCATGCAGGGCCTGCCGGGGAAACCCGGCCACGGCCTCCGCCGCCACATCCGACATCTGAGCCAGCCGCTTGCGCCGCATGCGCCCGTAGGTCGGATCGCCGATCACCGGATGCCCCAGATGGCTCAGGTGGACCCGTATCTGGTGCGTGCGGCCGGTCTCCAGCGTGCAGCGGAGCAGCGATGCAGCCTCCCCGAATGACTCCACCAGCCGGTAGTGGGTGACCGCATGGCGACCGCCGTGCTCCAGCACCTTCATCCGCTTGCGGTCGCGGACGTCACGTCCCATGCGGGCTTCGATGGTGCCGCGGCTTGTCGCGGGTCTTCCCCGGACGACTGCCAGATAGGCCCGGTCGATGTCATGCGCCTCGAACAGGGCTGCCAGTCCGCGATGCGCTATGTCGGTCTTGGCCGCAACCATCACGCCGGATGTATCCTTGTCCAGTCGATGCACGATGCCGGGACGCCGCACGCCACCGATGCCTGACAGGCTGTCGCCGCAATGGCCGATCAGAGCGTTGACCAGCGTGCCGTCCGCATTTCCCGCCGCCGGATGCACCACCATGCCGGCGGGCTTGTCGAGCACGATCAGATGCGCGTCCTCATGCAGGACATGCAGTGGAATGGCTTGTCCCTGCGGCACCGGATCGACGGGCGCGTCCGGTGCGACGGTCAGCGTCTCGCCCGGTTTGACCCGGTAGGACGCGTCCACTATCGTCCGGCCATCCGCCGTGACGCGGCCCTGTTCGATCAGGGCTTTCAGGCGGCTCCGCGACATGTCGGGCAGGGTTGCCGCCAGCAGGCGGTCGATCCGGTCGCCCGCCGCGCCGTCGGTCACGGTGATTGTCTCTTTATCGGGTTGCAGCATGTCAGAGCCGGATCAGCCGAATTTCAGGGTGCTCAAGATTGTCGTCATCGTTCTGGGAATCGCGATTCTGGCGATGACCGGGATCATCATCGTAACCGCGATCAACCGTATGGGCGACAGCGTGGTTGTCGAGGAACCATCCGTTCCGTCGGTCGCTTCCTCGCCCGCGCCGGAAACCATCTCCCTTGCGCCCGACGGCGAGACCTGGACCAGCGTGCTGCTGCCCGGCGCCGAGGCCGAGATCATCGAGAGCGCGGTCGAGAACGGTGTCCTGCGCGTCGTTACCCGCGGTGCCGATGGTACGGTGCGGATCCATCTGATCGATGTACGCACCGGTCGCAGGATCGGCGAGGTGTCAGCGCGGTGACGGACCGGTCCCTGATTCTGCCGATCACCTGCGGGGGCAGGATCATCGCCCACCTGCATGACTGCTTTCCGGAGGAAGGCTGCGGGCTGATCGTCGGGCGCGAAACCGGCGACGGCTGGCTGGTGACGGAGGTTGTGCCCAGTCCCAATCTGGCGGAGGCGAGAGAGCGGACGTTCGAGATCGATCCGGGTCTGCGGCTGCGGACACAGCGCGCCGCGCGGGAACGCGGCGATGCCGTTCTGGGGCACTATCATTCCCACCCCTACGGTGATCCGGTCCCGTCGGAGACGGATACCCGGCGCGCGGCTGATGAGCCGGAATTGATCTGGGTCGTGGTCGGCATGCGCTGGGGCGGTACCCAGGGGCTGGCGGCCTGGCAGCAGGATGCCGGATCAGTGACCATGAAACGTGTGATGGTGGACGTCGTCGAGGGAGCAGGACAGTCATGAATTTCGGATCCGACAACTGGGCGGCTGTTCATCCGGCGGTGCTGGCCGCCATGGCGGCGGCGAACCAGGGTTTCGCACCCGCCTACGGCAATGATCCATGGACCGAGGAACTGACGCGGACCTTCAGCACCCTGTTCGAGCGGGAGGTCGCGGTCTTTCCCGTCGCCACGGGTACGGCGGCGAACAGCCTGTCCCTCAGCCTGCTGACCCCACCGACCGGCGTGGTGTTCTGCCACTCGCATGCCCACGTCTATGAGGACGAGTGCGGCGCCCCCGAGTTCTACACCGGCGGTGCGAAGCTGTTTCCCCTGCCGGGGGAGGAGGGGCGTATCAGCCTGGAGGCCTTGCAGACCGGCCTGAACCGCTTCGTGCCCGGCTTCGAACACCATCAGCAACCGGCATCGCTGAGCCTGACGCAGGCAACCGAGGCAGGCACCCTCTACAGTATCGACCAGATCACGGCGCTGGCGGACCTGGCGCACGCGAACGGCTGCAAGGTTCACATGGACGGCGCGCGCTTCGCCAATGCGCTGGCGACGCTGGATGTTTCACCGGCCGAGATGACCTGGAAGGCAGGCGTCGACATCCTGTCCTTCGGTGCCACCAAGAACGGCTGCATGGCGGCGGAGGCGGTCGTCGTGTTCGATCCCGAAACGGCGGCGGAACTGCACTATCGCCGCATGCGAGGTGGCCACCTCTGGTCGAAGCAGCGGTTCCTCTCAGCCCAGTTGACCGCCTATGTGACCAACGACCTCTGGCTGGACAACGCGCATCACGCCAACCGGCTGGCGCGGAAGCTGGGCAACGGTCTGGCCGCGATGCAGGGCTTTCGGCTGGCCGCACCCGTGCAGATCAACGAGGTCTTCGTCGATCTGCCTGCCGGTGTGGCCGACACGCTCAGGGCGCGGGGCTTCCTTTTTCATGACTGGTCCGCGGCAGGGGCCGGCGGCGTCAGGTTCGTGACGTCATTCATGACCGATGAAGCGGACGTCGACGCCATTCTGGAGGCGGCTGCCGATCAGGCGTGAGCTGGTCTGGTCTAGCACCGGCCCTTCTTCGCCTGACCCGGCGGGCAGAAGGTTCCGTCACCGGACTTCTGGTGGTCGTCGTCCCCGATCGTGACCTTCACACCATCGGTCTCGACGGTCGTCTTCGGCGTGTCGCTCTCGATCGTGGTCTGGCAGGCCGTCAGCAGCAGGCCAAGTGTCGTCAGCATTGCAAGGGTCTTCAGCATTCTTCTTGTTCCTTTCCCAAGTTCACCAGCTACTTGGCTACCGGAGCGGCACACTGAAAGGCCCGGGCACCGATTGCCACCGGATTGTCACTGATCTGCCGCAGGGCGACGAACGGCCCTTTGATCCCCCGCGGACAGAAGCGTGCTTGAAACGCACAGCCCGTCCGCCCAAACTTGACGGATGGAACAGGACACAGACGAGACCGGGGATGGCGACAGCCTGCAGGCGCAATTGCTGATCGCCATGCCATCGATGCAGGATGAGCGCTTTCAGCGCAGCGTCATCTTCATGTGCAGCCATACGGCGGCTGCCGGTGCGATGGGCCTGATGATCAACAAGCAATTGCCGAACCTGCAGTTTGCCGATCTGGCAAAGCAGCTTGATATCGAGGCGGAGAATTCCCCGCCCATCACCATGCATTTCGGTGGACCGGTGGAGACCGGGCGAGGCTTCGTGCTCCACTCCGACGACTATCAGCGCGAAGCAACGATACCGATGGCGGACGGGGTGTCGATGACGGCAACGGTCGACATCCTGCGTGCCATGGCTTCCGGCGCGGGGCCGGGCGACGCGATCCTGGCGCTGGGCTATGCCGGGTGGGCGCCGGGGCAGTTGGAACAGGAGATCCAGCGCAACGACTGGCTGCACTGCGCGGCGGACAGCGACATCATCTTCGGGGTCGCGCTGGATGCGAAATGGGAGGCTGCGGTGCGCCGTATCGGCATCGACCCGGCCATGCTGTCCATGCAGGCGGGCAGGGCATGAGCATGCAGATCAACGCGCGTCCCTTCACCATTGCCGTCGGCGATGAGGTGCTGGAGGACCTGAAGGCACGGCTGGCGCGCACCCGGTTCCCGAACGAGGTGGAGGGGGGCGGCTGGCACTATGGTGCCGACCTGGCCTACATGCGGCAGATGGTGCAGCACTGGCAGACCGGCTACGACTGGCGCAAATGGGAAGCCTTGCTGAACGGATTTCCCAACTATGTCGCCGAAGTCGATGGTTTCAATATTCATTTCATCTGCGAGGAGGGTTCCGGACCCAATCCGACGCCACTTCTGATCACGCATGGATGGCCGGGTTCGGTGTTCGAGTTCCACAAGATCATCGAGCCACTGGCGCACCCCGAACGGTTCGGCGGCGATGTGGCGGACGCCTTCACCGTGATCTGTCCGTCGCTGCCCGGCTATGGCTGGTCCAGCGCCCCGGCTGCCCCGATGCATCCGAAGAAGATCGCGGACCTGTGGGCACGCTTCATGACGGAGGTCTTCGGGCTCGAGACCTTTGCCGCTCAGGGGGGCGACTGGGGGTCCATCATCACCTCCTGGCTTGCCCACCGGCATCCCGAGAGGCTGATCGGCATTCACCTCAACATGGTGCCGCTGAAGCCCTATCTGGGGAAGGGTACGCCAGCGGTCAGCGCCGACGAGAAGGAATGGATCGGCAGGTTCCGCGCCCGGACGGCCCGGGCCATGGGCTATTTCCAGATCCAGGGCACGAAGCCGCAGACCCTGAACTACGGTCTCTCCGATTCCCCCGCTGGTCTGGCCGGCTGGATCACCGAGAAGTTCCAGTATCGGGTGAAGGAGGGGCCGGGAAATCTCAGCCTGTTCGACATGGACGAACTGCTGACCAACATCATGATCTACTGGGTCAACAACGCCCACAACTCCGCAAGCTGGATCTACACCGCCGTGACCCACGAAGGCGGCATGGAACTGGAGGCGCGGGCAGACGGTTCCGCCGACAGGATCGAGGTGCCGACCGGGTTCTGCCTGTTCCCCTATGATCTCGTCCCCGCGCCGCCCGAGAGCTGGCTGCAGCGTGCCTACAATGTACGGAACCTGACGGTGGAGTCCGACGGCGGGCACTTTGCGGCCTGGGAGAAGCCGGAGGAACTGACCCGCGATATCCGCTCCTTCTTCAGGGGGCTGGAATGAGCAGGCCCCCGACCGTAGAGGGACCGGACGATCGGGCGCGCCACTACGAGGACTACACGGTTGGTGAAGTGGTCAATGCGCCCGGTGTGAGCCTGACGGAGAGTGACATCATCGACTTCGCCTTCCGCTACGATCCGCAGGCGTTTCATACCGATGTCGAATTCGCGAAGCAGTCAATTCACGGCGGACTTATCGCCAGTGGCTGGCAGGTCGGCGCCGCATCCTTTCGGATGCTGATACAGAGCGGTTTCTTCGGGCGTGCGTCGATGGGGTCGTCGGGACTCAACAACCTGCGCTGGCCCAATCCGACGCGGCCCGGGGACACGCTCTATGCCCGTGTCACGGTGCTTTCGAAGCGGGAGAGCCGCAGTCGCCCCGAACTGGGACTGGTCGAGATCGAATGCAGTGTCGAGAATCAGCGCGGTGAGGTCTGCTGCACTTGGGACACGGTTCAGATGGTGCTGAAACGGCCGGAAGCCGTGGCCTGATCAGCCTTTCCGCAGCACGAAACGACCGCCGCCCAGCCGTCCGGCCTGCACAAGACCGACGAAGGTCTCGTAGTCGTCCATGTAGCGTTCATGAACGCCGTCACCCAGGGTCTGCCGGGTGCCCCTGTTCATCGCACGATACCACTCCAGCCGTTCGGTCAGGATCGTCACCCATTGCGGGCTGAGATCGTCGTGACTGACCAGTGACAGGCCAGCCGCCCGGAACTTGGCCTTGTAGTCAGGAACGGTCTGCAGTGTGCGCATTTCGATGCCCGCCTCCAGCGCAGCACGGTCTGTCTCATCCAGCGCCGGACCGGCAATCAGATCGGTGAAACCGAGGCGCCCGCCGGGCTTGAGAATGCGGGCCGCCTCATTGAGCACTGCCTGCTTGTCGGGAATGTGAAGGAAGGCTTCCTGACTCAAGGCAATGTCGAGACTGTTGTCAGCGAAGGGCATGGCCTGTGCGTCGCCCTGGATCGCATCGATCTGCCGATCCATGCCGACCACGGCATTCAGTCTCTGCGCCCCGTGGCAGCGTCCGCCATGGAGGTCAAACGCGAGGAATCGCGCATGCGTGAACTTCTCGGCCAGCAACCGGGACGGGCCGCCAACGCCGGCGCAGATGTCAATGACCCGGTCACCGTCCTGCAGCCCTGCTGCTGCCGCCAGATCGAATACCGCCGCTTCGCCGCCATAGTGATCCTGATCGTGCGGACGCAGGTCGACAGGACGCAGTTGATCCAGATTCCTGCCCTGTTCCTTCAGCGTCAGCAGGATCTGGTCCGCATTGATCGGGTGACGGTCATACAGGGAGGCGGAGGACGCAATGGTCCCATCTTGCTGGTTCATCAGGCTGGACGGTCTCCAAAGGCAAGTGTTCCCGCGTTGTAGGCATCCAGCCTCTCCACGGCCTCGTCCTGAACCATCAGATCCATGAACAGGGTGCGTTCCAGGGCCAGCGCCTCCGGGTCCGCCGGATCGGCGGCTGCACGGGCGATGCGCTTGATGTGTGCGACGGGCAGGGGCGGGTATCCGGCGATCTTGTGCGCCACTTCCATTGCGCGGGCAACGACATCGCCCTCCACCAGTTCATTGACCAGACCCAGTTCCGCCGCCTGCATCGGGCTGAAGGCGTCGCCCAGCAGACAGAGTTCCATCGCCTTCGCCGCGCCGATCATCTTTGCCGTGCGGGCCACGCCACCGGCACCCGGCAGGATGCCCAGCGCGATCTCGATCTGCCCCATGCGGTAGCTGCCTGCCTTCGCATAGCGCAGGTCGCAGGCGAGCGCGAACTCGAGCCCGCCGCCCATGCAGGCCCCGTTGATGGCCGCGATATGCGGCTTCGTGCTGGCGCCGATTCGGTTGAAGATGATGTCGATGTTGCGTTCCGGCAGCATGCGCTCCGGCGAGAACTTCATCTCGCGCTTCTGCATGTGACGCGCCATGCCTGCCAGTTCATTCGTGTCGTAGTGCTTGATGAAGACGTCGGGCTGGCTGCCGGTATAGACGACGGCGCGCACGGAATCGTCACTGTCGAACTCCAGAGTCGCGGCCTCCAGGTCCTCCAGCGTGGCGCTGTTCATGAAGCCCTGCGGCGGATTGTTGAAGCGGACCAGTGCCACCGGCCCGTCCCTTTCGATCAGCAGTTGTTGCAACGGCTCTTCTCCCCTCGCGCGATTCAATCGTCAGTGTGTCATCATTCTTGCGCGATTTGATGCTTCTTTCATCCGTTGCGGACGCAGGGCTGCATCAACAAGGGGCATGGCCAGGGCATGAGCGCGGAAAATTCGACAATCTGGAACGGGCACTGGATGCGCCTGCTGCGGCTTGGATTGTTCCTGGCTGTACCGAGTGCCGCCATGTTTGGTGGCCTGAGCGTGAATTCCGCAATCCAGCCGCTGACGGCGCTGGCTTGCTGGGTGCTGCTGAATCTGACGATGCTGGGCATGCTGCATTACCTGCTGCGGGAGAACGCGGCGCTGAAGGCGTGGCAACGGCGCCCGGCCAACACCCGCGACTATGCCGCCGCGGTCGAACGACTGGGCAGTGATCTGGCGGAGGCGCGGGCGCGCAGCCAGGCTGACGCCGCCGCACTTCGTGCCATTCTGGACGGGATCGAGCGACCCGTTCTGACGTTCGACGTCCGCCGACGCCTGGAATTCATGAACCTGGCGGCAAAATCCCTGTTCGGATCAGGGCTGGAGGGGCGCGATATCGCTGCCGCGCTGCGTCATCCCGATGTCCTGCAGGCCATCGACAGGTCGGTCAGTGACCGGGTCTCCCGCGCTGCGGAGTTCCCGGTGTTCGCGCCGGTCCGGCGCCGGTTCCGGGTATCCATCGATGCCCTGCCGGCACGGTTCGCGGGCGGGCAGGGGTTCGTGGCGGCCGTGGATGATGTGACCGACAGTCGACAGGTGCAGGAAATGCGTTCCGGCTTCGTCGCCGATGTCAGTCATGAACTGCGTACACCGCTGGCCGCCGTGCTGAGCATTGTCGATACGCTGCAGGGCCCGGCGCGCAATGATCCGGTGGCCCAGACCCGGTTCCTCGACATCCTGCGGGAGCAATCCGACCGCATGGCCCGCCTGGTGGATGATCTGCTGGCCCTGAGCCGAATCGAGATGAACGAGCATCAGCCGCCGCGCGACAGGGTCAATCTGGCCGGTGTGCTGGACGAGGTCTGCGAGAGCCTGGACCTGCTGGCCCAGGCGCGGGAGATGCGGCTGGAATGTGCGTTTGCACCCGAACTGCCTGTCGCGGGGGATCGGGACGAACTGGTGCGCCTGTTCCAGAACCTGATCGACAATGGAATCAAGTACGGGGACAGGGGCACACCCGTGCGTGTCACGGCGGCGGTTGAAGACGGATACATACAGGTGGATGTGCGCGATCAGGGGGCCGGAATCGCGCGCGAACAGATACCGCGACTGACGGAACGCTTCTACCGCACCGACCGGGCCCGCAGTCGCGCGGCAGGCGGGACGGGGCTGGGATTGGCAATCGTCAAGCACATCGTTTCAAGGCATCGGGGAGAGCTTTCCATCCGCTCCCAGCAGGGCGAGGGGTCGTGTTTCTCGGTCAGGTTGCCCTGCTGCGAACCGATGCTGGCGACCGCGCCGGAGCAGAGACTCGACCAGGCCTGATTTTATCTCGTGTCATGTATCAGAAAAATTACATAACCAATTAAAAAAGAAAGAAAATATAAGCGTCACATTTGTGAAACATTGCGTGCGTAGAAGCCTCCTTACTTTCCGATCTCCAGGAGGTTCAAGTGATCAAGAAAGTTGTACTCGCGGCGAGCGTCGCGATGGTTTTTGCCGGTGCCGCACATGCGCGGGACCAGATTCAGATCGTCGGTTCATCGACGGTGTTCCCCTTCTCCACGGCGGTGGCTGAGGCATTCGGTCAGAAGACCGGTTTCGCAACGCCGGTTGTCGAATCAACCGGTTCCGGTGGCGGCATGAAGCTGTTCTGCGCCGGTGTCGGCACGGGTCACCCCGACATCACCAATGCCTCGCGTCGCATCAAGTCCTCCGAGGTCGAGCTGTGCGCCAAGAATGGCGTCGCGGACATCACCGAGGTCAAGGTCGGCTATGACGGTATCGTCATCGCCAACGCGATCGAGGCCCCGGCCTATGACCTGAGCCTGCGCGACCTCTATCTGGCGCTGGCCAAGGACATCCCGACCGAGGATGGCAAGTGGATCCCGAACCCGAACAAGACCTGGAAGGATGTGAACGCATCCCTGCCGGCCGTGAAGATCGAGGTTCTGGGCCCCCCGCCGACCTCCGGCACGCGTGACGCCTTCGTCGAGCTCGCCATGGAAGGCGGCTGCAAGACCTTCGGCTGGGTCAAGGACCTGAAGAAGAAGGACAAGAACGCCTACAAGACCGGTTGCCACACGGTTCGTGAGGACGGCGGTTATGTGGACGCGGGCGAGAACGACAACCTGATGGTTCAGAAGCTGACCTCCAACCCGGATGCGCTGGCCATCTTTGGCTTCTCCTTCCTCGACCAGAACGCCGACAAGGTGAAGGGCGCCACGGTTGGCGGTGTCGCGCCGGAGTTCGAGCTGATCGCTGACGGTTCCTACCCTGTCAGCCGTGCGCTGTTCTTCTACGTGAAGCAGGCTCACATCGGTGTCGTTCCGGGCATCGAGGAATATGTGGCCGAGTTCACCAGTGAAGCGGCCTGGGGCAATGAGGGCTACCTGACGGACAAGGGTCTGATCCCGATGTCCGATGCCGAGCGGGCCGAATGGAGCGCGTCGGCGAAGGGCAACGCCAAGCTGTCCATGTAAGCAGGTCACGATGATACGGGACCGGAGCCTCCGTCAGGTTCCGGTCCCAATCTTCGGGTTCTCGTCCTGAGAATTCTGACGCGATCTGCCGCATTTCATACCAGCGTCATCCGCGTTGGTATGATGTTCGGCATGTCAGGTGGCCCGGGCGACTATCCCGTCAATCAGTTTGGACGCGCATGATGATCTACTGGATTGCACTCGCCGCGCTTGCCGCGACCTGGCTCTTTTCCTGGAAGCTTGGTCAGGGGCAGGCCCGGGCCATCATCGCCGGCGGCCAGCGCATGCACTCCCTGCCGGGGCACTACGGCAGCTACAGCGCGCTCTGGGCGGTTGTTCCGGCGCTGATGGTGCTGCTGATCTGGTCGATCTTTCAGCCAATGGTCATCGACGGGATGATCGTCGCCAGTCTGCCGCAGGACAAGCAGGCCCTCGACGACCTCTTCCTCAACGCGCTGGTCAATGACATCCGCAACATGTCCGTCGGCAATGCGGTGCGCGATGCGGACGATCCGGTGGTAATCGAGGCTGCATCGCTGCTTGGCGACTGGCAGATGACATCGAACATCCTGCTCGCTGTCCTGATCGCTGCACTGGTCATTCTCGGGCTGGTGATCAGCCGTCGGCAGATCGCGCCCGAACTGCGCGCCCGCAACCGCGTTGAGCGCTTCGTGATGGTGCTGCTGATCATGTCGTCCACCATTGCAGTGATCACGACGGTCGGAATCGTCATGTCGCTGCTCTACGAGAGCATCGAGTTCTTCCGTCGGGTGCCGTTCTACGAGTTCCTGTTCGGCCTGCACTGGTCGCCGCAGACGGCGCTTCGCGCCGACCAGGTCGGCGGTTCCGGTTCCTTCGGTGCGATCCCGATCTTCATGGGTACGCTGCTGATCAGCACCATCGCGCTGGCCATTGCCGCGCCGATCGGGCTGTTTTCCGCGATCTACATGGCCGAGTTCTCGTCGCCGCGCGCGCGCGCCGTCATCAAGCCGCTGCTGGAGATCCTGGCGGGCGTTCCGACGGTGGTCTATGGCTTCTTTGCCGCCCTGCTGGTTGCGCCGCTGCTGCGCGACTCCGGTGCGGCGCTCGGCATAGGCATTGATTCGGAGAGTGCGCTGGCCGCCGGTCTGGTGATGGGCGTGATGATCATTCCGTTCGTTTCATCGCTCTCCGATGACGTGATCACGGCGGTTCCGAGGTCGCTTCGTGAAGGCTCCTACGGTCTGGGCGCGACGCGTGCCGAAACCATTCGTCAGGTGATTGTCCCGGCGGCACTGCCTGGCATCGTCGGCGCGCTGCTGCTCGCGGCGTCCCGCGCCATCGGTGAGACCATGATCGTCGTCATGGCGGCGGGGCTGACCGCCAACCTGACAGCCAACCCCTTCGAGGCGGTGACCACGGTCACCGTGCAGATCGTCACCCTGCTCACGGGCGATCAGGAGTTCGACAGCGCCAAGACGCTATCTGCCTTTGCGCTCGGTCTTCTGCTGTTCGTCGTCACGCTGGCGCTGAATGTTCTCGCGCTCAGGATCGTGCGGAAATATCGGGAAAAATATGACTGAGACAGCCATGAGCGGAAATCGGGAAGGCCGTGGACGGATGAGCCGCAGCGACACCATGGAAACCGTGCGCAAGGGATTGCGTTCGCGATATGCGGCTGAGCGACGCTTCATCTGGTACGGTCGCGGGGCAATTGCCGTCGCGCTGGGGTTCCTGGTGCTTCTGGTGGGGTCGATCCTGATCAAGGGTGCCTCCGTCGTCACCCAGACACACATCAGGCTGACGGTCGAACTGCCACTGGAGACCTTCTCGAAGAACGGGGTGGTGACGGCGGAATCGATCGGGGCCGCCAATTATGTCGGTCTGGTGAAATCATCCCTGCGCGATCTCTTCCCCGACGTGTCCGGTCGCCGCGACAAGCGCGCGCTCGACAGCCTGATCAGTTCCGGTGCGCCCTATGAGCTGCGGGACCATGTCCTGGCCAATCCCGAACTGGTCGGTCAGAGCATCGATATCTGGCTGTCGGCCAGCGACGACATCGACATGCTCGACAAGGGCTACATCGACCGTGACATCGACTCCACGGGCCGACGCGTCACCGACAAGCAGATCGGATGGTACGACAAGTTGATTGCGGACGGACGTCTGGAACGGCAGTTCAACACGACGTTCTTCACGTCGGGCGACAGCCGTGAACCGGAACAGGCCGGCATCTGGGGTGCCGCGCTCGGGTCGTTCTATACCCTGATGGTGACCCTGTTGCTGGCCTTTCCGCTGGGGGTGACGACGGCGGTCTATCTGGAAGAATTCGCGCCCAAGAACAAGTGGACGGACCTGATCGAGGTCAACATCAACAACCTCGCCGCCGTGCCGTCGATCATCTTTGGCCTGCTGGGGCTCGCGGTGTTCCTGAACATCATCGGTCTGCCACGCTCCGCACCGCTGGCCGGTGGTGTGGTGCTCGCCCTGATGACCTTGCCGACCATCATTATCGCCGGTCGTGCCGCCCTGAAGGCGGTGCCGCCGTCGATCCGGGAGGCGGCGCTGGGCGTCGGTGCCTCCCGCCTCCAGACGGTGACCCACCATGTCCTGCCACTGGCCATGCCGGGCATGCTGACCGGATCGATCATCGGCATGGCGCAGGCCCTGGGCGAGACGGCACCGCTGCTGATGATCGGCATGGTCGCCTTCATCGTTGATCTGCCGGGGGGGCCGCTGGATCCGGCGACCGTCCTGCCGGTGCAGGTCTATATCTGGGCCGACAGCCCGGAACGCGCCTTCGTTGAGCGGACTTCGGCAGGGATCATTGTCCTGCTGCTGTTCCTTGTAGTGATGAACCTGAGTGCAGTGATGCTGCGCAAGCGCTTCGAGCGCCGTTGGTAGGGATTGGGTGAAGAGATGACGATGACAGACACCTTGCCTCAGGACGAGGACCTCCGCACAGCGATCGTCGCCGACGGCGTGAACGTCTACTATGGCGAGAAGCAGGCGCTGTTCGATGTCGATCTGGATATCAAGCAGAACCAGGTCACGGCGCTGATCGGCCCGTCGGGCTGCGGCAAGTCCACATTCCTGCGGTGCATCAATCGCATGAACGACGTGATCGACGGCTGCCGCGTGGAAGGCCGGATCGCGCTGGACGGGGACGATATCTACGACCGCAGTGTCGACGTGGTGCAGTTGCGCGCCCGCATCGGCATGGTGTTCCAGAAGCCCAATCCGTTCCCCAAGTCGATCTTCGACAATGTCTCCTACGGTCCGCGCATCCACGGCATTGCCGAGCGGAAGGCGGATCTGGAGGAGATCGTGCACGACAGCCTGGTGCGCGCCGGACTGTGGAACGAGGTCGCGGATCGGCTGAATGAACCGGGGACGGGGCTTTCCGGCGGTCAGCAGCAGCGGCTGTGCATCGCCCGCGCCATTGCCGTGCGCCCCGACGTGATTCTGATGGACGAGCCCTGTTCGGCGCTTGATCCGATCGCGACGGCGCGGATCGAGGAACTGATCGACGACCTGCGGGAGAACTACACGATCGTCATCGTCACCCATTCGATGCAGCAGGCCGCGCGCGTCTCGCAGCGCACGGCCTTCTTCCATCTGGGCAATCTGGTGGAATTCGGCCCGACGGACCAGATATTCACCTCGCCCAGGGACAAGCGCACCGAATCCTACATCACCGGCCGTATCGGCTGAGGGACGGCAATCTGCTGGAGGCAGGAACCATGGCGACAAACGAAGGCAATTCCGCGCCGCATATCATGTCGGCCTATGAGGACGAGCTGGAACAGCTCAACAATCTGGTGCTGGAGATGGGCGGTCGGATCGAGATCCAGCTCTCCGGCGCGATCCGGGCAATGGTGAAACGCGACAGCGATGCCGCAGAGGACCTGATCGCCCAGGACAGGGAAGTCGACGTGCTGGAGGAGAAGATCAACGATCTGGCGGTCCGCACGCTGGCCCTGCGTCAGCCCATGGCCGGTGACCTGCGTATCATTGTTTCGGTCATCAAGATCGCCGGCGATCTGGAGCGCTTTGGCGACTATGCCAAGAACATCGCGAAGCGCACGCTGGTGGTGAACCAGTCCCCCCCCATCCGTGCCACCAGCTCCATTCCCCGCATGGCGGAACTGGTGCAGCGCATGCTGGACGGCGTGCTGAAGGCCTTCATCAACCGCGATGCGGAGATGGCAAAGTCCATCTGGGTACAGGATGCGGAAGTGGACGAGAGCTACAACAGCCTGTTCCGCGAATTGCTGACCTACATGATGGAAGACCCGCGCAACATCAGCGCGGCTACCCATCTGCTGTTCGTCGCCAAGAATATCGAGCGGATGGGCGATCTGGTGACCAATGTCGCGGAGACGATACACTTCGTTGCCGAGGGCGAACGCATGGACCAGGAGCGTCCGAAGCGCGACATGACAAGCCTTACCGATGTTCCCATGACCGAAGACAATGCGTGAGTTGACCAATGCAGGCCCATGTACTGATAGCCGAGGATGAGCCGGCCCTGCTCGCCACCCTGAGCTATAATCTGGAAGCTGGCGGGTTTCGCGTCACCCAGGTCGATGACGGTGGCGAGGTGATGATGCATCTGGACGAGGAATTGCCCGATCTGGTGATTCTGGACTGGATGATGCCCAACATGTCCGGGCTGCAGGTCTGCAAGGAAATCCGCCACCGCGCCGCCACCCGCAACCTCCCGGTCATCATGCTGACTGCGCGGGGGGAGGAGGATGACCGTATTCGCGGTCTCGATGCCGGGGCCGATGACTACGTCACCAAGCCCTTCTCCACCAACGAGCTGATCGCGCGGGTGAAGGCAGTGCTGCGCCGGTTGCGCCCGATCCTGACGGAGGAGCAGATCGTGCGTGGTGATCTCGCCATGGACCTCACCGCCCATCGTGTCACCCGTGATGGCCAGCCGCTGCACCTCGGCCCGACCGAGTTTCGCATGCTGCGGCATTTCATGGAGCATCCGGGGCGGGTGCTCTCGCGCTCCCAACTGCTGGATGCGGTCTGGGGCAACGAGTCGGAGATCGAGGAACGGACGGTCGATGTCCACATTCGCCGTCTGCGCCAGGCAGTCAATGTGGGCAAGGGCAGCGACGTGATCCGCACCGTGCGCTCTGCGGGCTATGCATTCGAGCCACCTGCGGCCTGATCATCCATCCGGTTGCCGATTCCGTCTCCCGCATGCTCTATTCAGCGGCGGGGAGGAACTGGATACTTGGCTGACGAAACCTATCCGGACTATCGCGATCTGCGGGTGGAACGGCGCGGCACGCGCCTGTTCGTAACCTTCAACCGCCCTGCCGCGCGCAATGCCCTGACCCACCCGATGATGCGGGAGATCGGCGATGCGCTGTCGCGCGCGAAGGCCGATACGTCTGTGCGCGTGGTTGTCCTGCGCGGTGCCGGGGGCAATTTCTCCGCTGGCGGCGACCTGAACGCGATGCAGGACATGCCGCCGCCGCCCGAGGCGGGCGAGAAGGATCCGCTGTTCGCAGAGTACCGCTACTTCGGCGACGTGCTGGCGGCCATGGATGCCCTGCCGAAGCCGGTGGTGGCACTGGTCGAGGGCGGGGCCGCAGGGGGAGGCTTCGGCATGGCCTGCTGCGCCGATGTCGCCATCCTGCTGGCGGACGCCAAGTTCGCGCTGCCGGAACCGCGCGTGGGTTTCATCCCCTCCCAGATCATTCCCTTCATTTCCCGCCGGATCGGGTCCGGTCAGTTGCGCCGGATTGCGGTGCTGGGCCAGCGGATCACCGGGCGGGAAGCCTTTCGCCTCGGCGTCGGCCACTATCTCGTGGAGACGGTGGCGGAAGCGGAGGCGCAGCTTGATGCCGTGCTGGCCGATGTAGATGCCTGTGACCCTGCGGCAGTGGCTGCGGTCAAGGATACGGTCCTGTCGACCGACACCCTGCCTGCGGAAGCGGTCTTCGATCATGCCGCCAACCATCTTGTCCGGTTGCTCAGGCGACCGGAAGCGCCTGCCGGGATGCAGGCATTCCTGAACAAGCGCAAGACACCCTGGGCGGAAGAGGCCCAGCGCCTGAACACAACTGATGCCGGAGACTGAAATGGCCTACGAGACAATCCTCTATGATGTCGAGGACCAGATCCTCACCATCACCCTGAACCGCCCTGATCGCCTGAATGCCTTCACCGAGCAGATGCGGGTGGAGGTCATCGACGCGATGGATCGCGCCGATGCCGACGACAATGTCCGGGCGATCATCTTCACCGGTGCGGGACGCGGATATTGCGCCGGTGCCGACCTGTCGCGCGGTGGCGGCACGTTCAATTACGAGGAGCGCGGCTACAAGCCGGGTGAGGTGGTGCGCGATGGCGGTGGTGTCATGACCCTGCGCATCTATCGCTCCTCCAAGCCGGTCATCGGTGCGATCAACGGCCCGTCGGTGGGTATCGGGTCCACAATGCAGTTGCCGATGGATATCCGCATTGCCTCGGAGAAGGCGCGTTTCGGCTTTGTCTTTGCCCAGCGCGGCGTGGTGCCGGAGGCCTGTTCCAGCTATTTCCTGCCGCGCCTTGTGGGTATCTCGCAGGCGCTGGACTGGGGCTTCTCCGGCCGGGTGTTCGAGGCGGATGAGGCACTTGCGGGTGGCCTGGTGAAGGAAGTGGTGCCGCATGACGACCTGATCCCGCGTGCGCGGAAGATTGCGCGGACCTACATAGACAAGTCGTCCGCCGTTTCCGTGGCGCTGATCCGCCAGATGTTCTGGGGCTGCCTCGCCGCCGACCATCCGATGGAGGCGCACCAGATCGACAGCCGCAACATGGTCTACATGGGTGCCAATGCCGACGCGCAGGAAGGCGTCAGTTCCTTCCTGGAGAAGCGCGCGCCGAAGTTCTCCATGAAGGTCTCCCAGGACATGCCGCCCTGGTACCCGTGGGTGAAGGAACCGGACTTCGCCGATGGCGTCGATGCCGACCCGAGCAGGCTGGACGATGGCCTGAAGAAGGGCTGAGGCTCTTCGCGACCGGGTTTCTTCAGTCCGACGCCAGGCGATGCATCCTGTGCTTCGGCGGGCGGGCGGCTTCGCGCAGGCTGGCCAGATCGGCCTGCTGCTTCTCCGCTGTCGCGCGGGCCTGATCGCCGCCGGCCTGATAGGGCAGGGGCCAGACCGTGCCGTCGAAGCCGGCCTCCGCCGCCGCGCGCAGCGTGAAGTAGGGATCGGCCAGATGCGGGCGGGCCAGGGCCACCAGATCGGCGCGCCCCGAGGCGACGATGGTGTTCACCTGATCCGCCGTGGTGATGTTGCCGACCGCCATGGTGGCGCGGCCAGTGGTCTGGCGCACCGCGTCGGCGAAGGGTGTCTGGAACATGCGGCCATAGACCGGCTTCTGGTCCGGTACGGTCTGGCCGGCGGAGACATCGATCAGGTCGACGCCGTGATCCGCCAGCATCTGCGCGGCGGCCAGCATGTCATCCTCCGTCAGCCCCTCCGGCATCCAGTCGGTCGCCGACAGCCGCACGGACATGGGTTTCGCGTCGGGCCAGACGGCCCGCACGGCATCGAAGACCGCCAGCGGGAAGCGCATGCGGTTCCGGATCGAACCACCGAATTCATCCTGCCGCCGGTTCGTCAGCGGCGAGATGAAGGACGCCAGCAGATAGCCGTGCGCCATGTGCACTTCCAGCATGTCGAAGCCCGCCCGTTCGGCGCGCTCTGCCGCCTGCACGAAGTCGGCGGTCACCCGGTCCATGTCCGCCCTGTCCATTTCCTTCGGGACCTGGCTGTCGGGGAAATAGGGCACGGGGGAGGCGGAGATGATCGGCCAGTTGCCTTCCTGCAGCGGACGGTCGATCTCCTCCCACGCCAGTTGGGTCGAACCCTTGCGTCCCGCATGACCAAGCTGCAGTGCGATCTTCGTCTCGGATTCCGCATGCACGAAGTCGGTGATGCGCTTCCAGGCCGCTTCCTGTGCATCGGTGTAGATCCCGGTGCAGCCGGGGGAGATCCGGGCATCTGCCGAGACGTTGGTCATTTCTGTGAACAGCAGGCCCGCCCCGCCCACGGCACGACTGCCAAGGTGCACCAGGTGCCAGTCGTTCGGCAGGCCGTCGGTCGCCTTGTACTGGCACATGGGGGAGACGACGACACGGTTGCGGATCTGCATGTCGCGCAGCCGGAACGGCACGAACATCGGCGGTGGCGCTGTGCCGTCCGGGACCGGCAGCCCCTTGCTGCGGGCGTCGTCGGCGAACCATCGGGTCACGTCCTGCACCAGATCGGGATCGCGCAGGGCCAGATTGTCGTAGGTGATCTGCTTGGAGCGGGAGAGCATGGAGAAATTGAACTGCTGCGGTGGCAGGCTGAAGTTGCGTGCCACATTCTCGAACCACCCCAGGGAGACATCGGCGGCGTGCTGGGTCTTCTCCACCTCCAGCCTGCGACCGCTGTCATAGGCCTCCAGTGCATCGGGGATGCTGTCGGGGTTGCTCAGGATGCATCGGGCCAGCGCGATGGAATCCTCCATCGCCAGCTTGGTGCCGGAGCCGATGGAGAAATGTGCCGTGTGGGCGGCGTCGCCCAGGATCACGACATTGCGGTGCACCCAGCTCTCGCACTTGATGCCCGGGAACTGGCGCCAGATGGAGCGGTTGGTCAGCAACCGGTGACCCTGAAGCTCTTCCGCGAAGAGTTCCTCCAGATAGCGGGCGGAACCTTCCTCGTCATCCTCCCGCAGGCCGGCATTGGCGAAGGCTTCCGGTGTCGTCTCGATGATCCAGGTCGCGGCCTCGCCCCGGAAGCGATAGGCATGAATCATCCAGTGACCGTGCGCGTTCTCCTTGAAGTGGAAGGTGAAGGCCTTCAGCGGTGCCGTCGAGCCCATCCAGCTGAACCTGTTGCGCTTCAGTTCGATGGTCGGACGGAAGGCGTCTTCCCATTCGCGGCGGACGATGGAGTTGGCTCCGTCGGCACCGACCAGCAAGTCACAATCCCGCAGCTCCTGCAGGTCCGAAATCTCGTTCTGGAACTCGATGTGCACCCCCAGCGATTCCGCGCGCTGCTGCAGGATGTTCAGCAACTCGATCCGGCCGATGCCGCAGAACCCGTGACCGGTGGAGCGGATGACCTGTCCCCGGTAGTGGGTGTCGATCTCCTCCCAGTAGGCGAAGCGCTCGATGATCTGGCTGTAGCTTTCCGGATCCGCCTCCCTGAAATGGGTCAGGGTCTCGTCGGAGAAGACGACGCCGAACCCGAAGGTATCGTCGGCGCGATTGCGCTCATGCACATGAACGTCGATGTCCGCGCGCGCGCGTTTCAGCAGGATTGCCAGATAGAGCCCGGCCGGACCGCCGCCGACCACATTGATTTTCATAGCCTGCCCTCTTCGTCACGGCTCGGGTGAGCGAAGATAGTTTAAGCTTAAAGTAATTTTGATGCCACCGTCTGCGACGCCGTCCGCTGACTCAGCGCAGGGGCGCTTCCTCCCGGGCCGTCGGTTCCGACAGGATCGTCTTCAGTCCGGCGTTCTGTATCTGGGGGCCGCTTTCGGCGATTTCGGTCAGCCAGGCGCGGATCGCCGCGCCATGGGCGGGGGATTCGAACAGCACGGCGGTACCGTTGCCACGGTGGCTGACGATGGTTGCGCGGGCGTTTCGCAGGAACAGTCCGACGCTGACTTCGACCAGGGTACCTGTGGGTACGCCAAGTGCAGGCTCGAAGAACAGTCCGCCGTCAGAGACATCGACGGCGATGCGCGACTCGGCGTCGCCTCCCTCCAGTTCGCGAACCTTGATCGGCAGGTTGACCGTGAAGCGCGCGTGGGCACGGCGCAGTTCGGGCGGCGGGGCGAACAGCATGTGAATCTGGCTGAGCCGACGGCGGACGACCTGGAGTGTGGACATGTTCAGTATCCCGACAGATTGCGGTCACGTTCAGTCCATCATCCATCGTGCTGATGAATCGGAGGTTAACCGGGCAGGATCAACAGATCTGCTGACTGCCGCTCCGGCCTTCTGCCCGCGCCGTCAGCCAGTCCGCCAGCCGACGCCCCTCTTCGACGTCGGAGAATGCCAGGGCGGTCCCTTCCGGACGCTGGTCGGCGATGAGCGCGCTGATCTGCCCGTCGAACTCATCGGTGCTCAGGAATACCTGCTCCCGAACCGAGCCATAGAGGTTCGGCGTGATCAGCATGCCGTTGTGCGAGACATCAACAGCCAGACATTGCCTGTGGGGCTCGTCACGGAACCGGGTTACCGAGACCGGCAGCCGCACCTTGTGGCGCGGACTGCGGCGCCTCTCACGATCCGGTGTCCATGCGTCACCGCCTCGCCGCCAGATCCCTGATTTCCTGCCAAGTGACCACATCATGGGGGTCACTCAGCAATGATGATGCCAACCTGGCTGCCACGGACCGTCTGCGGTTCCCTGAAACGCGGGAACCGCAATGGTGATCACGCCCGCGCTGTCGGCCGGGACGTCACGCGGCCCCACCAGGCAGTCAGGTTCTCAAGCTCTTCCGGGATCTTCAGGGCAACGCCCTTGCCCAGCAGGATGCCACACTGAAGCGTGATATCCGCCACGGTGTAGTCGTCACTGGCGACAAATTCGCGATCCTTCAGGTGACCGTCGAAGATCGCCATGGCGGCCAGGGCATTGGCCCGGCTGGTCTCGCCCCAGCCCTTGTGCTGTTCCAGACGACCGATCCAGAAGTCACTGGTGTGCTGGAAACACATGGCAATGGGTATCAGGACGTTCAGCTCGGCCCGGCGGTTCCACATCTCCACCTGTGCCTTTTCCAGCGGATTGCGCCCGAACATCGGCGGCTCCGGGTTCAGTTCCTCGAAATAGCGGCAGATCGCCATGGATTCGGTCAGGACGGTGCCGTCATCCAGTTCCAGCGCGGGCATCTTCCCGAACGGATTGATCTTCCTGTACTCCGGTTGTTCGTTCTCGCGCTTCATCATGTCCACGGGCTGACTGGGAATATCGATTCCCTTCTCGGCCAGAAAGATGCGCACGCGACGCGGGTTCGATCCCGCAGCCAGGTCATAGAGTTTCATCGTTGTGTCTCCCCGTTTGAAATCCTGTCGTTGCGATGCAGTGGCCTACTGCCCCTCCCGTCGCCAGCAGACCAGCAACAGCAGAAGGAGTGCAAGCAGGACTGCCAGCGGCGGTGCCAGAGGTGTTGTCTTCAGACCGGTCACATCAAAGGCACCATTGCGCAGCAGGCCAAGCCAGTCACTGCCTGCGCCCTGACGGCCCGGCTCCACGCGTCGGATATCGGGCTCCGCGTAGCGCGAAAGCCGGATGATACCGCCATTCGTGGCCTCAACGAAGGGGCGCAGATGACGGTCGGTCGATACCAGATCGGAGAACTCGACCGGATTGAGGTTGCCCAGCACGGCGATGGTGCTGCGGGTGCCGTCCCCGATCCGGTAGAGACCGGCGACGTTCAGGTCGATCCGCCCGAAATCGATCCCGTCGCGCCCGGCGGTCAGTTCCAGCCGGTGCTCCACGCCATCCGGTCCCGTGACCGTGACGGGGGGCTGATCCTCTGCCAGAGACCGTCGGGTCACCTTCAGTGTCGCGCCCTCGACCTCCGCCTGCAGGCTTTCCTCCTCCAGCGCCGGTTCCTTCATCAGCCAGTGGGCCGTGCGCCGCATGACCTCTGCCTGCGGTCCGCCCCCTTCGAGGCCACGCGACCAGAGCCAGCCATGATCCGACATCACCTGCGCCACACGGCCTTCGCCCACACGGTCCAGGATCAGCAGTGGTTTCTGTTCCGGCCCCTGCATCAGGACCTCGGCATTCTCCACCGTGACATCAATGGACCGGAACCAGCGTCCCCAGGGCTGCTGCTGCGGCCCCGGCTCCAGTCCGGCGGTGACGGGATGGCGCCTGCCGGTGTCGGTCAGGGCAGGGCGGAACCCGACCGTCGTGACCTCGCCCGTGGGCTTGCCCGGCAGGATGCTGCGCAACGGCGTGCGGTAGATGCTGGCGGGACCGGCGAAGGTCGGGCCGGCCGCGTTCAGCAGGGCTCCGCCTTCCTGCACGTAGCGGGCGATGTTCTCCAGATAGGTGAAATGCAGGACACCGCGCCGCCAGAACCGGTCGAAGATGATCAGGTCGAAGTCGTAGAGCTTGATCTCGAACAGTTCCCGGATGGGGAAGGCGATCAGCGCCAGTTCGTGGATCGGGGTGGCATCCTGTTTCTGCGGCGGGCGCAGGATGGTGAAATGGACCAGATCGACCGCCGGGTCGGCCTTCAGCAGGTTGCGCCAGGCGCGCTCCCCCGGATAGGGCTCGCCGGAGACCAGCAGCACCCGCAGGCGGTCACGCACGCCATTGACGGTGATGGCCGCACGGTTGTTCTCGTCGGTCAGCTCCGCCGGATCGGCCTCCACCTCGAACTCGATCAGGTTGCGGCCACCGTGGCTGATCGGGACCGCCAGCACCGTCTCGCGCCCGATCGGCACGATCCGGGTTTCCAGTTCAACGCCGTCGCGGCGGATGCGGACCCTGGCAATGCCGCCCTGTGAACCATCCCCCTGGTCATGGACGATCACCGAGGTCTCTGCGGCCTGATCGACGACGGCGAAGGTCGGCGCATTGACGATCTCGATCCGGCGGTCCCGTTCTGCCGGCTCTCCGGTCAGCAGCAGGTGCAGGGGGCCGGGCAGCAGATCAGCCGCAGGACCTTCGGACGCATCGAACTCCGGCAGGTCATGAACCTGTCCGTCACTGATGACGATGACGCCTGCGGTCCTTTCCGCCGCCACACCCTCCAGCCCGCGACGGATCGCGCTGACAAGGTGGGTGCCGTCAGCGGGGCCACCGGAGTCCGGTCCGGCCTCCACCACACGCACCTCCAGCCTGTCCTGGGCATCCAGGTCCGCCAGCACGGCGGCGAGGGCTGTCTCCGTCTGTGCCGTGCGGTCAGCGATGGACTGGCTGGTGCTGCGATCAACGACCACCAGCGCGACGTCATCGTGATAGCGCCGTTCCTCCTCCAGCAGGATCGGGCCGCTCAGGACGCCGAACAGCACCAGCAGCAGCAGCAGCCGCAGCACCGTGCCGCGCGCCTGCCGAAACAGGCCGAACAGCGTGATGACGGTGCCAAGGGCACCAAGCGCAATCAGCAGCGCCACCGGCACCAGCGGTTCGAACGCGATCTGCAGGCCGTCGATCATGACTATTGTCCCAGCCGGTCGAGAATGGCGGGCAGGTGCACCTGGTCGGACTTGTAGTTCCCGGTCAAGGCATACATCACCAGGTTGACGCCGAACCGATAGGCCATCTCGCGCTGTCTGCGCCC
This sequence comes from Kordiimonadales bacterium IMCC3096, assembly GCA_016865035.1. GTDB lineage: Bacteria > Pseudomonadota > Alphaproteobacteria > Minwuiales > Minwuiaceae > Minwuia. Next base: position 3,500,993 of record CP018227.1, read on the forward strand.
GCCGCCCTGAACCGGGGCGACCGGTCGACCGTCACGATCCATGGCCCAGGCGGAGGCCCAGTCGGCCCCGCCGATCAGCAGCGGCGAGACGCCGTCGTTGGCACGTGCGTTCAGTTGCTCCACCCAGACCCGCCCGGTGGGATAGCGACCGGGGAACGACTCGGTCAGATAGAACGACCGGGTCAGGACATGCCCTTCCTTCACAAGCTCCAGGGGTCCGATATCGACGCGGGCCAGCAACTGGCGCAGGCGCGCCGTGCCGGGGCTGACCTGCCCGCGCCGGAGCTGCGGGCCACCGGCATCACGGGTATCGAACAGCACCACGCCGCCGGTGCGCAGGTAATTGTCCAGCCGTCGCACGGCCTTTTCGGAAAGTGCCGGCTGGCTGGCAACCATCGGCCAGTAGACGAGGGGGTAGAAGATCATCTCGTCGTTCTCGATCTCCAGCGCCACCGGAATTTCCGGCTCCACCGAGGTGCGTGCCCGCATGATTTCGCTCAGTCCGAAGATTCCGGCGGCGGACATGCGATCAACCCGCGCGTCGCCGGTCAGTACGTAGGCGAGGCGGGTTTCGAGGGCGGCATCGATGACGCCGGGATCAACATTGGCCTGACTGTCCGTTTGCCTGTTGTCTGACCGGCCGCTGTCCTGTGCATGCAGACTGCCCGGCGTGACGAACCCGGAGGCGAGACCCAGCGCCAGTCCGATGGGCAGGGCGTAGGCGAGGCGGCGCATGTTCAGCATCCCGCGCAGCGCCAGCGCCACCAGCGCGTCCACCAGCAGCAGGATCAGGGCGGCGGTCAGCAGCCATGGGCCGATGTCCAGTTCCGGTCGGGCGCCGACAACCCCGCGTGCGACACCTGACGGCAGCGCCTGAAGTGGCTGGGGTTCCGTCGCGCTGGTTCCGACGTTGAGCGCACGCAGGCTTGGGCGGGTGCCATACAGGCCCGGTGGGCTGGCAGGTCCGACGACGGTTGCGGACAGCGCCGCCTCCTGCACGGCGCGCACACCGACCCGCGGATCGGTGCGTCGTCCCAGTCCGTCAAGGGTGACGGCGGGTTCCAGCATGCGTTCGGCGTTCGCCGTGGATTCGATGCCGATCGACAGCGAACTCAGCCGTCTCAGCATGTCAACGAACAGGCCGGAGAGCGGCAGGTTCGACCAGTCCGTATTGGCGGTCGTATGGACCAGCACAAGCCAGCCGTCCCCGCGCCGTTCGGCGGTGACCAGCGGCGTGCCATCGACCAGACTTGCCCAGGTCTTCTCAGGCAGGTCCAGAGTGGGCTCTGCCAGGACCTGGCGCTGGATCACCACGTCGCGCGGAATGGGCAGGCCGGCGAAGGGACTGTCCTCCGGGAAGGGCGCCATGCGGGCCGGCTCGGCCCAGCTCATGGTGCCTTCCAGGCTGCGACCGCCGCTGCGGAGCCGGACCGGCACCAGTTCGCCTGCGTTCTCCGCCAGTTTCGGTCCCGCGAACCTGACGAGTACGCCACCCCTTTCGATCCAGTCGCTCAGCCGCAACTGGTCGCCGGCAACCAGGCGCCCGAAATCAGGCAGCATCAGGATGGAGAGGGGGGTGTCGAGCAGGTCACTGACGACACCTTCCCTGATTTCCGCGAATGGCAGCAACGCGCGCTTCAGATAATAGAGGTCGGCCAGCAGTGGCTGCGCCTGTTCCTGGGAGGGGTTGCCGCTCAGGCCGACCCGGAAGCGACGAAGGCCGGAATCGATCAGACTGACGGTCGCGGCACTCTGGCGTCCCTCGATCTCCAGCCGCTGGATGGCGTTCATCGCTTCCAGCGGCAGGGTTTCGTCGAAGGACAGGCTGGTTTCACCTGCAGCGAATGTCAGTTCCCGTCGGAACAGGACCCCGCCATCACCACCCGTGGCGCGCAAGGCCAGGGTTTCCGGCTGCTCGGCCAGATCACGTTCGATCACCACTTCCAGCCGGGTGCCGCTGCCGGTGGGGGAGCGGAGCAGCATGACGCTGCGGGTCGCATCGCGTCCGAGGACGGTCAGCGGTCCAAGTCTGCGGGCGACTTCGATCAGTTGCGTATCGGCTTCGGAGGCAATGCCGTCCGAGATCCAGTAGACATTCGCTGACCGCTCCAGACTGACCGTGCCCAGGGCGGCCACGGCTGCGGCGCGATCCGGTGCCCAGGGGCGGGGCTGCAGGCCGCCGATCGTGGCCAGGGCCTCCTCTGCGGTGCCGAGGCGTGCCACGGGACCGGTGCCGTCTTCCGAAGCAGTGGTCCGCAGCAGCAGCACGTTGCGGTCCTGCCTGCGGGCGCGGCGCGCGATGTCCGTCATGCTCGCCACCTGGTCATCCCAGGACTGGGCGGCGGCCCAGCCGTCATCGACGATCAGCACGACCGGGCCCGGTGTCTCGAAGGTGCTGCCGGGGTTCAGGACCGGCTTGGCGAGGGCCAGCACGATCAGTGCCGCGATCAGCAACCGCAACAGCAGCAGCCACCATGGTGTCCGGGCCGGTGTCTCCTCCGTCCGGGCCATGTCGAAGATCAGCCGGGCCGGTGGAAAGGAAACCAGTTCCGGCGCGGGTGGGGTGGCACGCAGCAGCAGCCAGATCACCGGCAGCGCGGCGAGACCCAGCAGCAGCCAGGGGTAGGCGAAGGTGATGGCGGCAAGGGCACTCATCTGCGCGCGTTGCCCGAAATGGCCTGATAGAGCGCCAGCAGTGCGGTCTGCGGAGGCTGATCGGTATGGTGCAGCCCGTGGGTCCAGCCGGCGTTTCGCGCGATCTGGCGCAGCGCCACCTCGCGCTCGTCCACCCGGCGGGCGAAGGTGTCGCGCAGATCCTCCGCGCGACCCACCAGGACATTGCCTTCACCTTCGGGGCCGACAAACCGGACCCTGCCGGAATAGGGCAGGCGGTGTTCGGCAGGATCCATGATCTGCAGCAGATGACCGGCAACACCGGCGGCGGAGAACTGGCGCAGGAAGTCGCGCACATCGTCCAGCGGTGTCAGGAAGTCACCGATCAGCACCACCTGCGCGAAACGCGGCAGGTTGGCGGGCGGCGGCAGGCTGTGGTGGTCCTCCACCAGTCCCCGGCTGATCGCCAGCGCGTAGTCCTCCAGCAGGGCGCGGGAAGAGCCCGGCGGGTGGTCGAGCCCCAGAAACGCGACCCGCTCCCCACCTCTCAGCAGCAGTGATGCCAGCGCCATCAGCAACAGGGTGGCGCGGCGCAGTTTCGTCGTCTGGCCGAGGTGGGAACGGAAATCCATCGAGTCGGAACCGTCGCGCCACAGCCACACCGCCTGCGCCGCCTCCCACTCGTTCTGCCGGACGTAGGTCGGTACGCGTTTCGCGGACTGTCGCCAGTCGATGGAGGTTGCGGGATCGCCCTGCTGGTAGCGGCGGAACTGCCAGAAGCTTTCGCCATCACCGACCCGACGCCGCCCGTGAACGCCCTGGCTGACGGTCTGCGCCACACGCTCCGCCTCCACCATCAGCGGCGGCATGGCGTCGGCCAGCCGGTCCGCGCGGTTGCGCAGCCGGGGATCGAAGCGGCTGGAACCCTGGTTCCCGGTTCTCAATGTCCTGGGGTCAAGCGCCATATGCCTGGATTCAGATCCTGTCGATCAGCCGCTGGATGATGTTCTCCACCGTGATGCCGTCGGCACGGGCCGCGAAGTTGACCGCCATGCGGTGCCTCAGGATCGGCGGGGCCAGCGCCGCCACATCGTCGGCGGAGGGGGCGAAGCGTCCGTCCAGCATGGCCCGCGCCCGAACGGCAAGCATCAGCGCCTGACTGGCGCGCGGGCCAGGTCCCCAGGCGACGTGATTGCGCACGTCATCCAGCTCGGTCTCCTCCGGCCGGCCATTGCGGACCAGCTTCAGGATGCTCTCGACCACGGCCTCGCCCACCGGCAGGCGGCGGACAAGGCGCTGGGCATGCAGCAGTTCGTCAGCGGTCATCACCATCGGCGGTTCCGCCTCATCGGCACCGGTGGTGGCCAGCAGCATCCGCCGCTCCGCCTCCATGTCCGGGTAGGGGACGTTCACCTGCATGAAGAAGCGATCGAGCTGGGCCTCGGGCAGGGGATAGGTGCCTTCCTGTTCCAGGGGGTTCTGCGTGGCCAGGACATGGAACGGACGCGGCAGGTCATGCCGTTCCCCGGCGACCGACACGTGATATTCCTGCATGGCCTGCAGCAGCGCCGACTGGGTACGCGGGCTGGCACGGTTGATCTCGTCAGCCATCAGCAGCTGGCAGAACACCGGCCCCTTGATGAAGCGGAAGCTGCGGCGACCATTGTCGCTTTCCTCCAGCACCTCGGAACCGAGGATGTCCGCAGGCATCACGTCCGGCGTGAACTGCACGCGGCGGCTGTCGAGCGACAGCACCTTGCCCAGCGTGACCACCAGTTTGGTCTTTGCCAGACCGGGTACACCGATCAAGAGGACATGACCGCCGGAAAACAGGGTGATCAGCGTCTCGTCGATCACTGACTGCTGTCCGAAGATGACCTGTCCGACTGACTCGCGGATCTGCCGGGCCTTGGCGCCGAGCGTTTCCACTTCCTGGGCGAAGGCCTCGCCCGCTTCACTGACGTTTTGCATACCGGAGACTATATTGGGCGTTGCGGCAGTGCGAAACGAAATCCCGCGCTGTTGCACAATTCCGTCGAACACAAATGTGCTATCCATGCCGAACAGGGAGAGGAGTTCGCACTTGGCCGAACGTGGTAACGACAAACCCCATCTGGATATCGCCGATCTGGCGGAGCGCATGTCAGCGTCTGCGGGGCGCGGCTATCCGCCCGTGGACCAGTGGCACCCGGAACATGAGGGCGTCATCGACATGCGCATCACGGCTGACGGGACCTGGCTCTATCAGGGGTCCCCGATTCAGCGCGCAGCCATGGTGCGCCTGTTCTCCACCGTCCTGCGGCGTGACGAAGACGGACACCATTACCTGGTCACACCGGCGGAAAAGCAGCGAATCACCGTCGACGTGGCCCCGCTGCACATCGTCGAGATGTTCCGGGAAGGCTCGGGTGAGGGCCAGAAGATTGCTTTCCGCACGCTCACCGACGACATGGTGGTGCTGGACGCCGCGCATCGCCTGCGGGTGGAGGTCGATCCGGAGAGCGGGGAGCCGACCCCCCTGGTGCCGGTGCGGGGCAATCTGCAGGCGATCATCCTGCGGTCGGTCTTCTATGATCTGGTCGATATTGCCGAGGAGCGGGAAGTGGAGGGCGTGACGGTGCAGGGCGTGATGAGTGAAGGGGTCTTTCACATCATCGGTCGCCTGGACGGCACGCCACACCTCGGGCAGCCGGAAGGGGACAAGGGCAAATGAGGCCTGACGATATTCGCGCGCGACTGATGCAGCCTGTCCGGTCCGAATGGGGACATTCCGATTATGATCTGACGCCGGACGCGCGCCCGGACGAGAAGCCGCTGAAGCCTGCCGCGGTGCTGGTGCCGATCATCGACCGTCCGGAAGGACCAACCGTTCTGCTGACCCGACGGACGGCACATCTGTCGTCCCATGCCGGGCAGATCAGCTTCCCCGGTGGCCGCGCCGAGCCGGAAGATCCTTCGCCCGAGGTCACCGCACTGCGGGAGACGGAGGAGGAGGTCGGGATCGATCGGGAGATCATCGACATCGTCGGGCGGCTGGATACCTATCGCACCGTCACCAACTATGCCGTTACACCCGTTGTCGGCATCGTCAGGCCCGGCTTTGCCCCCAGTCCGGACCCCTACGAGGTGGCGGAGGTCTTTGAGACGCCGCTAGCCTTCCTGCTCGACAGCCGCAACCACCAGCGGCACTCCGGGTGGTTCAACGGCACGCCGCGCCGCTGGTGGGCGATGCCGTTCGGCGAATATTACATCTGGGGCGCGACGGCGGGGATGCTGATGAATCTGCATGCCCGGCTTTCCGACCCGAAACCGGAGGACGCATGACCAAGATCATCCTGCTGCGGGTACTGCTGTTTCTCGTGCCCTTTGTTCTCTACTGGCTCTACTGGCGTCTGCTGAAACGCCGGCACGACAAGGGCAAGCCGACCTATCCCGTGGCAGTCCTGGCCATCTGCGGTCTCGTACTGGTCGCGGCCTCCTTCCTCGTCCTGCGGGCGACGGAGGGGGAGGGCACCGATTCCACCTACGTTCCGCCAAGGTACGAGGACGGAAAGATCGTTCCTGCCCAGAATATCCCGAAGGAATAGACCCATGGCGGCAAACGACACGATCTCCATCGCGGTCCTGCCGGGCGATGGCATCGGACCCGAAGTCACGGCGCCTGCGCTGGATGTGCTGCACGCGGTGGCGGGACGCCATGGCTTCGGCGTGGACGCCCGGGAACATGGTGCCGGGGCCGGCCACTACCGCGATCACGGCTCGGCCCTGCCGGAGGAGACCATCCGTGCGGTGGAGAGCGCCGACGCCACGCTGCTGGCCGCCATGGGACTGCCCGACGTGCGCTATGCCGACGGCACCGAGATCGTGCCGCAGATCGACCTGCGGGAGATTTTCGGCCTCTACGGCGGCGTGCGGCCCATCCGCGCCTGGTTGCCGGAGGCGGTGCCGCTGAAGGACCCGCGCGGGGCGGACATCGATTTCGTGCTGGTGCGGGAATCGACGGAAGGACTGTTCGTCGAACGGGGCAAGCGTAACGGGGACGCCGACCATGCCACGGATACCATGCGGATCACGCGGACGGTGTCGGAGAAGCTGTTTCACTTCTCCTTCCAGCTCGCCCGCCAGCGCCGCAGTCACCTTACCCTGATCGACAAGGCCAACGTGCTGGGGTCGATGGCTTTCTTCCGGGAAGTCTTCGACGAGGTCGCGGCCGAATATCCCGATGTCACGACCAGCCGCCTCTATGTCGATGCGACGGCGATGCTGATGGTTCAGCGCCCCTGGGACTTCGACGTCATGGTGACCGAAAACATGTTCGGCGACATCCTTTCGGACCTGGCGGCGGGACTTGTCGGCGGCCTCGGTCTCGCGCCATCGGGCGACATCGGGGACAAGGTGGCGATCTTCCAGCCGAGCCACGGCACTGCGCCCGACATCATGGGCAAGGGGATCGCCAATCCGCTGGCGACGATCCTGTCCGTTTCGCTGATGCTCGACTGGCTGGGACGGCGCCGGGACGATCCGCGCCTGCTGGCCGGTGCGGCGGATATCGAACAGGCGGTGCGCAAGGCCCTTGCTGCCGGTGACGCCACCACGGTCGATCTGGGGGGCAAGGTGCGGACCGGGGATGTGGCAAGGGCCGTGATCGCACGGCTCGGCGACAGGTGACTCAGGTGTTGCGGGTTGCCGGGGTCGGCGCCGGGTACTTCAGCCAGTTTCACTACAATTCATGGCAACGTATTGATCGCGTTGATCTGGTAGGAGTCTGCGATACCGATTTGGCGAAAGCCGAGGCGGTTGCGCCGGATCGCGCCTTTGCCTCCGTTTCGGACATGCTGGCTGCCACCGGGATTGATCTGGTGGATGTCATCACACCCCCCGCTGCCCGTCTGGCAGTGGTGGAGGCGGTGGCTGCAGCAGGCCTGCCGATGATCGTGCAGAAGCCGCTGGCCGACGACCTGATGGCGGCGCAGGAGATTGCCCGTGTCGCCCGTCGGGCCGGTGTCGCGATGCTGGTGCATGAGAATTTCCGGTTTCAGCCCTGGTACCGGGAGGCGCGGCAACTGCTGGACGCCGGCCTGCTGGGACAGCCGCAGGGCATCCAGTTCCGGCTGCGGCCAGGTGACGGGCGCGGCCCTGAGGCCTATCTGGCGCGCCAGCCCTATTTCCAGCAGATGCCCCGGTTCCTGATCCACGAGACCGCGGTGCATTTCATCGACACCTTCCGCTATCTGATGGGCGAGGTCGGATCGGTCATGGCTGATCTGCGCAGGCTCAATCCTGTCATTGCGGGGGAGGATGCGGGGATCGTCCTGTTCCGCTTCCGAGACGGCGCAAGCGGCATCTTCGACGGCAACCGGCTGGCAGAGATGGAGGCGCGGAACCCACGCCTCACCATGGGGGAGATGCTGCTCGACTGTGCCGAAGCGAGCCTGCGACTGGATGGTAACGGCGGCCTGCACCTGAAGCCCCATGGACAGCCGGAACGACCGCACGCCTACGAATGGTCGGACCGGGACTTCGGCGGGGACTGTGTTCATGCCTTCCAGCAACATGCCGTGGCCCATTTCCTGGATGGTGCCAAGGCTGAGACATCGGTTGATAAATATCTCCGAAACGTCCGAATTGTCGAAGCAATCTACGAATCTGCAGCCGAAGGTGAGTGGGTGCAGATCTGATCCTGCGTCAGGTGCGCCGGACCCGTGACAGCCAGTAGATTCCCCCGCCGGCGAGCAGCCCCCAGAAGGCCCCGCTGACGCCTGCGAAGGTCAGGCCCGATGCGGTGACGATGAAGGTCACGATCGCGGCCTGACGGTCCCGTTCCTCCTTCACCGCGCCCATCACCGCGCCGCCGAACGCGCCCAGCAGTGCCAGCCCGGCCACGGCCTCGATCAGGACGGGCGGTGCCGCATTGACCAGCGCCGTCGCTCCACCGGCGAACAGACCGAACAGGATGTAGAACACACCGGCCACGATGGCCGCCCAGTAGCGCCGCGCCGGATCGGGATGCGCATCCTTGCCGGCACAGAGGGCGGCGGTGATGGCCGCCAGATTGACCGCATGGCCACCGAATGGTGCCCCGATCAGGCTGAAGATGCCGGTGGCCGTGAACAGGGGACCGGGCGCGGGGCGATAGTCATTGACGTTCAGCACCGCGATTCCGGGGATGTTCTGCGAGGCCATGGTCACGATGAACAGAGGTACCGCCAGACCCAGCGCCGCGAGCGAGAAATCCGGCATGACGAAGATCGGTTCGGGGACGATGGCCGACATCGGGATCGGTGGCAGCTCGATCACCAGAATCAGCAGGCCGAGCGCGACCGCCACTGCTGCGGGAACCGCAAGCAGGGGCCGGAACCGGGCCACCAGCGCCCAGACGAGAAAGATCGCCAGGCCGCTGACCGGTTCCTCTGCCACCGCCCTGACCGGGGCGAGGCAGAGGCCCAGCAGGACACCGGCGAGCATCGCGTTGGCCAGGGGCGCGGGGATCCGCGCGACCGCATTGCCGAGCGGTCGCCAGAGTCCGGCCAGAATGATCATCAGCGCGGAGATGATGAAGGCGGCGACAGCGGTGGCGAAACCACCCTCCACCGCGGCGGAGGTGGCGAGCAGGGCGGCACCGGGCGTCGACCAGGCGATGCTGATCGGCATGCGGTAGCGCAGGCTGAGCATGATGGCCGAAACACCCATCGCGAACGACAGCGCCATCAGGCCGGAGGCCGCCTGCGTCGGGCTTGCGCCGATGCCGCTGAGGCCTGCCAGCACCACGGCAAACGAACTGGCGCAGCCAACGAAGGCCGACAGCATTCCGGCGCTGGCCGCCTGCAGACTGAATCCACGAAACATCCGCTCAGTCCTTTCCGCCGAGGGCCACGAACTGCCGTCCGAACCAGTACCAGCCCCCCGCGCCATCGGGCAGTGTGCAGTTGAAACGTGACCGGCCCGGCTGCAAGGGCGCCGGAGCCTGGAAAGCGACTCGGTCCCCTTCGATGTCCAGGTCCACGGCACCGGAACCGGTCGAGTGGTAGCAGGTCACGGCACCCGGACGGAGACCGTCGTCCAGCCTGAATGCGAATGTCGGTCGGGAACCGGCCTCAAGCTGCGTCTCCGCCGGTGTGGCGTCGTGGACGGGCAGGGGGCGTGTGCCGACCGCGGTGCGGAACCGTGATATCTCGCCGTAGCGTTCATTCATGGCGAAGCGCGGCAGGTCGAAGCGGTCGCGTCGGCGCCCGACAGCCCCGGAATGCTGCCCGAACGCCGCCCTGAAACCCATGTCGGAGATGACCTTCCGCAAGCGCAGGCTGTATTCCCCGAACGGATAGGCGAAGACGTCCGGCGACTGGCCAAGTTCGGTCTGCAGCCGTTCCATGCCCCGCGCGACATCCGCACGCGCGGCGGCTGGGTCCATGAAGGTGATGTGACCATGACTGGCTGAATGGCCACCAATCTCCATGCCCTCATCGCGGAGCTGCCGGATCTGGTCCCAGGACAGATAGCGGCGCAGTCCCTGATCGACGGGATCGGTGGCGACGAACAGGGTCATGGGCCAGCCGCGTGCCTTCAGGCGGGGCCAGGCTTCGGTCATGACGGACAGGTAGGCATCATCGGCGGTGATCGCGACGGCCTTCTCCGGCAGTGGCTCCCCGTCTGCCAGCGCATCCAGCACCGTTGCCAGCGGCAGCACACTGTAGCCTTCCGCCTCCAGATGCTCCAGATGCGCCTCGAACTGTTCCAGCCGGATATTGGTCAGGGGCACATCGTCTTCGCCGAAGCGGTGGTACATCAGCACGACCGTGTGATCCGCAGCCACAGCCGGGGCTGTGACCAGCAAGACCAGCAATGCAGCCCAGCAATGACGAAGGAACATCGTCGTTGGCATGTTCGTAACCCTTCTTTGCTGTATATGCAGGGGCGGCGGTGGCGCTGAGACACGCCGGGACTATTACCAGTCACACCAGCGCCGGGGAACGCCTGCAGGGAAGGATACTGTCATGTCGCAGATGCTGAACGATGCCGGAATGGATCTGATCTTCCGCAACGCCAGAACGCACAATGCCTGGACCGACAGGCCGGTCAGCGAGGTCACGCTGCGCGCGCTCTACGACCTGATGCGCAATGGACCGACCAGTGCCAATGGCTCCCCCGCGCGGCTGCTGTTCCTGACCTCGGAAGAGGCGAAGCTGCGGCTGAAGCCTGCCCTTTCGGAGGGCAACATGGCCAAGACGCTCGCGGCCCCCGTGACCGTGATCGTTGCCCATGACCTGAAGTTCTACGAGCTGATGCCGAAGCTGTTTCCGCACGAACCGGATGCGAAGAACTGGTTCAAGGTACCGGAGGTGGCGCAGGTGACGGCATTCCGGAACGGATCGCTGCAGGGGGCCTACATGATGATCGCCGCCCGCGCGGTCGGACTGGATTGCGGCCCGATGAGCGGGTTCGACAACGCGATTCTGGACCAGGAATTCTTCCCCGAAGGGCAGGTGAAGTCGAATTTCCTCTGCAATCTCGGCTACGGCGATCCCGAAGGGCTGTTCCCGCGCAGCCCGCGTCTGGAGTTCGAGGAAGCCTGCGAGATCCTTTGAGGCCCCCAAGCTTGATGCACCGACCGTGATCCTCGCCATCGATACAGCCTCCCGCGCCCTGTCCATTGCGCTGGGCGATGGCCGTGGCGTGTCTTATGCCGCGCACCAGATGCGGTCGCGCGGGCAGGCCGAGAACCTGATGCCGATGATCGCGCGCGGTTTTCGCGCCACGGGATGCAGGCCTGATGATCTGACAGGCCTGGCCGTGACCGTCGGGCCGGGGACCTTCACCGGCCTGCGTATCGGCCTTGCTGCGGCGCGGGCGATGCGCGTGGCCCTGAACGTTCCCCTGTTCGGTATGAGTGCGCTGGAGGTCCTGGCGGCCGAAGCGGCCTCGCGGTTTCCGGACCGCCCGGTACTGGCGGCGCTGGATGCCCGCCGCGATCAGGTCTATGCGCAGATGTTTCGTCGCGCGGCACCGCCCTTCGCGGAATGCTGGTCGGCACCCATGGCCATCGCTGCCGGAGACGCGGCGCAGATGGCGGTGCCGGGGACCGTTCTGATCGGCAATGGCGCGGCCCTTGTCGCGGCGCATCTTGGCGGGGAAACCGTGGTGCTCGACGGGGTGGAGCCGGACGCGCGGCATCTTCTCCGCTTGGCGGCGGCGCGGCCGCTGCCAGCATATCCTGTTCCGTCGCCTGGTCCGCTCTACCTTCGCGCGCCGGATGCGAAGCTGCCGACGCGGCGATGAAGCCGGTCACGGAAACCGTGGGTGTCGCGGCGGCAGGGCTGCTGGCCGAGCTGCATGCGCGCAGTGTTTCGCAGCCCTGGGATACCCGGGCCTTCACCGAACTTCTCGGCATGCCGGGGGCCTGTGCGCTGGTCGCCCGGACACGGGAACCTGTTGGCTTCATCCTGCTGCGTCAGGTCGTCGACGAGGCGGAAGTGATCATGATCGCCGTCGAACCGTCCGCGCGCCGTCAGGGGATTGCCCGAATGCTTCTTGCCAATGGCATCAAGTGCTTGCAGGGACTTTCGCAGGTTTTTCTTGAGGTAGCGACGGACAATCAGGCTGCCATAGCGCTCTACACGCATGCGGGCTTTGAAAGGGTGGGAGTCCGGCGCGCCTATTACACCGATGATTCCGGCAACACGACGGACGCGCTTGTCATGCGGTTGATGCCAGCCCTTTCTTGCCGCGAACCGGACTGAGCACTATACATTCCCCAATAGAACAACAGGCGGGGGCCATGGAATCCACACTGGCGCAGAAGTGCATCGAACACGGTATGCGGATGACGGACCAGCGCCGCGTGATCGCGCATGTGCTGTCGACCGCCGAGGACCATCCGGACGTGGAGCAGCTCTACGAGCGGTCCAGCGCCATCGATTCCCGGATCTCCATCGCGACGGTCTATCGCACGGTCCGCATGTTCGAGGAGGCAGGCATCCTGGAACGGCACGACTTCGGTGACGGCCGTGCCCGCTACGAGGAAGCCAACGACGAACACCATGACCATCTGATCGACGTGAACTCGGGGGAAGTGATCGAGTTCACCAACGAGAAGATCGAGGAACTGCAGCGCATCGTTGCACGGGAACTGGGCTACGAACTGGTTGACCACCGGCTCGAACTGTTCGGCACCCGCATCGGCCGCAAGCAGGGATCCAACGACTGATGCGGACCGCCTATATCACGGCGATCATCCTGTTCCTGATCCTCTTCACCCTGGTCATCATGCCGCCGCACCTGCTGGGCATCCTCTTCGGTTGGCGGATTTCCCGCTACATCCCGCAGCTCTGGCATCAGGTGGCCTTCCGCCTTCTTCGGCTGAAGATCCACATCGAGGGAACGCCGGTGCGCGGCGAGGGGGTGCTGTATGTCAGCAACCATGTCTCCTGGGTCGATATCGTCGTCATGGGTGCGACCCTGCCGGCCAGTTTTGTCGCCAAGAGCGAGGTCGGGACCTGGCCGGTGATCAAGTGGCTCGCCAATCTGCAGCGCACGGTCTACGTCAGCCGCGACCGCAAGACCGCTGACAGGGAACGCAAGGCGATGGAGGCCCGGCTGTCCCGTGGTGACAGTCTGATCCTGTTCCCGGAGGGCACGTCGGGCGACGGCCTGCGTATCCAGGAGTTCCGTTCCGCGTTCTTCTCGCTGGCCGACCTGAAGGTGGACGGTCAGCCGGTGAAGGTGCAGCCGATCTCCCTGACCTATACCCAGGTCGACGGATTTCCGGTCACCCGCCGGTCGATGCCGCAGGTGGCCTGGTACGGCGACATGGACCTGGCGCCGCACCTGAAGAACTATCTCTATGGTGGCCCCTATGAGGTCCGCCTGAAGTTCCACGAGCCCGTGACCCTGGAAGCGATCGGCAACCGCAAGAAACTGGCGAGCTATTGCCACGAGAAGGTTGTGGCGGGCAACTCGGAGGCGTTGAGCGCGTCCGCAGCTTGACTTGACCCCAATGCCTGATACATGTCCCGGAAATCAGGTGGCACGGATACCGGGAGCCGGTGTTCCGCCCGCCAGTTCAGCGTGACACAGCAGGCGTGACCCAGAAACTCTTCATCAAGACCTATGGCTGCCAGATGAACGTCTACGACTCCGAGCGTATGGCGGATATCCTGGCGCCGTTGGGATATGCGGAGACCGGCAGTCCCGATGATGCCGACATGGTCATCCTGAATACCTGCCACATCAGGGAAAAGGCGGCGGAGAAGGTCTTTTCCGAACTCGGCCGTATCCGCAAGCTGAAGGATCGGCGCCGCGCCGCAGGGGCCGACATGGTGATCGGCGTCGCCGGCTGTGTGGCGCAGGCCGAAGGCGACGAGATCGTGCGCCGCGCGCCCTTCGTCGATATCGTCTTCGGGCCGCAGAGCTATCAGAACCTGCCGGAGATGGTGGCACGCGCCGCGCGGGCGAACGGCCAGCCCGTGCTGGAAACGGATTTCGAGGTCGAGGACAAGTTCGATCGCCTGGCGGAGACACCGGGCCGGTCCGGACCGACTGCGTTCCTGACCATCCAGGAAGGCTGCGACAAGTTTTGCGCCTTCTGCGTCGTGCCCTATACCCGCGGTGCCGAATATTCCCGCTCCGCGCCCGAGATCATGGTGGAGGCGCGTCGGCTGGTGGCTTCCGGTGCCGTGGAGATCACGCTGCTCGGCCAGAACGTCAACGCCTGGCATGGTGCCGGCCCCGATGGCGGGGCCGGCTGGGCGCTGGGGCGGCTGGTGCGGGAACTGGCGGAGATCGATGGCCTGCAGCGCATCCGCTACACCACTTCGCACCCGCTGGAGATGACGGCCGACCTGATCAGCGCCCACGCCGAGGTCCCGGCCCTGATGCCCTATCTGCATCTGCCGGTGCAGGCCGGTTCGGACCGGATCCTGCGGGCGATGAACCGTCGCCACGACCGCGACACCTATTTCCGCATCGTCGACAAGCTGCGTGATGCACGGCCCGATCTGGCCCTGTCCTCCGATTTCATCGTCGGCTTTCCGGGTGAGACCGACCGGGATTTCGCCGATACGCTGAACCTCGTCACGCAGGTGAAATACGCGCAGGCCTATTCTTTCAAGTACAGCCCGCGCCCCGGAACCCCGGCGGCGGCGGAGAGCGTGCAGGTTGCGGAATCAGTGAAGGACGAGCGGTTGCAGTCACTGCAGGCCCTGATCAATGAACAGCAGGCGGCGTTCAACGCCGACATGGCTGGCCGTACGATGCCGGTACTGCTGGAGCGCGACGGACGGCATGCCGGGCAGCTGGTCGGGCGCAGCCCCTATATGCAGGCAGTGCATCTGGATGCGCCCGCGAGCTTGCGCAACCGGATTGCAGACGTCACGATCATCGAAGGGCGAGCCAACAGTCTCTCCGGTCGTCTCGCCCGGAACCCGGATGTCGTAGATGCTGCCTGAAGAGAAGGGCTGACCAAGGCTTTGACCACACCTGACAATGTGCGCACGTCCCAGGGCGGCCTGACGGTCGATTTCGAGGACAATCGCCTGCTTGGTGCCCTGTTCGGCGATCATGACAGCAATCTTGCCCGGATCGAACAGGAACTGGGCGTTTCCCTGACATCGCGCGGCAACCGCATGGTCATCGGCGGCGACACCGCTTCCTGCGAGCGCGCGCGCGGCATTCTGCGCGCCCTGTATCAGCGGGTGGAGCAGGGGGATCCCGTCGGCCAGCGTGAGGTGGATGACGCCATCCGCCTGGGGCATGACAGCGGCGTGGCCAACGGTGTCCTGATCCAGACGCGCAAACGCGCGATCAAGCCACGCTCCCCCAACCAGATCCACTACGCCCGCAATCTGATGGAGAAGGAACTGGTGTTCGGCATCGGCCCCGCCGGTACCGGCAAGACCTATCTCGCGGTGGCGGCGGCGGTCAGCATGATGCTGACCCATCAGGTGGACCGCATCGTGCTCTCGCGACCGGCCGTCGAGGCGGGCGAGCGGCTGGGGTTCCTGCCGGGCGACATGCGCGACAAGGTCGATCCCTATCTGCGTCCGCTCTATGACGCCCTCTATGACATGCTGCCCGCCGAACAGGTGGCGAAGAAGCTGGAGACCGGCGAGATCGAGGTCGCACCGCTTGCCTTCATGCGTGGGCGCACGCTCGCAAACGCCTATGTCATCCTGGATGAGGCGCAGAACACGACCACTGTGCAGATGAAGATGCTGCTGACCCGTCTGGGCGAGAACTCCCGCATGGCGATCACCGGCGATCTCTCGCAGATCGATCTGCCGCGCGGCACCCGCTCCGGACTGCGCGAGGCGCTGGAGGTGCTGGAGGGTGTGGAAGGCATCGCCTTCACCTCCTTCGATGCGCGCGACGTCGTCCGCCATCCGATGGTGACCCGCATCGTGCGCGCCTATGCCAGTCATGAGCAGGCCGAACTGTTCGAGGGACCGGAGAAGGAGTCGTGAGCGCCGCCGCCCCGGTTTCGTCTGTTTCCGACCTGCCCCGGGTCGAGGTCGTGCATGCGGCGGAGGGCTGGCCCGATGACGCTGACGCCGTGGTTCAGCGCGCCGCCCGGGCCGTCCTGTCGGGATTTGCGGATGCAGCATCCTTCGGCGACATCTCGGTCGCCCTGATGGATGATGCGTCCATACAGGTTCTGAACCGCGACTACAGGGGCAAGGACGCCCCGACAAACGTGCTTTCCTTCCCCGTGGAGGAAGATGGCGGCATTCTGCCACCGGGTGAGCGACTTCCGCTGGGCGATATCGCGGTGGCGCTGGAGACCGTGGTGCGGGAAGCGGTCGAGGAAGAAAAGACGCTGGCCGCACATCTGACACACATGGTCGTGCACGGTACCCTGCATCTGCTGGGTTACGATCACGAACTGGACAGCGAGGCCGAGGAAATGGAAACCATGGAACGGGATGTTCTTGCCAGCCTCGGTATCGCCGACCCCTACAGGACATGACAGGACTGACACGCTGATGAGCGATTCATCTTCCAGTATGCAGCCCCGCAACGGCGGGGCCGATGACGAGACCGAACAAGGCGTCAGAAAGGGGTCGTGGCTGGGCGACCTGGTTCGCAACCTGACAGGCAGCAGGCCGGAAGAGAACGGCTGGCGCGAAAGCCTGGAGGAATTGCTGGAAGAGCACGAGATCGGCGACGCCGAACTTGGCCCGGAAGAGCGGCACATGCTCTCCAACATCATTTCCCTGGGCGAGAAGCGTATCGAGGATGTGATGGTCCCGCGGGCCGACATCGTCGCACTGGAAATGGGTTTGCCCCTGCAGGAAGTGGTGGAGAGCTACCTGGCCGCACCGCACTCCCGCCTGCCGATCTATCGGGAGAACCTGGACGACATTGTCGGCATTCTCCACATCAAGGACCTGGTCCAGCTCTGGGGGCAGGAGGGCGATGTCGATCTGGCGCCGATCCTGCGTCAGCCGCTGGTCGTGCCGCCCTCCAAGCCGGTGACCGATCTGTTGGTGGAGATGCGCGCCCAGCGCCGCCATTTCGCCATCGTCGTCGACGAATATGGCGGCGTCGATGGGCTGGTGACGATCGAGGATCTGATCGAGGAAGTGGTCGGCGACATTCGCGACGAGCATGATACGGAGGAGGAGCCGGTCTTCATCGAGCATGAGGACGGGACCATCGAGGTCGATTCCCGCTACGAGCTGGAAGACTTCGAGGCGCGCGTGGATTGCGACCTTCTGACCGATGCGGATGACGAGGAAATCGACACGCTGGGCGGTTTCATCTTCGTGACCCTGGGGCGGGTGCCGAAGCGCGGCGAGGTGGTGCGTCACGACTGCGGGCTGGAGTTCGAGATCGCCGATGCGGACCCGCGGCGGATCAAGTTGCTGCGTGTCCGTCGTTTTTCCCCTTCCGCCACTGACGTGGAGCGGACGGAGAAGGGCGGACTGTGACGCAACTGGCCGGTCGTATGGCCGCGCTTTCCGGCTGGCGACGCCTGTTGCTGGCCTTCCTGCTCGGTGCCCTGATGAGTCTCGGCTTCGCGCCGTTCCACCTTTTCCCTGTCTTCTGGATCGGATTTGGCGGCCTGTTGCTGCTGCTGCGCGGTGTGCATCGCGGGCGGGCCGCATTCGCCCTTGGCTGGTGGTTCGGCTGGGGGCATTTCATCGCCGGCCTCTACTGGATCGCTTCCGCCTTTCTGGTGGAGCCGGACAAGTTCGCCTGGATGGTGCCGTTTCCGGTACTGGGCCTGCCCGCCCTGCTGGCACTCTTCCCGGCGATTGCCGTCTGGCTTGCCTGGCGTCTGAGCGGGCCGGGCACATTCCGCCTCTTTCTTCTGGCGGCAAGCTGGACACTGGCCGAAGTGGCGCGCGGTGAGGTCATGACCGGGTTTCCCTGGAACCTGGCAGGCTATGGCTTCGGTTTCGCCGATGCCGCGATGCAGCCCGCTGCCTGGATCGGCACCGTGGGGCTGAGCTTCCTGGCGGTCCTGGCCGGGGGCGCGCCGTCGCTGGCCCTCGTGGGGCGGGGGCACTGGCGTGCACCCGTTGCGATCGTGCTCGGCACGCTGGTCCTGATCGGAGCAGGGGCGTGGCGGCTTTCGGATGCGACCCCGGACAACGCGGCCGCCGATGCGCCGACGATCCGCATCGTGCAGGCCAATATCGCGCAGCGGGACAAGTGGCGGCCGGATCGGATCGAGACCAATTTTGCCAGGAACCTGGCCATGAGCCTGCCTTCCGCAGCGGAGCGGATGCCTGATCTGGTGATCTGGCCCGAGACGGCCGCGACATTCCGGATCAACGCGGACCTGACCGCGCGGCAACGCATTGCCCAGGTGGCCGATCGCATCAACGGATTGGTGATAACCGGCGCTCCGCGTGCCGAGGTCGGTGCGGACACGGTACGATTCTTCAATTCCGCCGTCGCGATCAACCCTGAGGCGCAGATCATCGACAGTGCCGACAAGCGCCACCTTGTGCCGTTCGGAGAGTATCTGCCGTTTCGGGATCTGCTGTCGCGCGTGGGGTTGGACAAACTGGCGCAGGGGAGAGGTGATTTCTCGCCCGGCGCAGGGGGCAATGACGGACTGCTGCACCTGCCGGGACTGCCGCCTGCGCGGGTCCTGATCTGTTACGAGGTGATCTTCGCGGACGAGGTCGCCACCGGCGATTCGCGACCCGGCTGGCTGCTCTCGTTAACCAACGATGCCTGGTTCGGGACACTTACCGGGCCGGATCAGCATTTTGCCATGGCCCGATTCCGTGCGGTTGAGCAGGGGCTGCCTCTGGTCAGGGCAGCCGGAACGGGAATTTCAGCGATTGTTGATGCTTACGGTCAAGTGCAGAGCAGACTTGATTTAGGGGTATCAGGGGTTCTGACAGGCACCTTACCGGGGCATGCCCAAGAAACCCTGTATGCATCTGTGGGGCGATGGCCGATTATTCTGGGTATCTGCATGCTTCTTGTTGTGTCTTTGATTACCATGATCACGGGTATGCGGCGGGAAACGTGAACTCTGATGTATGTTCTTTTCAGCAATATTGAATAAATTTGGATGTAATTGAAGTCTGGTCAGTTAATGCCGTAGACAAGCTCATGAGATCAACAAGTGTTCGATGCAACCAAGGGTTTAGTTTCCTGTTTCTCGCTTGACGAATTGTCGTGAAATCTTCATAGGGAAGTCGTCGGGGGACGGGTAAGGGCGATGCTGGCTGGAATGGCCGCGCGGCAACTTTGTAGGTAGTGCGAGGACTCAATATTGGCTGAACATCCACATCCGGTCGATGTCTACGTTGGCGGACGAATCAGGCTGTGCCGGACCCTGAAAGGCCTCAGTCAGCAGAAGCTGGCCAATGCGCTGGGACTTACCTTCCAGCAGGTGCAGAAATACGAGCGTGGTGCGAACCGTGTGGGCGCAAGCCGGGTATTCGAACTCAGCGAGATCCTGGACGTGCCGCCGTCCTTCTTCTTCGATGGTGCGCCTGCGACGGGGAAGGGGAGCAGTGTCGCACCTTCCGGACTGGCCGAATCAGAGCCTGCGCCGTTTGACTCGGAGCGTCTGTTCCGCCGCGAGATCCTGGAATTCGTGCGGGCATACGACAAGATTTCCGACCCGGCCGTGCGCAAGCGGCTCTTCGAACTCGTCAAGGCAATTGGCGCGCAGTTCGAGACGGAAGTGTCCAAGGACTGACATGCGACCCTCTGGGTGCAGCGACAATCCGGTCGAGTGTGGCACTTGACCGGATCATTCGTGCTTGTCACAAAGCGTCGCGTTTGAAATTTCAGAGCACTGAAAGCTGACAGGAGGGGCGACTTTGCCGCGGCAGAATTTTCTTTTCACTTCCGAATCCGTTTCGGAAGGTCACCCCGATAAGGTCTGCGACCGGATTTCGGATGCTGTTGTCGACCTGTTTCTGGCTGCCGAGCCGGACGCGCGTGTCGCCTGTGAAACGCTGACGTCGACGAATCTGATCGTCCTTGCCGGCGAGACCCGTGGGCCTTCCTCCATCACCAATGAGCTGATCGAGAAGACCGCGCGCGATGCGGTCAAGGCGATCGGCTACGAGCAGGATGGCTTCCACTGGAAGAATGCCCAGGTCCAGATCCATCTGCATGAGCAGTCGAGCGACATCGCGCAGGGCGTAGATGCAGCAGGCAACAAGGATCTGGGTGCCGGCGACCAGGGGATCATGTTCGGCTATGCGGTGCGCGAGACCGAAGAACTGATGCCCGCACCGATCCATCTCTCGCATCGCATCCTTCAGGACATGGCTGCCGCGCGCCACGATGGCAGCCGTCCGGAGTTCGGCCCCGATGCCAAGAGCCAGGTGACGCTGGAGTATCGTGACGGCAAGCCGGTCCGCGCCACGTCGGTGGTGGTTTCCACGCAGCACATCGACGGTGTGGGCCAGGAAGAAGTGCGGGAACTTGTCCGCCCCTTCGTCGTCGCCGCCCTGCCGGAAGGCTGGATGTGCCCGGAGGACGAGTTCTACGTCAATCCGACCGGCAAGTTCGTGATCGGCGGCCCCGATGGTGATGCCGGTCTGACCGGACGCAAGATCATCGTCGATACCTATGGTGGTGCGGCGCCGCATGGTGGTGGTGCCTTCTCCGGCAAGGACCCGACCAAGGTCGATCGCTCCGCTGCCTATGCCGCGCGGTATCTGGCGAAGAACGTGGTCGGCGCCGGTCTCGCCGACCGATGCGTCATCCAGCTTTCCTATGCCATCGGCGTCTCCAAGCCGCTGTCGGTCTATGTGGACCTTCAGGGCACGGGCCAGGTTGACGAAACGAAGCTGGAGAACGTGCTGCGGGAGGTCATGGACCTCAGCCCTCGCGGGATTCGCCAGCACCTCGACCTGCTGCGTCCGATCTACGAGCGGACGTCGGCCTATGGCCATTTCGGTCGCACAGCCACCGACGACGGCGGTTTCTCCTGGGAAAGGCTGGACCTCGTCGATGCGCTGAAGGGCGCATTTTCCTGAGTTCAGCAATCCGGACGGCGGTCGCGAATGGGCAAGGCGCGGACAGCAGAGGCGCGACCTTACCGGTTCTATGGCCGCCGACAGGGCAAGAAGCGCAGTGATCGCCAGCAGCATCTGCTCGACAGTGTCCTGCCGCGGGTGGGCGTCGAGACGGGCAGCCTGGGGGCTGACGGGCGTGCGGTGTGGCTGGAGATCGGGTTTGGCGGGGCTGAACACCTTCTCGGTCAGGCGCGGGCCAATCCGGATGTGCATCTGATCGGCTGCGAACCCTTTCTGGAAGGTGTCGTCAAGGCGCTGGACGGTATCGAGGGGGAGGGGCTGACGAACGTCAGCGTGCACGCGGAGGATGTGCGTCCGTTGCTCGACGGCATGCCGGAGGCGGTTCTTGACCGGGCCTTCATCCTGTTCCCCGACCCCTGGCCGAAGACCCGCCACCACAAGCGGCGCCTGGTCTCGACAGCGACACTGGACAGTCTGGCGCGGGTGATGCGGGACGGGGCCAGCCTGCGGATCGCGACGGATCACATGGGTTATGCGCGCTGGATACTGTCCCATTGCCTGCGCCACCCGGCGTTCGAGTGGACTGCGGAGCGCGTTGCCGATTGGCGCGAGGTGCCCGCCGATCATGTAACGACGCGCTACCAGTCGAAGCTGCTTGCCGGTTCCGAACCGCTTTTCCTGACGTTTCGCCGACGGGAACGGTCACCGGGCGGAGAAGAAGGTTGATATCCGGGCGTTTGCGGCTATAACGCCTCTCTACACCAGTAATCGCTTACCAGAGCGAACGTCAGGGTGGGCCAGCGGCCCACTTTTTTGTTTGTGTCGAGTGGAGGTTCAATGTCAGGCGGGCCGGGTGATCGGATTTGGACCCTGATCGAGCCATCCATGCTGGATATGGGCTACCGTCTGGTGCGTGTGCGTTACACAGGTGGCAAGCGTCCGACCCTGCAGGTCATGGCGGAGCGGCTGTCTGACGGCGCCATGGAGATTGATGATTGCGAGACGGTCAGCCGGGCGATTTCCGCGCTGCTGGACGTCGAGGACCCGATTGATGGCGCCTACGCGCTGGAGGTTTCCTCGCCCGGCATCGACCGGCCACTGGTACGGCGAGAGGATTTCGAGCGCTACAGCGGTCACGAGATAAAGCTGGAGCTGGCCCGGCCACTGGATGGCCGGAAGCGGTTCCGGGGGCAGCTTCTGGGCATGAACGGTGACAATGTGCAGTTGCGCATGACCGGGGTCCCGGCGGAAGAGGCAGATGTCGAACTGGATTTCGAGGCCATCGGAGAAGCCAAGCTGGTACTGACCGATGCGCTGATCGAAGCAAGCCTGCGTGAAAGCAAGGCCCGGGAAAATGCCCGGAAGAAGTCGAATGGAACGGAGTAGAAGATGGCGGTGACAACAGCCAACAGGCTCGAACTTCTGCAGGTTGCGGATGCAGTCGCGCGGGAGAAGTCCATCGATCACGAGATCGTGCTGGAGGCGCTGGAGGAGGCGATCCAGCGGACGGCGAAGACGACCTATGGTGCCGAGCACATGATCCGGGCCGAGATCGACCGCAAGACGGGCGAGATCAGCATCTGGCGACTGCGCGAGACCGTTGAGGAAGTCGAGGACGCGACGACGCAGATCCCGCTTTCCCGCGCCCAGGAAATGAACCCGGATGCCCGCGTCGGCGACCTGATCTCGGAGCCGCTGCCGCCCATCGATTTTGGCCGCGTCTCCGCGCAGGCCGCGAAACAGATCATCTTCCAGAAGGTGCGGGACGCGGAACGCGACCGCCAGTACGACGAATTCAAGGACCGTGCGGGCGAGATCATTTCCGGCCTGGTCAAGCGGGTGGAGCATGGCAACGTCATGGTCGATCTCGGTCGGGCGGAGGCGATTGTCCGCCGTGATGAGCTGCTGCCGCGCGAGACCTTCCGCCCCGGCGACCGTGTGCGTGCCTACATCTATGACGTGCGTCGCGAGACCCGGGGGCCGCAGATCTTCCTGTCGCGCACCCATCCGCGCTTCATGGCGATGCTGTTCGCGCAGGAAGTGCCGGAAGTCTATGACGGGATCATCGAGATCCGGGCCGTTGCACGGGATCCCGGCAGCCGGGCCAAGATCGCCGTCCTCTCCAACGACTCGTCGATCGATCCGGTGGGTGCCTGTGTCGGCATGCGCGGCAGTCGCGTCCAGGCGGTCGTGAACGAACTGCAAGGCGAGAAGATCGACATCATTCCCTTCACGCCCGATCCGGCGACCTTCATCGTCAGTGCACTTGCCCCTGCCGATGTCATCAAGGTCGTGCTGGACGAGGACAAGAACCGCATCGAAGTGGTTGTCCCCGACGACCAGCTCAGCCTGGCGATCGGCCGGCGCGGGCAGAATGTGCGGCTGGCCTCCCAGCTCTCGGGCTGGGATATCGATATCCTGACCGAGCAGGAGGAATCGGAACGCCGTCAGCAGGAATTCCAGGAACGCAGCAACATGTTCATCGAGGCGCTGGACGTCGACGAGATGATCGCGCAGTTGCTGGTTTCGGAAGGTTTCGATGCGGTCGAGGAAATCGCCTTTGCCCCGCTTGACGAACTGGAGGAGATCGACGGCTTTGACGAGGATGTCGCCGAAGAACTGATCCGTCGCGCAAATGATTATCTCGCCCGCATGGAAGAGGCGCTGGACGAGAAGCGCAAGGAGATCGGTGTCGAGGATGCGGTGGCCGCGATCGAGGGGCTGACCCCGGCGATGCTGGTGAAGCTCGGCGAGGCCGGGATCAAGACACTCGACGATCTGGGCGACCTGGCTTCGGAAGAGCTGGTTTCCGACACCAATGCACCGCTGCGCGACAGCGACCTGTCACTCGACGATGCCAATCGCATCATCATGGCGGCCCGCGCGCACTGGTTTGACGATGAGGAAACTGGCGAAGCAGCCGGTGATGCCGGGGAAGAGACTTCGGTCGTGGAGGAATCAGACGACTAGGACTCCGAAAGGAAGCGAAAGGCAGGTGTCGGAGCGTCGCTGTGTTGTCACAAGGCAATGCCGCGATACATCCAGCATGATCCGGTTCGTGCGCGGCCCCGACGGGGACGCGGTGCCTGACCTGGACGAGAAGCTGCCCGGACGTGGAGCCTGGGTGGTTGCGGATCGGGAAGTGCTGGCGCAGATGCAGAAGCGCAATCCTTTCTCCAGGGCTTTCAAGGTGGAAACCCGACTGGCAGATGACCTGCCGGAAGTCCTGGTTCGGCTGCTGCGGCGCAAGTGTCTTGAACTGATTGGCTTGGCCCGCAGTGCGGGGCAGGTGGTCACTGGGCTGGAGAAGGTCACGGCGCATGCGATGAAGCATCCGGTCGGGGCAATGGTGGTCTCTTCCGATGCGGGACCAGGCGCGGTGGAGAAGGCGACAAGACTGGCCCGTTCGGCCCCTGTGATCGATTGCTTCGACCGGGACGAATTGGGTTTGGCCTTGGGCCTTGATAATATGGTACATGCTGCGATCGCTCCGGGGCGGCTCGCGGCTCGCCTCCTTCGGGAGGTGGAACGACTGTCCGGTGTGCAGTACGGCACCCGGCAAATGCATGACGAAAGACAGGCGATCGATGAGTGAAGCGAAAGAGACGGGCGACAAGAAAACCCTGAGCGTATCGCAAGGCGGGCGACTCGGCCTGAAGTCAGGCGGTGGCGCTGGTGGTGTGCGCCAGAGTGTGTCCGGCGGTCGCGGTAACAAGACGGTTCAGGTCGAGGTCCGGCGGAAGCGCGGCGCGAAGCGCGACGGCGAGGCGGCACCTGCGGCGGATGTGGTTCGGGAAACCCTGAAGAAGAGCCAGGCTGAGCAGCCGAAGCGCGAGCAGCCGAAGCGTGAGGAGCCGAAGCGCTCGGTCGATCAGACCCGCGGTCGCATGGTTCTTCCGCGTCTGACGGACGAGGAAAAGACTGCCCGGCAGCAGGCGCTGGTGAATGCCAAGGCGCGTGAGGCCGAGCGTGCACGCCAGGAAGAGATCGAGGCCAAGCGCCGCGCGCTCGAAGAAGCACGGATGCGGACGGAGCGCGAGGAGCAGGCCAAGGCCGCGGCGGAGGAAGAAGCCCGCAAGCAGGCCGAGGCCGATGCTGCCCGCAAGGCGGAAGAAGAGGCCAAGGCGAAGGCCGAGGCCGATGCAGAGCGCGCCAGGCAGGCGAAGGTCGAGGCCGAGAAACGAGCCGCGGCGCCGGAAGAAGCTGCCGCACCGGGGGCTGCACCCCGTGGTGCCCCGGCTGACGAGGAGGCGGATTCCCGTGGCAAGCCCCGCAAGGGCAAGTCGTCTGCCCCGGCACCGGCGCGTCCGTCGCGCGGCAAGGGTGGTGATCGCCGCCGCAGTGGCAAGCTGACCATCAGCCAGGCGCTGGATGGCTCGGGAGAGCGCCAGAAGTCTCTGGCCGCAACCCGCCGCCGTCGG
The DNA here is from genome assembly GCA_016865035.1 of Kordiimonadales bacterium IMCC3096. Lineage (GTDB taxonomy): Bacteria > Pseudomonadota > Alphaproteobacteria > Minwuiales > Minwuiaceae > Minwuia. The sequence goes on from CP018227.1 coordinate 3,526,482, forward strand.
GAGCGCGAGAAGCGCACTGCAGAGGGGGGGGGCGAGGCCGCAGGCCGCGTCGTCCGCGATGTTGTCGTGCCTGAGGTTCTGACCGTGGCCGAGCTCGCCAACCGCATGGCGGTGCGTGGCAGCGATGTCATCAAGTCGCTGATGAGCATGGGCGTGATGGCGACGATCAACCAGTCGATCGATGCCGACACCGCCGAGCTGATCGTCGAGGAATTCGGCCATCGCATCCGTCGCGTCTCCGACGCCGATGTGGAAGTCGCGATTGCGGCACCTGAGGATGACGATGCCGAGATGGTGCCGCGCCCGGCCGTGGTCACGGTCATGGGTCATGTCGATCACGGCAAGACCTCCGTGCTCGACGCCTTGCGCAAGACCGACGTTGTCAGGGGCGAGGCCGGTGGCATCACCCAGCACATCGGTGCCTATCAGATCACCACGGATGGTGGTCAGAAGGTGACGTTCCTGGATACGCCGGGCCATGCCGCCTTTACCTCCATGCGTGCCCGTGGCGCGAAGGTGACCGATATCGTCGTGCTGGTGGTTTCTGCCGATGACTCGGTGATGCCGCAGACGGTGGAGGCGATCAATCACGCCAAGGCCGCGAACGTTCCGATCATCATTGCGATCAACAAGATCGACAAGCCCGACGCGACGCCGGAGAAGGTGAAGCAGGACCTGCTGCAGCACTCCATCATCGTGGAAGAGATGGGTGGTGAAGACCTGGCGGTGGAGATTTCCGCGCTGAAGGGCACCAACCTGGACAAGCTGGTCGATACGATCCTGCTGCAGGCGGAACTGCTGGAACTGAAGGCCAATCCGAACCGCGCGGCAAACGGTACCGTTGTCGAGGCGCAGCTGGAGCAGGGACGCGGCGCGGTTGCCACTGTCCTGTTGCAGGGCGGCACACTGCGGACCGGCGACATCTTCGTCTGCGGTGCCACCTGGGGCCGCGTGCGTGCGCTGATCGATGATCAGGGCAACCGCATCGACGAGGCTCTGCCTGCGCAGCCGGTCGAGGTTCTGGGCTTCCAGGGCGCGCCGGAGGCCGGCGACGAGTTCACCGTTGTCGAGGATGAGGGTCGTGCCCGTGAAGTGGCCGAGTTCCGTGCCCGTAGGACGCGTGAGCAGCTTGCCACCCAGGCCGGTCGCGGGACGCTGGAACAGATGCTGTCCGCCATCAAGGAAGGCCAGGCGGCGGAAGTTCCGATCCTGATCAAGGGCGACGTGCATGGTTCGGTCGAAGCGATCATCAACTCTGCCGAGAAGCTCTCCACGGATGAGGTGAAGGCGCGCATCCTGCACGCAGGTGTCGGCGGTATCACGGAAACCGACGTGACGCTGGCGAAGTCGGCGGGCGCAGTGATCTTCGGCTTCAATGCCCGCCCCAACAGGCAGGCACGTGAGGCAGCGGAACGTGATGGCGTCGATATCCGCTACTACAATGTCATCTACGAGCTGACAGATGACCTGAAGGCGATGATGAGCGGCAAGCTTGCGCCGGAAGCCAGGGAGATCACCCTGGGTACGGCGGAGGTCCGCGAGGTTTTCAACATTACCAAGGTCGGCAAGATTGCCGGTTGCCTGGTGATCGAGGGTGTCGTGCGCAAGGGGGCCGGCTATCGCCAGCTTCGCGACGGTATCGTGCTGCACGAAGGCAAGATCGCGACGCTGAAGCACTTCAAGGAAGATGTGGCGGAAGTCCGGCAGGGTTCCGAATGCGGCATGTCCTTTGCCAACCATCAGGACATCCAGCAGAAGGACCAGATCGAGGTCTATCATATCGAGGAAATCGCCCGCTCGCTCTGACGCGGTTGATGCGGGAAGGTCTGTTCGGGCCTTCCTGCCCCCTCGGTCAGGACCCTCCGGCGATTGGACAGGTACCAGATGGCCAAGCGAAAGAATGTCGCCGGTGCAGCACCGGGGACGCGTCAGTTGCGTGTCGGTGAACTGATCCGCCACGCATTGTCCGAGATCCTTCAGCGGGACGAGATTCGCGATCCGGATGTGTCCGGGCGGTCGATCACTGTCACCGAGGTCACGGTTTCGCCCGACATGCGCAACGCGACGGCCTATGTGGAGCCGCTCGGCGGCCTTGAAGTGGAGGCCGTACTTGCCGGTCTCAACCGCTCGGCGCCCTATCTGTCGGGACGCATTGCCCGGTCGGTGCACATGAAGTACGCGCCGCGCATTGCCTTCCACCGTGACCGGTCGTTCGACAATGCCAGCCATATCGATGCCGTGATGCGGGCGGCGCGGGCCGACGACGAGCGGCGCCGGAAGGCGCAGGGGAACGGCGACGGCCCGGACGGCGCAGCCAATGGGTCGTAGGCGGCGCGGCGACCCGGTCAGCGGCTGGCTGGTACTCGACAAGCCGGTCGGTCCGACCTCCACGACCGCCGTCAATCGCTGCCGCTGGTTGCTGAATGCACAGAAGGCGGGCCATGCCGGAACGCTCGATCCGCTGGCCAGCGGCATCCTGCCGATCGCGTTCGGCGAGGCGACGAAGTGCATCAACTTCCTGACCGATGCCACCAAGACCTATCGTTTCACGATCCGGTTCGGTACCTCCACGACCACGGATGACGGGGAGGGGGAGGTGCTGGCGGAAAGTGCGTCCCGCCCCGCAGCGGCTGACATCGCGGCGCTGCTTGACCGGTTCACCGGTGATATCCTGCAGGTGCCGCCCGCATTCTCCGCCATCAAGGTCGATGGCCAGCGCGCCTATGACCTGGCCCGTGACGGGCAGCCGCCGGAAATGAAGGCCAGGCCTGTTCAGGTGGAAAGCCTGACCCTGCTGGGCATGCCTGACGATGATCACGCGGAGCTGGAACTGGTCTGCGGCAAGGGCACCTATGTCCGGTCGCTCGCCCGTGACATCGGCTCCCTGCTTGGCATTCCTGCGCACGCCAGCGCCATCCGCCGGACGGCGGTCGGACGCTTTGTTGAATCCGGCTCAATTTCACTGGCAACGTTCGAGGGGCTGTGCCATAAGCGCAGCGGCCTTGAGGCCCTGAGACCTGTCGAGACCGCGCTGGACGACATCCCGGCACTGGCCGTGACAGGTGAGCAGGCTGACCGGATACGACATGGTCAGGCTGTCAGGGTGCTGAATTTCACGTACCGCGATGATGAACTCATTTGCGCCATGCATGATCAACGGCCCGTGGCGCTGGCTCGATATCGGGCCGAATGGGTTGAGCCGGTTCGTGTCTTCAACCTCTGACCGGGTTTCCCCCGGTCGATCCATTGATGGAGGAACATGATGTCGATTACGCCCGAGCGCAAAGCCGAGCTTATCGCCGAGTATGGTCGTGGTGAAGGCGACACCGGATCGCCCGAGGTTCAGGTCGCAATCCTGACCCAGCGCATCCTGACCCTCACGGAGCACTTCAAGGCTCACAAGAAGGACAATCACTCCCGTCGCGGACTGCTGACCATGGTCAGCCAGCGCCGGCGGCTGCTTGATTATCTCAAGAACAAGGACGATGCCCGTTACCGGGAACTCATTTCACGACTCGGCCTGCGCCGGTGATCGTGACCGTCCGACCAATGGCGGTCGGACAAGCGGGACAGGTTCAGGGCGGATCGGGCAGCGGCCCGGTTCGCCTCCTGTCATTTGTGCGGCGGGATGGTCTGCTGCAGGAAGGTTGAGAAGAAGATGTTTGATATACACCGCAAGGAAATCGACTGGGGCGGGCGCAAGCTCGTGCTGGAAACGGGCAAGATCGCCCGGCAGGCGACCGGTGCCGTCATGGCCACATATGGCGAGACGATGGTCCTCTGCACCGTCGTTGGCAGCAAGAGCGCCAAGGAAGGTCAGGACTTCTTTCCCCTGACCGTGAATTACCAGGAAAAGGCCTTTGCCGCAGGCAAGATCCCCGGCGGTTTCTTCAAGCGTGAGGCCCGCCCGTCGGACGCCGAGACGCTGACCTGCCGTCTGATCGACCGGCCGGTCCGCCCGCTGTTCGCGGAAGGTTTCAAGAATGACACGCAGATCATCTGCACGGTGCTGCAGCACGACCTGGAAAACGATCCCGACATCGTTGCCCTGGTTGGTGCCTCCGCCGCGCTGACGATCTCCGGCCTGCCCTTCATGGGTCCGCTGGGTGCCTGCCGGGTCGGCTTTGCCAATGGCGAATATCTGCTCAACCCGACGCTGGAGCAAATGTCCGATTCCAAGCTGGATCTCGTCGTCGCCGGCACGCAGGACGCCGTGATGATGGTGGAATCCGAAGCCGACGAGCTGTCGGAAGAGGAAATGCTGGGTGCGGTGACCTTCGGTCACAAGGCCTTCCAGACGGTGATCGATGGGATCATCGATCTGGCCGAGACCGCGGCGAAGGAGCCGTGGGCCGAGCCGGCACCGCTCTATACCGAGGCTCTGGCCGCTCAGGTTGCCGACATTGCCCGCGCCGATCTGGCCGCCGCCTATGGCATCAAGGACAAGAAAGCTCGTCAGGACGCCGTCTCCGCCGCCAAGGCCAAGGTCATGGAAGCGCTCGGCGATCACGAGGAAGGCGGCATGGCCGTCGCCTCTGCCTTCAAGTCGCTGGAAAAGAACACGGTCCGTCGCTCCATCCTGGATACCGGGCTGCGCATCGACGGTCGCGACACGAAGACCGTCCGGCCCATCGAGTGCGAGATCGGCGTCCTGCCGCGCGCCCATGGTTCGGCCCTGTTCACGCGTGGCGAGACCCAGGCGCTGGTGGTGACCACCCTCGGCACCGGTCAGGACGAGCAGATCATCGACGCGCTGGTGGGCGAGAGCCGTCAGCACTTCATGCTGCACTACAACTTCCCGCCGTACTCGGTTGGCGAGACCAGCTTCCGCATGGGGCCGGGCCGTCGCGAGATCGGTCATGGCAAGCTGGCCTGGCGCGCGCTGCATCCGCTGATGCCTGCCAAGGACGAGTTCCCCTACACGATCCGTATCGTGTCGGAAGTGACCGAGTCCAACGGTTCGTCCTCCATGGCAACGGTCTGCGGGTCGTCGCTGGCGATGATGGATGCCGGTGTGCCGCTGCGCCGTCCGGTTGCCGGTATCGCCATGGGTCTGATCCTGGAAGGCGACGAGTTCGCCGTCCTGTCCGACATCATCGGTGACGAGGATCATCTGGGCGACATGGACTTCAAGGTTGCGGGCACCGAGGCGGGTGTCACGTCGCTGCAGATGGACATCAAGATCGCCGGCATCACCGAGGAGATCATGAAGATCGCCCTGGCGCAGGCACATGAGGGTCGCAACCACATCCTCGGCAGGATGGCCACCGCCATCACGTCGGAGCGTGAGGAACTGCGCGATACCGCCCCGCGGATCACGCTGATCAAGGTCCCGACCGACAAGATCCGCGATGTCATCGGTACCGGCGGCAAGGTGATCCGCGAGATCACGGAGCAGACCGGCTGCAAGATCGACATCGACGACGATGGTTCGATCAAGGTCGCCTCCTCCGACGGTGCCGCTGCCGAGAAGGCCATCAACTGGATCAAGTCGATCACGGCAGAGCCGGAAGTCGGCGCCATCTACAAGGGCAAGGTCGTCAAGACCATGGACTTTGGTGCCTTCATCAACTTCTTCGGCCCGCGCGACGGACTGGTGCACATCTCGGAGCTGCAGGACGGCCGCACCGAGAAGGTGACCGATGTCGCCAACGAGGGTGATGAAGTCTGGGTCAAGCTGCTGGACGTGGATGATCGCGGCAAGGTTCGCCTGTCGATGCGCTACGTCAATCAGGAGACCGGCGAGGAGATCGAGGGCGTCGAGCCCCTGCCGCAGCGGGAACGTAGCGGTGGCGGTGGCCGTGGCGGAGACCGTCCGCGCCGTCGTCGCGACTGATACGACCGGTCACTTTCAGACAGGTCCACGGAAAGGGGCCCCGGCAGATGCCGGGGCCCCTTTTCGTTCCGGCGGCATCCGTTTCACCGGGGCGTTGGAGGAGCTTCAGGAGAAGTTGGCTTCCGCCGTTTCGCGGACCCGCGCCCGTTCGCTGTCCAGCAGCAGGGCGTTCTCCGCCCGCTCCAGGGCCATGCGCGAGTGCCGCAGGGCCTGCTTCCGCATTTCCTGATGCCCAGTGGCGTAGAGGGCTCCCAGGCCGTTCTGCAGTGCGATATGCACGTCCACATGGGGGGCGCCGTCGCGGGCGAGGGGGGTGAAGAGGTCGTCGAACAGGTCGGGCAGCAGCAGGGGCGGCACCCAGATCCTCGGGAAACGCAGTTCCTGCCTGTCCTTGTCCTGCTCTCGCTGGCTCCACAGCAGCAGCAGCCGCACGGCGCGGGCCAGCACGTCCTTGGCGGTGCCGGAATCGTTCACCGCCGGTGACAGCGCGCGGGAGGCGATTTCCGACAGCACCACGAGGCCGAAGCGCGGATCCTGGTCGAAGGACCGGTCGCGACCGATGCGGAAGGCGGGGGCCAGGTCCTGCGGGTCGAAACCGTCCGGAAAACCGCTCAGCCAGGCCACGTCCATTGCCGGATGGATGAACTGTCCCGGCAGCACCGTCACGAAGATCTCGCCGCCGGCGCTCTCCGCATGATCCGACAGCTGGTCGACGGCCAGGTGCTGCAGGTAGCCGATGGTCGGCACGTTGAGAGGCACGGCATCATCGGGGACCGCGGTGCTCTCCTCATCGAGGATCCGCCCGCCCAGCGCCGGATCCTCGACCCGGCCGCAGATGGCGGCGAAGGCCGCATGCTCGACGCGGTCCGTGGTGTCGCTGACCCGACCAAGCCGCGAGAGGTGCTCGATCCAGCGGAACAGGGTCATGACCATCAGCAGGATGACGGCCACGGTCACCGCCAGCACGGCGACCTGCCCGGCATCGCCGTAGAAGCCGGTGTTCAGCGCCACGATGCCCACCAGCGAGAAGACGAAGGTGCCGATGAAGGTCGCAAGGACGTTCTGGGTCGTCGTGTCCTGCATCAGCAGCGCCGTGGCCCTGGGTGTCACGCTGGTGGCCGCCGCCGAATAGGCCGAGACCATCACGCTGAGGGAGAATGTGGTCACCGCCAGCATGCTGGAGGCAAGGATGTGCAGGATGTCCTCCACCGCGCCCGCACCGACCCTGCGCGACAGCTCCGGCGGCACCAGCGGATCCAGATAGGTCGCAACGAGTGCCGTGATCACTGCCAGCAGGCAGAACAGCGCGACGCGTATCCAGAGGGTCCTGGAAAGCTGGAGCATCAGCCATTGCCACTTGGAAATCATCGTCACTGTTCCCGCCATGCTACGCCTGTATGGAATTCAATCCGGCATTGCCCCGCATCGCCGCCGTCGCCGACGTCACCAGCAGCGTTCCTTTGCCCCGTTCCACCATCAGCGGACAGACGGCCGAGGCCGTGCGAAACAGGCCAAGCGTCGCCATTCGCCAGCCGAGTTCGAAGGTTTTCAGACTCGTCTCGGCAAGCGAGCGATTGCCGACCTGAGCGCCCAGATTGAAGACCACCACTTCAATCGGCCCGATGTCGGCCTCAACGGCGGCGATCCGATCCTCGATCACATCAGGCTCGACGGCGTTCAGGAGATAGCCTGACGCGTCGCCGCCCTCGGCCTTGATGTCGCCCACCAGCGCCTCCAGGCCTTCCGCGTTGCTGCGCCGGCAGAGCACCGCGTGTTATCCGGCGCGCGCGAACCGCTTGCCGACCGTGCCGCCGATCCCGGCGCCCGCGCCGATGACCAAACATACTGGTTTCATGACGAATTCCCTCCTCTTAACGACGAACAATGCGCGGCCGCCACCCTGGCCCCAAAAGACAAAGCCCCTGGCCGACGCCCATCATGGTGAGGCCAATCGCAGCCGCTGCAAAGACGTTCCAGATGTCCATACCGGCTGCGATCACAGCGCCGCCGAGCAGCGCCACCGTTAGAAAGCGGCTAAATGTGACCAGCACCGGCAGCCGCATCCGGCCCGTCCCCTGACTGGCGAAGTAGAGCGCCTGCCCGGCCCCAAAAATCCCGTAAAACGGCGCAGCGATCCCAAGATAACGGGCGCCGATCGCGGTCGCCGCCGGATCATCCGTGAACAAGCCCAGCCACAGGTTCGGCGCGAACGCCGCCGTCAAACCGATGGCGCCGGTCCCGACCATCACAACGCCCGCGCCCACCATCGCGATCCGACGCGCGCGGGCATGCTGATTGGCGCCCACATTGACCCCGACCGCCGCCGTCAGCGCAGCGCCCATGCCGAAGGCGATGGGCACCAGCATTAGCTCAAGCCGCGCCCCGACGCCGTATCCTGCCAGCGCTTCGATGCCGAACCGGCCGATATATCCCGTCACGACAACAACCGTCATCGCCATGCAGAGGCTGTTGAAAAGGCCGAGGCCGCCAACGCTCATAATGTCGCGGAGATGCGCCCAGACGAACGGCTGCCGCCGCAATCTAAGGCCACCGCGCCCGCGCAATAGGCAGACTGTCAGATAAAGGGCGGCGGAGCCCTGACACACGACCATAGCAGCCGCCGTGCCAACCAGCCCCAAGCGCGGCGCCCCAAACCAGCCAAGGGTCAGCGCGCCCGATAGGACGACCTGGATAACAGCGGCCACAGTGATCGCACGCGCTGGCGTCACGGTGTCGCCTGCGCCCCGATGGACCGCAGCGATCACGAACAAGAACCATGTGGCCGCCCCTCCGCCGAAAGCGATCCGGGCATAGGCGACAGCGCCGTCGAGTGCGGCGCCCTCGCCGCCAAGCCGCATGAATATCGGTCGCGGGAAGAGACCAAGCACGACCATGAAGATGCAAGACATCGTCGCCGCGATCAGCACCGCATGCCAAGCCAGTCGCTCCGCCTTTTCAGCGTCGCCGGCGCCAAATGCACGGGCGATGGCGGACGTGACGCCGCCGCCGATGGCGCCGCCGGCCATCATTTGCATCAATGTTAGGAACGGGAAGGCAAGCGCCAGGCTCGCCAGCGGCGCGACCCCCAAGCGGCCGGCATAGACGGCGTCGGCGAAGGTCACCGCGGTCATCGTCGCGACCGCCACAACATTGGGCGCGCCCAGGCGCCAGAGCACCGTTTTAATCGGCGCCTCTGTAATCAATGCGGCGCGTGAGGGGTACTCTGCTGACAAACCGAATTCCTTAAATCGGCAAATTATCGCCGTTGCACCGGTGAATAACAGCGAAGGCGACGCAGGCCGCGCGCAGGCGGTAGTTCTCCTCTGCGCCCGCCGCCTGCGGCATCGCAACGAACGCCGCGTGCGATGGATACCAGACCGCCAACACCTCATCGATCGGCTGCTCGCCGACAATCTGGCCGTGGACGGCGCTTCGCCAAAGGACGCGGGCGCCGACTTCAGCCGGGATTTCCCATGTAAATGGCTCTCCGTTCAGAAAGTTTGGTCCAGATCGGCTTCGCCTTCAAGCAGAGTGTTTCTGACGGCTGCCGAAGGGTCAATCTGTTCGGCAGAATGCCGATTGACAGCCGTGCAGGGTTGAAATGGGCGCGTTTGCCAGATTTTGGGCGCACTGATGGCGCGAGCTTCCTCGTTCACTGATGAACTGGCCGTCATGCCGGAGCAGGCTTTGGTCTGAGGCGGTCGATGCGGCGTAGTATGTCGGCAAACAGGGCTCGGGGAATGGCGACCTCCGCCATCTGGAAGGTAACGTAGCGCCCGTGGCGGACAATCTTCGCGCCGATTTTGATCAACCTGTCTCTGAGCGTCGTCATCGACCACTGCTGCACGGCATCAGGCAGCGCCAGTGTGCGTAGGAAGTTGCCGAGATTGTAGGCGAGCGCATGCAACTGCAGCCGCACGGCGTTGTGGGCGAACTTGCGGCAGGAGAGACGCGTCCACCGGATGGCGTTCTTGCCTTCTTTGATATGCTGCTCTGCCGTGCCGCGTTGATTGTAGAAGGCGACGACACGCTCGGCAGGGCGGGCGAGGTTGGTCACTATGAACCCGACCCGGGGATAGAGTTCGCCTGGATGCCACTCGACCTTGGCGACGACGCGGCGAGCCTTGCTCCAACTGGCGGCCTTGTAGCTGAAGTTTGCGTAGTAGCGGCGCACGTCCTTCGGCGGTCGACCAACCGGGCGCTTCAGGAGGTGGGCGATATTGCCCTGCAGAATGGTGTTCGCCGGCAGTCGGATCGCATAGCCAAAGCCCTCGGCTTCGAGGAACTCATAGACGCCAGGCAGAGCGAAGGCCGCGTCGCCTCGGAAGAAGCGCCGCAGTCGCTTGTCCCGGTAGCGGGCGACGACTGGCTCCAAGACATTGCGCCAGTCATGGGCGCTGTGGACGTTGCCGGACCGAAGTGCACAGCGTTCGAGATCGCCGAACTGGTTAAACACGAACAGTGGGTGATAGCAGCTACGGCCAAAGTGGCCGTTGTAGGCCGTGCCTTCCTGCGCGCCGTGGGTTGGGCTGACGGAGCTATCCATATCCAGAACGATGGTCTTCAACGGCTTGTGCCGATGAACCGTGTTGATCCATGCGCCTGACAAATCAGCGAGGGCGGCGAGATTATCGGTCATCGAAAGCAACTCGGTCTCAAACCGGCCCATCTGGCTGGTTGATGCGCCGCCACGTTCGATAGCCTTACCGCCGACGATCCAACGCATCGCAGGATCACGCCCCAGCCGGTCGGCGTCATTCACATCCTCATAGCCCGCAAGGCGTCCATAGACAGACTGGCGCAACAGTCCGGCAAGACTATGCCAGCCATTCTTGCCCGTGCGGTTATCCGCGAGTACGCCGGCCGCCGTATCGGTCAGGCCAAGCGCATCGTCGAGGTCGCGATAGGCCAGCAACCCAGCATCGGATGTGATCCGCGAACCATGGAACTCAAGCTTCAGCCGACGATCAAAACCAAGGCCTAGAGGCGATCTATCGGCTTCACCCTCTGGATTCTGCATCACAGCGGCCCCTAAATCCATTTAACACACTGAATACTATACAAAAACCATGGTCAGTGGGAGCGAAATAGACCATTCACCTGGGAAATGCGGGTCAATAGGCAAATGAGGGACTTGTCGAGAGTTCGTCGACTTTTGCTTGACCGTCGAATCGGTTTCTGATTCGATTCGACGATGAAGATCAAATCTCGCATCACCCGATACCTGCCGCTGCTGCTCGGCGCGCTGTGCGTTGGCTATTTCGGTTTCCACGCCACCTGGGGTGACCGGGGGCTGCTGGCGACAGAGAGCCTCCAGGCACGGACGGTGGAGCGCGCGGCGCATCTGGCGATGCTGGAACAGGAACAGGCTGCGTTGCAGCGCCGTGTGCGGCTGATGTCCGGACCGGCGGTCGATGCGGATATTCTCGATGAGCAGGTTCGCCGGGTGCTGGGCTGGACCCTGCCGGAAGACATCGTGATCCTGAAGAAGGACTGAGCCTGTCCGCTCCGGCCGGTGATTTTCGGGTATTAACCGATATTCAGTTAATGATGCAATTGTTCATGCAATCGACTTGTCGTTGTGCGTTACTGTTGCCAGCGAAACGCCAGTCCGCGCCCGGAACCCTGGCACAATCAGGGTCGATGATCGGCGTGGATTTCCAACCCTTGAGGAGGACTCATGGCCAGGACCCCGCAGACCCGCACGACGCGCAGCCGCAGGACGCCTGCAAAATCTGCCGCGAAATCAACCGCTTCGAAGCAGCCCGACGTCAGCAAGGAAGAACTGCTGGAGCTCTATCGGGAGATGCTGCTGATCCGCCGGTTCGAGGAGAAGGCCGGACAGATGTACGGCATGGGTCTGATCGGCGGCTTCTGTCACCTCTACATCGGCCAGGAAGCGGTGGTCGTCGGCATCCAGGCGGCGCTGACCGGCAACGACAAGGTCATCACATCGTACCGCGACCATGGTCACATGCTGGCCTGCGGGATGGAATCCAACGGTGTCATGGCGGAACTGACAGGGCGCGCCGGGGGCTATTCCAAGGGCAAGGGCGGCTCCATGCACATGTTCAGCCGCCAGAAGAATTTCTATGGCGGGCACGGCATTGTCGGCGCCCAGGTGCCACTGGGGACCGGGCTGGCGTTTGCGGAGAAGTACAAGGGCTCGGACGCCCTGAGCGTCGCCTACTTCGGTGACGGCTCCGCCAACCAGGGGCAGGTCTATGAGGCCTTCAACATGGCCGCGCTCTGGAAGCTGCCGGTGATCTACGTGATCGAGAACAACCAGTACGCCATGGGCACTTCGGTTGCCCGGTCGTCGGCGCAGCCCGAACTGGCGAAGCGCGGCGAGAGCTTCGGCATTCCCGGTGTCCAGGTCGACGGCATGGACGTGCTCGCCGTGAAGGCGGCGGCGGAAGAGGCCGTTGCCTATGTCCGCGGCGGCAAGGGACCGATGATCCTGGAAATGAAGACCTATCGCTATCGTGGCCACTCCATGTCGGATCCGGCGAAGTACCGGTCGAAGGAGGAGGTCAACAAGATGCGGGCGGAGCGCGATCCGATCGAACGGGTGCGCCAGATGCTGCTGGAGAAGCTGAACGCGACCGAGGATGAACTGAAAGCCATCGACAGGGATGTGAAGGCCATCGTCAGCGATGCCGCCGAGTTCGCCCAGAACAGCCCGGAGCCGGACGCGTCCGAGCTCTACACTGACGTGCTTGTCGAAGCCTGAGGGAGGGAAGACGGATGCCAGTACCGATTTTGATGCCCGCGCTTTCCCCCACGATGGAGGAAGGCACACTCGCGAAATGGATGGTGAAACCCGGCGACAAGATTGGACCCGGTGACGTGCTCTGCGAGATCGAGACCGACAAGGCGACCATGGAGGTTGAGGCGGTGGACGAAGGCACCATCGGCAAGCTGATTGTCGATGAGGGGGCCGAGGGCGTGAAGGTGAATGCGCCCATCGCCGTGCTGCTGGAAGATGGCGAGGACGAGAGCGCCCTGGACGGCTTCGACGCCGGCGCAGGGGGGCCCGCGCCGAAGGCCGACGCGGCGGAAACGGACAGCGACGATGCGCCTGCCGAGGAGAAGGAAAAGCCGAAGGCAGAACCCAAGGCCCGCGACAACGCACCGGAGAGCGACGCCGATGATTCCGAACCCGACCTGCCGGAGGGGGCGGAGACGGCCAACGTCACCCTGCGCGAGGCCCTTCGCGATGCCATGATGGAAGAGATGGAGCGCGACGAGGTCGTGTTCCTGATGGGTGAGGAAGTGGCCGAGTATCAGGGTGCCTACAAGGTCAGCCAGGGACTGCTGGAGAAGTTCGGTCCCCGGCGTGTCATCGACACCCCGATCACGGAGCACGGCTTTGCCGGGATCGGCGTCGGTGCGGCCTTTGGCGGCCTGAAGCCGATCGTCGAGTTCATGACCTTCAACTTCGCCATGCAGGCGATCGACCACATCATCAATTCGGCGGCCAAGACCCTCTACATGTCCGGCGGCCAGATGGGGTGCCCCATTGTCTTCCGTGGCCCCAACGGCGCGGCGGCGCGGGTGGGCGCGCAGCACAGTCAGGACTATGCCCCCTGGTATGCTTCCGTGCCGGGCCTGAAGGTCGTGGCCCCCTATGACGCGATGAGTGCCAAGGCGCTGCTGAAGGCCGCGATCCGCGACCCCAACCCGGTGATCTTCCTGGAGAACGAGGTTCTCTATGGCCGCACCTGGGATGTGGCAACGGATCCCGAATTCGTGCTGCCCATCGGCAAGGCCAAGGTCGTTCGTCCCGGCAAGGACGTGACCCTGGTCGGTTATTCCATCACTGTCGGCAAGGCGCTGGAGGCGGCGGAGAAGCTGGCGGAGGAAGGGATCGACGCGGAGGTCATCGACCTGCGGTCCCTGCGCCCGCTGGACAGCGCCACCATCGTCCGCTCCGTGCAGAAGACCAATCGCTGCGTGACCGTGGAGGAAGCCTGGCCCACCTGTGGCATTGGTGCCGAACTGTCGGCGCGGATCATGGAGGAAGCCTTCGACTGGCTGGATGCGCCCGTGAAGCGGGTGTCCGGCGTTGATGTGCCGATGCCCTATGCCGCCAATCTGGAGAAGCTGGCACTGCCCCAGTCCGATCACATCGTCGCGGCGGCCAAGGCCGTCTGCTACAGCGAATAGGGGGACGCGACATGCCGATTACCATTACCATGCCGGCGCTTTCCCCCACGATGGAAGAGGGCACGCTGGCGAGCTGGCAGGTGAAGCCGGGTGATACTGTCTCGTCCGGCGACGTGCTCTGCGAGATCGAGACGGACAAGGCCACGATGGAAGTCGAGGCCGTGGAGGAGGGCACCATCGGCAAGCTGCTGGTGGAGGCGGGGACGGAAGGCGTGAAGGTCAACGCCCCCATCGCCGTGCTGCTGGAGGAGGGCGAGGACGAGAGCGCCCTTGACGGTTTCGAGGCAAAGTCGGCCGGGGGTGGCTCCGGCGGAGATGCAGATGCCGGGAAGGCACCCGAGCCTGAGCCCGAAGCCGAGGCTGAGGCCAAGGACGATCCGAAACCCGTGCCGAAGGCCGCCTCAGGTGGCGGTTCCGGCGGTGGCAAGGGCGGGCGCGTCTTTGCCAGCCCGCTGGCCAAGCGCATGGCGTCCCAGGAAGGTCTGGACCTGTCGCAGATCGAAGGAACGGGGCCAAAGGGGCGCGTCGTGAAGCGCGATGTCGAGGCCGCGCTTGAAAGCGGGACCGGCAGGAAGCAGGCGGATGCGCCGAAGGCGGAAGCGGCGTCGGACGCCCCGGCGAAATCGGCCCCATCGGCCCCCGCCGCCGCGAAGGACTATCCTCCGGTCACCGACGATTACGAGGAGATCAAGCTCAACTCCATGCGGAAGACCATCGCGCGCCGGCTCACCGAGTCGAAGCAGACGGTGCCGCATTTCTATCTGACCATCGACATCGAACTGGATGCGCTGCTGGCGCTGCGGAAGGACCTCAACAGCCGCTCCGACGCCTACAAGATCTCCGTCAATGACTTCATCGTCCGGGCCTCGGCCCTGGCGCTGCGCAAGCATCCGGAGATCAATTCCCAGTTCACCGAGAATGCCATCCTGCAGCATCGCAAGGTGGACGTGTCGGTGGCCGTGGCGATAGAGGGCGGGCTGATCACGCCGGTGGTGCGGAACACGGACCAGAAGGGCCTGCAGCAGATCTCTGCCGAGACCAAGGACCTGGCGGGTCGGGCGCGGGACGGCAAGCTGAAGCCCGACGAGTTTGCGGGCGGCACCTTCACCATTTCCAACCTCGGCATGTTCGGCATCGACCAGTTCGTGGCCGTCATCAATCCGCCGCAGGCGGCGATCCTGGCTGTCGGCTCGGGAACCCAGAAGCCGGTGGTGAAGGATGGCGCGCTGGCGGTGGCAACGGTGATGACTGCAACCCTGTCGGCGGATCACCGTGTCTTCGGTGGTGCCGAGGGCGCGGCGTTCCTGGAAACCCTCAAGGGCCTGCTCGAAGACCCGCTCACCATGCTGCTCTGACGGAGGACGAAGATCATGGCGAAGAATTTCGACCTCGTCGTCGTGGGCGGTGGCCCCGGCGGATACGTGGCGGCGATCCGGGCGGCACAGCTCGGCATGAACGCGGCACTTGTGGAGCGGGAACACCTGGGGGGCATCTGCCTCAACTGGGGCTGCATCCCGACCAAGGCACTGCTGCGCTCGGCCGAGGTCTATCACCTGATGAGCCACGCGCAGGATTACGGCTTCCGCATCGACGGCAAGATCGAGATCGACAATGCCGCCATCGTGAAGCGCTCCCGCAAGGTGGCCGGACAGCTTTCCGGCGGCGTGAAGCACCTGCTGAAGAAGAACAAGGTCACGGTCTTCGACGGGCAGGGGGCACTGGCCGGCAAGGGCACCGTCAGTGTCACGAAGGACGGCAAGACGGTGGAGGAGATCAAGGCAAAGCACATCATCCTCGCCACCGGTGCCCGGGCGCGGTCGCTGCCGGGCCTGGAACCCGACGGCAAGCTGGTCTGGACCTATCGTGAAGCCATGGTGCCTGAGGAACTGCCGAAGTCGCTGCTGGTTGTCGGCTCCGGTGCCATCGGCATCGAATTCGCCAGTTTCTACCGCACCCTGGGTGTGGATGTGACGGTGGTCGAGGTCATGGACCGGGTGCTGCCGGTCGAGGATGCGGAGATCTCGGCCTTCGCCGAGAAGGCCTTCACCAAGCAGGGCATGAAGATCATGACCGGCGCGACGGTGGAGAAGCTGGACCGCAAGTCGAATTCCGTTACCGCCTCCATCAAGGGCAAGGATGGCAAGAGCCAGTCCCTGACCGTGGACCGGGTGATCCTGGCTGTCGGCATCGTCGGCAATGTCGAGGACATCGGGTTGGAGAACACGAAGGTGAAGGTCGACCGCACCCATGTGGAGATCGATGCCTACTGCCGGACCGGGGAACCGGGCGTCTATGCCATCGGCGACCTCTGCGGCCCGCCCTGGCTGGCGCACAAGGCGAGTCATGAGGGCGTGATCTGCGTCGAGAAGATTGCCGGTCTGGATGTGCATCCGCTGGATACCAGCAACATTCCCGGCTGTACCTACTGCCAGCCCCAGGTGGCCAGCGTCGGCCTGACCGAGGCTGCGGCGAAGGAGAAGGGCCATGACGTGCGCGTTGGCCGCTTCCCCTTCATGGGTAACGGCAAGGCGATTGCGCTGGGCGAGCCGGAGGGCATGGTGAAGACCGTGTTCGACAAGAAGACCGGCGAGTTGCTGGGCGCGCACATGATCGGCGCGGAGGTCACCGAACTGATCCAGGGCTATGGCATTGCCAAGACGCTGGAAACGACGGAGGCCGAACTGATGCACACCGTCTTCCCGCACCCGACCCTGTCGGAAATGATGCACGAATCCGTCCTTGACGCCTACGGTCGGGCCATCCACTTCTGAAGCACCGACTGAAACACAGCAGGACCGAACAGAGTCATGCCTGACACCACCAAATCGACCGTCCGTCACCCCGAGAAGGCGCACAGGCCGGACAATCCGGTCTGGAAGAAGAAGCCTGCCTGGATCCGGGTGAAGGCGCCGACGTCGCCGGAGTACATGGAAACCCGGCGCATCATGCGCACGCACAAGCTGAACACGGTGTGCGAGGAGGCGGCGTGTCCGAACATCGGCGAGTGCTGGGCCAAGGGTCATGCGACCATGATGATCCTGGGCGACACCTGCACGCGCGCCTGCAGCTTCTGCAACGTCAAGACCGGCAAGCCTGGTGCGCTGGACCCGTTCGAGCCGGAGAATGTGGCACAGTCGGTGGCGAAGCTGGGACTGGCGCACGTCGTCGTGACATCCGTTGACCGGGATGACCTGGCTGATGGCGGGGCGGACCATTTCGCCCGCACCATCACCTGCATCCGCCAGGCCAGCCCGAAGACCACCATCGAGGTGCTGGTACCCGACTTCCAGAAGAAGCCGGGTGCGCTGGAGATGGTGGTGGAGGCGAAGCCGGACGTCTTCAACCACAACATGGAAACCGTGCCGCGGCTCTATGCGTCGGTGCGGCCCGGCGCGCGCTATTTCCACTCCCTGCGCATCCTGGCCGAGGTGAAGGAAATGGATCCGTCGATCTTCACCAAGTCCGGCATCATGGTCGGACTGGGGGAGCAGCGGGAGGAAGTGCTGCAGATCATGGACGACCTGCGCTCGGCGGACGTCGATTTCATGACCATCGGCCAGTACCTGCAGCCGACGGTAAAGCATCACGCGGTGGACCGCTTCGTGACCCCGGAAGAATTCGCGGCCTACGAGCGCAATGCCTATGGCAAGGGGTTCCTGATGGTCTCCGCCACGCCACTGACCCGGTCGTCGTACCATGCCGGTGATGATTTCGAACGGCTTCGTGCCGCGCGGGAAAAGCGCCTCGCCACCGGAACAGCCTGACCCGGGTTCCCTGACATGCCCAAACATTCCGAAACGCGCGTGCTGCCGCACACGCCGGAGCAGATGTACAGCCTTGTCGCGGACATCGGGCGCTATCCCGAGTTCCTGCCCTGGTGCGTTGGCGCGCGCATCGTGCGTCAGTCGGAGCATGAGGTGCTGGCGGACCTGCTGATCGGGTTCAAGGTCTTCCGGGAGCGGTTTCGCTCCAAGGTCGATCTGGATCCGGCGACCCTGACCATCGATGTGGCCTATGTGGAAGGGCCGATGCGATACCTCGAGAACCACTGGCACTTCCGGCCCCACCCGGACGGCTGTGAGATCGACTTCAAGGTGGATTTCGAGTTTCGCTCCCTGCTGCTGCGAAAGGCCATCGAGCCACTGTTTCACGAGGCAGTGCGCCGCATGGTGGCGGCATTCGAGAAGCGGGCGGCAGCACTCTACGGATGATCCATGATGTGGGTTTCATGTACCACTGCCGAAGCTGTAACTCCCTGACATCGCGCTGATTTGAGCACAGTAGTGTGTGAATCAACACACTCTGCCGGAATCATATGGCATCCCCTGCGGATTTCGCTTCACGACCAGCGCGAGACATGAACATGTAAAGAAACAATTAACAGGCTGGCGTTGATGACACCTCGGGTCACCCGGGGTCGCCTACCGACCAGCCGTTCGAGGGGGTGCCGAGAATCTTCTGCCTGGCTCAAAGCGCCGGACGGTCTCTGACGCGTGGTCACCACCACAGCGCACTGGGCGTCTGACATGGCCCTGCCGGAAGATCCCTTTGCAGATGTGACCCTGACAGGAACAGCAGGCAACGATGTTCTGTGGGGTTATGCTGGCAATGATGTCGTTTCCGGCGGCGACGGAGACGATCGTCTGCACGGCGCGCGCGGCAACGACACCATAACAGGCGGCACGGGCAGTGACTTCCTGATTGGCGGCAGCGGCAACGACACTTACCTGATCGGTCGTGATCTGCTGCCAGGCGACCATTCGATCATCATCGAGACACCAAGCCGCGACACGAACGTCATCCTGTTTCAGGACGGGATCGTGCGGGAAGAACTGTCTTTCGACCGTGTCGGCAACGACCTGTTCATCGGCATTGCGGCTGGCGGAACAATTGTCCTGCGCGGGCAGTTCAGTTCGCTGAGCGGCGGTATCGACGGTCTGCATTTCGAGGATGGTTCGATACTGGACCTTCGCGAACCGAATTCACCGCTGCTGAGGCCCACCGAGGACACTCTGTCCGGCAGTGGCGATGACACGCCCGCAGGTGGTGGCTCCGGCGACACGCTCTCGGGCGGCGGCGATGACACGCCCGCAGGTGGCGGCTCTGGCGACACGCTGACGGGCGGCGGCAATGACACGCCAGCGGGTGGTGGCTCCGGCGACACGCTGACGGGCGGTGGCGATGACACGCCCACGGGTGGTGGTTCCGGCGACACGCTGACGGGCGGCGGCAATGACACGCCAGCGGGTGGTGGCTCCGGCGACACGCTCTCGGGCGGCGGCGATGACACGCCAGCAGGCGGCGGTGTCGATGACACACTGACGGGCGACGGCGGGCCGGGGGGCGGCGCAGGCGACCCGTCGGCACCGGTGCTGCGTGGCGACAACGGCCCGGACCGCATGCATGGCGGCATAGGCGACCAGGTGATGCGCGGCAGGGGCGGCGACGACAGGATCTCAGGTGGTGCCGGGGCGGACACGATCATCGGCGGCGATGGCATCGATCGGCTGTTCGGCGATGATGGTGACGATGTCCTGAGTGGCGGTGAAGACCGTGACATCATCTTCGGTGGTCTGGATGATGACGAACTGCGGGGCAACGGCGGACGCGACAACCTGTTCGGGGACGCGGGCGACGATCTGCTCGACGGCGGCGCCAAGCTGGACGTCCTGCATGGCGGCGATGGTGCGGATACGCTGATCGGTGGCGACGGCGACGACAAGCTCTTCGGCGGCGACGGCGACGACGTGCTGATTGCCGACGCTGGCTATGATCGCCTTTCCGGCGGTGCGGGTGATGATCTGTTCGTGCTCCGTATTGAAGACCTTGGTGGACCCATCGACCAGATCACCGAGTGGAATGATGGCGACAGGATCGTCATTCAGGGCGTTCCTGACGCTCTCATCGGGGCAGTCAGCTCCGGCCAGGTGTCGGATTTTCTCGCTGTCCGCCAGGTCGGTGGCGACAGCTTCCTGCAGATCGACCTGGATGGGACTGGCGACGGACACGACCTCGTCAATCTGGTGCGGATCAGGGAGCACACTCTGGACCTCGACGAGGTCAGCTTCGATCCCGCATCAGGCCTGTTCTGAGGCTGAACGAAGGAAGACCAGCCGCCCGCCGGGCGACTGGTCTGCAAAAGATATGGTCCGGGTTGCGCGGTTCTTGACGCCGCTTCGGACTTCAGTGGACTGACGGTCGGCGTCAGACCCGTCCGACGGCCGGGGTCTTGGGGCCGAAGAGCAGCCACAGGATCAGGCCGAGTACCGGCAGCAACAGGATGACCACGATCCATATGACCTTGGCGCCTGTGCCCGCTCCGCTGCCGAAGATCTTCACGATGGCCCAGATATCCGCGATCAGGATGATCAGGCCGAGAATGCCAGTGACTTCCATTTGTTCAGTTCCTCTCGTCGTTCAACTATCGCGAAGTGGGAGGGAACCGTTACTCGGTCGAGTCTTCGACGGCCTCGGCGCTGTCGTTGATGTCCGCACCGATGCCGCGGATCGTGTTGTCACAGGCCGCCAGGCCACCGATCATCACGGCAAGGACACCAATCAGGCTCAGACGTTTCAGGATGTCAGTCATGTTTCTTCTCCTCGGTGATGCGCTGCAGCAGGGTCTTGCCCTGCATCGCAGCCTGTAAACTTCTGCGTGCTTTGGGATCTTCGAGAGTTAATCTCGACGCTTTATCTGATTTTCCCAAATAATTGTCGTTCGATTCCTCCAATATGTCATCTTCTGTCACAAGTGATAGAAGAAGCGGCATGAGAAAATCTCCCTCGTTTTGTGTTGTCGTTAAAATGATGATTGCCGAGAGGAATTCAAATTTTTTCGTATGTGTCGGTTGGTGTGGCGATGTATTGTCAATAACCTGCTCAGGATACATGAACTAGGGCAACTCAATTACTTCCGTTGGTGTAGTGGAATTGGTCATTGGAGTGGTTGGAGTAAGTGGCGTATGTTGATGCTTCAATGGAGGTCCGATGAATGCCCGAGAACATGCCGCCGAAGCGCACCGAGAAACTGCAGCTGATGCTGGACGACCTTGAGATGGAGGCGATCGATGACTGGCGGTTCCGCCATCGCATGCCGTCGCGTGCTGCCGCGATCCGGGAGCTGATCCGTCGCGGCCTCGCTGCGGTTGATCTCGAGGAGCCGACCGCGGACAAGACCTCCACGGAATTTCGCGTCGTTGAACCTGAGTGACCGGTCGCACCCTTTCCGGAGGGTGACCCTGTCAGAAGTTCGAATGGCTTTTCGTCTCTCCGCATTGCTGCAAGACTGAGACAAGCAGGAAAATGGGGAGGAAGACGGATGCCGACAATCGCGGCTGAGAAGCTTGAGGGATTTGTGGCCGAGATCGCCCGTGCGGGCGGGTCCGGCGACGTGGAGGCGGGCAAGATCGGTCACCAGCTTGTCGGTGCCAATCTGCGTGGTCATGACAGCCACGGCATCGGCATGATGCCTGCCTATGTCAACGCATTGCAGTTCGGCAAGCTGAAAGCCAATCAGCATGTCAGCGTCGTCCGGGATGATGGCGCGATCCTGCAACTGGATGGCAATGCCGGTTACGGGCAGGTCATCGGTGAAGAGGCGATGGAGATGGGTATTGCCGTCGCCAAGGCGCAGGGGCTCTGCCTCATGAGCCTGCGCAACAGCCATCACCTTGGTCGCATCGGTGCTTGGGGCGAACAGGCAACCGACGCGGGACTGATCTCGATTCACTGGGTGAACGCCATCACGCGGATGCCGCTGGTTGCACCGCACGGCGGCTCCGACGCCCGCTTCACCACCAATCCCTATTGCACGGCGGTGCCCGCCACACCCGGTCACCCGCGCATGGTGCTGGACATGGCGACGACGAAGGTCGCGATGGGCAAGGTGCGTGTGGCGCATAACAAGGGTGTGGAGATGCCACCTGACTGCCTGATCGACCCCGAGGGCAACCGCACGCTGAACCCGTCTGTCATGTTCGACGAACCGCGCGGCGCGTTGCTGGCGATGGGGGAGCACAAGGGCTATGGCCTGGCGCTGGTCTGCGAAGTGCTGGCCGGAGCGCTTTCGGGCGGTGGTTCCTTCCTGCCGGAGCGCTCCGACGGGCATTCCATCATCAACAACATGCTGACCATCCTGGTCGACCCGGACCGGCTGACAGATCGGAGCGCGCTGATGAGCGAACTCGACGGTTTCATCAGCTACGTGAAGCAGTCGCCCCCCGCACCGGGTGTCGAGGAAGTCATGATCCCGGGCGATCCGGAGCGCAAGTCGATGGCCGAGCGCCTGGCGAACGGCGTGCCCGTCGATGACACGACCTGGGAGGAGATGGTGCAGGCCGCCGTTCAGGTCGGCATGGACGAGGGCAAGGCCCGCGCCTGGGCAGAATAGACAGGACCAACAGAGAAGCATGGGGAGGGCTGGGCATGTTCAGGCTCGGACTGGAAGACAAGGTTGCGATCATCACCGGCGGCAGTGACGGGCTCGGCCGTGCCAGCGCGGCGCTGCTGGCGGCGGAAGGGGCGAAAGTGGTCATCTGTGGCCGCCGCAAGGATCATGTGGAAGCAGTGGCGAAGGAACTCTCGGCGCAAGGCGGCGGCCCGGTGCTTGGCGTACAGGCCGACGTGACCCGGCTGGCTGACTGCGAGACGCTGGTTTCCCGCACGGTCGAGGCCTTTGGTGGCATCGACATCCTGGTCAACAATGCGGGCGCGTCAGCGGCCCACAGGCTTCAGGATCTGGATGACGCGGCCTGGCAGGCGGATTTCGACCTGAAGATCATGGGGGCGGTGCGTATGTGCCGGCTGGCGATTCCGCATATCAGGGCGCGGGGCGCAGGCTCCATCATCAATGCCTCCATCGGCGGCGGCAAGACGCCCCGGGCCGGACAACTGCCGACATCGCTGTCGCGTGCGGCCGGTCTGAACCTGACGAAGTCGCTGTCGGATGAACTGGCCGGCGACAACATCCGCGTCAACGCGATCTGCATCGGCTTGCTGAAGAGTGCCCAGTGGGACCGCCGGGCCACTGCCGAGACGCCTGTCGAGACGCTGTACGAGAACCTGGCGTCGCGCATCCCGCTCGGACGGGTGGGTGAGGCAGAGGAATATGCGGACCTGGTCGCCTTCCTGGCCTCGGAGCGTTCCAGCTACATCACCGGGACCGCGATCAACATCGATGGCGGGATGTGCGCGGCCTTGTAGGTCGATCCGTGACCGGACTGCGGTACCCGTTGTAAGGGGCGAAGGGTCTAGGCGTCGATCACCAGGACGGTGATGAACAGCGAAAGGATGATCAGCAGGCTTGCGCCAATAGCCTGCTTCAGCCTGCGGCGTGACCGGTAGATCTTCGGACCGTCGCCGCCGGAGCGGCTGCGGGAGCGTCGGCGACCGTGATGCTTCGCGGGCGGTTCTGTCAGCAGGGGGGCGATCTCCCGTTGCCTTTCCAGCGGTTTCATCTGTGCGCGCATTTCCGCAACCATGGCTTCAACCTTCTCCGGAGTCGGGTCCAGACCCGGTTCGTTGCGCATGATCAGTTCCGCGGTCGCGCGAAGGTAGTTCTCGCTGGCGTCGGCATTGGGACGGGTGAAGTAGACCGCAGTCCGCTCGCCGCTGGCTTCGTCGATTGCATTCGAATGCGGGATTTCGGCCACCAGCACGGCATCGCCGTGGGTCCGGCGCATCTCCAGTGCGCGTTTCATTTTTGCAGGCGCCCAGTTCTCGGCCATGGTGATCAGGATCATCGATCTGTCGATGCGTGTCTGACCGGCATCGTTCAGCCGCTCGATGGTTGACGTCAGGCGCGCCATGCCGTCCAGGGCGTACTGCTCGGGCGGTACCGGTACAAGGACCGTGTCCGCAGCAATGAGAGCATTGACGGAGAGGATGCCGAGTGACGGGGGACAGTCCAGGAATATCCAGTCGAAGCTGTCTGCCAGAGCGGCGATGACCGGACGCAGCCGGTGCAGGCGGTCGGTCTCCCCGGAAAGTTCCAGCTCCACACCCGCCATTTCGAGAGAGGAGGCCAGGACCGAGAGATTTGGACACGCCGTCGCCTGTGCCCAGCGCGGAGAAACATCGTCGCTGTTGACCAGCGCGTGATAACTGCCCGGCAGTTCCGCTGTTGCTTCGGGTATCCCGAGGGCGGTTGTTGCATTGGCCTGGGAGTCGAGATCGATCAGGAGCACGCGCCGACCGGCCAGCGCCGTCGCGACCGCCAGATGCAGCGCAGTGGTTGTCTTGCCGACGCCGCCCTTCTGGTTCGACACCGCAACAGTTATTGCCATGAAGCATTCCCCCGCCTGCTTCCGGGCCAACAATTCGGTCGGCCTGATTATTCATTCCTGCTGCGGGACGAGAGCAAGCTTCCTGCCAGCAGGTACGGGAACCGCGCGAACGCCGACACGTCAGAAGGCTGACGCCACCCGGGCGGTTGGCCGATTATCCTTGAATGACAGGCAATTATATCTTGTCGAGCGCCTGCGCAAGGTCCGCGATGATGTCATCGACCGTCTCGATGCCGATGGACAGTCTTACCACATCAGGTCCCGCACCTGCCGCGATCTGCTGCTCGACCGTCAATTGACGGTGCGTTGTGGATGCGGGGTGCAGAATGAGACTGCGCGTATCACCGATGTTGGCGAGGTGAGAGAGGATGTTCACACCCTCCACCACCTTCACACCGGAATCGAAGCCGCCACGCACACCGAAGGTGAAGACCGCACCCGCACCCTTCGGCAGGTACTTCTGCTGCAGCGCGTGATAGCGATTGCCCTCCAGCCCGGAATGGGAAACCCAGGTCACTGCGGGATGCTGGTCCAGGAAACGCGCGACGGCCAGCGCGTTCGCCGTATGGCGCTCCATCCGCAGCGGCAGGGTTTCCGCGCCGGTCAGGATCATGAAGGCGTTGAACGGCGAAAGTGAGGGGCCAAGGTCGCGCAGGGCCACCGCGCGCCCGTAGGCTGTCAGCGCAAACCGCCCGAAGGTCTCGTAGAAGTTCAGCCCGTGATAGGCGGGGCAGGGGGCCGCGACCGCCGGGAAACGGCCGTCGATCGACCAGTCGAACTCCCCGCTCTCGACGATCACGCCGCCGAGGGAATTGCCATGACCGCCGAGGAACTTGGTCGCCGAATGCACGACGACATCCGCGCCCCACTCGAAAGGCCGACAGCCCCAGGGGGTCGCACAGGTATTGTCCACGATCAGGGGGATGCCTGCCTGCTCCGCAATCCTGGCGAAGGCCTCAATGTCGGCGACGACACCGCCCGGATTGGACAGGCTTTCGATGAAGATGGCCTTGGTCCGTTCGTTTATCGCGGCGCGGAAGCTCTCCGGGTCGTCCGGATCGCAGAAGCTGCAGGACCAGCCCATCTTCTGGAAACTGACGCCGAACTGGGTGATTGACCCGCCGTAGAGTTTGGTCGAGGCAACGAAGTCGTCGCCGGATTCCATCAGGGCGAACATCAGCACCATCTGCGCGGCGTGACCCGAGGCAACGGCCAGCCCGGCGGCGCCCCCTTCCAGCGTCGCGACCCGCTCCTCCAGCACCGAGACGGTGGGATTGGTGAGGCGGGAGTACATGTTGCCGAAGGACTGCAGGTTGAACAGGCTGGCGGCCTGGTCCACGTCCTCGAACACATAGGACGATGTCTGGTAGATCGGCGTGATGCGCGCGCCGGTCACCGGATCCGGGGATGCCCCGGCATGGATGGCCTGGGTTTCAAATCCATATGTTTCACGCGTGCTCATGGGGCGTCATTTCCGTTTCGTCTGTCTGTCCGGTCACGGTGAAGGTAGCCGCATTGAGCCGCATTCTCCAAGGGGATGAAACAATACACCGGCTGTGGATGAATTGCGCCGGGGTCCGGTGGCCGGGCCGCACGGGTGGACCCAGCCGTGGATTGTTCATGTAAACATAACGGGAACATTGCAATTGCCGCCCCACCTCTGGTGACGTATCATGCGCGCCCGATGAAACAGGACGCCTTCCGCAGAAAACGGAGCTGACCGGCATGACGGCCCTCTCACCGATTTCCCAGCAGATCTGGGACATGAAGTACCGCCTGAAGGGCCCCGATGGCGCCGTCGTCGATGCGACGCTGGAGGATACCTGGCGAAGGGTGGCCCGCGCCCTGGCTTCGGTGGAGACGGAGCCGGAGGTCTGGGAGGAGCGGTTCTACGGCGCGCTGGAGGGATTCCGCTTCCTGCCCGCCGGTCGCATCATCGCCGGGGCAGGGACGGCCCGGCGTGTGACCCTGTTCAACTGCTTCGTCATGGGAACCATTCCCGACGACATGGCCGCGATCTTCGAGAATCTGAAGGAAGCGGCCCTGACGATGCAGCAGGGCGGCGGCATCGGCTATGACTTCTCCACGCTGCGGCCCAAGGGGGCACCCGTGAAGGGGGTCGGGGCCGATGCTTCGGGACCGCTGACCTTCATGGATGTCTGGGATGCCATGTGCCGCACCATCATGAGTGCCGGGCACAGGCGCGGCGCGATGATGGCGACCATGCGCTGCGACCATCCGGATATCGAGGCCTTCATCGCCGCGAAGGAGGATGCCGGGCGGCTGCGCATGTTCAACCTGTCGGTCCTGATCACCGATCCGTTCATGGAGGCGGTGAAGACCGACAGCAGCTGGGAACTGACGTTCGAGGGGCGGACCTATGGCAGTGTCCGTGCCCGCGACCTGTGGGACCGCATCATGCGCGCGACCTTTGCCTATGCGGAACCCGGCGTGATCTTCATCGACCGGATCAACAAGCAGAACAACCTGCACTATTGCGAGACCATTTCCGCCACCAACCCCTGCGGAGAGCAGCCCCTGCCGCCCTATGGCGCCTGTCTGCTGGGGTCCGTCAATCTGGCGGCGCTGGTCCGGGAACCGTTCACGGCGGAGGCCGAGCTGGACCTGGACGCGCTTGACGGGATCATCCCGCTGGCCGTGCGGATGATGGACAATGTGACGGACGTGTCGAACTTCCCGCTGGAGGAACAGCGCAGGGAGGCGCAGGCGAAGCGCCGCATCGGACTCGGCGTCACAGGTCTTGCGGATGCCCTGATCATGTGCCGGGCGCGCTATGGCACGGCAGAGGCCGTGGCCCTGACGGAGAAGTGGATGGCGGCCATCCGCCACCGGGCCTATCTGGCATCCGTCGATCTCGCGCGGGAGAAGGGGCCGTTTCCCCTGTTCGACCGCGATGCCTACCTGTCCGGAACCGCTATCCAGGATCTCGAACCCGAGGTCCGGGCGGGAATTGCCGAACATGGCATCCGCAACGCGCTGGTGACCTCCATCGCGCCGACGGGCACGATCTCCCTGTTCGCGGACAATGTGTCGTCGGGGCTGGAACCGGTCTTCAGCTTTTCCTACACCCGTTCGGTGCTGATGCCCGACGGGTCGCGGCGGGAGGAGGAAGTCTCCGACCACGCAGTACGGCGCTGGAAGCACAGCCACGGCAACCAGCCGCTGCCCGACTATTTCGTCGATGCCCAGTCCCTTTCACCCGCCGACCATGTGCGGATGCAGGCGGCGGTGCAGAAGTACGTCGATGCCTCGATCTCCAAGACCATCAACTGCCCGGAAGACATCTCCTTCGAGGATTTCCGGGAAGTCTACATGATGGCCTATGAAACCGGCTGCAAGGGGTGCACTACCTACAGACCGAACGAGATCACGGGGTCGGTGCTGCATGTGAAGAAACCGGAGGCTCAGCCGGCAGCCGACACGGTGGACGTGCAGGCGGAACTGCCGCTCTCCGCCCCGCCTGCCGCAATGGCCGCGAAGCCGAAGGACCCCTACGAGAGCGGCGGCGTCGTCTACATGACGCAGCCGCTGGACCGTCCCGGTGTCCTGCCCGGCCAGACCTACAAGCTGAAATGGCCGGAGAGCGATCACGCCATCTACATCACCCTGAACGACGTCATCCAGGACGGGCGCCGCCGACCCTTCGAGATCTTCATCAATTCCAAGAACGTCGAGCATTTCGCCTGGACTGTGGCCCTGACCCGCATGATCTCGGCCGTGTTCCGGCGGGGCGGCGATGTCAGCTTCATCGTGGAGGAGCTGAAGGCCGTGTTCGATCCACGTGGCGGGGCATGGGTCGGCGGGCGCTATGTCCCCTCGATTCTTGCCGCGATCGGGGAAGTGATCGAGCAGCACATGATCGCCACCGGCTTTCTGGCTGACCCGAAGGCCCGGACTCAGGAGATCGAGGCGCAGAAGGTCGCCGCAGGCTCCGGCAACCGTCCTGCGGGCGTGCTGCGGCAATGTCCGCGGTGCGGAGACGCGGGTCTGGCGAAGCAGGAGGGGTGCGACACCTGCTATTCATGCGGCTATTCGAAGTGCGGTTGATGGCTGCTCTGCGTTCAACGGCAATGCTGGGCCGTTGTGACCTGCACAAGGCGGCGCTACAACAACGCCATTAGTGCGGATGAATCGCCGGACGGATCGGGTGGGGCCAGCAATGTTCAAGAAGATACTGATAGCTAACCGGGGCGAAATCGCCTGCCGCGTCATCAAGAGCGCCCGGAAGATGGGGATCGCCACGGTCGCGGTCTATTCGGAGGCGGATGATGGCGCATTGCACATGCGCATGGCGGATGAGGCCATCTTCATCGGCCCGCCCGCTGCGTCGGAAAGCTATCTGCTTGCGGACCGGATCATCGACGCCTGCAAGCAGACGGGGGCAGAGGCGGTGCATCCGGGCTATGGCTTCCTGTCGGAGAACCAGGGCTTCGCGAAGCGGCTGGAAAAGGAAGGCATCGCCTTCATCGGTCCCGGCATCCGTGCCATTGCCGCCATGGGCGACAAGATCGAATCCAAGAAGCTCGCGATGGGCGCCGGTGTGAACACGGTTCCCGGCCATACGGATGTCATCGACGAGGTCGAGGACGCCGTGAAGATTGCCGCTGACATCGGCTATCCGGTGATGATCAAGGCTTCGGCGGGCGGCGGCGGCAAGGGCATGCGCGTGGCCTGGAACGACGAGGAAGCACGCGATGGCTTCAAGTCCGCCAAGTCGGAGGCCGCGTCGAGCTTTGCCGACGACCGGGTCTTCATCGAGAAGTTCATCGAGGAACCGCGCCACATCGAGATTCAGGTGCTGGCTGACGGGCAGGGGACCTGCCTGTACCTGGGGGAGCGCGAATGCTCCATCCAGCGCCGCCACCAAAAGGTGATCGAGGAAGCGCCGAGCCCGTTCCTGGACGAGGCAACACGCAAGGCGATGGGCGAACAGGCCTGCACCCTGGCCAATGCCGTGGAATATCGCTCCGCCGGGACCGTCGAGTTCATCGT
The DNA here is from genome assembly GCA_016865035.1 of Kordiimonadales bacterium IMCC3096. GTDB lineage: Bacteria > Pseudomonadota > Alphaproteobacteria > Minwuiales > Minwuiaceae > Minwuia. The sequence continues at coordinate 3,555,783 of CP018227.1, forward strand.
CGACAAGGACCGGAACTTCTATTTCCTGGAGATGAATACCCGCCTGCAGGTGGAGCACCCGGTGACGGAACTGATCACCGGCATCGATCTGGTCGAGTGGATGATCCGCATCGCCAACGGCGAGAAGCTGACGCTGGCGCAGGACGACATCAAGCTGAACGGCTGGGCGGTGGAAAGCCGCATCTATGCCGAAGACCCCTATCGCGGCTTCCTGCCGTCGATCGGTCGGCTTTCGCGTTTCTCGCCGCCGCCGGAGAGCGCCACCGTGCGTGTCGATACCGGTGTGGTCGAGGGGTCGGAGATCACGATGTTCTACGATCCGATGATCGCCAAGCTGTGCAGCTATGGTCCCGACCGGAAGACGGCCATCGACAACATGGTCGGTGCGCTGAACGGGTTCCGGCTGGAGGGCATCAGCCACAACATCAACTTCGTCAATGCCGTCTGCAATCACCCGCGGTTCCGCGAGGGCCGTCTTTCGACCAACTTCATTGCCGAGGAATATCCGGACGGATTCCTGGGCGCGGAGATCGACGAGGTGACCCGGCGCCGACTGGTGGCGGTTGCTGTCGTCGTGCATCTGCGTGACCGGATCCGTGCCACGGGCATTTCCGGCCAGGTGCCGCATTTCCGTCCGCGCATCGGTCAGGACTGGCGTGTGTCTGTGGGCGAACAGGACTTCGGTGTCCGTGCCACTGCGGGCGACCGCGCCACGGACGTGCATGTCGAGGGCGAGCATCTGGTGGTCGAGAGCGATTGGCGCCCCGGCAAGCCGGTCTTCAACGGCATCGTTGGCGGGCAGCGGATGCAGGTCCAGGTCCGCTCCACGGTCGAGGGTTTTGCCCTGACCTTCAACGGTGCGACCGATGATTATTGCGTCCGCACCCCGGCGGCGGCCGAACTGGCGGAACTGATGCCGGTCAAGGAAGCGCCGGACCTCTCGAAGCTGCTGCTCTGCCCCATGCCGGGCATGATCATGCAGATCCACGTGGAAGTGGGCGACGAGGTGAAGACCGGTCAGGCGCTCGCCGTTGTCGAGGCCATGAAGATGGAGAACGTGCTGCGCGCCGAAGCCGACGGTGTGGTGGCGTCCATCAATGCCGGGCCGGGCGACAGCCTGGCCGTGGATGATGTCATTCTGGAGCTTGAATAGCCGCGGGTTCGTCTTCGTCGAACGGCGTCCTTGAGGCTTCGGACAGGATCCAGTCTCGGAAGGCGCTGATGCGCAGGCGCGTCGCGTTCCGCGGCGGGCAGACGAACCAGTAGGACATGGACAGCGGTTGTTCCCCCTGGAAGGGCGTCACCAGCCGTCCCGTCGCCAGGTCATGCGCGGCAAGGGAGCGGCGGGTCAGCACCACGCCCATGCCATCTATCGCAGCCTGAACCGCATGGTCGGCATAGGAGAAATGGGTGCCGCGCCGCCAGTCCACCTTGTCCTCGGCGCCGACCGCCATCAGCCACGCCCGCCAGTCCGGCGTCATCGGATCATAGCGCAGCGAGTCGTCATGGATCAGCGGCAGGCGCGACAGGTCCGACGGCTTCGTGACGCCGCCGACGCTCGCCAGCAAGGTCGGGCTTGCGGCGGGCAGGACCGTGTCATCCAGAATCTTCCAGGCCTTCAGATCCGGGTAGTTGCCGGATCCGAAGCGGATGGCGCAATCGAAGCCGCCCGTGCTGAAATCCGTCATCTCCATGCTCGCCGAAATGCGGACATCCAGTTCCGGATGCGCCCGGTTGAAGCGCTCAAGCCTGGGGATGAGCCATTTCACGGCAAATGACGGCACCGTCGAGACCGAGATCACGTTCTCCCCGTCGTCTTCATCCAGCGTCGACAGGGCATCGACCATCAGGTCGAACGCGCGGGTGAGATCGGGCTGCAGACGCCGCGCCGCATCGGTCGGTTCAACGGCCCGGTTCAGGCGGTGAAACAGTTCCACCCCCAGAAAGTCCTCCAGTGTGCGGATCTGGTGCCCGACCGCCGCAGGCGTGACGGACAGCTCGTCCGCAGCCGCCTTGAAACTCTCGTGCCGGGCCGCAGCCTCGAAGGCGCGGAGGGCGTTCAGCGGGGGCAGTCTGCGTCGCATGTGCGGGTTCCCGATGTTTCAGCTTCTGCCTGATATAGATTTCCTTTCCCGAAAGCCAAGAATTCGTCGTTTGTTGCAGTGCACACTTCGCCCCATCTCTGTCCTATCGAAGACACCGAAGTTCAACGGCTGGACCTGAAAAGGCCAGCCAGTACAAGGAGAGAGACCATGACCGTACAGTCCTATGACCTGACGCATTCTGACAGTGGACTGCTGGCCCGTGCGGCTGCCTGGGTGCAGGATCGCTTCACCGACCTGACCGTCGCACGGCAGAACGCGAAGCGGCTGCGGGAACTGGAAGCCCTGAGCGATGCGACCCTGCACGACATCGGACTGAGTCGGTCCGAGCTGACATCCATCGCCATGCACCGGAGCGACATCACAAGAGCCCGCTGAACCCGCCGGGCGCGCCTGAACCGACCCAACCCCCGTGGCCTGATCCGGCCGCGGGGGTTTCTTCGTGCGGGGTCAACTTATCCTCCCAAAACCCCATGGCCCTGTACTAATGTTGCGGACACGGCCTGATGGACTGAACGGGGGGAGAGAAAGACATGGATCGTTTGCGTTTCGGGGCATTTCTGGCGCCACATCATCCGATCGGCGAGCATCCGATGCTCCAGTTCCGGTCCGATCTGGACCTGGTCAGCCAGCTTGACCGGCTTGGCTATGACGAATTCTGGTGTGGTGAGCACCATTCCACAGGCTGGGAGATCATTGCATCGCCGGAGATGTTCCTGGCAGCCGCCGGTGAGCGTTCGCATCGCATCCGCCTCGGCACGGGTGTCGTTTCCCTGCCGTATCACCATCCCTTCATCGTGGCACAGCGGATGGTGCAGCTTGACCACATGACCGGCGGGCGGGCGATCTTCGGGTCCGGTCCCGGTGCCCTGCCTTCGGATGCGCACACGCTGGGCATCGATCCCATGACCCAGCGTGACCGTCAAGACGAGGCGATCGGTGTCATCCGCCGCCTGCTGCGGGGGGAGGAACGGTTCGACTACAAGTCCGACTGGTTCGAGATGCGCGACGCGAAGCTGCAACTGATGCCGCTGCAGGAAGATCTGCCGTTCGCGGTGGCGTCGATGATCAGCCCGTCCGGCATGACACTGGCGGGCAAGCACGGCACCGGCGTGCTGTCGATCGGTTCCATGTCGTCCGCCGGACTGCAGTCGCTGGCGACGCAATGGAGCTTCGCCGAGGAATCGGCGGCAAAGCACGGCAATACGGTCAACCGCAGGGACTGGCGCATCGTCATGATGTGGCACATCGCCGAAACACGGGAACAGGCGATTGCCGAGGCCAAGGATGGCCTGCTGCGCTGGCACAATGAATATAACGTCGGCACGCTGATGCGCCCCGGTGTGGAGGCATTCAAGACCGCCCATGAGGCGGTTGAAACCACGGCACTGGCCGATGGTGCGACGGCTGTCATCGGCACGCCCGACGATCTGGTGAAGCGTATCCGTGACCTGGTGCAACTGACCGGTGGCATCGGCGCAGTGATCGGCTTCGTCCACGACTGGGCCAGCCGGGCGAACACGTCGAAGAGCTGGGATCTGGTCGCGCGCTACGTCATTCCGGAGGTCAACGGACTGCTGGATGCCTATCGCGACTCCCGCCAGTTCGTGGTCGAGAACCGGGAAACCTTCGAGCAGGCGCAGAAGGCCATCCTGAGCAAGATCATGGACAATCCGCGCGCGGCGGCGGCGCTGAAGGAAGGCGGTGTCAATGCGCCCGTGATTGGCCCGCATGCAGGCCCCGACCTGAACAAGGAAGCCGGATGAGCGAGAAGTACGACCGTCTCGACAGCATTGAGGCGCTGGAGGCGCATTACGGTGCGCCCATGCAGCGTTCCCTGGACAAGGAACTGGGGCATATTTCCGATCTCTATCGCCAGTTCATCGAGCGGTCGCCGTTCGTCGTGCTGGCGACATCGGGACCGGAAGGGCTGGACTGCTCGCCACGCGGCGATCCACCGGGCTTCGTCCGCGTCGTCGACAAGCGGCGGGTGCTGCTGCCGGACCGGCGCGGCAACAACCGGATCGACAGTCTGCGTAACATCGTGCGCGATCCGCAGATCTCGCTCCTGTTCATGATCCCGGGTATCGGGGAGACCCTGCGGATCAACGGCAATGCGGTCCTGCTGACCGACCATGACCTTTGCCAGTCCTTCGCTATTGAGGGCAATGCGCCGCGCAGCGTGATCTCGGTGACGGTCGACCGCATCTACTATCAGTGCCAGAAGGCCCTGCACCGGTCACGTCTCTGGGATCCGGCAGCATTCGCCGCGCGTGACGAAGTGCCCACGGCGGGCGCAATGCTGAAGGCCACCGTCAGCGGTGACTTCGACGCCGAGAGCTATGACAACGACTATCCGGAGCATATGGCCAGGACGATCTACTGACCCTGGGGAGGGATCGAGATGAAACTGCCGGAGCATATCCTGTACGAGGTGGCCGACGGTCGCGCGCGGATCACGCTGAACAGGCCGGAGAAGCGCAATGCCCTCTCGGTCGATCTGCTGCGGGAACTGAACGAGGCACTCTGGGAAGCCGACAATGACAAGGCTGTCCACAGTGTCATCCTGCGCGGTGCGGGACCCTGCTTCTCCGCCGGATATGATCTGACGCCGGGTCTCAACAGCACCCAGACCAGCGGCAGTGGAAACCGGAACTATCGCGATGGCGGGATCTATGCCGACCCGACGATCGACGATGACATCTGGCGGCTGGAGTATGGCCAGCGTCTGCGCATGGCGCTGTTCGACATGCACAAGCCGGTGATTGCGCAGGTGCACGGCCACTGTCTGGCAGGTGGAACGGATGTGGCACTGCTGTGCGACATGGTGATCGCGGCGGATGATGCGGTGATCGGCTTTCCGCCCGCGCGGGACCTGGGCTCCCTGCCGAACCAGATGTGGCTCTACAACTGCGGACCGCAGTGGGCGAAACGCCTGCTTCTCACCGGTGACACGGTGACGGGGGAGGAAGCGGCGCTGATCGGACTGGTGCTGAAGTCGGTACCGGGCGACCTGCTGGAAGCGGAGGTCGAGGGACTGGCCAGTCGCATGGCCGGTATCGACCCTGATCTGCTGGCGGCGAACAAGCGCATCGTCAATCTGGGTATCGAGCTGATGGGGGGGCGGACCCTGCAGCGGCTTTCCGCCGAGAATGACGCACGGGCGCATCTGGCCCCCGGAACGCAGAAATTCCGGCAGGTGGCCAGGTCGGAAGGGCTGAAGGCTGCGCTGCAGACACGGGACCAGAACTTCGGCGACGGTCGCGCGCGGGTGCGCGGGCCGGAAATCCGCGACGAGAAAGGCCATCTCATTCCTGAATGACCGGGTCATGTGGCATGTCGGGTGACATGAGGCTGAGCCCGATTGCCGGGATCCCTGCGCTGCCGGGTCTGCGTCCGGCGCTGGCCGGGCATTGATCGATAGCGTCAGGCCGGTCCTGCAACCCGTGATGTGATCCACTTCGCATCCGGCACGGGTTACGTCGCGTCCCGTGGCCTTGGTCGTTTATTTTTCCCCCGACATGGCGGATAGTGACCGAAGGGGACTTTCACGTATCGAGGGGATACCGATGAGCGACGAACTCAACAAGATGGCGCTGGACTATCACCGCTATCCGACGCCGGGCAAGCTGGCGATCATGCCGACCACGAAACTGGCCAACCAGCGCGACCTCTCGCTGGCGTACAGCCCGGGTGTGGCCGCGGCCTGCTCCCTGATTCACGAGGACCCGCTCGAGGCCGCCAACATGACCGCGCGCGGCAATCTGGTCGCCGTCGTGTCGAACGGGACCGCGGTGCTGGGTCTGGGCAACATCGGCCCGCTGGCGTCCAAGCCGGTGATGGAGGGCAAGGCCGTCCTGTTCAAGAAGTTCGCCGGCATCGACGTCTTCGACATCGAGATCAACCAGATGGGTATCGAGGAGACCGTGGAGGTCGTGGCGGCCCTGGAGCCGACCTTCGGTGGCATCAATCTGGAAGACATCGGCGCACCGGCCTGTTTCGAGATCGAGCGGCTGTGTCGGGAGCGGATGAACATCCCCGTCTTCCATGATGACCAGCACGGTACCGCCATCTGCGTCGGCGCCGCGATCTACAACGCCTGCCGCGTCGTCGGCAAGGACCTGGACAAGATCAAGGTCGTCTGTTCCGGCGCGGGTGCGGCGGCGCAGGCGTGCATGGCACTGATCGTGTCCCTGGGCGTCGCCAAGGAAAACATCACCGTCTGCGACCGTTCCGGACCGATCTACAAGGGCCGCAAGGAAAAGATGGACAAGTACAAGGAGTACTGGGCCGTCGAGACCGAAGCCCGCTCCATCGGTGAGGCGGTGAAGGGCGCCGACGTGTTCGTCGGCGTGTCCGGCCCCGGCACCCTGACCGGCGACATGGTGAAGACCATGGCCAAGACGCCGATCATCATGGCGCTGGCCAACCCGAACCCGGAGATCCTGCCGGAGGAGGCGCGTGCCGCCAGCCCCGACGCGATCATCGCCACCGGCCGTTCGGACTATCCGAACCAGGTCAACAACGTGCTCTGCTTCCCGTTCCTGTTCCGGGGCGCGCTCGACTGCGGTGCCACGACCATCAACGAGGAAATGAAGGTCGCGGCCACCAAGGCCATTGCCGATCTGGCGAAGCAGGAAGTCTCCGACGTGGTGGCCAAGGCCTATGGCGTCGACAGCCTGGAGTTCGGCCCGGACTACATCATCCCGAAGCCGTTCGACCCGCGCCTGATGGTGGAGGTTTCCTCCGCCGTGGCCCAGGCCGCCATGGATTCCGGTGTTGCCGTGCGTCCGATCGAGGACATGGACGCCTATCGCGCCAAGCTGAACGAGCATGTCTACAAGACCGGCTTCGCAATGAAGCCCGTCTTCGACCGCGCCAAGGCGGATCCGAAGAAGATCGCCTATGCCGATGGTGAGCAGGAACGCGTGCTGCGCGCTGCCCAGGTCATCATCGACGATGGTCTTGCCCGTCCGCTGCTGATCGGACGCAAGGAAGTGATCGAACGCCGGATCGGGCGTTTCGGCCTGCGCATGAAGGTCGGTACCGATCTGGATGTCTTCGATCCGGGCGATGACGCCGGTATCGCGACGCTGACCACCGCACTGATGGAACGCATGGGCCGCAAGGGCGTGACGCCGGACGAGGCCCGTTACCTGATCCGGACGAACACCACCGTCATTGCCTCCCTGCTGCTCGACCGTGGCGATGTGGATGGCATGCTGTGTGGTCTGGTGGGGCGCTATGACCGCCACATCAAGTTCGTGCAGGACATCGTGGGTCTGCGTCCGGGCGTTTCCGAGCCGTCGGCAATCGAACTCGTCGTCATGGATCGGGGCACGATGGCGATTGCGGACACCCATGTGACCGACGACCCGACTGCGGAGCAGATTGCCGAAATGGCGATCATGGTTGCTGAAGTCGTGGATCGTTTCGGGATCGAGCCGCATGTGGCGCTGCTGGCGCACTCCAACTTCGGCGACAATGACGATCCGTCGTCAAGGAAGATGCGCAAGGCACTGGAACTGGTGCGCAAGATGGCCCCTGATCTGGAGATCGATGGCGAGATGAAGGGCGACACGGCCCTGAACGAGTCGGTGCGCAAGCGCATCAACCCGAACTCGACCCTGACCCGGAACGCCAGTGTGCTGATCGCGCCGAACATGGATGCAGCCAACATTGCCTTCAACCTGGTCAAGGAGACGACCGAGGGGATGTCCGTTGGCCCGATCCTGATCGGCATGCAGAAGTCAGCGCATGTGGTGACCCCGGCCATCACCACGCGCGGCATCGTCAACATGACCGCTGCGGCGGTGGTTGGCGCGCAGGACCATCAGTCCGGCGCTATCGCGGCGGCGCCCGTCGCCGCTGAGTGATCCGGGCCATAGAGCCTGAGAAGTTGTGAGATTGCCCGCCCGGCGCGCCGTTCGCATTCGGCATCGTCGGGCGGGTCGATCACACCGATCACCCGCCTGATCTGCAAGTCCCCGATCAGCAACCCGACAAAAGTCTCAGCCATCTCGGCCACGGGTGCACCGACCAGGTCCCCCGACTGTTGCAGTCTGGCAATCTGTGCACCGATCAGCGGCACCACGGTTTCGCGTCCTGACGCCGCGATCGTCTGCCCCAGTGTCGCGGTATCATTCACATCCGCCGCCGCCGCCCGATTGAGTGCCACGGCTTTCGGTCCCGTCACCAGTTGCAGCAGCAGCGGCGCCATCTCCGACAGGGCCGCCAGCGGCGGGGCATCCTCCGCCAGTCGCGCCTGCAGGAGGTCACGCACCTCAGCGGCATTGTCTTCGACCAGCGTCCGGAAGAGTCCCTGCTTGTTGCCATACCAGCGATAGAGCGTCTCGTTGGAGGCACCGGCCTGCCGCGCGATGGCGAGCATGGACGTGGCGCGATATCCCTCTGACTGCAGCAACGCGTAGGCCGCGTCGGCAATCTGCCTGTGACGTGCCTGCTGCCGTTCCGCTCTCATGCCTGCGGCCTCCCTGTTTCCCTGATCGCTGATCCGTTCACCGGTCGGAGCATTGATGTTCGACCTCTCCCACAGATTCAGATTGACCGGATCGTATAGATATGTACGGTTCTGTCAAAGGCGTACACATTGATACGGATATGGAGAATTCGAATGCGCGGCCAATCGGTTGCCACACCGCCCGAACGCACGCAGGACCAGTCACCGCAGCGTGCGCGGCTTGTTGCCTGCCATACAATCGGGGGAGGCAAGTCGTGATGAGCACCGGTTTGAGGTTCGGGGTCATTCTTCTCAGCCTGCTTCTGGGGCTGATGGCGGGCTTCTTCTATGCCTTCTCCTTCACGGTCATGCCGGGGCTGGATCTGCTGACAGGCGACGCGGCGATGGACGCCATGCGCGGGATCAATGTCGCGGTACGCAATCCGGTCTTCTTCGCCACCTTCGCGCTGACACCGGTTCTGGGGTTCCTGCTGGCAGGGGCCTGCCTGTTCACCGGACGCCGGTGGCCCGGTGTGCTCCTGCTTGTGTCCTTCGCTTTCTATGCGGCGGGTGTGGTGGCGCTCACCGCCTCCCTGAATGTGCCGATGAACCGGGCGCTGGCGGAGGGATCGCTTTCGGGCATGGCCAACTGGCTGGAGTGGTCGGCCACCTGGACCGGGGCGAATCATCTCCGTACTGCGGCATCCCTGTTTGCGCTGCTGCTGGCGTTGCTTGCCCTGTGTCGTCTGTCTGTCGAGCGGGTTGGGGTTGCGCATCGTCCGGGATGACAAGTCGTTGCGGGTCTCGCACAATGGCGCCACACACATATTTCCGGGGAGGAAAGTTGCGATGCGTGGTCAGGGACCATTGAGTGGAGTGAAGGTCGTCGAGCTGGCGGGTATTGGCCCGGGTCCGATGGGGGCGATGCTGCTGGGCGATCTCGGGGCCGATGTGGTCCGCATCGACCGTCAGACGGCTGCTGATCTCGGCATCGACCGGGGCAGCAACAAATGGGATCTGCTCAATCGTTCCAAGCGTTCGGTGGCCGCCAACCTGAAGGTTGCGGAAGGTGTCGAGACGGTCCTGAAACTCGTCGAGAAGGCCGATATCCTGATCGAGGGTATGCGCCCCGGCGTCACGGAGCGGCTGGGTCTTGGCCCGGATGAATGTTTCAAGCGCAATCCGGCACTGGTCTATGGTCGTGTTACCGGCTGGGGCCAGACCGGCCCGATCGCGCATGCGGCCGGCCATGACATGAACTACATCGCCCTGACCGGTGCGCTGCATGCCATCGGCACGAAGGACAGCGGGCCGGTGCCGCCCCTGAACCTGGTTGGCGACTTCGGCGGCGGTGCGCTCTACCTCGCGTTCGGCTGCCTCGCCGCCTACATCGAGGCGCAGCGGTCCGGCAAGGGTCAGGTCGTCGATGCGGCAATGATTGATGGTGCGTCCAACCTGATGACGGCGATCTACGGCATGAAGGCCGCCGGTCGCTGGAAGCAGGAGCGGGGAACCAACATTCTCGACACCGGCTCGCACTTCTATGACGTCTACGAGACCAGTGACGGCAAGCATGTCTCCATCGGCTCCATCGAGGGCAAGTTCTACGCGGAACTGAAGGAGAAGCTTGGCATGGCGCCCGATGCGATGCCGGAGCAGATGAATCCTGCCAAATGGGACGAATATCGCGCCGAGATCGCTGCGGTCATCGCCACGAAGACCCGCGATGAGTGGTGTGACGTGATGGAAGGCTCCGACGTCTGCTTCGCGCCGGTGCTGGACATGGATGAGGCTCCGGCCCATCCCCACAATGTCGCGCGCGAGACCTTCATCGAAGTCGACGGTGTGACCCAGCCCAACGTCGCGCCGCGTTTCTCCGGCACTCCGGCCGGCAAGCCCACGGTGGCACCCGATCCGGGACATGACACCGACGAGGCGCTGTCCGACTGGGGCTTCGACGCCGACGAGGTTGCGCGTCTGCGTGCCTCCGGCGCGGTCTCCTGAGGGCAGACGGTCCCGTGGGACGCCTTGACGGCAAGGTGGTGTGGATCACCGGTGCAGCCTCCGGGCTCGGGCGGGCGTCAGCGCTCGCCTGCGCCGCGGAGGGGGCAACGGTCCTCGCCACCGACCTCGAAGCACCCGCAGCGGTGGTGACGGAGATCGAGGGGCTGGGCGGTCAGGCGACCGCCATGGCCCAGGATGTCACTGACGAGGCACGCTGGGACGCCATCGCCGACGAGGCGGAGACCCGCTTTGGCGGCTTTCAGGTACTGGTGAACAATGCCGGTGTCGGGGCCAGCCGTGCGCTGGCAGACACGGATCTCGCGTTCTGGCGCAGGATCCAGTCGGTCAATCTGGATGCCGTCTTTCTTGGCACCCGGACCGGCTTTCGCCGCATGGCTCCGGGGGGCTCCATCATCAATATCTCCTCGGTGCTGGGTATCGTCGGCAATACGGGAACATCCGCCTACAGCGCGTCGAAAGGCGGGGTGCGGCTGTTCAGCAAGTCGGCAGCGGTGGAGGCGGCGCAGACCGGCCTGGGCATTCGCGTCAACTCGATCCATCCGGGCTACATCGGCACACCGATGGTCATGGACAATGTTGCCAATCAGGCGGAGCCCGAGAAGGTTGTCGCGATGATCCGGGCGCGCCATCCGGTCGGTCATCTGGGTGAGCCGGAGGATATCGCGAACGCCGTGGTCTATCTCGCCTCCGACGAGACGAAATTCGTCACGGGAACCGAGATCGTCGTCGATGGCGGTTACACCGCCTGGTGACGTCCCGGTCACGGCCTTCGCCGTTGCATTGCCCGTATCCGACGTGAGACCTTGAGGGGATGGGGACTGTCGTTGTGACGTCCCGTGGAGAGGGCCTGCGCCGATGAGCAGCGCCGACGCGTTGTCAGACAGACCGTCAGGGGCCGACGCCCGGGACGGGGAACCATCCGGCGCCGGGGTCCGCAGGGAATTCGACGGGACCAGCGATTCGCCCTCTCTCGACCGCGACCAGCGCATTCGCGCGGAAATGATTGCCGAACTGATCCGGGAATCCGGAGGTCTGCGGATCATTCCCTTCATGGTCGTCGGCATTCTGGTCACGGTATTTCTGGAGCGCGCGGCGATCTGGCCTGCCGCGATCCTGGCGGTCGGCGTACTTGCCATGATGTTTGCCGCGGGGCGGCTGCGTCGTGCGTTCGAGGCGGAACCGGCGAAGACCGGCACGGCGGAGGCCTGGGGCCTGCGCTATACGGCCCTGTCCGCTGCCATCGGCCTGGTCTGGGGGCCATGCCTGGCCAGCTATTTCGATGCGACGTCCTATCCGTACCAGGCCTTTCTGGCACTGCTGGTCTTTGGCTCGCTGGTGGCGGCGGTGGTGCATCGGGCGCTCTATCCGCCGGCCTTCATTGCCTTCGCCGTGCCGACCAGCCTGCCCATTGTGATCATGCTGCTGCTGGACGGCAGCCGGTTGGCACTGGCGACTGCCGGGGTGGGGATCATTACCCTGATCATGCTGTTCGGCTGGCTGCGTGGCCTGAACCGGCGCTATCGAGAGTCCATCGCCCTGCGGTTCGAGAATACGGACCTGATCGAGCGGCTGGAGACGGCCCACCGCAGTGCGGAGGCCGCTCGCCTGCAGGCGGAGGCAGGGGATCGCGCGAAGTCCGAGTTTCTGGCGACGATCAGCCATGAACTGCGCACGCCGATGAACGGGATCATCGGCATGACCAACCTGCTGCAGGGCACCCGCCTGACCACGCAGCAGCGATCCTATGCGGAGATCGTGCGGGAGTCGGCGGACGCACTGTTGAACCTGATCAACGACATCCTTGACCTGACCAAGCTGGAGGCGGGACGGGTCGAACTGGACGACGCCCCGTTCGAGGTGGCGCGCACGGTCGAGAGTGTCGTCGGGCTGATGGCAGCACGGGCGCAGGCAAAGGGGCTGGAGGTCGTGAGCTACATCGGGCCGGACAGCCCCGAGATCATGACTGCCGATGCGGGGCGCTTGCGCCAGATCCTGCTCAATCTGGTCAGCAATGCGATCAAGTTCACCGAAACCGGACATGTCACCCTGGCGGTTGCCCCGGCGCCGGGCCAGAGCGCGGTATTGCGGTTCGAGGTGTCGGATACCGGTATCGGCATCCCGGCGGACGTGCAGCCACGGCTGTTCCGTCCGTTCAGCCAGGGGGGCGGCATTTCGCGGCGGTTCGGTGGCACCGGCCTAGGGCTCGCCATCTCGCGCCGGCTCGTGAATGCCATGGGCGGCGACATCCGCCTTGTCAGCATCGAGGGGCAGGGATCGGTCTTCACGGTGGACCTTCCGGTCCGCAATGGCCGGACCGTGCGACCGTTCAGCGGTCTGGAACGGACGTCGGTTCTCGTCGTGGCTTCGGAGGGGAAGACGCGGGAGGTTGCAGTCCGCTACGCCCGTGACTGGCAGGCACGCGTCCGGGAAACGGCATCGCCTGCCGATGCACTCAACATCCTGCGCGAGTCGGAGAGAGTGGATGCCTGCGTCGTCGACTGGCGGATCCGGGGCGGCGCGGGATCCTTTGCACGCCAGGTCCGTGGCGATGAGACAATTGCCGCTACACGTCTGATCCTCACCGTTCCTGTGGGTGTTGTCGAGGCACAGGCCGAGGATGAGGATGCCCTGTTCGACGCCAGGATCCTGCAACCGTTGCGGCGCGGCATCTACCATCGGGCGCTGGCGGGGGCGCCGCTGGAAAGCGGTGATCAGCCGGGCGTGACCGAGACACCTCCGTCGGAAAGCGGGCATCGGCTGCGGGTGCTGATTGTCGATGATGTGGCGGTGAACCAGAAGCTCGCGTCGTCGATCGTCGAGAGTGCCGGACATGATGCGGTTGCCGCAGGTGGGGGACGGGAGGCACTTCAGGCCCTACGGTCGCTGCCCTACGACCTGGTGCTGATGGATGTGGAAATGCCCGACATGGATGGCCTCGACGCCACCCGCGCCGTGCGAAAGCTGCCCGGTGCCGTCGGCCGTATCCCGATTATTGCCATGACGGCACATCCAGGCGACGAGTATCTGGATCGCTGTGTCCAGGCCGGAATGAACGGCTATCTCGCAAAGCCGCTGGATGCGGAGGAACTGCTGCAGATCCTGCGCAGGTGTGCGGCGGAGGCCGCCGGTGGGGACAGGTCCGAAGATGCTGCACCGGCCCAACCGATACGGGATCGGCTGAACCGCCGGCTCGACCCGGAGACTTCGCGGGCGCTGATGCAGCACTTCGTGCAGGATCTGGAAGGCTGGGCGAGCGAACTGCCCGATCTGGATGCTGCCGCGCAAGGGCAGTTGGCGCATGCGATCAAGGGGGCCGCGCTCAACCTTGGTTTCGACGACCTGGCGGAAGCAGCCGGGTCGCTGGAGAAGGGGCAGGGAGTACCTGACACCGCGCAGTCCTTGGCGTACCTTCAGCAGGTCATGCGGGCAACGCGTGACGCACTGGATGCGGAGCTGAATGCGGAACACCAGACCTGAAGCCGCCTTCGCCCGACTTTCGCTGGTCGGATTGCCTGTCCAGCACCTGCAATGATTGAAGAGGCCGGAATGCCATGCTGTTGAAATGGCCAAACCCTGGACCCGAGAACGCCGGTGACCCGGAAAGTGGCCGCACGCCACTGACCGTGGAGTCGCTGGACCGCATTCGTCGCGGGACTGCGGCACTGCTGCTGGGACTGACCGTACTCTGGCTGGTGCTGGTGGGGGCGTGGTTCATGCAGTCGGCGGGACTGTCCGCCATCAGCCTGATGCTGCCGCATGAGGTGGCGCTGGTCGTGATTGCCGCTTTCGTGCCGCCCGCATTCATCTGGCTGGCCGGGTTCTGGTACTGGCGCAGTGTCGATTCCCGCCACAGCCGCTCCGCCCTGCACGCGGTGCTGAAGGACATGGCCTTTCCGGACCCGGAGGCGGAGGCGCGGCTGAATGCCATGACCCTGTCGCTGCGGCGCCTCAGTCAGGCGCTGGAGAGCGAGACGACCAATGCCCTGACACGTGTCGAGCGGCTGGACGAACGCATCGGCAAGGGCACGGAAGCCCTGTCGGCGGCGGCACGGCACGCAGCGGAACAGTCGGATCACCTGGGTCAGGCAATCATGGACCGGGCGGAAGCGCAAAGGACACTGCTGGGCGACGTGCGCGCGCTGGATTCCGAGATCAGGACCCTTGGCGAACGCCAGGGGCAGGCGCTTGGTCAGGCAGTGGCGGAGGCCGGGCGGCGCACGGCGGAAATCGAGGCGTCGCTGCGTACCCAGCTGGTTGCGGCTGACGATACCGTCGAACAGGTCGCCAAGCGTGCCGGTCAGATCAACACCATGCTGGAACAGCCCATGGCGCGCCTGCGGGAGGAGGCAGACAGCACCGTCCGTCGGGTCTCCGGTGTCAGCCAGGACCTGCGCAGCCGCATGGAGGCCCTGTCACAGGTCATCGCGCGCACCATGGACCAGGCGGATGGCTTGCGGGAGGGCGTGGATGACCAGATCGCGCGTCTGCGTGACGGTCTGGGCAATGTGCAGTCGACCATGACCACCGTGATTGCCGAGAGTCGCCAGCAGCTTGTTGACCTGGAAGAGATCACCGGTCGCAGCGCCGAGAGCGCCGGGCAGAGTGCGGAGGCCATTGCGGCCAGGAATGCCAGTCTCGCCAGGGTGCTGGATGACATCGGCATCGTCACGGCTGAGGCGGAGCAGGCGCTGCAATCGACGGCTGACCGGACCTGGGCTGCGACCCAGCGCTTCGCCACGGAGATCGAGACCCTGGGCGAACGCGGCAGCGCGGTTTCGGACCAGGCCGAGGACATGGCAGGGCGAATCGGTCGTCTGACGGGGGATCTGGCCGAGATCGAACAGCGCCTCGCTGCGAATACGGGGCGCATGGAGGAATCCCGTGATGACCTGGCGGCAAGCGTGGCCGAGATGCAGGGCACGGCGGCGCAGATGATCGACAATGTGGAGGAACGCCTGAAGGCCGCAGCCTCCATGGCTGTCGCATCCTCGGAACGGTCGGAGGAGCGCGTGATCGCGGTTGCCGACCGGCTGCGTGCCTCCATTGCTGAACTTTCGGATTACATCGGCACTGTCGAGAGCCGGGCCATCGCGGTTGCAGGTCGGGGCGACGCGCAGGTCGAGGCACTGGGCGCGCGCGCGGTCGAGCTTTCGGACATCATCTCCTCCATCGATGCCGCCGTGGCGCAGGGGGACACGACGCTGAGCGGTGTCGTCAGCCGCACGGAGAGTGCCCTGGCGGCGGTGCGGCATGGCCTTGGCGATGTTGGCCAGGCCATGGATGACATGGACCAGCGCACCACGCGCAGTGTCGGCCTGCTCGCCGAGCACGGGGAGCAGATCGATGAACTGAGTACCCGCGTGCTTGGTGGCATGGAACGGATGGAGCGGGCATTTGCCCTGCGCTCCGATGCGCTGGAGCGGCTTGGACTGCGTGTCGAGGCGACGGTGGAGAAGGCGGAGACCGACGTTACCGCCCGCACGGAAGCGGCGGCGACCCTGCTGGAGAAGATGGCGGGTGACGCCAGCCTGACCGTCGGACACGCGACGGTGGCCGTACGCGAGCTGCTGGACGAGATGAGCGCGCGCACCGACCGGATCAGCACCAGCGTGGCCAATGCCAACATGGCAACGTCGGAGACCACCAGCCAGGTGGATGAACGCGTGGCGGAGCTGACACTGCTGCTGCGGGATATCGAGCGCACGGTCGCGGATACGGGCGCGCGCGTGAGCGAGGTCGAGGACCGTGCCCGCGGGGCGGTCGAGGGTCTGGAAGCCGGTGTCGGTGCGTTGGGTACAGCTGCGGTCGAACTGGGCGGTCAGGCCGGCAATGCCGCCCTGCATCTGGACAGTATTTCCGATCTGATGGCGGATCGCACGGAGGCACTCGCCACGCTGGTATCCCGTCTTTCCGACGCTGCGGTCGATGCGGACAGCGACGTGCGGGCCAGACTGGAAGGACTTGCGGCCACGCTGGAGGACGCGATGGCCAGTACACGTCTGACGACGACCGCGCTGGCGCAGCAGGCAACGCGGGTTGAAGTGGTGGGCGGTGAGGTCGCCGGTCGCATCGATGTTTCCATCGCCCATGTCGATGAGCGGCTGGCGGAGGCAGCGCAGGCCGCCGATGGTGCGGCCGCGCGGATGGCGGAGAAGACAGCCGAACTGGCCCTGATGGTGGGCGATCTGGGTGCCGCCGCCGGACAGGCGGAAACCTCGATCAGCGATGTCCGGTCCGGTCTGGACAGCGTGCTGGCGGAGATCAACGAGGGCACTGTGCGCATGGTGTCGGAGGTCCGCTCCCTCGGCAGCATGGCGCTGCACACAGGCGACACGCTGAAGGGCAGTGCCGAAGCGGTGTCCGCGCGCAATCAGGCCCTGCTGGACAGCTTCAACGCCGCCATTGGCGCGCTGGCAGACGACGGGCAGCGGATTGGCGATCTGATCCAGTCGCTGAAGGACAGTGTCGGCGCGACCGAGACGACAATCTCGCCTGCGCTGGACCGCATGGCCACCCGCGTCCGGGATGCCAGCGAACTGGCACGGATGATGGCGGAGTCGCTGGAGGCGGGAAGCGGCGCAATGCTGGTGGAGGCGGAGCAGGTGCGTGACCGTCTGGCCGCGCTGACCAGCGACCTGGATGTGCGTGTGAAGGGGCTGGATACCGCGGCGGATGCGGTTACCACGCGCGTCATCGGTGCCGCCGGGGAGATCGAACTGCGTGCAGAATCCCTTGGTGCGCTGGGCGCGCGCATCGGCAACGAGACGCTTGCCCAGGCGGAGGCGCTGGCGACCCATATCAGCACGCTTGCCACGCGCGTCGATGAGAGCGAGAGCCGCATGAGCCAGTCCGGCCAGCGGATCGAGGATGCCAGCGGGCGCAGCACGGCGGCGGCACGGGCTGCAACCGCTGCGATCGGTGAGGCCGTATCGGCGATCGACGCCGGGCTTGGCCGTACCGGTGACATGGAACTCGCCGCCGGGCGTCTGGCCAGCGTGGCGGAGGAATCCCGCAACCGGATCGGTGCCGCGGCTGACGAGAGTCTGGCGCAGTCCCGCGCGCTGGCGCAGGAAAGCGCGCAGCTGACCGACCAGACCCGCAGCCTGGTCGAGGCAGCGGCCGGTGGCGCGGCACGGCTGGCCACGGCCCTGGCCAACGCCCGCCAGGAAACCCAGCGCTTCACCGATGCGGAGAGCCGGGCAAGAGCCGAGGCGGAAGAGGTCGTGGATGCGCTTGGCGCCCGTGTCTCGATGGTGCAGCAGATGTCCATCGACCTGAAGGCAACGGGTACGGATATCGATGCCTTGCTGGCGGCCCGCATCGACGCGCTTTCGCACGCCGGTGACAAGGCCAGACAGGCGGCTGGTGCCGTCTCCGAAGACCTGACGGGTCATCAGCAGCAGCTTGAGCGGATGACGGCGACAGCGCGCGATCACGCCGCTGAGATGGAGCGGGGCATCACCGAGGCCATTGCACGATTGCAGGCCGACTCGGCGGCGCTGGAACAGGGTTTCGGTGCTGCCTTCGGTCGGCTGCAGGACAGTACGGAACAGGCCGAGAAGGGGCTGACCGACGCGCTTGGACGTCTTCAGGATGGAACGACCGCGGTCGAGCAGGGGGCAAGCGCGGCTGCCACACGCTTGCAGGGCGAAGCCACGGCGCTCGGCCGGTCGCTGCGCGAAGCGGGCAGCGCGGGTGAGGGCGCCGCGCAGGTGGTGGCCGATGCGGTGGCAAACTTGCAGGCGGCGCTGGCCACCACACGCGCAGAGTCTGCGGATGTGGATGCGGCAGCGACGGCCTCGACCGCTGCTCTGGAACGGCAGCGCAGGGCCTGCGAAGAGGCGATGGCCGAAGCGCAGAAGGCCCTGGCCGAGGCGGAGCGGACCCTGAGCGCGCAGGTGGGTGCCATGGCCTCCACCTCCAAGGCCGCGACCATGCAGTCCGGGCTGGCCGCGAAGGCGTTCGAGGTTCAGGTCGGTCAGTTGCAGAGGGCATCCAAGGGCGCGGCAAGGGCGGCTGTCGAATTGCGCGACCGGACGGCGGACAATCGCGACAAGCGGTTCCTGCAGTCTGCGGCCTTCGTGGCGGAGGGGCTGAATTCCCTCTCGCTGGACCTGCACCGCCTGCTGGATCGCGATGCAACCGAGTCGGAATGGCGCAAGTTCTATCGCGGCGACCGTGGCTTCTTTGCCCGGCGGCTGGTGGCCCGCAGCGAGGCGAAACAGATCGCGACGCTCTATCGGGACGGTGATGACTTCCGTCGCTTCGTGGACCTGTACCTCAACGAATTCGAGTCGCTGATGCTAAATGTGGAGCGGGCCGACCAGCAGGGCATGTTGAGTGCCGTGTTCCTCAGTGCCGACGTGGGCAAGCTCTATCTGCTGCTTTGCGAGGCGCTGGATCGGGAGCCTGCGGGCAAGCGGATATTGCAACGCGCATCCTGACCGATCAGGCCACTTGATTGCGGCTGCCTCTGTCTGGCATTGAACGCGACGAACAGAGGGGGAGCGCGCCATGAAGGATGGCAACGGAATACTGGCCGAATATGGCGTGACCGTCTTCGAGGTCATGAGTCGTCTGGCCATCGAACATGGCTCTATCAACCTCGGGCAGGGCTTTCCCGACGACAATGGGCCCGACGACGTGCGCGCCGTCGCGGCGGCGGCGCTGGAGGACCAGCCGAATCAGTATCCGCCGATGCTGGGGGTTCCCGATCTGCGGCAGGCTGTGGCCGCGCATGGCAAGCGGTTCTACGGGCTGGATGTCGACTGGCAGACGGAGACCATGGTTACCTCCGGTGCCACGGAGTCGCTCGCGGCCTGCTTCCTGGCCCTGATCGAGCCGGGGGACGAGGTGGTCTGCTTCGAGCCGCTCTACGACTGCTACCTGCCCATGATCCGCCGTGCGGGCGGTATCCCGAAGCTGGTGCGGCTCGACCCGCCGGACTGGACCCTGCCGGAAGACCGGCTGCGCGCCGCCTTCGGGCCGAAGACCAAGTTCATCCTGCTGAACAACCCGCTGAATCCGGCGGCCAAGGCCTTCAGCCGTGCCGAACTGCAGATCATCGCCGATCTGGTGCTGGAGCATGACACCTACGCCGTCTGTGACGAGGTCTATGAGCACATCCTGTTCGACGGCCTGCAGCACACGCCGCTGATCAGCCTGGACGGCATGCGCGACAGGTGCATCAAGATCGGCTCGGCGGGCAAGACCTTCTCCCTGACCGGCTGGAAGGTGGGATACATGACCGCCTGCCCGGCGCTGCTGCAGCGTGTTGCCAAGGCGCACCAGTTCCTCACCTTCACCACCGCGCCGAACCTGCAGCGGGCCGTGGCCTTCGGACTGGCGAAGGATGACAGCTATTTCACCGGCCTGACCGCCGACATGCAGGCGAAGCGCGACCGGATCCGTGACGGCCTCACGGCCATCGGCTTCGAACCGGCGCTCTGCCAGGGCACCTATTTCCTGAACGCCGACATCCGCTCCGTGGGGTTCGAGGGCAGCGACGTGGACTTCTGCCGGGAGATCACCCTGAACGCCGGCGTCACCACCGTCCCCGTCAGCGCCTTCTACGCATCGGAGGGCGCCCGCACCAACTTCGTCCGCTTCTGCCTCTCCAAGCAGGACAGCCTTCTGGACGCCGCCGTGGCGAAGCTGGGGGACTGGGTGGGGAGGGGGTAATTTCGCCGCTAGAGCGTATGGCCTAATTCTTTGACAGCGTTAGCTTACTTTTCTTGCCCCAGCGCATCCGACTCTGGGCCATATTCTAATGTCCAACGTACGAGATACCGCGTATCGCACCCGTTGCAGGCAAATGTCGTGGTTTCATTCGTCTTCAACTTCAGAAATGTGTTGGCATCGAATTGCGCCCTCTGGTCACAATTCTTGCAATCGAGAGTGATGAAATAGGGCTCGAACCTGAAAGCATCGTTATCGAAATGCGTGATATACGAGGCATTGCACTGCTCGTTTTGGCATTCGACAATGGTCTCCTCGTCGAGCAATTCGCTATTGCGAACAATGCTATGGCCGCATTTTTCGCATGAAAAGGTCGCCGTGTAGGAGAAATAGGCGTCAAATTTGGTGCTGGCTATTAATTCGACGTACTCAATTACGTCCTCAAGGAAAGTGCGTAATTTTGGTTCATCGAATTCTTGGGGATGTTGGCCTTTTTTTCTTGGCATCCGGATATGCAGGTAAGAGAGGTGGTTCGGTTCGTTTGAACAGTTTCGAGCCGTTTCTTAGGTGGATTTTCCGCTTGGTTATGCCGCCACCGGGATTGGTTGCAACTTGATGTGATATGCCTGATCGGGCGTTTGCCCTTCCAGCGATGAATGCGGTCTCCTTGTGTTGTAGAAGGCCAGGTATCGGTCGATGCCCTGTCGGGCGGCTGACACGCTTTCATAGGCGTGCAGATAGACCTCCTCGTATTTGACGCTGCGCCAGAGCCGTTCGACAAACACGTTATCGCGCCAAGCGCCCTTGCCATCCATGCTGATCTGGATGTCGGCGTCCTTCAGCGCCTTGATGAAGTCAATGGACGTGAACTGTGATCCTTGGTCCGAGTTCATGATCTCCGGCTTGCCATATCTGCGCAGGGCATCATTCAAGGCCTCCAGACACGGCGCTGTTTCCAGCGTCACCGACAGCCGCCAGGCCAGAACCTTGCGGCTGAACCAGTCCAGAACGGCGACCAGATAGACGAACCCTCGGGCCATGGGAATGTAGGTAATATCCATGGCCCAGACCTGATTGGGCTGCGTCACGGCCAGCTTGCGCAGCAGGTAGGGATAGATCCTGTGACCGGGCGCAGGCTTGCTGGTGTTCGGTCTGCGATAGAGCGCCTCAATGCCCATCGTTTTCATGCAGGTTGCCACGTGCAGCCGCCCGGCCGTGAAGCCTTCCTGCCGCAGCAACCCTTTCATCATACGGCTGCCCGCGAACGGGTAGTCCATGTGCAACTCGTCAATTCTGCGCATAAGCTTGAGGTCCGCCGCACTGGTCGGGCGCGGCGCGTAATACAGGCTGCCCCGGCTGATCCCGAGAAGCCGGGCTTGCCGTGTCAGGCTCAGCCTGTGGTCCGGGCCCGTCATTTCCTTGCGCTCGGCAACAGACCGGCCTTGTCGAGCGCGCCCTCTAAAAAATCGTTTTCCAGCGCCAGCTGGCCAATCTTCGCGTGCAGGGACTTTACGTCGATCTGCGGCTCTTTCGCGGCCTTTGGCGTGTCATCGAAGACACCCGTTACGCCCTCAAGCAGCTGATCCTTCCACTGCTTGATCTGATTGGGATGCAGGTCGAACTGCGTCGCCAGCTCGCTCATCGTCCTGTCGCCCTTCAGCGCCGCCAATGCGACTTTCGCTTTGAAGGCAGGGCTGTGGTTCCGCCTGGGTCGTCTTGTCATCTTCGCTCCTTCGTCCCGGCAACGCTGCCGGATTGGGAGCAGAAAATCCACCTAACTCAACTGTCCAGATTTGTCGGGCCACCTCTAAGATCCCAGCTTTTGCCAATGCCGACCGATTTCGCGGGGCGATACACCAGTAGTTTGACCAACTGTCACGAAATTGTCTTTCGCAGGCGTACCAGGCTCGGAATCCGACGCTACCCTGAGCGTCGAACCCCTAGCCAAGTGCGCATCCACCAGTTCCATTAGGCGTTCCAATGCGCGACGCGGCTGCCAAGCAGCAATTTCGTCTATTGTCACTTTCTCGAGGCGAAGCTGCAGCTTCTGGTATGCAATACGCTCCAAGGCATATCGCAATTCCAGACATGCGTAGAGAAGCCGGTGATGGTCGCCGCTAGCTAGATGCGCCCGGGCACGCTCAATATGAGGGTCGGTGCCAAATACCAATCTTGCCTCACTGGAAACTAGTTCTTCCGCTGCTTCAAAAAAAAGCATGGCGGCAAATGCAGCCAGCTTCGCTTCGTCCTCTGTGTCGTACTGTCTCTTGGCAAAGTAGGGCGCGTCGCTCTCCTTCTCGACAATCCGCGCACTCCAGACTCGCCCCTTCTGGAATACCGTAATATTGAATCCGTCTGTGTTGATATACGGATTGCCGTTTCGCGAAATTCGCCATTTCCGCAACAACCAGTTACGTCGGCGCCGCGAAGCATTCCTGAGGACACGTTCTCGGTTGCGTGCTGCATCATAGTCCTGCTCCATATGGCCAGCGCAAACGCAACCCACGGCTAGCTCATCAGGATACTCTTGATGCGTCATGTAATGGACATAGCGTATGGACTGCACCTCGCACATCTCGCAAGTAGCATTTGGGGCCCCAAGGTCATCGATCCCGTTGCATGCCCAGCCTCGCTGTGGAACACCTGCGAGTGACCACTTTCCGGAACCGCGCGCGATCAGCCCTTCTTCGATATCACCATTCATTTGACACATTTAAAGTCGTTTGTGTGCAATCAACATGTTTTCAATCAGTGCATTTTTTTCATTGAAAATATCTTCATCTTCTCCCGAACATTTTTCATTGCTCGAATTAGCAGAGGGTATTCCTATGATATGGTCGATATGGTCTGTATTAAAGATAAAAATTGAGTAACATGCAATGAATTGCGAAGAATTTTTTTTGTGTGGCGAGAAAGCAATGCAGACCATGGAATTTGACGCTTATCAGGAACAACTCGCCAAGCGAAAGCAGGAGTTGGGGATCGTCATTGACCCCGATGCGTATCGCAATGACGGGTCGCGCCGTACCGCGTCGAAGCGCGCACTCTTGCAAGCCCTTGCAGACAATGCTGTAGCGCAGGGACGGTCGGTTCCCTTCAAGGCGAACTACTGAGAACTGCTCTCACCCGTTCCCGCGCTGTTCGCGCCAGAGGTCGAGCTTTTCCTGGACCGGACGGTCGGAGAAGCTGAAGAGGACGGCGTCGGTTGCCGCGTTCAGGCTGTACCAGGCCCATGACGGCACCACGAAATGGTCGCGGGGGCCGAAGCTGAAGGTCTCGTCGGCGATGGTGACGGTGCCCGTCCCCTCGACGACCGAGAACACCATGGCATCCGTGGCGCGATAGGGGACACCGGCGAAATCCCTCGGCAGCAACTGCATGAAGGTCGCCATGGTCGGGATGGCGTGGTCGCCGTTCACCGGGTTGACGTAGCGCAGCTTCAGACCCTGGGCCGGATCCCATTCCTCTGTCCGGCGCATGGTCTCCAGTGCGTCCCGGGTACGGCTGTAGGGATAGCTGAAGACGGGGGAGGTGTGGGTCGGCGCGGTATAGCCGTCGGGCAGCATGCCCTGGCCATAGCGGGCCAGTGAATCACCCACGGGCCGGGCGATGGGCTGGCGGTCCTGCCCCCATTTCTCCACGAAGCTGGCGTCGAACATGGTGATCATCGGAATGTCGAGCCCATCCAGCCAGACCATGGGTTCGGCGGAATCATTGCCATGGTCGTGCCACGTCCAGCTTGGCGTGATGACGAAATCACCGGGCTGCATCAGGGCCTTCTCGCCATCGACAGCGGTATAGGCACCATTGCCCTCCACCACGAAGCGCAGGGCCGACTGGGTATGGCGGTGGGCGGGCGCGACCTCGCCCGGCAGGATGAGTTGCAGACCGGCGTAGAGGGAGGTGGTGATCTTCGCCTCACCCGGCATGCCGGGATTCTCCAGGATCAGGACACGGCGTTCCGCCTCCTTCGCCGTGATCAGGTCGCCGGAGGCCATGATGTGCGGGCGGATCTCGTCATAGCGCCAGAGGGCAGGGCGGACCCGGCTCTTCGGCTCCTTCGTGATCAGGTCGTGCAGCACCTCCCACAGGGGCGCCATGTTGAGGGGGCGGATCTCGTCATAGAATCCTTCCCGCCGTTGCTGTTGCGCCTGATCCGGCATATTGCTCTCCCCGGGGATGACTGGTCGCGCGGGTTTGGCCCGCACCGATTGTTTCTGCCCTGATCTTCGGCCACAATCCGGCCCTGTTGCAACCTGCTGGCGCACCTGCCGCCCTCGTCTGAACGGAATTTCCCACGTGTCTGTCATAAGCGATATCTCTGCCGGCGTTGGCCTGATGGCCCGCGCGCCTGCCGCCTTCCTCGGGATCTGTGTGGTCGGCGCGCTGGTGGAGACCATGCTGGCCCTTGGCGGCTACCTGATGCTGGGACCCTTCGTGGTGACGGTATTCGGGGCCTACATGCTGATCGTGCTGGCGACAGAAGTCTGTCTCGGCGTGACCGCCTTCCGGGCCATCGACTGGCGGCCGAAGGCGCCGCAACTGCTGTCGACGCTGGTTTCCGGACTGCTGATCTTCGTCATCTTCATGGTGACCCTGCTGCCGTTCTCGCTGGTCTTCCTGATGGTCGCCGCCCCGCCCCTGCCTGCCGAACCGGCACAGTCGGCGGAGGAGATGGAGGCGATGTTCGGCAGTTTTCTGGAGCAGTTGCTGGCCAACCCGACCAGCGTGGCATTCATGGTGGCCGGGACGGTGACCGTTCTGGCATTCGCGGCCTCCCGATTTGCCATGGTGCCGGTGATCTCCATCGCCTGGCAGCTCGACTTCGGCGAAGCCCGAAAGCGCCACGCGGAACGTTTCATGGGCCTGCGCTGGCGCCTGTTCCGGGCCTTTCTGGTTCTGCTTGGCCTGTCGTTCCTGATGAGCTTCGGCGCGGGCAGGGTCATTGGCGGACCGCCGGGCGTGCTGCTGGGGGGGCTCGCCGACTGGATCATCGGCCTAGCCCTGCCGATCTCCGTCGCCGCCGCGGTGCTCTATGACAGCGCCATGAGCCAGCAGGGTGGGGCGACCGGGTCTTCCGGGGAGTGAGCCGGTTCCTTGCCGACCTTTGCGGTGGTCTGTCGATCACACGCGCCGTTCTCGTCGCAGTGGCCGTGTTTGTCCTGTTCGGTACCGGCGTTGACCTGGCCTTTGATTCCCTGACAGGGAGTCTGCTGGCAGAGGGGGCATCTGGCTTTGCCGGGCTTTCGTTGCCCGCCCTGGCATTGATCCTGAGCTGGCTGACGCCGGTCGTCATCGCGTTTCTGCTGACACTCTTCATGATCGAGATCGCCGCTGTCGGGGCGGACCGGCGTTCGGGCAAGGATGTCCGGATGCAACTGGCATTCAAGCCGGATGTGGCCTGGGCATTGCTGGTCTCGGGCTTCTTCAGCCTGCTGATCGTCCTGCTGCTTTCGTGGTTGCTCTCCTCCTTCCTGTCGGTTTTCCTGGCCTCGGCGGCGGTTCGGACTGGCGCTGGAGATGATGCGGACAGCCTGTTCTCCACACTGGTGCTGATCGGCTTTCTTCAGCACCTGCTGTCGCTGATCGCATTGGCCTTCGGAGTCTCCCGCTTTGCGCTGATACCCATAATCGCGCGCCATCATGGTGTCGGTTTCCGCGAGGCATGGAAGCGTCAGACTCATGGGTTCGATCATTACTATGGCAGTGTCCGAAACCGCTTCTTTCGTGTCTTTCTCGCATTGCTGCTTGCTGATGCAGCACTTGCCCTGGCCGTCACGCGGGTGATGGGTGCGGATCTGATCCTGTATCCGGTCTCGGTGCTGTTGATCACCGTGTTGCCCGTTGCTGTCGCGACCCATATGGTCCGCAGCCAGCCTGTGCCGCACAGCGATACCGATGAAGTTGCGGCGACCGATGCCGAAAACCCTGGGGAGGGAGATCCAGAATGAATGTAGCCAATGCCTTTGAAGCGGTGATCAATCACACCGCCGCTGATGTCTCTCACACACCGGAGGAGGCGATCGTTTCCCGCCGCTCTGTGCGCGGGTTCCTGCCTGATCCGGTGCCGATGGAACTGGTGCGGCATATCCTTGAGGTCTCGGCGCGGGCGCCTTCGGGGACGAACATGCAGCCCTGGCAGGGGCATGTGATGGTGGGCGCGAAGCTGAAGGCGCTGTGTGATGCCGTGCGCGATGCCCACTTCAACAGCCCCGAGGGGCACGAGAAGGAGTACAAGTACTACCCCGATGCCTTTTTCGAGCCCTATCTGGGGCGGCGGCGCAAGGTCGGGCTGGACCTCTACAAGCTGGCCGGCGTCGCCAAGGGCGATACGGCGAAGATGCGGGAGCAGTCGGGCCGCAATTACCTGTTCTTCGATGCGCCTGTCGGGATGATGTTCACCATCGACAAGCGGCTGGAGATCGGCAGCTGGCTCGACTACGGCATGTTCCTGCAGAACATCATGACCATCGCCCGGCAATATGGGCTACACACCTGCCCGCAGGCGGCCTGGCCGACCTATCACTCCGTGGTCAAGGAACAGCTCGGCATCCCGGAGGACCAGACCGTGGTCTGCGGTATTGCGCTGGGATACGAGGATACCGGTCTGGTCGAGAACACGCTGCGGACGGAGCGGGAGCCGGTGGACGGCTTCATGACCTTCCACACGGATTGAGGCACCGCGCGCCCATGCTCAGGCGCGGGAGCGGTACCATGGGTTCCCGGGGCCGGTCACGGACGCCCGCCTCTACTTCCGCAGCTGATACTCCCGCGTGGTCTGCTTGAAGAAGACTGTGACTTCCTCCCCCCAGACATAGGGCAGGTCGACCAGTTCGCCCGCTGTCGTACCGGTGGCGGCGAGGCTGAGCGCGTCTTCCAGGATGCGGCGCTGCTGGGCCGCGTCCTCGGGGCGGCCGAAGGCGTTGCCCATGGGGAAGTTCACGAACACCGTGCGCGGTGGCTTCACCTGGGCCGAGAGGTCGCGGCCGGTCGATACCAGCACGGTGGGAATCCCGGCCTCCTCGACAGCGCGGGCGACCAGCCCGGCGGTCTGGTGATCCAGCGGGCAGGCCGGTACCAGGACCAGCAGATCGACGCCATCGGCCTTCAGCTCGGCGATGAGCTCGGCGGCCTTCTCCAGTGTCGCGGTGCGCTTGTAGATGCGGCCCATGAAGCCGCTCCAGAGCCGCGGCGCGACGCGACCGATCACCCCGTCGGCAGCGAGCTCGCGCAGGCGCTGGATCGGGAACTGGCAGTTGATGTCGGCGCTGGCGTCGGTGTGGTCGTAATAGTTGTCGTTGATCTCGAAACCGTCTTCGGGCCAGTCGCTGGCAATCTCGTCCAGCCGGAGATCGTTGCGCGCATCGGGATCGAAGCCCGGCACCCCGCGGCACGACGCGCCCGAAGTCGTCAGCATCGAGACGCAGCAGTCCGACAGCGGCCTAGTCAGCTTCGTGATCGGCGCGTCCTCGTTGATCGTCCACTGATACGGCGGAAAGCCGAGAGATTGGTACTTCTCGTTCAGGCGGTCGACATATTTCACGGGCTCCATCAGTTTCCTCCCCTTTGATGGTGCGGTCCTGCAAGTCCAGGACATCTTCACGGAATGCGTAGCCGGTGCGCGCAGAAACCCGATCGCCTGCGACCGTGGCTCCCTTCCGTTCAGCAAGGAGCCGGTCCGTCAGCAGGATACAGGGCCCGACCGACGGCGCCGTCAGTCGTCCCCGGCAGCAGCCCTCTTTGCGGCTTCCTTCTCCGCCATCTGTGCCTTGAGCTGTTCCGGCGTCAGGCGGACAATGTCCTCGTTCTGATGGCTGTAGATGTCGTAGCCGTCGGTGGTCAGTTCCTCCAGCACGATGCGGCCGGCAAGCACGTCCTGCTTCCAGGCTTCCTGCGCCTCCCGCTCCGCATGGAACTCGGGCATGACCTCCCGCGCGAACAGCTCGTAGCTCCTGCAGATGTCCTCGTGACTGGTCCGGCCCGCCTGTGCCACCAGGATGATCTGGTCGACATGGGCATCCGCGAACATGCGCAACTTCTTGCGCAGGGTGGCGGGGCTGCCGACCAGCGCATTGGCCAGTGCTTCCTTCGCCTTGTCGGTTTCACGCCAGTCCTGGTAGGCGGCCCAGAGGTCGCTCTTGCCCGGCGCATCGACACCCATGCGCCCATAGTAGGACAGGGCGAAGATGAAGAAGGTCCAGCCTGACGCCTTCTCGATGGCTTCCTCATCCGTTTCCGCACAGAAGAAACCGTTGGCGACCGCCACATTGGGGTTGATGGGATAGTCGGTCAGCTTCTGCTGCCGGTGCAGCAGGTTGTTGTAATAGCGATGCACCCAAGCCTGCGCCGCGTCCGCATTGACGAAGCTGAAGCCCAGCGCCCCCATGCCCCATTCACCGGCCTTGCCGATGGTCTGGATGTTGGAACAGGCCACCCACAGCGGCGGATGCGGCTTCTGGATCGGCTTCGGCACCACATTGCGGGCCGGGAACTTGAAGAACTCGCCCTCGAACGACCAGTCGGTCTTCGTGAACATGGGGATGATGGCCTGCACGGCCTCCTCCCACCGGTCACGCTTGGACCGGACCTGAACGCCGAAGGGATGCAACTCCGCCGGGCCCGCGCCTTCGCCCAGACCCAGTTCGACGCGACCGTTGGTCAGCAGGTCCAGGGTCGAGACCTTCTCCGCCACCCGATGCGGCTGGTTCGTGGTGATCTGGACGATGCCGTGGCCGAGGCGAATGTTCTTCGTGCGCTGGCTCGCGGCACCCAGGAACACTTCGGGCGCGGAGGCGTGCGAATATTCCTCGAGGAAATGATGCTCCACGACCCAGGCGTGGTCATAGCCCAGGCTGTCCGCCAACTCGATCTGATCGAGGGATTCATTGATTGTCCGCTGCTCGCTCCTGTCATCCCAGGGGCGCGGAATCTGATGCTCGTAGAAAATGCCGAATTTCATCGCGTTGTCCTCCCACTGCGACGAATGTAACCTCCCGACGCTCTTATGGGGAGGGATTCAATGACCGAATGGCTGAATGGCAGCGATGCAGTGCGCCGGATACCGGCGGGCAGCACAGTCTATGTCCAGGGTGGACCGGGGGAGCCGACGGACCTGGTCGCGGCCATGGCGGCGGACGCGGACTGTGGCAATGGCTGCACCTTCGTGTCGGTCTGCGTGCCGGGGGTGAACCGCACGGACTACAGCCAGTTGCACGGGAATGCCCGTGGCATCGGCTTCTTCGGGACGCCGCAGACGGCTGATTCGCTTCTGAGCGGACGCATGTCCCTGATTCCGAAGCAGTACCACGGCCTCTACCGCTATCTGGAGCAGGATCTGGACGTCGATGTGGCGGTCATCCAGGTCGGGCCAGCGCGCGCCGATGGCAGCTATCCGCATGGTCTGGGCGTGGACAGCCAGCCTGCCGTGCTGGACAAGGCGAAGCTGGTGATCGCGGAGGTCAATCGCGCGATGCCGGTCGGCGGTAGCGCGACGCCGGTTCCCGCCAGCCGGATCGACATTGCGGTGGAGGTGGATCACCCGGCACTGGAGCTGCGGGTGGGCGATGTGACAGAGGATGTCCAGAATGTCGCGGACCATGTCACGTCGCTGATCCATGACGGCGACTGCATCCAGATCGGTATCGGCACCCTGCCGATCGCGGTCCTGCGCGGGCTTGTGACCAAGAACGATCTGGGGGTCCATTCGGGCATGCTGGCCGACGGCATGCCCGAATTGATCGACGGCGGCAACATGAATGGCCGCCGCAAGACCATCGACACCGGCATCATGCTTGGCGGCGTCAGCATGGGCTCGCAGGCACTCTATGACTGGACCGTCGGGCGGCAGGACATTGTCTACAAGCCCATCAGCTATACCCACGACTCGGCGCTGATCGGGCAGATCGACAATTTCGTCTCGATCAATTCGGGACTGGAGATCGACCTGTTCGGCCAGTTGAATGCGGAGACGCTGAAGGGCAGGCAGGTCTCCGGCACCGGTGGATCGGTGGACTTCATGCGCGGTGCCGCACGCAGCCGCGGCGGGCGCTCCATCGTTGCCATGACGGCGACTGCGGCAGGGGGAAAGATCAGCCGCATCGTCCCGACCATCGATCCGGGCAGCGTGGTCACCGGACTGCGCACCGATATCGATCATGTGGTGACGGAACATGGCGTGGCGAACCTGCGGAACCTGCCGGTGCATCATCGCCCCGCCGCACTGATCGAGATCGCGGGACCGGATTTCCGCGACAGCCTGCGGGATGCCTGGCGCGACATGGCAAAGGGCCGCTGGCCGGCCTGATGGATACGGTTCTTTCAGTCGAGGCGGCACGGGCGCATTACGATGCGCTCGGTCAGGGTCAGGACAGGGAGATGCGCTATGCGGAGGCGGCCTTCTCCCGCCTGATCGGCGCCGTGGAGTTTTCTGCTGTCCGATCGGTCGTGGAACTCGGACCGGGGACAGGGATGCTGGCCGCGCGGCTGTTGCGTGATCATCTGGGTCCCGACACGACGTGGCTGGGGCTGGATATCAGCCCCAGGATGCGCGAACTGGCGGAGGAACGGCTTGCCGCTTTCGGGGACCAGGTCCGGCTGGATGATTGTGCGGGTGATGGCCGGCTGGCATTGTCGGACGCTTCAACCGATCTTGTTGTCGCGACCTATGTCCTGGATCTGCTCTCGCCCGCCGCCATCGCCCGGTTCCTGGAGGATGCCTCACGCGTCCTGAAGCCCGGTGGTCAACTGGCCGTCGCCGGTCTGGCACCCGGCACCTTCAGCCACGCCGGACTGACCATGACGGTCTGGACCATGGTGCAGCGCGTGGCGCCGCGCCTGGTCGGCGGCTGCCGGCCCATACAGCTGGAGCGTCGGCTGGATCCGCAGGTCTGGCAGCCCACGCACCGGAGCCGGGTCACCGCCGGGGGCATTCCGTCGTCGGTTCTGGTCGCGCAGCTGTCGGGCACGTGAAGCCCGTGTCCCGATCCGGCTACAGGTCTCGCGCCGCCTCCAGATAGTGGCGCAGCGGCGGATAGAGGCGCAGTTCCAGGGCGGCTGACGCTGTCAGCCAGCGCGCCTCCGCAATCTCGACCGGGTCCAGATGGACGGTCGGTCGTGCCTCCAGGTCCGTCGCATGGATCTCGATCCGTTCCGTGCGCTGTTGCCAGCGATGGGTCTCGGCGTGGACGCAGGTGAAGGCCGTTTCGGGAATGCTGATTCCGGTCTCCTCCAGCAGTTCCCGCGCCGCGCCGCTCCTGAATGTCTCGCCCCGGTCTACGCGGCCGCCGGGCAGGGTATGCCAGCGATTGTAGCTGTTGCGGACCAGCAGAAACTCCTCGCCGACCCTGACAAGCGCCAGTGCCCCGCGCAGCTTCGGTCGGAACAGCACGCTGCCGACCCGGTAAGTGGAATAGAGCCCGCGATACCCCAGTCGGGCGAGCCGGTGCCGGGCATGGACAGTCGGACGGATGATGTCCGCGTCCGGTTTCAGGTCAGATCCTCCAGCGCCTGTTCCATCAGGCGTTGGCAGAGTTCCGGGTCGCCGGTCTCCCGCCCTAGCAGCAGGGCAAGCTTGGCGAGAAACATGGTTTCATGTTCGGGTCCGGCGCGGTCGACGGCATGGGCCAGCGCCTCCCACCAGACTTCCAGGGCTTCGGTGTCCATCGGTGTGCCGGTCATGCCGCTGCCTCCAGCCCCAGGGAACGGAGCAGGGCCCTGCGGATGAACGCCGGGTCAGGCGTGTCCCAGCGGGCCGCGATGTGTCCGTCCGGCCTGACCAGGCAGCCTGCGTCCGGGGTTGCCGCCCCCAGAACAGCACGTGCCCGGCCCTCGGAGTCCACCAGGCAGAAGCCGTCGAACGCCGGGTCGGGTCGGTCCAGCACCGTCACGACATCAACCTCATGCCCGGCGGACGTCTCCGCCAGCAGGGACCGGTGGTTGCCGAACTGGATCAGGGTGGGGCGCAGCTTCACATGGTCCAGCAGGAAGCCCTTGCCGCTCCCATTCCCGTCCCGCCATTCCACCGGGCAGGTGGGCAGGGTTGCCCCGGCGGGTGGTCCGGGCAGGTTCGGGTCGGTCGGGGTGTTGATGATGGAGGCGGGGAAGACAATCGCCGTGGTCTGGCGCGGATTGACCAGGGGCCTGGCGAACTCGTGGCTCACCGCAAGGCTCAGTGCCGCGTCGCGCAACAGGGTGTGACCGCGTGACGGCGGTGTCATGAACAGGGTGCTCTTGCGCGCCTGGCTGATGTTCTCGTGCGCCGCGAAGACCCGTTCCTGGCTGTAGCTGTCCAGCAGTCGGTCGCCGCCGGTGCCCTGGATCACCGCCGCCAGCTTCCAGGCCAGGTTGCCCGCGTCGTCGATGCCTGAATTCAGGCCGCGCACGCCGAATATCGGCACCAGATGGGCGGCGTCACCGGCGAACAGCACCCGACCGTGGCGATAGCTTTCCAGGGTCAGGCAATGGGCCTTGTAGAGGCTCATCCAGACCAGCTCGTAGTCCGGATCCTCCCCGATCATCTCCAGATGGGCGGAGATGCGGCTGCGCACCCGTTCCTCCTTCAGTTCCTCCTCCGCGTCATCCTCGTCCCGCAACTGGTAGTCGACCCGCCAGATGTCCTTCGGCTGCCTGTGCATCAGCACCGTGGCACGCGGGTTGGAGACCGGATCGAACCAGGCCCGCCGCTCCGTCGGATGCTTCGATGCATGACGGATGTCCGCGATCAGGTATCGCCCCTCGTAGGACGTGCCCTTCATCTTCAGCCCCAGTGACTGGCGCACGAAGCTGTGGGCCCCGTCGCAGGCGACCAGCCAGTCCGACGCGAGTTCATAGGTACCTGACGCCGTTTCCACGGTCACCGTCGCCCCGTCCGCATCATGTTTCAGACCGGTCACGGTGCTGGACCAGCGCAGGTCGATATCGGGATGTTGCAGCGCGGCATCGATCAGGAACTGCTCGGCAAAGCACTGCTGGATGTTGATCATTGGCGGATGTTTCTGGTCCGCATCGTCATGCATGGCCAGCGAGAAGACGGTGTGGTCGTGCCAGAAGCTGCTGCCGCCGGTCCAGGCGAGACCCATGTCGAGCGCGGGCTGTGCTGCCCCGAAGCGTTCCCAGATCTCCAGTGAGCGGCGGGAGGTGCAGGTGGCACGACTGCCGAAACTGGCGCTGTCGCGCGGCTCGATCACCGTGCAGGGTACGCCATGACAGGCGAGGCCCAGCGCCAGGGTCAGGCCGATGGGGCCACCGCCAACGATGATGACCGGAACGCGACCGCCCCTGCCGTCCAGCTCGGGGGGCGGTGTGAAGGGGTAGCGCGGAAAGGCGTCATAGATGTCTCGCCCGATCACCATCCCGTTCTCTCCCCCGTTCGGATCAGCCCTTGCGAAAGTGCTTCGACAGCTTCAGGCCCTGTCCCTGATAGTGGCTGCCGATCTCCGCGCCGTACAGGGTTTCGGGTGTCTCGCTCAGCCGTTCGTAGACCAGGCGGCAGACGCGCTGGCCGTGGGCCAGTTCGAAGGGAACCTCGTGGCTGCGGACCTCCAGAACGGCGGGTGTCCCGCCACCGGACGCGGCCCCGTAGCCGAAGCCCGGATCGAAGAAGCCCGCATAGTGAATGCGGAACTCGCCGAACGACGTGTCATAGGCCACCATCTCCGCCGCCGAGTCGGGCGGCACCGCGACCCTTTCCCGGCTGACCAGGATGTAGAACTGGTTCGGGTCCAGGATCAGTGTCCTGTCGGCATTGGCATGTACCGGCTCCCAGAACTCCTCCACCGGGTAATGGTCGATGCGGTTCAGGTCGATCAGCGGGGCATGATGCCGGGCGCGGTATCCGATCAGCCCGTCATGGCTCTCGCCCGAAAGATCGACGGAGACCCAGAGCCCGTCGCGGATGGTCGGTTCGGCGCCGTCCAGGCTCTCCGGGCTCACCAGCGCGCTGCGCTGATGCAGTTCCCGGTGCAGACTGTCGGAGGGGCGTGACTTGCCACGCCAGACGCGCAACTGGTTCAGACGCAGCCCGGCGCTGACCAGCACGGAGAAGGTGCGCGGCGCGATCTCGAGATACAGCGGCCCCTCGTAGCCTGCCGCGACGCTCTCGAAGCTCTCGCAGTAGTCGGTGACCAGGCGGGTGAACACGTCCAGCCGGCCCGTGGAACTCTTCGGGTTGGTCTTGGCCGACAGGTCGCGGGACAGGCGCACCCGTTCCTGCAGCTCGACGATATAGACGCAGCCCCGCTCCAGCACCGTTGGTGTGCCGAGATCGATCTCGTGCATCGTCAGGCGGTCGAGCTTCTGCTTCACGGTGGAGGCCGCGCCGGGCAGGAAACTTGTCCTGACCCGCCAGGCCCGGCGACCGAGCCGCAGGTCCAGGCTGGCGGGCTGGATCAGCTCCTCAGGTACCCCGCCATCGGCGGAGATCCGACCCTCTTCCACCAGCCGCCGCAGGGCCTGACCGGGCAGGATACCGCTCCGTCTTGCGCGTTCCTGTGTGCCGCCGGTGTCTGCCGCTGAATTCTGGCCTGAAGCCATTCCCGCCCCCGATAACCGCTATCCTGCACCGGCGTTGTTGATCGCCCGTGAACCATCGGCTTTTATGGCCCCTGAATCAGGTCCAGAGTCAACCGTGCGCAGCGCCATCAGTCGAGTCCCGACGCCTGCACGACTGACCGCAAGCAGGGACCAGCACCAGGGAGAGACGTTCCATGAGCCGGGAAGCCTACGCCAACAATCTCGACATGAACCTTGCGAACAGCACGGTGCTGTCGCCGCTCAGCCTGATCCGGCGGTCGGCGGCGGTCTATCCCGACAAGCCGGCACTGGTGCACGGTGACGTGACACAGAGCTGGTCGGAGACCTATGCCAACTGTGTCCGGCTGGCTTCGGCGCTGAAGGGCCGGGGCATCGGCGAACTGGATACCGTCGCCATCATGTGCCCGAACACGCCGCCGATGTACGAGGCGCATTTCGGTGTTCCCATGATCGGTGCCGTGCTCAACGCCCTGAACTATCGCCTGACCGCGCCGGAGATCGCCTTCATCCTGGACCATGGCGAGGCGAAGGCGCTGATCACCGACACCGAGTTTGCCCCGATCATCAAGGAGGCACTGCAGATCATCGGTCGCGACATGCTGGTGATCGACATTGCCGATCCGCAGGGGCCGGGCGGTGAGCGTCTGGGCGAGATCGAGTATTACGACTTCCTCGGCGAGGGCGATGCCGAAATGGAATGGTCGATGCCGGAGGATGAGTGGCACAAGATCGCCCTCAACTATACCTCTGGCACGACGGGCAACCCGAAGGGTGTCGTGTTCAGCCATCGCGGGGCCTATCTGAACTCCATCAACAATGCGCTGACCTGGGAGATGCCGACACACACGCGCTACCTCTGGACCCTGCCGATGTTCCATTGCAACGGCTGGTGCTTCCCCTGGACGCTGGCTGCGGTGGCCGGAGTGAGCATCTGTCTGCGCCGGGTGGATTCGGGCACGATCTATGACGCCATCGCCACCCACAACGTCACGCATCTGTGTGGCGCGCCGATCATCATGCAGTTCATCACCGGCGCCAGTGAGGAGCAGAAGAAGCCCTTCGACCAGAAGGTCAACATGATGGTCGCCGCCGCCCCGCCGCCCGCCGCCGTGCTGGCCGAGATGGCGCGTCAGGGCTTCGAGGTGACGCATGTCTATGGCCTGACGGAGAGCTACGGCCCCTGCGTGGTCTGTGCCTGGAAGGACGAGTGGGACGACCTGAGCGCCGACGAGAAGGCGCGGATGAAGGCCCGTCAGGGCGTCACCTCCATCATGCAGGAGGCGCTGATGGTGGCCGACCCGGAAACCATGGAACCGGTGCCGATGGACGGCCAGACCATGGGCGAGGTGATGATGCGCGGCAATGCCATCATGTGCGGCTATCTGAAGAACCCGAAGGCCACCGACGACGCCTTCAAGGGCGGCTGGTTCCATTCCGGCGACCTGGGGGTCTGGCATCCGGATGGCTATATCGAGCTGAAGGACCGGTCGAAGGACATCATCATCTCCGGCGGCGAGAACATCTCCTCCATCGAGGTGGAGGACACGCTGTATCGGCATGAGGCCGTTGCGGCCTGCGGTGTCGTGGCCAAGCCCAGCGAGAAGTGGGGGGAGACGCCTGTCGCCTTCATCGAGCTGAAGCCCGGCAAGTCAGCCACGGCGGAGGAGATGATCGCATTCATCAGGGAGCATCTGGCTGGCTACAAGTGCCCGCGGGAGATCGTCTTCGGCGAAGTGCCGAAGACGTCGACCGGCAAGATCCAGAAGTTCAAGCTACGTGATCTTGCCCGGGCGGGGTGACGAGGCGGTGGCGACAAGGCCGCGTGCCACCTTGCGTTCGCGATAGAAGGTATAGATGCCGCTGCAGACGATGATGGCGGCACCCAGCAGGGTGAGCGGTCGCGGCACATCGCCGAACACGAACATGCCGATCAGCAGCGCCCAGACCAGCATGGTGTAGCGGAAGGGGGAGACGAAACCGATGTCCCCCACCCGCATCGCCATGGTGATGAAGATATAGCCGAAGCTGACGAAGAAGGCCGCGCCACCCAGCCGCAGCAGGTCGTGGGGGGCAACCGGGTTCCAGCCCTGCACCACCGAGGCAATACCCGACATGCCGGTGACGGCGAGCGATGTCACCAGTGTGACGAAGATGTTGGGCACGGCGCGGTCGAGCTGGCGGGTGCTCAGGTCACGCAGGACCACGAAGATGACTGTGGTCAGGGCAACCAGGGAATAGACGTTGAAGCCTTCCGATCCCGGCCGGACGATCAGCAGCACGCCGATGAAACCGGCCGCGATGGCACTGTAGCGCCGCCAGCCCACCGGCTCCTTCAGGAACAGTGCCGCAGCCAGCGTCATGGCCAGCGGCAGGGACTGCAGGATCGCCGAGACATTGGCGATGGGCATGTGGAACAAGGCGGTCAGGAAGCAGATCATCTGCCCCATGTCACCCAGCGTCCGCCAGACCATGATCCGCCGGTCCCGGCCGGCGGGCCGGAAGCGCAACGCGCCCTGCCACCAGGCGATCAGCAGGATCAGCGTCGTGGTACCGACGCCGCGCAGGAAGACCGCCTGAAACAGGTTCAGGTTGGTGGAGACGAGCTTCATCAGCGTGTCGTTCAGCACGAAGGCGGCCATCGCGGCCATCATCAGGCCGGCGCCGCGCAGGTTCTCGGCAAGTGGTGTCATCGGTTTCGAGATCAGTTCCCGTCCATGGCGCCTTCGCGACGGAATGCAGCCCGCACCTGTCTGGCGTGACGCCGTTCCGTGCGCAGCATGATCCAGCCCGAGAGCAGGACGCCGGATGCGACCACGGCGACGATCAGGGTTGCAAGTGCATTGATGTCGGGGCTGACCCCCAGCCGGACCTTGGAGAAGATCAGCATCGGCAGGGTCGTGGCACCGGGGCCCGTGACGAAGCTGGCGATGACCAGGTCATCCAGCGACAGGGTGAAGGCCAGCAGCCAGCCCGACAGCAGGCCGGGCATCAGCATCGGCAGGGTGATGCGGCGCAGCACGGTGAAGGGCCGCGCGCCGAGATCCATCGCTGCCTCCTCCAGCGCCCGGTCGAGACCGGCGACGCGGGAGCGCACCACGACCGCGACATAGGCGGCGGCGAAGGTGATATGGGCGATGATCACAGTCGTCATCCCGCGACCGGCAGGCCAGCCGACGATCTGTTCCATGGCGATGAACAGCATCAGCAGCGACAGGCCGGTGATCACCTCCGGCATCACCAGCGGCGCGGTCAGCATGGTCGAGAAACCGGTGCGTCCGCGAAACCGTCCGAAGCGGGAAAGCGCATAGCCAGCCAGTCCGCCGATCACCACCGCCACGGTGGCGCTGATGGCCGCGATCTGCAGGGACATGGAGGCGGCACCGAGCACCTGCGGATCCCGGAACAGCTCCCCGTACCACTTCACCGACCATCCGCCCCAGACCGCCACCAGCCGCGAGGCGTTGAAGGAATAGACGATCAGCACCAGGATCGGCAGGTAGAGAAACGCGAACCCGGCCCAGAGGCAGAGGGTGAGAAAGCTGCCGCGCCTCATCCCTGTTCCGCCCGTGACTGGGTGCGATCCAGCAGCAGGATAGGCACGATCAGCAGCAGCAGCAGGATGGTGGCGAGTGCGGAGGCCACGGGCCAGTCGCGGTTGTTGAAGAATTCCTGCCACATGATCTTGCCGATCATCAGCGTGTCCGGTCCGCCGAGCAGTTCCGGGATGACGAACTCCCCTGCAGCCGGAATGAAGACCAGCAGGCAGCCCGCAGCCATGCCGGGCAGGGACAGGGGCAGGGTGACCCGCCAGAAGGTCGTCGCG
Source organism: Kordiimonadales bacterium IMCC3096 (assembly GCA_016865035.1). Lineage (GTDB taxonomy): Bacteria > Pseudomonadota > Alphaproteobacteria > Minwuiales > Minwuiaceae > Minwuia. Next base: position 3,594,400 of record CP018227.1, read on the forward strand.
GGGCGCGCGCCGAGGTCTGCCGCTGCCTCCAGCAGACTGCCGTCCAGCCGCTCCAGCGTGGCGTAGAGCGGCAGGATCATGAACGGCAGGTAGGAATAGACAATGCCGAGCTGTACTGCGAACTCCGTGTTCAGCATTCGCATGGGATCATCGATGACCCCCAGCCACATCAGGGCGCTGTTGATCATCCCCTGATCCTGCAACAGCGTGGACCAGGCGTAGACCCGGATCAGGAACGAGGTCCAGAACGGCAGGATCACCAGCAACAGCAGCGGGGTGCGCATGCCCGGCTCCGCCCGCGCAATGGCATAGGCCATGGGATAGCCGATCAGCAGGGTCAGCAGTGTGGAGATCGCGGCGATCCGGAGGGAGCCCAGCAGGGCCTGCAGATACAGCGGGTCGTCCAGGATCAGGGCGAAATTGGCCCAGGTCGCCTGCAGCACCGGCCAGCCGTCCTGCCAGATCAGGAAGTCACTGACCGGGGGGACGGAATAGGCGGCCTCCGACAGGGAGATCTTGATGACGAACAGGAACGGGATGGCGAAGAACAGCAGCAGCCAGGCGGTCGGGATCAGGATGCCGATCAGGCGTCCGCGGCTGGTGCTGAGCGCGGGACTGTCCGCCACCCGATCTGCCGCCGCGTCGGTCATTGATGCAGCACCACCGGTGCCTGGGGATCCCACTCCACTTCCACGGCATCCTCCCAGGTCAGCGGCTCGTCGCGTCGGCGGGTGATGTTGGTGCGGGAGACCTGGACGATGCGCCCGTCTGCCAGTCGCACATGGAAGATCGACAGGTCACCGAGATAGGCGATGTCCTCCACCTTTCCGGCCAGGAAGTTGCTGGCCGGAGCCGCTTCGGCGGGGGCAGGCCCGGCCTTGCGGATGCGCATCTTCTCCGGGCGGATGCCGATGGCGATCTGGCTGCCGGATTCCGCAGCCACCCTGTCCTCCATCACGATGGGACAGGGCAGGGCAGGGCAGTGAACGGCACTGTTCTCCGGATCCGCCTTGCCCTCGAAGACATTGATGGTGCCGATGAACTCTCCGACCATCCGGTTGGCGGGGAACTCGTAGATGTCGCCCGGGGTTCCGACCTGCACGATCCTGCCGGCGTTCATGACCGCGAGCCGGTCGGAGAGTGTCATCGCCTCTTCCTGGTCATGGGTGACCATGATGAAGGTGATGCCGACCTTGACCTGGATATTGGCCAGTTCGAACTGCGTCTTCTCCCGCAGCTTCTTGTCCAGCGCCGCCAGGGGTTCATCCAGCAGCAGCAGCTTGGGACGCTTCACCAGGGCGCGGGCCAGGGCGACGCGCTGGCGCTGGCCACCGGAGAGCTGATGCGGCTTGCGGCGGCCGTATTCGCCGAGTTGCACCATCTCCAGCGCCTCCGCGACCCTGTCGTCGCGTTCCGACTTCACGACATTCTCCTGCTCCAGGCCGAAGGCCACGTTCTGCGCCACGCTCATGTGCGGAAACAGGGCATAGGACTGGAACATCATGTTCACCGGGCGGCGATAGGCGGGGACGTCCGCCATGTCCTGCCCGTCGATCATGATACGGCCACTGGTCGGCGTCTCGAAGCCGCCCAGCATGCGCAGCAGGGTTGTCTTGCCACAACCCGAACCGCCCAGCAGGGAGAAGTACTCCCCACGCCGGATCTCCAGATCGATACCATCAACGGCCAGCGTGCCGCCGAAGTCCTTGGTGACGCCCTGGATGCTGACCAGGGTGTCTGTGCTGTCGGCGGCGGCCAAGTGCCTTTACTCGCCCGTACGGACCTTGGTCCACGACCGGTTGACGGCGCGGGTGAAGCGGGGCGATTTCAGCACTGCGGCGAACAGCTTCTCCTTCACCGCGTCGCTGGGAAAGATGGACGGATTGCTGCGAATCTGCTCATCCACCATGGGAAGTGATTCGGTTACTGCATTGGCATAAAAGACATAGTTGGTCACGCCAGCGATGTTCTTTGGCTCCAGCGCGAAATTGATGAAGGCATGGGCGGCATCCAGATGCGGTGCGCCGGTGGGAATGGCCATCATGTCGAACCAGATGAAGGTGCCTTCACGCGGGATCTTGTATTCGATCTCGACGCCGTTGCCGGACTCGGCGGCACGCGCAGCGGCAATGAAGATGTCGCCCGAGAACCCGGCGGCGACGCAGATCTCACCGTTGGCCAGGTCATTGATGTAGCGGGAAGAATGGAAGTAGCGGTAGTGCTGGCGGATCTTCAGCAGGTGATCCTCCGCCTTCTGGAGCCAGTCCATGTCCTCGGCCGCCTGGTCGCCACCCAGATAGTTGATCACCAGGGGAATGATCTCCTCCGCCGAGTCCACCAGCGTTACGCCGCAGTCGGCCAGCTTGGCCACCGTCTCCGGGTCGAACAGTAGATCGAAGGTATCCAGCGGCACGTCGCCCAGCCGCTCCCGAACCTTCTTCACATTGACACCAATGCCGTTGGTGCCCCACTGCCAGATGGCGCCATATTCCAGGTCGGGATCGACGGTGCGGACCCGGTCCATCAGCACGGGATCGAGGTTGGCGAGGTTGGGGATCTTCGACTTGTCCAGCTTCTGCACCGCGCCCGCCTTGATCAGGCGGCCCAGCGTCGGCATGGCGGTCGGGACGACCAGGTCATAACCGGAACTGCCGGCCAGCAGCTTGGCCTCCAGCACGTCATTGGAATCATAGACGTCGTAGTTCACCTTGGTGCCGGTCGCCGCCGTGAAATCGGCCAGTGTCGTCTCGCCGATGTAGTCGGACCAGTTGTAGAAATTCAGTTCACTCTCGGCCTGAACCGCGGCGGGCAGAAGGGTGGCAGCAGCCACCAGGGAGATCAGGGAACGTCGCACAGCAGGTGGCTCCTCGACAGGACATGAAACATGTCTGCGATTCGTACTCCGGCGCCGGGTTGCTGGCAATGGCTGGCTGCGGCGATCGGCGCGAATCAATGATCAGCGAGGGCGCAGGGCTGTCGGCGCTGCGGGACCGGCGCGCGGCCCCCGCAGCGACAGCCTCACTTCATCTCCGACAGCACCGCCGGATCGCGCACGGCGCCGTGGGCGGCGGAGCGGGTGAGGGCGGCGTAGGCCTGCAGGGCGCGGGAGACCTTGCGGTTGCGACCGACGGCCTGCCAGCCGCCGTCGCCGCGGTTGTTCATGGCGTCGCGACGGGCGGCAAGGGTTTCATCGTCCACCAGCAGTTCGATGCTGCGGGCCGGAATGTCGATACGGATGCGGTCGCCGGTTTCCACCAGCCCGATGGTGCCCTTTTCCGCCGCCTCCGGTGAGGCATGGCCGATGGACAGGCCCGATGTGGCGCCGGAGAAGCGTCCGTCGGTCAGCAGCGCGCAGGTGGTGGCCAGCCCCATCGCCTTCAGCATCGACGTGGGCATCAGCATTTCCTGCATGCCGGGGCCGCCGCGCGGGCCTTCGTAGATGATGACGACGACATCGCCCTCGACCACTTCCCCGCCCATGATCCCGGCGGAGGCGGCGTTCTCCGAATGGAAGACCTTGGCGGGGCCTTCGAACTTCAGGATCGACGGATCGACCCCGGCGGTCTTCACGATGCAGCCGTCCTCGGCCAGGTTGCCGCTCAGCACGGCCAGGCCGCCATCCTGCGAATAGGCATGTTCAACGTCGCGGATGCAGCCAGCCGCCCGGTCGGTGTCGAGGGTCTCGTAATAGCTGTCCTGCCCGAAGGCCTCCAGCATGCGGCGGCGGCCCGGCGCGGCGCGGTAGAAATGGCGGATCACCTCGTCCTTCGTGACACGCACGTCATACAGCGACAGCTTCTCCGCCAGCGTCAGGCCGAGGACATCGGTGGTGGAGGTGTCAAGCAGTCCGCCGCGCGCCATCTCACCCAGGATCGCCATGATGCCGCCCGCGCGGTGCACATCCTCCATGTGATATTCGGGGACGGAAGGGGAGACCTTGCACAGGTTCGGCACCTTGCGCGACAGGCGGTCGATGTCCTCCATGGTGAAGGGGATTTCCCCCTCGAACGCGGCAGCCAGCAGATGCAGCACCGTGTTGGTCGATCCGCCCATGGCGATGTCGAGCGACATGGCGTTCTCGAAAGAGGTCCGGTTGGCGATGGACCGCGGCAGAACCTCCATGTCGTCCAGCTCGTAGTAGCGGCGGGTCAGTTCCACGATCTGGCGACCGGCCTTCTCGAACAGACCGCGCCGCAGGGCGTGGGTGGCGAGAATGCTGCCGTTGCCGGGCAGGCCGAGGCCCAGGGCCTCCACCAGGCAGTTCATCGAATTGGCCGTGAACATGCCGGCGCACGATCCGCAGGTCGGGCAGGCGATATCCTCGATGGCCTGCACATGTTCGTCGGGCAGGTTCGGGTTGTTGCCCGCGACCAGTGCATCCACGGCATCGACGATCTGCTCCCGCCCCGCGATGACGGCCTTGCCGGCTTCCATCGGACCGCCGGACACGAAGATGGTGGGGAGGTTCAGCCGCATGGCGGCCATCAGCATTCCGGGGGTGATCTTGTCGCAATTGGAGATGCAGACCAGCGCGTCGGCGCAATGGGCGTTGACCATGTACTCGATGGAGTCGGCGATGATCTCCCGGCTGGGCAGGCTGTAGAGCATGCCCTCATGCCCCATCGCGATGCCGTCATCGACGGCGATGGTGTTGAATTCCTTCGCCACCGCACCGGCCTTCTGGATCTCTCCCGCCACAAGCTGGCCCAGATCCTTCAGATGCACATGCCCGGGCACGAACTGGGTGAAGGAGTTGGCGATGGCCACGATGGGCTTGGCCATGTCCTGATCCGCGGTACCCGTAGCGCGCCAGAGGGCGCGGGCTGCCGCCTGGCCCTTGCCCTGCGTGGTGCGATGCGAACGATATTCAGGCATGTCTTCCTCCCGGTCTGAACACACCATTTCTACCGAATCTCGGGGCGGGCCACCAGAGACGTAGGAACGGCACGGATCAGCGGGCGAAGGCACGCATGTGAAACCCCGCATGGGCAGGTGTGTAGCGCCAGGCCGTGCCAACCGGGCAGGCCCGCCGTGCGCGACAGCCCTGGGTCATGCAGTCATCGCCCGCTGGCTTCGCCAGATGGTCGCGGCATCCCTCCGCGTCGTAGGCCGTGCCCGTGAAGGCATCGACCGGACAGGCCGACAGGCAGGGACGGTCCCGGCAGCTCTCGCAGGGGGACGTCGCATCAGGCGGGTCCAGCGCCAGCACCCGGTCGAACAGCAGGGCCGCGCGCAGGGCAAACCAGAGGCCGTAGCGCGGATGGATCGCCAGGCCGAGCGGGGAAACGAAGGCCTCGCCCGTCGCCAGCATCCAGGTCACGAACGGCTGCCAGGGCGGACCATCGAAGGGATAGCTGACGGTGGCACCGAACTCCTCCGCGACCGGTTCCATGACCTGCCGGGTCCAGCGGTTGACGGGATCGCTGCGCGGGTCGGCTTCGGGCAGGCCCGGTACATGCGAAACCATCTGTGACCCGGCATTGCCGACCATGACACGGGTCTGCCCGCCCTCGACAATGCCGCCGAGCAGCACAAGGCCATGGGCGCCCAGGCGCGTCTCCAGTCCGATCAGCAGATTGGCCTTGCCGGTCATGGTCCCGGCATCCGCAGGAGTGCTTGTCTCATGTGTCGCCTTCTGCTTCTATCGCGGAAATGAGAACATAAAAGGAACAATGTCATGGTTGCTTCAGGACCGGTACGCGGCAGATGTCTGTGTGGTGCGGTGGCATTCGAGGTCAATGGTCCGATGAGAGAGATCATCGGTTGTCACTGCACCATGTGCCGGCGGCAGACCAGTCACTTTCTGGCCTTCACCGCGGCGTGGGACGATGATCTGAGCCTCACGGGGGAGGAGTCACTGTCCTGGTACCGCTCCAGTGCCGACAGCCAGCGCGGGTTCTGTCGCAAATGCGGATCCATGTTGTTCTTCGCGACCGAAGGCGCGGGCAGGACTTCCATTTCGGCGGGCGCTCTGGACCCCGGTCACGGGCTGGGACTGGCAGCCCACATCTTCACCGACGGCGCCGGTGAATATTACACCCCTGATGATGCAGTCCCCTGTTTCCGCGGCGGCGGTGGCGGTGTTCCCATGCCGCCGAGGCGGCAGGACAGCTAGCGAATTCACGGGAAGCAACCAGTCGCCCCGGCACTGAACCATGCTTGGCACATGGTTTGCCTGTCAGCTCCATCGAAGCGGCCAACATGCATGCCGCTCACAAATGGAGGGGAATGATGAGGCTTTTTGCAAAGGGGGCACGGCGGACAATGGTCTGTGGTGCCATGATCGGCACGATCATGCTTGGCGCGGCGCAGGTGCAGGCGCAGGAAGAAGATGACGAGCGGAGCCAGGACGAGAAGCTGCTCTGGGAAGAGACGCTTGTCGCGGCGAAGGAGGGCAGTTCAACCGCAATGTGTGACCTCGGCGAGCTGATCGTCCGGGGCAAGGAAGCACAGCGTGGGCTGAAGGTCGCTGCCAAGTGGTTCGGCAAGGCCGCCGAGCAGGACGCACTCTGCGGTCTCCTGCGCATGGCGGAGTTCCATCGTCGGGGCAGGGGCGTGGAGGAGAACATTGCCCTCTCCGACGACTTCTACGCCCGGGCGCTGCCGCAGGTGGCCGCACTGGCGCGTGGCGGCGATATCCAGATGCAGATCCAGTTGGCCAAGATGCACCACAAGGCATTTGGTACACCGGAAGATCTGGAACTGGCGGCGCTCTGGTATGGTACCGCGGCCGCTCTGCTGGAGCCTCTGGTCAAGGCCGGCGATATTGATGCGCACAAGAAGCTCGCGAACATCCTCGTCATCGGGGTTGGTGTGGATCGCGATGTTGTCCGGGCCGGGAAGCTCTATGAAGCTGCCGCGACCGCCGGTGACCGCGCCGGCCAGTTCCTCGCCGGTCGGATGTTCTTCACTGGCAAGGCGAACCATCCGGTCGACCACGAACGTGGCTTCTACTGGCTGTTCAGGGCAGCGGAGGCGGATCACCCGCGCTCCCAGGCCTATGTCGGTGCTGCATTTGCACAGGGTCTGGGCGTCGAACCCGATCCGGTCGAGGCCGTGAAATGGCTGCAGCTTGCCATTGATCGTGGTGTCGGCGCCGCGAAGCCCGAACTGAAGGAACTGTCCCAGGACATCACGGAGAAGCAGTTGAAGCAGGGCAAGGAACTGGCTGCCGAGTGGATTCCGATCTTCGATCGTGGTCTCGCGAAGAGCAGCTGACCGCAGGAATTTCCGGAGGCATGGAGTAAAATTTTCCAGCCTCTGGAAATGCTTGTCACATTTTCTTCATGGAATTTATCCAGTCCAGCAGCAGGGTCGTGACCTGTTCCGGCGCTTCCTGCTGTGTCCAGTGACCGATACCTTCCAGCAGCACGGCGTCTGACAGGTTCGGTATCAGCTGCTTCATGGATGCCACCATGTCCTTGCCCGGCAGCATCTTGAGGACCAGGTCGCGCGTGCCGCCGATATAGAGCGCGGGCTGATGGATACGCCTGTCAGGCAGGGCATTCAGCAGCTCGAAATCGCGGTGGTGATTTCGGTACCGGTTCAGCGGCCCGCGGAAGCCTGACCGTTCGAACTCACCAACGAAATAGTCGATGTCGGTCTCCGTCAGCCAGGCCGGAAACGGGTCGGGGTCGGGCAGCCGTTCCAGCAGGGTCGCGCCATGCGGCTTGTCGGTCGGCCATGTGCCGTCCGGGGCATCGCCGGAGATGGCGTAGTAGACCCGCCGCAGGCCACCGCGAATGTCGGCTTCCAGTTCGGCTTCGCCTACGCCCTCATCCTGGAAATAGACCTGATAGAAGAAGCGTCCGTTGGCCGTGAAGACCTGCTTCACGATATCGATGAAGGGCGCAGGGCCGGGGCCGAGATAGGGAACCGAAAGCCCTGAAACGGCGCTGACCCGGTCGGGATGCAGCAGGGCGGTGTTCCATACGATCGGGGCACCCCAGTCATGGCCGATCAGGATGGCGCTGTCGTGGCCCAGCGCCGGGATCAGCCCGGCCACATCGCCGGTCAGGCTCTCCATGTCATAGGCCTCCACCGCGTGCGGCTTGCTGCTGCCGCCATAGCCGCGCACGTCGATTGCCGCCACCTGATAGCCCGCGTCGGCGATGGGTCCCATCTGGTGCCGCCAGGAATACCAGCTTTCCGGCCAGCCATGGACCATGACCACCAGCGGACCTTCTCCGGTGACCGCAACGCGCAGTTCGACGCCGTTGGTGGCGACGGTCCGGAACTGGATACGGTCGAGAATGCTGCTCATGGTTCGTCTCCCCGGCGGTCATGCATGTCTGATCTCCCATGGTGGCACAGGTTCAGGTCATGAGAAGGATTCAATCGCCCTGCAAAGTGCACTATAAGGCGCGGGCACTTCACTTGAGACTCAGTCTGGAATTGATCCCATGCACGATATTCGCTGGATCCGGGAGAACCGGGATGCCTTCGACCAAGCCATGACCGCGCGCGGCCACGCCGCCCGCGCGGCCTCACTCGTGGAGATGTACGAGGCACGGCTGTCCATCCAGAACGAGATGCAGCGGAAGCAGTCGGAGCGCAATGCGACCGCCAAGGCCATTGGCAAGGCCAAGGGCAGCGGTGACGAGGCGGAGGCACAGCGCCTGATGCAGGCAACCGCCGACCTGAAGGCCGACGTGCAGCGGCTGGAGGAAGAGGACCGGGAGCGTGAGGCGGCGTTGACGCTGGAGCTTGCCGGTATTCCCAATGTTCCGGCCGCCGACGTGCCGGTTGGCGCGGATGAGGACGCCAACGAGCTGGTGCGCCAGGTCGGCGAGGTGCCGTCATTCGACTTCGCGCCGAAGGAACACTTCGAACTGGGGGAGGCGCTCGGCCTGATGGATTTCGACCGGGCGGCGGCCATGTCGGGCGCCCGTTTCGTCGTCCTGCGCGGCGCGCTGGCCCGGCTGGAGCGCGCGCTGGGGAACTGGTTCCTGGACGTGCAGACCGGTGAGTTCGGGTTCGAGGAAGTCAATCCGCCCCTGCTGGTGCGGGACGAGGCGGTATTCGGTACCGGCCAGTTGCCGAAGTTCTCGGAAGATCTGTTTCACACCGACAATGGCTTCTGGCTGGTACCCACGTCGGAGGTGCCGCTGACCAACATGGTGCGCGAACAGATCGTCGATGCCGCCAGCCTGCCGATGCGCCTGACGGCGCTGACGCCGTGTTTCCGGTCGGAAGCGGGTTCGGCCGGGCGGGACACGCGGGGCATGATCCGTCAGCACCAGTTCATGAAGGTGGAGATGGTGGTCATCACCGCCGATGACCAGTCGGAGGCGGAACTGGAGCGCATGACGAACTGCGCGGAGACCCTGCTGCAGCGGCTCGGGCTGGCCTATCAGGTCATGAAGCTCAGCAGCGGCGACATGGGGTTCACCGCCACCAAGACCTATGATCTGGAGGTCTGGCTGCCGGGACAGCAGCGCTACCGGGAGATTTCCTCCTGCTCCAACACCCTGGACTTCCAGGCGCGTCGCATGAATGCCCGCTATCGGCCCGAGGGCGAGAAGAAGACCCGCTTCGTCCATACCCTGAACGGATCGGGGCTGGCCGTTGGCCGGGCGATGATTGCCGTGATCGAGAATTACCAGCAGGCTGACGGCTCCATCATCGTGCCGGATGTCCTGCGACCCTACATGGGCGGGCAGACCGTCATCGAAGCCGTGAAGGGCTGAACGACATGCGTATCCTGCTGACGAACGATGACGGCATCGATGCTCCCGGTCTCAAGGCCATGGAGCGGATCGCGCGCGAACTGAGCGACGACGTCTGGATCGTCGCGCCGCAGCAGGAACAGAGCGGGGCGGGCCGCTCGCTCAGCCTGACCAACCCCCTGCGCCTGCACAAACTGGGGGAACAGCGCTTTGCCGTCGGCGGCACGCCCACCGACTGCGTGATGATGGCGGTGCGGCAGGTGCTGGACGGACGGCCCGACCTGATCCTGTCGGGTGTCAATCGGGGTGCCAACATCGCCGAGGATATCACCTATTCCGGCACGGTCGCGGCGGCCATGGAGGGGACGCTGCTGGGCATCCCGTCGATCGCCATGAGCCAGATCGGTTTCGCCGACCAGGTCATCCGCTGGCAGACCGCGGAGCAGCATGCGCCGGGCATCGTGCGCCGCCTGCTGGAGAACGGCTGGCCGAAGGATGTGCTGATCAACATCAACTATCCGGATGTCGAACCGGATGAGGTTAACGGGGTTCATGTGGTGCCTCACGGACGGCGTGACCAGGCTGACGTGACGGTGGACGCGCGCCAGGACGGGCGCAACATTCCCTATTACTGGATCGGGCTGCGCCGACAGAAGGCGATGCCGCCACCGGGCACGGACATCGGCACCATCTGGCGTGGCGGGATCTCGGTGACGCCGATCAGCCTCAACCTGACCGACCGGGATGCGCTTGATCCGCTCGGGCGCGTCTTTCAGGACTGAGGCAGCGCATGACGGATGATGTACGAAAGATCCGGCTGCTGATGCAGTTGCGTCGGGAGGGCATCACCGATTCCCAGGTGCTTGGCGCCATCGAGCGAGTGCCGCGCGAACAGTTCGTCGATGCCAATTTCCGCCATCAGGCCTATGAGAACATGCCGCTGCCGATCAAGCAGGGGCAGACCATCAGTCAGCCCTATGTGGTCGCCTTCATGACGGAGGCGCTGCGCCTGTTTCCGCGCGCCAAGGTGCTGGAGATCGGGACCGGCTCCGGCTACCAGGCGGCGGTGCTGGCAATGCTGTGCCGCCGCATCTACACGGTCGAGCGGCACCGGACACTGTACCGCGACGCCACGGCGCTGTTCAGCAGGCTGGGCATCAACAACATCATCGCCCATCTGGGGGACGGCACCCGCGGCTGGCCCGCTCAGGCTCCCTTTGACCGGATCATCGTCACGGCCGCGGCCTTCGGGGAAGTGCCGGCTGCCCTGGTCGAGCAGCTTTCGACCGGCGGTATCCTGATCGTGCCCGTCGGGCGCAGCGGCGCAGACCAGATGCTGGTGCGCGTGACCCGGCAGGCGGATGGCAGCACGACGCGGGAGAACCTGCTGCCGGTGCGATTCGTGCCGCTGCTGGACGGGGTGCCGAACGAACAGCGCGGGGAGGGCTGACGGCTGGCGCGGCTCAGCCGCATTCCCTTGCCGCCCGTCGCCCGGATTCATACTCTGGCCGCATGTTTCACCCGCGCGCGATCCTCCTGACGCTGGCCTTGCTGCTCGTCGCCTGCGGGCCGCGCGGCACGCCTGCGCCCGTGGAGGACCACAGCGCTTTCACCGGTGGCACGGTGATCGTCCGCCCCGGTGACACGGCCTATGCCATCGCCCGCCGCAGCGGTGTGCCGGTGCGCGACCTGATCCAGGCCAACGGGCTGCGGGCCCCCTATACGCTCGCCATCGGGCAACAGCTTCGGGTGCCGCAGTTGCGGCTGCACCGGGTGCGCCGGGGCGAAAGCCTGACAACGGTTTCCGAACGCTATGGCGTGGGACGGCGGGAGATCGTGCAATTGAACGGACTGGTTTCGCCATTCCGTCTGCACCCCGGACAGATCCTCAGGATTCCGGGTGGCGGGTCGCGGACGGAACCGACCCGCATCACCCGCGTTACAGCGGGCGCGGAGGTCGTGCCGCTACCGCCGCCGAGACCACCGGGACGGGTTGCGCGCGCGGGCGGGACCAGCAGACCCGCTGCGCCAGTCACGGCGCAGAAAGCACCGGCAGCACCTGCGCCCACGCAGGCATCCGCACCGACGCCCGCGCCGACAGTAGCCGCACCTGCGCCCGCCGCCGTCGCAACCACGGCAAGCGGTCTCGTCTGGCCCATCGCCGGAAAGGTGGTTTCCCGCTTCGGTCCGAAGGCCGGGGGGCTGCACAATGACGGGATCAACATCCGCGCCCCGCGCGGCACACCGGTACGTGCGATGACAGGCGGGGAGGTTGTCTATGCCGGCAACGAATTGCGCGGCTTCGGCAACCTGGTCCTGATCCGCCACTCGGGCGGCCTGACCACGGCCTACGCCCATCTGGACCGGATCGATGTGCAGCGCGGTGACCGGATCAGGCGGGGTCAGGCCATAGCCACCGTCGGAAGCACCGGCGGTGTCGATCCCGCGCAGTTGCACTTCGAGATCAGAAAGGGTCGGAAGGCCATTGACCCGGTGAGCAAACTCGGCAGCAGCCCGCCACGCAACCTGGGCTGAGCAAGCCGTGTTTCAGGCCTGCGCACTGCATGCTATGGTTGCGTGATGATCGACTGGGACTCCGGTATCAAGCCCTGGCACCTGGTCGCCGACGCCGGTTTCGGCGCGGCGATGGAGGACTGTGGCTTTCGCAAGGTGGGCCGCAGCATGTGGCGCCGCGACGGCGACCGCATTGCCTGGCGCGTGGCGCTGACAAAGGGATACGCGGGCACGCCGGGTTCATTTCGAGACGGCTACGGAGGCTTCGCGAAGGAAGTCGATGAACTGGTGAAACTCTACAACCCCAAACGCTCTCTGGAGCGCATGGAAGGTACGAGCGTTCCCATGCATCTTGGCAGTGCCCTCTCGGATGACCTGATCAGCGAACTGCGCGAAAAGGAATTCGAGCCCTGGCGGCGGAAGTGGCAAGCCGAACGGATCAACAGGACCGGCCTGTGGGGGATTCTGAAGGATTTCATCAAACCGATCCCGCCGTCACCGGACGTGGATTTCTCCGAGGTCCCGTTTCTGGAAAATGCGGGGCCTTCCAGCCTCGATTGGGCGTTCGTGGTCAGGACGGAAGCGCAGGTCAGCGAGATTGCACAACAGCTGATCCGGATATGGCATCAGGCAGCCATGCCCTGGATCGAGGATCGGCTTGATTTCGAGCACGCCTATCCCAGAACATGGGGCCCGGACAGTCCGGGCACGCGTTACTTCTGTTTCGAGAATCCGGAATTCTACGCGGCTGCAAAGATTGCCGGTGACCAGGCATGGATCAACGAAATGGCCCGCCGGGCCTTCGCACGGGCGCCGAAGAGCATTGACGAGGTCTGGAAGGAATGCCGCAAGAGATATCTCTTTGATCAGCCGCATGTACGTTCCGGTGAGGTCAAGCCCGAGACAATTGTAAGAAACCGGCTGATCGACAAATTTTCGAGTGCGGTGAAGGCCATGGCGATTGCCGAAGCTTTGTCCATCGACATTCCTGAATGCGATGTGGATTTCAGTCTGCTTCCAGTGCCTGTCGAATCCCTTCAATGACATATTCCCTGAGGCGGCGGCCTCGCCGCGATCGACCGCCGCCATCTCCTGACGGATGCGGTCCGACTGCCGCCGTTCGATCTCCTGATCCGGCACCGTTTCATGGGCCGCCTGACCCTCGTCGCGGAAGGCCAAGGCGCGGGGCGGTGATCTCGTTCGACATGCCAGGTGCACTGACCAACGTCGCGCTTTCAGGCAGTTCATTCCGGATCTGGAGACAGTTCTTGGCGTGAACGTGCTGCATGCTATGGTTGAGTGATGATTGACTGGGACCCCGGTATCAAGCCCTGGCACCTCGTCGCAGACGCCGGTTTCGGCGCGGCGATGGAGGACTGCGGCTTTCGCAAGGTGGGCCGCACCATGTGGCGCCGCGACGGCGATCGCATTGCCTGGCGCGTGGCGCTGACAAAGGGATACGCGGGCACGCCGGGCTCGTTCCGGGCCTCCTACGGCGGCTTCGTGAAGGAAATTGACGAACTGGTGAAGCTCTACAACCCGAAACGCTCGCAGGAACGGATGGAGGGCACGAGTGCACCCATGCACACCGGGGGAACGCTGGCGGGTGACCTGATGGAGGAGGAGAGACAAAAGGACTTTGCTCCCTGGGAGAGCAAGTGGGGAAATGAATATAAAAACAGATCAGGCTGGAAGGGGATTTGGAAGGACTTGATGGACCCGGTCCCGAAACCACCCAAAATTGACTATTCAGAGATTCCTTTCCTAGGCAGGGCAGGTGAGTACACGAACGAAATGGCCTTCATCATGAAGAACCAGGACGATATCAAGAAGGTCACGGAACTTCTCATCGATTGCTGGAACCGGATAACCCTGCCCTGGATTCAGGAGCGGCTGGATTTTGACCAACTGTATCCGCGACTCTGGGGTCGGCAGGCCCCGAACAAATCGACCTGGCATCACTATGACGCTGAAGTCTTCGCCGCAGCCAAACTGGCCCGAGACCAATCTTGGATAGACGAAATGGCCAGAATAGCCTTCGCCGAGTCCCGTACGAGCTTTGCAGAAATCTGGGAGAAATGCAGCGCTGATGGTGATTTTGATAGCGAGCGCGTCAGAACAGGTGAAGTTGCGCCAGAGACAATTGTCAGGAACAAATATGAATCAAGATTGATGCCAATTGTGACAGTCATTGCTATGGTGGAGACAATGAATATAGCAATCCCGAAAGAGATTGTTGATCAAATAGAACATCCTTGGATTGTGGGTCCGATGCGATTTTGAGAACGAGCGAGCAGCAACGAATTTGCTGCTCGCTCGCCGCACAATCAGATTTTAGGTGCCATCGTTCTCAAATTCGATCTGGCTCAGTGCGGTAAATACGGCGCCGATGGTAATCGTGGATGCAATATCTGTATCTCCTTTCTTTAGGAGTTGATCTGCGTGTTTGTATTTTTTGTCAAGTTTCTCAAGAAATTTCGTGATCACAGAGGTGGTTCGGTTCGTTTGAACAGTTTCGAGCCGTTTCTTAGGTGGATTTTCCGCTTGGTTATGCCGCCACCGGGATTGGTTGCAACTTGATGTGATATGCCTGATCGGGCGTTTGCCCTTCCAGCGATGAATGCGGTCTCCTTGTGTTGTAGAAGGCCAGGTATCGGTCGATGCCCTGTCGGGCGGCTGACACGCTTTCATAGGCGTGCAGATAGACCTCCTCGTATTTGACGCTGCGCCAGAGCCGTTCGACAAACACGTTATCGCGCCAAGCGCCCTTGCCATCCATGCTGATCTGGATGTCGGCGTCCTTCAGCGCCTTGATGAAGTCAATGGACGTGAACTGTGATCCTTGGTCCGAGTTCATGATCTCCGGCTTGCCATATCTGCGCAGGGCATCATTCAAGGCCTCCAGACACGGCGCTGTTTCCAGCGTCACCGACAGCCGCCAGGCCAGAACCTTGCGGCTGAACCAGTCCAGAACGGCGACCAGATAGACGAACCCTCGGGCCATGGGAATGTAGGTAATATCCATGGCCCAGACCTGATTGGGCTGCGTCACGGCCAGCTTGCGCAGCAGGTAGGGATAGATCCTGTGACCGGGCGCAGGCTTGCTGGTGTTCGGTCTGCGATAGAGCGCCTCAATGCCCATCGTTTTCATGCAGGTTGCCACGTGCAGCCGCCCGGCCGTGAAGCCTTCCTGCCGCAGCAACCCTTTCATCATACGGCTGCCCGCGAACGGGTAGTCCATGTGCAACTCGTCAATTCTGCGCATAAGCTTGAGGTCCGCCGCACTGGTCGGGCGCGGCGCGTAATACAGGCTGCCCCGGCTGATCCCGAGAAGCCGGGCTTGCCGTGTCAGGCTCAGCCTGTGGTCCGGGCCCGTCATTTCCTTGCGCTCGGCAACAGACCGGCCTTGTCGAGCGCGCCCTCTAAAAAATCGTTTTCCAGCGCCAGCTGGCCAATCTTCGCGTGCAGGGACTTTACGTCGATCTGCGGCTCTTTCGCGGCCTTTGGCGTGTCATCGAAGACACCCGTTACGCCCTCAAGCAGCTGATCCTTCCACTGCTTGATCTGATTGGGATGCAGGTCGAACTGCGTCGCCAGCTCGCTCATCGTCCTGTCGCCCTTCAGCGCCGCCAATGCGACTTTCGCTTTGAAGGCAGGGCTGTGGTTCCGCCTGGGTCGTCTTGTCATCTTCGCTCCTTCGTCCCGGCAACGCTGCCGGATTGGGAGCAGAAAATCCACCTAACTCAACTGTCCAGATTTGTCGGGCCACCTCTCACCCTCTCAGGTGTGCCCTTGTTTGTGAGGGATTTTCGAAGATCCTCGTTCAACATGTCCTGAGGGATCGCCCACAGTGGTATCCGGAGATGTTTGATATCCTTCTCGATTTCCGGAAGCGTATACCCATTCTGCCCTCCATTCTTGGAAAGGGTCGGAAAGGAATCTCTCCCGTCGGCGATTGCTTTGTCAGCACGCGCCTGGTCTTTAGTGAGTTTGGAAGACCCGGATTTCAGTTCGATCGCGAACGCCTTTCCCTCATCAATCTTGCGAACCCATAGTCCCATCAAGGTTGGCCTGAACCAGCCATATGCGACCGAGTCGAACTTCCTTGGCAACCACTCTCCGTCATCCGTTCTCACCATGTACAGATGATCGTGTTTCGGACCGTCCAGCGGACGTTTGGCTCCAGCCACATCAAGGTCAGTCGCCAGTTGGCCTTCGCTGGCCCGACGCTTACCATGCGTAAAGCTGCTACTGATCGCATGCTGCGTCTTCTCGTCAAGCTTCGACCAATCTGCGGCACCAACCAGTTCCTGAGCCGACATGCCTTCGAACTCTGTCTCGAAATCCTCTTCGGCCTTGAGCAGTTTGCGACGAGCGCGCTGGGCGTCGACAAGCTCTTCGGCCTTCTGGACGACCTTGGTCTTGCGCGCCTGTTCGGTGATGGCGTTCAGGACGGGGGCGGCGGCACTGGTGATGGCCTCCTCGGCCTTCCTTACCACCTTGACGTGGCGGAGGAGTTTCACGGCCTTGCCGACGAAGGGGACGGCGCCTGCGGCGGCGAGGGCGAAGGCGTTCCAGGCGGCGTTGGCCTCGGCGGTGTTGCCGGCGGCGTCCGCGGCCTGTGCCTGCGCGAGGTATTTCGCGGCGTCGGCGGCGGAGAGGGCTTCGCCGAGGCCGGGGAAGAACTCGAACAGCAATGGCACCTCCGGCTCGCCCTGCCCGGCGCCCGCCATCAGTTTCTCGATCTTGGCGACCGTGTCGGCTGCGCTCGCGCCCTCGTCCTGAAGGGCCTGCCGCAAAACTTCCGTGCCAGCCTTCAGCCGTGCCACCGAGATGGGGCTGGCGCCATGAGTGGAGACCTGACGCGCCCAGTTCTCGGTCAGCCGTTCCAGCTTCCGGGCGTCGAGCTTGCCGGCCTCGTACTTCTCCTGCAGCGCGGTCAGGAAGTCCGGCTCCTTTTCGCGCATGTAGGCGCCAAGGCGTGCCCGCGTCTCCGGCTGTTCCAGATCCAGGGCTGATTCAGTCGCGATCTCCCGGATACGGTCGATCTGGCGGGCGGTCAGGTCCTTGAGTTCCGGATCGTCGTGCAACGCCTGCAGGGACGGATCGGTGCCGGGGACCGGTGCGGCCTCGCCGCGATCGACCGCCGCCATCTCCTGACGGATGCGGTCGGCCTGCCGCCGTGCGATCTCCTGATCCTGCGCCGTTTCGTGGGCCACCTGACCCTCGTCGCGGAAGGGCACGGCGCGGGCGGTGGGGCTGTCGGGACTGTCGCGCACCACCGCCGGGTCCTCCGCCGGTGACATGTCCCGTGGGCTGGCCACGTCATCACCGATGAGCTGATGCAGGCGCGGGGCGGTAATCTGGTTGAGCAGCCGCAGGGTCAGGCTGCCCGGGGCGAGGGGGCCGGTCTCCCGGACGCCCTGCTTGCGACGGAAACGGGCGAGGGCGGTCTCCAGTTCCGGATCGGGGGCACCGGGCGGCAGGTCCACCGGGTTCAGGGCCGCATAGCGGGAGAGATAGTTGCCGATGGCCAGCGCCTGCATGACGCTCCGCCGGTCCTCGGGCCGATTGCGCCCGCCGGTGCCGACGGCGTCCCGCACGGGCACGGAATGCTGCTCACCCAGGATCCGCTGCTGCGCCGATGGGCGGGCTGCGGTCTGGCGCTCATGCCGCTCCGCCGCAAGGCGTTGGGCGGTGGGGCCATTGACCTGTGCCTCCCCATCAACCCGCAGGCCGCGGGAGTCCTGGAACCGGCGCACGGCCTCCGTGACGGCGGGGCGGGAGCGGTCAGCCACATCCTCGCCGACGTCACTCAGGGCCTGGCCAAGCCGGGTGACCTCCTTCGGATCATTGGCGTCAGAGGGGACAATCCGGTCATTCAGCCAGAAGGGATCGACGTTCATCATGCATGCTCCTGAAGGTTGTGGAACCTTCAGGATGGCAATCGAACTGAAATCAGTGCCTCGTGTCGTGAAGTCTCAGACGCGCGACGTCAGATCATGGCCCCGACCGGCGCCGCCCTCACGCAGAGAGCTTGCCTAGCCAAGTGGCTTGCCGAGACGCCCGGCGAGATCCTGGATGTACTGCCACGCCACGCGGCCTGACCGGGAACCACGGGTGGTGGCCCATTCGACCGATTCCAGGCGCAGGGTCTCCGGGTCCATCTCCAGCCCGTAGGCGGCGCAATAGCCGTTCACCATGGCGAGATATTCCCGCTGGCTGCAGGTATGGAAGCCGAGCCAGAGCCCGAAACGGTCGGACAGGGAGATCTTCTCCTCCACCGCTTCGGCCGGGTTGATGGCCGTGGAACGCTCGTTCTCGATCATGTCCCGCGGCATCAGGTGGCGACGGTTGGAGGTGGCGTAGAAGATGACGTTGGACGGGCGTCCTTCCAGTCCGCCCTCCAGTACCGCCTTCAGCGACTTGTAGCTGGTGTCGTCGGTGTCGAACGACAGGTCGTCGCAGAACAGGATGAAACGCTGATCCTGGCGCTCGCGCAGCACATGCAGCAGCCGGGGCAGGGAGTCGATGTCCTCCCGATGGATCTCGATCAGGATCAGCTTGCCGCCGGTCTCGCGGCTGACCTCCGCATGCGCCGCCTTGACCAGGGAACTCTTGCCCATGCCCCGCGCGCCCCACAGCAGCGCATTGTTGGCTGGCAGGCCGGTGGCGAAGCGCCGGGTATTGTCGGTCAGGATGTCCCGGACCCGGTCAATGCCCTGCAACAGGGCCATGCCTACGTGATTGACATCCGGTACCGGGTCCAGCCTGTCGGGATTGGCATGCCAGACGAAGGCGCTGGCCGCGTCGGTGTCCGGCTGGGCGGCGGCAGGCGGCGCCAGCCGTTCCAGTGCTTCCGCGATGCGGGTCAGGGTCGGCAGCAGGTCGGTGTCGGTCATGGTCACTCTCGATCAGTATCTCTTGCCGGGCGGAAGTACCGCAGTTCCGTTCCACACGCCAGTCCGGGAAGCCGCCTGCGGGCGATGCGGCCCGTGCAGACCGGCCCGGACCGCGACAATCGGTCGGTTCACGTCAGGCCCTGCGGGGTCCACGCTGGCACCCCGTCGCGGCAAGAAGCGTGTGCCATGCCCATGACTGTTCCGAACCGTGCCTACAGCTATCGCGATGATCCGCTGGTGCCGGACTTCGATGATGCGTGGCCCGTCGCCTTCATGGATGGGGAATGCGTGCTCTGCACCCGCGGCGCACGCATGATCGCGCGGCTGGACCACCGTCTCGGCATTCGGGTCTGCCCCGTGAACAGCCCCCTGGGCCAGGCCATGCTGGCCCACCTCGGCCTTGATCCGAATGACACGGAAACCTGGGTCTACCTGCGGGATGGGGTGGCTCATACGTCGCTGGCCGCGATCATCCTGCTTGGCCGTGACATTGGCGGGTTGGGGCATCTGCTCGCACCCCTGGCCCTGCTGCCGGGTGGCGCTCAGGACTGGCTGTACCGGCGGATCGCCCGGAACCGCTATGCCATGTTCGGGCGCACCGACATGTGTGCCGCGCCGGATGAGAAGCTCCGCCGAAGGTTGCTGACATGAAGGTGCTGATCATCGGCGGTACAGGGGTCTTCGGCAGCAGGCTGGCGGAGTTGCTGCATCGCGATGGTCATGAGGTCACGCTGGCCGGTCGTTCCGCCGAACGGGCGGAACTGGCGGCGCCGATGGATGCCATGGCGCGGCTGAAGCTTGATCGGGACGGCGACCTGACGCCTGTCCTGAGCGCCGGGGTGGAGGTTGTGGTTGATGCTTCCGGCCCGTTTCAGGCCATGCGGGCATCGCTGGATGACCCGTGGCGGGTGCCACGGTTCTGCATCGCGCACGGGCTGCACTATCTCGATCTCTCCGACGACGCCGATTTCACGGCAGGGATCGGCGCGCTGGATGATGTGGCACGGGCGGCGGGCTGTGTCGTGCTTTCCGGTGTCTCCAGCGTGCCCGCCCTGTCGTCGGCCGCCGTGCAGGCCCTGCGCGAGGGCATGCTGGACCTGGAACTGGTGGACACTGCCATTCTGCCCGGCAACCGCGCGCCGCGCGGCCGGTCGGTCGTGGAGGCGATCATGCGACAGGCCGGGACCCCGCTGGAGGTCTGGCGCGGCGGCGACTGGGTCGAGACACGCAACTGGTCGGAGAGCCGATCCATTCATCTGGCCGACGACATGGTTCGGCGCGGCTGGATGCTCCGCGTCCCGGATACCGTCCTGCTGCCGGCCTGGTCGGGCGCGAGGTCGGTGATTTTCCGTGCGGGGATGGAACTGCCCCTGCTGAATCTGGGCCTGGTCGGTCTCGGGCTGCTGCGGCGTCTCGGTTGCATCCGCAGGATCAGAAGATGGCAGGTCAGCGGCGCACTGCTGTTCGCGCGCTTGCTGGAAGCGTTTGGGTCGGACCGTGGGGGCATGGTGGTCAATGTGGTCGGACGCACGGACGGATCGGACCTGCACCGTCGCTGGACCCTGATCGCGGAGGCGGGCGAGGGACCCTATGTCCCGACCATTCCGGCGCGGGTGCTGCTGCGGCAGTTCGACAGGTGTGTTCCCGGCGCGCGACCATGCCTGGCCGAGTTCACCCTCGCGGAAGCGGAGGCAGCAATGGCTGATCTGGAGATCCGATTTCATCGTGAGGCCCGGTCTGTCCCCTGTCTGTTCGAGGCCGCTCTGGGGGCGGACTGGTCGCGCCTGTCGCCGGAAATCAGGCGGCTGCATGGCTTCCGGGATGGCGAGGCATTCTCGGGTACAGCGCAGGTGACACGGGGGCGCGGGTGGTTGCCGCAACTCGCCGCCGCCTTCTTCGGGTTTCCCCCGGCAGCCAGGGACGTACCGGTCCAGGTCACCATGCGGCGTCTGGACGACACGGAAACATGGGTCCGGCAGTTTGGTGACAGGCGTTTCCGGTCGCACCTGCGGCCCGGCGGCGCGGGACGGGTCTGGGAGCGCTTTGGCCCCTTCAGCTTTCTCATCGCGCTTGGTGTATCTGACGGGGCGCTGGATTTCCCCGTCGTGGCCGGCCGGTTTCTCGGGCTGGCTTTGCCGGGATTCCTGCTGCCGTACAGCGAGTCCCGCGAGTCGGTTCGCGACGGGGCGTTTCATTTCGATGTGGCGCTGCATCTGCCGCTTACCCGGCAGTTGATGGTGCGCTACCGCGGATCGCTATGTCCTACGCCTGATCCCTGACGCAGGCGTCAATGCATCGTCACACCGAACTTTGCGCGATCGATGATGACGGGCGTGACCGTGTCGCGGGTCGAGATTCGCACGGAGTGAAGGTTCGCCTTGATGGCGTCCCGCCAGTTGGCGATGAACTGCATCACACGCGGAAACTCCGGTGCGAGGTCAAGTGTCTGCCAGACAAATGTCTGAAGATGCTGGGGCTGATCGGGCATGTGGTAGACGATTTCAGCAGTTGCCAGACGATATCTGCCGGATTGCTCATCCTGGCTCGTCTGCACTTCAAGGCTGGACATGGTGAACTCCTTCACGCGTCACCAGTTAACTGACCCCACCCCAATCTGGGTATGATTCTCTACTGTATCCAATAATTTTCGGTTAAGTCGGAGACTGGAATATGCATCGTGACCTTTCGGCAACGGACGCAGTTCGCCCGATCCCGGCCGGATACTTCAGCGTATCCCGGTGACAGGTCGGCTTGCGCTCCCCCCGGAACGCGGCGAAGGCTTCGCTATGCGCGGGGCCGTCGAGCCGCTCCAGGCCTGCGACCACCTTGGTACTGGATCACGTTCCGGCTTGCGGAAGGCCTCGCATGAGCATGGGCGTGGGCTCAGCCATGGAACGATCTGTCGTCGGCGATTGTCAGGCGATGCAGCAGGCGATCATGGCCCTCGTAGCCGCCGGTTGCCTTGTGCAGGACCGAGCGGTTGTCCCAGAGCACGAGCATGTTCGGTTGCCATTCATGGGTGTAGGTGAATTCGGGCCTGCTCTGCCAGCGATAGAGTTCCTTCACCATTTCCTGCGACTCGGCTTCCTCCACCCCATCGAAACCGATCACGTAGGCGCCGCCGAAGAGACCGGCGCGACCGGATTCCGGGTGCCTGCGGACCAGCGGGTGACGTCGGATGTTCCGCGCGGCCTCGGACGTGGTGATCGCCATGCTGCCCTTGTTGCCCTCTTCCGAATAGAAGCCATCGTCGCCATAGGCCGAGCGGGCGGAATGCAGGGCTGTCTGCCCCTCGAACCGCTGCCGCATGTCCGCAGGCATATCGTCCAGGGCCTTGTGCTGGTTGGAGAACAGGGTGTCACCGCCGACAGGCGGGACAACGACACTCAGCAGGCAGGTCCCGGCAGGGGGCGTTTCCTGGAAACTCCAGTCCGAATGCCAGACATCGGCAAAGATGCGACCGGTTTCATCCGCACGACGCTGGATGGCGGCAATGCGCTTCTTGCCCTCCATTGCCCTGATGAAGGGATCGTCGCCAATGGGGCCGATGCTCTCGGCAAAGCCTTCAAGCTGTGCGTCATCAAGTTCCTGATCGGGGAAGATCAGCACATGGTGCTCCAGCCACGCCGCGCGCAGATCGGCGACGGTGCCTGAATCCTGCGGCTGGCGCAGATCGATGCCCGTCACGAATGCGCCGCACGCCTGACCCGTCGATTCAATCGAGAACATCGGAAATCCTCCCACCCGATTATTGGTTGTCGAACAACAACAGTTCATTTCGTAGGTCATTCAGGTGGCGGGGTCAACCGGTCACGCAGTCATTCTGTTCTGGCTACTGTGTCGCCGCGATCGGGGTTTCAGGGCTTGAGAACCTGCCGTCCGCTGACCTTGCCGTCGACCAGATCCTGCAGCGCGGCGTTGGCTTCCGCCAGCGGGCGCGTGCTGACCGGAATCGGCGGCACCTTTCCGGCACGGACAAGCTCCATCAGTTCCGTCATGTCCTGCAGGTCGCCGACATAGGATCCCTCGATGGTGAGCTGGAAGATCGGCATCCGGGGCAGGGCCAGCGGCAACGCCTCGCCATACAGGCCGACGATCACCAGCTTGCCGGTCTTGGCGAGGCAGTCGAGGCCGAAGGATGCGGTCTCGGGCCGGCCAACGAAGTCGATCACGCCCCGGACGCCGCCGCCCAGCATCTCCTTCAGTTTCTCGGCTGCCTGCGGCTGGCTGTTGTCAAAGGTCTCGTCCGCACCGGCCTGCCGGGCGACGGAGCGCTTTTCCGGATCGACATCGGCCACGATGACCTTGGCATCTGTCACATGTTTCGCCAGCATGACCGCCGACAGGCCCACACCGCCGGCACCGACAATGACGAGGTGGTCCTTCGCCGTCAGGCGGGCATGCTTCTTCAGCGCGCTGTAGGCGGTCAGACCCGAACAGGCATAGGTGCAGGCCAGATCCACCGGCGTATCGCCATGTTCGAACAGGTAGCGCTTGTCGGGGCAGATCACGTGGGTGGCATAGCCGCCGTCGCGCCGCGTGCCCAGCGGCCGCGTCGTCAGGCAGTCGATGTCGCGCCCGGTCGCGCAGTGCTCGCATTCACCGCAGCCGATCCAGGGGTAGACGACATAGGACTTGCCGGGTTCGATGCCCTCGACATCCGGGCCGACGGCCTCCACCACGCCGCCGATCTCGTGGCCCATGGTCATCGGCAGTTCGACACCCATGTCGGCCAGGCGGGCGAAATTGCCCTGGCCCATGTTGAAGCCGCCCTCGTGCAGGTGCAGGTCGCTGTGACAGACGCCGCAGGAGGTGACGCGGATCAGGATCTCGCTGCCTGTCGGCTCGGGTGTGTCGCACTCCCGTTCCTGGAGCGGCTCACCCCATTCGATGATCTGCTGTGCTTTCATGGACTGTCCCTCCCCGGATGACTACCGCAATTACTGCTGACGGTAGCCAACCGGGTTTCGGAAGGGAACCAGGGATCGTGTCATGGTGGGGGAACGGTATTGCAAAGGCATGGGTATTCGCAGCCTGACGCCGGAAGGCTTATGATCCCCGATTGCCCGAAACAGGCGATTGCCCTTCGATACGATGACGATGTCACCCTCTTGGATCCAGTTCCGGAAAATGAACGGCATCTGCACCATGCCCGACCGGGCATCCACGTTGGCGTTGTGGTCGCCCTGCGCCTTGCAGGCTTCGATGATGGCTTCGCGGTCCGCGAACTTGTCGTCCGACCAGTCGATGTCCTGGAAGCCAAGGAGGGCGTAGCCGCCCTCGATAGCCTCCTCGAAGAGATGAGCGTCTTCTGGATTGTTCGCCTTGCCGATCGACATCTTGAAGACTTGGCGGCCTTGAACACGTATCGATTCCTCGTCGGATGCATGCCCACGGCTGGTCTCCGCGCGTTTCGCGATGCGCCTGAAAATGCCGGGCACCGTCTCCAGACGGAATCCGACCGTGGATGTGTCCTCGCCATCGTCCGCGCCGGTCATCGGCTGTCGGCCCTCGACGAACTCTTCATCCTGCAAAAATCGTCAGGGTTAGCCGTCCAAATTCATATCAATCACTTCCTTTGCCAGACTTTAGTTTTTTTGACCTATTTCGCTCTACTTAAAGGTGTTCAACCACATAAATCACGACTCTCAAGCCATTCATGTTGTCTTGCTAACATGGCCGCCGAAGGAGCGCTTTGTTCCCCCCAAAGGATACCCATAATTCGATCGAAAGCGCGCAGCTCGTCATCGCCACATACAGTGGCTTCAGCTTCAGTTAACACACCTGTGCAATCAAAACTTGCCGCCTGAGCTGAAAATGAAGCGGCAAATGTGACAAAAGTTACAATGCTACCTACGCCAAGAGTATTTCCCCAATTCAGCGCTGCATACTTTTCCAGGCATTTATCCCCGCATATCGCATGGACCATGCGAGAATATGTTCCAGCGCCCTCTAGTCCTTAGAGAAGAACATGTCCGCACCGCCGCTCGGATCGAACATCAAACCAAGCAGCATAGCGCCACAAGTCTCTTCATCATTAGCCAAGGTCCGAATTTTTATAATTTCAAGCTCGCTTAGCTGGTCGAGTTCTCTCGGGCTTAGGTCGTTCTTGGGTGATCCAGAAAAACGACTCTTCAAGTAGGATGAAGTAAACTCTCCCAACCGCCCAAAATCAGCACATGCTATTGCTATGTTGTACTTTACCAATACATCTCTCACATATTCCTCCCTAGACACAGTAGGAGGTGGGGGGATCATCCTGTTTGCCTTTTCGCTAAAGGCAGCAGCGAACCTACCTTCAAAATCTCTATGATAGAAAAAACCCTGTAAATAATGTTGTGTTTTCTTGACGCCTGTTAAATTTCCCATCAATTCTTCTATGGATACTTGAACAACCCACTCCTCTCCTTCGAAGTAAATCTTATCATCATGAAGATCTATGAGTTTTACCGGCATCTCCTCTATCCTCGAAAATTTTGTTAACTTGGTGATCCCAATGCTCGGTTGAAAGCGCTCCATTTTAGAGATTTCACCTGAAACAAGAACGCGATCACCAGGAAAAAGGCTCCGATCTTTGAGCGCTGGAAAAGTGACACGAACTCTTATTGCCTCCTCAGGCCTACCAGAGGCCCTATCTTCCTGATGGATCCACTGAAAATAGCATGCATCGTAGTAATAATCGCCTTCCGCCCAAATGCACTCAAAATCGTCGAAGGTGATTTTTGGAAATTTCATGTATAAGATGCCGCCAGTGCAATCCTCATTGAGTGCGCCCGGCAATGTTGTTGGGCCAAGGGTTATTCGCCTTCCGTTATAATCGCACTGGAAGTTATCCGGGTATTTTCGAAAGGCTTCACGCCCCTCACGCAGGAGTTCTGAGTCGACATCGCTGCGGTAGGTGTTAATATAACGCTCCACCACATCAAAAGCTGATGCGTACTCATACCACTTATTCCACATCACTTTATCAAAGTGATTTTCATTGGTGTTCGTTAACCAGAAACCCCAATCTGTGGTTTTGATTTCACTCTGGCCAAGATTTCGATCTACTGCGCCTACTTCGCTTTGTCCCGTGAATTGCACAGAAGGAGCCTTGGAGCGCGGTTCAAAATCGATTGAGACATCGCAATAATCATCCATCTTCAGGACGCTAGCCGTAAAGCCCATTAGTGAAAACGCAAGTTCGCGCTCCTCGCCGACTTCATTTGTTGCAACCACGACTGCGTTGCTCCCAGCGCGCATGTCAGAAAAAATCTCTGGACGTCTTTCGTCCAATGAAACCGCTATGTTGTCAGAGACACTTAAGTCATATTTTTTATCGTCGATAAACAGTGTTGCGCTTTGCAGCGCATCAGTTCCGGAAAAAATCAGGTAGTTAATTTGTGAGTTTTCTTTGTCGGTATACACCATCAACGTCGACCTGCCAGATGCAGTAGCCGCAACGCAAACATGACTTGAGTCGAAGTGAAACTCCCAATCTCCCTTGCCAAATACCTTCTCCAGTGTCTGGGCACTTGTGGAGTTTGAAATGAGTACGAAGGCAGTAAGAATACAAAGCGTTTTGATAAAGGTCATCCGATGTTCCCCAAGTGGCATGCTGCCTGACGTGAAAGTTGCCGAATTTTGCCTGCTGGACAAGCATTTTCCGTCCTGAGCGGCGCCTGCTGCCGGGCCGGCTGCTGAAACAGAGCGGATCAGACCACGAAGTCGCCGTGTTCTGGCTCGACGGTGATGTTTTTCAGCGCAGCGGGCAGACCTGTCGAGCCGGTTTCGTTCGGTTTCGGCTTGGATAGCTGTCATGTGCATAGCGGTGGCGCTCGAAGGCGGCGGATCGCGGCGAGGATGGCGCGGACCATCGGGCCGGTGATGGCCACCTCGGCCAGTTGGAAGGTGATGGCGCGGGCGTGACGGACGACACGCGCCCCGATCTTGATCAGCTTCAGTTGCAGGCTGGTCAATGACCAGTCCGCCATGGCCTCAGGCAGCTCGATGCAGCGCAGGAAGGTCGCTAGATTG
Organism: Kordiimonadales bacterium IMCC3096; assembly: GCA_016865035.1. Lineage (GTDB taxonomy): Bacteria > Pseudomonadota > Alphaproteobacteria > Minwuiales > Minwuiaceae > Minwuia. The sequence continues at coordinate 3,621,500 of CP018227.1, forward strand.
TAGGCTAGGGCGTGCAGTTGCAGCCGCACCTCGTTGTCGCGGAACTTCCGGCATGACAGTCGCGTCCAGCGAAAGGCGTGTTTGCCTTCCTTGATGTGCTGCTCGGCGGTGCCGCGCTGGTTGTAGAACCGCACCACCCAGTCTGGGTCCATCGGCAGGTTGGTGACGATGAAGCCGACACGCGGGAACAGCTCGCCCGGATGCCATTCGATCTTGGCGATCACCCGGCGCGGCTTGTCCCAGGATGACGCCTGATACTCGAAGTCTTCGTAGAAGCGCTTCACCTTGGTCTGCGATGGTCGTCCCACGGGCCGTGTGAACCGATGCGCGATCTTCTCGCGCAGAACAGCGTTGGCAGGCAACCGGATGGCGTAGAAGTACTTCGCTTCTTCCAGCCGCTGATAGATCGCGGGGATTGCGTATGCGGCATCGGCCCGAAAGAAGCGGCCGCCAAGGTCGCGCCCGGCGTAGCGGGCGATCACCGGATCGAGGACATCCCGCCAGCCATCCGCACTGTGGACGTTGCCGTTGCGCAGGGCGCAGCGTTCCAGCATGCCGAACTGGTTGAACAGAAAGTTGGGGTGGTAGCAGGTGCAGTCGAAATGCCCGTTCCAGGCAGCGCCTTCCTGATCGCCATGGGTGGGGCTGACCGAGCTGTCCATATCCAACACGATATACTTCAGCCCGTTGCGGTCGTGAAACCGGTCGATCCATTGGCCGTTCAGGTCGGCCAGCGCTTCCCGGTTCTCGGCCAGTGCCAGCGTCTCTGTCTCAAACCGCCCCATCTGCGAGGCCGACGCCGCTTGCGCCTCCACGGCCCTGCCGCCAACGACCTGACGCATCACAGGATCGAGGGCTAGGCGATCGGCGTCGTTCACGTCCTCGTATCCGGCCAGTCGTCCGAACACCGATTGCCGGAACAACCCGTCAAGCCGGTGGAGCGTGTTTTTGCCGCGTCGGGTGTCGCACAATGCTGTTGCCGCCAGAACGGACAGCCCGAGCGCGTCATCCAGCTCGCGCATCACCAGCAGACCACCGTCCGAACTGATCTGCGCACCACGGAACTCCAGCCGCACACGGCGGTCGAAATCGACCCGATCTGCCCGCTGCGAGCCCGCACCCTCTGGGTGATCCATCAAACACGCCCCTCGCCGCAATCAACACTATGATTTATATAAGCAATGTCGAGTTCAGGACAGCGAAATCACCAAGTTACCTGGGGAATGCGGGATGATCGGGGCATGAGTCTCACCGAGGGGGTTCCAGGAAATGACCTTGTCCAGCACCGGCCCGACATCCCGGACCTATTTCTCCCAGCGCCTGCGGCTGCATTATGTCGACTGGGGCAATCCGGAGGCGCCGCCGCTGCTGCTTGTCCATGGCGGCCGGGATCACTGCCGCAACTGGGACTGGGTGGCCGAGCGTTTCCGCGATGACTGGCATGTCATCGCGCCGGACCTGCGTGGTCATGGCGACAGCCAGTGGTCGGCGGACGGCAATTATCCCATGAGCAGCTATGTCTATGACCTGGCCCAGCTCATCCACCAGCAGGAACTGGCGCCGGTGACCATCGTGGCGCACTCCCTGGGCGGCAACATCGCGCTGCGCTACACGGGCATCTACCCGGAAAGCGTCCGCCGGCTTGTCGCTATCGAAGGGCTGGGTCCGTCACCGAAGATCCTGCAGGAGCGGGGGGAGACACCATTCGCCGACCGCATGCGCGACTGGGTCGATGAACAGCGCAAGCTGTCAGGCCGGATGCCCCGGCGCTATGCCTCCATCGAGGATGCGTTCCGCCGGATGCAGGAGGAGAACAAGCACCTCTCGCCCGAGCAGGCGCGTCACCTGACCGTGCAGGGTGTCATCCAGAACGAGGACGGCACCTATTGCTGGAAGTTCGACAACTACGTGCGCACCTGGCCGCCCTATGACATGCCGGGTCGCGCCATCCAGGAGCTCTGGTCCATGATCACCTGCCCGACACTGCTGGTCTACGGCTCCGAGAGCTGGGCCTCGAACCCGGAAGAGGATGGCCGCCTGAAGCATTTCAACACGGCGGAAGTCGTTTCCTTCGAGGGGGCTGGCCACTGGGTACAGCATGACCGCCTGGACGGCTTCTGCGACAGGGTACGGGACTTCATCTCGCTCTAGACTCTGTTGACCGGGGTCGGCAGCCACAGTCTTGCGGGACGGGCCACCCCTTGCGGGTCCGCATGTTCTTCCTCAGGATACCTGTGTTCTGGGGAGGACAAGACATGCCTGACGATAGTGGAACAGCAAGCGGGCCGCTGGACGGCATCCGTGTTCTGGACCTGACGCGCTACGTGTCGGGGCCGCATGCAACGCAGATGATGGGCGATTCCGGCGCTGATGTGGTCAAGATCGAGGGCTTTGCCGGCGACGGCATGCGCATGGCCGATACAAAGCTGGGCAAGCCTGACAGCCTGCTCTTCATGACCATCAGCCGGGCCAAGCGCAGTCTGGCCATCGACCTTCGCAACGAGGAGGGCCAGGCCGTTCTGCGCGATCTGCTGCGGGAGGCCGATATCCTGGTCGAGAACTTCCGGCCCGGTGTCCTGGAGAAGATGGGCTTCGGCTGGGACGTGCTGCAGGAAATCAATCCGCGCCTGATCCTGGTCCGGATCTCGGGGTTCGGCCAGGATGGCCCCTGGGCGGAGCGCGCGTCCTATGACCCGGTCATCCAGGCGATCAGCGGAATCCAGTCGCTCACCGGCTCGGCGGATGGACCGCCAACCGTGTGCGGCACCGTCATCACCGACTATCTGGCCGGACTGCATGCCGTCATTGGCGCGGTATCGGCGCTTCAGGGGCGACAGCGGACGGGCAGGGGACAATGGGTCGATGTCTCCATGCTGGATGCCGCGACCAGTCTGCTGCTGTCGGCCATTCCGGAGTATCTGATGCAGGGCGTCACGCGGACGCGTCGCGGCAACAAGAACCCCGTCTCGGTCCCTTCCCACTGTTTCGAGTGCGGCGATGGGCGTCACGTCCACATCACGGCATGGACGGACAGCGAGTTCGCGAAACTGGCACAGGCGATGGAGATGCCGGGACTGACCACCGATCCGCGCTTTGCCGACATGGAAAGCCGGATTGCCAACGATACCGCGATCGAGACCATCATTGCCGACTGGATGAAGTGTTTCGATGCGGCCGAGGTCGAACGCCGCCTGATGGTGGTCAACCTGCCTGCAGCGCGCGTGGCCACGCTGGACGAGGTCGCGGTCAATCCGCAACTGCAGCACCGGGGACATTTCGTGGAGGTAGAGCATCCGCTGCAGGGTCGTGTCCCGGTCGCGGGACCGGCCATCCGCTACTCGGACAGTCCGCCAGCTGGGACACCTCGCATCCCGATGCTTGGCGAGCATTCCGAGGAGGTCCTGCGGGAGTGGCTGAACTACGATCCGGAAAGGATCCGGGCGCTGACTGCGGCGGATGTCATCCGTGGAACCGTGGCCGCCGAACCGGAAGCTTGAGAAAGGCGGAGCCCTTTCCAGGGATTTGATCCGGCGTGGCAGCATCTGGGGGAGCGTTGCGACGCCGTCGGCGGCTTCACTACCGGCCACGGTCTGCACTTCGACGGCGGGTATGCTGTGTGATTGTGGACGAATGGTCAGAAATGGGAGCGGTCACGATCGACGGTGGCTGGACTGCGCAGTAGCGGGTCATCAGGCACACCCCGCGACCTATCTTTGCCGCTCCGCACCGGTTCCCCGGACGGACGGTATGAAGGACCGCCTGCAGCAGAGAATGTCGGTTGAATCCTGACGGTTTGAATTTGTCAGAAATCCGGAGGACTGGTACTTAAGGTGAGGTGGCAATTCAGTTTTCCTGTATCCGATCAACGCCCCGTCTGGACGTCTCATGAAAATCACCAGCCTCGACCATATCGTCCTCAACGCCACGGATGTCGATGCGATCATCGACTTCTACAGCAGTGTGCTGGGCATGGAGCCGCGTGAGGAAGCGCCGGGGAAATGGTCACTGCATTTCGGCAGCAACAAGATCAGCCTGAACGACGCGAACAATGCCCCGCCGATTGCCAGGGGCAGCGTGCCGGGCAGCGGGAACTACTGCATTCTGACCGATGTGCCGATGGACGAGATCGTGGCCCATCTCGGGGCGCACGACGTCGCCATCGAAGCGGGACCGGGGGAGCGGATCGGGGCGACAGGCCCCATCATGTCGGTCTACTTTCGCGACCCGGACAACAATCTGATCGAGCTCAGCAACCTCATCTGACGGCCAGTGAAGGCTCCGGCAGGGGCGGGTTCGGCCGTTCGCAGGGCAGGAATGTCCCGTATCCGGGGGACTGGAGCGTCTCTCCTTCCTGACTGACAACCTGTCCGCGCACGAGCGTCGTGACCGGCCAGCCGGTGACCTCGATCCCCTCATAAGGAGTATAGTCGACGGCGTGATGCAGATCGGCGTTGGCGATCGTGACCTTCCGCTCCGGATCCCAGATCGCGATGTCCGCATCCGATCCGATGGCGATGCTGCCTTTGCGTGGACTCAGTCCATAGATCTGCGCCGGTTGCGTGGCCGTGACCCGCACGAAGGTCGGCAGATCGATCCGGCCCTCCGAAATGCCGTTGAACAGCAGGGGCAGCCGCGTTTCCAGGCCCGGCACGCCGTTCGGGACATAGCGGAAGGACGCGTCGGTGCCATGCAGCATCTTTCCGGCCGGATCCTCGAACCGGAACGGTGCGTGGTCCGATGAGAATACCTGGAAGGTGCCGTTCCGAAGGCCCGACCAGATGACTTCCTGATTGGCCTTGTCGCGCGGCGGCGGGCTGCACAGGCATTTCGCCCCCTCGAAGCCGGGCTTCGCCAGATCGTCTTCAGTCAGATAGAGATACTGCGGACAGGTTTCCGCATAGACCCGCAGGCCGCGACCCTGTGCCGTGTGAATCTGCTGCACGGCCTCCCGGCCCGAAACATGGACGATCAGCACCGGCACATCGACGATCTCCGACAGGCTGATGGCACGATGCGTGGCTTCCCGTTCCACCGGCATGGGGCGGGAGACCGCGTGGTAGATCGGCGTGGTCAGTCCCGCCTGTTCCAGCCGATCAGTCAGCCAGCTGATGACGTCACTGTTTTCCGCATGGACCATGACCATGGCCCCCTCCCGCCGCGAAAGGGCCAGCACCTCCAGGATCTGCCGGTCATTCAGCTTCAGGTCGTCATAGGTCATGTAGATCTTGAAGGACGTGTATCCACGCGCGATCAGGCTCGGGAGTTCCTGTCCGATCACGTGCGCGGTCGGGTCGGTGACGATCAGGTGGAAGGCATAGTCGACCACTGCCTTGCCATCCGCGCGTTCGTGATAGTCCTTGACGGCCTCGGTCAGCGATCCGCCCTTCATCTGCAGTGCAAACGGCAGGATCGTTGTCGTGCCGCCAGCCGCGGCGGAACGGCTGCCGCTCTCGAACCCGTCGGCGCAGATGCTGCCGTCACCGGATGGCTGGTCAAGATGACAGTGCGCGTCGATGCCACCGGGCAGCACAAGCCTGCCTGTCGCGTCGATCTCTCGCGTGCCGGATCCCAGATTCGACCCGAGGGCCGTGATGATGCCGTCCGTGACGCCGACATCGGCGCGGAAACTTTCCGAAGCAGTGCCGACGGTACCGCCGCGTATCACGAGATCGAAGTCAGCCATGGTCCGCTCCCTCAAAGATCGCCGAGATCGGTGAACAGTCGGCCCCAGCCCTCGATATGACGGGGCGGTACGCCGGCGGCGCGCAACGCGCCCCACACGGCAGTCGAAATGCTGTCATAGATCGGGATGCCGATTTCCGGCTCCATTTCCTCCGCCAGCGCGGCCCCGGCCAGGTTGGTGCAGAGGATGACAATTCCGTCGGGCTTGGCCTGCGCGACATCCCGGATCATCTCCCGCAACTGGTCCGGGGTTGTCAGGGCGAAGTCGAAATTGACCTTCACACCGAGATGACGCTCGGCGACGCAGTCGTAGCCTTCCGATCTGAAGTTCTCGATGATTCCGGTCTGGACGTCGTCGATGTAGGGGGTGACCAGACCAAAGGTCCGTACCCCTGCCAGCTTGAAGATCTCCGAAAGCGCCAGCACCGAGGACGAGGCCTTGATTCCCGTACGCGCCTCGATTGCCTCACACAGGGCGACGTCCTTGTCGAAGCCCAGCCATCCGGCTGACGTGCCATTCCAGCAGAGGGCATCGCAATGTGCGTCTGCCAGCAGGTCTGCGGCGGTCAGCATCGGCTCCAGATCGAACTGCGCAAGCGCCTGGTCGCTGAGTGATATCTCGGTGACCCTGAAGCGTCCGAAGTGCGCGGTTGCCTCGGGCATTCCGGCCAGCATGGCGCTGGTCACCGGTTCCAGTATCGTGTTGGAGGATGGCGTCAGCATCCCCAGGCGCAGCGGGTTTGTCATCTGTCAGTCTCCATGATCATTCGGCGGCTGCATCGAGCGCGGCCAGCACTTTCTCCGGGGTGAAGGGCAGGCTGGTCAGGCGCACGCCGGTCGCATCCTCGATGGCGTTCGCGACGGCGGCCGAGACGCCCAGCATTCCGGCCTCGCCGACGCCCTTGGCCCCCATCGGACCCGGACCCATACCCTGTTCCAGAATGAAGGACTGATAACGGTCGGGCAGGTCGCTGGCACGGGCCACGCGATAGTCCAGTGGCGTGGGGACGGCCAGCTCGTCTTCCTCGTTGTAGGTGATCTCCTCGAACAGCGTCTGGGCAAGGGCCACCAGGGTGCCGCCCTCATCCTGTCCGCGGACACCGCCGGGGTGCAGCGTGTGTCCCGCATCCACACCCGTCACCAGATCGTTGATGTGGATCTCTCCGGTCTCCCGGTCGACGCTGAGCGACACACCGACCCAGTGGGGCATCCAGTAGAGATGCTTTGCGCCGAAGGGGGCATCGGCTTCCTTGGGATACTGGACGAACCCGTCTGCACTCAGTTCGAAGCCGAAACGGCCGAACTTCTTCCGGACTAGCTCCTTCAGATCGAGCGACAGGCCCTTGCCCGTTACCTTCCACTCGCGCAGATCCAGATCCGCGGCCGCACAGTCCAGTTCGCCCGCCGCCAGTTCCAGTATCTCGCCCCTCAGCTTCTGCGCGGCGCGCCAGACCGCGTTGCCGGTCAGCGTTGTCGCACAGCTTGCGTGGGTGCCCTGGTCGAACGGCGTCACATCCGTGTCGATAGCGGCGTAACGGACCCATTCGCGAGGCACCTTCAGAACGTCGGCAACCAGCCCGCTGATGACGGTGGTTGCGCCCTGACCGATCTCGATCGCGCCACAGAGCACCAGTACACGGCCGTCGGTTGTCACCTTCACCGTGGCCTTGCCAAGGCGTCCGAAACTTCCCCCGTCCTTCAGTCCGATGGCGAAGCCCTTGCCGTGCGCCCAGGGTCCGTCGGTCGGCACATCGACATGCCGGAGATCACTGACAACACGGTCGAGACCCTCCGCGAAATCGGCATCGACCTTGCTGTCGCCGTCCTTGAAGGGCTCGCCCGGCGGGATCAGATTGAGCCGCCGGAAGGCAATCGGATCCATCCCGATCCGTCGGGCGATCATGTCGATCTGGCTCTCTGAGGCGTAACTGGCCTGGGTGCCACCCATTCCCCGATAGGAACCGGCCGGTATCGTCGTGGTCCGGATCACGCGCGAATGGGCGTGGTAGGCCTGCCAGCGGTAGGGGCCGGACGACCGGTAGGCCGCGCGTGCGCAGACCTGTGCGCTGGCATCGGCATAGGCACCGCCGTTCAGGTCGATCTCCGTGCGTCTGGAAAGCAGTTTGCCCTGCGCGTCGACAGAGGTCGTCAGCACCAGATCGCCATCGTGCTGGCTGAGGGTCAGCATCGACTCGTCCAGGGTCATCAGCAGGCGCACCGGCGCATTGGCCAGCATCGTCAGCAACACGGCCAGCGGTTCGTGCTTGCAGTAGCTCTTGCCGCCGAACCCGCCGCCGACATAGGCGGTGCGCACGCGGAAATGGCCTTCCGGCAGACCGAACAGTTCCGAAAGGTCCTGGCGCAGGACGAAGGGGTCCTGATTGCACGACCAGAGCTCGATGCGGTCGGTCAGCTGCTGGGCAACGCAGATCCAGGGCTCCATGTAGAAATGCCCGATCCGCGAGAAGTGGAAGCGGTCGGTGAAGACATGGGCCGCACCTGCCTCGACGGCGTCGATGTCGCCATCCTCGAAGTCATAGGAGAACAGCACGTTCTTGGCGGGTTCGTTCGCCGTCCGCGTATCCCGTCCGAGCTTCATCGGGACGTTGGGATGCTTCTGGTCGAACAGCTCGGGCGCAGCGTCCGATCGTGCCTCATGAATGTCCATGACGGGCGGCAGTAGCTGATACGAGACATGGATCAGTTCCATCGCACGGAAGGCCGTGGTCTCGTCGACGGCAACGACTGCGGCAACGACATCCCCCTCGAACCGCACGCGGTCGGTGCAGATGACGGGCTGATCGTGGACCCAGTTGCCGTAAGTGGTCTGTTTCAGCAGGCCCAGGTCACGGCCCGTCGCTACCAGGCGCACGCCTTCGACGGCCTCTGCCCTGGACGTGTCGATGGCGATGATCCGTGCGTGCGCATGCGGGCTGCGCAGCAATCGGGCTTCGAGCATGCCGGGCAGGGTGATGTCCCCTGCAAATGGTCCTTCGCCGCTTACCTTGTCACGTGCATCCTGACGGGCAGTGTCGCTCAGCTTGAGGTTCTGGCGGAGTGTATCGGGCATCAGTCCGCAGCCTCCGCCGTGGTTGTCTGTGCTTGTGCCTGGCGTTGCGCGGCCACCATCTCGATGGCTTCGATGATGGTCTGATAGCCGGTGCAACGGCAGACGTTGGCGTCCAGCCAGTCGCGGATGGTCTGGCGGTCGGGTGACGGATGCTCCGCCAGCAGGGCCGTCGCCGACACCACCATGCCGGGTGTGCAATAGCCGCACTGGAAGGCGGAACACGCGATGAAGGCCTGTTGCACGTCGGTCAGCCCGGTGGCGTTCCCGGACAGGCCCTTCACGGTGGTCACCTCCCGGTCCGCGACCAGAAAGGCAGGTGTCAGACAGGATGTTGTCGGGATGCCGTCCACCAGCACGGTGCAGACGCCGCAGACACCCTGATCGCAACTGACGCGGACGTCGATCTCACCCAACTGCTCGCGCAGCAGGTCGGCCAGCATGACCTGCGGCTCGACGGCGGCGGTACGCCCGACACCATTCAGCCGGAACTTCAGGGCGATCAGATCACTCATGCGGCGCTCGCCTTTCTGGATGTTGCAGTGCCCACAAGCAGTCGCGACAGCACCACGGGGACGGCGCGCCGACGCCAGACGCCCGAGATATTGACGCGTTCCCGCATGATCGGCAGACCGTTGCACCAGTCTTCCGCAACGCGGCGCGCTAGTGCCGGTGACAGCGGCAGGTCAGCACCCGCCGGCAGGTCAAGCCGTGCCACCCGGGGCAGGTCGTGCGCGCCCGCCACCGCCGCGTGCCAGGCACCGTCGCCATTGTGTCCGACAGTGACCAGGAACCCGGGCAGGTGACTGCGGTCATGCTTCAGGACCCGCGCACCGGCAGGGATGCGCACTTCGGTCAGCAATGCGCCGAAGGCAGCCGGCTTGGTGGAACTCGAAAGCCAGGCGGCCGGCAGTTCGATGGGTCCGTCGACGGTTGCGAAGACGACCGTCGCGCCGGTCGCCATCAGTACCGGCAGAATGTCGTAGTGCGCCTTGCGGGCCATCAGATTGCCGCCGACCGTGCCCTGATGGCGAATGCGGACATTGGCGATCGGTGCCCAGGCCGCCGCGACGTCGGGCAGGGCGTCAAGCACCAGGCCGTTCCGTCCCAGTTCGTTCAGACGGACACCCGAGCCGATGCTGATGTATCCCTCGCCGACCGTGATCGTGCGAAGCTCCGCAATGTCGCGCAGCAGAACGATATCGGTCCATTCGACACCGGTCTTCATGCCATTCAGGAGGTCGATGCCTCCGCCCATGAAGGCGGAGTTGGGCAACGCGGCACGCGCGGTCACCGCTTCGTCTATGGTTCCGGGCCTGTGCAGCCGGAAGGGCGCGATGCGCTTCCGGCTTCTGGGGACGGGATCAATCATCGGGGTGTCGTCCTTGGCTCAGAGATAGATCGCCATAAGCTGATGGGCGGCATCGCAATTGACCATGCGGACGGTCTTGCTGCGGATCGCCAGACCGTCGGCGGTTTCCGTCAGGCGATACAGGTAGCGTCCGCCATAGACCGTCTGTTCCTCGACGCGGTACTCCAGCATCAGGAAGCAGGCGCTTGCCTCGATGTCGCCGTCCGTATCAGGCGACGGCCCGACCATCACGTTGGTGACCAGATGCGTCGTCCGGGACGGCGGTGTCTGGGCGTGGACCTCCGGGTGGCGCAGACGGCGCACACGCATCTTCATCATCGTCCTGTCGTCGTACATGATGGAGGCGCGCGTATCGGGATCGGTCTGATCGTCGGCTGTCGGCACCCAGTAGACGCCGTCGTCGGTGAACAGGTCCATCCAGTCTTCCCAGCGCTTCTCGTCCAGCATGCGTGCCTCGGCGTAGAGGAACTGTTCGATCACGTCGCGGGCGGGCAGGTCGGCTGCTTGGGTCTTGGCCAGTGTGGCGGTCATCGTCATCCCTCTCAGGCGCTCATGTATTTCAGCCAGACGTCGTTGTACTGCTGCCGCAGCACGAACTCGCTGGATCCCGGCGCGCCAAGCCCGCCGTAGTTGTTCGGGGTTTCGGCACCCATGTGACGCGCGAACATCACCCAGTCCGAGCCCTGTGCATGCAGACCCTCCTGCGCGCGTTCGAACACCGCGACGTCGTCGGTCTGGATCATCGAGGCCGGGGAGTGCGTCGCCGCGACCGAACGGACCGCGTATCGGTTCCATGCGTCCGGCGCGCCCTTGAACAGGATCGGATAGATGCGGACTTCGGTCCGGTTCACATCGATGGGCATCACCATGCGGAAATGCTGCCCCATCGCCTGGAACGTCAGGTTGGGATAGATCATCGAATTGAAGCGGTCGTAGGTCAGTATCTCGCGCGTGCGTTCCTCACCATGCCGCTCGACCAGCATCGCCTTCAGTTCCTTGAACGCCATGCCGTCCGGATCGGGAACCTGGGGCACGGCACCCTGGTAGCCGTGACCGTTGGCGAAGCCGTGGACACCCATGGGATCGAAATCGACCGGGCTCCTGGTGCCGGGCTTGTAGAAGCTGGGGCCGCCGCCATGCCTGGAGAACTGGCGTCCGTCCTCATCCAGTGTCGAATGATGGGCGAACGGGGCGTGATACAGATCGACGCCATTGTCCATCTGCAGCTTCCAGTTGGCGCGCACGATGTATCGGTTGCACCCGGCCTGGGCCAGGATCTCGCCGTCCGGTGCGCGATCACACAGGTCGTCGATGCTGCCCTTGATCGGGCCAAGATGATCGTCCAGCGACATTCCGTCGGGACTGAGAGACACGAAGATGAACCCGCGATAGCTGTCCACCCGTGGCGGGCGGCCGAGATCAAGCGACGGGTCCTTCATGAATTCGTCGCTGTAGCCGTCCTTGTAGGGGATACCTGCCAGTTTGCCGTTCGCGCGGTAGTTCCAGCCATGATAGGGGCAGCGGAAACCGGGGCTGTTGCCTTCCGCGGTGGCGCACAGCTTCACCCCGCGATGGCCGCAGCGGTTGAACATCACATGGACCTCGCCATTGCGGTCCCGGGTGATCAGAAGCGGCTGTCGGCCGATGCGGGTGGTGATGTAGTCGTTGGGATCTGGCACCTGGCTCTCGTGCGCCACGAAGACCCACATGCGCCCGAAGATGCGATCCATCTCCATCTCGAAGATGTCCGGATCCACGTACAGCCGCCTGTGAACCCGGTCTGGTTTGACCATGGTCTGCAGATCGTCATGGGCATACATCGGCATTGTTCTCCCCGGGATACGGTTCAGGATTCGGACTTGGTGGGGCGCATCGCGCCGATGAGCGCGTCTCGCCAGATGAAGATGCTGAGCAGCGCGCCGAGCACGAGCAGGCCGAGGCCCAGCATGCGCAGGTCGGTGGATGGCACGATCAGCAGGACGCCCGCTGCGCCGAACAGGCCGCGTTCGATCAGGTTCAGCCGGGCGAACATCCAGCCCTGGACCCCCGATGCGATCAGCATGGCGCCGGCAAAGGAGGCGATCACCGCCCAGATGTTGAAGATTTCCCCTTCACCCAGCAGCAGACTGGGCGAACCGACGATCAGGAACGGCATCAGATAGGCGATCAGGCCCATCTTCATGGCCGTGAATGCAGTGGCCCAGATATTGGCGCCCGCGATCTGTGCGGCGGCAAATACAGCCAGGCAGACCGGCGGTGTGATGTGGGACAGCAGGGCGGCATAGAAGACGAACATGTGCGCGGACAGCCGGTCGATGCCGATCTCGATCAGTGCAGGCACCCCGATGACGGAGACCAGCATGAAGGCGGCGACCGTGTTCATGCCCATGCCGAGTATGAGGCAGGCCATGACGATGCAGATCAGCACCAGTGCATACTGACCACCTGCCAGGGCGATGATCGCGCTGCTCGCGTTCAGGGCGAGCCCCGTCATCGTGAAGGTGCCGATGATCAGGCCGACGGCGGCGCAGGTGGCCAGGATCATCAGCGAGTTCCGTGCGCCGAGGATCAGCGCCGAAACGATCTCCTTCGGACCCAGTCGCGTCTCGGCGCGTATCCAGCTTACCGCCACGATCAGACAGACGGCGAAGAAGGCCGCACGCAGTGGTGAAACGCCGGCGGTCAGCAGCGCAATCAGCGCGATCATCGGGATCATCAGGTGGCCCCGGCGCTTCAGGACCGGAACCAGTTTCGGCTTCTCGTCCAGGGGCATGCCCTTCATGCCTGTCTTCACCGCTTCGAGATGGATGAACCAGAGCAGGCTGGAGAAGAACAGCGCGGCGGGCAGAATGCTTGCCACGACAATGGTTGGATAGGACACACCGGCGTAGGCGGCGACAATGAATGCAGCCGCACCCAGCACGGGCGGCATCAGTTGTCCGCCATTGGATGCCAGGGCCTCGATCGCGCCCGCAGTGGCGCGCCGATACCCCAGTCGGGCCATCATCGGGATCGTGAACTGCCCTGTCGTATAGACATTCGCGACCGAAGAGCCGGTGACCGATCCGACCATCGCGGAGGCCAGTACGCCGACCTTGCCCGGACCGCCGCGCGTGTGCCCGGCAATGGCGGATACGAACTCGACGAAGAAATCGGCTGCACCGGCACGCTCCATGAACGCGCCGAAGATGATGAAGACGACGATGTAGGTTGCCGCGACGCCAAGGGCCGTGCCCCAGATGCCATCCACGGTGAGATACATGAAGTCGGTGATCTGAATGATCGAGAAGCCGCGGTGGGAGATCATGCCGTCGGGCAGGAACTCACCGAGATAGGCATAGGCCAGCGCCACGAGCGTACCGATCACCAGCACCCAGCCTGTCAGCCGCCGCGTCGCCTCCAGCACCAGCGCGATACCAACGAACGACAGGATGAGCTCCAGCGTCGTCGGGGCAAAGGCCGCTGTCAGTGGCCAGCGATTGGCCAGATAGTCGGGGGAGAACGCGATGTAGCCGAATGCCGGCACGCACAGCAGGGCAAGCAGCCAGTCGTACCAGGGGATCGAGCGTGGCGTATCCCCCTCGGCTGTGGCCATGCCGCCTGCCGGGATGACGAGGAAGACCAGCGCCAGACCGACCATCAGGGGGAAGGCGCGCTGGGTGAAGGGATAGTAGGTGCCGTCAAAGGCCGTGAAGAGATGGAAGCCGGCAAGCACCACCCCGAGGGTGGCGACCAGCAGACGGCAGAGCCCGCCCCAGCCCGTTTCCATGAGGGCAGATGTCTCGCGACGGATCATGTCGGTCACGCGGTCTGCCATGGAAGCCTGGGTTGGAGCGGTCATCTTCTGCCAATCTGCTGGATGGAGCTGCGGGAAGCCGGATCAGTCGATGAAACCCATTTCCTTGTAGTAGCGCTCGGCACCCGGATGCAGCGGGACCGCGCCCACGTTCTTCCAGGCCACGTTCGGCTCGTAGAACATGTGCTGCGGGTGCACGGCGTGGAACTTGTCCTTGTTCTCGGCGAGTGCCTTGGTCATGGCATAGACCAGATCATCGGACATGGCGGTGCGCACTCCGAAACCCACCACGGTGACCGGGGTCCAGTAGGCTTCATTGGTGCCGTTGTTGCCGTCATAGATGCCGGCAGGGACTTCCATCACGCTCTGGCCGAACTTGTCGGCGACGGTCTGGGCCACGGCCTTGCTGATCGGCACCAGCGTGAAGGGCTGCTTCGCGCCGATCTTGATGTACTGGTGATGCGGGTAGTAGGAGCCGCCGGTGAACCACATGTCCGCCTGGCCATCCATCACCATCTGCACGCCGTCGGAATGCGAGGTGAAGATGATCTTGCCGCCAAAGGACTCGACCTTTTCCCGGGTCAGCCCATAGGCGTCGAGAATGGCCAGCGCCTGGGCCGTGGCGAGCTGCGTCCGCTCGAACATGGCGATCCGCACAGGGATCTCGTCCTTCAGGATCTGCTCGAAGGACGTCACGCCGCTCTCGACCGTGGCTACCGCCTGCGCTGCGCTGGGGCCGCGCACGGCGGCCAGCATGCGGAAGTCGTATTTCGTGCCGCCGGGGCCTTCGCCGCGATAGGCCATGGTGGCCAGAGCATTCTCCAGCACGGCCACATCGGCGAGGCTGGAACCGGGCTGAAGCCGTTCGACGTTGGCCCAGCCGCCACCCGGAATGACGGTCGTGTTGGCGTCGGGAATGTCGGACTTGATGTATTCGGCAAAGGCAGCGGCGGCCTTGAAGTAGCCACCACCGGGAGAACCGGCGGTAATGGTGATCTTCTCGGCCAGGGCCGAAGACCCGGCCATACCGACCGATGTGGCAATCAGAATGGCAGCCAGTGCACGGTTCTGTCGAAGCAGCTTCTTGAGCATCTCGGGTTACCTCACCTGTTTGGCGAAGCCATGGACCGGGCGACAAGTCTTCGGGATGCGGGCCGATCAGGCTCCTCGATGCCTGAAAGTGTTCAGGTCATGCCGCAGTGCAGCAAATCCAAATTCTGAATGGCCGCATTCGCCCTATCTATAGGCTGCCTCAATGGGAGGGGCCTGGGCCGGGCCGGATCGCAGTGTCCGGGCGGCGCGCGCACAGGGTCCGGAATTCAGGCAGGCACCGGCTGGGGCTGACTTCGGGCAAGCGCCTCGCGCGCAGCCAGATCCGTGAAGCACTTGATGATCCGGTTGGAGGCACGCTCGGCCAGGCAGACGACATCGACGGTCGCATCGCACTCCAGATCCCGGATCGGCAGCACGTCGATCGAGTCGGTGGGAATGTGGCCCTCCTCGAAGATGACGCCGATCCCGAGATTGCGCTGAACCGCGGCAACGATACCTTCACGGCTGCCGATCTGTGCCGACCATTTCAGATGCAGCCCGTCGCGGCGGGCGGCATGCTCCAGGCAGGCGCGCACCGCCGAACCGCTTTCGCGGCAGATCAGGGGTTCCTGTGCCAGTTCTGCCAGCGTGACCGAATGGCGACCTGTCCAGCCGTGCTGCTTCGGCAGCAGAACCACCAGCCGCCGCTTCCGGAACTTGAGACACTGATAGGTGTCCTCGTAGTTCATGCCCGACATGATCGCGACATCGATCTCATGCGACAGGAGGTGGTCCTTCAGGCTGTTCGAGTTGGAGAACATGATGCTGACATCGATGCCGGGATAGCTCTCCCGCATGGCCGCGGTCAGGTCGATGGCGTCGTAGGGACCATAGGTGCCGATGGTGATGCGACCGTTACGGAGCGCACGCGCGCCTGAAAGGAACTCCCGGCATTCGCGCTGCATGTTTTGCCATTCGTCGACCATCAGGAAGAGAGTGTTGCCTGTCTCGGTCAGTCTGGCGCCGGATGCCGACCGAAGAAACAGCTCCACGCCATAGGTCTTCTCAAGCTCGCGAACCTGCGTGGTGATTGTCGGCTGGCTGACGTTGAGGTCGCGCGCCGCGCCCGTGAAGCTGCCTGCCTTGCCTACTGCGTGGAATGCCCTTGCCTGTGTTGGTGTCATAGCCTCACCCTATTGGGAATATAGAGTATTCGGATTTGCGTAGCGTTGCGTTCGGGCGAATTCTGCGTTCGCCACAGGCCTGTCACTCCAGACCATGTCATGACGCGCAAGACCTGTGCCTAACCGAAGCGAGCGATGCAACGGCAGCACAAGAGACTGTAACAAAAAGGAAATCCGGTATTTGCCCCGAGTGGTCTGGAACTGCACCAGCGTGTTGCTGCCTTGGGTTTGTGCAATGACTGTCGAATTCTTGTGCGTGCCTGAAAAACAGTCAGTTCTGCGAGTATGCATCAACGCACCTCAAGTCGAGGAGAGATCAGAATGTCGACGCCACTGAGCCGGGAACAGGTTGAGCACTATGAAACCGAAGGATTCGTGACCGTCCCAGGACTGTTTACCAAGGATGAGATCGAACTGATTCTCGAGGCCGCCCTGGCCGATGAAAAACTGACCCAGGCGGCCTATTCCCGCACGGACCGGGAGGGCAACGAGACCCGCATGACGGTATGGGACGAGATGGGTGACGATATCTACAGTATCGCCATGCGCAGCCGTCGCGTCGCCGACGCGGTCGAGCAGCTGATCGGGGAGCCGATCTGCCATTACAATTCCAAGCTCAATGCCAAGGAACCGAAGGTCGGCGGCAGCTGGGAGTGGCATCAGGACTATGGCTATGCCTATGGCTATGGCGTGCTGGCACCCAGGATGGCGACCTGTTTCATCTCCCTTGATCCCTCCACGCGGGAAAACGGCTGCATCGAGATGATGGCGGGCTCGCATCGTCTGGGGCGTATCGATCATGCCTTTGTCGGCAAGCAGTACTGTGCGGACCAGGATCGGGTAGCCGTCGCCGAGGAGAAACTGCCGGTCATCCCCTGCGAGCTTGATGCCGGCGATGCCGTGTTCTTCCATTGCAATACGCTGCATCGTTCCAGCGCCAACCGCTCGGAACGTCGGCGCTGGGCGCTGATCACGGTCTTCAATGCGCTGTCCAATCTGCCCTTCAAGGAGGGGCCGCATTCCGGCCTGCACCCGGTAGACAAGGTCGATGACGATGTGCTGCGCACCTGTCGGGGGCGGGTCAGCGCGGCGGGGAAGGTGTTTCAGGGCCAGGCCTACAATCCGGCCGCCTGAGGACACGAAGAGACGCATTTCTCATCCAGCAGTCAGATCCGCAAATCACAGGAGGCGGGGCCCCGGCGTCCCGCCTCCTTCCCTTTCTGCGCCACTCCACGACGTGGCCGGGCGCATAGCTCGTCTCTATGCCCCGATATGAAAAATGAATTTGTGCAGTGCGGCATGGCAACGGAGCATTTGAGGCAAGGAAAGCCCCGCCGAAGGGCTGACCGACCCAGCTTCAGGAGGCTCCACGTTGACCCTATCCGCCACCAGCGAACCGGCTCCGGCCGCAGCTCATGCGGGCGCAGGCAAGCTTCCGAGGGTCACGCCGATCGATGCCCCGCTCGGCTGTGTCGTCGACCAGATCGACCTCTCGCAGATGCCTTCCGCCGAAGCGGCAGGCGTGATCCGTGAAGCCTTCCTTGAGCACAGGCTGATCGTCTTTCCGCAGCAGAAACTGCACGAGGCGGCGCTGGTACAGGTCAGTCACCTGTTTGGCGAACCCGTCGTGCATCATGTTGGCGAGTACCTTGATGCGGACTTTCCGCAGATCATGCGGCTGTCCAACAATACGGTGGACGGCAAGCCGCTTGGTGCGCCCAACAATGGCATCTACTGGCATTCCGATCAGATATTCCGTGAACAGCCGATGCTGGCAACGCTGCTCTACGGTGTCGAGACGCCTGCCAGGACCGGGGGCGATACGCTCTTCTCCGACATGTATGCGGCCTTCGAGGCGCTGTCCGAGGAGATGCAGGCGCGACTGCTGCCTTTGAAGGCGGTTCACAGCTTTGTCGCCAGCTACGAGCGCAATTACATACGTGCACGGAAACTGAGTGCTCAGGAGAAGGCCGACAATCCGGACGTCACTCATCCGGTGGTCCGGACCCATCCTGAAACCGGTCGCAAGTCGCTGTTCGTCGATCCGGACTCCGTGACCCGCATTCTCGGGGTCAGTGATGAGGAGAGCGCCGAACTGCTCACCTTCCTGTTCGCCCATATCGAGGACGCGCGTTTCGTCTACAGGCACGCCTGGCAGCAGGGGGACCTGGCGGTCTGGGACAATCGCTGCCTGATGCATTGCGCGACGAGCTACGACGACTCCAGCGAGATCCGCCTGATGTTCCGGACCCAGACGCAGGGGGACCGGCCGTTCTGATGGGGTATGAGCATGCACCTTCGTCGGATTTTCGGTTTGGTGGCGCGCCGCGCCGCCTTGAAGACGAACGCTTCCTGCGCGGCAGGGGCGCCTACCTCGAAGATCTGGATCATACCGGAGCGCTTGTTGCACTGGTGATCCGGTCCGATTGCCCGCATGGCAGGATCACCCGGTTCGATGTTTCAGCCGCATGCGAACTTGACGGAGTCGCCGCGATCCTCACCGGCAAGGACGCGCTGGCCGATGATCTCGGAACGATCCCGCCCAACAATGTTCCGACTTTGAAGGGTGTGCCGCTGGCCGTCGATGGGCCGGATGTCCGCATCCTGCCGCACGAGACCGTTCGATATGTCGGGGAGCCGATCGGCCTGATCGTCGCCGAGGACCTTGCGACGGCCCAGGCCGCCCTGGACCTGATCGACGTCGAGTATGACGCCCTGCCGTTCGCGCTCTCTCCGATGGATGAGGCTGCCGAGCCCGGTTACAGCCTGCACCATGGCGACACGGCCGAGACCGATGCCGCGTTCGAGAAGGCCGCGCACAGGGTCACCATCCGTCTGGTCAATCAGCGGGTTGCGGCTGCCCCCATGGAGACACGCAGCGCGATCGCTTTCCCCGTGTCGGGCAGATACGCCGTCACAACGGGCACGCAGGCGCCGCATCTGACGCGCGACGTGCTGGCACGCGACATGTTCGGAATTCCGCCCGATGAACTCCGGGTCATCACCCCGGATACGGGTGGCGGGTTCGGAACCAAGGCGCCGATCTACCGGGAGCAGGCCCTGGTGCTCTGGGCTGCACGACGTCTGAATGCACCGGTGAAATGGGTCGCCAGCCGCAACGAGAGCTTCCAGTCGGATGCCGCCGGTCGCGACATGATCTGGAACCTGGAACTGGCGCTGGATCAGGAGGGCCGGTTCCTGGGACTGCGGGCCAACGTGAAGGCCAACCTGGGTGCCTATCAGTCCCTGTTCGGTGCTGTGCCGGCCAATGTCGGTCTGGCCGCACTCGGCGGGGTCTACACGATCCCCACCGTCGATATCCGCTCGGCTGGCTACTTCACGCATACGACGCCGGTGGATGCCTACCGCGGTGCCGGCCGTCCCGAGGCGATCTATGCGCTGGAATGTCTGATCGGCAAGGCGGCAAGGCAGATCGGGCTTTCGGGTTTCGAACTCAGGCGCCGCAACCTGATCCCGACGAGCGCGATCCCGTTCCGGACGGTGATGGGCGCGACCTATGACTCAGGTGATTTCGACGCGGTGCTGTCGGCTGCGGAACAGGTCTCGGGATTTGACGGGTTCCCGTCACGGAAGTCGGAAAGCGAAGCAAGGGGCCTGCTGCGCGGGTTTGGCGCCGCAGCCTATGTCGAGCGCGCCGCTGGCGGTGCGGAGGAAGGCGCGCGTATCGAACTGGATGATTCCGGTGGCGCTGACGTGATGGTCGGCAGCATGACAGCGGGACAGGGCCATGCCACCGCACATGTGCAGCTGGTATCGCAGCGCCTGGCGCTTGATCCTTCCAGGATCAGGTTTCATCAGGGCGATACCGATCAGGTCTCCCGGGGTGTCGGGACGTTCGGGTCGCGGTCGCTGGCGGTGGGCGGTTCGGCACTGCACCGGGCGGTCGATACGCTGGTCGAGAAGCTGACCCCGGTCGCGGCAGCAGTGCTGGAGTGCGCGGAAGCGGACATCGCATTCGGGAAGGGCGCTTTCACCATCAGTGGAACGGATCGCAGCGTCGCGATCACGGAACTGGCGCGGCTGGCCCATGCGGACCGCCTGCCTGGGGGGATCGCGTGTGATCCGTCCTCCGATGGCGCTTTCCAGCCGGTAGAGCCGACCTATCCGAACGGCATGCATACCGCCGAGGTCGAGATCGATCCCGAAACGGGCACCGTCCGTCTGGCCGGATATGCGGCAGTCGATGACTTCGGCAACGAGATCAATCCGATGCTGGTCGATGGCCAGGTGCATGGCGGTGTGGGGCAGGGGGCCGGGCAGGCGCTGATGGAACAGGTCATCCACGACCCTGACAGCGGGCAGCTCATGACGGGCACGTTCCTTGACTACACCATGCCGCGCGCTGCCGATTTTCCCGAGATGGTGCTGTCCAGGTCGCCGACGCCCTGCCTGAACAACCCGCTGGGCCTGAAGGGCTGCGGCGAGGCTGGTGCCATCTGTGCGCCGCCGGCCATCATGATCGCGATCATGGACGCGCTGGCACCGCTGGGTGTCACCCACATCGACATGCCCGCAACACCATACGCAGTCTGGCGCGCCATTCAGGCCGCCGGGAAGGACGCTGCATGATCCGGCTGACGCAGACCACCATGGATGAGGACATCGTCCCCGTCATCGATTTCGCCCCCTTCCGCGAAGGCGGTGAGATTGCGCGGCGGCGCACTGCCGACGAGATCGACCGCGCCTGCCGGTCGATCGGTTTTCTGGTGATTGGCGGCCACGGAATTCCGCAGGAACTGATTGACCGGGCATTTGCCATATCGCGCACGTTCTTCGCCCAGAGCACCGACACGAAGATGCAGGCCGCGCCGCCCGACAAGACGATTCCCAGAGGGTATCAGGCATTTGCCTCCAAGCGGCTGGCGGCCACGCTGGGGATCGACACCCCGCCGGACCTGCGGGAGCAGTTCTTCATGGGCCCGCCCGAGGACCACAGTGATCTGGTGGCGGCCTATCCGGATGCCGAAAGGTTCTACGCGACCAATATCTGGCCGGAAGCGCCGGATGGCTTTCGCGAGACGATGACAGAGCTCTACCGGGCCTTCGAACGGCTGGGCAGCGACCTCATGACCGCCTTCGCACTGGGCTTGGGCCTGCCGGAAGACTATTTCGCCAGTCGGATCGACCGGCATTTCAGCACCGGGACGACAAATCTCTATCCGGCACTTCAGACAGCCCCCGAGGAGGGACAGCTCCGCACCGGAATGCACACCGATTTCGGCAGTCTGACCCTGCTCCTGCGGTCGGAAACGGTCGGCGGTCTGCAGGTCCAGGGCGACGATGGCGACTGGTATGATGTGCCGGACATACCGGGGACGCTGGTCGTCAATATCGGCGACATGATGGCCCGCTGGACCAACGACCAGTGGCGTTCGACGCTGCATCGCGTGGCCAATCCACCCACTGTCGATGGCACGCAGCCGGACCGTCAGTCCATGGCCTACTTCCTGCACCCCAACTACGACAGCATGGTCGAGGCATTGCCCGGCTGTGTCACCGCAAGTCACCCCGCTGCCTATCCGCCGATCATGGCTGGCGAACATATGCGCGAGAAACTGGTGAAGCGTGTTGTCTGAAGCCCGCAACATGACACCGGATGCCGCGACCGCGCCGCTGGGCCTGACGACGCAACTGTCGGAATGGTGCGCGCAAAGCCGCGCCGAGGACCTGCCGCACGAGGTGCTGGCGGATACCAAGCTGCGGCTGCTGGACACCCTGGGCCTGATCCTGGGAGCGGCGGACACGCCCATCGGTCGCGCCGTGCGTACTGCAGCGCTGGAGATGGGGAGCGGCTCGGACGCGTTCTCCCTCGGAACCGGCGACTGTCTGCCCGCAGGGCTGGCGGCACTGATCGACGGCACGCTGGCCCATGCCGCCGATTTCGATGACACGCACGACCTTTCCGTTGTTCACCCCAGTGCGGCCATCGTGCCCATGGCGCTGGCGTTGGGGCAGGCGCGGAAACTGACGGGGCTGGAGGTCCTGCACGCAATCGCGATCGGCAACGAGATCAACTGCCGGATCGGATCCGGTGCGCCGGGCGGCTTTCACCGGCACGGGTTTCACCCGACCAGTGTGGTCGGCACGCTTGCGGTTGCGATCACGGCCACGGTCCTGACCGGCGGCACGGCCGCTCAGGCCGTTCATGCGGCAGGCATCGCGGGCAGCCAGGCCGCGGGACTGATGGAAGCCTTCGCCGACGGCACATGGTCCAAGACGCTGCACCCGGGCTGGGCCTGCCATGCCGGCATGGCCGCAGCAAGCCTGGCGAAGGCCGGTTTCACGGGTCCTGCATCCATCCTGGAAGGCCGTTTCGGTCTCTACCGCTCGCACGTCCAGGACGCGGATTACCCGTTCGATCTGGACACGGTGACTGACGGACTGGGCACGCGCTGGACGATGCTGGACTGTTCGTTCAAGCCGTATCCCTGTGCCCATGCGATCCATCCGTTCGTCGATGCGGCACTGGCGATCCATGGCAAGATCGAAGGCGGCACAGCCGATGTCACGGCAATCCGGGCGCTGGTCGGGACGACATACCAGCCCCTGATCTGCGAACCCATGGATGCCAAGCGCGTTCCGCTGACACCGACCCACGCGCGCGCCAGCCTGCCATACGCGGTCTCCGTCGCGCTGCATCGTGGTGCGCTTGGGCCGGATGACTACTCGGAAGAGGTGATCGGCGACCGGACTGTCCTGTCACTGGCGGAGCGCTTCACCTACGCGACCGACACCGTCAAGGCACCTGCCGGGTTCCGGGGGGTGCTGGAGGTCACGATGTCTGACGGGGTCGTGCATCGCCATGTCGAGCCGGTCAATCGCGGCAGCCGGACCAATCCGATGCCGTCGTCGGAAATGATCGGCAAGTTCCGGCTTGGCGCGGCGCGCCATGACCGGGGCAGACAGAACGCCATCATCGAGGCGATCGATCATCTGGAAGACGCGGCTTCGATCAATGGGCTGGTGCGCGCATGCCTGTAGAACTGGATCGCGATCTCGTCGGCTACGGCCCGACCCCACCGGACCCCAGATGGCCCGGCGGTGCGCGTCTGGCACTCAATTTCGTCCTGAACTACGAGGAAGGCTCGGAACCCAGCCACCTGGACGGGGACGGCGTGTCCGACTCGGGTCTGACCGAGCTTGGTACCGCCGCCTCCGGTGTGTCCGGTCGCGACCTCGCGGCGGAATCCATGTTCGAATATGGCGCCCGCGTCGGCGTCTGGCGGCTGCTCAGGCTCTTCCGCGAACGGGGCTTGCCGTTGACCGTCTTCGCCTGTGCGCGGGCGATGGAACGCAATCCGGCGGTGGTCGATGCCATCGTGGACGGGGGCTATGACATCTGCGCGCACGGATTGCGCTGGATCAAGCACACCGACCTGGATGAGGCGGAAGAGCGCCACCAGATCGCCGAGGCCTACACGATCATCGAGCGGCTGACGGGCACGGCACCCGGCGGCTGGTACTGCCGCTACTCACCGGGACTGAACACCCGGCGGCTGATCGTCGAACATGGTGGCTTCACCTATGACAGTGATTCCTATGCGGACGAACTGCCGTTCTGGAAGCAGGTTCAGGGGGCATCCCATCTGGTGGTTCCCTATTCGCTGACCACGAACGATACCAAGTTCGTCCGCGGCGGCATGTCCATCGGCGAACAGTTCACGACATTCCTGCGCGACAGTGTGGAGATGCTGGTGGAGGAGGGGGCAACCCATCCGAAGATGATGTCCGTCGGACTGCACGCCCGCGTCATCGGCCATCCTGCACGGGCGCGGGCTCTGGCATCGTTCCTCGACGAGATGGCGGCGCGCGATGACTTGTGGATCACCCGCCGGATCGACATCGCCCGGCACTGGATGACGGAATATCCCGCACCCTCCCGCAGTGGAGGTGACAGATGAGACTGGTCGCCTTCCTGCCCGACATGCAGCCGGAACTGACATCCGCCTTCGCCGGTGCATCGGACATCGACCTTGTCCTGGCGGGTGACGAGGGCACCTTTGCGCGGCAGTTGCCCGGCGCGACAGCCGCCGCGCTCTACAGCGGGTCCTACAATGACCGTCTGGCCGAATGCTTCGACCGGTCACGGGACCTGGCCTGGGTGCAGGCGGGATCGACCGGCTATGACCGGTTGCTTCACTTCGGCATTCCGGATGGTGTCCGGATCTCCACGGCAGGCGCGCTCTGGGCCGGGACGGTTGCCGAACATGCGCTGGCACTGATCCTGGGTCTGCTGCGTCGGCTGCCACTGGCGGAAGCACAGAAGGCCGAGGGCCATTGGGACCGGGAGAGGATCCGCGAATCCGTGACGGTCCTGGAGGGGACCCGGGTTGCGATCATCGGAATGGGCGCCATCGGGCAGGCCATCGCCACCCGGATCGCAGCGTTCGGCGCGGACATCATTGCCGTTGTCCGCGACCCTGAGACCGTCGCACCCGGGGTGCGCCAGCAGGCCCGCGTGGTCACCGACATGGCGGGACTTCTCGGCCAGCTTGACGATGTGGACATCGTGGTGCCTGCGGTACCGCTGAATGCCGCAACCGAGCGGCTGATCGATGCCGCCTTCCTCGACCGGATGAGGCCGACGGCCTTGCTGGTCAACATCTCCCGGGGCGGCGTCGTTGACGAGAAAGCCCTGATCGATGCGCTCTCGCAGAAGCGGCTCGGCGGGGCCGGACTGGATGTCTTCGAGGTCGAGCCATTGCCCTCCGACAGCCCGCTCTGGTCCTTCGACAATGTCATCCTGACGCCGCATGTCGGCGGCTTCGGTGATCCCCGCCGGCTGGCCACGCTCGCGGAGCTGATCCTCGAGAACGCGAAACGCTTCAGCACTGGTGCGCCCCTGCTGAACGAGATCGAACGACCTTCCCCCGAGCGCAAGCCTGAACTGCTGACGGAGACACGCGCGTGACCGTTCGCTGGGATCTGCTTCTGATTCCTTCCTTCCTGTTCACCTTCATCCTTTTGTCCGTCTCCCAGACACTGTTTCTGGAAGGCAGCTTCTACAAGGATCTGGGGCTGGGCAGGACGGGCGATACCCTCGACCTCGTGAACTACGTCCGGGTTTTCACCGACGGCTTCTATCTCACGACCCTCTGGATCACGGTCAAGGTCTCGGCGCTCGCCACCATCTGCACGCTGGTGTTCAGCTTCCCGGTTGCCTACGTGATCGCCCGGATGCGCTCGAGCTGGGGCATGATCCTGCTGTCGGGCATCGTCGTGTCGACCTTCATCACCATCGTGATCAAGGTCTTCGGGATCATCATCATCTTCTCGGCGGACGGCTGGCTGAACCAGTTCCTGATGTCGACCGGGATCACGACCGAACCCTATTCGATCATCGGCACCCAGGAAGGTGTCGTCATCGGGCTGATGTACTTCACGCTGGGGTTCGGTGTGCTGACGCTCTACAGCGTCGTGCAGACGATCCCGACATCGCTGGAGGAGGCTGCCGAGATCCATGGGGCGAGCCGCCCCCGGATGTTCCGTCGCGTGATCCTGCCGCTGGCGATGCCGGGGCTGGTCGCGGGCGGGCTGATGGTCTTCAACATGTGCATGGGGGCCTTCACATCGGCCGCGCTGCTGGGCGGGGGCAAGGTCTTCACGCTGCCGGTCCTGATCCAGCGCACGATCATGATGGAAGTGAAATATTCGATGGCCGGGACGCTCGCCGCCGTACTGCTGGTCGCGGTCATCCTGATCAACGTGCTGTCGATCATTCTGATACGCCGGATGCACTTCGCACGCGGGGTGCTGGCATGAGCGCCCGTGAGGATGGTCTGATCGCCGCAGACGCGGTGCGCGCGACACCGGACACACGTGCGGTGGCCGCCGGAAAGGCAATGCGCTGGCGCAGCCGCCAGGCCGTCAATTTCTGGCTCAAGTGGGTCATGGTGGTGCTGGCCTATGTCTTCCTGCATGCGCCGCTGATCGTGGTCATCGGTGCCTCCTTCAATGGCGGTGGCGAGTATGCGGCGATCGAGTTCCCGCCCGCATCGCCATCGATCGAATGGTATTTCGAGATCCCGATGCAGCAGTTCGAGGCTCTGGGGCTGAGCTTTGCCCTGGCCAGCCTTGCATCACTCTCTGCCGTCATCATCGGCGTGCCGGCAGCCCTGGGCCTTGTACGCTCCAACCTGCCCGGCAAGACGCTGATCGGGGTCGTCTTCCGGTCGCCGCTGCAGATCCCCGCCGTGGTCAGCGGCATCGCCTTCCTGCAGATGTACTATCTGGTCGGCGACGCCACCGGCTTCTTCGCGCAGGGCAGCTTCATCGGTCTGGCCATCGGCCACATCTTCATTGCCATCCCCTATGTCGTCGGCACGGTCGTGGCTGTGCTGCAGCGGTTCGATCACCGTCTGGAAGAGGCCGCCCTGAGCCTTGGCGCCAGCCCCTGGCGTACCTTCAGGCGGGTCACGCTGCCCGTCATCATGCCCGGTGTCTACGCGGGCGCGCTCTACGCCTTCATGGTGTCGTTCGGCGACGTTCCGCTGTCCATCTTCCTTACCGCACCAGGCTACGTGACCTATCCGGTCGAGCTGTTCTCGGCGCTGGAGAACGACTTCGATCCGTCGATCCTGGCCTCCGGCACGCTCGTCATCCTGTTCTGCCTGGTCGTGATGATCGTGGTGCAGCGGGTCGTCGGACTGGACGCACTTCTGAAGATCGGCGGCACAGGAAAGGGACGATAGATCCCCGTGCCGAAATTGGGAGGCCCCTTCCCGAAAGGGATAGCAACAGAGGAGACCAAGTGGTGAGACACGGAATTGCAAGGACACTGACGGTGCTTTCGGCGCTGACAGCTTCAATCGCTCTCAGTCCCATGGCCATGGCGGATGGCAAGTTCGATGGGGTCACGCTGCGCATCGCGACATGGGGTGGCTCCAACAAGGCCGCGATCGAGCAATCGATCGTCCCGAAGTTCGAGGCGCTGGGCGGCAAGATCGAATTTGTCACCGGCAGTCCGCAGGCGAACTTCGCCAAGCTGATTGCAGCGCGCGGACGCGCCCCGTTCGACGTGATGGAGATCCTGGACGCGCAGCTTCCCGACTTCGCCCAGACCGACTATCTGGCGAAGATCGACCTCTCGAAGGTGCCGAACACCAAGTACCTGGAATCCTGGTCGTACAACGAGATGGGCATGGCGTCCTGGCTGACGCAGGAAACCATCTGCTACAACACCGAGAAGTACGCCGAACTGGGTCTGCCTGCGCCGACAACCTATCGCGATCTGGTGACCCCGGAACTGAAGGGCCGGATCTCGATCCCCGACATCACCTCCGGCGGTGGCCTTGCCAACTTCGCGGCAATCAGTATCGCGGCGGGTGGTGACCTGAAGAACGTCAAGCCCGGCATCGACCTGATCCAGGACATGAACGTGCTGAAGTTCTGGTCGCGCGGCGGTGAGACCGTGACCCAGTTCCAGACCGGCGACATCTATGCCGCCGTGGTTCACGCAGGCTGGTGCGTGCGTGCCAAGAATGCCGGCAGTCCCGTGCAGACCGTTCATCCGGTCATCAAGGACGACATTGTCGGGGTGCAGAAGTACGGCCGCCTCGGGATCATGAAGTCATCCAAGAACTACGATGCGGCGCTCTGGTACGTGAACGAGTTCGTTGGCATCGACAATCAGTTCACCCTTGCCACGCAGACGGGCGTCTTCCCGACCAACAAGGAAGTTGTCGCGAAGCTGGGTTCCGATCCCGTGCTCAAGCAGATGCTTGAACTCGATCCCGCGAAGCTCGGGAAGCAGCTCCGCATCGACTACTCGCAGGTCAACATCAGTGACTGGGTCGATCAGTGGACCCGGGCCATCGTGACGAACTGACTGCCCGCGCTGCGGTGCCGGTCCCGGTGCCGCAGCGCCCCTGTCCCCACCGGATAAGAAGGAACCAGACAATGAGCATGAAATCGATGACACGGCTGACGACGGGACTGGCGGTTGCCGGTATCGTGAGCGCACTGGCGCTGCCCGCCGCGGCGGACGGCAAGTTCGACGGTGTGACACTGCGGGTCGCCACCTTTGGCGGATCGTGGAAGGAAAGCCTCGACGCGACCATCACCCCGAAGTTCGAGGCCCTGGGCGGCAAGATCGAATATGTGACCGGCAGCCCGCAGGCAAACCTCGCGAAACTGATCGCCGGGCGCGGACGGGCGCCGTTCGACGTGATGGAGATCCTGGACGCGCAGGTCCCTGACTTCGCGGCAACGGACTTCCTTGCCAAGATCGACCTGTCGAAGGTCCCCAACACCAAGTACCTGGCCGACTTCCAGTACAACGACATGATGGTCGCGTCCTGGAATACGCAGGAAACCATCTGTTACGACAAGGACAAGTTCGCGGAGCTTGGTGTCGCGCGGCCGACCACCTATTCGGATCTGGCGATCCCCGCGCTGGAAGGCCGTATCTCCATCCCGGACATCACGTCGGGCGGCGGTCTGGCCAACTTTGGCGGCTTCGCCTATGCGGCGGGTGGTGACGAGGTCAATGTCGAACCCGGCATCGAACTCATCAAGAGCCTGAAGGCGCTGAAGTTCTGGTCGCGCGGCGGCGAGACCATCACGCAGTTCGGCAGCGGCGACATCTATGCCGCCGTGGTCCATGCCGGCTGGTGCGTGCGCGCCAAGAATGCCGGTTATCCGGTGACCAGCGTGCATCCCGTGATCAACGACAAGATCAAGGGTGTTGCCAAGGAAGGCTGGCTCGGCGTCATGAAGTCCAGTGAGCACAAGGAAGCCGCTGTCTGGTTCATCAACGAGTATGTCGGCAGCGACTTCCAGTACCGGGCGGCCACCAAGAACGGCGTCATGCCGGTCAACCAGGAAGTGATCGCCAGGCTTGGCGAAGATCCGGTGCTGTCCGAGATGCTGGAACTCGATCCTGCAATGATCGCGAAGGCCCTGCGCGTCGATTACTCCAAGGTCGATACCAGCGACTGGATCGACCAGTGGAATCGGATGGTGTCCACCCAGTAGGGCGCACCATCACGATCAGACTCCTCACCCTCTCGAACATCAGGAGCAGTACTGCAGATGTCCAAGGTTACTTTCCGCAAGGCCGTAAAGCGCTATGGCAACTTCACGGCGCTGCAGCCTCTGGATCTTGATATTCGGGAGGGTGAGTTCCTGACGCTTCTCGGCCCGTCCGGATGTGGCAAGACCACCACCCTCCGACTGGTGGCCGGCTTCATCCAACCGACAGAAGGGTCTGTCTATATCGGCGACGAGGACGTGACGGGGAAACCGCCGCAGAAGCGCGGCATCGGCATGGTCTTTCAGGACTATGCCCTGTTCCCGCACATGACGATCGAAGAAAACATCGGTTTTGCCCTGAAGGAACGCGGTGCGTCAGCGGGCGAGATCAAGACACGGGTCTGGGACCTGCTGCAGCTGGTCGAGTTGCCAGGGGTGAAGGACCGCTATCCGACGGAACTGAGCGGCGGCCAGCAGCAGCGGGTCGCTGTCGCCCGCGCGGTGGCACATACGCCACGGGTGCTGCTGATGGACGAGCCGCTGGGCGCGCTGGACCTGAAGTTGCGGGAATCGATGCAGATCGAGCTGCGCAATATCCAGAAGAGCCTCGGTATCACGACAATCTACGTCACGCATGACCAGATCGAAGCCATGAACATGTCCGACCGCATCGCGGTCATGAACGAGGGCGTGCTGGAACAGATCGGGTCGGCGGAGGAACTCTACGACACGCCGAAGACCAAGTTCGTTGCGGACTTCATCGGCCAGATCAACCTGTTGCCCGTAACCGGCGCGGAGCAGCGTTCCGATCATGCGGTTGCAGGCTTCAATGGCAGCGAGATCAAGGTGGTCATGCCTGCGGAGCGGCGGGTGCCCACGGGTTCGGCGGTACTTGGTGTCCGCCCCGAGCAACTGACGATCGTGCCCAAGGAAACCGCCGTCAACGGTGCCAACCGGCTGGATGGTCAGATCATGTCGACCCGGTTCGTCGGCAACGTCATCAAGATCGAGGTGGGCATCGGCATGGCGCAGACATTCGTCGTGGACATGCACCCGAGCGCTGTCGCCGGACTGACGGCCGGCGCCGAGGTGGGCGTTGTCTGGCAACCGGAAAGCGGCTTTCTGCTGGAGGACTGACAGAATGCAAGCAAGCACGAAAGACTCCGGGCAGGACGCCCGGTTCACCGCCGCGGAATGGCGGCAGCGCCAGCACCTCGCGCTGGCCCACCGCATGATCCAGCGATCCGGTTTCGATGACCTGACCTACAACCACCTGTCAGTGCGGATTCCGGATCGGCCCGACCATTTCCTGATCAAGCGCGAAGACGAGATGTTCGAGCAGGTGACCGCCTCCAGCCTGCTGAGTTCCGGTTTTCATGGTGATGACCCGAGCTCTCCCGCAGGGCGGGTCAGCCCGGGCGGACTGGTCATTCACGGTGGTATCCTGGATGCGCGTCCCGACGTGAATGCGGTGTTTCACACGCACAGTCCGGCCAACATGGCCATCGGCGCGCAGAAATGCGGTCTGCTGCCTCTGTCGCAGCATGCGCTGATCTTTCACGACAAGCTGAGCTACCACGACTTTCACGGGTTCGAGTTCGAGCCGGAGATGCGGCGCCTGCTGGTGCGTGACCTGGCCGGGAACGACGTGATGATCCTGCGCAATCATGGTGTGCTCGTCACCGGCCGCACGGTCGCGGAGGCATTCTTCCGGCATCACTATCTCGAAATGGCCTGCCGGGCGCAGGTCGCGGCCATGAGCGTCGGCGGTATCGAGCACCTTGTCTGGCCCGACGAGAAGACCGTCGCACATGCCGCCGGCCAGATGGCTGCGCGCGGCCCCGTCGATGAGAATGGACGCGACTGGACCGCTCTGACGAAGCTCGCGAAGGATGTCTGCCCGGACTATGCGGTCTGAAGATGGACCGGCGGCCGTCGCAGATGGAAGGATGTGACGCTCTGGAACCGCATGGCGGTGGCCAGCAGCAGGCTCTCCGAGAACGGACGTCCGATCAGCTGGAACGCCAGCGGCATGCCGTTCGGGCCGAAGCCCGCGGGCACGCTCAGTGCGGGCAATCCGAGATAATTGGCGTAGCGGGTATGTCGCGCGGAGGCGGTGAAGGCGGCCTCGATCGAACGGGGATCGCGGTCCCCGGCATCCGCCTCCGGCGCCTCATCGGGATAGACCGGCGCCAGGATGACATCGGCGCTGGCGAAGGCCGCCGACACGAAACGCTCAAGCATCGGCTGACGCAGGGAAAGCGCCTCGATGTAGCGTGTCGCCGGGATCAGAAGCCCTTCGCGAATGACGCTGCGCGCCTCGATCCCGATGGTTTCCGGGGCTTCGCGCAGACGTCTGCCGTGCATTGTCGCGGCCTCGCATTTGACGAGTATCTGCTGCAGGTCGTTGCAGGCAGCCACATGCTGCAACTCTACCGGAAACGGCGCGAAGCCGAGGTCCGCGAACACCGCCACCGCTTCCGTGAGTGCCTGGCGCGTCCAGTCCGCGATGCCTTCGTCCGCGTCGGACAGCGCAACGCCGACCCGGACGCCGTCCAGCGTCTGTGGCAAGGGCGCGACAGCGGGCGCGCCGAGCGTGGTCGGGTCCGCCGGGTCAGGTCCGGCGATCACCTGGAACACCGTGGCGCAATCTTCTGCGGAGCGGGCCACGGGGCCAAGACAGTCCATGGACCAGCTTCTGGCGAGCGCACCGCTGCGGCTGATCCGTCCATAGGTCGGCTTCAGGCCCGTGACGCTGCACATGGCAGCGGGCAGGCGGGTCGATCCTCCCGCGTCGGACCCGATGGAGAAAGGCACCAGCCCGGCGGCGACCGCAGCGGCGGATCCGCCGGACGAACCGCCGGTGATGCGGCGCGTGTCCCAGGGGTTGGTGCAGCGCCCGAAGTGCGCGTTGGCCCCGGTTCCGCCGGCTGCGAATTCATCCATGTTGAGCGCCCCCAGCGGGACCGCGCCCGCCGCGAGCAGGCGGTCCGCGATGGTCGATTGCGGTCCCCCGGATTCCTGCGACGGAATCGCGCCGCCGGTCGGTCGCCGCTCCGCCGTGACCAGCACATCCTTCCAGGCCATGGGAATGCCGTGCAGGGGACCGCGCGTGCGTCCCGCGCCACGCTCACGGTCGGCATTTCCGGCGGCTGTCAGGGCGCTCTCCGCAGCGACATGAATGAAGCAGTTGAGGTTGACCGCAGTCCCGGCGATGCCGGCAAGCCGCTCCTCGGCAAGCGCCACGCTTGTGGCCTCACCCCGGACCATCTTCTCGGAGAGCTGTGCAACCTCGCCCATCACGAGCCGTCCGATGCCTGGCGCAGCGCGGCGCCGAAGGCAAACGGGTCGCAGATGAAGGGTTCCGCGTCCGCAAAGTCGCGCGTCACCTCATTCAACCGAAGGGCTGTCCGTTCGACACCGGTCAGTTCTCCGGGCGTGATGGTTACTCCCTGCATGTCTGCCGCCAGCCAGTTCGCACCTGCCGACGGCTCTCTGCCAGCCTCATCCCGCATTGGACCACCTCCGGTTCAGACGATCATGGTGCACTGCACCATGGCACAAGACCACAGGAAAATCGCATGACTTCGATACCCGAACTGCCAACCGGCGCTTTCAAGGGCTATGAACGCAACAACCTGCAATCGCTGGCGCCTGATGACGAGCTTACGAAGGTCGGCCCCGGCGAGCCGTGTGGCGAATACCTGCGCCGCTACTGGCATCCGATCGCCATGGCGTCGATGGTCGGTGAACTGCCGCTGCGTATCCGGCGGCTGGGCGAGGACCTGGTCCTGTTCCGTGGCAAGACCGGCGAATATGGCCTGCTGCACCTGCTCTGCAGTCACCGCAATGCCTCGCTGGAGTATGGCATCGTGACGGATCGGGGGCTGCGCTGCTGCTACCATGGCTGGCTGTTCGGGACCGACGGAACGATCCTGGAAACCCCCGGCGAACCGGCCACCAGCAAGATTGCGGGGCGGACGTGCCACGGCGCCTATCCGGTCGTCGAGTTCAAGGGCATGATCTTCGCCTACATGGGACCGCCCGAGCTGATGCCCGCGTTCCCCTACTTCGACACCATGGATCTGCCGGATGACGAGATGGTGCCCTATCTGGTGCCATCACCCGCGAACTGGGTGCAGATGTTCGAGAACGGCATCGATCCCTATCATGTGTCCTTCCTGCATTCGCTGATGAACCGGGTGCAGTTCCAGGCCAATCTGGTGAACCTGCCGACCGTCGACTATCACGAGCGGGCGGCGGGCAACGGCATCTTCTATACCTCCACGCGTCGGGTGGAGGATTTCCTCTGGTTCCGCATTCACGACCACATGCTGCCGAACTTCTCCCAGAACGGGGGGATGCATGTCGATGGCGACAAGTCGACCTACTTCGTGCGGACGGGGCTGACCCGGTGGGTGGTGCCTGTGGATGACGAGAACTCCATCACCATCGCCTGGCGACATTTCAACGAGGAGACCGATCCTCACGGGCGGGGACGGAAGGATCTCTGCGGCTATAACAGCGTCGACTTCTATGGCCAGACCGACCAGCGGTCGTACGAGGAGATGCAGCGCGACCCCGGCGACTACGAGGCCTGGTCGAGCCAGGGCCCGCGCACGGTGCACAAGCGTGAGCGGCTGGGTGCCACCGACCGGGGTGTCAGCCTCTACCGCCGTCGGCTCAGGAACGCGATCAAGAACCACGGCAAGGGTGAGGATCCGATGCTGCCGACCGACAGGGTCACATCGCCGATACCGACCTATGGCGGCGATACGGTGCTGCGGGTCAGGCGTTCGAACAGTGAGGACAGCCAGACCATCTCTGATATGGCAAAGCGGGTGGCCGACATCTACCGCAGCGGCGATGACATGATCGGCGCGGAACGGCGGGAACACATCCGCAAGGGCCTCAGAAGCTATGAGGCCGACCTGCAATGACCGTCTCATCTGTTCCCAACAACAGCCGCATGGGTGAGGCAAGGCCGGACGTCGATCACGATGGCCCCTTTCGCACGCAGCTTGATCCGCTGCTATCGGACTTCGAGGAGGGAAAAATCGACGGTGCCGGTTTCCAGCGAGGCGTGATTGCCGCGCTGGAACGCGATGACGTTCAGCAGACGGTCGCCGCTGCCGCCGATCAGGCGCGGAGCAAGGGCGCGGATGTCACGATCTGGCGCAAGGACTTCGGCGGACGCGATATCACCATCAGCATCATCCACCTGCAGCCTGGTGAGGTGCATCCGCCGCATCACCATCACAATGTGACTTCGGTGCAGGTGATACTGGAGGGACGGATCTCGGGCCGTGAGTATGAGCGTGTGCGCCGGATCGACGGCAATCATGTTCTGTTGAAACCATTGTCGAGCGGCCAACTGCCCGTCGGCAGCCGTCTTCTGGCCCACGAATGGGCGCGCAATGCCCACTGGTTCTCTGCAGGCAAGGACGCTCCCGCCCTGATCTTCAACTGCAATGCACGAGGGTTCGAGAAATCGACGTTCGATCCTGCTGACGGGCGACCGCTGGGTCGCAGGCTGCTTCATCCCTCCCGAATGGTCTCGGACGAGGGCGTCATCGCGAGGGAGATCGATGTCGTGGAAGCCTATGAAACCTTCGGCAAGGCCGACCTGCAGGACTGGCACACGACCTGAACGGAGGCGGTCCCGTCGCGGGGCCGGACTGCGGGGGAAGGGGGGTATCCGCAAAACCCCGCCGAACCGGTCACATGCATCCAGCGCCCTGTTCGCAGGGGAAGTTGCTGATCCCGGGCACAAGCCGCCGGATTGACTGCCCGGCATCAGCCACGCCGCTGCGCATACCCATCGAAGATTCCAGCCACACAACGAATAGGGTTCGGCACCTTGGTCCACGGGAGATGGCCCTGGTGCCGCCCGCCCTCATCCAGGTCGTGCCAGCTCCAGCGCCGCGCCTTCCAGACCGCGGATCAGTTCGACAAGCTGGTCGGGAACCGGTACCGGCCTGTGGGTCGACTGGTTCGTGTTGACCCAGATGTTCTCGCCTGTGGCGCGGGGCTGGCCCTCGCCCTTGCCGAAGATGCCGAGTTCGAAGATCAGCGACGAACTGCCGATGCGGGGCACGCGGACGCCGACCTCGATTTCCTCGTCGAAGCGGATCGGAGCCTTGTATTCCACGATCGACTTGACGAGGTGGAAATCGTCGCCGGTCTCTTTGACCTCAGCTTCGTAGTCATAGCCCAGGTGGCGCAGATACTCGGTAATCGCGGTGTCGTAGTAGGTTAGATAATGGGCGTTGAAGACGATGCCCTGACCGTCGATCTCGGCGTAGCGGACGCGGAACGGATGGGCGAACCAGAAGGAACTGCGCTGACTCACTTGCGGCCTCCTGCGGCGGTCTCGCCGGGCAGTTCGAAGGGCTGCGGATCGATGAAGCGGCGCAGCACGTTCGTGGTGATCCGGGACACATTGTTGTCCCAGTTCTCATGGCTCAGGCTTCCCGCCCAGCTGATCGACCCGGTGGAGAACACCGCACCGCCGTTGGGACATTCGAAGAAGGTGAGGTCGGCGCGCACCTTGGGGTCGTCGAACCATGGAATGATCGACAGGAACTCCTCCTTGGTGCGCAGCATCAGCTCTCCATGATCCTCGGAAGTCGCGACCACCAGGGCGTGACGCGGCGAGCCGAGGTGGACGTCGTGGCGATCGATCTCCTCACCTGCCGCGCCGCCGCCTATCGTACCGAAATCGCCGATGATCTCCTCAGTGACACCTTCCATGATGAAGGCGGCGCGCGGATCGTCGGCCTCCGGACGGCGGCGGTAATAGCTGCTCCGGTCGAAACCCTGGGCGGCAAAGCCGACGCCCACCAGCCGGTTCGGTGGCCTTCCCTGCCGTCGCCACAGGCCGCCATACTCGCCGTTGAAGGCGTGATAGTACTCACCGGGTTCGGCGATCCAGGCGCGGGTCCCGTCCTCGGCGCGACGCACCTCCAGCACGCCCGGCAGATCGTCACGGAAGGCGACGCGCCAGTAGAAGCCGTTGCCGCCCATGTACATCAGCCGCCCACCCTGGCCGGTGAAGGTCTCCAGCGCGTCCAGCATTGCGGTCGAGTGATACTCAGGATGCGAGCCTGTGATCACGCAGCGGTAGGGCGCAAGCAGAGCCGAACCATGCTGGTGCAGATCCTCGTCGGTGACGATGTCGAAGGGCTCGCCGATATGGTCGAGCCAGGCGAGGATGTTGCAGTCGGCCGGCATTCCCCAGGGGCAGTTGTCAGCGGGCTTCATATTGGTCACCGGCCTGAGTCTGGACGAGTACTGAATGCCGGAGCGGTCGCTGTGGAGATCGTAGGTCGAACTGCCCAGTTCCGGATGGGCGCTCAGGAAAGCGTCATTGACGCACGTCGGTCGCCCGTCACCGAACAGCGGGTTGGCCTTCAGGCGCTGCTTGCAGTTTGCGTAGGCAAGATAGGATGCCGTCGGCATCAGGAACACTGCCGGTGCTGTCGCCTTGCCGAGCGGCGGGCGGACAACGAAGGGAATGCGGTCAACATCGGCACCGTGGCGCAGACGAACCGCATAGAGCCCGCTGGGCAGTTCCGCCGGGATGGTGAAGGTGAAATCCTGCTCCCAGCCCGCATCGTAGAGGTCGTCGTCGTGAAAGTGCACGGCGCCATAGTGCTCCGGCTTCTCCCGCCAGTCATGGGCTTCACCTGTCCAGTTGAAGCCGGTTGACGCCCGCGCCGGCAGGTTGACCAGCCTGCCATGCCGCCCCGCCGGGCCGAGGTCGGTGACATGGTCCGTGACAATGTCGCAGCCGAAATCCCAGCAGCCGATCAGGTCGCCGCCCAGTGATTCGTCAGGCCCGGCGGCCATCAACTGCTCCACACCCGCCTGGTCGAGGGCGCGTGCAGCGATGCGTGGCCGGTCGATCTTTCCGTTGTAGTGATCCGTGGGACCCTCGGCGCCGGTGCTGGCGGCGAACATGATCGGGGCATGGCCCGGGTCCGGTCGGAGTCCCTGTTCCAGCGTCGCGTGCACCTCGGCAGCGCCAGTGGCCACGCTCTGGCCCGGCGACAGGACGTCGGGCTGCTGGCTCAGGCAGATCTCACCGGTCTCCGCGTCGTAGCTGGCGGAAACGCGATACCACTGGCGCTGGACCAGGGGCGATCCGGTGGAAGCGATTGCAGTACCGCCCTTGCCGTCGCCGATTTCCAGCGCCAGCGCGCCGTCGGCGTCGAGCAGCAGGCGGAACCCGGCCCGGCGGTCCGTGTCCCAGCAGCCGATGATCGTCTGCGTCCGGCCACCGGGCAGCGTTGGCCAGATCCAGGCTGCAACGGTCAGGGCACCAAGCGCGCCGATGCGGTCGCCGTCCCCGATCACACCACAGGAGCCGGGCCGGAGCGGCTGATGCCGGCCAGGATAGCGACCGGCGAAATCCGCCGGGACCACATCCTCGATCACCCCCACGCTCTCGTCGCTGAAATCGTCGCCGGCACGCACCCTTACCAGTTCGGCCTCGTAGTCGCCGGGTGCGTAGGTCGAGACCATGAAACCGACAGTCTCGCCCGGCGTTGCCGAGAATGGATTGCAGTAACCGGTGATCGTCTTCTCGCGCATTCCCTGCCTCCCCGAATGCGATTTCTCCCCGGTCAGGATACCGGCGGGTATTGGCAGCGCAAATCAGATGTGGGCGCGGCAGGCTTTCGGGATGCGCAATGCTTGCCGCGATTTCAGCGGCTCACCGATGAAAAGCCGCGTCGGGGAACCCCGAGCGGGTTTCAGGGAAGCGATGGGCGTTCTGGAAAGCGCACGTGTTCCAGGCGGACGCAGGCTGCCGGTGTTCCTCACCCGGCGTACCGCTTCAGCAACTGTCGGGCGAGTGATGACATGTGGACCTGGTCGGGCCCGTCACCCACGCGGATGTAGCGCGCCCAGGTCCAGGCCTTGGGCAGGAAAGTATCCTCCGTGAAGCCCTTGGCGCCGTGCACCTGCATGGCACGATCTATGACCTTGGTCGCCATCTTCGGCACAACGATCTTGGCGGCGGCAATCAGGTCGCGGGCAGCCTTGTTGCCCTCGCGGTCCATCTTGTCGGCTGCCTTGAGCGTCAGCAGTCGCGCCTGCTCGATCTCACAGAAAGACCGTGCGATATCCTCACGCAACGAACCGTGTTCGGAAAGCTTCATGCCGAAGGCTGTCCGGCTTTCGGCGCGCCTGCACATCAGTTCCAGCGCGCGCTGCGCAGAACCGATGAAGCGCATGCAGTGATGGATGCGACCCGGTCCCAGACGGCCCTGCGCGATCTCGAAGCCCCGGCCTTCACCCAGAAGCATGTTCGAGACAGGCACGCGGACATTCTCGAACACAATCTCAGGATGACCGCCAGGCGCGCCGGAATAGCCGAAGGTGGTGGGGTTACGCTCCTGACGCAGGCCGGGCGTGTCCCTCGGTACCAGAACCATCGACTGCTGTCGGTGGCGGTCCGGGTGATCCGGATCGGTCTTCCCCATGACGATCACCAGCTTGCAGCGCTCATTGGCAAATCCCGACGAGAACCATTTTCGGCCGTTGATGACGTAGTCATCGCCGTCACGGGTGATCCGGCATTCGATATTGGTCGCGTCCGAGGAAGCGACTGCAGGCTCGGTCATGGAGAAGCAGGAGCGGATTTCGCCAGCCAGCAGCGGCTCCAGCCATGCACGCTTCTGGTCATCGTCGGCGTAGCGGGCAAGCGTCTCCATGTTGCCCGAATCCGGGGCCGAGCAATTGAAGACCTCGGAAGCCCATTCGACGCGACCCATGATCTCGGCAAGCGGCGCATATTCCAGGTTGGTCAGCCCGGCACCGTAACGCGCGTCAGGCATGAACAGGTTCCAGAGTCCGGCCTCCTTGGCACGTTCCTTCAGATCGTCCAGCACAGGCGGCGTGGTCCATCCGCCTGCCTCGGCCACGTGACGGTCGTATTCATGCTCCAGCGGATAGACATGCTCGTCCATGAAGGCGCTGACCCGCGCACTCAATTGCATCACCTTCTCGGGAAACTCGAAGTTCATCGGCTGACCTCTCGGTTTTCGGGTCGTTTCAGCGCCGAGGGCCGCACGACCTCCATCTTCAGTTCCACGGTGCGCAGCACCGCCGCAAACGCGGCGTCCCAGCGATCATCCAGATCGCCAGCGCGCAGCGCCCGGCAGAGCGCATCGATTTCGTCTTCGTCCTCTCCGGCGCCCGTCAGGCCCCGCAGCGCCACACGTTCTTCGTCACCAAGGTCCGGCCGGTCACGGATCTCCCGCTCGGCGATGCCGAGCAAGTGGATCGCGACCCGCAGATCGAACCGATGTTCCTCACTCAGCGTCCCGGCAAGACCCTCCAGGTATTCCCGCACCGTACTGACCAGATCATGAGCGGCTGGCTGATCCTGGTTCATTCTGGAGCCCTCCCGCTCAGTGCCTGCATCAGTTCGTGCTCGACCATGGCGACATTGCGACCGCAGGCGGCCCAGACCATGGAGCGACGGCCCTCGTGAACGTGGCCGAAGCCCTGCATGACGTTCAGGATGGCCCAGCGGACCATGCCGAAGATCTCCCAGTAGCGGACTTCGTCGTCGTCGACCTTCCGTCCGCTCGCGGCCTCGTAGGCCGCATAGAGGTCCTTGCGCGCGCCGAAGCCACCGACAGGCCGGGCCAGATTGCCGAACCGCCAGGACGGAACGCAGAGCCAGCCGAGATCCTCCAAGGGGCGACCGTGATGGCTGCATTCCCAGTCGAGGATGGCAACGATTCCTGTCTCGTTGACGATGAAGTTTCCGTTCCGGAAATCGCCGTGCAGTGACACCGTCTCGCCGCCGATCGGGCGGTTCAGCTCCAGCCAGCGCAGACCGAGTTCCAGCGCCGGATGCGGCTCCCGGTAGAGGTCCAGCCGTTCGCGCTGCGCCGCCAGCGGGTCAGCAGTATCGGGTACATCGGCCAGGAAGCCGGTGGCCCCGAGGCCGAAATCGTGGATTGCCGCAAGCAGCTCACCGCAGCGCGCCGCCAGTCCCGGGCGGATTGCGTCAAATTGCGGATCACTGTTGATCCGTCGTGGCAGGGTCTCACCCTCGACGAACCCCATGACGAACCCTCGGCCGAGGTCATCCGCGGAATCCAGTTCGAAGACAGGTTCCGGTACCGGCAGGCCACGTGCGTGCGCCAGCTCCAGCAGCTGGTACTGCTTGTGCGACGGCAGGAACGGATTTCCCACCCCCTCGTAGGTCTCACGGCGAAGCACCAGCCGTCGGGCCACACCGTTGGTTTCGGTCACCTCGAAGATGGCGGTATGATTGATGCCGCCCATGCTTGGTTCGCCAACAGGCACGACGTCGGCGCGCGTGCCGAAGCGTCGGCGCGAGGCTCTGGCCAGCCGTTCGACGAACGCCGGTTCGTCAAGCGCCTTCGATGCGGTCATGCGTCTCCCTCCCCGGATGCGCCATACCGTGTGTCCCAGTGTGGAACGGTGTCGGGATGAACGCTATAGCAGCTTGCCGCAACCGGCGTCTAACAGCGCCTCAGTGTACGGGCGGGGCAGGGTAGGGTCAGCGCAGATCTGATGTGGTCGCGGTCTGACGTGCGAAACTCGGCGTACCGGAGAGGGGTCGCAAGGCGAAGCGTCGAACCGGCCATCTTTCGCGCCGTCGCCAGCATGGACTATTGTCGGGCACAGGCGCCTGCCGATATGCGGCGCGCGCGGACATGATCGAGAGGATGACCAGATGACCCAGCCACTTCGCATCGATATCGTGTCCGACGTGATGTGTCCCTGGTGCATCATCGGCTACCGCCAGCTGGCGGAGGCGCTGGACGCCACGGGCACCGCGCACGACATCCACTGGCACCCGTTCGAACTGAACCCCGACATGCCCCCGGAAGGGCAGAACGTCCGGGAGCACATTGCCGAGAAATATGGCTCGACACCGGAACAGTCCGACAAGAGCCGCAAGCAGATGACCGCCATCGGCGCGGATCTCGGCTTCGACTTCCGCTACACCGACGACATGCGGATGCACAACACGTTCAATGCCCACCAGTTGCTGCACTGGGCGGACACCCAGGGTCGCAAGCACGACCTCAAGCTGGCACTGTTCACCGCCCATTTCACCGATGGCCGCGATCTCTCCGACGACGCCGTGCTGGCCGACGTGGCGAGCGAGACCGGTCTCGACCGGGCCGAGGCCCTGGCGGTTCTGGCCGACCAGCGCTTCGCGACGGACGTCCGCCAGATCGAGAACTTCTGGCTCCAGCAAGGCATCCGCGGCGTCCCCGCCGTCGTCCTCGACCGCAAGCATCTGGTGACGGGCGCGCAGGGGGTCGAGAACTACACCAGCATCCTGGGGCAGCTTGCGAAGGGAGCGGGGTGATTCACCTCGATGCTGCCAACTGTCGAGCTCGAAACGCGGCGGAAGAAGAGCCGCGCGGTGTCAGGACCACTCCGGGGCTGTTCAGCGGTTCGGATACGGCTTCCGGTGCCGCTCGCGATAGGTGATGTAGAGCCCCGAAGCGACCACGACTGCTGAACCAATCCAGGTCCAGAGGTCGGGAATTTCAGTGAAGATCAGGTAGCCGAAGAGCCCGGAAACGACGAGCTGAATGTAGGTGATGGGCGCCACCACCGACGCGAGGCTGTACTGGAAGGCCTTGACCACGAAGTACTGTCCGAAGCCACCGAGCACACCGATCAGGAAGTACAGGAGCCAGTGCCAGACCGAGATGGGCCAGACTCCGGGCTCGACCAGGAAGAAGAGACCGGCGGCGACGGCGCCGACCATTGCCGTGTAGGTGATGGTCGTTTCAGGTGTGTCATCCGCGGCGATCTTCCGCGTAAGTATCTGGTAGACAGAGAACATGATCATGTTGGCCACGACGAGAAGCATCGCCCAGTGATAGCCCGCGCCACCCGGCTGGATGATGATCAGTGCCCCCACGAAGCCGACCGCGACGGCCGCCCAACGCCTCGGGCCGACCTTCTCTCCGAGGAAAGGCACGGAGAGTGCGGTAACGACGATGGGCGTCGTGAAGACGATCGCCATGGCCACCGCAAGTTCGAGGTAGCGCAGCGCGTAGACGAAGAATGCCGTCGAGATGAACAGCAGCAGCGAGCGCACGAGCTGGATGCCCGTTCGCTTGCTGCGCAACAGGACGATGCCGTGGAACGGCATGAAGGCGACGATCATGACCAGGAGATGCCCGGCATAGCGGGCCCAGACGATCTGGCCGCTGGGGTAGAAGTCGTTGAGGTACTTAACGCCGGCATTCATCGCCGGCAGCGTCAGGCTCGCCATGAGCATGAACGCAATTCCCAGCAGATTCTCGCGCGGCGTCGGTTCTGCCCGAAAATGATGGGTCGGCTGGCCCGCCCCGCTGGATCGCGGCGTGCTCATGATTCAGGCGACAGGAATACGTCGGCAGGTTCGTCCATCGTCGCGGCCCTCCTCTCCCATCGATAGCGCGCGTGGTGGCTGCCTGGCCATGCTGAATGCGCAGGGCTCCCGAACATTGTTCCGTCACCGTTTCGACCGGACGTGTCGCGTTCGAACGGAAACCGGTCTGCACTGGCGGATGGCGGCCGATTGTCCGTCAGGGAGTGGTTCCGTCCTCGCTCTTCGCGTCGGACTGCTCTGTCGCCCAGGCACCCGCTGACTCCACGGCAACAGGCGAGGCGGTAGGCAGCACACCCAGATAGCTCTCGGTGTCCGCCACCGGAACCGGCGGGCGTCTCGTCATGCGGAAGAGCGCGTAAAGGGCGATGGACCCGAAGGTTGTGCCGAGGACGAGCCAGAAAGCGGAGGGCCCGATCTGTTGCATCGCCCAGCCGGTGATCAATGGTCCCAGAATGGCACCAACACCGAAGGTCAGTATGAGACCTCCGGATGCGGATGGCATGTCTTCGGCCGACAGGAAATCGTTGGTATATGCCAGGAACAGCGCATAGAGCGGCGTTGTCACACCACCCGCAAAGAAGGCAGCGGCCATCAGAAGCCAGAGGTTTCCTCCAACGACCCAACTCAGCATGCAGGTTGCGGCACCGAGGGCGGCTGCACCAAAGATCAGCTTGCGGCGATCCATTCGATCAGAAAGCCAGCCAATAGGATACTGAAGCAGCAGCGCCCCGCCGAACAGCATCGCAACGAAAAGCGAGATCTGTGATGCGGTCAGTCCGATCTTCGTGCCGAAGACCGGGCCCATGCCCGATTGGGTGGCATAGACGCTGCCAAGCAGGAATATCCCGACGGTACCGAGCGGCGAACGCGCGAACAGCTTGCGCAATGACATGGGACGGGCAACCTCGGTCACCGGTGCCGGACTGACGGACAGCAGTATTGGTGCAAATGAGATCGAGACAAGGATCGACGCGACGATGAAGAGCCCGGCGGTTCCCGCATCTCCAAGGGTCAGCAACCCCTGTGCTCCGATGATGCCCAGCGTCTGTGCAATCATGTAGGCCGACAGCACTTTTCCGCGGTTCTCGTTGGTCGCCGCGTCGTTCAGCCAGCTCTCTGCCGCGACATATATGCCTGACATGCAGAACCCGACAAGCAACCGCAGCAGCACCCAGGCCCATGGTTCGGCCAACAGCGTGAACGCGATCAGTCCGGCGGACATGAAGCTGCCCAGCGCGGCGAAGACGCGCACATGGCCAACCCGCCGGATCAGCGATGGCGTCAGCTGTGCGCCCAGCAGAAAGCCGAGAAAGTACCCGGACGTGACAATCGCCAGTTCCGGCGAGGTGAACCCCTCTATCCCGCCCCGCAGACCGATGAGCGTGAAGTGCATGCCGTTGCCGAGCATGATCAGCACGATACCCAGAAGGAGAGCCCAGACGCCGCTCAGGACCGTGAACATGAAACGACCTTTTGCCCGTTGAGGTTCGTCTTCGGTATCCGGAGCGTTGCATCAGCCAGGGACCGATGCAACGTCAACAGTGTCAACGGTCTGAATGATGCGGGCATTGCCGGAGCAGATCTGATGTGGTCGCGTCAGGCTGCCAGGGGGCGGCAGCGCCCTTTCACAGGCACTGCAACCTTTATATGCTCCAGAGGGATTGCGGATAAGGGGGGCATCGCGATGGGCTGGATGATCGAAGGCGAACTTGTGGTGAACTGCAACTGCGCGGTCTTCTGTCCCTGCGTCATCTCTCTCGGTCAGCATCCCCCAACGGAAGGCTACTGCCAGGCCTGGTTCGGCCTGAACATCGACAAGGGTCATTTCGGGAAGACCGATCTTTCGGGCCTGAAGGTGGGACTGCTGCTCGACATTCCAGGCCTGATGTCACGCGGGAACTACACGCTGGCCGGCTATATCGACGAGCAGGCCGACGACGACGCATTCGAAGCGCTGACACAGCTCTTCACGGGCCAGGCAGGCGGTCCACTGGTTGTCTTCGATGTGCTGGTCAGCACAAATCTGGGCTTTGAGCGGGCGCCGATCACCTATGTCGCCGATGGCGCCGCACGGCATATTCAGGTCGGGCAGCACATATGGGGCGATGTCGAGCCCATTGCCGGCAACGATTTGGACCGGCCCGTCACCATCACGAACTCCGAGTACTGGCCCGGCCCGGAGATCACC
Source organism: Kordiimonadales bacterium IMCC3096 (assembly GCA_016865035.1). Classification (GTDB taxonomy): domain Bacteria; phylum Pseudomonadota; class Alphaproteobacteria; order Minwuiales; family Minwuiaceae; genus Minwuia. The sequence goes on from CP018227.1 coordinate 3,666,201, forward strand.
GTGGCCCAGGCGAAACGCGGGCGCGTGCGAGCCTTCGGCAGGATCTGGAACTTCGACGACCGCAGCGCCGAAATCATGCCGGTCTCCTGGCAAGGCTAGCCGAAGGGCCGCATAGATGAATCAACCCGGTCCGGAACCATCGCGGGACGCTGGCTCGGTCCGTATGCGGACTGGCGAGCGAATCTACCTGCTTAGTGCCATCGCGCTGATCTCTCTGCTTTGCTGGGCCTATCTGCTGGCGGGGGCGGGCATGCAGATGGGCATGCGTGCCGACTGGGATGCTGCCTATGCCGGACTGATGTTCATGATGTGGTGGCTCATGATGGTGGCAATGATGCTGCCTTCCGCCGCGCCCATGATCATGATGTTCGCGAAGATCAGTCGGCGGCCTGAACACGGCGCGTTGCCAGCCCTGCCGGTCGTGCTCTTCACGCTCGCCTATGCCGTGGCATGGGCGGTCTTCAGTGTCGTGGCGGTTGCCCTGCAATGGGGCCTGGAGGCCAGCGGCCTGATCTCGCCCATGCTGAAGAGCACGAGCGGTGTGCTGAGCGGTGCGATCCTCGTTGCTGCCGGGCTCTACCAGCTTACGCCGCTGAAGCACATGTGCCTGCGCCACTGCCGCTCGCCGCTGCAGTTCGTGCTGGGCCGTTGGCGAAACGGTCTGGGCGGTGCCTGGCGCATGGGGCTCGAGCATGGCGCCTACTGCGTCGGCTGCTGCTGGTTTCTGATGGCCCTGCTGTTCGTCGGCGGCGTGATGAACATCTACTGGATTGCCGGGCTGACACTGCTTGTGCTGGTGGAGAAGACGATCCCGGTCGGGCGCTGGTTCGGCCAGGCGCTGGGTCTGGGCCTGACGGCCTGGGGCGTGTGGCTGCTGGCCGGCTTCTGAAGCCAGATGCCCGAGTGGACCGGCAGGATTGCAGGATCCCCCGGACCTCCAGCCCACAGCCAGGCTGGCGTGACGCAGCCTTGGAAAATCCGATCCACCGGTCGCCCGAGGTCATGTCGGCACGCAGTGGGGCCGTGGGTTCGCGGGAGAAGGGATGGTGGTGTCCGCAGTCCCCGCCGAACCGGTCTCTTGCATCCTGCCCCTGATATACAGGGAATTTACAGGGAAAATTCCTGATTCTGGGCCTGATTAGCCTATCAGCCGCGCCTGCAGCCCAGCGTTTCCGCGGGTTCGCGCCCCAAATTCCCTGCTCACAGGAACAGGGAATTTGGGGACCTGCATCAGGGAACATTTATCGGGTTTCAGGGAAGCTGCGGCCGGTTTGCAGGGTAGTACCGGATCTGATTGGGAAGGGGATCTGGCTGTGTGGTTGCCATGCCGTCGGATGACTTCTTCCGCCATAAGGTTGCCGTCAACGGCGCCATCGTGATCGGAGCCGGAAAACTCCAATTTCATACGGGCGAGTTTCCAGGGGGCAGAGCACCGGGACCGAACACCTAACGTTCCGAATCGACGTTGAACCACGGTTTCCAGACCCCGATCAGCCGGTTTTCTCCGAAAAACCGGTCTTCAATTGTGTTCTCGGAGAACTCGTTAGAGAATGAGAACCCTACATTTTCGGAAATGATCTCAATGGGACATGGGTGATCGGGGAAAATATTCTCTATCCCAAATCTCAACTGGCACGAGGTCGTTTTGGCTCTCGGCCTGACAACTCCTACCGAAATTTCGTGAAGGCGGCCACGCGAACCACTTTTGATGTGTAGTGAGAAGCGTTTCTTGATGTTCGTCGATTTGCCGACATAAAGGCATGGAAAGCTGAGTTCGTCTGGCCACCAATCTTTGTATTCTACGGAGACCAGTCTCCCGCTGGGACCTTTCAGCACGATATTCCGGTTTGCCTTCAAGAGTTTGGTTTTGTCGCCAATCCACCAAAACGCATAGAGGCCTGCGCTCTCAGGTAGACGGATCCGCCGGGACCGAATGATATCGGCGACCGGTTTTATCTGGTCCTTCGAATGCATCGACGCGATCGTTGCCAGAGGTGGTTCGGTTCGTTTGAACAGTTTCGAGCCGTTTCTTAGGTGGATTTTCCGCTTGGTTATGCCGCCACCGGGATTGGTTGCAACTTGATGTGATATGCCTGATCGGGCGTTTGCCCTTCCAGCGATGAATGCGGTCTCCTTGTGTTGTAGAAGGCCAGGTATCGGTCGATGCCCTGTCGGGCGGCTGACACGCTTTCATAGGCGTGCAGATAGACCTCCTCGTATTTGACGCTGCGCCAGAGCCGTTCGACAAACACGTTATCGCGCCAAGCGCCCTTGCCATCCATGCTGATCTGGATGTCGGCGTCCTTCAGCGCCTTGATGAAGTCAATGGACGTGAACTGTGATCCTTGGTCCGAGTTCATGATCTCCGGCTTGCCATATCTGCGCAGGGCATCATTCAAGGCCTCCAGACACGGCGCTGTTTCCAGCGTCACCGACAGCCGCCAGGCCAGAACCTTGCGGCTGAACCAGTCCAGAACGGCGACCAGATAGACGAACCCTCGGGCCATGGGAATGTAGGTAATATCCATGGCCCAGACCTGATTGGGCTGCGTCACGGCCAGCTTGCGCAGCAGGTAGGGATAGATCCTGTGACCGGGCGCAGGCTTGCTGGTGTTCGGTCTGCGATAGAGCGCCTCAATGCCCATCGTTTTCATGCAGGTTGCCACGTGCAGCCGCCCGGCCGTGAAGCCTTCCTGCCGCAGCAACCCTTTCATCATACGGCTGCCCGCGAACGGGTAGTCCATGTGCAACTCGTCAATTCTGCGCATAAGCTTGAGGTCCGCCGCACTGGTCGGGCGCGGCGCGTAATACAGGCTGCCCCGGCTGATCCCGAGAAGCCGGGCTTGCCGTGTCAGGCTCAGCCTGTGGTCCGGGCCCGTCATTTCCTTGCGCTCGGCAACAGACCGGCCTTGTCGAGCGCGCCCTCTAAAAAATCGTTTTCCAGCGCCAGCTGGCCAATCTTCGCGTGCAGGGACTTTACGTCGATCTGCGGCTCTTTCGCGGCCTTTGGCGTGTCATCGAAGACACCCGTTACGCCCTCAAGCAGCTGATCCTTCCACTGCTTGATCTGATTGGGATGCAGGTCGAACTGCGTCGCCAGCTCGCTCATCGTCCTGTCGCCCTTCAGCGCCGCCAATGCGACTTTCGCTTTGAAGGCAGGGCTGTGGTTCCGCCTGGGTCGTCTTGTCATCTTCGCTCCTTCGTCCCGGCAACGCTGCCGGATTGGGAGCAGAAAATCCACCTAACTCAACTGTCCAGATTTGTCGGGCCACCTCTAGTGACACTGGGGAATTTTCGCTTACAACGTGGACGTTGGGCGGTGCATCGCGCCGGATCGAAGCCCACAGTGGCTCGGCTTCCTGGAGATTGTCGTGGTTTCCTGGCAGGAGCCACCACTGCACGCTCTCATTCTCGCCCATTGCGGTCAGTGCTTGTCGGACAACACTGTGGGAAGGGGTTGCCGTATCGAAGGTGTCCCCCGCCAGAAGCACGTGCCCGGCCGCTCGATCAAGCGCCGCCCCGGCAATGCGGCTGATTGCGCCGTGCCGCGCCTCCATTATGCGCCCGCGGATATTGCCGTCCGGCGGTTGAGGAATATTCGCATAGCGCCGTCCAAGATGCAGATCTGAGGAATGGATAAATCGAAAGGAACTCACGTAGTCGCCTCCTGAAAGACCTGCGCGTGCTGCCGCCCCGCGCGACTGAGGTGCAATCTATGCGGTGAGGGTGTCAGTTTTTGTCGGCCGACCCCGCAAGTAGCAATTTGTTTAATTGAATGCGTACATATAGCGAACATATCATGGAAATACACCAAAACTCTTCTTGGTACCCTCGATCAGCGCTTTCAGTTCTTTGGGTGCAACAACCTCGACAGAGTTGCCCCAGCAGTAAAGATGCCAAGCCATTTCGAGCCAGCCTGATGCGAAGAAGTGTACCTCAAGGCGCCCATCGGGAAGGCGTTCCATCGTTTGAGATGGATGGAAGCGCCACTCAGCCGCCCGATCGGCCGCCTTGGCAGAGAAGCGCCAGATAACCTCGCCGTATTCGCCCTCGTTCTGATAGGTGCCAAATGCTCTGGCTGCATGTTCGGCGATGTTGAAGTCGGGATCGCGAACGAACCAGGTGTCAGTCACTGTCGCATCGGTGATCCGGTCGAGCCGGAAGTGGCGATACTGCGGCCCTTTCTGGGGTTGGCGGGCGACGAGGTAGCGACGAGTCCCGATAAGGATCCCATAAGGTTCGACTTCACGCCGCTCGCCTGCGTAAGAAAAGAGCATGCGGTACGGTCCTCTCACGGCCGCGGCGACCCTCTCCGAAATCACCTGTTCGATCTGGACGACCGGGCCAGGCCGTGCGGCGACGCCGTGTGCTTCCAGCATTGCGTCCGCATCTGCCTCCGCGGCCCGAGCAGCGCTCGGCGGCAGCGCCGCGAGGAGTCGGTTTCGTAGATCCGACAGTGCCCTGCCCTGCCTCACATCACCTCTGTCCCTGAGCGCAACAATTGCGGATTCTATCGCCTCCAGTTCGTCGGCGCCGGCGAGCCGAAGGCGAGCGAGGGGCACCTCTTCAATCGACCACCTTCGCTTTCGATCATCGCCGTCACAAATCCGGACGGAGTGAGGAAACGCTTCGGTCATCGCGCGCAACATTCGTTGCGCCGTGCGCTCGGACACCCCGAACTCCTCGATGACCTCATTCAATGTCACACCCGAGTAGCGTGACGCTGCGAGATCTGCGAGGCGAAGAAGCTCTATCGCATTCGAGTAACTGATCGACTCCTCCAGTTGTCTGAGGCGCAATCAGTAGAAGAATTTTGACGTCAAGATGCAAGCGCCTCTAGGCGCTTGATGCGGAGAACGCTAAGCTGAAGAAGATGCTGTCCTCGCCGCGCAGACCGGCCAGCACGATCCGGATATTCCCTTCGGCGGAATACTGCTCATGGGTGCGGCGGCGGATAACCCAGACCGTCTGCTCTGCCCCGACCTTCGATGCGTCCGATTTCTGTCTCATCTGCGTTCCCTTCGGTCACTACGGCCAGCCAGAATCCTCCATTACAAATACCCGCTGATCCATCCCACAAACCCTGACGTCAAAAAGTACCCGACATTCAGTTCGGCATTGTCAGAGCAAATCTGTTGTGGTTGCGGTAAGCTGTCGGGATGCGTAATCCTTTCCGCTATTTCAACAGCTCGCCGGCGGTGATCCGCACTGCGGTCCTGCTCTACATTCGGTTTCCGCTGTCGCTGCGCCAGGTCGAAGACCTGCTGCACGAAAGGGGCATCGACATCAGCCATGAGACCGTCCGGTTCCGGTGGAACCGCTTCGGACCCATCGTCGCCGCCGAACTTCGAAAACGGCAGCGGAGAACGGCTCGCCAGCACATCCAGTGGCGGTGGCACCTGGATGAGGTTTTCGTCCGGGTCAACGGCGAGAGGTGCTATCCTTGGCGGGCCGTGGATCATGAAGGTGAGGTAGTGGAAGTCTACGTCACGAAGACGCGGGATCGCAGGGCTGCGCTGGATTTCCTGAAGCGCGCATTGAAGCGATTCGGCTCACCTCGAAGTATCATCACCGACCGGTTTCGTTCTTATCGCGCGGCACTCTCGGACCTGGGCATCGCCGGTCGCCAGGACACCACCAGATGGCTGAACAACCGGGCGGAAAATTCCTATCAGCCGTTCCGACGACGAGAGCGATCCATGCAACGTTTCCGAAGTGATGTCACGCTTCAGAAATTCGTCTCCATTCACGCTGCCATCCAAAATCACTTCAACATCGATCGTCATCTCACCCGTCGGACCGACTTCAGGCAGCGCCGCGATGCGGCGCTTGCTGAATGGCGACAGTTGGCAATCTGACCTCACACAGATACAGATCTGCTGCGCCGGGGTCAGATTGCTCTGACAATGCCCACCAGAGGCCTATGACAACATTGCTGATTATCTTGCACAATGCGGGATTGCGGAATTTGATTACGGTTGCAGGCTGGAACGAGACCAAGCCTTTATGTGGTCCAGGTTCCAGAGGACAGAGCACGTCACAGCTCCTCATTCTCATAGGTTGGAGCTTCCGGCAAACCCGGCGCGGTTCAATCTTCGTGATTAAGAGAACAGCGATGATGGAACGAAATTGACATGCCCCGCTCACTTCGCTACGCCCATTCCAATTTTCACCTCATGTGCCCGATGCAGATTGCACTGACAGTGCCATGTCAAGCATGACCGGACGCTGTCTCATATGCGGGGAGGCCGGCAGAATTGGATTGCGCCACCTCACCGACGGACGATCCATTCATACTCGGTGTCTAGATAAGGCAATCTTGCGTGTCGATGATTTGAGCGAGCAGGCACAGGAGATGTCGGCGCTACCCGTGCTTGAAGGCCTGAGAAAGATAACACGCACTTTTTTCCGCCATTCCACACCGGAATCGCAATATGCAGACGATCCAACGCACCTCAATGCCCGGATCGCCAAGCTCCAAAGGGGAATAGTAAAAGTCTACGATCATTGGCCGGACTATCCTCCAGATTGGCAAGAACGGCGCGAAGCAATCCTCCATGAACGCGGCGCTCACTGTGAGAATTGTGGATCGGGTCTCGTTGTACAGATTCACCATCGCCGACCGCTCCGGTCAGGGGGCTCCCACAAGAGCGAAAACCTTCAAATTCTTTGCCGAGACTGCCACCTTCACGCCCATGGGACGTCCGAGTTCTGGGGAGATAGGCATAATCGAAGTCCTCAAAGTGCTTCTTCAACCAAGTATGAAAAAAACATTGAGAAACTACTTCAGGCGATAGATGATGGAAACGATGTGCGATTTATCTATTTTCGATTTGATGGAAAAAAAATCAGGCGGCGGGTGACGCCTCACAGAATTGATAAGGCGGATACAGGTTACGCAAAATCAAATGAAAAAACCGTTCTCCATGGATTTTGTCACAAGCGCGGTTCAATTAGGTCATTTTCTGTATTTCGTATTCGTCGATTAATATTATTGAAATAGAGCGGTATTCAGTATTGTCACGTCTCACATATTATTGGAGCTGCTCTGTCCTCCGGAAACTGGATCTTTTTGAGTTAGAGTTTTCCGCCTGAATCCTGGATGGGGTGAAGGAGTGGATAAGCATGAAAGGGGCATTGTCAGACCAAATTCTGAGGTCGCTTTGAACAGCCTTCGGTAGGCTGTCGGGATGCGTAATCCTTTCCGCTATTTCAACAGCTCGCCGGCGGTGATCTGCACTGCGGTCCTGCTTTACATCCGGTTTCCGCTGTCGCTGCGCCAGGTCGAAGACCTGCTGCACGAAAGGGGCATCGACATCAGCCATGAGACCGTCCGGTTCTGGTGGAACCGCTTCGGACCCATCTTCGCCGCCGATCTTCGAAAACGGCAGCGGAGAACGGCTCGTCAGCACATCCAGTGGCGGTGGCACATGGATGAGGTTTTCGTCCGGGTCAACGGCGAGCGACGCTATCTCTGGCGGGCCGTGGATCATGAAGGTGAGGTACTGGAAGTCTATGTCACGAAGACGCGGGATCGCAGGGCTGCGCTGGATTTCCTGAAGCGCGCATTGAAGCGATTCAGCTCACCACGCAGCATCGTAACCGACCGCCTTCGTTCTTATCGCGCGGCACTCTCGGACCTGGGCATCGCCGGTCGCCAGGACACCACCAGATGGTTGAACAACCGGGCGGAAAATTCTTATCAGCCGTTCCGACGACGGGAACGATCCATGCAGCGATTCCGAAGTCCGGCGACGCTACAGAAGTTTGTCTCCGTCCACGCCGCCATCCACAACCATTTCAACCTCGATCGTCATCTCACCAGTCGGACCGACTTCAGGCAGCGCCGCGATGCGGCGCTTGCTGAATGGCGACAGTTGGCGATCTGACCTCACCCAGATACAGCTCTGCTGCGCCGGGGTCAGATTGCTCTGACAATGCCACCTGACGATATACCCCTGAACGCAATAGTAGAGACGATCCCGAACCCGATAAACAGCCTGTTGGGTCATCACCGCTGGTAAACCGGGCCATCAGCCCGAATGACCAGAGGGACGGGACAGCACTGCCATCACGGCAGGGGGAACGAGCAAGAGTCAGCCGACGACTTGCACATTGCATTGGACTTCGGTCGCGGGGGAAGCATGCATGCTGTCGGGACCGGCGACGCGAACATGCGCGTCCTGCCGGTCCCCGCCCGGCCTCCGTATCGCGGTCCGGGCTTCACGTGGTGACAGCGCCGGCATCGGGCCGGCGTGGAACAAGCACCACGGAGACAGACCATGCAGAAACTCAACACAAGACAGATCGCAGTTCTCGACCACGCCGCGCGCCTTAGCGACGGCCAGCTTCTGCCGCTGCCGGACGGCATGCAGCTGAAGGGGGGAGGGCTGGCGGCCATGCTCCGCGCCCTGGAACGCCGTGGCCTGGCTGAGCGCTCGGTGGACGACGCATGGGTCATCACCAAGACCGGCCGCGCGGCAGTTGCCGGGCAGGGCAGGGCTGAGGTCGACGAGAGCAAAGACAGGAACGAGGCATCGCAGGCCGCAAAGCCGGAACCGGACGAGGTCGATACCGGTTCGACGCCGCTGTTCCGCCCGGGCACGCGGCAGGCGCAGCTGCTCGACCTGCTGCGGCGGGGTGAGGGGGCCGACATCGACGAGATGGTGCAGTTCACCGGCTGGCAGCCGCACAGCGTCCGGGCGGTGCTGACGGGCTTCCGCAAGCGCGGGATCGAGGTGAGCCGCACGAAGGAAGGCAACGGTGTCAGCGTTTACCGCGCCGCGCCGCCCGCCAGCGCTGATGGCATGGCCGCCTGACGGCGCCCTGACGATGCGAATTCAGAACACCATCCGCACGGGCGGTGACGGCGACGTCGCCGCCCGCAATGCCGTCGAGACCTACATCCGGGCCATGACCCGCGACGACCTTGTCGTGCATTGGCAGCGGCGCTGGCGGCGCCCGCCGCCAAAGGGGATCAGCCGCCGGCTGCTGGAATGCAACGCGGCATGGCTGCTGCAGGCCGAGGCAAAGGGTGGACTGACAGCCGCAACCCGGCGCCGCCTCGACGCACTTGGGGGCGCTGGCCGGGGCAACGATGATTGTGCAGAGAATGACCGACGACACCCCGGCAAGGTGGAGCGGACGACACCACGCCGCAAGCTGCGTCCCGGCAGTCGGCTGGTCCGACAGTGGCAGGGCCGCAGCCACGTGGTGGAAGTCATCGAGGGCGGGTTTACCTTCGAGGGGCGGTCATACACCTCGCTCACGGCCATCGCCCGGGAGATCACCGGGGCACGTTGGTCGGGCCCCCGCTTCTTCGGTCTGAATGCCCCCGCACCGGAAAGGAATGCGACCAGGAACAGAGGGGCGCAACGGCCAGACCAGAAGGAAGGTAATACCGCCACGATGCACGAGAGCGACCACAATGACTGAGCGCGGACGGCGAGGGGGCAACGGATCAATCAACCACCGCAATGCCACTGGCGGGTTATCGCATGGCGTCGGTCGCAGCCAGTCGGTCCGCTGCGCCATCTACACCCGGAAGTCCACCGAGGAGGGACTGGAGCAGGCCTTCAACTCTCTCGATGCCCAACGCGAGGCCTGCGCCGCCTATATCCGCAGCCAGCAGCACGGGGGCTGGACGGAACTGCCCACCCGATACGACGACGGCGGCTTCTCCGGCGGCTCGATGGAACGTCCTGCCCTGGCATCGCTGCTGGATGACATCCGGGCGGGCCGGATCGACACGGTGGTCGTCTACAAGGTCGACCGCCTGACCCGGTCGCTTGCCGACTTCGCGAAGATCGTCGAGCTGTTCGAGGGCCAGGGCGTCTCCTTCGTCTCGGTGACCCAGCAGTTCAACACCACCACCTCCATGGGCCGGCTGACCTTGAACGTGCTGCTCTCCTTCGCCCAGTTCGAGCGCGAGGTTACCGCAGAGCGCATCCGAGACAAGATCGCGGCTTCGAAGAAGAAGGGCATATGGATGGGCGGCGCCGTGCCGATCGGCTACCGGGTCGAGGACCGCAGGCTGGTGATCGACCCGGACGCGGCGGCGACCGTCCAGCGCATCTTCGGACTCTATCGCGAACTGGGCTCGGTCCGGGACGTGAAGACCGCCTGTGACGGGCAAGGTATCGTTACAACTACCCGAACCAGCCGCACGGGCCGCACGACCGGCGGCAGGAGCTTCAGCCGCGGCCATCTCTACTGGCTGCTGAGGAACCCGGTCTACATCGGGCGCGTGAAGCACCACGGCGAGACATTCGATGGCCAGCACGAGCCGATCATCGACGACGCGATATGGGTGGCGGTCCAGGAGATGCTCGACGGCCGGGCGAATCACCGGCAGGTGCCGGTCAACGTCCCGTCATCATCTCACCTGCTCAAAGGCCGACTGTTCGACGAGGCGGGCCAGCCGCTCTATGCCACCCAGGCCACCAAGCAGGGACAGCGATACTGCTACTACACGTCCAAGCATCTCGTGGTGCGCAAGGCGGACAGCAGCAACGGCTGGCGACTTCCGGCGCCGGAACTGGACCAGCTGATCATCGATCAACTCGTGGCCCTGCTGCGTGACCCGCTGCAGGTGATGGACCTGCTGGCGCACGACCAGGACGCCAGCAACGCAGTGACACGGACAATTGATGCGGCCAGCCGTGCAGCGGATATCCTGAAGGGCATCGATATTGATCAATGCCGGTGCATGCTGGATACCCTTCTCGAATGTGTTCAGCTCCGGGAGAGTGGCATCATTCTCCGCCTTCGACCGTCCGCCATCGATGGAGGGTCTCACCCTGGTGGCCCGGGGACCGGACTCCCGGGCGATGGTGATTGGACCGATACCGTGGTCGTCGAGCTGTCGGTTCAACTGTCGCGCCGCGCCAATGGCAGCCGCATCGTCTTGGGCGGCGGCGAACAGGCAACCGGCGGACCCGACCCGAAGCTCGTTCAACTGGTCGCTAACGCGTATCGCTGGAACAGGATGCTGGCCGAGGGGACCGTCGCATCGCTCCGCGAACTGTCTGACCGGGAACAACTCGACCGAAGCGACATCGGGCGGATACTGAACCTCGCCTACCTGGCGCCGGACATCGTCGAGGCCATACTCGACGGACGGCAGCCGCCGGCGCTTACGGTTTACGGTCTCGGCCGCATGTCATCGCTTCCGCTGGACTGGTCCGAGCAACGCCGGGTGCTCGGCTTCAACGCCTGACCCCGAAAGCCAGCCCAGAATGATGGTGGGGAGGTCGAATTCGGCCATAAGAGACTCGGGCCGCATTCAGCCGGAAATCGTCTCCTGAACGGCGTCTCTCGGCATGCCCTTCAGTGCCTCATCTGCCGCAATGCCGCGGAAACCGCGGGTCTCCGCCAGGACAAGGTGGGGTCGTGGGTTCGCGGGAGAATGGATGGTGGCGTCCGCAGTCTCCGCCGAACCGGTCTCTTGCATCAATTTCCCTGATACGGTGCCAAATACAGGGAATTTTTCAAATTTACAGGGAACCGAGTGTATAGGTTCGCGATTTTCGCACGTATTATCAACACATTGGGTAAAAAATTCCCTGCAAACCAGAACAGGGAATTTTATGAACCGAACAGGGAATTCTGAACGCGTATCAAGGAATCTGTTCAGGCATCAGGGATTTGGGTCGAAGGTCGATTTCGGCAAGACAACATGGATGCCCTTGTGTTGGTTTACCAACTGGGTGACGCGCATATCCGCCGCAATCGAACAGAGAGTGTAGGCGTCTTCCCTGGTCAGATTTGATCGGGATGTGATCAGACGGATCATGGCGCGCAGTGCCTGTTTCGCCGCGGCATCAAGAACCACGTCGATACCAAAGGTGATGAATAAATCCGCTGTTTCCGCCCATGGCATCCACGGCCCTGGCATGTCGCTTGCTGCGCCAGCGAGGACCTCGAAGGAGAACACGCCGGCCATGCAGGTCTCGATGGCGGTCAGACAGACCTCGCCGTCACCCTGATTGGCGTGGCCGTCGCCGCAGGAGAATAGCCCTCCGGGTTGGAAAACGGGCAGATGCAGCGTGGCACCCGATCCCAGCAGTTTGCAGTCGATGTTGCCACCGAAAGCACGCGGGACAATGGACGACTGGAGGCCCCAGTGATCGGGCGGTGCGACGCCCATGACGCCGAAAAAGGGATTGAGCGGCAATGTCACGCCCCAGGGCAGCGCCGCCGTGCGCGCGACTCCATCGATCGGAATGTGCAGGACGCGCGTGCTGTCGAAGTCTTCGGGCAATACGCCCGAGAGCGGTCGGATCAGATTCCAGCCCCAGTCGCTCAGCAACTCGATCTCGTGCACATGAACCGACAGGACGTCGCCAGGTGATGCTCCGTTGATGCCGACAGGGCCCGTCAGAATATGTCCTGGCTCCATCCGACGCGTGACTTTCGCGATCACTTCCCGATGGGACGGCAGCGTGGTCATCGGAGTCGGGGGGAGCATCGTCTCACCGCCGGAGACCGTCTCGATGCGCACGTTATCGCCCGGTTCGATCCAGGTGACAGCGGGCCGCGCCGGATCGAAATAGCCCCAGTGCGTCGTTTCCGGATCGACCGGAATGGTCAGGTCATTCTTCATGGGTCACTCCCAGATCGTTCCGCGCCACGTCGACTTGCATCGTGATGGCAATCATCGATCAATATTCCCTTGTTGTCAGAGCAAATGAGCTCGGCCGCTGCCGCCCCTTGTAGTATCCGAGGGCAGCATGCGAGCTGCCGGAGTTGTTCGACAACCGGCAGCTGGATGCGGTTCAATCAACCTCCAGCCGATAGTCATCGATCACCTCCTGCGCGACGATACCCGCGTGCAGGGCGAGCAGGACGAGGCGGGCGTCCGGACCGGTTCCGGCGCCAATTGCTGCCATGATGCGGTCCTCCGCCCCTTCAGCAGCTAATGCACCGTTGTCTTCGGTGAAGATCTGCTGGCCGTGCATCAGATATCCGAGCAGTGCGGCAGCATGCGCGCAGGCCGTTTCGTCGGCACCGCCCTGTCGAGGCCTCGACTCGAGCTGGCGGATGGTGGCGATTTTCACCGCACCCGGCACCAGACGGGGATGAACGCCGACAGCTCGCAATGCACGATCAAGCCGTTGAACGGGTCGCGAAGCGCCAAAGAGTTCCAGTATTCCCAGCATCAATCCCACTCTACCGCATTCTTGGAGCTTCAGCTTTTTCCGGACTTGCCTCAGAACTCCTGCCCGTTTCGATCAGCTTCGCGCACTATGCTGCGCGATCGCCCGCCCAAAATGTCATGATGGCTCCAACGGCGCTTCATTGGCTGCATTCTGTGTGATTCACAATCGTGCCGTCATGGAACTTTGGAAAGGTATGCTCAGATGACTGTATATGAACTCCGCACCTACACCCTTTATACCGGCAAGATGGCGGAAGCCGTCGACCTTTACAGAAACATCGGCTGGCCGGTGCTGGAGAAATACCAGGACAAGCTGGTCGGGTATTTCACAGGGGATGTGGGCGCAATGAACAAGCTGACTCATATCTGGAAATTCGATGACGACGCTGACCGCAGAAAGTTCTGGAGTACTCTGTTCGGCGATGAAGCGTTCATGCAGTTCGCGCAGAAATTCCGGCCACTCGTCCAAAGTCAGGAGAACCAGCTGATGCTTGCAGCTCCCTGGGGGCCGCACCCTTGATTGCGTAAGGTTGGAGACAGGTCCCGGATCCGAAGCTATCGACCTGCTCAGATCGAAAATATCTCGGAAGGTCGGGTAACGCGTCGGGAAGCGGGCACGGTGAATCCAACAGTGGCAGAGCGAAGCAAGAGCCGGAAAACTCCGATCTCTTACGGTCTAGTTCTCGGGGGGCAGAGCACAACGCCGGTAAGCGCCAGACTCAAACGATCCAGTTTCCAGGGTCGGAGGCAGGCGTTATCTTTGACCATGAGCAATCTTATGTAAACTCGCCCATGATGGCGTTTTCAATCGTAATGGACGAACTACGTGAGCAGTTTATTTACCCCTTTCACCCTGAAGGACGTCACGCTGCGAAATCGCATCGCGATGTCGCCAATGACGATGTACCGGTCGGTCGATGGTCGGATGACAGACTTCCACGTCATGCTCATGGGGTCGCGCGCGGCCGGCGGCTTCGGCCTGGTCTTTCCCGAACAGATCGCAATTACCCCTGATGGACGGACGAGCACAAGCTGCGCGGGCATCTACGATGATGCGCAGATGGAAAGCTTGAGCCGGGTTGCCGGAATCATCAAGGACATGGGAGCTGTCCCGGCCATTCAACTCGGCCACACTGGCCGCAGGGGCAGCGAGAACAAGCCCTGGGAAGGCAAGATCCAGCTTCCGTCCGACGATCCGGGTGGCTGGCAGGTTCGCGGCCCCTCGGCCATTCCCTATGGCGGCAAGTATACATACCCCGTTCACGAACTCGGCGTGGACGAGATCAAGGGGATTTCCAGGGCCTACGCTGACGCCGCCCGGCGTGCTCTCGATTGCGGGTTCGAGTGGCTCGAGATGCATTTCGCACACGGCTATCTGGGCGCCAGCTTCTTCTCGCCGCTGGCCAATCAGCGCACCGATCAGTACGGCGGCAACCTGGAGAACAGGCTCCGCTTCCATCGCGAGGCGATGGACTCCGTGCGTGCGGTCTGGCCCGAAAGGCTTCCGCTGACCGTCAGGCTTGGGTCCGACGATTTCAACGAGGACGGAATACAGTTCGATGACGCAATCTCGGCGATTTCGGCGCTCAAGGAGCATGGGCTGGACTTCGCGGATATCAGCCTGGGACTCAATACCGATGCGATGCGAGATGTTCCGTTCGACGATGTTGGTTTCATGGTGGAACGGGCTGCACGCGTGCGCCGAGAGGTAGATATCCCAGTCGGCGTGAGCTGGAATCTTGGTATACCAAGTGAGGCCAACCGAGTGATCGCCCAGGGACTGATTGATGTTGTGTTCCTTGGTCGCCCGGCGTTGGCAAACCCGCACTGGCCTTTCTGGGCGGCCAGGGAGTTGGGACATGAAGATCCTCTCGCACTCATGCCTGAGGACTGGTCGTGGTGGCTTCGCCGCCGACCGAAACCCGAGGGCACGCTTGGCTGGCCGCCTGTCTCTGGAGACGCGCGCTGAAAGACATTCTGAATTTCATGCAGGTCCCTATGGCCGACAACATGTTGCGCCGGGAGGCGCTGTCATGTGTAGACGACCCCTTCGGGAGCCCATTCGGACCTGCCTGAGATTTGGTCTGCCAGAGACGTCAGTCTCCGCCTCTGGCATTGTCAGAGCAAACATTGAACGAACTAGTTCTGCATGGGAACGGTCTCATCCCAACGGAAGCCAACACCACCACCTTGCCAGACCCCTTCGCCGAGTGGGCTGGGCCCGTAGATGTCGAGTTGGAGTGGAAGTCCATTGTCGGGACCGAAGTTCCGAGCGGCTCGGACAGTGCTCCGGTGCAGGATCCTCAACCCCTGTTGTTCAGCTGGCAGATGGGCGTCGGGAGAAGCGCGGTGCGCGACCGCGAGGTTATCGACGAAGACGCAATCCCTCTCTTCATATTCAAAGGAGATGGCGTATCCGTTGTCCAGGCCGGCATCCAGAATGTCCTTGTACTGGTTGCAAAGCTGCTTCAGTTCGGCGGCATCCAGCAGGCGGAAACCCCCATCTGTGGCAGATTTCTCGATGACCGCTCCTGTCATCCCCAGATGCAGCCAGATCGATCTGTGAACCGTCCCGGGTTTCCAGGAGGCTCCTATTTGTGAGAAGGAGCTGTGATGAGCGCAACAAGGAACAAGTTTTCGCCTGAGTTTCGCGACCGCGCTGTGCGGATGGTGGCGGAGCATCGTGGGGATTATCCGTCGGAGTGGGCGGCGATGACCTCTATTGCTGGCAAGATCGGCTGCACGGCCGAGACGCTGCGCCGCTGGTGCCGGGAGGAGGCGAGCCGACGAGCGGGACCAGCGGCGCAGGCTGTCAGCGATCGGGACCGGGTCAAGGCTCTGGAACGCGAGGTCAAGGAACTGCGCCGCGCCAACGAGATCCTGCGCAAGGCTTCGGCATATTTTGCTCAGGCGGAGCTCGACCGCCACGGCAAATGGTGATGTCCTTCATCGACACGCACCGCGAGGAACTGGGTATCGAGCCGATTTGCCGTGAACTGGCGATCGCCCCTTCCTCTTACCACGAGCATGCGGCCCGACTTGCCAACCCCGGCAGGCGTCCTGCCCGTGCCCGGCGCGACGACGAACTCAGGCAAGAGATCAAACGTGTTCACGAGAACAGCTTCGGCCTCTACGGTTCGCGCAAGGTCTGGCACCAGCTGCGGCGCGAGGGCATCGCCGTCGCCAAGTGCACCGTGGAGCGGCTGATGCGTGCCATGGGGCTGGCTGGCGTGCGCCGGGGCAAGACGACGGTCACAACGGTCAGCGACCCGAAGGCACCTTGCCCCCTGGACAAGGTCAACCGCGAGTTCCGCGTCAGCCGACCCAATGCCCTCTGGGTGGTAGACTTCACCTATGTCCATACCTGGGCCGGGTTCGTCTACGTCGCCTTCGTGATCGACGCCTATGCCCGACGAATCGTGGGCTGGAAAGTCAGCACCAGCGCCACGGCAGGCTTCGTGCTCGATGCCCTGGAGCAGGCGATCCATGCCCGCGGACCCGGCCCCGAGGACGAACTGATCCATCACAGCGACAGGGGGACCCAATATCTTGCCATGAACTACACCCAGCGCCTGGCTGAGGCGAACCTCGTGCCATCGGTCGGCAGCGTCGGTGATAGTTACGACAACGCCTTGGCGGAGACGATCAATGGCCTCTACAAGGCCGAGGTGATCTGGCGCCAGCGGTCATGGCCGAGCGCGTCGACCGTCGAAATGGCGACCCTGCGCTGGGTCGATTGGTTCAACAACCACCGCCTGTTCGGCCCCATCGGACACATCCCGCCCGCCGAGGCAGAAGCAAACTACTATGCCGACCGAGAGACCCTCGATATGGTCGCATGACCCAAACAAAACGGCCTCCGGAAAACCCGGGACGCTTCAGAGCGTGGTTTGTAAATGCGAAAGCGCAGTGAGTTCGACGATCTCTTCCATCAGTTTGGAGAAAGGCTCATCGCCAGCACCTTCAATGATGCTTACGGCGTGCTCACCCGGCGACGTGGAATTTCGTTCGAAGTAACCGTCGCGCCTTGTTGCCCTCGTTTGTTCGGCCGTGGCCGCGAGCAGGGCAATCGCCGAAAACGCCTGGTCCGGAATAGGAAGGTGGCGCAAATCGCCGGTCGGGACGGGTTTGTCGTTGAAGAGGTCCTTGGGAACAGAGGCGACGGCTTCCGCGCCGCTCAAGTTTCGTGCCTCTGAAACCGTTGGCCATTCCTTGGCCAGAAGGGGAGATGCATCGAGGGTGCTGAACCAGTTTGAGACGATTTGCGGGATCGTGGCTTCTTCAAACTCAGCGAGGCTGCTGGTTAGCGCAGAAAGCATGAGCTCCAACGCAAAATGGCACCTGCGCCGATATTCGTATTCCGCCCAACTGAATGCGATCCCCGAACTCTGATCTCCTTGAGCGCAGTTCTTGAAATTTCGGACGATAAGAGCGCTCGCATTTTCATGCTCGGTAGCGAGCAATCCTTTCGCCCACTTGATGGTGCCATTGAATGCTTCGTATGCCTTGCCGACCCGTTGCCGCTCCGCTTCTGTTCCTGGGTTCCATGCGGTCACCAGAGCGTCGTACAGCAACTGAGCTTCGCCGGTGGAACGGTCGAGAGAGCCGAGGGAAAATTCAGGTATTGCGGCTTCGGCCTGTGCTCGTGAAATCTCTTTCCCATTCAAAATGCCGGCGATCGCAGGTGAAGACTGGAGACGTTCTTTCCGAAGCTTCCAGATCTCTGTTCCGCGTGGGCTCAAGCGATATGGGATCGTCTCATCGCCATCAAGCAAAAGCCCAATCGTTCGGCAGGGCGCGAAATACGTGCCGAGCATTGCGCCACCGGAGTCTTCTGGGAACGTGACGGTGCCGCCAGCGACCAATGTGGCCAACCGCTCTTGATGCAGGTTGGCGCCCAAGGCACCGCTCGCGTCAGCTCCGTTTAGCTCGCTGTCTAGCCGGCTTGCCGCAAGGGTCACGAACTCCATCCGCCGCAAATATGCGGTGAGACGATCCCAATCAAAACCCGTTGATGCGTGTTCGGTAAAATACTCGCCAAGAGGTGGCCCGACAAATCTGGACAGTTGAGTTAGGTGGATTTTCTGCTCCCAATCCGGCAGCGTTGCCGGGACGAAGGAGCGAAGATGACAAGACGACCCAGGCGGAACCACAGCCCTGCCTTCAAAGCGAAAGTCGCATTGGCGGCGCTGAAGGGCGACAGGACGATGAGCGAGCTGGCGACGCAGTTCGACCTGCATCCCAATCAGATCAAGCAGTGGAAGGATCAGCTGCTTGAGGGCGTAACGGGTGTCTTCGATGACACGCCAAAGGCCGCGAAAGAGCCGCAGATCGACGTAAAGTCCCTGCACGCGAAGATTGGCCAGCTGGCGCTGGAAAACGATTTTTTAGAGGGCGCGCTCGACAAGGCCGGTCTGTTGCCGAGCGCAAGGAAATGACGGGCCCGGACCACAGGCTGAGCCTGACACGGCAAGCCCGGCTTCTCGGGATCAGCCGGGGCAGCCTGTATTACGCGCCGCGCCCGACCAGTGCGGCGGACCTCAAGCTTATGCGCAGAATTGACGAGTTGCACATGGACTACCCGTTCGCGGGCAGCCGTATGATGAAAGGGTTGCTGCGGCAGGAAGGCTTCACGGCCGGGCGGCTGCACGTGGCAACCTGCATGAAAACGATGGGCATTGAGGCGCTCTATCGCAGACCGAACACCAGCAAGCCTGCGCCCGGTCACAGGATCTATCCCTACCTGCTGCGCAAGCTGGCCGTGACGCAGCCCAATCAGGTCTGGGCCATGGATATTACCTACATTCCCATGGCCCGAGGGTTCGTCTATCTGGTCGCCGTTCTGGACTGGTTCAGCCGCAAGGTTCTGGCCTGGCGGCTGTCGGTGACGCTGGAAACAGCGCCGTGTCTGGAGGCCTTGAATGATGCCCTGCGCAGATATGGCAAGCCGGAGATCATGAACTCGGACCAAGGATCACAGTTCACGTCCATTGACTTCATCAAGGCGCTGAAGGACGCCGACATCCAGATCAGCATGGATGGCAAGGGCGCTTGGCGCGATAACGTGTTTGTCGAACGGCTCTGGCGCAGCGTCAAATACGAGGAGGTCTATCTGCACGCCTATGAAAGCGTGTCAGCCGCCCGACAGGGCATCGACCGATACCTGGCCTTCTACAACACAAGGAGACCGCATTCATCGCTGGAAGGGCAAACGCCCGATCAGGCATATCACATCAAGTTGCAACCAATCCCGGTGGCGGCATAACCAAGCGGAAAATCCACCTAAGAAACGGCTCGAAACTGTTCAAACGAACCGAACCACCTCTCCAAGCGCCCATGGTAGGATCGAGAAATAGCGGGCACGCTGTGAGATGGTCGTGATTCCATTGACTAGGCCCAGTTCCACTGCCTGATCAATTCCCCGCACCCCCAGAATGTCCAGGCCTTGGGTCGTGTCGAGAAGATCGTCCCCCCAGGTAATGATCATTTTAGCCGCTCCCCACGTCCCCAAAGCCGTGGCATCGTGAATTCCCCTGACCAGATGCCGCGCCTCTCGGCTCGGGCTTGCTCTTCCACTGCGATGTAGTCCTTGGAATAGCGGCGATAGGCAACCGCGTGGCCCTGCAACACCATCCAGGCGTTCAGGTCTTCCTCACCATCTCGGCAAACGGCAACGATCCGTTTGTAGCGATCAATATCCCTCTGTTCGCACGTGACGGGACGTGTTTCGATTTTGTCGGCTAGAGCCAGGGATGCCTGCTGTCCGCATCGATGAATAGCCCCTGGATTCGTAGATGCCTTCTGTCCTGATTTTGAGGCGAGGAGTGGACCTGTCGCGGCTCTGTGCCGCTCCAAGTGCTCGTTTAAGCGGCTTTTCGTTCGAATGCGACCGGGCTTTTCCAGCCGAGTGCTGAGTGTCGGCGACGCGTCATCACTGAAATCGAACATGCCTTGCTGCCCGCTTTAGGTTTCCGCTGGCGGCGGTGCGCCGCCGGCCTCGAGACAACGCCGATAAAGTTCTCGAAGCTCAGCGGGCTCGACAACTTCAACCGTTTCTCCCCAGGTAAACAGATGCCAGCACATCTCAAGGAGGCCACCCGCTCTAAACGATACCTGCACCGCACCGTCAGGAAGCTCCTCAACAACCTGACTGGGGTGGAAGAGGAACTGCCGCGCATCTCTCGCTCCCCGGCCATGGAAGCGCCAGACAACCTGCTGCGCCGGCTCCTGGAAAATCCCGAAAGACTGATCGGCAAAACCCTGCAGCGAAATGCCTGGATCGCGCTCGAATGAACGGTCGCTCCTTTCTGCGTCTTCGATCTCAGGCAGGCTGTACATCCTGATGTACGGCCCGTTCTGGCTTCCCGGTCTGTGAGCGAGAAGGTAGTGGCGGCTGCCAAGCAAAATTCCGTACGGCTCGACCTCGATGTCCGCTACGTCGGGCCGACCGCGATAACGGTAGCGCAGGCGCACCAATCGACAGGCCTTTATTGCTTCACGCAGTTCGTGGACCAGGGCTGCGTTGCGATGAGGTCTGGGACCAGGTCGGATAGCAATACCTTCGGCTTCCACCAGCGCCTCGATATCAGGCTCGAGCCGTCGACCTAGCCCGGGGCTCAGGATCGAGCGCAACTTGATCGCGAGACTGCCAAGATCTGTCGCGGTTTCGCTGAAACCGTTCTCGGAAAGAAGGCGCCGGGCGCTTTCCAGGGCAGCCAGTTCATTGGCCGTGAACCCGACCAGCCGATCAATGGTCGCTGGCGGCAGTCGCCAATAGCGACGCCGATCTGTGCCAAGCGTGGCGACGGCCTCGGGGAAGATCGCCACCACTGCATCGCGAAGCCTGTGCGCCGTACGTTCGGTGACCTCGAACATCTCCATGATATCGGCAAGGCACAAGCCGGAAGCCGAGGCCCGCATGGCTAGGGCGAGGCGCATGACCTGTTGAGCCGTTTCGTATCGCATCTCAGAAGCCTGACGACCGAGTTATCCATACGCAACCGTGGAGTCGGCATGCCTGACCGATATTGTCAGGTCCATGCGATATCATTGCGTCCAATCGGCTCGTGGAGGAAGTATTGGATATCGTCCTGGGACTGCTTCTCGCTCTTGTTATCTTGCTGCTATGCGTTGGCTTCGGTTGCGCAGTCGCAGACTTTGTTCGACGCTTGCTTGAATGATCCACTTCCTGATCGCCGGTTCTGGAGAGCGCATCAATTTGAAGGCGCAACGCAGCATGCAGCAAGTCGATCTCGATACATGCAAGCCTTTGGAGGGCGTTCTGTGACTTCATTTCGTTTCTTTCATGCGGCCGACATCCACCTTGACAGCCCCCTGCGGGGACTCGCGGGCCAGGAAGGTAACGCCGTCGCGCGTGTGCGCACCGCAACCCGCGAGGCGCTTGATACGCTGGTCCGACTGGCCATCGAGGAAATGGTCGATTTTCTTGTCATTGCCGGCGACCTGTATGACGGCGACTGGCGGGATTACAAGACCGGGCTGTTCTTCGCCGCGCAGATGGGGCGGCTCAACAAGGAAGGGATCCCGGTCTACCTGCTCCATGGCAACCACGATGCCGAAAGCCAGATTACTCGGCGACTCGACCTGCCCGATAATGTGCATGTCTTCGGCTCACGCAAGCCTGAGACATTCGCACTCGATGAGATGAACGTCGCGCTGCACGGGCAGAGCTTCCGTCAGCGCGACGTTACGGACAATCTTGTGCCCGACTACCCGGCACCCGTTCCTGGC
Organism: Kordiimonadales bacterium IMCC3096; assembly: GCA_016865035.1. Classification (GTDB taxonomy): domain Bacteria; phylum Pseudomonadota; class Alphaproteobacteria; order Minwuiales; family Minwuiaceae; genus Minwuia. The sequence continues at coordinate 3,688,111 of CP018227.1, forward strand.
GCCTTCAATATCGGCGTGCTGCACACGGGCCTCGGCGGTATGGGGGGGCACGAGAACTACGCCCCGTGCGCTATCGAAGACCTGACCAACAAGGGATACGACTATTGGGCGCTGGGGCACGTCCATCAGGCAGGCGTGCTGTATGAAAAGCCTCGGATCGTCTTCCCGGGAAATCTTCAGGGACGGCATGTCCGCGAAACCGGCGCCAAGGGGGCAAGTCTCGTCACCGTTGAAGATGGTGACATCGTCGAACTGACGACGGTCCCCTGTGATGTTGTGCGCTGGGCAGTGCTGGCGATCTCCCTGGATGATGCGGAGAATGTCGGCGATGTGATCGAGCGCATTCATGACGCCGTGGAAGCCGCCGTGAATGAGGCCGACGGGCGGCTTCTGGCGTGTCGTATCGTCCTCGAAGGTCGTACGGCTGCTCACGATCAGCTTGTTGCTTCCGAGGACCGCATGCTGGCCGAAGCCCGCGCCGGTGCTCTTGGCCTTGGCGATGAAGTTGCCTGGGTAGAGAAGGTGGTAATCGACACGGTTCCCGACGTCGATGCTCGGACTCTGGCTGAGCGCGAAGACGCCATTGGCGAACTACAACGGCTGTTGCAGGAAGCCACGGGGGACTCGGACCTGCTGGCGCAGATCGAGGACGATATCGGCAAGCTAGTGCGTCAGTTGCCCCACGATATGCGCGGTGACATCGACGACAGCGCGCTGAAGGCCGCTGTTGAAGGCGAGTTTGCAGCGCTGATCGGCGAGGTTTCGCCCTATCTGTCCGCTCGGCTCACGGCACAGGGGGATTGAGCATGCGAATACGACGCCTCGACCTTCTGCGCTATGGCCACTTTACTGACAGGTCACTTGAGTTGCCTGTCGGCAAGTCGGACTTCCACATCATCTTCGGCCCGAATGAGGCCGGTAAGTCCACAGCGTTGTCCGCCATCGAGGATCTTCTGTTCGGCATCCACGGGCAGACGATGTACGGGTTTCTGCATGACTACGGCAGCATGCGGATCGGTGCCGTTCTGGAGAACGGCACCGATGTGCTGGAGGTGCTGCGGAGAAAGGGCAACAAGGACACGCTGCTGGGGGCAGAAGGCTCGCCGCTGCCCGGCGGGGAGGCGGAACTTCGCCCCTACCTTGCTGGTGCGGACCGAACGTTTCTTGAACGCATGTTCAGCCTTGACCACACGCGCCTTGAAGCCGGCGGCCGGGAAATACTGGAGGCCAAGGACAACGTCGGTCAGATGCTGTTCTCCGCCGGTGCTGGTATCGGAGGTCTGCGGGAACGGTTGACCCAGCTTTCCGCCGAGGCGGATGGCTTGTGGAGTCCAGGGCGGAAAGCCAAGCATCGCAAGTTCTTCATCGCGAAAGACAAGCTGGACGCCGCTCAACAGGATCTTCGCGAGCAGACGCTCAGCGCCGCAAAATGGCGGGAACTGAAGAACGCGTACGAAGAGGCCGAAGAGGCGTACGCCAACATCGACACGGCGATTGGCGACGCGACAACCAGTCGGAACCAGCTGAGCCGGATTCGACGGGTGTTTCAGGATGTGCGCCGAAAGCAGGAGCTGGACCGGCTTCTGGACGAACTCGGCGACGTGATTGCCCTGCCTGAGGATTCGGCCAAGCTTGTTGTCGAATCGGAGCGCAAGGATGCCGAGGCTGCTGCGCGTATCGGCATAATGAAAGAACAGCTTCAGCGCGCCGAAGAGGCGCTGGAAAAGCTGACTTATGACGAGACGATTATCCAGCGGGCGGCGGATGTCCGCCAAGTCTGCAGGAGAGGCATCGTGATTCGCGATGAGAAGGCAGATCTGCCCAAGCGCGAAGCCGAACTTCATGCCAAGGAAAGCAAGCTGAAAGACGATGCGGTGGAACTTGGCTGGCGGGATGGGAACCCAGTCGCGCTGATTGAGCGCATTCCGTCGCGACCGAAAGTCAGTGTCGTGCGATCGCTGCTCAATCAGAAAGGTGGGCTGGAGAGCGATGTTTCCAGCAAGGCACGGCTACTGGAAGAAGCGAAGGAAGAGTATGCCGGACTGATTAAGGACGAGCTTGCCATGGCCGGTGAGCCTGTCGACGCGTCACGGTTGGCCATCGTGCTGAAGACTGTGCGTGAACAGGGTGACATCGCTGGCCGGGTGCGCTCTGCAGCAGAGGGACCGGAGAAAGCCAGACGCCGGTTAGCTCGGCGGCTTGGTGTACTTGATCCCGGTGTCGGCGATGAAGCAGCACTGATCAGCATGAGTGTGCCGGCGCGGGCCAGGGTGCAGGCGCAGCGTGAAAGGCACGAAGACTGGCAGCGCCGGCTGACGGAAACAAAGCAGCGTGCTGAATCCGTTCGGCAGGAGCTGGACGGTGCCGTTGCAGCCCTTGAGCGGGCTATACGCGATGAGCAGGTGGTCACCGCCGAAGAGTTGATGGACGCGCGTGGACACCGGGACGGGGTGTGGCAGCTGGTAAGGCTCAAGCATATCGAAGGACAGGCGATCCCGCCTGAGCAGGCTGAGCAATATCAGGACGAGATTGATGACCTGGCCGGCACCTTTGAGCCTGCCGTCGTCAGGGCCGATGAGCTGGCTGATCGGCGCTTCGATCATGCCGAAGCGGCTGGTCGCATTGCCGAGATCAAGCGCAAGATCGGGGAGCAGAAGACACTTCTCGGTCAGGTGCGGGACAACGAGAAAAAACTAGTGGAGGAAGGCACGCAGCTGAGAGCCGACTGGTCCGCGCTGTGGACCGGGGCGCCGTTTGATACGGAAGCGCCTGAGACCATGCTGGAATGGCTTGAAGACCGCGAGGAGGTGCTGGCGGCCATTGAAGCGCGGGACGAAGCTTGCAGCGCGCTGGAGGCTGTTCGTGGCGAAGAGCAGGCGGCAAGGCGACAGTTGATTGATGAACTGGCTGCGCTGGGTGTCGATATCGGCGCGTTGGAAACGGACGGCCTGCCCATCGTTGTCGAGCGAGCGGCGGAAGAGCTGCGGGTCCGCGAGACCGAAGCCGAAAGGAAATCCAAGTTCAAGAAGGATGTCGAGGAATCCGGCGAGCTCGTTGCCAGCCGGCAGCGGCATCTTGATGTGGCGAAGAACGCGTTGACCGAATGGCGGAAGCAATGGACTGCCGCGCTTGGCGATCTTGGCCTTGCAGTAGACACCGCCGCTGACGCTGTTGATGCTCAGATCGGCATTGTCGATCAAATGCGGGAACTGGCCGGTCATATCAACTCGCTGCGACACGACCGCATCGAGAAGATTCAAAGGGACGTTGCCGACTTCGAAAATGTTGTCAGTCAACTGGTGCAGGTTGTTGCACCGGACCTTACTGATAAGGCGGCGGACGAAGCTGTTGCGGCGCTGGAGGCGCGGCTCAACGAGGCCGAGCGGATTCAGGGGCTGCGGGTGGAGAAGGACGAAGACGTTGAAGACCTGAAAGATCAGATCGAAACGCTTGACGGTCAGCGGCGGGAGTTGGAGGCTTCGATCTCCCACCTCAAGCGGACCGCAGGCGTGGATAACCGCGACAAGCTGAAGATCGCGATCGAGCGGTCTGACAATCAGCGAGCGCATCGGGAGGAACGGCAGAAGATCATCGAAAAGCTTCAGCAGGACGGTGACGGCAAGACTGTTGAAGAGTTGGACGCTGAGTGCGAAGGGCTGGCCATCGATGAAGTGGTGGGCCGGGAAGACTCCCTTGAGGCGAAACTGAATGATCTGAGAAAGCAGATGGGTGAGGCAGGCGATGTCCGCTCGCAGGCACGCCAAGCGTATCAGGGCATCGGCGGCGATGATGCGGCCTCACAGGCTGCGGCAGTCAGGGAAGAGGCGCTGACTGAAATGGGCGAAGTGGCCGAGCGGTACGTTCGGGTCAAAACGTCTGCCATCCTGTTGCAATGGGCCATAGACCGTTACCGTCGGGAGAAGCAGGCACCGCTGCTCAAGCGCGCAGGAGAGTTCTTTCAGATCATGACCGCCGGCTCGTTCACCAGCCTGCGCGTGGATTTTGACGACCAGGACAATGCCCACCTCACCGGGGTACGGCCGGATGAGAGCGTTGTGCCTGTGTCTGGCATGAGCACCGGCACGGCCGATCAGCTTTACCTGGCGCTGAGGGTTGCCTCGATTGAAGATTACCTTGAGCGGGCGGAGGCGCTGCCGTTTGTTGCCGACGACCTGTTCATCAACTTTGATGACGAAAGAGCCGCAGCAGGCTTCCGGCTACTGTATCGTCTGGCCGGGAAGACCCAAGTCCTCTTCTTCACGCATCATCAGCATCTCGTGGACCTAGCCCAAGCAACCCTGGGCGCTTCGGTCAACCTGATTTCTCTGGAGAAAGAGGCGGTCCCTTGAGTGGGAACGCATCACTCCCACCAGCGCGGAGCGCCGTGCACAATAGCTCACCGCTGGCGAGTTTCCGTCACCATACCGTCGCTGGTCAACCCATGTCGACGATTCTGCGGGGCACGCTTGACCTGTCGCGGTTGCGTTCCGTCCTGTATTCACACCATATAACACTGGAGTTGCGCAATGTCCTGGGATAGCGATACTGAATACACAAACCACATTACATTACAGTCCCCAGAAATTGAAAAAATATTGCTTAAGACTATGTTTTTTAAGAGTGATTGGATGTTGAATAAGCCATATTTTGATACGAGATTTCTCGATAGTGCCCATAAAGTATTCAAAAATACGATAGGAGGCGCCTATTTTGATCCAAAATTTGCCAAATTCCTAGCTAAAAAATTGATTAATGATTCAGATCTTGGAATAAAACACAAGTACCTAGATGATTGGCATAAGGATCGAGTTATTGAGTACTATGGTGAGGACGTTCGGGAAGCAGTTGAAAATGAATGTTTCGAGGATATTTGCCAAGATAGGTGTGGGTCTGAGGGAGAGTTTTTCGATCTAGATTCGAATGATATATTTTCTATTATCTGTCATGTATCACATGAAAGGCGTGGATATATTTATTGGAAACACATTGAGAGCAATATGGGCGGTGAGCCATGGGATATTGGGGCGGCAAAGTATAACGCTACGAACTCCCAATGGTATTTTATTAGTCGGGAGTGGCGAAAATTCTCCAGTAATATTAAAGAGTGTGGAAAAATTGAATCTAAAAATGTTCGCTTGTTTGATGTACATGCCAATAGTTTCACATTTTGTCAAAATCGTTCTATAAAGTCGCCTAATTCAGTTGCAGAAAGGTTGGTATTATCTAGATCTGGTGGCTCGTATTTTGTTCTTCCATTTGAAAATTTGCAAATTGACGATATTGAGAAAGAGAGTTTCAAGTGGTTGTGTGGAAATTATACACGCTCAGGCGAACAAATTCGTTGCCTTGAGGGTGCACAGGCTCCAGAGGGTGACGAAATTTTTTGGCCGCCAAAAATTCTGGAAAAGGAGAAGTTGAAGAATTTTCCAATTAGGGAGTTCGCAATTGTCGCATTTTCAAACAAAATTGTAGATATAGTCCAAAGCGATCCTGAAATAGAATCAGAAAAACTGGCAAAAATTGTTAAGAACGAAATTTCAAGATTTGAACTCAATCCGTTCTTGAGGCTTGGCTTGGGCGTATCTGATGATGATGGGCATCAGTATAATTCTAAGCGGTCAATTTGGATTAGAAATTTTGCGCCCTTCCTTTCTGAAATAACGATTCCCGAACAGGGGTCAACCGAATCTCCTTTGCTGAAAGATGGAAAACTGGGTGGAAAGTGGGTAAAAGTAGATAAAAATCGAAGTAATTCGAATACTTTTCTGAAAAAATACCTAAATATTAGGCGTTCTCTTTTGAAAAATTTGGAACAGTAAAAATATTTTATCATAAAAAGAATAATAAAAAGGCTTCCCCGCTTAGGCGGGCTGGTTGCATTCCCGCCAACCAGATGATTTCATCCTGCAGTATTGAGCGGCGGGGAGTTGGTGTGTTGGAGACGGTCTATTTCATCCCAGTTATGGGAGCGAGCATTATCGGGCGCGAGGCGGAACTGAACGCAATCCATTCAGCGCTCACAGACCCCCGCAAGTTGGCCTTGTCCTTTGCCGTACATGGACCGGGTGGCATGGGCAAGACTGTCCTCGCCCAACTCTACTGCCAGCGCAACAGAGATGAGTATCCGGGCGGGATGATCTGGCTGAATGCTGCCCGGGGTAGCTCCGATATAGTCGCCCAACTCGCCAGCTATGCGCGAAAGGTCGGTATCGACAGAGTCGGGGAAAAACATCGCAATATCGATAACGCCTTGGCGCAGGCATTTTTGGATCGCTTCCGCGATCGACGTGACGCGCTGATCGTGCTCGACAATCTCGAAGTGCCCGACCTTCTGCGCAAGAAACTGCCTGGCCTGACCAAGTCAGCGATCCGCAGCCTGGGATGCGCTGTCCTCGTTACCACTCGTCTCTCCGGTGTCTGGGGCTGTGCCATGCATTTGCTCGAGTATCTCCGCGCGCCGGCGGACCAGGAGCTCTTGTTGCAGACCGCGGAGCGGCCGTCAGAGTCTTCTGCAATGGACCCGGAAGGTTTTGAAGCACTTACGCAGTTTCTGGGTGGCCTACCGCTCGCGATTGTACTTTGCGGTTCGATACTGCAAAAGGGCACCAGTCTGGGTTTCCAGCAAATAGCCGATATTCTTCGTGACCGGCTTGTTGACCCTCACGCCGAATATGGCAAGAAACCGCAGGATGATCCAGGCGAGATGGACCATTCGCTTCGGGCGGTATTGGGCTCGATCTGGGCCAGAATTGACGAGTCACCCCGGCAGATATTGAAAGCGCTGTCTCTCTTTCCGAAAGGCGCTCCTGTTCCGTCGCGGCCGCTGGCGTTGATGCTTACCTTGCCCGAACGGGCCCCGTTTGACCGAGACCTCTCGGAACGGATGCTGGAAGGCCTTTTCAACTCCCGGATGCTTGAGTTTCGCGGCGATAACGATCTTTGCTTGCACCCTATGATAAGGGATTTCGTAATTGAGCAGTGCAGCGCAGACGATCGGCGAAGCCTGTTGGAACGGACTGCATCTCGATTCATCGATGGTACAATCCAAGGTATTTCCCTTCGTGAACTACTTGATTTCGGACAGTTGCTTACCGCATCTTTGTGCTTTGACGATGGTCCGGAACTGGTGCGATGGCTCAGGGTGCCCATTGAGGCGCATCGCGAACTATCCCTCGTCGGCGATGACATATCTGAGCCCAATCTCATCCAATGGCGCTATGAGGTCGAACTTCGCCAACCGCCCGAGACGATTGCGTTCCATGATATCCGACGAGCCGGCTACCGGCTGCGCTGGACGACCTGGCAATTTCCCCGATCCGAGTTATTGCGCCTAGAAGGCCACAAGGGGAAGGTTCGGCATGTGGTGCCGACGCCCGACGGCTGCCGGGCGTTAACTGTCTCAGAGGACAAAACTGCCCGTCTGTGGGACCTCGAGACCGGTGCCGAATTGCGCAAGTTTGTGGGCCACAAGGGATGGGTCGTCCAGGCCGCGCTGACGCCCGACGGAAAACGTGCCCTGACTGTCTCGGAGGACGGCACGGCGCGTCTGTGGGATCTCGAGACCGGCTCCGAACTACTTTGTCTGGGAGGCCATGAATACCCCGTCAATCACGCAGAAATATCAGCTGATGGGCGAAGGGCGCTGACTGCCTCTTTCGATGATACCGCCCGGCTGTGGGATCTCGAGACCGGCGCCGAACTGATCCGCCTGTTGGGCCACGAATCCGAAGTCTCCTGTGCGGTTTTGACAGCTGACGGACGGCGGGCGCTGACTGCCTCGTACGACGATACCGCTCGTCTGTGGGATCTCGAGACCGGCGCCGAACTGCTTCGTCTCCAGGGCCATGTAGGGGAACTCTACGATATTGCTCCGGCGGCCGACGGGTGGAAGGCGCTGACCGCCTCTATCGATCGTAGTGCCTGCTTGTGGGATCTCGAGACGGGCATCGAATTGCACTGGCTGTTGGGCCATGAAGGCCCAGTCTGGTGTGCCGTTCTGACAGCTGACGGACGGCGGGCACTAACTGTCTCAGAGGACGAAACCGCGCGTCTCTGGGATCTCGAGACCGGGGCCGAGTTGCGCCGACTCGAAGGACATAAGGGTGCGGTTATGCATGCGGTGCTGACAGCTGACGGACGGCGGGCACTAACTGTCTCAGAGGACGAAACCGCGCGTCTCTGGGATCTCGAGACCGGTGAACAGCTTAGCTGGTTTGAAGGCCACCGGGGCGACGTCAACCACGTTGCGCTGACGGCTGACGGGCGACGGGCGCTCACCTCATCATCAGACGGTACGGCTCGTGTCTGGTCGCTTGGAACCGATTCCTCGCGGCTTCGCCGAAAAGGCCATGATAGACGCGTTAATCACGCTGCGATAACAACCGATGGACGATGGACGCTGACAAGTTCTTATGATGGCACAGCCCGCCTTTGGGATCTCGAGAGTGGTGTAGAACAGTTACGTCTGGACCACGGGCGAGGTATCCGAGTTGAACACGCCGCATTGACCATCGACGGCGAAAGAGCACTAACCGCCACCGACGATGGTACAGCCCACCTTTGGGATCTTGGGAGCGGCGAAGAACTTTTACGATTGAACCACGGGGAATATGACTGGCTTGAAAAATCATTGCTTACGGTCGATGGGAAACGTGCACTTACCCTGGGAATCCAGAGTACAGTGTGGCTTTGGGATCTGGAGACCGGCGTCAATCTGCATCAACTGGAGTGTTGCGGTGGCCAGCCGTTACAAGCTTTAGTGACAGACGACGGTCGAAAGGCCTTGATCATTTCAAGTCGAGGCGCCTACCTCTGGGATCTGGTGACCGGAATCCAAACGCTTTGTCTGAATGGCCATGGAGATATGGTCCGCCATGCCGTGCTGATGGCCGCCGACCGGCAGGCACTAACTGCATCGTATGACAACACAGCCCGTCTCTGGGATCTCGAGACCGGAGCCGAATTGCTGCGCTTGGAAGGGCATGAAGGTGCCGTCTACCATGCCGCGCTGACAGCTGATGAGCGACGGGTGCTCACGGCTTCAGAGGATCGCACGGCGCGTCTTTGGGACCTTGAAACCGGTGCCGAATTGCTCTGCCTGGCAGGGCATAGGGATCGGATCGTAAACGCTAAGCTATCGGCCGACGGGCGACGGGCACTGACCCAATCGATAAAGGATGTCCGTCTTTGGGATATCGAGAAGGGGCAACAGATTTCTACCATTGTTCATCCTTTGTCGATCTCTGCATTTGCCGCGACTAGAGATTTGGAACAGCTCGTAATCGGTGACGACATGGGAGCGGTCACGGTGCTTCAGTGGACGAAGTGAGAACGTTGTTGCTCTGTTCCCTGGAAACTGGATCGTCTAAATCTAGAGTTTTCCGACTTTGATCACGATGGCACGCTAGAGCAGTTTTTCTGAACACGGACTCGGATTTGGGATTTGCTGCGCTGACCTTCGGTTCACCTGAAGGCTCCTGGCTGATTAACTGTTTGCAGTTGACGTGACCCACTGATTTTCCTCCATTCTTGATTAGAGTCCGGCCCTGACAGAAGGACGGACGAGATGAAGAGAACGAAGTTCACGGAAGAGCAGATCATCGGTGTGCTGAAGGAAGCTGAGGCCGGCGCGAAGACCGCTGACCTTGCCCGCCGGCACGGTGTATCCGAGGCGACGATCTATAACTGGAAGTCGAAGTATGGCGGGCTTGAGGTTTCCGACGCCCGGCGGCTGAAGGCTCTTGAGGGTGAGAATGCCAAGCTGAAGAAGATGCTGGCGGAGCAGATGCTGGACAACGCTGCTCTGAAGGATCTGCTGTCAAAAAAATGGTGACGCCTGCCGCCAAGCGGGAAGCTGTCGTACATCTCCAGGCTTGCCACGAGATGAGCGAACGGCGGGCGTGCCGTATCATCGATGCTGATCGTACAAGCGTGCGTTACCGTTCCACGCGGGATGACGATGCCAAGCTTCGTAATATGCTGCGTGAGCTGGCGAACCAGCGGCGCAGGTTTGGTTACAGGCGTCTGCACGTCCTGCTGCGTCGGGAGGGCGTGATGATCAACCGCAAGAAGACCCAGCGGCTCTATGTCGAGGAAGGTCTGGCTGTCCGGCGGCGACGCAGCCGCAAGCGGGCTGTCGGAACCAGGGCGCCTGCTCCAGTGCTGGCGATGCCGAACCAGCGCTGGAGCCTGGACTTCGTCCATGACCAGATGGTCTCAGGTCGGCGTTTCCGCGTTCTCAATGTCGTTGATGACGTGACCAGAGAATGCCTTGCTGCTGTGCCGGACACCTCGATCTCTGGCCAACGGGTCGTTCGTGAACTTGGCGCGCTGATCGCCCGGCGCGGCAAACCCGGCATGATTGTCAGCGACAACGGAACTGAACTCACGAGCAATGCCGTGCTGTCGTGGTGCGGGGAGATTGGCGTCGAATGGCACTACATTCAGCCCGGTCGGCCAATGCAGAACGGTTACGTCGAGAGCTTCAACGGCCGCATGCGCGACGAACTGCTCAACGAGACGCTGTTCCTCAGCCTCGCCCATGCCCGCGTCGAGATCGCGGCCTGGGTGGAGGACTACAATCGAGAGCGGCCCCACTCTTCCCTTGGATATGAAACACCTGCGGCCTACGCCGCAGAACTGGAACGACAATGGCCTGCTCCGCTGCGCCCTGCGGGTTCCGCTACACCGGCCATTGCTTCAACCGCGCCTATGCGCAACAAAACCGCCTGGCTCTAATCCCGGCTGGTAGAAAGTTGGGGGTCACGTCAGCCGTCACGTCATTCAAAACTTCCGGTGAATTACTGTCCCTACATCACGGTTTCAGCAGGCTCGGACAGTTCCAGTTTGTTGCCCCCTGCAGTCAGCCACTCGGAGAGCTCATCGACGCGTTCGTCGATGTCGGGTTTGCGAAGCGCGCATTCCCAGATCACGGCGACCCGCCAACCAAGCGCAAGAAGCTCGCGCCTCTGCAGTTCGTCCCTGGCGACATTGGCCGTGAACTTCTCCGCCCAGAAATCAGGCCGCGTCGTTGGTGTGGTGGTAAATCTGCAGCCCTTGTGCCGGTGCCAGAAGCAACCATGGACGAAGACGACCGCGTTGTACCTGGGGAAGACGAGATCCGGTCGGCCCGGCAGACCCCGCACGTGAAGGCGGTAGCGAAAGCCCCGGGCGTGGAGAGCCGAACGCAACCGGCGCTCCGGCCTGGTGTTCCCACCCCGGATTCCGGCCATCATCCGAGAGCGTGTCGCCTTGTCGACGGTATCGACCAACCTTTGCTTTTGCCTCCGCGTTCATGCAATCTCTGGTCGGGGGAGCCGTGGAGTGGGCGTGACTATGGATATCGACTTCGGCATTGTCGACCTGTTCGCGGGGCCGGGCGGGTTGGCCGAGGGCTTCGCAGCCGTGCAGGAGCGGGACGGTCGCCACCCCTTCCGGATCGCGCTCTCGATCGAGAAAGAGGCTTCCGCGCACGCAACGTTGAGACTGCGGGCTTTCCTCCGGCAGTTCCCCGATTTCCCGCCCGAGTACTACGAGTTCCTCAACGGTCATCGAGCGGAACCTTCATGGCGCGAGATTTATCCTAAGGAATGGGAAGCTGCGGAGGCTGAAACCCCGCTTCTGGAACTCGGAACGCCACACGCAAGCGCCATCATCGATCGGAAGATTCGCGCGATCAAAAGTCGCTGGCGCGGACGAACCATCCTCATCGGCGGGCCGCCCTGTCAGGCCTATTCGCTCGTCGGACGTGCGAGGAACCGCGGAATAGTTGGCTACGAGCCAGACAAGGACCGCCGGCATTTCCTTTACGAGGAGTACGTCCGGATCCTGAAGCAACTGGCGCCCGCTGCATTCGTCATGGAGAACGTGAAGGGGATGCTCTCGTCGGCGGCGGGCGGGGGGCCGATCTTCCAGCGGGTCCTCGAGGACCTCCGAAATGCAGGTGGCACCGATTGCTATCGGCTATTCGCCCTCACTCCGGGGAGCGAACCAAGTGACATCTTCGACGAGCCCAACGCTCGGGATTTTGTCGTGAGAGCGGAACATCACGGGCTTCCTCAGGCACGCCATCGCGTCATCGTCGTGGGCCTCAGGCATTCGATCGCTGCCCACCCCGAAATTAGCCAATTTCTCGGTCTCGAGCGGACGGATCGAACGGCTACGACCGGCGACGTGTTGAGCGGCATGCCCTCATTGCGTAGCGGTCTCAGCAAGGTGCTTGATTCTGATGACGCTTGGCGCCAAGCGTCACTTGAAGCGGCCGAAGTCGTCCTGAAGGCGGCTGATGACCTTCCGGAACCGATCCGTGCCGACCTACTCCGGATTGTGGAAGGTCATCGCGATACCATTGCCAAGGCAAATATCCCTCCGCGCTCAAGGAGCACCCCGACCACACTACCTGTTTCCTGTCCAGGTGATCTACGGACATGGATCGAAGATCCTCTCGTCAGGCGCCTCCCGAACAACGAAACACGCGGTCACCGACGAGACGACCTCTTCCGCTATTTCTTCACCGCGGCATTTGCCGAAGCAACCGGCAGATCACCCCGCGCAAATGAATTTCCAGAGGACCTGATACCAAACCATCGCAACTGGAAATCGGGCAAGTTCGCCGACCGCTTCAAGGTGCAGATCCTTTCGAAGCCGTCGAGCACGATCACGAGCCATATTTCGAAGGACGGCCACTACTACATTCATCCGGACCCGGCCCAGATCCGAAGTCTGACGGTTCGGGAGGCCGCCCGCCTACAGACATTTCCCGACAACTACTTCTTCAAGGGGAACCGAACGCAGCAATACGTTCAGGTTGGAAACGCGGTACCGCCCTTCCTGGCATTGAGGATCGCGGAATGTCTTCGTGAAACCTTGACCGACCGACTTTCCGACACAGCGCTCCCCGAGAAGGGCGCAGCCTAGCCATCGACAGGACGGGACAGATCAGGTTGGACGACCATGGAACCATATTGGTGGGGCATCAGATATGAGACGCGAGCCAGTGGCGCCAAGGGCATCGGCCCTTATCGAAAGCATGCGCGACATAGGGTACTCGTTGCAGACCGCTCTGGCCGACATCATCGACAATTCGATCACGGCGGGCGCCAGACACATCGGAATCCATTCCGACACCACAAGTGATACGCCCAGCATAGCGATCCTCGACGACGGCTGCGGCATGACCGAGAAGGAACTGCTCGAAGCGATGCGGCCGGGCAGTGTCAGCCCGCTCGCCCGTCGTGACAGCCGCGACCTGGGACGATTCGGTTTAGGTCTGAAGACGGCTTCCTTCTCCCAGTGCCGACGATTGACGGTGTTGTCTCGGAAGGCCGGATCCCCCATCGCATGCGCCCGATGGGATCTGGATACCGTGGCAGAATGGGACGACTGGCTGGTCGAGATACCTGAATGCTTCGATGAACTGCCGCATTCGGAGCAGCTTGTGAGCGATGGCACTCTCGTCATCTGGGAAAAGCTCGATCGGCTGGTTTCGAAGGACCAGAAGGCGGCCAGCCAGTCCCTGGTCCGTCAGATCGACGATGCGACCGAGGATCTCGAACTCGTCTTCCACAGATTCCTGGCCGGCGAAGCCGGCATCCCACGGGTCCGGATCAGCCTCAACGGTCGTCAACTGGCGCCATTCGACCCCTTCAATTCCCGCAATGAGGCTACGGAGGCAGGGCAGAAGGAAATCGTCCAGATCGGCGATCATCAGATCGAAATCCAGCCGTTCACGCTCCCGCACCACAAGAAGGTCAGTGTAGCCGATTGGCAGCGGTATGCAGGCCGCGAAGGCTACCTGCGAAATCAGGGGTTCTACGTCTACCGGGGCAAGCGCCTGATCATTCATGGAACCTGGTTCGGTCTCGCGAAGCAGTCGGAACTCACCCGTCTCGCCCGCGTTCGGATCGACATGCCGAATGTCCTCGATTTCGACTGGAAGATCGACGTCAAGAAGGCCTCCGCGAGCCCCCCGCCGCAGATCCGGGCCCGGTTGCGGAATATCATCGATCGGATCGGCGCGTCATCGAAGCGGGTATATACGAGCCGAGGGAAAAGGCTGGTTGACGATGCCAGACTGCCGGTCTGGGTCCGGGTTCAGGACCGGAACGAGATATCCTACAGGCTCAACCACGATCACCCGATTTTTGCGAAATTCTCCTCCGGATTGACGCCCGAACAACAGAACGAGTTCCGCCAGGTCCTCGAACTGGCCAACGCCACCATACCGATCGACGCCATATTCTCGGATGCCAGCGGCAATCCCGAAGATCTGGTTTCGAACAGATTTGAAGCCGGCGTCCTGCATGATCTGGTCCGATCGACGATTGCGGTACTCATCGAACAGGGGACATCCATCCGCGACATCCAGGACATGCTGAAGGGAACCGAGCCATTCCGTTCCAACTGGACCGCGACACAGGAAATCATCGACCTGTTCGAAACGGAGTGCGCCACCGATGCATGATGGACTAAAGAATCTCGAATCGATGGTCGAGGTCATGCTGTCGAAGGAAGCACTGCCGACGCCCGAGAGAATCCGGGAACTGATCGCACAGCTTCGACAGACCCCGATGTGTCAGGACGTCGGGAACGATGCGGCCGAACGGCTGGCGCTCGAGTTCGAGGAGCGGCACGGAGTTTCGATGACGATCGGCTCCGTGCTTCAGGAAGATGACTACGAACCGTGGCTGCCGGAAGCCAAACGGGAGATCGACCCGTACTACTGGTCCAGGTATCGCAAGCTCCTTTCCGAAAAGCACTTCTCGGGCCAAGTCCTCGCCATGCAAGATGAGGTGACGGACAGAATACTCGGGTTGCTGGAAAATCCGCGCAAGGACGGACCTTGGGACCGGCGTGGCATGGTTGTCGGTCACGTGCAGTCGGGAAAGACGGCGAACTACACCGGCGTCGCATGCAAGGCAGCCGACGCGGGGTACAGGCTGATCGTCATCATCGCCGGCATCCACAACAACCTGCGCAATCAGACGCAATCACGGGTCGACGAGGGTCTTGTTGGTCGTGACAGTGCACGCCTGATGTCGAACAAGGGCCCCAGCGGGGACCGGTACATCGGCGTCGGGCGCTTCGACAGGACCCGCCGGCCGGTGACGTTCACCAATTCGCTGCGGGATTTCAGCAAGGCAATGGCCACGAGTGTCGGTGTGCCACTGGAGAACCTCAATCAGCCCGCCGTTTTCGTCATCAAGAAGAACGCCAGCACACTGAAGAACCTGTTGGAATGGCTCGAGGAGCACAATTCGCAGAGCGGTCGGAAGAAGATCAGTACGCCCATGCTTCTCATCGATGACGAAGCCGACAACGCCTCCATCAACGTCAAGCACGGCAAGGACGAGGTCTCCCGCATCAACGGCCAGATCCGGCAACTGCTGCAGATCTTCGATCGAAGCTGCTACATCGGTTATACGGCCACACCGTTCGCAAACATCTTCATCGATCCGGAGACCGAGGACGAGATGCGAGGGGCCGACCTGTTCCCGAAGGATTTCATCGTCAGCCTCGATCCGCCCTCCAACTACATGGGATCAGACCGGGTCTTCCTCGACGAAACCGACCGTTTCATCCGCCACATCTCGGACAACGAGGACCTTCTGCCGATAAGGCACAAGAAGGATCATGTGATCGTGGGCCTTCCCGAAAGTCTGAAGACCGCAATCCGGACGTTCGCCGTGGCCCGCGCGATCCGCCTCAGTCGCGGCCAGAACCGCGAGCATTGCTCCATGCTCGTCAATTCGTCCAGATTCACCGAGGTGCAACGACAACTCCGGAACGAGATCCACAACTTCGTCGACGATCTGAAGGCGAGCATCCGCGTGAACGGCGGACTGCCGGGCGAAAAGGCGGTTCGGGACCCGGAGATCGCGGCATTGCGCCGGGTCTTCCTCGAAGAATTCGATGCCGAGTGCGGTTTCGACTGGGGGGAAATCCAGCCCCTGCTTTTCGAGAGTCTGGCCCCCATCGTCGTGGTGGAGGTCAACAGCCGATCGTCCGGCGGCCTGAACTATGCCGAGTACAGTCAGCATGGCCTGAACGTCATTGCCGTGGGCGGCTTCTCGCTGTCCCGCGGCCTGACGCTCGAAGGACTGATGGTCAGCTACTTCCTGCGCAATTCGATGATGTACGACACCCTGATGCAGATGGGACGCTGGTTCGGCTACAGGCCGGGCTATGAGGACCTCTGCCGCATCTGGATGCCGGAGGAGGCGGAAGGGTGGTACGCCCACATCTCGGAATCGATCGAGGAACTGCGGGACGAGCTTCGCAGCATGGAGGCCGCGAACGCCACGCCCGTGGAATTCGGCCTCAAGGTACGCAGCCATCCGGACACTCTTGTGGTCACGGCGCGCAACAAGATGGGGTCGGGCGAGAAGGTCGTCGTCTCGATTGGCCTGGCCAACAAGTTCGTTGAAACGGCAATCCTCCATGCCGACGAAACGCATCAGAAGGCAAACAGGCGCGTTGCGGTCGCGTTCGCCGAGACCACGAGAGCCCTGGGGTGCGGCCCGGAAAGCGGTGATGATGTTTCGGGAGGACGATTGGTTCAGGGGGTTCCGGCGCAGCCCGTGATCGATTTCGTCTCCCACTTCAGGAACCATCCGGGATCGATGCTGACCGACAGCGGCCCGATCCGGAACTACATCGAAGCCCGCGCCGCAGGCGAGCTCGCGGAATGGGATGTGCTCTTCACAAGCACCCGCGACCAGGGCGAACGGAGCCTGAAGGACAAGAGCCTAGGCATTCCGATCAACTGCCAGAGGCGAAGCAAGGGCGCGGGAAGCGATGCCAGAACGCTGCGCGTGACGAGCAGACAGCGCGTGGCCTCCAGGGGCGTCGAGAAGACGGGCCTGACGGAAGAGCAGATCGCGGCTGCCCAGCGCAGGTATCGTGAGGAGAAGGGTTTCCCCGGCGGCGAGAAGGGCATAAATTACCCGGATCGCATCTACCGCGCGGTACGGCCCCGCCCCCTTCTGATCATCCATCTTCTCGCGATCGGCGGTGACGAGGAGGATCTGTCCGGCGGCGAACCGGTCGTTGCCTGGAGCATCAGTTTCCCGACGACCGAGACCGACCAGCAGAAGGTCGAGTACGTGGTCAACACCACCTGGCTGCAGGAAAACTACGGGCAGGACCTCGAGGAAGAAGAAATGGCGGGAGACGATGGCTGAGGCCGATCCATGGAGCGCCATCGAACCGCCTGCGGCTAGGGGCACCGTCTTCGGAAAGCGGGTCGACGCGAGCGGAAGATGGGATTTCTGGTGGGCCAAGGACGTGGACAATCATTGTCTGCTCATCCTCCAGCACGCGCCGGGGGTGGCGCCGAAGAATCGCCTGCCGAAGTTCAGGGGCGTGGAGATCAGGGCCGTGCCCGGAGAGGGCACTGATCGTGGCATGCTGGTTCTCTCGCTGGCCGCCACCGAACACCGCGAGATATTCCACCGGCTGTGTCTGGACGTGATCCAATCCGCGTCATCGGCGGTCACTGAAGCGGAAGCCATACAGGCGTTCCTCGGCCGGACTTGGCGCTGGCATCACCTGCTCCGCGGCGGCGCCGACGGCAGGCTGAGTGCGGAGGCGCAGAAGGGACTGGCCGGCGAGATCACGTTCATCGACCGGCACCTGCTTCCGCTCCTTTCGCCACATGACGCCGTTTCCGCCTGGACGGGACCGCTGGACGCGCCGAAGGATTTCGAGATCGGCCAGATGGCAATCGAAACCAAGGCCCGGCGAGGCGCCGCGAAACCCTGGATCGCGATCTCGTCGGAGTTCCAGCTGGACGATTCGGGTCTGACGAACCTGTATCTCTACGTCCTGGAAGTCGATGCGGCGCCGGAGGCCACGGCAAATTCCGTCACGATCACCGACGTGGCCCGTGGTCTTCGCGACCGAATCGTGGCGACCGATCCGGCCGTCGAACACCTGTTCGAGGAGCGCCTGCAGGCGAGCGGATTTTCGTGGGAGCATGACTACAGAGATCGGCTGTGGCTGATCGGCAAGGCAAGGTTCTTCGAAGTTGCCGAGGGCTTTCCCCGTATCGTGCCATCGGACTATCCGTCGGGCGTCGAGAACGTCCGCTACGCCATATCACTGAAGGATTGCGAGCCCCACCGGGTCACCGATGAATCGGTGACAGGGAGGCTGGAGGAGGTACGCGATGGCCATGAGTCTTGACGAGTTCCACGACGAGTTCTTCCAGGACATCGTCACGTCGGCGGACGCCGACGGGCAGTTCAAGGAAGATGTCTTCTTCGAGCAGTTCTGCTCCCATCTGCTGGATGCCGGCGAAATCGAGTCCGCCGACCGGGCGCCCTATCTGCGCGCTGCCGGCGGCATGCGGGTCGACGGCTATGGCGGCGACCCCGTCGGCGGGGACGGCACGCTGACGCTCATCATCTGCGATTTCAATCAGTCCCCGGAGGTTGGGCGTCTCGTCGCCTCCGAGATGGACGCGATCTTCAAGCGGTTGTCCAATTTCCTGAACAAGGCGCTGGACGAGCGCTTCCGGAACGCGCTGGAGGAGACCAGCCCGGCCTTCGGGCTGGCCGATCTCATCGCCAGCCGTTGGAAGAGGATCACCAGGGTTCGCCTGATCCTGATCAGCAATCGCCAGCTGAGCGCGCGGGTCGACGGGCGCGAGGCTGAAGAGGTCGACGGACGGCCCATGACCTTCAGCGTCTGGGACATCGAACGCTTGTACCGCTTCGCCACCGCCAGACAGGGCCGGGAAGAGATCGTCATCGATCTGGAGGAGGATTTCGGCGGCGGCATCCGGATCCTGCCGGCCCATCTGATGAGCGGCTGGTACGAGGCCTACATCGCTGTCGTTCCGGCCACTCAGCTTGCCGCCATCTACGACAAGTGGGGCGCCCGGCTGCTGGAACAGAATGTCCGCGTCTTCCTCCAGGCCCGCGGGGCTGTGAACAAGGGAATCCGGAACACCATCGACGAGGAACCCTCCATGTTCTTCGCCTACAACAACGGCATCACGGCGACGGCCGAATCGATCGAGATACGCACCGACGATGGCGGCCTGCTGCTGACGAAGCTGCGCAATTTCCAGATCGTCAACGGCGGGCAGACGACGGCCTCCATCCATGCGGCCTTCCGCCGGAAGTCGGAGAACCTCGCCAAGGTGTTCGTCCAGATGAAGCTCTCCATCGTCGAGCCGGAGGTTTCCAACGAAGTCGTGCCGAAGATCTCGGAGTTCGCCAACAGCCAGAACCGCGTGAATGCCGCGGATTTCTTCTCCAACCACCCGTTTCATGTCCGCATGGAGGACTTTTCCCGCCGGATTCTGGCACCCAGCCGGGACGGCACCTTCCGCCAGTCGAAATGGTTCTACGAACGGGCAAGGGGCCAGTACGCCGATGCCCGGGCCCGCATGACGCCGGCGCAGCGGAAGAAGTTCGACCTCGAACACCCGAAAAAGCAGGTGTTCACGAAGACCGATCTCGCCAAGTACCAGAACGTCTGGCTCGGTCATCCGGACGTCGTCAGCAAGGGCGCGCAGAAGAATTTCGCTCATTTCGCGCACTCCGTCGGCAGGGCATGGACGAAAAGCGAGAACCGGTTCAACGAGGGCTTTTTCCGAGAAAGCGTGGCGAAGGCGATCCTGTTCCGCGAAACCGAGAAGATCGTCACCGAAGCGAAATGGTACCAGGGGGGCTACCGGGCAAACATCGTCGCCTATGCCCTGGCCAAGATGGGTCACGACGCGCGGGAGATGAACCGGTCTCCGGATTTCGAGAAGATCTGGCGCCAGCAGGGAGTTTCGCCTGCCACACAGCGGGCGATCGCCGTCGCCGCGGAGGCCGTCCACCGGGTCCTGATCTCGCCGCCAACAGGCATCAGCAACGTGACGGAATGGGCCAAGCAGCAGGGTTGCTGGAAACAGGTTCAGTCGCTCTCGATCGACTGGCCGGCGGAGTGGAAGGCCGAACTCGTCGGCGGCGAGGAAGTGCAGGCGCGGAAGCGCAGCGACAGGAAGGATCAGAAGACGACGGACGGGATCGAGGCCCAGGCGCTCGTCGTCAACGCCGGCGCCGAGACCTGGCGCGAACTGCTGGCCTGGGGATCGCAGAAGCGGCTGCTGTCGCCGGATGAGGCGCGTGCCCTGAGCACCGCCTCCGCCATGCCCTCGAAGCTCCCGAACGAGGTTCAGGCCAGGCAGATCGTCGCCGCCATGAAGCGGATGCACCGCGAAGGCTGCCAGGTCGGCCGGGATCTGGTCGCGTAGAGCCCCTGCCGACGGCGAACTCACCCCGGATTGTCTCCCTGTCGTGACTGCCGGTCGATGCCGATGTTGGGGCAGTGCCGGCCGAGGGCGCTCCGCCGCCCCATGTCGCCCGGTCGTCGCCGCTCATCCAACCCGGAGCAGGCGGCGGAGCCAATCCGGGCCACCAGCGAGACCGTCGATCCCGAAACCGGCGAGATCTCCGCCTCCTGATCCCGAAAGCAATTTGCAGACACACGAGGGGGCTCGATCGGGGCCCCTCGTGTGTCACGCTTGCCGATGAGTGGCCTGCTTTTACTCCGCCCCACTGGCCTGGAATTGCTCCGCCGTTGACAGGACGGATCGTAATGTCCACGTGTCCGGCCGGCATGCGCGTCGGGCGAACGATCGCCTGGCAGAGATGACCGCGGGACTTCGCGCTCATGGTGGACCGGTGGGGACCAGCGACGAAAGCCGCTCCGTGTCGAACTAACTCATTGAAAAGATTGATAGGCACAGTAGGATTCGAACCTATGGCCCGCTGATTAAGAATCAAGAGCACCTTGAGCCACCGACCAATGAGACGCCGGTTTCGGAAGGCTGGATTTGGGCGCCGCAACCCGCGGCAACTTGAGGACCATTTGACGATAAGCAGCGACCGCCGAACCAAAACATCAAGGAGGCCAGACTGCGCCCGTTTCTCGGATCCTGCGGCTATACCTCAGCGCTGATCTCCCGCGCGCCGGAGCA
The DNA here is from genome assembly GCA_016865035.1 of Kordiimonadales bacterium IMCC3096. GTDB lineage: Bacteria > Pseudomonadota > Alphaproteobacteria > Minwuiales > Minwuiaceae > Minwuia. The sequence goes on from CP018227.1 coordinate 3,709,085, forward strand.
GCTCAACCGGACATCGACCAACCAAGTCGATGGCATTGTCAGAGCAAATCTGATGTGGGCGCGGTAAACAGGTTTGAATCTATGCAGAATTTGCTCTGACAATGCCGAGCCGACGTCTCCCTCTTCCGGCAAACTGCCACAACTGAAGGACTGAACCGTCCCGGGTTTCCAGGAGGCTCCTATTTGTGAGAAGGAGCTGTGATGAGCGCAACAAGGAACAAGTTTTCGCCTGAGTTTCGCGACCGCGCTGTGCGGATGGTGGCGGAGCATCGTGGGGATTATCCGTCGGAGTGGGCGGCGATGACCTCTATTGCTGGCAAGATCGGCTGCACGGCCGAGACGCTGCGCCGCTGGTGCCGGGAGGAGGCGAGCCGACGAGCGGGACCAGCGGCGCAGGCTGTCAGCGATCGGGACCGGGTCAAGGCTCTGGAACGCGAGGTCAAGGAACTGCGCCGCGCCAACGAGATCCTGCGCAAGGCTTCGGCATATTTTGCTCAGGCGGAGCTCGACCGCCACGGCAAATGGTGATGTCCTTCATCGACACGCACCGCGAGGAACTGGGTATCGAGCCGATTTGCCGTGAACTGGCGATCGCCCCTTCCTCTTACCACGAGCATGCGGCCCGACTTGCCAACCCCGGCAGGCGTCCTGCCCGTGCCCGGCGCGACGACGAACTCAGGCAAGAGATCAAACGTGTTCACGAGAACAGCTTCGGCCTCTACGGTTCGCGCAAGGTCTGGCACCAGCTGCGGCGCGAGGGCATCGCCGTCGCCAAGTGCACCGTGGAGCGGCTGATGCGTGCCATGGGGCTGGCTGGCGTGCGCCGGGGCAAGACGACGGTCACAACGGTCAGCGACCCGAAGGCACCTTGCCCCCTGGACAAGGTCAACCGCGAGTTCCGCGTCAGCCGACCCAATGCCCTCTGGGTGGTAGACTTCACCTATGTCCATACCTGGGCCGGGTTCGTCTACGTCGCCTTCGTGATCGACGCCTATGCCCGACGAATCGTGGGCTGGAAAGTCAGCACCAGCGCCACGGCAGGCTTCGTGCTCGATGCCCTGGAGCAGGCGATCCATGCCCGCGGACCCGGCCCCGAGGACGAACTGATCCATCACAGCGACAGGGGGACCCAATATCTTGCCATGAACTACACCCAGCGCCTGGCTGAGGCGAACCTCGTGCCATCGGTCGGCAGCGTCGGTGATAGTTACGACAACGCCTTGGCGGAGACGATCAATGGCCTCTACAAGGCCGAGGTGATCTGGCGCCAGCGGTCATGGCCGAGCGCGTCGACCGTCGAAATGGCGACCCTGCGCTGGGTCGATTGGTTCAACAACCACCGCCTGTTCGGCCCCATCGGACACATCCCGCCCGCCGAGGCAGAAGCAAACTACTATGCCGACCGAGAGACCCTCGATATGGTCGCATGACCCAAACAAAACGGCCTCCGGAAAACCCGGGACGCTTCAGCTAGCACCTCTGCCGGTCTCATCTGTTCGTTGAGGAACTCGATGATCCGGCGCAGTTCCTTGGAGATCACATCGGCCACGAACACCATGCGGATCCGACCCGCTTTCAAATTTGCTTCCACCCGCTGCCAGAATTCTTCACCTTCCAGTTCATCGCCGAGGAATTGCGAAAGCCTCTCGTCGGGCTCGATACCGTCTGCCCGACAGGACATCTCGAACTCTTCGATGAACTCAGCCGCCGGCCAGTAGGCGACGCCGTTTGCAGCATAATCAAGCATCTGAGCCACGACTTCCCGGCGCGCTCGGGTATCGGAGGCCCGCTTGACCTCAACCAGAATTGGTATGCCGTTTTCGTCCACGAACAGGTGATCCAGGGACCATCTGGCACTGCCCCCGTCTTCGTCAGGAACGGTCTTCTCCCTCTTGATAAGAAGCAGACCATTTGACTGGCCCGCATCGCCGATCAACTCGGGGAAACTGGCCAGCATCTCCTGCAACACGTCCTCGGATTCATATGGGCGGGCCTCCAGCCTGACGATGTTTCCCTCTCGAATGATAAAGATCGAACCGGACATGCTGGCGCACCTAGTCTCCTGACCATGACCACAGGACAGCAGCTTGACAGCAGTAAGTCCAGCTTCAGGATCAGCAACAAACAAGGCGACCGAAAGCGGAATGCACAAAAGGTCTGGGCAATCTCTTCAGCCGTTCATCCGCCCGCCTTTCTCAGGGGCGGGATCACTGCGGGGCAACGGCACGAATCAGGTATGAGTTCATATCGTCCGGCCTCTGGCAATCCCGGGCGGTTCAGTCCTGCCCGATGACCTTGAGCGGAAGTACCGGGCCAGGGGCTGGGAGACATTTCCGTCGCCGTAGGACTATAATCACTTTCTGAATCCGGCAGCTGTGCCACCGATCCGTCAACTTGGTGCGGGGCTCAAGGATAGGCTGCACCCTGGGAGCATATGGTCATGCTGCGATTGTTTGCATTCGCTTTGCTTGCAGTCCTCATATGTGTGCCGGCGTCGGCGCAGGAGCCGCCGAGTACGTTCCAGGCGGCCAAGAAGTATCTGGCGGACCTTCACGAAGACATCGGTCACCTGGAGACGATCTATTGCGGATGCCCCTATGAACGGACCACAGCTTCAGGAGGCAACGTTGATCGTGAGAGCTGTGGCCTGACGGCCAGGAAGAACGATACACGCAGTGACCGTGTCGAGTGGGAGCATGTGGTCCCCGCAAGCTGGTTCGGCCAGACTCGTGCCTGCTGGATCCTGAAGGACGAGGTCTACCCCGAATGTGATGGCCGGTCGGGCAGAGATTGTTGCCAGCGCGTGAACCCGGCGTTCACGCTGGCACACAATGACCCGAACAATCTCTTCCCTTCGTCAGGTGAGGTGAACGGCGACCGATCCAACTATCCCTATGGCGAGATACCCGGAGAGATGCGCGTCTACGGTGCCTGCGACTTTGAGATGGGCGTGGCATCCGTGGGCAAGATTGCTGAGCCGCCGAATGGACCGGCCCGCGGTACGCTGGCACGTGCGATGCTCTACATGTCGTCGACCTACGGGGCTGACATACGCCTGCCGCTGTCCATTGTGTGGCAATGGCATATTGGCCACCCTGCAAGCCCCTGGGAGATTGAGCGTGCTCGCCGTATCGCCGCAGACACAGGATTGCGGAACCGTTGGATCTTGGGAGACGAATGATGGTCGTTTGAGCTGATGACCCATCTGTGGGGAAGCGACGAGCCGCCGAGCCGCCGAGCCTCTTGCGAGGCAGTGCATAGGATTTGATGAGGTACATACGATGAGCATTCCGCAGTTCCTGCCCGGTGTACCAGTTGATCGGGTCATTGCCAGGCTGGCGAAAGCTGGCGGTAAGGAGATTGAGTCAGGCAAGTTCTCCAGTGCAGAGAGTTCGGCGGCACTTGCGGTCAACTGTTTCGGCTGGTTCATCGAATGCCCGGAACGATTGCCGTCGTTCCCCGGTCTGACGCATTCCGGCACGCCTGAGATGGTCGATGTTGAGTTCTGTGCGAGGTTTCCGTGGCGAGGGGGAAGGCATCCCTGGCTCGATGCTGTGGTCCAGACGCCAACGACCCTCATCGGCATCGAGAGCAAGCGCTTCGAGCCATTCAGAGATATAAAGAAGGTCAAGCTTTCTGGCGCCTATGACCGGCCTGTCTGGGGCAACAACATGCGGCGCTTCGAGGCAATGCGGGATCGCTTGCGTTCTGGTGCGGAGCAGTTCGTTCATCTCGACGCAGCGCAACTTGTGAAGCATGCGTTTGGTCTGGTGACCGAGGGCGGTCGCCGGGGCAGGGCGCCAGTGCTTCTCTACCTCTTTGCCGAACCTGCAAAGCGCGGCGACAGGCCAATCGCGCCGGAGAAACTGCAGTTGCATCGCGACGAGATTGCCCGGTTCGGGGCGGCGGTCGCTGGCGACGATGTCCGGTTCCTGGGCTGTAGCTACAGAGAATGGCTTATCGAATGGGATCAACTTGATGTCGACGTTGCAGGTCACGCCGGCGCATTACTCGCGGCATTTGAGCCTTGAGGCAGAGCCATCATGACTAGCTGCGCGGAGATTTCTGACCCCAAATCATCACCGCCCGCACTCGATTCTCGATGGGCTCACCCCGCGGAAGTGTCATCAACGGTCCAGAACGGACCAAACCCTGAACAGCACTAACATATAGGCGCGGACTCGAAGGGGAGCAGGTCACAGTCCTGCTCTATATCCGCTTCCCTCTTTCATTGCGGCAGGTCGAAGACCTGCTGCATGAGCGTGGGATCGACATCAGCCACGAGACCATCCGGTTCTGGTGGAATCGCTTCATTCGTCCTGCACTGAGCCTATTTTTTTTGGACCGCCGGACGTTTGTTTTTTCCGGGGGGCAGAGCAGGGCAGAGCAGAGCACGATCAACCCTAGGGGTACGGTAAGAGAGCACAGGCCGCCTGCTGATTGGCCTAGGAAATTCCGAACATCGATCGACAGAAGGCGTTCTTTGAACTGCCCACAATGACAAGCTGAACCGTGGGCCGAGTGAGGCCGCAATAGAGCAGGTTCTGATCAAGCTCACGGTTCATATCCGGATCAACATCGGTCAGGATCACAAGTGGTGCCTGTTGGCCCTTGAAGCGCCGGATGGTTTCGAAGATGAGTTCACCCTCAGTGTAGACCTGCGCTGATCCCTCATATTTCGTGGTAAAGCGGCGCACACGCCGACCGGCGATCATCTCGACTGATCCAAAGACGTTGTTTGCAAGGCCGCGCATCGAGACGATAGCGATATCTCCTGGTTCAAAACCTCTGTTCAGAGCCTTCTGAATAACGTGCTCAACGATGTCTATTTGTTCCGCCGGATCAGCGTATCCGTACATGCTGACACCTAGGCCTTCTTCGTCATTCGACGCGAGGAAGCGGTCCGGAAAGATCTTCTCGATAAGCCGGCAGACGCTAAGCGGATTGCGATAGTTGCGTCGCAGGTTCAACGTCACGAAGCCATCAAGCTTCGCCGACTCGTATTTCGACTGATTGAGATCCTGGTAGGGATCCTCAAGGAAGAGGATCGCGCAACCTTCCTTGCCGAAGAGCTTTACAAATTCGAATGGATAGTCGCCGATATCCTGTCCCTCATCGACAACGATCAGATCGTAGCACGCATCCGCTTCGGTGAGATGACCAATGATCTCGTCCAGCAGGGCCTGCCATTCATCATGGGACCGATTGCGTGCTTCGTATTCGATTCCAACATCGGATCTGTTGCAATAGTCATGGATCAGTCCGTGGAAGGTTGAGACATCAACCTTGTCGCCGAGCGCCTGGGAAACAGCTTCCTTCAGCGGATAGTTGAAGCAGACGAACAGAGCCTTCTCGCCCCTTTCAACCGCCCGGGTCAGGAAGTGCATGGAGATCTGGGATTTTCCGCAGCCGGCAACACCAGAAATCCTCAGCCGAAACGGCTCCATCGAAAGACCTTCGATGTATTCGAGCCCGCCGTGCAGGAGCTGAACAAAGCGCTCACCGGCACTGTCACGGAGGCTTGAGATATCTGGCACCAAGGCGAGCGTGTTCCGGAAAAACCGATCTACCAACTGTCCGTGTTCTGTCAATGCGGATGGGCCACCCAGTCGTTTCTGGATAACGAAACACAGCATGGAGCGGTCAGTCGCGTCGATGATGTTCTGTCGGTCGAGCCCGGCCGCGTTAAGGTTCCGCACCTTGTAGTTGGGACAGTAGAGCAGGTAGTCGATATCGAGGCCGCTCTCACCCCTATTTTGTCGGTCGAACTGCTGCATCAGCCCGGACCGCGAATTGTGGATCTGTTGGGCAACACTCTTGTCCTGACCATCATATTCCTTGAATAGCCCAGCCCCCTTCTCAACCAGGGTGCCCATCTTCTGCTCGATCAGCAGGGCCTTGCCGGCGGGGTTGGTGACAACAAAGTCCACCTCCCTCGCATGGGAACGGCCCTGATCCCTCAAGCTCCAATTCACACCGAAAAAGACCCGAAAATGATCCGGAAGTTCGTCAGCCAGGAGTTCGAGGGTCTCAACTTCGGCTCGGCGGCCGGCTGACATGTTAGCCCGGACCGCGGCGGGCGGCATCGCCCCTGACGGATAGATTTTCGCCAACTCACCCCCCCCTTCGTCAGGACCGCACCCGTGACAAGCCGCAACTATCGTCCCTTGCGAGACCCGAGATAGCAGCGGGGCTGTCAGCCAGCAACGCTTGGCTGCATTAAACAGCCTCACGCCGTCTTAGGATAGTTCGGGCCAGATACACCGTCTGCCAGATCAGGCCAATCGGTCCGGGAGATCAAACCTGGATCAACTCATACTCTGTTTTCGCCCGCTCAAGCCGAGCCCCCATTTCACCAATGCCCCATCGATGATCGAAGAAAAACTCCAGCGGTTTTCGCGTTTCTATCTTAAGGAACTCATCTTCAAAACCAAACTCACGTCGCACCACCCGAGCTTGCTCATCCGACAGGCCCGTCTTTGGCCGGAGCCAGATCGTCACCTTTGTGAACCAGTCCTCGTCGACTGGTAGTTTTTCATCGACTGTTCTCTCTTGGAAGGAACTGTCCAGTTCAATCCGAACCGGCAGGTAGGTACGATACGCGCTGTGGTCGAAGCTGTAGGCGCGGATATGTACGGCTTCGCCGTCAGAGGTGAAACGCTGAGGCGCGATCCATTGCGAACGCGACCGATCCGACGACATTGAGGTGTAGCGTATATGTACTGCTGTGCCAGAGCGGATCGCTTGATATAGCCGGGAAATGATCTTCGGGTCGGCTCCGCGCTGTGGGGTAGGCAAAATTGCAGAAGGCTCTGCACGGTCTCGCCGTCCGACGATGTCGAACGCTTCGGACAATTTGGTTGGGACGAGTGGCCTGTGCTTGGCGGACGCGAGATAGCTCTTATTGACCAGATGATAAATGGGGGGCTCCGGCGCGAGCCCCAGATAGGCCTTGAAGTCGAGCGCAGCCTGAGCGACCGAAATCTCGAAGCGGTCCACCAGATCGCGCCGGTTGGCAGCCCCGCGCCAGGTGAAGCACCGGTCCAGAAAGACCAAGCGCTCTCGCTGCGCGAATTTCAGATCGTCGAGGGACATGATTAGAATCCTAGCTTGACTCGCTCGGCACAGTCCATATAAAAAATATTCGTATACAAATTATACGGAATTTCGGCATGAGAATTCTTCACACCTCGGATCTCCATCTTGGGCGCCAGTTCAACGGTATTCCGCTCGACGACGACCACGCCGCAATCCTGAACCAAATCGTCACGACCGTGATCGAGCGCGAAGTGGATATCCTGATCATCGCAGGAGACATTTATGACCGTGCGTCGCCGCCGGAGACCGCGGTGCGTTTGTTCAACACATTCCTCAATCGTATCGCCTACGAGACCGACGCTGCGTTGGTCATGATCGCAGGCAACCATGACTCGGGCCATCGGATCGAAGCCATGTCGATCATGACCGACAAAGCGCGCGCCCTGATCCGGGGCGGCGTGATCCGCGACGAGGAACCTCTGATCCTTGGAGACCGGTGGGGGACTGTCGCGTTTTCTGCGCTTCCCTTTGCCTATGAATACGCTGCACGGGAATGCTTCGAAGACGAAGCGATGCAGACCCCTGAACACGTCCTCAGAGCCCAGCTTACTTCAGCTCGGGCACATGTCCCGGATGAGACGCGCTGGGTGGTCATCGCACATGCCTTTGTTTCGGGCGCAGCAGTCAGCGAAAGCGAACGCTCTCTCACCCGCGTCGGCGGGATCGAGACTGTCCCATCCTCCGTATTCGATGGGGCGGCGTATGTTGCGCTGGGGCATCTGCACCGTCCCCAGACAGCCGGCGCAGATCACATCCGGTATTCAGGCTCTCCGCTTGCCTTCGGCTTTGATGAATCCGGCTCCGAAAAATCAATGTGCCTTATCGAACTCGATGGCGCCGGCGGCGTCGAATTTGAAACAGTCCCCTACGCGCCCATCAGGCAGGCCCGAGTGCTTCGGGGAACGCATGCTGAATTGCTTCTGGGAGAGCCCTCAGAGGACTTCGTGAAAGCAATCCTCACAGACGACGCACCGATCATTGATGGCATGAAGCGTTTACGTGCCGTCTTTCCGAATGCCTGCGACCTTGTCTACGAGCGAGATGAGAGACCTCCGGATGAGTTAGCCAGCACCGCAGGGCCCAGTCGCTTAGCTGAGCCCATTGATGTCATCAGCGACTTTGTCGGAGTTGTACGGGCTGACGCCATCAGCGACGAAGAGTTCACCGTCGCCGCCACCACACTTCAGCAGATCCAGGAAGGGGAGGACGCCGAATGAGACCCGTCCGACTGACGATGCAGGCATTTGGCCCCTATGCCGGGCGTGAGACGATCGATTTCCGGGAGGCGGTTGAGACCGGCCTGTTCGGTATCTACGGCCAGACTGGATCCGGCAAGTCGTCAATTTTCAGTGCTATGACGTTTGCGCTGTTTGGGCAGGCCGCAAAGTCGGAGCAGGAGGCATCATCACTTCGGTCCGATCACGCAGATGCCGGCCTGATCACCGAGGTCGAACTGGTCTTTGATGTCGGATCGAAGCGCTACGTTGTCGTGCGTCGGCCGGAACAGTCCCGACCAAAGAAGCGCGGCGAGGGTGAAACCAAGACCCAGCACGAAGCTTTCCTCTTTGACGCCACAGGTCGCGCCCTCGATGACCTGAAGGATGGCTCATACGGCCCTGTCATCGCCGAAAAGAAGGTCCGCACCGTAGATGACGCCGTCACTGACCTGTTGGGGTATGGGTCCGAGCAGTTTCGGCAGATTGTGCTTTTGCCCCAGGGCCGTTTCGAAACGTTCCTGGCGGCCAAAACCAAGGAGCGTCTCGGGATACTGCGCGACCTGTTTGATGTCTCTGTGTATCGGAACTTCACCGCAAAACTGAAAGCCGATGCAGAGGAGATCGAACGAAAGGTTCAAAGGGAACGTGAAGTTTGCGCAGGTCGCCTTGCCTCCGTGGGATTTGAAAGCACCGACGCCTTGCTCGAAGGGATCCAGTTTGCCGGCCAGCAATACCAGGAACGGGAAACGATCGAGACCGACGCCAGGACAGCTCATACGGCCGCTCAAAAGGCGCTTCAGACGGCCCAGACCCTAGAACAGAAATTCGCTGCCGCCGAGACCGCTCAGGAAGCGCTCGCAAAGCTCAATGAATGCAATACAGAAATGCAAGCGCTAGCCAAGCAGGTTGAACGGGCGGGACGTGCCAAAACTCTGCTCGATCCAGAACAATCCAAGGCTGCGGCTGCGAAAGAGGTTGAGCAAGCCACCGAAAAACTTAACTCTGCAAAAACCACACTTGATAAAGCCAATAAAAAGTCAGAGGCGGCGGAAAGGGCGCACAAATTTGAGGAAGACCGTGCCGGCGAAATTTATGACTTGCGCGGCCAGATCCGAGACCTAGCACAATTCAAGGTCACGCTTGAGAAAGCCCGGGGACAAGCAAAGGCTGTTGCCACAGCCGAAAGCAACGCGAAAGCGGCCAAATCAAACTGGCAGGCCGCGGCTCGGCAGCTTGAGGGACACCAATCAGAGTATCAAACCAAAGACGACGCACTCAAATCCGCGCGGAAAACCGAAGCTAAACGGATCGAGATCAGCGGCAAGCTCAGTGAACTGAATCTGGCCCTCAGAAGTGCTGAGACCTACGCCAAAGCTACCGCGGCCGTTCAAGCTGCTTCGACAGCGGTCGCCAGGTTGGACTCAGATTACAAGCGGGCCGCTGCTAACGAGAAGGCTGCTCAGGTTGAGTTGCAATCTGCCGAACAGAAGCTCGCCGTAGTTCAAGCCCTTCATCTTGCCTCGCGCCTCCAGGATGGCGAACCGTGTCCAGTATGCGGCGGCACCGAGCACCCAGCTCCGGCTACGGGATCAATCGAACATGCCGGCCTTGACGGGGCTTTTCGCGAAGCGAAGGAAGTTTGCGAAACGGCCAAGCAAGAATCCCAGAAAATCAAAGCAAAACTCGACAGAGAAAGGGGCGCGCTGGGGGTCAAAGAAGCAAGACTCAAAGAACAAAAAAGGCCAAATATTGAATCAGAGCTTCTCAGAAAAAATTACATGGAGAAAAATGAAGCATTGAACAAATTGGGGCCAGCCACGGATGTTAATTTTGCCGAGAAAGAACTCGAAGAACTGGGTCAGAACGTCAAGGACTTGACGAACGAGCGAGATCAGCTGCAACAGCAATTCAACGAGCGTCAAAACGACCATTCAAGAGAGACGGTACGCCTCGAGGAAATGTTGAGTTCGGTTCCGAATGAACTACGCGATGGCAACGCTCTGACAAAGGCGATAAATACAAAGCAACTAGATCTAAAACGACGCTTAAAAGCTTTCGATGATGCAATCAAAGCAGCCAGTGAGGCAGCCAAGGAAGCAGTCGCGGCAAGTAGGGACTTGGAGGCCGCGAAGGAGACCCTCACGAGCTCTAACGGAAGGCGCCAGAACGCTATCCAATCCTTCAACGCACGCTTAGCTGAGGTGGCGCTATCCGTCGAGGAGTTTGAGGCCCTCAAGCAGGCCATCAAGACAATGGGAGACGACCATGAAACGGTCGACGAATACAACAAGAGGCTATTGATTGCCGAGAACCGATCAAATGATACGGCTGAAGCCATCGATGGGTTGGAACGTCCCAACCTCAAGGCCCTGGAAGTCAATCAGTCTGAGACTGATCGCATTTTGACCGGGGCTTCCGGTGACAAAGCCACCGCCAAGAGCCGCCTCGACAGTCTAAACGCACTGAAGGACGAACTTGCCCAAACCCTTCAGAATCTAGATGAGGAGGAAAAGGCTTCGGGTCCTCTTCGGTCCATCGCCGCGCTCGCAAACGGCGATAACTTTCAGAAGCTTGACCTCGAAACTTTCGCAATTGGCGCCATGTTTGACCAGGTGCTTGAGGCCGCCAATCTGAGACTTGGCCCTATGACTGCCAATCGATATCGGCTGGAACGCGACCTCGAAGGAAGTGGGCGCGGCCGACGAGGGTTGGGCATTCAGGCTTTTGATCAATTCACTGGAAAGACGCGGCCAACATCGTCACTGTCCGGGGGGGAAACGTTCATCGCCGCTCTGGCCTTGGCGCTTGGCCTTGCCGATGTTGTCGAAAGTTCGTCCGGTAAAGTCCGATTGGATACGATCTTCATCGATGAAGGCTTCGGCAGCCTGGATACGGAAAATGGGTCCGGCACACTCGACCAGGTCCTCAATGTGTTGAACAATTTGGTCAGTCAGAACCGTGCAGTCGGCCTGATCTCTCATGTGCCGCTCGTGCAGGAGGCGATCCCAAATGGCTTCTATGTGAGAAAGCATCTGACGGGTAGTAGCATCGAAACCCGAGCTCCCATGTGAGGCCGTTTACCGGAGGTGGCCACAACGCTTGCTCTGCCTCCTGGAAACTGGATCGTTCAGAGTTAGAGTTTTCAGCTTGAGCATCCCAGGGCAAGGGGGAGACGGTGTACAAATCGAAGAACCGCTCGATGCAGCGAGGAGCGCAAAAGGGCATTGTCAGAGCAAATTCGGAGCGGATCCAGTCCGTTCCCGGTAAGCTGGGCGGATGCGTAATCCTTTCCGTTATTTCAACAGCTCGCCAGCGGTGATCCGCACTGCGGTCCTGCTCTACATCCGGTTCCCGCTGTCGCTGCGCCAGGTCGAAGACCTGCTGCACGAAAGGGGCATCGACATCAGCCTTGAGACGGTCCGGTTCTGGTGGAACCGCTTCGGATCCATCTTCGCCGCCGAACTTCGAAACCGGCAGCGGAGAACGGCTCGTCAGCACATCCAGTGGCGGTGGCACATGGATGAGGTTTTCGTCCGGGTCAACGGCGAGCGACGCTATCTCTGGCGGGCCGTGGATCATGAAGGTGAGGTACTGGAAGTCTATGTCACGAAGACGCGGGATCGCAGGGCTGCGCTGGATTTCCTTAAGCGCGCATTGAAGCGATTCAGCTCACCACGCAGCATCGTAACCGACCGCCTTCGTTCTTATCGCGCGGCACTCTCGGACCTGGGCATCGCCGGTCGCCAGGACACGACCAGATGGTTGAACAACCGGGCGGAAAATTCCCATCAGCCGTTCCGACGACGGGAACGATCCATGCAGCGATTCCGAAGTCCGGCGACGCTACAGAAGTTTGTCTCCGTCCACGCTGCCATCCATAATCACTTCAACCTCGATCGCCATCTCACCTGTCGGACCGACTTCAGGCGGCGCCGCGATGCGGCGCTTGCTGAATGGCGACAGTTGGCGATCTGACCTCACCCAGATACAGCTCTGCTGCGCCGGGGTCAGATTGCTCTGACAATGCCCGCCACCGAGTTCGACATACAAGGACTGGAGTTGGATTGGACGTGCGTCTGTTGGGATTTGGATCTGCGGCGAAATCAGGCCTGGGCCGCCCACAAATTTGTGGGCACGCGTTGGCAGCGCGTCGGGAAAGCAGATCGTAAGCTGTTCCTGAACCGGGACGCCGTTCATGGCCAACTGGCACATTGAGGCCATCACGTATGAACTCGGGCGATGCTTCGAACTGGACGGCGGCCGGTTGGTCATCACCCAGCCGCCGCGGTCGCTGAAGTCGATCTGCACCTCGGTCGCCTTCGTCGCCTGGGCGCTGGGCCACAATCCGGCGCTGCGGTTCATCTGTGTCAGCTACAGCAACGAGCTGTCGGAAGAGCTCGCGCGGCAGTTCCGGCTGGTGGTCGAAAGCGACTGGTACTTGCGCCTGTTCCCGGCCATGAAACCCGCGCGGGCGACCGCAACGGATTACGTGACGCCGAAGGGAGGCGGGCGCCTGGCCACGTCGGTCGGCGGCACGCTGACCGGCCGCGGCGCTGACATCATCATCATCGATGACCCGCTGAAGGCCTCGGATGCGCAGTCGGAGGCTGCCCGCCAGAAGGTCAATAACTGGTACGCCGAAACCCTCTACACACGCCTAAACGACAAGCGAAAGGGTGCGATCATCCTGGTCATGCAGCGGCTTCACGAAGAAGACCTTGCCGGCTACGTCCTCGAAACGGGCAGCTGGCGCCATCTCGACCTGCCGGCCACCGCCGTCGAGGACCAGCAGATCCGGATCGGGCCTGGGCCGGATGATATCAAGTACAGGGGCGAGGGCGACCTCCTCCACCCCGAGCGGGAGCCCGAGGAAGCCCTGGAGCGCCTGCGCGTTGAACTCGGCAGTCTCGCCTTCTCGGCCCAGTATCAGCAGCGCCCGGTTCCCCTGGAGGGCAATCTCGTGCGCCGCCACTGGTTCCGTTGGTATCAGCAAAGGCCCGGGTCGGGCGAACTCCGCCGCATCGTCCAGAGCTGGGATATCGCGGGCACGACCGGCGAGCGGCGCGACTACTCTGTCTGCACGACCTGGCTGGTCGATGGCCGCAACTGCTATCTCCTCGACGCTTGGCGGGGCCGGCTCGAGTATCCCGACCTGCGGCGCAAGGTGGTCGCTCTCAGGCGACAGCACGCCGCGCAGACCATCCTGATCGAGAAGGCCGGCCTGGGGTTCAACCTGGTCCAGGATCTGCAGCGCGAGAGGCCGGACGACTTGCCCCGCCCCATCGGCATCGAGCCCCGGGGCGACAAGGCCGACCGCATGGCAGCGGCATCTGCCCGCATTGAAGCCGGCGAAGTGCTGCTGCCCGAAGAAGCGCCCTGGCTCGATACGTTCCTCAACGAACTCCTGGCCTTCCCGAACGGCCGCCACGACGACCAGGTCGACAGCGTCTCGCAGTTCCTCAACTGGGAGCGGAAACGACCTGACGATATACCCCTGAACGCAATAGTAGAGACGATCCCGAACCCGATAAACAGCCTGTTGGGTCATCACCGCTGGTAAACCGGGCCATCAGCCCGAATGACCAGAGGGACGGGACAGCACTGCCATCACGGCAGGGGGAACGAGCAAGAGTCAACCGACGACTTGCACATTGCATTGGACTTCGGTGGCGGGGGAAGCATGCATGCTGTCGGGACCGGCGATGCAGGCATGCGCTTACCGCCGGTCCCCGCCCGGCCACCGCATCGCGGTCCGGGCTTCACGTGGTGACAGCGCCGGCATCGGGCCGGCGTGGAACAAGCACCACGGAGACAGACCATGGAGAAACTCAACACAAGACAGATCGCGGTTCTTGACCACGCCGCGCGCCGTAGCGACGGCCAGCTTCTGCCGCTGCCGGACGGCATGCAGCTGAAGGGGGGAGGGCTGACGGCCATGCTCCGCGCCCTGGAGCGCCGTGGCCTGGCCGAGCGCTCGGCAGACGATGCCTGGATGATCACCAAGACCGGCCGCGCGGCAGTTGCCGGGCAGGGCAGGGCTGAGGTCGACGAGAGCAAAGACAGGAACGAGGCATCGCAGGCCGCAAAGCCGGAACCGGACGAGGGCGATACCGGTTCGACGCCGCTGTTCCGCCCGGGCACGCGGCAGGCGCAGCTGCTCGACCTGCTGCGGCGGGGTGAGGGCGCCGGCATCGACGAGATGGTGCAGTTCACCGGCTGGCAGCCGCACAGCGTGCGGGCGGTGCTGACGGGCTTCCGCAAGCGCGGGATCGAGGTGAGCCGCACGAAGGAAGGCAACGGTGTCAGCGTCTACCGCGCCACGCTGCCCGCCAGCGTCGGTGGGATGGCTGTCTGACGGCGCCCTGACGATGCGAATTCAGAACACCATCCGCACGGGCGGTGACGGCGACGTCGCCGCCCGCAATGTTATCGACACCCACGTCCGGGCCATGTCCCGTGATGAGCTTACCGTGCCCTGGCAGCGGCGATGGCGACGCCCGCCGCCGAAGGGTCTCAGCCGCCGGCTGCTGGAATACAACGCCGCATGGCTGATGCAGGCCGAAGCGCAGGGGGGACTGACAGCAGCAACCCGACGCCGCCTCGACGCACTTGGGGGCGCGGGCCGGGGCAACGATGATTGTGCAGAGGAAGACCGACGACACCCCGGCAAGGTGGACCGGGCGACGCCACGCCGCAAGCTGCGTCCCGGCAGTCGACTGGTCCGACAGTGGCAGGGCCACAGCCATGTCGTGGAAGTCATCGAGGGCGGGTTTACCTTCGAGGGGCGGTCATACACCTCGCTCACGGCCATCGCCCGGGAGATCACCGGCGCACGCTGGTCCGGCCCCCGCTTCTTCGGTCTGAATGCCCCCGCACCGGAAAGGAAAGCGACCAGGAATAGAGGGGAGCAACAGTCAGACCAGAAGGGAGTTCCCTCCGCCATGATGCACGAGAGCGACCACGATGACTGAGCGGGGACGGCGAGAGGGCAACGGATCAATCAACCACCGCAGTGCCACTGGCGGGTTATCGCATGGCGTCGGTCGCAGCCGGTCGGTCCGCTGCGCCATCTATACCCGCAAGTCCACCGAGGAGGGACTGGAGCAGGCCTTCAACTCGCTTGATGCGCAGCGCGAAGCCTGTGCCGCCTATATCCGCAGCCAGCAGCACGAGGGCTGGACGGAACTGCCCACCCGATACGACGACGGCGGCTTCTCCGGCGGCTCGATGGATCGTCCTGCCCTGGCAGCGCTGCTGGATGACATCCGGGCGGGCCGCATCGACACGGTCGTCGTCTACAAGGTCGACCGGCTGACCCGGTCGCTTGCCGATTTTGCGAAGATCGTCGAACTGTTCGAGGGGCAGGGTGTCTCCTTCGTCTCGGTGACCCAGCAGTTCAACACCACCACCTCCATGGGCCGGTTGACGCTGAACGTGCTGCTCTCCTTTGCCCAGTTCGAGCGGGAGGTTACCGCGGAGCGCATCCGCGACAAGATCGCGGCCTCGAAAAAGAAGGGGATGTGGATGGGCGGCGCCGTGCCGATCGGCTACCGGGTCGAGGACCGCAGGCTGGTGATCGACCCGGACGCGGCGGCGACCGTCCGGCACATCTTCGGGCTCTACCTGAACCTCGGGTCGGTCCGGGACGTGAAGGACGCATGTGACAGGCAAGGCATCGTTACTACGACCCGAACCAGCCGCACGGGCCGCACAACCGGCGGCAAGAGCTTCAGCCGCGGCCATCTCTACTGGCTGCTGAGGAACCCGGTCTACATCGGGCGCGTGAAGCACCACGGCGAGACATTCGATGGCCAGCACGAACCGATCATCGATGACGCGATGTGGGGCGCGGTCCAGGAGATGCTCGACAGTCGGTCGAATCACCGACAGGTACCGGTCAACGTGCCGTCATCATCTCACCTTCTGAAAGGCCGACTGTTCGACGATGCCGGGGAGCCGCTCTATGCCACCCAGGCCAGCAAGCAGGGCCAGCGGTACTTCTACTACACGTCAAAGCATCTCGTGACACGCAAGGCGGACAGCAGCAGCGGCTGGCGATTGCCCACCCCGGAACTGGACCAGCTGATCATCGATCAACTGGTAGTCTTGCTGCGTGACCCGCTGCAGGTGATGGACTTGCTGGCGCACGACCAGGACGCCAGCAACGCAGTGACACGGACAATTGATGCGGCCAACCGTGCAGCGGATATCCTGGCCAGCGCGGACGGTATTGAACGCCGGTGCATGCTTGATGGCCTGCTTGAACGTGTTCAGCTCCGGGAGAGCGGCATCGTTCTCCGCCTTCGACCGTCCGCCATCGATGGAGGGTCTCACCCTGGTGGCCCGGGGACCGGACTCCCGGGCGATGGTGATTGGACCGAAACCGTGGTCGTCGAGCTGTCGGTTCAACTGTCGCGCCGCGCCAATGGCAGCCGCATCGTCCTGGGCTGCGGCGATCAGGCAACCAACGGACCCGACCCGAAGCTCGCTCAACTGGTCGCTAACGCGTATCGCTGGAACCGGATGCTGGCCGAGGGGAGCGTCGCATCGCTCCGCGAACTGTCTGACCGGGAACAACTCGACCGAAGCGACATCGGGCGGATACTGAACCTCGCGTACCTGGCGCCGGACATCGTTGAGGCCATTCTGGATGGACGGCAACCGCCGGCGCTCACGGTCTACGGTCTCGGCCGCATGTCATCGCTTCCGCTGGACTGGTCCGAGCAACGCCTGGTGCTCGGCTTCAACGCCTGACCCCGAAAGCCAACCCAAAATGATGGTGGGGAGGTCGAATTCGGCCATAAGAGACTCGGGCCGCATTCAGCCGGAAATCGTCTCCTGAACGGCGTCTCCCGGCATGCCATTCACCGCCTCCATGCCCGCAAGGCCGCAAAAAGCGCGGGTCTCCGCCGGGACACGGTGGGGACGCAGGTTCGCGGGAGAAAGGATGGTGGGCGATACTGGATTCGAACCAGTGACCCCAGCGATGTGAACACTGTGCTCTACCAACTGAGCTAATCGCCCCCACCATTGCGGCACCGGAAAGGTCAGGGACCGTTGGTGCCGCGGAGCGCGCTTGTCCTAGGGCCGCTGCCGGCCGCTGTCAAGCGATCTTGGGCGTTGACCCATGGCGCGGATGGCAGTCAGCTTGACAGACCAAGCGCGCGCGATAGAACGGCGCCATTCAAGGGTATCAGTCGCATCTGACGGTGTGGCAGGGAGGAACAGATGGCACGGGCTCTGGTTTTTCCGGGACAGGGGTCCCAGGCGGTCGGCATGGGCGTGGCCCTGGCGGAGGCATCCGCTGCCGCGCGGGAGGTCTTCGAGGAAGTGGATGACGCCATTTCGCAACCACTCTTTCGCCTGATGAAGGAGGGGCCGGAGGGTGATCTGGTGCTGACGGAGAACGCACAGCCTGCGCTGATGGCGGTTTCCATGGCCGTCATGCGGGTGATGGAACGCGAAGGCGGTTTTGACCTGGCCAGGAGCGCCCGCTTTGTGGCCGGTCATTCCCTCGGCGAATATTCCGCTCTTGCCGCTGCCGGATCGATCGGCCTTTCCGATACGGCGCGTCTGCTGAAACTGCGCGGTCAGGCCATGCAGCGCGCGGTCCCGGTGGGGCAGGGTGCGATGGCCGCGCTGCTGGGCCTCAGCCTGGAGGATGCGGCGGCGGTGGCCGAGGCCGCGGCGCAGGGTGAAGTCTGCCGTGCCGCAAACGACAATGCCGAGGGCCAGGTGGTGGTCTCCGGTTCATCCGCCGCGATTGACCGTGCGGTGGAGATCGCGAGGGAGAAGGGCGCGAAGAAGGCCATGCGGCTGCAGGTCTCCGCCCCGTTCCACTGTCCGCTGATGCAGCCCGCCGCCGACGAGATGGCCGAGGCGCTGGGCAACGTGACGATTTCAGCGCCGAAGGTACCGCTGATCGCGAATGTCACGGCATCGGCGGTTGATGATCCCGAGCGTATCCGTGCCCTGCTGGTGCAGCAGGTGACATCCATGGTGCGCTGGCGCGAATCAGTGCTCTACATGCGTGACAATGGTATCGGGGAACTGGCGGAGATCGGTTCCGGCAAGGTGCTGGCGACAATGACCCGGCGCATTGACCGTTCCGTGTCGGCCAGGGCGGTCAACACGCCGGATGATATCGAGGCGTTCCTGGGCACGCTTTGAGCGGTTGATAAGGTTCAGGTCTCCCCGGAGGCTGCCGGAACCGGACCAGAGGGAGAGAGACGATGTTCGATCTGACTGGCAAGACAGCACTGGTGACCGGCGCGTCCGGGGGAATCGGCAGGGCCATCGCGGAATGTCTGCATGCGGCGGGCGCGACCGTCGGGCTGCATGGCACGCGTCAGGCGGTGCTGGAGGAAGTACAGGCCGCGCTGGGGGACCGGGCGCATGTGCTGGTGGCGAATCTGGGGGAGGCCGGGCAGCCGGCTGAGCTTGCCAAGGCGGCCGAGGCGGCGATGGGCAGTGTCGATATCCTGGTCAACAATGCGGGAATCACCCGCGACAACCTCGCCATGCGCCTGAAGGAAGAGGACTGGGACGCGGTGATCAACGTCAATCTCAGCGCCGGATTCCAGCTCGCAAAGGCCCTGATGCGCGGGATGATGAAGCGGCGCCATGGCCGGATCATCTCCATCACCTCCATTGTCGGGACGACCGGCAATGGCGGTCAGACGAATTATGCCGCGGCGAAGGCAGGCACGGTTGGCTGGACCAAGTCTCTGGCGCAGGAGGTGGCGAGCCGCGGAATCACGGTCAATTGCCTCGCGCCCGGGTTCATCGAGACGGCCATGACGGATGCGCTTGGCGATGACCAGAAAGCAGCGTTGTTGCAGTCCATTCCTGCCGGTCGTATGGGCGTCGGGGATGACATTGCCGCCGGGGTGGTTTATCTGGCCTCTGACGAGGCGGCGTATGTGACCGGTCAGACCCTGCACATCAATGGCGGGATGGCCATGATCTGAACGCTGAAAGTGGCGGATTTCGGGTGGTTCCGTTCGCTTTCCCTGCCATATAAAGTGTGTTAAGAGCCGCCCGTTTCGCCCTGGTCCTGTCGACCGGGACGCCAATTGAAGATCATCGAGGCCGTGTTCCGGGGCAGGTGTCCCGGCATGTGGTCAACATCACTGAGTGAGATTTCAGGGACAAAGGAAACTGGACATGAGCGATACAGCAGACCGCGTGAAGAAGATCGTCGTGGAGCATCTCGGCGTTGAGGAAGACAAGGTGAAGGACAACGCGCATTTCATCGACGATCTGGGCGCGGACAGCCTGGACACGGTTGAGCTGGTCATGGCCTTCGAGGAAGAATTCGGTATCGAGATCCCCGATGACGCCGCTGAGAAGATCCAGACGGTGAAGGACGCCATCGACTACATCTCAGCCAACGCCTGATCGCTCAGTTCGGCCAGGAAAGCATATGATGCGTCGTGTAGTCGTGACCGGACTGGGGGCAGTGACGCCCCTGGCGACCGGAGCCGAGGAGACGTGGGCCCGATTGCTGAAGAGCGAATCGAGCGCCGCCACCATCCGAAAGTTCGAGACAGCGGATCTCGCCACGAACTACGCGTGCGAGATCAAGCCCAAGTCGGAGGAGTTTCCGGACGGTTTCAACCCTGACGAATGGGTGGAGCCGAAGGATCAGCGCCGCGTTGATGGCTTCATCGTCTATGGTCTCGCTGCCGCCAAGCAGGCACTGGCGGATTCCGGGTATGTCGCCGAAACGGAGGAGCAGCAGTTTCGCTCCGGCGTTCTCGTCGGCTCCGGGATCGGCGGTCTGCAGGGTATCGAGGAGGGAGCCAGGATCCTGGCGGAGAAGGGACCGCGACGCCTGTCGCCGTTCTTCATCCCCGGACGCCTGATCAACCTGCTTTCCGGCCACATCTCGATCGAGAACCAGTTCAAGGGCCCCAACCACGCTGTGGTCACGGCCTGTTCGACGGGTGCCCATGCCATCGGCGATGCCGCACGCATCATTGCCCTGGACGATGCGGATGTCATGGTCGCCGGTGGCGCCGAAGCGGCCCTCAGCCGTCTCGGTATTGCCGGATTCGCGGCGGCCAAGGCGCTTTCCAGCAACTTCAAGGACAACCCGGAAGCCGCCAGCCGCCCCTGGGACCAGGGACGGGACGGCTTCGTCATGGGCGAAGGCGCTGGAATCGTGGTGCTGGAGGAACTGGAGCACGCACGGGCCCGCGGCGCGAAGATCTATGGCGAGGTCATCGGCTACGGCATGTCCGGCGATGCCTATCACATCACCGCGCCGTCGGAAGATGGCTCCGGGGCCTATCGCTGCATGGCTGCGGCGCTGAAGCGGGCCGGTATCAACAGTGACGAGATCGACTACATCAACGCCCATGGCACCTCGACGCCGCGTGGTGACGAGATCGAACTGAAGGCGATCCGGCGGTTGCTGGGGGAGGACGCGTCCGGTGTGACCATGTCCTCGACCAAGTCGTCCATCGGTCACCTGCTGGGGGCTGCGGGCAGTGTGGAGGCAATCTTCTGCCTGATGGCGATGCGCGATGGTGTGGCACCGCCGACGCTGAACCTGGAAAACCCGGACGAGTCATCTGTCGGCATGGACCTTTCGCCGTTGCAGCCGACGGAGCGCAGGATCGATGTCGCCCTGTCGAATTCGTTCGGTTTCGGCGGCACCAATGCAAGTCTGATCTTCCGTCGGCTGGATTGATCCGCCATGCGGTCGGCGTTGCGGCTGCTGCTGCTCGTCGTCGTTCTGGGGGCCGGAACCGCTGCACTCTTTGCATGGAACTGGTGGCAGGGTGCTGACGCGCCCGGTCCGCTGACGCAATCGCGGACCGTCGTGATTGAACGCGGCACGGGCCCCCGCGCAATCGCCGATACGCTGGTGCTGAACGGTGTCATTGAGGACCGGTTGCTGTTTCTCGCCGTCCTCAGGGTGCGTGACCAGGGGACACGGCTGAAAGCGGGCGAGTTCGGCTTTGAAGCCGGTCAGAGCATGAATGCCGTCATCGAGCAGATCGTTGCCGGACGCACGGTGGTCCGACGGCTGACACTGCCGGAGGGGCTGACCTCCGTCGAGGTCGCGGAACTTCTCAACGGAATCGAGGGCATGACCGGCAAGGCCCATGTGGCGCCGGAAGGCTCGATGCTGCCGGAGACCTATCATTTCCAGCTCGGTGATCCGCGACAGCAGATCATTCGGCGATCCCGGATCGCGATGCGTGATGCGCTGCAGGAGCTCTGGCCACAGCGGCAGAAGGACCTGCCGCTCGAAACACCGGAGGAGGCCGTCATCCTTGCCTCGATCGTGGAAAAGGAGACAGGCGTTGCGTCGGAGCGCGCGCGCGTGGCTGCCGTCTTCATCAACAGGCTGCGCAAGGGCATGCGGCTGCAGTCGGACCCGACGGTGATCTACGCGGTCACCGGGGGCAAGACGACGCTGGATCGGCCGATCTCCCGCGCCGACCTGAACCTCGAATCGCCTTACAACACATACAGGAACGGTGGTCTGCCGCCGGGACCGATTGCCAACCCCGGTCGGGCATCGATCGAAGCTGTACTTAACCCTGCTGATACCAATGACCTATACTTTGTCGCAGACGGTACAGGTGGCCACGCGTTTTCCCGCACCCTCAAGGAGCACAACCGCAATGTCCGGCGCTGGCGAGAGCTCAGGCGACAGAACGACTGACGGCGGTATTGCTGATGCCGTGTCCGAACCTGCGGTTCGGGCCGGAGAGGAATCGCTGCTCAGGGCGCTGGACATGGTGGGCGAGGGCGCTGCCCTGTTCGATGCCGAGGACAGGCTGACGGCATTCAACCAGACCTACAGGAACATGTGGGACGAGTTGTCGACACGTATCCATGTCGGCTGCACATACGCGGAACTGCTTGGCATGGCCTGGGATGGTGGCGTGGTGCCACTGGAAGTGCGGCTGGGCCGGGACGCGTGGATCGAATATGCCCTTGGCCAGCATCTGACATTCGACACCCCCTTTGATCGCCTGGCCCAGGACGGTCGCTGGGTGCGGTTCATGAACCAGGCGTTTGGCGACGGCATTCTGTCCATTGTTTCCGATGTGACAGCCGAGAAGAACGCCGCGCTGCAGGCCGAACAGCAGGAGAAGGCACTCAGGGATTTCGCTGCCGCGACGGCAGACTGGGTCTGGCAGCAGGATGCGGATCTCCGCTTCGTGACACCGGATGCCAGCGCGGGCATCGGTATCGGGAGCTATGTCGCCAGCTTTCTCGGCAAGACCCGATGGGATGCGCTGGGCATCGATCCGGACGAGGATCCCAAGTGGCACGCGCATCGGGAAACCATGTGGCGGCATCAGGCGTTCCGGGATTTCCGTTATAGTTTCCTCGATCATGCCGGGGAAAAGCGGCATGTGCGGATCAGCGGCGTTCCGATGTTCGACAGGGATGGCGGATTTGTCGGCTATCGCGGCACGGGCCTCGACGAGACGGCAATGATACGGGCCGACGAGCGGGCGCGGGCGGCCGAGCGGTACCTGAAGCTGGCGATCGAGAATACCGAGCAGGGCTACGCCATGTTCGATGAGAAGAACGAGCTGTCGATGTGGAATGCCTCGCTGGAGCAAATTCTGAAGGACAGTGGGATCCGCCTGGAGCACGGACTGTCACTGGACAGGCTGATCGCAGTCTACCGTTCCCCCGTGAACACGACCCCGGTGAACAATGTCCGGGAGGCGATGCGGACGCGCATTGATCCGACAGTGGATACCTCGGCGAGCTCCTTTCAGCAGAAGATTGGTGAACGCTGGTTCCAGATTCGGGAGCAGAGCACGCCGGAAGGGGCGATGCTGATTATCTTGACGGACATTACGGGACAGCGGGCGCGCGAGGAGGAATTGCGCCATTCCCGCGATCATCTGGAGGAGCGGGTGCGGGCACGCACAGCCTCCCTGGCACTGGCCAAGGCCGAACTGGAAGAGGTGATCGAGAAGCGGGTGCTGGCTGAACGCCGTCTGAAGCAGAGCGAGCACCAGTTGCGACAGCTCGTCGAAGGATCGATCCAGGGCATCATCATTCACCGCGATCATCGCATCCTGTTCGCCAATCCCGCGTTCGTGGAGCTGTTCCGTTTGCCCTCCATGGAGGCAACACTCGCCCTGGAGGATATCAGTACCCTGATTGCCCCGGACGACAGGGAGCGGATCATGGCGATTGCCGATTCGCGCGTCAGGGGCGGCGAGCACCCGAACCGGTTCGAGATCAGGTTCATGCGTGCCGACGGTTCGGTCTTCTGGGGCGAGCAGTTCGTTTCCGTCACCGACTGGGAGGGAGAGCCTGCGCTGCAGGTCGCGATCATCGATATTGATGAGCGGATGCGGGCGGAGGATGAATATCGCAACATCTTCGAGCATGCGACCGAAGGCATCTATCGCTCCACCCCGGATGGCAGGCAGCTGCGCGCCAATCCGGCACTGGTTGCCCTGAACGGCTATGACAACGAGCCCGAGATGCTGGCGGCTGTC
This sequence comes from Kordiimonadales bacterium IMCC3096, assembly GCA_016865035.1. Classification (GTDB taxonomy): domain Bacteria; phylum Pseudomonadota; class Alphaproteobacteria; order Minwuiales; family Minwuiaceae; genus Minwuia. Next base: position 3,732,891 of record CP018227.1, read on the forward strand.
CGCGATATTTCTGCCGAATGGTACGTGGAACCGGGGCGTCGTGACGAGTTCATCGAACTGATGGAGCGCGACGGGCGGGTGACGGATTTTGTCTCCGAGGTCTATCGCCATCGCAATCGGGAACGCATCTGGATTTCGGAGAACGCGTTCGTGGTGCGGGATGCGCATGGTGAGACGCTTTACTATCAGGGCACCGTCCGTGACATCACCAGCCGGTTGCGGGTACAGCGGGAACTGATCGCCGCCAAGGAGGAGGCCGAACGGGCCAATCAGGCGAAATCGCAGTTCCTCGCCAAGATGAGCCATGAGCTTCGGACACCGCTGAATGCGATCATCGGCTTCTCCGAGATATTCAAGACGCAGATCTTCGGGCCGCTCGGCAGTGATCGCTACCTGGGGTATGCGGATGACATCCTTTCCAGCGGTCGCCATCTGCTTGACCTGATCAATGACCTGCTGGACCTCGCCAAGGTCGAGGCCGGTGCGGTCGTGCTGCAGGAAGTCCCGATCGCCCTGGCAAGCATCGTGGCGGAAGTGGTGGAACTGATGCAGCCGATCTCGAACAAGTCAGAGATCGCCATCGATGTCCGGGAAATGGAAGCCCTGCCGGTGATGAATGTCGATCCACGCCTGGTGAAACAGATGCTGGTGAATCTGGTTTCCAACGGTCTGAAGTTCAATCAGGCGGGCGGCAGCGTGACCATTGAGGGCAATCGGAAGCCGGGTCACATCGGGATCACCGTGCATGACGACGGCATAGGTATTGCCAAGAAGGATCTGGAAACCGTGCTGAGGCCATTTGGTCAGATCGCGAACCAGATGGTGGCGGAGGAAAAGGGGACCGGCCTGGGCCTTCCCATCGTCAACTCCCTGGTGGAGCTGCACGGCGGATCACTTGAGGTCGTCAGCGAGAAGGGCAGGGGAACGTCCGTCAGCCTGTGGTTCCCGGCCGAGCGGATCGTCGACCAGGGCACCCTGCCGCTTGCGGAGCTGCATGGCGCAGGAAAGACTGCCTGAATACCGACCTGCGATTCGAAGGAAACCGACATGGCCATCACCAGCATGACCGGCTTCGCCCGCCGTGAAGGCGTTGCCGATTCCTGGAAGTGGGTGTGGGAAGCGCGCTCGGTCAACGGCAAGGGGCTGGATGTGCGCTACAGGCTGCCCTCTGGCTTCGACACGCCCGACTCCGACCTGAAGCGCAGGGCGCAGGCGCTGCTGTCCCGCGGCAATGTCAGCATTTCCCTGCATGTTGATCATGACAGGCCCACGGAAGGCAGTCTGACGATCAATCGCGACTGGCTGCAGTCATTGCATCAGGAAGCCGTCAGGCTTTCCGGTGACGCGCCGGTGGATATCGCAGGGTTGCTCGCCGTCCGCGGGGTTGTCGAGGTGGCGGAACAGCAGCCTGACGAGGACGAACTGGCGCAGCGCGACAAGGCAATCCTGGCGGATCATGACGGGGTGCTGGCCGACCTCGTGAAGGCGCGGCAGGATGAAGGCGCCAGGTTGCAGGCCATCATCGCCGGACTGGTTGACGAGATCGAGGCGCAGGTCGCGGAGGCCGCAACCGCAGAGGCGGCCCGCCCCGAACAGCGAGCTGTCCGGTTGCGCGCTGTCCTGCAGGAACTGCTGGATATGGATCCCCCCGCAACCGAGGAACGGCTGGCGCAGGAACTGGCTTTGCAGGCGACCCGTAGTGATATCCGGGAGGAACTGGACAGGCTCTCGGCCCATATCGCGCAGGCGCGTGACCTGCTGGTCTCAGGGGAGCCTGTCGGTCGACGGCTGGACTTCCTGTCCCAGGAATTCAATCGTGAGGCCAATACCCTTTGCTCCAAGTCGGGCGACGTGACCCTGACACGGGTGGGCATGGCCATGAAGGCCACGATCGATCGCCTGCGGGAGCAGGTCCAGAACGTCGAGTGAGTGAGGAGAGACGGATGCCCGCAGGCATGTCACGCAAGGGACTGATGTTCGTGATTTCCTCGCCCTCCGGTGCAGGCAAGACGACCATTGCGCGGCAATTGCTGGAGCAGGAGCCGGAACTGTCGATGTCCGTCTCCATGACCACCCGCCCGCAACGCATGGGGGAAGAAGAGGGGCGCGACTATTTCTTTGTCGATCAGGCCAGCTTTGATGCAACCGTCAGCGCGGGTGGCCTGCTGGAACATGCAACGGTCTTCGGCAACAGCTACGGCACCCCGGTTGCACCTGTCGATGCGGCACTGGCTGCGGGCAAGGACGTGCTGTTCGACGTGGACTGGCAGGGTGCACAGCAGATGCGCCAGCGGCGGAAGTCCGACATTGTCTCCGTCTTCATCCTGCCGCCGAGTGCGGAAGAACTGGAACGGCGACTGACCACGCGTGGCCGTGATCCGGATGATGTGGTCCGTCAGCGCATGGCCAAGGCCGCAACCGAGATGAGCCACTACGCCGAGTATGACTATGTGGTGGTGAATGATGATGTCAGCCGCTGCCTGGGTGACGTACGTGCGATCCTGCATGCGGAGCGGGTGCGCAGCGACCGTCTGCCTGACCTCGCCGATTTCGTCGAGGGACTGAGCGGTGGCTATCCGCCCGCGACCTGAAGGTTCCGGGCCAGCGCGGCAAATTCCTCGATCGAAAGAGTCTCTGCCCGTCTGGTCGGATCGATGTCCGCACTGTCCAGCAGGGCACCCGTGTCTCCGCCCAGCGCCTTCAGGCTCTGGCGCAGCATCTTGCGGCGCTGGTTGAAGGCGGCGGCGACCACCCGTGACAGGGTGGCCATGTCGGCGTCGGCGCGCGGCTTCGGAAGGGGCAGAAGGTTGACCACTGCGGACGCGACCTTCGGCGGCGGCGTGAAGGCGCGGGCGGGCAGGTCCATGACGATGTGGCAGTCGGCGGCCCAGCCGCACATGACAGCGAGCCTGCCGTAGGCCTTGTCCCCGGGGCGGGCCACGATGCGCTCCGCCACTTCCCGCTGGAACATCAGGGTCAGGCCGGCGAAATGTTCAAGGTGCTCCAGCCAGCCGAACAGCAGCGGCGTGCCGACATTGTAGGGCAGGTTCGCGACCACGCGGGCGCCGGGTGCCAGTTGGGCGGTGGCATCGAAGTCGAGGGCGTCGCCTTCGATGATCTCCAGCCGACCGTCGCTGACGGCGCGGATCTCCTCCAGCGCCGCCAGGCAGCGCCGGTCCTTCTCCACGGCGACAACCCGGCGGGCACCGGCCGCCAGCAGACCCCGGGTCAGGCCGCCGGGACCGGGGCCAACCTCCAGAACGTCACAGTCGGTCAGGTCGCCGGCTTCCCGCGCGATACGGCCCGTCAGGTTGAGGTCGAGCAGGAAATGCTGCCCGAGGCCCTTGCGTGCTTCCAGTCCGTGCGTGCGGATCACGTCACGCAGGGGCGGCAGGTCATGCAGGCCGGTCATGGCGCGGCACGCCGATCCGCGATCTCGCCAGCCAGCCGGATGGCCTGGATCAGGCTGTCGGCGCGGGCAATGCCCTTGCCTGCGATGTCGAAGGCCGTGCCGTGGTCGGGGGATGTGCGCACGATGGGCAGCCCCAGGGTGACGTTCACGCCGAGGTCGAAATCCAATGTCTTGACCGGCACCAGTGCCTGATCGTGATACATGCAGATCGCCGCGTCATAGCGGGCGCGGGCGCTGGCATGGAACATGGTGTCTGCGGGCAGGGGGCCGACGACGTCATGGCCTTCCTGGCGCAACTGGTCGACGGCAGGGCGGATGATGGAGTCATCTTCCTGCCCAAGCGCCCCGCCTTCGCCTGCGTGCGGGTTCAGTCCTGCGAAGGCGACCCGGGGCGGCCGGCAGCCGAAGTCCTGTTCCAGGGCATTCAGAACGATGCGACCGACTGCGACCAGCCCGTCCGTGGAGAGTGCGGCGGGCACCGCAGACAGCGGCAGATGAATGGTCGCCGGCACGACGCGCAGACTCGGCCCGGCAATCATCATCACGGGCAGGTCCGCGCCCGACAGCTCGGCGATGAACTCGGTATGCCCCGGATGCCGGAACCCGGCTTCATAGAGCAGGGCCTTGTTGATCGGGTTGGTGACGATGCCGGATGCCTCGCCTGACATGCAGGCGGCGACGGCACGCTCGATACTCTCGACCACCAGTGGCGCATCCCTGCGGTCGGGACTGCCCGCACTGGCATTGACCGTGCCGGAGAGCGGAAGGACGGGCAGGGCGGAATCGAACCGAGCTGCGGCCTCCGCCGGACTGCCGATCTCGACAATCGGCACGTCACTGACCGCGCGCAGGAACCCGGGATCGCCGACCAGGGCAAAGGCCGGCAGGTTCTCCAGCCTGCGGGCCCGCCATGCCGCCACGGTGATCTCGCCGCAGACCCCTGCGGGTTCACCCATGGACAGCAGCAGGGGGCGCGAAGCCATGTCAGCGCAGATCGATGATGGCGTCACGCCGCAGGTCACGCAGCGCACTGCGTGCCCGCTGGTTCAGCTTGGCCAGGATCAGGTTGTTACGGACCTGATTGCGGTCCGGCGCGGCATCAACGGGCTGGGAACGATTGCAGATCACCAGTACATGAAACCCGGCCGCTGTCCGCAGGGGTTCGCTGCTGTCCCCGACACTGAGCTTTGCGATGGCCTTGCCGAATTCGTCCGGCAGGTCCCCGATCTTCAGTGTGCCCAACTGGGCGGACTGGGCATTCTCGATCGTCTCGGCGACCTGATCGATACCTGCGCAACTGCGAATGCGGCTGCGGGCGGCCTCCGCGTCGGCCTGCGCGGCCGTTACTGCGGTCTCACTGGCCGCGCGGCCCAGCGGGATCAGCAATTGCGCCAGTTCGACCTCGATCGAATCCACGGCTTCCTCACCCAGGATGCGACGTCCATCGACCGAGACGATCACGAACCCGAGCGGTGTCCTTATCGGATCGGATACCTGGCCGACGGACAGGTTGGCCAGGGCGGCGGCGATTTCCTCACTCAGCTGGGCCGGGCGTACCCATCCGACCGTGCCGCCATCTTCCGCATCCGCACCGACGGAAAACTGGCGGGCCAGAGCGGCGAAGTCGGCCCCGGAACGGATCTGCCTGACCAGCCGTTCGGCCGCCGCGCGGGCCTCCGGCTCATCCTGTGGCCGGTCGACACCCAGGATGATCTCCCGGATATTGAAGACGGCCTGTCCACGACTGGCTTCCTGCTGGCGGATCGCCTCGTCGATTTCCTCATCCGAGACATCGACCGTGCGCAGCAGTCGTGCACTGACATACTGCTCCCAGGCGATACTCGCCAGGTACTGGCGGCGCAGGGTGGAAAGGTCGACGCCCGCACCCTGCAGCCGACTGGTGAGGCCGGTCACGCTCAGATTGTTGCGCTCGGCGAGGCGGGCAATCTCTTCGTCGATCTGCTCGTTCGTGACCTCGACGCCGATCTTGCGCGCGGCCTGCATCTGCAGGCTTTCGTCAGTCAGGTTGCGCAGCACCTGTGATCGGATGCGGCGCCGGGTGTCCTGTGTTCGGGGCAGATTGGCGCTGACCACCACCAGATCAATGCGTTCCTCCAGATCAAAGGCGGAGATCACTTCGTCATTCACCACTGCGGCAATGCCGAACACCTGCTGGGCCCGTCCCGCGTCAGGATGGCCGGTCAGGATCAGCAGCCCGGTGAGGGCGATCAGGAAAGCGCGCATGTCTGCTCCACAAAGCGTTCCGTGTGTAAGACATGCTCTACCGGATTGCCGGACGCATTCCAACCGGCTCCGCAACGCCGATGAATGAACGTCATGTTTCCGATGCTTCCCTGGGGGAGTCGGATCCGGGAAGACTAGGCAAGCGGCCTGTCCTCCACGACATTCGGCAGCTCCTTGCGCAGGAACGCAGCCATTGCCTCCACCTGGGGCGGCACGCCCTGTCGGGAGGGCATGAGCAGGCTCAGTTCCGGAAGGCCGGCGGTCCAGTCCGGCAGCAGCCGACAGAGCTGCCCTGCGGCAACCTCCGCGCGGCAGACATAGTGTGGCAGGGCCACGATGCCGAGCCCTCCGGCCGCCGCCTGCTTCAGGGTCGCCATGTCGTCGCTGCGCAGGCGCACCTGGCAGGGAACGGATGCGGCTTTGCCTCCGGTGTCCTGCAGTGACCAGGAATCATTGTCAGGACGCCAGCCCAGGACCAGGGCCGCGCGGTCCTCCAGGTCCCGTGGCGTCTCGGGGGTTCCATGGCTTTCCAGATAGTCTGGTGAGGCAAAGAGATGCCATGGCACCACCGCCAGCCGACGCTGGATCAGTCGGGAATCCGGCAGCAGCCCGACATGGCCCCGAATGGCAAGATCGACCCCGTCCCCGATCAGGTCGGTGAACGCGTTGGTTACCTGCTGACGCACCACGACCCTCGGGTTCTCGGCGAGGTAGCGGGGCAGGATGCTGCTGACGGCGAATTGCGCCACGCCGACCGAACAGGACAGGGTGACCGGACCCTCGAGGATGTCGTGCCTGCGCCGGACTGCCGCCTCTGCGGTGGCCATGCAGTCCAGTGCAGCGCTGGCGTGCTGAAGATAGGCCTTTCCCGCTTCGGTCAGGGAAAGCTGTCGCGAATTCCGGTGCAGCAGCCGCGTATCCAGTGTTTCCTCCAGTTGCCTGACATGGCGGCTGAGTCGTGACTTGGGAATGCCGAGTGCCCGGGAGGCGGCGGAGAATCCCTGCTTCTCGATGACTTTCACGAAATAAAAGGCGTGATTGAGGTTCATGCGCGGCGGTCCATCTGGTGTCACAGGCGTTCTATTTTTGGAACGAAATGTCCTGATTTCAACGGATTTCTCTCTAACTGTCCCGACATTAGGTTCGTTTCCATCCAATAGGAGGCAAGCATGACCATTCAGCACAAGGCCCACTCACCCCGGTGCAACAGGGCGATTACCGCGATCCAGCAGGGGGAGGCCATGTCCCGTGGCACTGGATTCGAGGCTCTCAGCTTCACTCACCGCCAGCTCGACGGGCTGATGGACCCGCTGATCATGGTCGATCACTTCACGATGACCGAGCCGACTTTCGGCCCCCATGCCCATGCCGGTCTCTCGGCGGTCAGCGTCCTGTTCGAAGACAGTACCGGAACCTTCCGCAACAGGGACTCGCTGGGCAACGATATCGGGCTTGGCCCCGGCGACCTCTACTGGCTCAAGGCAGCGCGGGGTGCCGTACATGACGAAGCCCCGACACCGGGGTCAGCGACCCACGGCCTGCAGATCTTCGTCAATCTGCCCGATGCCGACAGGAAGCAGGCCCCGGCCTCACTGCATGTGCCTGCCGGACAGATACCGGTGCTGGAGGACCCGGGTTACCGGGTGCGGGTGATCACCGGTGAGAGCAACGGCGTGACCGGTGCTGCACCGCCAGCGCTGCCGCTTGCCATCCTGGACATCACTCTGCAGCAGGGAGGGCGTTTCGCGCACACCGTCGCCCCCGACAATGCCGCCTGGATTCACGCCATCCGCGGGGAGGTGATGGTTGATCTCGACGGCGAAACGCACCTGATCAGCGGCCAACAGGCTCTTGCCGTCCGCAATGCCCGTGTCATTGGCCTGTCGAGCGTGGCCGGGGGACAGGCGGTACTGCTCAGCGGCATGCCGCTGCGTGAGCCATTCATCCAGAAGGGACCGTTTGCCATGCGCAATGCAGAGGAACTGGCGGCAGTCGTCGCCGCGCATCAGGCCGGCGAACTGGGCGCCATCGGCTGAGTGCAGGTTCCAGCGGATTTCCGAGGGCCCGTGATGAGGCCGCTTCCGGCGCGGCGTCAGTTCAGGCCGAGCAACTGGACCCGGACGAACACGGACGTTGACGCCTCGATATCCCTGTCACTGGTGAAGTCACGCACGGCACCGATCTGGAAGTCGAAGCATTCGTCGAGGTACTGCAGACCGATCTCGGCACGCAGGGAACCGCCGGAGCGGGTCAGGTCGTGGCGGTAGGCGCCGAACATCTTCCAGGAGTCAGCCACGGCGGCCGATGCCTCCATGTTCAGTTCCTCCACATTGCCGATGGCGACGCCGCCGCCGATTGCGGCCTGTGAAACATAACCGAGCTTCAGGCGATAGCGTTCGTCGCCTGCCTCGATCTGATGCTCATGGCGTTCCACGGTCGGTCCGTCCGCATCAAAGCGGAACCGCAGCGAATAATTGACCAGATCCGACGGTGCGATGCTCAGGCGTCCGACGAAGTCGGAGAAGCGGTCCTCCAGACCCGTGCCGACATTGGCGGAGCTTGTCTGGTTGAGGCGGATCGACTGCCCGATGATCAGGTCCGTCCGCCCGCCGCCCTCTCCGTGCAGGCCGAGCCGCAGGCCATAGTTCACCCTGCTGCCGCTTTCGATCCGGTCGAAGCCGACAAAGCGATTGCGTTCGAAAAGATTGGCTTCGGAGAACTCGAAGCTCTGCGAGTCCTCGTTCGGAATGGCATCGGGATTGCCGCCGCCCGGGGAGGCGATGACCTGCACCACCGGCTCGACGGTCTGCATCAGGCGGCCTTCCTGTTTCACCATCGGCAACCGCCACATCAGGCTGGCCATGGGCCAGATCCGACCGGTGACCTCGTCGTCGTTCACCGCCGTGATGTCGGTACTCTGGGCCTCCGAGATCATGTAGCCGTCACCGCGAAGGTGCAGGCCGAATGTCATCAGATCACCGAACTGGCCAATGTGATCGGCGGCCCAGTCACCCTCCAGCGACAGCCTGCGCGTATCACGTCCGCTGGTACGTTGCAGGGCGACGGCGCTGAGTGTGCCGTCCAGCCGCCCGCCGACGGATGGCTCCGTACTCGTGGAATAACTCGCCAGTGGCAGCACGAAGGGGGTGTCCCCGTCCTTGTCGTTCTGCCGCAGGCTCTGGAAGGCGAAGAACTCGACCGACGCGGCATGACGGCCACGAATGCCCCGGAGATAGAGGTCGGAGGTCAGCACGTCGGCAGAACTTATATCGTAGCGTTGCAGATAGGTATCGTCGCTGGCCCGGTTCAGGTCGAAACCGGATTCGAAACCCCGGCCGACGTCGAACCGGCCTGCGGACTGGATATGGCCGCGAAATTCCTCCGCACCGGTCTTGCGGTTGCCGATGTCGACCTCGTCCACATAGGTGATGGAGCCAGTGGTATCGAATGTGCCGTTGTCGAAACGCTTGCGGTATTCACCGCCAAAGACCGCACCTTCCTTGGTGGTGATGCGTGGACTGAAGGTGAGGTCACTGGTGTCATCCAGCACCACATAGAGGGGCAGGGTCAGCTGGCCGCCCAGTTCCGTCGATGATCCGATGATCGGGGTCAGGATGCCGCTCTTGCGGTCGATGGTCGGGTCGGGGTGGTAGAAGTACGGCGTATAGAAGACCGGTACGCCGAACATCTCGAACATGGCGTCCTCGTACTCGACGATCTCCGTCGCTACGTCACGGGTTACCTTGCCGGACTTGATCTGCCAGATCGGTGGCCGGTCGGGATGTTCGGCACAGGACTCGCAGCGGGTGAACACGGCGCGTTCCAGCACGGTACGGTCCTCGCCCTCACGCCTGGCCACGCGGGCCGAGAGGCGGCTGCGGTCGGCGCGCTGGACCCGGATCTCGCGAATGATGCCCTGCTTGAAGCCGTCAGACAGCTCGACGTACTCGGCGAAGGCGACATCGCCGCTCGGCTCCCGCAGCATGACGTTCCCGGTTGCGGTGACAATGTCGTCGCGCTCGTTGTAGGTGACGACGTCGGCGAACAGGATCCGTTCACCTTGGGTGATCTCGACATTGCCGCGCGCCGTGACGATGCCCAGATCGCGTTCGTAGATCATCTCGTCGGCTTCAAGCTCGGTCGGCAATGCCGGGTCGTCCGACTGCGCATGCACCGCGCCCGGTATCAACAGGGCGATGGTCAGCAGCAACAGGGCCAGCAGCCCCGCGATTTCGGCGCGACGTGCCCTCATCCGTCTTCCAGATGGAACATGGCCGCGACCGCTGACATGGTCGTGACAGCAGCGGGCGTCCAGGCGGCGAGAATGATGGGCAGCTTGCCCGCGGAGCCGAATGCTTCCACCAGATCGGTGATGAAGAAGACGCTGAAGCCGGCCATGGCACCGGAGAAGAAGACCCAGCCGGTGCCGCCCTTGCGGCGGCTGAGGCGGATGCAGAAGGTAGCTGCCAGCAGCACCATGGCCGACAGCAGCAGCGGCAGCGCCAGCAGGGAGTTCCAGTACAGGCGATGCGACAGCGCATTGAACCCGGAATGTTCCAGCAAGCCGATGAAGCTCGGCAGTTCCCAGAACGACAGGGTTTCCGGCGCGGCAAGGCTGTCCACGATCTGGGCGAACGTGAGGGTCGTCGGGATGCTGGTCCGTGGCAGCAACTGGCGCGGACCGTTCGGCGAGGTGATGCGCGCGTTCTCCAGCAGCCAGGCACCCTCGACCAGTCTCGCGCGCTCCGCGTCCGTTCGGCTGTCGAACGTGTCGTTCAGGCCATAGGTGAAGATCGTCACGTCGTTCAGGATTTCCCCGTCACCCGAGACACTGTTCGCATGGATCACCTGATGCCCCGTCCTGTTGACTTCACGCAACCAGAGCCCCGTGCGTACCGACACGCTGATCAGGCTGCTCTCGCCCTTGAAGTACCGGTTGCTCAGCTGGTCATATCGCCCGCTCAGCGCCGCGCCGACAGGATTGACCACGGTCACCAGGATCGCGCCGGCGATTGCTGAGACCAGCAGCAGAGGCGTCAGGATCTGCCATATCGAGACTCCTGCCGCCCTGGCCACGACAAGCTCGCTGGAATTCGCCAGACGGGTAAGCGCCAGCATGGCGCCGAACAGGAAAACGAAGGGCCAGAGCTTCTGGATCGTGGCAGGCAGCTTCATCAGGGAAAGCTGCATGACGGCGAATATCGTGACATCCGGACGGTCACCTGCCTTGCGCAGGTGTTCGATGACCTCGACCGTGAACATGACCACCACCAGCAGGCCAAGCACGATACCGGCGCCGATCAGGAATTGCCGGCCGATGTAGACGCCCAGCGTCTGAAGCATTCTCAATCCCCTCCCGCGGTTCGGGCGGAGGAGAAATCAGGAGGCGGCGGCGCGGTCGCTGCAGCGCCGCCACCTGCACCGGGCCTGATCATGTAGAGACTGACCCCGATGCCGCTGGCGATCAGGAGGTAGAGCAGCACGAGAGCGAACGGTGAACTGCCGCCGGCCTGTACCAGGGCCAGTGCGGCGCCCTGGACCAGTCCCGCAGCGATGCAGGCAACAAGGATGCGCCGTCCCTGTCCGCGGCGGTCGAATTCGCCCGACAGGATCGCGGCGATGGCGATCAGGCTGAAGGTGAGCGCCAGCAGCGGCAGGGCGACCCGCTTGTGCGCCTCCGCCTGCTGCCGCCAGTAGGCATCGCCCGTCAGCCCGGCGCCGGTTTCCAGCAGGGTAAGGATGCTCAGTTCCTCCAGCTTCTTGGGCCGGACGGGTACGGAACTGCCGAACATGTTCACTTCCAGCGTATAGCTGTCGAAGAACAGCAGGCTGACGTCGCCGCTGTTGGTGTCCCGTTCCTGGCGGTTGCCGCTGAGCAGCAGGATCTTCGGGCCATCGTCGCTGCGGATGATGGTGCCCTTTTCCGCCATCATCGTGACGGTCTTGTTCTTGTCCCGGTCGTCCTGGATCAGCAACCCGCGCAGTTCACCCCCTGGATGACGTTCGCGGACGTATACCGTCAGCTTGCTCTGCAGCGGTGTGAACTGCTGTTCGCGCAGCACCAGCGTCGAATAGATGTAATGCCAGGCGAAGCGGGTATCGCGCATCGTCGTGTTGGCCAGCGGCATGAAGTAGAAGGTCATGGAGGCGACAACGGCGGCACAGGCACAGCCGAGGATGATGCCGGGCCGCGCCAGTCGCATCCGGCTGAGACCCGCCGCACGCATCACCACCAGTTCACTGTCCGTGGACAGTCGCCAGTAGGCGTAGAGCATGCCGCAGAACAGGCCGATCGGCATCGTGACAGGCAACAGTTGCGGCAGCAGCAGCAGCGAGATGTAGGCGAATGCGCTGGCCGTCATGTCGTAATTGATGATCTCGTCGACGAAGCGCAGCGCCTGCACGATCCAGATCACGCCGGTCAGCACCGACGTGACAAACAGGAACGGACCGATGGCCGTGCGGATCATGTATCGACTGAGGGCGCGCATGGCCGCGGAGTATAGCCTTCATGGCGTCATGTTAAAGATGGGGCAGCGCTCACAATTCGCGGCGTTTGCGCACCCCGCCAAACGCTGCAATATATGCGACATGAAAGGGGCACCGGTCCGGTGTCCGGCAGGAATCAATCGGGAGCGGGCGGAAACAGATGGAAATCGAGATCAAGGGTGGAGCCATTCCGGGGCGCGGCGCGATCGCTGTTGCCATCGGCAAGGGGGGCAAGCTGTCGCCCGCTGCAACCGAACTGGACAAGACCACGGAGGGCGCGATCAAGCAGGTGCTGCGTGCCTCCCGCTTCTCCGGCAACAAGGGACAGCAGGCCGAGATCCTGGCCCCGCGCGGTACCCGGCTGGACCGGATCCTGCTGCTTGGCGTCGGCGATCCCGCCGACATGACCCAGAATGATCTGGAGGCCCTGGGCGGCAAGACCTACGCGACCTGGGCCAATTCCGGCGTGAAGCAGGGCAAGATCGTCATCGATTCGGATGGACTGGCGTCGAAGACCAAGCTGACCAAGGGCGCGATCCAGGCGCATATCGCCGTTGGTGCGCGCCTCGCCAGCTATCGTTTCGACAAGTACCACACGAAACTGAAGGACGAGGACAAGCCGACGCTGGAGACGCTGACCATCGGTGCCCGGTCGGCCGCTGCCGCGCGGGATGCCTTCGCGTCACTGGAACGCGTCGCCGAAGGTGTGTTCCTGACCCGCGATCTGGTGTCGGAGCCGCCCAACATCCTCTACCCGCAGACCCTGGCTGACCGTTGCCAGGAACTGACGAAGCTGGGCGTGAAGGTCGAGGTGCTGGGCGAGGCCCAGATGAAGAATCTTGGCATGGGCGCGCTGCTGGGTGTCGGGCAGGGGTCCGTCCGGGAGAGCCGCCTGGTGGTGATGCAGTGGAACGGTGGCCGCAAGAACAGTGCCCCGGTCGCCTTCATCGGCAAGGGCGTGACCTTCGATACCGGCGGCATCTCCCTGAAGCCCGCTGCCGGCATGGAGGACATGAAGTGGGACATGGGTGGTTCCGCCGCCGTGATCGGTGCCATGGCGGCGCTTGCCGGGCGCGGTGCCAAGGTGAACGCTGTGGGTGTTGTCGGCCTGGTCGAGAACATGCCCGACGGCAATGCGCAGCGCCCCGGTGACGTGGTCACTTCCATGTCCGGTCAGACCATCGAGGTTCTGAACACGGACGCGGAGGGACGGCTGGTCCTGGCAGATGCGCTCTGGTACACGCAGGACCGTTTCAAGCCGCAGTTCATGGTCAATCTCGCCACTCTGACCGGTGCCATCATCGTGGCGCTGGGATCGGAGCATGCCGGCCTGTTCTCCAACAATGACGAGCTGTCGGAGCGCCTGCAGGAGGCCGGCAAGGCGGTGGAGGAGAAGCTCTGGCGCTTCCCGCTGCACAAGAACTACGATGCCGACCTGAAGTCGCAGATCGCCGACATGCGCAACATCGGCACGGGACGTGGTGCGGGTTCGATCACCGCAGCACAGTTCCTGCAGCGCTATGTCAATGATGTGCCTTGGGCGCATCTGGACATCGCCGGTGTCGCCTGGTCGCAGAAGGCCTCCGCCACCGCGCCGAAGGGCGGCACGGGCTATGGCGTGCGGCTGCTGGACGAGCTCGTCAGGCGCTACTACGAGAGCTGATCCGGACAAGCATGGCCGATGTCGCCTTCTATCACCTGACCCGGAAGCCGCTGGAAACAGCGCTTCCGGAACTGCTTGAGAAGGTGGTGGAGCGCGGCATGAAGGCTGTGGTGCGGGCAGGGGACGACGGGCGGGTCAAGGCGCTCAACGACCTGCTCTGGATCTATCGCAAGGATGCCTTCCTGCCGCATGGCTGTGCGGAGGATGGTCATGGCGCGTCGCAGCCTGTCTGGCTGACCTCAGGCGCGGACAATCCCGCCGGGGCGACCGTGCTGCTGCTGGTCGATGGCGTGGCTGCGGCGGACCTGGAAGGCTACGACCGTTGTCTCGACCTTTTCGACGGACGGGATGAGGACGCGGTGGCCGGAGCCCGCGACCGCTGGCGCATGGCGCGTTCGGCTGGTCACAGCGTGACCTACTGGAAACAGGGGGAGCGGGGCTGGGAGAAGGGCGCGTGACCCTGGCCCGTCAGGGGCCTTGCCTTGTACCTTCCGGGGCGGGACAATCCACGAAAAGCCCCCGCACGGAGCATGGGGACGGGAGGATACGCACATGAGCGCACTTGCGGACAACGACTACAGCCATATCGGTGTCACGCCGCTGACCGGCGTCATGGGGGCCGAGATCGATGGTGTCGATCTGACCTCCGGCCTCAGTGATGCCGTGGTGGCGGAGATCGAGCAGGCCTTTGCCGATCATAGCGTCATCATATTCCGCAACCAGCATCTGGAGCCTGAAGACCAGAAGCGTTTCACGCGTCTGTTCGGCGAATTCGGTGTCGAGCCATATGTGAAGACAATGCCGGAACATCCTGAAGTCATTGAGGTGATCAAGGAAGCCAGCGAGATCGGCGTGAAGAACTTCGGTGGTAGCTGGCACTCCGACTGGAGCTTTCAGGAGGCACCGCCGCGCGCCACGATCCTGCATGCCAAGGAAGTGCCGCCCTTCGGTGGGGATACCATGTTCGCCAACATGTACATGGCGTTCGAAACCCTCTCCAGGGGCATGCAGCGAATGCTGGAGGGGATGCGGGTCGTCCACTCCGCGCGGCGTCCCTATGGTGTCGACAACAAGCTGTTCGGCACGGCCAGGCGGGCCATGACCATCATCAACACGGAAGAGGCGCACGCGGAACTCTGCCATCCGGCAGTGCGCACGATCCCGGAGACGGGCCGGAAGGCATTGTTCATCAATCCGGTCTATTCGATCCGGTTCGAGGACATGACGGAGGCGGAGAGCCGCCCCATCCTTGATTTCCTCAATGCCCATTCGACCCGTGCGGAGTTCACCTGCCGCGTGCGCTGGCAGCCCGGAACGCTGACCATGTGGGACAACCGCTGTGTCCAGCACAACGCGATGAATGACTACGACGGATTCCGTCGCAGGCTGCACCGGACAACCGTCGCCGGTGCGCGCCCCAGCCTCTGACGCACTTTCGCCTGCCAGTTCACACCTCTTTCAGGACGATCCCCATGGCCGCTGCCTTGCCCGTCTCCCCCCTTGCGCCCAAGTCACAGCCCGATCTGCCGCCGATCGACGGCTGCGAGCTGGGCAGCATCTCCGCCGGTCTGCGCTACAAGGGCCGGCCGGACCTGACGTTCTTCCGCTTTGCACCGGGGACGACCGTTGCCGGGGTGCAGACGACCTCCACGACTGCCGGGGCGCCGGTGGTCTGGAACGCGCGCCACCTGGGCAAGGGCTTGGCGCGGGCGCTGGTGGTGAACGCGGGCAATGCCAATGTCTTCACTGGCGCGAAGGGCGAGGCCGACGTGGAGGCCACGGCCAGGGCTGCTGCCGAGCTGGTCGGATGCAGCGCCGATGAGGTGCTGGCGGCTTCCACCGGGGTGATCGGTGAACTGCTGCCGGTCGCGAAGCTGACGGCGGCCCTGCCGCAGGCCATGGCGAGCATCAGCGCCAATGGCTGGGCCGGGGCGGCGGCAGGCATCCTGACCACCGATACCTTCGAGAAACGCGCGACCGCGACCGTGAACATCGGCGGCGCGTCCGTGACCATCAACGGCATCGCCAAGGGTTCGGGCATGATCGCGCCGAACATGGCGACCATGCTGGCCTATGTGGTGACCGATGCCGCGCTGCCCGCGTCGGTGCTGCAGGCGCTGCTGCCCGCAATCACCGACCGCACCTTCAACTGCGTGACGGTGGACGGTGACATGTCGACTTCCGACATGTGTCTGCTGTTCGCCACCGGCAAGGCGGTGGGACAGCCCGCCATCAGCTCGGCCGAAGATCCGGCGCTGGATGACTTCAGGGCGGCTCTGGAGGATGTGCTGCGCGACCTGTCGGTCCTGATCGCCCGCGACGGGGAGGGGGCGACCAAGCTGGTCACGGTCGATGTCACCGGTGCCACCAGCGCCGCCTCCGCCCGGACCATCGCGCTCTGCATCGCCAACTCGCCGCTGGTGAAGACCGCCATCGCGGGGGAGGACGCCAACTGGGGCCGTGTCGTCATGGCCATCGGCAAGTCCGGCGAGCCGGTCGAGCGTTCCCGGCTGGGCGTCCGCTTCGGCGGGGTCACGATTGCCGAGAACGGCGGCCTGTCCCCGGACTATCGTGAGGCCGACATCATCCCGCACATGAAGGGGCAGGAGATCCATATCGAGGTTGAACTCGGCATCGGCGACGGCGCTGCCCGCATCTGGACCTGCGACCTGACCCACGGCTACATCGACATCAACGCCGACTACCGTTCGTGACTCCGACCACCTTCTCTCCAACACCCACGACGCTCGCGGACCTGATCCGCGAGCCTAGGCTCCGACGTCTGCGCGGCACCCTGGATGCCCGGGTCAAGCCCGGGCACGGCGTGAGTGGGGGTGGGACTGTCAAAACACCCTCTCCATCTCTCACGACGCTCGCGGACTTGATCCGCGAGCCCATGCGCCGACGTCTGCGCGGCACCCTGGGTGCCCGGGTCAAGCCCGGGCACGGCGTGTGTGGGGGTGGGACTGCTATTCCTTCGGTCAGGCCATGAAACTGGTCCTCGTCGCCGCCATCGCGCTGGTCCGCGACAGCCGGGTCCTGTTCGCGGAACGGCCGAAGGGCAAGAACCTCGCTGGCCTCTGGGAGTTTCCGGGCGGCAAGGTGGAGGCTGGCGAAACACCCGAAGCCTGCCTGGTGCGCGAATGCGCGGAGGAACTGGGCATCACCCTGCGCGCGGAGGACCTGCAACCGCTCACCTTCGCCAGCCACACCTACGAAGATTTCCACCTGCTGATGCCACTCTATGCCTGCCGCGACTGGCAGGGCGAACCGACGGGGCAGGAGGGGCAGCGGCTTGCCTGGGCGACGGCGGCCGAGCTTGAAACCTATGCCATGCCCCCCGCCGACGACCCGCTGCTGCCCGCCGTCCGGACGCTGCTGTGACAAGGGCCGCGACTTGCGGCACCATGGCGGCATGAACACCCATGTCGGCACCGTTTCCGGGCGCTACTACTCCCGGCAGGATGATGGACGCATCCGCTGCGAGGTCTGTCCGCGCTACTGCCGTCTGAACGACGGGCAGCGGGGGCTGTGCTTCGTGCGGGCGCGGCAGGGCGACGAGATCGTGCTGACCTCCTACGGGCGCTCCTCCGGGTTCTGCATCGACCCCATCGAGAAGAAGCCGCTGAACCATTTCCATCCCGGCACCCCGGTGCTGTCGTTCGGCACCGCGGGCTGCAACCTGACCTGCCACTTCTGCCAGAATCACGACATGTCGAAGAGCCGCCAGATGGACACGCTGGCCGATGCCGCGCCGCCCGCGGCACTGGCGGAGACGGCGGTCCGGCTGGGCTGCACCTCCGTCGCCTATACCTACAACGACCCGGTGATCTTCCTGGAGTATGCCGTCGATACGGCCATCGCCTGTCACGAGGTCGGGGTGAAGAACGTGGCCGTCACGGCGGGCTACATCTGCGCCGAACCGCGCGCGGAGTTCTACGCCCACATGGATGCGGCGAATGTGGACCTGAAGGCGTTCAGCGAGGATTTCTACCGCCGTGTCACGGGTTCGCAACTCGGTCCCGTCAAGGAGACGCTGGAGTATCTGGTGCGTGAAACGGATGTCTGGGTGGAGATCACCACCCTGCTGATTCCCGGCGAGAACGACTCGGATGCGGAGCTGGAGGCCATGACGGCCTGGGTCGTGGAGCGGCTGGGGCCGGACGTGCCGATGCACTTCACCGCCTTCCACCCGGACTTCCGGATGCTGGACAGGGAACGGACCCCGCCGGAGACCCTGTTCCGGGCGCGCAACATCGCGCTCAGGGCCGGGGTCCGGCATGCCTATGTCGGCAATATCCATCACAAGCAGGCCCAGTCCACCTGGTGCGCGGGCTGCGGCGGGATGCTGATCGGTCGCGACTGGCACCAGCTTTCAGACTGGCACCTGGACGATCATGGTGGCTGCGTCTGGTGCGGCACGCCGCTGCCCGGCCGGTTCAGCGGCCCGCCGGGCGACTGGGGCCGACGGCGGGAGCGGGTGCAGATCGCGCCGGTGGCGGGGCCGCCCCAGCCATCACGCTGAAGCCTGCTCCAGCGTCCAGGCGATCTGCGGCAGCCGGTCGGTGCCCCAGAACAATTCGCCATCGACGATGAAGCTCGGGCTGCCAAACACGCCTGCGGCGACGGAGCGGTTGCAGGCATCCTTCAGCATCTCCTTCACCTCGGGATCATCGGGGGCGGCGCTGGCGGCGTCCCTGTCGAAGCCATGCCGGGCGGCGATGGCGACCGCATTGTCCTTCTGTGAAACATCAATGCCTTCCGACCAGTGCGCGCGCAGCATGTCCCGCGCGGCATCCGTCGCCCGCGTCCGGTCCTGCGCCAGCATCCAGCAGAACAGCCGCGCAGGCGCAAAGGGGGAGGTCACGAAATCCGGCACGGCAGGGCGGTAGTCCAGCCCGTGAAACCGGTAGATCCGGGGCACGTCCATGCGGATGTAGTCGCCCTTCAGCGGTGTATCCATCAGCGGCGGCAGGCCCATGGTCTTCATGACGGAGACGCCCAGCAGCATCGGATGCCAGTCGACCGTGCGGCCATGCTGCGCCGCCAGTGCCTCGATCCCCACCGCGCCGGGCCAGGCGTAGGGGGAGATGAAGTCGAAGTGAAACGCGATCGGATCAGCCACGGGATTTTCCTCCGGCTCGGTTCAGGCGCAGGTGCGCCAGCAGGTGACGTGCCGTCTCCTCCGGTACTTCCTCCGCCACGAAATGTCCGACACCCTTCAGCGCCTCGAAGGTACAGGCGGCGCTGACATGATCCTGCGTCGTGATGGCGGCGCGTTCGCCGACACTCATGTCCTCCCGCCCCCAGATGTAAAGCGTGGGCACATTGATGCCGGGAAAGTCGTCCCTGGCCAGTGTCGACTCACCCGAGAAGGCCGCCCGGTACCAGTTGAGTGCGGCATCCAGCGCATCCCTGTTGCCCAGGACGGAGAGGTGACGCGACGCCAGTTCGTCGGACATGCGCCGCTTTGCCGGTGGCGCGCTGGCATCATCGGCGCCGAACAGCCCGGACGCATTCTCGAAGCAGAGCGTGTTGCGCAGCGCCTGCGCATCATCCTGCAACAGCCGGTCCGCCATCTCCGGATCCTGAAACGCCTTGTGGTGGCGGGACCGGTTGGCCTGGGCCGGGTCGTTGCGGAAGGCGGCGGCAAAGGCTGCCGGATGCGGGCGGGAGAGCACGGTCAGGCTCAGCAGCCGCTCGGGGTGTGCGGCGGCGGTCGCCCAGGCGATCTGCCCGCCCCAGTCATGGCCGACGAGGTGAAACCTGCCAAGGCCCAGCGAATCCGCGATGGCCACCACGTCGGCCACGATCTCGCTTACCTGATAGGCCTGAATCCCTTCAGGCCGCGCACCGGGTGAATAGCCGCGCTGATCCGGGGCAATGCCACGATAGCCTGCCCCTGCCACAGCCTGCAGCAGCTCGGTCCAGCTGTGGCGGGAGTTCGGGAACCCATGCAGGAAGATCACCGCCTCGGCTGACGTTTCATCGCCTGCCATATCGGCGGTGAAACGCATCCCGCGTGCCGCGATCTCCGTCGTTGTAAACGTCATTCCTTGCCTCCCCCGGCAGACATGACCCGGCAATCCCTGCACGGTTCACCATCACGAATTTCCAACCATCTGATTTCACTGAACTAATTCGTGGCACCGGAGATGCAACAGCGAACGTGAAACAGATGGAGAAATATCATGTCAACGAGCATGGCAATCGAAAAGCACCAGATCGACTGGGCAGCCCATCACCTCAGCCTCGCGCTGGGTGGTATTGCGGCAGACATCGCCGGTTCCTGGGCCGATCACCTTGGCCGCCTGGGCAAGCCGGAACTGTCGCAGACCTGGCGTCAGATCGAACAGCGTCTGGAAGCCGCGCCCGCCGAGTAATCGGGCACCGGGCATCGGGCAACGTGCTGCCGCCGTGCTCAGGTCCGGCGCAGCACGTGCACCCGCGCCGGCAGGCGTTCCGCCTCCGGCGCGCCGGGCAGGCTGACATAGCGCTGGCTCTCGTCCGCCCCTGAGAGGGTGCCGTCTGCCACCAGACCGCTGACGGCAGCCCCGTAGCTGTCGGCCCAGGCCTGTTCGGTGATGGTCAGGATCATGTGGCCACCCGGCTTCAGGATGCGCGCCAGTTCGTGCAGGCAGGTCGCGGGTGCGTGACCCGGTGTCATGACGCCGGAGCTGACGATGGCGTCGTATGATCCGGTGGCGAAATCCAGCACCTCGCCCAGCATCTGCTGTTTCAGGTCGCGATAGCAGCCCTTGCTGCCCGCCACCCGCAGCATGCCTTCCGACAGGTCGATCCCGTCGATTGCCGTGTACCCCAGCACGGCCAGCGTTTCCCCCAGCACACCCGTGCCGCATCCCGCATCCAGAATTACCGTCTGCGGCGAGGGCGCATGTCGCCCGACCATGCCCGCAATGATCGCCGGATGACGGTAGCCCCAGCCGCTCATGTCCGCATCGTAGGCCTGTGCCCAGCCATCATAGCTGCGGCTCAGGGCGGAGGCGTCGCCGCCTGCGGCATAGACATCCTTCAGATGGGCTTCATTTTCCGACACGGATCGTGCTCCCTTGGCGGTGGAGTGCTATCTGCATTCTCGCCCTGCGTCAGGGCGCACCGCAACCCGGAGGAACCCACCATCAGGATCGACACGCCATGGCAGGACGATCCGGCCTTCACCGCCGTCGTTGCCGCGATCAGCGCGGCGGGCGGGCAGGTGCGTGTGGTCGGCGGGGCGGTTCGCGATTGCCTGCTGCAACGGCCTGTCGGAGATATCGACATGGCGACATCCCTGCTGCCGGAGGCTGTCATGGCCGCCGCCGCGGCGGCGGGCCTGAAGTCCATACCAACCGGTATCGAACATGGCACGATCACGGTGATCGCCGGGGGCAGGCCGTTCGAGATCACCACCCTGCGCGCCGACGTGGAAACCGATGGCCGCCGTGCGGTGGTCAGTTTCACGACCGACTGGGCACGGGACGCCATGCGGCGCGATTTCACGATCAACGCGCTCTACCTGGACCCGGACGGCGCACTGCACGATCCGCTGGGGCAGGGACGTGCGGACCTGAAGGCGCAGGTGATCCGCTTCATCGGTTCGGCGTCGGAGCGTATCCGGGAAGACTATTTGCGCATTCTCCGCTTCTTCCGGTTTCACGCCATGCTGGGCTGGCCGATCCGTGACAGGTCGGGCGCGGAGGCCTGTGCGGCGCATCTGGGTGGCCTGCAGCGCCTGTCGGTCGAGAGAATCTGGCTGGAAATGGGGAAGCTTCTGGCCGCGCCGGACCCGGCACCCATGCTGGCCGAGATGGCGGATACCGGCATTCTCGCCGCGATAGCCGCTGAACTGGACCTGGCCCGGGGCCTTCCGGTCACGCGTGACGCGATCCTGCGGCTCGCGGCGATGATCCCGGATCAGGCGGCAGCCAGCGCGATCTCCGGACGCTGGAAGCTCCCGAAGGCCGATGCACGACGGCTGGTACTGGCGGTCCGGCATCCTGCGGATTCGCTCACCAGCCCGGCAGCCACCCGTATCGCGCTCTATCACGATGGCAGGCAGGCCATGATGGACCGCAGCGTTCTCGCCACGGCGCGGGGAGAGGTGGTGGACAGGGACGTGCAGGCGCTGATCGCAGACTGGCCGATCCCCGCGTTTCCCCTGCGGGGCCGCGACCTGATGACAGCGAACGTCCGACCGGGGCCGGAGATGGGCGAACTGCTGCACAGGCTGGAGGCGCGCTGGATCGCGGATGACTTCAGGGCCGACCGGGCGCAATGCCTGGCATGGCTGGCGGAGGAAGTCAGGGATCTGGCAGACCCAGGATCCACCCCTCCGACCGGCTGACCTTGTCGTGGTCGTCGCCGGTCAGCCAGTCCGGTGCGGACAGCCGGGAAGCGAGCATGCCATCCCGCTGCCAAGCCATGATTGCATCCCGCGTGACCGCGACCTGTGCCTGATCCCGTATCGGCCAGGGGGCGGCGGAAATATCGAACAGACTGGGCCAGCATTCCACATGCACAAGCCCGTCCAGCCTTGCTGACCAGCCGGTCTCGAAGGGCCACCAGCGGGCCGTGACATGATCCGCCAGCCGGTCATTCAGCCGCTGGATCGCCGCGAGACCCATGAGCGCCTGGGAGCCGACGGAGCCGGTGGTATAGAGCTTCCAGACGCTCTGGATCGTGGGGAATCCGAGCTGGCGTGTGTGACGCTCGACGATGCGCCACTCGGGGAAGGGGAAGCGCGTGAAGTCGGGTTTCTTCTCCGGGACCGTATCCGCGGCAACCCCTGCGGGTCTGGCCCAGAAGGGGCCGGAACCGGAGCCGAGGGCGCGGTTGAGATCATTGGCCACGGCGAAGCGATTGTTGCGGTCCCTGGGACCATCCTCAATCAGCCTGGCCAGTCGGGTGGCAATGTCCCGCCCACCGCCAAGCCCGCTCTCCGCCGGATAGCCGAAGGGGAAATCCCAGGCGATCAGGGCATTGCCGCCCGTCCGCCGGACCAGTTCCTCCAGATGATCCAGACAGTCGTTTCGTGTGCGGCAATAGACCGGTGATGGCCGTTCATCGGCCGTGCCCCATGCCAGCCAGACACGATCCTCTGTCGGACGCGCGGGGCCGGGGCTGGCGGCGGCGGACCAGTCCACCACGGCAATCAGGTCAAAGCCGGTCGATGCTTCGTTCATGCCAACGGCGTCAGGAACGCGCGGCGCGGCGTTGCAGGCCTTCGCTGTAGATGCTCAGCACCTTCTGGTCCGATTTCCAGTCAGGTATTTGCATGATTTCAGGTATTTGCGTGACGTTCTTCACAATTTCCTGAATCTGGAGATCCAGCCGTGCAATCTCCTTCGGGTGCTGCATCGGGTCCTGACAGCAGGTGTCCAGACCGGTCACGATCTGCCGCAGCCGGTCCGCCAGTTCAGCGTGTGATGACGCGACATGCGCCCAGAGAAACGCAGCCCCGGCGAGCAGGACATAGGCCGATTCCGCACGCACGAAGGGACGCAGCCGGTTGTCGCCGAGCCGTCCGGCCTCCGGCACCGCCACATTGTCCATGGCGGCAAAACCCTGGCTCATGCGGGGCAGGAAACCTGCCTTGTCGCGATGCGAAAGGGTGACCCCCGGCGCCTGGCTGTCCAGCAGGATCGCGTGGCGCGGCTTTTCCTGTTCCTCGCCCGCCGCACGCGCGGTGATGATCAGGTGATCCAGATGCCGCGACTGCGCCACCCAGGACTTGAACCCGTTCACCCGCCATGTATCCCCGTCGCGCGTCAGCATGACACCGGGATGCTTCTCCGGCTCATGCCGGTCCTCGCTGGCGGCGAGGGCGGCCCAGCCACCGGCAGGCAGTTCCGGGAAGCAGTGGCGCATGGCGGCCTGGTAGCCGCTGGCGAAGACCCAGTCGAGATGGTCGGCCCGCAGTCCGCCACTCACGGCCTGCACGACAGGCGTGGCCCTGGACAGGCCGGCCGCGTCCCAGGCCGCACGCCAAGCCTCCTCGGTCGGGGCCTGTGCCCGGGCGGGCGGGCTGTTCAGCAGATCGTCGGTCCCGGTGGTCATGGATGATGTTCTCCCCTGAGTCTCCGCCGGTCAGGGTAGCGCCGTGTCGATCCCGACGGCCAGACCATAGTGGTCGGAGAGCGGGATCATCTGTCCGTCGGGCAGGGGCACCGTATGCCGGGTCGCGACATGTCGGCTGCGCAGGGCCAGGTCGGGACCCGCTGGCCGGACCCATATGTGGTCGATGTCCTGATCCGGGCTGTCGCCATTGATGATCGGGTTCGCATTCGACCAGCTTGTCACCCCGGCATCGTCCCATTCGACCGCATCCACGCGCGCGTCCTTCCAGCCCCGGGAGGCACCGAGACCAAAGGTCTCCGGTTCGAAGGCAGCCGCGGCGTTGAAGTCACCGCCGAGCACCAGTGTGTGGTCTCCGGGTGCCTCCGCCATCGCATCCAGCGCCATGCTGACCTGGCGCCAGCGGAAATCCGGTGCCATCGCGGCGATCTTCTGTCGCCCGCGACCGTCATAGCTGGTGTGCATGTTGCCAAGCCGGAATCGCTGGCCCGCCACCTCCAGATCGACGAACTGCATGCCCTTGCGGGCGATGAAACGCTCCACCCAATCGACAGGGGGAAACTGCCGGGTGGCCGGCTGTCCGATTCTGAGATCCCGGCGGATCAGCATGACCAGTCCGGTATCGGGGCCGATCTCCCGTGCGGCAACCACCCGGAATCCGGTGGATCGGGCCAATTGCGCGACAACATCCCTGCCATAGGCCTCCTGCAGCAGCCACGCATCGACCTGTTCCTCATTGCGGTTGAGCCAGGCGCAGATCGCGGGCAGGCGCGCGGTCTGGTGGGGCACGCCCTCGCGCAGGGTCTGTCCCAGCAGGTGCAGCCGGGCGAGGCCAATGTTGAAAGTGGCAATTCGGAACATGTCGGAAATCGCAGGGGTGCTTGGGTTGCGGGCCATGGGGCACCCCCCTATATAGCAGTTCGCGTCGGCATGATTGTGACAGTCGTTGCAACGGTTCCCGGAACCGCCGGTGCGAACACGAACCGAACTGCAAGGGGGCGCGGGCGGTGCCTGCAAGGGCCAACCGCGTCGGCCACAATAGAAGAGGAAGCAGATGTCGAAAGTGATCGGGATCGATCTGGGCACCACGAATTCGTGTGTGGCCGTTATGGATGGCACCAATGCCAGGGTCGTCGAGAATGCCGAGGGCGCGCGTACCACGCCGTCCATGGTTGCCTTCAGCCCCGATGGTGAGCGCCTTGTCGGACAGGCCGCCAAGCGTCAGGCAGTGACCAATCCGACCAATACCCTGTTTGCGATCAAGCGCCTGATCGGCCGCCCCTACGGCGACGATGTGGCGAACGAGATCGCCAAGACAGCCCCCTTCGAGATCGTCAAGGCGGACAATGGTGACGCCTGGGTCGAGGCCAATGGCGAGAAGTACGCGCCGTCGCAGATCTCCGCCTTCATCCTGCAGAAGATGAAGGAAACCGCCGAAGCCTATCTGGGCGAGACGGTGGACAAGGCCGTGATCACGGTTCCTGCCTACTTCAACGATTCACAGCGTCAGGCCACCAAGGACGCCGGCAAGATCGCCGGTCTGGAAGTGCTGCGCATCATCAACGAGCCGACGGCTGCGGCCCTGGCCTATGGCCTGGACAAGTCCGGCGAGAACAAGATCATCGCGGTCTATGACCTGGGCGGCGGTACCTTCGACATCTCCGTGCTGGAGATCGGCGACGGCGTGTTTGAAGTGCGCTCCACCAACGGCGATACCTACCTGGGTGGCGAAGACTTCGACATGGTGCTGGTCAATTATTTCGCGGACGAGTTCAAGAAGGAGAACTCGGTCGATCTGCGCAATGACAAGCTGGCCCTGCAGCGTCTGAAGGAAGCCGCCGAAAAGGCGAAGGTGGAACTGTCCTCGGCGACGCAGACGGACATCAACCTGCCCTACATCACCGCCGATGCCTCGGGTCCGAAGCATCTGACGCTGAAGCTCAGCCGCTCCAAGTTCGAGAGCCTGGTCGGTGACCTGGTGCAGCGCACCGTTGCCCCCTGCAAGGCGGCCCTGAAGGACGCCGGTCTGACGGCGGCGGAGATCGACGAAGTCGTTCTGGTCGGCGGCATGACCCGCATGCCCAAGGTCATCGAGACCGTGAAGGAATTCTTCGGCAAGGAACCGCACCGTGGTGTGAACCCCGATGAGGTCGTGGCCATCGGTGCCGCGATCCAGGCGGGCGTGCTGCAGGGCGACGTCAAGGACGTGCTGCTGCTGGACGTGACGCCGCTGTCGCTGGGTATCGAGACGCTGGGTGGTGTCTTCACCCGCCTGATCGACCGCAACACGACGATCCCGACCAAGAAGTCCCAGGTGTTCTCCACGGCAGAGGACAATCAGTCCGCCGTGACCATCCGGGTTTTCCAGGGTGAGCGCGAGATGGCGGCTGACAACAAGCTGCTGGGCAACTTCGACCTCGTCGGCATTCCGGGCGCACCGCGTGGCGTGCCGCAGATCGAGGTGACGTTCGACATCGATGCCAACGGCATCGTCAATGTTCAGGCCAAGGACAAGGCCACGAACAAGGAACAGTCGATCCGCATCCAGGCCTCGGGTGGCCTGTCCGACGCCGACATCGAGAACATGGTCAAGGAGGCGGAAGCCAACAAGGCCGAGGACGAGAAGCGGCGCAACGCGGTCGAGGCCCGCAACCAGGCCGAGGGTCTGATCCACACCACGGAGAAGAGCCTGTCCGAACTGGGCGACAAGGTCGATGCCGAGACCCGCAGCAGTATCGAAGCGGCGATGACGGATCTTCAGTCGGCCATGGAAGGCGACGACGGCGACGCCATCAAGCAGAAGACCGAAGCGCTGGCACAGCTTTCCATGAAGCTGGGTGAGCAGCTGTACGCCCAGCAGGCGGAGGCCGGTGACGGCGACGCCGGCGAGGGCGGTGCCGAAGGCGGCGCCAAGTCTGCGGATGACGACATTGTCGATGCCGACTTCGAGGAAGTCGACGACGACAAGAAGAAGTCTGCCTGACAGGCAACGGAGCGTTGACGGCGGCACTGGTCCGGAGCATTTGTTCAGGGCCAGTGCCGTTCGTTCCGGCTGACTGGAGGGGCGGAGACTGATGGCAAAGACCGACTATTACGAGATGCTGGGGGTTTCGCGCGACGTGGATGGCGCGACCCTGAAGAAGGCCTATCGCAAGAAGGCGATGCAGTATCACCCCGACCGCAATCCCGGGGATGCGCAGGCCGAACAGACCTTCAAGGAACTTTCCGAAGCCTACGACGTGCTGCGCGATGCCGAGAAGCGCGCGGCCTATGACCGTTTCGGCCATGCGGCGTTCGAGAACGGCGGTTTCGGCGGTGGACGCGGCGGCGCATCCGGCCCCGACTTCGCCAATTCCTTCTCCGATATCTTCGAGGACCTCTTTGGCGAGTTCATGGGCGGTGCACGCGGCGGACGTCGCGGTGGCCCGGCCCGTGGTGACGACCTGCGCTACAACCTGCAGATCGACCTGGAAGATGCCTTCATCGGCAAGCAGGTGCAGGTCACGATCCCGACCGCCGTCAATTGCGAGACCTGCAAGGGCTCCGGTGCGACGCCGGGGACCGAGCCCACAGGCTGCGGTACCTGCAACGGCATGGGCAAGGTGCGCGCGCAGCAGGGTTTCTTCACCATCGAGCGGACGTGCCCGGCCTGTGGCGGCCAGGGCCAGGTGATCAGCGATCCCTGCATCGACTGCAACGGCAATGGCCAGGTGCAGCGGGAGAAGACGCTGTCGGTCAATGTGCCTGCGGGCGTCGAGGACGGTACGCGCATTCGCCTTTCGGGCGAGGGCACGGCGGGCGCACGCGGCGGACCGCCGGGCGATCTTTACATCTTCCTGTCGATGAACCCGCATCCGATCTTCGAGCGGGAGGGCATGAACCTGTTCTGCTCCGTCCCGATCCCGATGACCACGGCGGCGCTTGGCGGTGATGTCGAGGTGCCGACCATCGACGGCGGGCGCGCCAAGGTGACGATCCCCGCCGGCACCCAGACCGGCAAGCAGTTCCGCCTGCGCGCCAAGGGGATGCCGCAACTGCGCGGCGGCTCCTATGGCGACCTCTACATCCAGGCGGAGATCGAGGTGCCGGTGAACCTGTCACGGCGCCAGAAGGAACTGCTGGAAGAGTTCGCCTCCGAGAGCAAGGACGGCCGGGGCAAGCGCAACCATCCCCAGACGGACGGCTTCTTCGACAAGGTGAAGGAATTCTGGTCCGACCTGACGGACTGATCCGGCAGCCCGGAAGGGCCGCGCCGGTGCGGGAAGATCGGGCAACTGAACGCGCGCGTCAGTGAAAGTCCCTCGACTTCGGGATGACGCGGACGTTGCGCGGGTGGCGGGCCGTGTGACCGGGCAGGGGGCTGGTCACATGATCGGCGCGGGCGATGGGTGACCGCATCAGGTCGTCGGACAGATGGATCAGTTGCCCGGTTTCATCCACCAGCCGCTTCGCGATGATGTGGATCACGTCGTCGTCCATCTGCACCATGCCATGCACCGCCATCAGCCGCGCCCCCATGATGGTGCGGCGGTACTGTTTCAGGGTATCGGGCCAGACCACCAGGTTGGCGACTCCGGTCTCGTCCTCCAGCGTGATGAAGACGACTCCCGCCGCACTGCCCGGGCGCTGGCGGATCAGCACGATCCCGGCCATCGAGACGGCGCGGCCATTGCCCAGGGCGCGCAGCCGGTCGGCGGTGGTGAAGCCCTCCGCCCTGTATTTCTCCCGCAGGAATTCCATCGGATGCGCCTTCAGCGACAGACGCAGCGTCTGATAGTCGGCGACCACATGTTCGCTCAGGGGCATGGCGGGCAGCAGCACATCGGTGTCCGGCCCCTCGTCATGGGTTTCCTGCCAGGTGAACAGGGGCAGGTCGGGCGCGTTCTTGACCGTGCGCGCATCCCACAGTGCCCCGCGCCGGTCCCGCCCGAGGGAACGGAAGGCATCCGCCGCCGCCAGGGTCTGGATACCCCGCGCCGACATGCCGGCGCGGCTGCGCAATTCCTCTACCCCGTCATAGGGCCGGCCGCGATGGCGCAGCAGCCGGGCCGCATCCTCCTTCGACAGGCCGGTGACCTGGCGCAACCCCAGCCGCAGGGCGCAGGTCTGCGGCTGGTCGGGGGAGGGCGATTGCATATGGGTGCCGATTGGTCTGACAGGCTCGGATGCGCCTTCCCCCTCGACGGGGGAAGGTCGGGATGGGGGTGAATCGGCGAAGCCGACATGGCGTTGAATGCTTGTGCTGCAGCCTGCGGCTTCACCCCCCATCGACCGCTGCGCGGTCACTTCCCCCGCAAGGGGGGAAGATGGACGGTCTGGTGTGCCTGTTCCACCTTCCCTCCGGCGCTCCGGGGCCTGATCCGGGAATCCGGGGTGCAGTGGCTCCAGCGTATTGTCCCAGTCGCTGTAGTTCACATCGACGCCCCGCACGGTGACGCCATGCTCCCGGGCGTCGCGCACGATCTGGGCGGGGGCATAGAAGCCCATGGGCTGGGAATTCAGCAGCGCCGCCGCGAAGACCGCCGGATAGTGGCACTTCATCCAGCTCGACACATAGACCAGATGGGCGAAGCTGGCGGCATGGCTCTCGGGAAAGCCGTATTCGCCAAAGCCTTCGATCTGGCTGAAGCAGCGCTCCGCGAATTCCGGATCATAGCCGCGTTCCACCATGCGCCCGACCATCTTCTCCCTGTGTTCGCTGACCAGTCCCTTCGAGCGGAAGGTGGCCATGGCCTTGCGCAACTGGTTGGCCTCCACGGGGGAGAAGCAGGCGGCAACCATGGCGATCTTCATCGCCTGCTCCTGAAAGATCGGCACCCCGAGCGTCCGCTTCAGGATGTTCTTCAGCTCGTCCGGATCATGCTCGGGACCGGGGGAGGGATAGACCTCCGGCTCCTTGCCCTGGCGGCGGCGCAGGTAGGGATGCACCATGTCGCCCTGGATCGGACCGGGGCGGACAATCGCCACCTCGATCACCAGATCGTAGAAGGTGCGCGGTTTCAGACGCGGCAGCATGTTCATCTGCGCCCGGCTCTCCACCTGGAACACGCCCACCGAGTCGCCCTTGCAGAGCATGTCGTAGACCGCCGGATCCTCCTGCGGCACGGTGGCCAGCGACAGGTCCAGGCCATGGTGCGCGCGCAGCATGTCGAAGCCCTTGCGGATACAGGTCAGCATGCCCAGCGCCAGCACATCGACCTTCAGGATGCCCAGCGTGTCGATGTCGTCCTTGTCCCATTCGATGAAGCTGCGGTCGGCCATCGCGCCATTGCCGACGGGCACGGTCTGCACCAGCGGGTGCTGGGTCAGGATGAAGCCGCCGACATGCTGTGACAGGTGCCGGGGCATGCCGATCAGCTCATGCGTCAGGGCGATGGTGCGCTTCAGGTGCGGGTCCGACAGGTCCAGCCCGGCCTCCGTCACCATGCCGTCCTCCACCGATGCGCCCCAGGATCCCCAGACGGTGCGGGCCAGCGCGGTGGTCACATCCTCCGACAGGCCCATGACCTTCCCCACCTCCCGGATCGCCATGCGCGGGCGGTAGTGGATGACGGTGGCGCACAGCCCGGCCCGGTCGCGGCCATAGCGGGCATAGATGTGCTGGATCACCTCCTCCCGCCGCTCATGCTCGAAATCCACGTCGATGTCGGGCGGTTCCTTGCGCTCCTCGGAGATGAAGCGTTCGAACAGCAACTGGTGCTGCGCCGGATCGACGGAGGTGATCTTCAGGCAATAGCAGACGGCACTGTTGGCCGCCGATCCACGCCCCTGACAGAGGATTTCTTCGCCGCGTGCAAAATTAATTATGTCCTTTATCGTAAGGAAATAGCGGGCAATATTCATTTTCGAGATCAGCGCGAGTTCCTTGTCCAGGGTCTGCTGCACATCGTCCGGCACACCGTCCGGATAGCGTTCCGCCGCGCCCTCACGGGTCAGCCGTGCAAGCTGCTCATCCGGGGTCCGGCCATGCGGCACCGTCTCCTCCGGATATTCGTAGCGCAGCTCCGACAGGGAGAAGCGGCAGGCATCGGCGATGCGTCGGCTTTCACTGATCGCTTCCGGCCAGTCGGCGAACAGGCGCTGCATCTCGGCGGGGGACTTCAGGTGCCGTTCCGCGTTCGGATGCAGCAGATGCCCGGCACTTCGGATCGTCACCTTCTCCCGGATGCAGGTCATCACGTCCTGCAGCGGGCGGCGGGCAGGCGTGTGGTAATGCACGTCGTTGGTGGCCAGCAGGCGCAGGTCATGTGCCCTGGCCAGCCGTGCCAGATGGTTGATCCGCGCCCGGTCGTCACCGCGATAGAGATATGTCGCCGCAATGTGGCTGAGACCGGGCAGATGCTGCACCAGACGCGGCAGCTCGGCGGCGAAGCGGTCCACGTCCGCCCCCGGCATGGCGATCAGCACCACCTGTGCCGGTTCGGTGCCCAGAGCCTCCGCCACCATGGCCAGTGACAGGTCGCAGACACCCTTGCGCTGCCATTCCCCCGCCGCGTCCTGCATCTTGCCGGCGGAGAGCAGGGCACAGAGGCGCCCATAGCCTGCCCGGTCCTTCGGATAGGCCAGCAGGGACGGCGCATCCAGCAGGTCCAGACGACAGCCGATGACCGGGCGCAGGCCTGCCGTTGCCGCCTCCCCATGCACCCGCACCGTTCCGGCCATGCTGTTGCGGTCGGCGATGCCCATGGCGTCATAGCCCAGCAGGTGTGCGGTCAGCACCAGATCAACCGGGTCCGAGGCCCCGCGCAGGAAGGAGAAGTTGGAGACCACGCCCAGCTCCACGAAGGCTGCGGGCGGGTTGGGGCGGAACGTGCCGGGGTCGCGGATCCGGCGCTTCTCCGGTGTCAGCGGGGCTTCCGGCATCAGGCATCCAGCCCATGCATGAACCAGTGCGGGCTGCCGCCGCGTCCGTCACCGGCCACCCCCTCCCGATAGATCCAGTAGCGACGGCCGTCGCTGTCCTCCACATTGTAGTAGTCGCGCAGGCGCACGATGGATTTCTCCCGCCACCATTCCGGTGCAATCCGCTCCGGTCCGCCGCTGCGCACCACCCGATGGGTCTGGCGTCGCCAGATGAAACGCGCCGGGGGACCGTCGGGAATGGCGTGCAGCACCTCCACCTCCTCCGGTCGGGGCAGCAGCCGCAACGGGCGATGGGGGGGCGGAGACTCCGATGTTTCCGCCGACAGGGCCCGTGCTGCCGGGCGTGGCATGTCCGTATCCGCCGGAACCAGCATCTCCGCCCGCTCCGGCACATGGCTGCCGTGCCCCAGCGGCCGCAGCACCGACTGCCGCCCCAGTCGCGCGATCAGCCGGTCGATCAGCCGTGACAGGGCCACGCCGGTATCGGTTTCACCGCTCAGGTCGGGCTGCGTCAGGGCCAGGTCCTGGCCATCGATCACGTCCAGCACCATGACCTCGAACCCGAAGCCGGGATCAAATGTTTCTATTTTGTTCTCGAACAGCCTTGCCAGATGCTCGGGTTCGCGGCTGGGACGGCTGGTGGCGACCTGGATGGCGGAGACCCCGCCATCGACACGAAATCCGCTGAAACGCAGGCAGCGGGCGCCGATGTTGCGTGCCTCCATCTGTGTGGCCAGATCCTGCATCAGGTGGGTCAGCACATGGCTGAAGCTGTCGATCTCCGTGATCGGTTCGGCCAGCGTACGCAGGCTGCGCAGCGGTTCCGTGATCGCGGCGGCGACCAGAGGCTCCGTGGTCCGGCCCATGGCCTGATCCAGCCGCGCCAGCGGATTGGCGGGCAGGGGCGTGCCATGGCGGAACCGCCGGGCCATGGCGGCACGGGGAATGTCGGCCAGCGCCGCGATGGTGCGAAGCCCCAGCCGTTCCAGCAGCAGCACCGTATGGCCATCCAGCCGCAGCGCCGCCACCGGCAGGGCACCCAGCCGTGCCGCCAGCCTGTCGGGCAGACAGGTCTCCACCTTCTCCTGCCCGTGCCGGGCGAAGGCCCAGGCGCTGCCGACCGTCGGGGCGATGGCGATGTGCGCGGTCAGACCCAGTTGCGCGAAGGCCCGGCGCATGTCGGCGACCAGCGCCGCCTCCCCACCCCACAGGTGATCGGCCCCGGTGGTGTCGAGCATCAGCCCGTCCGCCCCGTCGGTCCGGGTCCAGGGGCACCAGCGTCGGCACCAGTGGGACAGGCGGGCCAGATCGGCGTGGTCCAGCCGTTCCTCCGCTTCCTCCACCCGCAGGTCGGGCACCAGGGTGCGCATGTCGGTGACCCGCGCGCCGCGTGTCATGCCCAGCGCCACGGCGGCGGCATTCATGTCATGGATCACCGGGCCGTGGGGGCCGGGGCGGGCCAGCACGACCGGTTCGGTTTCAGCCGTCGCCTTCTCGCCGTAATGCCGCCGCCGCCAGCGCTGGATCGCGAAGTGGGGCAGCCAGATGGAGACGATGCGCCGTGCGGTCATATCCCCCCTCCCATGTACCGGGCCGCGCGTCGCGGGCGCGGAACAGTTCGGTGCGCCAGCGTGGCTCCCCCGGTGCGCGCGGATCGTGCGGGTGCGGGTGCGGGGCGGAGGCGGCGGAGGCCACACGCCAGCGCCGCCGCGCCACGGAGGCGCTGGCCACCGCGCCGCCGAAACGGATCAGGAAGGCAGGTATCCCCACCCGCTCCGACCGCATTGCCAGGCGTTTCGTGGCGGTGAAGTCCAGCGCCTTCGGCTCGCCCCATATCTCTCCGATCACGGCACCAAGCGACGGGCATGCCAGACCCTCCTCCATTGTCCAGAGTACATCCCCCGCATGACGGGCGCAGGCCAGGATCAGCCTGTCCGGGTCGCCGCCGAAGCGGGCCAGCGCCCGGCCGTGGGGTTGCCCCACCTCCTGCGCGCACATGCGGTCCTGCACCCACAGAATCGACTGCGCGCGCGGTATCTGTGCCAGGGCGAAGCCCACCGCGCCGACATCCCGCGAGTCCGCGAAGACCTCCACCAGCTGCGGCTTTCCCGGCAGCGGTGGCGGCTGCATATCCGCTGTTCCGGACGGCCCCGCATCCTGCCGGTCCCGCGCCATGGCGTGCGGTTTCGGAGGCCGCAGACGGTCCGGAACAGGCGACAGGACAGATGTGTGATGGCGTGCATTCATGCAGGCACGATAACAGATGTTCTTATTTTGTTCCATACGGGAACGGAGAACGGGAACAGCATTTCGTGAGCGTCCGTCACCATGCGCAACAGGCCAGGATAATCAGGACTTCAGCGTCACCATGTGATTGTCCCAGTTGATGTCTGGATAGGCATCGGCCTTGCCGCCAAGCAGGATCTCGCCCGTACCTGCCGTTGCCATGAAGCCGTCCCCTGTCGGGGCAATGCCGCAGGTATCGGCCAGGCTGACGGTCTCCAGAAAGGACCCGGAGCGACCGTCGAGCACGACAATGATTCCGCCGCGCGGGCTGGTGACGGCAATGCGCCGACCGTCAGGCGTCGCGGCGATGGAGCCTGCGTAATTGCGCATCGACCGGGTCACGGTGGCAGGCAGGTCGATCAGCCGGATTTCTCCATTCCGGTCCCAGCGCCCGATCAGCGGCGGTTGCTCGGTTGCCGCGCCCTGATGCTGGCAGCAGAACCAGGTGGCACCATCCGGTGTCGCCGCCAGGTGGCGCATGGACAGTTGATAGAGGGCAGGGGGCAGGCTGGCGCGCGCCAGCAGGTCGCCGGACGCGAGATCCAGCCGCACCAGCGTCGAAACCATGGTGTCCAGATTGAGCTTCCGCCGGGGCCAGTCCGGGTGCGTGAGGATGCCGCCGTTGGCGATGACCGCAGACCTGCCGTCATCCGCCAGCAGACATTCATGCGGGCCGATGCCGTGTGTCGCGAACTCGCCGATGCGGCGATAGTCCTGACGGACATCATGCACGGCCAGTACGCCCCGCCCGGCATCGAAGTCATTCTGCGTCGCGAACAGCCGCTTCCCATCCGCGCTGAACAGGCCGTGGCCATAGAAATGACGGTCGGCAGGAAGCGGAAGCGGCGCAGACGCCTGCATCGTGGCCGGGCTGAAGGGAAGGGCGAAACGGCCAGGACGGCGGGCAAAGGCCACGGCGTGGTGACCGTCGCGGCTGACGGCGAAACCGTGCCCCCGGCCGGGCAGCGGCACGTCGCCGAGGATGTGCCCGGCCCCGTCCAGAGCCATCGCATGAAACCGGCCGTCCCGCCGCCCGGTGGTCAGGAATGCCGGGGGCGCAGGCGCACCTGCGATGGCCTGGCCCAATGGCAGGGCCGTGCAGAACAGACCCAGCAGTACCGATCGCCGATCAGTCGCCATCGAGTGCATTGAACCCCCTGACCAGACCCAGCGCAGGCAGCAGCCGCGTGTCGTGCAGATCGACGGCGGCCTGCAGCGGGATGCGGGCATACTGCAGCAGGTCGTGCGTTGCCGGATTGGCGATCCGCGCTGCGATCCCGCCGGGAAAGTCGAGCGCGGTACGGATCGCGGCTTCCGACTGGCCCAGCTCGAAATCCAGTTCCCGGAACAGGTTCAGCAGATCAGGGTTGTCCAGGTCAGGCATGTCGGGATGGGTGAGCACGGCGCGACTGGCGGCAATGTTCACGGCCACGGCGCGCAGCGTCATGCCGGACAGGCGGAAGGGAGCGGACAGCGGGTTGGCACTTGCAGGGCCATCCCGCAGCACGCGCCCGAGTTTCTGCTGCTCGACGATGATCAGTTGTTCCATTGCCGCCTTCAGCAGGGTCTTCAGCGCTTCGCCCTGATCGCGGTAGAGCGGGTTCTCCGGTCCAGGCCGGCGCAGCAAACCTGCCTGACCGTCGCGCCAGCCGTTCAGCAGGGCCTCTGCGGTTTCATGGGTTACATCGGCAATGGCTGTGCCGTAGCGGCAGGCGAAATCGGGGATCATCCCACCGTCAGCCTCCGCCAGCACCTGTTCGAGGGCCGAAAGCCCCTGCACGGCGACACTCTTGCCCCTCAGCGTTGCGGGATCAGTGGCGGTCTGGTCCTGCTCCTGCAGGATCCGGCGTACCTGCCGCATTCCGAGTCCGCGCCTGTCGGGCCAGAAGTTGAGGCGGGCGAGGCGGTTGTCTTCCCGCCCCGGACCGAAGCGATACATCTCCACCCGGGAGAAGGCGGTGACCAGATCGCGAAAGGCTGCCTGCGCATCCGACAGGGTATCGGCCGACGGCGTCGCGCAAGCCGCGCGCATGGTGCGCTGCTGATCCGCCGTTGCCTGCACCAGGGCTGCGTGATCGGGCAGTATCGTTTCCGCCAGTATCGTCCCGACCAGCCGTTTCTGAAGTGCCGCCTGGGCGGGTGTCGTGTCGGCCAGTGCGGGCGTGAGGCAGGCGAGCGCGAGGCCGGCAAGCAGGAATACCGACGGCAGGCGCATCAGAGTGACTCCAGGAACCGGATCAGGGCGGCGCGGTCTTCGGGCGACATGTCGACCACTGTTTCGCGAGCCTGTTCCGCCTCCCCACCGTGCCACAGGATGGCTTCCAGCAGGTTCCGCGCCCGCCCGTCGTGCAGGAAGTATGTGTGGCCGTTCACCGTTTCGGTCAGGCCGATGCCCCACAGCGGGGCGGTGCGCCATTCGCGCCCCGACGCACTGCCGACCGGTCGGTTGTCGGCCAGTCCTTCGCCCATGTCATGCAGCAGCAGGTCGGTGAAGGGCCAGATGAGCTGAAACCGGTGTTCGGCGACCGGCGCGTCGCGCCGCGTGACGAATTTCGGATGATGGCAACTGGCGCAGCCGGTCTCGTGAAACAGCCGCTTGCCCTTCAGCACCGTCGGGTCGGAAACATCGCGCCGGGCCGGAACCGCGAGGTTGCGTGCATAGTGGGCGATCAGGGGCAGCACCGGGTCCGGTGCCTCTGTTTCACCCAGGCGCGCCTGCACGCCTGTGGCCATCTGCAGGCAAGGTGACTCGGCCTGGGTGCAGTCACCGTGGTGGCGCGGGGCGAGGGGGCTTGAAACACCGATATCGCCCGCCAGCGCGTCGGCGCTCTGCTGCGCCACGGTCGGATTGCCGGCCTTCCAGCCGAACCGGCCAAGTGTTTCACCGCCAGTCGCGGCATCCCGCACGATGCTGACCCGGCCGGAGATGCCGTCACCGTCCCGGTCATCGGGGTCGGCCAGGGCGTGAATGTCGTCCGGGTGAATGGCCTCCAGCAGGCCCAGCCCGATCATCTGCGGTGCGACACGCGGGGAAAGCAGTGTCTCCGGGTGCAGCGGGCCGAATGCGGGATCGCCGACACTGTAGGTGGGATGCCGCAGGGACGCCGTTTCACCACCGGAAAGGCTGACAGCCTCCTCCCTGTAGCGGATGACCATGCGCCCTTCGGCAGGCAGCCCCGGTACGGCGAAATCCTGCAACTGGCCGCCGTAGGTGGGTTCGGGCAGGGAGGCCACGGCACCGGAGGCGATCAGCGCCCGCTCCGCGTCCGTCTGCGGCGGAACCGACAGGCGCAGGAACATCGAAGTTGCGTTGCGTTCACCGGCTTCCGGCGGATGGCCGCGCCCGTCCTTCAGGTGGCAGCGCTGGCAGGAGCGCGCGTTGTACAATGGTCCCAGACCATCGGATGCCTGGGTGGAGGAGGGGGAGGAGACCCAGAGCTTGCGGAACAGCGCATTGCCCAGCTTGAAGTCCCGCTCCCCTTCAAAGTCCAGGTTGGCGGATGAATGGGAGAACGCATTGCCATCCGGCGTCTTGCGCGATGTCGCTGCACCACCGGCCATCATCTCGAACGGTTCGGCCTGGGTGAAGCTCGCGGGGGGCGCGGTCACCGCCCGGAAACGTGCCAGGTCCTTCTGTGTCAGATCACTGCGGCCCGGAGAATCGGCGACGGCCGGTGCAGCAGGGAGACCCAGGAACAGGCCTGACAGCACGGCGGCCGCGATGGCTCCGGTGCGCGTTCCGGAGGTTCGGGACCAGGGGCGCAGTTGCATGGATCTTCTTCCGTGTCCTGGAAAGGTCGCCTGTGAGAAAGATGTGGGCTGGCTCGGGGAAGCCAGCCCACGTGATCGCGAAAACGTATCACCGGATATCGGGATCTGGGACTGCATCATCGGAGGAGTGTCACGACAGGTGATGGGCGTGACGGGGAACGATGCAGAGGGTCACCCTGGTCCTTTCTCTATCCGGAAACGCCTCTGGCCATGGCTAACCAGATCGCGATCAAGGGTGGTTGGTTACTGGAAGACCGCGCCGGGGTTATCCAGGCTGTCGGAGCCTTCGAACTGGATGGTCTGCAGCTTCAGCGCTGCCACGATCCGCTCGATGCTCCGGGTCTGGTCGATCAGGCCGTCGATCGCGGCCTGCACCGTGGCGTTGCCCACCGGATTGCCCTCCGCGATCATCTGGTCATAGGCCTCGATGGATTCCGCGCGGGCCTTCATGACCGCCATGGACGCAACAGTCGTGTCCAGCCTGGCACGCAGTTCCGCATCCAGTTTCGGGGCGACGTGGGCCACGACATCCGCCACGGACGGGCCGGAGACCACTGAGCCGTCCACACGGCGATAGTGCCCGGTATAGACATTCCTGATGCCGATTTGATCGAAGTAGTGCGAGTTGTGCGTGTTGTCGGAGAAGCAGTCGTGCTCCTCCTCCGGGTCATGCAGCATCAGGCCGAGCTTCATCCGCTCACCGGCCAGCTCGCCGTAGGACAGCGATCCCATGCCGGTCAGGATGACCGAAAGGCCTGCCTGCGGATCCTGCAGCAAGGCCTGGCGTGACGCGCCGTCGGCACCCCAGCTTGCCACCATGTCCTGCAGATCGCTGATCAGCAGGTCGGTCGCCGCCGTCAGATAGGCGATCCGCCGGTCGCAGTTGCCGCCCGTGCAGTTGGCGAGATCGAAATCCGTGGCGGGACGCTGCCCGGCACCGGCGCCGGTGCCGTTCAGGTCCTGGCCCCAGAGCAGGAACTCGATGGCGTGATAGCCGGTGGCGACGTTGGATTCGACCTCTTCCGCCTCATGCAGCGTATCCGACAGCAGGGCAGGGGTGATCAGGGTCGCGTCCACCTGCTGGCCATTGACGGTCAGCATCGGGTTGGCGATCACGTTGCTGGTGTAGAGACGGTTTTCGCCCGCCGCGTCGCCATAGGACGTGTCGACATAGTCGATCAGCCCCTCATCCAGCGGCCAGGCATTGACCTTGCCTTCCCAGTCATCGACCGAGGCATTGCCGAAGCGAAAGGCCTCCGTCTGCTGATAGGGGGCGCGTGCGGCCACCCAGGCTGCACGTGCCGCCCCGAGCGAAGCCTCCGACGGTTTCGCGATCAGGGCGTTGATCGCGGCGCGCAGGGCCTATGCCGTGGTCAGGGAATCGCTGTAGCCGGCGAGCGCGATGTCGGCATAGGTTCCCACCACGGCCTCGGCCGTTGGTGCCTCATCCGCGTTGGCGATGCCGGCGGACAGGCCCATGGCCATTCCGCACAGCAGTCCGGTAGCTCTCGTGAGTCTCATGTGAGGTTCCTCCTCGGATCAGGTGACGGTCGGCTTGTCGTCAGAATTCAATGCCGTAGGTGACGATGGCGCCCAGGGTCTGGGTGCTGATGTTGGCTGCCGTGGCGCGCTTGTAGCCGACGTCCAGCGTGAAGCCGTTCTCGAAGGCATAGCCGGCGGAAAGCTGCACCTGGTGATCGAAGGTGGAGCCATTGGCACCGTCCACGTTCACATCCTTGGCGGTACCGGCCAGCGCCACGTTCCACGGGCCGGTCTCGGCCACCAGTGACAGCGTGTAGTAGTTGCGGCTCTCCGCCCCCAGGCCGCCGGCGTTCCAGAAGCGGACATATTCGGCCATCGGCGTCAGAGTGAGATCGTCACCCAGATCATAGGACCATTCGGCACCGGCGGTGGCCCGCAACTCGTCGTCGGCGTTGTTCACGGCCAGACGGGCGAAGCCCACGTGATAGCGCATGCCCTCCATGCCCGGCACGGCCTCACCGTCCAGCGCGACCGCGAAGGATTCCGGGAACTCGGTATTGCCCGGTCCGCCTGCCGCCAGGTTGTTGCGGCCCCGGTTGGTGATGAAGGATTCGCTCAGGAAGGTGCGATCCTGGAAGAACACGCTGCCCGACAGGACCATGGAGTCACCGACGGCGAAGGCACCGCCCGCGCCGATGAATTCCGACAGTTCCACATCATCGCCCAGCAGGTCGGTGCCATAGACACCGCCAGCGGCGTCATAGCCGATGGAGAAGTTGGGGCCGAACTTGCCGCCATGGACTTCCACATCGTCGTTGGCCCAGGTCAGCACCAGCGTGTCGACAAAGATGCCATGATCCTGGAACACCCGGTCCTCCCGGGGGCCGGGGCCGCGCACCGCCTCCAGCGTCATGCCGGTGGTCAGGGTTAGGTTGGGATTGAAGTTCAGGTTGATGACCGGCTCGATGACACCGCCAAGCTCGTTCTGTTCGGCATTCGGATCTTCGGACTCGAAGTTGAAGTCGTTCTGGACCTCGAAACCGACTTCGCCCGTGATGTTCGGATAGGCTTCATCTTCGGCAAGGGCCGCCAGCGGCATGATCGTGAGGCCGAACGCAGTGGCCATGGCTGCCTGCCTGATGCGGGCGTTGTTCGTGAGAGTCGACATGTTCAATCCTTTGGAGTCAGCAAGTGGCAACGGATGCTGGCGGCCTTTCGGGCAACCAGCGGAGAATGCGGTGTCTTTCCCCAACCACATTTGCTAATAATCATTCGCAACAAGAAGCTTAATTGAGAATGAGTGTCAATAACAAATTTGTGCCGGGCAGCTGCCGCCTGAATGCAACGCCCAGGGAGGCAGGGTTTCCCGGCGCTCCTTCCCGATCCCGAGGCAGTCTGCCGGCGGGAAAGGGATGACATGTGCGCAGCATCCATAGTTCGCTGTTAATCGAACTATGGATGTCTGTCAATCGGACCGGCGCGAATGCCAGGCCTGCCATTTCGTCATGTGAACCATGAAGTGCGGGGAAACGGATGCCCGGAGGGGCGAGGGCAGGCAATCGCGAACCCCGGCTCCGCCGTCCTGCCTGTCACCCCGACATTCCAACCGCGTCGCGTGGCATGTGTCGTGCGCATTGGATTCCCCTGCGTCAGCCTGTTAGCTGTCAGTGGTGCGATCCAGGGGAGGCAGGCGCAGATGACACTCAGGCATCCGATGTACACCGAGGAAACGGAGGTCATCCGCGACCAGATCCGTCGCTTCATCGATCGCGAGATCGAACCGAACGGCGAACGCTGGGAGGAGGAAGGCACCTTCCCGCGAGAGCTCTACGTGAAGGCCGGCGAGGCCGGCATTCTGGGCCTCGGCTTTCCGGAGGAGTACGGCGGTGCCGGTGGTGGCATCGATTACTACTGTCTGGCGCGGGAGGAGATGGCGGCCTCAGGCTTCGGCGGCATCCGCGTCAGCCTGATGGCGCATGGTATCGGCCTGCCGCCGGTGCTGAAGCTCGGCTCGGAAGAGCTTAAGCGTCGAGTCGCGCCCCGGGTACTCAGCGGGGAGAAGATCATCTGCCTCGCCATCTCGGAGCCCAACGGCGGGTCCGACGTCGCCAACATCCGCACCACCGCGCGCCGGGACGGCGACCACTATGTCGTCAACGGGGAGAAGGCCTTCATCTCCAACGGCGTCCGTGCCGATTACCTGTCCGTTGCCGTCCGCACGGGCGGGGAGGGGATGGGCGGCATCTCCCTGCTGCTGATCGCGGGGGACACGCCGGGCGTCAGCCGCACCAACATGCGCAAGAGCGGCTGGTGGACCTCCGACACCGGCCACATCATCTTCGACGATGTACGGGTGCCGGCCGGCAACCTGCTGGGGCAGGAGAACGCGGGTTTCCGCGGCATCATGAACAACTTCAATCTGGAACGCCTCGGCATCGCTGCCACCCAGATCGGCGTCAGCCGCTGCGCCTACCGGGAGGCGGTGCGCTACGCCCACGAACGCATGACCTTCGGCAAGCACCTGGCCGAGTTCCAGGTGGTGCGCCACAAGCTGGTGGACATGGCGGTGCGGCTGCAGGCCATGGAATCCCAGATGGACAGCCTGATCTGGCGCGTGATGCAGGGCGACCCCTGCATCGCCGAGATCGCCATGCTGAAGGTCTATTGCGGCGAGGCCCACGAATGGATCGCCGCCGAAGCCGCCCAGATCTTCGGCGGCGCCAGCCTGCTGCGCGGCCACAAGGTCGAACGCATCTTCCGCGAATCCAAGATCCTCACCATCGGCGGCGGCAGCACGGAAGTCATGAAGGACCTGGCGAGCCGGCAGTTGGGGTGGTGAAGGGGGGGGTAAAGGCCGCGCTGGATTAGTATCTAGGGCTGAGACTCAATCACAGCCGGAATGCAACGAGGACGGCAATGGCGACAGCGGAGAGGA
This sequence comes from Kordiimonadales bacterium IMCC3096, assembly GCA_016865035.1. Classification (GTDB taxonomy): domain Bacteria; phylum Pseudomonadota; class Alphaproteobacteria; order Minwuiales; family Minwuiaceae; genus Minwuia. The sequence goes on from CP018227.1 coordinate 3,775,110, forward strand.
AGTTTCTCGCCAGCTTGTCTTAGGGGGTGTGGACGCGCCGGAAGTCCTTGATGCGGCAGAAGGCATTCTCGATCAGATGGCGCTCTCGGTAGCGTTGCTTGTCATAGACGATCTTTCGCTTCCTGTTGATGCGTCCTGGCATGATGGGAATTACGCCGCTTTGGCGAAGCTCTCTTCGGATCGCGTTGGCGTCGTAGCCCTTGTCGGCCAGCAGCCTCCGGGCGCCTGCCAATCTGTTGAAGAGTAACCGCGCCGCCTTCGCATCCGAGACATTTCCAGCCGTCAGCTCGAAGGCATAGGGGCGGCCTATTGTGTCTGTGAGCGCGTGGACCTTCGTCGTCTGACCACCTCGTGAAGGCCCGATCGCCTGCGACCTTGCCCCCTTTTCCGCCGTGGGCCGAACGATGCGCCTTGATGTAAGTGCTATAATGGCGCTCGAAGTCGACACCGCGCCAGTCGCGGCCAGGGCCTCCGTCAGGTCCGTCCAGAAGCGGCGGCGTGGCCAATGATCGAAGAGATTGTAGATCGTCGTCGAAGGACCGTACTCGGCAGGGCAGTCACACTAGCGGCAACCCGTCTTCAGAACATGAATGATCCCGGAGATCGCACGGCGATCATCGACGCGCCTCGCACCAGGCTGGCTTTTCGGCACGTGCGGCTCAATCGCCGCCCATTGCGCATCCTCAAGCCAAAAAAGTCGGGCCATCCCAATCCTGCAGAGCGAAACATGTACATAGAGAAACAGCCCGTTCCCGCAACTTCAATGCGTTGATTGGGCTTAGACCCTAGATGATTCTGGTCAGCATCTTTCCCCTGACGAAATCGGACTGGACTTGGCTATGGCGGGCACCGCAATCCCCACCCTCAACCCATCCGCACCCCCTGCCGCCTCAACTCCCGCTGCACATCCACCACATCCATCTCCGCCACCGCCCGGTCCTGCTTTACCGACAGGGCGGCGCCGACGCCGGCGGCCTGGCCGGTGACGGTGCAGCACATCATGTTTCTGGTGGCGGCGTGGCTGATGCGGTCGCCGCCGGTGGCGCGGCCGGCGACAAGCAGGTTGCTGACCTGCTTCGGCACGATGGTGCGCCAGGGCACCTGGAAGTAGCGGCCCGTGGTGGGCAGGATCAGCAGGCCGTAGCCGTCGATGAATTCGGGGAAGATTCCGATACTGTCCTCGAACCGGCCCTGATCGCGCACATCCATCTCGGTCATGTTGTAGCGGGCGTCGATCTTGCGGGTGTCGCGCACGCCCAGCGTCATGCCGAAATTGCGCAGCTTCGCGGTCTCGCAGCCGGGGTGGTGGCGGCGCATGGCTTCCACGGCCAGCATGGCCTGACGCCGACCCTCGATCTCGAACCGGGTCAGGTCGTCGGGGTCGGTCCCGTCGCAGCCGTCCAGGTGGACCAGGTTCAGATAGGTCAGGTCGCCGGTGTCATAGATGGCCCCCCAGGTGCCCGCGATGGTCGAGAGGTTCTGTGGGATAAGCCCCTCCTGAATGGCAAGCTGGAACGGTTTCTTGAGAAAGGGGGAGAACATCCCGTCCTCCTTCCCCGTGGTCTCGACGGTCCATTCGCCGCTGTCCCAGTCGCGGTAGGTGAGGGGGTTGGCGCGAATCTCCTCCAGGAACTTCGCCCGGTCCACACCGGACATGGAGAACATGACGGAAGCTGCCATCAGATCCTCCCGCGCCGCCTTGTGCGTCGGGGCGCCGGCGCGATGGGCCACGTCGGCGTCCCCCGTGGCGTCGATGACCCGTTTCGCCAAGATGGCCTCCCGCCCGGCCTTGCTCTCCGTGATGATGCCCCGGATGGCCGTGCCTTCCATGATGGGGGCGACGAACTGGCGGTGCAGCATCGGGGTGATCCCGGCTTCCTCCACCAGCCGGTCGGCAACGACCTTGAAGCCTTCGGCATCCAGCGCGTGACTGTCGGACTGGGGTTCGGGCGTGGCGGCCCCCATCTCGATAGCACGGGCCTCGAACTCGCGCCCGACTCCCTCCGTATCGACGGTCTTCTCGTGGCGGTACCAGGCGAAGCCCTCGACCCCGACCGCCGTGATGTTGCCCCCGAAGCAGCCGAAGCGTTCGACCAGTGTCACCGCGACGCCCGCCCGCGCCGCCCCCAGCGCGGCGGCGAGACCACCGGGCCCGGAGCCGACGACCAGAACATCGGTCTCATGGATGACGTCGATCTGGCGGGCGGGTTCGGTGATCTGTTTCACGGGCAGGGTCCAGCGGTCAGATGGGGCTGATGGCGCGTTTCTTCGGTGGCCCGCCCTCATGCGGGCGCAGCGGTGCGTGGCGCAGCGCGTCGGCGAGCACGGCGCGGGTATCGCGCGGATCAATGACGTCATCAACACCGAAGTGTTCCGCCGCGCGCAGCGGTGTCAGGTTGCGGCGGATGTCGGCCTCCAGCTCCGCCTTGCGCGCCGCCGGGTCGGGCGCATTCTGCCAGTCGCGGGCATAGGCGACGTTCAGCGCGGTCTCGATCGACATGGCGCAGAGCTCAGATGTCGGCCAGGCCCAGGTGCCGTCCGCCTTGAAGCCGCGCCCGCCGTTCATGGCGTAGTACCCGGCCCCGTAGCCCTTGCGCACCATCACCGAATAGCGCGGTACCGTCGCGACACCCAGTTCGTAGAGCATCTTGGCGGAGCGCAGACCCAGCGTGGTCTTCTCCGCGCCCGAGCCGACGAAGATGCCCGGCATGTCGATGAAGTAGAACAGCGGCAGGCCGAAGGCGTCGGCGATGGCAATGTGGCGTGCGGCCTTCTCCGCCGCCTTGGCGTCCAGCATCCCGGCGAGGAACATCGGATTGTTGCCGATGATGGCGACCGGTCGCCCCTCCAGCCGCGCTAAGGCGGTGACCATGTTGCGGGCATGGGTCGGCTTGGTCTCGAAGACACTGCCCTGGTCGAAGATCAGTTCCACGGCCTTGCGCATGTCGTAGGCGCGGCGCGGGTTGTCGGGCACCAGGGTCGCCAGCGCTTCCGCCCGGCGGTCCACGGGATCATCGCAGGGCCGCACGGGCGGCGCTTCACCGGCGTTGCGGGGCAGGAAGTCCAGATAGCGCCGGATCGCCGCGAAACAGTCTTCCTCCGTATCCGGTGCCATGTCGGCGACACCCTGGGCATCCGCCTGCGTTGCCGCGCCGCCCAGTGTCTCGGTATCGATCTCCTCCCCCGTCGCAGCCCGCACGAGTGCCGGGCCGCCGATGCCCATCTGGGCGTGGCCCCGCCGCATGATGCGGAAATCGGCGAAGGCGGCCATGTTGGTCGGCCCGGCATAGCCCGGACCCAGGATGGCGGTGGCGATGGGTACCCAGCCCGACAGGCGCGACATGTGCCAGAAGATCGGACCGGCGGAGGCAAAGTGCCGGGAATCGAGGCCGTCCTGGATGCGGTGACCCGCGCCTTCCTGCAGCCAGATGACCGGCAGGCCGTATTTCTCCGCCCGTGTCAGCAGGTGCTCCACCTTGGCGCCGCCGACCACGCCGACCGAGCCGCCCAGCACCGTGAAGTCATCGGAGATGATGCAGACCGGGCGACCGTCCACCGTGCCGGTGCCGGTGACGACACCATCGGCAGGGGCGTCGAGGGTGCTGGTCAGCTCGGTGTCGCGCATCGGCTCCACCAGCTGTCCCAGTTCCCGGAAGCTGCCGGGGTCCAGCATGGCCGTGATGCGTTCCCGCGCCGTCAGCTTTCCGCGTGCGCGCTGCTTTGCGACCGCGGCTTCCCGCCCGGCATCGGAGACCGCATGCCGTTTCGCGGCGACCCGTTGCAGATGTTCCTCGGTGATGCCCACGTCGTACTTCCTCCCCAGGAATTGAAACCTCTACCGGACGATGGGACCCGGGGGGCGACCCCGATCCGTGATGAACGATAGCGCAAGTGCGGTGCCGGGCAGAACCGCGAAGCCGATCACCAGCGGCAGGACGCTTTCCCCCAGCAGGCTGCCGATGGTGATGCCCAGCGGCACCGCGACCATGGTGGAGGTGAAGCCGACGAAGGCCGCACCGACACCGGCCATGTGGCCCATGTTCTCCAGCGAAAGCGCATTCATGTTGCCGAAGCAGATTCCGGTGCCGAAGAAGACGATCATCAGCCAGATCATGAAGCCCAGCAGGTTCGGCGGCGCGGACGCAAAGATGGTGGCTGCGATCACGGACGCGACAACGGTCACGGCCAGACCTGCACGGGTGATCCGGCGCATGCCGTACCGCATGACCAGCTGCGAATTGACGACGGATGCCGCGCCGATGGACACCGCGCCCACGCCGAACCAGACGGCAAACATCTCGCCGGTGCCGAAGATGTCCTGAAACACATGCTGCGAGGAGCCGAGATAGCCGATGAAGGGGCCGAAGATGCAGCCGGTGGCGAGGGTGTAGCCGAGCGTGATGCGGTCCCGCAGGCAGAAACCGAAGCCGGAAATGATGTGCTTCACGGAGAACCTGCGCCGCAGTCCCTTCGGCAGGGTCTCCGGCTGGCGCAGCCCGAACCAGAGGGTCGCGACCGAGGCGAGCACGATGAAGAAGACGAAGATCGCCCGCCACTCGGCCACGAACAGGATGCCCTGGCCGATCATCGGCGCCAGCACCGGCACCAGGATGAAGACCGACATGATGAAGGACATGACCTTCGCCATCGCCCGGCCCTCGAACTGGTCGCGGACCAGGGCCATCGGCACGATACGGGCGCTGGCTGCCCCCAGACCCTGCAGCGTGCGTCCGACCAGCATGGTCTCGAAATCCGGGGCGAACAGCGACAGCAGGCAACCGATCAGGAAGACCGCGATGCCGATGTAGATCGTGGGCTTCCGGCCGATGCTGTCGGACAGGGGGCCATAGAGCAGCTGCCCGGTGGCGAGCCCGGCAAACAGCAGCGAGACCACAAGCTGGGTATCCTGCACGTCGGTCACGTCCAGGTCCGCTCCCATGGCGGCCAGCGCGGGCAGCATGGTGTCAATGGACAGGGCCATCAGGGAAGTCATCAGGGCGATCATGATGACGAATTCGACCCGTCCCGGGCCGGTAACTTCACGTGACACTTATGTATCCTTTGGGGGAGGAATCTGGACGTACTGTCTGAAGCGGTGGCGGTCTATCCGGCAACCCGCTCGGCAATGGAAATAATGCGGTTCATCTCTCTCAGCACCGGTTTCTCGATCAGCTTGCCATCGACCACGACCAGTCCGGTGTCCGCTTCCGCAAAGGCCGCAACGATCCGGCGCGCCCGCGCCACCTGTGCGGCGTCCGGTGTGAAGATGTCGTTCAGCACGGAGATCTGCTTGGGATGGATCGAGCCCTTGCCACTGAAACCCAGGTCGCGGGCGCGGCGCGCTTCCTCTGCCATGCCGTCCATGTCGTCCAGGTCGAGCCATGGCACGTCGATGGCATCGATCCCGGCGCTGGCGGCGGCATGGACGACGCGGGACCGGGCATAGAGCAGCGGTTCCCACGCATTGACGCAGCGCAGTTCCGCCGCCATGTCGACGCCACCGAAGAACAGGGCGTCGATGCGCGGGCTGGCGTGGGCCAGTTCCACGGCACGTTCCAGCGCCTGGTTGGTTTCGATGATGATGTGCAGACGGGTATCGTGTCCGCGTTCCGTCAGCAGGTCATCCAGCCAGACAATCTCATCCGGTGTCATGACCTTGGGAAGCATCAGCGCCGGGGGCGGGGTATCGCTGTCGAGCACGGCCTGAACATCGGCGATGCCGAAGGCCGTGCGCAGGCAGTTGATGCGGACAATCCGTTCCACGCCATCGTCTTCCTGCGGTTTCGCGAACAGGCCAAGTCCAAGGTCACGGGCGGCGGACTTGTCCTTCGGTGCGATGCCGTCTTCCAGCTCGACGCACACGATATCCGTGCCGCTCGCCAGGGCCTTCGGATACATGTCCGGGCGCAGGCCGGGGGAGAATATGAAGCTGCGGCGCGGGCGAATGGCCCGCTCAGGATCGCTGGTCATGGATCGGGGCTTTCGTCGCAGAGCGAAAGGGCGGCCTCTGCCGCTGCCAGTTCGTCCGGTGTGTTGATATTGACGAAGGGATCACCCGCCGCCGTTGACCAGTCTACATGTAACGTCTTGTGCGCCGCAGTGAAGCGGTCGATCTTGCGGATGTCCTGTTCGGTCAGCGCAACCCTCAGCGGTTGCAGCAGGGACCGGTGCCAGAGTGCCACCACGGGGTGGGTGCGGCCATCTGATCGCGCCACCACGGTTTCCGTATCTTCGTCGGCGGCTGAATGCAGCCGCTGCACCAGGTCCGGCGGCAGGAATGGCGCATCGGTGGGGACGGTCAGCAGCCATTCGGCTTCACCTGACCGGTCCAGCCATTCCAGGCCGGTCAGGACACCTGCCAGCGGTCCGGCAAAGCCCGCCACCACGTCCGGCAGGACCGGGTAGCCAAACGCCCCGTAGGATTCCGGGTCTTCATTGGCATTCAGCACGATGGACCGGCATTGCGGGGCGATGCGCGCCAGCACATGGGCCAGCAGGGGCCGTCCGGCCAGATGTTTCAGCGCCTTCGCGCCACCACCCATGCGCCGCGCCAGCCCGCCCGCCAGCACAAGCCCGGCGACTGATGGGGTTTCAGTCATCGCGGGCACCCTTCCGCCGGTGTCCGGGGGCCTCGTCAGCGACCGTGTTCGGGTCGTGGTCGAAGACCAGTCGTTCCGCACCGGAAAGACAGATGAAACGCTTGCCCTTGGCGCGTCCGATCAGGGTCAGCCCGGCCTGCCGCGCCAGCTCGACCCCGGAGGCGGTGAAACCGGAACGCGAGATCAGGATCGGCAGTTCCATCTGCACCGTCTTGATGACCATCTCCGATGTCAGGCGTCCGGTGGTGTAGAAGCACTTGCCGACGGGGGAGATCCCGTTCAGCCGCATGTAGCCTGCGATCTTGTCCACCGCATTGTGGCGGCCCACGTCCTCCATGTAGATCAGGGGCCTGTCCTGCGCGCAGAGTACGCAACCGTGGATCGCACCGGCGGTGAGATAGAGCGACGGCGTCTGATTGATCTGGCGCGACAGGGCATAGAGCCAGGACGTGCGCAGGCGCGCGGTATCGTCCAGCACCACCTCGTCGAACCGCTCCATCACGTCACCGAAGGCCGTGCCCTGGGCGCAGCCGGATGTGAGGGTGCGCCGTTTCAGTTTCCATTCGTAGTCGGTACGCCGGGCGGTGGTGACGAAGATATGACCCTTTTCCTCATCAACCGTCACGCCGGTGAGTGTGTCATCGGCCCGCAGCATGTTCTGGTTGGTCAGATAGCCGACCGCGAGGCAGTCCGGATAATCGCCGATCGTCATCATGGTGACGATCTCCTGCCCGTTCAGGAACAGCGTCAGCGCGCGTTCCACCGTCACGGCGGTGTCCACGGGCTTGCCGTCCTGATCGATGCCGTCCATCCGCCGGGTCAGTGCGGTGTCATCGGGGTTCGGCAGCAGGATGGGGCCGGGCATTGTCTTGTCAGGTTCGGTCATGGGTGCAGTCTGCCCCAATCGTCCGGTCCATCACCAGCCCGGAAGCCTGCTTGACCGGTGACCGTGACGAGTGGTTACCTCCGCCCCGGATCTCGCAGTCTGGAGGGAACAGATGGACCACGTACTGGTGGTTACCGGCGGCAGTCGCGGCATCGGTGCCGAAGTCGCGAAGCTTGGTGCCGCGCGCGGCTACAAGGTGTGCGTCAATTACGCCCGAAACAAGAAGGCCGCGCAGGCGGTCGTCGATTCCATCCGCGATGCGGGCGGGGAAGCCATCATGGCCCATGCGGATGTGGCGGAGGAGGCGGACGTGAAGGCCATGTTCCGCCTGGTGGACCAGGAACTGGGCCCCGTCACCGCGCTGGTCAACAATGCCGGGATCATCGACGAGAGCGGCAAGGTCGCCACCATGAATGCGGAGCGGATCAACCGCATCCTGGCCGTCAATGTCACCGGGTCGTTCATCTGCGCCCGGGAAGCTGCGCGGCGCATGTCGACGGAACATGAGGGGCAGGGTGGCGCCATCGTCAATGTCTCCTCGGCGGCGGCAAGGCTTGGCAGTCCGAACGAATTCGTCGATTACGCGGCGTCCAAGGGCGCGATGGATACCTTCACCATCGGTCTGGCCAAGGAACTGGCGATCGAAGGCATTCGGGTCAACGCGGTCCGGCCAGGACTGATCGACACCGAGATTCACGCTTCGGCCGGCGATGCGGACCGGGTTGAACGTTTCAGGACCTCTGTGCCGATGCAGCGTGTCGGAACCGCGCTGGAAGTGGCGGAGGCCGTGCTGTGGCTGCTGTCGGACAGTGCGTCCTATGTCACCGGGACCTTTGTCGATGTGGCCGGGGGGCGCTGAGACCATGACCATTCATGACCGTCAGGCGCTGGTCGATATGCTGGTCGACGTCTCAATCGAGGCCGGAAAGGCCATTCTCGAGATCTACGAGGGCGAGATTGCCACGCGGGTGAAGGATGACCGCTCCCCCGTGACCGATGCCGACGAGAAGGCGGAGGCGATCATCCTGAAACGCCTCTCCGTGCTGGCGGGGGACATTCCGGTGGTGGCCGAGGAATCGGTCGCGGCGGGAACGATCCCCGACATCTCCGGCGGCACCTTCTTTCTGGTCGATCCGCTGGACGGCACGAAGGAATTCATCAACCGCAACGGCGAGTTCACGGTGAACATCGCCCTGATCGAGGACGGCCAGCCGACACTCGGCGTGGTTCACCTGCCTGCACTTGGCCAGACCTTCTGGTCGAAGGGGCCGGGCGATGCCTGGCGGCGCGATGGGGCCACTGTGGCGAAGCCGATCACGGTGCGGCCGGCGCCGGAGGCCGGGCTGGTCGTGGTTGCCAGCCGCTCTCATCGCGACAGCGCGACCGACGACTATCTGGCCGATTTCAGGGTTGCGGAACTGGTCTCCGCCGGATCGTCGCTGAAACTCTGCCGTCTGGCGGAAGGCGCGGCGGACATGTATCCGCGTCTCGGCCGGACCATGGAGTGGGATATCGCCGCCGGGCATGCGGTGCTCGCCGGGGCAGGCGGTAATGTCACCATCATTGCCGGTGGCGACGTGGCGGGCGCTGTGGGCCAGCCACTGATCTACGGCAAGCCGGAATTCGAGAACCCCTACTTCGTGGCACGGGGCGGCTGACAGGGATTCAGTGGATACCGGTTCAGTGGCGACCGGTTCAGGCGCCGAACGTGTTGGAGATGGCGTCGAAGATCAGCTGCACGGCCAGCGCCGCCAGAATCACGCCCAGGATGCGCCCGATGGTCTGGGCAACGGTTTCGCCCAGTACCCGCATCAAGGGGCCAACGGCAATGAAGATCACCAGACAGACCAGAAGGTTGATACCCGCCGCACCGAGGACCGTCAGCTGCGCCACCACATCGTCGCCCGCGCTCTTCATGTAGAGCATGATCGTCGCGATTGCCCCGGGACCGGCCATCAGCGGGATCGCCAGCGGGAAGACGGAGATGTCGGTTGGCGAATCGTCACGGTGTTCCAGGATCTGATCGTTGCGCTTCTCCCGCCGTTCGGTGCGTTTCTCGAACACCATGTCCAGCGCGATCAGGAAAAGCAGCAGGCCGCCGGCAGCCCGAAATGCCTCCAGCGTGATGCCGAGCGCGCCCAGCAGGAACGATCCGCCATAGGCGAAACCGGTGATGATCATGGCCGAAATCATGACCGACCGCAGCGCCATGCGCCGCCGGTGCGCCGCATCCGTGCCCTCTGTCAGACTGGCAAACATGGGGGCCAGTCCGATCGGATCGATGATGACGAAGAATGTCACCAGCGCGGGTACGAAGGCGTCGGTCATGCTGCCTGTGCTCCAATTGCGATGGTCGCCGTGAATTGACCCCTCACGGACTGCACTATACCTTCGGGGCGGAATTCGATAGGGCCTGTTCTGCGTGAGAATGTGATCATGCCAGACGGTTTGCGTTCGGCATCACCTGAAATCGGGGAGACGGCATTGAGCGCCATGAGAAAACTGCCCTGGCGCAAGCGACGTGGCCTGCAGCCGAAACCGCCAGGCAGCAAGACCGGTGTCATCCGCAATGTCATCGTGTTGCCGAAGCTTGCCGCCAACAAGCTGATGCGGCGGCGGCGGCTGAAGAAGGCCGGGATCGTCAGCGGTCAGAATGCCGACGTTCAGGAGGCGGTGCCTTCCGTGACCGCCATGGCCAGTGCCGGAGCCGCGACCGCGCGCCGTTCCGTGCCGCGTCTGCGCTGGGTTCTGCCGTCCGACGGGCCGCTCTGCTCCGCCGGCAATCTTGAGGTCTATATCACCCGTGACCGGGATGCGATCCGGGCGGCGCAGGCCCTGCGCTATACCGTGTTCTATGACGAGATGGGCGCGCGCCCGTCGCCGGTCGCCCGTCGGCTGCGGCTGGACATGGACCGCTATGACGACATCTGCGATCACCTGATCGTGGTGGATCGCGGCATGGATGACGGGGAACAGATCGTCGGTGCCTATCGCCTGCTGCGCGGCAGCGTCGCCAAGGACAATGGCGGTTTCTATTCCGCCGACGAATACGATCTGACGCCGCTGATGGCGCAGCCCATCGAGCAGTTGCTGGAACTCGGCCGGTCCTGCGTGGCCGCCACGCATCGCTCCAAGTCGACGATCCAGCTGCTCTGGCGGGGCATTGCCGCCTATCTGGCGGAACATGAGCTTACGACGCTGTTCGGTTGCGCCAGTTTCCACGGCCGGGACCCGCAGGCGCACGCGGAATCACTCAGCTACCTGCGCCATTTCCATGCCGCCGATCCGGAGCATGCGGTGAAGGCCCTGCCGGAACGCCATGTGGACATGGAGATGGTGCCGAAGGACGAGATCGATGCGCGGCGCGTCTGGAAGGCGATGCCGCCGCTGATCAAGGCCTACCTGCGCCTCGGCGGCGTGATCGGGGACGGCGCGGTGGTCGATGACCAGTTCGGTACGATCGATGTCTTCGTCACCGTTGCGATGGATCAGGTCGGCAGCCGCTACTATGCGCACTTCGACAAGCGGACGGACGGCTGACGCCGCCTTCGGGACCCGTTTGCCGGTCGGGGTATCGATACTGATCTGGATGTTCGGGGAGGGACATTGGTGAATCAGGCAGAACATCTCTGGCGCACCGCCAGGGTGCATGGCGACCTGCCAGCGGTCGCCCTCGGCACCCATGTCACACACGACTATGCCCGCCTGGCCGACCGCGCCGCACGTCTGGCGGAAGGGCTGACAGGCCGGCTCGGGCTCGTACGGGGCGATACGGTCGCCATCGTGCAGAAGAACAGCACCCACTATCACGAATGCCTCTACGGCATCTGGTGGGCAGGGCTTGCGGCGGTCCCGGTCAATGCAAAGCTGCATCCGAAGGAACTGGCCTATATCCTTGAAAATTCAGGTGCACGGCTGATCCTGTCCAGCGCTGATCTGGATCAGGTGATGGTGGAGGCGGTGACCGGTCTGCAGCCGTCGCCGACGGTCCTGATGGCCGGATCGACGGAGTACGAACGTCTGCTTTCCGGGGAGGGTATCGCCCGACCAGTCAGTGTTCCCGACGATGACCTCGCCTGGCTGTTCTATACCTCCGGCACCACCGGGCGACCCAAGGGCGCGATGATCACGCATCTGAACCTGCTGATGCAGACGATGAACTTCTTCGTCGATGTGGACACGGTCAGCCCCGGTGACGCCATCATCCACAGTGCACCCCTCAGCCATGGCTCCGGCCTCTACGGCCTGCCGCATACGGTACGCGGCGGGGTGCATGTGATCCCCGAATCGGGCGGCTTCGACCCGGCGGAGAACCTGCGGCTGATCCGTGACTGGCCGGGAACCGGGCAGTTCCTGGCGCCAACGATGGTCCACCGCCTGATCAACGATCCGCGCACCGGCGACACCGACACCACGAACCTGAAGACCGTCTGGTACGGCGGTGGCCCGATGTATGTCGCCGACCTGCTGCAGGCCATGGAGATGCTGGGCGACAAGTTCGTGCAGATCTACGGGCAGGGGGAGGCGCCGATGACCATCACCGGCCTGTCCCGCGACCTGCACGCCATGCGCGACCATCCGCGCTACATGGAACGCCTTGGCTCCGCCGGGACCGCGCGCACGGATGTGGAAGTGCGGGTTGTGGATGAAGACGACAATGAACTGCCGGTCGGGGAGACGGGGGAGATCATCGCCCGGGGCCGTGTGGTCATGAAGGGCTACTGGCAGAACCCGGAGGCCAGCGCGGAGACCCTGCGCAACGGCTGGCTGCATACCGGCGACGTCGGGGCCTTCGACCGGGACGGGTTCCTGACCCTGAAGGACCGGTCCAAGGACATGATCATCTCCGGCGGTACCAACATCTATCCCCGCGAGATCGAGGAGGTGCTGCTGCGCCACCCCGGCGTGGCCGAGGTCTCCGTCGTGGGCCGGCCCCATGCCGACTGGGGCGAGGAAGTGGTGGCCTTCGTGGTGCGCGACGGCGCGGAAACCGCGGACGAGGCCACCCTGGACCGGCTCTGCCTCGACAACATCGCCCGATTCAAGCGCCCGAAGGACTATGTCTTCGTCGATGCCCTGCCAAAGAACAACTACGGCAAGGTGCTGAAGACGGAACTCAGGGCATGGTTGGGGCAGGGCTGAACCCGCCCTGCCGGGATTTACATCTCCGCGAAGACCTTTGCCGCGATCTGGCCGATCTCCTCATCCTGTTCCTTGGTGCCGCCACTCTGGCCGAGCGCACCGAGGATGGCACCGGCGGAGGATTTCAGCAGGATGCCGCCCCAGACCGGCGTGTACATCGGGTCGCAGAACCAGCTTATTTCCCGACGGTCGTCACCAAGGCTCATCGCGAACAGATTGTCCTGGATGACGCGGGTATTCCGCTTCCACTTCACTGCCGTATAGGCCTTGTGGAAGCTCATGCGCGCATTCAGCGCCGACGCATCGTCCATGCGCGACAGATGGATCAGGTCGCCCCCGGCATCCGTCACCGCACCGGCAAAGTTCAGCCCCCGCTTCTTTCCCTCGGCCAGCATCGTGTCCACGATGATGCGCGCTTCATCCAGTCCCAGTCTCTCGGCCATGTCGCTCCCCTTGCTCCAGATATGGTGTTCCGGAGTGTGGTCTCGCTGGCGCAGATAATCCACCGCGCGAATGCACTGGAATTTGCGGGGGGAGGTGACTGGCAGTCCCTAGGGGAATCGAACCCCTGTTTCGAGAATGAAAATCTCGCGTCCTAACCACTAGACGAAGGGACCGCGGTCGCGGCGAGGGTGTAACCAATGCAGAGGGGGAAATCAACACCTTCTGCGGCTGGCGTAGCATATGGAACGCCGCTAGATTGCTGCGGATGGGGAGACGGTCCTACCGCGATCCGCTGCCAAAAAAGCGGACGCTCATGCAGATGGAGGAAAATCTGAAATGAAGAAGCTGTTCGTAACTGCCTGCGCGCTTGGTGCGCTGGCCCTTTCCGCCGGTGCGGCACAGGCATCCGATGCCTGCCAGCCGGGCGAGATCGTCATCAAGTTCAGCCACGTCACCAATACCGACAAGCATCCGAAGGGTATCGCCGCTTCGCTGCTGGAGAAGCGGGTGAACGAGGAGATGAACGGCAAGGCCTGCATGGAGGTCTTCCCGAACTCCCAGCTCTATGATGACGACAAGGTGCTGGAGTCGATGCTGCTCGGTGACGTGCAGATGGCCGCGCCCTCGCTGTCGAAGTTCGAGAAGTTCACCAAGAAGTTCCGCATCTTCGACCTGCCGTTCATGTTCAAGGACGTGGCCGCCGTCGATGCCTTCCAGGCTTCTGATGCCGGTCAGGCGCTGAAGAATTCCATGCGCCGCCGTGGCCTGCTGGGCCTGGCCTTCTGGCACAACGGCATGAAGCAGCTTTCGGCCAACAAGCCCCTGGTCGATCCGTCGGACGCCAAGGGACTGAAGTTCCGCATCCAGGCTTCCGACGTGCTGCAGGCGCAGTTCGAGGCGCTGGGCGCCAACCCGCAGAAGATGTCCTTCAAGGAAGTCTACGGCGCGCTGCAGACCGGCGTCATCGACGGGCAGGAGAACACCTGGTCCAACATCTATGGCCAGAAGTTCTTCGAGGTTCAGGACGGTGTCACCGAATCCAACCATGGCATCATCGACTATCTGGTCGTGACTTCCACGGAGTGGTGGGACGGCCTGCCGGGTGATGTGCGCGACCAGCTCGCCACGATCCTGGCCGAGGTGACGGAGGCCCGCAACGCGGAGTCCACCGCCATCAACGAGGAGAACAAGAAGCTGATCATGCAGGCCGGCAGCCCGGTCCGGACCCTGACCAGTGAACAGCGTGCGGCCTGGGTCAAGGCCATGAGCCCGGTCTGGGACCAGTTCAAGGGTGACGTGGGTGAAGACCTGATCGCCGCCGCGCGGGGCGCAGGCAGTTGATCTGACGATCCCTGGATCGGGGTGTCCGGTGCGCCAGCCGCGCCGGACACCCCGGTACCTTCGACATACGGGTACTGGAGGACGGTCTGATGCAGCCGCGCTCATCCACCTGGTTCGACAAGCTCGAGGAAAACCTGATCGCGCTGTTCCTCGGCCTGATGACGCTCATTACCTTTGCCAATGTCGTCGCGCGTTACGTATTCAACGACAACATTCTCTGGGCGCTGGAGGCGACGGTCTATCTGTTCGCCTGGATGGTGCTGCTGGGCGCATCCTATTGCGTCAAGATCACCGCCCATCTGGGGGTCGACACGGTGGTGAACCTGTTCGCGCCACCCCTGCGCCGGATCCTGACCCTGCTGGCCGTCGTGGCCTGTCTCGCCTTCTCCGTCCTGATCCTGATCGGTGGCTGGAACTACTGGTGGAAGTTCGCCGGTACCGCGTCCTTCATGGAAGTGAACGACATTCCGATGCCAGGCTTCCTGCAGTTCCTGGCCGACTGGCGGAACGAGGGTGAGCTCTATGAGAAGCTGCCGCGGTTCGTGCCCTATTTCATCCTGCCGCTGTCGATGGCGCTGCTGGTGCTGCGCTTCCTGCAGGCGGGCTGGAAGGTGTACCGCGGACAACAGGACCTGATCATCGTCAGTCATGAGGCGGAGGACGATGTGAAAGCCGCTGCACAGACGCTGGATGAAACCGGCGCATCCAGAACCGGGGGCTGACCACCATGTCCGCACTGTTGCTTTTCGTCGTCGTCATCGCGCTGATGCTGATCGGCGTGCCCATTGCCATTTCGCTTGGCCTTTCGAGCGTGCTGTTTCTGCTGGTCTATTCGGACGCTTCGCTGGCCTCCATCGCGCAGACGCTGTTTTCCGCCTTCGACGGTCACTACACGCTGCTGGCGATCCCCTTCTTCATCCTGGCCTCGTCCTTCATGTCCACGGGCGGCGTGGCACGGCGCATCATCCGCTTCGCGGTGGCCTGTGTCGGGCATCTGCGTGGCGGGCTGGCCATCGCGGGCGTCTTTGCCTGCATGCTGTTCGCGGCACTCAGTGGCTCTTCCCCCGCCACCGTGGTTGCCATCGGCACCATCATCATCGCCGGGATGCGGGAGGTCGGGTACACCAAGGAATTCGCCGCCGGTGTGATCTGCAACGCGGGCACGCTGGGCATCCTGATCCCGCCATCCATCGTCATGGTGGTCTATGCCGCCTCCGTCGATGTCTCGGTCGGGCGCATGTTCCTGGCGGGTGTGATTCCGGGCCTTCTGGCCGGGCTGATGCTGATGATCGGCATCTATGTCGCGGCGCGGGTCAAGAACCTGCCTGCCCAGCCCTGGGCCGGATTCGGTGAGATCCTGGCATCCGCGCGCGACGCGGGCTGGGGCCTGTTCCTGATCGTCGTCATCCTGGGCGGCATCTATGGCGGCATCTTCACACCGACGGAGGCTGCGGCGGTCGCTGCCGTCTACGCCTTCATCATTGCCAACTTCGTCTATCGCGACATGGGGCCGTTCGCACAGCCGGGCCGGAAGCTCGGCCTGGGTCGGCGGCTATGGGACACGGTGGCCGTGCTCTGGCATGAGGATACGCGCCGGACGCTGCTGGATGCGGGCAAGCTGTCGGTGATGCTGATGTTCATCATCGCCAACGCGCTGATCCTGAAGCATGTGCTGACGGAGGAGCAGATTCCGCAGTCGATTGCCGGGGCCATGCTGGACGCCGGCTTCGGCCCGGTCCTGTTCCTGGTGATCGTCAATCTGATCCTGCTGATCGGCGGGCAGTTCATGGAGCCGTCGGGCCTGATCGTGATCGTGGCGCCGCTGGTCTTCCCCATCGCCATCAATCTCGGCATCGATCCGATCCATCTGGGCATCATCATGGTGGTCAACATGGAAATCGGCATGATCACGCCACCCGTTGGCCTGAATCTGTTCGTCACATCGGGCGTGGCAGGTATGCCGATGATGGATGTGGTAAGGGCGGCCTTGCCATGGCTGGGCATTCTGGTGATCTTCCTGATCATGATCACCTACATTCCGGCGATCTCCACCTTCCTGCCGACGTACTTCATGGGGCCGGAGCTGGTCATAAAGTAGCGGGAGTATCTGTTGACCGAAGAAAGCGCCGCCGGTTCGAACGTTCCCGCCTATACGGTCAGCGCCCTCTCGGGGGAACTGAAACGCACGCTGGAGGATCGGTTCGGGCGGGTCTCCGTGCGCGGGGAACTCTCCGGCTTCAAGCAGGCGGCCTCGGGCCACATGTATTTCGGCCTGAAGGATGAGAAGGCCCTGATCGACGGCATTGTCTGGAAGGGGACTGCGGCGCGCCTCGGTTTCCGGCCGGAGGACGGGCTGGAAGTCGTCTGCACGGGCCGCGTGACCAGCTACCCCGCACGCTCCAAGTACCAGATCGTCGTCGACAGGATGGAACCGGCGGGGGAGGGCGCGCTGATGGCCCTGCTGGAGCAGCGCCGCCGCCAGCTGATGGCGGAGGGGCTGTTCGCACAGGAACGCAAGCGGGCGCTGCCGTTCCTGCCGCGCCACATCGGCATCGTCACCAGCCCGACGGGGGCGGTGATCCGCGATATCCTGCATCGCCTCTCCGACCGTTTCCCGCGCCCCGTCACCATCTGGCCGGTCCGGGTGCAGGGGGAAGGCGCCGCCGAGGAGGTTGCCGCCGCGATCAGGGGTTTCAATGCGATGCAGGGGGCGGCGCGGCCTGACCTGCTGATCGTCGCGCGGGGTGGCGGCTCGATCGAGGATCTCTGGGCCTTCAACGAGGAGGTGGTGGTCCGCGCAGCCGCAGACAGCGACATTCCGCTGATTTCCGCCGTCGGGCATGAAACCGATACGACCCTGATCGACCATGCCTCCGACCACCGCGCGCCGACGCCGACGGCGGCGGCGGAGCGGGCGGTTCCGGTACGTTCCGACCTGGCGCTGCAGATCGGAGACCTGATGCGGCGCGGCTTCACGGCGCTGAAACGGGTGCAGGGGGAGCGGCGGAACAGCCTGCAGGGGCTGGCGCGTGGTCTGGTGGACCCGCGCCGGATGCTGCAGCAGCATCAGCAGCGCCTGGATGATCTGGCCGACGCTCTGGGGCGTGCCCTGCGCATCAATGCCGGTCATGGACACCAGCGGCTGGCCGGTGCTGCGGGTGGTCTGCGGCCCGGCATCCTGCAGCAGCCGATCCGGGACGGTCGGCAGCGGCTGGAGCGCGCCGAACGGGCAATGGCCCGGGACATGGCGCGGGGACTGCAGGACCGTCAGCGCAGGCTGGCCAACGCCGCGCGCCTGCTGGAGAGCTTTTCCTACCGCGCGACCCTCGCACGGGGGTTCGCAGTCGTCCGCAAGGATGGGGCCGCCATGGTCTCCGCTGGTGCTGCCAAGGGTGGAGACGCGCTGGAGATCGAGTTCGGTGACGGACGGCTGTCAGTCATTGCGGGGAGTGGCGGTAGCAGCGGGAGCACTCAGCGGCCCGCGCGGCGGTCGAGCGGTGCGGCGTCGGACGTGAAACCGAAACAGGGAGACCTCTTCTGATGCGGTGGCTGCTTGTCTTGCTGTTCGCCGTCGTCGCGATCCTGCCCGCGCGGGCACAGATCCTGAACGGCGAGCTGGTAAAGGGCGGCATGGTTGTCGGGCGCACCCTGCCGGGGACGAAGGTCTTTCTGGATGACCGGTCGGTCCGGGTTTCCGCCACGGGTGTCTTCGTGATCGGATTCGGTCGGGATCATCCGCCGCAGGCCATGTTGCGCACCGTGGGCGAGGATGGGCAGGCAAATGTGACCATGCTGCAGATCCGCCAGCGCACCTATGAGACGCAGCGGATCAATGGCCTGCCGCCGAAGATGGTGACGCCGCCGGCGGATGTGCTGAAACGCATCCGGCGGGAGAATGCGGAGATCGCGCGGATACGCAGCATCGACAGCCCGCAGACCTGGTTCGACGAGAAGTGGCTCTGGCCTGCCGTCGGCACGGTGACCGGCATCTACGGCAGTCAGCGCATCCTGAACGGCAAGCCCCGGCGACCGCATTACGGCATCGACATAGCGGCACCACGCGGCACGTCGGTCATTGCGGCGCGGGACGGTATCGTGCGGATGGCGGAAGACGATCTCTACTACACCGGCGGTACCATCATGCTCGACCACGGACATGGCATCGTCAGCGTCTTCTCGCATCTGGAGCGCATCGACGTGGCTGTGGGCGACAAGGTCTTCGCCGCACAGGTGATCGGCGCAATCGGTTCCACGGGACGCTCGACAGGTCCGCATCTCGACTGGCGCGTCAACTGGTTCGACCAGCGCCTGGATCCCGCCCTGCTACTGGGTGCCACCCCGGTGGGCGGGTGATGGCGTGATCGGTGTGGTTGGCTGTGGTGCCATGGGACAGCCGATGGCCGAGGCGCTGTTGCGCGCAGGCTTTGCGGCCATTGGTCATGATGTCCGCCCGCTCACCGAATTCGCGAAATTCGCCGGCCACATGACGGTCGCGATCAGCGACCTGGGCCGCCAGGCGGAGACCGTCATCTCGGTCGTGCGCGACAGCCAGCAGACCCGCGATGTCATTGACGGGCTGGGCCTGCACCAACCGCCGGGGCAGGGGCACAACGTCCGGACCTTCATCGTCTCCTCGACCCTGTCACCGCGCTTCGTCACATCGTTGCGGGACGTGGTGCACCCCGAAATCGCGCTCATTGATGCGCCCATGTCCGGTGCCCCCTTCAGGGCACGGCAGGGCACGCTGACATTCATGCTCGGTGGTCCGGAGCGTGAGATCACGCCACTGATGCCCATGTTCCGGGCGATGGGGGAGGAAGTGCATCACCTCGGTTCCTATGGCGCGGGGATGGCGGCCAAGGTGCTGAACAACTTCGTTGCCGCGAATTCGGTGACAGCCGTGCGCACGGTGCTGGCGCAGGCGGAGGCACTGGGGCTGGCCCCGGCCCGGCTGCTGTCGGTCATGCGCAGCAGTTCGGGCGGCACCTGGTTCGGCAACAATCTGGATCAGATCGACTGGTCCGCCGAAACCCATGATCCCGGCAATACCATCGGGATTCTGGAGAAGGACGTGCGCGCCTATCTGGATGGCGTGAGCGGCGACGGCACGCCTGATTCGCTGACCGCCGCCGTTCTCGATCGCCTGAAACACATTCCCGAATTGCCCGGAAATCTATTTTCGGATCAGGAAGATAAGGAACCTTCCTGATGTAATGCTGCGCCTTGATCAGGCAGCGGCGGACGGCCGTGCCTTCATCCGCTCGAACCAGGCTATGACGTTCTTGTTGTCGGGATTGAGCTTCTGCCCGACCATGGCGGCGAACTCGACGAAGGCGAACATCAGGATGTCAGCCATGCTGATCCGGTCACCGCAGAGGAACTGCTTGCCCTCCAGCTCCCCGTCGATCCAGGTCAGCTTGTCCTGCGCCAGCGCCTTCAGGCCGTCGGCAGCCTCCGGGATACAGCGGAACCGGCTCTCGAACATCTTCAGCCCCTCCGCATAGCGGAAGCCGTTGCCGAGATTTTCGCAGACGTTCAGGTCCACACGCCGGGTCCACATGCGGGTTTCCGCGCGCTCCTCCGGCGTCATGCCGATCAGGCTGGATCCGCCTGCCTTGTCCGCCAGATATTCGCAGATCGCCGTGATCTCGCAGATGCAGGTGCCGTCATCCAGTTCCAGCACCGGGCACTGGCCGGCCGCGTTCTTCTTCAGGAACTCCGGCTGGCGGTTGACGCCACCGCGGATATCCACGTCCTCCATCGGCATCTCGGTGCCAAGCTCATGCATGAAGATGCGGACCATGCGCGGGTTCGGTCCGATCGAATTGTAAAGTTTCATCTAGTTTCCTCCCGATCTGAAATCGGACGCAGTCTATCGGCACGATACGCCGCTGTCTCGTATCGAGCGGTCCATTGCGGGCGTGCAGAAGGTGGAGATCTATCCGACCCGATACCCGAACGCTGCCGCCGCCTGTCGGACGCTGTGAACGAACGACCGCGCGAAGCCGCGAAACACGTACATCTCGATGCAATCCGGGGCCGTCCGGTGCAGGGTGACGCCCATATGGCCGACAACGGTCTCTGCCGTGCAACCTGGCGAAAGCCGGTCCGCGCCGAAGTCGAGGGGTACCAGTCGGCTCATCAGTTCCAGGGTGGCCGGGCCGGAGACCTGCAGGACCGCGCGAGCGTCCGACAGATCCACCACCGCACCAAGTCCAGGGTCGATACCGCGTTCCAGCTCCTGTGCCAGCCCGGCCCCCGGCGACACCAGCCACCAGCGGCCCGGTGCCAGGTCCATCAGTGTCGCATTGCGAGAGAGCTGAGGCAGGACGATCCGCATCCGGTTCAGCGTGTCGGGCCAGCAGCCGACCTCGACGATGCTGCCGGGCCGCAGTTCCATCAGGCTGAGGGGGGCTTCACCGCTGCCCGCGCCGTGACGACCGGCAGGCAGGTGACCATCCAGGGGCCAGGCGATCATGCTCTCAGCCATGCATCCGGCTCCCTTCCGGGTCGATGAAGCAGGGATCGGTGACCTCCACCTCCACCGACTTGCCGCGCACCGGATCCGTCGCGGTCAGCCGCTTGCCCAGATGTTTCATGCCGCCCTGCAGCAGGGCCAGGGCGACATAGGTGCCGAGTTCCGGGCTGTAGGTCATGGCCGTGACATGGCCCAGGCTTGGACCGGTTTCACCGCTCCCGGCGTCATCGGGTTCGATGAGGTGACTGCTGGGGGAGATCTTCGTGCCGCTGACGGACGACAGGCCGACCAGTTGCTCCCGATCCTCGCCATGCAGGTATTCCCGCGCGGCCAGCGTGCTGCCGATGAAGTTCTTGCGGGCAGAGACCATGCGTCCCAGTCCGACATCGGCGGCGGTGGTGCGCCCGTCCAGTTCCCGTCCGGCCACATGTCCCTTCTCGATGCGCAGCGCGCCCAGCGCCTCCATGCCATAGGGAATGATCCCCTCCGGCTGTCCGGCCTGCATCAGGGCTTGCCATACGGCGGTACCGGCGTGGCTGCCGCAATAGACCTCATAGGCCATCTCGCCGGAGAAACTGAGCCGCGCCAGCAGCACCTCCACCCCGTTCAGCGTGCCGGGGCGCACGCCCATGAAGGGGAAGGCGGCATCATCGAAATCAATGTCGGCGATGGCCCGGCGCAGCACGTCGCGGGACTTCGGCCCGGCGATGGCCATCCCCGCCCATTGCTCGGTGACGGACGTCAGCTTGACCCGCAGGCCCGGCCAGTGCGCGGCCAGCAGGAATTCCAGATGCTGCATCACCGGCCCGCCATTGGCGGTGGTGGTCGTGATCAGATAGCGCGTCTCCGACAGGCGCCAGGTGGTGCCGTCGTCGAACAGGAAACCGTCCTCGCGCAGCATGAGACCGTAGCGGGCCCGCCCCACTGGCAGCTTGGCGAAGCCATTGGCATAGACACGTTCCAGAAAGACCGTCGCATCCGGTCCCTGCACGTCGATCTTGCCCAGTGTCGAGACATCGACCATGCCGACGCCACCGCGCACCATGGCGGTTTCGCGGACGTAGCCGGCCTCCAGCGGTTCATTGCCATCGGGGTAGAAGCGCGGGCGAAACCACAGACCCGCCTGCATCATCTCCGCACCATGGGCGACGTGCCAGTCGTGCATCGGTGTCAGCCGCTTCGGGCGCAGTTCCGCCCCGACCTCCGGCCCCGCGAGCGCACCGATGCTGACGGGCGTGAAGGGGGGGCGATAGCGGGTGGTGCCTGCGTCGGGGATGGAGATTCCGCGCGCATCCGCCATCAGCGCCAGACCGATGATGTTGGACGACTTGCCCTGGTCGGTACCCATGCCCAGCGTGGTGTAGCGTTTCAGATGCTCGACGGAGCGGTATCCTTCGCGGTTGGCGAGGCGGATATCGTCAACGGTCACATCATGCTGGAAATCCACAAAAGCCTTGCCGTGCTTCCTCTGCCTGTCGCGGATCTCGAAGATCGCGGGCATGTCACCGGGACCCCGGTCATCGGCAACCGTGGGCACGGCGCTGGCGATGGTCCGGTGGCCAAGTCCGGTCGCGATCTCCGCCCCTGTCCGGGCGCCGTCGCCCAGCGCCCCGGCGAGGGTCAGTTGACCGGTCACGGCACCTGTCGCCAGCCAGTCCTCCCGCGGCGCGCCGGCCACGAAGGATTGCAGGGCACGGTCGAACTGCGCCGGACCACCGGCCTGTGAGGCCAGATGGATCACCGGATTGAATCCGCCGGACACCAGAACCGTATCGACCGCCAGGTCCTCACCACCCACCAGTGCGCCCCGCGCGATGTCGAAGGGAGCCACATGAATGCTGCGGACCCGCTGTCGGCCCTTTGCCGCGACAATGGCCTGACCGGTCCGTACCTCAAGCCCGCGCGCCCTGAGACCCTGCAGTACCGTCTCGCCCGGTGTCTCGCGCGGATCGACCAGCGCAGCGATTGCGATGCCTGCATCATGCAGGGCAAAGGCAGCGCCATAGGCCAGGTCATTGCTGGCGAACAGGGCCACCTTCTGTCCGGGAACCACGGCGTGGCGGGCAAGATAGCGCTCGGCGGCTCCGGCGAGCATGACGCCGGGCAGGTCGTTGCCCGCGAAGGCGATGGGACGCTCGAACGCGCCGGTGGCCAGCACGACCTTGCCTGCGCGGATGTTCCACTGTCGCTGGCGCGGCTGATGGGGCAGGGGAGTGGGCAGGTGATCGCTGACCCGCTCCAGCGCCGCGATGACATTGCCGTCGTAGTAGCCCCAGGCCGTGGTGCGCGGCATGACTGTCGCGCCAAGGCTCTCCAGCTCGGCGCGGGCGTCGGCGGCCCAACGGGCGGCGGGCTTGCCGTCGATGGTGCCCGGTTCCTGCAACAGATGACCGCCGATCACCGCCTCCTGCTCCAGCAGCAGGACACGGACGCCGCTGCGGGCCAGGGTCAGGGCGCTGGACAGGCCTGCAGGACCGCTGCCAACCACCAGCACATCCGTGAAGGCCCAGGCATGCTCATAGCTGTCCGGGTCGGGTTCCAGTGATGCCGCACCCAGCCCGGCGGCGCGCCGGATGAAATGCTCATACAGCATCCAGGCCTTCTGGGACGGGCCGATGAAGGTCTTGTAGTAGAACCCGGCGGAAAGAACCGGCGCGGCCAGGCCAGTCGCGGCCATCAGATCGAACCCCAGGCCGGGCCAGCGGTTCTGGCTCTGCACGACCAGGCCGTCGAACAGTTCCGCCTCCGTCGCCTTCACGTTCGGTTCCCGCCGCCCCCCTTCGCGCAGGGTCATCAGGGCGTTCGGTTCATCCGTACCGGCAGCGAAGATTCCGCGCGGGCGATGCAGCTTGAAACTGCGCCCGACGACGGAAACCCCGTTCGCCAGCAGGGCAGAGGCAATGCTGTCGCCGGCAAAGCCCGACATTGGCCGACCATCGAAGCTGAAGCGCAGCGGCTGCCCCCGGTCGATGCTGTTGCCGCCGTCCGGCAGGCGCATCCCGCTCACGATCCTGTCTCGCCCGCGAAGGGGCCGATCAGGCGCACGGCCTCGATCCGGTGCGTGGTCACGTCCCGCCGCACCTGCAGCCAGGACCGGCAGCCGCCCGAATGCTGCCAGTGTTCCTCATGCGGTCCCCGGGGGTTCTGACGCGCGAAGACATAGGTCGACCAGTCTTCTCGGTCGGTATTCTCCATAGCGACCAGGGTACGGCTGGCTTCGCCGCCATAGCTGAACTCGGCCAGATGCCGTGGCCCGCAGACCGGACAGTCGATGATCACGCCGGAATCCCCTTCGCATGCATGCCCACCGACGATAGCCCCGCAGCCGCATACGAAAAAAGCCCCGGAACGACATCCGGGGCTTCTCTCATGACGTTTTCTGCAACGGGGAAGCAGTCCCCTTCGCTCGGCGTCGGGTCAGCCCCGTGCCTGCTGCAGGTTCTGGTCCAGCGCGTCCAGGAACTGGTTGGTGGTCATCCAGGGCTGGTCGGGGCCGACCAGGATGGCCAGGTCCTTGGTCATCTGGCCCGCCTCGACGGTGGAAATGCAGACCTTCTCCAGCGTCTCCGCGAATTCGCCCAGGGCCACGTTCTCGTCCATCTTGGCGCGGTAGGACAGTCCACGGGTCCAGGCGAAGATCGACGCGATCGGGTTGGTCGAGGTCTCCTTGCCCTGCTGGTGCATGCGGTAATGGCGGGTGACGGTGCCGTGGGCGGCCTCCGCCTCGACCGTCTTTCCGTCCGGCGTCATCAGCACGGAGGTCATCAGACCCAGCGAGCCGAAGCCCTGTGCCACGGTGTCGGACTGCACGTCGCCATCGTAGTTCTTGCAGGCCCAGACGTACTTGCCCGACCACTTCATGGCGCAGGCGACCATATCGTCGATCAGGCGGTGCTCGTAGGTGATGCCCTTCTTGTCGAAGGCCGCCTTGAACTCGTTCTGGTAGACCTCCTCGAACAGGTCCTTGAAGCGCCCGTCATAGGCTTTCAGGATCGTGTTCTTGGTGGACATGTAGACGGGCCAGCCACGATCCAGACCGAAGTTCATGCTGGAACGCGCAAAGTCGCGAATGGAATCGTCCAGGTTGTACATGGACATGGCGACGCCGCTGCTCGGGAAGTCAAAGATCTCCCGCTCGATCACCTGACCGTCCTCGCCTTCCCATTTCAGGGTCATCTTGCCCTTGCCGGGAACCAGGAAATCGGTGGCGCGGTACTGGTCGCCAAAGGCATGACGGCCGATGACGATAGGGTCGGTCCAGCCGGGCACCAGGCGCGGCACGTTCTGGCAGATAATCGGCTCCCGGAAGATGGTGCCGCCCAGGATGTTGCGGATGGTGCCGTTCGGGCTGCGCCACATCTTCTTCAGCTTGAATTCCTCGACGCGATCCTCGTCGGGGGTGATGGTCGCGCACTTCACGCCGACACCGTACTTGGCAATGGCGTTGGCGGAATCGACAGTGACCTGGTCGTCCGTGCGATCCCGCTCCTCGACGCTCAGGTCGTAATAGTGCAGGTCGATGTCCAGATAGGGCAGAATCAGCTTCTGCTTGATGAAGTCCCAGATGATCCGGGTCATCTCGTCCCCATCAAGCTCGACAACCGGTTTCGTTACCTTGATCTTGCTCATCCCGACCCCTTCCTGACTGGCAGCGCGCCACCACGTGTGCCTTGATTTCCCGCGCGTTATAACACCGGGTCAAAGGTGGTCAAAAGGCTAAGGCCGACAGGCAAGTCAAACCTTCTCGGGACGCTGTGGCAACTGCGGTTCCGGCAGGGCGGCAATCGCGGGAAGCACGTCATCGACCGTATTCACCCAGGTCAGGAAATCCAGCGTGTCCGGACCGGCGAAATTCTCCGCTACCACATGCTCCAGCATCGTGCGGAACGGATCGAAGTAGCCCTCCTGATTGACGATCACGATGGGGTCGTCATGCAGGCCAAGCTGTCGCCAGGTCAGGATCTCGATGACCTCATCCAGCGTGCCGATGCCGCCGGGCAGCACGCAGAAGGCATCGGCGCGGCGGAACATCTCCGCCTTGCGCTCGTGCATGCTCCTCACCACCAACAATTCCGTGACACCCTCGTGCCGGACCTCGACACGGTGCAGGTGTTCGGGGATGATTCCGGTGACGCGGCCCTGACCGGCAAGCACGCCGTCTGCGACACGCCCCATCAGCCCCAGGCGTCCGCCACCGTAGATCAGGCCCATGCCGTTGCTGGCCAGGATGGCGCCGAGCCGTTCTGCCGCGTCGAGGAACGCCGGGCGCGCCCGGTCGGAGGAGCCGCAATAGACGCACAGAGTGGAGATTCTTGCCATGTTCAGAAGCCTGCTGTCGGTTGCGATGCTGTCACTGGCGCTTGTCTTGCCTGTATCCGTCCAGGCCGGTGGTGCCGATGTCGTCGGCGTGACCGTGCTGCACATGAAGAAGTCGGGTCCGAACATATACCGATTCCGTGTCACCGTCCGTCATGCTGATACCGGATGGGAACACTATGCCGACCAATGGCAGGTGCTGGCCCCGGACGGGACGGTTCTTGGCACGCGCGTGCTGCATCATCCGCACGAAAACGAGCAGCCTTTCACGCGCTACCACGACATCGAGATTCCGCCGGGAGTGCGCGAAGTGACCGTGAGGGCCGGTGACAAGGTTCACGGCTTCGCGGGGGCGACAATGACCGCCCATCTGCCGGACTGACGTCACGACGTTGCTGACTGGCCACAAAAGCAGGGAATCGTTGCGGTTTCGGGTGGTTCGGACTACGTATCACCGAATTGACACAATTGCCCGGGCGTTGTCGCGTTGAACCGTATCCTGCTTCTGTTGATCGCCGTTGCCGCACTCGCTGCGGCAGGGTTCCTCATCCTTGGCGGCAGCGACACGCCCGAAGAGGCCAAGAAGCCTGTGGCGACCGCTGTCACAGGCGCGCCTGTGGCGAAAAAGTCAGGTGCGCCCGAGAGCATCACTGCACCGGCCGAGAGCCCTGCCGTTCCTGAATCCGGCGAGCCAAGGACTGAATCGGCGTCAGAGGCTCCGGCTCCGGCTCCGGCTCCGACTGCGGCGCCTGAAGCCGGAACATCGGAGCCTGCCAGTACCGTAACCACTTCTGCGACGCGCCCGGACCCGGATGAGCGCAAGACTGCTGAAAAGGCGGCAACTGCAAGCGAGAGCGTCGTATCCGGCCCGGTCGTTCCCGAAGCTGATGCCGTGCGCGAGAAGCTGGAGCGCAAGGTCGAACAGAAGCTGGACGTGGCGAAGGACCAGGCTGTTGCCGCCGTCACGGAAGAGCCGACGAAGCCGTTGCAGCCGGTTGCTCCGAAGCGGGAACCGGAGACCAACACGAAGGGTGTTCCTGTCATTCCGAAGCGCGCCGTTGCACCGCCAAGCTTCGATGTGGTGCGGATCAGCGATGTTGACTGCACGGCGGTGATGGCCGGACGGGCACCGTCGCAGGCCATCGTGCGCATTGCCGCCAACGGGGAAATCATCGCCACCCTGCGCGCGGAAAACGATGGTTCCTGGGCCCATGTGGTGTCAGAACCTTTCAAACCCGGTGGTGTGGAACTGACACTGACCGCCGAGACAACGGCGGGCCGGGCGGAATCGCCTGAGAGTGTCGTGCTGGTCGTGCCGGACTGCGCTGACCTGTCCGACGACAAGAAGGCGATTGCGCTGCTGACGCCGAAGAATCGCACCGGCACCCGTATCCTGCAGGAACCGGATCGCGCGGATCGCATCGCGATGCCGCAGGGGCTGAACCTCGGCAAGGTCGACTATGATGACAAGGGCAACCTTGAAATGTCCGGCAATGGCGCGCCGGACGCCGAACTGCGTGCGTATGTCGATGGTGTCTATGCCGGTCGCGCCCGCGCGGATGCGCAGGGGCAGTGGCGTATCATGCCGGAGACGGAGATCGCGCCCGGCCTGCATGTGCTGCGCGTCGATCATGTGGACAGTTCCGGGGTGGTGCTGGCCCGGATCGAGCTGCCCTTCGCGCGCGTTGCACCCGCCTCCGTGGAGGTCACGGCGGACCAGGTGATCGTGCAGCCCGGCAATTCACTCTGGCGCATTGCGCGGCGCACATACGGACGCGGCATCAGCTACACCACGATCTACGAGGCAAATCGCGACCGCATCCGCGACCCGAACCTGATCTATCCCGGACAGGTTTTCGAGCTTCCCGATCTGCCGGACACCATCAATAACTGATTGACCCCCCGTCGCCGCATTGCCTGAATGAGGGCGGTGAGGATATGAACCTGGGGAGGATGACAATGACCAATCCAATGACATTGGACGGGATGACCGTGCTGGTGACCGGTGCGGGACAGGGAATCGGGCGGGCCGTGGCCTGTCAGGCGGCGTCGCTGGGCGCGCGTGTCGCGATCAATGACGTCAATGGCGACGGGCTGGCCGAGACCGCGGAACTGGTCGGGCGGGACGACACGCTGCAGCATGTCGGTTCCGTCGATGATCCGGGTACGGTCGAGAAGATGGTGAATGACATCGTGCGCGAGGCCGGGGCACTGCACGGGCTGGTCAACAACGCCGGAATCGTCCGGGCGGCGATGATCGACAAGATGCCGTTCCAGACCTGGCAGCAGGTCATCGACGTCAACCTGACCGGCGTCTTCCTGTGCCTGCAGGCCGTTGGCCGTCACATCATCGAACGCCGCAAGGATGGCGACACGGCACCGGGGCGGATCGTCAATGTCTCCTCCATCGCCGGGCGTCGCGGCACCATCGGCCAGATCAACTATGGTGCGGCGAAATCCGGTGTGCTGGGCCTCAGCATGAGTGCGGCGCGGGAATGGGGCCGCCACGACATCAACGTCAATTCGGTCTGCTTCGGCCTGGTCGAGACACCGATGACGGAGACCATCCGGGGCGAGAAGTTCCGCGACCGCTATCTGGGCCAGATCCCGCTGGAGCGCTTCTCCAAGCCGGAGGAAGTGTCCGTGCCGGTGTGCTTCCTGCTGTCATCCGGGGCGAGCTACATCACCGGTCAGCACCTGAGCATCGACGGTGGCAGCCACATCGGTTTCTGAGACAGGGGAGCATCCATGCCGCGCGCAGTGATCACCAGCCTGGAAGAGGCAGTGGCGGAGAATGTCCGGGACGGCGACAGCCTGTCGCTGGAAGGCTTCACGCACCTGATCCCCTATGCCGCCGGCCATGAGATCATCCGCCAGGGCCGCAAGGACCTGACGCTGATCCGCATGACGCCGGACATCATCTTCGACCAGATGATCGGCATGGGCTGCGCGCGGAAGCTGGTGTTCTCCTGGGGTGGCAATCCCGGTGTCGGATCCCTGCACCGGATGCGTGATGCGATCGAACGCGACTGGCCGCTGCCCCTGGAGATCGAGGAGCACAGCCACGGTGCCATGGCCAATGCCTATGAGGCCGGGGCTGCCGGACTGCCCTGTGCGGTGTTCCGGGGCTATATCGGCAACGACCTGCCGAAGGTGAACGACCGCATCCGGTCGGTCGAATGCCCGTTCACCGGGGAGAAGCTGGCCGCCATTCCGGCCATGCGCCCCGATGTGGCCGTGATCCATACGCAGAAGGCGGACCGGCGCGGCAACGTGCTGCTGGAAGGCATCATCGGCGTGCAGAAGGAGGCGGTGCTGGCCGCCAGCCGCTCCATCGTGACGGTGGAGGAGATCGTTGACGATCTGGGCGGTGGTCCCAACGCGGTGATCCTGCCGTCGTGGACGATCAGCGCCATCGCAGCCGTGCCCGACGGCGCCTTTCCCAGCTACGCCCATGGCTACTACCCGCGTGACAACAGCTTCTACAAGGCCTGGGATCCCATCGCGCGCGACCGGGAGACGTTCCGCGCCTGGATGGACAGCCATGTCATGCAGCGCAAGGCGGGGGAGGGTGTGCAATGAGCGACAGGGGCTACACCGCCGACGAGATGATGACCGTCGCAGCATCCCGGGCATTGCAGAATGGTCAGGTCTGCTTCGTCGGTATCGGCCAGCCCAGCGCGGCCGCCAATCTGGCGCGCCAGACCCATGCGCCGGACGTTGTGCTGATCTATGAATCCGGCACGCTGGAGACGCGGCCCGACGTGCTGCCGCTCTCCATTGGCGACGGTGAACTGGCGGAGACGGCGCTGACCAATGTCTCGGTGCCGGAGATGTTCCGCTACTGGCTGCAGGGCGGACGCATCGATGTCGGATTCCTGGGGGCGGCGCAGGTGGACCGCTTCGGCAACATCAACACCACGGTCATCGGCGGCACCTATCTGAAGCCGAAGACCCGCCTGCCGGGGGCGGGTGGCGCGCCGGAGATCGCGACCAGCGCGCGGGAGACCTTCATCCTGCTGCGCCAGTCACCGCGTGCCTTCGTGGAGAAGCTGGATTTCATCACCTCGCTCGGTCACGGCAACGGGGGCAACAGCCGGGCGGAGGCCGGGGCCAGGACCCTGGGGCCGACGCGCCTGATCAGCGATCTCTGCCAGATGGCACCGGATCCCGAGACCAGGGAACTGATCGTCACCACCATCCATCCGGGCGTGACACGCGATCAGATCACGGCCGCGACCGGCTGGGATATCCGCTTTGCCGACAGTGTCACGGAGACACCGGTGCCGGAGCCGACCGAACTGGCCGTGCTGCGGGAGATCCATGCCCGCACTGCCCGCGCCCACGCGGGCCAGGCCTGATACCGCGCGATACAGGGAAGCCGAGAGCATGACCGACCTGACCTATGACGAATTCCAGCGTGTCGACATTCGTGTCGGAACCATCATCGACGTGCAGGCGTTCCCCGAGGCGCGACGCCCGGCCTGGAAACTCTGGATCGACTTTGGTGAGGAGATCGGGACCCGCAAGACCTCGGCCCAGATCACCAATTACACGCGGGAGGAACTGATGGGCCGGCAGGTTGCGGGGGTGGTCAATTTCCCGCCGAAGCAGATCGGCAAGTTCATGAGCGAATGTCTGACGCTCGGGTTTCCCGACGCTGACGGCAACGTCATCCTGATCGGCCCAGAGCGGCAGATTCCGAACGGCGGACGGATGTACTGAGGCGGCAGCGCCGCAGCATCAGGCCCGCCCGGGTCGTCCGGCAAAGCCGCGCAGGAATGCAATGTCCAGCGGCAGGCGTTCGCCCAGCCAGAGCGGGTGAATGTCGTGGTCGGCCAGATCATCGCCGGTTTCCGGATGTACCAGGATGGTCAGGCCCCGCCGGTTGAGCATCAGCCAGGGCACCATCGTCGGGAAGACATCAGTGGCAAATGCCATCTGGTACATGGGCAGCGGATGTGGTCCGACCGGCTGATCGCGCCAGCGGCCCGGCACGACCTCGAAAGTGGTCATGATCTGACGGCGCAGTACGGCCGCCTCCGCGCGCTCCGCATCGTTCCGGTAGTAGATGTGGGCGTGATAGCCGTGGATGGTGCTGGGGTTCTGCGGTTCGGTCATCGGGTCCTCCTGCCTGTTCCGCCCATATGACGTTCCGTTTCGGCGAGGCAATGGCAGGATGCTTCACAAGACTGTTTCCGATCGGGAAAGGCCGCCCGTCAGGCACCGATCAGCGGATGGTGGCAGGCGATCGCGCGCCCGTCCGGCAGCTCACGCATCGCCGGCACCTCCGCCGCGCAGCGTTCGCTGGCAACGGGGCAGCGGGTGCGGAAGCGGCAGCCGCTGGGTGGTGAGATGGGGGAGGGCAGGTCGCCCTGGATCATCTCGATCGGCTTTGGCGTCACGGTGGGATCGGGCACCGGAATGGCGCTGAGCAGGGCGCGGGTATAGGGATGCGCCGGACTGTCGAAAAGCATCTCCGAACTGCCGACCTCGCAGAAGCGGCCCAGGTACATCACCGCCACCCGGTCCGCCACATTGCGGACCACGGCGAGGTCATGACTGATGAACAGCATGGTCAGGTCATAGCGCTGCTTCATGTCCTCCAGCAGGTTCAGGATCTGAGCCTGGATGGAAACATCGAGTGCCGAGACCGGTTCATCACAGATCAGCAGGTCCGGTTCCAGGATCAGCGCCCGCGCAATGGAGATGCGCTGGCACTGGCCGCCGGAGAACTCGTGCGGTCGCTTGTCCATGGCCACCGCCGGGTCGAGTCCGACAGTCTCCAGCAGTTCCTCGACCGCCTGCCTGCGTTTCTCTGCATCCAGCAGCCCCGCGATCTTCAGCGGCTTCTCGATGATCTCGCTGATGCGCTTGCGCGGGTTGAGGGAGGCAATCGGGTTCTGGAAGATCATCTGGAACCGGCGTCTCATCCGCCGCAGGTCCCGCTTTCCGGCGGCAACCAGATCGTCACCGTCCAGCACGATCTGGCCGCTGGTCGGGCGTGGCAACTGCATCACCGCCCGCGCCGTCGTCGACTTGCCGCAGCCGGATTCGCCAACCAGCGCCAGCGTTTCCCCGCGCCGCAGTTCGAAGGTCACACCACTGACGGCCTGCACCAGGCCCTTGCGCGTCGGAAACTCGACGACCAGGTCACGGACATCCAGCAGCACGTCGCTCATGCCACCTCCTCCGTCACCTGCTCGGGATCGCGCGGATGCCAGCAGGCGAAGCTGTGTGCCGGGTCGGCCTCGTCAGCCTGCATCGGGGGCATCGCGGCTTCGCACTGCGCATCGGCGAAGGCACAGCGGGGGGCGAAGCGGCACCCCGGTGGCGGTGTGATGAGGTTCGGTGGACGGCCACCGATCGACTTCAGCCGCTCATGTGGCGGGCGATCGAGGCGCGGAATGGAATCCAGCAGGGCCTGCGTGTAGCGCATCCGGGTGCGGGCGAACAGGCTGCGGGTGCTGCCGGTCTCGACGATGCCACCGGCATACATCACCGCCACCTTGTCGCAGCGCCCGGCAACGACGCCGAGATCATGGGTGATCAGGATCAGGGTCATGCCGCGGTCCCGCTGTTCGCGCTGCAGCAGGTCGAGGATCCCTGACTGGACGGTCACATCCAGCGCCGTCGTGGGTTCATCGGCGATCAGCAGCTTCGGCTCGCAGGCAAGCGCGATGGCGATGGCCACGCGCTGTCGCATCCCGCCGGAAAGCTGGTGCGGATACTGGTCGACGCGGACATCAGGCTGCGGGATACCGACTTCTGTCAGCAGCTCGATGGCGCGCTGGCGGCCCGTGGCCTTGCTGGTGCCGAAATGATGGCGCATCCCCTCATAGACCTGCTGGCCGATCTTCATCACCGGATTGAGGCTGGTCATGGGGTCCTGGAAGATCATGCCGATGCCCGGTCCCGAGATGGCGCGACGGGCCTTGCGATCCATGGTCAGCAGGTTCTGGCCATCGAAGGTGATGGCACCGCCCTTCGGGATCTCTGCATAGGACGGCAGCAGACCCATGATGGTGCGTGCCAGCACGGACTTGCCGGACCCGGATTCACCGACCAGGCCAAGTGTCTGTCCGGCCTCCAGCGAGACGGAAACCCCGTCAACGGCCCGCACGCGACCGGCAGGTGAATGGAAATGGGTGGAGACGTTGGTGAGTTCGAGCAGGGGTCTGGACATGATCAGATCGCCGCCTCCCGCACATCCGCGAAGCGGCTGCGCAGCGTGTCACCCACCAGGTTGAAGGACAGCACCGTCAGGAACATGACGATTGCCGGAAAGACGCTGATATGGGGGGATTCCTCCAGATGCTCCCGACCGCCCGCGATCATGCCGCCCCAGCTCGGGTGAGGGGCGGGCACCGACAGGCCGAGGAAGCTCAGCGCGCCCTCCACCACGATGGCGCTGGCCACGGCGACCAGGCCGAACGCCAGCACCGGCAGCACGACATTGGGCAACAGTTCGCGCACGAGGATGTTGAAGTCGTTCGCGCCGATTGTGCGTGCCGCAAGGATGAACTCCGACGACTTGAAGCTGAGCGTCGCGGCCCGGCTGATGCGGGAGAAGATCGGAATGAACAGCAGTCCCAGACTGACGGTCACCACCAGCAGGCTGCCACCGAAGATGAGAGAGAACAGCAACAGCAGCACGAGACCGGGAACGGCCAGGAAGGTATCGATGGAGCCGACGATGAAACCGTCGATGCGCCCGCCGAAATAGCCTGCGATCATGCCGATGGGCAGGCCCAGCAGCATGCCGACCACCGGCGCGCAGAAGCCGACGACCAGCGACACGCGGGCGCCGTAGACGACGCGCGCCAGCACATCGCGACCCAGGTGATCCGTGCCGAGCAGGTGCGCGTCGTTCGGTGGCGTCTGAAGATTGACGAAATCCAGTGAGTCCGGATCCTGGATGCCGATCCAGGGCGCGAAGATCGCCGTGAAACTGATCAGGAACAGCCAGGCGAGGGGCAGCCAGAAGGCAATGCCGAACTGTCCGGACTTGCCAGTCGTAGGCCGCATGCGGCGGAACCGTGAAAGTGTCGGCCGTGCCGGATGAAGGGGACGGTTGGTTGTGGGATCAGCCATCGGCGCGCTCCGTCCGGATACGGGGGTCCAGCACGGCATAGAGCAGGTCAACGATGAAGTTCACCAGCACGTAGGCAAAGGCGATGAAGACCACGACGCCCTGGACCACGATGAAGTCACGGGCATAGATCGCGTTGATCAGCAGGCGACCGACACCGGGCAGGGCAAAGATGGATTCGATGATGATCGAGCCGCCGACCAGATTGCCGATCTGCAGGCCCAGGACCGTGATCATCGAGAAGGAAGCCGGCTTCAGTGCGTGGCGCAGGATGACGTGGCAGACCGGCAGTCCCTTGGCCCGCGCGAGCGAGATGTAGTCCTGTTGCAGCACGCCGATCATGTCGGCCCGCAATACCCGCATCAGCACCACCCATTCGGCCATGGCGATGGCCAGCGCCGGAAGGATGAAAGCCCGCAGGTTCGCCCAGAGACCTGCCGACAGCGGCTCGTATTCGGATGTGGGCAGCCAGCCGAGATTGAGGGATACGACCAGGATCAGCAGGATTGCCGCCATGAATGACGGAACGGACAAGGACATGAAGCCCGCCGTCGCAATGGTCCGGTCGACCGTGCGTCCGGCGCGATAGGCGGCAAGTATGCCGAACGGAACAGCCAGGATCAGCGCGAAGACCTGCGCCACCAGCATGAGTTCGAGAGAGACCGGAAAGCGGGACAGGATGGCGTCCACCACCGGTTCGTCCGTGCGGAAGGAGCGACCCCAGTCACCCTGAACGAAGTCCCCCAGCCATTCCGCGTATCGGACCATGACCGGCCGGTCGAGGCCCAGGTCGGCACGAATGGCCTGTACCTCCTCCTCCGATGCGTCCTGCCCGGCAATGTCATAGGCGACATCACCCGGCAGGACGTTGACCAGCAGGAAGGTGAAAAGGGTGACGGCGAAGATCACGACGACCAGTCGCCGTACCCGTTTCAGCAGGTAACGCATGTCTGCAGTCTCAGCAGTTGTTCAGATGAATGATCTGCTGATCACTTGTCCTTCCATGCGCCGGAGACCCTGACCACACCCAGACCATCGATGCCGATGTTGTGGGTGTTGGTGCCATGGAAGGCGTAGTAGCGGTTGCCACCACGGTACTGCATGTTGCCCTGGTCATTGACCATGCGCATCAGATCGCAATGGAACTTCTCGCGCACAGCCGGATCAGCCGCCGTCCGCATGGCGAGCGCAACCTTGTCCATTTCCGGCAACATCAGGCGGGTGAGGTTGTAGGAGCTCTTGGAGAAGGACAGGGCGAAGGTCTGCGGACCCACATCGTCCGCATCGGCAATCCGCCAGCCGGAGATCATGTAGTCGTTGGTGAAGACCTTCTTCACCAGCGTGTTCTGATCGACCGGGACGAGTTCCAGTTCGATGCCGACCTGCTTCAGCAGCTGCTGATAGATCTCGCCAAACTCACGGCCGCGCGGGGTCGTGGTGTGGATCATGCTGATCTTCACCGGCTTGCCATAGTCAGCCAGCAGGGCCTTGGCCTTTGCCGGATCGTAATGGCGATATCCGGCATCACACTTGGATTCGGTACCCAGCGGGTGTTCCGCGAACGGACGGGTATCCTTCCAGGTGACCTTCAGGAGCGCAGTCTGGTTCCAGGCGTGGGAAATGGCCTGGCGCACGCGGGCGTCATCCAGCGGCGGCTTGGACGCATTGATGAAGGTGACCGCGGCACCCTTGCCGTCACGAACGACAGTGGTGAGATTCGGGTCTTTCTGCGCCTCCACGATGGAACTGCCGCGGTCGGTCCAGATCAGGTCGATCTCGCCGGAACGCAGGCTGGCAAAGCGGGCCTGGGTATCGGGCAGGATACGGAAGACGATCTCGTCGAGATGCACCGCGTCCTTGTTCCAGTAGTTCGGGTTCCGCTTGATGGTGATGCGGTCACCACCGGCCCAGCTGTCGAACATGAACGGGCCGGTACCGATCGGCTCCCGGTTTTGCTTGTCGGCGGCGACATTGGCACTCGACGGGATCAGCCCGATCATGCTCGGCGCCGCAAGGTTGCCCAGCAGCGGCAGCCAGGGGTGTGCCAGGTTGAACTTGACGGTGTGGTCGTCGATGGCCTCGACACCGGTTATCGCCGTGATGAACGACCGGCTGCGCGACTTGTTCGCCGGATCGAGGATGCGGTTGAAATGGTCCGCGACATCCTTGGCGGTGAAGTCGGAGCCGTCATGGAACTTCACGCCCTTGCGCAGGGTAACGGTCCAGCTCTTGTTGTCCTCGGACGCTTCCCAGGCGGTTGCCAGATTGGGTTCGAATTCCTTGGTCTTCTCGTTGTACTTCAGCAGCGTGTCGTGGACTGCCAGAGAGACCGTTCCGGCGCTGACGCCAAGCACACCGCCCTTGACCGCGTCAAAGCCGCGCGAGTCGGTCTCGACGCCGACGATCAGGGTGCCGCCCTTCACCGCGCCGCTGTGTGATGCTGCGTGAACATTGTTGACGGCGAGCGTCGCTGCCAGCGCGATTGCGGCAGTGGCAGTCAGCACACGTCGCGAACGCTGCCCCAAACTAAGTTTGAACACCTCTTGTATCCTCCCATATGGCTGCCCCTGTCAGGCAGCAAACAATGACTGGTTTTCCAGTTCTCTTGCCAGAGTGCAAAATGCCCGGGGACTTGTCCAGCGAGCAAAGACCGTTCGGGTTACCGAATTGTTCGTTTGCGAGAGTCCTCTTTCCCCCGGCCTATTTGCCGGTCCAGCGCGGCTTGCGCTTCTCCGTGAAGGCGGTCAGACCCTCCATCGCATCCTCGGTGCCCAGCAGGGCGCACATCATCTCAACCTGGTTGGCGACATCGCGGCGGTAGTCGAGGTCGTTGGCCCGGCTGAAGGCGCGGCGACCGACGGCCATGATGGCGGGCGACTTGGCGGCGAACTTGCGCCCGATCTCCATGGCCTTCGGAAGCACATCGGCGACCGGAACGACATGGTTGATCACGCCGATCTCCCGCAGGCTCTCGGGCGGCAGCATGTCCCCGGTGAAGAGATATTCGAAGGCCCGGTGGCGGCCCGCGATTCGGGGCAGGTGGGCAAAGTGGATGGCGGGCAGCACCCCGACATTGATCTCCGGATAGCCCAGCCGGGCATCATCGGCGGCAATCAGCACGTCGCTGGTGATGGAGAGTGTCATCCCCGCGCCAAGGGCGGTGCCATTGATCGCGGTGATCGTCGGCTTGGTCAGACGGTGCTGGATGTCCAGGGTTTCGAGATAGAATGTCTCCAGAAAGCGCCGGAAGGCCGCAACACCGCCGCGCTGCACCATCTTCAGGTCCATCCCGGCACAGAAATAGCCATCGACGGCGCTGGTCAGCACGATGGCGCCGACATCCGGGTCGGCATCGGCGCGCTTCAGACCGGCATGGATCGCCCCGATCTGTTCCATGTCCACGGCATTGACCGGCGGATGCTGCATCGTCAGCACCGCCACCCGGTCGGTGACCGCATAGGTCACCCGTTCGATCTCGTCCGTCATTGACCGTGTCTCCCCCAGTCAGGTCGCCCATTCGCTGAATGGAATCCCCTGATAATAGAGCAGCACCGTCAGGTCGCCATGCAGTACGCGCGCGCCCGCTGCCGCCGCCGTCATCGGCTTTGCATGAAAGGCGACACCAAGACCGGAGGCCTGGATCATGGCCAGGTCATTGGCCCCGTCGCCCACCGCCAGCGCGTCCTCGTTGGTGATCCCGAGTTCCGTCGTGATGCGGTTGAGCTGGTCCAGCTTGGCCTGTCGGCCCAGGATCGGGCGACCGACATCGCCGGTCAGGTGGCCGTCCTGAAACAGCAGCGTGTTGGCGTGATGTTCGTCGAACCCGGCCAGGTGCGCCACCCGTTCGGTGAAGAACGTGAAGCCCCCCGACACCAGTGCCGCATGGCCCCCCCCGGCCCGCATCGTCCGTGTCAGGACAGCGGCCCCGTCTGTCAGTCGGACGCGGTCGTCGAAGGCCTGCTGCAGCACTGACTCCGGCAGACCCTTCATCAGTCCGACACGTTCCAGCAGCGCGTCCTCGAAATCGATCTCGCCGCGCATGGCGCGTTCGGTAATGCCGGAAACCGCGTCCCGCACACCTGCGAAGTCGGCCAGTTCGTCAATGCACTCGACGGTGATGATGGTGGAGTCCATGTCGGCGATCAGCAGGCGCTTGCGCCGGTTCCCGGTGCCGGTGAGAGCCAGATCGACCGCTGCCCCGTCAAGGGCATCAATGGCCCGCTGCTCCAGCTCCGATGCATCGGCGGGCCGTACCTCGACGGGGAACTCGACGGCGTCCGGCCCCAGTTCGTGAACCGGGGCGGATGCGTCCGTTGCGGCGCGGACGGCGGCGACCTGTGCCGCTGTCAGTGGTTGACGCGCATTGCCCACCAGCGTCAGAACCATTTCCATGAACGATACCCCTCCGGAACAGCCAGTTTCGTCTGGCGACCTGTTGCTGATACTCGGCCCGACGGCGAGCGGCAAGTCGGCGCTGGCTGCCCGCGTGGCTGCGGAACTGGGCGGGGTCGTGATCAATTGCGACTCCATGCAGGTCTATCGTGACCTGCATATCCTGACCGCCCGGCCGGAGCCGGAACTGGAGGCCATGGCCCCGCATCGGCTCTACGGCTTTCAGGATGCGGCGGAGGCCTGCTCCGCGGCGCTCTGGTCCGCGCGCGCGGCAGCAGAGATCGCGGCATGTCACGCGGCAGGGCAGGTGCCCGTGCTCTGTGGCGGGACCGGCCTGTATGTCCGGGCATTGCTGCAAGGCCTTGCACCGATCCCCGACATCGCTCCTGCGTTCCGGCAGGAGGCGACGGAGATACTGGCGCGCGAGGGCGGGGAGAGGGTGCGGCAGCGATTGATGGCGGTCGATCCGGTGGCGGCCGAACGGTTGAATGCCGGCGACAGCCAGCGCCTGGTTCGCGCCTGGGAGGTCTGGCGCGGGACCGGACGATCGCTGACCGACTGGCAACAGATGCCGGGAGTTCCACCCGTCCGGGCACGGACATTCACGGTTGTCCTGGACCCGCCGCGCGACGGCCTCTATGCCCGCTGTGACGCACGTTTCGATGCCATGCTGGCGGAGGGGGCACTGGCGGAGGTGGCACGCCTGCATGCGCGCGGCCTCGACCCGGATCTGCCCGCGATGAAGGCGCTCGGCGTGCCGGCCCTGATTGCCCATCTGGACGGAGACCTGAGCCTGGAAGAGGCGCGAACGCAGGCCCAGACTGCCACGCGCCGCTATGCCAAGCGACAGGGGACCTGGTTCCGTCATCAGATCGTTGCGGATATTTGCTCGAATACGAAACAAACAGAAAGTGTTTTCGGGG
Source organism: Kordiimonadales bacterium IMCC3096 (assembly GCA_016865035.1). GTDB lineage: Bacteria > Pseudomonadota > Alphaproteobacteria > Minwuiales > Minwuiaceae > Minwuia. The sequence continues at coordinate 3,814,723 of CP018227.1, forward strand.
AAATCTTTCCGAAAATAAGCGAATTTCTGTTGACCGGGGGGTAGCCCTTGCCTATGTTTCGCGCCGCCCGGTTCGCCGCGCGTATTCTGTAACTGATGGCCCTCTGAGATGACCTCTGACCGGTCGCGCCGTTTCCGGGTTGAAATGGCCAGTTCAGGCGACGCGTGCGCGTGACGGGCTGTTCATTTTGAGGAACGAGGAACTGCTCCCCCGTCCGGGGAACAGACAAGGCAACGAGGCGTATCATGTCGAACAACGCAATGACCGGCGCGGAAATCCTGATCAAGGCACTGACCGATCAGGGTGTAGATACCATCTTCGGGTATCCTGGCGGCGCGGTACTGCCGATTTACGATGCGCTGTTCAAGCAGAACTCCATTCGCCACATCCTGGTCCGTCAGGAAGGCGGCGCGGTTCATGCGGCGGAGGGCTATGCCCGCTCCACGGGGAAGCCGGGTGTCGTTCTCGTCACCTCCGGCCCCGGTGCCACCAATGCGGTTACCGGACTGACCGACGCGCTGATGGATTCCATTCCCGTCGTCTGCCTGACCGGGCAGGTCGCGACCCACATGATCGGCAACGACGCGTTCCAGGAATGCGACACCACCGGCATCACCCGCCCCTGCACCAAGCACAACTATCTGGTCCGGGACACGGCTGATCTGGCGCGGGTGGTCCATGAAGGCTTCTACGTTGCCACCAATGGCCGTCCCGGCCCGGTGGTCATCGACATCCCGAAGGATGTGCAGATCAACACCGCCGACTACACGGCGCCGGAGAAGGTGCGCCACAAGACCTACCGTCCGCGGGTGAAGGGTGACCTGGAGAAGATCCGGGAAGCCGTGGAGATGATCGCCAATGCGGAACGGCCGATCTTCTATACCGGCGGCGGCATCATCAATGCGGGGCCGAAGGCATCCGCGCTGCTGACCCAGTTCGTGCGCATGACCGGCTATCCCATCACCAACACGCTGATGGGACTGGGCGGCTATCCGGCGTCGGACCGGCAGTATCTCGGCATGCTGGGCATGCACGGGTCGTATGAGGCCAACTGGGCCATGCACGACTGTGACGTGATGATCTGCATCGGCGCGCGCTTCGATGACCGGGTGACCGGGCGTCTGGATGCCTTCTCGCCGAAGTCGAAGAAGATCCACATCGACATCGATCCGAGTTCGATCAACAAGAACGTGCGGGTGGACCTGCCGATCATCGGCGACGCGGCACACATCCTGGAAGACATGATCCGCATCTGGAAGGCGGGCGCGCGTCAGGTCGATCCGGCCCGGATCGAGCCCTGGTGGCGTCAGATCGACATCTGGCGGGCGCGCAACAGCTTCGCCTACGAACAGACCGACAAGCTGATCAAGCCGCAGCGTGCGGTCGAGGCCCTGTACGAGAAGATCAAGGACCGCGACCCCTACATCACGACGGAGGTCGGTCAGCATCAGATGTGGGCGGCACAGCTCTTCAAGTTCGAAAGCCCGAACCGCTGGATGACCTCCGGCGGGCTCGGCACCATGGGCTACGGCCTGCCGGCGGCGATGGGCGCGCAGATCGCGCACCCTGACAAGCTGGTGGTCGATATCGCCGGTGAAGCCTCGATCATGATGAACATTCAGGAAATGTCGACGCTGGCGCAGTACAAGCTGCCTGTGAAGATCTTCATCCTGAACAACCAGTGGATGGGCATGGTCCGCCAGTGGCAGGAACTGATGCACGGCAAGCGCTATTCGGAGAGCTACGTGGAGAGCCTGCCGGACTTCGTGAAGCTGGCCGAGAGCTTCGGTGCGGTGGGCCTGAAGGCGGAAACGCCGGACGAGATGGACAGCCTGATCGACGAGATGATTGCCGTGGACCGGCCCGTCATCGCCGATGTTCGCGTTGATCCGGCCGAGAACGTGTACCCGATGGTGCCGTCCGGGGCCGCACACAACGAAATGATCCTGGGGAACGAAGCGGGCGCGGAGTCACCCCAGGCCACCGATCAGGGACTGGCACTCGTCTGAGCCGGAACCGCAACGAACTCTATCTCTCAGGAGGGACGGTCGCGCGAAGGGGATGCCGGACAGGTAATCGCCTTCGCCACACCGTGAAGCGACATGCAAGACACCATAGAACGTCACACGATATCCGCCGTGGTCGACAATGAGTCCGGCGTCCTGGCCCGGGTCATCGGCCTGTTTTCCGGTCGTGGCTACAACATCGACAGCCTGACGGTGTCGGAGGTCGATCGCGACAACGGGATTTCCCGCATCAACATCGTCACCACCGGCACGCCGATGATCATCGAGCAGATCAAGGCACAGCTCGACCGGCTGGTGCCGGTGCACCGGGTTGCCGACCTGACCGTGCAGGGACCGCATATCGAGCGGGAGCTGGCGCTGCTGAAGGTGCGCAACTCCGGTGAGAAGCGGGTGGAGGCCCTGCGAATCGCCGACATCTTCCGCGCCCGTGCCGTCGATGCGACCGACCGCAGCTTCGTCTTCGAGATCACCGGCTCCGCCTCCAAGATCGACGCCTTTGCCGACCTGATGCGGCCTCTGGGACTGGTGGACATGAGCCGCACCGGCGTCGCCGCCATCAGCCGTGGCCCGGACGAAATCTGAGGAATCAACCGCGCGCGCTGGCGCGCCCCGCGAAATACGGCGTTGCGCCAGGGCCGCACTTGCGGCACAGCAGCGCCCATGAACCGAGACCCTGAGGAGGACCTGAACAATGCGTGTTTACTACGACCGTGATGCGGACGTGAACCTGATCAAGGCGAAGAACGTCCTGGTCGTTGGCTACGGCAGCCAGGGCCATGCCCATGCCATGAACCTGCGCGACTCCGGTGCGAAGAATGTTCGCATTGCGCTGCGCGAAGGCTCCGGCAGCCGCCCGAAGGCGGAAGGGGCCGGCTTTGATGTGATGGATCCGGCTTCCGGTGCCGCCTGGGCCGATGTGGTCATGGTGCTGACCCCGGACGAGCTGCAGGGTGATCTCTACCGTGATGACCTGGGTCCGAACATGCAGGAAGGTGCCGCGATCTGCTTCGCGCACGGCCTGAACATCCACTTCAACCTGATCGAGCCGCGCGCCGATCTGGACGTCTTCATGATCGCGCCGAAGGGTCCGGGCCATACCGTGCGCTCCGAGTACCAGCGTGGCGGCGGTGTGCCCTGCCTGGTCGCCGTGCATCAGGACGCCTCCGGCAATGCGCTGGAAGTGGCCCTGTCCTATGCCAGCGCCATCGGCGGTGGTCGTGCGGGCGTCATCGAGACCACGTTCCAGGAAGAGTGCGAGACCGACCTGTTCGGTGAGCAGGTTGTCCTCTGCGGTGGTCTGGTCGAGCTGATCCGTGCCGGTTTCGAAACCCTGGTCGAGGCCGGTTACGCGCCGGAAATGGCCTATTTCGAGTGCCTGCACGAAGTGAAGCTGATCGTCGACCTGATCTACGAGGGCGGCATCGCCAACATGAACTACTCCATCTCCAACACGGCGGAGTACGGCGAGTATGTCACCGGCCCGCGCATCGTGACCTCCGAGACCAAGGCGGAAATGAAGCGTGTCCTGGACGACATCCAGTCGGGCAAGTTCACCCGCAACTGGATGCTTGAGAACAAGGTCAGCCAGACCTCCTTCAAGGCCACCCGCGCCCGCAACGCTGCGCACCCGATCGAGGAAGTCGGCGGCAAGCTGCGCGCCATGATGCCCTGGATCTCCGAGAAGGCCCTGGTGGACAAGGCAAAGAACTGATCCGCGCGATCGGTTGTGCCTGACCCGGCAGCCGGGTCAGGACCGGGACGAGAGAGGGGCCGTCCGCAGGAAACTGCGGGCGGCCTTTCTCATGTGGGAGGAAATCCTGCGGAGATGCTTCTGCTGCCTTGATGAATGCCAGTTGCATGGGAGGATTGCAGGGCCGGAAAGGCTGCGGTGGCGAGCTTTGCATCTTGCTTGAACAGTAGAAAATTGTGAAATCCGTCTGATTGTGCGGAGAATTTTTCTTTATGAAATATTGCTGAATTAATATTGCAAATTATCAAGAAACAATAATGAAAAATAAACATCAATAAAATAATATTTGTAATGAATTGTCTTGAATAAATGGACCTGTTGAAATGAATTGTGGTAGTATCAATCAAAAGTATTGATGTTTGCCGAACGATTCCCGTTATCCGGGTTTTTCTATCATCTGGCGTATGTTGCACTGCAAACCAATCTGACTATGCTGTTCGCACCAGCAAAATCAGTAGGAGTTCGGACATGACCGTGCATGCGAGCGATGTGGCAGCGGAGAGCGCACAATGTGTGGAAACCGCCGAAGAACTTTCGACCATCGCTTTCAGCTTCATGGCGTCCAAGGCTCTCTTCGCAGGGCTGCACATCGACCTCTTCACGGAGTTGACGGGGGAACCCAGGACGCCGGAGGAGCTCGCCAGGGCCACTGGCGTACCCGTGAACAGGATCGTCATGCTGACCACGGCGCTAGCGAGCATCGGCATCCTGACCTGGGCTGACGACCGGCGTCTGCAGAACTCCCCGGCGGCGGAAAATTTCCTGTCGAAACATTCGAAGTACGATTTCGGTGACTACCTGCGCTACCAGATCGACCAGCAGATGTACCCGTTCCTGCTGCAGTTGAACGCGGTGATGAAGGACGACCTGTCGGACGATGCCATCGCGTCCTACCGTCACTGGATGGCGGATGAGGAGCAGGCGTCGGTCTATTCCGAGAGCCAGCATGCCGGCTCGCTCGGTCCGGGGCGCACGCTGGCGCGACTGGTGGATCTGTCCGGCGCGACCAGCCTGCTGGACGTCGGCGGCGGCACCGGGGCCATGACGATCAGCCTGTGCAAGGCCTACACGGACCTGCACTCGACCATCATCGACTTCCCGAACGTGGCGGAGATCGGCTGGCGCTTCATTGCGGAGGCCGATCTGGTTGACCGCGTCCGCTACATCCCGGGCAATGCGGTGGAGGTCGCCTGGCCGGGCGATCAGGATGCCATCCTGATGTCCTACCTGTTGAGTGGTGTTCCGGGTGACGCGGTCGCGACCCTGCTGGAGAAGGCCTATGCCGCGCTGGCACCCGGTGGCAAGCTGCTGATCCATGATTTCATGGTGGAGGAAGACCGCTCCGGCCCGGCCCTGGCGGCGCTCTGGCAGCTCCAGCACATGGCATTCACGCCGGAGGCGCGCTCACTGTCCGTGGGCTGGCTGATCGCGAAGGGCCGCGAGATCGGCTTCGGGACCGACGGCGGGCAAAGCCTCATTCCCGCCATGACCAAGCTGGTCGTCCTCGAGAAGCCTGCATGAGCCGCAACATGGTGAAGTTCTGTCCCGAACCATCAGGGGGATCCCGCGCCATGAAATGGCTGTAGTCTGTACGGACTATTGGGGAGGACACCATGACAGACACTGAACTCAGGACCATCGCTGACCGTTTCGCGATCAGCGATGTGATGCATCGCTATGCGACGGCGATCGACATGAAGGATCTGGGGCTGCTGGAGCAGGTCTTCGACGAGACTGTGGAAAGCGACTTCACGACCCTTGGCGGCAAGCCATGGTCGGGCGCGCGGGCGGACTGGATCGAGATCATGCGCGGGACAGTCGGGGGGCTGACCTCGACGCAGCATCTGACCGGCAACCATGTCCACCGCATCGATGGGGACCGGGCGCATCTGACGGCCTACCTGCAGGCGATGCACCATCTGTCCGGCGCGCGGGGGGAACCGGACTATCTGATCGGCGGCTATTACGACGTCGACCTGATTCGCCGTGCAGAGGGCTGGCGGATCAGCCGCTACAGCCTGACGGTGACCTGGCAGCGTGGCGACCGGGACGTGCTGCGGCAGGCGGCGCGACGCTTGAAGGGCTGACCGCCGGGAGAATGCGGCGGTATTGCGCTCCGGACGCAGCCGTGAACTGACTTGTGCGGTGAGGGGGAGGCAAACCGGTTCCGGTCTGCCGATCCCTGATCGTGGTCAGGTAGGGTAGGAACCTGGCATCGCGACAGATTCAACGGGTGTGAATGTCGCCCGGTTCCCGGAATCAGAGTGAGACCCTGGCACTTCCTGTTTCAATCCGGAAAATGGAAAAGAAAATAATGCTGAATTCCGTCGAAAAATATTGCCTGCCGGACCGATAATAAAAACATAGTGAAAAATCACTGACTTCCGCTTCTGCGAAATATCTGATGACATTTCAATGAATATCAAGTAGAAGAAGCATCTGCCGTGCAGTTGTTCGTGTGAAATCAAGCAATCTACATTGGCTGAATGGCGGGGCCATCGCTCACAGGTGATCGGGAATCCCGCCGGACGAAAATCTGCGAAATCGACCGTGTGACTGCAGGTACCGAGGCGGAATCCATGCCGTGTCGGGGCCGGTTCAGGCCGGGACTGTGCCCTGCGGGCCGGTCCGACCCTGATGAGGATGGACGCGGGCGCAGGTGAATTCGAACAGGATCAATCATAGCGCAGGCGGCGCTTCCCCCGCCGGAGGAACGACAGTGAATTTTCCCGTATGGACGAAACCCGGCATCTACGGCGCAATCGTGGGCGGTGTCATCGTCTCCATCGTGGGCTTTTCCGCGGGCGGCTGGATGACCGGCAGCAAGGCGAACGAGATGGCGCATTCGATGGCCGCTGACCAGGTCGTCGCCGCTCTGGTGCCGGTCTGTCACAATACGGCTGCTGCCGATCCGGATCGGGAAGCCAAGGTGCTGACCATCAGCCAGTCGGTCGGCTACAGCCGGTACAAGGCAGTGATGGAAGCTGGTTGGGCCACGCCTCCGGGAAGCGACTCACCTGATGTCAATCTGGCGCGTGCCTGCGTCGAAGGCCTGAATCTCGACGCGTCCTGAGATAGCGATGACCGATCAGCGTCGGGCGTGTGCAAGGCACGTCCGACGCCGGTCCTGCCGATCTCGGGGACACCAGTAGGCACAATTACGGCACCTGCCGTCGGGAGAACGAGACGCTTGTCGCGAAACGCGCAGGTCCGCACGTGAGCGTCGGACGTTGAGCGCGCACGCCGCGCCCGATGACCGCTGTCGGGCAGGAGTATTCGTGATTCTGAAGCCACGTCCCGATGTATCGGCGCGGGTGCACTTCCCCTCATCCTCCAGACCGCAGGATCCCAGGTGCGAGGGGTCCATCAGGGTCACCAAAAGTTTCGGTGGACCATCCCATTATGTTATCCAGAAGGACCACTCATGCAGACCCAACGCCCAGTCGATCTCGGACAAGCAAGCGACGTTCCGGCAGGATCAGCACCCACGGCAATCGTCTACTGCGAAGGAAATTTCGGGAAGATCGACGGCAAGACCGCCAATGGCCTTGTCCGGCATTCGGAAAAGTATCGCATTGTCTCGGTGATCGACAGTGATAACGACGGGCGTGACAGTGGTCAGATCCTTGGGCATCTCGCCAACCAGATCCCGGTCCACCGCGACCTCGGGTCGGCGCTGGGCGAGGAGGTACTGGTTCCCGACACCTTCATTTACGGCATGGCACCGGCCAACGGAAAGCTGTCGCCGAAGGATCGCGCCGTGGTGCTTGCGGCAATCACGCGGGGCATGAACATCGTCAGCGGTCTGCACGAGTATCTGGGCGACGATGACGAGATCGCCACCGCAGCACGTTCTCATGGCGTGGCCATCCGGGACGTCCGCAGGCCGCGCCCGGTCAAGGACATGCGTCTGTTCGACGGCAGCGTTGGCGACGTTGAGGCTATTCGCATTGCCGTGCTGGGCACGGATTGCGCAATCGGAAAGCGGACAACAGCGACCGTCCTCTCCGATGCCCTGAACGACCACGGCATCCGCACCGTGGTGGTGGGAACGGGCCAGACGGGTCTGATGCAGGGCGCGCGCTACGGCGTCGCGCTGGACGCCGTGCCGCCACAATATTGTTGCGGAGAACTGGAGCGGGCAGTTGTCGCCGCCTCGGTCAACGAGCGGCCGGACGTTATCCTGATCGAGGGCCAGGGCGCGTTGAGCCACCCGGCCTTCTGCACATCCGCGTTCATCCTTCGCGGCAGCCAGCCGCAGGCGGTCATCCTGCAGCATGCTCCCCGACGCGCCCATCGCTGTGACTTTCCGACGATGCCGATGCCCGACCCACGTGACGAGATCGCCCTGATCGAGGCGTTCTCCGATACCAGAGTGATCGGCATGACGATCAATCACGAGGATATGACCGACAGCGATATCGGGTCAGCCATCATCAGCTACCAGAGTGAACTGTGCATTCCCGTGACCGATGCGTTGAGCCGCCCCGCGATGGAACTCGCGGAGATGGTGCTGTCGGCATTTCCGGAACTGCGCACTGCGCCCGCCATGGCCATGGCATGACGGCACCGCGCATCGAGATCGAATTGGGAAAGATCCAGTACAACACACGTCACATCGTCACACAGTTGCGTGCACACGGCATCGGGGTGACAGGCGTGACCAAGGCTGTCTGCGGTCACCCTGCCGTTGCCAGGGCCATGCTGGACGGGGGCGCCACCGGATTGGCTGAGTCACGGATCACCAATGTCGTGCGGTTGCTCGGCGCGGGCATGACGTGTCCCATTGCGATGATCCGGACACCGATGAAGAGTCAGGCCGAGCTGGTCAGCCAAGATTGTGTCACCAGCTACAACACCGAAATCGAGGTCGTCATGTGCCTTGCTGCGGCTGCGCGCAAGACGGGAAAGATTCACGGTATCGTACTGATGGTCGAGATGGGCGACATGCGCGAGGGGATCATGTCGGCCGACCTGACAGCGTTCGCCCGGGATGTGCTTGCCACGACCGGTGTTTCCCTAAAGGGCATTGGCGCGAACTTCGCCTGCCTCGGTGGTGTCGCGCCTGACGCCGTCACGATGGCGCGTTTCTCGGCCATCGCAACGGACATCGAAGGCGCGACGGGATGCAAGCTGGACACTGTTTCCGGCGGCAATTCGGCCAACCTGCCGTGGGCCCTTGCAAGTCGCGAACTGTCACGGGTCAATGATCTGCGGTTGGGCGAAGCAATCCTTCTTGGCGTTGACCCCCTTTCAGGTATCCGTATCGATGGACTCCACACCGACGCCTTCACGCTGATTGCGGAGGTGATCGAGTCCAAGGTCAAGGCGACTTCGGGATCGCTTGCCGTTGCGGATCCTGCTTGGCGGGGACTTCGTCTGGTGCCGGACAATGACCATTGTCCCCGATCACTGCTTGCGATCGGGCAGCAGGATACCGATGTGACAGGACTCGAAATGCCGGAGGGAGTGGCGTTTGTCGGGGCCACCAGTGACCACTTGGTCATCCGGGCAGTGAATTCCGCTTTGAGCGTCGGCAGCGAAGTGAGTTTCCAGATGAACTACGGTGCCCTGATGCGCGCGATGAATTCACCCGACATCACCAAGGTCGTTCGACACGACTGGCCCTTCACGTCCGCCCCTTCCTCAAGTTATCGAAACCAGTGTCTGGAGACTGCATGATACGCCATACCGGCAAAGAACCTGAAGTTTTCGGGGGCCACGCGCCCCTGCCACGCGCCAATGCCGACGTCGCGAAGACACGATCCTGCCTGCGCTGTCAGGAGAAGTTCGACAGTTCGGGCTTCGGAGAACGCATCTGTCGTCGCTGCAAGTCGACTTCGAGCTGGCGCGACGGCAATCCGGGGCCGTCCGGCAGGCGCTAGCTTCGTCCCGTCCTGACGACGTGTCCCGCGCGCGCCACACCATGCCGCATGGGCCGCGCGGGTCGTCGGGGCAGGGGCAATTTTCTGCTTACCCGTCCGCCCGGCCCCGCTAGCATGTGGTCCCCAGACACGTGGCCGGCCCGCAGACATGCACGAACCTCCATCCGCCGACCGCAATGACCTCATGCTGAGGTTCGCGCCTGCACTGTTCGTGCTGCTCTGGAGCAGTGGCTTCATTGCCGCCAAGGCCGGACTCGCGGATGCGGAACCCCTGACATACCTCAGCCTGCGCTACTGGATCGTTGCGATCCTGATGGCGGGGCTGGCGCTGGCCATGCGGGCGCCCTGGCCACGGTCCCGGCGTGAGCTGGGGCACGTCATGATCGCCGGGGTGATGTTGCAGGCGATCTACTTCGCCGGATCCTGGCTGGCCCTCGGGCGAGGGGTCGGGGCTGGTACCGCGGCACTGATTGTCTGCCTGCAACCGGTCATCACCGCCGTACTCGCCGGACCTCTGCTGGGGGAGCGGGTTTCGCCGCGACAATGGCTGGGGCTCGCGCTGGGCCTGACCGGTGTCGGGCTGGTGGTCTCCCACAAGCTGGGGGCAGGCCTTGGCAGTGCCGAGGGTGTGGCCTGGGCGTTCCTGGGGCTGCTGGGCATTACCTTCGGCACGCTCTACCAGAAGAAGTTCTGCCGGACGATGGATCCGCGCAGCGGCACCGCTATCCAGTTCCTGGTCGCGGCGGTGCTGCTTACACCCATCGGTTGGCTGTTCGAGGATGGGACCATCAACTGGACGCCAACCTTCATCGCTTCCCTGGGCTATATCGTCGTCGTCATGTCGCTGTTCACCATGATCCTGCTCACCATGATGATCCAGCGCGGGGAAGCGTCGCGGGTGACCGGCTGGTTCTTTCTGGTGCCGCCCAGTGCGGCGCTTCTGGCCTGGATCATTCTCGACGAGCCCTTTGGCCCGGTTGCACTGGCAGGGATGGCAGTGGCGGCGGTGGGCGTCGCACTGGTCATGACATCGGGCCGTGCCACCGTCGGCAAGCTGGCCAACTGATCGTGTGCGGTCGGGGCCACCCTGCTGCGATCTTGCCAGCAACCGGACGATCCGACGATATTGCGGCTCCGGACAAACGCCCCCGCCGGGCAGCCTGAACGAAGAGACCGAGGAGGATCGGACATGCCCTTTCTGGAACGCGACGATGCCCGAATCTACTATGAGGTGCATGGGGTGGGGTTTCCCGTGCTGCTGCTGGCATCGGGCGGCATGCGCTCGTCCATACCCTATTGGGGCAAGGCGCCATGGGATGCGATCACGCGCCTGTCGCCGCACTATCAGGTCATTGCCATGGACCAGCGCCACGCCGGACAGTCGACCGCTCCGATCACGGCGGCGGATGGCTGGCAGACCTACACCGCGGATCAGGTGGCGCTGCTCGACCACCTGGGTGTGGACCGGTTCCATGCCGTCGGCATGTGCATCGGTGGCTCCTACATCATGGCGCTGGCGGATGCGGTGCCGCAGCGTCTGGCCTCCGGCGTGATGCTGCAACCCATCGGCTGCGCCGACAACCACCAGACCTTCCTCGACATGTTCGGTGACTGGGCGGAGGAGAAGCGGACGGAACAGCCTGATGTGAGTGACGTGGTCTGGACGGGGTTTCGCGACGCGATGTTCGGCAGTACGGATCTGCTGTTCAACAAGACGGAGGCGGACGTCGCGCGGTGCCGCATACCGCTGCTGGTGCTGATGGGGAAAGATGTCTACCACCCGGAATTCACCTCCCGGCGGATTGCCGAAATTGCCCCGAATGCGACGCTGATCGAGCAGTGGAAGGAACCGGAGCACATCGGTGCCGCTGATACGGCCATCCAGGCCTTTCTGGCTCGGAACAGCGGACAACATTGAATTTGCTGGTTTTTCGCCTTGCAGATCGCCTGGCATGCCCCATATCCGGGCCAGTCAGCGATACCCCCTTACGATACGCCATCAAACGGATAGCCAGATGACCAGACGAACCACACCGGTGGTATTGGCGCTTGCGCTCGCCGTTGCCGTTCCACAGATCGTGCGGGCGCAGGAGCAGGGCAATCCGGGTGAGGGGGAAAGCGACTGGCAGATCTCCGTTGGTGCGGGGGTGATCACCGGTCCCCTGTATCTCGGCGACGACGCCTATGCTGCCAGTGCGGTTCCGAATGTGAGGGTGACCTACAAGGATCTGTTCTTTGCCTCGCTGGGGGAGGGCGTTGGATACAATCTGATCAAATCCGGCGGGTGGCGCGTTGGTCCGGTTGCGAAGTACGACTTCGGACGTGAAGAGGATGGCGACCAGCCGCTGAGAATCGCGGGCGGCAGGACCAACGACCTTGTCGGGCTGGGCGATGTCGACGGGACGGTGGAACTCGGCGGCTTCGTCGAATATTCGGTCGGCAATGTCTCCGGCAAGCTGGAGCTGCGCCAGGGCATTGGCGGTCATGAAGGTCTGGTCGGAAATCTGGAGCTCCGCTACAGCAAGCCCTTCAGGCTGGGCCGCAGTGCGGTCTTCGTGTCCTTCGGGCCGCAGATGGCCTTCGCCGACTCGAATTACATGAGCACATATTTCGACGTGAATGCCGCCCAGTCGGCCGCCTCCGGCCTGACGCCATTCGATGCGGAAGGCGGTCTGCTTTCGTATGGTCTCGGGGGTGCTGTCATGTATCCGGTGACCCGGGATCTCTCCGTCACATGGTTTGCCGGGTATGATCGACTGGCAGGGGACGCCGCCGGTTCATCGCTCGTGCAGCAGCGCGGGTCTGCCGATCAGTTTGCTGGCGGCCTGTTCCTCACCTACACGTTCGGGATGTGACCACAGGCCGAACGTTGGAGACACGTTCCCGGGGCAGGCGAATTTGCACGGTGCGCGAATTTTTTCACCAAATCCGTTGACAGGAATGCCCGGGCTTCTTAAGTCCGCACTGCTGTTAGCACTCAATCGATGTGAGTGCTAACGACACTCAGGACACACAGTATCCAATCCGAGGGAGGGTACAGACGATGGGCTTCAGGCCTCTGCACGACCGCGTGGTGGTTCGCCGCCTCGAATCAGAAGAGAAGACCGCTGGTGGGATCATCATCCCCGACACCGCCAAGGAAAAGCCGATGGAAGGCGAAGTCGTCTCCGTGGGCAATGGCGCGCGCAACGACAAGGGCGAAGTCGTTGCCCTGGACCTGAAGGCAGGCGATCGCGTCCTGTTCGGCAAGTGGTCCGGCACTGAGGTCAAGATCGACGGCGAAGAGCTGCTGATCATGAAGGAATCCGACATCATGGGTGTCATCGAGGGCTGATCCGGCTTCTCGCCGCTCTCCCCCGACACACAGGATGATCGCCGGCGCACCTACGGGTGAGCCGGCAACTTGAGACAAGGAGCAGGAACACATGGCTTCCAAGGACGTCAAATTCGGTACCGATGCGCGCGCCAAGATGCTGCGCGGCGTCGATATCCTGGCCGATGCGGTGAAGGTCACCCTCGGCCCCAAGGGTCGTAACGTCGTCATCGAGAAATCCTTCGGCTCGCCGCGCATCACCAAGGACGGTGTGACGGTTGCGAAGGAAATCGAGCTGAAGGACAAGTTCGAGAACATGGGCGCGCAGATGGTGCGCGAAGTGGCTTCCCGGACCAACGACGAAGCCGGTGACGGCACCACCACCGCGACCGTGCTGGCCCAGGCCATCGTGCGCGAGGGTCTGAAGTCGGTTGCCGCCGGCATGAACCCGATGGATCTGAAGCGCGGCGTCGACACGGCTGTTGCCGCTGTCGTGGCTGACCTGAAGACCCGCTCGACCTCGGTGACCTCCAACGATCAGGTCGCGCAGGTCGGCACCATCTCCGCCAATGGCGAGGCCGAGATCGGCCGCATCATTGCCGAGGCGATGGAGAAGGTCGGCAAGGAAGGCGTCATCACGGTTGAGGAGGCCAAGGGCCTGGAGACCGAGCTGGACGTCGTCGAAGGCATGCAGTTCGACCGCGGCTACCTGTCGCCGTACTTCGTGACCAACGCCGACAAGATGACCGTGGAGCTGGAGAAGCCCTACATCCTGCTGCACGAGAAGAAGCTGTCCAGCCTGCAGCCGATGCTGCCGATCCTGGAAGCCGTCGTTCAGTCCCAGCGTCCGCTGCTGATCATCGCAGAGGATGTCGAGGGCGAAGCGCTGGCCACCCTGGTCGTCAACAAGCTGCGTGGCGGCCTGAAGATCGCTGCCGTCAAGGCACCGGGCTTCGGCGATCGTCGCAAGGCCATGCTGGAAGACATCGCCATCCTGACCGGCGGCCAGGTGATCTCCGAAGATCTCGGCATCAAGCTCGAGACCATCACGCTGGAAATGCTGGGTCAGGCCGACAAGGTCCAGATCAACAAGGAAGACACCACCATCATCGATGGCTCCGGTGACAAGGACGACATCCAGGCACGCTGTGGCCAGATCCGTCGCCAGACCGAGGAGACCACCTCCGATTACGACCGTGAGAAGCTGCAGGAACGCCTGGCCAAGCTGGCCGGCGGTGTTGCCGTGATCAAGGTTGGCGGTGCGACCGAAGTCGAGGTGAAGGAGCGCAAGGATCGCGTTGACGACGCCCTGCACGCAACCCGCGCAGCCGTTGAAGAAGGCATCGTCCCCGGTGGCGGTACCGCCCTGCTGTACTCCGTCCGTGCCCTCGAAGGCCTGGAAGGCGACAATGCCGACCAGAAGGTCGGTATCGAGATCGTCCGCCGTGCGCTGCAGGCTCCGGCCCGCCAGATCGCGGAGAACTCCGGTGTCGATGGTGCCGTTGTGGCCGGCAAGCTGTTGGACCAGAACGACAACGACTTCGGCTTCAATGCCCAGTCGGAGAAGTACGAGAACCTGGTCAAGGCCGGTGTCATCGACCCGACCAAGGTTGTCCGTACCGCACTGCAGGACGCGGCCTCCATCGCCGGCCTGCTGATCACGACCGAAGCCATGGTCGCCGATCTGCCGGAAGACAAGGGCGGCGCCGGTGGCGGCGGCATGCCTGACATGGGCGGCATGGGTGGCATGGGCGGCATGATGTAATCATCCGTCCGGGACCATTCAGTCTCGACATGAAGGGGCCGCGTCCGGGAAACCGGGCGCGGCTCTTTTCTTTGGGGGTCACAAGGCGAAGATCCTGCCAGACTCATGACCGAGTCTTGTTCTCGGGTTCGATCCGGTTATCCAGGTGTGCCGCTCGGGCGTGGGCAACTGGGCTCGCGGATCGAGTCCGCGAGCGACGTCAATGAGTGTATGGGTACAGGTGAACTAACTGCCACCCCGCACCACCAACGTCTTGCCCGGACTTGATCCGGGCATCCAGAAGTGCCACTCAGGGGTGCGCGAACTGGCTTGAGAATCGGTACTGCGAGCGACATAGAGAAACAGAAGTAGCGGAGAGGAACGACCGGGCGTCCCTCCGCCTCAGGACCCTTTCCGACCCTACTCCCCGTCGCCGAAATGCTCTTCCGTTGCCGTTCCCGCATTGCGGATCTGTTCCGCCGCGCCCGAGAACAGGGCTGCGAGTTGCTCGAACCTCGCCGCCTCGCTGCCCCGGTCATCAGCGAAAGCGGGGTTGTCGATGCGGTGGGTCAGCATCTCCCGTCCCATCCAGGCCACGTGACGGGCATATTCCTCGGTCACCACATGGTGCGGGTCGGCGAGATAGAGCTGGTCGTAGCGGGTGAAGTCGGGAAAGCCGATCTCCGCCGGGACATATCCGTTCACCATGGTGATGCGCTCCGCCGCCTCCCGCAGCCCCTTGGCCCGGTGCACCACCATATTGCCCTGCTGCAGCACGGCATAGCCGGGGCCGGGCAGGGCGGGGGAGACGATCCGGCCGGCCGGGATCGGTTTCCCGGCCTCCGCCAGCGCCTTCATCTCGTGCTTCGTGCCGTTGAAATACTGGAACTCCCCGCCCTGGACGGCGCGCGGGTCGGTCACGAACATCACATAGTCGATGCGCAACGTGTCGGTGTGCCACTTGTCCACGTTCCGCCCGACCTGGGTCGGGTTGAAGTTCAGGTGGCCAAGCTGGTGCGGGATGGTGTGCGGCAGCAGCGGCGCACCGAAGACCTTCGACAGGAAGGCGTTCACATCCGGCGACTGGCAGAGGTCGCGCAGGAAGCGCGAGCGGTAGGTGCCGCCCCGGACCATCCGCTCGATCCGTTGCACCGAGGTGGCGAAGGGCGCCAGTTGCCGCGCCACCTCCAGCAGGCAAGCCGCGCCCTCGTCGCTCAGCACCCGGAACGGCGATGTGATGGCGAGGTCGGACGGGCAGGTGGCGATCTCTGCCTCCTCGTAGCCAAGATCCGCAAGGCCGATCCGGGACTCGGGCCGTTCCAGCGCCAGATGACGGGCCGCATCGAACTGCGGTTCGCTGGGCAGGTGGTCATATCCTGCGGGCATGAGTGCCGGGAAGGTGAGAGCGTTGGCGATGGGCATGGCTGAATTCTCTTGCTGACGATTGCCAGACACTAGCGCCCCGTCGCAGAGTCGGGGAAGGGAGCGAGGGAGGAAAAACATGAAGATCGGCGGAATGGTCGCGACGAAGATCGACGACTGGCAGATATTTCCGGAGATGGAGAACCTCGGGTTCGATCATGGCTGGGCACCGGACAGCCAGATGATCTGGTCGGATGCCTATGCCACGCTGGCGCTGGCGGCGCATCACACTAGCCGGATCAGGCTGGGGACCGGAGTTGCCATCGCGGGTACGCGCCTGGCCCCCGTCACGGCCCACTCCATCGCCTCCATCAACAGGCTCGCACCGGGGCGGACGTTCCTCGGCATCGGCACGGGGCACACCGCCATGCGGGTCATGGGCGCGCGTCCCGTGAAGGCGAAGGCATTCCGCGACTACCTGCGGGTCGTGCGCGGCCTGCTGCAGGGGGAAGAGGTCGAGCACGAACTGAACGGCGAGACCCGGCCGATCCGCTTTCTCGACCGGGAACTGGAATGCCTGAACCTGGATGATCCGGTGCCGATCTATGTCGGAGCCAACGGCCCGAAGGCGCTGAAGGCCGCCGGGGCCTATGGCGATGGCCGCATCTGTGCGGGCAATGAACCGCTGGGGGTTCTGGCACGCAATCTCGATACCATCCGGGAAGGTGCGGCGGAAGCCGGACGTGAGGTCACGGACGACTTCCACGTGGCGGCGCTGACATTCGCCTGCGTCCTGAAGCCGGGCGAGACGCTGGAGAGCGAGCGGGTGATCGACCATGTAGACTCAGCCGTCGTCTCGACCCTGCACTACTGGTACGAGCTCTATCAGGAATGGGGCCGGGACGATTTCGTCTCCTCGCGGGTACGCGGCGTCTGGGAGGATTATCGCACCTATGTCGAGACCAGCATGCCCGCCGAACGCCGCCACCAGATGCTGCACCGTGGCCACTGTGCCTTCTGCCCGCCGGAGGAACGGCGTTTCATCACGCCGGACATGATCCGCATTGCCGGTGGTCTGGTCGGGGAGCCGGATGAGATCGTGGAGCGGATCGGACAGTTGCAGGCAGCCGGACTGAAGGAAGTCACGCTGTTGCCGCCGCGTGCCTTCATGCGGGAGAACTTTCGCGAGTTCGCCGAGCAGATTATGCCCCGGCTCTGAACCGCGATCAGTTCAGGTAACGGGCCTGCAGGTGCGTCCGGAAGGCATCGGTGGCCAGTGGACCGCCCGTGGCGTCGCTGATGATCTCTCCGGTCGTGGCGTCCAGGCCGCGTGTGTGGACATGCGCGCGGAGCCAGCCCAGCAACTGCGAGAAGTCGCCTGCGCGCACCTGACTGTCGAGATCGGGCAGGGCGGTACGCATGGCCGCCATCAGTTGCGCCGCGGCCAGTGCCCCCAGCGTGTAGGTCGGGAAGTAGCCGATGGCCCCGTCCATCCAGTGGATGTCCTGCAGACAGCCATTGCGGTCGTCGGCGGGCCTGATCCCCACGATGCAGGCCATGCCGTCATTCCAGGCGCCGGGCAGGTCGGCAATCGCGAGATCGCCCGAAAGCAGCGCCTTCTCGATGCCGTGTCGCAGGATGATGTGCAGCGGATAGGTTGTCTCATCCGCATCGACCCGGATCAGACCGCGCTCGACCCGGGTGGTCAGCCGGTTGAAGTTCGCGGTCTCCAGCGCGGGCTGGTCACCGAACGTCTGACGGATCAGGGGCAGGGCGTGGTCGAGGAACGCAGGTCCCCGGCAGAGCTGCATCTCGATGATCAGGGACTGGCTCTCGTGCAGCGCCATGCCGCCTGAACGGCCCACCATGCGATGGCGGTGCGCGACCGGCAGGCCCTGTTCGTAGAGCGCATGTCCGGTCTCGTGCAGGATGCCCATCATGGCCTCCGCGAAACCGTCGGTCGAATAGCGCGTGGTCAGACGGCTGTCGTCGGGAATGCCGCCGGTGAAGGGGTGCAGGCTCTCGTCCAGACGGCCGCGCGTGAAGTCGAATCCCAGTGCGCGCATGAAGCTCTCTCCCAGTTCCTTCTGCATGGCGACGGGGAAGGGGCCTTTCGGCTGCATCGGCTCCGGAGCCTGTGCCTGACGGTCAAGGATCTGCTGCACCATGTCCGGCAGCCAGCTCTTCAGGTCAGCGAAGACCGGCGCGACGTCCGCGTCGCGCAGACCGGGCTCGAACAGTTCCAGTTGTGCGTCGTAGGGGGCGAGCCCCATGGCCGCGCCACGCACCTTTGCCGTTTCCTGCGTCAGGCGGATGACTTCCTGCAGGAACGGCTGCTGCGCGGCAAAGTCATTGGCGGCACGGTTCTGCCGCCAGGCCATTTCAGAGCGCGCGCCGGCACGCTGGGCGGCTTCCACAAGATCGGCCGGAACAGCGGTCTCCAGCAGGAAGGCCCGTCGCATCAGATGCAGATCGCGCGCATCCAGGGGGGCCAGGCTTGCCGATACCTGTTCTGCCTGATCCAGCAGGTCCGAGGTCTCGGTGGCGACCAGGATCTCGCGGGCCATGCGGGTCAGTTCGGCGATCTGGTCGGTGCGGGCGTCCGCGGCACCGTCCGGCATCAGGGTGGAGCGGTCCCAGTAGAGCATGGCCAGCGCATCCTCGATCAGGCTGCGGCGGCGGAAGCGGTCCTTCAGGCTGGCCAGGGCGTCTGTCTGCATGGTGGTCATTCCGATCTTCTCTCCCGCCCGCGCGCGAAGCCCATCATCGCGTAGATGACGGTCATGATCACGGCCATGCTGTACCAGGTGAAGGCATATTCCAGATGGTTGTTGCGCAGGCTGAACGACGGCGGTGCCGCGTCAGGCCAGGCCAGTTCGCTGCTGCTCTGGACCAGATAGACCTGTTGCAGCGGCACACCGGCACGGGCCTGCATGGCCTCTAGGTCGACGAAGAACCAGATGTTGGTCTCCAGATCATTGTCAGGCACGAACATGGTCTGCTCGCCCTTCAGGCGGACAATGCCGGTCAGCGTCACCTCCCCCTCCACCTGTCCGGCGGGGCGTGACGCAGGATCCTTCAGGTCCTTCGGGATCCAGCCACGGTCCACCACGACGGCGGTGCCATTTTCGCGCAGCAGCGGTGTGAGGACCTGGTAGCCGTTGGTGCCCTGTCGCGGCTGGGCGACGCGATGCGCCTCCGCCTCATGCAGGAAGCGGCCACTGACGCTGACCGACCTGAAACGCCAGGCGGACGGGTCCTGGATGGTCTCGGGCAGGGGCACGGGGGCGTCGTGCATCCGGGCGTCGATGTCGTGTATCAGGTCCAGCTTCCACGCGCGCCGTTCCATCTGCCAGGTGCCGAGCCCCAGCAGGATGATCAGGGACGGGAACCAGGCCAGGGTCAGCCAGATGGAGGGGCGGAAGGATCGCAATTGTCGGGTTCCGTGACAGGTGGTCGGTGTGGCGGTGTCGGAGTCAGGCGGACTGCAGGTCACGCCAGGAAAGCAGCACGGCCAGCCAGAGCATGGTGAGAAACAGCCAGTAGCACGTCAGCACCCAGGCGGCGATGCGGCTACCGGGCGCGGCAGCGAACCGCGGCACGCCAAGCAGGGATGTCAGGATACCCAGGGGCAGCGCCAGCAGGACACCCAGGCCGTGCCAGCCCTCCGCCTGAAAGACAAGCTGTGTCGCGATACCGGAGTGGACGAACATGCTCTCCCCGTGGCGCACCAGTTGCAGCCCGGTGAACAGGACCGACAGCACGGATGTACTGACACAGGCATAGAGCCATCGGTCGACCTCCGTACCGGTCAGCAGCACGAAGGACAGCAATCCGACCGCCATGACCGGGACGAGTGTCAGCAGCCCGAGGCGCGGCCAGTCGAGCACCAGTGCCTGCACGGGCGAACCGGCATGGCTCAGACTGACCCAGTAATCGATCAGCGGCGGCAGGGTGAACAGGGATGTGGCAAGGATCGCGGCGATGGTCAGGATCACGCTGACGAGCGGCAGTCCGCCGAGGCGGCGGCTAATCGACATCGACATCCTGCGATGCCGCGTACTTGAACTGCAGCGCGATCATTGTTGCCTTGAAGGGACGCAGCAGTGCCAGTGACCCACCAAGGATGAATGGCCCCCAAAGTACCACATGAAGCCAGAGCGGCGGCGTGAACCAGACCTCCACCAGCAGGGCGAGGGTGACGGTGACCGCGCCCATGATCAGGATGATGAAGACGGCGGGGCCATCACCGGAGTTCACGTGGGAATAGTCCAGTTCGCAGACGTCGCAGGCGTCGGCAACCTCCAGGTAACCGCTGAACAGCTTTCCTTCGCCGCATCGCGGGCAACGGGCGGTCAGTCCTGCGCGAAAGGGGGAGACATAGGATTCATTCATGGCCGGACCTGTTCGGATTGCTGGACTGGGTTTGGGGTGGGCGTCTGGAAAGGCTCAGAAAGGCAAGGGGCCGCGCCGACGGTTTCGTCGACGCGGCCCCCTTGATCGTCAGAAGAATGACGGATCAGCCGTGGTAGACCACGCCACCTGAACCGCCCCACCAGTAGATGGCGAAGAACAGGAACAGCCAGACCGCATCAACGAAATGCCAGTACCAGGCCGCCGCCTCGAAACCGAAGTGGTGGTCGGTCTTGAAGTGCCCGCGCATGGCCCGGATCAGGCAGATCAGCAGGAAGATCGTCCCGACAAGCACGTGGAAACCGTGGAAACCGGTCGCCATGTAGAAGGTCGAGCCATAGATGCCGCCGGTGAAGCTGAACGGCGCATGCGCATATTCGTAGGCCTGCACGCAGCTGAAGAGGGCACCCAGGATCACGGTGCAGATCAGGCCGTTCACCAGCCCCTTGCGGTCGCCGGAGACAAGGGCGTGATGCGCCCAGGTCACGGTGGTGCCGGACAGCAGCAGGATGACCGTGTTCAGGAACGGCAGGTGCCAGGGATCAAAGACCTCGATCCCCTCCGGCGGCCAGTGACCGCCCATGGCGTCTGTCGGAAACAGGCTGGCGTTGAAGAAGGCCCAGAACCAGGCGACGAAGAACATGACCTCCGACGCGATGAACAGCACCATGCCGTAGCGGTGATGCAGCTGCACGACCGGCGTGTGATCGCCCTTGTGTTCCGCCTCCGAAATCACGTCCTTCCACCACGCGAACATGGTGTAGAGCACGCCGAGCAGGCCGACCCAGAAGACGATCCCCTCGACCATCCCCTCGCCCTCTGCCGCGTGCATGGACGTGACGGCACCGACGGCCATGATGAAGGCCGAGATCGACCCCACAACCGGCCACGGACTTGGATCTACCAGATGGTAGTCATGATT
The DNA here is from genome assembly GCA_016865035.1 of Kordiimonadales bacterium IMCC3096. Classification (GTDB taxonomy): domain Bacteria; phylum Pseudomonadota; class Alphaproteobacteria; order Minwuiales; family Minwuiaceae; genus Minwuia. The sequence continues at coordinate 3,836,139 of CP018227.1, forward strand.
CTTGGCGTGTGCGTCTGCCATTTTCCAGCTCCCTAACCCTCGCCATTCATTCCTGAACGGCACTCACCTGGATCGTTGACGATTCGGCCTGCTCAGGCGGCCGCTCGAAGAATGTGTAGGACAGGGTGATCAGTTTCACCTCATCCGCGTTGCTGTCGTCTTCCATTTCCGGATCCACGAAGAACTGGACCGGCATGTCGACGGACTGCCCCGGTGCCAGCACCTGTTCGGTGAAGCAGAAGCAGTCGATCTTGTTGAAATAGTACCCGACCTTCAGCGGTGTCACGTTGAAAGTCGCCGTGCCGATCACGGTGCGGTCCGTGTTGTTGGTCGCACGGTAATAGGCGATGGCGGTCTCGCCGGTGCGCAGCTTCAGCTCGCGCTGAACGGGCCTGAAGTCCCAGGGCATGCCGCGCGCCACATTGGCATCGAACTGCACGGTGACCATGCGCTTGCCCAGGTGGTCCGCACCGACATCCGCTTCCTGCGTGGTACCGCCATATCCGGTCACGCGGCAGAACAGGTCATACAGGGGGACCGACGCATAGGATGCGCCGAGCATCAGGCCGGCCATGCCGGCGCAGGCGAGCAGCAGCTTGCAATTGTTCCGGCCGTTGCGCGTGACCTGCTCGCTCATCGACCGATCTCCACGTTCAACTGCGGGATGACGCCGTTGGTCATCTTCACGACGGAACCGACAAAGATGAGAATGACGAATGCGGCCAGTGCCAGGGCAATGGCGCGATTGCGACCATGGCGGCGCTTCTCGTCTTCAGGGGTCAGGGCCATGCCGCTCATCCCGCCTGCATCAGGACAGGGCCGAACGGCAGCAGTGAGAACAGCGCGAACAGGTAGAAGATGGAGAAGCCGAACAGGCGTCCCGCCCAGCGATAGGTTCCCTCCTGCTCCCGCAGCAGCATGAAGGCAATGAACAGGAACGCGGCGCCCAGAAGGGCGGCGCCGACCAGATAGGCCATGCCGCCGACACCCAGGAACAGCGGCGCGAAGGAGGCGGCGAGCATCAGGAAGCTGTAGCCGACGATCTGGCGACGGGTGGATTTCTCCCCCCGGACGACCGGCAGCATGGGCACCCCGGCCTTGGCATAGTCACCGCTGCGGAACAGGGCCAGCGCCCAGAAGTGCGGCGGCGTCCACAGGAAGATCAGCAGGAACATGGTCCATGCGGGCAGTTCGAGGCCGCCGGTGACAGCCGCCCAGCCGATGACCGGCGGAAATGCGCCGGCGGCACCACCGATCACTATGTTCTGCACCGTCAGCCGCTTCAGCCACATGGTGTATATGACGACATAGAAGAAGATCGTGAAGGCAAGCAGGCCCGCAGCGGCCAGATTGACCAGCAGACCCATCGTGAAGACGGAGGCCGCGGACAGGAACAGGCCGAACGTCAGTGCCTCCTGCGGCATGATGCGGCCTTCAGGGATCGGGCGCTGCTGCGTCCGCTCCATGACGGCGTCGATGTCCGCATCGAACCACATGTTCATGGCACCCGACGCGCCCGCACCGACAGCGATGCAGATCAGCGCGATGACCGCCATTGCCGGATGGATGTCGCCCGGCGCCACCACCACACCGATCAGGCCGGTGAAGAGCACGAGCGACATCACCCGCGGCTTCAGCAGGGCGAAATAGTCGCCCGCACTGGCCTGCCGCGAGGCAGCGAGGCTGCCTTCATCGGATGAATAGGTGATGTCGCTCATCATGCTCTACCAATAGCTGGTCGGTTGGTGGGGTTCGATCAGCCCTGCTGGCGCTCACGCACCACGGGCAGATCCTCGTACTGATGGAACGGCGGCGGGGAGGGAAGCGTCCACTCCAGAGTCGTTGCGCCTTCGCCCCACGGGTTGTTGCCGACCTTGCGCTTGGCCATGAAGGCCTCCACAACACCGAACAGGAACACCAGCACACCGACACCGGCGATATAGGAACCGTAGGAGGAAATCTCGTTCCAGCCGGCATAGGCATCCGGATAGTCCGGGATACGGCGCGGCATGCCGGCCAGACCAAGGAAATGCTGCGGGAAGAACAGGATGTTCACGCCGACGAAGGTCACCCAGAAGTGGGCCTTGCCCCAGAATTCCGAGTACATGTAGCCGGTCATCTTCGGGAACCAGTAGTACCAGGCGGCGAAGATCGCGAACACGGCACCCATGGACAGCACGTAATGGAAGTGGGCGACCACGTAGTAGGTGTCATGCATCGCATTGTCGATGCCGGCATTGGCCAGCACCACACCCGTCACACCGCCAAGCGTGAACAGGAAGATGAAGCCGATGGCCCAGACCATGGGCGTGCGGAAGGAGATGGAACCGCCCCACATGGTGGCGATCCAGCTGAAGATCTTCACACCCGTCGGCACGGCGATGACCATGGTCGCCGCGGTGAAGTAGGCCCGCGTGTCCACGTCCAGACCGACCGTGTACATGTGATGCGCCCAGACGACGAACCCGACCACGCCGATGGCGAGCATGGCATAGGCCATGCCGAGATAGCCGAAGACAGGCTTCTTGGAGAAGGTCGAGACGATGTGGCTGATGATGCCGAAGCCCGGCAGGATCAGGATGTAGACCTCGGGATGGCCGAAGAACCAGAACAGATGCTGGAACAGGATCGGGTCACCGCCCATCTCCGCCACGAAGAAGCCGGTACCGAAGTTGCGGTCGGTCAGCAGCATCGTGATGGCACCGGCCAGAACCGGCAGGGACAGCAGCAGCAGGAACGCGGTGATCAGCACCGACCAGGCGAACAGCGGCATCCGGTGCAGGGTCATGCCCGGCGCGCGCATGTTGAAGATGGTCGTGATGAAGTTGATCGCACCCAGGATGGAGGAGGCACCGGCGACATGCAGCGCCAGGATGGCAAAATCCATCGCCGGGCCGGGGTGTCCCAGGCCCGAACTCAAGGGTGGATATATCACCCAGCCCGCGCCGACACCGTCACCACTCGCCGAACCCGGCACGAAGGTGGAAATGACCAGCAACGCCAGGGCGACCGGCAGCAGCCAGAAGGAAATGTTGTTCATGCGCGGGAAGGCCATGTCCGGCGCCCCGATCATCAGCGGCACGAACCAGTTGCCGAAGCCGCCGATCAGCGCCGGCATGACCATGAAGAAGATCATGATCAGGCCATGGGCCGTGATCAGGACGTTGAACAGGTGGTGGTCACCACCAAGGATACCGTTGCCGGGCTCCTGCAGTTCCATGCGCATGGCCATGGACATGCCACCACCGATGATCCCCGCGATGATCGCGAAGATCAGGTACATCGTGCCGATGTCCTTGTGGTTGGTGGAATAGACGAACCGCTTCCAACCGCGCGGATTGCCGTGGCTGTCGACGGATTTGCCGATGTAGCTCATCTTTCGGCCCTTTCTCTAACTAGGTATCCGTTCGCGGCGGATCAGTCTGTGGTGACATGAGCGACATCAACGGACTTGTCCGTGATGCCCATGCTCGCCTGCTGGGTCTGCACCCAGGCGTCGAATTCTTCCTTGGTCACGGCCTTGACCATGATCGGCATGAAGCCGTGGTTGCGACCGCAGAGTTCGGAGCACTGGCCGTAGTACATCCCCGGCTCCTCGATATAAAGGGGCAGGTGGTTGATGCGGCCAGGCCATGCGTCGGTCTTGTGACCGTTGGCGGGAAGCGCCCATGAATGACCGACATCGGCAGAGGTCACGAGGACCTGGATGTTGGTCTTCACCGGAATCACGACCGCCGTATCGGTTGTCAGCAGGCGCGGCTCACCGGGCAGCAGTTCGTCGTCGGCCTTCATGTAGGCCTCGAAGCTGATGTCGCCATGGTCGGGATATTCGTACCCCCAGTACCACTGGTACCCGGTCACCTTCAGCGTCATTTCCGACTCGGCCACATCATCGGACTGGTAGAGCAGCTGGAACGACGGGATGGCGATGATCACCAGGATCAGCACCGGCACGACGGTCCAGACGACTTCGATCAGCGTGTTGTGCGACGTCTTCGACGGCACCGGGTTCGCCTTCTCGTTGAAGCGCACCATCACCCAGATCAGCAACGCCAGCACGAACAGGGTGATCAGCGTGATCACCACCAGCAGGATGTCGTGGAAATCATGCACGCTGTGCATCAGCGGCGATGCGGCTTCCTGCAGGTTCAGCTGCCACGGCGCTGCCTTGCCCATCTCGGCCATGGCCTGTCCCGTCATCGCGAACAGACCCACCATCGTCAGAAAGAAACGTTTCACGCGTTTCGCTCCCTCAATCCATTTGGCATTGGGACCCCGACCCTTCCGGTATCCCAGACCGGCTGCGCACCACCCCAAGCGGTTCGACAGCCAGCAAAAAAGCACGGCAAACTATAGCCGGGCCGGACCTTAGTCCCGAGTCACGCGGCACCACAGGGGCGATATGTCGCATAATCCGGAAGGGGCCTCAAGCCCGCGGAAACCCTCGCTTCACGCCCTGTTTCCGACCCCTGTTTCGGGGGGTGTCGCGCCTCTCAGATAGGCCCTGAATTCCCGGTCCAGATGGGCCGCCATCAGCCTCACCGGCAGGCTGTCACGCATGTCCCCATGCATCGCCCGCCAGACCTCCAGCCGGAAGTTCAGCACGTCGGGCAACACCCGTACCAGACCCGGGTCCTGCGCGGCCAGCGGGACCTGGCAGCCGCCAATGCCGAATCCCGAGCGTATCAGCGCGACCTGTACGGATTCGGTGTCCACGCGAATCGCGAAGTCGTCGCGCTCCACCTCCAGGCCCATGTGGCGCATGGCGCGTTCCAGGTAAGGCGTGGTGTCATACCCGATCACCCGGTGCTGTTTCAGCGCCCCGAAGCTGGTCGGCGTGCCGAACCTGTCGAGGTAGTCCCGATGGGCGAACAGGCCGACCTCGACCGATCCGAGCATGCGCGCCACCAGACCCGTCTGGCTTGGCCGTGCCATGCGGATTGCGATATCCGCTTCCCGCGTCAGCAGGTTCAGGGGCGAATCGGACAGCACCAGTTCGATATCGATCTCCGGGTGACTGTCCCTGAAGCGGGCAAGCATCGGCGGCATGACTTCCGACCCGACGAACTGGCTCACCGTCAGGCGTACCGTGCCCCTGGCTTCACCGGCCGCGCCACTGCTGGCGCGGATCATGGCCGCCGCCGCGGCTTCCATGGCCTCGGCATGGGCCCGCAGCGCCAGTGCGGTCGCTGTCGGCGTCAGCCCGTTCCGCGCCCGGGTGAACAGTGCGGCACCGGTGGCCTGCTCCAACTGGTCAACATGGCGTCCGATCGTCGGCTGGGTCAGGCCAAGCTGCCGTGCCGCAGCAGACAGGGATCCCGTGCGCAGGACGGCGAGAAAGCTGCGGCATGTGTCCCAGGTGAATTCCATACAATATTGTATGGATAAGATGTGTTTTTAGGCAATTATCTTATGGAGCGTGATGCGCCATCTCTCATGCATCGGTTGAAGCGAAGAGAGGGAAACCAGACTCATGACCCGACACATACTCATCATCGGTGCCACGGGTGGCTCGGGCGCGGCGGTGGCTGCAGCCTGCATAGGTCAGGGATGGCAGGTCACCGGACTGACCCGCAGACATGTCGATGACCGCCCGGCCACTTCTGCGATCCGCTGGGTTCAGGGCGATGCGATGCAGGCTGCAGATGTCCTGCGGGCCGCGCAGGGTGTTCACGTGATCTTCCACGGTGCCAATCCCCCCGGTTACCGCAACTGGGCGAAGACGGCGCCGCAGATGCTGCAGAACAGCATTGCCGCCGCCCAGGCAGTCGGTGCGCGCCTGATCCTGCCGGGCAACATCTACAACTTCGGACCGGATGCATTTCCCGTGCTGCGGGAAGACGCGCCGCAGAACCCGGTCAGCGTGAAAGGCGCGGTGCGCAGGCAGATGGAGCAGATGCTCGACGATGCCTGCCACCAGGGTATGCGGGCACTGGTGCTGCGTGCCGGTGACTTCTTCGGGCCACATGCCCCGGCATCCTGGCTGTCGAACGGCATGGTCCGGCCGGGCAAGCCCCCCAGGGTCGTCCGCGATCCCGGTACTGCCGGTGCCGGTCACGCCTGGGCCTATCTGCCCGACTTCGCGGAGACCGTTCTGCGTCTGCTGCAGGCAGAGGAACGGTTGCGGGACATGGAGGTGGTCCACATGGCCGGACACTGGTTCGACGATGGGAGCGACTTTGCACGCGCCGTGGCCGAGGCGGGCAGCGTTCCCGGCGCGAAGGTGAAACCGCTGCCCTGGTGGCTCATTTCCGCGCTTGCTCCGGTGGTGCCACTGTGTCTTGAACTGCGGGAGATGCGCTATCTCTGGCAGAATTCCATTGCGCTGGACAACACGCGGCTGCGCGAACTGATCGGCGCGGAGCCCCATACCCCGCTGGAAGATGCCCTGCGGGATACCATGAACGGACTGGGGTGCCGTGCGGAGCAGGATCAGTCGCGCAGCACCGCCTCCACCCCCGCAGCGATCTGAAACAGGACCCGGTCGTGATTGTGCATGCCTGTCAGCATGAGACCGACCGGAGCCTCCCCCTCCCGGTGGCAGGGCAGGCTGATTGAAGGGCAGTTCAGGAAGTTGCCGACACTCGGGTTTCGCAGGCAAAGCAGGTTCAGCGTCGTATAGGCATCATCGTCCCCGTCGAACGTGCTCAGGGGCGGGGCGATGATCGGTACCGTGGGTGTCAGGATGGCATCGCAGCCGCGCATGGCCAGCGCCACGGACTGCATCATCGCCTGCCGCGCATGCATCAGGTCGATGTAGTCGGCGGCACTGATCGCGGCACCGCGCTGGATGCGTCCGATGACCCTCGGGTCATAGGTTTCGCCACGCCGTTCGATCAGACTCCGGTGCCAGGCGAAGGAGTCAGCCGCCGCGAATCCGCCGGCGGCGTTGAGTCCGGGCAGTTCATCGAGTTCCGGCAGGTGCATGTCGATGATGCGCGCGCCAGCTTCGGTCAGCCGTCGCCGCGCGCCATCCATCGCCGCGGCCACGGTATCGTCCATGCCGTCGAGCACGTAGTTGGTGGGGGCCAGGAACGTCATGCTGCGCGGGTCGCGTGCCAGTTCCGGCTTGCCAGCGCCTCCGGCCAGGATGTCGTCCAGCGTCGCGCAACAATTGACGTTCCGCGCCAGCGGACCAATGGAGTCCAGGGAGTGCGAAAGCGGTGTGGCGCCGGTCAGCGGCACCCGTGCCTGCGTCGGCTTGAAACCGGTCACTCCGCAGAAGGCAGCGGGGATGCGGCAGGAACCGCCGGTATCCGTGCCCAGCGTCGCCGCAGCCATGCCGTCCGCGACACTGACCGCGCCACCGGATGTGGAGCCGCCGGGAATCCGGCCTGTCTGCCGGTCCCAGGGCGACAGGGGCGTTCCATAGTGCGGGTTCAGGCCCAGGCCTGAATAGGCGAACTCCGTCATCACGGTCCGACCGATGATCACCAGTCCGGCGCGCCGCAGTCGGGCGACCGTCGGCGCATCGGCAGCGGCAGGGGCGGTGTCGCTCAGCGCCCTGGAGCCTGCGGTGGTGACATGTCCCTCTTCGTTGAACAGATCCTTGATGGTGAAGGGAATACCCGCGAGGGGACGCACCTCCCGACCCGCCTTGCGCATCGCGTCGATGGCCGCCGCCTCTGCCTGCGCACGCTCCGCATGCAGGGTCATGATGGCGGTCGGACCCTGATCGCGGCGGGCCGCATCGAGGCCGGTTTCCACCAGTTCGGCCGACGTCGTCTCCCCCGCAGCCAGTGCTGCCGCAATTGCTGCCAGTCCCTGCTCAAGCATTCCCTTGTTCCCCCGGTCGTGCACGCCACCGTGCCTGGTGTCGTGTCCGGCCATGATCATGCATGGCCTTAACCGCTTCTCAACTGCTCTGTGTCAGGCTGCTGCCATGTCCAGTTCCTCAGAGCTTCAGGTCCTGATCGCCCGCACTGCGGAAGAAGTCCGGGACATTCAGGAATTGCGCTACCGCGTGCTGGTCGATGGCATGGGGCGCAACGTTGCCTTTGCCGACCGGGGGGCGAAGCGGGTGGATGACCCCAACGACCGGGGGGCGCTGCACATCTATCTGACCCACTCCGGGCGCACTGCCGCCGCCGTTCGGGTCATCGCCGGACCGCTGGCCGACATGCCGTCCCTGGCGCGAGAACGTCTGCCGATGGGGGAATTCTCGGCACTCGTCAATCCGACGGTCTCCCTGACCGAACATCTGGTCGTCGATCCGGAGGTTCCCGACAGCCGCATGACGCGTCTGCTGATGTCCGCCGCCTACAAGATCGCCACGGCGAAGAAGAGCGTCTTCGATTTCACCCATGCCAGTGCCTCCGAAATCGCATTGCTGGAGCGCCTTGGCTATCGCCGCCTGGGCAGCAGTTTCGAGGATGAATCGGGCGGCATGCGGACACCCATGGTGCTGCCCACAGGCGACCTGAGCCACATGGCACAGGTCAGGTCGCCCTATCAGTCCATCGCCCGGACCCTTGACCATGATGCCGACGCGGTGAGCTGGTTCCGTCGCAGGTTCCCGGAGGCTGTCGACAGCGCCCATCCGGCGGCGATGGACGAGGAAGCGTTCTGGGCCATGCTGACACGGAAGCTCAACCAGGTGCCGCATCATGGCGTGCCGCTGCTGGTCGGGCTGGAATATCGTGATGCCTGCAGCTTCCTGAAGCTGGCGACGGTCGTGGGCTGTGCCGAGGACCAGAAGATCGTTGCCAAGGGCGATGTCGGCAACGAACTCTATGTGCTGCTCTCGGGCGCGGTCGAGGTGCGCGACGGCACACGTCGTCTGGCCTCCTTCGGTCGCGGCGCGATCTTCGGCGAGATGGCCTATCTGAACGCGGCCCCCCGGACCGCCGATGTCATCGCGACCGAACCGTCGGAACTGCTGATCCTGACACAGGACACCATGCAGAAGGCGATGGACAGGATGCCCGCCGTCGCAGCGCGCATCCTGCACAACCTTTCCCTGATTCTGGTGGAGAGGCTGCACGAGACCACGACACGCTACGTGAACAACCGCAACCGGCAGGCCGCCGCCTGATCTGCATCGGGCTTGACCCTGCACCCCGCCCGAAACGCTTGGGCGCCTGACGCTTTCCTGCCTATGATTCCGCCCAGGATGCGCTTGCGCCTTTGGGGAGGGACAGAATGAGCAACTGGCGAGACACCGCGCCGGACTGGTTTCGTGCGGCCGTGGATAGCCCATGGGAGCAGCGGTTCGTCGAAAGCGGCGGCGCGAATATCCATTACAGGCTGCGCGGCGCGGCAGGGGCACCGGGCATTGTCCTCTGCCACGGCAATGCGGCGCATTCCGGCTGGTGGGACTTCATCGCCCCGGCCCTCGCGGAGACCCATCGCGTTGCCGCCATGGATTTCGCCGGAATGGGAGATTCGGAGGAGCGGCGCAACGCAACGCCGGAAGGCTTTGCCCAGGACATCGCAAGTGTCATTGCCGACGCCGGTTTCGATGCCCCGCCACTGCTGATCGGTCACAGCTTCGGTGGCGGCATGTCCATGTTCCTGGCTGAGACCCGGCCGGAGCTGATCCGGGCCCTGGTGATGATGGATTCACCGATCTATCCGCCGCCGGAGATCGCCGGGGCACGTCCGGCGCCGCCGAAGATCGCCCCGCGCCGCTATCCGAAGCGGGAGATCGCGCTGGAACGGTTCCGCCTGATCCCGGAACAGCCTGTGGTGAACGCCTGGGCGGTGAACTACATCGCCGACACCGGCATCATGGAGACCGCGCGCGGCTGGATATGGAAGGCCCGGACCAACATTTTCGGGCATCCGGCCTTCGGTGACAGCTACTGGCAGGACCAGCGCGACCGCTTTCCGCGCCTGACCGTGCCGCTGCATGTCGTCTGGGGCACGCTCAGCGCGCTGTGCACGCCGGACACCATGTCCTACATGCGCTCCGTCGCGCCCGCAGGTACCAGCTTCATCGAGATGCCCGACGCCTATCACCACGTCCTGCTCGACCAACCGGAGGAGACCATCCGCATCATCCAGGAGATCGCGGCGGCATGACAGGCTTGCATGGTGCCCTATTGACCGGGCTGCGGTGCCTGATAGCGTTCGGGTGTTCTCCTTCGGGGGAGCAGTGAGTCGAAAATTTGGCTTGATCTCAGGGCAGGGTGAAAATCCCGACCGGCGGTAAGTGCCGGGTCCAGCGATGGACCGGTGCAAAGCCCGCGAGCGCCCGGACAGGGACCGCAGTCTTCTGCGGTCGGGGTCCGGGGTCAGCAGACCCGGTGTGATTCCGGGGCCGACGGTAACAGTCCGGATGGGAGAGATGCAGCCAGCATGTGTCGGAGGGATAGGCGCGCCCGCGTGCCTGACCATCGACCGTGCGTCGCCGGGTGGTGTGCGTGTCCCGTTGTGGGTGCGGCATCCGCGCGACCTGTTGCCCTGAGTCCGGCCGTCACGCCTGGAGGAGGGCAACGTGCAGACACTGGGTTATCAATCATTGCTGGATCAGTTCGGGACCGCCGTCGCGCGCGTCGATGCGGCCATTGCGGCGCTGGGGCAGGGGCGCGGCATCCTGATCGTCGACGACGAGGATCGGGAGAACGAGGGCGACCTGGTCTTCGTGGCGGAGACGGTCAGCGAACGCCAGATGGCCATGCTGATCCGCGAATGCAGCGGCATCGTCTGCCTGCCGATGCGCGGGCATCTGATCGACCATCTGGGGCTGGCCCCCATGGTGACGCGCAACACCTCCCGCATGGGGACGGCCTTCACGGTCTCCATCGAGGCGAAGGAGGGGGTGACGACCGGTGTCTCGGCGGCCGACCGTGTCACCACCGTGCGGGCTGCGATTGCCCCGCAGGCGCGGGCGGCCGACCTTGCCAGCCCGGGCCATGTCTTTCCGCTGCGTGCCGCCGACGGGGGCGTCCGCGTCCGGCGTGGTCACACGGAAGCCTCCGTCGATCTGGCGGAACTGGCAGGGTTCAAGCCCGCCGCGGTGCTGTGCGAACTGGCCAATCCGGACGGCAGCATGGCGCGCCTGCCGGAGATCACCGAGTTCGCCCGTCGCCACGACATGCCGGTTGTTGCCATCGAGGACATGATCCAGTGGATGGATCAGCAGGAGGTCCGGACGAAGGCGTGACAGGTGGTTGAGCCGACGGACTCCGGGGCCTTCTCCTCAGCCTGTCGGCGCGCGCCGTCGACCCTCGACGACGAACACGAAGGTGGCGGCGAGGGTCATGGCCAGCATAACCACCGGATAGGTCAGGATCGGCGCCTGCTCCTGATACAGGCCCACCAGCGCGCTGCCCGCGGCGGCGCCTGCCATCTGCAGGAAACCCATCATCGCGGATGCCGTACCGGCGCGTTCGGGGAAGGACTGCAGGGCATTGGCCATGGCGGTTGGCAGGAAGATGCCGAGACCGGAAACGAAGATCACGATGGCAAGGTTGAAGCCATGCTTGTGAACGATCCCGGCCAGGGGCAGCACGACGCTGATCGCAGTGCCGATGATCAGGACCGCAAGTCCCAGATTGCAGATCGTGACACTGCTGACGCGCCCGGTCAGCTTGCTGACCGTGATGCCTCCGATGACGAATCCGACGGAGGCCAGCGGCGGATAGAAGCCGAACTCCTTCGGTGTCACGCCCAGGATCTCGATATACAGCTTCGGGGAGCCACCGAAGAAGGCGAACATGGCCCCGAAGATGAAGGCATTGGCAAGGGCGTAGCGCCGGAAATGGGCGGAACGCAGCACCACGCCGTAGCCCACGAACACGGACGCCAGATCGAGGCGCGGCATGGGCGTCTTCAGGGTCTCGGGGATGCGGCGCATCATCCATACGAGCACGATGCCCCCGGCGATGCCGGTCAGGACGAATATCCAGCGCCAGCCGGCATATTCCTCGATCAGGCCACCGATGAAGGGCGACATGCCGGGGACCAGGGCGAAGAACATGCTGACCAGCGCCATGACACGCTGCAACTGGTCGCCGTCGAAACTGTCACGCACAACCGCTCGCGCCACCACCAGGCTGGCGGCAGCGCCAACCGCCTGCGTCACCCGCCCGGCGATCAGGATCTCCATGCTGGGTGCGAGCACGCAGACCAGGCAGCCCAGCGTGAAGACGACGGTGCCGTAGATCAGCAGCGGGCGACGGCCAAACCGATCTGAAACTGGCCCGTAGAAAAGCTGCATGACCGCAAACCCGATCAGGTACGCGGTCAGGGTGAGCTGGGCCATGGTGTCGTTGGAGGCGAACTGGTCCCGGATTGTCGGCAGGGAAGGCAGGTAGACATTGGTCGCGAACTGACCGAGTGCCATCAGCGCCGCGAGCAGGGCGATCATCATCGCCGTTGCCTCGATCTTGCCCGGTCGGGCGGCAATATCGGTCATGGAGCTTCCTTCCGGGGGCGGGCGGGCAGGAGGGATGGCACCAGCCAGCAGGACGACTGAGCCAGCGCCTCACATGTGGCGCGTGGCCAGTCCGGTCAAGCACATGGCTGCCGTGCGGATCAGCCCGGAAGCAGGCCTGCGTGACTATTCGCGGATGATCTTGATCCGCTGACCCGCCTGCAGCCCTTCATCGGGGCCGAGCGCATTGATGGCGCGGAAGCGTTCCTCGTCGAAGCGGTCGATGTTCATGCGCGACGCCAGTTCCGAAACCGTGTCTCCGCGCCGCACGGTATAGGCATAGACGCGGAGCGGCCTGTACTCGGCGGCCTGCTTCGGGCTCAGGGAGCGGAAGCTCTGGATCGCATCGTCGAAAGCCCTGGCGTAGCGCCCGGCAACCCGTGTCGGGGCTGCCATCAGAAAGCGGAAGATCTGGCTGTCGGAGAAGCGGATCGCGGCGATCTTCGCCTCGAACTGCTGGCCGTTCTGCGCGGTCATGAAGACCGTCGCAGTGGCGGCCGGGAACCCGCCGATCCGTGTGCTGCGCAGATCACGTCCCCGCGCACCGCGCGCCCACTTGCGGCTGATGTAGTCGGCCATGTCCCGATACTGGGCGACGGCGTTGCGATCGGTCTCCCGGTCAAAGGCGATCCGGGTGCCGTCAGGACCGGCAGCCAGGACGGCGTTGGGCAGATTGTCCAGCTTGAAACCGTCGGGCACGTCGAAGGCGAACCGCATGTTGGGATGCACGAAACGGGTGCCGCGTGCAAAGCCCTGCGCGGGGCTGTCCCCGTAGATCATGCCGGAAATGGCGTTCAGATACTGGTCGCGTCCGGTAACGGGATTCTGGACCGTCGGGCCGACCTTCGCAAGCTGCACGGTGTTGGCGACGCGTTCCGGCGTCTGCGGGTGGGTCTGGAAGAAGTTGAAACCCTGCGCCTCGGCTCCGCTGACCTTCGCCAGCAGGTCACTGTGGCGACCGATCGCCTCCAGCGAATGCGCCATGCCGAGGGTGTTGTAGCCGGTGCGGCCGAGATAGCGGACACCAAGCTGGTCTGCCTCCCGCTCGTTGTCGCGGCTTTAGCTGGCCATGAAGCCCTGCGCGGCCACCTGCCCAAGCTGCGCCACCTGCCGGTTTCCGGTCAGGATGCCGACGCCGGCGGCCAGGATATTGGCAATGGTTCCCCGGGTCTGGCGCCGGGCACCATGCCGGGCCGTGACATGTCCGATTTCGTGCCCCATGACACCGGCGAGTTCCGATTCATCACTCAGCAGGGTCAGCAGGCCACGGGTGACATAGACATAGCCACCCGGCAGCGCGAATGCGTTCACGACAGGTGAATCAAGCAGGGTGAAGGTGAATGTGTCAGCAGGAAGTTCAGCATTCTTCGCAAGACGTTGTCCGATTGAATTGACGTATTCCTTCAACTGGGCATCGCCATATTCACCGCCGAATTCGGCGACGACCTTGGGGTGTTCCTGCGCCCCGATCGCACGCTCCTGCGCGGGCGAGACGGTTGTCAGTTCGCTTTCGCCGGTGGCGGGATTGGTGACTGTAGTGCAGGCGGCGGTGAGGACCATGACCGCCATCGGCAGCCATGTCGCAAGGGGCTTCCAGATACGCATTCTCACGCAACTACTCTCGTTCGGTTTCAACTGCTTCATCCAGCAGCTCGATCTGCTGCGGATGTGTTGCCTCTATCATAGGTCCGTTGCGGGACCGGAGCCAGCCACGCACACGCACCTTTGTTCCGGACCAGGTTGCCGGGTCCAGACCGGCGGCGCGGAACGCCTTCATGGACCGGCGGTCAATCATGGTCGTGTAGTCGGTGCGCCAGTCCTTTCCATGGTTCAGATAGACAGTGCCGCGCACCTCCGCCGCGTCCAGGACGCGTCCCTCTACAAGCTGAAAGGTGCCGACGAGGCCGGAAAGCTGCGCCGGATCGGCCTCGCGCAAGGCATAGAAGGGATGGCTCCAGATGCCGAAGCGGGCGGCGCGGGCGGACTGTTCCAGCGCCAGCATCTCCTCCACCAGAGCCGTGTTGTCAGGGAAGGAGTAGACCCTTGCAAAGCCGAGCCGCAGCATCTCTCCCTGCAGCCAGATGCCACCCTCCGAGACCAGATGCGCCAGGGCGCGGCCGTGGCGGTCCATCTGCCGACCACCGAAATGCGGTGTGAAACGTCGGTTCGCCACCAGCGATTCCAGCGTGACCTTCGCGTCCTCGGCCAGCGGCCAGCTCTGGAAGCCCCTGCGGCCAAGCGGCAGCTTTGGCGCCTGGATGCCGACCATGCGGACCTCCACCCCCGTGTCGAGCACGACCGTGTCGCCATCGACGACCTCCACCACCATACCGGGTTCGCCTGCCGGCAGGGACTGCGGTGATGCGGCGAGAGCGGCAGGCGGGACAATCAGTCCGGCAATCAGCGTTGCCATCATCACGGCCACCGGACCCGGGCACCGTCGCCAGGATTGCGCGAACCATCCTTTGCCCTTACGACTTGCAGCGGACGCGTTGTGGACGAGGGGAATCATCATGTCTGGCATTCAACTGCTTCGGTCGGTTGCATTCGCGCTGATTGTCGCGCTTTTCGCCGGTCCTGCAAATGCAGCTGATCCATCCGAGGATGGACCTCTCTACAGCCTCTCCATCGGTTTCTTCGATGCGATCCAGCGCGAGGACGAGGGGCTGGAGGCCCGGATGGAGTATCGCCATGACAAGGGATTGAGCATTCTCAAGCCTTTCGGCGGCTTCATGGTCAATGACCGTTCCGCAGCGCACGTCTATGCCGGTGTGCTGATCGACTGGTTCCCGTCCGACAACTTCGTCATCACGCCGAGCTTCGCGCCGGGCATCTACATGAAGGGCGACAGCAAGGACCTCGGTTACCTGCTGCAGTTCCGTTCCCAGATCGAGTTCGCCTGGCGTTTTGACGGCGGCACGCGGCTCGGGCTGAGCCTGAACCACATCTCCAATGCCGGGCTCGGCACACAGAATCCGGGTTCGGAGACGATTGCCCTCAGCCTGATCATGCCCGTCGGGAACTGGTGGTGATGCTGGTCTGACCGGTGGTGCGGAGACTCAGCGCCTGATGATGCCCTTCGGCGCGCGGTTCTGCACCGCGTAGCCATAGAGCAGCCCGCAGAACAAACCGCCCAGATGAGCCTCCCACGCCACGCCGGTTCCGCCGGAGAAGGCCATCAGCAGGTTCATGACCACAACGATGCAGACCATGACCATCATCATCCGCGCCCGCGGATCGACGTCCCGGTTCCGGTAGAGCAGCACGGCGGCGGTCCCCATCAGACCATCGACACCACCTGATGCGCCCAGCATCACGCCATTGCCGTTCAGCACCCAGAACGCGAGCGCGCCACCAATGGCACAGAGGCTGAAGATCAGCAGGAACAGTGCGCCGCCCACCGCGCGCTCCACGTAGCTGCCCAGCGCCAGCAGCAGGGCGGCATTGAATCCGACGTGAATCACATCCGCATGGATGAGCGCGTAGGTCAGCAGGGTCCAGTAATAGGGCGCGCCGGCATCCAGGAACGAGGGCACGAAGACCAGCAGGGAGCCGACATCGTTCGCCATGTCATCCGGCATCAGGAAGAAGGCGAGGTGGATCAGCAGCAACAGCCCCGCCAGTCGCAGTGACCATGGCGGCGCATTGAACATCGGTTGGCGTGTGGAGCTTGTCATGGCCCCGATATGGCGGTGATTGCCCTGGATGAGAAGGGAAATGTTCCCTGCCGCCGTCCGGTAGGGGCTGGCTGTTGCGCTGTTCCCTGTGCAAACTGCCGCCCAGATTGAAACATGGACCCGGGGAGGGGTGCAGATGCGCGGTGGTGTGATCCGGTTTTCGGAAATGGAACAGGTCATCTTCGGCCAGGCAGCAGCGGATGCGGTGAAGGCGGAGGCGCTGCGGCTGGACAAGAAGAAGGTCTTCCTGCTGGTCGGCAAGACCATGAACGACACGACCGATGAGGTGGACCGGGTCGCCGCTGCACTCGGTGATCGCTACGCCGGACGCTTTGCCGGTATTCCACCCCATACGCCGCGCGACAAGGTGGTGGAAGCCGCGAATGCCGCGCGCGACGCCGGTGCCGACCTGCTGGTGACCTTCGGCGGTGGCTCCGTCACCGATGCGGGCAAGGTGATGCAGGTCTGCCTGGAACATGGCGTCACCGACATGGCCGAACTGGACGACTACTGCATCGGCACGACCGACGACGGCAAGGTGACGATGCCGGACCTGCGCCCCGCGACAGTCCGCCAGATCACGGTGCCGACGACACTTTCCGGTGGCGAGTTCAACCCGCTGGGCGGCTGCACGGACCCGCGCATCAAGGTGAAGCAGGGATACCGCCATCCCTCGCTTGTGCCGTTGTCCGTCATCCTGGACCCGGCGCCGACCGTCCACACGCCCGAATGGGTCTGGCTCTCCACGGGCATCCGCGCGGTCGATCATGCGGTGGAGGCCATCTGCAGCCCGCAGACCAATGCCTTTTGCGACGGCGCGTCGCTGCATGCCCTGCGGCTGCTGTCTTCCGGGCTGGCGCGCGTGAAGGCCGATCCGTCGGACATGGAGGGGCGGCTGGATTGCCTGCAGGGGGCCTGGCTTTCGATGACGGCCGTGACGGCGGGCGTGCCCATGGGGGCCAGCCATGCAATCGGCCATATCCTGGGCGGCACCTGCGACGTGCCGCACGGCTATACCAGCTGCATCATGCTGCCCACGGTCCTGCGCTGGAACGCGGAGGAGGACACCAACCGGGAACGCCAGAAGATCATCGCCGAAGCACTTGGGCAGCCCGGCGCGGAGGCGGGTGATGTGCTGCATGAACTGATCGACGGACTGGGCCTGCCACGCAGCCTGTCGGCGGTCGGCGTCGGGCCGGACCAGTTCGATGTCGTGGCGAAGAACAGCCTGCATGACCGGTGGCTGCATACCAACCCGCGCAAGGTGAACGGGCTGGATGATGTCATGACCCTGCTCAACATGGCGGCGTGAGGTCGCGGCGACAGGACCTGAACTGATCTGTATTGCGTATTGTCAGCAATGCATACTTTTCAGAATCGGACCTGATCGCTCATGGCGGATGAGCCCCCACTCGGCCGGAACCTGGAGTTCCTGATCAGCGATGTCGCGCGCCTGATGACGCGCGAGTACGACCGCAAGGTACGGGACCTGAACCTCACCCGCTCGCAGTGGTGGGTACTGGTCTTCCTGATCCGCTACGACGGACACAATCAGACCGAGCTGGCGGATGTGCTGGATATCGGCAAGGTGGCGCTGGGCGGTCTGCTGGACCGTCTGGAGGCCAAGGGCTGGGTGGAGCGCCGTCCCGACGCGACCGACCGCCGTGCGAAGCGCGTCTATCTGACGGAGCATGTGAAACCGCTGATCCGGGAGATGCAGGAACGCGGCAAGGAGGTGCATCGCCAGCTGACCAGCGGCATGGCCAAGGATGATCAGGATCGCCTGGTTGCCCTGCTGCAGGACGCGAAGGCGAACCTGGCGTCCGCCAGCTGATCCCTGCGCCGCGACCGGTCAGCCCGGAAAATGTGATCCGCCCTTCGCCCCTGAACGTCTATCATTCAGGGCTTCGTGGAGGAGGATGACATGCGCGCTCTGGCTCTATCGATCGTGATGCTGCTGGCCACGGTGCTTCCCATGCAGGCACATGCCGACGCCGATGCGGAGTCCATCCGCGACGTGATCAACCAGCAGATCGAGGCGTTTCGGGCTGATGACGGGGAGCGTGCCTTCTCCTTCGCCGCGCCGGTCATCCGTTCCAAGTTCGGCACGGCCGACAATTTCATGACCATGGTTCGAACCGGCTACCCCGATGTCTACCGGCCAAGGGCCGTGGAATTCAGGGAACTGAAACGCGATGGCGAGCGGCTGGTACAGGAGGTCTGGTTTCTCGGCACCGGGGGCGATTCGACCATCGGCACCTACATCATGGAACGCCAGGAAGACGGCGTCTGGAAGATCGCGGGGGTCTACATGCGTCGCGCGCCCTCGCTGGGCGCCTGATTTCGGCCCCGAATGATCCCCATGCCGAAGCTGGCACTGGACCGCTCGCCTTTGCCCTGCTGTCATGCGGTGAACATTGGGGGAGAGAGCCATGAGACTTCAGAAGCCGCGTTTCGCACCGCTGCAGGACAATGAATTCACCGAGGAACAGCGCGATGCGCTGGACTACTTCATCCGCGAAGGCTGGGTGCTCAACATCTTCCGCACGCTCGCGCGGGCACCGAAGGCGCTGAAGCGTTTCAACCTCTGGGGCGGATATGTGCTCTCGTCACGCAACGACCTTTCCCCGCGTGACCGGGAACTGGTGATCCTGCGCACGGGCTTCATGTGCAAGTCCGGCTACGAGTGGGCGCAGCATGTCGTCATCGGGAAGGATTGCGGACTGACGGACGCCGAGATTGCCCGCATCAAGCGGGGTCCGGAAGATCCGGAATGGAGCGATCTCGACCGTGCCATGCTGCAGGCGACCGACGAACTGGTGACCGACCACTTCATCAGCGAAGCCACATGGAACGCGCTGTCGGGCCTGACCGACAAGCAGCGCATGGATATTGTCTTCAGCGTTGGTCAGTACACGCAGGTTTCCATGATTCTCAATACGTTCGGGGTTCAGCTTGATGAAGGACTCGAACTGGATCCGGACCTGAAACGATGAGTGTAGCGGGGCGGCTGGAGGGCAAGGTTGCCCTGATCTGCGGTGCCGGTCAGACGCCCGGGGAGACCACGGGCAATGGACGCGCCATGGCACTGCTGTTCGCGCGTGCCGGCGCGCGCGTGGTTGCAGCCGACCGTGATCCGGAAAGGGCAGAGGAAACCGTCGCCATGATCGGAGCCGAGGGTGGACATGCCTCAGCCGTGCGCTGTGATGTCACCCAGACCTTCGACTGTGTCGGTCTGGTGCAGCAGACCATGGGCGCGGAGGGCCGTATCGACATTCTGGTCAACAATGTCGGCATTGGCGGTGGCGGTGACGGCCCGGCCCACCGGGCGTCGGAGGAGGCGGTGGAACGCATCTTCGACGTGAACACGAAGGGGGCCTGGCGCATGATCCGCGCCACCATTCCGGAGATGCGCAACCAGGGCAGCGGCTGCATCATCAACATCTCCTCGCTCGCCTCCTTCGGCGGCAGCAACATGGTCGCCTACGAGATGTCGAAGGCCGCAATGAACCGGCTGACAACCTCGGTCGCCATCGGAAATGCCAAGTATGGCGTGCGCTGCAACGCCATTGCCCCCGGCCTGATGGATACGCCAATGGCGGTCAGTGGCGGTGCCGCGGCCCGTGGACTGGATACCGAGACCGTACGGCAGGAGAGGAACCGGCAGGTTCCCCTGCTGGGTCAGATGGGCACCGCGTGGGACACTGCCCACGCGGTGCTGTTTCTGGCCTCAGACGAGGCCCGGTTCATCACTGGCGCGATCCTGCCCGTCGATGGCGGGGCAGGGGTCCGGGTCGGCTGATCCACTCAGAATGACCCCTCAAGGCCAATCCGCATGTGCGGTGTCCCGTCGGAGCGTTTCTGGGGGGAGACCCCGTCCGGCCCGATCTGGCTCGTGACCCGCTTCCGCCAGGACGAGAAGCTCTCGAAGGACACGACATCGACGGCTTCGTCGAATTCGACGCTGATCCGGGTCAGGCGGTCCTTCGAGATCACGTTCACGGAACGCACTTCGCCCCGGAACGGCTGGCCCAGGTACTCGCCCGTGACGCGATCCCCCGGCATCAGACGCAGGATGTTCGGACGCGGGGCGCGCGTCGGCACATGGGCCGCCGCCGTGTTCCAGTCACGGAAACCGTGCTGCTTCGCGACGGCCTCCAGCGCCTGGGCATGGCTGATGGCCTGACCGGAACCGGCCAGTGTGGTGCGCAGGCGTCTGGCCTGCTGTTTCAGATTGTCGGCGTGGGTCTGAAGCTTCTCAGACATGGTTCGTCTCCGATCACGCACACCTGTTCTATCGAAGGAGTGGGAGCCCGTATTGCCACCGTTCAGGGTGTGCTGAATGGCAGACGTTCCAATGTCCGGCTTCACCAATGCTTTCGCAAACGGGCGGCAGGTGCCGGAGACCTGAGCCGCTATATGTTGGCAACCGGCCGCCGCGTCAAGTCCGCCAGTCATCGGCGTAGCGGACGGAGCCAGCCTTCACGAAGCGACGGATACGTTCCAGTTCCGCCTCCAGCCGTGCGTCACGCTGGGCGGAGGCACGGACGCCCGGTTCCCACCAGAGCTTGCGGACCACCAGAGCGTCCGCGTCGGCCTGCCGCTTCATGTCGATCCGGCCGACCAGCCGGTCTCCCTCCAGCAGCGGGAAGACGTAATATCCGTACTGACGCTTCTCGGCCGGTGTGAAGATCTCGATGCGGTAGTCGAATCCGAACAGCCGCTGGCACCGCTTCCGGTCGCGGATCAGAGGGTCGAACGGGCTCAGCACCCGCAGGCGCGGTGGCAGGGCAATGTCATCGGGCTTCTGGTCAAGCACGGCGGGATCGGCCAGCGCCGTTCGGGGGCGCTGATCCAGCACGCTGCCCACTGTCACCCGGGGAAATTCGGCACCCGTCGCACTTTCGCTCCAGCGCCTGGCCTCCGCCGGGGAAATGATGCCCCAGAACCCGGCGATCTCGCCCGTGGTGGCGATCCCGAGCCTGCGCAGCGCCGAGCGGCAGGCCCAGTCGATGAAGGCCTCCTCCTCCGGCGGGTCGGAGAGGTGTTCTGCCTGCATGACCCGTTCGGTCAGGTCATAGACCTTCTCGAAACCCTCCCTGTGGCAGACCGACAGGGCACCCGTGCGCCAATGGAACTCCAGCGCGGTCTTTGACGGGTGCCAGTCCCACCAGCCACCGGCGGGGCGGCCCCCGGGAGCCATGTCGCGTGCCTTCACCGGGCCGTTGTCCCGCACATGACGCAGCACATCGTCAAACTGCTGCTCGAAACCCTCCTCCCGCCACTTGCGCCAGCGGCCCAGGATGGCAGGCCCGTCCCGCAGGAACCGCCGCCGCCAGTAGGGGAAGAAACGTGAGGGAATGACGGAAGCGTCATGCGTCCAGTTCTCGAACAGGCTGCGATCACGCTCCAGCATCCGCTGCAGCATTTCCGGGCGATAGGTATTGTTGCGCGCGAACAGGATCATGTGGTGCGCGCGTTCGACCGTGGAGATGCTGTCGACCTGTACGAACCCCAGTCGTTCGATCAGGCCGAGCAGCCCATCCCGGTCAATCGCTGTCCTCGGGTTGTCGGCAAGTTGCTGTCGTTGCAGCAGAATTCTGCGCGCCATGGGCGCGTCGACATGGTTCATGGCAAAGCAGTCCCGCATCAGACCGCCCGCGACTCGACGGCCAGTCACCTCACTCGTGTCCCCGAGTTAGTGACAGTCGGGCATCCTGATGCAAGTCCAGAATGGGAACATAAGCAAAACTTTCCGGCCTTTCGCTGATGCGTGGCGGATGGATCATCTCACCCGCGTCCGCGATCTCCGAACGGGAACCTCCGAATCCTGCACAGATGGCCGGGTGTCAGACGTGCTGGCCGCCATTGATGTGCACTTCGGCACCGGTCACGTAGCTCGCCTGGGCGGAGCAGAGGAAATAGATCGTCGAGGCCACCTCTTCCGGTGTGCCGAGGCGATGCAGGGGGATATCCTCCAGCATCATCTCGGTTCCGGGTGACAGGATCGGGGTATCGATCTCACCGGGGGCAATGGCGTTCACACGGACACCGTGCGGCCCGAGGTCGGCCGCCATCTCCCGCGTCAGCGCGGCGAGGGCTGCCTTCGAACTGGCGTAGGCCGAACCGGCGAAGGGGTGAACCCGGCTGCCGGCGATGGAGGTGACATTGACGATGCAGCCCTTCGCCGCCTTCAGCTCGTGAAACAGGCCGCGTGCCAGCAGCACCGGCGCGAACAGGTTGACGTTGAAGACGTGATGCCAGTCATCAGCTTCCGTGTTCAGCGTGCTGAGGCGCCCGCCGTCTTCGGCCTTCGGCGAGATACCGGCATTGTTGATCAGCGCGTCGAGGCGTCCATTGTCCAGCTTCGACCGCAGCAGCTCGATGCCCTGACGGATGCCGTCCACGTTGGAGAGGTCGAGCTGGACATGGTTTTCCAGACCGCCGTCCCACGGACAATCCTCCGAGAACGCGTGGCGGGAAACCGTGATGATGCGCCACCCCGCTGCGCCGAAACGCTTCACGGTTGCATGGCCGATGCCGCGACTGGCGCCGGTCAGGATGAGTGTCTTGCCACGTTCTGTCATGATCGCATCGTACCCTGTTGTCCGGCATCGGGGGAGGGCGGATTGCTGTCCCCCTGCGTATTGCTGCTACCCGCCAGCTCGCTGGAGGTCACGCGTTCCATCGTGTCGGCGAAATCCTCGACACCGGCGGGATCCAGATGAACGAAGACCTCGGTCCCCGGGTGGATCAACTGAACCTCGGCCTCGACCAGATCGGCGATCACATGGGCGTGGAACAGGCGCATGCCGCCATCCAGCTCCACGTGGATCTGCACGAATGTGTCGATGCCCGACTGCCGCGTGCGCAGGTCATGCACCGCGCGAACGCCGTCCACGGCCACGGCGGCGGCATGGATCCGCTCCCGCTCATCCACCGGCAGTTCCCGGTCCATGAGCTGGTCGAATGCGCTCATCGCGATCCGCCACGCGCCCCGCAGCAGCCAGGCCGCGATCAGCAGACCGATGATCGGGTCCGCGACATGCCAGCCCAGGACACCGGAAAGCACCAGTGCCACGATGACTCCGGCGTTCATCGCCAGGTCGCCTGCATAGTGCAGCAGGTCCGCGCTGATCGCCACGGATCCGGAACGGTTCACAACGAAACGCTGAAAGCTGACGAGGGCAAAGGTGAGGGCGATGGAGACCAGCATGACGATGATGCCGATATTGCCCGCGGTCACCGGCTCGGGATTGGCTATGTTGGCAATGCTCTCCCAGGCCAGGAAGACGGCGGAACCCGCGATCAGTGCGCCCTGACCCAGTGCGCCGAGGGACTCGGCCTTGCCGTGCCCGAAACGGTGCTCCGCGTCGGCGGCCTGCAGGCTGTAGCGCACCGCAAAGAGGTTGATCAGGGAGGCAGCGAGGTCGAGCGCGGAATCCAGCAGGGAACCCAGCATTGCCGTTGACCCGGTCATCGCGAAGGCGAAGACCTTGATCACGATCAGCACGCCCGCCGTTGAGGCGGAGGCGTATGTCGCCAGACGCATCAGTCGTCCGGGATTGCTGGCTTGGCTTGTCATGGCTTCCTGCTGTGTGAGCTTCCTGGTCGACCGTCAGGGGTAGAGGATTTCCCTGGTCCAGTCCTCGGTGCCGATGCGGCGGTAGATATTGCGTTCATGCAGGCGGAACGGCTTGTCCCGCCAGAACTCGAAACGGGTCGGCACGACGCGGAACCCGGACCAGTGCGGCGGGCGGGGAACCTCGCCAATGGCATGTTTCGCCGCGAATTTCGCGATCCTCTTCTCGAATTCGAAGCGCCCTTCCATCGGGCGGCTCTGTTCCGACGCCCAGGCACCGATGCGGCTGTCACGGGGCCGGGACGCGAAATAGGCATCCGCCTCCGCGTCATCCACCACTTCGACAGGCCCCTGGACGCGTATCTGACGGCGCAGTGACTTCCAGTGGAAACACAGCGCGGCCTTGCGCGCGAACAGGATCTCCTTGCCCTTCTGGCTCTCGAAGTTCGTGTAGAACGTGAAGCCCCGGTGATCCGCGCCTTTCAGCAGCACCATGCGGACATTGGGCATGCCGGACTCATCGACCGTGGCCACGGACATGGCGTTCGGGTCGTTCGGCTCACTTTCGCTCGCTTCCTTCAACCAGGTCTGAAACAGGTCGAAGGGATCTTCGGTATCCGTCATAGCGCTCGCCTCGACATCGGGATGTGTGGACGCGAACATAGTGCAATTCACGGCATTCTGTACCCCCGGCAGAGTGCTGAGCGGCATTTCGTTTGCGCATGCGAAAGGAATATGCTCTAAGCGTTCGCAGATGCACTGTGCGTAGAGGGCGATTCTGTTCGCTTGCAGTGTGTGATTGCACGATTTTCTTCGTGAGATCGTTGCCTTGAAGCGGCGCCAGGTGCGCCAGACATCGGCGGCTGATCTACGCAAGCTCTTCCGAACAATGTGTACCGGGTCGTTCCGGGGCAAATGGCCCCCGACGTGTGATTCCCGGTTGATATGTGCCTGACCTGAGGGTCGGGTCACAGGAAAGTACTGAACTTGACAAAATTTGATGAACTCGGCCTCGCCGAACCCCTGCTGCGCGCGCTCAACGGGGAAGGCTATACCAGCCCGACCCCGATCCAGCAGAAGGTCATTCCGGTCATGCTGGATGATCGCGATGTGCTGGGCACGGCCCAGACCGGCACCGGCAAGACTGCCGCCTTCGTGCTGCCGCTGCTGCAGCGTCTGATCACCCATCCCGTTCCGCGCACGCAGCGCCATTGCGGTGCGCTGATCCTGGCGCCGACGCGCGAACTGGCGGCCCAGATCCGCGACAGCATCCGTGTCTACGGTCGCCATATCCGCCCCTCCGTCGCGCTTGTCGTCGGTGGCGTTAAGCCGTTCCCGCAGATCAAGGCGCTGAAGCCCGGTGTCGACATTGTCGTCGCCACGCCGGGGCGGCTGCTCGACCACATGAATACCGGCGCGATCAAGCTGGACATGGTCGAGACCGTGATCCTGGACGAAGCCGACCACATGCTGGATCTCGGTTTCATCCCGGCGATCCGCCGCATCATGCAGGCCGTGCCGAAGGAGCGTCAGACCGCGCTGCTGTCCGCGACCATGCCGACGCCGATCCGTGCCCTTGCCAAGGATTTCCTCGACCGTCCGGTCGAGATCGCCGTGGCCCCGGTGGCGCAGCCGATCGAGCTGATTTCGCAGAGGGTGATGATGATCCCCGCGGGCGACAAGAAGCGTGTCCTGGTCGATGTGCTGAAGTCGGAGCAGGCCGAGCGCACCATCGTCTTCAGCCGCACCAAGCACGGTGCTGACAAGATCACGAAGCATCTGGAACGCGAAGGCATCAATGCCGTGGCGATCCATGGCAACAAGAACCAGTCACAGCGTGACCGTGCCCTGGGCCAGTTCAAGGACGGGCGTGTGAGCGTCATGGTGGCGACGGATGTTGCGGCCCGTGGCATCGACATCGATGGGGTGACCCACGTCATCAACTTCGAACTGCCGAACGTGCCGGAGTCCTATGTCCATCGCATCGGGCGGACGGCCCGCGCGGGCAAGAGCGGTGTCGCCATCGCCTTCTGTGACAGCGAGGAACGCGGACTGCTGCGTGATATCGAGCGGCTGATCGCCATGGATCTGAAGAAGACGGATGAAGATGGTGAGCCCGTGATCCTGCCGGCCCATGCGCCGCAGAAGAAGGGTGGCGGCGGTCGTGGCCGCAAGCCTGGCGGCAACAGCAGTTCCACACGGCCGTGGAAGCGCAATGCCGAAGGCGGTCGCAACGAGCGCGGGCGCAATGGCGCCCCGGCCGGCAATCGGGATGGTGGCCGTCCGGCGGCAAAGCCTGACAGCCGCAAGCCGCGCCGTCAGCCGCAGCGCGCTGCAAGCTGATACCGGTTCGACCCTGCCTCCGGACCCGGGGGCAGGGTCGGCCTGTCTGTCTGACCCTCAGTCCGCCGCGTCGGAGATGACCCCGCGCGGGTCGCCGAAGCGGTCACGCATCACTTCCGCGAGGCCGGTGCCCTCCGGCGCGATCGCCCCGCCACTGCGCGTCCGGTAGGCACCAGGTGTGCTGGCGGCGGCAGGCCGTTCGCCGATCTCCAGCTTCCTGGCCAGTCCCATGATCAGCTTCCGGAAACGCACGACGCCTTCGTCGGAGGGTGTCAGCGTCTCGCGCGTCCTGTCGGCAATACGCCCCTGGCTGTCCTGCACGCAGGCATCCTGCTCCGAAAGTCCGGTGATTCCCGTGAAGGACACGGTCTTCTGTGCTTCCCGATCGATCATGTAGTCATTGGCCCGACGGCGCAGCGGCACGTAGTTCTCGTCCACTTCGGCATGCACGCTGCGGCCTGAGTTGTAGCGGAACAGCTCTTCCTCATTCAGCGGACGGTCGGGGTTCCAGGCCGTGGTGAAGATCCAGCAGTTCTCGTCATCCACCGGCACCCAGGTCTGGGCGGTGTAGGTCTCCCCCGGCATGGCGTTGGGGGCGGTTGCATGGTTCGGCACCATGTACTGGCTGATCCGCCAGTAGGTCTCCCCCGGATCACCGCGGCGGGCGCCGCCGAGCACCAGACCCGCATCATGCTCCAGCACCTCGTAGTAGGGTGCGCCGTCGGCATCGATCCAGGCCGCCCGCTTGTCGGCATATACCGACAGGTGTGCCGGGGGCGGGGTCAGGTTGCGATGGACGAAGGTGAAGTGCGCGGTATCGATGGCGCCCTCCAGCGCCTGCGCCCAGTTGCATTCCTGCAGCTTCTTCGAGACATAGCGGTGTGAATCCGGGACCAACGCCCATTCGACACGGGGCAGATCGACCGCCTGCGCCGGATCACCCATCCATGCCCAGACCATGCCGCCCCATTCCCTGATCGGATAGCTGTGGATGTGCACCATCTTCAGGAAATTGTCGCGCAACTTGCCGGGCACCATGTTGGGGATGTCAACGCACTTGCCGTCCACATCGAACTTCCAGCCATGATAGATGCAGCGCAGGCCGCATTCCTCGTTCCGGCCCCAGAACAGGTCGGCACCGCGATGGGGACAGCGCGGCTCCACGAGGCCCAGGCGACCGTCGCTCTGGCGGAACAGCAGCATGTCCACGCCCAGGATCTTCAGTCGCTTCGGGGCGGCGTCCACTTCCTCGACTTCCGCAAGCAGCGCCACCGGATGCCAGAACTCGCGGAACAGGTTGCCCATCGCCGTTCCGGGTCCGGTCAGGGTCAGCAGATCATTGTCAGCCTTGCTCAGCATTTCCAGTCCTCCCCTGTCATGCCGACAACAGCATATCGGAGCGCCGGGCTGCGGCAAATCTGCTATTCAGCGAGGGTGCGCAGGTGACGATTCGTCGGCACCCGCGCCCAGGCGAAACAATGGGCGGAGCGGACATGATCGCGCGGCTGAAGGGCAGGGTGGACCGACTGGGGGAGGAACACGCCATCATCGACGTTGGTGGTGTCGGCTATCTCGTCTTCTGTTCGGGGCGGACGCTGCAGCAACTCGGTCAGGTCGGCGACGCCGCGGCGCTGGAGATCGAGACCCACGTGCGGGAAGATCACATCCACCTCTATGGCTTTGCCGAACTGGCGGAGCGGGACCTGTTCCTGGTCCTGCAGACCGTGCAGGGCGTCGGCGCGAAGGTGGCACTGGCGATCCTGTCGGCCCTGACCGTCACGGACGTGCAGAACGCGATCAGTTCAGGCGACGTGGCTCTGCTGACCCGCGCGCAGGGGGTCGGCAAGCGTCTGGCGCAGAGGCTGACAAGCGAACTGAAGGAGAAGATGGGCGGTATCGCGCC
Organism: Kordiimonadales bacterium IMCC3096; assembly: GCA_016865035.1. GTDB lineage: Bacteria > Pseudomonadota > Alphaproteobacteria > Minwuiales > Minwuiaceae > Minwuia. The sequence continues at coordinate 3,864,023 of CP018227.1, forward strand.
TGCTGCGGATGGCGCAGTGCTGACAGCGCCCGCCGGACCGGTGGGTGCTGCGGCTGACGCGGTCTCGGCGCTGGTCAACCTGGGCTACCGCAAGGCGGAGGCAGAGGTGGCCGTGCGCCGTGCCAAAGCGGCCGTCGGTGAGGATGCGGACGTATCAGCCCTCATCACTGCCGGACTGAAGGCGCTGGCGACATGAGCGAGGAACGGCTGATCACCGGGGAGCGGCGTGATGAGGACATGGGGGAGGCGACCATGCGCCCCCAGGTCCTGGATGACTTCATCGGCCAGCAGAAGGTCCGCGAGAACCTGGACGTGTTCATCTCCGCCGCCCGGGGCCGGTCGGAGGCGATGGACCATGTGCTGTTCTTTGGCCCGCCGGGGCTGGGCAAGACCACGCTGGCGCAGATCGTGGCGCGGGAACTGGGGGTCAACTTTCGGGCGACGTCCGGACCGGTCATCGCACGGGCAGGGGATCTCGCCGCGATCCTGACCAATCTGGAAGAGCGCGATGTGCTGTTCATCGACGAGATTCATCGCCTTAATCCTGCCGTAGAAGAGATTCTATATCCGGCCATGGAAGACTTTCAGCTGGACCTGATCATCGGGGAGGGACCGGCGGCACGATCCGTGAAGATCGACCTGCCGCCGTTCACGCTTGTCGCCGCCACCACACGGTCGGGTCTGCTGACCACGCCGCTGCGGGACCGGTTCGGCATTCCCTGCCGGCTGGAGTTCTACAAGCCGGCGGAGCTTGAACGCATTGTCCGCCGGGGTGCGGAGGTGCTGGGGCTGAGCCTGACCGAAGACGGTTGCGCCGAGATCGCCAAGCGCGCGCGGGGCACACCGCGCGTGGCGGGCCGCCTGCTGCGCCGGGTGCGGGACTTCGCGTCCGTGGCGGGGGCAGAAACGGTGGACCGGGTGAAGGCGGATGCGGCCCTGACACGGCTGGAGGTCGATGGTCTGGGTCTGGACGGCATGGACCGGCGCTATCTCACCTGCATGGCCCAGTCCTATGGCGGGGGGCCGGTGGGGGTCGACAATCTGGCGGCGGCCCTGTCGGAGCCGCGCGACGCGATCGAGGACATCATCGAACCCTATCTGATGCAGCTTGCCCTGATCGTCCGCACACCACGCGGGCGCATGATGACGGCGGCAGCCTGGCAGCACCTGGGACTGACCGCCCCGTCACCGGCCGCCGGCCACGATGGCGGTCAGTCCTCCCTCGACCTGCCGGATGGTGCCGATGACTGATTCAACCCAGTCTGATCCGTCCGGGGCAAGGGGGCGTATCCAGGGCGATGCACACCTGATGCCCGTGCGGGTCTATTGGGAAGATACCGATGCGGGTGCCATCGTCTATTACGCGAACTACCTGAAGTTCACCGAGCGGGCGCGGTCGGACATGCTGCGTTTGCTGGGGATCGACCAGCGGGCAATGATGGAGCAGGACTCTGGCGCAATGTTTGCTGTCAGGGATGTCACGGCCAGCTATCTGGCTCCGGCGCGGCTTGACGACGATCTCGTGGTCGAGACGCGATTGACTGAAATGAAGGGGGCAACACTGTCCCTGTCGCAGAACGTGATGCGGCAGGACGAGATGCTGGTGCAAACGCAGGTGCGCGCCGCATTCATCGGGCTGGACGGGCGACCGAGGCGGATTCCCGCCCTGGTGCGCGACCGGCTGACAGCGCTGACAACACGAGGCGGAGAAGAGAAACAATGAATCAGGAAGTTGTGGCAGCCGGTATCGAGGGGCTCAATGCCGCTGACCTGTCCATGTGGGCGCTGTTCCTGCGTTCGGACATCGTGGTGCAACTTGTGATGCTGGTGCTGCTTGGTGCCTCGATCTGGTGCTGGTCGATCATTTTCGAAAAGTGGGTGCGCTATCGCCGTGTCTGGCGTCAGGCGGACAGCTTCGAGAAGGAGTTCTGGTCCGGCGGCAGCCTGGAGGCGCTGTATGACGAGATCGGCGCCAAGGCCAATCATCCCATGGCGGTGCTGTTTGCCGGAGCCATGCGTGAATGGCGGCGCACGGCGGAGCGGGGCCTGACCGGCAAGGATCACCTGCGTGCCGGTCTGCAGGACCGCATCGGGCAGGTCATGCGCATCAGCATCGATCGGGAGGTTGAGCGGCTGGAGCGTTACCTGGGGGTCCTGGCAACGGTCGGATCGACGGCACCCTTCGTTGGCCTGTTCGGCACGGTCTGGGGCATCATGGGCAGTTTCCAGTCCATCGCCGCCACCAAGAACACGTCCCTTGCCGTCGTGGCACCGGGCATCGCGGAGGCGCTGTTCGCCACGGCGCTGGGTCTTGTCGCCGCCATTCCGGCGACCATCGCATACAACAAGTTCTCCAATGATCTCGGGCGCTACGCCACACGGCTGGAAGGCTTTGCGGGCGAGTTCTCCGCCATCATGTCGCGGCAACTGGATGAGGGGGACAGCAACTGATGGGCGCTCAGATGCAGGGCGGGCGGTTCCGTCGCAAGCGCTATGAACCAATGTCCCAGATCAACGTGACACCATTCGTCGATGTCATGCTGGTCCTGCTTGTGGTCTTCATGATCGCGGCGCCGTTGCTTTCCGTCGGTGTGCCGGTCGAACTGCCGAAGGCTGTGGCCCCCACACTTCAGGGTCTGGATGAACCTCTTGCGATAACCATCGACAAGGACGGTCGGATCTTTCTGCAGGAAAAGGAAGTACAGCTTGGTGATCTGGTGCCGAAGCTCACCGCGATCACCGACGCTGCGCAGGATCGGAGGATCTTCGTGCGTGGCGACCGGACAATCGACTACGGACGCGTGATGGAGGTCATGGGCACCATCAATGCCGCGGGCTTCACCCGTGTCGCACTGGTGGCGCAGGCACCCGGCCGCGTCGACGCCCAATAGTCTCACCGGGTCCAGGGCAGGCCCGCAACCGGACAAGGACAGGTACCCAGAGCTGTGATCCGCTCCGCCACCATATCGGTTGTCTTTCATCTGGTTGTTGCCGGGGCGCTGGCGCTTGACCTGCCGTCGTTCAGTGACAGTGAACCCGTGAATGCGGAGACCATCGTGACGGTGTCCTACGAGACCGTCGGACCGGAAACCAATCTGAAGACCGCGGGTGAGCCCGACGAGCCCGCGCCCGACGTGCCGATCAGCGCCCCGGACCAGGAGCGTCAGCCGCCACCGGAGACCGCGCCGCCGCCACCGCCGCCACCTGTGGAGACCGAAACGGCCGAGGTCGCCCCGGCCCCGGAACCTGTTCCTGCCCCCCTGCCGGAGCCGGAGGCTGAGGCACCGCCGCCGCCGCCGACCCCGCGGCCGGTGGTGGAACTGGATCCCGACGGAACCCTGGCCCCGCGCAAGCAGATCGAGGAGAAGGTCGAGAAACTGGCGAAGCTGGAGCCGCTGCCGATCCCGGAACCGAAACCCGTGGAGAAGACACCGCCGCCACCCCTGCCGGAAGTACCGAAGCCCCGGCCCGAGCAGGTCGCCAAGGCAACCACGCCGGTGCCCGAGGCACGACCGCAGAAGGCTCCGGACGAGCAGGAGGCCCTGTTCGACCGGCTGTCGGCCAAGCTGGACCGGCTGAACAAGGAAAAGCCCACGCCGCCGGTGGAGAAGAACGAGACCCGGATCGCCAACATCCGGATCGGGGAGGGGGGGACCGCACGCAATCGCATCAATGCCGTGCTGACCGTATCCGAACGCGATCTGCTGCGCAGCCACATGGCGCGCAACTGGAGCCCGAACCATGGCGCGCCGGGGATTCACGAGATGCGGGTCGACGTTCACCTGTTCCTGAACAAGGACGGCACGCTGGCGCGGGAACCCGAACTGGTTGACGTGGATGATGCCGGTCAGGCCAGCCGTGTCGTGCGGGCCTTTACCGACAGCGCGGTGCGGGCGGTCTACAAGGCACAGCCTCTGCCCATGCCGCCCGACAAGTTCGAGCAGTGGCGGGAGATGGTGTTCACCTTCTCGCTCAGGGAAGTCTACGGTCAGTGACGGGGGAGAATGGAACCATGAGCAGGTTGACTGCGTTTCTGGCTGTGTCGCTGGTTGCTGTCCTTACGAGCGTTGCCGCGCTGGCGGAGCCGGCGGACCTTGCCAGGTCACTGAAGAGCCATGTGACCGATAACTGGGTCGTCCCGGACGTCTTCGGCGATGCCGAACTGATCCAGGTCACGGCCGTGCTGCAGATGAACCCGGACGGCACGCTAAACGGCACGCCGGAGGTGACTGTCACGGATGACGGCGGTCAAAGTGACGCCACAGTTCAGGCATATGTCGACAGCGTGCGTGCAGCGATTGACAGGAGCCAGCCCTTTTCGCTGCCTGCTGACCAGTTTGACGTCTGGCGCACCATCGAGATCAGTTTCAACCTGAAGGAAGAATCCGGTAAATGAAGCTTCTGAATGCAGCGACCCTGGTCATGCTGTGCCTTGGTGCCCTGGGTGCCACGCTGAGCCCGGCGACAGCGCAGTTGAGGATCGACATCACGAGTGCCTCCGTCGATCCATTGCCGGTGGCGGTCACCGATCTGCACGGGGAAACCGCGACGACCCGTGAACTCGGCCGCGAGATCGCGGAGGTCGTCCGGGGGAACCTTTCCCGCACCAGCATCTTCCGCCTCATCAATCCGGCCGCCTATCTGGAATCGCCGGAGGATGTGCTGGTCCGCCCGAACTTCACCAACTGGCGACCGCTGGATGCGCAGGCGCTGGCCACCGGCAGTGTCCGGATCGAGAGTGACGGGCAGCTGCGGACAGAGTTCCGCCTGTGGGATGTCTTCGGTGCCAGCCAGCTCACCGGTCTCGTCTTCCGCACCACACCGGAGAACGCCCGGCGCATCGGCCACATCATCTCCGACGCCATCTACAAGCGTCTGACGGGGGAGGAAGGCTACTTCGACACGCGCATCGTCTATGTCGCCGAATCCGGCCCGCCGGACCGGCGGGTGAAGCGCCTGGCCATCATGGATCAGGACTCCGCCAATCACAGGTACCTGACGGATGGCGCCAACCTTGTCCTGACGCCCCGTTTCTCCCCGACGCAGCAGGTCGTCACCTACATGTCCTATGTCGGCAACCAGCCGCGGGTCTATCTGTATGACATCGATACGGGACAGCAGGAGATCCTGGGCGAATTTCCCGGCATGACCTATGCGCCGCGCTTCTCTCCGGACGGGGAGAAGGTGGTGATCTCCATGGCCCGCAACGGCAACTCCGATGTCTATGTCATGGACCTGCGGACCCGTGTGACGGCGCGGCTGACACGGCATCTGGCGATCGACACATCCCCCAGCTTTGCGCCGGACGGTGACCGGCTGACGTTCAATTCCGACCGGTCGGGGACGCAGCAGATCTACACCATGAATGCAGACGGGTCCGATGTGCAGCGCATCAGCTTTGGGGAAGGACGTTATGCAACACCGGTCTGGTCGCCACGCGGCGATCTGATCGCCTTCACCAAGCTGCTCAAGGGGCGATTCTATATCGGTGTCATCCGTCCTGACGGTACGGGAGAGCGGATCCTGACGGAAAGCTTCCTGGATGAAGGTCCCACATGGTCGCCCAATGGCCGTGTGCTGATGTTCTTCCGCCAGATACCGGGGGACGACAATGGGCGCGGCGGCAGCGTGCGGCTCTGGTCGGTCGACCTGACGGGGCAGAACCTGCGGGAGGTGGCAACACCGATCGATGCTTCCGATCCTGCATGGTCGCCACTGACCCCGCTGGAGGAGTGAAAGAGGCGTATCGGGGGAGCGACATCTTGACAAACAGGTCGCGAGGTCACGCCGATGACACAGAGTCCGGTTCCGATTCACCGTACTTGATGGTAATAGCGGGTTAATGGTTGTCGGGGGGCACCTGCCTGTGACATCCGCGTACATCGTGATTCGATCATCGTTGGGACCGGGATGGTCCTGACGCAGCAGGGAGCTTAATTCATCATGCCTCATGGTTTTCTGGTCAAGGCGGGCAGCATGGTTGCCGCACTGGTTATTCTCGCAGCCTGCTCCGACGAGCCGCCGGCTACGGACGCCTCCGATGCTGGTTCGGGCGGCGCGACGCAGACTGCGGCCCCCGCACCGGCACCTGCGGCCACACCCAGGGTCGTGACCCAGCCCGCCGGACCGAAGGAAGGTTCGCAGGAGCATTTCGTGCTGAACGTCGGCGACCGTGTCTTCTTCGCGTTCGACAGCCATGAACTGAACCGCGACGCGCAGGATGTGCTCCGCCGTCAGGCTGCCTACCTGGCCCGGTTCCCGGCCAAGCGGATCGTTCTGGAGGGTCATGCCGATGAGCGCGGCACCCGCGAGTACAACCTTGGTCTTGGTGAGCGTCGTGCCAATGCGGCGAAGGAATATCTCGCCAGCCTGGGCATCGCGCCGTCCCGCGTGACGACGATTTCCTATGGCAAGGAGCGCCCGGTCGCCCTGGGTCATAACGAGAGCGCCTGGGCCCAGAACCGCCGCTCGGTCACGGTCATCTCCAACTGATGTCGTGAAGTGCCACCTCCGGGTGGCAGCAAGTGTTTCTCGCCCGCCGTTGCCGCGTGCAACGGCGGGCGATTTGCGTCTCGGGACCGCGTTTCGCATTTTCGTCGCATTTCTGCGCCATTGAAGATGCATTCACGTCAATGACGGGTCATTCTTGTCCGTGAAGAGGAGAATCCGATGATGATGGTGTCTGGTCGCGGGGGACTCATGTCCCTTGTTCTCGTGCTTGGCCTGGCGGCACCCCTGGCGACGACTTCTGTCGCGCAGGATCTTGCCCCCCTGAATGATCGGGTCCAGCGGCTGGAACGCTCCGTCACGGACCTGAAGGCGCATGTGCTGGGCGGGCGGCCCCTGCCTGCCGCCCCGACGACGGATAGCGGCGGTGCGGGCCCGGCGACTGTCGCCGAACGGGCTGACGCTGCAGGTCTGATCCTGAAGATCAATGCGCTGGAAGAGGAGATGCAGAACCTCACCAACCGCATCGAGGAAGTGGACTTCAAGCTGCGGCGGATCGACAGCCGCATGACCAAGCTGGTGGAGGACGTGGATTTCCGGCTGACCGCCATCGAGCGGAACATGGCCGCGGCACCCGCACCGGCAGCCACGACGAATCTGGCGGCGGGTGGCAATGCCCAGCCCGTCGAGGGGGCGGCCCAGGGTACACAGGTACTGGGGCAGGTGACGCCAGAGGAAGTGGCCCGCCTGCCGCAAGGCAACGCACCCGCTGGCACCGGCGTGCAGGTGGAGGCTGAACCGTCAGGGAACCGGCTGGCTGCGGCACCCGCCGTCGGCACCGCGCCGACAGGCGGGACACCGATCAATCAGGCTCTGCCGGATGGTGAGCCGAGGGATCAGTACATCCATGCCTTCGGCCTGTTGCAGGCCAAGCGGTTTGCCGAATCCGAACAGGCCTTCAAGGCCTTCCTGGAACTGCATCCGGAGCATGAGCTGGCGGGCAACGCCCAGTACTGGCTGGGGGAAAGCCACTATGTGCGTCAGGACTACGAGGCTGCGGCCTCCGCCTTCCTGACCGGCTATCAGAAGTACCGCACCAGCACCAAGGCACCGGACAACCTGCTGAAGCTGGGCATCACGCTGGTCGTGCTGGATCAGAAGCAGGATGCCTGTGCCGTCTTCAACGAACTCACCGACCGCTATCCCACCGCTTCGAGCAGCATCAAGCGCAGGATGCAGCGGGAGAAGCAGAAGGCCGGTTGCGCCTGATCCGATGACCGAAGCCGAGCTGCGCTTTCAGGAGGCGATGGCAGGACTGCCCGATCCGGGCCGCTCGGTTGCCGCTGCCGTTTCCGGCGGCCCTGACAGCATGGCGCTGGCCATTCTGCTGCGTGACTGGGCGCATGCCCAAGGGCGGCATGTCACGGCGCTGATCGTCGATCATGGCATCAGGGCCGGGTCGGACGCCGAGGCAGGGCTGGTTTCTGAACGGCTCTCTGCCGCGTCTGTCCCGAATGTGGTGCTGCGCTGGGACGGTCCCAAGCCCGCCGCCGGGCTTCAGGCGCGGGCACGGGACGCCCGCTATGGGCTGATGCTCGACTGGTGCCGGGGGCAGGGTATCGACAGCCTGTTCGTCGGTCACCATGCCGACGATCAGGCAGCAACCGTGACCATGCGGATCGCGCGTGGCAGTGGCATCGACGGACTTGGCGCCATGCGGCCCATGGTGGTGCGGGACGGGGTCCGCATCTGCCGCCCGGTGCTCTCCGTGGCCAAGTCGGAACTGATCGCACTGCTTGCTGCCAGGGGCCTTGCCTGGGTCGATGATCCGACCAACGACGATCCCCGGCATGAACGCAACAGGATCGACGAGGAACTGGCCGCGCACCCGGCTTCGGACCAGCAGCGGGCGCGGCTGAACCGGCTGGCCGACCGCGCGGCACGTGCCTCCGACGCATTGCAGGCCTGGACGGACAGGGTCTGGAAGGAATCCGCCATCATCGGCGCGGCTGGCGATGTCACCCTCGATCTGTCCGTGTTTCAGGCCTTGCCGGAGGAGATCAGGCTGCGGCTGTTGCTCAGGGCGGCGGCTCAGGCCGGAGGAATCCAGCCGGGACTGGAGAAGGCGGAGCGTGCTGTCGCGCGCCTGCAACAGGGCGATTCCCTGCTGACGCTGACGCTTGGCCATGCGCTCGTTCGCCAGTCCCGCAAGCGCGTGCGGGTGGTGCGGGAGCACCGGAATCTGCCGTTTCATGACTGGCTGCCGGGCGCGGCCCGGAGCCTGCTCTGGGATGGCCGGTTCCGCCTCGAAGCATCAGCCCCCCTGAACGATCCGATCTCCATCGGGCCCGGCGTTGCGGATACGTCGCTGTTGCCCTGTGTCTACCGCCAGCGCGAAGCCCTCGGCTGTCCGCTCGGGGAGGCCGTCAGGCTGCCGGGCAATGTGCTGGTGCGTGCCACGCCCCTTTTTGTGGCCCCGCGCTGAAACATGTTTCGCTTCCCCGGCTTGTGCACCGCAGAATCCGGACTATCTGAAACGTGTACGAAGTCCTGATTGCAGTGGAGGTCGCCTGCCGCTAGGGGTATCGTATTCGCATGTTTCGTATCTGCTAAAGCAGGTCACCCTGAGTTCAAGGACATCTGACAGTTGGCACCTTTCGGCAGGAATATCGCGTTCTGGATTATCATTGTGGTTCTGGCGCTTGCGCTGGTGAACCTGTTCCAGACCCCTTCGGTGAAGGAGTCGGGTTCCAGCCTCAGCTACTCCGAGTTCATGAACCGGGTGGATGAGGGCTCCGTCCGCAACGTGACGATCGAGGGGCGTTCGATCACCGGCAACCTGTCCGGCGGACAGGCGTTCCGTACCTATGCGCCGTCCGATCCTAACCTGATCCAGAGCCTGCGTGAGCGGGGCGTCGATATCGATGCCAAGCCGCAGGAGGAAAGCAACGGCCTGTTCACGATCTTCGTGTCCTGGTTCCCGATGCTGCTGCTGATTGCCGTCTGGATCTTCTTCATGCGGCAGATGCAGGGCGGCGGTGGCAAGGCCATGGGCTTCGGCAAGTCGAAGGCCCGGCTGATGACCGAGCGCCAGGGCCGCGTGACGTTCGAGGATGTGGCCGGTGTCGATGAGGCCAAGGAGGAACTGCACGAGATCGTGGAGTTCCTGCGCGATCCCCAGAAGTTCCAGCGGCTCGGCGGGCGTATCCCGAAGGGCTGTCTGCTGGTCGGCTCCCCCGGTACGGGCAAGACGCTGATTGCGCGTGCTGTCGCGGGTGAGGCCAATGTGCCTTTCTTCACCATCTCCGGTTCCGACTTCGTCGAGATGTTCGTCGGTGTCGGTGCGAGCCGGGTGCGTGACATGTTCGAGCAGGGCAAGAAGAATGCGCCTTGCATCATCTTCATCGACGAGATCGACGCGGTGGGTCGCCATCGTGGTGCCGGTCTCGGCGGCGGCAATGACGAGCGTGAGCAGACGCTGAACCAGTTGCTGGTGGAGATGGACGGCTTCGAGGCGAACGAGGGCGTGATCCTGATCGCTGCCACCAACCGCCCCGATGTGCTGGATCCGGCGTTGCTGCGTCCCGGCCGTTTCGACCGGCAGGTGGTGGTGCCACTGCCCGACATTCTCGGTCGCGAGAAGATCCTGAAGGTTCACATGCGCAAGGTGCCCCTGGGCCCGAACGTGGATGCCCGCGTGATCGCGCGCGGCACCCCCGGCTTCTCCGGTGCCGACCTGCAGAATCTGGTGAACGAGGCCGCGCTGCTGGCCGCACGCAAGAACAACCGTCTCGTGACCATGCAGGAGTTCGAGGACGCCAAGGACAAGGTCATGATGGGTGCCGAGCGGCGCTCCATGGTCATGGACGAGGACGAGAAGAAGCTGACGGCCTATCACGAGGGCGGTCATGCCATCGTCTCCATGTTCATGCCGGCCTCCGACCCGATTCACAAGGCAACGATCATTCCGCGCGGTCGTGCGCTCGGCATGGTCATGCGCCTGCCGGAGAAGGATCAGCTCTCGATGCGTTACGAGCAGCTGATCTCGCATCTCGGCGTTGCCATGGGCGGCCGGATCGCTGAGGAGATCATCTTCGGCAAGGACCAGATCACCACCGGTGCGGCCAGCGACATCTCGCAGGCGACCAATCTGGCGCGGCGGATGATCACGGAGTGGGGCTATTCCGACAAGCTGGGCCAGGTGCGCTATTCCGCGAACGAGGAAGAGGTCTTCCTGGGTCACTCCGTGACGCAGCAGAAGAACATCTCCGAGAATACCGCGCAGCTGATCGATGCCGAGATCCGTCGACTGGTCGATGACGCCATGGAAACCGCACGGCGGATCCTGACGGAGAATATCGACCTGCTGCACAAGCTGGCCAAGGCGCTGCTTGAGTATGAAACCCTGACGGGCGAGGAAATCATGGCGCTGAAGCGCGGTGAGGAACTGAACCGCCCCGACGAGAACACGGAAGGCCGTGGTGACGGGGCCGGTCCGTCCTCTGCCGTGCCGGAGACCGACGGCCACGGCGGTGAGGAGCCGAAGGGCGGCGGCATGGAACCCGAGCCGCAGCCAGGAAGCTGACTGTACCCAGCACCCAAAGCCCGGCGGGCGCATGTGTCCCCGGGAGAGGAAGACCGAGGGCGGCGTGAAACGCGATCTGCAGAAGGACACAGGTGACGCGGGCGACATTGATGCCTTTCTGGCTCAGGTCGCGGCCACGCCTGCGCCTCGGACAGGCGGCACGCGGCGGGGGCGTCTGCTGTTCGGCATGGATGCGACGGCGAGCCGCCAGCGAAGCTGGGACCAGGCGCTGCACATCCAGTCGGAGATGTTCGAGACGACGCGTGGTCTGGGTGGCCTGGATGTGCAGCTGGTGTTCTACCGCGGCTTCGGCGAATGCAAGGCCAGCAAATGGTTCGGCGATGCAACGGCACTGCGCAATGCCATGCTGAAGGTGCAATGTCTTGGCGGGCGTACCCAGATCGGCCGGGTGCTGTCCCGGGCGCTGAAGGAAACCCGGGACAAGCCGGTGCAGGCGGTCGTCTTCGTCGGCGACAGTATGGAGGAGGATGCCGATGCACTCTGCCATCAGGCAGGGCAGCTCGGCCTGCTGAAGGTGCCGTTGTTCCTGTTTCAGGAAGGTCACGACCCGGATGCGACCGGTGTCTTCCGGCAGATGGCACGGCTGTCCGGCGGGGCCTGGTGTCCCTTCGATGCCTCCAGTGCGGATCGGCTGAAGGAACTGCTGGCGGCAGTCGCCGTCTATGCCGCAGGCGGGCGCAAGGCGCTTGCCGATCACGGACGGGGCAGGGGCGGCGAGATCGCCGGTCTGCTGGAGCAGATCAGGTAGGCGCCTGCGGAATTCGACTGTAGCCGCCACAGGGCTTTCGTTCTGGCGATGGCTCGTGTAAGAGACGGCGACACTCAGAAGGGCTGAACGGCAACACCCATGATCATCATCGTACTTGTCATCCACGTATTGATCGCAATCGCGCTGACCGGCGTGATCCTGATGCAGCGTTCCGAAGGCGGCGCGCTCGGCATTGGCGGCGGCGGCGGCGTGATGTCCACCCGTGGGGCCGGCAACCTGCTCAGCCGTTCGACGGCGATGCTGGCGGTGGCCTTCTTCGCGACCTCGATCCTGCTGGCGATTCTGACCGGCAATCATGGCGAGCCCGAATCGATCATTACCGCTCCGGCGACGGAAGCACCCGCTGAACCGAGTGGACCGGTCGTTCCTCTGGCGGATTGATCCCAACAGAATCAACGCCTAGCGCCGATCATCCAAATCGGCGCTTTTGTGCGTGCGCGCTTTCGACTAAAGGGGAGGTCCATGACGCGGTTTATCTTCATCACCGGCGGCGTGGTCTCCTCACTTGGCAAGGGCCTGGCATCCGCATCACTGGCGGCGCTGCTGCAGGCGCGCGGCCACAAGGTTCGCCTGCGCAAGCTTGACCCCTACATCAATGTCGATCCGGGCACGATGAGTCCCTATCAGCATGGTGAGGTCTATGTGACGGAGGACGGGGCGGAAACAGACCTCGACCTGGGCCACTACGAACGCTTCTCCGGGGTTGCGGCCAACAAGGCCGACAATGTCACCACGGGCCGCATCTATCAGACCGTGATCGAGCGCGAACGGCGCGGCGATTATCTGGGCGCGACCGTGCAGGTGATCCCGCACATCACCGACGCCATCAAGGAATTCATCCGGGCCGGGACCGATGGCCATGATTTCGTGCTGGTGGAGATCGGTGGCACGGTCGGCGACATCGAGAGCCTGCCATTCCTGGAGGCGATCCGGCAGCTGGGTCAGGAACTGGGCCGCGATCATGCCCTGTTCATGCATCTGACCCTGGTGCCCTATATTTCCGCCGCCGGTGAACTGAAGACCAAGCCGACACAGCATTCGGTGAAGGAACTGCGTTCCATCGGTATCCAGCCCGACATCCTGATCTGCCGTTGCGAACATTCGGTGCCGGAGAGCGAGCGCAAGAAGATCGCACTGTTCTGCAACGTCCGCCCTGATGCGGTGATCCAGGCCCCTGATGTGGACAGCATCTATGCCGCGCCGATCATGTTCCATTCGGAGGGGCTGGATGTGGAGGTGATGCGCCACTTCCGCCTTGATGTATCGGTGGAGCCGGAACTGAGCCGCTGGCTGCGCATCGTGGAACGGGTGCGCAATCCGGAAGGCACCGTCCGCATCGGCATCGTCGGCAAGTACATCGAATTGCCCGACGCCTACAAGTCGCTGGCGGAGGCCCTGCGCCACGGCGGCATCGCCAACCATGTGAAGGTCGATATCGACTGGGTTGATTCCGCGATCTTCGAGGAAGATGGCAGCGCCCTGCACCGACTGGAGAACGTGCATGCGATCCTGGTGCCCGGCGGATTCGGGGAACGGGGATCGGAGGGCAAGATTCGCGCGGCCGGTTTCGCGCGCACCCGCAACATCCCCTATCTCGGTATCTGCTTCGGCATGCAGATGGCGGTGATCGAGGCCTGTCGCAGCCTGATCGGCCTCAACGGGGCCGGGTCCACGGAGTTCAATCCTGACTGCAGCGAGCCCGTGGTCGGTCTGATGACGGACTGGGAGGGTGAGGACGGCCAGCGCGAGGTCCGCAGCGATCGCTCCAACATGGGGGGCACGCTGCGTCTCGGGGCCTATCCGGCCGAACTGAAGAGCGGCAGTCACGTGGCCGACATCTACGGCTCGGAACGGATCAGCGAGCGCCATCGGCATCGCTATGAGGTCAATATCAATTACCGCGAGCAGCTCGAGGCCGCCGGCATGATCTTCTCCGGCGTGTCACCGGACGGTCGCCTGCCGGAAATTGTGGAGATCACGGATCATCCCTGGTTCATAGGCGTGCAGTTCCATCCGGAGTTGAAATCGCGCCCGTTCGAGCCACATCCCCTGTTTGCCAGTTTCGTCGAGGCCGCCATTCGCCAGTCGCGTCTGGTATAGTTGCCTTCACGGACCGTCTCCGACGGTCGAACCCGACAGGAAAGTACTGCACATGGCCGATACCGCGAGAGGCGCTGCACCGGGCGTCATGACCGTCGGCGACATTCGCATCGGCAATGACCTGCCGTTGGTGCTGATTGCCGGACCCTGCCAGATGGAAAGCCGGGAACACGCGCTGGAGATGGCGGGCGCGATCCGGGAGATCGCGGACCGCGTCGGCATCCGGGCAATCTACAAGTCCAGCTTCGACAAGGCCAATCGCACCAGCGTTGGCGGCAAGCGTGGCCTGGGGCTGGAGAAGTCCCTCGCGGTCTTTGCCGAGGTGCGGGAAAAGACCGGTCTGCCGGTGCTGACCGACGTGCATACGGCGGAACAGTGCCCCATCGTCGCCGAGGCCGTGGATGTGATGCAGATACCGGCATTTCTCTGCCGCCAGACCGATCTGCTGCTGGCGGCGGGGGAGACAGGCTGTGCCATCAACGTGAAGAAGGGGCAGTTCCTCGCCCCCTGGGACATGAAGAACGTGGTCGACAAGCTGCGCAGCACCGGCAACAACAACATCTCCGTCTGCGAACGCGGCGCCAGTTTTGGCTACAACACGCTGGTCACCGACTTCCGGGGCCTGCCGATCATGGCGGAACAGACCGGCTGCCCGGTGGTCTTCGATGCCACCCATTCAGTGCAGCAGCCGGGCGGGCAGGGCGGCAGCAGCGGGGGACAGCGCGAATTCGTGCCTGTGCTGGCGCGGGCCGCCGTCGCCGTCGGTGTCGCCGCTGTCTTCATGGAGACCCACGAAGACCCGGACAATGCCCCTTCCGATGGCCCCAACATGGTACCGGTGAACGAGCTTGAGGCGCTGCTGCGTCGCCTGATGGCGTTCGATGCCGTTGCGAAGGACGTTGCGGCGGTCTGAGCCGGTCAAATTCTTGCGCGAAAGTGGCGCGGCGGGGGAATCACCTTTGAGATTTGTCCGTTTGTGGTCTACCTGTTGCCAGCAGCAGACTGACCAACGCAACGGAGGGCGCCGATGACCGCCATCATCGACATTGTGGGACGTGAAATTCTGGACAGCCGGGGCAACCCGACGGTGGAGGTCGACATGCTGCTGGACAGCGGGGCCTTCGGCCGTGCCGCCGTTCCGTCCGGTGCCTCCACGGGTTCCTATGAGGCGGTGGAGAAGCGCGACAACGACGACCGCTATGGCGGCAAGGGCGTGCTGCAGGCCGTCGAGGCGGTGAATGGCGAGATCTTCCAGGCGCTGTCGGGCATGGATGCCAGTGACCAGCTCGCCATCGACCGGATGCTGATCGAACTGGACGGCACGCCAAACAAGGCACGCCTGGGTGCCAACGCCATCCTGGGTGTCAGTCTGGCCGCGGCCAAGGCGTCGGCGGACGCGCTGGACCAGCCACTGTGGCGCTACGTCGGTGGCGTGTCGGCGCGCACTCTGCCTGTTCCGATGATGAACATCATCAATGGTGGTGCCCACGCCGACAATCCGATCGACATTCAGGAATTCATGATCATGCCGGTCGGCGCGTCCAGTTTCTCGGAAGCACTGCGCTGCGGTGCGGAAGTCTTCCAGGCGCTGAAGAAGCGGCTTCAGGATGCCGGGCACAACACCAATGTCGGTGACGAGGGCGGCTTCGCGCCGTCGCTGGGCAGTGCCGAGGAAGCGCTGGAATTCATCATGGCCGCCATTGCCAAGGCCGGATACCTGCCGGGCGAGGATGTCTTCGTGGCACTGGATGCGGCCTCGACCGAATTCTTCCACAAGGGCAAGTACGAGCTGGCGGGCGAAGGCAAGTCCCTCGATCAGGGCCAGATCGTCGATTACTACGCCAACCTGTGTGCCCGGTTCCCGATCATTTCCATCGAGGATGGATGTGCCGAGGATGACTGGGAAGGCTGGGCCATGCTGACGGAACGGCTGGGCGACAAGGTACAGCTTGTCGGTGACGACCTGTTCGTCACCAACCCGGCGCGTCTGGCCGACGGCATCGCACGCGGCGTCGCCAACTCCATCCTGGTGAAAGTCAACCAGATCGGCACCCTGAGCGAGACGCTGGAAGCCGTGGACATGGCCCATCGCGCCTCCTACACCGCTGTCATGTCGCACCGTTCGGGCGAGACCGAAGATGCGACCATCGCCGACCTGGCGGTCGCGACCAATTGCGGGCAGATCAAGACCGGCTCGCTGGCCCGCTCCGACCGTACAGCCAAGTACAACCAGCTTCTCCGCATCGAGGACATGCTGGGCCCGGACGCGCTCTACGCCGGTCGCTCGGTCCTGCCGGAGTAAGCAGGAAGGGCCGACTTCGCTTCTCCTTCCCCCTGTGGAGGAAGGAGCACCAATGGAATTTTTGCTAGACGCTGTTGCCCAGAGCGACGCGGGCAGCGGCGGCACCGCGCAGGCGCTGCTTCACGCCTGCGACTGCGGCCTTGTCGAGTTGCTTCATCTGCTCCGCTGCCGCGGCCAGTGCCTCGTCGAAATTGCCGGGCACGGCGACCTGATCCAGATAGCCGACGTTCAGCGCGTCGTCGGGGGAATAGAGCCGGGCGCCGACCGTCGCCATGGTGAGCGCGCGGCGGTCCAGCCGAGCCTCCGCCAGTTCTATGGCGAAGGCGGGCAGGGTGAGGCCGATGGCCGTTTCGTTCAGGCCGATGCGGAAGTCACCGTCCATGCCGATGCGACAGTCCGCCGTCAGCACCAGCAACGCTCCCGCGGCCACCGCATGACCGGTCACCCCGATCAGCAGCGGTTGCGGGTGCAGCCAGGCCTTCATCAGCAGATCCTGACCGGCGTTGACAAGCGCGGGAACGCCGGACGGATCGCCGCGAATGACCTTCAGGTCAAATCCGCCGCAAAGCACGCCCTCGCGTCCCCGGATGACTGTCACATCGGCTTCACCTGCCGCCCGGTCGAGTGCGGCGGAGAGCGCCTGCATCATTTCATGACCGAAGGCATTGGCCTTGCCGTCATCCATGTGCAGGGTCGCCACGCCGTCGGTCAGGCTGTAGTGAACCGGCTCAGCCACCGAACTGTGCAACCAGTGCCATCAGGTTCCGTGCCTGCTTCAGGTGCGGCATGTCCAGCATCTTGCCGTCCAGGCCGACGGTGCCGAGACCGGGATTGTCCTCGAACGCCGCTATGACACGTTTGGCGTGGGTGACTTCCTCCTCGGTCGGGGTGAAGGCACGGTTGATGACCTCCGACTGCGCCGGGTGAATGGCGATCTTGCCGATGAAACCCGACCGCTGGTCGCGACGGCATTCCGCCTCCAGTCCCTCCAGATCACGGAAATCGACGTAGACCACCCCCACCGGTTGCGCGTCGATGGCGCGGGCGGTGGTCAGGCAGAGCGTCTTGGCAAGCTGGAACGGCGCGTCGTAGTCACCTGTATCGGGATGACGGTTGGTACTGGCTCCCAGGGCCGCCGCCAGATCCTCCCCGCCCCAGGTCAGGGCCGTCAGCCGCTCCGACACATTGTCCAGATAGGTATGGAACGTCAGCAGGGACTGGGCGGTCTCGGTGGCGACACAGAGGATGCGGGTCGAGCCGAGTTCCAGACCCTCCCGCGTTTCCAGTGCCGAAAGCATGGTGGCGAGCGTGTTCACGTCCGCCGCCGAATAGACCTTCGGCAGCACGATGCCGTTCGGCGCACCGGGCATGACCGCGACCAGGTCGGGCAGGGACAGGGGCGTATCAAGCGGGTTGATCCGCACCCAGAGTTCCTGCCGGGAGCGGTCCGGGTGGGCCTTCAGGAAGTCGCGCGTCATCTCCCGCGCGATCTCCTGCCGGTCATCGGACACGGCATCCTCCAGATCGAGGATCAGCGCATCGGCGGGGTTGTCCGGCCCCTTGGCGAGCTTGCGCTCGCTGTCGCCGGGAACGAACAGCCAGGATCGGTTCAGCCTCATGCCGGGCGCTTCTTCATGAAGGCGGTACGGACACAGTAGGCGACTTCCTCACCGCGCTGGTTGAAGCCGAAGTGCTCGAACACCACCATGCCGGCGTTGGGGCGGGACTTGCTCTCCCGCATGCTCTTCACCTTGGTCACGGCGCGCACGGTATCGCCGTGGAACACCGGGTTGGCGAAACGCACGTCGGTCATGCCCAGGTTGGCGATGGTCGTGCCCAGCGTGGTGTCACCGACGGTCACGCCGATCACCAGGCCCAGCGTGAACAGGCTGTTCACGATGCGCTGCCCGAACTCGGTGCCCTTGGAGAATTCCTCATCCAGGTGCAGTGGCTGCGGATTGTGTGTCATGGCGCAGAACATGACGTTGTCCATCTCCGTGATGGTGCGCGTCAGGGAATGCTTGAACTCCATCCCGACTTCGAATTCCTCGTAGTACAAACCAGACATAGCGTGTTCCTCCCCTTTGCATGTTGGTCGAAGGTCATCATTCGATGGATTGGCTCAGTTTTCCAGCGCTGCCTTGATGCGCGCGGCGTCATAACCCAGTTCACCGAGTATCTCGGGCCCATGCTCGCCCAGTCCGGGGGCCGGGCGCGAGGATTCGGGCTGGGTTTCGGACCAGGTGGCCGGATAGGCCATCTGCCGCAGTGTGCCCTCGCTCGGGTGTTCGACTTCCTGGAAGAAGCCGACATCTGCCAGGTGCGGCTCCGCGATCAGACCGTCCAGGTCGTTGAGCGGACCGGCCGGAACGTCGAGACGGTCGAAGGTCTCCAGCCATTCGGCGGTCGTGCGTGTCAGCAACAGCTCAGCCAGCTCACTGTACAGGCTGCCGATATTCTCGGTCCTGCTGGTCATGGAACGATAGCGCGGGTCGTTGTCGAAGGCTTCCTCCCGCCCCTGATCGCGCATGAAGTCGCGCCAGTGGCGGTCGGTATAGAGCATCAGGCAGACATGGCCGTCCTTCGTGGGGAAGGGACGGCGGTCCGGCACCAGCAGCCGGGGATAGCCGCTCGGCCCCAGATCGGGACTGAAGGTTGCCCCACCCATGTGGTCGCCCAGGACGAAGCCGGCCATCATCTCGAACATGGGCATGTCGATGCGCTGGCCCCGGCCGGTGCGCAGTTGGTGCACCAGTGCCGCATTGATCTGACCGACCGCCCAGAGGCCGACTCCCCGGTCCACAAGCGCCGTCGGGGCGTAGGCGGGCGGGTGACCGCTGGCACGATGGGACAGGGCAGGGATCGCCACCCCGCCCTGGATCAGGTCATCGAAGGCGGGCTTGGCCGCGTTGCGCCCGTTCTGGCCATAGCCGAAGAGACCAGCGTAGATCAGGCGCGGATTGAGTGCGCTGACCGTCTCCCATCCCAGCCCGAGCCGCGCCATCACCTTTGGGCGGCGGTTGTAGAGCAGCACATCGGCGTCACGCAGCAGATCGAGCATCGCTGCATGGGCTTCAGGCCGTTTCAGGTCGAGAACGATGCTGCGCTTGCTGCGGTTCACATTGAGGAAGATCGCGCCCATGCCCGGATTGCGCATCGGCCCGATACCCCTGACCGGGTCACCCCCCGGGGCTTCCACCTTGATCACGTCCGCGCCCATGTCGCCCAGGATCTGGCTGGTGTAGGGCGCCATGAGCATGTTCGTCAGGTCGATCACCCGGATGCCGTCAAGCGGGCGCTGGCCCGTCTCCGGCTTCGTCGTGCTTCCTGCCATGGCTCAGTAGGACTTCGGCAGGCCCAGCACCCGCTCCGCCACGTAGCAGAGGATCAGGTGCGGGGTGATCGGTGCAATGCGATGGATCAGGGCTTCGCGCAGATAACGCTCGACGTGATACTCCTTCGCGTAGCCCATGCCGCCATGGGTCAGGATCGCGGCGTTGCAGGCCTTGAATGTTGCTTCACCGGCCAGATACTTCGCCGCATTGGCGAAGGCGCCACTGTCCTCGCCCCGGTCGTAGAGCTGGGCGGCGCGGAAGACCATCAGGTTTGCCGCCTCCAGTTCCATCCAGTTCTCGGCCAGCGGATGCTGGATCGCCTGGTTCATCCCAATGGGGCGACCGAAGACCTCCCGTTCCTTCGCATAGTTGGTGGCGCGGCGCAGGGCGGCGCGACCGAGACCCACCAGTCCGGCGGCGATCAGGATGCGTTCGGGATTGATTCCATGCAGCAGATAGCGGAAGCCCTTGCCCTCTTCCCCGATCCGGTTCTCCACCGGAATCTCCAGCCCGTCGATGAAAACCTGATTTGAATCAACGCACTTCCGGCCCATCTTGTCGATCTGCCTGATCTCCACCTTTGACCGGTCGAGGTCGGTGAAGAACAGGCTGAGGCCGTCGATCGGCTTCTCCGTATCGGCCTCATCGGTGGTGCGGGCGATCAGCATGATCTTGTTCGCGACCTGCGCCGTGCTGATCCAGGTCTTCTGTCCATGCACGATGTAGCGGTCACCCTTCCGCACGGCCCGCGTCTTCAGACGGGTGGTATCCAGGCCCGTGTTCGGCTCCGTGACGCCAAAGCAGGCGATGTCGTCGCGCTTTATCACTGGCGGCAGCATCCGCCGCTTCTGTTCCTCCGTGCCGTAGCGGACCACGGGATTGAGGCCGAAGATGCCTAGGCTGACAGACGAGACGCCGCCGTTTCCTGCACCGGACTGGGAGATCGCCTGCATCAGGATCGCCGCCTCCGTGATGCCGAGGCCGGAGCCGCCGTATTCCTCCGGCATCGCGATGCCCATGAAACCCTGATCCGCAATGGCGCGGCAGAAGTCTTCCGGGAACCTGCCGTCGGTGTCCCGCGCCAGCCAGTATTCGTCGTCGAAGTCGCTGCACAGCCGTTCGACGCTGTCGCGGATCTGCAGTTGTTCCGGTGTGAAATCGATGCTCATGAAATCTCCCTCCCCAGGGCTGTCTCGGGTACGTCTCTCGGTCCGGGCCGGAAGCCGAATGCCCGGCAGCGCGCTGCGGCACGGTGCATTGCCGCCTCATGTCGCACCGCCGACTGCCGCATGCGCTCGCTCGGGCCCGCGATCAGGATGGTTGCCGACACATTGCCGTCAGGCCCGAATACGGGGACGGCAAGACCGCTCGCACCGGCGATCCGCTCGTCGCACGTGCGTGACAGCCCTTCGGCGCGGATCTGCTTCAGTTCTGCCAGCAACTTCCGCCGGTCGGTAATGGTGGTCGGTGTGAAACGCTCACGTGCGGCGCCATCAAGGCAGGCCTCACGTCGTGAAGGCTCCATATAGGCGAGCAGCAGCTTCCCGCCCGCCGTGCAGTGCAGCTCGCGCTGATCGCCGGCCTTCACCGTGTAGCGAATGGGGTTCGGGCACTCGACCCGGTCGAGATAGGTGATCATGCGCTGATCGGCAGACAGGACACCCAGCACGGCGGTCTCGCCCGTCTCCGTCATCAGTTCGGCCAGCACGGGTCGCAGGATGTCCACCATCTGCTCACCGAAGACCGCATGCCTTGCCAGCCGCAGGAAGCGATCACCCAGGGAATAGCTGCCGTCGGAACCGCGCTGGATGCACCCTTCATCCTGCAGACCCTGCAGCAATCCCAGCAGGCTGGACTTCGGGGCCCCCGTCGCGTCGGCAATGTCGCCCAGGCTGACACCAGCCTTGTCGCCACCGCGTGCCGCGACCAGCCGTTCCAGGATCAGCAGCATGCGCCCGATGGATTGGGGCGCGGAGCGTCTGGCGGGGCCATCGGTCGCTTCATGGAGTGCACTGGTTCGCATAATCGAATGTTATGCGGATATGCGAATTCAGTTCAAGGCCGGGTACGTGGTGTCATTCCAACGGCGGTCTTGCGTGCCAACTGCGCTTCCCGCCGCGTCGTGTAGACGGTGGCGATGAAGATGATCGCCGCGCCGGCCCACATCCACGGATCCGGGACTTCGGCAAAGGCCCACCAGGCGAGGCCGACGGACAGCGGCAGGCGCACGAAGTCGAAGACCTGCGCCAGACTGGCATCCCCGGCGGAGATCGCGCGCTGGATGCCGTACATGTTCATGTTCGCGGCGATGCCGAGACCGATGATCCACAGCCACTCCTCGCCCTGCGGCACTTGCCAGAAGATCACGGCGGGAACGAACGAGATCGGCAGGTTGAAGATCGACAGCATCAGGATGACCAGTTCCGGTCCCTCGGACGCGGACAGGCGCTTGCCGAAGATCACCACGAACCCGAACAGGATCGAGGAGGCGATGGCCAGGATTGCGCCCAGGCTGATGGCTTCCTGCCCCGGCCGCAGCATGACCAGCACCCCCACGAACCCGACGGCGAGTGCGGCAACGCGGCGGGGGCCCACCTTCTCCTTCAGCATCACCGCTGCGAGCAGGGTGGTGAACAGCGGCGCGGTGAAGGTAATGGCCGTGGCTTCCCCGATGGGGATCAGCACCGCCGACCAGAGCAGCATGAGCGATGATGCCACCATGACGACCGAGCGCAGCGCGAACAGCGGCAGGCGTTTCGTGCGCATCGCGCCGAAGCCGACCCGCATGATCCAGGGCGTGAACATCAGTATGGAGAAGATGCTGCGCCAGAAGTTCAAGACGAAGGGATCAAGACTTGCCGACAGATGGCGGACGATCACCATGATCAGGGCGAAGCCGACCGCCCCGAACAGCATCCAGGCGGCGACGATCAGGGGGCGCGGCATGGTCCGGTGTCCGCCGGTCAGTAGGCGTATTCGCGGAACACCCGCCGCACGTCGCCGTTCCATTCGCCGTTGAACCGGGCCAGCAGGTCATCCGCCGGTGTCATGCCGGATTCAACGATGCGCTTCAGGGTGCCGATGAAATGGCGCTCATCCTGACCCATGCCGTCTTCGCGGTTGCGATTGATCAGGCCGCGCTCCGCGATGGCGACCGCGTCCCGGGCCACATCCAGCACCTTGCGACCGCCCGGGGCGGGGGCGTTAAGCGCGTGGGTCGGCACCGCGTTGCGCATGGCATCCACGTCATCGGCGGTCCAGTCTCGGATCAGTGCCGAAGCCTCGCCGCGCGCGGCGTCATCATAGAGCAGACCGACCCAGAAGGCGGGCAGGGCGCAGATGCTGCGCCACGGGCCGCCATCGGCCCCACGCATCTCCAGGAACCGCTTCATGCGCACTTCCGGGAACAGGGTGGTCAGGTGATTGTCCCAGTCCTTGATCGTCGGCTTCTCACCGGGCAGGGCGGGCAGCTTGCCTGCCAGGAAGTCGCGAAACGACTGACCTGCCGCCTCCACGTACTTGCCATCGCGGAACACGAAATACATCGGCACATCAAGGGCATAGTCGGCATACTGCTCGAAACCGAATCCCTCGTCGAAGATGAAGGGCAGATTTCCGCTGCGGTCGGGGTCCGTGTCGGTCCAGACATGGCTGCGGCTGCTGAGCATGCCCGTCGGCTGCCCCTCCCGGAACGGGGAGTTGGCGAACAGGGCCGTCGCGATGGGCTGCAGCGCCATGCCGATGCGGAACTTCTCCACCATGTCGGCTTCACTCGCGAAGTCGAGGTTCACCTGGATGGTGCAGGTCCGGTACATCATGTCGAGGCCGAGGTTGCCCTTGGTCTGCATGTAGCGGGTCATGATTTCGTAGCGGGCCTTCGGCATCATCGAGATCTCGTCCCGACGGGCCAGCGGATGATGCCCCAGTCCGATGAAACCGATCCCGAGTTCGCTGGAGACTGCCTTCACCTGATCCAGGTGGGTGTTCACCTCACCGCAGGTCTGGTGCAGCGTGGCAAGCGGCGCACCGGAAAGTTCAAGCTGCCCGCCCGGTTCCAGGCTGATGGCCTGGCCGTCCATGTACATGGCGACCGCATAACCGCCCTCGATCACCGGGTCCCAGCCAAAGCGCTCCAGCCCCTTGAACAGGGCCTTGATCCCGGCGGGACCTTCATAGGGAATGGGCTTCAGGGTCTCCAGATCGAAACCGAATTTCTCGTGCTCCGTTCCGATGAGCCAGCGGTCAGCCGGCTTGCAGCCGGAGGCGAGGAAGTCGATCAGCTGCGTGCGATCCTCGACAATCGTTGACGAGTGCGCGCGGGCTTCCTCGCTATCCAGCATGGTCGACATGGGCGATTCACTCCGAAGCGTTTTCTTGTTCCGGGAACTTAGGGCGCGAGGGATGGGGATGGAAGGGCAAGCGAGCAGTTAGCGACCATGCGCGTCAGGCGGGCCAGCCATTGTCGCCGCCGCGCCAGTCGCCCAGGTGGGCCTGCCACAGCGCCAGTGTGGCGAAGACGGCCGTGTCCGCGCGCAGCAACCGGGGGCCGAGGCTGACGGGTATGCAGTCGGGCAGGGCGCGGACCATCTGCTTCTCCGCCTCCTCGAAGCCGCCCTCTGGCCCGATCAGCACGGCAGCGGACGGGATGGTCTCGGTGCGGCGCGCCTCATCCGCCAGAGCCGTGGCAATCGGCGTCGCGTCCGCACGTTCGTCGGCGAGGTAAAGACGGCGACCGCCTGGCCAGTCCTCCAGCACCGCCGAGAGGTCACGCGGTTCGGCCACTTCCGGAACGCTCAGGCGTTCGCACTGTTCCGCAGCCTCCAGCGCGTTGGCCTGCAACCGCTCCACATTCACCCGACTGACCACGGTGCGGCGGGTCAGCACCGGCAGGATGCGGGAGACGCCGAGTTCGCCGGCCTTCTCGGCGATGGCATCGACGCGCTTGCCCTTGATCGGTGCGAACAGCAGCCAGAGGTCCGGCTCCGCCACCTGGGGCCGCAACTGCTCCCCCGGGACGACCTCCGCCTCCCGGCGGCCCATTTGATCAATGATGCCCCGCCATTCGCCGTCGCGGCCATTGAACAGCTTCACCGTCGCACCGGCCCCAAGCCGCAGGACCTTGGCCAGATAGTGATGCTGGTTGCCGGTCAGTGTCAGCGGCTGATCCGGTTTCAGGTCGGCTTCGATGAACAGTCGCGGTTCGGTCACGTCACGCGTCCCCTGCATGGGATAATTGATCGGACAACAGGTTCAAGCCGCTGCCGCATTGCTGATAGTATCTGCCGAATAGGTGACAGACTGGGTGGGGAGAGCGCAATGCCATACGCAACAGGGCGGCTGTATCACGATGCGGACGCACACATCATGGAGACGGCGGACTGGCTGCGCGACTATGCGGCGCCGAAGTTCCGCGACCGGTTGCCGGATATCTTCACCGGAGCGCTGGCCCCGGGTGAGCATGAGCGGGTGAACGACGATATCGCCCTGCACAGCGACGCGAGCTACCGCGCGGAGGATGAGGCGGAGCTGATGAACCGCAAGAACTGGCGCGCCATCGGGGCGACGCTGAAGCAGGACCGCCCGAAGGCGCTCGACCTGCTCGGCTTCGCGTCGCAGCTTGTCTTCAATACCTTCACCAACAAGCCGATGCAGGAGGCGGAGCATGGTCGCGACGCCGATTTTGCCTACGGCATGGCCGACGCGCATAACCGTGGCATGTTCGATTTCTGCGGCGTCGACCGGCGTCTGCTGTCGACCGCCTATGTGCCGCTGATGGATCTGGAGCGTGCGCCGCAGGTTGCGAAGGCGCTGATCCGTGATGGTGCGAATGCCCTGATGATCGCCGCAGCCTGCCCGAAGGACCACAGCCCCAGCCACATCGCCCTGGACGCGGTCTGGGCCCAGGCCGAGGAAGCCGGGGTGCCCATCGTCTTCCATGTCGGCTCCGGCGGCACCTTCTTCGACCGGACCTATTTCAACAATGGTCTGCCGATGGAGAAGGACTTCCATGGCGGGGCGGAGAATTTCCGCTCCATCGACTACATGGCGATTCCGAATCCGGTGATGCAGACACTGGCGACGATGATCCTGGACGGCGTGATGGACCGCTTCCCGCGCCTGAAGTTCGGCGTGATCGAGCAGGGGGCGAGCTGGGTGCCGAGCTGGATGCGCTATCTCGACAGCGCCTATGACGCCTTCCTGCGGCACGAACAGCGCCTGCAGAAGCTGTCGCTGCGTCCGTCGGAATACGTGCAGCGCCAGATCAGGGTCACGCCTTACCCGACAGAGGATGTGGGCTGGATCGCGTCACAGGCGGGCGACGCCGTCTGCCTGTTCTCCTCCGACTATCCGCACGTGGAGGGGGGGCGGAACCCGCTGGGCCGCTTCGAGGCATCGCTTGCGCAGGCCAGCGAGGCAACGCGCGACCATTTCTTTGCCGGCAATTTTGCTGACATGATGGGTCCGTCGCTGCAGCGGGCGCTGAACTGACCACTGCGAACCCGACAACATGGGGAGGATGACACGATGACTGCCGAGAACGCCGCTTCGACCGACGTCACCGCGAACGAGGACCTGCTGTTGCGGGACGACCGTGGTTCTGTGACCTGGCTGACACTGAACCGGCCTGACGCCTTCAACAGCCTTTCGACGGGGCTGATGACGCGGATCCAGCAGGAACTGGATGCCCTGGCGGATGATCCGAACTGCCGTGTCATTGTCATTGCAGGGGCAGGGCGCGGCTTCTGTGCCGGGCATGACCTGCGCGAGGTACGTGGCAACCAGCAGGATGGTCCCTTCATCAAGGCGATGCTGGAGCAGTGCTCGACGATGATGCAGACCATTGTCAATCACCCGAAACCGGTGATCGCGCGGGTGCACGGCATTGCAACGGCTGCCGGGTGCCAGCTTGTCGCCAGCGCCGATCTGGCCATTGCGGCCGATGACGCGAAGTTTGCGACGCCAGGGGTGAACATCGGCCTGTTCTGCCATACGCCGATGGTGGCGCTGGGGCGCAATGTCAGCCGCAAGCACGCCATGGAAATGCTGCTGACCGGCGAACTGATGAGTGCCGACGACGCCGTTCGTTTCGGGCTGGTCAACCGCACGGCCCCGGCTGCGGAGCTGGATGCGGCTGTCACCGCGATGGCGGAGCGGATCGCATCGAAATCGTCCTATACGCTGAAGATCGGCAAGCAGGCCTTCTATCGCCAGCTTGAAGCGCCTGACCTGAACGCCGCCTATGATTATGCATCCGGCGTGATGATGGAGAACATGGTGGCCCGCGACGCCAATGAGGGCATTCAGGCCTTCATCGACAAGCGCGCGCCAGTCTGGGAGGACCGCTGAGCATGACGCCCGCGGGCGCGGATGACGTCGCCGTGGTGCACGACAGCTACAGTGATGCCTACATCAGGGACATCCTGCAGACCGTGAAGGTCGTGGCGGTCGTCGGGGCGAGTGCCAACTGGAACCGGCCCAGTTACTTTGCCTCGAAGTACATGCAGGAAAAGGGCTATCGGGTGATCCCGGTAAACCCGAAGGAAGCGGCGGCAGGCACGGTCATTCTCGGTGAGCCGGCGGTGGCCACGCTTGACGACATCGACGTTGCTGTCGACATGGTTGACTGCTTCCGCAACTCCGACGCCATTCCGCCCATCGCGGATGACGCGATCCGCATCGGTGCGAAGGTACTCTGGCTGCAGCTTGGTGTGCGCAACGATGCGGCGGCAGCAAAGGCGGAGGCTGCGGGTCTGAAGGTCGTGATGAACCGCTGCCCGAAGATCGAATACGGTCGCCTGTCAGGCGAGATTGGCTGGTTCGGCGTGAATACGGGCGTGATCTCGTCCCGACGCAAGCGCGTGGTCTGACAGGACCCGCCCCTTCGGGGAACAGCCGGGCGATCTAGTCGTCCACGATCGTGATGAAATCCGCCGCGACCAGGATCTGGTCCACGCAGGTCCCCTCCGCCGACAGGGGCAGGGCAACGAGCTCGCAGCGCTTGAAGTCCTGATGCGGTCCGATATAGGGCATCGGCCGCGTGCAGGGCAGGCCCAGTTCAGCGACCTGACGCAGCATCTCCCAATATTCTCCGGGGCCTGCCTGATGCGGCAGCTCACTGACGCGACGGCCCTTCAGTGGACCCCGCATGTTTTCGTCGATCAGCGTTCCGGTCAGGCGATAGACGAAATCGAGCGGATTACGCTCCACGCCGAGGATCATCAGATTCGGCAGATGCTCCACGATATCCATCGGATTGAGATCGCGTCTGAGCGGCCAGATACGCTCCCCGCGAATGAACTCCCAATATCGGAGTGTCTCGAGTGTAACGGTCGAGGAAAGCTTCCCGCAGACTTCACTCACCGCGTCCCTGATCTCTGGCTCGCGTGCCTTAGTCAACATATCTTGCCCGGTCATTGGTGGTCATTACCGGGGCCAAAATTTTCGGTCCCGATAACGCAACACCGGTAGCGGGCAAATTATTCGAACAAATTGTGATGAAGATCATGTTTTTTCGGTAACCATGTTTCGTTACCGGTCGCGCATGAGCCTGTGACGCACATGTTGACGATTGATTAACATTCACCTGTTTCACTGCGACGATGCAACTGAATCGTTCCGCGTTGACAGGTCTGACCGGATGATCGGCGCACTGCAGACCAGCCGTGCAGAGGGTCTCCCTCAGATATCGCGCGCCCAGCAATCCGCAGGCCGGGCTGCCGAGACGAGGGAACCTGCGCGTGATCCGGCATTGCCCTCAGGCTTTCGCGAGACGCGTGGCTCCAATGTTGCCGGTGGGACGCTGATCGCAGCGCAGATTGCCGCCAGCGCAGAGAGCGGGACAGTCGAGAAGCCCGCTACCGACCCTAAACAGTCGACCACGACAGGCACCGAACTGACGGAGCAGGAGCGGGAGCAGATCAAGGAGCTCCAGGCGCGTGACCGGGAGGTCCGCGCGCACGAGCAGGCGCATGCGACCGCCGGGGGCCAGTATGCGGGGGCGCCTGAGTACGAGATGAAAAAAGGGCCGGACGGGCGCAGCTACGCCGTGGGCGGCCATGTCTCCATCAGCACCAGCCCCATTGCCGGTGACCCTGAAGCGACCATCGCGAAGATGGAGATCGTCAAGCGCGCTGCGCTGGCTCCGGTCGAACCGTCGGGCGCTGACCGCAGTGTCGCGGCCGATGCGGAGAGCAAGCGCGCCGATGCACGCAGCGAACTCAACGCGATCAGGGCTGAAGAGCAGAAGGCGGCGCTGGAGGAATCGCTTGGCAAGTCCGAGGCCGGTGATGAGGCCGTCCGTGAGAGTGACAGTGCTAGGGCCGCCGGACAGAGATCAGGGGAGGCACCGGCAGTTCCCGGATTGGGTCCGGCCAGTGCTGATGAAGGCGATGAAGCTGATCGCGGGGGCTATGGCGATGAATACGAACAGGACATCTCCGACAGGTCGGCACGATCCGACCGGAGGGAGGACGATGCGATCTCACGCGACTTCGCGGCCTTCCTGAACCAGAACGGCACGGAGCGCACCCGCGCTGATCTCCAGCCCGGCCTGGCAACACAGCGTCCGAGCATCGACATTCGCCTCTGATGATCATGGTGGTACGGCAATGCTGACGCGACCGGAACGTGCGGCAGATCAGGCGACGTCCCGTACCTGACAGCGCCACATGACCCTGCGCGCACTTGCGTCAAAGGCTTCCCGGCGATGAATGGTCGAGCGATTGTCCCAGACCAGAAGGTCATTGGGGCGCCATTCATGCACGTACAGGAACTCGGCGCGGGTACACCAGGCCCAGATCTCGTCCAGCAGTTCCTCGCTCTCGGCGACGTCCATACCCACGACCCAACTGTTGGTACGGCGACCGGTGAAGAGAGCTTCGCGCCCGGTCACTGAGTGCGGGCGTATGGCCGGGTGGCGCGCACCGGGGGCTGCCGTGACATCCGTGACCGCCTGCATGCCCTTGCGCAGGTCGCCCGCCGAGGTGTAGCTGGAGTCGTGGTTGATCGTCTGCCCCTCCAACCGCTCCCGCAATCCTGCCGGCATGGCGTCGAGAGCCGCCATCATGTTGGCGAACCATGTGCGGCCACCGTCGGTGACGACCTCGTGTCCATAGAGCACGGAAGCCGAGGGCGGGGCAGGGATGTAGGACATGTCCGTGTGCCATTCGGCCTCGCCGCTGCCCAGCGCACCAATGGCCTTCCCGTTCTCCACGACATTGGAGATCACCCACATCTCCGGGGCTTCCTCATCACGTCTTCTGGATTCGCTGGCGGGCGGTGGTTCCAGTTCGCCGAACCGACGGCTGAAGGCACACAACTCCGCCGGCGTCAGATGCTGGTCACGGATGACGATCAGGCAGCGCTGCAGCCAGAGCTCCTCGATCACTGCGAATCCGGCATCATCGAGCGCGCGCACGTCGATACCGCGGATCTCGGTCCCGGTGGCAGGCGTGAGGTTGCAGATCTCCATGTTCCCCTCCGGTCCTCACCCCATCCGGCTGTGGCGGGTGGTGACCGGATCATACCCGGAAGCCGGGCGCGGGTGACAGAGGTGATAGGCCACCTTCGGCACCCGGCGCCCGTTTCCGGCGTCAGCCCACCAGATTCGGCAGGTAGAGAATGATGTCCGGCACGGCGATCAGCGCAATGATGATCATCAGGTCGGCGACCAGGAACCAGGCAATGCCCCGGAAGATCACACCGGTTGATGCAAGGTCACCAACCACGCCCTTGATCACGAACACATTCAGCCCGATGGGGGGCGTGATCATGCCGATCTCCAGGAACTTGGTCAGCAGGACACCGAACCAGATCAGGCTGAAGCCGGCGGTATCGATGATCGGCAGCAGGATCGGCAGCGTCAGCAGCATGGCCCCGATGGGTTCCAGGAACATGCCGAGCAGCAGGTAGATCAGGGAAATGCCGATCAGCAGCAGCAGCGGGTCCGCGCCCATCGCCGTGACGGCATCCGACAGGTAGTCACCGGCACCGCTGAACGCCAGGAACCGTGTCAGCATGCTGGCACCGATGGCGATGATGAACAGGGAGGCGGAGGTCAGTAGTGTCTCAGACAGCGCATCCCGGAAGCTGACCCAGGTCAGGGATCCCTTCAGGGCCGCGATGATGGTGGCGATGGCGGCACCGACCGCACCGGCCTCCGTCGGCGTGAATGCGCCCGAGAAGAGACCACCGAAGACGCCCAGCATCAGCAACAGCACTGGCCAGGTGTCCTTCAGCGCCGCCAGCTTGTCGGCCAGCGAAACATCCTCGTGCAACTGGGGCGCAAGCTCGGGCTTCAGCTTCACCCGGATCATGACGACCGCGACATAGCTGAATGTGGTCAGCAGACCGGCCCCGACGCCGCCCAGGAAGAGCGCGCTGATCGGAACCTCTGCAATGATGCCGTAGAGGATCATCAGGATGGATGGCGGGATCAGGGCACCGATGGTCCCGGCGGCCGCCACCGTACCCGTCGCGAGGGACGCGTCATACCGGTGGCGCATCATCTCCGGCACCGCGATCCGGCCCATGGCGGCGGCGCAGGCGACAGAGGACCCGGTGACGGCGGCAAAGCCCGCCGCACCGAAGATCGTGGCAATGGCGAGACCACCGGGCAGGCGTGACATCCACATGCGGGCCGCGTCAAACATGCCCTTCGTCAGGCCCGCGTGATAGCAGAGAAAGCCCATCAGCAGGAACATGGGTACGGAACTGAGCTGCCATGTTGCCGCGAAACTGTAGGGGATGACGCCGATGGAACCCCAGGCGGCACGTTCGCCAACCAGGATCCAGATTCCGGCAAAGGAAACACCGATCAGGCAGACCCCGATGGGCACACGCAGAGCGATGAGGGCCAGCAGGATGCCGATACCCACGAAACCTATCTGTACGTCGGACAGGGTGGCCTCCTATTCAGCGATCTGGCCCGGTGCGCCTGGCTGGGGGCGCCCGGAAAGATAGGAAATGAACTTGAACAGCAGCACCAGCACCATCAGCGTGGCCCCGATCGGCAGCAGGTAATGCCCCGGCCAGATCAGTACCTTGGTGCTCTGTTCCATGATGAAGGAGCCCATGTCCTGCTTGTTGTAGGCATCGTTGAAACCACGCCAGGCCAGCAGTCCGAAGACCGTGCCCGAGAGCAGGTAGGTGAGGCCGTTGATGTGATACTGCATCCGGCTCGGGAACAGTTCGGTAAGAACCTCGACCGAGATGTGCGAGTTCCGCCGCTCCGCCAGGGCAAGCGGCAGGAAGGCCACCACGACCATGTAGTAGTTCGAGACCATCGTGATGGTTGCTGGCACGGGGGAGAAGAAGACGAACTTTCCCACAACGTCCACAGTGATGTGCACCATCATCAGCCCAACGGCGATCGAGCCGATGATACTGGTCAGGTTCACGGCCCGACCGAGCCAGCGATCAATAAAATCCATCGAAACCTGCTATCTGATTGGATCAGTTCTGAACGATATGCAGCGGCCCCGCGCGACGGGGCACGCGGGGCCGCCACATTTCAGTTACGGGTTCAGTCCCGGCCGTAGGTCGACAGGTCGACCTTGGACATGATCTCGTCCCAGTAGAGCTGGGCCAGCGCCTCGGCATCATCTTCCATGCCGGCGGTCAGACCCTTGTACTTCTCGATCAGCTCCGAGATCTTGGCGATCTTCGCGTCGACGTTGGACAGGCCGTAGTCCTCGGTGAACTGCTTCGAGATGACGGCCAGGTCGGACTTCACGAAGTCCTCCGACATCTTCACCATCTCGGCCGTCGGCTCGATGATCTCGATGCCCTTGCCCGGCGCGTCGTTCAGGTTGCGCTTGGCGTCGGCATAGTACTTCCAGGTCACATCGGCGGAGGACCGGGCGGAAGCCTTGAAGATCGCTTCCCGCTGGGCATCGTTCAGACCGGCCCACACATCACGGTTGATGCTGTTGGTCGCCACACCGGCAAAGACGCCGCCGGGGATCTTGGTGGTGATGTACTTGGTGACATCGAAGAGCTGCAGGTTGGTCAGCTCGGTGGCGGAGAACATGCCGCAATCGACGACACCCTGTGCCATGGCCTCATAGATGTCGTTGCCGGGCACGGACACCTTGGTGCCACCGACAGCCTCAGCCCAGCGACCGAAGTTGGCGGCACCGGAGCGATACTTCTTGCCCTTCAGATCCTCCATCGTGCGGATCGGCGTGGTGCAATGCAGGATGTAGGTCGGGCTGGTGCCGGTCCCCAGATAGACCTGGTTCTGGCGCTTCTGCTCCGTCAGACAGTCCGGGCAGTGCAGGAAGACGTACTCCGTCATCGCCGCACCCATTGCGGTGCCGGGGCTGGCGATCTGCTTGCCGGTGGTGGCCAGCATGGACAGGTTCGCGGCCAGATTGATCTCCGCGAACTCCGCCGGATAATACGGAGGCAGCACGAAGCCCATGTCGGCAATACCGTCGCGGATGCCCGGAGGGGTTTCCTTCAGGTTCAGCAGCGACAGCGAGAAGACCTTGACCTTCAGGTCGCTGGTCGCCTCGACGTTCTTGGCGAAATTCTCCAGTGCGTAGACGGCGGCGCTGCCCGTCGGGAACCCGACGGCAAGCTTCAGCGTCTCGGCCTGCGCGGCACCTGCCGTCGCAAGCATCGCAGCGCCAGCCGCCGCGAGAACTGTCTTTCTTGAAAACATCATGTCTTCTCCCTGTTTGCCCGTTCGGGCGGTTTCAGCATTACTGGTTCAAGACCAGAAGGATGTCGTCAGTCCTTGAGAAATTCCATGAACTCGACAACCACACCGTCAGGGTCCTTCGCGCAGAAGAACTTCTGACGTGATCCCCCCATTTCGATCAGCACCGGTTCCGTGAAAGGGGCCGCACCGGCATCCGTCAGTTGCTGCCAGGCGTCGGCCACATTGCCGACCCTGAAGCAGATGCGCGCGATCCCGACATGGGCCAGATGCGGATAGGCCGTACCTTCGGCCTTCGGTTCGATCCATTCGATGAGGTCAAGCCGGGCGCCGCGCGGATTGTCACCCAGCATCAGCATGCGCGCACGGGCGCGGGCATTGCTGGGCAGGCCAAGCGCAGGGCCAAGGACCGGGTCACCCAGGACATCCGAGACCTCCTCGCTGCCCCCGTCGGCGTTGAAGTTGATGACTTCGCGGAATCCCAGCAGGCGATAGTATGCCAGCGACCGATCCAGATTGGTGCAATTGATGTTGATGTGGAACACTTGCGAAGTGTCGAGCACGCCACGTTCCTCCCCAGGATGCGAACGGCCACACGATACTCATGCGTAGGAAAATATGCAAAGCAGTAAGTTGACCGCAGTTTCCCCAAGGGCAATTTGGATGCTCAGGTGACCGCCGGATTGTCGTCGGCACCTTTCATGATTTCGCGCGGTGACAACCGCCATGCGCTGTGTCGGCGTTGCACTGCTGTTGCGGCGGACGCTAGGTTGGGCCGAGTATCGGGGCATCGGGACCTTGCAGCGCCATGTCGGGCCAGGGGCAGCAGGTTCTTGATGTCAGGGCGGTTTCAACTGCTTCCGGGTAGATTTTGAGTTGTGCGGGGAGGCATGGCTATGACGAAGGTTGATTGCGATGTGGTCGTGGTGGGCGCCGGGTTCGCCGGTATCTACGCGCTTTGGAAGGCGGAGCAGCAGGGCCTGAGCGTTCGGGGCTTCGAGCGTGCCTCGGATGTGGGTGGCACCTGGTACTGGAACGCCTATCCGGGGGCACGCTGCGACGTGGCCAGTTACAACTACGCCTACTTCTTCAACAGCGATGTGGTGCGGGAGTGGGACTGGACGGACATCTGTTCGCGGCAGGGCGAGATCCAGCAGTATCTCAGCTTCGTGGCCGACAAGTGTGATGTCACCCGTCTGATCACCTTCGACACGCGGGTCCTGACGACGACCTGGTCGGAAGAGGCGGGATTGTGGACGGTCGAGACCTCCGGCGGCGAGACCGTGGTCTGCCGCTATCTGGTTCTCGCCGTGGGCGCGCTCTCGGAACCGAAGGCCCCCGACATTCCCGGCGTCGACAGCTTCGCAGGCGATGCCTGGTTCACGTCGAGCTGGCCACGCGACCGCGAGGTGGATCTGAAGGGCAAGCGCGTCGGTGTCATCGGCACCGGGTCATCCGGGGTGCAGTGCATCCCGGAAGTCGCGAAGGTCGCGCGGGAGGTCTTCGTGTTCCAGCGCACGGCAAATTTCGTGACGCCGACCCTCTCCGGGCCGATGGACCCCAAGGTGGTCGCGGAACTGAGGGCTGATCCGGAGGCCGTCCGCAACGACCTGCGCAAGACCTATGGCGGCAACCAGCCGCTCTATATCGGCCCCGACCGCTTCAGCGATCTCGACGAGGAAGGTCGCGAGAAGGCGCTGTGGCGTGCCTGGGAGCAGAAGGAGGTCGCGCTGGCGTTCTGGGACTCCCATCTGCCGGAGGCCAATGCCGCCATCTCGGAATTCATCCGCCAGCGCATGCACGAGGTGGTCGATGATCCCTGGACGGCAGACAGGCTCGTTCCCTGGGATCATCCTTACGGCGGCAAGCGTCCGTGCCAGAGCGATGTCTACCTGCAGACCTTCAACCAGCCACATGTCAGGCTGGTGTCCCTGCGCGAAACACCGATCGAGCAGATCGTGCCGGAGGGGATCGTGACCTCGGCCGAGACGTTCGACCTCGATGTCATCATCTATGCGACCGGCTTCGACGCGCTCTCCGGTCCGGTACGTGCGCTGAACATCACCGGTATCGACGGGGTGGCGATGAACGATCTGTGGGCAGATGGGCCGGTCAACTATCTGGGCACCATGGTTCACGGCTTCCCGAATCTGTTCCTGCCCTCCAGCGCCATGTCACCGTCCGTGCTGTCGAACATGGCGACACTGGCCGAACAGCAGGTCGACTTCATCTTCGACACGATCCGGTGGCTGGATGATCATGGTCGGGCCCGGCTTCATCCCAGCGCCGAATCGCAGGAGTTCTGGGGCGACGAGACCCTGCGCTACGCGAAGCGTGTCCCCGGCGCCCTGACGACGGACAGCTGGTACAATGGTGCCAACATACCGGGCAAGCCGCGCCGCTACATGGTCTATCGCGGTGGTTTCAGCCGCTACAACGACGCCTGCTACAGGGAGCTGGAGGAAGGCTTTCCGGGCTACGAGGTCCTGCCGGGCAGGGCGGCGTAATCCGGATCAGGGTCCCGTGGCCCGACGTCACGCCCCGTCGGGTGCCAGGATGGTCACCGGATCGGGAAGGGTGAATTCCTGCAGGTTGTCGCCGGGGCCGATGCGATCGACAACGGCGAAGACCGCACCGTCCCGGAGCGCGAGCAGGGGGGCATGCCAGGTGCCGGCCAGATAGTTCACCCCCTGCGACGGTGCGGCCATGAAGGCATGCAGCGGGCCGGGACGGCCCTCCACGTCCTCCGCCACCACCACCAGATAGGGGGCATCCGTCATCGGCATGAAGGCCTGGCTGCCGATGGGATGGCGCTCGATCATCTCCAGGCGGTGCGGAACCGGAACGGCGTCGGAGCGAAAGATGCTGATGCCGGCCTGTCCGGTGCCGAAGCTCAGCCGCGCCAGATCGTTGTAGCGCCCACAGCGGCCCCCGTTGATCATCAGGTCCGGCGCGCCTGTCGCCTGCACCACATCGCCGAAGGGCCGGAATGCCGCGGCTGTGAGCGGTACGGCAACAAGGGTCGCGTCGGTCATGATCCGGGCCGCAGCTTCATGTGGCGGTTGACGTTCTTGTAGAGCAGGTAGCGGAACGGCTCGGGACCTCCGGCGTAGCAGCCCTGGGGGCAGAATGCCCGCAGCCACATGTAGTCCCCGGCCTCGACCTCCACCCAGTCCTGGTTCAGATGGTAGACCGCCTTGCCCTGCAGCACGTAGAGCCCGTGCTCCATGACATGTGTCTCCTTGAACGGGATCGAGGCGCCGGGCTGGAAGGTGACGATGTTGACGTGCATGTCGTGGCGCAGGTCATCGCCATCGACGAAGCGGGTGGTCGCCCAGCCATCGTGACCGTTCGGCATGACGCGGGGTTCGTGATCGGCTTCGCGGGTCACGAAGCTGTCGGGCAGGTCGAGCCCGTCCACCACCTCGTGGGCCTTGCGGATCCAGTGGAACCTGATGGCCGTGCCTGTCGTGTTCGCGACCTGCCAGTCCGCATCCGGTGCCAGAAAGGCGTAACCGCCGGGTTCCAGATCATGCGGTGTCCCGTCCAGTACGAGCCGCAGGGTGCCATCGGTCACGAACAGCACAGCCTCCACCCCGGATTCCGTCTCGGGGCGATCACTGCCCCCGCCGGGCTGGATCTCGACGATGTACTGGGAAAATGTCTCGGCGAAGCCCGTGAGCGGTTTCGAGAGCACCCAGTGGCGTGCATCGCGCCAGAAGGGCAGGCGACTGGTGACGATATCCGTCATCACCCCCTTCGGGATGATTGCGTAGGCGTTCGTGAAAACGGCCCGTCCGGTCATCAGCTTTTCCGGTCCGGGCAGGCCGCCGGGCGGCGAGTGGTAGGCGGTTTCCATCAGGTCAGGTTTCCTTCCATGGGCACATTTCCCCTCTCGGCCTAGCTCAGTTCGTCGAGTGCGTCGTGAAGGCGCTCGATCGACTGGAGGTGTTCCCGGCCCTTCTCCGCCAGTTTCTCGACCACGGCGACACTCAGAAAATGCAGCAGCGACAGCACAGATCCGTAGCGGTCGAACGGGTCTGTTCCCCGCACGGCGCAGGGAATGCTCCAGGTTGCGCTTTCGACCGGCGGCGCGGCCATGTCGGTGATGTAGAGGATGCGCGCGCCCAGCCTGTGGGCCTCATCCATGACCAGCCCGGTCTGGGGTACCCGGCGGCGCATGCCGATACAGACCAGGACATCGTCACTGGTCATGGTGGCAATGTCCTCGGCGAGTGTGGTGCCCTGGCCCGGCAGCAGCCGCACGTCCTCGCGGACCTGCACGATCTGCCACTGGAAATAGCCCGCGAGGAAGTGACTGTTGCGCCAGCCGATGCAATAGACCCTGCGCGCCGTGCAGATCGCGTCGACGATGGCGCGTACCCGGTCCGGATTGAGGGACTGCATCGTCAGGGCGATGTTGCGCGTGTCCTGATCGACATGCGACTGGATCCGCGTGCTGAAAGCCTGGCCCACCGTTTCCTTGAACATCAGGTAGACGGGCGAACCCCAGGTCTGCGCATCACGCGCGGCGCGGCGGGCGTCCTCATAGCTCGAGAATCCGAGCCGCTGGATCAGCCGGGTCACTGCCGCCTTCGATCCGTTGGCCATTTCTGCCAGCTCGGTTGCGGAATAGGCCGCAACTTCCCCCGGGAATTCGAGAATCTGGTCGGCGATCCGGCGTTCACTCTCCGGAAGGGAGGCGTAGTGGGTACGTATGGCCTTTTCCAGCGACGTGTGGCCCTGGGCCAACGGCCCGCCCGCTGCCGCAGTCTCCGAAGACGGATTCTTCACCATGGCGCGTTCGAAAGCTCCTCAGTTGCCGGTCAAGGCTATGCAGACCTGTTCTGAAACACAAGTTTTTAAAAATGGGCTTGTTGAGACAAAAATTTCAGTATCTACTGTTTGCCTGAAACACGGGTATCAGGCGCCGGATGCATTTGAAAGCCCCGTGAACGCTGACGCAGGAGCTTCTGGGCAATGCTTGAGCTGCGGTTCTTCGAGATCTACCGAGACGCCGATTTCATGTGGCGGCTGGCCGAAGGTGTCTGGCTCAGCGTCTCGCTGACTGTGACAGCGGCCGTCGCCGGATTTCTGGTCGCCATGGGCCTGGCGGTGGTGCGCAATGCCCGTGTCCCCGTCCTCGCCCAGTTCTCCACCTGCTATGTCGAGTTCATCCGCAACACGCCCCTGATCGTGCAGTTGTTCTTCGTCGCCTTCGGCCTTCCGTTGCTGCTGGGTTATTCCTGGCCGTTCTGGGGACACGCGCTGCTCGGGCTGGCGCTGAACTTCTCGGCCTATTTCGCCGAGATCCTGCGATCCGGCCTGCTGGCCATTCCGAAGGGCCAGATCGAGGCTGCCGAGGCGCTCGGCCTGCGCCGCCACGTGCGCTTCATCAAGATCGTCGCGCCCCAGGTCATCGCCAGTGTCTATCCGTCCCTGACCAGCCAGTTCATCTTCCTGTTCCTGACCACCGGCGTCATCTCGGAGATCGGTGTCGAGGATCTGACCCATGCGGGTGTCTTCATCGACAGCCGCACGTTCCGGTCGTTCGAGGTCTTCATCACCCTGACCCTGCTCTATGTCGCCATCGCGCTGACATTCAAGGCCTGCCTGCTGGCCGTGGACCGCTACTTCTTTGCGTGGAAGGTGCGGCAATGAGTGATCTTCTGGTCATGCTGTTCGGGAAGCCGATGGGCATCATGCTCTTCCAGCTTCTCAGTGCGACGCAGTACACGATCTACCTGTCCGCGATCGCCTTTGCCGGGGGCGGGCTGATCGGCGGCCTGGTCACGCTGGCGCGGATCTCGGGGCTGAAGCATCTGCGCCGCTTCGCGTCCGGCTATATCTGGTGCTTTCAGTCCGTACCGCTGCTGATGCTGCTGTTCCTGTCGGGGCTTGGCGTGCCGCGGCTGCTGGGCCAGGACGTGGATCCGTGGATTTCGGCGATGGCCTCCCTGACGATCTATGCCAGCGCCTATCTGGCCGAAGTCTGGCGCGGCGCGATCCAGTCGATTCCATCGGGGCAGTGGGAGGCCGGTCGCGCGCTGGGCATGCGATTCTTCGCGATCCTGCGCGCCATCATCCTGCCGCAGGCGCTGCGCGTGGCCCTGGCACCGACGGTCGGGTTCAGCGTGCAGATCATCAAGGGCACATCGCTTGCCTACATCATCGGCTTCCAGGACCTGATGAACATCGGTCGGCGCTGGGCCAATGCACCGGTGGACGGGACCGAGCCCTTCATCGTCTTCCCGCTGATGGCGCTGATCTACTTCGCGCTCTGCTTTCCGCTTTCACGCCTCGCCCTCTACCTCGAACACCGCCTGGGGACCATCGGCAAGACCCCGCAGGCGACAACCGCCTGACTTTTCAGGGAAAAGGAGAAACCCATGTTCAAACTCTTCCGAAACCTCGCAATCGCCGCAGTGGCTGCGGTCGGCATCGTTTCGCCGGCTGCCGCCGACCTGTCGGACGTCCTTTCCAGCGGCACCATCAAGATCGCCGTGCCGGAGAACTTCCCGCCGTTCGGCTCCCTGGGCGCCAGTGGCGAACACGAAGGCTATGACGTCGATGTGGCAAAGCTGATCGCCAAGGACCTGGGTGTCGAACTGGAGATCGTTCCCGTCGCCTCGAAGCAGCGTATTCCCTACCTGGAGACCAACCGGGTCGATCTCGTGATCTCCTCCATGGGTGCCAATCCGGGCCGCGCCAAGTCGATCTGGTTCTCCAGTGCCTATGCGCCCTTCTTTTCCGGTGCGTTTGCCACGGCTGACATGGCCATTTCCTCTCCTGCCGACCTGGCCGGCAAGAAGGTGGGACTGACCGGCGGCACGCTGGAAGACCTGGAACTGACCCGGACCGCGCCGGAGTCCGCCGAGATCATCCGCTTCGGCGACAATGCGGCGACGCTGGCTGCCTATGCCTCGGGCCAGGTGGACGTGCTGGTGACCGGTAACACCGTCGCGGCCGGATTCTCAAAGAAGAACCCGGAAAAGGGGATCGAGACCAAGTTCATCATCAAGGAATCGCCCTGCTTCATCGGCGTGAAGAAGGGCAGCTTCGACCTGCTGCAGTGGGTGAATGTCTTCATCCTGCACAAGACCCTCGGCGGAGAGCTCAACACCCTCTCCGAGAAGTGGTTCGGCCAGAAGCTGCCGCCTCTGCCCGTCCTCTGAGACGACATCGCGACCACTGAAGGGCAGGCCGCCGACCGCGGAGAAAGCGGTCGGCGGCCTTTCCGTGTCTGCGCAGCAGGATGATGGGGCGGCATGCGCCTGCACTGTTTCCATGTCGAGCGCTTCTCGCATAGCATGAAGTCCACGCATCATCGGCCGGGGAGGGGCGATATGTTTGTGGCATCTGCAGGGTTGCATGGCGGCGCGCGAGTGTCGGCGGCTCCGGTTTCCGGCCCGGAACAATCGTCGGGCCCGACATGATCTTCGAGTTCTCGGAGAGCCAGCTGCAACTGAAGGACGCGGCCCGGAAGGCTCTCGACAGGGAGTGCCCGATCAGTCGGGTGCGTGCCGTTCTGGAGGATGGCCGCCCGTTCGACCGGGAGCTCTGGCAATTCCTGGCCGGGATGGGGTTCGTCGGTGCCGCCATACCGGAGGCCCATGGTGGCGCCGGGGCCGGTCATCTTGATCTCTGCGCGATTGCCGGCGAACTCGGGCGCGCACTCGCCCCCGTGCCTGCGCTTTCCTCGGTCTACCTTGCCGCAGAACTGCTGATGCAGGCGGGCAGCGAGGACCAGAAGGCACGGCTGCTGCCCAGGATCGCCGACGGAAGCCTGCTGGTCTGCGTCGCCTTCTCTGAAGGTGTCGGACAGCCTGATCTGCACCATTGCCGGACGACGCAGGCAGCAGGGAGGCTGTCCGGCGAGAAATTCCCGGTGCTCGACGGCGGCATCGCGGACATGGCGATCGTCCCCGCTGCCGGTCCGGATGAGGACATGCCATCCCTCTTCATTGTCGATCTCCAGGGGGAAGGGGTCTCTCGCGAGGCACTGACCTCGATTGACCCGACACGGGGCCTGGCGCGGCTGTCGTTTGACGGCGCTCCGGCGGAGCCCCTCGGGGTGAAGGGGGAGGCGGGAAGGCTTCTCGACCGGGCCTTCGACCGTGCGGCGATCCTGCTGGCCTTCGAGCAGGTGGGCGGTGCCGAACGGGCGCTGGAGATGGCGACGGACTATGCCGGGCAGCGCGTGGCCTTCGGTCGTCCGATCGGATCCTTCCAGGCCATCAAGCACAAGCTGGTGGACCTTTTCGTCGATGTCACCCTGGCACGGTCGAATGCCTATTTCGGAGCCTGGGCGCTGTCCAACGATGCGGCGGAACTCGGGCTTGCCGCCTCTGCTGCGCGGGTCAGCGCCTCGGAAGCCTTCATCCATTGCGCCACCGAGAACATCCATGTGCATGGCGCGATGGGGTTCACCTGGGACATGGATTGTCACCTGTTCTACCGGCGTGCGCACCTGCTGTCGGTGGCGCTCGGCGGCCAGGCCATGTGGCAGGACCGGCTGGTCGCCCGGGCCGCGGATGACCGACAGATAGCAGGGGAGGGCTGAGGCATGGACTTTGGCGACAGTCCCGAAGAAGCCGCCTTCCGCGCCGAGGCCCGCGCCTGGCTGGCGGAGAACCGTCCGATGGAACTGGAGGCGGGACTGCGCCGCTTCGCCGCCCGCGACCGCTCCAACGTGCACCTGCCGGAACTGGACGGGGTCGACGCGCTGCAGGCCAGCAAGGACTGGCAGCGCAGGAAGTATGATGCCGGCTGGGCCTGCGTCGCCTGGCCAAGGGAGCATGGCGGGCGCGGCGCCTCCCAGATCGAGCGGGTGATCTGGGAGCAGGAGGAAGGCATCTATGCCCGCCTGTCGCATGTCTTCTTCACCGGCATCGGCATGGCAGGCTCCACCATCATGGCGCATGGAACCGATGCGCAGAAGGCCGCCTACCTTCACCCTATGGCGTCGGGGGAGCATCTCTGGTGCCAGATGTTCTCGGAACCGTCGGGCGGGTCGGACGTTGCCGGGTTGCTGACGCGGGCGGAGCGGCAGGCGGATGGCGACTGGCGGCTGAACGGTTCCAAGATATGGACCACGCATGCCCAGATCGCCGACTACGGACTGCTCATCGCCCGCACGGACCCTTCGGTGCCGAAGCACAAGGGACTGACCATGTTCATCCTGGACATGAAGAGCCCGGGGATCACGGTGCAGCCGATCCTGCAGATGTCCGGTCGCTCGACCTTCAACCAGGTCCATTTCGATGACGTGCCCCTGCCTGACAGCGCGCGGATCGGCCCGGAATCACAGGGCTGGCGGGTGGCGCTCACGACCCTCATGAACGAGCGGCTGCTGCTTGGTTCGACGCCTTCGACCGGGGTGCCGGAACTGATAGACCTCTGCACCCGGGTCAGTGTGGGCGGGCGGCCGGCGATCGAGGATTCCGGTGTCCGCGCCAGCATCGCGCGCTGGGTGGCGCAGTCCACGGGCCTGAAATACGCGATGATGCGCTCCATCTCGGACCTCTCCAACGGTCGCCCGATCGGCCCAGAGTATTCGGTGGGCAAGCTTGTCGCCAACGAGCTGATCCAGCAGGTGGCGCAGTTCGCTTTCGACCTGCAGGGACCGGCTGGGGCAATGGTGGAGGAGAGCGAGGAACTCTCGCAGTTCATGGCGGTGCTGCTGGACTCGCCGTCGCTGCGGGTCGGTGGCGGAGCCAGCGAGATCCAGCGCAACATCATCGGCGAACAGGTGCTCGGCCTTCCGCAGGAACCGAGGCCGGACAAGGACACGCCTTTCAACGAAACAGGAGCGCGCCAGTCCCGGCAGTCTGCCGGGCCGGACAGGGGAGGAAACGATGGCGGTTGACTATGGGGTGCTGATGGCACGACGGCAGGAGAACATCCTTCATACCTACGACGAACGCGACTCGCTGCTCTACGCGGTCAGCATCGGGATGGGCCGTGATCCGCTGGACCGGCAGGAACTGGAGTATGTCTTCGAGAAGCATGGTCCCAGGACCGTGCCCGCGCAGGCGATCACCCTCACTGATCACGACCTGATCTGGAACATCGGCCTGGACGTAGGCAGCTTCCTGCATGGCGAGCAGCTGATGACGTTCCACCGGCCCCTGCCGCCCGCCGGGGAACTGTCGGCGGATGCCTGGGTCTCGGAGGTCTATGACAAGGGTGCGGAGAAGGGCTGCATCATCGAGATGAAGGGCAGCGTCCGTACCCGGACCGACGGCGAGCCGCTGTTCGACTGGACCAGCCGGATCTTTGCGCGCCGCGACGGCGGTTGCGGCGGCTCGACCGCCAGGGTTCCACCGCCCCACCCGATGCCGGAACGCGCGCCGGACCTGATCCGCACATCGGAGACCCGGCCGGACCAGGCGCTGCTCTACCGTCTGAACGGCGACCGAAACCTGCAGCATGTCGACCCGGACCTGGCCATCAGTGTCGGCTTTCCGCGTCCCATCCTGCACGGCGCCTGCACTTCGGCCATCGCCTGCCGCGAGGTGCTGGCCGGGGCATGCGACTATGACCACACGCGGGTCAGGGCGTTCGATGTCCGCTACACGACAGTGGTCTATCCGGGAGAGACCATCGAGACGGCAATCTGGATCGATGGCGACACTGTCTCCTTCCGTTGCCGGGTCGTTGAGCGCGACGTTGTTGTCATCGACCATGGCCGCTGCATCATCAGCGACTGAACGGCAAGGAGGATCGCCATGTACGGGGTCGAACTCTCGGAATCCCTGTTTCCCGCCCAGACCGACGGGTCGCCGGCCGAAACCACGACCGGCGGCGTCCTCGCCGCTGCAGCTACGGCACATCCGGACAGGCCGGCCCTTTCCGAACTCTTGCCTGAAGGGGGAGTGGGCCGGACCTGGACCTATGGGACACTGCATGACGAGGCCCGGTCCCTGGCGACCGCGCTGTCGACACGTTTCGCCGCCGGTGAGAGCGTGTCTGTCTGGGCACCCAGCATTCCCGAGTGGGTGATCCTCCAGTTCGCCGCCGCGCTGGCCGGGCTGCGGCTGGTGACCCTGAACCCTGCCTACAAGGTGCGGGAGCTTGTCTTCGCGCTGGAGCAGTCCGGCGCCGTTGGCCTGTTCCTGGTCGAGGAATATCGCGGCAACCGGATGGCGGACAT
Organism: Kordiimonadales bacterium IMCC3096; assembly: GCA_016865035.1. Lineage (GTDB taxonomy): Bacteria > Pseudomonadota > Alphaproteobacteria > Minwuiales > Minwuiaceae > Minwuia. The sequence continues at coordinate 3,908,400 of CP018227.1, forward strand.
TGCAGCGGAGGCCGCGGCCGGCATCGAGGCGCTGCGCGAGGTCACCCTGCTGACGGACCGCGACGCCCTTTTGCGCCACGACCGCGAACCCGGTCCGCTGCCGCAGGTCGCGCCGGACGATCCCGCGCTGCTGCTCTATACCTCCGGCACCACGGGACAGCCCAAGGGGGCGGTGCTGCACCATGGCGGCATCACCAGCAATGGCCGTCTCTTCTTCCGCCGGCTGCAGGTCGACGACGGAATCCGCTTCCTGACCGCGATGCCGATGTTCCATGTCGGGGGCTGCGTCGTAGCGGTGCTGAGCACGGTCCAGGCGGGCGGGCATCTGATCCTGGCCAGCATCTTCGATTCCAATGTCATGCTGGACGCCATCGAGAGCGAAAGGCCGGAGGTGATGACGGCGGTCCCGACCATGCTGGTCGACATGCTGGACAAGCTTGCGGGCCGCGCGCGAGATGTCTCCTCGGTCCAGCGGATCGTTTCCGGTGGCGCCGTGGTGCCACCCGAGCTTGTGCGCCAGGTGCGCGCGACATTCGGCTGTGACTTCCAGAACATCTATGGCCAGACCGAGTGTTCCGGCGTGCTGTCGCAGACCTACGTCGATGATGATGTCGAGGATACCTGCGAGTCTGTCGGCCAGGCGCTGCCCGCGATCGAACTCTCGATCCGCAGCACGGCGGACAATACGGTCTGCCCCCTGGACACGGTCGGCGAGATCTGTGCCCGGGGCAGGGGCCTGATGCTGGAATACAATGCCAACCCGGAGGCGACGGCAGCGACGGTCGACGGGGATGGCTGGCTGCATACCGGCGATCTCGGCCGGATGGACAGCCGCGGCTATGTCCGTGTCACCGGGCGGGTGAAGGAGATGATCATCCGGGGCGGGGAGAACCTGTTCCCGGTGGAGATCGAGAATATCCTGCTGGAGTACCCCGACGTGGCGGAGGTCGCGGTGGTGGGCATCCCCGATGACCGCTGGGGGGAGGTGGTCGCCTGTTTCATCCGCACACGGTCAGGCGATCCGATTCCCCTGGACGAACTGCGTGCCCATTGCCGCGCGCACCTCTCGCCCCAGAAGACGCCCGCCTACTGGAAATTCGTGACGGACTGGCCCATGACTCCGTCCGGCAAGATCCAGAAGTTCGCGCTGCGGGATACCTATGCAGACACGTTGCGGCAGGAGTCTGCATGAGCCGCGCGCCGGTGGTGTAGCGTCAAAAGGCAAGCGCCGTACCGGGCCGGGGCCAGTCGCAGGACACCAGGCGTCCGGTCGCCGAGAGCGTGATGAAGGCTGTCGTCAGATCAGCGCCGCCGAAGCAGATGTTGGTTGTCATCGGATCGGGCAGGGCCAGATGCTCGACCGAGCTGCCGTCGGGGCTGACGACGGTGATGCCGCCGCGGATCAGGGTGGCGACGCAGACGTTGCCGTTCGCCTCAACCGCAAGCGAGTCGTAGCGCTGATAGCCTTCCGGCGAGGCAAGTACTTCGGCGCCACCATGGGCAGGCCAGGGGTCCATCCGAAGCTCGCCCGGAGCCGTCACATCCCAGGCAAGCACGCGGGAAGTCTCCGTTTCGGCCACATAGAGCCGGCTGCCGTCCGGTGAGAGGCCGATTCCGTTCGGAGTGACCAGCGGATGAACAACCTCCCGGATCTCGCTGCCGTCAGCCTTGGCATAATAGACACCGCCGAGATCGAGGCGCCGCGGGTGTCGCTTGCCGAGATCGGTGAACCAGAAGCCGCCGTGGGTATCGAAGACGATGTCGTTGGGGCCATGCAAGGGATTGCCGTTGCAGGATTCGTAGAGCACCTCCACCTCGCCGGTATCCAGATCAACCCGCTCGATCCATCCGTTCCTGTAACCGGCGGAAGGTCCGGTCGGGCGCACGTACTCGCCGTTGGGGCCTTCGTTTTCCCAGGAGAAGCCGCCGTTGTTGCAGACATAGCATTTGCCATCGGGCCCGATGGCTGCGCCGTTGGGTCCACCACCGGTCTCGGCAACCACATCTATGCAGCCATCCGGGGCGACACGACTCAGGGTGCCGCGGGCAATCTCGACGAGGATGATGCTGCCATCCGGCATCCAGATGGGCCCTTCCGGGAACTGGAGGCCCGACGTGATTTCGGTGAATTCGATCATGGATGTTCCCCCTCCTGCGCTGCCCGGTTGTGTCCCGGACCTGGCCAATTGTCTGACGGTAGCGGCAAATCCTCAAGGCAACCCATGAATTCCGGGCTGGTCCTGGTTGCAGGCAGCAGGGCAGTGGCACGGCGGCATTGCCATGTCGGGTGACATCCATGCTTCTTTCGATAATCTGCCTCGCAACGAAATTCTCTTCCGGAGCCAGGCATGAGCAGGCAAGTCGCGGGCGTCGTCACGGCCCATCAGCAACGCGAGGGGGCGGGTTTCCTCATTCGCCGTGCCTTCCCGACCCATGGCATCGATCTCGTTGATCCGTTCCTGATGCTCGATGAAGTCGGGCCGGTCGACTACGGTCCCGGTGAGGCCATCGGGGCTCCGGATCACCCGCACCGGGGCTTCGAGACCGTGTCCTACATTTTGGAGGGCGAGAAGCTGCATGAGGATTCGACCGGCAAGACACAGCTGATCGGGTCCGGTGACGTGCAGTGGATGACCGCCGGCGCGGGTATCGTGCATTCGGAGATGCCTTCGCCCGCGATGCAGAAGCATGGCGGCCGCGCCCACGGGTTCCAGATCTGGGTCAACCTGCCTGCGGACGAGAAGCAGGCCGAACCAGGCTACCAGTATCTTCGGGCTGCCGACATTCCGAAGGCGACCAGCGACGACGGGCTGATCGAGGTGACCGTCGTCGCGGGCGCGGCTTTCGGCGTCAGTGCGGCGATAGGTACGCGCACACCGGTATGGCTGCAGGACTGGCACGTTCAGCCCGGCGGCGAAGCGCGCCTTGCCATCGACCCGGGCTTCAATGCCGCGGTCTATGTATTCGACGGTTCTGTTGCGCTGGGGCCGGAACGGACGCCCGTCGAGCGCAGCCAGCTCGCCGTCCTCGGACCGGGCAGTGAGATCGAGATCGCCGCTGCGCCCGGTGGCGGCGGGCGCTTTCTGCTGCTCGCCGGAACGCCGATTGCCGAGCCCGTTGCGCGCTACGGACCGTTCGTGATGAACACGGAAGCCGAGATCATGACCGCTGTCCGGGACTACCAGTCAGGCCGCATGGGAACGATCGAGCGGGTCTGAGGCACGGCGGTCGCGTCCGGTCTCATGGTGTTGGCACAATACCGGACCGACATGTCCTGAACCTTGCCCTCAGTTGCCGGCGACCCGTCGGCTCTGGCCGCGCCAGTGGGGTTCGCGGAGATCCTTTCGCTTCACCTTGCCGACCGGCGACCGGGGCAGAGGATCGGTCCGCAGTTCGATCTTCGCGGGGCGCTTGTAGGAACCCAGCCGGTCCCCGCAGAGCTGGATCAGCTCGTCTTCGGTCACTGGCGTCTTTCCATCGATGACACAGATTCCCATCGGGCTCTCGCCCCAGCGTTCGCTGGGGATGCCGAACACGGCGGCCTCGATCACCGCAGGGTGGGACGCCAGGGCGTTCTCGATCTCGGCGGGATAGATGTTGTAGCCGCCGGAGACGATCATGTCGCCCGCCCGATCCAGCATGTAGACATATCCGTTCTCGTCGATCCGACCGATGTCGCCGGTCCGGACCCAGCCGTCGATCATGCGTTCGGCGGTGGCTGCCGGGTCGTCCCAGAATCCGGTCATCTGCCCGTCGCACCGGGCCACCAGTTCGCCCTCTTCACCGAGCGGCACCTCGTTGCCGTCGGCATCGCAGATCTTGAGGTCGGCGAAGGGCAGGGGCATGCCACAGGCCTGCAGGGGCCTGGACCCTTCAACCTCGGCGAACCACTGGTCCGGTCCCATGACGGTCAGCGGCACGGCCTCGGTCTGTCCGTAGACCTGCCAGAGACGGTGCCCGAAGATCTCGTGGGCCTTCAGCGCCGTGGTCTCGGTGATCGGCGCCGCCCCGATCTGCATGCATTTCAGCTTCGGGAACTTTCGGCCGCTGACGCTGGGGTGATGGACCATCGTGTTCACCATGGTGGGGACGGCGAACATGATGCTGATCTCCTCCTGCTCCATGATGTCGAGCGTGTCGCCGGCATCGAAATGGTCGAGCAGCACATTGCAGCCCCCGCTCAGCCAGACGGGCACGAAGGAATAGCCCGACGCGTGGCTGATGGGGCCGATGTGCAGGCACTTGTCGCCTGGCATGATCGGCGGAAACAGGAAGTGCCAGTCGCGGCCGGCGGCGAGCCAGGCCCTGTGGGTATAGGCGACGCCCTTGGGCAGGCCGGTGGTGCCGCCGGTATGGCGGATGACGAAGTAGTCGTCGGCATCGACTTCGACGCCCGGATCGCTGTCATCCTGCCGGGCCAGCCAGTCCTCGTAGCCTTCGTCGCGGATCAGCACGTGTTCCAGAGACGGCACCTCGTCCAGCAGGCCATCGGCTTCCGCCGCATGGTTGCCGGAAACCACCAGGACGCGGCAATCGGTATGCGAGAGCATGTGCACGTGGGCTTCCCGCGCATTTCGCGGGTAGAGCGGCACGCGCACGAGATTTGCCGCCGCCGCGCCGAGAAACATGTCGCTCGCCTCGATCGAATTGTCCTCCAGAACGCCAACGCGGTCGCCGGGCTTCAGCCCCAGCGCCAGCAACGCGTTAGCCAATCTGAGGCCCCGATTCCAGGCCTCGGCGAAGGTCAGCCGCCGGTCGCGCCAGACCACCGCTTCGCGATCGGAATAGAAGCGCGCCGAACGCGCCATCAGTGTTCGCATGTCCATCCAGATATCCTCCCCTTGCAGCCCGGCGTGCGGGCGCAGGTGGCATGCTAGCTGGGAACGACGCGACAAGTCACCTTGCTCCGGGGATGGAAGGCATGCCGCAGAAGACTGCCGGAACCATCGGGATTCGGACCGGCGGGGACCGGCTTGCGTGGCCTCAGGCGACCGGTCTTCGCCTGCATGCGCATGCTGCATGACGGAGGTGCTTGCTGAAGGAGATCAGGAACGCGACGCGCCGGATCGGCCGGAAACTCCGGGGATCAGAGGCCGGTATCTCCGGGCTTCGGGACCCCGGAGACAGAAATGTTGGTCGGGGAGAGAGGATTCGAACCTCCGGCCCCCGCCTCCCGAAGACGGTGCTCTACCAGGCTGAGCTACTCCCCGACCGGTCCCACAGTCATGTGACTGCAGAGGCGAGCGGTGTATAGCCGCTGGGTGCGGTGCGGGCAAGGATCAATATGCGCGTTCGATGGTGAATTCGACTGCATCGATCAGGGCCGATTTCATGACGCCTTCCGGGAAGATGGCCAGGGCGTCGCGGGCCCGCGCCCCATAGTGGCGCGCACGTTCGATGGTGTCGGCCAGGGCATCGTGGCTCTGGATCAGTTCCTGCGCGCGGTCAAGATCATCCTCGGTCTGTTCCATGTCTTCCAGGCAGCGCCGCCAGAACTGGCGTTCCTCCGGTGTGCCACGGCGGAAGGCCAGCACGATGGGCAGGGTGATCTTGCCTTCCCGGAAGTCGTCACCGACGGTCTTGCCGAGCGTCGCCTGCCGGGCCGAATAGTCCAGTGCATCATCGATCAGCTGGAACGCGATCCCGAGGTTGCGCCCGTAGGAATCAAGCGCTTCGACCTCGGCCTTCGGGGCCTCCGCGACGATTGCGCCGACACGGCATGCGGCCGAGAACAGGGCCGCAGTCTTGGCGGAAATCACGTCGAGATAGGCGTCTTCCGTCGTTTCGGTGTCATTGGTGGTGATGAGCTGCAGCACCTCACCCTCCGCGATGACCGCGGACGCCTTGGAGAGAATCGCGAGGACTTCCAGCGAGCCGTCCGCGACCATGAGCTGGAAGGCGCGGCTGAACAGGAAATCACCCACCAGCACGCTGGCCTGATTGCCGAAGACCGCGTTCGCGGTGGCATTTCCCCGTCGTAGATCGCTTTCATCCACCACATCGTCATGCAGCAGTGTCGCCGTATGAATGAATTCGACACAGGCGGCGAGGCTGACCTGCCGGTCGCCCTGGTAACCGCACAGGTCTGCCGCTGCGAGCGTCAGCATCGGGCGCAGACGCTTGCCCCCGGCGGCGACGATGTGGCTGGCAAGCTGTGGGATCAGCGCGACCTCGGACTGCATCTTGTCCATGATCACCTGATTGACCCGGTCCAGATCGCGCTCGACCAGCGACCGCAGTCGCTCCAGCCCGGCCGCGGGCTTGGCCGTTTCGTCCTTAAGGGGAACCACGTTTGACACGCTGTATGCTCCATGCACGCTGCGACTGGCGAATTTGAGTGACCGAGAATAGATTGGGACGAAGGTCCGTCAAGCTGCGGACGCGGGACGTGTTGTCGCCTCTGACAGGAACGGAAAGGTACATGGTCGAGGTCTTTCGTACCAACGATCTGGTTGCGCTTTCCTTTGCCGAGGCCCTGCTGAAGGGGGAGGGGATTGCCTCCCTGCGCTTCGACCAGAACATCAGTGTCATGGAAGGCTCCATCGGAGTCTTCCCGCGGCGCCTGATGGTGGATGATGATGACGAGGCTGCAGCGAAGGACCTGCTGCGCATCGCGGAGCTGATCTGAGCCGGAATGACAGGCTTTACCGACGATCTGATCCTGGGTGGCCGCGTGGCCCTGCGGCAGCCTGCAAGGGGCTTTCGCAGTGGCTCCGATGCGGTGATGCTGGCCGCAGCCTGCCATCCGCGACCGGGCGGGCGCGTCCTCGAACTGGGGTGCGGCACCGGTCTGCCGATGCTGTCGCTTGCCGCCAGACGGTCCGATGTGAGTTTTGTCGGGCTGGAAGTGCAGCCCGGTATCGCCGCTCTGGCCGCGATCAATATTTCGTCAAATGCCGCTGAGGATCGCGGAGCGGTCTGTGTCGGTGATGTCGGCGCGGCACCCTTCGCGGACCGGTCGTTCGATCTGGTGCTGGCCAACCCGCCCTATTTCGATGCCGCCCGCTTCCGCCGCTCACCCGATGCGGCGCGGGAGATGGCGCGATCGGAGGGCGCGGTTCCCCTGGCAGGATGGATCGGCACGGCCATCCGCCTGATCGCGCCCGGCGGCCACGCGGTGCTGATCCTGCGCCGTGAACGGCTGGCAGAGGTGCGCGATGCGTTGCCGCCCGACTGCGCGCTGGACATCCGCCCCCTCGGCAGTCGCGCCGGCCGTCCGGCGAAGCGTGTGCTGCTGCGGCTGCGGCCAGGCGCGGATGGCGCGATACAGGAACTGCCTGCGCTTGCATTGCATCAGGCGGATGGGCGTGACACGCCGCTGGCCAATGGCATCATGCGGGATGCAGATCCGATAATCTGGACGTGAGACCGCTCATGCCCTTGCAAGCCGGTGCTTGCTGCCGCACATCAGGGGCATGAACACAAAACCAGGATTGCTAAAGCGCCCCATTGCCCACTTCCGGAAGTGGCGCGCAACACCCGTCGTCTCGGTCCTGCGCTTGCAGGGCGTGATTTCCCCCGGTGGCAGCGCGCCCTTTCGCCCCGCCGCCCTCAACCTCGCGGCGCTGGAAAGCCGCATCGAGCAGGCATTCCGTCCGAAACGGCTGGCTGCCGTCGCGCTGATCATCAACAGTCCGGGCGGTTCCCCGGTGCAGTCCGCGCTGATCGCCAGCGCCATCCGCCGCAAGGCGGAGGAGAGGAATGTACCCGTGCTGGCCTTCGCGGAGGATGTGGCGGCGTCCGGCGGCTACTGGCTGATGACGGCAGGCGACGAGCTCTATGCCGACCGGGCATCCATCGTCGGCTCCATCGGTGTCATCTCGGCCGGATTCGGTTTCAAGGGTCTGATCGAACGGTTCGGTATCGAGCGGCGCATCCATTCGGCAGGCGAGAAGAAGTCGTTCCTCGACCCGTTCTCCGCCGAGCAGGAAGAAGACGTGGAACGGCTGAAGGAGATCCAGTCCCAGATCCACGACACCTTCATGGATCAGGTCAAGAGCCGTCGCGGCGACAAGCTGAATCGCAGGCGTTACAAGGAGATATTCTCCGGTGATGTTTTTCTGGGTGAGGAAGCCGAGCGCCTCGGCCTGATCGATGGCATCGCCGAGACGACGTCGTTCCTGAAGGCGCGCTTCGGCAAGGACGTGCGGCTGCGGTCCATCGGTGTGCGCCGCTCCCCCCTGCGCGGCCTGCTGCGTGGCGGCAGCAGCAGTGCCGGGCAGATGACCGGAGAGGTTCTGGCCGGAATCGAAGACAGGCTGCACTGGAACCGATACGGTCTGTAGGGCTGTGATGACCGATGGGGAGGGGTCTGATGGACATTCGCGCGACACTGGAACAGGCACGGACAACGCCACCCAGTCCGGGGCGTGCGTCGGCGCTGCTGATGCAGCACGGGACCATGTCGCTGCGGTTCTATGCGCCGCTCGGAACCGACCCGCAGACGCCGCACGATCAGGACGAGCTCTATATCGTCTCGCGTGGCACAGGCATGTTCTTCATGAACGGGGAGCGCGTGCCGTTCGGACCCGGTGACGTTCTGTTCGCACCGGCGCATGCCGAACACCGGTTCGAGGATTTCACGGATGATTTCGAGACCTGGGTCGTGTTCTACGGCGCAGAAGGTGGTGAGGGGAGTACCGCGACATGATGGGTGACAAGGGCGCAGGCGCGTCGGCAATTGCGAAGGCGGACGCGGCAAGCGTCACGATTCGGGGCAAGGATCTGTGCGAGGAACTGATCGGGAAGGTGGACTTCACCGACTTCTTCTTCCTGCACCTGACGGGAAAGATGCCAACGGAGAACCAGTCTTTCTTCCTCAACGCCGTTCTGGTGACACTGGCGGAACATGGCCTGACGCCGTCCGCGCAGGCAGCCCGCATGACTCTGCAGGCCGGGCCTGACGCAATGCAGGGTGCGGTTGCGGCCGGTATCCTTGGCTGCGGTTCGGTCATCCTCGGCTCCGCGGAAGTCGCGGGCAAGTTCTACGGCGAAGGTGTCGCGCGCGTCCGGGCGGGGGAGGACGTCGATGCTGTCGCCCACGCCATGGTGCAGGACCTGCGGGACCGGAAGGCGTTCCTGCCCGGTTTTGGCCATCCGATCCACAAGCCGGTCGATCCGCGTGCCGAGAAGCTGCTGGAACTGGCGGACGAACGCGGTGCCTCCGGCGATCACGTCGCGTTCCTGCGCGCCGCCCGTGCGGTGGCAGAGGAGATCTATGGTCGCAAGCTGGTGCTTAACGCCAACGGCCCGATTCCCGCGATCCTGCTGGATCTGGATTTCCCGCCCGACGCGCTGAAGGGTATCTCGATCCTCTGCCGCACGGCAGGCCTGATCGGCCATTGCCTGGAGGAACTGGAACGCCCCATCGGCTTCCGCCTGGCCCATCTGGGCGATCAGGGCACCGCCTATGACGGCGGCTGGCCGGAGGGTCATCCAAACGCCGGTTGATGTTGTTCGTGTCGGCTACCGCTTCCGGCTCTTCACGCTGGGGCGGGCGCCGGGGCGGCCGGACTTGGTGCGGCCCTGGCCGTACTTGCTGGGGCCGCCGCCCTTGACCTTGGCCTGGCCGGTCTTGGTGGCACCGGGCGCGTAGGAGGCCATGGCCTCCGCCAGTCCCTTGGGGCGGGCCATCGGGTCGGCGAGGATTTCCAGTTCGGCGCTTTCCAGCCGCTTGATGGCGTCGCGCAGGCGGGCGGCTTCCTCGAACTCCAGATCCGCGGCGGCTTCCCGCATCCGGGTCTCCAGATCGGCGATATGGGCCTTCAGGTCCTTGCCGGTCAGCAGCTTCTGATCGTCATCCACGTCCACCGTCAGGCTGTCGCGGGCATAGACCGACTGCATCACGTCGGAGATGTTCTTGCGGATGGAGACGGGCGTGATGCCATGCGCCTCGTTGTAGGCCTGCTGCTTGGTGCGGCGGCGCTCCGTCTCCGCCAGCGCGCGGGTCAGGCTGTTGGTCATCTTGTCGGCATAGAGGATCACGCGGCCATCCAGGTTGCGCGCCGCGCGGCCGATGGTCTGGATCAGGGAGGTCTCGGAGCGCAGGAAGCCTTCCTTGTCGGCGTCCAGAATGGCGACCAGGCCGCATTCGGGAATATCCAGTCCCTCCCGCAGCAGATTGATACCCACCAGCACGTCGAAGACCCCCAGCCGCAGGTCGCGGATGATCTCGATCCGCTCCAGCGTGTCGATGTCGGAGTGCAGATAGCGCACCTTCACGCCGTTCTCGTGCAGGTATTCGGTCAGATCCTCCGCCATCTTCTTGGTCAGGGTGGTGACCAGCACCCGCTGGCCCTTCTCCGCGCAGGTCCGGGCCTCCGCCATCAGATCGTCCACCTGGGTGGCAACGGGACGGATGATGCATTCCGGGTCGACCAGACCGGTGGGACGGATCACCTGTTCGACGATCACACCCTCCGTCCGCTCCAGTTCCCAGGCGCCGGGGGTGGCGGAGACAAAGACGGTCTGGGGCCGCATTGCATTCCATTCATCGAACTTCAGCGGGCGGTTGTCGACGCAGGACGGCAGCCGGAAGCCGAACTCGGCCAGCGTCCACTTGCGGCGGAAGTCGCCCCGGAACATGCCGCCTACCTGCGGCACGGTCACATGACTCTCGTCGATGAACAGCAGGGCTTCTTCAGGAATGTATTCGAACAGGCTGGGGGGCGGCGCACCGGGCGGACGTCCGGTCAGATAGCGGGAATAGTTCTCGATGCCGGGGCAGGACCCGGTGGCCATCATCATCTCGATATCGAACAGGGTGCGCTGTTCCAGCCGCTGGGCCTCCAGCAGCTTGCCCTCCGCGTTGAGCTGCTCCAGCCGAACGGCCAGCTCCACCTTGATCTCCTTCACCGCCTGCTGCAGCGTCGGGCGCGGGGTCACGTAGTGGCTGTTGGCGTAGAGTTTCACGCTGTCCAGGCTCTGCGCCTTCTCCCCGGTCAGGGGGTCGAACTCGACGATCTCCTCCAGTTCGTCGCCGAACAGGGAGAAGCGCCAGGCACGGTCTTCCTGATGGCTGGGGAAGACCTCCACCGTGTCACCGCGCACGCGAAAGGCGCCACGCTGGAAGGCGGCGTCATTGCGCTTGTACTGCAGTTCCACCAGCCGCCCCAGCAGGGCGCGCTGATCGACGCGATCCCCCCTGGTGATGTTCATGGTCATGTCGGAATAGGTCTCGACGGAGCCGATACCGTAGATCGAACTGACCGAGGCCACGACGATGACGTCGTCGCGTTCCAGCAGGGACCGGGTGGCGGAATGGCGCATCCGGTCGATCTGTTCGTTGATGGACGCGTCCTTCTCGATATAGGTGTCGGTCCGGGGAACATAGGCTTCGGGCTGGTAGTAGTCGTAGTAGGAAACGAAGTATTCCACCGCATTGTCGGGAAAGAAGGACTTCATCTCGCCATAGAGCTGCGCTGCCAGGGTCTTGTTCGGCGCCATGATGACGGCGGGGCGCTGCACCTCCTGAATCAGGTGGGCGACGGTGAAGGTCTTGCCGGAGCCGGTGACGCCCAGCAGCACCTGATCGCGGTCCCCGGCCCGGACGCCCGATACCAGTTCCGCGATGGCCTGCGGTTGGTCGCCCGCCGGTTCGTAGTCGGAAACGATCTTGAGCGCCTTGCCGCCTTCGGTCTTCAGCGGACGGTCAGCACGCTCCGGCAACCAGATCGGGGCCTCCGCCTCCATCAGGGCATGCTTGAAGGTGCTGTCGAGCTCGCCCAGTGACGTTGCCATATCAATCCTGCGCCAAGAATTCCGTGGTCAGGTCATGGGACCACAACGTGAACATCCATACCCAATATGCGCCATACCCTTTCGGAAGGAAAGGGGGGCGGAGTGGATCGGTACGTTCGGCGCTCAGGCGCGGGCAGGGGCCGTGGCATGGGCATCGATGCCCAGGGCGGAGACCACCGTGGTGACGATCTGCGGCGCGTTCAGGCCGGCCACGTCGTACATCTTCTCCGGCTTGTCCTGATCGATGAAGCAGTCCGGCAGCACCATCGGACGGACCTTCAGCCCGTCCAGCAGGTCATTGGTGGCCAGGAACTGCAGCACATGACTGCCGAAACCGCCGACGGCACCTTCCTCGATGGTGACCAGCAGCGGATGCTCCCGCGCCAGCCGGGCAATCAGATCCTCATCCAGCGGCTTGGCGAAGCGGGCGTCGGCGACGGTAGCGCTCAGGCCCATGGCGGCCAGATCATCGGCGGCCTGCAACACTTCCGCCAGTCGCGCGCCGAAGGACAGGATCGCGACCGAGGTGCCTTCGCGCAGGATACGACCCTTGCCGATCTCCAGCGGCACGCCCGCCTGCGGCATGTCCACGCCAACGCCCTCGCCACGTGGAAAGCGGAAGGCAGAGGGGCGGTCGTCGATCTGCGCCGCAGTCGCGACCATGTGAACCAGCTCGGCCTCGTCCCCAGCCGCCATGACGACGAAGCCGGGCAGGGTGGCGAGGTAGGTGATATCGAACGATCCGGCATGGGTCGGGCCGTCCGCGCCCACCAGACCGGCCCGGTCGATGGCGAAACGCACCGGCAGGCTCTGGATCGCCACGTCATGGACAACCTGGTCGTAGCCGCGCTGCAGGAAGGTCGAATAGATCGCGGCGAAGGGTTTCAGGCCCCCTGCGGCCATCCCGGCGCAGAATGTCACGGCATGCTGCTCCGCGATGCCGACGTCGAAGGTGCGCTCAGGGAAGGCCTTGCCGAAGATGTCGAGACCGGTGCCGGAGGGCATGGCGGCGGTGACGGCGACGATCCGGTCATCCTTCTCGGCCTCCTGCACCAGGGCATTGGCGAAGACCTTGGTATAGGCAGGGGCGTTCGACTTGCCCTTCATCTGGGTGCCGGTGACCACGTCGAACTTCGCAACGCCGTGATACTTGTCCGCCGACTGCTCCGCAGGCAGGTAGCCCTTGCCCTTTTCGGTGACCACATGCACCAGGATCGGACCGTGCTTCGCGTCGCGCACATTCTCCAGCACCGGCAGCAGATGGTCCATGTTGTGACCGTCCACGGGACCGACGTAATAGAAGCCCATCTCCTCGAACATCGTGCCGCCGGTCAGCATGCCGCGCGCGAATTCCTCCGCCCGCTCCGCCATCTTCTCGAAGGAGCGCGGGAACCTCTGCGCCAGCTGCTTGCCGACCTGACGCAGGCTGAGATAGGGCTTGCCGGAGATCAGGCGGGAGAGATAGGCGCTCATCGCACCAACGGGCGGGGCGATCGACATGTCGTTGTCGTTCAGGATGACCACCATGCGGCTCTTCATGCCACCGGCGTTGTTCATCGCCTCATAGGCCATGCCAGCAGACATGGAACCGTCACCGATCACGGAGATGACGCGGTGCGGCTGGCCCAGCATCTGATGCGCAACATCGAAACCGAGCCCGGCGGAGATGGAGGTCGATGAATGGGCCGCACCGAAGGGGTCGTAGGCACTCTCCGCCCGCTTGGTGAAGCCGGAGAGCCCGCCAGCCGCGCGCAGGGTGCGGATCCGGTCACGCCGTTCGGTCAGGATCTTGTGCGGGTAGCACTGGTGCCCGACGTCGAAGATCAGCTTGTCGTCCGGCGTGTTGAAGACGTAGTGCAGGGCGGCGGTCAGTTCGACGACACCCAGACCGGCACCCAGATGGCCGCCGGTCACAGAGACAGCATCAATGGTTTCCGTCCGCAGTTCATCGGCAAGCTGGCGCAGTTTCGATGGCTCCAGCGTGCGCAGATCAGCGGGGGAGTTGATCGTGTCGAGCAGTGGCGTCTTGGATGTGTCGGCCAAGCATGGCCTCCCATTATTGTTCCCTGTGGCGCGTTCCATCGCGGCGGCAGTGTCGCGACGGTCGGCCTTCAGGATCGGCGTTCGATCATGAAACGCGCGATGTCTTTTAATAGAAAGGCGTTTTGGCCAAACAAATCAAGGCGCGCAACCGCTGAATCAACCAGTTCGGCTGCGCGATTCCGCGCGCCCTCGACCCCCAGCAGGCCAATGAAAGTGGCCTTGCCGGCATCGGCATCCTTGGCAACGGCCTTGCCCATCTGTGCCACATCGCCCTCGATATCCAGCAGATCGTCCGCGATCTGGAAGGCAAGACCGATCTCCAGGCCATAGGTCGCCAGCGCACTGCGCTCCGTCTTCGTCGCGCGTCCCAGGATGGCACCGGCCTCGACGGACCAGGAGATCAGCGCACCGGTCTTGAGGTCCTGCAGGCGGGTGATCTGCGCCAGGTCATAGGTCTCGGTCTCGGCCTGCAGGTCGATCATCTGACCGCCGACCATGCCGTCCGCACCGATGGCATCGGCCAGCGTGCGGACCAGTTCCATGCGGATCTCGGCATCCGGGTCGGTTTCCGGCCCGGCCAGTATCTTGAAGGCGAGCGGCTGCAGCGCGTCTCCGGCCAGTATCGCCGTCGCCTCGTCGAATTCCCGGTGACAGGTCGGCTTGCCCCGCCGCAGGTCATCGTCGTCCATGGCGGGCAGGTCGTCATGGATCAGCGAATAGGTGTGAACCATCTCGACCGCCGCGGCGGCGCGTACCGCGTTCTCCTTCGGGACACCCAGCAGGTCGGCGCTGGTCATCACCAGAAAGGGACGGAGGCGCTTGCCGCCGGCGAACAGCGCATAGCGCATTGCCGCGTGGACCCGGGCCTCCAGCGTGGCGGGCAGGGGCAGCAGCCGGTCGATCTCGGCCTCCACCGCCTGTGCCGCACCTGCCAGGGCGGTCGCCAGTTGTGTTTCGGACATCAGCCGTCAATCCGTCTCGAACGGAACCGCATCACCCGGTCGGCCATCGGGGCTGATCACCAGCTTCTCCACCCGTGCCTCGGCCGCCTTAAGTTTGGTTTCGCAATGGGCCTTCAGCAGGCTGCCACGGGCATACATGTCGATGGATTTCTCCAGATCGACGGAACCCGACTCGAGCTTCTGGACGATGGTTTCAAGTTCCGCCAGCGCAGCCTCGAAACTCAGGGCCGCAATGTCCTCAGGCATGGCCGTGTCGTCTGTCATGATCCCTCCGTCGGCGGTGCTGTTTCACCCTGCAGCGTTGAGACATGGACGCGTGTCGCCGATTGCAGGGCATCAAGGTCGTACCCTCCCTCCAGCACCGAGACAAGGCGACCGTCGCAACATTCCGTGGCGATGGTCATGATTTCACCGGTGATCCAGCCATAGTCGGCGTCGGTCAGGTTCAGGCTGGCCAGCGGATCGCGCTCGTGCCCGTCGAACCCGGCGGAGATGATCACCAGTTCCGGCGCGAAGGCCCGCAGGCGCGGCAGCCCGGTCTCCGACCAGGCACGCCGGAAATCCGCGGATCCCGCCGTCGGCTCCAGGCACAAGTTGACCAGATTGTCGGCAATGCCGGTCTCGTGCGCTGCACCTGTGCCCGGATAGAGCGGCCACTGGTGGGAGGACAGGTACATCAACTCGGGATCATCGCGGAACCGGGCCTGGGTGCCATTGCCGTGATGCACGTCGAAGTCCAGAACGGCCACCCGCCGTATCCCATGTGCCTGCCGCGCATGCAGCGCGCCGATTGCGGCATTGTTGAACAGGCAGAACCCCATGGGGCGATCCGGCTCCGCGTGGTGGCCAGGGGGGCGGATCGCGCAGAAGGCATTGTCGGCATCCCCGGCAAAGACCGCATCGATGGCAGCAATCACGGCTCCTGCTGCCCGCCGGGAGGCCTCGGCCGATCCCGGTGAGACAACGGTATCCGGGTCCAGGTTGCGCCGCCCGCTCTCCGGTATCGCGGCATTGAGCTTCTGCACGTAGGCATCCGAATGGGCCAGCGCGAGTTGCGCATCGGTGGCCAGAGGTGCCTCCTGCCGCAAGAGGTCCGGATAGGTGGTCTCGTCGATGGCATGAAACACGGCACGCAGCCGGTCAGGCCGTTCCGGGTGTCCGGTACCGGTGTCGTGGAACAGGCATTCGGTATGTGTCATGAACAGGGTCGTCAATCGGGCCTCCCGTCGCCTGCCGGGCTTACTTCCCGGCACCTGATCGTGACCGGGGGTACTGCAAATAGCATTTGCCACTGGTACACGACACGTTAACTTCGCGCGGGGGCCGGGCGGTCTCAAGGTCAAATGCTGGGTCGCCTGAAAGGTCCCTGGGCATTCACGGGAGTATCCGGCTTGCGTCTTGGAATTCAGCTTGTTGTCATCGCGGTGCTTGCGCTCGTTGGCTATCTGGTCTGGCAGGCGCGTGCGGACCTGCCGATCATCGGCCCGTACTTCGCGGAGTCGGGCGGCGGTCAGCGATTTGGCGGCGGGGCGGTCCTGGTTGATGTGGCCCCGGTCACGTCGGAGCGTCTGGTAGATACCATACAGGCCATCGGCACCACCCGCGCCAACGAGGCGGTGACGATCACCAGCAAGGTCGCCGGGCGCGTGGCCGATATCCGTTTTCGCGAAGGTGACACGGTCCGCCAGGGCGCGGTCCTGTTGCGGCTTGATGCCGTGGAGATACTGGCGGAGCGGGATGAAGCCATCGCGCGCCAGACCAGGGCCCGCCAGAACTACGAACGCGGCGTGAAGCTGCGGGACGCCCGCGCCGTGACGGCAGGTCGGACGGAGGAACTGGCCCAGGATCTGGCGGAGGCCGATGCCGCTGTCGCGCAGATCGAGGCACGCCTGCGCAACTACGAACTGAAGGCACCGTTCTCGGGTCGGCTTGGCCTGCGGAAGGTCAGTCAGGGCGCGCTGGTCACGCCCGGGGACGAGATCGTGACCCTGGATGACATCTCCGTCGTCAAGCTGGATTTCGACGTGCCGGAGACCGCACTGGCCTCCGTACATCCGGGACTGCTGGTCACCGCCCGCACCGCCGCCTATCCGGATGTGGTGCTGGAAGGCGTGGTCGCCACTGTCAATACCCGGATCAATCCGGCGACCCGCGCGGTGACGGTACGCGCCGAGCTGGCGAACAAGGAGGGACTGCTGCGTCCCGGCATGTTCCTGACGGTCGATCTGGCCTATGGCGCCAAGGACGGCGCACTGATGGTGCCGGAGGAAGCGATCGTTGCCGTGGATGACGGCATGTTCGTCTTCGCGATCGTTGACGGGAAGGCGGAACGGCGCGCCATCACGATCGGCCGCCGGAGACCGGGACAGGCCGAAGTGACCTCCGGACTGGCGGCGGGAGAAATTGTCATCGTGGGCGGCATCCAGAAGGTGCGTCCCGGCGCGGAGGTGAACATCCGCAGCAACATTGGTGATGCGGTTCAGAAACCATCAGCCTGATGTGATCTGAGCAGGCAGGGAGTTCGGCATGGTCCTCTCGGACGTTGCAATCAAGCGACCGGTCTTCGCGACGGTGCTCAGCCTGGTGCTGATGATCTTCGGCATCTTTGCCTATCAGGGCATGACGATCCGCGAATATCCCGACATCGATCCGCCGATTGTCTCCATCAACACCGTCTGGCGTGGCGCATCGCCGGAGATCATCGAATCCCAGATCACCCAGGTTCTGGAGGATGAGGTCGCCGGCATCGGCGGTGTGCAGAAGATCAGCTCCACCAGCCAGGAAGGCTCCTCATCCATCTCGGTGGAATTCAATCTCAGCCGTGACATCGATGCGGCGGCAAATGACGTGCGTGACCGCGTCAGCCGCGCCATCAACCGCCTGCCGGACGAGGCTGATCCGCCGCGTGTCGCCAAGACCGAAGCCGACGCCCGCGCCATGATGTGGCTGGTGCTGACCAGTGACCGGCTCAACGCGCTGGAACTGACGGACTATGCCGAACGCCAGATCATGGACCGGTTCAGCGTCGTGGACGGTGTTGCCCGCGTGCGCACTGGCGGCGGCAAGCGCTACGCCATGCGCATCTGGCTGCGAAAGGGTGAACTGGCCGCGCGTGGGCTGACGGTGAGTGATGTCGAGAACGCGCTGAGACAGCAGAACATCGAACTGCCATCGGGGCGCATCGAGTCCGTCGAGCGCGAGTTTGCGGTGAAATCACGTACGGCACTGCGCAGCGTCGAGGAGTTCCGCAATATCGTCGTGGCCGACCGGAACGACTATTTCATCCGCCTGAGCGAGATCGCCGACGTCGAACTGGGGCCGGAGGATGAACGGACCAAGTTCCGCGCCAATGGCCGGACTGCCATCGGCATCGGGATCATCCGGCAATCGAAATCGAACACGCTGGCCGTCGCGGAGGGAGTCCGCGAGGAACTCAGGAACGTGACGCCGGGACTGCCGGTCGGCATGGAACTGGTCGTGTCCTTCGACCAGGCCGTCTTCGTCGAGGAGTCGATACGGGAGGTCTATCGCGCGCTGGGGATCGCCATGGCGCTGGTGGTGCTGGTCATCTTCGTGTTCCTGCGATCCATATGGGCGACGCTGATACCGGCGCTCGCCATTCCGGTCTCGATCCTCTCCGCCTTCATTGTCCTCGGTTCCCTCGACTATTCGATCAACGTCCTGACCATGCTGGCACTGGTTCTGGCCATCGGACTGGTGGTGGATGACGCGATTGTCGTGCTGGAGAACATTCACAGACGGATCGAGAATGGCGAGCCGCCATTGCTCGCCGCGACGCGGGGCGCGCGCCAGATTGCCTTCGCGGTCATCGCCACGACCGTCGTTCTGGTCGCCGTCTTCGTGCCGATCTCCTTCCTTGAAGGCAACGTCGGCCGATTGTTCCGCGAATTCGGCATTGCCGTGGCAACGGCTGTCATCTTCTCCAGCTTTGTCGCCCTGACGCTGACACCGATGCTCTGTTCGAAACTGCTGCGGCCCAGCAGCAACGCAGGGCCATTGGGACGCGCCACCGAAGGTGTCTTCAAGAGCATGTCCAGCGGGTACGGCTGGGTGCTGCGTCGTGCGCTGTCGGTTCCGCTGGTGATCGTTGCACTGGCTGTCGCCGTTTCCGCGCTTGCCTATCTGCTGCTGCTGGCGCTGCCCAACGAGCTTGCCCCGCGGGAGGACCGTGGAATCATCTTCGTTTCCGTCTCTGCGCCGGAGGGCAGCAGTCTGGAGTATACCGACCGCTATACGCAGGAGGTCGAGGACGCGCTGCAGCCCTACGTCGACAGCGGGCAGGCCGACCGTACGCTGATCATTCTCGCCCCCGGTTTCGGCGGCCGTCCCGGCGACGTGAATTCCGCCTTCGGGATCGTGCGGCTGAAGGACTGGTCGGAGCGGACGATCACGCAGGGGCAGGTGATTGGCCAGGTGTTCCCGAAGATGCTCAGCATCCCAGGGATCAAGGCATTCGCGTTTGGCCGTCCACCGCTGGGCCAGCGGTTCTCCCAGACGCCGGTGCAGGTCGTGATCGGTGGTCCTAGCTACGAGGAACTTGATGCCTGGGCGGAGCTGCTGCTGGCGGAAGCGCGAAAGAACCCCGGGCTGCGCAATCCGGACAAGGACTTCGACCAGACCGTCCCGGAACTCAGCGTTGCCATCAACCGGGACCGTGCCGCCGCCCTTGGCGTGCAGGTGGACGAGATCGGGCGGACGCTGGAGACCATGCTGGGCGAGCGCCGGGTCACCAATCTGGAACGTGGCGGCAAGCAGTACCCGGTGATCCTGCGTGCGCAGCAGAGCGACCGCGCCACGCCGGAAGACCTGCGCAACATGTATGTGAAGTCCGCCACGACGGGTGAACTGATTCCGCTCTCCAACCTCGTCACCATGTCGGAAGGGGCGACGGCGGGAAGCCTGAAACGCACCGACCGGCTGCGGTCGATCACCATCACGGCGGCGCTGGCCGAAGGGTACACGCTGGGCGATGCGCTGACGTACCTGGAAGATGCGGCACGCCGGACCCTGCCTGGCGACGCCCGCATCACCTTCGCCGGCGAGAGTCAGGAGTTCCGGTCATCGACCGGCGCGCTCTACTTCACCTTCGCCATGGCGCTGGTGATCGTCTTCCTGGCCCTGGCCGCGCAGTTCGAGAGTTTCGTGCATCCGTTCGTGATCCTGACCGCCGTGCCACTGGCGGTGACGGGTGCCCTCGGCGCGCTGATCATCGCCGGGCTTTCGATCAACGTCTACAGCCAGATCGGCATTGTCATGCTGATCGGACTGACGGCGAAGAACGCGATCCTGATCGTCGAGTTCGCCAACCAGTTGCGTGACGAGGGCAAGTCCGTGACGGATGCCGTGCTGGAGGCCGCGATCATTCGCCTGCGGCCCATCCTGATGACGACGATCTCCACCGCACTCGGTGCCTTGCCTCTGGCCATGGCGACCGGGGCAGGGGCCGAAACGCGGGAGGTTCTGGGGATCGTGATCATCGGCGGTATTGGGTTCTCCACGATCCTGTCGCTGTTCGTGGTACCGGTGTTCTACATGCTGCTGGCGCGTTTCACGAAGCCCGCGGGTCATATCGAGCGCCGCCTGCGCCGGATGGAGTCGGATCATCATGACTCCGAGAAGGCGGCGGTCACGGACGGCAAGCCTTCGGCCACCGAGCCTGCGCCTGCAGGCGACTGAATGACGGGTTAATGACCGGCGCCCGTGGGAGGGGCAGGGAACGATGACGAAGATCTATCTGGTGCGACATGGCAAGGCTGCGGCGGCATTCGACGAGGATCATGATCCGCCGCTGGACAAGGCCGGCATCCGCCAGGCGCTTGCCATGGCTGACACGCTGGGACCGCTCGGCCCCCTGCCGATGGTGACCAGCCCGATGCGCCGGACGCGGGAAACCATTTCCGCGCTGGAGGCCGTGTGGGGATCCCCGGCACGGATCGAGCCGCGCGTGACGGAAGTGCCGTCCCCGACCGAGGATCTTGGCGCCCGTCGGCAGTGGCTGACCGGTATCATGGCGGGTCGCTGGTCCGATACGGATGCATTGCATCTGGCCGGCTGGCGCGCGGACCTGCTGAAGGCGATCGAGGAGATCGAGACTGATACGGTGATCAGCAGCCATTTCGTCGCCATCAACACAATTGTCGGTCTGCTGACGGACGATGACCGCGTCACGATCTTCCGCCCCGACAATTGCTCGATAACACGCATTGAGCGTCAGGACGGGAAGCTGGTCGTGGCGGAGATGGGCAGGGAAGTCGAGACCGAGGTGCTCTGATGCGGCTGGACCACGTCAACGTGCGCTGCCGAGACCTGGAGGGCATGCGCCGGTTCTTCGAGACGGTCGTCGGACTGCAGGTGGGCGCGCGGCCGGACTTCGATTTTCCGGGCTACTGGCTCTACGGTTCGGAACCGGGGGAGGCCATCGTGCATCTGGTCGGCGTGACGGACGACGGCGGGGAGAATGTTCCGGGACCGGTCGACCATTTCGCCTTTCGCGGCGGCGACCACGCGACACAGATCTCGGCCATCAAGGCAGCGGGATTGCGATACCGGGAGAATGACGTGCCGGGACTGCCGATCCGGCAGGTCTTCGTGCGCGGGCCTGAGGCCGTGACGGTGGAACTGCAGTTTCCCGCCTGAAGGCCGGGATCAGCCGAGCCAGCGCTTGCGGCGACGATAGTGCTTCACATCGCGGAACGACTTCCTGTCGCCGCCTTCGCCGATGCCGAGGTAGAACTCCTGGATGTCGGAGTTGGCCAGCAGTTCCTTGGCCGGACCCTCCATCACGATGGAGCCGTTTTCCATGACATAGCCGTGGTCGGCGATGGACAGCGCCAGATTGGCGTTCTGTTCCACCAGCAGAATGGTGACACCGGCTTCCTTGCGCATCCGCTGGATGATGCCGAAGATCTCCTCGATGATCATCGGGGCGAGGCCGAGAGACGGCTCATCCAGCATGATCATCTTCGGGTTGGACATCAGGGCACGTCCGATGGCCAGCATCTGTTGCTCACCACCCGACAGGTACCCGGCCTGACCGGTACGGCGTTCCTTCAGGCGCGGGAAGAAGGTGTAGACCTGATCGATCATGTCGCGGACGGTCTTCATGTCGGAGACGATATGCGCCCCGGCGAGCAGATTGTCCTCGATGCTCAGATGAGTGAAGACGCGGCGGCCTTCGAAAACCTGGACAACGCCCTTCTTCACGGTCTCGTGCGGCGCCAGCTTGTCGATGCGTTCGCCGTTGAATTCGATGGAACCGCGCGTGACCTGGCCGCGTTCCGGCTTCAGAAGCCCGGAAATGGACTTCAGCGTTGTGGTCTTGCCCGCGCCGTTTGCCCCCAGGATCGTCGTGATCGACTGCGGCTTGACGTCGATCGAGATGCCTTTCAGCACCAGAACGACATTGTTGTAGATCACTTCAATATTATTGATCGCGAGCATTTTCGCCTCTTTGGAAAAGGTATCAAGCGCCGGGCTGCCGCAAGGACAGCCCGGCAATAGATCAGGCCAGGATCAGTTCTTCATCTTGGCCGATTCTTCCTTGATGAGTTCGAAGACGACATCGCGATAGCCCTTGAACCATTCGGTAGCAGGCTCGAACCCGGTCTTCGTCACCTTGAAGACGCGGACCCAGCCACCACCTTCATGGTCACCGCCACCAAGGTTCAGCGGCGGAAGCAGACCGCCCAGCGAGAAGTCCTTGATGGCGTGGAAGCCATCACGGACCTGCGTACCGGTCACGTCGGCCTTGCCGCCATTTGCCGCAACGGCGTTGCGGAGCGCTTCGACATGCAGGGCGCTGATCAGCAGACCACGGTTGTAGAACACGGTCGATGACATGCTCTCGCGGGCTTCCTTGCCCTGGGCCTTGAGCATCGCCTTGATGTCGCGGCGCACCTGGAAGTCGTCACCGACACCGGCGAACTGCAGACCGGCATAGCCCTCTGCAGCTTCGAAACCGCCGGCGGCGGCAACGTCGGCTTCAGAGGCGCCCCAGACGAAGGACACGACCTTCTCGAGCGGGAAGCCTGCACGCTTCAGCGCGTTGATCTGCACGGAAGGCGCGCGACCGAACAGGTGGCTGATGACGAAGTCTGCCCGGAAACGGCGGGCGATGTCACGGGCCTGGTTGTCCATCTCGATACCCGGCGCGGGGACCGGGAATTCGTTCAGGGTGTAGCCTTCCAGTTCGGAGAGCTTGCGCAGCACCGGAAGGCCTTCACGACCTGCTGGATTGTCATAGAACAGGTAGGCGATCTTCTTGCCCTTCAGGCCACCCATCTGCTGCTTGGCATATTCTACCGCGGCGCCTGCCTGCGACCAGTAACTGGCTGCTGCCGGGAACAGGTAGGGGAAGGCGTTGCCATCAGCCGCCAGAGCGGTGCCGAAGCCGGGGGTCGTCGCCGGGATCTTGTCCTTCTGCAGGTCAGCGGTCAGCGCCTGTGTGATCGGGGTGCCGAACAGGCCGACCAGAACAGCGCCTTCCGACTTGAAGCGCTGATAGCCTTCAACCGCCGGCGGTACCTTGTACTGATTGTCGACTTCGACGAGGCGGATCGTATGACCGTTGATTCCACCCTGGGAATTGATCAGGTCGATGTAATCCTGCGCGCCGTCACCGACGGGGTTGCCGACATTGGCTGTGGGGCCGGTGCGGTCCGTCATCTGGCCGATGACGATCTCCCCGGCGTGGGCCGCGGTCATGGCGGCAAGGCCACCTGCCACGGCTATGGATGCCAGTATGCGTTTCATTCTTGGTTCCTCCCTTGGGATCATGCCCCGTCGTTCTTGCGGGGGCTTGGCGACAGTCTAGTACGAAAACGGCCAGACACGGAAATAACTCCGGATGTTCAGCCACAGCCGGTTCAGGCCCTCTGGTTCAACAACCAGGAAGAACATGATCAGTCCGCCGAACACGACCAGCCGCATGTGGGACTTGATGCCCGAAAGGGCACCGGCGTCCTCGATCAGGTAAGGACCGACTGCGGTCATGAACAGATCGATGGCGATCGGAAGCAGGGTCACGAAGGTGGCCCCGAAGATGGCGCCCAGGACCGACCCCATGCCGCCGATGATGACCATGGCGAGGTAATCGATCGAGACGACAAGGGGGAAGAACTCGTTGTTCGCCACCCCCGAGTAGTAGGTATAGAGCACCCCTGCGACACCGGCATAGAATGAAGATATGGCAAAGGCCATCAGCTTGTAGCGGCGAACGTCGATGCCGAGAATCTCGGCAGCGATGTCCTGGTCACGGATGGCGATGAAGGCCCGGCCGATGCGACTACGTGCAATGTTCAGTGCGATGACGATGGCAAGGACCGCCGTGACCAGAATGAACATGTAGAGTTCCCGCTGCGTATCCAGGACGATGCCGAAGACACTCGGCCGGGGGACCTGGATGGATGCCTGGAAACCGCCCGAGATGGCGGGCGTATGCACGATGATCCAGTCGATGATGAACTGCGCCGCCAGGGTGGAAATGGCGAGATACAGCCCCTTGATGCGCACCGATGGGAAGCCGACGATGATGCCGATTGCAGCGGCCATCAGACCGCCGGCGGGCAGGGTAATCCAGAACGGCAGGTCGAACCGGGTTGCCAGGTTCGCCGCCGTATAGGCCCCGACCGACATGAAGGCGGCATGGCCGATGGAGATCTGACCGGTCAGGCCGACCAGGATGTTCAGGCCCAGCGCGCCGACGATGGCAATGCCGACCAGGTTCAGGATCGTCAGGTAGTAGCTGCTGACCAGCAGCGGGGCCACGACGAAGAAGAGGATGGCGAAGCCAGCCACTGTGAACCTGGCGATCGGCAGCGGGTAAAGCGCCGAGTCGCTGGCGTAGGTCGTCTTGTAGTATCCACTTTCGCGATGAAACACGGCTTCAGACCCTTTCGATATGGACTTTGCCGAACAGGCCGTAGGGCTTGAAGAACAGCACCACGATCATCAGCAGATAGGGAAGGAAGTCCTTGGTTCCGCCACCCTCGAAGGGGAAGAACTCGCGGAACCAGGGCTGGGTCATTGCCGGGTCGATATAAGTGCCGCCCCAGGCTTCGATGATGCCGACGATGATGCCGCCGACGATAGCGCCGATGATGCTCTCGAGGCCGCCCAGGATAACCACCGGGAACACCTTCAGGCCAACCACGGCGAGGGTATTGTCGACGCCGATGGCGCTGCCCCAGAGCAGACCGCCGAGCACGGCAACGACGCCGGCCATGGACCAGGCCAGCACGAAGTAGCGCTCGACATTGATCCCCATGGCCATGGAGACCTGGTGGTTGTCGGCCACCGCGCGCAGTGCAACGCCCTTGCGTGACTTCATGAAGAAGATCGAGAACGCCCCGAAGAAGGTCAGTGCCACGGCACCGCCGACCACGTTGATCGGGGTCAGGTAGATCTGGCCGACGATGATTGGATCATTGGGAATGCCGAGGTCCAGCGCGCGGGTCGTGGCCCCGAAGATCATCGGGAACAGCCCCTCCAGAAATGCCGCGAGACCGATGGTCGCCATGATGATCGCGACCACGGGCCGCCCGATCATCGGGCGGAGCACGATCCGCTCCAGCATCACGTTGAACAGGATCATGAAGACAAGCGCGATGATCGCACCCAGGACGATGGGAACCCCGTAGTCGGCGGAGAGTGCCGCGACCATGACGCCGGAGATCATGACAAACTGGCCCTGGGCGAAGTTGATGGCGTCAGTAGACTTGTAGATCAGCACGAAACCCAGTGCGATCAGGGCGTACATCAGCCCGATCAGGGCCCCGTTGATCGTCGTTTCCACGAAGTACCAGACGGCGAACATATCCATCTCGAATTCCCCCTCAGGCCGCTTCCAGAATGGTCAGGCGCGTATCCAGCATCGACTTGCGCCCGTCCTCGAACGTCACTTCGGTGGCCAGCTCGACCTCCTTGCCCCCGTTGTAGAAGGCGTCGATGACCGGCGCGTACTTCTCGGCAATGAAGCCGCGGCGCAGCTTGCGTGTCCGTGTCACCTCCGCATCGTCTGCATCCAGATCCTTCGCAAGCAGCAGGAAGCGCTTGATTCGGCTTACTTCCGGCAACGAAGGATTGATCCGCTTGATCTCCTCCGTGATCAGGTCGCGGACTTCCTGCTTGTGCGTCAGATCCATGTAGTTGGTGTAGGCAAGACCCAGCTTCTCGGCCCAGTTGCCCACCGTGTTCATGTCGATCGCGATCATGGCGCAGACATATGGCTTCTCGTGTCCGAAGGAGACGGCCTCCGAGATGTAGGGGCTGAACTTCAGCTTGTTCTCGACGAACTGTGGTGCGAAGGGCGAGCCATCGACCAGCTTGCCCACGTCCTTCGCGCGGTCGATGATCGTCAGCTCTCCGGAGCTTTCCAGAATGCCCGCGTCACCGGTGCGGAACCAGCCGTCCTCCGTGATGGCTTCCCGGCTGGCTTCCTCGTTCTTGTAGTAGCCCTGGAAGACACCGGCACTCTTGATCAGAACCTCGCCATTGTCGGCGATCTTCACGTCGATGCCGGCGCAGGGTGTGCCGACATGGTCCGGGGATGCCTGCTTGTCCGACTGCAGGGTCACCAGGCCGGAAACCTCGGTCGAGCCATAGACCTGCTTCAGGTTGATGCCCATGGCGCGGAAGAAACGGAACGAGTCCGGTCCCAGCGGTGCACCGCCGACATAGACCCAGCGGGCCCTGCGGAAGGCATACTGGTCGCGGATCGGGCCGTAGACCAGGATCTCGCCGATGGCGCGCTTCAGCTTCATGCCAAGGGAGATCGGCAGGCCCTCGGCCTTCCTGTTCTCGATATCAACGGCGACATCGCGGAAGGTATTGAAGACCCAGCGCTTCAGGCCGGAGGCATCATTGGCCTTCACCTGGATCTCGGACAGGACCATCTCCAGGCTGCGGGGCGCCGCCACGAACCCGGTCGCGCCGAGTTCACGGCCGTCCCGGCGGAACGTCTCCGGGCCTTCGGGGCAGTTGCAGGCACAGCCGGACATCAGGCTGACCGTGGTGCTGTACATGGCTTCACCGACCCAGGCGAGGGGCAGGTAGGAGAACATGTCGTCGCTCTCCCGCACATCCTCGTTGGCCAGGAAGGTCCGCGCCGTCTCCACCATGTTGGCGTGCGAGAGCATGACACCCTTGGGATTGCCGGTGGTGCCGGAGGTGTAGACCATGAACGCGATGTCGGTCGGCTTCACCGCGGCAACCGCCGTCTCGAATGCCGCCGGATTGGCCCGCCCGTACTCGACACCTTCGGCCTGTACGGCCTCGAAGCTCATGACGGTCGGATCATCGGCCAGTTCCGACATGCCGCGCGAGTCGTCATAGACCAGATATTCGAGCCCGGTCAGGCCGTCGCGCAGGGACAGGATCTTGTCCACCTGCTCCTGATCCTCGGCCACGATCACCTTCACTTCGGCATTGTTGAGCACGAACTTCAGTTCGGTCGCGATGGCGTCCTGATAGACGGGAACCGCCGTGCCGCCGAGGCAGATGGCAGCCATCTCGGCCCAGTAGAGGCGTGGGCGATTGTTGCCGGCGACACAGAGCTTGTCGCCGGGGCCAAAGCCGAGCTTTGCCAGGCCCATGGCGAAATCACGGACGTTCCCGGCATAGTCGGCCCAGGTATAGGTGCGCCAGATGCCAAGATCCTTCTCGCGGATCGCGGGCTTCGTCGGTCGGGTACGCTCATTCTCAAGCAGCAGCGCGCCGAGGGTATCTGCATTGGTCATTCCAAAACCCCCTAGTGTGATGTGCCGAGATAGGCCTGGATTACGGCAGGATCGGCCTGAATCTCTGTCGGCGTGCCTTCCGCGATCTTCGTGCCCTGGTCGAGCACGGCGATACGGGTCGAGATATCCATCACGACCCCCATGTCATGTTCGATGAGGATGATGGTCGTGCCCAGTTCCTCGTTCACGTCGAGGACATAGCGGGCCATGTCTTCCTTTTCCTCGGAATTCATGCCGGCCATCGGCTCGTCCAGCAGCAGCAGGTCCGGTTCCAGCGCGAGCGCGCGACCGAGTTCAACGCGCTTCTGGTAACCGTAGGCGAGGGCGCCGGTCGATTGCTTGCGCAGGTCGTTCAGTTTCAGGAAATCGATGATCTCCTCGCACCGGGCACGGTGACGGATCTCCTCCCGCTGGTTCGGTCCCCAGTAAAGACAGGCCTTCAGCAGGTTGGACTTCATGTGAATGTGTCGGCCCAGCATCAGGTTCTCCAGCACATTCATGCCGGCGAACAGTGCGATGTTCTGGAATGTGCGCGCGATCCCGCGTTCGGCCCTTTCGTTGGGCCGGAGCGCCGTGATGTCTTCGCCCTGGAAGACAATCGATCCGGTATCGGGGGTGTAGAAACCACTGATCATGTTGACCAGAGATGTCTTCCCCGCACCATTGGGTCCGATGATGGAAAAGATACTGCCCTTGGGTATGTCGACGGAAACATTGTCCACCGCCCGCACACCACCAAAGTATTTCGACACGCCGTTGACGCTGAGCGTCACCTCCCCGGCTGTCGATGCTGCTGGCATCGCCACTCAAGGCCTCCCCGTGTAAATAGCTTTTTCTTATTCTTGGAACAGGACTATACCAGTGGGTATTCCAAATAGCCAAGTGTGCTTTTCAGCTTTCATTACGGGCAATTAGAGCTTGCAGATGCGCGCGGCAGGCAACCAGAGAACCGCAGTCGTGCCGACGCCCGGCACGCTCTCCAGACGCAACGTGCCGCCGTGCAACTGAGCCAGGGAACGCGAGAGTGACAGACCGAGTCCTGTTCCCTCGAACCGGCGCGAGAGCCCGGTTTCACCCTGCACGAATGGCTCGAACACCCGTTCCTGCTGATCGCTGGCGACCCCGATGCCGGTGTCGGCGACAGTGAGTTCCAGGCCATCGGGTACAAGCCTGATGTCGATCGTGATCTGCCCGCCTGGCTGCGTGAACTTGATGGCGTTGGACAGAAGGTTGATGAAGATCTGCTTGATCAGGCGACTGTCAGCCATGACTTCGGGCACATCGCGCTCGGCGGCCAGATTGACGATCGTCAGGCCATCGCTGCCGTCTCGGGTGCGTGCGATCCGCAATGCCGAATCGAGCAGAAGGGGCAGGTCGACTTCCTGCTCGCGCAGTTCCAGATGTCCCGATTCCGCCTTCGACAGGTCCAGGATGTCATTGATCACCGACAGCAGATGCGTGCCGCTGTGGTGGATGTCGCTGATGTACTCGGCGTACTGCTTGTTCCCGATGTTCCCGTACATCTCGTCACGCATGATCTCCGAGAATCCGATAATGGCATTCAGCGGGGTACGCAGTTCATGGCTCATGTTGGCCAGAAACTCGGACTTTGCCCGGTTCGCCATCTCAGCCTGTTCCTTGGCCATGTGCAGGGCCCGTTCTGCCTGCCGACGTTCGGTCACGTCCCGGATCACGACCTGGGCCATGGGCTGGCCCTCGAAGGGTACGATGGAGCTTTCGATCTCCATCTCGAACGATTCCCCGTCGAGCCGTCGGCACTTGAAGATCATTCCGCCGCGCGCGGAGCCAACGCCTTCGGCGAGCATCTGCCTGGAACGCTCCTTTAGTTTCGGAAGGTCGCGTGGCGCAACCAGCTGACTGACTTCCTGGAAAAGCAGGTGTTCCCGGCTGCGGGCGCGGAACATGCTGACGGCCGAGGCATTGGCGTAGCGGATCTGACCCCTGTGATGCACCAGGATCGCGTCGGGGCTGCGTTCGACAAGGTGGCGGTAACGTTCCTCCCGTTCCCGCAGCGTCTCGTTCATGCGCTGCCATGGGGTCATGTCGTTGACCGAGAACAGCAGACCGCCGTCGGGCAGGGGATCGCTGCTGATTTCCAGGTGAATGCCGTCGGGTCGTGTCCGCTGGTAGCGGAAAGCCACGCCGCTTCGCGACATCTGATAGCGACGTTCCATTTCCGGGAGCACCTGACCATAGGCGGGGTCTGAGCGAAAATGGTCGAGGATGTCGGCAATGGTCCGGCGCACCGCGAAGAATTCGGATGGCAGGCCCATCAATTCGACAAAGCGCTGATTGACGTTCGACACGACGAAGTCGGCGTCGCCGACACAGACACCGTTGTGCAGTTTCTCGAAGACGGAGGTGAGCATCTTCGACTGACGCTGCCGTTCAAGTTCGCGATGCTTGCGCGCGGAAATGTCGGTGTAGACACCCACAATGCCCGCGCCGCTGATCTCGTTCTCGGAGATCCGGTACCAGCGTCCGTCCCTGAACGCCACTTCGCCTTCGTATCGGCCCCTGCGGTGCCCCTTGTGACGCTCTTCCATGTTGTAGGTCGCGCCGGATGCCGAAGTATCGATCTCGCCGCTTTCGATCAGCCAGCCGATCCAGTCCTTGAAGGAAATGCCGATTCGCAGCTTTTCCTCATTCGGGTCGAAGGCCTGCTGGAACACCTTGTTGTACATGCGGATGCAGTCGTCACTGCCGTAGAGCACGAATCCCTCATTGATGGATTCAAGCGCGCCTTCCAGAAGACCTTCCGCGTCGCGCGCCCGCCCGCGATCGACGACCCCTTGCGTGATGTCGCTGCCGGTACCCCGATATCCCAGAAAGGAGCCGTCGTCCCCGAATACGGGCCGACCACTGATCTGGAACCAGCGAAATTCACGGGGCGTCTCTCCCCCATAGACATAGTCACTGAAGGTACGGTGTGCGGCCAGATCGGCCAGATGGGCCAGGAACTCCGGTGCGTTCGGATCGCTGGCCATCTCGGCGCGGGTATTGCCGAGGAACAGGTCGACATCGATACCTGTCAGGTCCTGAAAACGCTTGGAAATGAAAATGAACCTGTGCGCCGCGTCGGTTTCCCAGAACCAGTCCTTGGCGATCTCGAGAAAATCCGCCATGCGACGCTCAGGCGTGAAGGCCTGCTGGCCGTTGCCATCAGGCCGCCGTGGTGGCGTATTGGCGTTCATTTCCCCCGACGCGGCGACATTGCTCCAGCGCCTTTCATCCATTCAAACGTTCCGGCTGCAACATGCGGCATCTGAACGTTTGTTCATGAAAATAAATTTAACACGATACTTGGAGTCTTAGCCAGAACGCCGTGGTGACAGTGCCTCTTCTTCGGCACGTATGCGCCAGGTGAGCAAGGCCAGGTTCAGGATACTGAAGACGACGGCGACTTCCCAAAGACCGATCATCAGCGGAACGACCGCGATCTCTCCGATCACGACCATATAGTTGGGATGCCGGACGAACCGGAACGGCCCGCGCTTCACCAGTGGCGCGTCGGGAACCGTGATGATCCGGGTTGTCCAGTAGCGGCCCAGGCTTGCGATGACCCAGACCCGACCGAGTTGCAGTGCGACGAAAACGATGAACAGTGGCGCATTGATCGTCGCGTCGGCGGGTGTGAACACGGCCAGCGCCACAAGCCACCCGCCGTGCAGGACAACGAAAAGCGGATAGTGGCGGCTGCCATGCTCCTGCGCACCAGCCGCCAGCAGGCGGGCCGTGTTGCGCCGCGCCAGCGCAAGCTCCGCCAGCCGCTGCACCACCAGGAAGGCAAGAACCAGATGAAACAGGTTCATCAGAGATCGACAGTCATGAAGCCGGCGGTGAACCCCGGACCGAGTGTGGAGAGCAGGGCACGTCCCTTCAGCCTGTCGCGCTGGGCAGCCGCAATGACGAACATGACCGTTGCGGCGGACATGTTGCCGAAGTTGCGCAGGGTCTCGCGGGAGTGCTTCAGGCCGCCGTTGTCCAGGCCGAATATGTCCTCAAGCGCATCCAGCACCTTGGCGCCGCCAGGATGGCACAGGAAGTGGTCGATATCGGTCAGGGCAAGTGACTCACGTTCCAGGAACCCGTGCAGTGCCTGGTTCATCTTGCTGCGGACATGGGTCGGGATGTCCCGCGAGAAGATGACCGACAATCCATCGTCGGTGACGTCCCAGCCCATGATGTCGAGGGAATCCTCCCAGGTGTGCTCCTGACTGGCCAGAATCTCGGCACCATCGATGTCGGAGCCGACGACCGCGCCCGCGGCACCGTCGCCAAACAGCGCTGTCGCGACCACGTTGCTCTTCGAGAAGTCACGGCTGCGGAAGGTCAGGCCGCAGAGTTCGACAACGAGATAGAGGTAGTTGGCGCCCGGACGGCTGCGCGCCATCTGCGCCGCGCGGGCCAGACCGACCACACCGCCGGCGCAGCCAAGCCCGAAGATCGGCAGGCGTTCCAGATCACGCCGCAGCTTCAGCCGCTCCATGACCAGTGCATCCAGGCTCGGCGTCGCGATGCCGGAGGTCGAGACGGTGATGATCCCGTCGATCTCGTCCAGTCCGAGTCCGGCCTGGTCCACGGCGCGCAACGCCACATCCGCCAGCAGGTCGACAGAGGTCTCGATATACTGGCGATTGCGGGAACCGAACCCGTGGACTTCCTGGTACCACTCGATGGGCACGCTGGAATAGCGCGTCTCGATCTCCGCGTTCTCGTAGACGGGCTTCAGCCTCTCGAAGACCGGCAGATTGTCGCCGAAGAGTTCGCCCGCGCGTCGCGCGACCTCGGACTGCTTCAGGACGTGAGGCGGATTTGCGGTCGCGATGCCACCAAAGGCGGCACGACCGACAGTGCCGGCTCGTTTGCGTTCGGGCAGAACTAGCATGACAGGTGGCTCCCGTAGCTGGAACAAAGGATCTTGCCGGGCAGAGGCAGGATACGACTGTTCGACCGCTTTCGCCAATGCACAGGGGGACCAGACACCGGTCACGCATTGGTGTTTCGACAGCACCAGTGACCCAACGCACATGTCGCATTGCGAGATTGCGGTGCAGCAATCCCTTGAAATCTGCAGGGCAGGTGACATTCTTTAACGTTCGGATCGCCGCTGACGGCGTGCTATGTCAGGGCCATGGAGTACACTGCCAGATGAACCCGACCCCGAAATCCGTCCGATCGCCGTTCATGGCGCGGATGCGTACGTATTTCCTGACCGGTGTCATCGTCGCCGCGCCGATTTCGATCACGATCTATGTCACCTGGTCGATCATCGAATGGTTCGATGAGCAGTTCCTGCCACTTGTTCCCGATCTGCCGCCACATATTGCCGAACGGCTGAAACTGCCATTCGACCTGCCGTTCGAGATTCCGGGCCTTGGTCTGGTCGTGGCTCTGGTGGGCCTGACGGTCATCGGATTCCTGACCGCGAACCTGCTTGGTCGCTCGGTGGTGAAGCTGGGTGAGCGGCTGGTGGACCGGATGCCGATCGTGCGTGGCATCTACAATGTCCTGAAGCAGCTCTTCGAGACCGTCCTGACCGATTCCAGCAAGGCGTTCCAGCACGCGGCGCTGGTCGAATACCCGCGCCGCGGTCTCTACACCATCGGTTTCGTTGCCGGGGATACCAAGGGCGAGGTGCTGCGGCGGACGGAGCTTGATCTGGTCAGCGTCTATGTGCCGACCACGCCGAACCCGTCTTCCGGATTCATCCTGTTCATTCCGCGGGAGGATGTGCGGGTGCTGGACATGACGGTCGAACAGGCCATGAAGTATGTCGTTTCGGTCGGTGTCGTGGTGCCGCCGGACCTGAAGGCCCGGCCGTTGCCGACCAATGATCCGGCGTCGGTTGACGGCGATCCGGATGTGCGGCGTTCAGCCTGACTTGAGGTAGCGGATCGCGGCATCGCGTTCGAAGAGGTACAGCAGCGTCCGCAGGTCGGGACCGCGCTTGCCCTGGAGTTCGGGATCATTGTTGACGATCAGCCGCGCATCATCATGGGCGGCGGCCAGAAGATCCTGATCCCGTTCCACCCGCGCCAGCTTCATCGGCGGCAGACCGCTCTGTCGCGTGCCCAGCAGGTCACCGCCACCGCGCAGACGGAAATCCTCCTCCGCGATCAGGAATCCGTCATCCGTGTCCCGCAGCACCTCCAGCCGCTTTCTGGCGGTTTCACCCAGCGGCGGGCGGTAGAGCAGCAGGCAGTGGCCCGGCCTGTCACCACGACCGACCCTGCCGCGCAACTGGTGCAACTGGGCCAGGCCGAAGCGCTCCGCATCCTCGATCACGATCACCGTCGCTTCCGGCACGTCGACACCGACCTCGACGACCGTCGTCGCGACAAGCAGGCTTGTCTTCCCGTCCGCAAAGGCCACCAGTGCGGCGTCCTTTTCCTCCGGTTTCAGTCGACCGTGCACCAGTCCGACCCGGTCGCCGAACTGTTGCTGCAGTTCCCTGAAGCGGGCTTCCGCCGCCGCGGCCTCGCTTTCGCTCTCGTCATCCACCAGCGGGCAGATCCAGTAGGCCCGCTCCCCCCGACCCATCAGCCCGCGCAGACGCTCCACGACTGCGCCTGCGCGGTCGGTCGGCAGGACACGGGTATCCACAGGCTTCCGGCCCGGCGGACGCTCATCCAGGCGGGAGACATCCATGTCGCCATAGGCCGTCATCGCCAGGGTGCGGGGAATCGGTGTCGCGGTCATGACCAGCACATCACTGGTCCTGCGTGCCTTGGCGGAGAGCAGCATCCGCTGATGGACACCGAAGCGGTGCTGTTCGTCGATGATCGCGAGGCCAAGGTCGCGGAACCTGATCGCATCCTGAAACAGGGCATGGGTGCCAACCACCAGGTCGATCTCTCCCGCATCCAGACGCTGCAGGATCGCCGTCCGCGCCTTGCCCTTGTCCCGCCCGGTCAGTGCCTCCACCCGCAGGCCGATCGCCGCGCCCATCTCCGTCAGGGTCCGGGCATGCTGGCGCGCGAGCACTTCGGTGGGAACCATCAGCGCGACCTGTGATCCCGCCTCCACCACTGCCGTGGCGACCAGCAGGGCGACGGCGGTCTTGCCACTGCCCACGTCGCCCTGCAGCAGGCGCAGCATGCGGGTCGGGGCCTGCAGGTCCTTAATGATCTCCGCGATGACACGGTCCTGCGCGCCGGTGAGCGGCCAGGGGAGGGCCGCGCGCAACTGCGTCATGCGGCCGTCGGGGTGCACGGCCAGGCCGCGCCCGCCCTGCCGGCGCATCCGCTGGCGCACCAGCGCCAGTGCAAGCTGGTTCGCCAGCAGTTCGTCATAGGCGAGCCTGCGCCGGGCGAGAAGGTCCGGATCACCGTCCGTATCGGCCCCCACCGGTGCAGCGGCGCCGTCGGAATGAACCGTCCGCAGTGCCGATTGCCAGTCGGGAAAGCGGTTCTTCGCCCGGAATGCCGCGTCCTGCCATTCGCTGATCTCCGGTGCCCGCTCCACTGCCTGAACCACGGCATTGCGCAGGGACTTCGGCGCCAGTCCGGCGGTGAGGGGATAGACCGGCTCGCGCAACGGCACATCCTCCCCCTTGTCGGGGTCGGCCACATGTTCCGGATGCACCATCTGGAACTGGTCGCCATAGCGTTCCAGCTTGCCGCTGACGATCCGGCGCTCACCGGGCGGGAACTGCCGTTCCAGCCAGTCGCGGCGCGGGCGGAAGAAGGTCAGGCCGATCACGCCGGTCTCGTCACCGGCGAAGATCCTGTAGGGCTGCCTGTCGGTGCGTCCCGGCTGATGCTCCAGGATGTTGAGGGTCAGGGTTACCGTCTCGCCGGGCAACGCGTCCTCCACATTCGGGCGCAGGCTGCGGTCGATGTGGCTGTGCGGCAGCAGCCAGAGCAGGTCGAGGATGCGCGTGACCTCCAGCTTCTCCAGCAATGCCGCCACACGCGGTCCCACGCCCTTCAGGGTGTTGACCGGCGCAAACAGGGGAAAGAGGACTTCGGGGCGCATCGGCGGATCATCCTGACATGGACCCTCTGACGCAAGCCGCACGGCTTTCCCGGCATCGGGTTTCGTACTATATCGGTTCATCAACCCATGAAATCTGCACCGGCCATTCTCGCGCCCGGTACCGAAGGAGCCGTCACCATGTCCGAACAGGAAGACAGACTGGCCGTGCGGCGCAAGAAGCTGCTCTATCGCTCGCAGTACACCGGGACGAAGGAAACCGACATCCTGCTGACCCGGTTCGCGGAGCGGAACCTGCCGACTTTCGGTGAGCGGCAAATGGACCTCTACGAGCAGATGCTGGAGGCCGGCGATCCGGAGATCCTGGCCTGGGTGATGGGGCGGAAGCCTGTCCCGCCGGAGTATGACAATGACGTCACCCGGATGCTGATGCAGTTCAAGTTCTACCAGTCAGCCAGTTGAAGCCACTGATCGACATCCTGTCGGCGCCTGGCAGGATCACCGTCCAGAATGCGCCAGAGGGGCTGGAAGCACGCCTGCTTGTCACCCTCGCCACCGGTGCGCGTCAGGGCGTGGTCCACATCGCGCGCGATGACCAGCGCATGGCCGCGACGGCGGAGATGCTGGAGTTCTTTGCGCCCGGTCTTCAGGTTCTGACCCTCCCGGCCTGGGACTGCCTGCCGTATGACCGTTCCTCCCCCAACCGGCAGGTTGTGGCAGCGCGGATGCGGACGCTGGGTCTGCTGGCGGAGGGCGGGCTGGCCGGCCGTGTGCTGCTGACCACCGTCAATGCGGTGACCCAGCGTGTTCCGGCCAGGGCCACGGTGATGGACGGACGCTTCGTGGCGGCGATCGGCGACAGGATCGACGAGGCCGCGCTGACGACCTTTCTGGTCGGGCAGGGGTATTCGCGCACGGGCACGGTGATGGAGCCGGGGGAGTACGCCATCCGCGGTGGCCTGATCGACATCTTCCCCCCCAATGATTCCTATCCCGTCCGCCTGGACCTGTTCGGGCAGGAGCTGGAAAGCATCCGCCTGTTCGATTCGATGACCCAGCGCACCCTGGAAAAGATCGGGCGTTTCGAACTGACACCGGTTGGTGAACTGGTCCTGGAGCCGCCGACAGTGAACCTGTTTCGTGCCCGCTACCGGGAGCTGTTCGGGATCAGGGCCGAAAGTGACTCGCTCTACGAGGCGGTGTCGGAGTCGAGAGCCCATCCGGGGATGGAACACTGGTTGCCGATCTTTCACCGGAAGCTGGAGACCGTCTTCGACTACGTGGGGGATGCCCCCATCGTGCTGGACCATCTGGCCGATGACGCGACGGATTCGCGGTTCCAGGCAATCGACGACTACTACGAGACACGGCAGGAGGCGCTGAAGGCAAACGCGGGCGCATCCGGTGTTGCCGGGGCGATCTATCGTCCGCTGGCACCGGACATGCTTTACCTCTCCCGCAATGAATGGGCCGAGGCGCTCGGCGGGCACCCCGTTGCGGCGCTGACGCCCTTCACCGTCAGCGAGAACCCCGGTGAGGCCTTCGATCTGGGCGGTCGGCGGGGGCGTGACTTCGCGCCGGAGCGGGCGACCCCGGGCACCAATGTCTACGAGGCTCTGATCGCGCACCTGAAACAGGTGATCGCCGACGGGCATCGCGCGGTGATGGCGAGCTATTCGGACGGCGCGCGTCAGCGCCTGTCGGGCATGTTGCGCGACGGCGGAATCGCGGCGTTGAGCGACGTCGCGGACATGACGGAGGCCGAGAAGCTGCCCGCCGGCACCGTGGGGCTGACGGTCCTGCCGCTGGAGACCGGGTTCGAGAGCAGGGACCTGATCCTGATCTCCGAACAGGACGTGCTGGGGGACCGTCTGGTGCGGTCGCGCAAGCGTTCCGCCAGGCGCTCCGACAATTTCATCGCCACGGCGACCGAACTGCAGCTTGGCGACCTGGTCGTGCATGTCGATCACGGCATCGGCCGCTACGAGGGGCTGCAGGCGCTCGACGTCATGGGCGCGCCGCATGATTGCCTGCTGCTGGTCTACCAGGGGGGCGACAAGCTCTACCTGCCGGTGGAGAACATCGAGCTGCTCTCGCGTTTCGGGTCCTCCGAGGGCGAGACCGTGCTTGATCGCCTGGGCGGCAAGAACTGGCAGGCCCGCAAGGCAAAGCTGAAGCAGCGCCTGAAGGACATGGCCGAAGCCCTGATCCGCATCGCCGCCGGTCGCGAACTGGCGACCGGACAGGTGATGGAGGCCCCTGCAGGCGCGTTTAACGAATTCTGTGACCGTTTTCCCTATCAGGAGACGGATGACCAGGCGAAGACGATCAATGATGTACTGGGCGACCTGGCCTCGGGCCGCCCCATGGACCGGCTCGTCTGCGGTGACGTGGGCTTCGGCAAGACAGAGATTGCACTGCGCAGCGCCTTTGTCGCCGCCATGGACGGGATGCAGGTCGCGATCGTCGCGCCGACGACGCTGCTGGCCCGGCAGCATTACGAGACCTTCACGGCACGGTTCCGGGGTTTCCCGGTGCGGGTGGAGCAACTGTCCCGCCTGGTGACCGGCAAGGCCGCCACGGCGGTGAAGGACGGGCTGAAGTCCGGCACCACGGACATTGTCGTCGGCACCCATGCCCTGCTGAGCAAGAGCATCGACTTCAAGCGACTGGGCCTGCTGATCGTCGACGAGGAGCAGCATTTCGGCGTGAAGCACAAGGAGCGGCTGAAGGAACTGAAGGCCGACGTGCATGTGCTGACGCTGACCGCGACACCGATACCGCGCACGCTGCAGCTCGCGCTGACCGGCATCCGTGATCTTTCCATCATCGCCACACCGCCGGTGGACCGCCTGGCCGTCCGCACCTTCGTGCTGCCGTTCGACGAGATCGTGGCGCGGGAGGCACTGCTGCGGGAACACTATCGCGGTGGCCAGAGCTTCTTCGTGGTGCCGCGCGTCAGTGACCTGAAGGAAGTCTCCGACTTCCTGAAGAACCATGTGCCGGAGGTGAAGTTCGCGGTCGCGCACGGCCAGATGCCCGCACGTGAACTGGAAGACGTCATGCACGCCTATTACGAAGGCGCATTCGACGTGCTGATCTCCACCAACATCGTGGAATCCGGTCTGGATGTTCCGTCCGCCAACACGATGATCGTCTATCGCTCCGACATGTTCGGTCTGGCGCAGCTCTACCAGTTGCGCGGACGCATCGGCCGCTCCAAGGTCCGTGCCTATGCCTATCTGACCGTACCGGCATCGAAACGCCTGACGGACAGCGCCGACAAGCGGCTGCGTGTCCTGCAGACCCTCGATCAGCTGGGTGCAGGGTTCACCCTGGCCAGCCATGACCTGGACATTCGCGGTGCCGGCAACCTGCTGGGTGAGGAGCAGTCGGGCCAGATCAAGGAAGTCGGTGTCGAACTCTACCAGGCCATGCTGGAGGAAGCGGTGGCGGAGGCCCGGGGGGCCACCGATGCCGATGACCGGAACTGGTCACCGTCGATCAATCTCGGCGCACCGGTACTGATTCCGGAATATTACGTCCACGATCTTTCCGCGCGGCTCGACCTATACCGCCGCCTGGCCCATGTGCCGGACGAGACTGGCATCGAGGAGATCGCGGCGGAGATGATCGACCGGTTCGGGCCACTTCCCGGTGAAGTGGACAACCTGTTCGACGTGGTGGCGATCAAGGGCCTGTGCCGTACGGCGCACATCGACAAGCTGGATGCGGGACCGAAGGGCGCGACCGTGCATTTCCGCGACAATTCCTTCCCCGATCCTGCCGGGCTGGTCCGTTTCATCTCGGGGCAGTCAGGCACGGCGAAGCTGCGCCCGGACCACACCATGGTCTTCCTGCGCGACTGGGAAGAGGTTCCGGTTCGGGTCAAGGGTGTCCGGCAACTGGTGCGCGGCCTCGCCCGCATAGCGGAGAAAGCAGCAGCCTGACCGACGAAGAGGCGACCTCAGTCCGCGTCGGTCATTTCCGGTGCGGGCACGGTTTCATTGAGTGCCAGATCGAAGACCTTGTGGAAGACCGGCACATCCTGCGCGCCGGACACCGCATACTTGCGGTCGATGATGAAGCAGGGAACACCGTTGATGCCCATGGATCGGGCCATCGCATCTTCCTGACGCACCAGATCCAGATCGGTGTCGTTGCGCAGACGATCCCCGGTCACCTTGGGGTCCATGCCGTTCTCCACCGCGATACGGGTCAGCACATCGGCATCACCGATGTCCGCACCCTGGGTGAAATAGGCGATGAACAGGGCCTCGACGATACGATCCTGCAAGCCTTCCTGGGTTGCCCAGCGGATCAGGCGGTGCGAATCCAGGGTCGAGGGTGTGCGCTTGATCAGGTCGAAACGGAACGGGATGCCCAGTTCTGCCCCCGCCGCCCGGATGGTCTCGTAGATGCGTGCCGCCCTGTCGGCCCCGCCGAACTTCGCTGACAGATAGGCGTCACGCGACATTCCGGCCCGCGGCATCTCCGGGTTGAGCTGGAACGGCCGCCAGCCGATCTCCGGCTGGACGTCGGATCTGTTCTGCATGGCAGCTTCCAGCTTGCGCTTGCCTATGAAGCACCACGGACAGATGGTATCTGAAACAATATCAATCAGCATGGGACCAAGAGTAGGTCACCACCGAGCGCAGGGCCACTCAAATGATGGTGGTCCGGAGGAGAGATTTTGACGATGGACAAGGAACTGACTGGCCAGGTGGCTTTCGTGACCGGTGCGAGCTCCGGACTTGGCGCGCACTTCGCGCGGTTGCTCGCGGCGCAGGGGGCCAGGGTCGGCATTGCCGCGCGTCGGCGCGAACGGCTGGAGGATCTGGTGGCAGAGATCCAGGCAGCCGGCGGCAGCGCCTTTGCGGTCTCCCTGGATGTAACGGATATTGCCTCCATCGACCCTGCCATCGACCAGGTGGAGCAGGCGCTCGGACCTGTCGATATCCTGATCAACAACTCCGGCGTGACGGTGCCCAATGCGCTGCACCGGATCTCCGAGGGTGAATATGATCAGGTTCTGGACACGAACCTGAAAGGTGCGTTCTTCGTCGCGCAGTCCGTCGCAAAGCGGCTGATGGCACGAAAGGCGGGCGGCCGGATCGTCAATATCTCGTCCACACTGGCGCACCGGGTGATCGGACAGCTTTCCATCTACTGCATGTCCAAGATCGCCATGGACCAGATGACGAAGGCCATGGCGCTGGAATGGGGCAAGTACGACATCAACACGAACTCACTCTGCCCAGGCTACATCGAGACGGAGATGAATGCCGATTACTGGGAGACGGAGGCGGGCAAGGCTTTCCTGAGCCGTTTCCCGCGCCCGCGCGTCGGCGAGCCGTCGGACCTTGACGGGATGCTGCTGGTGCTGGCCGGACCCAGTGGGCGGTTCGTCAACGGTTCGGTCGTGAGTGTCGACGACGGATTTGCGGTGGGCTTCAAGTAGGCGGAAGGCAGAAGGGGTCAGGAGCCGACGGCGGCCTGATCCCTCTCGCTGCGTGACCGCTGCAGGATGGCCGTCAGGTTCTCGACCAGCGGCGTGCGCTGGATCGGCTTGGTCAGATAGCCGTCCATGCCGGCAGCGGTGCACTGCAGGCGCATGCCTGGTACATCGTGTGCTGTCCAGGCGACGATGGGTATCCGTCCAATGCGGCCGCCCAAACGCCTGATCTGCCGCGTGGCTTCCAGCCCGTCGATCTCCGGCATCGCGATGTCCATCAGGATGATGTCGATGTCATTCTCGGCCAGTTTGCGCAGTCCTGCAGCACCGCCGTTGGCTTCAACCACAACGTGTCCTTCACGCTCCAGGAAGACGCGCGCGACTTTCCTGTTGGCGTCACTGTCATCAACGATCAGAACACGCATGGCCTGCATCGACCGAACTCCAGCCCGTTTTACGTGCAGCAACCCATAATTCCGCCGATGCCGAATGCGTTTCATTTGGCAAATTGGGAAAGGAACGCCCCACGACATCCTGTCTGCACCCGATGAAGCAAGCGCGATGCCAAGACCATCACATTCTGTTCGAAATTGCTCAATTGCTAGCAAATGCCGAAATTCATTCCACGCATTGCGCGTGTGGCCGACCGTTCGGGGTCAATCCTCCTGCGCATCGATGGCTGCGAGCTCGAGGTATTCTCCGTATCCTTCCGCTTCCATGTCCG
Organism: Kordiimonadales bacterium IMCC3096; assembly: GCA_016865035.1. Taxonomy (GTDB): domain Bacteria; phylum Pseudomonadota; class Alphaproteobacteria; order Minwuiales; family Minwuiaceae; genus Minwuia. Next base: position 3,950,037 of record CP018227.1, read on the forward strand.
CGCGCGGAATGAAACGCATCGAGGCGGAATTGATGCAATAGCGGATGCCGGTAGGCGGCGGCCCGTCGGGGAAGACATGCCCAAGATGCGAGTCACCGTGACGGGACCGCACTTCGATGCGAACCATGCCGTGACTGACGTCACGTTTCTCCACGATGTTGTCCGGTTCCAGCGGACTGAAGAAACTCGGCCAGCCGCAAGCTGAATCGAACTTCTGGGATGCGGCAAACAGCGGCTCTCCACTGACCACATCCACATAGATCCCTGCTTCCTTGTGGTCCCAGAACCGGTTGCGGAACGGCGGCTCCGTGTGGTCCTGCTGGGTCACGGCATATTGTTCCGGTGTCAGGCTCTGAATGGCCGCTTCGCTCTTCTCGTAGATTCTGCTCATGCCTGCGCTCCTGTGCCGATTGAAAAGATCATGGGTAGAAGATAGGGAATAGCCCACGCGTATCGAGTCGGGAATTTCGGTGCGTTGCGTGGGACCACGTCAGCGCGGATCCTTCGCGGGATGAGCGTGGATTCTGTGGCGTGACGAGAAGGGTAACTGGCGCGATGAAACCTGAGGGATCAGCAAGAACGGCCCTGGTCACTGGCGTGACTGGCCAGGATGGTGCCTATCTGACTGAATTGCTGTTGTCGAAGGGCTATGTCGTCCATGGCATCAAGCGCCGCTCGTCGTCATTCAATACGGGGCGGCTGGAACACCTGTACCAGGACCCGCACGCCGATGACGTGCAGTTGCACCTGCACTATGGCGACCTGACGGATTCCACCAACCTGCTGCGGATCGTGCAGCAGGTCCAGCCTGACGAGATCTACAATCTTGCGGCACAGAGCCATGTGCAGGTCAGTTTCGAAACCCCTGAATATACAGCCAATTCCGACGCGATCGGGACGTTGCGGTTGCTTGAGGCGATCCGGATCCTGGGGCTGGAGAAGACCGTCCGTTTCTATCAGGCCTCCACGTCCGAACTCTATGGCAAGGTGCAGGAGACGCCGCAGCGTGAAACCACACCCTTCTGGCCACGCAGCCCCTATGCCGCCGCCAAGCTCTATGCCTACTGGATCACCGTGAACTACCGGGAGGCCTATGGCATGCATGCTTCCAACGGTATCCTGTTCAATCACGAGAGCCCGCTGCGCGGTGAGACCTTCGTGACGCGAAAGATCACCCGCTCTGTCGCAGCGATCCAGCTTGGTCTTCAGGACAAGCTGTATCTCGGCAATCTGGATGCCAAGCGCGACTGGGGCCATGCGAAGGACTTCGTCGAGGGCATGTGGCTGATGCTGCAGCAGGACCAGCCGGACGACTATGTGCTGGCGACCGGTGAAACCCATTCCGTGCGCGAATTCGTCGAGGCCGCGTTCGCGGAGGTCGACCGCAGCATCGTCTGGTCCGGCAGCGGTGTGGAAGAGCAGGGCAGGGACGCCGCGACCGGTGAGGTGCTGATCGAAGTCGACCCGCGCTATTTCCGCCCGACCGAGGTCGAGCTGCTGCTGGGGGACCCGACCAAGGCACGCGAACGGCTGGGCTGGTCGCACAAGACCGGTTTCAGTGACCTGGTCGCGCAGATGGTGCGGGCGGATCTGATTGCCGTGAAGCGTGAGCACGAGTTCAACAGCGCCATGCACAAGGCCCGTGAGAACTGAAATGACCGCTGCTTTCGAGATGCGGGGGCGACGGGTCTTCGTTGCGGGTCACAAGGGCATGGTCGGCAAGGCCATCGTGCGACGTCTGACCCGCGAGGACTGCGAGATCCTGACAGTCGACCGGTCCAGTCTGGACCTGCGGGACCGCACGGCAGTGAAGACCTGGCTTGCAGCGAACAAGCCGGATGTGATTGTCGTCGCAGCAGCAAGGGTGGGGGGCATCCATGCCAACAATACCTATCCGGCGGATTTCATCAGCGAGAACCTGGAACTGCAGTCGAGCCTGATCAGCGGCGGATTCGAGACCGGCGTGGCCAAGTTGCTGTTCCTCGGCTCCTCCTGCATCTACCCGCGGGAGGCGCCACAGCCGATCCGGGAGGATGCGCTGCTGACCGGGCCGCTGGAGCCGACCAACGAGCCCTATGCCATCGCCAAGATCGCAGGCATTCGTCTCTGTCAGGCCTACCGCAGGCAATATGGCGCCGACTTCATCTCCGCCATGCCGACCAATCTCTACGGCCCGGGTGACAACTTCCATCCCGACAACAGCCATGTGGCCGCTGCACTGCTGCGCCGCTTCCATGAGGCCAGGCGTGATGGCGTGGAGACCGTGACGGTCTGGGGCACCGGTCGTCCCCGGCGGGAGTTCCTGCATGTCGATGACATGGCTGACGCCTGCATCCATCTGCTGCGCACCTATTCGGACCACGATCATGTCAATGTTGGCTGCGGCGAGGACATCTCCATCGCCGACTTCGCCCGGATGATCCAGCAGACCGTCGGACATGCCGGCGAGCTGGTGTTCGATGCGACCCGGCCTGACGGCATGTATCGCAAGCAACTGGATGTCGCGAAACTGACGGGACTTGGCTGGCGGCCGCGTATCGGTCTGTCGGAAGGTCTTGCCGGATACTATAATTGGTTCCGTGCCAATATCGAGAACGTGCGGGAACGCTGATGGACCCTGGATGGTGCCGGAGTGAGTCATCCGGCGATGCCTGTGCCGACCGGAAAGCCCGAGCATGAAGATCTCTGTCGTGACGGTCTGCTTCAATTCGGCCGCGACCATCGGCTGGACGGTGGAGTCGTTCCTGAAGCAGCAGTGGGCCGACAAGGAACTGCTGATTGTCGACGGGGCCTCCCGCGATGACACGCTGAAGATCGTGCAGAGCTTCGGCGATCCGTCGATCCGGATCAGCAGCGAGCCTGACAGGGGCATCTATGATGCCATGAACAAGGGGCTGCAGCGCTTCAGCGGGGACGCGGTGGGGTTCCTGAACTCCGACGACAGGTATCGCGATCCCGGCGCGCTGACGGCCATCGCCGAGACCCTGGCCAGTCACGACGTCGCCTATGGTGACATCGATATCGTGGCGGACCATGAGTCACGGCGTCTGGTACGTGCCTGGCGCAACACGCCCTATCGTCCCGGCGGCTTTCGTCTTGGCTGGATGCCTGCCCATCCGGGGTTCTATGTCCGGCGGGCGGTCGCGGAAACGGTTGGGGAATTTGACCTGACCTGGCCCAGTGCCTCCGACTACGACTGGATGCTGCGCGCCATGGAACTGAACGATTTCAGGGCAGGGCATGTTCCCTATGTGCTGGTCGACATGGCCAACGGCGGCTACAGCAGCAGCGGCATCCGTGCCTTCCTGCGTGGCAATATGCAGAGCCTGCAGGTCCGCCGCCAGCGCCTGGGCAGCGGGCTTGTGGACCGTGCCCTGTTCGCCAAGCCCCTGCGCAAGATTCCGCAGTGGCTCGGTCGCTCATCGTGAGCATCCGTCAGCCCTGACCGCACACCAATCCGAACCGGGCCGCGATCCCTCAACGAAGAAGGGGCCGCAGCGACTGGCTGCGACCCCTTCCCATTCGTACCCGTTGTCTGAAAGCGGGATCAGACCGAGTAGTACATCGCGAACTCGACCGGATGCGGTGCATGCTCGAAGCGGTAGACCTCTTCCCACTTCAGTTCCATGTAGCCGTCGATCTGGTCGTCGGTGAACACGTCGCCCTTCTTCAGGAACTCGCGGTCGGCGTCCAGGGCCTGCAGGGCTTCGCGCAGGGAGCCGGCAACCGTCGGCACCTCGGCCAGTTCCTCGGGCGGCAGGTCATAGAGGTTCTTGTCCATCGGATCGCCCGGATGGATCTTGTTCTCGATGCCGTCCAGGCCAGCCATCAGCATGGCCGCGAAGGCCAGGTACGGATTGGCGGTCGGATCGGGGAAACGGACCTCGACGCGCTTCGACTTCGGACCGGAACCGAACGGGATACGGCAGGAGGCGGAGCGGTTACGGGCCGAATAGGCCAGCAGCACAGGAGCCTCGAAGCCCGGGATCAGGCGCTTGTAGGAGTTGGTAGACGCATTGGTGAAGGCATTCAGCGCCTTCGCATGCTTGATGATGCCACCGATGTAGTACAGCGCCGTCTCGGACAGGTCTGCATAGCCGGAACCGGCGAAGGTCGGCTTGCCGTCCTTCCAGATCGACATGTGCGTGTGCATCCCCGAGCCATTGTCGCCCGAGACCGGCTTCGGCATGAACGTCGCCGTCTTGCCCCACTGATGGGCGACCTGATGGATGACATACTTGTAGATCTGCATGCCGTCAGCGGTCTTCACCATGGTGTTGAACCGGGTGCCCAGCTCGTGCTGGCTCGGCGCAACCTCGTGATGGTGCTTCTCGGTCTCGAGGCCCATCTCGCGCATCACGGTCAGCATTTCGCCACGGATGTCCTGACCGGAGTCGACCGGCATCACCGGGAAGTAGCCGCCCTTGACCGGGGGACGGTGGGCCATGTTGCCGCCTTCCAGCGCGGCGCCGGAATTGTGCGGCGCCTCGACGTCGTCCAGGATGTAGGACGTGTTGTGCGAACCGGTGGTGATGCGCACGTCGTCGAACATGAAGAACTCGGCCTCGGGACCGAAGAACGCCGTGTCACCGATGCCGGTGTAGGCCAGATAGGCCTCGGCACGCTTGGCGGTGGTGCGCGGGTCGCGGCCGTAGCCTTCGCCCGTCGAGGGCTCGTGAATGTCGCAGAACAGGATCAGCGTCGGCTGAGCCGTGAACGGATCCATCACCGCGGTGGAGGCGTCGGGCATCAGCGCCATGTCGGACTCGTTGATGGCCTTCCAGCCCGCGATCGACGAACCGTCGAACATGATGCCTTCCTCGAAGAAATCCTCGGAGAAGTCCTGTGCATCCATGGACAGATGCTGCCACTTGCCGCGCGGATCGGTGAACCGCACGTCCACATAGGCGATCTCGCCCGATTTGATCTGTTCCATAACGCTTTTGACGTCAGACATTTTTCACCCTCTGAAGTGGATAACCAACCTGTCGATATGTTGCGGCCCGTCAATGGACCCCAAACCTGCGGCTCGGACGCGTCAGACCGCGTCGACCCCTTTCTCGCCCGTGCGGATGCGGATGACTTCCTCCACCGCCGACACGAAAATCTTGCCATCACCGATGCGGCCCGTGTGGGCAGCCTGCTGGATCGCCTCCAGCGCGCGCTCGACCATGCTGTCCTCGACCACGACTTCCACCTTCACCTTCGGCAGAAAATCGACGACATACTCGGCGCCGCGATACAGTTCGGTGTGACCCTTCTGACGACCGAAGCCCTTTGCTTCCGTCACCGTGATACCCTGCAGGCCGACCTCGTGAAGGGCTTCCTTCACCTCGTCCAGCTTGAAGGGTTTGATGATTGCCTCGATCTTTTTCATCAATGTTTTCTCGGCATCCTGTGAGCAGTACGTTTCCTCACGCAACCACACGGTTACGCCAGAAGAGAATAGCATGGCTCATGCCATCCGCATCGTGCGGAAAAATTCAATAAAAGCAAATTGTTAGCGGATCATGCCAAAATCTTGCGCAGATTTGTTGCCTGATAAATGCGCAACATGCCCAATCACTAGGCAATTGAGCCGGATATTATCCGGGACCGATGCCGTATCCCGTGCCCGTTGCCGCGGGGAACCGCCGGGCGATATCTGAGCCGCCCCTCTGGGCATCGTGTCGCTCCGGCGGCTTTGCCCTGATCCCGCGAATTTGAACAATGCTGACCGGAGTCCGTTCGACACTGCGTCACGGACAGATTACCTGACAAGGTGAGCCCCTGCGGCATGCGCATGCGGAATGATGCGGGGCGGACAGTCGATCGAACAGCAACACGGGCCGGGAGTGAAGCGGATGAAGCAGGCCAGCGCGGCAGACAGGTTCACCGGGGCCGGTCCTGCGCTCAGTGATCACTGGGTGGGGGAGATTGCGGATGCGGAAGTCGATCTGAGGCTCGACCCGGCGCGCCTGCTGGACGGTTGCGATCGTCACCGGCTCGAACGGATGCTGGCCGCCGCCGACGAGCTGCTGGACATCTACCGCGTGATCGCAAAGACGGAAGACAATATCGTCGGCCTGCTGCTGAAGCAGTCCGAGACGTTCTACGAATGGGACCACTATCCGAAGGGCGACGTCTACGACCCGGAGACGCACAGCCAGTACTATTACCATGCCCATCGGGGCGCGACGGGGGAGCACGGACACTTCCACACCTTCCTGCGGGCCAGGGGCATGCAGCCGGACGTGCGCCCCCTGCCGCTGGAGCGTGACGAACCCTGGCCTGCGGGCAATGACGCGCTGGCGCATCTGGTGGCCGTGTCGATGAACGCCTTCGGTGTGCCGACGCACCTGTTCAGCACCAACCGCTGGGTCACGGGTGAGACCCTCTACAGCGCCCATGACGTGATCGCGATGCTGGACCGGTTCGAGATGGATCTGATCTGGCCCGAGTGGCCGGTCAATCGCTGGCTCATTGCGTTGATGGTGCTGTTTCGCCCCCAGATCGAGGCACTGCTGCACCGCCGTGATGCGGTGATCCGTGACCGCATGCGGAGGGCGGGCGGCGCGGATGTGCTGGAGGATCGGGGACTGGAGATCACGGCTCTTACCCGGATCGATGCGGACCAGCAGATAGCAGCCATACGTGCAAGGCTTGGCCGCCAGGTCTGACGGTTAAGCCAATTTTTGCCATTGCGACCTAGCCTTCGTCCGACTGCGCATTCTGTGCGGGTTGAGTACGGGCGAGGACGGACGTGGCGACAGAATTGAAGGCATCGGCGGCTGCGGTTCAGGACGGGACGGGTACGCTTGCGCCGGTGACGGCCGCCCAGAAGGCCGCGCATGCTCGGCGCAGTCACTATGAACCCAGCACCTTCCTGGAGCGCGGGACGGTCATCCCCTTCACGACCCGTGCGCTGGCGCAGTGCAGGGTGCGGCTTGATGACCGGGAAAGGCTGGAGGTCGTCCTGCCCGGGTTTTCGGGCAGCAAGGGTGTCTATGTCACTGCCTTCACCAGCCTGCCGGAAATCACGACACTTTCTGTCCATGACCGCACGCTGACCGAGATCGTCGCGACCGAGAAGGTCGTCACGCCAACAGGCATTCGGCGTTGCTGGCTGGAACTGGCAACCACAGGCATCGGTGGCCAGGGACTGGCGGAGCAGGCGCGGGAGGAACTGGCCCGGGCCGCCGAAGTCCAGGTCTCCACCCGGATCATGCTGCTGCTCGACACCGTGCGCCGCGGGGGCGGTGAGATCGGGCAGGAACTGATTGCCACGATGGCATCGACGGAGGGGCGGTCGCAGGTCCGCACCATGCTGGGTGGTGCCGCATCCCGGGCAGGCATCGATGCCGTCGCGATTGACCAGCATATCGAGGACCTGGCTGAACTGCTTGGCACTCTGGGCCTTCGGTCATTGCCAGAGCCCGGAAGGCTGCGGCATCTGCACACGCGGATGCAGGAATTCTCCCACGCCATCGACAACTGGGGGCGGACCACTGTCTCCGATCTGGCGCATATCGGACGCTTTGCCGCCATGTCGGCTGACCATTCCGCCGGGATTGCCGGGCGTGCGATTGCCGAGGTCGATCGCATTCTGGCCGATCCGATCCGCCTGATGGCCCGTTGGGACTCCAGCCAGAAGAACCTGCGCGGTTACCTCCTGCGCATCGCCTGGCTGCTGGATGGCTGGGACTACGTGCTGCGTATCTGGGACGACGCGGTCGCCGAAAGGATGGCGATAGATGTCGCCGTGAAGGAGATCGGGCGGATCATACCCATTGTTCCGGCCCGTGAGGTCGATGCCGATGCGGGACGGCGCTCCGTCGAACTCTTCAGGGAATACCGCAGCCGCGTCCGGGTTTTCGAGGACTGGCTGAGTGGTGAACTGGACGAGGACATGCGCGCGAGACCGGAGAGCCAGACGGCCGGGCAGGGGGAGGAGCACCGATGACCGGACTCGTTTCGGCCGAGGAACTGGAACAGCGGCTGTTCACCCTGCAACCGAGACAGTTCCTCGAGCTCTACCGGCTCTACGAGAAGCTGGGCAACAAGGCGAACGTGCAGCCGGAGATGCAGATTCTGAGGCGCAGGCTGGTGCGGATGCGTCCGGTGCGGGCACTGACGCTCTCGCGGCTGCTCTGTCAGCCGTTCGAGGAGTTTCTGGTCAACGAGGCGACGGGCGACACCGGGCTGATCATGCGGCGCTCCTGCACGGCGATCGCGCGGCTTGTACGGCGGAAGCTGGCACCGGAGCTGCTTCGGCGGTTCGAGCAGCGGCTGCTGCATCTGAATCAGCGTCCCGAGGACCGTGCCGGACAGATCCTGCTCGGGCGGGAGGTATGGAAGGCGGCCGCGGCCGCGCTGGCCGAAGTGCGGTGTGGACCCGCGCGTTCGCCGGAAGACCTGCGGCGACGGTTCGGGCTGATCACCGGGTGTCTGGAGATCGGCGAGGCGATGGTGAGCCTGTCACGGGGAATCCCGGAAGGCCGCGTCGATACGCTGGACGACAGCGGGCGGAAACTGCTGGTGAAGCTGTTGCGGGGGTTGCCGCATGACCGGACAGGACACGCCCGCTATCTGATGGCCATGCTGACCCGCCGCCTCGAGAATCCCGCCAGTGTCATCCAGATGCTGGCAAGGGAAGACCGGAACCTGCCTGGTGCGACACGGCAGAACCTGATCCGCGTCATTCGCGGGGAGATCGAAAGCAGCATCGGCGCAAGTGCCGCTGCACTCTTGGTCGGTGAGGCAGGAACCGGGGAAAGCGTGCGGCGCGCGGAGCGCTTGCTCGACAGGCTTGGCCAGATCAAGGCGTCCGGGACAGCAACCCCGAAGACGGACAGGGCCGCACGTGACATTGCCGACACGCTGGGCAGCATCGAAAGACTGATCAGTGTGGAAACCCTGCAGCAGGATCGTCAGGAACAGATCCGGCAACTGCTGCCAACCGAACTGAGCGCCGGGCTGGAACATGCCGAGACCTACCGTGAACTGGAGAGCGAGATCGACAATGTCATCCGGCTGGGTGACCGGATCGACACGCTGGGCGTCGACAATCCCCTGAGACAGCGTCGGGACAGGCTGCGTCGGGACATCGATGGTCGGCGAGCCGAAATGATGCGACGGCTGGCAGACACACCCGCCGACCCGGAGATGCAGGCGCGCGCCCGTGCAGGCTTCTACGGCCTGGTGCGCATGGTCGAGATGCTGGACGGACCGAAGGCAGCCGAGAACATGCGGCGCGATGGAGATCGCCTGCTCGCAGGATGAGCGTTTGCGGCCGCGCGCCAGCGGTCACCGGTGCGTGACTTCCCGAATCATCGGCAGACCCGGATGATGGCACCATACTGGTTCAGGGGTGAGTGATGCGTTGGTCTGCGGTTCTTCTTGGTCTTGCCATGATGTGGACTCTGCCTCAGGCCGTTGCGAAGGCGGACGAAGCGCCACCCCCCTTTGATGCCTGGCTGGATGGTGTCCGGCAGGAGGCGCGGGAGAAGGGGATCGCCGAGGAGACGATCCGGGTGGCCCTGACGGGTATCGAGCCGGTGCGCCGCGTGGTGCAGCGCGACCGCAACCAGTCCGAATTCAAGCTGACCTACCAGATCTATCACGACCGGCTGCTGACGCCGACCAACATCCGCGTCGGGCGCGGCAAGCTGGAGAAGCACCGGGCACTGCTTGATCAGATCGCGGCGGAATATGGCGTGCAGCCGCGCTTCATCCTAGCCATCTGGGGCATGGAGACCCGCTACGGCGCGGTGAAACCCACGATGCCGGTCATACCTGCGGTCGCGACCCTGGCCTATGACCGGCGGCGGTCCAGCTATTTCAGGCGGGAACTGTTCCAGGCCCTCCAGATGATCGACCAGGGGCTGATCCCCCATTCGGAGATGCTGGGTTCATGGGCCGGTGCCATGGGGCAGCCGCAGTTCATGCCGTCCAGCTACATGGCCTATGCCCGTGATCATGACGGGGATGGCCATCGCGACATCTGGTCCAACGAGGCCGATGTGTTCGCCTCCATTGCCAACTACCTGTCGAAGCATGGCTGGCACGATGACCAGACCTGGGGCAGGGAAGTGACCCTGCCCGCCGGAGCCGCCTTCCGCGCGGCCATACCCGCGCCACGCACGGGCTCTGGCTGCCGGGCCATCGACAGTATGTCCGGCGCCATGGGTCTGGCTGACTGGCAGGCGCTTGGCGTGCGGCGCGCGGACGGATCCGACCTGCCGACCCGGAACCTGCCTGCGTCGCTGGTGGAACCTGATGGTGCGGACGGTAAGGCCTTTCTGGTCTACCGGAACTATCAGTCGATCCTGCGGTACAATTGTGCGCACCTGTACGGGCTCGCCGTCTCGCAGCTTGCCGACGCCATAGGCCGCAGATAGACTGGGCGAATCACGCTGGCGAGCTTTGGAGCGACAATCATGGGAAGCCACCAGGCAGCGATAATCCGGTGGCTCGCTGCCGCCGTCGTTCCGGTCCTACTTTTCGCTCTCGGGGGCTGTGCCGAGACGACCCTGGCCATCCACGGTGCGAAACAGCTTGCGCAATCGGATATTTCCGGCACTACCAAGCGGCAGATCGATTCGGCCAAGGTACGACGTGCCAGTCTGCGTCCCTATCAGATCAAGGGTGTCTGGTACTACCCGGCGGAGATGCCCGACTACGACGAGACCGGCATTGCGTCCTGGTACGGCGACCCGTTTCACGGTCGCGCCACGGCGAGCGGTGAGATCTATGACAAGCGGATCGTGACGGCGGCGCACAAGACCCTGCCCCTGCCCAGCACGGTCCGGGTCACCAATCTGGAGAACGGGCGGGTGCTGACGGTGCGGGTCAATGATCGCGGTCCCTTCGTGAACAACCGCATCATCGACATGTCCCATCGGGGCGCCCAGTTGCTGGGGTTCGAGCGTCAGGGCATCGCCCGTGTCCGGGTGGAGGTCGTGGGGTCGGACGACGACCGCTTTGTCCTGCGCCCGGTCAAGACCCCCAACAATGAGAAGAAGGCAGTGGCGGCGGCCCCCAGGAAGTCGGTCAAGGTCGCCTCCCTGCCGCCGCCGGCCGGCGCAGACGGCAATGCCGCGCTGAACCAGTCGAAGCCTGTGGTGCGGAAACCCGTGACCAGCAAGCCGCTGACAGTCGAGACACCGGCGGAGGGCAGTATCGACGACGTTCGGGTGGTGCCGACAACCCCGACAACCCTCTTCGTGCAGGCCGGATCATTCACCCAGTTCCAGAACGCCGACCGTCTCAGGTCCCGGCTCTCTGCGGTCGGGCCGGCCTTCATCGATCATGTGCTGGTTGATCAGCGGGATTTCTTTCGCGTCCGCCTGGGTCCGATCGATACGGTTGAACGGGCAGACCAGCTTCTGGATCTCGCACTGAATGCCGGGGCGGATGACGCGCGGATCATCGTCGACTAGACTGACGCCGTCATCGTTCATTCCCATTCGAACCGCGCTGAGGTCACTTGCTCATGCCCTTGAGACTGTTGTCCATCCTGCTGCTTTCCGTACTCGCCTTCGGCGCGCCGTCACGGGCGGCTGATTTCGAGACCCGGGCCCGGCATGCCGTGGTCATCGACTTCGAATCCGGCCAGACGCTGTTCGAGAAGGATGCGGATCGGCCCATTCCAACGGCGTCGATGAGCAAGCTGATGACCATCTACATGCTGCTGGAACGCATCAAGAGCGGTGCGCTCAGCCTGGATGACACCTTCCCGGTGAGCGAGAAGGCATGGAAGAAGGGCGGCTCCAAGATGTTCGTGGAGGTGGGCAAGCAGGTCCGGGTGGAGGATCTGCTGCGTGGCATCATCGTGCAGTCGGGCAATGACGCGAGCATCGTCGTCGCCGAGGCGCTTGCCGGCAGCGAGGATGCCTTTGCCGAACAGATGACCCGCCGCGCGAAGGAACTGGGGCTGGAGAATACCGAGCTGCGCAATGCCACAGGCTGGCCCGACCCGGAACATCGGATGAGTGTGCGCGATCTGGCCAAGCTCGCCATGCTCATGATCCGGAACTTCCCGGACTTCTATCCGATATTTTCCGAAAAATCATTCACTTACAGTGATATCACGCAACGGAACCGCAACCCGCTGCTGTACCGGAACATTGGCGCGGACGGCCTGAAGACCGGTCATACCGAGAACGCCGGGTACGGGCTGACGGCCTCTGCCATTCGTGGCGATCAGCGCCTGGTCATGGTGATCGCGGGGCTGGACAGTTCCAGGCAACGCGGTGACGAGGCGGAGCGTCTGCTGAGCTGGGCGTTCCGGACCTTCGCGACATACCGGCTTGGAAGTGCCGGAGAGACGGTTTCGGAGGCTGAGGTATGGCTGGGGCAGTCGACGAAGGTACCCCTTATGCTGGGGGACGATCTGCTGGTCAGCATGGCCAGGGCGGATCGTGCCCGCATGAAGGTGGAGGCCGTCTATGACGGTCCGGTACCGGCCCCGGTATCGAAGGGGCAGCAGGTCGGTCGCCTCGTGGTGACGGCTGATGGTGCCCGCATTGCCTCTGCCCCGCTGCTGGCGGCAGATGATGTGGCGCCGCTGGGACCGCTGGGCCGCATCGGCGCGGCCCTGGCGCATGTCATCTGGGGTTCGGGTGGCTGATCGCGCCGGAGCGGGATCTGCCGCGCGCGGGCTGTTCATCACGTTCGAGGGCGGGGAGGGTGTCGGCAAGTCCACCCAGACCGCGCTGCTGGCGGATTGCCTTCGGGCTCGCGGCCATACCGTCGTCACGACGCGCGAACCCGGCGGCACACCAACCGCGGAGACCCTGCGGAACCTGCTGCTCGATCCCGCCCAGGACCTCGATGCGGTCGAGCAGGTCCTGCTGCTGAACGCCGCCCGGCACAGCCACATGCGCGCGGTCATACTGCCTGCGGTCGACCGGGGGGAGATCGTCATCTGCGACCGTTTCATCGATTCAACCCGCGCCTATCAGGGCGCGGCTGGCGGGCTGGATGACGCGACGCGACCGGACCTGATCATGGACCTGCACCGCATGGTCATGCAGGGGCGGATGCCTGATCTGACGCTCATTCTGGATGCCCCGATCGAAACCGGGCTGGGCCGTGCCGCCGCCCGCGCCACGGCAACGGATCGCTTCGAGACCGCCCAGCGGCAGTTTCACGAGAAGCTGCGTCAGGGTTTCCTCGACATTGCCGAACGCGAACCGGAACGGTGTCATGTGATCTCCGCGAGCGATCGGCAGCAGGACATTGCCGCCCGGATTCTCGACCTGGTGCTTTCGAGGCTTGGACAGCCATGAGCGAAGAGGCGACGCGCCCCGCACCGGACGAGATTTCGGAGTCACTGCACCCCGCGCTGACCACACGCGTTCACGGCCATGCGGAGGCCTGGGATACCCTGGCGGAGGCAGCGGCCGGGAACGGACTGCATCACGCCTGGCTGCTCACCGGTATGGCCGGGACGGGCAAGGCCACGCTGGCCTACCATTTTGCCCGCAGCCTGCTGTCCGGGGAGTCGGGTGGCGGCCTGTTCGGCGCATCGGCACCGACACTGCATGCGGACAGGGATGATCCCCTGTTCGTGCAGGTGGCCAGCGCTTCGCATCCGAACCTCACGATCCTGCGTCGCGCCTGGAACCACGAGAGGAAGCGCTACTACACGGAGATCCGCGTCGATGACGTGCGCCGCCTGACCTCCTTTCTGGGGCAGCGGGCCAATCTGAAATCGCGCCGGGTTGTCCTGATCGATGCGGCGGATGACATGAACCGCAATGCGGCCAATGCCTTGCTGAAACCGCTCGAGGAACCGCCTGCGGACACGATCTTCATCCTGGTCTGCCATGCACCGGGCAGCCTGTTGCCGACCATCCGGTCGCGATGCCGTCGCCTGTCGCTGGGGGATCTGACGCAGGCGCAGGGGCTGGCGGTCATGGCGGATGCGAATCCGGAGATCGGGGAAGCCGCGGCATCGCTGCTGCTGCAACTCGCCAATGGCTCGCCCGGTCTGGCCCTGCGGCTGGAGGCGGCGGGTGGAGAGGCGCTCTATCGCCAGCTTCTCGCCGCCCTGGTCTCCGCGCCCCGCATGGACCGCGCAGCGGCGCAGAAGCTGGGCGACATGGTTGCAAAGGCCGGGCAGGGGGAGATTGCCTTCGGACTGCTGATGGACCTGCTGGACGGGTTCCTGAAACGTCTGGTTCAGGCACCGTTTCAGGATCTGGCGGCCAGCCAGACGGAGCGGGAACTGATGCAGCGCCTGACCCGGGGCAGTCTTGATCAATGGTTCGAGGTATGGGACAAACTCGCGCGGCTCAGGGAGCGTACCGGGGCCGTCAATCTGAACCGCAAGGCTGTGACCCTGTCGATCCTCTCGGATTTCGAGGAAGCGGCCCGGGTCAGTACGGGCGAGAGATAGCGCCCAGGCGGTTGCAGGACCGGAATATGCGCACACAGGGCGTCAGCCGACGCCGATCGGGAGAGACGGATGACCATCGACGCTGCAGCGCAGGGCAGCGGGGCAGAGCAGAGCGAGGGCCAGGGCCGTCCGTTCTATATCACCACCCCGATCTACTATGTGAACGACCGCCCGCACATCGGACATGCCTACACTACGCTTGCCTGCGATGTGGTCGCGCGCTTCAAGCGGCTGGATGGCTTCGACACGTATTTCCTGACCGGCACGGACGAGCATGGGCAGAAGGTCGAGAAGTCGGCCGCAGCCGCCAATACCGATCCGCAGGATTTCTGCGACCGGGTGGCGCAGAACTTCCGCGACATGATGCCGATCCTCAACGTTTCCAACGATGACTTCATCCGCACGACGGAGGAACGCCACGTCCGTTCCGTGCAGGAACTGTGGCGGCGGCTGCAGGAGTCGGGGGACATCTACCTCGGCAGCTACTCCGGCTGGTACGCGGTGCGCGATGAGGCCTTCTACGGCGAGGATGAACTGACGAAGCAGCCGGACGGCACCCGCATCGCCCCCTCCGGCGCGGAAGTCGAGTGGGTGGAGGAGCCGAGCTATTTCTTCCGCCTGTCCGCATGGGGCGAGCGTCTGCTGGCGTTCTATGACGAGAACCCGGATTTCATCATGCCGACGGCGCGCCGCAACGAGGTCGTCAGCTTCGTGAAGGGCGGGCTGCGCGATCTCTCGATCTCCCGCACCAGCTTCAGCTGGGGTGTGCCGGTGCCGGGCGATGATGCGCACATCATGTACGTCTGGCTGGACGCGCTGACCAACTACATGACGGCTGTCGGCTATCCGGATACCGATAACGAGCTGTTCGCGAAGTTCTGGCCTGCGGACGTTCACATGGTGGGCAAGGACATCCTGCGCTTCCACACGGTCTACTGGCCTGCATTCCTGCTGTCTGCCGGTCTGCAGCCGCCGAAGCGGGTGTTTGCCCATGGCTGGTGGACCATCGAGGGCGAGAAGATGTCGAAGTCACTCGGCAATGCCATCGCGCCCGAGGAACTGGTGGAGACCTACGGCCTGGACCAGACACGCTATTTCCTGCTGCGGGAAGTGCCCTTCGGCAATGACGGCGACTTCTCCCGCGAGGCCATGATCCACCGCACCAATGGTGACCTGGCGAACGATCTCGGCAATCTGGCGCAGCGGGTGCTGTCCATGGTCTTCAAGAACTGTGAGGGCGCGCTGCCGCAGCCGGGACCGTTCACCGATGACGACAATGCCCTGCTGGACCTGGCTGGCGGGACTCTGGCCCGGGTGCGGGCGGAGATCGACGTGCAGGCGCTGCACAAGGCACTGGCGGCGATCTGGGAAGTATGTGGCGCGGCCAACCGCTACGTCGATGCCCAGGCTCCCTGGACGCTGAAGAAGACCGATCCCGACCGCATGAAGACCGTGCTCTACGTGCTGGCGGAAACCGTGCGTCGGGTCGCGATCCTGATTCAGCCCATCATGCCGGATGCGGGGGCAAACCTGCTGGATCAGCTCAAGGTGCCTGCGGACGCACGCGCCTTCGTGCATCTGTCTGCGGCCTACGCGCTGACCGGTGGCACCGCCATCGACAAGCCGGTTCCGGTCTTCCCGCGCATCGTGGTCGAAGACGCCGCCGCGAAGGGGTGAGGGGCATGCTGGTCGATTCACATTGCCACCTGGACTATCTGGCGCGCGACGGCGACCTGGACGATGTGCTGACCCGTGCCCGCAACGCCGGCGTCTCGCCCATGGTCACGATCTCCACCAAGCTGCGGGAGTTCGACATCGTCCGGGGTATCGCGGAGCAGGCCGATGATCTGTTCTGCAGCGTCGGCGTCCACCCGCACGAGGCGGAGAGCGAGCCGGACACGACCACCGCACAGCTTGTCGATCTGGCCCGCCACCCGAAGGTCATCGGCATCGGTGAAACCGGTCTCGACTATTACTATGACCACAGCCCGCGCGATGTTCAGCGGCGCCTGTTCCGGGCGCACATCTGTGCGGCGCGTGAAACCGGTCTGCCCCTGATCGTCCACACCCGGGATGCAGAGGCCGACACCATCGACATCCTGCGCGACGAGATGGACAAGGGCGCCTTCACCGGCGTGATCCATTGTTTCAGTGGCACGCGCCAGCTTGCCGACCGGTCGCTGGAACTGGGTTTCTACATCTCCATATCCGGCATCGTGACCTTCAAGTCGGCGGAGGACCTGCGCCGCACGGTGGAGGCCGTGCCGCTCGAGCGTCTGCTGGTCGAAACCGACAGTCCCTACCTGACGCCGGTACCGAAGCGCGGCAAGCGCAACGAACCCGCCATGACCGCCTACACGGCGGCGAAGGTGGCGGAAATCAAGGGCGTGAGCGCGGAAGAGGTGGCCGCGCAGACGACGCGGAACTTCCGCAGCCTGTTCACCCGGGCGGAATTCTGAACATGCGTGTCACGATCCTTGGCTGTGGCAGTTCCGGTGGCGTGCCGCGTATTGGCGGCGAATGGGGCGTGTGCGATCCACACGAACCGAAGAACCGTCGTCGCCGCTGCTCGATCCTGGTGGAGCATGAGGGCACGCGGGTGCTCGTCGATACCTCGCCGGACCTGCGGGAGCAGTTGCTGGATGCCGGAGTGACGGATCTGGAGGGGGTGATCTGGACCCATGATCACGCCGACCAGACCCACGGGCTGGACGACCTGCGGGTGCTGGCGATCCACAACCGCCGCCGGATCGAGGTCTGGGGCGATGCGGAGACGCTTGTCCGGCTGAAACGCAAGTTCGGCTACTGCTTCCCCGACGAGGCCTCGGCGGCCTATCCGGCTATAGTCAACGACCATCTTATCGACGGCCCGCTGCAGATCGGAAACCTGCCGATCCTGCCCTTCTGGCAGGACCATGGCACGATGCCGTCGCTGGGCTTCCGGTTCGGCGATGTCTCATATGCCAATGATGTCGTCCATCTGGACGATGCGGCGTTCGAGGCGATGGCGGGCAGCCGGGTGATGATCGTCGATGCGCTCCGCTATCGTCCGCATCCGACCCACGCCCATCTGGAGCGGGCGCTGGAGTGGATCGAGAGGGTCGGACCGGAGCGGGCCATCCTGACCAACATGCATGTCGATCTCGACTACCGCACCCTGAAGGCTGAACTGCCTGACGGGGTCGAGCCGGCCTATGACGGCATGGTCATCGAAGCCTGAAACGACCGCCTCTGACAGGCATGTCGACCGATGCCGTCTTGACGCCGCGATGGATCACCTTTGCGGATTTTCTGCATCATTTTTGAGCGCGAGCCCATCCCTGTGCAACACTGTCGACACAACAGGGACCGGCCGACAAACGGTTGCTGGCAAACAGGCAGGATCAGGGGTGGGGAATTCGATGAAATACAAACTGCTGGGCGCCACGGGCGTCAGGGTTTCGGAGCTTTGCTACGGCACCATGTCCTTTGGGGGCGATGCGGATGAAGCGGAGTCCGGCCGCATGTATGCGGCCTGCCGCGACGCGGGGATCAACTTCTTCGACAGTGCCAACGTCTATTCCAGCGGACGTTCGGAAGAGATTCTGGGGCGCTTGATCGCCGGCGAACGTGATGAGGTGATCATCACGTCCAAATGCACCGGGGTCGTGGGGAAGGACGTGAATGCCCGCGGCAGCAGCCGCCGCCATGTCGTGCGTCAGGTGGAAGAGAGCCTGAGGCGTCTCGATACCGACCGTATCGACGTGCTGTTCATGCACCATTTCGACGAAAGCCTCCCCGTCGAGGAAGTTCTCCGCGGCCTCGAGAACGTCGTGCAGTCCGGCAAGGTTCTCTACATCGGTGCCAGCAACTATGCAGCCTGGCAGGTCGCCAAGGCGCTCGGAATTTCGGAACGGCGCGGCTGGGCGCGTTTCGACGTGCTGCAGCCGATGTACTCGCTGGTCAAGCGCCAGGCCGAAAGCGAGATCCTGCCCATGGCCCTGTCGGAGAATCTCGGCGTCATTCCCTACAGCCCGGTCGGCGGTGGTGCCTTGAGTGGCAAGTATGGTGTGAAGCAGAAGCCCGAGCAGGGCCGTCTGGTCGCCAACGAGATGTATGCCAAGCGCTACAGTGCCGAAGGGACCTACGAGACCGCTGCCGCGTTCACCGATTTTGCGAACAATGCAGGGATTCACCCCGTCAGCCTTGCCGTCGCCTGGGTCGCCGGTCATCCAGGGGTCACAAGTCCGATCATCGGTGCCCGCAATGTCGAACAACTGCGTCCGGCACTTCAGAGTGTCGATGTGGATATGACACCCGATCTGCGGGCAGAGATCTCCGGCCTTTCCAAGGCCCCGCCGCCCGCGAATGACCGCTTCGAGGAACGTGTCTGAGCCTGCAACTGAAGGCGCATTCCGGCCAGATCAGATTCATCTCTGACCGGTCTGGGCGTGCCGATTGGATCGTGCCAGTCTCCGGGGCGATGCTTGATGGGGGGAGCGGATCAGGTGACAGGGTTGAAACACGTCGAGATTCTGGGGGGTGGTCCTGCCGGGCTTTATGCGGCCATCCTGCTGAAGCGGGCATGGCCCGGCATCTCCGTCCGGGTGACGGAGCAGAATCCGGCGGACGCGACCTTCGGCTTCGGTGTCGTCTTCTCCGATCAGGCGCTCGATTTCCTGCGCGCCGACGATCCTGAAACACATGACCTGATCACGCCGCGGATGGAGCGGTGGCGCAACATGACCCTTTCCCATGCCGGGGATCGTGTCACCCTGGACGGGATCGGCTTCGCGGCGATCGGGCGGCTGGAACTGCTGCAGATCCTGCAGGGACGGGCGCGTGATGAGGGGGTCGAGCTGCACTATGACACGGTTATCAACTCTGTGGACGATCTGGATGCCGACCTGATCATCGGTGCGGACGGGCTGAATTCGCTGGTCCGGTCATCGGATGAGAACGGGTTCGGCCCGACGCTGGAGCACTTCGCGAACCGCTTCGCCTGGTTCGGCACCACACAGCCCTTCGATACGCTGACGCAGAGCTTTGTCCGCACCGACAGGGGCACGCTGAATGCCCATCATTACCGCTATCAGCCGGCAATGAGCACCTTCATCGTCGAATGCGATCCGGCGACATTTCACGCGCATGGCTTTGACCGGATGAGCGAGACGGAAACCGCGGCGGCCTGCGAGGAGATCTTCCGGGAGCCGCTGCAGGGCGCGAAACTGATCTGCAACCGCTCCCTCTGGCGGCAGTTTCCGCGCCTGTGGTGCCGCAACTGGGTCAGCGGAAGCCGGGTCATCCTGGGGGACGCGGCCCACACGGCACATTTCTCCATCGGCTCCGGCACCCGGCTGGCCATGGAGGACGCGATTGCGCTGGTCCGGGCGTTGCAGGCCGACAGTGACCTGGAGGCTGCCCTGAATGCGTTTCAGGCCGCGCGTCAGCCCATCGCGAAGAAGATCGTCGATGCCGCCAATACCTCCGCCGCCTGGTACGACCGGTTCCCGGAGAAGATGACGCTGGCGCCGCTCGACTTTGCCTTCGACTACGTCACCCGTTCCGGCCGGGTGGACATGGATCGCCTGCGAAAGCTGTCGCCGGAGTTCATGACCCGGTACGAGGCCGCAGGGGGAAAGGGCGCATGAACACGCAGATCATCGATCCGGTTGGTGAAACTCCGGGGGCTGCGGAGATCGGCTTCGACAAGTCGGCTCACCCCAACTGCAGCGCCATCCTGTTCGATAACCTGCCGACCAATGCCGACCGGGTGGCCGTCACCGGCCCCGCCGGTACCCTGACATACGCCGAACTGTGTGCGGAGGCGGGGCGCTGGGGCAATGCCTTCAAGGGTTTCGGGCTGGAGCGTGGCGAGCGCATCGCGTTCTTTCTCGACGACACGCCCACCTATCCGGCGGCATTCTTCGGCGCGGTCCGGGCCGGCTTCGTGCCGGTCCTGCTCAACACGCTGACCACGCCGGACCTGCTGCAGTTCTTCCTCGCCGATACCGACGCCCGGATTGCAGTGGCGGAGGCCGAGTTCACCGACCGTTTCAATGCCGGGACCATGGCGGGCACGAAGCTGGAGCGCGTGGTCATCGCCAATGGCAGCGGCGATCTGCCCGCGAACAGCCAGCACGCCAGCGCGTTCATTGCTGGTCAGTCAGACGAACTGCCGGTCGCGGATACCGGTCCTGACGACATGGCATTCTGGATGTATTCCTCCGGCTCCACGGGGCGGCCCAAGGGCATCGTCCATCTGCATCACGACATGGCCTATACGCAGCAGTCCTTCGCGGAGAAGGTGCTGCAACTGCGGCCCGATGACCTGTGCTTCTCGGTGCCGAAGATCTTCTTCGCCTACGGCTTCGGCAATGCCTTCACCTTTCCCTTCTCTGTCGGGGCGACCACTGTTCTGATGCCGGGGCGGCCCGATCCCGCTGCGGTGCTCGACTGCATCGAAACCTTCCGGCCAACGGTGCTCTACGGCCTGCCGACGCTCTATACCGCGATCTGCCGGACACCGGGCGTGGCTGAACGGGACCTGTCATCGCTGAGGCTCTCCATGTCGGCGGCGGAAACCCTGTCGGAGGATATCTTCAACGCCTGGCGGGACCTGACCGGCCTCTGCCCCATCGAGGGGCTGGGGTCCACGGAGGTGCTGCATATCTATCTCTCCAACACCCAGGCCGACCAGCGTATCGGTGCCGCCGGCCGCCGCGTGCCAGGCTACGAGGTGGAACTGCGCGACCGTGACGGAAACCCGTCACCGGACGGGGAGGAGGGGATCATGTGGGTGCGTGGTTCGTCCTCCGCCCCGTGCTACTGGAATCGTCCCGACAGGACCGCCGAGACCATGCGCGGAGACTGGATCAATACCGGAGACCGCTTCCTGGAGCAGGATGGCTACTATCAGTTTCAGGGGCGTGCCGATGACCTGATCAAGGTCTCGGGCCAGTGGGTCTGGCCGCTGGAGGTGGAGCGCTGCCTGAACGAGCACCCGCACGTCCATGAGTGCGCCGTGCTGGCGCATCAGCTTCCCGACCGGCGGATGGCGCTGCGGGCCGTCGTCTGCCTGCGCGACGGACACGCGGGGGACGAAGCGGAGGTCAGGCTGCTGCAACAGCACGTGCGTGAAGCCTTGCTGCCGTTCAAGTATCCCCGCATCGTGGAGTTCGTGGCCGAGATGCCGAAGACGGGAACGGGCAAGATCGACCGTCAGGCACTTGTTTCTGGGGAGGGATAACTGTGGAAATTCAGCCACTTCATGCCGATTTCGGTGCCCGTATCACCGGTTTCGATCTCTCGGTGCCGCTTGATGAGGCCCGGCGTGGCGCGCTTCTGGATGCCATCGACCGATGGTCGTTTCTCTGTTTCCCCGATCAGGCGCCGGGCGACGACCGCCATCTGGCCTTCACCCGGGAGATCGGTGAACCGGAACCCAACCACCTGCCGAAGGGGGAGGAAGGGCGGATCGACTATTTCGGCACCATCGGCAACGTGCAGGAAGACGGTACGGCACTCGGCAATGACCACAGGAAGACGATCTTCCTGACCGGCAACAACATGTGGCACACGGATGCCAGCTTCAAACCCGTGCCCGCCTTCATCTCCATCACCTCGGCCTATGAGGTGCCGTCGGAAGGTGGCGAGACCCAGTTCGTCAGCGCCCGCGCGGCCTACGACAGACTGGACGGTGCCCGCAGGGCGGAAGTCGATCCGCTGGTCGTGGTGCACGACTACGTCTTCTCCCGCTCCAAGGTGTCGCTCGATGCGGTGTCACCGGCACTGGCGAAGTCCCTGCCGCCGGTCCGGCAGCGCTTCGTGCGCCGCAATCCGTCAAACGGACGGAAGAACCTGTTCATGGGTTCCCACGCCAGGGAGATCGAGAGCTGGAGCGAGAAGGACAGCCGGGACCTGATCGACGGGCTGATCGAGGATGCGACGGCGGAAGCGAACATTCTGACCCACTGCTGGCAGGCTGGTGAAGTCGTGATCTGGGACAACCGCTGCCTGCTGCATCGAGGCCTCGGCTACGATGCCGACCGCCACCGCCGCCTGATGCGCCAGACGCGGGTACGCGGTGCCGGGCCGACGCTGGAGGAGGCGTTCTAGACAGCCTCACCCGCCGCCCGCCCGCTGGCCCAGGCCCACTGGAAATTATATCCGCCAAGCCAGCCGGTTACATCGACAGCCTCACCGATGACATGAAGGCCGGGAACCGCCTTGGCTTCCATTGTGCGTGATGAAAGGCCATCCGTGTCGATGCCGCCCGCCGTGACCTCGGCCTTGGCATAGCCTTCGGAGCCGTCCGGTCTGAAGCGCCAGCCGTTCAGCAGTCGGCCCAGGTGTTTCAGCGCGGTATCCGGCATCTCCGCCATCGGGCGTGGAGGCAGGTGCTGCGCGGCGAGTTCGGTGGCCAGCCGTGCGGGCAGCAGCTCCGCCAGCACCGTTGCGGCCTGCGCCTTCGGGCGCCCTCTCTTGGCGTCCAGCAGCAGGTGCTCCGCATTCATGCCGGGCGCAATGTCGAGGGTGATCTCCGTGCCTTCCCGCCAGTACGACGATATCTGCAGGATTGCCGGGCCGGAAAGACCCCGATGCGTGAACAGCATGGCCTCGGCGAACTGCGCCTGACCTGCCGTGGCCGTGCAGGGCAGGGCCACGCCGCTCAGACCGCGCATCCAGGCGCCGGTTTCACCCTGGAAGGTCAGCGGCACCAGTCCGGGCCGGACGTCCCGCAATTTCAGTCCGAAGCGACTGGCCAGATCATGTGCGAAGCCGGTGGCCCCCATCTTCGGGATCGAGAGACCGCCGGTGGCCAGGATCAGGCCCGGACTGCTGAAATCGCCAAGCGAGGTGGTGACCCGGAAATGGTCGGCGCGGCTGACGTCCCGGATCGTGCAGTTCAGTCGGATATCGACGCTGCCCGCCGCGCATTCATCCAGCAGCATCTGCACGATCTGTCTGGCGGAGCCGTCGCAGAATAGCTGCCCCAGCGTCTTCTCGTGCCAGGCGATGCCATGGCGCTCGACCATCTCCAGGAAGTCGTGGGGCGTGTATCGGGCCAGGGCGGACTTGGCGAAATGCGGGTTGGCGGAGAGGAAATTCTCCGGTGCGCAGCCGAGATTCGTGAAGTTGCAGCGCCCGCCGCCGGAGATCAGGATCTTCTTCCCCACCTTCTCGGCATGATCCAGCAGCAGCACGCGCCGGCCCCGCTGTCCCGCGGTCAGCGCCGCCATCAGGCCTGCGGCACCGGCTCCGATGATGATGCAATCGTACATTGTGCACCCTGTCTGCAACTGACTGCGCCCCTGACGCATGAAGGGGGTCTATACTGGCGGGGTGCAGAACGTAAGGGGAGGAATGAACGATGACGGATCCGGTATGTGTCCTGACCGGCGCAGGCGCGGGAACGGGGGCGTCCATCGCGCGCCGCTTCGCGCAGGGTGGCTATCGCGTGGCGCTGCTGGCCCGGTCGGCTGACCGGCTGGCCGAACTGGAGGCGGAGATTGCCGGATCACGGGCCTACCCGTGTGATGTCAGCGATCTGGATGCCCTGCGGGAGGTTCTGGCGCGCGTGAAGGGGGAGATGGGGGCACCACGCGCCGCCATCCACAATGCGGCAATGGGCGGATCGCGCTTCGTGCTGGAAGGCGACGCCCTGAAGATGGAGAAGATGTTCCGCGTCAACACGACGGCCCTGCTGGTGCTGGCCCAGGAAACCGTGCCGGACATGATCGCGGCCGGGGAGGGGTCGATTGTCGTCACCGGCAATACGGCCGCCTGGCGCGGCAAGCCGCATTTTTCCCATTTCGCACCGACCAAGGCGTCCCAGAGAATCCTGGCGGAGGCCATGGCGCGTGACTTCGGACCGAAGGGGGTTCATGTCGCCTATGTCACCATCGATGCGGCGATCGACACGCCATGGACCCGGCCGATGATCTTTCCCGACAAGCCGGACGACTTCTTCGCCAAGCCGTCGGCCATCGCGGAGGAAGTGTTTCACGTCGCGCATCAGGATCGCTCGGCCTGGTCGTTCGCGGTCGAGGTCAGGCCGTTCGGGGAGACCTGGTAGGCAGGGGACCGTCGGACTCAGAGCAGGAAGCGGACCGCCACGAAACCACCGATCAGACAGACCACGAACAGGATGAACAGGGGACCGAGGTACTTCTCGATGAAGGCACGGATCGGTTCACCGAAGTACCAGAGCAGGGTGGCGACGACGAAGAAACGCAATCCCCGTGCGGCGACGCTGGCAACCAGGAAGGTCACCAGATCGAGGCGTGTCACGCCGCTTGCGATCGTGATGACCTTGTAGGGGAATGGCGTGACGCCAAAGAAGAAGACCACCCAGCCGCCTTGTTCCTTGTAGCCCTCGCTGAAGTCCGCGAAAGCATGGTCATAGCCATAGAACCGGATCAGCGGTTCTGCGATCTGATCGAACAGGAAGACGCCGATGGCGTACCCCGCGACACCGCCCAGTACCGAGCAGATGGTCGCGATCAGGGCCAGGCGAAAGGCACGCTGGCGGTCGGCCAGGATCATCGGAATCAGCATCACGTCCGGTGGAATCGGAAAGACGCTGCTCTCGATGAAACTGATGAAGCCGAGCGCTGGCGTGGCGCGGCGGTGGGCGGCCAGCCCCAGTGTCCAGTCATACAGCCGTCGCAGCATCCGCCGTTCCTGTCGTGCAGTGAATTTTCAGCCGCCGATCCGCACCGGCGGCGGGAGAATGGCGTTCAGGCTCCGCAATGTCCATGACTGCGTTGCCAACAGGCGACCGGGCGCTAGGTTCGAAATGTGGTCAGCAGGGAGTACCAGCCCATGTTCAAACCCTACTTCACGCGTTTTGCCGCCTACAACATCTGGGCGAACGGGAAACTCTATGACGCGGCAGCGGCTGTCCCGGCGGCAGACCGGACCCGCGATGTCGGGGCGTTCTTCGGTTCGCTGTCGGGCACGCTGAATCACTTGATCGTGGCGGACCGGGTGTGGCTGCACCGGTTTCTGGGCGACGGGCCGGAAGAGAGTCAACTGAACCGGGTCATCACCCATGACCTTGACGAACTGCGTAGGCTGAGAGCGGCCGAGGATGACCGTATCAGCGGCTTCATCACCTCCCGCAGCGAGGCGGATTTCGCGGCCAGCTTCAGTTACCGGAACATCGCCGGGCACAGGTTCACCCAGCCCCTGTCAGAGACCCTGGCGCACTTCTTCAACCATCACACCCATCATCGCGGTCAGGCCCACGGCATCCTCACGCATCTGACCGGCAAGGCCCCCGAACTGGACCTGCTCTACTACATCCGCGAACTGGAAGGCTGAGCCGCGACGGGTTGATGGGGACCTGATCCGCCGGTCCCACCTTTCAGCGTTCGTGCGGCACCCTGGGTACCCGGGTCGAGCCCGGGTACGGCGTGAGTGTTGAGGTCAGCTTCGTTCACCTCCCCACGGCGCTCGCGGACTTGATCCGCGCGCCCAGTTCCCGGCACTGCCTGGAACCGGATTGCCCAGACGGCTTGCCGCCCCTCCGTAGGGTGATCAGATCTGTCGGCCCGCAGCCTCCCAGTAGGGCGCGCGGAGCTTGCGCTTGAAGATCTTGCCGGAATCCTCCCGCGGCAGGTCCTTCGCGAAGACGATCTTCTTCGGCACCTTGAAGCGGGCGAGGTGGTCGGCGATGTAGCTGCGCACGTCCGCCTCCGTTACCGAAGTATCCGAGAGCTGGATATGCGCGGCCAGCGACTCGCCATATTCATCGTCGGGAATGCCGAACACGGCGCAGTCGCGCACGCCGGGCATGCCGATCAGCACGGCCTCGATCTCCGCCGGGTAGATGTTCACGCCACCGGAGATGACCATGTCCTTCTTCCGGTCACAGAGGAACAGGAAGCCTTCCTCGTCCATGAAACCGACGTCGCCGCAGGTCACCAGATGCTCCAGACCGGCTTCCTTCCGCTTCTCCGGGTTCTTGTTGTAGGTGAAGTCGGGCCAGCCGATCAGCTTCATGTAGACCTCCCCGATCTCGCCCGGACCCAGGGTCTGCATGTTGTCATCGACGATGCGGACATCGGCATGGGGCAGGGGCCGACCGACCGTGCCGGGCTTGCGCAGCGCCTCTTCGGAAGTGTGGAAGAAGACCGCGCCGGTCTCCGTTCCGCCGTAGTATTCGTTGATGACCGGTCCCCACCATTCGATCATCCGCCGCTTCACGTCCGGGGGGCAGGGGGCCGCCGCGTGCACCACGAACTTCAGCGATGACAGGTCGTAGCGGTTGCGTACCTCCTCCGGCAGGTTCAGCAGGCGCACGAACATGGTCGGCACCATGTGGATGTGGGTCAGCCGTTCCTTCTCGATCAGCGCCAGCAGTTCCTCCGCATCGAATCGCGGCTGCAGGATCACAAGGCCGCAGCAGCGGGCGGCGAACAGCCCGTAGGCGTTGGGCGCGGAATGATACATCGGGCCGGTGATCACGGTGCGGATCGACGGGTCGGGGCTGATGCCGAAGACCTGGGTGAACAGGCCGTAGATCTTGTCCTGCACCTCCGGCGTCGCGGGCTCGCGGCGCACGCCCTTCGGATTTCCGGTGGTGCCGGAGGTATAGATCATGTTGGTGCGCGTCGTCGCAGGCTCCCCAACCATCGGTTCCTGCTGCTGCAGCCAGTCGTTCCAGTTGGTCCGGCCGGCGGGAACGGCACATTCATCCGGGGAGATACGATAGGCCTGCATCACCTCCGGCGGGGTCTCCGCCACCAGCACGATGCAGTCGTCGGGGATGCCACCCTCGATCGCCGGCAACAGATCGGCATGAACCACCAGCGCGCGGGCATCGCAGTCATCCAGGATGTAGCCGGCTTCCTCCGCCGTGCCATGCCAGTTGATCGGCACCGCATAGGCGCCGGCATTGGTGGCCCCCATCGACGCCTCGAAGAAGGCGAAGTCATTGCGCAGCATCAGGCAGACGGCATCATCCTCCCCCACGCCCAGTGCCTTGAAGCCCCCTGCCGCCTTCGCGACGTTTGCTTCCAGCGTTTCGCGGTCGAGCCGCCTGTCGCCCGAACGGATGCAATCCTGATCCATGGCCAGCTTCCTCCCCAGTAAGTGGTCCCGTCGGGCATTGTTCACCACAAGTCGCGCGAAGGTAAAGCGGGCAGCTTGCATGGCGGGCAGGAAGGGGCTTCCCGTTAACCAGACACTGCGCCATCATCCGTTTGCCGTGTCGGGGGGCGCAGGTGAATGATGGGGGAATTGCCTTGCGCAAGTTGCTGATGCTGATCGGCCTGTCCGCGCTGTTGCTGTCCGGCGCTCTTTCCGTCCAGGCCCAGATCCCCGGCGTGTCCGGCGGGACCCAGCCTGCGGAGACTGCGGCCCTGCCGGAGAATCCGACACCCGAACAGGTGCGGGAGATGGTATCGCGCCTGTCTGACGAGCAGGTCCGTGCCCTGTTGCTGCAACGGCTCGATGCGGTGGCGGCATCCGGCAGCGGCAATGCTGAATCGGGCAGCCTGATCGACTTTCTCGGACGCGCGGCCAGCGATGTCGCGGAGTCGGTGACCGACGCGGTGGAACGCTTGCCGACGCTGGGCCGCAGCCAGTCCCGTGCCTTCGCACGCTTTGCGGAGGAACGCGGTGCCGGCGGGGTCTTCCGGTTCTTCGCGCTGCTTGCCTTTGGGGTCGGCGCCGGTCTCGCCGCCGCCTGGCTGGCCAATCGCATCGCCGGACGCTGGCGCGACCGCATTCAGGCCGCCACGGGACGGGAGGGGCTGAAGGAGATCGTACGCATCCTGGGGCTGCGCCTGCTGATGGACATGGCCGGGCTGCTGGTCTTCGCGCTGGTCTCGCGCACCGTGCTGGGCATCCTGATGACCGACGTGGACCGGGAGATCGCGCGGCTGTTCGTCACCAGCCTGATCGTGCTGCCAATGGGCATGTCTGCGGTCGTGAGCTTCCTGATCGCACCACGTCGCCCGGAACTGCGGTTGGTGAACACGGATGACGAGACGGCGCGCTTCCTTCATCGCCGACAGATCATCTTTGCCCTGATTGTCGGCTTCCAGTACCTGATCATCGAGTTCAACCGTGTCCACGGGGTGCCGGTGGGCGAGACGCGGATCGGTTTCTGGCTCAATCTCTGGGTGCTGTCCTATGTTGCCTGGGCAAGCTGGCGTGCGCGCCGCGGTCTGCGCATGATGATGCGCGGCGGTGACGAGGAACTGGGGCCGATCGAGCGCCGTGTGGCCGACAACTTCCCCTACATGGTGATCGCGCTCTGCGCCCTGACCTGGCTGCTGGTGGAGATCCTGACCGGGCAGGGCATGTTCGAACTGGTCGCTGACGGACAGGCCTATGTGACCCTCTTCATCCTGATCATGTGCCCGACCCTCGACACGATGGTCCGTGGCCTGGTGCGGCACCTGACGCCACCGATGAAGGGAGAGGGCGTGGTGGCGGAGGAGGCCTTTGCCGCAACGCGGCGCAGCTATGTCCGCATCGGCCGGGCCATCACCTTCGCCATCGTCATCATCCTGATCGCGCAGATCTGGCAGATTGACTTCCGCAATCTGGCGAGTGCCGGTTTCGGTGCACGGGCGGCGGCATCGATTGTCCAGGTGCTCGTCGTGCTGGGTGTCGGTTTCGTGGTCTACGAGGTGGTGACACTCTGGATCAACCGGAAGCTGGCCAACGAGCAGACCGCGCTCGGCATCGACCTGAACTCCGAGGAGGTCGGCGCAGAGGGCGGCGGCGCGGGCGGCTCCCGACTGTCGACCGTGCTTCCCCTGCTGCGCTGGACCTCGCAGGCGGCAATCGTGACCATCACGCTGCTGCTGGCGCTCGGGAACCTGGGCCTCGACATCACGCCACTGCTCGCTGGTGCCGGTATCGTCGGTCTGGCCATCGGCTTCGGTGCGCAGAAGCTGGTGGCGGATATCGTCTCGGGCATCTTCTTCCTGATCGATGACGCCTTCCGGACCGGTGAATATGTGGAGATCGAGAGCACGGTTGGAACCGTGGAGAAGATCTCCATCCGGTCCCTGCAGTTACGCCATCATCGCGGCAGCATCCACACCATCCCGTTCGGTGCGGTGCCGAAGATCACCAACTATTCGCGCGACTGGGTGATCATGAAGCTGAAGTTCACGGTGCCCTTCGAGACCGACCTGAAGAAGGTCAAGAACATCTTCAAGCAGATCGGCAAGGAACTGAGTCAGATCCCTGAATTTGAAGGTGATCTGATCCAGACATTCAAGAGCCAGGGCGTGCTGGAAGTTGACGACGTGGGCATCGTGGTGCGCGGCAAGTTCATGGCCAAGCCGGGTACCCAGTTCACCATCCGCAAGTTCATCTACGACCGTGTGCAGAAGCTGTTCGACGAGAACGGCGTCCAGTTCGCCCGGCGCGAAGTACGTGTGCGGGTCAATGGCGGCTCCGATGACGAGACCGTGCCCCAGCTCACCGAGGAGCAGAAGCGCCAGATCGCTGCGGCGGCCTCCGACCAGGCCGGCTCTGATGGATCGGCATCCGGAGGATCAGGCGCCGCGTAGGCCCAGAACGTCGATCATGTCGTAGCGGCCGGGCTTGCGCCCCGCGCACCACAGTGCCGCGCGGACGGCACCGGCAGCAAAGATGCGCCGGTCGTTGGCGATGTGGTTCAGCACCACCCGTTCGTTGTCACTGGCGAAGACAACCGAATGCTCCCCCACCACATTGCCGCCACGCAGCGCGGAATAGCCGATCTGGCCCTTCTGGCGCTCCCCAGTGATGCCGTGGCGACCGCCGACCGCGACCGCTTCATGGTCCTGTCCCCGACCTTCCGCCACCGCCTTGCCGAGCATGTATGCCGTGCCTGACGGGGCATCCACCTTCCAGCGGTGATGCATCTCCGTCACCTCCACATCCCAGTCGATGCCCAGCGCTGCGGCGACCTGCGCGGTCACCTGCACCAGCAGGTTGACCCCCAGCGACATGTTGCCGGCCTGCATGACCGCTATCTCGCGCGCGGCCTCGTCAACCTTCGCGTCATCCTCCGCCGTCATGCCGGTGGTGCCGATGACCATGGCCGTTCCGTGCCGTCGGGCATGACCGAGGTTTGCGACAGTTGCTGCCGGTACGGTGAAGTCGATCACCACGTCTGCATTTCCGAAGACGGTATCCGGATCATCGCTGAGTGCCACGCCCACCGGTTCGATGCCGATCAGCTTGCCCAGGTCCTGGCCGATCCCGTCCGTACCGGACCGCTCAAGTCCGCCCGCGATTTTCGCGCCGTCGGTCTCATGCACCTCCGTCAGCAGCATCCGGCCCATGCGTCCGGCGGCACCTGCAATTGCTATTCTCATGACTGTTCCTCCCGCAGGCTTCAGATGATCGATGACAGGGCCTGGATCAGGCGATCCGTATCCGCGTCGGTATTGTAGAGGTGAGGCGTCACGCGCATCGAGTCCCCACGCTGACTGATGTAGACCTGTTGCGCCGCCATGTCCTGCACTAGGGTCTCCGGTGCGCCGTCGGGGAACCGCAGACCCAGGAAGTGCGGTGCCCGCGTGCCCTCCGGCGGTGCCAGCAGGCCAAGCTTCTCCGCCCTGGCCGCAATGTCGCCGGTGCGGGCGCCGAGAGTCTCGGAGATGGCCTCCGGTGTCCAGTCGAGCAGGTGCTCCATGGCACTGATCGCACCGGGCAGCAGGGCGAAGTTCGACCGCTCCCCCATGTCGAAGCGGCGCGCGCCGGGCTGCAGGGCATCGGTGTAGTCCAGCAGCCGCGCGAAATTCTCCGACCCGGCACGGGTGATCCAGCCCTGTTCCAGCGCACGGCCCTGCTGCCATTTCGGCGCGACATACATGAAGCCGACCGAATAGGGACCAAGCAGCCACTTGTAGCAGGCGCTGACCATGAAATCGGGCTGCACGTCCGCGACCGAGAACGGCATGGCGCCGAGCGACTGCGTCAGGTCGAGCACAAGCGCGGCTCCGACGGACCGGAGCTTCTGACCCACCGCCACCAGATCGATCAGGCTGCCGTCGGTCCAGTGGTTGTGGGGCAGGGCAGCAATGGCGGTACGGTAGCTGATGGCGTCCAGGATGACACGGGTCCAGTCACCGTCCTGTTCGCGCTGCAGCGTGCGAAGCTCCGCCCCCGAATCCGCGGCCAGATCACGCCAGCTGTAGACGTTGGAGGGAAACTGGTCCCGCAGCACCAGAATCTCCTGTCCCGCAGCCACCGGCAGGTTCGCGGCGGCTGTGGCAATGCCGTAGCTGGCGGCGGGGACGATGGCGACATCGTCGGCAGACGCGCCGATCAGCCGCCCGAACAGACCCCGTGCCTGCTCGCTCTCGGTGAAGAAATCCTGCGGTGTCACGGTCCAGGGACGTGCCTTGCGCTGCAAACCGGTGCTGCTTGCCGCCACGACGGGCTTCATCAGGGGCGACATGTAGGCACAGTTGAGGTAGGCGATATCGTCCGGAATTTCGAACAGATGACGTTGCGAGGCGATCATGACAGGTCAGTCCATACTGGCAGGAGGCGGCACTTGAACCGGCACGCCCCCATGCGTCAAGCACTGGCGCTGCTGCTGGCAGGCTGGGCCATGTCGGCGGGCACGGCGGCCGCCCAGGCGCTGATCCCGACCGTGAAGAGCTATCAGGCATGTACGGAGGCCGTGGACCGCGATCCGGAGACCGGCATGACGGCGGCCCTGCAATGGCGCGACCTCGGCGGGGGCAGGGCGGCGGAACATTGCGTGGCACTGGCGCTGGCGGCGAACGGCAATAGCCGCCTTGCCGCCACACGGATGCAGGACCTGGCGGAGGTCTTCGGCGGTGCGCGGCCGGATATGGCGGCCACCATCATGTCCCAGGCAGCGGCGCTGTGGGTGCTGGCGCGGGAGGATGCGCGGGCGCTGACGGCGCTGGACCGGGCACTGGAATGGCAGGGCAACAGCGCGGCGCTGCATCTGGACCGCGCCCATGTGCTGGCCGGTCTGAAACGCTTCGATGAAGCCCAGCAGGAAACGGACATTGTGCTCTCCATCGACGACCTTTCGGCGGAAGCCTATGCCCTGCGCGCCATGATCAACCGCCAGACGGGGCAGGTTGCGGCGGCGGAGAGCGACATCGTCAACGCGCTGGCGCTGCAGCCCGACCAGCCGCAAGCTCTGGTGGAACGTGCCCGATCCCGCGCAGGTGCCGGGGACATTCGTGGCGCGCGGGAGGACCTGCTGAGCGTCATAGCGCAGGACGAAACGGCGGCGGTGGCGGAGGATGCGCGCCGCCTGCTGGAGCAGTTGGACGTGGCCATTTCCGACTGAGCCGGTGAGCCTGCACGCCTCAGCCTCACAGCGTGCTTGCAAGCATGGGCAGGCAGACCTAATACTCCGCCGCCATGGACCTCAAGAACATCCGAAATTTCTCGATCGTCGCTCACATCGACCACGGCAAGTCCACACTTGCCGACCGGTTGATCGAGGCGACTGGTGGCCTGGAAAATCGCGAGATGCAGGCGCAGGTGCTCGACTCCATGGATCTGGAGCGGGAACGCGGCATCACGATCAAGGCCCAGACCGTTCGCCTGGCCTACAAGGCGCAGGACGGCGAGACCTACATCCTGAACCTGATCGACACCCCCGGCCACGTCGACTTCTCCTATGAAGTCAGCCGAAGCCTGGCAGCCTGCGAGGGCGCGCTGCTGGTGGTGGACGCCAGCCAGGGGGTCGAGGCGCAGACGCTGGCCAACGTCTATCTGGCCATCGAAAACGATCTCGACATCGTACCGGTGCTGAACAAGGTCGACCTGCCTGCTGCCGATCCTGACCGGGTGAAGGAGCAGATCGAGGATGTGATCGGCATCGACGCCTCCGACGCAGTCATGATCTCCGCCAAGACCGGCCTCGGGGTCCCGGACGTGCTGGAGGCGCTGGTGACCCGGCTGCCCGCACCGAAGGGCGACCGTGATGCGCCGCTGAAGGCGCTGCTGGTGGACAGCTGGTACGACGCCTATCTGGGCGTGGTCGTGCTGGTCCGCATCATCGACGGCGCCATGAAGAAGGGATCGAAGATCCGCCTGATGTCGAGCGGTGCCACGCACCAGATCGACCGGGTGGGCATCTTCACGCCGAAGATGGCGACCGTGCCGGAACTGGGGCCGGGGGAGATCGGCTTCTTCACCGCTTCCATCAAGACGGTGGCGGAGACCGATGTCGGTGACACGGTGACGGATGAAGGCAAGCCCGCCGCCGAGCCGCTGGCCGGGTTCAAGCCCTCCATCCCCGTGGTGTTCTGTGGCCTGTTCCCGATCGACGCCAATGACTATCAGGACCTGCGTGACAGCCTGGCCAAGCTGCGGCTGAACGATTCCAGCTTCCATTTCGAGCCGGAGAGCTCCGCAGCACTCGGGTTCGGCTTCCGCTGTGGTTTCCTGGGACTGCTGCACATGGAGATCGTGCAGGAACGGCTGGAACGGGAATTCAACCTGGACCTGATCACCACGGCACCGAGCGTGGTCTACAAGCTGTACATGACGAACAACACGCTGCAGGAACTGCACAACCCGGCCGACATGCCGGATCCGGTGAAGATCGACAGGATCGAGGAGCCGTGGATCAAGGCCACGGTCATGTGCCCCGACGAATATCTCGGGTCGATCCTGAAGCTGTGCGAGGAAAAGCGCGGCATCCAGTCCAACCTGACCTATGTCGGCAACCGCGCCATGGTGGAATATGAACTGCCGCTGTCGGAGGTCGTGTTCGACTTCTACGACCGGCTGAAGTCCGTCAGCCGCGGTTATGCCAGCTTCGACTACGAGATCATCGAATATCGCGAAGGCGACCTGGTGAAGATGTCGATCATGGTCAACGCCGAACCGGTCGATGCCCTGGCCATGGTGGTCCACCGCAAGCGCGCCTACGAACGCGGGCGGCAACTGGTGGAACGGCTGAAGGACCTGATCCCGCGCCAGATGTTCAAGATTCCGATCCAGGCAGCCATCGGCGGCTCCGTCATCGCCCGCGAGACCATCTCCGCCATGCGCAAGGACGTGACCGCCAAGTGCTACGGCGGCGACGTCACCCGCAAGAAGAAGCTGCTGGAGAAGCAGAAGGAAGGCAAGAAGCGGATGCGCACCTACGGCAAGGTCGACATCCCGCAGGAAGCCTTCCTCGCCGCACTGCGGATGGGCGACGAATAGATAAATATATCAGGCTGTTGTGGCCGTCAGTTCGCGTGCTTCACCAACTGGCCTGACGCCGAGCGGACCGGTTCGCCGTCGACCAGGCGGGTGAACCTCAGCTTCATGCCGAGGGCGGAGAGGGTGCGGTCGTAGACCTGCAGGTCGGCCTTGCCGTCTTCCCGGACACCCAGGCTGTAGACGGTCAGGGTCTGGTCGGCGATGCGGGCCCAGTGCAGGGCCTCGCCGCTCATCGGATCGACCGTCTTGTCCTCCCGCCAGACATTGGGGCGGGTGGGATCGGGGATGAACTGGACCACCGCCTGCTTCAGCTCTTCCTTCGGGGCGTTCGGGTCGCCGGCCTGGCGCAGCACGGTCGACCAGCGCAGGGAGAAGCCGCCGACGGCAAAGGGCCGGATCTCCACATCCAGGTCACGCGCGGTCACCCGGAAGTGGGAACTGACCTCGTTCTCCGAGACGGCGCTGCCTTTCCAGAGACCCTGGAACGCCTTGATGCTGAGGTCCTTGGCCAAGGTGGGGGAGGCGACCACCAGGGGAACCAGAATCGTCGCCGCCGTCAGAACCCGTCCAAGAACCTTGCGCATCGCCTGTTGCTCCCCTGTGTCGCATCACCCCGAGATCAGGGCCATTTCACCTCCGGCGGCAGGCTCATCAGGATGGCTTCGGTGTTGCCGCCGGTCTTCAGTCCGAATGTCGTGCCACGATCATAGATCAGGTTGAACTCCGCGTAACGTCCCCGGCGCACCAACTGGTGTTCACGCTCCTCCGCCGTCCAGGGTTCGTTCATGTGGGCGCGAACGATCGGGGCATAGGTGTCGATGAAAGCCTTTCCCACATCGCGGGTGAAGGCGAAGTCGGCATCCCAGTCGCCGCTGTCGTGGTGATCGTAGAAGATGCCGCCGACACCGCGCGGTTCATTGCGGTGCTTCAGGAAGAAGTACTCGTCGCACCACTTCTTGAACTTCGGATAGTAGTCCGGGTCATGCGCATCACACGCAGCCTTCATTCCGGCATGGAAGGCGTCCGTGTCGACATCGTTCGGCACCATGGGCGTCAGATCGGCGCCGCCGCCGAACCAGCCGACCGAGGTGCGGATGTGGCGGGTGTTCATGTGCACGGCCGGCACGCGCGGGGAACGCATGTGTGCCACCAGCGAAACCCCGGAGGCCCAGAATCGCCCGCCCGATTCCTTCGCACCCTGGATCTGGCCGACGAAATCGTCGGAGAAGGTGCCGTCAACGGTGGAGATGTTCACGCCCACCTTCTCGAACACCCGGCCACGCATCACCGACATGACGCCGCCGCCGCCACCCGGACGGTCCCAGGCCGTGCGCTCGAACCGGCCCGGCGGCAGGTCCGACATCTGGCCGGTCAGTTCATCCTCGATGGCCTCGAAGGTGGCGCAGATCTGGTCCCGCAGTTCCCGGAACCAGGCGCTGGCGGTTTCCTTGCGCTGCTGGTCGATCTCTGTGCTGTCACTCATGCCGTCCGTCCCCCTTGTGCGTTCTGTAGGTGGCACCTGCCGAAGCCGTCTTCTGGCGCGCTATGAACCCCAGCACCTTGATCGAGGTCAATCGTCAGATGTGATCCGGTCAGCGAATCTGCCGAATGGCCTCACCCAGTGCCATGGCCGCCGCCGTCACCACATTGAGGGACCGCGCGCCCGTCGCCATCGGGATGCGGATCCGGGCGTCGGCACTGTCGTGCACCGCATCGGGGACACCGGCGCTTTCCCGCCCCATCAGCAGCACGTCATCGGGCTGAAACGTGAAATCGTGCAGGTCGGACGCCGCCCGGGTGGTCATCAGAATCAGTCTGCTGTCAGCCCGCGCCGCCCGAAAAGCCTGCCAGCCTGCATGCAGCGTGATGTCGGCTGCATCGGCGTAATCCATTGCCGTGCGGCGCAGATCGCGGTCATCCAGCGGGAAGGCGGCGGGGCGAATCACATCGAGGCCGATGCCCAGACAGACGCAAAGCCGGATGGCGGCACCGAGATTCTGCGGAATGTCGGGCTGAAACATGGCCAGTCGCATGGGTTTATCCTTCTGCGGTCAGGGGCTTATCCCTGCGTTTCGGGGGCTCCGACAGCGATGCGGCTCACTGTCGCAACAGAGTCCGTCTTCTGGACTTGGCCCGCCATTCCTGATTGTTACGGTACTTCCGGCATCGGGTGGGGATCGCTGTGTGCGAGTCCGGTGTGCAGTTGAATGAACAAGAGGGTTTGAGCCCATGAGTGCAGCTTCCCATGGGGGAGACGGCGGAGAACGCCGTGACTTCCTGGTGATCACGGCTGGCGCGTTTGTCGGCGTCGGTGCCGTCGGACTGGTCTGGCCGTTCGTTGACCAGATGAATCCGTCCGCGGATGTGCTGGCCCTGTCATCGACCGAGGTCGATATCTCGGGGATCGAGCCTGGCCAGAGCGTGACGATCAGCTGGCGCGGCAAGCCGGTCTTCGTGCGTCGCCGCACCGAGGCCGAGATCGATGCCGCCCTGGCAGTGGACGTGGACGATCTGCCGGATCCGCAGACCGACGAGGAACGCCACAAGGCCGGCAAGGCCGAATGGCTGGTTGTGCTGGGTATCTGCACCCACCTCGGTTGTGTGCCGCTGGGCTACGCCGGTGAATACGATGGCTGGTTCTGCCCGTGCCATGGTTCGCACTACGACACGTCCGGACGTATCCGCAAGGGTCCGGCGCCCGCCAACCTGGAGGTGCCGGAGTACGAATTCCTGACCGACACCCAGATCAAGATCGGTTGAGGGAACAGACATGTCATTTCAGACCGACAACAAGCTGATCAAGTGGTTCGACGACCGTCTGCCGCTGGTCTCCGTGATGCATCACACCTTCGTGCAGCATCCATATCCGCGTAACCTGAATTTTGCCTATCAGTTCGGGTCGATCCTGGGCGTCATGCTGACCCTGCAGATCGTCACCGGCATCGTGCTGGCCATGCACTACACGGCGCACACGTCGATGGCGTTCGACTCGGTCGAGCACATCATGCGTGACGTCAACTACGGCTGGCTGCTGCGCTACATGCATGCCAACGGCGCCTCGATGTTCTTCATCGCCGTCTACCTGCACATGTTCCGCGGTCTCTACTACGGATCGTACAAGGCCCCGCGGGAAATGATCTGGATGATCGGTGTGGTCATCCTGCTGGTCATGATGGCCACGGGCTTCATGGGCTACGTGCTGCCCTGGGGTCAGATGAGCTTCTGGGGTGCCACGGTCATCACCAACCTGTTCAGCGCCCTGCCGGTGGTGGGTGATCCCATCGTGACCTGGCTCTGGGGTGGCTTCGCGGTCGACAATCCGACCCTGAACCGGTTCTTCAGCCTGCATTACCTGCTGCCGTTCGTGATCTTCGGCCTGGTGTTCCTGCACCTGGTCGCCCTGCACCAGAAGGGGTCGACCAACCCGCTGGGTATCGAGATCAAGGGCCCGGCCGACTATATCTCCTTCCACCCCTACTTCACGGTGAAGGACTTCTTCGGCTTCGCAGCCTTCGGCGTGCTGTTCGCGGTCTTCGTCTTCTGGTTCCCGAACTATCTGGGGCATCCGGACAACTACATCCCGGCGGATCCGCTGGTGACGCCCGCGCACATCGTGCCCGAATGGTACTTCCTGCCGTTCTACGCGATCCTGCGGTCGGTGCCGGACAAGCTGCTGGGTGTGCTGGCCATGTTCGCGGCCATCGGCGTGCTGTTCATCCTGCCCTGGCTGGATCGCAGCCGGGTCCGGTCGGCAGCGTTCCGCCCGCAGTACAAGTGGTTCTTCTGGATCTTCGCGCTGGATTGCATCGTGCTGGGTTATGCCGGCAGCCAGCCGGCAGAGGGTCCGATGCTGGTCGTTTCCCAGATCGCCACGTTCTACTACTTCTTCCACTTCATCTTCCTGATGCCGGTACTTGGCTGGTTCGAACGACCCAAACCATTGCCGACCTCCATCTCGGAGGCCGTGCTGGCAGGCAAGGCAAGCACTTCAGCCGGGGAGAACGCATGATGATCAATCGCAGCATCAAGGTTCTCGCAGGTGCCGTGCTCGGCATCGGCCTGATGACCGGCGGCGCGCTTGCCGCCGGTGACGCCAAGGAACTGAAGTCGGTCGACTGGCACCACTCCGGCCCCTTCGGCACCTATGACCGTGCCCAGGTCCAGCGTGGCTTCCAGGTCTATACGGAGGTCTGTGCGGCCTGCCACGGCCTGAAGTACATCGCCTATCGCAACCTGATGGAGATCGGCTTCAGCGAGGAGCAGGCAAAGGCCATCGCGGCGGAGAAGGAGATCGAGGATGGTCCCGACGCGGCCGGTGACATGTTCACGCGCCCGGGTCGGCTTTCCGACAAGGTCCCTTCACCGTTCCCCAACCAGAACGCGGCCAAGGCGTCCAATGGCGGTGCCTATCCGCCAGACCTGTCGCTGCTGGCCAAGGCCCGTGTCGGTGGTGAGGACTATCTCTATTCGCTGCTGAGCGGCTACGGCGAGGACAGCCACGGGCACGAGTGCCCGAACGGCACCTACAACAACCCGTACTTCGCGGGCGGGTGCCTGGCGATGCCTGCGCCTCTGGCCGACGATCTGATCGAGTATGTGGACGGTACGCCTGCCACTGTCGATCAGATGGCAAAGGATGTCTCCGCGTTCATGACCTGGGCCGCCGAGCCCAAGATGGAAGAGCGCAAGGCCATGGGCTTCAAGGTGATCATCTTCCTGCTGATCATGAGCGGCCTGCTCTATGCGGCGAAGCGCCGGATCTGGGCGCGCCTGCACTGATCGCATCTGGCACGCTGTGCCGGAGGCCATCAACGAACGGCAAAGGGGTGACGGTCCGACCGTCACCCCTTTTCTGTATCTGGAAACGGCATCACGTGGCATGGTCATCGCATGACGCCTCAAGGGTCCAGGAACGACGAATCGACGCCCGGTGTCGCGGCGGACGACGCCGGGACACCGCAGGAGGTCCTGTTGTCTGACGCGCCGGCTGTGAAACACGAGATGCACCAGGCGCTGCATGCGGACCGGGACCAGGACGCGCTGTTCTCGTCAGTTGCAGACGCGGATTCCGAGGTCACGCTGATCTCCCCCTGGGACCTGATCCTCCGGTCCTGGCGGCTGTTCCTGATCAACCTCGATGTCTTCCTGGCGCTGATGTGGCGTCCCTTTGCCGCGACCGCGCTTGCCGCATTCGGTGCGGTCGAGCTGGTTCCGGTCATCGGTGTCGATATTGCCACCCTGGGCTATACGCTGGTGGCCCTGGTCGTTGTGGTTCCCGTCATCACCGCCTGGCACCGGATGATCCTGCTCGGGTCCGACAATCCGGAGGCACGCGTCAACTACAGGGTCGGCGGCGCGGAATGGGCCTATCTCAAGGGCGCGGCACTTCTCTATGGCCTCGGCTACGTGATCGGCCTGGTGGTGGAGCAGATCTACGGCCCCTTGCTCGGTGGCCCGTTGCTCTGGGCCGCGCGGGAAGGGCTGGATGTCGGTGACGTCATCGCACGTTACGGTCAGGCGGGCGTTCACTGGATCGCGGTGGCGCTGATCGTGGGTTTTCTGGTCGCGCGCTTCTTTCTGGTGCTGCCCGCGGCCGCGATCGGGATGCCGTTCAGCTTCTCGCAATCCGCAGCCGCGACACGGGGACAGGGTGTGCGGCTTGTCCTGGCCTATCTGCTGGCCAGTCTTCCGGCCTTCATTCTGGCGTTCCTGTTCGATTCACCACAGACCGTGCTGTCCGGCGCCAGCAACACCGATGTGCAGTTCCTCGACCTGGTGCTCGCGATCCTGCCCCGCATCCTGCTCTACACCATCGCGGTCGGCATCCTGTCACTGGCGTTCGAGCAGCTTGTTGGCGTACCAAAGCGGGTGCGCCGGAAGCTGATGACGGATACAGATTCGATCCCGGCTCCGTTACCGCCGCGGCAATGATGGCCATCCGCAACAGCAGACACAAAGACAAGAACTGGGAGTGAATGCATGACCGAGAGTGAGACTGTCATTGGCGTCCTTGGAGGCAGCGGTGTCTACGGCATGGACGGCCTGGAGGATACCGAGTGGCGACGTGTGGAAAGCCCGTTCGGCACACCGTCGGATGAACTGCTGTTCGGTCGCCTGCACGGCGTCCAGATGGTCTTTCTGCCGCGTCACGGACGCGGCCACCGGATCAGTCCGACCGAAATCAACTATCGCGCCAACATCGACGCGCTGAAACGCGCGGGCTGCACCGATGTGATCTCCGTCTCCGCCTGCGGCTCCTTCCGGGAGGAACTGGCACCAGGCAGTTTCGTCATCGTTGACCAGTTCATCGACCGGACCTTCGCGCGGGAGAAGTCGTTCTTCGGCAGCGGTCTCGTGGCGCATGTCTCCATGGCCGACCCGGTCTGCTCCCGCCTTGGCGACGCGCTCGAACAGGCGGCGACCGAGTGCGGCATCGA
Source organism: Kordiimonadales bacterium IMCC3096 (assembly GCA_016865035.1). Lineage (GTDB taxonomy): Bacteria > Pseudomonadota > Alphaproteobacteria > Minwuiales > Minwuiaceae > Minwuia. Next base: position 3,991,008 of record CP018227.1, read on the forward strand.
GCATGCGCGGGGCGGGACCTATCTGGCGATGGAGGGGCCGCAGTTCTCCACCCGCGCCGAGAGTTTCCTCTATCGGGACTGGGGTTGTTCGGTCATCGGCATGACGAACATGCCGGAGGCGAAACTGGCGCGCGAGGCCGAGCTCTGCTACGCGACCGTCGCCATGGTGACGGACTACGACTGCTGGCGGGAAGGTGACGCCCATGTGGATGTGGAGGCGGTGCTGACGATCCTGCACGGGAATGCGGACAAGGCGCAGAACCTGATTTCCGCCGTCGCGCCGAAGCTTGCCGGTCACCGTCCCGCCTGCACTGCGGGCTGCGACCGGGCGCTGGAAGTCGCCCTGATCACACCGCCGGATGCCCGCGACGATGCCATGGTGAGCCGGCTTGATGCGGTTGCCGGCCGCGTTCTTTCCTGACCGGGGGGCAACAGCGCATGACCAACGAGATCCGCGACCGTATCCGCACCATTCCCGACTATCCGAAGCCCGGGATCATGTTCCGCGACGTGACGACGCTCTGGAACGATGCCCGTGGTTTCCGCACTGCCATCGACCTGCTGGTCCAGCCCTATGCCGGGGTCCGGATCGACAAGGTGGCGGGTATCGAAGCCCGCGGCTTCGTCATCGGCGGGGCTGTCGCGCACCAGCTTTCGGTCGGCTTCATTCCGATCCGGAAGCAGAACAAGCTGCCCGGCAGGACGATCGGGGAGGACTATGACCTGGAGTACGGCACCGACCGGGTCGAGATCCACGATGATGCGATCAGTGAAGGGCAGAACGTGCTGGTCGTCGATGACCTGCTGGCCACAGGTGGCACGGCGGAGGCTGCGGTGAAGCTGATCCGCCGGGCAGGGGGGACAGTGGTCGGCTGCTGCTTCATCGTTGATCTGCCCGACCTTGGCGGCATGAAACGCCTGCAGGACATGGGCCTGAGTGTCATGGCCCTTTGTGCCTTCGAGGGCGAATAGGTCCATGAGTGCGCAGAAGAACGTTTCAGGCGTGCTGCGCGGCATCGACCACCTGGTCCATGCCGTCGATGACCTGGAAGGCTGCGCCGACGCCTTTCGCAGGCTCGGCTTCACCCTGACCCCACGGGGGCGGCACCGCGACATGGCGACCGGCAACTACTGCATCATGTTCGCCGATGACTACATCGAACTGATGGGCATCATCGACCCCGACCTGCCGGACCGGGGGCTGCGGGATCGCATGGCGGCACAGGGGGAGGGGCTGGACCGCTGTGCCTTCGCCGTCGAGGATGTGGATGTCGCCTTCACGACCCTGAGTGCTGCCGGATTCAACGTGAATGGTCCGATCGACCTGCGCCGCCCGCTCGAACTGCCGGAGGGCGAGGTTGAACCCCGGTTTCGCCTGATCCGGTTCGACGGCGGCGAAACGCGCCTGCTGAACGGTTTCATCTGCTACCACGACACCCCGGAAATCACGCGGCGACCCGAATGGCTGATCCATGCGAACGGTGTCACCCGCATCCTGGGGCTGGTCGCGGTTGCGGCTGATCCGGCCGCGCTTGGTGCAGCGTGGGCGCGGCTGCTGGGCGCTGATGCGATCCACGAAACGGCAACCGGGATCACGATGCAGGTCGGACCACATTGCGTCGAGATCGCACGGCATGACGCGGTACAGGCCATGCTGCCGGGCCTGTCGGCAAATGATGTTCCTGCCATCGACCGGATGCTGGCCATGCGGCTCGCCGTTTCCGATAGTGCCGCGACGCGGGATGTGCTGACCGCGAATGGCGTTGCATTCTCTGATCAGGCAGACGGATCGGTCTTTGTCCCGCCCGCGGCAACCGGCGGGACCGTGATCATCCTTGTTCAGGAGGGGTACTGAGGGTGCCGGAGAGCCCAACCCTCATCACCTTTGTCATAGCGTCAATGCTCGTCCTGCTGATTCCGGGCCCCAGTTTCATCTATGTCCTGACGCGGAGCCTCGGTCAGGGCTGAAAGACGACCGCCATTGGACGGTCGGTCATTCGTCTATTGTCGCGGCGGTGGCATGCGCTCGAACAGCGGCAAGGCGTCAGGAAGCTGGTGAAACGGCTGGCGGTCAATGCAGAAGATCGCCAGCCGCGGCTGATCATAGAGGGACGGATCGTCCAGCGTGCCTGCCTTCAGGACCAGCAGGCTGCGCATGTCAGGGCGTCGTGTGGTGATGTGGGTGCCACAGGTGCCACAGAAATCCCGCGTGACGGCGGCATGGATGTCATCGCGCTGAAACGTCTGCGGTGCGCCGAGAACGTAGCGGAAACCTTCAATGGGCATCAGCATGAAGTAGTTGGGCCCACCCCCCGAGAAGTACTGGCACTCGCGGCAGTGACACTGTGAGAGGTGGTTCGGTTCGTTTGAACAGTTTCGAGCCGTTTCTTAGGTGGATTTTCCGCTTGGTTATGCCGCCACCGGGATTGGTTGCAACTTGATGTGATATGCCTGATCGGGCGTTTGCCCTTCCAGCGATGAATGCGGTCTCCTTGTGTTGTAGAAGGCCAGGTATCGGTCGATGCCCTGTCGGGCGGCTGACACGCTTTCATAGGCGTGCAGATAGACCTCCTCGTATTTGACGCTGCGCCAGAGCCGTTCGACAAACACGTTATCGCGCCAAGCGCCCTTGCCATCCATGCTGATCTGGATGTCGGCGTCCTTCAGCGCCTTGATGAAGTCAATGGACGTGAACTGTGATCCTTGGTCCGAGTTCATGATCTCCGGCTTGCCATATCTGCGCAGGGCATCATTCAAGGCCTCCAGACACGGCGCTGTTTCCAGCGTCACCGACAGCCGCCAGGCCAGAACCTTGCGGCTGAACCAGTCCAGAACGGCGACCAGATAGACGAACCCTCGGGCCATGGGAATGTAGGTAATATCCATGGCCCAGACCTGATTGGGCTGCGTCACGGCCAGCTTGCGCAGCAGGTAGGGATAGATCCTGTGACCGGGCGCAGGCTTGCTGGTGTTCGGTCTGCGATAGAGCGCCTCAATGCCCATCGTTTTCATGCAGGTTGCCACGTGCAGCCGCCCGGCCGTGAAGCCTTCCTGCCGCAGCAACCCTTTCATCATACGGCTGCCCGCGAACGGGTAGTCCATGTGCAACTCGTCAATTCTGCGCATAAGCTTGAGGTCCGCCGCACTGGTCGGGCGCGGCGCGTAATACAGGCTGCCCCGGCTGATCCCGAGAAGCCGGGCTTGCCGTGTCAGGCTCAGCCTGTGGTCCGGGCCCGTCATTTCCTTGCGCTCGGCAACAGACCGGCCTTGTCGAGCGCGCCCTCTAAAAAATCGTTTTCCAGCGCCAGCTGGCCAATCTTCGCGTGCAGGGACTTTACGTCGATCTGCGGCTCTTTCGCGGCCTTTGGCGTGTCATCGAAGACACCCGTTACGCCCTCAAGCAGCTGATCCTTCCACTGCTTGATCTGATTGGGATGCAGGTCGAACTGCGTCGCCAGCTCGCTCATCGTCCTGTCGCCCTTCAGCGCCGCCAATGCGACTTTCGCTTTGAAGGCAGGGCTGTGGTTCCGCCTGGGTCGTCTTGTCATCTTCGCTCCTTCGTCCCGGCAACGCTGCCGGATTGGGAGCAGAAAATCCACCTAACTCAACTGTCCAGATTTGTCGGGCCACCTCTGTGCACGCAGCACCGGCTCCCCCACCGCCTGATAGCGCAGCGCGCCGCAATAGCATCCACCTTCAAGGGTCATGTCGGCCTCCGTTTCTGATGCGCCGCAGTCTGGTGTGTCGACCGACAGTGTCCTAGTGTCAGAAATGACATTTAAGAGGCTGAAAATGACAAACTCCATTGATGCACCCATCCGGGTGGCATTGCTTGAGCCGCCCATGTGCATGGAAACAAGTCTCGCCCTCTCGCGCGACGTGCTGGCGACGGCAAACAAGGTGGCCAGGGGGCTGGGCATCACATCGCCGTTTGATGTGGTCCAGACCAAGGTGGAACATGTCAGGACAGGCGGTGACATCGCGGACGTGGTCGTGCTGCCCGGATTGGGACTGGACACCGCAAGGGAGGTCGAGGATTCCCTTGAAGGCCCCGAGATCGTGGCCATCGTCCGGGCGCTGAACTGTTTGCGCGGGCCACAGACAATTCTCGCGACATCCTGCACGGGCGTATTCGCTTTCGGGCAGGCCGGGCTGATCGATGGCCGGCAGGTAACGACAACCTGGTGGCTTGCCCCGCTGCTTCAGGCCCGGTTCCCGAAGTCCCGGCTTCGGGCAGGTGATCTCGTGATCCAGGACGGCAGGATCGTTACTGCAGGCGCCGCACTGGCGCATGTCGACCTGATGATGCACCTGGTCGAGAGTCTGGCGGGAGCAGGTATCGCGGATGCCTGTCGCCGATACCTGGTCGTCGACGCGCGAAGCAGCCAGATGCCCTATACCTCGACCGCGACGCTGGTGGCGGCCGACCCGGCGTTGCGAAAGGCTGAACTGTTTGTGCGACAGAACATGAGCCGGCCCCTCGGTGCAGCCGAGATCGCCGCTGCCTCTGGATTGGGAATGCGCACATTTGCCCGTCGGATGGGACGGGTAGCGGGGATGACGCCGAACCATTTCCTGCAATCCATTCGTGTCAGCCGGGCGGTGCGCCTGGCCTGTACCTCGGCACGTTCGAACGACGAGATTGCCGTCAGCGTCGGCTACTCCGACGCGGCATCGCTGCGCCGTGCGGTGAAGCGCATGACAGGCATGACACTTGAGGAATTCCGGCGGAGGCGAGTTCGGGATGGCTCCTCCAATTCCGCGGGCATACTATCTCGGTGAAACGCAAGAAATGCCCGGGGAGGGGCCACGATCATGTCCGAATTCGAAACCGTCCTGTACGAACGCCCCACTGAGCATGTGGCGCGTATTGTCCTCAACAGACCTGATGCCAGGAATGCCCAGAACACGCAGTTGCTCTACGACCTGAACGCGGCGTTCGACAAGGCGGCACGCGATGATGAGGTGAAGGTGATCATGCTTGCCGGAAACGGCCCGCATTTCTCCTCCGGCCATGACCTGCGGGAAGCGAACAGCTACGACAACATGGACGACCATACGACGGTCGGTACCTGGTGCGGCTGGCACTGTGCCGGCGCAGAGGCGCAGATGGCGCGGGAGAGGGAGATCTACATCGGTTTCTCGGAGCGCTGGCGCAATATCCCCAAGCCGACAATTGCCGTCGTGCAGGGAAAGGTCATTGCCGGGGGATTGATGCTGATCTGGCCCTGCGACATCATCATCGCCGCTGAAGGCTCCATGTTTCTGGACAATACGGTCGGCATGGGCGTCGGCGGGGTCGAGTACTTCGGTCATCCCTGGGAGGTAGGCGCACGCAAGGCGAAGGAGATGCTGTTCACTGCGGACTGGCTTTCGGCTGAGGATGCGCGGGCGCTGGGGATGGTGAACCACGTTGTTCCAGGCCCGGAGCTGGACGGTTTCGCACTGGATATGGCTGAACGGATCGCTGCCAAGCCCCTGTTCGCGCTGAAACTGGCAAAGGAGGCGGTCAATGCTGCGCAGGACTGTTCAGGGCGCCAGAATGCCATGCAGACGGCATTCGCGCTGCATCATGTTGCACACAGCCACAACATGCAGGTTCATGGGATGCTGATCGATCCGACAGGCCTTGCACCGGCGGTCAAGGGAAAGGAAAGGAAATAGCGATAGTCTTCAGACTTTCGTTTCGGATGGTGAAAGACAATCTCGACGCCAGATAGCACATTCTACCTGTCTGATCGGGCAGCGCTGACTCCTCTCTATTGCGAGTTCCGTGACCGTGACAGTGAAAGCCGATTTCTGCAGACCCGCCGCACGATGGGGCAGCGGAAGCTGCGCTTCATCGCGTTGACCGTGCTGTGCGCGGTGGGGCCGCTTGAGGTCGTTGACTACCTGAAGCTGGGATGGTCAACCGAACTGCTCATGATCACCATGACCAGGTCTGTCGTGGTCCTGATGGCTGCCCTGGTCCTGTTCGTGACGTTCCGGGATGTCAGGTTCCGACAGGTGATTGCAGCGGTCTTCCTGCTCGGCAGCGCGATTCTCGTTCAGGTGGTGATGAATTCCATCGTCTACAGCGAGGATCAGAAGGGTATCCTCCTGCAGCAGGTACTGGTCAGCGTCTTCGGATTGATCTTCTATCCGTTGTCACTGCGGATCATGGTTCCGGCAATCTTCGGTTTCAACTTCGTCTTCTTCGGCAGTCTGCTGGTCCAGCAGGGCGGGGCCGATCCTGAAGTCCTGCGCATGATTGTCTGGGGCGGTGTGGCACTGATGCTGGGGCTGTTCACGGCCCGGCAGGTGAATCGCGCGGAGCGCCTCAATTATCTTGAGTTGCGACGTCGCGACATCGCGGAGGCCCAGTTGCTCGCGGCGCGCCAGCAGGCCGAGGACGCGAGCCGCGCGAAGTCCGAGTTTCTCGCCAACATGAGCCATGAACTTCGTACCCCACTGAATGCCGTGATCGGGTTCTCCGAGATGATGAGCCACCAGATATTCGGCCCCCTCGGCAACGACCGGTACACTGAGTACGTCAAGGATATCGGGGCCAGTGGCAGGCATCTGCTGTCACTGATCGACGAAGTCCTGTATTTCACGAAGATCGAAGCCGGTACGCAGGAACTTCGGTTTCAACCGATCGACCTTGGCAAACTGTCCGACGAGACCGTTCGCATGCTGGTGCCACAGGTGCTGGAGGCTGGGCTGGTGATCCAGGTGCATCTGGCAGAGGAGCCGGTCATCGTCCGCGCGGACACGCGTGCCATGCGGCAGATCCTGCTGAATCTGGCGTCGAACTCCATCAAGTTCACTGATCCGGGTGGCCAGATCGACATCCACGTCGGTCGGACTTCGGCCGGATTGGGCTTCGTGCGGATAGAGGATACCGGCGTCGGAATCCCGCTGTCGCAGCAGGAGCGGATCCTGCGGCCGTTCGAACAGATCGAATCGAGCGACACGCGGTCCCGCCCGGGGTGGGGCCTGGGCCTGTCCATCGTCTCTGTTCTGGTACGGCTTCACGACGCCCGGATGAACATCGTGAGTGCGCCGGGTCAGGGGACGAGCATTACCATCACGTTCCAGGAAGTGGCGGGCTGACGGCCGGCGACGGGAACCTGTTGCAGTCTGTATTGCGAACGATTATTATTTGCATATTGACCGCACTGACAGGGGACCGCCATGGGTACCATCGTGGCCATACAGCCACCACACACGCGCCTGGCCATTCCGGACCTCGGGGAGGCGGATCGCCTGTTTCTCTGGATGATCAGGACCTGGGTACAGGGCCTGAACCAGAGCATCGAGGTCGATCACGAGATCGAGGCCGGCCTGCTGGCGCATCGCATTCCGGAAGCCCTGACCGCCTTTGATGGCTTCATGATGTCGATTGCTACATGTGCCCGACGCAATATCGACATCCAGCTGCGACGGTCCACGGCGATCAGTACGGATGAAGTCATCCTGCTTCGCGCCTTTGGCGCCGTGGGCTCAGGAATGCGCGCCCTTTCCGCAAGCGTCCTCTCCTTGCTGGTCGACGGAACCGGTCGACGTATCGCGACGGACAATCTGGAGCGGCTGGCGGATCATTTTGCCGGTGCGGCACTGGTGCCGACGCTTTTCATGAAGCCGGAACGCCCGACGGTCGGGGCAGGCACCTGGCACGGAAACACGATCACCGGAAGGCTGACCGCCGGGAGTGTCCCCGATGTGCTCTAGCCACGCGCTGCGCCTGGCCTGCCCGTTCGGCTGGCTGATGGACAGGCTTCTCGGGTGATCCTGCGCGACTGTCAGACGTCCGCGTCAATGAACAGGCGGTGCCAGTGTTCCAGGGCCATGAGCGCGCGGACTTCACGGGTATTGTTGCGGCTACCCTGGATATGGCTTTCCAGCAGTAGGCGGACTGTATCGGGCTGGAACAGTCCGCGATCGTTGAACTGGTCCGACAACAGCATTTCGCGGGCATGACCCGCCAGATCCTGTTTCAGCCACTCGCCTACCGGCACGGTGAACATCTGTTTCGATCGGTCGGTCAATGCGCTGCCAAGCAGCGGACGCACCGTGTGTTTCAGGATGTGCTTGGTGCGGCCCTGGCTCAGTTTCAGCTCTGCCTGCATGCGGAAGGCGAGTTCAACGATCCGATAGTCCAGGAACGGCGTCCGCGCCTCCAGTGAAACGGCCATGCCCATCCGGTCCGGCTTGACCAGATTGTTGCCGGGCAGCAGCAGCAGGGCATCGAGATAGAGCGCGCGCGTCAGGTGATCGAATTGCGGGACATCCGCCAGATGACCGGCAATCAGATCGTGCGTCGACAGACCGGCAACGGCCTTCGCCGCGCCGCGGGCATACAGATCCGCATCCAGCGTGGCTTCCGGGAAAAGTGTCAGTGCGCTGTCGGTATAGGTCCGTGCAAAGCTGGCGTCGTCGCCGAATGTGGCATCGGGACCGAAGAAGTTCAGATACTTGTCGTAGCCCGCGAACAGTTCGTCACTGCCGTCACCGGTCAGGACCATCTTGGTCTCTGCGGCCGCCAGTTCGGCCACCCGCAAGGTCGGCATGAAGGAGACGTCGCCGTGCGGTTGCTCCAGATGGTGCAGCACATCCGGCCAGCGCCCCAGCATGCGCGGGGAGACGATCTCGTGGCGGTGATTGGTGCCGAAGCGACGGGAGACAGCGTGCGCATGCCGCGTCTCGTCAAAGCGCTGATCCTCGAACCCGATGGAGAAGGTATCGACCGGGCGGGACATGTGCATCGCCATCAGCCCCGTGACCGTGCTGGAATCGATGCCGCCCGACAGGAAGGCACCAAAGGGCACGTCCGCCCGCAGCCTGATCCTGACCGAATCATCCAGCAGGGCCAGCAGTTCGGCAGAGGCATCGGCCAGCTTCATCGGTTTCGGTTCGATGTCCGACAGCCGCCACCAGCGGTCCTCCACCGTGCCCGTCGGACTGATCGACAGGCGCCCGCCCGGCGGGATGTGCCGAATGCCTTCGAACGCAGTCAGGGGCGGGGGAACATAATTCAGGACCAGAAAGTGATGCAGTGCCTCCCGGCTCGCGACAGGCCGGACACCGGTCGCGAAGATCGGCTTGATCTCGGAGGCGAAGGTGAGGCGCGTGCCGTTGTCGTGCACGTAGAGCGGCTTCACCCCCATGCGGTCGCGATAGAGGTGCAGCACAGGGCGATCCCCGCGCCCGTCGTGGACCGCGATGGCGAACATGCCGTTCAGATGCCGCACGAAGTCGACGCCGTCCCGCAGGTAGAGTGCCAGCAGGACTTCGGTATCGGAATGGGTCCGCAGGGCGATGCCATCCCGTCGCAGCATCTCCGCCAGCTCGACGAAGTTGAAGATCTCTCCGTTCTGCACGACGGAGACCTTGCCCTCCGCTGCCGTCATCGGCTGATGGCCGCCCTCGATGTCGATGATCGACAGACGCCGGTTGCCGATTGCGCCATGGCTGAAACGGACATGACCGCTGTCATCAGGTCCCCGATGGGTCAGCAGGCGGTCCATCTGAAGCAGGTCGGCGTCAGGCAGCGCAGCGCCGGATCGGTCGAAATAGCCGTAGATACCGCACATCAGGCCTGCCCCCTGTCCGTCGCCTTGCGACGAACGATCCGCTCCACCGCCGCCACTAGACGCAGCCGGTCATTCTCGGCCTCGTCCGCGCTGCGCCGGGCCAGGCGTTCGACAGCTCGTCTGATACGTCCGATCTCGCCCTGCCAGTCGAATGGCCCCGTCGCACGTTCCTTGAACTTGCGTGACAGCATGACGGATGTGGAACCGAGCCGGATATGCTCCGCCAGGATCATCTCGGCATCCAGATCACCATGGCCAAGCCGTGCCATGCCACCGAAGCCGAAAGGTTTCCCGACCGCTTTCGTCACCATGGCCAGCCGTTCGACCGTGCCATCGGCAAGCGGCTGAAACATGAAGCTGTCGCCCCTGTCGAGGTGCAGGTCGTTCAGGCCGATATAGATGGCCTCGACGCCATCGAGTGCCGCGATCTGTTTCAGCGCCTCCGCCGAGGCCACGGTCTCGATCAGCGGCACCAGGGGCAGGCGCCCGGCTATCGCCCGACACATGGCGGCGGCATCCGAGGCGCTGCGGATCATCGGCAGCATGACCTGCTGTACGCCGGCCGCCAGAACCGTCTCAAGCTGCTCCGGGGCCAGATCCGGCCAGGGGTCGGTCCGGACAAGGATATGGGCACCCGGAAAGGCATCACGGTAGCGCGCGATGTCGTCCGTCGACTGCGTGCTGATCCAGGTGCCGGTGCCCTGGCGTGCCTGCTTGCCCGCGCGCTCCAGATCCAGGAACAGCCGGTCGACACCTGCGGAAAGTGCCGCCTTCGCCATCTCGGGCGATTCCGGGATCAGCATCAGATGCATCATGCTTCGAGCACCTGGCGCAGGGTGGCAATGACCCGGTCCTGATCCGCCTCCGACATGCCGGTCCCGGACGGCAGACAGAGTCCGGTCAGGAACAGCCGGTCACTGACCGACTGGTGTTCGTCGTGGGCATAATAGGGCGCGTCCTGAAACAGCGGCTGCATGTGCATCGGTTTCCACACCGGTCGGGTCTCGATCTCGTGCTGCTGCAGCCGTCGCATGATGGTGTAGGGATGCATGCCGATGGAGTCGGGTTCGAAGGTACAGACGGACAGCCAGCGGTTGCTGCGGCTCCAGTTCGGTTCCGGCATCCAGTCGACGCCGGGTACGTCATGCAGTCCGTTGCGATAGCGTTCGAAGATGGCGCGGCGCTGCTCCACCCGCTCCGGCAGCAATCGGAGCTGCCCGCGCCCGATGCCCGCCAGCACGTTGGAGAGGCGGTAGTTGTAGGCCATCTCGCTGTGCTGATAATGCGCTGCCGGGTCGCGTCCCTGGGTCGCGAGCCAGCGTGCGCGGTCCAGGGCCTCCAGATCGTTGCTGACCAGCGCGCCACCGCCTGAGGTCGTGATGATCTTGTTGCCGTTGAAGGAATAGATGCCAAAGCGGGCGAAGGTGCCGCTGGGCTTGCCCCGACAGGTCGCGCCGAGGCTCTCGGCCGCATCCTCGATCAGGGCCACGTCGTGTGCCGCGCAGATCCGGCCAATCGCGTCATAATCGGCGCTTTGTCCGTAGATGTTGACGCAGATGACGGCCTTCGGCGGTCGGCCCTGCCGTTCGGCATCCTGCAAGGCCCGCTCCAGCGCGTCGGGGCTCATGTTCCAGCTTTCCGGCTCGCTGTCGATGAAGACCGGTCTTGCACCCTGATACAGGATCGGGTTGCAGCTCGCGACGAAGGTCAGGCTGGAACAGAACACCGTGTCTCCCGGTCCGACGTCGAGCAGCCGCAGCGCCAGATGGATCGCTGCGGTTCCTGAACTCAGCGCCACCGCGCCGCCGACCCCGACCAGTTCGGCCAGTTCACGCTCGAAGGAGTCCACATGCGGGCCGACAGGTGCGATCCAGTTGGTGTCGAAGGCCTCCACCACCAGCTCGCGTTCCTCCGCCCCCATGTGCGGGGCGGAGAGCAGGATCGGTGCCTGCATGTGCGAAAGATGGAACAGGCCGACAGGGCGACCCTGGTCGTCAACGACCGGCAGGTGGATCAGGCCGCCCGAGTTCATGAACTGGCGCGCCGACGCGCTGGAAGTGCCCTCCGGCACGGTCTTGGGTGTCACGGGCGCCAGTCCCGAGAGTGTCTGGTTCAGGTCATCGCTGACCATGATTGCCCGCCGGATGTCTCCGTCAGTGATGACCCGGATCAGGTGATCTGCCGCATCGGCCATCAGCAGGCACCCGAGCCCACCTGCGTCCAGTCTCTGCAGGGCCTCCCGTACCGGTGTTTCCGGCCGCACCAGCAGCTTTCCGATATCCGTGATCATCAGGCTCGTGCCTCCTGATGGCCATGGCGTGTACCGGCAATGACCAGCGTCGCGATCAGAATGAACATGCAGATCCACCATCCCAGCCAGATCGAGTGTGCGGCGCCAAAGGCACCAAGACCCATGGCGATCAGTGCGGTCACGGTCGCGCGCTGTCGGTTGGGCAGATGCAGGGCCGCCAGGTGCAGCGCGGCGATCATCATCACCGCGGCCAGTGCGCCAAGAAGCCCGATATCCTGCCAGATCTGCGCGAAGATCGAGTGCGGATGCCAGAGATGATCCATCTTGTAGTAGTCACCCGGCCCCGAGTAGGTCGCGTTCAGCCGCTCGAACTCCAGGCCGTGACCCAGAATCGGGTGATTGCGCACCGTATCGACCACCGCAGTCCAGATCTCGAACCGTTCAAGCAACTTGTACTCAAGCAGACTGGATCCATCCAGGCTGGCCAGCAGCGCCGCGTTGATCGCCGGGAAGGCCAGCGGCGACAGCAGCATGAAACCTGCCGTCACGCAGAACATCACCAGCACACCGGCCTGCCGCGTCAGATGGCAGAACACATAGACAAGTATGCCGATCACACCGATCAGCTGAGAGGTCTCGCTGATGGTCATGAAGGACAGGATCAGGACCAGCAACAGGGCGAGGGGGAACTTCCAGCCGGGGCGCGTGATCGCGACCAGCGTGGCAACCGACAGGGTCATCACGACCCAGAAATCGTTGAACCGCGCCATGAACAGGTCCGGTGTCAGTGCCCAGGCCGTTGCGAGCAGCCCGTCCGGTGTTTCGAGATTGCGCGAGAAGACGGTCCTGATCCGCAGCAGCAGGTGATCGCTGAGCAGGTCGAACAGGGCAATGGCGACACCGACGGCGATGCCCGCGACGAGTGCCCTGACGATCAGCCTGCGCGCACCGGGCAGTGCCGCGGCCAGCAGAACAAGGGGGATGCCGGGCACGACGGCCATGGCGCTTCGGATCGCAAGTTCCTGCATCCGGTCCGACTGTTCAGGCAGTGCCGACCAGAGCGGGCTCAGCAGGCCGAGCACCATGATGGCCACCAGTCCGCCAAGCCCCAGCCAGACGGCCCTGTGGGAGAAGGCATTGGCCACCGCACCACGATGCTTGAGCAGCCATGGCAGGGACAGGACAGCCGCACCACCGGCGAGCCAGGCGATGCCGCGGTCGGCCACGAACGCCAGCCAGGGGATCAGGAAGGCCGAGAGGCCGAGGCCCGTCAGGGCGAGGGGGCGGGTCATCTCTGTGCTTCAGGACTCGGGTGGCAGCGCATAGGTACCGGTCACATGCGCCACCGGGTCCGCCATGCCGTCCGAGAACAATGAAACTTCACCCACAGCGAGACGGCGACCCAGTTTCAGCAATCGCACTTCCGCAATGATGTCCGCCGGGGTTGGCAGGCGCAGGAAATTCATGGTGATCGATGTGGTGACCGACTGGGTCTTCGGCCCCACCATGGCCATGACCGCAATGTAGAGACCAACATCCGCCATCCAGAACAGCGTCGGGCCAGAAACAGTGCCGCCGGGTCGCAGATGCGTTTCATTCACCGGCATGCGCAGGCGCGCCGTCATGTCCCCGGCCTGCTCGATCACCATGCCCAGATGGCTGGATTGCGGGAACTCCCGCGCCAGCAGGTCCGTCAGTTCATCGGGTGTCATAACGGCGGCCATGGCCTGATCTCCGGCGCTGTGAGCATGTCATGCTGACTTGCCCGAGGGGGCATGGTCAGTCAAGCGCGACGGTTTCGCCGGGAACAATGGCCGCGGTGGTTTCACGAACCGCCGAAACCGCCTATATGCAGCGCCATGGAGCTGGATCTGAACATCGCTAGGCCCCGTTCGGAAACCCGTGTGGTGGTTGCCATGTCCGGGGGCGTCGACTCCTCGGTGACTGCGGCAATGGTGAAGGCGGCCGGTTACGACACCGTCGGGATCACCCTGCAGCTCTACGACCATGGTGCCGCCGTGGAGCGCAAGGGGGCCTGCTGCGCCGGGCAGGACATCCTCGACGCGCAGCGCGTGGCGGAACGGATCGGCATCCCGCACTATGTGCTGGACTACGAGAGCCGTTTCCGGGACGCGGTGATCGACGATTTCGCCGACAGCTATCTGCGTGGCGAGACCCCGGTGCCCTGCATCCGCTGCAACCAGACCGTCAAGTTCCGCGATCTGCTGCAGACCGCGCGGGATCTGGGCGCGGACGCCCTCGCCACGGGCCACTATGTCCGCCGCGTGACCGGTGAGGGCGGAGCCGAACTGCGGGCAGCGGTCGATGACAGCCGGGACCAGAGCTATTTCCTGTTCGCCACCACGGCTGAGCAGCTTGAATTCCTGCGCTTCCCCCTCGGTGACCTGCCGAAGTCCGAAGTGCGGGCGCTGGCAGAGCGGTTCGACCTGCCCGTGGCCGCGAAGCCGGACAGCCAGGACATCTGCTTCGTGCCGAACGGCGACTATCGCCGGGTGATCGAGAAACTGCGCCCCGACGCCCGTGTGCCCGGCAACATCGTCGACCTGTCCGGTGCGGTACTGGGACAGCATGACGGGATCATCGGCTACACCATCGGTCAGCGGAAGGGCCTGGGGCTGGGCGGAGAGGCGGGCGGCCATACGGAACCGCGCTTCGTTGTCCGGCTGGACCCGTCACGGGCGGAGGTCGTCGTCGGCCCGCGGGAGGCGCTGGCCTGCGCCAGCCTGACGGTGAATGAACTCAACTGGCTGGGGGACGAACCGCTGCCGGTCGAGGGCAGGGCGGTCATGGCCCGCATCCGCAATACTGCCGACGCCGTGCCAGGCCGGTTGATCCCGGCCGGCAACGGCATGGCGACGATGCAGTTCGCTGCGCCGGAGTTCGGGGTCTCGCCAGGTCAGGCCTGTGTCTTCTACGATGATGACCGGGTGCTGGGTGGCGGCTGGATCGTCGAGGCGGAAAGCGCAATCGCCGCCTGACACCTGACAACTGCACCTGGCGACAGGCTGGATCAGGGATCGTCATTCATGCGCTTCACGTTCGATCAGATACGGACCTTTCTGGCCGTCGCACAGGCCGGCGGCGTGCGCCGCGCCGCGGAGACGCTGCATCTGACGCAACCGGCCGTCACCGCCAGGCTCAAGGGGCTGGAGGAGGCACTGGGTGTCACCCTGTTCGACCGCAAGGCCGGGATGGCGCTGACCAAGGACGGCATCGCCCTGGTCGGCTATGCCGAGCAGTTCCTGAAGCTGAACGACCTGATCCAGCGCGATGTGGCGCGCCCCGACAGTATCGACCAGCTGTTCCGCATCGGCGTGTCGGAGACCATCGTGCAGTCATGGCTGCCGGAGTTCATTGCCGAGCTGCGAGCGGCCTTTCCCCGGCTGTCGGTGGAGATCGACGTCGACATCTCGCAGAACCTGCGCGACCGGCTGCTGGCCAGTGCCATCGATTTCGCGATCCTGATGGGTCCGGTCTCCAACTACCGTGTGGAGAACGTGCATCTGCCGGACTATCCCATCGCCTGGTTCTGTGCACCCGGCCGGATCGGAGGCATGAGTGCGGAGGAGATATTCCTGTCGTCGCCGGTCATCACCTTTGCCCGCGATACCCGGCCCTTCCGCGTCCTGAAGGAGGTCATGCTGGAACGCTATGGCCCCGGGGTGGTGCTCTTCCCGTCCTCCTCGCTCTCGGCCTGTTTCAGGCTGGTTGCATCGGGCCTGGGCGTCGGTGCCTTGCCCCTGGCGCTCGCCGATCAGGCGCTGAAGAGCGGCGAGATCGAGCGTTTCGATCCCGGCTGGAGCCCGGAACCGCTGGCTTTCACCGCATCCTACCTCGGCGCGCCGGAAAGCGCCGTGGGCGGACAGGCTGCCGAGATAGCGCGGCGTATCGCGGAGCGCTATGATCAGAATTCCTGATCAAATTTGATCCAAAATTGAAATTTGATCGAATGGAGCCCTGCACCTTACCGTTGTGCTGCGTAACGGAAGGGAACAGGGGACATGGCGGTGGCGGAAACGTTCGAGGGGCTGAAGGGCGCTGGTGTCCAGGGGGTGCGTGCCGCGATACGCAGCGGCAGATACACTGGACACACTGCCGGTCTCGCAGCGGGCAAGCTGCAGACCAACCTCGCCATCCTGCCGCGTGCCATGGCCGGTGACTTCCGGACGTTCTGCGAGCGCAATGCCCGTCCCTGTCCGCTGGTCGGTGTGACGGAACCGGGCAGCCCCAATCTGCCGGCACTGGGTGACATTGACCTGCGCACCGATGTGCCAGCCTACAACATCTATCGCGACGGCCGGCTGACCGAGACGGTCAGCGACGTCTCCGCATTCTGGCGCGACGATCTCGTCGGGTTCGCCCTGGGCTGCTCCTTCACATTCGAGCATGCGCTGATGGCGGCGGGTATCCCCATGCACCACATCGATGCCGACCGGACCGTGCCGATGTACCGGACCAATATCGCGACCGAGGCGGTCGGCCCGTTTGGCGGCGGCATGGTGGTGTCCATGCGCTATATCGCGGCGGACCAGGTTGCCCGCGCCATCGAGGTGACTGCGGCCTTTCCATGGGCACATGGTGCCCCCATTCATCAGGGCGACCCGGCGGAGATCGGTATCGCCGACCTGCAGGTGCCGGACTGGGGCGACCCACCCTGTGGGCCGGAAGGGGTGCCCGTGTTCTGGGCCTGTGGTGTGACCCCCCAGAACGCACTGACCAACGCACGACCGGAGATCTGCATCACCCATACGCCAGGCCGGATGCTGATCACCGATATCGACGACCAGACGAACGCGATCCTCAACTGAAGTCTCAAACAGGGAGAACAAGATAATGAAAAGAATCGCAACTCTCGCCGCCGCCCTCGCGGTGACGGCAACCGCTGCACTGGCCGATGGGCCGGTCGTGGTGAAGGCTGTTGGTACCTGGGGCAGCCTGACCAACTACCAGAAGCACGAAGGGCCGTTCTGGAACGAACGGATCGCCGCCGTGTCCGGTGGTTCGATCATTGGCGAGATCAAGCCGCAGACCGAACTGGGCCTGAAGGGTTTCGAGATCATGCGTCTGGTGAAGAACGGCGTGTTCGACTTCGCCTTTGGCCTGCCGGGCTATGTGGCGGCGGAGAATGCCATCTTCGAAGGTGCCGATCTCTCTTCCGTGACCCAGGACATCGCGACCCAGCGCAAGGTGGCGGAAGCCTATTTCCCGACCCTGGAGGAAGCCTTTGCCAAGTACTACAACGCGAAGCTGCTGACCCTCTATCCGTTCCCCAGCCAGACGCTGTGGTGCAATGGCGAGGTCAACGGCATCGAGGACCTGAAGGGCAAGAAGATCCGGGTCTATGCCACGACCCTGGGTGATTTCGTCGAGGGCGTGGGTGGCACCTCCGTCACCGTGCCCTTCGCCGAGGTCATTCCGGCGCTGGAGAAGGGCGTCGTCGATTGCGGCATCACCGGCACCATGTCCGCCTACAAGGCGAAGTGGCACCAAGTGGCAACGCATGCCTACACGCTGCGTGTCGGCTGGGGCCTGGCCTTCGGTGCCATGAACATGAAGAAGTGGAACGCCCTGTCGGCCGAGCAGCAGAAACTGCTGACCGACGAGATCGGCAAGCTGACCGATGAGATGTGGGCCGAGACCGCGACCGAGGACGAGGTGGCGATCAGCTGCATCACCGGCGGCAAGTGCGACATCGGCGAACCCGGCGCGATGGTGCTGGTGGAACCGTCGGCTGCGGACCTGGCGCTGCGCGACAAGGTCGCCAACGAGGTGGTGCTGGCCCGGTGGGCGGAACGTTGCGGTGCCGAGTGTGCATCGAACTGGAACGCCACCGTGGGCAGCCTGCTCGGACTGACGGCGAAGGCCAACTGATCCAGCCTTCGTTGCCGTGACTCCGGCCATCCCCTTGTCTCCTCCCCGGGGATGGCCGGAGTTCTCTGCCACACCTCCAGCGGGGTACCTCAGATGCTGCGCCTGATAGATGCCACTCACCGCTTTTCGCGCCTGCTGGTCTGGATCGGCGGCGGGATGATCCTGCTCTCCGCCCTGCTGGTCACGGTCGAGATCTTCGTCCGCAAGTTCGCGGGCGTCAGTATCGGCGGTGCCGACGAGATTTCCGGCTATGCCTTCGGCGTGGCCACCAGCCTGGGCCTTGCCTTCGCGCTTTTCGAACGCGCCCATATCCGGGTCGATGCCATTTTCCTGCTGCTCCCCGGACCGGCGCGCACAGGTCTGAACTTCATTGGCCTGGCCCTGCTGACCGGCTTCGCGGGCATCATCGCCTGGATGGGCTGGGGCATGGTCGCGGACACACTGGCCCACGGGTCGCGCTCCATCACGCCAATGCGCACGCCGCTGGCCATTCCCCAGATACCTTGGCTGGCCGGCTGGATCTTCTTCGTCCTGTGCGGGGTACTGCTGTTCGTCGGGGCCATCGTCGCCCTGCTGCGGCGCGACGGCGCCGGTGCTGATCGTCTGATCGGGGTGAAGACCCTGGACGAACAGATCGAAGACGAGACAGCCTGATGCTCACCAAGACACTGGTCATCCTGCTCGCCCTCATCGCGCTCGCGGTGCCGGTGGCTGCCGCCCTTGGCTGGCTGGGTCTCACCCTGCAGTACATGGAAAGCCCGATGCCGCTGCATCGTGCGCTTGGCGACATGGTCTGGCAGACCGGCACGGATTTCATCCTTGTGGCCATCCCGATGTTCGTGCTGCTGGGCGAGATCCTGCTGCGCTCCGGCATCGCGGAACGCATGTACGAAGGCATCGTGAAGTGGCTCGGCTGGTTGCCGGGCGGCCTGATGCACGCGAACACGGGCTCCTGCGCGCTGTTCGCCGCCACCTCCGGTTCCTCCGTTGCCACAGCCGCCACCATCGGCACGGTCGCGATCCCGCAGATCGAGCGGCGCGGCTACAACGAGCGGCTGTTCCTCGGCACCATCGCCGCAGGCGGTACGCTGGGCATCCTGATCCCGCCATCGATCAACCTGATCCTTTATGGGCTGCTGACCGACACATCGGTGCCGGAGCTCTACCTCGCGGGCTTCCTACCGGGCTTCCTGCTGGCGGCGCTGTTCATGGTGACGGTGATCGTGCTGTGCCTCTATCGCCGTTCATGGGGCGGGGAGCCGATCAGCGTGACCTGGGCAGAGCGCATTGCCGCGCTGCCGGCGCTGCTGCCGCCCATCGGGATCTTCATCGTGGTTGTCGGGTCCATCTACGCCGGTCTGGCGACGCCGACCGAAGCCGCGTCGCTGGGTGTCGTTGCCGCACTGATCCTGGCCGCGTCCAACCGGACACTGACCCTGTCGATGCTGCGCAGCGCGCTGGAGGGCACGATGCGGACGACATCGATGATCATGCTGATCATCTTTGCCGCCGTGTTCCTGAACTTCGTGCTGTCGATCATCGGCCTGACCCAGGCACTGGCGGACTTCGTCACCGGTCTGGGCCTGACCCCCATGCAGACCATGCTGATGCTGATCGCCGTTCTGGTCGTCATCGGCTGTTTCATGGAAACCCTGTCGATGCTGCTGACCACCGCGCCGCTGATCACGCCGATCGTCGTGGCGCTGGGGTTTGATCCGGTCTGGTTCGGCATCCTGCTGATGGTGCTGCTGGAAACGGCACTGATAACACCCCCCATCGGCATCAACCTTTATGTCGTGCAGGGCGTTCGCGACAAGGGACCGCTGTCCGACGTCATGATCGGTGCGGCTCCCTTTGTTCTGACCATGTTTGCAATGATCGCAATGCTGCTGATCTTTCCCGAGATCGCACTCTGGTTGCCCGGACTGTTCTATTAAGGTCCGGGACCATGTGCGCGGGAATCACGGCAGGCGAGATGATGAAGGAGATGAATTCCATGTGGCAGTTCTGGGTCGATCGTGGCGGGACCTTCACCGATATCGTCGGGCGTCGTCCTGACGGGTCGGTGGTGACGCACAAGGTCCTGTCGGAGAACCCGGAGCGGTACCGTGATGCCGCCGTTCAGGGCATTCGCGACCTGCTGGGTCTCGGCCCGGATGATCCCATCCCCTCCGACCAGATCGAGGCGGTGAAGATGGGGACCACCGTCGCCACCAATGCCCTGCTTGAGCGGAAGGGCGACCGTTGCCTGTTCGTGACCAATCGCGGCTTCCGCGATGTGCTGCGCATCGGTTACCAGAACCGCCCGAACCTGTTCGCGCTGAATATCGAACTGCCGGAGATGCTTTACGACAGCGTGATCGAGGTGCCAGGCCGGGTCGATGCGGCCGGTGAGGAACTGGAGGCACTGGACCTGGACACTGCGCGGCAGGAACTGCAGGCCGTGTTCGACGATGGAATCCGGGCTGCGGCCATCGTGTTCATGCACGGCTACCGCTATCCGGCCCACGAGAAGGCCGTGACCGATCTGGCCCGGGAAATCGGCTTCACCCAGGTTTCCACCAGCCACGAGACCAGCCCGCTGATGAAGATCGTCAGCCGGGGCGACACCACCGTGGTCGATGCCTATCTGTCGCCGATCCTGCGCCGCTATGTCGATCAGGTGGCGAGCGAGCTGGGCGATGTGCGGCTGATGTTCATGCAGTCGAACGGCGGGCTGACCGACGCCAACCTGTTCCAGGGCAAGGATGCGATCCTGTCCGGCCCGGCAGGCGGCGTCGTCGGCATGGTCCGCACCGCAGAGATGGCGGGCTTCGGCAAGGTCATCGGCTTCGACATGGGCGGCACCTCCACTGACGTGTCCCACTATGACGGCACGTTCGAACGGGCCTTCGAGACCAATGTGGCCGGGGTCCGCATGCGCGCGCCGATGATGCTGATCCACACGGTTGCCGCCGGTGGTGGCTCGATCCTGCATTTCGAGGACGGGCGCTATCAGGTGGGGCCGGACTCCGCCGGGGCCAATCCGGGACCGGCCTGCTATCGCAAGGGCGGACCACTGGCGGTCACGGACTGCAACGTCATGCTGGGCAAGCTGCAGCCGGATCATTTTCCGCATGTCTTCGGCCCGAATGGCGATGAACCGCTGGACGCCGAGGCCGTGCGGCAGAAGTTCGAGGAACTGACGGCCCGCATCTCGGCGGAGACCGGCGACAGCCGGACCCCGGAGCAGGTCGCGGCAGGCTTTCTGGAGATCGCGGTCGAGAACATGGCCAATGCGATCAAGAAGATCTCCATCCAGCGTGGCTACGACGTGTCCAAGTACGTCCTGAACTGCTTTGGCGGGGCAGGGGGGCAGCATGCCTGCCTGGTGGCCGACAAGCTGGGCGTCGAGACGGTGCTGCTGCACCCGCATGCCGGTGTGCTGTCCGCCTATGGCATGGGCCTGGCCGACACGCGGGCGCTGCGCGAACGCGCGGTTGAACTGCCGCTGGACGACGCCGGTGTGGCGGAGGTCGGTCGCGTCCATGATGCGCTGGCCACGGAAGCGGAGAAGGAACTTCTGGCGCAGGACATTGCCGCGGAAGTGATCGAGACCCGGCGCGGCGCGCTGGTGCGCTACGACGGCTCCGATACCGCGCTGGCCATCGCCTTCGGCAGCCTGGAAGAGACGAAGCAGGCCTTCGAGACCGCGCATCGCCAGCAGTTCGGCTTCACCAGCCCCGAGAAGACAATCATCGTCGAAGCGGCAACGGTGGAGGCCATGGCCCCCGGTGATGTCATCGACGATCCGGAGAGCGACGGTGTCGCCAACGAACCGGACCGCATCGCCGAGGTCTCGTCATGGATGGCGGGCGAGGAGCACAGGACCGGTGTCTTCGACCGTGAGACGATGCAGCCGGGCGCCACGATCAGTGGTCCGGCGATCATTCGCGAACCGACCTCGACCACCGTCATAGAACCGGGCTGGCAGGCTGAACTGACGGCGAAACGGCATCTGATCGTGCGCCGGGTGGAGGCGCGCAGCAACGCCCGCGCCATCGGCACCGAAGCCGATCCGGTGATGATGGAGATCTTCAACAACCTGTTCATGAACATCGCCGAGCAGATGGGCGTGGTGCTGGAGCGCACGGCCTATTCGGTGAACATCAAGGAGCGGCTGGACTTCTCCTGCGCTGTCTTTGATGCAGCGGGGGAACTGATCGCCAATGCGCCGCACATGCCGGTGCATCTCGGCTCCATGTCGGAATCCATCAAGACCGTTGTCAGGGAGAACGCGGCGACGATGAAGCCCGGCGACGTCTACATGCTGAACGCGCCCTACAACGGCGGCACGCATCTGCCTGACGTCACCGTCATTGCCCCGGTCTATGACGATGCGGGGGCAGAGGTGCTGTTCTATACCGCATCGCGCGGCCATCACGCCGACATTGGCGGCAAGACGCCCGGCTCCATGCCCCCCGACTCCACCAATGTGGAGGAGGAAGGTGTGTTGCTGGACAATGTGTTGCTCGTCGATGGTGGCAAACTGCTTGAACAGGAAACCATCGATCTGCTGAGCTCCGGCAAGTATCCGGCGCGCAATCCGCACCAGAACATGGCCGACCTGGCCGCCCAGATTGCCGCCTGCGAGAAGGGCGCGCGGGAACTGCGGCGCATGGTGGAGGATTTCGGCCTCGACGTGGTGCGGGCTTACATGGGCCATGTGCAGGACAATGCGGAGGAATCCGTGCGCCGCGTTATCGACGTGCTGCACGACGGGGAATTCAGCTATCCGATGGACGATGGTTCCGTCATTCAGGTGAAGGTCAGTATCGACCATGATGACCGCTCCGCCGTGATCGACTTCACCGGCACCTCCGAGACCCACCCCACCAACTACAACGCGCCGACGGCGGTGGCCTATGCGGCGGTGCTCTATGTCTTCCGCTGTCTGGTGGATTCGGAGATCCCGCTGAACGGCGGCTGTCTGAAACCGCTGAAGGTCATCATCCCGGAGAAATCCATGCTGCGTCCGGTCTATCCGGCCGCCGTCGTGGCCGGGAACGTGGAGACCAGCCAGTGCATTACCGACTGCCTGTTCGGTGCGCTGGGGGTCATGGCGGCCGCGCAGGGCACCATGAACAACTTCACCTTCGGCAATGAACGCCATCAGTACTACGAAACCATCTGTGGCGGGGCAGGGGCCGGGCCGGACTTTGACGGCACCAGTGCGGTCCATACCCATATGACCAATACCCGCCTGACCGACCCGGAAGTGCTGGAATTCCGCTATCCCGTGATCCTGGAGCATTTCCACGTCCGCACCGGATCAGGCGGCAAGGGCGCACACCATGGCGGCGACGGCACCGTGCGCCGGATCCAGTTCCGGGAGGCAATGACGGCCTCCTTCCTCTCCAGCCATCGCAAGGTCGCACCGTTCGGCCTGAACGGCGGTGAAGACGGGGCCGTGGGCAGGAACTTCGTCGTCCGCGCCAACGGCGACACCGAACAGCGCCCCGGCTGGTCGATCGCAGACCTGAACCCCGGCGACGCCATCATCATCGAAAGCCCGGGGGGCGGGGGATTCGGGTCTGCGTGAAGCCTCGTCAGTAACCCTGAAACAGGAAATCCAGTGCGCCCGAAATCTTCGCGAACTCGGGCGAAAGGCTGGAAACCGGCTGGCGCAGCAATGATGCCGGTACGGTTGCCAGCAACTGGGTGACCATCACGTATTGCTTGCCGTTGATGGTGAATTCCGGGTTCAGCCGGTCCGCGGCCTGCGGTGCCGCGGATCTTTCCATCAGCGGCACCACCACCCTGGTGCTCATTTCGTCCAGAAGATCAGCCTGAACATCAAGCAGAAGGCTGTCATCATTCGGCCCGGGAAAGACATCGTAGCGTGGCATCAGAACTGGCGGAATTCACTCAATGGAATACCGTTTTCCTCCACCCATTCGTTGTACGAACCGATAGCAGCGGCATTGTCACGCCGCCATGCCTCTTCCCTGGCCTTGCAAACTGCATCCTGGACCCCGGACTCGGCAGCGAGTGACATGTTCACCTTGAGCGCCTTGGCCTCTGCAACCAGTTCGCTTTCCAGAGACAGGTTTGTACGAATTTTCGCCATGATTTTCCTCGTCTGTTGCGCATATCTTATGCGCATAACCAATGGCGAGACAACAGACACGACCCTCGATAGCTGTCGGGAACCGGCGTATGTCGAGAGACCAGAACTGTCGACCGGAACAGGTTTCTTGCGCGCCGGCTACCTGAACTGTCCCGGCAGCCAGACGGCGATCTCCGGGAACAGCATCAGGAAGACCAGCACCAGCAGTTCCAGTCCGATGAAGGGCAGGGCGGCGGCATAGATCTGGGTCAGGCGGATCTCCTGCGGGGCCACGCCTTTCATGATGTAGAGCAGCAGCCCGAACGGCGGCGTCAGCAGGCTGATTTCCATGGCGATCAGCATCATCACCATGACCCAGATCGGGTTCATGCCCAGGCTGTCGGCGATGGGCAGGAAGAAGGGCAGGGTCAGCAGCGCCATGGAGACCTGATCCATGAAGGCGCCGAGGAACAGCAGGATCAGCATCATCAGCGCCATGGCGGTGATCGGTGTCAGGTTCAGACCGCCCACAAGCTGCAGCAGGCCGCTGGTCGCACCGGAGATCTGCAGCACCTGGGAGAAGGTGAGGGAACCGGCGATGATGAACAGGATCATGACGTTGATCCTGGCCGTCTCGGTCAGCGCCTTCCTCAGCCGCGCGAAGGTCAGTTCGCCATAGCAGGCGCAGACCACCAGGGCGGCGACACAGCCCAGCGCCGCCGCTTCCTCCGGGGCCGCGACACGGAAGAAGATGCTGCCCACCACCACCGCGAAGATGGTGAACAGCGGCAGCACATCGCGCACGAACGGGCCCCAGCGTTCCCAGCCGTGCGCGGTCTCCGGCTCGTCATCGACCGGGGCGAGGGACGGATTCATGCGGCAGCGTGCCATGACATAGACCACGAACAGGATCGCCATCAGGATGCCGGGCAGGATACCGGCGATCAGCAGATCCTTGATGGAGCGCTCCGCCAGGCTGGCCAGCAGCACGGCCAGCGCGGAGGGCGGAATCAGCATGGCGATGCCGCCAACCGCCATGATCGGACCCATGGCGAGCTTCGGCTGATAGCCGCGTTTCAGCATGTCGGGCAGCATGACACTGCCCAGGATGGCCGTATTGGCGATGGTCGAGCCGGAGAGGGAGGAGAAGACGGTGCCCCCCGCGATGGAGACGACGGTCAGCCGTCCCGGCATCCGCGCGATCATGCGGTCGATGGCCTTGATCGCCCGGAATGCCACCCCGGTCTGGAACAGGATCTCGCCCATCAGGATGAACAGCGCCACCGGGACGAGGGAGAAGCGGGAGATGGCGAAGACATACTCGATCGGCATCACCGACAGGCCGATCTCGCCGCGCATGAAGACATAGACGCCGACGATATTGGCGGCGAAGAAGGCAAATACCACCGGCAGGCCGAGAAACATCAGCCCGATGACGATGCCCAGCATCATGGCCAGCGCCCAGTACCACTCCATGATCATGACTGGTGGTCCGCCGTGGTCGAGGCGGGGTAGCCTTCGGCTGCACCCCCCATCGACCGCTTCGCGGCCACTTCCCCCGCAAGGGGGGAAGAGGGGAAATGCCGTGATGCGGCGGTGCTCCTTCCTTCCCCCTGGAGGGGGAGGATCGAGGTGGGGGGGAATCCCGGCGGTGGCGATTGGTCACCGCGGTATCGGGCCATCGCAGCCAGCATCACAACCCCTTCGCTTGGTCGGTTTCCGCATCGGGGGCCGCGCCGCCGCGCAGCAGACGGAACAGGAACTCGATGGCCAGCAGGGTGAAACAGGCGACGAAGACCGACAGCAGCACCCATTCGGGCATGGCGAAATACTTGTGCTGCATCGACTGGAACATCCAGGCGCTGTCCAGACTGACCCAGCCGTAGTGGACCAGTACCAGACAGACGGCACATCCGACGAGATCCAGCAGACGCTCCAGCCCACGGGCGAGGGGGGCGGGCAGGTTGCCGACCAGCAGATCGACGCGCACGTGCGACCCCTGACGCAGGACCCAGGGGGCACCCAGGAACACGCCGGCAAACAGCAGATACTCGATGATCTCGTTGAGGCCCGACAGGTTGCCCCAGCCGAACAGGCGCAGCGCCAGGTCCACGGAAATGGACAGCGCGAAACCGCCGACAGTCAGCCCGACCAGCAGGCCGACCAGCCCGTAGGCGACCCCGAAGGCGCGGTCGATGGCGGCGAGGGCGGTCATGTCATCCGGTTTCCGAAACGAAACAGGGGACCGCGCCACACGGCACGATCCCCCGCGTCCCCGACCAGTGGACTATTCCTTCGCGAACAGCGCACGCAGCTTCGCCGCATTGGCGGGGCTGGTCTCCTCCAGCCCGGCCCAGCCTGCGTCACGTGCCGTACCCAGCCACTTCGCCCGGTCATCGCCGGTAAAGGTGATGATGGTGTACTGCTCAGCCTGTTTCGCCATGGACTTCTCGACGGCGGTCTTGTCGACGCCGACCGCCTTCTTCTCCATCTGCATGACGACCGTGGTGATCAACTTCCGCGCCTTGTCGCTCAGGCCGTTCCAGCTCTTCAGGTTCACCAGCACATTGATGTCGGCATCATAGAAACCGGGATCGACGCGCGATGCGGTGACTTCTTCCCAGCCCGGACGCATGCCGGTGATCGGCCAGCCAAAGCCGCCGACCGTGCCGTTCTCCATCAGCGGGTAGATCTGTGCCAGGTCCGAATTCTGCGTGGTGGCGCCCAGCGCCTTGAAGAAGTTGGTGTAGATCGGCGCGACGCGCAGGTGCAGGCCGGTCAGGTCCGGCTTGTCGATGGATTTGCCCTTGCCGAGGTAGAGGTGAAACGGGGTGCCGTAGTGGATGCGCCCCAGCGGCTTCAGGTTCTTGTTGCCGTGGATCTCCTCCATCAGCGCCCAGCCGCCATTGGCGCGGATCTCGTCCGGCGTCCGTTCCAGCAGTTTCCAGGCATCCGCCTCCGGCACCACGTTCTGGTAATAGGCACCGGTGCAGTTCACCAGGTCATAGACGCCCTGTGCCT
Organism: Kordiimonadales bacterium IMCC3096; assembly: GCA_016865035.1. Lineage (GTDB taxonomy): Bacteria > Pseudomonadota > Alphaproteobacteria > Minwuiales > Minwuiaceae > Minwuia. The sequence continues at coordinate 4,017,835 of CP018227.1, forward strand.
GCTTCTGCACCATGGTGAAGGGGCTGCCAATGGCGGGCGCGCCCCCCAGATAGTTGATCTTGACGGTCTGGCCACCCTGCTCGTTTATCTGTTTCACAACGCTTTCGAAGCGCTTGGAAAAGAACGAATTCTGCGGAAAGCAGCTTGCCGCGACGAGTGTCGTCTGGGCCTGTGCCGCGCTGGCACCGGCCAGTGCCGCGACCCCGAGGGCCGCTGCGGTCACGAGACCGCGAATATCCGGATAGCGCATTGGCTTCCCCTCCCTGTTTTTTCGTTGGGGAAACTATGAACAGGGGCAGGGGGCAGCGCAAGGGTACGGGGGTGGAATGGGCGTGCGCGACATTCCCGTGGGAACCGTCTGTTGTTGCTCGCCCTTCCGGAAAGACGACGCTCGCGGACTTGATCCGTGAGCCCATGCTCCGACGTCTGCGCGGCACTCTGGGTACCCGGATCAAGCCCGGGTACAGCGTGGCTTGGGGGGCAGGGACAGTTCACCCTCTCCACCTCCCACGATGCTCGCGGACTTGATCCGCGAGCCCAGTCTCCCACGTGCGTGCGGCACTGCCGGCACCCGGGTCAAGCTCTGGCGAGGTCTGGTAGGAAGGGCGCAGGCGGCCTGCGGTCAGGCGTCGAGCGCCTCACCCTCCAGCGTGATGCGGTGCATCTCCCGCCGGGCGCCGTGATAGTCGTTGACGGCATAGTGCCAGCTTGCCCGGTTGTCCCAGAATGCGATCGATCCCGGTGCCCACTGGAACCTGTAGGTATGCTCGGGCCGGGACGCATGGGCGTAGAGCATCTTCAGCAACGGCTCGCTCTCTTCCTTCGTCCAGCCCTCGAACTGCAGCGTAAAGGCGTCGTTGACGTAGAGCGCCTTGCGGCCGCTGATCGGGTGACTGATGACCACCGGATGCACGGCATCCTGCTGCGCCAGCTCGGCATTGCCCAGACGACCCTTGTAGCCTTCACGCCCCTGGGCGTTCGGGCCGAAGCGGTGTCGGCTGGAATGGACCGCACGCAGGCCGTTCAGGGTCTGCTTCAGACCGTCGGAGAGACTGTCGTAGGCCGCGTACATGTTGGCGAACAGCGTGTCACCGCCGCGCGTCGGCGTTTGCCGCGCCAGCAGCATGGAACCCATGGCGGGGATCTGATCGTAGGAATGGTCCGTGTGCCAGGCACCGCCGATATTGGCCGTCTGGTCCGGTTCCTTGACGACCAGGGCAATCTTGTCGTGTGTCGGAACACGGGAGAAGAAGCGGTTGACGTTGATCTCGCCGAACTTCTCCGCTGCCTCGATATGCTGGTCCGGTGTCAGCTTCTGATCGCGGAAGAACAGCACACAATGATCGCCCAGGGCCTGGCGCAGCGCGCCGACCGTGTTGCTGCTCAGATCATTGGCCAGATCGATACCCTGCACGAAGGCACCGACACCGCCGGGTGTGGGTTCGATTTTGAATGGCTGCGCTGCTGTGTCGGCCATGATTGTGATCTCCCGCCTGCGGACCGGTTCTGTGCCGGTTCCGGTTCAATGTCCTGCATGTGTCAGGCGTCGGTTTAACACAAGTGCATTAGAGGGAACAGGCGCGAGATGCGCATGGGCGTATTGCGGACCAGACAGGGGAATGTTTCAGGAGGTTTTCGCGCCTCTCCGCCGACCGTCGTAAATATCGTATAATCAATATTATGGAAAATTATGGAAGCAGGTAGTTTGTGGCTGGCCGAAACCTGCTGGCCCACCTTCGCCGAAGAGCGTCATCACGTCGACCACCAGACAGACACCACCAACATCCCACAACCGCTTTCATGTTGCTGTTCCCCGTAACCTGCCCTTGGGAATGCCAGGAATGATTGCCACTATCCGCCCAGAGGTCGTCTCCGAGACCGGTTCAATCTTGGAATGCATTGAATCTGCGCATGCACGATCCACGAACACGATCACCGAGGTGCGCAACAACGGCTACACGGAAATGCACCTCAATACCCATAACCCATGAAGGACAACATCAGCCTGTACGCCTATCTGGGCTGGAAGGTTCTCTCCGTATCCGGAAACACGGTCAGCATGATGAGAGACTTTCGGCAGAAGCCTCTCTGAGGCGACAGAATCAGGCGTCAGACGGCATGCCTCCCCGGTCGCAGCACCATCCGCGTGGTCAGCAGCCTTGCTCCGGCGACGGCGCGGAGGCGGTGGCCCATGGGGCGGAAACCGGCGCGGGCGAAGACGGGGCGGGAGAGGCGGCTGGCATCGGTGGTGAAACTGGTGATTCCGTGGCTGCGGGCGTGGTCCAGGGCGTGGACCAGCAGGCGGCTGGCGATGCCGCTGCGGGTGGCCGCAGGGTCGGTGAACAGCATGCGGACGTGGCCGTCCTGCATGATCTCCGCGAAGCCCAGCACGACCTCCCCGCCGTGCCCGAGGCTGCCGCCCTGCCCCGCACCCGGGAATCGCTGTCGCGTCGCCCCGCCGCCGGGCACGGTCGCGACGAAGGTCCAGGTGGGCAGCATGCGATTGCGGAAGAACCGCATCGACAGGCGTGGTCTGGCCCAGGCAAGCAGGGCCTTGCGTGGATAGGCCTGGCGCGCGCCGATACGCACCGCGCGCCCGTAGAGCGCCGCAACCGCCGTGACATCATCGGCGCGGAACCGACTGATCTGCATGGGTATTCTGGTCATTGGGAAACCGGCTCATGGCTGAAACGGGCGCCACAATAACAGGGCCCCGCCGGTTTGGGGATAACGGCGGAGCCCTGTCCAGGCACGGAGGTCTGTCTTGCGCTGCTGCCCGTCTGTATAGCCTGAATGGCGGGCCTTCCAGGTGTCGCGCCACTGCGACCGGCGGGAAAGATGATGACCGGACGGAGGGTGCGCCCTGCGGATCGGACCCTGGGCAGCGATGTTACCGTATGTACGGCTGGCCGGTGATTTCTCCGGCCTGTTCGCGTCGCACCGCCCCTTGGGGATGCGGCCCGCGACGCTCAGTTTCGACCAATGGTGTCTGCTGGCCCGTCAGGGCCTGACACCGGATGTTCAGCAGGTCACTGCCTGGTTCGGTGGCGTCATTTTCATAGCCTCCGCTTCATGTGGTTTACGCAACGTAATGTAGCACGATCCGCAGCCTGCCGACAGCGCATTCGTGCGGGGGCTTGGGCGAAGCGGCGGCAAGGCTTGAAACCGGCGCGGGCAGCCGCTATAAGCCGCGCTTCACCGGTCTTCCGGCAGGGCATGCCGCGTTGACCGTTCAGCAGATGGGGGCTCCGTCCCGCATCATCCATCGAGAGAGGAAGCAAATGCCCAAGATGAAGACAAAGAGCGGCGCCAAGAAGCGGTTCCGCCTTACTGCCACCGGCAAGGTGCGCATGCAGCAGGCGGGCAAGCGCCACGGCATGATCAAACGAACCCAGAAGCAGATCCGCAACCAGCGCGGCACGACCATCATGGCCGACTGCGATGCGAAGATCGTCAAGCAATACATGCCTTACGGCTGACCTGAAGGAGACGCAGAGAAATGGCACGTGTAAAGCGTGGCGTCGTCAGCAGGGCGCGCCACAAGGAAGTCATGAAGCAGGCCAAGGGTTTCCGCGGCCGCAGCAACAACACCATCCGCATGGCCCGCGAACGGGTCGAGAAGTCACTGCAGTACGCCTATCGCGACCGGCGGGTGAAGAAGCGGAATTTCCGCGCCCTCTGGATCCAGCGCATCAACGCCGGCGTGCGCGAGCATGGCATGACCTATGGCGTCTTTATCGACGGCCTGAAGCATGCAGGCATCGAAGTTGACCGCAAGGTAATGGCCGACATCGCCGTGCGCGATCCCGCCGCCTTCAAGGTTCTGGTCGATCAGGCCCGGGCCGCCCGCGAGGCAAAGTACGCCGCCGAGTAAGCGACCGGCGGCTGACGCCTCGACTGATCTGGTGGAACAGGCCCGTACCTGAATGCGGTTCGGGCCTGTTCCCGCCGGACCCACAGCGAGCAGCGTTGAACAATGGATATCGAGAAGCTTGAGGCCGACCTGATCGGCCAGATCACGGACGCCGCAAATCTTGGCGATCTGGAGGCGGCACGTGTCGCCACCCTGGGGAAGAAGAGCCGTCTGAGCGAGGTCATGCGTGGCCTGGGCAAGATGGACCCCGCCGAGCGCCAGCAGGTCGCCCCGCGCCTGAACGCGCTGAAGAATTCCCTCAACCAGGCCATCGACGACCGCCGCACCGCCCTGAAGCGCGCGGAGCTGGAAGTGCGCCTGGCCGCGGAGCAGGTGGACATCACCCTGCCCGCCCGGCCCGAGGTGACGGGCCGCATCCATCCGGTCAGCCAGGTGGTGGACGAGATCACCGAGATCTTCGCCGACATGGGCTTCGCCATCGCCGAAGGGCCGGACATCGAGGATGATTTCCACAACTTCACGGCCCTGAACTTCCCGCCGGCCCACCCGGCGCGGGACATGCACGACACCTTCTTCTTCGATCCGAAGGACGACGGGGAGCGGATGCTGCTGCGGACTCATACCTCCTCGGTGCAGATCCGCACCATGGAGACGCAGGACCCGCCGCACCGCATCGTCATTCCGGGCCGCACCTACCGTTCCGACTCCGACATGACCCATACGCCGATGTTCCATCAGATCGAGGGGCTGGTGATCGACCGGAACCTGCACATGGGACATCTGAAGGGCACGCTGGAAGCCTTCAGCCGCGCCTTCTTCGAACTGGACGAGGTGCGGATGCGCTTCCGCCCCAGCTATTTCCCCTTCACGGAACCGTCCGCGGAGGTCGATATCGGCTGTTCCTTCGACAAGGGCCAGATCCGCATCGGTGAAGGCACCGACTGGCTGGAAATCCTCGGCTGCGGCATGGTCCACCCGAACGTCCTGCGCGCCTGCGGGCTGGACCCGGAAGAGTGGCAGGGCTTTGCCTGGGGCATGGGCATCGACCGGATCGCGATGCTGAAGTACGGCATCCCTGACTTGCGCGCCTTCTTCGATTCGGATGTCCGCTGGCTGCGCCATTACGGGTTCCAGCCGACAGATGTGCCATCGCTGGGCGGGGGGCTGAGCCGATGAAACTCACCCTTGGCTGGCTGAAGGATCATCTGGAGACAGATGCGACCCTGGAACAGGTGTTGGAGAAGCTGACCGCCGTGGGGCTGGAGGTGGAGAGCGTCACTGACCGCGCCGCCGAACTGGCCGACTACACAGTGGCCCATGTGGTGGAGGCCGTGCCGCACCCGGACGCCGACCGGCTGCGCGTCTGCAAGGTCGATACCGGCAGCGGTATCGAGCAGGTGGTCTGCGGCGCGCCCAATGCGCGGACGGGCATGAAGGGCGTCTTCGCCCGCTCCGGCCTGACCATTCCGGGCACCGGCCTTACCCTGAAGCCGACGAAGATCCGCGGTGTCGACTCCAACGGCATGCTGGTGTCAGAGCGGGAGATGGGGCTGTCGAACGAACATGACGGCATCATCGAACTGGCCGCAGACGCACCCGTGGGTGTGCCGTTCGCCGGTGTCGTCGGGCTGGACGATCCGGTGATCGAGGTGGCGATCACGCCGAACCGCCAGGAGTGCCTCGGCATCCACGGCATCGCCCGCGATCTGGCCGCTGCCGGACTGGGCACCCTGAAGCCGTTCGACCGCAGCCCAGTCGGCGGTGCCTTCCCCTCCCCCATCGGGGTACGCTTCACCTTCGACGATCCGGCGACGGCGGATGCCTGCCCGGTTTTTCACGGCTGCTACGTCCGTGGTGTGAGGAATGGCCCGAGCCCTGAGTGGATGCAGCGACGGCTGAAGGCCATCGGCCTGCGCCCGATCTCGACACTGGTCGACATCACCAACTTCGTCACCTACGACCTTGGCCGCCCGCTACATGTCTTCGACGCGGACAAGGTGCAGGGCGACATCCAGGTCCGTCTGGGACGCGAAGGCGAGTCCTTCGTCGCGCTGGACGACAGGACCTACGAGATGGCGGGCACCGAATGCGTCATCGCCGACGACTCCGGCGCCCATGGCTTCGGTGGCGTGATGGGTGGCGCGGCGAACGGCTGTACGGCGGAGACGGTGAACGTCTTCATCGAGAGCGCCTGGTTCGATCCGGTTCGCACGGCCCAGACCGGTCGGCGGCACGGTATCGATTCCGATGCCCGCTATCGCTTCGAACGCGGCGTCGACCCGGAAAGCGTGGCCTGGGGCATCCATGTCGCGGCGCGTCTGGTGACCACGCTCTGCGGTGGCGAGGCCAGTGACATCGTGCAGACGGGTGCGATTCCTGACCAGTCACGCACCCTGCGCCTGCGCCAGAGCCGAATCGCCTCCCTGGGCGGTGTGCAGGTGCCGGAGACAGAGACCCGCCGTATCCTGAGCGACCTCGGTTTCGGCGTCGAAGGTGAGGGCGAGGACATGCAGGTCAGCGTGCCGAGCTGGCGCATCGATGTGGATGGCGAAGCCGACCTGGTCGAGGATGTCGTTCGCATCTTCGGCTATGACCATATCGAGACCGTGCAGCTGCCGCGTCTCAGCGACGTGGCGACCCCTTCCCTGACGGCCGGGCAACGCAACGTGCGCACCGCCCGCCGGGCGCTGGCCGCGCGCGGCATGTATGAATGCGTGACTTGGTCGTTCCTGCCGAAGGCGCAGGCGGAACTGTTCGGTGGCGGCGACGCGACCCTGCGGCTCGCCAACCCGATCTCCGCTGATCTGGACTGCATGCGGCCGTCGCTGCTGCCCAACCTGATCACCGCCGCCGCACGCAATGCAGCACGGGGCAACGGCGACATCGCCCTGTTCGAGGTCGGTCCGCAGTACCGCAGCGATGCCCCTGACGGGCAGGACACGGTGGCCGGCGGCATACGGCGCGGACGTACCGGCGACCGTCACTGGGCCGCCAGCCCCCGCGCCGTGGACGCATTCGACGCCAAGGCCGACGCGGAGGCCCTGCTGAACGCCGTCGGGCTGGACACGTCCAAGGTCCAGATCGCGCGCGGTGCATCCGCCTGGTATCACCCGGGCCGTTCGGGCGTCATCCAGTTGGGTCCGAAGCTGCGGCTGGCGCAGTTCGGCGAAATCCATCCGGCGGTGCTGGAGGAACTGGACATCAAGGGGCCGCTGGTCGGGTTCGAGGTGTTCATGGATGCCATCCCGCAGCCGAAGGCCGGTCGCAAGACGACGCGCCCGCCGCTGACCGTCTCCGACTTCCAGGCCGTGACGCGCGACTTCGCCTTCGTCGTTGCCCGCGATGTGGCCGTCGCCGACATGATCCGCGCCGCCCGCGGTGCCGATCGCAACCTGATCACGGCGGTGGACATCTTCGACCTCTACGAGGGCGAGCGCATCGGCGCGGATGCCAAGTCCGTGGCCATGTCCGTGCGAATGGAACCCATGGACCGCACGCTGACCGACAAGGAAATCGACGCGGTCGGCGAAAAGGTCATCGCCAACATGGCCAAGTCAGTAGGCGCAAGCCTGCGCGGCTGAGTCGTTCGACCGAAACCGCCGCGCAGGAAGGCTCAGACCCGCTCCAGCACGATGGCAATGCCCTGCCCGACGCCGATGCACATGGTGCAGAGCGCATAGCGGCCGCCGGTGCGGTGCAACTGGTTGACGGCTGTCAGGATCAGGCGCGCGCCGCTGGCACCCAGCGGATGGCCGAGGGCGATGGCACCGCCATGCGGGTTCACGTGATCAGCATCATCGGGCAGGCCGAGCTGACGGGTCACGGCCAGTGCCTGGGCGGCAAAGGCCTCGTTCAGTTCGATGACGTCCATGTCGGCGATGGTCAGCCCCACCTGTGCCAGCACCTTCTCCGACGCCGGGGCCGGACCGAAGCCCATGATCCGGGGAGGCACACCGGCGGTCGCCATGCCGAGGATGCGCGCACGCGGAGTCAGGCCATTGCGGGCTGCCGCCGCCTCCGTCGCGATCATCATGGCGCAGGCGCCGTCATTCACGCCTGAGGCATTGCCTGCGGTCACGGAGCCACCTTCACGGAACGGCGCGGGCAGCTTGGCGAGGGCCTCCAGCGTGGTACCGCCGCGAATATGTTCATCATCGGCCACAACGACAGGATCGCCCTTGCGCTGCGGGATGGTCACCGCCGCGATCTCCTCCGCGAAGATACCGTCCGCCTGTGACTTCGCCGCGCGCTGCTGGCTGCGGAAGGCAAAGGCGTCCTGATCCTCGCGCTTGATCTGGTAATCGGCGGCCACGTTCTCCGCCGTCTCCGGCATGGAATCGACGCCGTACATCTTCTTCATCTGCGGATTGACGAACCGCCAGCCGATGGTGGTGTCATACATCTGTGCCGAGCGGGAAAACGCGCTGTCCGCCTTGCCCATGACGAAGGGCGCGCGGGTCATGCTCTCGACACCGCCGCCGATCATCAGTTCCGCCTCGCCTGCCTTCACCGCGCGTGCTGCCGTACCGACGGCATCCATGGACGACCCGCAGAGCCGGTTGATGGTGGAGCCGGGAACACTCTCCGGCAGGCCGGCCAGCAGGGAGGCCATGCGGGCGACATTGCGGTTGTCCTCCCCCGCCTGATTGGCACAGCCGTAGATCACGTCATCCACGGCGTCCCAGTCGACGCCGGTCAGCTTCTCCTTCAGCGCCTTCAGCGGGTGAGCCGCCAGATCGTCGGCGCGTACAGTCTTCAGCCCGCCGCCAAAGCGTCCGAACGGTGTCCGCACTGCCTCACATACAAACGCTTCAGCCATGTCTCGTTTCCTCTCGGGGTGGTTCACTGTTTTTCAAAGGATAGGGCGTCCGCCGACGCTGTAAACGTCTCAACCGCTTCCGTTATCAGGTCACTTTGGCGCGTGCATGGAACCGCGGCTGATCCCAGGTCCGGTTGCGCAGGATGTCCTCCAGCGTCTTCGCGGCCTTCAGCACATCCGCGAACGAAAGATAGAGCGGCGTGAAGCCGAAGCGGATCACGTCCGGTTCCCGGAAGTCGCCGATCACGCCCTGGTCGATCAGAGCCTGCATGACGGCGTAGCCATCAGGACAGTGCCATGACACCTGTGATCCGCGGCTGTCGCCGTCGCGTGGGCTGGCCAGGCGCAGATCATGGTCGCCGGCGAACCGGTCAATGCAGGCGATGAACAGATCGCCTAGGGCAAGAGACTTTGCCCGCACGGCCTGCATGTCCACATCGTCCCAGACATCCAGCGCCGCATCCATGGCGACCATCGACAGGATAGCCGGGGTGCCGACCCGGAACCGGTCGATGCCTTCTGCGGGACGATAGTCCGGATCGAACGCAAAAGGCGCTGCGTGGCCCATCCAGCCGGTCAGGTGGCTGTTCACCTGATTCTGCAGTTCGGGGCGCACATAGAGGAACGCCGGCGCGCCGGGGCCGCCATTGAGATACTTGTAGCCGCAGCCGACGGCAAAATCCGCTCCGGCTCCGGCAAGATCGACCGGCAGGGCACCCGCCGAGTGCGCCAGGTCCCAGATCGTCACGATGCCAAGATCACGGGCGCGGGCGGTCAGGGCATGCATGTCGTGCAGTCGCCCGGATCGGTAGTCGACCTGTGTCAGCATCAGGACCCCGACATCCGGCGTCATGGCAGCCGCAACATCCTCCGGCGCGACAGTCGTCAATGTCCCTGCCCGGCCGAGCTGACCCTGCGCCACATACAGGTCGGTCGGGAAATTGCCGGTGTCGGAGAGCACCACCTGGCGTTCCGGTACCATGGCAAGAGCGGCCTGCAAGACCTTGGCGAGATTGATGGAAGTCGAATCGGCGCAGATCACCGAACTCTCGGGTGCGCCTATCAGTCCGGCAATCCGGTCGCCGATGCGGCGTGGCAGGTCCATCCAGCCTTCCGCGTTCCAGCCCCGGATGAGCTGTTCACCCCAGCCGCGCGAGACCGCGTCCGCCACCCGTGCCGGAACGTTGCAAGGCAGCACCCCGAGGGAATTGCCATCCAGATAGACCAGCCCCGCGGGAATGGTGAAACGTTCCCGCCAGCCGGAAAGCGGGTCGGCGGCATCGAGATCGGCGGCACGTTGCGTCAGGTCATCCATTGCGTGGCCCTGCTGCTTCCCGCCGATACCCGCGTCCGCTCTCAGAGGTCGGGCAGTACCCGGTCCGGCGGGGTGTGGCCGTCAACGAAGGTCTTGATGTTGATCAGCACCTTCTCGCCCATGTCCACACGTCCCTCGATGGTCGCGGAGCCCATGTGCGGCAGCAGCACGACATTGTCGAGCGCCAGGAGCTTCGGGTTCACGGCGGGTTCATGCTCGAACACGTCCAGCCCCGCTCCGGCGATGTCGCCTGCCCGCAGCATCCGTGTCAGCGCGTTCTCGTCGATCACCTCGCCGCGGGAGGTGTTCACCAGATACGACGTCGGCCGCATCAGCTTCAGGCGCCGGGCGGAGAGCAGATGGTATGTCGCGGGCGTATGCGGGCAGTTGACGGAGATGATGTCCATGCGGGCCAGCATCTGGTCCAGGCTCTCCCAGTAGGTCGCCTCCAGATCCTTCTCGATGCTTTCGTGCAGGCGGCGGCGGTTGTGATAGTGAATCGACAGGCCGAAAGCGCGGGCACGGCGGGCGACGGCAGTGCCGATCCGGCCCATGCCGATGATGCCGAGGCGCTTGCCCCAGATCCGGTGACCCAGCATCTGTGTCGGTGACCAGCCCTGCCAGTCCCCTTCCCTGAGCTTGCGCTCACCCTCGGTCAGGCGGCGCGGCACGGCCAGCAGCAGCGCCATCGTCATGTCGGCGGTATCCTCGGTCAGCACACCCGGCGTGTTGCAGACAGTGATCCCCCGCTGGCGCGCGCCGGCAAGGTCGATGTGGTCCACGCCCGTGCCGAAGCTGGCGATCAGCCTCAGGTTCGGGTTGGCCTGGCTGAGGATGGCGGCATCGATCCGGTCCGTCACCGTGGGGACAAGGACATCGGCAACCTTCACGGCCTCGATCAGTTCCGCCTTCGTCATCGGCGTGTCATCGAGGTTCAGGCGGGTGTCGAACAGCTCCATCATCCGGGTCTCGATCGGATCGGGCAGCTTGCGGGTGACAACGACCAGCGGCTTCTTGTTGGTGCTCATGATGCTCGGCAATCCCTCGTGCGGTACGGCGCTTGACGCTGGAGTATCAGCGGCTTCCCGCCTTGTCCAGCAATCACCGGACGTGTCGGCGTCACATGCCGCATCGAATTGTGTTTTCGGAATCCAAGCTTGCCATTATCCTCCCGCGCCGCAGGGGAGACGGTCCCAGGACAGCGGGACCGTGCGAGCATGAGGGAGCAAGATGGGCATGGCTGATGAAGCCAACGCGAGCCTGGACAAGCTGAGGGCCGACATCGACCGGATCGATCAGGAGCTGCACGCCCTGTTGCGGGAGCGCGCCGCGGTCGTGAAGCGTGTCGGGCTGGCCAAGCGTGCCTCCGGCGGTGCCGCCGCGCCGATCGTGCGTCCGGGCCGGGAGGCCAATGTCATCCGTGCCCTGGTCAAGCGACATGACGGTGCCATGCCTGTCGCCTCGGTCGCCCGCATCTGGCGCGAACTGATCGCCGATGCCTGCCAGATGCAGTCCCCCTTCCGCATCGCGCTGCATGCGCCGGAGCGGTCCATCAGCCACTGGGACGTGGTTCGGAACCATTTCGGCACCATTGCCCCCATCACACTGTGCGGCAGCGCACAGCGAGTCCTGCAGGAGCTTGAGACGCCGGGTACCATCGGCGTCCTGCCCTGGCCGGATCACGATGTTCCGTCACCCTGGTGGCCGCACATGGCTACATCCGACCTTTCGGCCAGCGTCGTCACCGCACTGCCGTTCTTCGAGAGCGCCACGGGCCACTTCGAGGACCGCAAGCTGATGGTCGTCGCGACCTATCCGGCGGAGGAATCCGGCGACGACACCAGCTATGTGGTCGTGCAGACCGACCCTGAGCTCAGCCGGACCCGCCTCGGCGGCCTGCTGGACCGGCATGGTCTTTCCGGCCACGTGATCGCGACCAGCGGCCGGGAGGATGATTTCAAGCAGTTGCTGGAGATCGATGGTTTCGTCAGTCGTGGTGACCCCCGCATCGCCGCACTGGAGCAACAGTCGGAAGGCCAGATCCACCGGGCCATTCCGATCGGGGCCGCGGCCCGGCCAGTCGGGATGCTCGACAGCCGGGGCTGACGCCGCTCTGGACCCTGCGCCCTTGCAGTGCTATCGCGCCCTTGCACGGTCCTGTCCCGTGCCGAGGTGCTATCCTGAGGTTTGCCGCCATGACCACGCCAACACCACAACCCGGCCTGATGCAGATCACCCCTTACAAGGGGGGTGAATCGGAGCTTGAGGGTCTGGACAACGTCCGCAAGCTGTCCGCAAACGAGACGCCGCTGGGTGCCAGCCCGCGCGCCATCGCGGCCCTGAAGGAAATGGCCGAGACGGTGCATCGCTATCCGGACGGCGGGGCGGTGCGCCTGCGGCAGATGCTGGGGCAGCGTTTCGGCCTGCCCGCGGACAATCTGATCTGTGGCAATGGCTCCGATGAGCTGATCGGTCTGATCACCTCCGCCTATGCCGGTGTCGGTGACGAAGTGCTCTACAGCCGTCACGGCTTCCTGATGTACCCGATCGCCGCCATGGCAAACGGGGCAACCCCGGTCGCGGCGCCCGAGACGGATTTCTGCGCCGATGTCGATGCGCTGCTGGCCGCAGTGACGCCACGCACCCGCATCCTGTTTCTCGCGAACCCCAACAATCCGACCGGAACCTACCTGTCGCGTGACGAGGTTGCGCGCCTGCGCGACGGCCTGCGCGACGACATCCTGCTGGTCATCGACGCGGCCTACGCCGAATACGTCGGCAAGAACGACTACGACTCCGGCGCGGCGCTGGTCGCGAAGCATGACAATGTCATCATGACGCGCACCTTCTCCAAGATCTTCGGACTGGCCGGACTGCGGGTCGGCTGGGCCTATGCGGCACCGGAGATCATCAGCGTGCTGCATCGTGCACGGGGGCCGTTCAACACCAACCTGATGGCGCAGGCGGCGGCGATTGCCGCGCTGGAGGATACCGCGCATCTGGATGCGGCACGGGCGCACAACGACCGCTGGCTGCCCTGGATGACCGACAAGCTGCAGGCTCTTGGCTTCGATGTGCCGCCGTCCATCGGCAATTTCGTCCTCGCCCGCTTTCCCGGTGGCCCGGATCAGGCGAATGCGGCGGATGCCTACCTGCGGGCGCGCGGCATCATCCTGCGCCAGATGGGCGGCTACGGGCTGCCTGAAGCCCTGCGCATCACCATCGGCACCAAGGCGGACAATGAGGCGGTTGTTGCGGCCCTGCAGCAGTTCCTGACCGAAGGATGAGTGATTTCATTCCGTTTCGGCGGCTGACCCTGATCGGGATCGGCCTCATCGCCTCGTCCATTGCACGCGCCGCGCGGGTGGACGGGCTGGCGGAGGAGATCGTCTGTGCTACGCCCGATGCCGACCATCGGGCACGGGCCCTGCGTTCCGGCCTGGTGGACCAGGCCTTCGCGAGCAATGCGGAGGCCGTGGTCGGATCCGATCTGGTGATTATCTGCACACCGGTCGGTGTCATGGGCACCGTGGCGGCGGAAGTCGGACCTGCCCTTGAGGCGGGCGCAATCCTCTCCGATGTCGGGTCGGTGAAGGATGGTGTCGTTCGCGCGGTCGGACCGCATGTTCCTTCGCACGCCCACTTCGTTCCGGCACACCCGATCGCAGGCACGGAGAATTCCGGGCCGGATGCCGGGTTTGCCAGCCTGTTCCGTGGTCGCTGGTGCATCCTCACGCCCCTTCCCGGGGGCGATGCCGAAGCGACCGAACGTCTGAGCAGCTTCTGGGTTGCGATGGGCGCTCTGGTGGAGACCATGGACACGAAGCACCACGATCAGGTGCTGGCCATCACCAGTCATATCCCGCATCTGATCGCCTACAACATCGTGGGCACGGCGGATGACATGGAGGCGGTCACGAAGTCCGAGGTGATCAAGTTCTCAGCCGCCGGTTTCCGCGATTTCACCCGCATTGCCGCGTCTGACCCGACCATGTGGCGCGACGTGTTCCTGAACAACCGGGAGGCCGTGCTGGAGATGCTGGGCCGCTTCACGGAGGATCTGGCCGCCCTGCAACGGGCGATCCGCTGGTCCGACGGCGACGCCCTGTTCGACCTGTTCACCCGCACCCGCGACATCCGTCGCGCGATCATCGACGCGGGTCAGGAAACCGATGTGCCCGACTTCGGCCGGCACGTGGCGGAGGAACCGGACCTGCCCAAGGCGTGACACTCGCGAGGCCGTCGCGGGCACCGGCGGAGATGCAGATGCTGGCCAGCGTGCGTTCCTGCTCATAGGGCCAGGACCGCCCCCGGTGCAGGGTGGCGCGTTCATCCCATACCAGCAGGTCTCCCGGTTGCCAGACATGGCTGTAGACCATGGCCGGGCGCGTGGCGAAATCGATCAGTTCATCGATCAGGGCCAGCCCTGCATCCGGTTCCATGCCTTCGACACCACAGGCGTGGGAGGCGATATAGAGCGAGTCCGTGCCATTCACGGGGTTGCGCCAAAGCGACCGCCAGAGCTGGTCGCCCCAGCGGTTCATTTCCGGGCGAGCGGCAAGTTCCCCGGAGATGCGTGCCCGCGAGTGCGCAAGCCTGTGTCTGAATATGGCCCCCTGCGTCCGTGCCTTCAGGTCCCGCGGCATGTCGGCCCAGGCGACGCGGGTGGACACCAGCTCCGTCTCGCCACCTTCCGACGGCAGGACACGGGCCGCCAGCAGGTTGGCGAGCGCTGGCACCGGCAGGAAGGTGCTGTCGGTGTGCCAGAGCTGATTCCCGGTCAGATTGAGGGTATGCAGGCTGTCAGGCGCAGCGACGGTTCCGTCGGCCAGCCGGTTGGTGACATTGTCCATCCGCGGATCAGGCCCATTCGCGCCCATGGAGCGATCCTCGACCGGACCGAATAGCGCGCCGAAGCGAAGGTGCGCCGCATCATCGAGGTCCTGGTTCCGGAAGAGCAGCAGGGAGTGTTCCTCGAACGCTGCCCTGATCCGCCCGAAAAGTGGCCCCGCACGCACCTGGCGCACGTCAACATCCAGGACCTCCACCCCGAAGCGATCATGCAACGGGGCCAGTTTCATGATCCGGGATGCTCCTTGGCCCAGCGTCCGGCGTCGGCCGGGGACATGCGGACCGTCAGGCTGATCGCCTGTTCCCCGTCCTGCCGCGACAGGATCTCGCTGTTCCGGTAGAGCCAGGCGAGAGACGCGCCATCGGCGGGATCGACCGTCGTCACGACCTCGACCTTGGTGCGGGCGATGCGGCGGGCGATTTCTGCCGCCAGATCATCCAGCCCCTCCCCCGTGATCGCGGAGACAAGCACGCCGGGGAACTTCCGTGCCGCAGCCTCGTCAGCCACAGCCTGTCGGGTCTCCGCATCCAGCAGGTCGATCTTGTTGTAGACCTCCACGATCCGCGGTGTGTCGCCGGGGTCGATGCCCAGTCCCTCCAGCACGCCAGCCACATCGGCGGCCTGCGCCTGGCTGTCCGGCTGGGCGGCATCGCGGACATGCAGGATGATGTCGGCCTCCACCACCTCCTCCAGCGTCGCGGAGAAGGCGGCGACAAGCTGGGTCGGCAGGTCGGCAACGAACCCCACCGTGTCGGAGAGGATCACCGGGCGCCCGTCCGACAGGGTCACGGCCCGCATCGTCGGGTCCAGTGTCGCGAAGAGCTGGTCACGGGCATAGACCTTCGCGCCGCTGAGATGATTGAACAGCGTGGACTTGCCGGCATTGGTGTAGCCAACCAGCGCCACGACCGGGAACGGCACGTCCTGTCGGGGTTTCCGGTGCAGGCCGCGGGTGCGCTTGACGTGTTCCAGGTCGGATTTCAGTCGCACGATACGTTCATCGATCAGACGCCGGTCGATCTCGATCTGCGATTCACCCGGGCCGCCGAGGAATCCTGCACCGCCGCGCTGCCGTTCCAGATGGGTCCAGGACCGCACCAGGCGGGAACGCTGGTACTGCAGATGTGCGAGTTCGACCTGCAGCCGCCCTTCCCGCGTGCGGGCCCGGGCACCGAATATCTCCAGAATCAGACCGGTACGGTCGATCACCTTCGCCCCGACCGCCCGCTCCAGATTGCGCTGCTGCGTCGGCGAGAGAGTGGCGTCGACCACGACCAGTTCCAGTTCCTGTGCCTCCACGGCGGCCGCGATCTCGGCCACCTTGCCGCCGCCGATCAGGGTCGACGGGCGGGGATTGTCGAGACGCAGGGATTCCGCGTGGCGCACATCCAGCTGGATGGCGTCACAGAGGCCAACAGCCTCCTCCAGCGCCACCGAAGGCTCCCGTGTTGCCTCCATCGGCAACCAGGGATCGATCAGCAGCGTTCGGGCACCAACGGCACCCGTTCCATGTTGTTCAGTCAAATGTCAGTCTTTCCAGAGGGTTCCGGCGCAGACCATCATGCAGACGGTGCCGGAATATGCTCGAAAAGGTCGACAGGCTGTGAAGGCATTACCGTGGAAATCGCATGCTTGTAGACAAGTTGAACCTGGGCGTCCCGGCGCAGCAGTACACAGAAATTGTCGAACCAGCTGATCATGCCCTGAAGCTTGACGCCATTCACCAGAAACACGGTGACCGGCACCTTGTTCTTCCGAACATGATTCAGGAATACATCCTGTACATTCTGCGGACGCTCGCTTGCCATTTGCGTCGTTCCTTCTTTTTGTTCCGGCCCGCACCGGCTTCTTGGAAGCCTCGAACACGTGCAACCGGAAGAGCTACTATACAACTCTACACTGGGATTTTTGCTGCCCCGCACACAAGCCACCATTTTGCATAGCGGCAAACCGCTGCTGCCGGGGCATCAACCTGAGCGAGGACGCACCACAACTGTCAGTGGGACTCAGATGGTCTTTCCTGCCGCCGCGTCAACCTGTTCCGACGCGACATAGTTGCGAAATATCTCAACCAGACGGGATGTCACACTGCCGGGACGCCCGTTGCCGATCACACGGTCATCCACCTGGACAACAGGTGTGGCGAGGGCGGATGCACTGGTCAGGAACACCTCCCGCGCGCTCTTCAGCTCCTCGACCGTGAAGGGACGTTCGACAACCTCTATCCCCTCCCCCTCGACCAGGCTGATCAGGGACAGGCGGGTGATGCCGTTCAGGATGTCATGGCTGACGGGCCGGGTGACCAGCCGACCCTCGCCGTCAACGATCCAGGCGTTGGTGGAACTGCCCTCGGTCACGTAGCCATCCGCATCATACATGAAGGCCTCATGTGCACCGGCCTCCCGCGCGGACTGCTTGGCCAGGCAGTTGGGCAGCAACCCCACGGTCTTGATGTCGCACCGCGCCCAGCGCTGGTCCGGTGCGGTGATGACCTGCACCCCAACTTCGGCCTGCTTGCCCAGGCCGCCTGCGGGCTTGCTGTTGGCGTAGACGACAATCGCCGACTCCGGGTCCGCCGGGAATGCGTGGTCCCGCGGCGCGACACCGCGTGTGATCTGCAGATAGACGTGTCCGGTGCGGACCCGGTTACGACGGATCACTTCCTCGATCACCAGCGCGAGCGCACGGTCGGTCATGGGCGGCGTGATGCGCAGTTCCCGAAGGCTGCGTGCAAGACGTTCGCGATGGCCGATCCCGTCAATCTGCTTGCCGGCGATGACGGGAATCACCTCATAGACGCCATCGGCAAACTGATAGCCCCGGTCCTCCACATGCACGCTTGCCAGACCATGCGGAACGTACTGGCCGTTCACGAATGCCACTCTGCCCACTGTGTTGATCCCGTACCTGTTGAAGCTCTTGCAAGGACTGGCGGCCTACCGCCCCCAGAACGACGGCATGAACAGACCGATCAGCGCCAGCAGTTCCAGACGGCCCGCCAGCATGCCGATCACGATACCTATTTTGGACACCGGGTCGAGACCGACGATCGAGATTGCCTCCACAGTGACATAGGTCGCCGCCTGCCCCGCATTGCTCATGGCACCAATGGCCAGGGCGAGCGCGGTCGGCAGGTCGTGCCCATCCAGATCGATCAGCAAGGCCAGAACAGCAACCGAAATGGCAAACAGGATCACATAGTTCCAGGCCGACCTTAAGACAGCGGATTCAACACGATATCCGCCATAGCTGACCAGCTTGATGCCGTTCGGAAACGACAGGCGCGCCAGTTCGGCGCCGCCCTGGCGGATCAGCAGCGCAAAGCGCATGAGCTTGAAGCCCCCCGCTGTCGAGCCTGCGGCACCGCCGATCATCATCAGGGTCAGCAGGACAACGGACACGCCGGTCGGCCAGGGAACGTCGATCACACCGGACTCCATGGAAAGTCCCACGAAACCTGTCGTCGAGGCGACGGACGCGACCGAGAAAAGTGCGGCCCCCAGCGATTCCAGCGGATCGCCGCCCGTGGCTGACGCATGAACCAGCGCGATGAGCGCCGCCGATATCAGGCAGAGCCGGCCGAAGGCCCTGAACTCGGGATCGGCGTAATAGACCCGCCACCGACCGTGGCAGGCCGCCCAGTGCAGCGTGAAGTTCAGTGCCGAGCCCCACATGAAGACGACCAGGATCGCCATGCTGATGGAGGAGAACCCGGCCACACCCTCGGACGAGGTGACGAAGCCGCCCGTCGAGATCGTGCTCATGGCATAGCAGAGGGCATCAAATGGCCGCACGCCGCTGAGCCAGAGCAGCAGCGCACAGGTCAGCGTCATGATGCTGTAGACCCACCAGATCGCGGAGAGTGTGTCCTTCAGGCGTCCCGAGAGCGCCGTGCTGTCGCCGGCCGGAATGGCGCTGCGGTATACCGCCAGCCCGCCCAGGCCGAAAAGGCCCAGCAGCACGACGGCGAGCATGATGGTGGCCAGCCCCCCCATCCACTGCAACTCGGCCCGCCAGAACAGCAGCGACCGCGGCAGCGCTTCAGGCGTGTCAAAGACACTGAAACCGGTGGTCGTGAGACCGGACATGGATTCCAGGAAGGCATCCAGCGGATCGGCAACCGTCAGAAACGGCAGGGCACCGAAGACCGGCAGCATGACCCAGATCATGACGGCGAGCAGAAATGCCTCCCGCCGACCGGTACGGCGATGCGTGGAACTCAGGGAGACGACAGTCAGCGCGCCCCCGACCATGGCCGTGATCAGGGCCGAGACGAGGAAGGTGAAGGGTGTTCCCGTCTCCCCGTAGAACAGCGCGACGGGAATCGGCAGCAACATGGCTGCGGCGAAGATCACCGTGGACCAGCCAAAGATCGCTATGACAGCCGTCAGCGCCATGCCCGATTTCCCTGCCTGTGCTGCGACCTGCGCATCATGTGATGGTGGTCTGTCAGAAGAAGTCGAGACCGACGGCCAGCAGCTTCTCCAGTTTCTTCACGCTTTCCCTCAGGGCGAAGAAGATCACCCGGTCATCGCGTTCGATGACCATGGTTCCCCGCGGTTTCAGTACCGCCTTGCGGCGCACCACGGCACCGATGATGACCCCCTCCGGCAGCGCGATTTCCCGCAATGGCTTGCCGACGAGAGCGGATGTTTCAAGCGCCTCCGCCTCCATGACCTCCGCCACGCCGTCACGCAGCGAATAGACACTCTTGATCCGCCCGCGCCGGACATGGCGCAGGATACTTGAAACCGTCGTGGCGCGGGGGTCAATGGCGACGTCGATGCCCAGCGATCCCACCAGCGACTGATAGGCCTGGTTGTTCACCAGCGTGATGGCCGTGTCACAGCCAAGCTGCTTGGCCATCAGTGATGCAAGGATATTGGTCTCGTCGTCATTGGTCAGCGCGACGATGGCATGGGCGGAGGCAATGTTGGCCTCTTCCATGATCTCCGTATCCAGCGCGTTGCCACAGATCACGACGGCCTTGTCCAGTTTCTCGGCCACCAGTTCCGCCCGTGCCCTGTCCGCCTCCACGATCTTCAGATTGACCCGGCCTTCCTGGTGTTCCAGCGCATTGCCGAGGAAGAGTCCGATGTTGCCGCCGCCCACGATCACGACCCTCTGGGCCTCATTCTCGTCATGGCCGAACAGGGGCATGGCGCGGGCCGCATGGTCGGTGTCGACCACGAAGTAGACATCATCCCCGGGCAGCATCTGGTCAACGGAGGTGGGAACGAACAGTTTCCCCGCCCGCACGATGCCGGTGACGATGATGTTCAGGTTCGGGAACAGTTCGGTGAGCTGACGAAGCTGCTGGTGCGCGATGGGGCAGTCATTGTCGATATGGACGCCGATCATCCGGACCAGATCGTCGGCGAAAGGCAGCATGTCGAATGCGCCCGGCATGTGCAGGGCGCGATTCACCGCTTCGGCCACCTCCCGCTCCGGCGAGATGATCACGTCGATGGGCATGTGGTCACGGGTGAAGAGATTGGAGAACGAGGGGCGGAGATAGCTCTGCGCCCGGATGCGGGCAATCTTGGTCGGCACATCGAAGATCGAATGTGCCACCTGGCAGGCCACCATGTTGACCTCGTCCGCGAAGGTCACGGCGACCAGCATGTCGGCGTCGGCAGCCCCTGCCCGGTCCAGCATGTCGGGGTGCGAGGCAAAGCCCACCAGCCCCTGGACGTCATATGCCTCACTGATCCGGCGGATCAGTTCAGGGGACTGGTCGATGATGGTCACGTCGTTGCGCTCCGCCGCCAGATGGCGCGCAATGTTGGACCCGACCTGTCCCGCTCCGCAGACAATCACCTTCATGAAACGCCAACCCGTCGACTGCAGCATCGCGACGCGAACGGAATTGTCCGGGCCGACAACGCATCCTAGTGGGATTCAGCTTGTGATGGAATTCGAACCGTTTTCCGCTGCGGAACCTACTGACGCGGCCCACGGGTGGAGATGCTGTCCGATCTACCGTCCGCGCTCCGACGAGACACCCAGCAGTTTCAGCTTCCGGTGCAGGGCGGAGCGCTCCATGCCGACGAAGGCCGCCGTCTTGGTGACATTGCCGCCGAACCGGTCGATCTGCGACAGCAGATACTCCCGTTCGAAGATCTCCCGCGCCTCCCTGAGTGGCAGGGACATGATCTCCTTGCCCGTATCGGGGCGCAGCGTGGCCGCAGCCGGATTGGTGATGTCCGGCGGCAGCATTTCCAGCGTGATCGGGGAGCGGGATTCGCCCGGCGCCATGATCAGCAGCCGCTCCACCACATTGCGCAACTGGCGTGCATTTCCGGGCCAGTCACAGGCCTGCAACGCGGCAATGGCTGCCTCCGCCACCGGGCGCGGTGCGAGGCCAGAGTTCTCTGCCGTGCGCCGCATGAAATAGTCGACCAGGGCCGGAATATCCTCCCGCACCCTGCGCAGCGGCGGCACATTGATCGGCACCACGTTCAGACGGTGAAACAGGTCACCGCGGAACAGGCCCTCTTCAACCAGTTGCGGCAGGTCCCGACTCGTCGAGGAGATGACACGGACATCGACACTGACGGGACGACTGCCTCCGATGCGCTGAAAGGTCTGGTCCAGCAGGACACGCAGGATCTTGTTCTGGGTCTGCACCGGCATGTCGGAAACTTCGTCGAGGAACAGGGTTCCGCCGTGCGCGCGTTCCAGCAACCCGATCTTTCGGGGGCCACCGGCAGAATCCTGCCGTGCTTCCTCCCCGAACAGTTCCAGCTCCATGCGGTCGGGTTCGATGGTGGCCGCGCTGACCACGATGAACGGACCGCCGGAGCGGCGCGAGCGGTTGTGCAGGTTGCGCGCAACAACTTCCTTGCCGCTGCCAGGCGGACCCGAAACCATGACACGGCTGTTGGTCGGGGCCACGCGCTCGATCTCGCTGCGGAGGGAAACCATTGGCGCGGATTCGCCGATCAGGTCGGTGTTGCGCCCTGCCCGGCTGCGCAGTTCTGCATTTTCCTGGCGCAGACGGGTGGCTTCCAGCGCGCGTTCGACGATCAGGGTCAGGCGATCCGCCTTGAACGGCTTCTCGATGAAGTCATAGGCACCACGCTGAATGGCAGCCACAGCGGTCTCGATGGTGCCGTGGCCGCTGATCATGACGATAGGGGTCTCAGGCACCATCTGCTGGATCACCTCCAGGATCTCCAGCCCGTCCAGTCGACTGCCCTGCAGCCAGATATCCAGAATGACCATTGATGGTGCGCGCTCGCTGACGGCGGCCAGCGCCTCGTCCGCATTGCCTGCCACGCGTGTGACGTAGCCCTCGTCCTCCAGAATTCCGGAGACCAGCTCCCGGATGTCAGCTTCATCATCGACGATCAGTATGTCCATCGGTCGCCAATACCCTCAAATCCTGTTCGCCCGCATCGCTCTCCGGCGCAGGGTGCCTCAGCGGGAAGCAGAGGCGGACCTCTGCCCCCGGTCCGTCGGGTGCATCACCAATCTGCAACACCCCGGAGTGCTCCTCCATGATCTTGCGGACGATCGCCAAGCCCAATCCGGTACCCTTATCTCTTGTGGTCACATAGGGCTCGGTCAAGCGGTCCCGCGCGGTTTCAGGGAGTCCAATACCATTGTCCGTGACTGCTATCACCGCGACATCATTGTGGCATTTCAGTGTCACCCGTATCCGACCGGCCTCAGTGCCGTTCTCCCGGCCTGAAATGGCTTCAGACGCGTTCTTCAGGACGTTCGTCAGCACCTGGGCGACCTGTCTGCGGTCGCAGATCAGAGGTGATTCGAGTGCCTCGAGTTCAAGCTGGTAGTCGATGTCGGGGTTCGCGACCTCCGCCGCGAACGCCGACTGGCGGATGAGGTCCGCCAGATCCTCCGGGCGGAACACCGGGGCCGGCATTCTGGCGAAGGCCGAGAACTCCTCGATCATCCGACCGATGTCACCGACCTGCCTGACGATGGTGTCGGTGCATTGAATGAAGATCTCCGGATCTGTCGTTATCTGCTTGAGATACTTCCGTTTCAGACGTTCTGCGGAGAGCTGGATCGGTGTCAGCGGGTTGCGGATCTCGTGCGCGATGCGGCGCGCCACGTCGGCCCAGACCGCCATACGCTGGGCAGAGACAAGGTCCGTGATGTCGTCGAAGGTCACGACATAGCCCAGCACCTCGCTGTTGCGGCGCTCGGCACCGACGCGGACAAAGAATGTCTTCGACGTGCCTTCGCGGCTGATGCTGATCTCGCCTTCCGCCAGCCGGTTCGGACGGTCGGTCGCATCACGCAGCAGGTCAGCCATCTCAGGCACGGCCTCGTCCAGGTGACGTCCGACAAGATCAGACTGCGACAGACCCAGCAGCCGACTGGCCGAACGGTTGGGCACGTCGATGAAGCCGCGCGTATCCAGCCCGATGACACCGGCAGTGACACCCGCGAGCACGGTCTCCATGAACCGCCGGCGTTCATCCACCGTCCGGTTGGCCAGTTGCAGTTCGGCCTGCTGGTTCTCGATCTGTCGCGCCATCCGGTTGAAGGTCCGGCCCAGTGTCTCGATCTCGTCGTCCTCTCCGGTGTTGACGACGCGGGCGGCCAGATCGCCCTCCCGCACCCTTTCGGCGGCCACCACGACGCCACCAAGCCGCCGGGAGATGCGCGTGGAGAACGTCAGCGCCAGCCAGACGGCCGCGAGCATCAGCAACACCGTGACCACCACGAACATCAGGAAGAACGTGAGTTCGAAGCCGAAACGCTGGGCCGCAAGCCGTTCATAGTCCTCTGCCGCCTGACGGGCGCGCTGGACCTGTGCCGCCACCCGTGGCTCCACGAACCGTCCGACATAGAGGTAGACCTGATAGACCCCCAGATACCCGTCGAGCAGGATCAGCGCGGCGGACTTGTCATCCGGCAGTCCGGTCAGCGTGTTGGGTGACAGGGCGTTGGATGTGTCGGACAGCATCACGACATCGCCCCGGTCTGCTTCCTCGATCGCCGACAGCGGCACCTGGTCGGCAAGACCCGTGGAGCTCAGGCTGGTCTGGGCCAGAATGGTGCCGCTGCGATCAAAGACAATGGCCTCGCTCAGCCCGCGCGCACCGGCCTGGGCACTGACAACACGGTTCAGCAAATTCCGGTTGTCCTGCACCGATCCGGCGACGCGATTGAGATCCTGCGCCATGGCCAGCGCATCGGCGCGGATGGTCGCGCGATGTTCGGTGATCAGCGATTCCGCGACAGCGACCGACTCGGCGACGGCCTGCTGCGCCCGCTCACTGAACCAGCCCTCCAGCCGCAGGTCGAAGAACAGGGTGGAGAACCCCGCGACCAGCAGCGCGGGAACCACCGCCGCGGCGGCAAACAGGCTCGCCAGGCGCATGTGCAGGGCGGCACCGGCCATGCCGGCCCGCTGCGCCCGCCAGATGCGCCAGACCCGCGCAACGATGACCACGACCAGCAGCACCAGCACCAGCACATCGAAGATGATCAGCAGCGGCGGCAGTTCGGCGACGCTCTGCAGCGGCGCCTCGGTGCGGAACAGGGTCGCATAGGTCGCCGCCCCCGCCCCCAGCGCCAGGGCCGCCAGCCCGAACGCACCCAGGCGACCGACCTCCATGTCCAGCATCCTGTTGCGCAGGCGGATCACGGCAGGTGTCCTGGATTCTTGGGCGGGCGCGGTCATGGGTTTCCGGAATCAGTGCCTCAACACGTCCCGGACTATAGGCCAGCTTGGCTGCGGGCGTCAGGGGGTGGCTGATGCCTTGGCGTCAGGCGATCCGTATCAGTCGAAACCGGCACCGCGAACCACGCGGATATCCAGTTCACGGATCTTCTTGCGCAGCGTGTTCCGGTTCAGGCCCAGAAGATCCGCAGCGCGCAACTGATTGCCCCGCGTCGCGGCCAGAGACAGGTTGATCAGCGGCTTTTCCATCTCGCGCAGGACGCGGTCATACAGCCCGGCCGGAGGCAGATCCTCCCCATGGGCGGTGAAGTACTGCGACAGATGATATTCGATGGCGGAACCCAGACTCTCGGACGCCGGACTGTATTCCTCCGCCGGTGACGGCAGCGGATCGGCCAGTTCACGCTCCACGATATCGACCGTGATGGTCTCGTCGGAATAGAGCGCGGCAAAGCGCCGGACCAGATTCTCCAGTTCGCGCACATTCCCGGGCCAGCGGTAGCTGATCAGGCGGTTCATGGCGTCCCTGTCGACGGTCTTGGCGGGCAGCCCCTCCTCCGACGCGCGATTGAGGAAATGGCGGATCAGGTCCGGGATATCCTCCGAACGTTCCCGCAGCGGCGGCAGGCGGATCGGAACGACGTTCAGGCGATAGTAGAGATCCTCCCGGAACAGCCCCTGGCCGATCTGCACCCGGAGGTCGCGGTTGGTCGCGGCGACGATGCGGACATCGGTACGAATGGAGGTACGTCCGCCAACCGTCGTGTACTCGCCCTGCTGCAGCACGCGCAGCAACCTGGTCTGCGCCTCCAGCGGCATGTCCCCGATCTCGTCCAGGAACAGGGTGCCGCCGTCGGCCTGCTCGAACCGGCCGGAGCTCTTCTGCAGCGCGCCGGTGAAGGAGCCCTTCTCGTGTCCGAAGAGCTCGCTTTCGATCAGTTCACGTGGAATCGCGGCCATGTTGATGGCGACGAAGGGGCCATTGCGGCGCTTGCCGTATTCGTGCAGCGCGCGGGCCACCAGTTCCTTGCCGGTGCCGGACTCACCGGTGATCATGACGGTCAGATCGGTCGTCATCAGGCGCGCCATGACGCGATAGATTTCCTGCATGGCGGGGGAACGGCCGATCAGCGGCATCGCTTCCTCGCCCTCGATCCCCACTTCACCACCGGTTCCCGTAGGCGCGCTCAGCGCCCGCTCGACGATGGTCAGCAGTTCCTTCAGATCGAAGGGTTTCGGCAGATACTCGTAGGCGCCGCGCTCCGTCGCCTTGACCGCCGTCAGCAGGGTGTTGCGGGCACTCATGACCACAACGGGAAGATCAGGCCGCAGCTTCTTGACGCGGGGCAGCAGATCGAGACCGCTCTCGTCAGGCATGACCACATCCGTGATCACCAGATCCCCTGCCCCGTCGGAGACCCAGCGCCACAATGTGGAGGCGTTCCCGGTCGAGCGCACATCGTACCCCGCGCGTCCCAGTGCCTGGTTCAGCACGGTACGGATACCACGATCATCGTCGGCGACGAGGATGGACGCTGGTGTCATCGTTTTCTCTTCCCTCGGTTCTGAACAACGGGCAGATGAACCCGGAAACGGGCACCGCGGGCCATGTTGTCGGCCTCCACGATGCCGCCATGATCGCCAACGATCTTCGCGACGAGTGCGAGTCCCAGCCCGGTTCCGCCGGGACGGGTCGAGACAAAGGGATCGAAGAGATTCGGTCTCAGATCCTCGGGAATGCCGTCGCCATTGTCGGATACAGTGACCTCGAGCGGCAGTTGGATACGCTCCCGGCTGCCCGGCAGGGCCAGCCGCACACCATGACGGTAGGCCGTGTTCAGGTGAATCTCGCCCTTCTTGCGCGGTACCGCCTCGGCAGCGTTCTTCACGAGGTTCAGGAAGACCTGGATCAACTGGTCCTTGTCGCCCGGGATCATCGGCAGGGAGGGGTCGTAGTTCTCGATGATCTTGACGTGGGAGGCGAACCCGTTCTCCGCCAGGCGGCGCACCCGTTCCAGCACCTCATGGATGTTCACCGGCTCGCCTTCCAGTGGGCTGGGGCTGGAGAATGCTTCCATGCGATCGACCAGGGCAACGATACGCCCCACCTCGTCAACGATCAGGCGGGTCAGGTCGCGGTCTTCCTCCGAAGCATTGGTCTCAAGCAATTGCGCCGCGCCACGGATGCCCGACAGCGGATTCTTGACCTCATGCGCCAGCACGGCCGCCATGCCGGTGACAGCCCGTGCGGCACCGCGGTGGACCAGCGACTGGTCCATCTTCGACGCCATCGACCGCTCATCGATCTGGATCACCACGGCACCAGAATCATCGTGGAGTGGCGACAGCTTGATGTTGACCGTCTTGACCTCCGTCCGGGCGCCGCCGAGCAGGATGCCGTATTCGGACACAGCGCCCGTGCTGTACTGTATCTGCTCGAACAGCGACAGCATCGGACTGCCGAAGGGGATGATGTCCTGCAGGCGATTCTTCTTCAGCGCCGCCTGCCCCATGCCGAAGAACTCCTCGGCCGCAGGATTGGCGCGCAGTATGGCTCCCCCCTTGCCGGCGACGAGTATCGGGTCAGGGATCGTGTCGAGGATGGCGGAGGCATCGATGCGGCCCATCATGCCGCCCTGGCCTGCACGGCCATCCGGTCGGCATCTGTCCCGAAATGCCGTGCGACGGCATTCAGAACGACGTCCGGGTCTTCCGCCGTCATCACTTCGGCCCGGAATGCGCCGGGATCATCAAGGTGCACCGAATACCAGCCGAGATGCTTGCGCGCGATGCGCACCATCGGCCAGGTGTCGCCGCTGTCGATCAGGTCGCGATAGTGCGTCAGCAGCAGCGCACCGATCTCAGGCACCGTCGGCACGGTGAACGTCTGACCGCGCAAGGCCGCGATGACCTGTGCCGGGAACCAGGGTCGCCCCTGGGCGCCACGTCCGATCATCAGACCGTCGGCACCGGACTGCTGCAGGCAGGTCCGCGCCTCCTCGACGGTCGTGATGTCTCCGTTCGCGACAACCGGAATGGCAACAGCCCGCTTCACATCCGAAATGAAACGCCAGTCCGCCCGCCCCTTGTAGAACTGGCAGCGGGTGCGCCCGTGAACCGTGATCATGCGAACGCCCAGATCCTCCGCAATGCGGGCGAGTTCCGGGGCATTGCGGCAATCATCGTCCCAGCCGGTCCGCATCTTCAGCGTGACCGGAACCCGGGCGGCGGCAACCACCGCCGCGATGATGCTGCGGGCCTGATCCAGGTCGCGCATCAGTGCGGAACCGGCATAGCCACCGGTGACCTGCTTGGCGGGACAGCCCATGTTGATATCGACGATGTCCGCGCCTTGATCGACCACGAAACGTGCAGCATTCGCCATGATCGCCGGGTCACGACCGGCAATCTGGATCGCCTGCACACCACTTCCGTCGTGGCGAAGCATGCGACTGGTTCGGTCCTGACCACTCAGGACATGGCGACCGGCGACCATCTCCGCGAACGCCAGACCGACACCGAAATGCTTCACCATTCGGCGGAACGGCGCATCCGTGATACCCGACATCGGTGCCAGCATCACAGGATCGCTGATCCGGTGTCGCCCGATAGATATGCTCATAAATCACTCAATCGCAAACAGTGCGCAACTCTTGTGCAAATATGCGGCAGCCTACTGGCGCTTGCAAGTTATTGCTGCCCTTGTGAGCAGCACACCTTTCGCGCTAATCCAGTCGCAAGTCCCGCGCCACCCCCTTTTCCGTCAATGGCAGGAAGCAATGCAAACAGCTGCACTGATTGTCGCAGCCGGTCGCGGCACACGCCTGGGCGGCGAATTGCCGAAACAGTATCTGCTGCTGGACGGCGAACCGGTCCTGCGGCGGACTGTCTCCGCCTTCCTGGCGCATCCGCGCATCGACCAGGTCCTGGTGGTCATCGGTGCCGGACAGCAGGATCTCTACGACCAGGCCCTCAGCGGCCTCGACCTGCTGCCCCCCGTCGTCGGCGGTGAGACACGACAGCAGTCCGTCGCGGCAGGTCTGGCTGCACTGGCCGGATCGGCACCGACACATGTGCTGATTCATGATGCCGCGCGCGCCCTGATCGATGATGCACTGATTTCCCGGGTCTGCGATGCGCTGGAGAGCAGCCCTGCGGTCCTGCCCGCGCTGCCGGTGGTCGACAGTCTCAGCCGTATCGAAGGTGATCAGGTCGTCGGCACGCAGGACCGGGAGCATCTGGTGCGCGCGCAGACCCCGCAGGGCTTTGATTTCGCGGCGATCACCGACGCGCATGGCAGAATGACGGGCCAGGCCTTCAGCGATGATGTGGCGGTGGCGCGCGCTGCGGGTATGGTGGTGCGGGTGGTTGCGGGGACGGAAGACAACTTCAAGATCACCATCGCCGACGATCTGAAACGGGCCGAAAGCCTGCTGCGTCAGAAGGGCCAGAACAACGTGGAGACAAGAACCGGTTCGGGCTTCGACGTGCATCGTCTTGCCGATGACAGGGCAATGGTGCTCTGCGGCCTGCCGATCCCGCATCCGCAAGGACTTGCCGGCCATTCCGATGCCGATGTGGCCCTGCACGCGATCACGGATGCCGTCCTGGGGGCGATGGCAGAGGGCGATATCGGCGATCATTTTCCCCCTGAGGACAATCGCTGGAAGGGTGTCAATTCGGATATCTTCCTGCGCTATGCCGCATCGCTGCTCCAGCTCAGGGCCGGCAGGGTCATCAGCATCGATCTGACGATCATCTGCGAGGCACCGAAGATCAAGCCGCACCGGCAGGCGATGCGGGAGAATGTGGCCGCCATTCTGGGGATTCCGGTGCACAGGATCAGCATCAAGGCCACCACGACGGAAAGGCTGGGCTTCACGGGCCGAAGGGAAGGCATCGCCGCCCAGGCCATCGCCACCGTTGAACTGCCACGTGATCCGGATACCTTCGAAGCCTCATGATCATCCAGAGAATCGCAACATTCCTGGCCACGTTCGGCTATTCCGGTCTGATCCGGCCTGCACCGGGCACCTGGGGTTCCCTGGCCGCATTGCCCGTTGGCTGGCTTGTCATGTGGCTTGGCGGCCAGGTCGCGCTGATCGTCGCCATAGTCGTGACGTTTGGCGTCGGTCTGTGGGCGGCGCGGGCGCACATGCGGGCACACAGGACGATGCATGACCCGTCCGAGATCGTGATCGACGAGGCTGCGGGCCAGTGGATTCCGCTGCTGCCCTTCACGGCCTTTGATCCGGTCGGCTATCTGGTGGCGTTCGTCAGCTTCCGCCTGTTCGACATCTGGAAACCGGGGCCGGTCGGCTGGGCCGACAGGCGGCTGAAGGGATCGCTGGGCGTGATGGCTGACGACATCGTTGCGGGCATCTTTGCCGGAATCTGTGTGCTTCTGCTACAGTATGCGACAGGAGTGTTCGGATGATGACAGAGCGCCTGATATCGGATGCCGCTGAATTGCTTGC
Organism: Kordiimonadales bacterium IMCC3096; assembly: GCA_016865035.1. Classification (GTDB taxonomy): domain Bacteria; phylum Pseudomonadota; class Alphaproteobacteria; order Minwuiales; family Minwuiaceae; genus Minwuia. The sequence continues at coordinate 4,047,833 of CP018227.1, forward strand.
GTACATGCGCGAGCGGGAGCTGATGCTTGCAACCGCCGAAAGCTGTACGGGCGGCATGATCGCGGGAATCCTGACGGAGGTTGCGGGATCCTCGGATGTCGTGGACCGGGGGTTCGTGACCTATTCCAATGAAGCCAAGCAGGACATGCTAGGTATCCCGCCTCCCCTGATCATTGAGCATGGTGCGGTCTCCGAACCGGTGGCCGTCGCCATGGCGGAGGGCGCCTTGCGCAACAGCCGGGCCGATATTGCCGTTTCAGTGACCGGCGTTGCGGGACCCGGGGGCGGCACGGCCACAAAGCCTGTCGGTCTGGTGCATATCGCCTGTGCCCGCCGAGGCAGGGACACCGTGCATCAGCGTCATCTCTTCGCGGATCGCGGTCGGGGCTGGATCAGGCAGGAAACCGTCGCACAGGCATTCCGGATCATGGCGCAGCAGGCCCGGATCTGATCAGCGCAGGCTGACGTCCGGTGTCATCAGACGGGTACCGGCCTCGGCCGCCAGATATTCCCTCAGCTTCTCGACACTGATTTCGGGCTTGCCGGTCGCGACAGCCGCGAAATCGCCAAACCCTTCCTGAACGGCCTCCAGGAACCGGTCTTGCGGTGAACCACCCGGGAACTCCACCAGATGAACTTCCCGCTCGGCCGCCACGCCAAGCCGCTGACGGATGATGCCAAGTGCGGTTTCGAGTCCACCGGTGGCATCGACCAGCTTGCGCCCGAACGCCTGTGAACCGGTCCAGATCCGCCCTTGGGCGGCAGCCTCGACCTGAACCTCCGGCAGCTTGCGGGCTTCACCCACCAGATCCTTGAAGGTTGCGTAGATTTCGTCCACGCGACGCGCCAGGCGGTCCTGCTGGTCTGCGGTGAACGGCGCAAAGGGTGAGAACATCGCGGCATTGCGGTCACTGCGCACGATCTCGAAGCGGACGCCGTAGTCTTCCAGCAGATCAGCCACCACGACCTTCCCGCTGATCACGCCGATCGATCCGGTGATGGTGGAGGGATGCGCGACGATGGCATCGGCCCCGATGGCGATGAGATAGCCCCCGGAACCGGCAACATTGCCCATGGATGCGACGATGGGCTTGTCGATTTCCCGCATGACCGCACGGATGGCATCGGAAGCGCCGTAGGCCCCGCCGGGACTGTCGATCCGGATCAGGATGGCATCGATCTCCGGTTGATCCGCAGCGGCCTGAAGCTCCTCGATCAGTTGCCCGTCGGTTATGACACCGCCGCTGAATCCGCCACCTTCACCGCCCATGATCTGGCCGGTCGCCGTGATCAGGGCAACTTTCGGCGCGCCCGCGTCCAGCGGATGGGCGAGTTCGGGCAGGTAGGTGGCGAAATCGATCTGTCCGCCGTCGCTTGCTGCCCCGGCACGATGAAACACGCGGGCATAGTCGGCACGATCCACCAGACCGCCGGCGAGGGCAGCCGCCGGGTTCAGCAGCGCCTCAGCCACCAGGACCCGGACCTGTTCCGTGTCCAGCCCCCTGCCCGCAGCAATGTCGTTCAGGGCGGAGCGGTGAACATCCGCAACCAGCTCCGCAAAGGCCGCGCGCACCGGACCCTGCATCTCGCGGCGACGGATGAAGTCGGCAGCGGTCTTGTAGTCCCGGCGGGCCTCGATCTGCGGGCTGATTCCCAGGTCATCGGCCAGTTCCCCCGCATAGGGCATTTCCAGCGCGACACCAATGACAGCGAACTCTCCGGATGGCGACATCCAGATCTCGTCGAAACCACTGGCAAGACGATAACGTGCGAGATCATAGCTCTCGGCGAACACCCGCGCGGGTTTCCCGGCTTCCCGGAAACGCCGGATGGCGGGCAGCAGCGCCTCCACATCCGTCTGGCCCAGGTTGGCCAGCGAAAGATCCATGTCGAGCGCCCGGATACGGCTGTCCTGCGCTGCACGGTCCAGCACCCGCACCAGTCGGGTCAGCGTCATCGCGTCGCCGCGCACGAAACGGGCAAAGTCACCACTGGACGGCTTCTCTGGCAGGTCCCCGACAATCGCGATATCCAGCAGAGCACTGTCGGGCAGCTCCTCGTCGGCCTGCTCCCAGGGTGCGAGGGTCAACGTGGCAACGATTCCCGCGACGACCAGCAGTCCGATCACGAAGACGCCTGCCTTCAGGAACAGCCAGATACCCCTCAGGAACCGCCCGACAAATCCCATGGGTTCAGCGCGCCTGCGCGTGGTATTCGCGGTTGGGCATCATGTCGATGGCGCTCGCCATGCGATTGGTCATGTTGTAGAAGGCCGCGGTCGCCGAGATGTCCCAGATATCGCGGTCCGTGAACCCGGCGTCGCGCAGGGCCTGGCGGTCGCTGTCTTCCATCTTCTGCGGTGTTTCTGTCAGCTTCGTCGCGAAATCCAGCATGGCCTTCTGCTTCGGCGGCAGGTCTGCGGCGCGATAGTTCATCACCATCAGTTCGCCCAGCGCCGGATCACCGGAGAGCTGGCGTACGGCGGCACCATGTGCGGTCAGGCAATAGAAGCACTTGTTCACGGAACTGACGGCGACGGCGATCATCTCGCGCTCCAGCTTCGTCAGGCCGGATTCGCCCAGCATCAGGTCGTTGTACATGGCGGTGAAGGCATCCAGCTTCGCCGCGTCGAAGGAATAGGTGGCGAGCACGTTCGGCACCATCCCGAGCTTTTCCCGGCAGATCTCGAAATACTTCCGGGTCCGCTCCGGCAGTTCCGCATCGCTCGGCACCGGCACATCAAGTGCGTGTACGTAATCAGGCTGGGACATGTCCCCTACTCCCCTTCGGATGGTGTCTGGTTCTGCGCACGGGCGCGCAGCAGATGGTCGGCCAGCACGATGGCCATCATCGCCTCCCCTACCGGCACCGCGCGGATGCCGACGCAGGGGTCGTGGCGACCCTTGGTGATGATCTCGGTATCATTGCCGCCAGTATCAACCGTCTGTCGCGGTTGCAGGATGGAGGAAGTCGGCTTGACCGCGAAGCGACAGACAATCGGCTGACCGGTCGAGATGCCGCCCAGGATGCCGCCCGCATGGTTCGAAAGGAACGCCGGCGCGCCATCCCGCATGCGCATCTCGTCGGCATTCTCCTCGCCGGTCAGGGCAGCGGCCGCAAACCCCTCCCCGATCTCGACCCCCTTCACGGCGTTGATCGACATCATGGCGGAGGCCAGATCCTGATCCAGCTTGCCGTAGATGGGCGCACCAAGTCCGGCAGGCAGCCCCTCCGCCACCACCTCGATCACCGCGCCGACCGAACTGCCCGCCTTGCGGATACCGTCCAGATAGGTCTCCCAGCGTTCCGCCGTCTGCGGATCGGGACACCAGAACGGGTTGCGGTCGACCACGTCCCAGTCCCAGGCGTCGCGGTCGATGGCGATGTCGCCAACCTGCACCAGCGCGCCACGCACACTGACACCGGGACCCAGCACCTTGCGGGCCACGGCACCGGCGGCAACGCGCGATGCCGTCTCCCGCGCCGAAGAGCGTCCGCCGCCGCGATAGTCGCGGATGCCGTACTTGGTCATGTAGGTGAAGTCGGCATGCCCTGGGCGATACTTGCCGCTGATGTCGGAGTAGTCCTTCGAGCGTTGGTCCACGTTCTCGATCATCAGGCTGATCGGCGTCCCCGTGGTCTGCCCCTCGAACACCCCCGACAGAATCCGGACAGCGTCCGGTTCCCGCCGTTGGGTGGTGAAGCGGTTCTGGCCCGGACGGCGACGGTCGAGCCAGACCTGAATGTCGGCTTCATCCAGCGCGATCAGCGGCGGACAGCCGTCAACCACACACCCCAGGGCGGGGCCATGGCTCTCCCCCCAGGTTGTCATCCGGAAAAGGTGACCGAAACTGTTGTGTGACATGGAACCGGTAGCGTCAGGCGGTCATGTCGGGCGCATCGACGGCCTTCATGCCCACCACGTGATAACCCGAATCGACGTGCAGGACCTCTCCGGTCACGCCCTCACCCAGGTGACTGATCAGGAACAGTGCGGAATTGCCGACCTGTTCGATGGTGACATTGCGCTTCAGGGGCGCATTCAGTTCGTTCCAGCGCAGGATCTGGCGGAAGTCGCCGATGCCGGAAGCAGCCAGGGTCTTGATCGGGCCTGCCGAAATCGCGTTGACCCGGATATTCTTCGGCCCCAGATCAACCGCCAGATAGCGCACGCTCGCCTCCAGCGCCGCCTTGGCCACGCCCATGACGTTGTAATGCGGCATCACCCGTTCGGCGCCGTAGTAGGTCAGCGTGACCATGCTGCCGCCATCGGTCATCAGTGGTTCGGCACGGTTGGCGATCGCCGTGAAGGAATAGCAGCTGATCAGCATCGAATTGCGGAAGTTCCCGGCGCTGGTATCCACATAGCGCCCTTTCAGTTCGTCCTTGTCCGCATAGGCGATCGCGTGAATGACGAAGTCGAGCTTGCCCCACTTCCGTTCGATCTCGGCGAACAGATCGTTGATGCTGCCCTCATCCGTCACGTCGCACGGCATGACGAAATCACAGTCGATGGACTGGGCCAGTGGCACGACACGCCGTTTCAGCGCATCCCCCTGATAGGTGAAGGCCAGTTCGGCGCCAGCATCCGCTGCCGCGCGGGCGATCCCCCAGGCGATGGAGCGATCGTTCGCGACACCCATGATCAGGCCCTTCTTGCCGGCCATCAGCCCCGTGCTGTTACTCATTCCGCTCAAAGCCCCTCGACTGTCGGTGATGCAGAACGCAAGGTATCCGCTATCTTCGCGACAGGCCACCCGCGCGCAACCGTGCCCTGGTGACCGTCGGATTCGTCCGTTAACGACTTCGGGGACTTATAAGCAGTGGATCGTGAAAAGGCCATCCATCAGGCAACCTACGCGCTGAAGGAAGCAGGCGGATTTTCCCGCTATGTCCTGACGCGCTTCGGTGACAACAACCTGACCCAGGTCGCGGGCGCGCTCACCTTCACGACCCTGCTGGCGATGGTGCCACTGATGGCGATCTGCTTCGCCATTCTGGCTGCCTTCCCGGCGTTCGACGGCATGGAGGCAAAGCTCGAGTCGTTCATCTTCGAGAATTTCGTACCCCATGCCAACGACGTGGTGCGCGAATATCTGGGGACCTTCCGCCAGAACGTCGGCAAGCTTTCCGCTGTCGCCATTGTCGGCCTGATCGTTACCGCGGTCATGCTGCTGGTAACGATCGAAGGGACCTTCAACCGGATCTTCCGGGTGGTGCGACGCCGGGGAATCGTCACGCGGCTGCTGTCCTTCTGGGCACTGCTGACCGTCGGCCCGATCCTGTTCCTGCTCAGCCTGACCCTGACCAGCGCATTGTTCGCGATGGCGAACAGTACCGGCGCGCAGGAAATCAGCTTCGTCGTCAACCGGCTTGCCCGCCTGGTGCCGCTTGTCCTGGCCTTCGGGGGCTACCTGACCCTGTTCGTGGTCCTTCCCAACCGGCATGTCCTGCTGCGGGATGCGGCTGTCGGGGCAATCTTTTCGGCGGTGCTGTTCGAATCGCTGAAGGCGGGTTTCGGCCTCTACATCACGGCGTTTCCGACCTATCAGGCAATCTATGGCGCGATCTCGGTGCTGCCGATCCTGCTGCTGTGGATATGGCTGGTCTGGATCGTGACCCTGGCCGGAGCCTCCATCACGGCGGCAATGCCGGAATGGCAGGGCCGAGGCAGCGTCGATCTCGACCGCGCGCCCCGTGTCGGGCGGCTGGCCATGGCGGTGGAGATCCTGCGTCTGCTGCGGAAGGTGCATCCGTCCGGCGAGAGCGTGCGCACCCAGGCGTTCATCCGCCGCATCCGGACAGCGCCGAACCTGATGGAAACGATGCTGTCGCAGCTGGAGAAGACCGGCTATGTCGCCGAAACCCGGCGCGGTCGATGGGTGCTGGCGCGGGAACTGGACGGTCTGACGCTCTACGACCTGATGCTGGCGCTCAAGGTCCAGACCAGCCAGCCGCTGGTTGCCGGCAGCGTTGTCGCCGGGCTGGAGGATGTGGTCGATTCCTCCATCGCCAGCGAGCGGCAGACCTTCGATATCCCGCTGAAGGAAATTCTCGACGGCGGCGGGGCGACGCCGGTGAAGACCTGAGCGTGATGAGGTTCTGGACCCGATTGTCCGAAGTCGATAGAAGTCGCGCCAGCAGCGCGCGGGACAATCACGGATCGGCAAGCACACGACGATGACGGCCTCTGCCTCCCTTCCACACCAGTCCCTGCAATACCGGCCTGCCATCGACGGCTTGCGTACCATCGCGGTGCTGTCAGTCGTGATCTTTCCCTTTCAGCGTGACTGGCTGCCCGGCGGGTTCGTCGGAGTGGACATCTTCTTTGTCATCTCCGGCTTTCTGATCACCCGCATCCTGGCGGTGGAGATCGTTACCGGCGACTTCTCGCTCGGTCGCTTCTACAAGCGCCGCATCGCCCGCATCATGCCGGCATTCATGGTCGTGCTGGTGGCAACCGCAATCGGGGCGCTGTTCATCTATACGGACCGGGACATTGCCTCGCTTGGCGCCAACATCGTTGCCGCCGCCTTCTCGGTCATCAATGTCAAGCTGCTGCTGCAGGGCGACTATTTCACCCTCTCCGCACTCGCACAGCCCCTGCTGCACTATTGGTCGCTGGCAGTGGAAGAACAGTACTATCTCGTGTTTCCGCTGCTGCTGTTCGGGTTCTCCCGACTGACGAAGGGCATGTTGCTGGGGACGCTGGCGCTGCTGATCGCCAGCCTCGTCGGCTGCATCCTGCTGACGCCGGTTAACAATGAAGCCGCATTCTACCTGTTGCCGACGCGTGCCTGGGAACTGCTGGGCGGTTCGCTGCTGGGTGTGGTCGCGTTCGAGCGCTGGCAGGCTCCGCGTCCCATATCGACCCTGATCAGCCTGGCGGGCATTGCCGCAATTGCCCTGGCCTTCGCGATCATCCATGAAGGTCCCGAATTTCCGGGCATCCAGGCCATTCTGCCGGTCATCGCCACAATGCTGCTGATCTCCCAGGCCCATGTCGCGGACAATCCGGTAAACCGGACACTTTCCCTGAAGCCCTGCGTCTGGATCGGCAAGCTTTCCTATTCGATCTATCTCTGCCACTGGCCGATCTTCTCCCTTGTCGGCTATGCGATGTTCCTGGCGGACCCCACCCTGACGGCACTTGTGAAGATCGGGATACTGATCGTGGCCGCCATCTCGCTGCATTACCTGGTGGAACGCCCGATGCGCCGGCTGATCAATGGCTGGCGCGGCAACCTGGCCGTGTTCGGCGCAACCCTGGTGGTCGTGGCGCTCGCCGCGCTTGGCGGATACCAGATGCGCCAAACCTGGTATCCGGCAGCCGATGCCGACCGGATCGCGAGCGGTGGATTGTTCATCGACCATGGCGGTGACCGGACAGTCACCCTGATCGGTGACAGCCATGCGGCCATGTATGCGCGCACACTGAACCGGGTCACCTCCGAACTGGGCGTGAACCTGCGGGTACTGGCCAGTCCGTCACGCAACCATCTGCCGGGGGCGCAGGCTTCGCTCTGGCCCGACATTCAAAGGGCGATCGAGGACTATCCCCCCGATGTCGTGATCATGACCCACAAGTGGTCGTTCATGCTGGCGCCCGGCAGTCCGGCGCTGTGCGAGAGCCTGCGGTTCCTGGTGCCCAGGACAGGACAGGTCATCCTGCTGACCCAGCCTCCGTACCTGCCCTTCTCCGCGCCGAGAGAGGTCGTGAGCAGGGACAACCAGGGTCCCTTTCTCGAGCCGGAGAACATCCATGAACTGCGCATCACGGGCAATCGGTCGGTCCGCGCGGCGGTCGGCGCAGGGGTCGCCGTGGTCGATGTGGCACCTCTGTTCGAAGGCGAGGGGCGGGTCATCCGCGCGCTGAATGCAGATGGCGCCCTGCTCTACCAGGATGCGCACCACCTGTCGGATGCCGGAACCCGAATTCTGCATGACCGGTTCACGCAAGCGATCAGGGAGGCGCTGGAACGGTCTCCAGACGCCATCGCCCCCGCCTCGCCATGCCTGAGCAGCGGCGACTGATCGCATTCAGCGACCTTGCCCGCGACAGTTGGCTCGGCATAGATTGCCCGTCGTATTCCAGAACATATCGCGCATCCGGGGAGGATCAGATGGACAGGGTTGGACATTTCATTGGCGGCAAGCATGTCGCCGGAACTTCAGGTCGGTTCCATCCGGTCTTCAACCCGACGCTGGGTGAGCAGTCGAAGGAGGTGGCGCTGGCGAGCCGTGCCGAGATGGATGCGGCGATCAGCAATGCGCAGGCAGCCTTTCCGGAATGGTCGGCCAAGTCGCCGATCCACCGCGCACGCGTGATGTTCAAGTACAAGGAACTGATCGAACAGAACATGCAGGAGCTGGGCGAACTGCTGGCGTCCGAGCATGGCAAGACTGTCCCCGACGCCAAGGGCTCCGTGCAGCGCGGGCTGGAAGTCGTCGAGTTCGCCTGTGGCATTCCGCATCTGCTGAAGGGCGAATATTCCGACAGCGTCGCCACCGGCATCGACCTCTATTCCATGCGCCAGCCGCTGGGTGTCGTCTCCGGCATCACGCCGTTCAATTTCCCGGCCATGGTGCCGATGTGGATGTTCGCGGTCGCCATCGCCTGCGGCAACACCTTCATCCTGAAGCCGTCGGAGAAGGACCCGAGTGTCCCCATGCGCCTGGCCGAACTGATGCTGGAGGCCGGTGCCCCTCCGGGTGTGCTGAATGTCGTCAATGGTGACAAGGAATCGGTCGATGCGATCCTCGAAGATCCGCGCATCCAGGCCGTCAGCTTCGTCGGCTCCACGCCGATTGCCCATTATGTCTACAAGAAGGCCGCAGAGGCCGGCAAGCGCTGCCAGGCGATGGGTGGTGCCAAGAACCACATGATCGTCATGCCCGACGCGGACATGGATCAGGCGTCCGACGCGCTGATCGGTTCCGCCTATGGCTCCGCCGGTGAACGCTGCATGGCGATCTCCGTCGCCGTGCCGGTCGGTCAGGAAGCGGCCGAGGCCCTGATGGCCAGCCTGCGCCCGAAGGTGGAGACGCTGAAGGTCGGTCCCTCGACCGATCCGGACGCCCATTTCGGCCCTCTGGTGACGGCGGAGCATCGCGAGAAGGTGCTTTCCTACGTCAATCTGGGTATCGAGGAAGGGGCCGACCTGGTGGTCGATGGCCGCGACTTCCGCATGCAGGGCTACGAGAGCGGCTACTTCATGGGCGGCTGCCTGTTCGACAACGTGAAGCCGGACATGCGCATCTACAAGGAAGAGATCTTCGGCCCCGTGCTGTCGGTCGTCCGCGCCAATGATTTCGATGAGGCGCTGGCCCTGCCCTCCGACCATGAGTTCGGCAACGGCGTGTCGATCTTCACCCACAACGGCGATGCCGCGCGCGACTTCGCCCGCCGTGTCCAGGTCGGCATGGTCGGCGTCAACGTTCCGATCCCGGTGCCGCTGTCGTTCCACACCTTCGGTGGCTGGAAGAACTCGGCCTTCGGCGACACCAACCAGCATGGCCCCGAGGGCGTGAAGTTCTACACCAAGATCAAGACGGTCACGAGCCGCTGGCCCGGCGGCAACAAGATCGGCCCGGACTTCACGATCCCGACCGTGAAGGCCTGATTCAGGTCTTCAATCACCACGCCTGGTCCGTTGCACCAGGCGTGGTGAAACAGACGGTACGAATGTGGAGAGATGCAGCATGAGCCATTTCAGAACCGCCATGGTCGTGATGATCGGTCTTGCACTGCTGGCAGCGGGCGAGGCATCGGCGCACACGGGTGAAGGCCTTTCAGGCGGACTGATCAGCGGCTTCACCCATCCGATACTTGGCTGGGATCATGTCGTGGCCATGGTCGCGGTCGGCCTCTGGGGCGCATTCCTCGGCAAGCCCGCAATCTGGATCCTGCCGGTGGTGTTCCCGCTCGTGATGGCATTCGGCGGCGCACTCGGGGTTGCCGGCATTCCGGTACCGGCCGTGGAGGCGGGCATCGCCGTGTCAGGTATCGTCCTGGGGCTGCTGGTCGCGTTCGCCGTCAGGGCACCGCTGTGGATCGCAGCAGTCATCGTTGGCGTGTTCGCGATCTTCCATGGTCATGCGCACGGGACGGAACTGCCTGATGCGGCCAACCCGTTCGCATATGCACTGGGCTTCGTTGTCGGAACCGGGGTGCTGCACCTCGCGGGTATCCTGCTGGGCTTCGCCACTTCCATGCCGAAGGGTGCCTATATTGTCCGGGCAGCCGGTGTCGTGATTGCCGCGGTCGGCGGCGCATTCCTCGTCGGTATCGCTTGATCCGGAGCCGCACCGCATTCGGCCTTCTGGCCGCCGGCCTGGTCCTGATCGGGCCGGAGCTGGCCCATGCACATGCATTTTCCCGCAGCAGCATGCTGGCGTCGTTCATGGAGGGGGTGACGCTCCCCGTGATCGCGCCGACCATCCTGCTCTGCATCCTGCCGCTTGGTCTTCTGGTCGGGCTGGGCGGCCACACGAGAATCGCGCCGATCCTGCTGGCCTTTCTGGCGGGTGTCATCGTGGCAGTTCCGGTCGCATCCTACGTTGGTCCGTTCATTGAACCGATCGCAGTGCTTCTTGGTGCGATTTTCGCGGCACTCGCTGCCCTGCTGCCGAAGCTGCCCGGACGCATCGTCGCGATCCTGGCCGCGACCGGCGGCCTTGTCGGCTGCCTGAGTGCCCTGACCGGACATGCCTGGGGCGAGGTCCCCCTGCCCACCCTGCCCGGCCTGCTGCTTGGTTTCTTCATCGTCATGGCGGTCAGCGCCGGAGCCGTCATCAGAACCCGCCAGTACGCGGGCGGACCCGCGGCGATGCTAGCGTGGCGGATCGGTGCATCATGGTGCGGCGCCGTTGCCCTGATCTATGCGGCCTTCGAGAGCAGGGCCTATTTCTGAAGCTGCCGGTCGCTGCCTGCTTCGGCCTGTGGTACGTCAAATGGTTCCTGGACCCGTGCAACGCGCCTGAGCGCCACAATCAGCAGTGCATTTCGCCGTGAGGGCACGCCGTCAGATCGGCTTGCCCTCACTGCTCTTCCAGAGGTCGCCCATCAGTTCATTCGACGGCAGCGAAGGATCGAGCAGCTTCTGCGCGGTGGCATGTCCGGCGACCGGCAGCCCCGCTGGGTCCAGCTTGCCGATCTGCACCAGCACGGAGGCCTGATCCCAGTAGATATGCTCGTTGTAGAGCTTGTCGCCGCGGAAATGGACGATGGCGATCAGCGGGACCTCGACATACTTCCCCGTCGGTTCGATACCGGGCAGCATCCAGTCGATTTCCCGCGTGTGGGTGAAGCAGAACAGCATCTCGTCCACCAGCCGGTCGGTGCCGATGGTGCGGCTGATCGGCACCAGCTTCGTGTCCTCCGGGTTCGAATCGACGAAGTGGTACTTGTAGAACCGCTTCAGATGATCGTGCCCGACACCGCCGGTCATGGTCGGGATGTGGTTGACGTAGGGTGCCGAAACCATCGTCGCCATGGTGGCATCCACGTCACGTTCCGCGAACTCGTAGAAGCAGTGCATGTCCCAGAGCTGGCTGAGGTCATAGACCGGCCCGAGGACCCGTCGCAGCAGGGTCAGCGTGCGGGAATAGGCCATCATTGCCGACGGCTTGTCATAGTTCGCGCCGGTCGGGCGGGCGAAGCCGTGATCGGCACCTGGGTAGGTGTAGATCTCCACATTGGGCATGTCGGCGGTCGCGCCGCTGATCTGTTCGATCACTTCCGGTGGGGTGTAGCTGTCGAGTTCGGCGAAATGCAGCATCAGGGGCGCGGTGATCCGCCCCTTCTCCGCCAGATCCCCCTCGATCTTCACGCCGTAGTAGCCGACCGCCGCGTCGATGTCGGTCCGGGCGGCCACGAGCCAAGCCAGCCGACCGCCAAGGCAGTATCCGACAGCGCCGACCTTGCCGACCTGTGCCTCATGCGCGCGCAGAGCCGCAATGGTGGCAGCCACATCCTCGATCGACTTGTCCACGTCCAGCTTGCCGTAGAGATCGAATGCCTTCGCGCGTTCCTCCTCCGAACTGCCGAGTTCCACGCCGGGCTCGATCCGCCAGAACAGGTCCGGCACCATCACGACATAACCCTCTTCCGCGAAATAGTCGGCCATGTCCTTCATGAAGGCATTGACCCCGAAGATCTCCTGCAACAGCACCAGACCGGGGCCGGAACCCTTCTCCGGTGTTGCCAGATAGGCGCGCATGGTGCCTGCGCCATCCGTTGCGCTGATGTCAACGTAAGTACCCATCCGAAACTGCTCCCTCGTCCGAAACCTGATTCCCTAACCTATACGTAGCCGGCCATCTCGGCGATGACGGCGGGCCTGTCAGCGGCCAGGCCGCCCGACACACCCTTCGCCATGTCGCCCGGATAGATGTCGGCTTCCCCTGCCTTCATGCCGGCGAGCACTTCCGCGACGATGTCGGCGGGCGCGGCCTTCGGTGGCGGAAAATCCTTCGTCATGTCGGTATCGACCGCGCCGGGCAGCACCGCGAAGACCGCCACGCCGCGCGTGGCCAGTTCAGCGCGAATTCCCTGTGTCATCGAATAGACGGCAGCCTTGGAGGCGCAGAGCGAGCCCATCAGCGGCAGGTTCACCCGGGCAAGGATCGACGCCATGTTGACGATGGCGCCACCGCCATTGCCTTCGATCACCGGCGCGAAGGCCCTGCACATGTTCAGGGTGCCGAAATAGTTCGTCGTCATCTCCGCTGCGGCCGCATCCGTCTGGTCGGTATCAAGCAGCTTCGTATTGAAGTTGATGCCGGCATTGTTGATCAGCACCGTGGTGTCGGCGCAGGTTCCCGCCGCCGCCGCGATGTCGGCAGCACTGGTCACGTCCAGTTTCACCGGGACGACACGGCCGTCGTCATGTGCGCCGTCGCCCTTGCGGCTGGCGGCATAGACCTTCGCGGCCCCTGTGGCGAGCAGCGCATCCACGAAGACCTTGCCGATGCCCCGGCTGGTACCCGTGACCAGAACTGTCTGCCCCTTGATATCGACCATTCGCGTCCCCTCCGTTCCCGGTTGCGAGTCCAGCCAGTCCGGATCGATCACCGGCAGTGGAACCGCGTCTATGAGCTGACGTGTGTAGGCATTTCTCGGGCCCTGAAACACGTCGGCAGTGTTGCCCTCTTCTACCACGCGCCCGCCCAGCATCACCATCACCCGATCCGCCAGCACCCGCACGACCGACAGATCGTGGCTGATGAAGACCAGTGACAGGCCCATGTCCCGTTTCAGATCGTTCAGCAGGGCCAGGATCTGCGCCTGCGTCGAGACATCCAGTCCGGAAACGATCTCGTCGGCCACGATCAGCCTTGGTTCCGTCGCTATGGCGCGGGCAATGCCGACGCGCTGACGCTGTCCCCCGGAAAGTTCATGTGGATAGCGCCGCGCAAAAGCATGCCCCAGTCCCGCCCGGTCGAGCGCCAGATCCGCGCGTTTCAGGGCCGCACGGCGGTCCTGTTCCAGTCCCAGTGTCAGCACGGGCTGCGCGACGATCTCGCCGATCCTGCGGCGCGGGTTGAGTGACGACTGGGGGTCCTGGAAAATCATCTGCATGTTCCTGCGATGGGCGCGCATGGCAGCCTCATCCAGGGTGGTGATATCGGCGCCATCGAACAGGATCTGCCCGGAGGTCGGCTGGTACAGTCTGACGATTGCCCGGCCCAGGCTGGTCTTGCCGGACCCGCTTTCGCCAACAATGCCGAGCGAATGCCCCGCCCGCAGGTCGAGGCTGATGCCACGCAGGATATCGACCATCGGGGGTTTGCTGAACATGCCGCCGCGCGACCGGTCCGGCAGGGACAGGGTCAGGTCGCGCACCTGCAGCAGCGGCGGACTCATGGATTGGCCTCGTCGAAGCGGCGTGCGGCGGCGCGCAATTCCTGGTGAACATGTTCCGGCACCGGATGCAGTGCATCCGCAGGCTGGTCATAGCGCGGGGTTGCGTCCATCAACGCGCGGGTGAAGGGCGTGGCATGCGCGGACATGATGTCGGCGATGCCCCCCTGCTCCACCACCTGCCCGGTGTGCAGCACGGTGACCCTGTGACAGACCTTCGCCACGATGCCCAGGTCGTGGGTGACGAACAGGACCGCCGTGCCGTGTCGTTCCTGCATCTGGCGGATCAGGCGCAGGATCTGTTTCTGTACCGTCACATCCAGCGCCGTCGTCGGCTCGTCCGCGACGATCAGCGACGGTTCGGCGGAGAAGGCGATGGCGATCAGCACCCGCTGACGCATGCCGCCCGAAAGTTCGTGGGGATAGCGGTCGAGGACCTGTTCTGGGTCACGGATCTGCACTTCCTGCAACAGGCGCAGCGCATTCACCCGCGCCTCCCCCCGCGACTGACCAAGATGATGACGCAGCATGTCGGTCATCTGCGCCGAGATGCGCCGGGCGGGGTTGAGGCCGGTCAGCGGATCCTGCGGTATCAGCGCGATCTCGCGCCCCAGCAGCGACCGGAGCCGTTTCGGGGGCAGTCGCAGCAGATCCTCGCCCCGGAACCGGACAGTGCCGCCGGTGACCCGGATCGCATCCGGCAGGATGCCGAGGACGGCCCTGGCGATCATCGTCTTGCCTGCACCGCTTTCCCCCACCAGGCCATGGACCTCCCCCGCATCGACAGACAGGGAAACGTCGCGGACCAGATGGGCACCGCGCCGCAGCGACACGCGCAGATCGCGGATGTCGAGGACCGGGTTCATCGGCGCAGTACCGGATCGAGAGCGGTCTTCAGTCCGTCACCCAGCAGGTTCAGCGCCAGTACGGCGATCAGGATCAGCCCCATGGGAAAGGCCATCACCCACCAGGCCTGATGAATGACCTGCCGACCCTCCGCAATCATGCCGCCCCAGGTGGGGGAATCGGACGAGACCGAGAGGCCGACGAAGGACAGGATCGCCTCCACGATGATGGCGATGCTCATTTCCAGTGTCAGCAGCACGATGACCAGTGGCAGCACGTTCGGCAGCACTTCCCGGAACAGGATCGCGCCCCGCTTCAGCCCGCCGATCACCGCCGCATCGATATATTCCATCTCCGTCTGCGCCAGCGTCTCGGAGCGCACGACGCGGCAGAACCGCGTCCAGTCGATCAGCACGATGGCGATGATGACCGAATGCAGCCCGGTACCGATCAGCGCCACCAGCATGATCGCCAGCAGGACCGGCGGAAAGCTGGTCCAGATATCGACCATGCGGGAGATCACGACGTCGATCATGCCCCCCATGTACCCGGCCAGCAGCCCGAGGGCCGTGCCGAGCAGCATGGTCAGCACCCCCGCGACGACGGCCACGATCAGTGCCGGTCGCGCGGCATGGATCAGGCGCGACAGCACATCCCGGCCAAGACTGTCCGCCCCCAGCGCCCGTGTCGGATCGGCATCGGCCTGCCACCAGGGCGGCAGCAGCTCCAGGAACAGGTCCTGCTCCAGCGGATCGACGGGTGCCAGCAGCGGGGCCGCGATTGCAATCAGCGCCAGCACCAGCAACGCGCCGCCGCCCACCACGATCCGCCAGTTCAGCCGCGCCCCGGTCATGTGCGCAGCCGCGGGTTCAGCAGCCCGTAGGAGAGGTCCACCAGCAGGTTCACGACGATGAAGATCACGGCGAAGCTCAGGATCAGCCCCTGGATCAATGGCAGGTCCCGGTTGATCACCGCATCGATCGCCATGTTGCCGATACCGGGGTAGGAGAAGATCTTCTCCACCAGCACAGTGCCGCCGACCAGAAAGGTGAACTGCACACCGGTCAGTGTCAGTGCCGGGATCGAGGCATTCCGCAATGCCTCCACCCAGATGATGCGCCAGCGGGAAAAGCCCTTCACGCGCGCGATCATCACGTAGTCCTGGGCCATGGCCTCCGCCAGGCTGTTCTTCAGCACCCGCGTGATGATCGCGGCCAGAGGCAGCGCCAGCGCAATCGCGGGCATGATCATGTGGGCCAGCAGGTCACCGACGACGGTGAACCGCACACTGACCAGTGCCTCGATCAGGTAGAATCCCGTGGCAAATTCGGTGCCCAGCCGTGGATCGACACGGCCGGAGATCGGCAGCACCGGCAGCAGCACGCCGAAGACCAGGATCAGCGCCAGCGCCCAGATGAAATCCGGCACCGCCAGCGTGAACCCGTTGATGGCGTCAATCAGTGTCTCGGGCCAGCGCCCCCGGAACAGGATCCCGACCGTTGCCGCCAGAACCCCTACGGTGACCGCCATGATGGTGGCAAGAACCGCGAGTTCCAGCGTTGCCGGAAGACGCCCGAGCACCAGTTCCAGAACATCCTGCCGCAGGCTGATGGAGGTCCCGAAGGAGCCCTGCAGCGCCTGTCCCAGCCAGATCACATATTGCTCGACGATGCTGCCATCCAGCCCGTAGGCCTGACGCAGCCGCTCCATGTCTTCCAGGCTGGCCCCGGGGGGCAGCATCATGGCGATGGGATTGCCCGGCACCACGCGGACCAGCACGAACACCACGACAGAAACACCGAACAGCGTCGGCACCGCCTGCACCAACCGGCGGAGAAGCAGGCTGCCACTCATTCAGACTTCCCCGACTGGACTGGAGGGCAGGACCGCGCCACGGCCGTCGCGGCGCGGTCCCGGCAACAGCGGCGGCCTCAGGCCGGTTTCACGGCCTGGGGCAGCAGGACACCCGAAACATGCGTGCCGACAGAGACAGTGTCAGCATGAACGATCGGCTGGACGTACTGCAGCAGCGGAATGACGTAGGCATTCTCGGCGATATGCCTGTCCACGGCCTTGTAGCCGGCAATGCGCCTGGCCTCGTCGGCCTCGCCCCACAGCGGGCCGATCATGTCGATCAGATCCTGCCCGTCCCAGACGGAATGCGGCGACGGTCCGAACATGGCAAACCCGGTCGAGGTCGAGGGATCGCCGATGGAGTTGCCCCAGTTGTAGAACGCCGCCGGAGCCAGCGTGTCCGTCGCGCGCAGCTCGTAATGCTTGGCGATCTCGTAGACCTCGATCTCCGCCTCGATCCCGACCTTGCGCCACATGCCGACGATGGCCTGCACCATCTCGTAGTCCTTCGGCTTGAAGCCGCGGGTGGTCTGGATGCGGAACCGCACCGGATTGTCGGTCGAATAGCCACTCTTCGCCAGCAGCGCCTTCGATGCCTCCGGGTCGTAGGCCACCTGGATCGAGGGATCGAACGCCGCGTACTCCGGTGCCTGCAGCGTGTCGATGGGCACGCCATAGCCCCGCAGCAACCGGTCCACGATGGCCTTCTTGTCGATGGCGTGGGCTGCGGCCTTGCGCACGTTCGGATCGGTCATGACCTCGATGTCGTTCAGGAAGATCATGCCGATGTCGCTGACCGGTGTGGTGACACCCGCCAGACCCGACTTCTGCTTCAGGCGGTCATATTCCTGATACGGAATCTCCAGCGTGATGTCGGAACCGCCGCTCTCCACTTCCGCCACGCGGGCAGACGCATCGGTGACGAACTTGAAGACAACGGTCTCGAAGGCCGGCTTCTCGCCCCAGTAGTTCGGGTTCCGCTTCAGCCGGACGAAGGCGTTGCGCTGGAACTCCTCCACCATGTAGGGGCCGGTCCCGATCGGGGCCTTCTCGAAACCTTCCGCACCGACCTTCTCGAAATAGGCCTTGGGCATGAAGTAGCCGGTCAGGAACGAAAGCCACTTGAAGAATGTCGGCTCATAGGCCGCAACCTTGCCGGTCACCCGGTTGCCGCTGACCTTGTAGTCGGTGACCTTCGACCAGAGAAACTGGATCGGATTGCCGGTCTCCGGGTTACCCGCGCGGGTCAGCGACCAGGCGACATCCTCCGCCGTGAAGGGGGAACCGTCGTGCCAGGTAACACCTTCGCGCACGTCCATCCAGATCTCGGTACGGTCATCGTTCCAGCCCCAGCCGGTCAGCAACCCTGGTGAGAAGCTGAGGTCGGGGTTCTGCGTGATCGGCTGGTCGTAGACTGTCTGATAGAATGTCTGGATCGTCGGATTGACCGCCGACAGGCCGACGGTCGGATCCCAGGATGGCAGGTTGACATGATAGGCGATGGTCACCGCCCCGCCGCCGTGCGCCGCCGCCAGCGCTCCACCCGGTGCCAGCAGCATCGCCGCCGCCCCCAGGCCCGTACCCTGCAGCATCTGCCTGCGTGTGAGTTTCATTGTCCCGCCTCCATACCCGGTTTCGTTCCTGCTGGCAGCAGTATGGCGCGGCGACCGTCGCTGGCAACCATGCATGCGTTTCGATGCGCCGCATCATCCGGGACGAAACGCACATTGACCTGGACGCCAATTGTTCAGGAAAAGGTGCAGTTGCATCCTGCAAACGCGCGTCGAGTCACGTGTAGGTTGTGAGCCACGGGGTTGAATACGATCATGGCAGCAAGACCATGACGGTGCGGCCCCGAATGAGAGACAGGTCGAGCGACAACTGGACGTCGACCAACGGGGGAGAAGACAGGGAATGAGTGCCAAGGACAAGATCTTGACGGCAGCAGGTGAATTGTACGGACAGCAGGAGATCGCGATGGTCTCCCAAAGGCAGATCCTGCAGGCTGCCGGTCAACGCAACACGTCGGCGATCCAGTACCATTTCGGATCACGGGAAGGCCTGTTGCGGGCCGTGTTCGAACGCGGTGTCGCGAGAATTGATGCCCGCAGGAACCAGCTTGTCGACGAACTGGAAGCCTCGGGAAGGCAACCGGTCGTGAGTGACTACATCAACGCGCTGGTCCGCCCCCTGTGCGAACAGCGCTCCGACGGTGAATCCGGTCTTCAGACGCTGCGCTTCCTCGACCAGGTCCTGAAGGATCCAGATCTGCGGCTCATGGAGATCATGAAGGGGATGGACAGCGGCATGCGTCGGGCGCATCAGGGTGTCGTGCACTGCCTGCCCGACGTGCCGCCGATGCTGCTGCGCTACAGGCTCTACGCAGGCAGCCGTGCAGCCTCCGGTGTATTGTGCGACTGGGACAGGAACGGAAAACTCGACGATCTCTCGGACGTCTTTACCGACGATCTGGTCGCGATGGTACTTGCCATGGTCACGGCACCGGTTACACCGGGTGCGGACAGGCAGTTGGCTGACAGGGCGGCCGGTGATCCCGAGAAGATGGGCTACACTGCGCCAACCACACCAGACGCGTGATCACCGGCAAGGCGAACAACCTCGCAGGCACTTGATCTGAGGGGGATCGACCCGCTGACAGGATCGCAGTTCGCGGTGCTGACAGCCTGGTTCATGTTGGCCCCCAACGGGTCCCCCGTGCCATCGCCATATGCTCGACCGGACGGATCCGGCACCCACCAGCCATGCTGTGCGAAGACCTGGCCTTCGCGCAGCTTGCGGGTCACCCTGGCGCGGGCAACGAAACTGCCCGTGGCCGTGGAAACACGGACCCAGTCCTGATCCGCAATCCCCCGCTCCGCCGCTGTCGCCGCGCCGATTTCCAGCAACGGATCCGGCACCAGCCGGCGCAGGGACGGCAGGTTGCGATGCTGGCTATGACAATAGGCGACGGTCTTCGCGCATCCCAGACTCAGGGGCAGCAACGGATCTGCGGCTTCGGGAACCTGTGCCGGATAGGGCAAACCGGACCCGACGTGCTGCTGCAGCACCTCCGACCAGACCTCCAGTCGGCGGGTCGGCGTATCGAAACCCGCGACCTGGCCGGATTCGTCCTGCAGGGCATGAGGGCGGTAGGTGACCTCTCCCTCCAGGCTGATTCCTTCCGGTTTGCGGCGCAGTTCCGCGACGGTCAGGTCTGATGGAGCCAACAGGTGATCGTGTCCCCGATCCACATCGCCATCGAAGAAACGGTCGGACAAGCCCAGACGTTCGGCAAGTTGCAGGACGATATCGATATCCGAGCGTGATTCCCCCACCGGTGCCACGACCGCCGGACGCAACTGCACGTGCCGCTGCCCCTCCAGGCTGTTGTCGAAGCTCGTGCTCAGCCCCTCCCGCTCCCAGGATGTCGCGACCGGCAACACGATGTCGGCGTACTCCGCTGTAGCGTTCAGGAAGAAATCCGTGTGGACATGAAATTCCAGAGCGGTGAGCGCCTGCCGCGCCAGCGCCGTATCAGGCTGCGAAGCGAGCAGATTGCCGCCGAAGGAGAACAGGGCCCGCACCGGATATGGCCCCTGCCCCAGCACGGCGCGATAGACGTCACGACCGGTGACCCAGGCATTTGCCGGGGGTCCCAGGGGCCGCTCTGCCAGACCCAGCGCCTTCGCCCGCTGTTCTGCGGACAACAGCTCGGGACCGGATATGTCGTTGAAACGCGCGATTCCGCCCGCCACATTACCGCCCGGCACGCCGATGCTGCCGGTCAGGGCGTGCAGCAAGGTCATGGCACGGTCGGTCTGTGTGGCCGAACTGCTCTGCCCCACACCATTCCATGTGTAGTAGGCAACGGATGCGCTGTCGCCAAGGATTGCCGCGGCCTTCTCGAGGGCCTCGACAGGTATGCCGGTAACCCCGGAAACATGGTCAGGCGCGTGACGGTCCAGCAATTCACGGTAGGCGGCAAAGGCGGAACGGCAGTCGATCCCGCCCGAGAGTGTCTCGACCCTGCAGCCACTGTCGAGCAGCAGGTCTGCCCGATCATCAAGCCATTGGCCGGTCGACCGATCATAGCGCAGCAGGGCGCCGGACGATGACTGGCCAAGCAGCACGTCCGACGAGCCATCGGCCATCAGGTCCGACTGTCTGAGGAACCGCATCTCGTCGCCATGCAGCAGCAGGGGACCGTTGCTCCAGTCGCGCATGAAAGCTTCATCAAAGCGGCCATCCCGCACCAGCAGGTGCGCCAGGCCAAGTGCCAGCACCTGGTCCGTACCCGGCTTTACCTGCAGCCAGCAGTCGGCACGACTGGCGAAGGTGGTCGGACGCGGATCGACCACGACCATTCGTGCGCCGTTCTGCAGCCCCTTCTGCACTTCACCGGCCCTGGCCAGCCAGGTATTCGCCGGGTTGTTGCCCCACAGCAGGATGCAGTCGGTGTTTGCGAAATCCGGAACTCCGATGTCATGGCCTGTCGTGAACTTCGCCGCCTCGTCCTTGTGCCAGTTGCAGATCTCCGTCGAGTAGATCGTGTTGGGACTGCCGAAGGCGCGGATGAAGCGCTCGATCCAGGCGATGCCGTCGGATAGCTGTGTGCCGCTGGGTGTGGTGACGGAGAAGGCGACCTGTTCCGCGCCATGTGTATCCCTGACCCGGCCCATCCGCGCCGCGATCTCGTCCAGCGCCTCGTCCCAGCCTATTGGCTGCCATTCGGTCGGCCCTGCCCCCTTCGGCGTGGTCCGGCGCATCGGTCGGGTCAGACGGTCAGGGTGATAGACCTGTTCCGGGGCGGCGCGGCCCTTCGGACAAAGTTTCGCGCCTGTCGGATGGTCCGGCATGGGCTCGATGCCGGCCAGGCGTCCGTTCTCGACCACGGCGATGCAGCCGCAGCGTGATCTGCACTGGGCGCAATAGGCAGGGACATGTCTCGTGTCTGTCATGCGTTCAGGGCTCATCCGGATATTCCTTGGTCTGGGTGTTCTGCGCGATGACGAGACCTGCCGCCCCTGCGGCGGCAACGGCGCCCGCAGGCGGAGTCTTCTGGCCTTCCGGCTTCTGTACGGCGGGGGCCGCATCGGCATTCATGGTTTCCGTTTCACCCTCGCCTTTCGCCCAGTCCGGCCATTCGATCTGGACCCGGCGCTGTGCGAGTTCGATGCCCGCCGCATAGAGGTCGTTCTTCACTTCCTGAAACACGGCCTTGCGGATCATGAACTGCTCCCGCGGCTTGCAGGTGAACTTGGTGCGCAGGATCAGGGCCCCCTCCTCGATGCGGAACACGCCCTGGGACTTCAGCGGCTGGATGAACTTCGGGCCGAGTTCCGGATCCTCCAGCAGCCTCAGACCGACCTTCTTGATGATCTTGCGGACCTTGTCGACGTCGGTGTCATAGGGCAGCCGGAACTCCTGCTTGTAGATCGCCCAGTCGCGGTTGTAGTTGGTGATGGAGCGCAGTTCGCCAAAGGGAACCGTGTGAATGGCCCCCCGATGGTGGCGCAGGCGCATGGAGCGGATGGAGATCTGTTCCACCTGGCCCCGGATCTCCCCGAACTCGACATATTCGCCGACGCGGAACGCATCGTCGATCAGGAAGAAGATGCCGGAGATGATGTCCCGGACCAAGGCCTGGGCACCGAAGCCGACGGCGATGCCCACGACACCCGCACCGGCGATCAGGGGACCGATATCCAGTCCCATCGACGACAGCACCACCATGATGGTGATGGCGACAAGGATGGTCAGGATGAAACCGCGTATCAGTGGCAGCAGCGTGCCGAAGCGGGAAACGATCAGACCGCCCAGACCGTCTTCATCAACTGCATGATCGGCGGCAGCGGCCATCGCGCGCTCGTTCTCCCGGTCGATGAAGCGGGTGATCGTCCGTTGCACCAGTGCCCAGCCGATGGAGGCCACCAGCAGGATGGCCAGCACATCCAGCAGCACCTCGGTCGCCAGCTGCCCGGCCGGGCTCTGCTGCAGGGCAATGATATCGAGGGCAACCACGTGCAGGAACGCCGCCAGGCCGATCAGTGCCAGCACCAGATAGGCGATCTGGCGGACAGACGGCAGCAGGCCGCCACCCTGTTTCATCTCCAGTATCCCGGCCTCCCCGCCCGCGTCGGTCGCGCGCGCGGCAGATTCCTCGTCCGGTTCCGCCGGATTATGGAGACGGGAGACGAACAGGCCGCCGGCCAGCGCCCCGAACAGGCAGAAGACCGCGACGGTCTTGCTCGGGTCCGGGGAAAAGACACTCAGGGACCAGAGCAGCAGGAACATGGCCGTCGCAACGACCAGCCAGACCCGGCGATAGCGCCCGAACAACTGGTGCAGCATCGCGCCAAGACCTGTGCTCGCCGATGGCCGGTCGTGATCAACCGGTGTTCTGAGGATCACCACCAGTGACACGAGCGCCAGAAGACCGCCAACACCGAGCTGCACGATGTCCAGCATGGCCTGCGGCATGCCCAGCAGGCGCAGCATGCCCATGCTGAACCCGGCAAGCGCAGCCAGCCCGAGGACGATGGTGAGCCAGTAGACCATGCGCCGCGCGGCGCGGTCGTCCAGGTCCACCATCCGCCGTTCGGGTGCCTTCGGCGCGAACAGCGCATTGCCGAGGAACCACCCGGCCATCGCGACGACCGTCACGGCGAGATAGCTGATCAGGAAGATCCGCATGGGGTCGAACTGGCTGAACCAGACCAGTGACAGCAGGAAACCGGCAGCAACCATCACCGCCAGCACAAGCAGATCACGCAGCAGCACCACCAGGGTGACCGTCAGGGATGGCAGCAGCCGACCGCGGATCGCCGCTGGCGTGACCACCAGTTGACCGAACATGCGCCGCGTCAGCCAGGCCAGCAGTCCGCCGCCGGCCAGCATCAGCGCAAGATTGGCAATGCCGGTCCACATGCGCGGCCAGCCCTCGAAATCCGTCAGCAGGATGAAGGCATCCTCGACCTCGCTCTGGCACAGGGGCCAGATGGCGATGACCCCGTCAATGCCCCTGATGATGCCGTTCATGCTGTTGCGCGCACCGTCGATCAGTGCCGCGAAGGGATCGCCCCCGCCCTGTTGCGGTGCGGCATCCTGCTGTGCGGCATTGCCCGCAGCGAGCTTCTCTTCGACGAGTTTCCGGACAGTGGGTTCCAGCAGGGTCTCCAGGCTCTGCTGTCCCGGCGCGGGCGCGGTCTCGGTCTCGGAACGCTTCTCGGCCTGTTTCAGGACCTGGAGCGCCTGCGCCTTCACCTCTCCTGTTCCGGACCAGGAGAACCCGAGCAGGATCAGGATCATCAATGCCAGCAGTGAGCGTGCGAAACCCATGTTCATTCCCCCCGACGAGCATTCTCGCGCGCCCGTACGGGAAGCCTAAACGATTTTGGCGAGTGGCGGTATCACAGTCACTCGGACGGTGACGGCTGTCGGCTCAACGAATGTTGCCATGCGCGAGGGTGCGGAACTCCTCACCATCCTTCTGCGAGATCCTGATGCGGTAATAGCCGGAATCATGCAGCTCGCACAGGAACCGGTCGCCCCGCTTCGCATAGAGGAAGTAGGTCAGGTGCAGGTCAGAGCGCTGAGGCCTCGGCTCCCCGTCGATCTCCAGTTTCTTCAGGACTTCGATGTTGCGCACGATGAAGAGGCACCGATCGAAACCGGGGCGGGCACTTTCGGCTTCGGAATTGGCCAGGGCCGCATAGTTGCCGTCCCGCAGTTCGACGGTGCGGAGATCCATGCCCGCGCGGGACTGGTGCACCACGGAGACGTTGAACGGGCCTGCGTCGAAGGTCCCGTCGGTCCCTTCGGTGAAGAGCCGGATCAGCCAGTCGGCCTCCTCCGGCACGAACAGCGCCGCAAGCCTCGCCAGAGCCGCCTGTGCGGCCGAGCGATCGACATGCGGCGGGGCGTTGAGCGCGCGGTTCTCGCCGGTGCCATTGTCGGTCCAGGTCAGCCGGACGCGTTTGGTCAGCCCCTCATGACCGACCGGTTCGGTGATTGTGACACGCACCGTCCGATTGTCGCCCAGGATGCAGTGACGTCGCAGGTCCGAGAAGGCATCGGTCGCCTGTTCCACCACGCGACTGCAGTTCAGCGCCTCCTCCACGCGTCGGGATTCATCGCGAAACGGACCAAACCCCTTGTCCGGTTTCGGTCCTTCATCCTGCCCCGTTATGGCACGCCATAGACTGCCAAGCTGCGCCTGGGCCGGATGGGCAGCAGACAGCGCCAGCACCAGGGCAAGCATTGGAACGGCAATCAGGACCGGAAAGGGTTTCATTTCGACACCAAGCCAGAGACGTTGGGTCACTTCAAGCAAGATCAGAGCCGATTGCCGTCATGCCGGGCCGGTTGCCTGTGGTGGCTGCTGGCGGGAGGCCAGCCAGAGGCCTGCCAGTACCAGAACGAGACCGGCAAAGGTCGCCGTTCCCGGTATCTCGCCCAGCAGAACGGCCCCCCCCAGCGCGGCCGTCACAGGGCTGAGGCCAAGATAGATCGTCACCTCGGTCGCGCCCGCGTTGCTCAACGCATACAGCCAGAGGAAATAGCTGGCGCCGCTGCCGACGCCGATGAAGATCACGGCCATCCACCCGATGTCGCTGAAGGCCGGAAGCGTCTCGAAGAGTCCCTCCGGCGCCGCCGCGGCAGCAAGAAAGATGACCGATGCCAGCATGGCGAGCGATCCGACAGAAACGGTCGGATAGCGCATCAGGTAGGGGCGATAGAAGATCGAGCAGGCCGCGCCCGACAGGGCTGCCGCAAAGGCAGCGAGTTCACCGATCCAGCCTTCATCGACGACAGCGGTTTCCGTCACCTTCTCCCCCAATGCCAGGCCGACACCGATGATCGTGACGACCACGGCAAAGGCCACGCGGGTACTGAACGCCTCCTTCCCGAAGAGGACGGAGAGCACCATGGTCAGCAGCGGGAACGTGGCAAAGATCAGCGATGCTCGGGCGGAGGGGATGTATTGCAGGGCAATGTTGAGGAAGACGATCACCAGTCCGCACTGGACAATACCCAGCAGGACCACCGGTATCACGTCCCGGCGGGCAAATGGCCAGGGCGCGATCTTCAGCGCGACGGGCAGAAGGCAGAGGAACGCAAGCGCGTAGCGGAAGAAGGCGAGTGAGACCGGTCCGGCCTGGTCCACGACGAAGCGCGTGGCGACAATGCCGAGACCGACCTGGATCCCGGTGGCTGCCGCAGCCACAAGGCCCGCGCGGCGGTTCAAAGTTCCAGTTCCCAGTTCTGACCGACCAGATCGACACCGAAACTGTGGTGCGGCTCCTCCTCCACCAGTCGGAATCCGGCCTTCTGGTATATCCGGCGGGCCGCGTGCAGATTGTCGTTGGTCCAGAGCACCAGCTTGCCGTAGCCCTTTGATTTCGCGAAGCGAATACATTCCTCGACCATGCGTTCACCCAGGCGCAGACCGCGCGCGGAAGGGTCGATGATCAGCAGGCGCAGTTGCGCTTCTGCAGGTGATTTCCTGACGACGGTGACCGAACCAACGGGGACCCCGTCGATCTCCGCCATCCAGCAATGTTCCCACTCCGGATCGAAGTCGCGCAGGAATGCGGCGGCGATGTCCGCGACCATCGCCTCGAAGGTATGATCCCAGCCGAACTCGGTGGCATAGATCCGTCCATGTGCCGAGATCACCCACCCCATGTCGCCCGGCCGATGGCTTCTGAGCGTGACGACCGGCGTGGGCGCGGGCCGACCGCAAGCCCTGGCGAGCAACGTCCCGGCAGACTGCAGCGCCGTCATCAGGTTCCGCTGATCCTGCTCCCCAAGGCCGGAGATCAGTTTCATCATCTCGCTCTGCGACCTGCCGGAGAGGGATCGGTACAATTCAGCCCCGTCAGCCGTCAGCGCGAGGATCTGCTGGCGACCATCCGCCTGCGACACCGCGGCGGTGATCAGTCCGCGGTCCTTGAGTCCCCGCACAAGGCGACTGAGATAGCCGTTGTCGAGGATCAGGTCCCGTGCGAGATCCGAGATGGTCAATCCGTCCCCGTTCGCGATCTCGTAGATCACCCGCACCTCGGTCAGCGAGAGGCCGCTGTCCAGATAGGCCTGTTGCAGCAGCCCGACCAGACTCGTGTGGGTCCGGTTGAAGCGGCGCAGCGCCTCTGCCCTCAGTTTCAGAACCTCGTCCATCATGCCACCCGAAAAATGCCTAGCGCGCCTAATCATATGCCACAGGCAGATAAAGGAAATGCCGTCTTTCGCAATTCCTCCTTTTTGCGGAATCCGGAAAAGCTGCTATCGCAGGGACAGTGCACGATGATGTTGTTTCCGCGGAGAGCCTGGAAATTGAAGATCCGATGACCAGACCTGCCGTCATACGGAAGATCCGGTTTCCCGGGGTTCCGCCCTACACCGGCTGGGCAGTCGGGATTGCTGCACTGGTGGTGCTCGGCTTCCTGTTGTTCCCAAATGCGCCGGAGGGCCTGCCATGACAATCGTCACCGGAGGGGAATACCGAACTCGCATTGGCATATGCGTTTGATGAATCCGGTACGGCGGACCTGCAGAACGCCCGGCGCCTGACTTTCGCAGACGGCCCGATGCAATCCCTGCACCTCGGATTCAGCGACCGCCCCCTCTGGCTGCGACTGACCAT
Source organism: Kordiimonadales bacterium IMCC3096 (assembly GCA_016865035.1). Lineage (GTDB taxonomy): Bacteria > Pseudomonadota > Alphaproteobacteria > Minwuiales > Minwuiaceae > Minwuia. The sequence goes on from CP018227.1 coordinate 4,075,042, forward strand.
GACCAACAGGGCAGCGGAGGCTCTGTCGGCTGTGCTCGTCTATCGCTTTCCCTACATTGATTCCGTGACCGCATATCTGCCACGCCCGGAGGGCGGCGAACCTGTCCGGATTGCGCGCGGCGACAGCCTGCCCCTGCCGGAGAGCTTCCGGCAGAGTCATTTCCCGGCGTTTCCGGTCCACCTGCCCGCCATGGCGACGACGGTTGTCTATCTGCAGGTCCAGAGCACGTCGGTCCTGCTCGCCCCTCTAGAACTTCTGAGCGAGAAGCGTTTCGCACGCGAACTGATGCTCGACCAGATCCTGCTCGGCCTCCTGTTCGGGGCGGTCATCGCCGTCTGCCTCTACGTTCTGACCGTCTATCTGACGGTGCGGGACAAGGCCTATCTGGATTTCGTGCCGTTCAGCCTCAGTTATGCGCTCTATGTGGCGGTCGCGACCGGGTTCGGTCAGGTCTGGATATGGCCGGAGGCCTGGCAGCACGCGAACCTGCTCTATTTCGTCGTCCAGGGGCTGCTGTTCGCCAGTGGCGTGCGGTTCTTTCAGCGCTACCTGAATACCGCCGAGCACACGCCCCGCATCAACATCGCCATGCGCCTGCTGATCATCGCGGGCCTGCTGACGACCGTATCGCCGTTCCTGCCGAAACCGATAGATACTCTGCTGATAGCCTTCGTCGCGGGACCGGGCGCAGTTCTCGTGCTGGGAACCGCGATCTATCTCTGGATCCGCGGCGTCGACAATGCCGCTGTGGTGACTGTCGGATGGGCGTTCAGTCATGTCACCTCGGTCTATCTGTACCTGCGGGTATTCGACATCACGCCTTACCTGGAAGTGAACCACTACCTGACAGCCATCGGCTGCGCTATCGCCACCCTGTATTTCGCCATTGCCCAGGCCCTGGGTCTGCGCAGGCAGCAGGCCAAGCTGCTGCTCGCCGAGACCATCAACGACACCCGCAACCAGTTCATGGCCGGGATGAGCCACGAACTGCGCACGCCGCTGAATGCGATCATGGGCTTCTCCGAGATGATGAAGGAACAGATGCTGGGACCGATCCAGCCGTCTGCCTACCGGGACTATGCGGCGGACATTCATGCCAGCAGTCAGAACATGCTGAAGCTGGTTGACGATGTTCTCGACATCTCGCGGATCGAATCAGGTCACTACGAGCTGAATGTCCAGCCGACCGACCTCGTCGACCTCGCGCAGGCCTGCATTGCCAGGTTTGCGACGGAGGCTGCCTCGGCCGGTATCCAGGTCCACCTTCGGCACGACCGTGATGCCGTCATGGCGACGGTGGACGCGGAGGCTGTGACGCGTGCCCTGTGCAACGTGCTGGACAATGCCATCAAGTACTCGGCCCCGGAGAGTGAGGTCAGCGTCGCGATTGCCGGGGACCGGGGCCAGATCAGACTGAGTGTCTCGGACAGTGGTCAGGGCATTCCCGAGGAGATGATGGAGCAGGTCGTCAGGCCCTTTGAACTCGTCCGCACCAACGCCTACTCGGCGAAGACCGGAGCCGGGCTCGGGCTGCCGGTTGCCCGCATGCTGGTCGAACTGCATGGCGGAAGGCTCGAGATCGACAGTGACGAGGGCAAGGGCACATCTGTTGCGTTCCTGATGCCCGCCGACTGACCGCATGGTCTCGCCCGCCGGCAGGATTCAGGCCGCGTCGACCGTCTGCGAGCCACCGGTTGGCGTATCTTCCACCCGCGTCGCCCAGAACTCGGCCGGAAGCAGTATCCGCACCGTTGTCCCCTGCCCCTTGGCGCGGTCGATCTGCAGTTCGCCTTCGAGCACCTGCATCAGGTGACGGGTGATGGGCAGGCCCAGACCGGACCCCTGCTCACCTGTCCTCACGGAGGATTCGGTTCTGCCAAACGGCGTCAGTGCCTGTCTCACCTCTATCGGGTTCATGCCCAGTCCCTGATCCTTGACCGAAAGGACCAGATCACCCTTCCGACCCGTATCCAGGCTGATGGTGACCTGCGACCCTTCATTGGAATACTTGATCGCATTGCTGAGAATGTTGAGGACGACCTGACGGAACCTCTGCATGTCGGTCCGCACCATCAGATCGCTGTCAATCTCCCTGGTGGTGACGGCAATGTTCCTGCTTTCCGCCAATGACGCGACCATCGCTGTCGCCTCGGCAAGCAGTTCGGAAAGATTGGTCCATTCCAGCGTGATCTCCGCATTGCCGGTTTCAATGCGCGAGAGATCAAGCAGGTCGTTGATGACACCCAGCAGATGTCTCGCACTGCCATGGATGTCCTTGACGTATTCGCCATACCTGGGCGGCGACACCTTGCCGAAGACCTCGTCCCGGATGACTTCGGAAAAGCCGATGATGGCGTTCAGCGGGGTACGGAGCTCATGGCTCGTACTGGCGACAAAGGCACTCTTCTCGCGAGTCGCATTCTCCAGCCTTGTCATGGTCTCAAGCAGCTCGAACTCACGTTGGACAAACTGGATGCCGACCAGAAAGTTCTGGCGCGCGGCGAAAGCGATCAGGGCCAGGAGAACCGGGCACAGGATCAGCATGTAGACCGCGACATCAGGGTACTTCGTCGAAACCGCGACCATGGGAACCACCCCGGCACAGAGATAGAGCACCACCGCGGCTAGCGGGATCATGGCGTTCAGCATCACGCCACCCGAAATCGTGATGGTCAGCAGGATGAACAGCAGAACGTCCGTCGCGATTGTCCCGTTCGTCACCGCAACTGCCCCGAAGACGCCCCAGATTACCCCGAAGATCAGGTTCTTCTGAACGATGGACGCCACTGTCCGCGAGGAATGGGAGCGTCGCGTCGAGCGCCGTTTCGTTCGCCATTGCATCAGTTGCATCGCACTCAGGCTGACTGTCAGCGCGAACCAGGGCCAGACGAAGAGCGGATGAACGAACGGACTGAGGGCGATCGCGAGAACCACAGCGAACGTGAAGTTGCCTGCCGCAAAGATAACGGAAGCATCAATCTGACGCGCAATGCGTTCTTCCATAACCATCGTACGCAGATGCACCGGTGCTGTTGCTCCGATCATGGTCTCGAAGACCTCGAAGAAGCGTCTGCTACCTGACGATTTCCTGGTTCTGTTCAACTTGCGGCACTGCTCGAGAAACGGGGACGGACGACGGCATGCACCGCCCTTCACGGACTGAATAGGGCAACGATCTTAATCTGACGTTAAGCACAGCGATAATCTGTGGTTTTCGTGACGCATCCCGGTGCCTTCCGTTTCAGGCCGTGTCGCACCCACCAAGCATTCGCTCGACCGCGTCGTTGAACATGTGCAGGGCGCCTTCGAACCGCCCGAAGGTCAGATGATCGTTCGCGCCAGACGCCAGACCGGACTGGATGCTCTCACCGATCACGAAATCCTCCGCAAGCGTCGTACAGGTGATCTCATGGTTGCGTTGCCAGTATTCAATCGGCTGCGCGCCCTCCGGCACCATGGTCTTCAGGTTGATGCGGGTCCTGGTCTCGCTGACGGGATCCATGCATACCCAGATCAGATGGTCCTGCTGTACCAGCAACTGGCTGAGCGGAAAGACCGTGTAGACCAGGTTGGCATGCTGCCGCAATTGCCAGTCCGCCTCCGGCTGCGTTGCCAGTTCCTTCACGGACACGCGCGGCAGAACGGACCGCAGATGACTTCCGAACGCCTGGTAGGTGGACAGATTGTCGTTGAAGTACGGGCCGATGGTCGCCTTGTGCGCTACCTTGAAATGATAGGATTCCAGGCCGCCCTCGATCAGGATCTTCCAGTTCACGTCATGCACCGCGGTCGTCTCCGCCACCACGTGCAGGTCCCGACTGCCGATCCAGTCCAGGTCATCACCGATCCCCGCCAGGAAACCGTCCAGTTCCCCCATCGTGGCGTCATCCGGCGCAACCCATATCCAGCCGTGCCGCTCCACACAGGCCAGGGGTTTCAGGCCCAGGCTCTCCCGGTCGGCCTCCGGAAAGCCCTCGCGTTCGTGGGGAATGCCGATCAGCTCGCCACGATTGTTCCAGGTCCATGCGTGATAGGGGCACGTGAAACGTCGCGCGCAACCGCTTTCCGCATCCACCAGCCGGGTACCGCGATGACGACAGACATTGATGAAGGCCCGGTACGCCCCTGCCCCGTCATGGGTGACCAGCATCGGCAGTCCGGCGATATCGCGTCTGAGGAAGGCATTGTCCCCGGTGAGTTCGCTGACATGCGCGACCATCAGGGGCAGAGCGCGAAAGATTCCAGCCGTTTCCTGCGCGAACCGCTCGGCGGAGCAGTAGTTGGCAACCGCGTTGGTGGTCTGGCAGTCGTCCAGGAAGAAGGTCTTGCGCCCCAGCAGGTCCAGCACTTCGTTCAGCAATGAAAGTTCCGTGGCTCTGTCCATTGTTCCCCCCCCTTCCGGATGCCGCTTCGGCCCAGGGGCAGGATAGCGGAACCGCTCGGACACACGGTAGTGCGGAGATGCGGCTTCCGTGCCCCGCCGGCCATCTGGTCCACCCTGTGCACTGTCCCCACCATGAACAGATGCACAGCCATCGCAACCAACCCGGAAGTCGGCGGAAAAATGATTTTGTTTCAATCGGTTGAGCCAGAAATGCAGTGCCACAAGGTACCCGGCATGATTTGCCGCCCCCGGGTTGAAGCTGCCGTCGGCCCGGCAAGCCTTGCCGCAGGCGGGGAGGAACGGTCATGAGCCTGAATGGTGTTCTGAGCGCGGGAACAAGCGGCCTGATCGCCGCGCAGGTCGGGCTTTCGACGGTCTCCGACAACATCGCCAACGTGAATACGGAAGGCTATGCCCGCAAGGAACCCGTCCAGGAGGTTCGTGTCGTCGGCGGCCAGGGCGTCGGGGTTCAGGTTTCGGAGGTGCGACGCATTGCGGACAGCTTCCTGTCCCAGGAATTCCGGATCGCGGCGGCTGAGTCCGGCCGGTTCGAGGCGATGGAGGAACTCCAGCAGCAGCTGACGGCCCTGCTGGGCGATCCGACACAGGACCGCACGCTGGTGTCCCGCCTGGACGACATCTTCAATGCCGCCTCGGCCCTGGCCAACAATCCGGAGACGACAGCCGCGCGCAACAGCATGCTGGATGCGCTGCAGCGGCTGGACGAGGATCTCAACCTGGTCTCTGACGGCGTCCGGGACCTGCAGCGCCAGGCCGACCAGCGCATCGGTGACACGGTGCAGACCATCAATGACCTGATCGAGCAGATCGACGCCCTGAACCGCGAGATCTCCCGCATGCCCGATACGGCCGACAGCAACGCCCTGGAGGATCAGCGGGCGCGGAAGCTGGACGAGCTGGGTGGCCTGATGGACATCCGGACCTTCGAACTCGGCAACGGCATTCTCGCGGTCTCCACCAACGCCGGTCTGCCGCTGGTCGACCATGCGGCCCGGCGGCTGGTGCATGTGCCCAACGAAGCCGCCATCGCGGGTCAGACCTTTCCCCCCTTGACGATCGAGCGGATCGACCCGGCGACCGGCCAGGCGTCCGCCGTCAACGGGTCCATCGATACCAGCATCCGTTCAGGCGAACTGCGGGGACTGCTTGATATCCGCGACACCAACCTGAACGACCTCGCAGTCGAGCTTGGTGCGATGGCCGGTCAGGTCGCGGACGAACTGAACCGTGTCCACAATGATTTCACCGCCGTGCCGCCGCCCGCCACCCTGACGGGCCGGAACACGGGTGCCGTGGCGACCGACCCGCATGGCTTCACGGGGATCGCGACGTTCCATGCCTTCGACGCCAACAACGCCGTCACGGCCTCTGCAACCATCGACTTCGGCGCAATCGGCGGCACGATCCAGGATGCGGTCAACGCCGTCAACGCCGGGCTGGGCGGACAGGGCACCCTCAGCCTGACCAATGGCGTCATGAGCTTCACCGCAGCCGGTGGTGCCAGCGGTGTCGCCATCCAGCAGGACGCAACCACACCGTCGGACAATGGCGGGCGCGGCTTCTCTCACCGCTTCGGCCTCAACGATCTGGTCAGCACCGGAACCGGCCCCGCCTTCGACACCGGTCTGACCGCCGCGACAGGCCACGGCATGACCGGCGAGATGACGCTGAGCCTGATCGGCCCGGCCAACCAGCGTGCCGTCACCACGACAATGGACTTCGCGGCAATCGGCGGCACGGTCGGTGACATGGTGAACCAGCTCAACACCAATTTCTCCGGCCTCGTCAGTTTCGCGCTGGACGGTGCGGGCAAGCTGACCGCGACACCGGCTGCTGCCGCCTCCGCATTCCGCGTCGAGGTGCTGGCCGACAGCAGCGCCCGCGGCACCACCGGGGTCTCGGCCTCCGACCTGTTCGGGCTTGGCAGCGCAGCCGTTGCGTCCGTCGCCTCCGGCTTCGGTGTCTCCAGCGCGGTCTCCGGCAACCCGGAAGGCATCGCCCTGGCCAGGGTCAATGCAGCCGGCACCCCGGCAGTCGGCATCGGCGACAATGCCGGTGCCATCGCGCTGCAGGACCTGGGCAGCACGGAGAGCCGCTTCGACGGCGCCGGTCGCCTGCCCGCGATGACGGCAACCCTGTCGGAGATCGGTTCGGAACTGCTGGGCCGGGTCGGACAGGCGGCCCGGGACATCGCGATCCGCGCAGAGGATCGCCAGGCGCTGCGCGACGAACTCAGTGAGCGGGTCAGCGAAGTCTCCGGTGTCAATCTGGATGAGGAAATGACCCGCCTCATCACCTTCCAGACGGCTTTCAACGCCTCCGCACGCGTCATATCCGCGACGCAGGAGATGTTTGACGCCCTGCTGAGAATCTAGGGAAAGGGAGGCCACATACCATGCGTATCGGTTCCTTCGGCAACAGCGAAGCCATGATCCAGCAGATGCTGCGTCAGCAGACCGACCTGGTGGAAACCCAGCGTCAGGTCGCGACCGGCACGAAATACAATGATGTGAAGGGCTTCGGCGCCGGCACGTCATCGCTGCTCAGTTCCCACTCCATCATGAACCGGCTGGATGGCTTCTACGAGAGCAACAAGTCGATCTCCGGCCGCCTGAATGCCTTCGACCACAGCCTGACGGAGCTGGAGGGTATCGGGAACCGGCTGCGCGACGCCCTGTTCACTGCCCGCGGCACCGGCGACGGCACGGGGCTGGTGACGGAGATCGACAGCCTGTTCCAGCAGGCCGCGTCCATCATGAACACCCGTTTCGAGGGACGCTTCCTGTTCGGCGGAACGCAGAGCGACCAGCAGCCGCTGGCCATCGAAACCACGGCGGACCTGATCGCCACCGCCGAGCCGCCCGCCGGAAACTTCTTCAACGATCAGGGCGACCCGAACAGCATCCGCCTGGACGAGCGCACCTCCGTGACGGTCGGCAATACGGCCTCACAGGTCGGGGAAGAGCTTCTGCATGCGATGCAGCGCATCCTGATGTTCGATGCCGGCACCCTGCCCGCCGGTGCGGGCGCATTCGCCCCCGCCGGAGACCTGGACCAGCAGCTGACCAATGATCAGGCCGAGTTCCTGCAGAGCGAACTGGACCGTGTGCTGGGGGCCATCGACACGATGAAGACCGCCGCGACCGACAATGCGCTGAACATCCGCACCGTCGAGGACGTGCAGACCCGGATCGAGGACCAGAAGATCACTCTCTCCGAACTCATCGCCGACAAGGAAGACGCCGATCTCGGCGAAGCCGCCCTGCGCCTGAACCAGCAGCAGGTCGCCCTGGAAGCCAGCTTCCGCATGATCGCCCAGATGCGCCAGTTGAGCCTGGTGAACCTGCTTTAGCGAACAGCGACTGACACGCTTGCTTGAAATACTGCAGGGGCGCCACAGCGGCGCAGCAACCGTGGCCCGGTGCGCCGTACACCGGGCCACGAATTTCCGAAATCAGGCCGCGTGGTTCAGGTCATAGCCCTTGAAGGTCGTGCCGATCTTCTGGATGTCCTGCAGCACGTCCGGGTCGATCAGGGTCGGTTCCTCGCCTGCGGCAGTCTGGAAGCCGATGGAGTCGGACAGGCCGCCGAAGCGTTCCTCGATGCGGTTGGCGATCACGTCCCAGGTGCCATGGGCACAGAACAGGTCGACCACGTCGTCGGAGACTTCCGCCGCCATCTCGTCCCAGCGCTGCTGCACCGACATGCGATGCAGCTTCTCGCCCAGGTCCAGCAGGTCATGCTGTTCGAACACGGGCCAGTAGGTGCGTGTGGAGCCGTAGAAGGCGACCCGGTAACGGACCCAGTCGTACATCTTGCGGACCTCTTCTTCCGTCTTGCCGGTGGCGATGAAGCCGCCGCCGGAGATCTCGAAGTTCTCCCGGCTGCGTCCGCCCCGTTCGAAACCGGTCTCCAACTCCTTCATGATCACGTTCTCGATGTATTTCCGGGTGCAGAAGCCGTGCAGCCGGACGCCGTCGCAGACATGGCCTGCCACGCGCATCATCGCCGGGCCGACCGCGGCGATGGTCACCGGCGCGCCGACATGGCCCATCGGCTCCGGCGTGAAGTTGGGCGTCATCAGGGTGAAGGAATAGTGCTTGCCGATGAAGGCCAGGTCCCGCCCCCCCTCGGCCCAGCACTTCCAGATGGCATGCAGGGACTGGATATATTCCTTCAGGCGCGGCGCGGGCGGGCTCCACGGCACGGAGAAGCGGCGTTCATTGTGTCCCTTCACCTGGCTGCCAAGGCCCAGCACGAATCGCCCGCCGGATGCGGCCTGCAGATCCCATGACGCCTCCGCCACCACCATCGGGCTGCGCGGAAAGGCAATGGCGACGCCGGTCGCGAGCTGGATGCTCTCTGTCGTGGTGGATGCAACGGCCAGCGGCAGGAACGGCTCGTTCGCATTCTCCTGCGTGACGATGCCGTCATAGCCTGCTTCCTCGATCTCCCGGGCGAAGGTACCGGCATTCTTCAGGGGCACCCCCTGCATCGCGAACTGGACTTTCATTCTCTCTCCCCATCAAACGCAGGGGCCGGATGCAGCAACCGGAGGGTTCTGCTCATGGACGCGGCCCTTGCCGCATGTATGATACCGCGCCAGTTGGGGAGGAAACAGGAATAGGTGGATCAGAGGTCCATGTGGATCATTCTGCCAATCAAGAACATGGATCAGGCGAAGCAGCGGCTTGCCGGTGAGCTCTCACCGCAGGAACGGCGAAGCCTGTTCGAGACCATGTTGACCGACGTGTTCGAAACCCTGGTGCAGTGCAGGCGGACCAGCGGCATCGTGATCATCTCGCGGGAGCCGAAGGCGGCGGCCTTCGCCGAGCGCTATGGCGCGGAGCTGGTGGAGGAGCCGCTGAACGAAGGGCAGTCGGCGGCTGTCCAGCGTGGCGTCGATCATGTGCTGGCGAAGGGCGGACGCGGTATCGTGACGATTCCCGGTGATGCTCCGGCCCTGACCGTGTTCGAGGTCGACGGGCTGATCGCCCTGAACGGCAATTCCGACCCGGCGCTGACACTCTGTCCGTCACATGACCGGCGTGGCACCAACTGCATCGTCGCGACACCACCGGACCTGATCCGGTTCCATTTCGGCCATGAGAGCTTTGGCCCCCACCTGCAGGAGGCCGAGAAGATCGGTATCACCCCCAGCATCCGCCCCCTGCCCGGCCTGGGCCTGGACATCGACACGCCGGAGGATGTGCTGAAGTTCCTCGACCTGCCGCACACCACGCGGACTCACCGGTTCCTGACGGAGAACGGCATTGCCGAACGGCTGCTGGCGAAGCAGGCGCGGGACCTTGGCGCATGAGTGCTGAACTGCCCGATCGCGCGACGATCGATGCGCTGGCGGAGCTGCCGCTGGCCGATCTGATGGCGCGGGCCGCCGCCCGGCGCGATGCGTACCATGGCGACACGGTGACCTATTCGCGCAAGGTCTTCATACCGCTGACCCATCTGTGTCGGGATGTCTGCCACTACTGCACCTTCGCGGAGCCGCCGAAGAAGGGCGAGGCCGCCTTCCTCTCGCCGGAGCAGGTGCTGGAGATCGCGCGCAAGGGCGCGGCGGCGGGCTGCAACGAGGCGCTGTTCACCCTGGGCGACAAGCCGGAGCTGCGGTACCGCGCGGCGCGGGAAGCGCTGGAGCGGCTGGGCTACGCCACCACCCTCGACTATCTGCACGCCATGGCGGAGCTGGTCTGGCGGGAAACCGGGCTGCTGCCGCACCTCAATCCCGGCCTGATGGATCTGAATGACCTGAACCGGCTGCGTCAGGTCTCCGTCTCCATGGGCATCATGCTGGAGGGCACCGCGCCCAGCCTGATGGAACGCGGCAAGCCGCACTTCGGCTCCCCCGACAAGGACCCGGCCCTGCGCATCGCCTGCATGGATGCCGCAGGAGAGGCCCGGGTGCCCTTCACCAGTGGTATCCTGATCGGTATCGGCGAGACGCGGGCGGAACGGCTGGACGCGCTGTTCGCCCTGCGTGACCTGAACGACCGCCACGGGCACCTGCAGGAAGTCATCATCCAGAACTTCCGCGCCAAGCCGGGCACGAAGATGGTCGATGCCCCGGAACCGGATCTGGACGAGCTTTGCTGGACGATTGCCATGGCGCGGCTGCTCTTCGCGCCGCAGATGCATGTGCAGGCCCCGCCGAACCTCAGCCCCGGCGTGCTGCCGCGCCTGATCGGTGCCGGCATCGACGACTGGGGCGGCGTTTCCCCGGTCACGCCGGATTTCGTGAACCCCGAAGCCCCCTGGCCGCATCTGGAGAAGCTGCGGTTGGAGACGGCGCTGGGCGGCAAGCGGCTGGCGCAGCGGCTGCCGGTCTATCCCGAACACATGGAAGACGCCGACCGCTGGCTCGATCCGGCGTTCCACAAGGCGGTGCTGGACCGTACCGACGGACAGGGACTGGTGCGCGATGACGCCTGGTCGCCAGGGGAGCATGACGCGATCCCTGACCTTCCCGCCATGCGTCCCTCCGGCACCCTGAAACCGATCATCGACCGTGCGGTTGCCGGGGAGCGGCTGGAGCCCGAGGAGATCGTGCGCCTGTTCCGTGCCCGCGACGCCGACTTCGTGGCCGTCGTGCAGGCGGCGGATGCGCTGCGCCAGCGGGTCAGCGGCGAGAGTGTTTCCTACGTCGTCACGCGTAACATCAACTACACCAACGTCTGCTACTTCAAGTGCCAGTTCTGCGCCTTCTCCAAGGGCAAGCTGTCGGAGAACCTGCGCGGCCGCCCCTATGACATCGGCCTGGACGAGATCCGACGCCGGGTGCGGGAGGCCTGGGATCGTGGCGCGACCGAAGTCTGCATGCAGGGGGGCATCCACCCCGACTATACTGGCCAGACCTATCTCGACATCCTGGACGCGGTGCATGAGGCCGCACCCGGGATGCATGTGCATGCCTTCTCCCCGCTGGAAGTGGCCCAGGGCGCGGCAACCCTCGACCTGCCCGTCGCCGAATTCCTGCAGCGGCTGAAGGATCACGGTCTTGGCACCCTGCCCGGCACTGCAGCTGAAATTCTGGATGAAGAAGTACGCACAACCCTTTGTCCGGACAAGCTTCGTACAGATCAATGGCTGGACGTCATGCGCGACGCCCACCGGGTCGGATTCCGCACCACGGCGACGATCATGTTCGGTCACATCGACCACTACCGTCACTGGGCGCGGCACCTGTTGAGCATCCGCGACCTGCAGGCGGAGACCGGCGGCTTCACCGAGTTCGTGCCCCTGCCCTTCGTCCATATGGAGGCACCGATCTACCTCAAGGGTCGCGCCCGCAAGGGTCCGACGTTCCGGGAGGCGGTGCTGATGCACGCGGTGCCCCGGCTGGTGTTCAACGGTCTGATCGACAATATCCAGACAAGCTGGGTGAAGATGGGTCCGGCGGGCGTGCGGGCGTGCCTCGCCGCCGGCGCCAACGACCTTGGTGGCACCCTGATGAACGAGACCATCACCCGCGCCGCCGGTGCCGCGCATGGGGAGGAGATGCCGCCGCACATGATGGAGGATCTGATCCGCCAGTCAGGCCGCACCGTCCGCCAGCGCACCACCACCTACGAGACCGCCCCCGAAAGCCGCACCCAGCGCTCCCGACAGGCCGCCCCACTGGAGGAGGTGGTCAACACCCCGGCCACCCGTTACGACCGCGATCAGCGCCCGAGCCGGTTGGTAAGGCCAGGACTGGAGGCCGCTTTGAGGGAGATCAGCGGCGGGGATTGATTCATTCGCGCGCCGGGGTCCAACGTTCTCAAGCCGGTTCCCCGTGTCGGGAAGCGACCACCCCCATGCTGTATGATCGACGCGGAATCGTCAGCAACCAGTTGATTTTCCGGACGCTTCTGAATTGAGGCGGGTAGGTCAATCCTGTATCTCTGTCAGCGAAAGTGCACCGCTGTGGAGACCGGTAACGAACATGCACGACCCGATCAGCAGGGACGGAACGCACCGATGACTTCCAGAACGAGACGGAAACTCGCTGCAATCGTGGCAGCGGATGTTGTCGGCTGGTCCCGCCTGATGGGCGCTGATGAGGTCGGCACCCTCTCGATCCTCAAGCAGCACCGCAGGGAATTGATCGATCCCAGGATAACCGAATTCGGCGGACGGATCGCGAACACAGCCGGGGACAGTCTTCTGGTCGAGTTCCCCAGTGCCGTCGATGCGGTGCAGTGTTCAGTGGATATCCAGCGGGAAATGGCTGAACGGAACGCAGGCCGGCCCCAGGACCAGCAGATGATGTTCCGGATCGGCATCAACCTGGGAGATGTGATCGCCGATGGTGAGGATGTCTTCGGCGACGGCGTCAATGTGGCGGCGCGGCTGGAAGCCTCGGCCGAGCCCGGAGGCGTCGTGGTCTCCGACACGATCCATGAGCAGACCCTCGGCAAGCTGGCATACCCTTTCGAGGATGGCGGGCTGCAGCAGTTCAAGAATATCGACCGCCCGATCCGGACCTGGCGCTGGACGGGAGCCACGGATACCGGTTCTGACAGGACGAAGGCCTCTCCGCAGGACCCGAAGGCGGCCGACGAACGCCCGGCCATTGCGGTGGTGCCCTTCAACAACATGAGCGCCAGTTCGGATGAAGACTATTTCTCGGACGGGCTGACCGAAGACATCATCACCGCTCTCACCTACTGGCGCTCTTTCGATGTCATCGCGCGGAATTCCTCCTTTGCCTACAAGGGCAAGTCCTTCGACGTCCGGACCGTGGGACGGGAACTGGGTGCGCGCTATGTCCTGGAAGGAAGCGTCCGCAAGCAGAAGTCCCGCGTCCGCGCGACCGCTCAGCTGATCGACTGCGAGAACGGCCATCATGTCTGGGCCGAGAAGTTCGACCGTGATCTGGAGGACATCTTTCAGATGCAGGACGAGATCGTGCAGGCAATAGCGTCGGTGGTAGCCCCGCAGCTGGACCGGGCCGAACTGGAACGCTCGGCGCTCAGGAAACCGGAAGACCTGGATGCCTGGACGCTGTGCCTGCGGGCCAAGCCCCTGGTGCGGCGGCGCACCGCTGAATCGTCGGCGCAGGCGCGTGCCCTGTTCTCCCGGGCCATCGAACTGCAGCCGGACTTCTCGGAGGCCCATGCCGGTCTGGCCATGTCCCATAATGTCGACGCCATTAATGGCGACTGCGCCGACATCGACCAGACCCTGAAACAGGCGATGAATGCGGCAAGAATGGCCGTTGCCCATGATGACGCCTCGGCCTGGGCGCATCATGAGCTGAGCACGGCCTACCAGCTTCTGGGCCTGGTCGAGGATGCGATCGCCGAGGCGGGTATTGCGGTGAGACTGAATCCCAACGACGCCTATACCCTGCACGCGCTCGGCAACAAGTCGGACCTTGCAGGGGATATTTCCGGGATATCCCACATGGAACGGGCACAGGCGCTCTGCCCGGAAGACGCTTCGTCGCCGACGCAGCTGGCGTTTCTGGCGCGGGCCTACCTTGTCGCAGGCGACTACATAGCCTCGGTCAGGGTGGCGCGAGAGGCGATTCGGAAGGATGCCGGGAAACCGGCGTCGCATTACATCCTCGCCCTCGGGCTCGTCATGCAGGGAGACACCGACGGTGCGCGGGGCGCAATTGCCGAATGCGACGGGATCAGTCCAGGCTTCGTCGAGAGTCGCCGCGGCTGGCAACCCTACAGCGATGCGGCCTGCAACGCCCGTCTTGCAGAGATCCGTACCGCCACCATTGGCATCTAGACGCTGCAGTTTCCCTGGCGAGCAACGGTTGACCCTTGGGGGAACCTGTTGACCGTGTCGCCGTCCTGTTGCCCCGGTTCCCCCGGAGAACGCCCATGCAACATCTGGCTGTGATCTTCGCCACGGTCTTTCTTGCGGAACTCGGAGACAAGACCCAGCTCGCCACCCTGCTGTTCGCCACCGACAAGCAGCAACATCCCATGCTGATCTTCATGGCTGCTTCGCTGGCCCTGGTTGCATCCACCGCCATCGCCGTGGCGCTTGGCACAGTGGCGGAACGTTACCTGACCATGATCCCCCTGAAGCTCATTGCGGGGGCCGGGTTCGTGATCATCGGCCTGCTGACCATCTGGGGCCACTATGCCGGGAAATGAGAAGGCAGCCCTGAGACCGCTCAATGCAGCGCAGGCGTCGGTCTTCGGGTTCTTCGCGTGCGGTGGCCCGCATTCACGTACAGGCCGTCGATGGGGCAGCTTGTCGTGATGATCGGGCTGCGGTCTCCCTGACCGACAGGGCCCTGCTTGTAGGTCAAGCAGCCGTTGCGTCGATTGTCTGACGGCGAATCTGGAGAGGAGCTTCCCGCCCCTTCACCGTAACGGTCTCGGGTGCGCCGAATTGCGCGTCCGCCAGACTGGCCTCGACCACGATTTCCCCGGCCTGCGCAGCTGTGCACAGTCTTGCAGCAATGTTCACTGCATCGCCGATCACGGTGAAGTCGCGTCGGGTTTCCGGACCGATGGCACCGGAGATCACCTCGCCCCGAAAGATCCCGATGCCGATGCGGCGGGGCATTTGCGCCTGGCTGACCCGCGCCTGTATCTCCCGCGCCGCCGCAACTGCACGCGCTGCGCCATCTGCGGCGTCGAAGCGGGCGAGGATGGCATCGCCAATCATCTTGTCCACGTCGCCACCATGTCGCGCGAGGATATCGACCTGCAGCCCCATCACCGCGTTCAGGAACCCCACGACGTCCTCTGGAGAGTGGTGTTCGCTGAACCCGGTGAAATCCCGGATGTCGGAAAAGAACAGTGTCGTTGTCAGCTTCCTGGAGGCCATCTCGTTGCCACCTGCCGCCGCCCGTGCCGCATCCGCGGCTGTCGCCGAGACCAGGGACTCCAGACGCTGGCGCAAGGCACCGATCAGGTTGGACCGCGCGTCGATATCCCTCTGTGCGCGGATGACAAGTCGATCAAGCGCAACGCCCAGGACAACGAACAGCAGGACCAGGACTGCAATGATGGGAATGGCCGACGTGATGTAGATATCGTCGAGGTACCTGACGGGTTCGTAGAGTTCGAAGACAGCGCGCAGGACCCCATCATCGTCGTAAACGGGCACGTAGAACTCGTACTGCTTCTCCCCACTGGGCAAGGTCCTGGTCACGAGGCCTGGCTGGGCTTCGCTGATCGCCTCGCGGAGGGCCTCGCCGGCCTCACGTGTTCCGATTTCCTCCGCATGGGTTGCGTAGAGCACCACACGGTTGAGGTCATAGACCTTGAGTTCGGGAAGCTGTTGACGCTCGACTTCGGTTTCGAACGCCTGTGCCAGTCCTGCTGCGTCGTCGGACTCCCGCAGTTGGGCAATCGAACGACCGGACATGAGCGCCTGCCAGGCCTCTCCCCCGTTTTCCCGAACCGAGCGTTCGATTGTCTGGGCACGTCGCTGTGCCAGCTCGAGATAGATGGCCTCCACAGCTTCACGCGCCGTGAGTCCGATGATCAGCAGGGACAGGGCGAAGAATACAAGCAGAGCGGGAGCGAAGCGACGGCGGAACTGCCGCTTCAGGGGGAAGGGTTCGCCAATGCTCGGCGCAGGATCAATGGGTTGGCTCACGGCGGGAACCCGATCTTTCTGTGACTGTTCAATACCGGAAGGTAGCGACTGGCGTTCCTCGTATCAGGGAATTTCCCGGGCGCGTCGACCCGCCTTGCCCCTCATCAATGCAGCGCAGGCGTCGGGCCGTGCCCTGTCTCGTCGATCATGTGCCCGCGCTGGAACCGGTCGAGGGTGAAGGCGGCGTTGAGGTCGTGGGGTTCGTCGCGGGCTATTGTCCAGGCGAAGCACCAGCCTGACGCCGGAGTGGCCTTGAACCCGCCGTAGCACCAGCCCGCGTTGACGTAGAGGCCGTCGATGGGGCTCTTCGTGATGATCGGGCTGCCGTCCATGGTCATGTCCATGATGCCGCCCCAGCTGCGCAGCAGTTTCAGCCGCCGCGTGTTGGGGAACAGGGACGCCAGCAGCCCGTGGACATTGTGCACCACCGGCAGGTTGCCGCGCTGGGCGTAGGAATTGTAGCCGTCGATGTCGCCGCCATAGACCAGCCCGCCCTTGTCGGACTGGGAGACGTAGAGGTGGGCGGCGCCGAAGGTGACGACGGTGTGGATCAGGGGTTTCAGTCCCTCCGACACGAAGGCCTGCAGCACATGGCTCTCGATGGGCAGGTTGTTCAGGCCCGCCTGCAGCAGCACGACGCTTGAGTTGCCCGCCACCGCGACGCCGATCTTGCCCGCCTTGATCTCGCCGCGCGTGGTCTCGACGGCGTTGATGCGCCCTGCCCCGTCGCGACGGAAGCCCAGCACCTCACAGTTCTCGATGATGTCCACGCCCAGCCGGTCGGCACCGCGCGCATAGCCCCAGGCCACCGCGTCATGCCGCGCGGTCCCGGCGCGGGGCTGCAGCAGGCCGCCGTGAACGGGAAAGCGGGCGTCCATCGACATGTCGATACCGGGGCAGAGCTTCGCCACTTCCTCCCGCCCCAGCAGTTCGGCATCGATGCCGTTCAGACGCATGGAGTTGCCGCGCACGGCGTGGGCGTCCATCTGCTCCGGCGTGTGGGCCAGGTTGAGCACGCCGCGCTGGCTGAACATGACGTTGTAGTTGAGGTCGCGCGACAGCCCCTCCCACAATTTCATGGAATGCTCGTAGAAGCGGTTGTTCTCCGGCAGCAGGTAGTTGGAGCGGACAATGGTGGTGTTCCGCCCGATGTTGCCGGACCCGAGCCAGCCCTTCTCCAGCACCGCGACATTGGTGATGCCGTGCAGTTTCGCCAGGTAGTAGGCCGTGGCCAGCCCGTGTCCGCCGCCACCGACGATGATCACGTCATAGGCCGGCTTCGGCTCCGGCTTGCGCCAGGCCATCTTCCAGCCCCGGTTGCCGGTCAGCCCTTCCTTCAGCAGCCGCAGCGCGGAATATTCACCCAGCATCGGGCACCCTCACCGTTCATCCCGTCCCGGCTGCAGCCTAGCAGTCGCTGGCCACGCCCGCCCTGCCGGAAATCGACAGGATCAGCCGGAATCTGTCTCCAGCACGACCTTGGCGTGATCGCGCACCGCATAGCAATAGGCGCAACCATGGGCACAACTGTCGTAGCGGCCGATGTCGCGGCTCTCGGCGCAGGCGCATCCCGGTCGGTTGCCCTTCTGCCGCGCCCCGATCCGGGTGCCCACGATGTCGGACAGGCGTGCGACGTCGATGCAGGCGGCGGGGCGCAGCGGGTCGGCCAGCAGATGCGGCTGGGAGCAGAGCGTGGGTGTCAGCCCGTGATCGACGGCGATCCGGCCAAGCGCGGACAGCAGTTCCCGCTTGCACTCGTCGTCCGGGTCTTCCACGACGACGTCCGGCGCCAGCCGTTTCAGGTTCCGGGTGGACTTGGCGTACAGCGTCGCGGCGGAGAAGGTCACCTCATCCACATGCGGCGCGATCTGCGCCGCCAGCCGCCGGAAGTTCTGCCGATGGAACGCCGGTGATGTCAGATCGGTCCAGAGCACCGGGTCGTAGCGCCAGACGACGGCACGCGGCCCGAACGTTGCGGCCAGCCAGGCGATCTCCCGCACCGCATGCTCTACCGGCGGCACCCCACGCTCCAGCACCGCCGGGTAGCCGGTCACCGTGTAGGTGACCATGAAGGGAGCCACGGCGCGGGCCGCGCCCAGCCCGTCGCGGAACGGCCGCGTGTTCCGGGTCCAGAAGACCACGGCATCCACATCCCCGGGTCGCAGCGACACGCGGTACGGCTTCGCGCCATAGGGGTTGGGCACATCCACATGCCCGTCCCGCAGACGCGCCTGAAACCACGCGCCATGGAACGCCGGAATGTCGCTGCGATAGCTGGCGGAGATGATCATGCTGCCCGATATAGGCCAGTCCGGGCCACCGGACTATCGCCGGACACTTGGCAAGCCTATCCTGCCGCCCCATTTCGCCAGAAGTCCTTTCCCGGAGTCTCCCTTGCGCCAAAGCACATCCAGTGAACCCACCGGCCCGCTCGAATGGGCCGTGCTGCTGCGGCTGCTGCCCTATCTCTGGCCTGCGGGGGAAAAGGGACCGAAGCTGCGGATCTTCATCGCGGCACTCTGTCTTGCCGGGTCGATCGCGGCGGGCGCCGGGGTGCCGTTCCTGCTGAAATATGCCGTCGATGCGCTGGACGGGACCACCCAGACCCTGATGGTGGCCGTGGCCTTCGTGATTGCCTATGGCGCGGCGCGGGTGCTGCAGCAGGGGCTGGCGCAGGCACGTGATGCGGTGTTCTCTGCTGTCGGCCAGCGGGCGGCGCGCAATGTCGGGCGACGGGTGTTTCAGCGCCTGCATGAGCTGTCCTATCGCTTCCATACCGAACGCCGGACAGGCGCGCTGCATCAGGTCATCGACCGGGGTGCCAAGGCCATCGACTTCCTGCTGCGCATGGCGCTCTTCAACGTGCTGCCCACCATCGGTCAGGCGCTGATCTTCTGCGGCATCCTGGTGATCGAGTACAATGTCTGGTTCGCGGTCGCGACGCTGGCTACGGTGGTCTGCTACATCGGTTTCACCTTCATCGTCACCGAATGGCGCATCGGCATCCGGCGCGAGATGAACAAGCGCGACGAACAGGCCAACGGCAGCGCCATCGACAGCCTGCTGAACTTCGAGACCGTGCGCTATTTCGCCAATGAGGACTATGAGGTTGATCGCTTCGACGGCCGCCTGGCGCGCTACGAGAAGGCCGCCGTACGGTCCCAGGTCAGCCTCGCCTTCCTGAACACCGGCCAGGGTTTCATCGTAGCGCTGGGACTGGTCATCGTCATGGCCATGGCCGCCAACGGCGTCGTCAACGGCCGCATGACCATCGGCGACTTCGTGCTGGTCAATGCCTTCCTGATCCAGCTCTACATGCCGCTCAACCTGCTGGGCATGGTCTACCGCGAGGTGAAGCAATCGCTGGCGGACATGGAGAAGATGTTCCGTCTGATCGACCAGGATGTGGAGGTGGAGGACGCACCGAACGCCCCTGCCCTCAGGTTCGAGGGCGGCAATCTGCGGTTCGAGGACGTGCAGTTCGGCTATGACGCGCGCCGGGCCGTGCTGGGCGGCATCTCCTTCGAGGTGCCTGCGGGCCGCACGGTCGCCGTGGTCGGATCTTCCGGTGGTGGCAAGTCCACGCTGACCCGGCTGCTGTTCCGGTTCTTCGACGTCGGTGCCGGGCGGATCAGCATCGACGGCCAGGACATTCGCAGCGTGACGCAGAAGTCGCTGCGCCGGCATCTGGGTGTGGTGCCGCAGGACGTGGTGCTGTTCAACGACACGCTGGAACACAACATCCGCTATGGCGATCTGACCGCCGACGATGCGGCCCTGAACCGCGCCATCGACCAGGCCCAGTTGCGCGCCCTGATCGGCAATCTGCCCGACGGCCTGAAGACCATGGTCGGCGAACGCGGCCTGAAGCTCTCCGGCGGCGAGAAGCAGCGCGTCGCCATCGCCCGCATGATGCTGAAGGATCCGGGCATCATGATCTTCGACGAGGCCACCTCCGCCCTCGACACCGCGACGGAGCGGGAGATCCAGCGTGCGCTGCGCGATGTCTCGAAGGGCCGCACCACCCTGATGATCGCCCACAGGCTCTCCACGGTCGTGGAGGCGGACGAGATCATCGTCCTCGACCAGGGCCACATCGCGGAACGCGGCAGCCACGCCAGCCTGCTTGCCCGGAACGGCCTCTACACCGCCATGTGGCAACGCCAGCAGGCGGAACGCGAAGAGGAAGCCACAACGACACCCGAGACGGTCACCACGGCGGCGGCCGAGTAGTCACCGCTCCCCCGGTTTCCGCAGGGCATTGTTGGCGGACCGGGCGATGGAGGCTGAATCGAGGCCGAAGTGGCGGTAGAGATCGGCGACGGTGCCGGTCTGGCCGAAGTGTTCCACCCCAAGCGGGATGGTCCGGTGACCGCCAACGGCACCCAGCCATGACAGTGTCGCGGGATGGCCGTCGGTGACGGTCAGGACCGTGCAATGGGCCGGCAGGGCGGAGAACAGCGTTTCCACATGGCTGCTGGCGCGGCGGTTGCCACGGCTGCGGTCGCGCTGCGCCGCGGTCCAGCCCGCGTTCAGCCGGTCGGCGGAGGTGACGGACAGCACCGCCACATCCCGATGGTGCTGGGCCAGCTTTCCGGCGGCATCAATGGCCTCGTTCGCCACCGCGCCCTGATAGGCCACGACAAGCTCACAACCCGGCCCCGGCGGGCGCATCCAGTAGGCACCGTCGATGACGTTCCGGGCGAAATCCGGGTTGGGGCGTCGGCCCGGCTGTTCCAGCGGATTGGTGGTGAGACGCAGGTAGACGGAGCCGCCGGTCTCGTCGCGTAGCCAGGTCCGCTCATCCGGGTCCCCCTCCCCGTCGTTCTGCATGTAGGCGAAGGCCCAGCGCATGATGATGGCCAGTTCATCGACGAACGCGGGCTCGAAAGCCGCAAGGCCGTCCTGTGCCATGCCGATCAGCGGCGAGCCGATGGACTGGTGCGCGCCCCCCTCCGGTGCCAGCGTGATGCCGGACGGGGTGCCGACAATCATGAAGCGCGCATCCTGGTAGCAGGCATAGTTAAGGGCATCGAGACCGCGCGCGACAAACGGGTCATAGACCGTGCCGACCGGCAGCAGGCGCTTGCCGAACAGGGAATGCGACAGCCCGGCCGCGCCGAGCAGCAGGAACAGGTTCATCTCCGCGATGCCCAGTTCGATGTGCTGCCCCTCCGGCGCGAACTCCCACTTCGCGGTGGAGGGGATGCTCTCCGCGATGAAGGTATCGGCCTGTTCGGTACGCGCGAACAGCTTGCGGCGGTTGACCCAGGGGCCGAGGCTGGTGGTGCCGGTCACGTCAGGCGACATGGTGACGATCCGGTCCGCGAGATCGCTGTCGCCCTTGGCAAGCTGATCCAGAATCCGACCGAATGCGGTCTGGGTGGAAATCTCCCCGCGCACGGCAAGATCGATCTCCTGTGACGCAATCACCCTGTCCGAATAGCGCCGCCGTCCCCGGGCAAAGAACGGAGTCTGATCAAGAAAGGCCTGCAGTGCCTCCGGGTCGGCGACGGTGGCGAACCGCTCCCACTCCTCCCCCTCGGCAACGCCCATGTGCTGCTGCCATTCGGCCATCTGGGTCTTGTTCATCAGACCGCCATGGTTGTCCTTGTGGCCGGCGATGGGCGTGCCCCAGCCCTTGACCGTATAGGCCAGGAAGCAGACGGGGCGGTCGTGATCGATGGCGTCGAAGGCTTCCGCCATGGTCTGCACGCAATTGCCGCCCAGGTTCTCCATCAGTGCCGCCAGTTCCGCATCGCTGCGCCGGTTGATCAGCGCCGTGACGTCGCCCTGATCGCCCAGCGCATCCATCAGCCTTTGCCGCCAGACCGCACCGCCCATGAAGGTCAGCGCGGCATAGAGCTGGTTCGGGCAGTCGTCGATCCAGGCGCGAAGTTTCTCGCCTCCCGGCTCCTGAAAGGCGGCCCGCTGCAGGTGGCCGTACTTGACGCGCACGACATCCCAGCCGAACGCCTCGAAGATCTTCTCGATCCGTCCGAACAGCCCCTCCCGCACGATCCCGTCCAGGGACTGGCGGTTGTAGTCGATGATCCACCAGGTGTTGCGCAGATCGTGCTTCCAGCCTTCCTGCAGGCATTCGTAGACATTGCCCTCGTCCAGTTCCGCGTCGCCCACCAGCGCCACCATGCGCCCCAGCGGAACCTCCGCACCCCACGGCTTGGCGGAAACATAGTCCTGCACAAGTGACGCGAAGGAGGTGATCGCCACGCCGAGACCGACAGAGCCGGTGGAGAAATCCACGTCATCCACGTCCTTGGTGCGGGACGGATAGGACTGCACGCCGCCATAGCCGCGGAAATTCTCCATCCGCGCCCGGGTCTGCTGCCCCATCAGGTACTGGATCGCATGAAAGATCGGCGAGGCATGGGGCTTCACGGCCACCCGGTCCTCGGGCCGCAGGGCGGAAAAGTAGAGCGCCGTCATGATCGAGACCATGGAGGCGGAAGATGCCTGGTGGCCCCCGATCTTGATGCCGCCCTCCTTGGGGCGCAGGTGGTTGGCATTGTGGATCATCCAGTGGGACAGCCAGAGCAGCCGCTGCTCGATGGTCTTCAGATGGCTGTGCCGTGCATTCATGGTGCCTGTCCCCATACCGTTCCCGTCGGCCTGGCGGATGCCGTCAGCACGCCGCGCAGCAGGCAAAGCATATCACCATGGCCGAAGTGATTTCTTGCGAATGCAGCTTATCCTGTTCATGGATATGGTGTTATCGGCGGCAACGAAGGATTTTCTGGTGACTTCCACCAAACTGGACGAGATCGACCTGCGAATCCTGCGGGAGTTGGGAAAGGACGGTCGGATCACCGCCGCCGAACTCAGCCAGCGGGTCGGGCTGAGTGCCACACCGGTCATCCGTCGCCTGAAGCAGCTCGAAGACAGCGGCGTGATCAGGGGCTATGTCGCGCTGATCGACGAGGCGGCGCTGGGTTACACCATGTCGGTGTTCGTTTCGGTCAAGCTGGACCGCCAGGTCGATCACGCCCTGCGCAGTTTCGAGAGCGCCATCTCCCTGTTCCCGGAGGTGGTGGACTGCTGGCTGATGACCGGCAACCGCGACTACCTGTTGCGCATCGCCGTCACGGGCCTGAAGGAGTTCGAGGAACTGATGATCGAACGGCTGGTGAAGATCGACGGCGTCGCCTCCATCGAATCCTCCATTCCCATCCGCCGGGTGAAGGCGGGCATTTCGCGCAGTCCGTGATGCCCTGTCGGGCAGGTGGCGCGGATCAGGTCTGCGCCCTGATCCCGCCCTCTGCCTTCGCGCCGGGGGCGAGCTTGAAGACTTCGCCTTCACGGGCCTTGGCGCGGTGGACGACGCGCTGGATACCGGGAATGGCGAGCAGGCTGGGTTTGACGATCTGTTCCATGGACAGCAGCGAATAGGGACAGTTGGAACAACTGCCGACGAAGCGGACACGCAGTTCACCGATCCCCTCGTCGATCTCCAGCACATCCAGCCGTCCGCCGTCATTGGCCAGTACCGGCGCGATGACCCGCTCCACCCGTTCCGCCAGGGTGCCGGCATAGAGCTGGTCCGGGTCGAACAGGGCCGGTGACGGCGTGTCCCGGTCAGTGCAGGCGCGTATCTCCTCGATCGCCTTCGCATCCTTGGTGGCGTCGATGATGCCGAGTGCGACAAAGGCGTCGGCAAGCTCGGGCGAGATCTTCTGGTGCACGAGGTACTTCACGAAACCGGACTTGTTGGCGGGGGAGAAGGAGAGCTTCTCCCGGTATTCTTCCCAGTCCAGATCAACGGGGCCGGAGATCTCGAAATTGGCATCACCGGTGCGCACATAGTCCACGATCAGTTCGCCCAGCCGGTCGAAGAAGCGGCAATGCTCCTTGCCCGTCGCGGCGCGCTTGCGGTTGATCACCATGCCGCGCAGCTTGGTCAGTTCACGGTCCTTCGGCAGCACACCGGTGATGACATCGACACGGACGGCGCGGTTGCGCTTCCGGTCCACCATCAGCAGGGCGCTGTTGCCGATGGCGCGGGAATGCACCAGCAGCGCGGACCCGATCTCCGCCGGCGAGATGCCCAGGAAATGCGCCGGCACGTCACCGGCACAGGGAATGGCCACCCCGCTGACAAAGGCCAGATCATCACGGCGGATGGTGGCATTCGCACCGAACAGCAGGTCGAGACCGCGCTTGGCGGCAACGAAGAGCTGGATCGCCACGATCTCTTCCTTGAACTCCAGCACCGCGCTCTTGTGCGCCGACAGCAGGTCGAGGGTCTGTTCATTGCCCGCCTCATCCACCACGGTCACGCCGCCGACGAAATCGGACAGGATCGGGTGCATGATCGACTGGTAGTCGAGGCGGCGCAGCAGCGGCAGATAGACCAGCAGGAAGCGGTCCCGCTGTTCCCCGTCCAGCCCGCGCAGCAGGTCACCGGCGGCAGCCTTGTAGCCCGGATCGGAGGAATAGCGCTGGAAGAAGGCGGTGACGGCGCCGACGGCCTCGCTCAGTTCCCGTGCCGCATCGGTCTGCGGATCGCGCAACTGGTCCGACGGCAGCCAGTGAATGCCGTGCCGGTCGTCGCGCTGGGTTGCCACCCAGTCCTCGTCGGTGGGGAAGGTGGCGCGCCAGTCGGCGAAGATGATGTCGATGCAGCGGTTCAGCGCCGCCGCGTCCGGGGCCGACCAGAGAGCCAGTTCCAGCGGGCGCAGCGGGGCAAGCTGCACCGGGGTGCGCTTGATCAGGCTCTGGTGGGTGAACTGGTCCGCCTCCACGTAATCCGTCAGGCGGTTCACCTCCCCCGGCACGAAGTCGATGAAGGCCGTGCCACGGGCGACGCGGTCATTCAGCGCCACCTGGGCGATCACGGCGCCATGACCGGCGACCATGCGCGTCGCAATCCCTTCCTCAAGGCCCAGCGCCGCCGCCTCGTCCGGGTGCAGTTCGACGTGATGCTCGTCCGGGTCCAGGCCATAGATCGGCAGGGTCTTGATGCCAGAGTTGTAACGTCCCCTGCCCCGCAGTGCCTGACGTCCGGGCCGTCCGCGACCGCTGATCAGCGACAGGGTACCGGGGGGCAGATCCGCCTCCAGCCGTGCCATGAAGTCGTCCGGCGGGCAGACCAGCCGGGCCAGCGTCTTCGTGTCCTGATGCAGACCGGGAAAGATCTCGCCGGAGCTGTTCTCGACGTTGTATCGGCCGTTGCCACCCCACTGCACGCCCATGCCGGCGTTGGCGCGCAGCATGTCGTGGCTGATCGCCTCCCCCTCCGCATTCTCCAGACGGCAATACATGTCCAGGTCACGGCTGACCTGCACCAGATGGTCGAACACCCGGTCGGGCATGATCTGGTCCTGATTGTCCAGATAACGGGCGAAGGTGCGGTGCACCACGTCCGGGTCCAGATCGTTCAGTTCCGCCGTGTCGGGATTGCGCAGCCGCTCCGCGATCTTCACCGCCAGTCGGGCCAGGATCTGCTCGTCGGCCCAGGCCTTCTCCGGCGGGGTGCTGAGCTGCTGCTGCAGTTGCAGGGTGCGGTCCCCGCGCTGGATGACGCCTGTCCGCTCCACATAGGTCATGGCTGGCAGCAGCACGTCGGCATGGTCCAGCACCCCTTCGCCCAGGAAGCTGTCGATGACGATATTGAACGACCGGCCCATGCGGCGGGTCCAGTGACCGACACGCGGCATGTTCTTGGTCATCTGGGTACCGACGAAGATGAAGCAGTAGATGCGGTCATCCTCCGCCATCTGGGAGACCGGTGTCCCCTTGTGGTCGGGAATGTTGTCGATGGGTATGTCGAGGATGTCGGCCAGTGCCTGCCGATGGCTGGCCTCGGCCGGGTCATGGTTGAACACCAGCTTGCGGCCGTTGAAGCCCATCATCAGCTCGCTGGTGGCATTCGACTGACCGGCGATGCGCATGGAACCGGCGCCCTTGCGCCCGACATTGCCTGTCAGCAGCAGCAGGTTGAGGTTGGTGGAGAAGCCGTAGCTGCCGGTCGACTGGTTGACGCCCATGCTGGAGACAAAGGCGACCTTGGGCCGGTACCCGCTCTCGTCCGGCTTCGCACACAGCTCGGCATAGCGGCGGATGGTGGCGGCAAGTTCTGCGATGTCCTGCCCGGGCATGGCGATGCGGCGGGCCGCTTCCTCCGGCACGCAGCGGTCTTCCGACACCAGCTTGCGGAACGCGGCAATGCTGTCGGGATCAACACGCTTGTCCAGGCTGGCCTGATCCTGCCAGCCATTGTCGAGGATCACCCGTGCGACCGAGAGGTTGAACAGGACATCGCCACCCTGGCGGAAGCGGATGTGAATGGTACGCGGATCATCCTCCTCCAGGTCGCTGACGGTGTCGCTGCGGGTCGGGTCGATCACCACCTTGATCGCGTGCCTGTTGCGCTTGATCTTCTCGTAGGCCTGCGGGAACGTGACGAAGGGATTGGTGCCGTGCATGACGGCGACGTCACAGCCCTCGATCTCGTCGAACTGGCTCCAGGTAAAGCTCGCCTCATTGCCGAAGTTCAGCTGGTGCGCGGCACCGGCGCTGGTCAGGCAGTGTTCGGAATTGGCACCGATGGTCGGCAGGCGGAACACCAGCTTGTACAGGCTGGCCATCCAGATCGCCTCGATCATCTTCTGGCCATTGCCGTAGATGGCGACGGCATCGGGACCGACCCATTCGCGGGCATGCAGGAACAGCCAGGCGGCGCGGTCCAGCGCCTCGTCCCAGGATACTTCCTTCATCTTGCCGTCATGGCCACGGATCATCGGCACGCGAATCCGGTCGTCATCCAGACCGCGACGCACCATCCGTGTCGCGCGTTCCGCATCGCCACCGGTCATCAGCGACGTCTTGCCCTTGACGCAGAGCCCCAGCGGCGACATCGGAACCACCCGGTCAATACCCTTTGCGTCAGGCTCGACCGTATAGGGGCACCCCACACCGCAATAGCTGCAGACGCTGGACCGGTTGCGCAGCGCATCATGGCGCAGGCGCACGCTGTCATCCTGCCGCAGTGCCGGATTGTCGGCGACGGCGGCTACGAAATCCGCCGCGCTCATGGCCAGCAGTTCAGCGATGTCGGTGGTGGAGCGGAAAGTGTCGGCAGGCATGTTTCAGTTCCCCAACTTCCCCGGATCTTCCTGATAACCAGAATTAGTTTGGTTGAGGCAGTTGGTCAATTTTTCGGTGATGTCTGTGTGACGAATACTTTGGTAACTGATAATCAATCTCTTTGTTTTTCTTGCCAATGATTATCAGAAACAAATCTGCCGTGCCGGCTGCCTGAAACAAAAATGTCCCCGAAACGTCATCGGCCCGAAACGACCCCGCCGTACCTCTTGTCCCGATTGGTACCGATCACAAAGGGGATTCCGATGAAGACGCGCATTGGTCTTGTGGCTGCTGCGGCCACGCTTGCCTGGTCCACGGCCACACTGGCCGCGACCGAGATCCAGTTCTGGCACGCCATGGGTGGCGCGCTCGGGGAAAAGGTCGACGAGATCGCCGGCAAGTACAACGCTTCCCAGTCCGACTACGTTCTGAAGCCGGTCTACAAGGGCAACTACACCGAGACGATGACCGCCGCCGTCGCCGCTTTCCGCGCCGGTGAGCAGCCGCACATCGTGCAGGTGTTCGAGGTCGGCACGGCCTCCATGATGGCCGCCGGTGGCGCGATCAAGCCCGTCACCGATGTGATGAAGGATGCGGGCGTCGCCTTCGACCAGGCCGACTACCTGCCCGCAGTCGTTTCCTACTACCAGACCCCGGACGGTGACCTGCTGTCCCTGCCCTTCAATTCCTCGACGCCGGTCCTGTGGGTCAACAATGACCTGCTGAAGAAGGCCGGCGTGGAGAAGGTTCCGGCGACCTGGGACGAGATGTTCGCAGCCGGCGAGAAGCTGCAGGCGGCGGGACACGACTGTGCCTTCTCCTTCGGCTGGCAGAGCTGGGTGATGGTCGAGAACATGAGCGCCTGGCACAATCTGCCCATCGGCACGAAGTCGAATGGTTTCGAAGGGCTGGATACCGAGTTCACCTTCAACAACGGCACCATCACCGGCCTGCTGCAGCGGGTTGCCGATGCGGGCAAGTCGGGCATGTTCAAGTACGGCGGCCGTCGCGGCGACAGCCTGGCCCTGTTCACCACCGGTGAATGCGCCATGTGGATGAATTCCTCCGCCTACTACGCCGGGATCAAGTCTCAGGCGAAGTTCGACTTCAGCCAGTCCATGCTGCCGTACCTGTCGGACGTGGTCTCCAAGCCGCAGAACTCCATCATCGGCGGCGCGACCCTGTGGGTGCTGCGGGGCAAGGATGACGCCGACTATCGCGGTGTCGCCGAGTTCTTCAAGTATCTCTCCCGCCCGGAGATCCAGGCCGACTGGCATCAGTCCACGGGCTATGTGCCGATCACCACGGCGGCCTGGAAGCTGTCGCAGGAACAGGGCTTCTACAAGTCCAACCCCGGCACCGACACGGCGATCAAGCAGCTGAGCCTGAACACGCCGACCGCCAATTCGCGCGGCCTGCGGTTCGGCAACTTCGTGCAGATCCGCGACATCATCAACGAGGAGATGGAAGCGATCTGGTCCGGCACGAAGTCAGCACAGAAGGCCATGGACGACGCCAAGGCCCGTGGCGACAGCCTGCTGCGGAAGTTCGAGAAGACCAACTGACCAGCCTGACGCGCAAGACCTGCGCCGAAGATGGTGGCCGCCCCGCAGGCTCTCCTGCGGGGCGGCATGCCTTCTGCACCTGATACCTGCTTCCGAACCGGACCACATGAACAGTTCACCCTATCGCCACCGGATGCTGCCCTGGCTGCTGGTGCTGCCGCAGCTGGCCATCACGCTGGTCTTCTTCATCTGGCCTGCCAGTCAGGCACTCTGGCAAAGCGTGCTGCGCGAGGATGCCTGGGGTCTGTCACAGGAGTTCGTCGGCTTCGAGAACTTCGCCGACCTGTTTGCGGATCCGCTATTCCTTGAAAGCTTCCGGATCACCTTTGTCTTCAGCTTCGCCGTTGCGGCACTCTCCATGGTCCTTTCGCTGCTGCTGGCGATCAATGCCGACCGGGTGGTGCGGGGCAACAGCACCTATCGCACCCTCCTGATCTGGCCCTATGCAATCGCCCCGGCGCTGGCTGGCGTGCTCTGGTTCTTCATGTTCAATCCGACGGTCGGCATCCTGTCATGGCTGCTGAAGGGCGCAGGATATGACTGGAACCACCACGCGAGCGGCACGGATGCCATGCTGCTGGTGATCATGGCCGCCGCCTGGAAGCAGATCAGCTACAACTTCCTGTTCTTCCTTGCAGGATTGCAGGCGATCCCGAAGAGCCTGATCGAGGCTGCCGCGATCGACGGCGCGGGGCCTGTCCGGCGGTTCTGGAGCATCATCCTCCCCCTGCTGTCGCCGACGACCTTCTTCCTGCTGGTGGTGAACGTCGTCTATGCCTTCTTCGACACCTTCGGCCTGATCCATGCCACGACGGAGGGCGGTCCGGCGGGTGCGACGCAGATCCTGGTCTACAAGGTTTATTCCGACGGTTTCGTCGGCCTGGATCTGGGTGGGTCCGCAGCGCAGTCCGTCATCCTGATGACCATCGTCATCGCGCTGACTGTGGTCCAGTTCCGCTATGTCGAGCGCAAGGTGGCCTACTGATGGTCGAGAACCGCCCGATCCTGAACGCCAATTCCCACATCCTGCTGCTGCTCGGCGTTGCCGTGACGCTGCTGCCGATCTGGATCACCTTCGTTGCCTCGACCCATGCGTCCGAGGAACTGCTGCGGGCGCCCATCCCCATGTGGCCCGGCGACCAGCTCTGGCAGAACTACGCCGAGGTACTCTCCGGCGGCATCACGGGCGCAGGCGGCGTGCCCGTGGGGGTGATGATGCTGAACAGCCTGGTCATGGCCCTGTCGATCGCCATCGGCAAGATCGCGATCTCCATCATCGCCGCCTATGCCATCGTCTATTTCCGCTTCCCGTTCCGCATGGGGGTCTTCTGGCTGATCTTCGTCACGCTGATGCTGCCCGTGGAAGTCCGCATCCTGCCCACCTTCAAGGTGGTGGCCGACCTGGGCATGCTGAACTCCTACGCAGGCCTTTCGATCCCCCTGATCGCATCCGCCACCGCCACCTTCCTGTTCCGTCAGTTCTTCATGACCGTGCCGAAGGAGATGGTGGAGGCCGCGCGCATGGACGGCGCGGGTCCGGTCCGGTTCTTCATCGATGTGCTGCTGCCCCTCTCCCGCACCAATATCGCCGCCCTGTTCGTCATCCTCTTCATCTATGGCTGGAACCAGTACCTCTGGCCCCTGCTGATCACGACGGACGAGAGCTACTACACCGTCGTCATGGGTATCCAGCGCATGGTCAGTGCCGCCGAGCAGCTGCCCGTCTGGAACCACGTGATGGCGACGGCGATGCTGGCCATGCTGCCGCCCGCGCTCATCGTCATCCTCATGCAGCGGCAGTTCATCAAGGGCCTGATCGAGACAGAGAAGTGAGTCCCAAGCGATGAAAGCAGACACATGAGCACCATCGAACTGCGTGGCGTGAAGAAGTCCTATGGTGCCAACTAGGTCGTTCACGGCATCGACCTGCAGGTCCGGCAGGGCGAATTCATCGTCATCCTGGGACCGTCCGGCTGTGGCAAGTCCACGCTGCTGCGCATGGTGGCGGGACTGGAGATCATCTCGGGCGGCGAGATCCTGATCGATGGCAAGGTCGTCAATGACCTGGAACCGGCGGAGCGGGACATCGCCATGGTCTTCCAGAATTATGCCCTCTATCCGCACATGACGGTGGAGCGGAACATGGCCTACGGTCTGAAGATCCGCGGCCTGCCGAAGGAGGAGATCGCCGAACGTGTCAGGCGAACCGCCGGGATGCTGGAACTGGGGCATCTGCTCGACAGGAAGCCGCGCGAGCTGTCGGGTGGCCAGCGTCAGCGGGTCGCGATGGGACGTGCCATCATCCGCGAGCCCCGCGTCTTCCTGTTCGATGAACCGCTCTCGAACCTCGATGCCCGTCTGCGCGTGCAGACCCGGCTGGAGATCCACCGTCTTCAGCAGGAGACGGGGATCACGTCGCTCTATGTCACCCACGATCAGGTGGAGGCCATGACCCTGGGCCACAGGATCGTTGTCATGAACAACGGTGTGGCCGAACAGGTGGGAACGCCGGACGAGATATACGAACGCCCGGCCACCAGCTTTGTTGCGGGCTTCATCGGTGCCCCGCCAATGAGCCTGCTGACGGCGACCGTCTGTGATGATCGCCGGCAGGCGGACATCGCGCCCGGTCTGCGCCTGCCCCTGCCCCGACCGGTATCTCCGGGACTGGAGATACAGATCGGCATCCGGCCGGAGAATGTCCTGCCCTGCAACGCCGACACGGGATCGGCCATGACCGTGGAGCATGTGGAGGTACTGGGTGCGGATCAGATCGCCCATCTGGTCCGGGACGAAGCACGGCTATGTGTGCGGCTGCCCCGCCATTCCCGTCTGTCCGCCGGCGACACCCTGAACATCGAGGTCCAGGCGGAGGCGGTGTCCATGTTCGATCAGCAGACAGGCCGTGCGATCTGACCCTTTCCCTGCGGCGCGACCTCGCGTAGAAGCGCGCGCATGACAACAGCATCTGACAAGACAGCTTCCGGCCGCGGCTCCGCCGCGCCGAAGATCGGCATCGTTTCCCTGGGCTGTCCCAAGGCCCTGGTGGATTCGGAACGGATCATCACCTCGCTGCGGGCGGAGGGCTATGAGCTCTCGCCCGAGTACGCCGATGCGGACGCCGTGATCGTCAATACCTGCGGCTTCCTGGACAGCGCCAAGGCGGAAAGCCTGGAGGCCATCGGCGAAGCCATGTCCCGGAACGGTCGCGTGATCGTCACCGGCTGCATGGGCGTGGACGAGACCGCGATCCGCCAGAGCCATCCCGGCGTTCTGGCCGTCACCGGGCCGCATCAGTACGAGCAGGTGGTCGAGGCCGTGCACGCCCATGTGCCGCCCGCCCACGAACCCTGGCTCAACCTGGTCCCGGAAGCAGGCCTGAAACTGACTCCACGCCACTATGCTTATCTCAAGATTTCAGAGGGTTGCAATCATTCCTGCAAGTTCTGCATCATCCCTGACCTGCGCGGCAAGCTGGTCAGCCGACCAGCAGCGAAGGTGCTCTATGAGGCGGAGCGACTGGTCGAGGCCGGTGTGCAGGAACTGCTGGTGATCTCCCAGGACACCTCGGCCTATGGCGTGGATATCCGCCATGCATCAACCCCCTGGCATGGGGAGCAGATCAATGCCCATGTGTTCGACCTGGCCGAGGCGCTGGGCCGTTTCGGTGTCTGGGTCCGACTGCACTACGTCTACCCCTACCCGCATGTGGACCGGCTGATCCCGCTGATGGCGGAGGAGAAAATCCTTCCCTACATCGACATCCCGTTCCAGCACGCCAGCCCGACGGTGCTGCAGGCCATGCGCCGCCCGGCCGCGCAGGAAAAGACGCTCGACCGGATCCGGAGCTGGCGCCATGACGTGCCGGACCTCACCCTGCGCTCCACCTTCATCGTCGGTTTCCCGGGCGAGACGGAGGCGGACTTCCAGTTCCTGCTCGACTGGCTGCAGGAGGCGCAACTGGACCGCGTCGGCTGCTTCCGCTACGAGCCTGTCGCCGGGGCAGCCGCGAACGACCTGCCGAACCCGGTGCCGGAAGAAGTGAAGGAAGAGCGCTGGCACCGGTTCATGCAGACCCAGCAGGCCATCAGCGAACAGCGCATGAAGCAGAAGATCGGCTGGGAATACGAGGTGCTGGTCGACGAGGTCGATGAGGACGGCGCCATCGCCCGATCCAAGGCCGATGCGCCCGACATTGACGGCTGCGTCTTCATCAATGGCGAAACCGAACTGGAACCCGGTGACATGGTCCGCGTCGAGATCACCGAGGCGGACCACTACGACCTCTGGGGTCAGCTGGTCTGAGAGGGGTCCGTCGCTGGCCCCCGTCCGCGCAGATCAGTTGACCCCGTTCAGATCAGTCGCTCCCGTTCAGATCTCAGGCCTCCGGCGCGATGGTGAGTTTCAGGCCGTCCAGGGCGTCGGTCATCTCGATCTGGCAGGACAGGCGGGAATTTGGCTTGTAGGTCGGCTCGTCCTCGACCAGGCCCTTCTCGTCGTCATCCTGTGCCGGCAGCCTTGCCGCCCAGGCTTCATCGACATAGACGTGGCACGTGGCACAGGCGCAGGAGCCACCGCAGATCGCATCGATCTCGTAGTCGTTGTCGCGCAGGTTCTCCATGATGGAGATGCCGCTCTCGGCCTCCAGCGTTGATTCCGCGCCAGCGCGATTGGTGATGTGAATGACCGGCATGCTGTCCGGGCCCTCCCTGGAATGAGTATCAGACTTCCTTGATCGGTATTTCGGTGTCGGCAAGACGGGCGGCATCGACCGTGCGCCCCTCCCCGATCCACTTGCGCCCGCGCACATAGTCGGCGCCGACATT
Source organism: Kordiimonadales bacterium IMCC3096 (assembly GCA_016865035.1). Classification (GTDB taxonomy): domain Bacteria; phylum Pseudomonadota; class Alphaproteobacteria; order Minwuiales; family Minwuiaceae; genus Minwuia. The sequence goes on from CP018227.1 coordinate 4,108,513, forward strand.
GATGGCGTTCACGCCGGAGACCTTGCCGTCCCGCAGGTAGAAGACGGAGAAGGACCGGCTGTCAGGGCCGCCGCGCACCACCACCTGGTCATCGGGGGCGGGCAGTCCAGCCATCTGCATCTTCAGGTCATACTGGTCGGACCAGAACCAGGGCACCTCCGCATAGTCCGCGCCCTTGTCGGTGAGTTCGTTCGAAATGCAGCGGGCCTGATCGACGGCATTCTGGACCGATTCCAGTCGCACGGTCTGGCCCAGCAGCGCGTTCGGATGCCGGGTGCAGTCCCCGGCGGCAAAAATGTCCGGATCGGACGTCCGCGCCCGTGCATCGACGACGATGCCGTCATCGACCGCCAGTCCCGCATCAGCTGCCAGCGCGACCACCGGCACGACACCGATGCCGACCAGCACGATGTCGGCGGGATGCACATGGCCATGGCTGTCCGCCACGTACTCGGCCCTGCCGTTTCCGCCGATCTCCGCAACACCGGTCTCCAGCAGGATATGCACCCCTTCGGCCCGGTGGGCCGCCTCGTAGAAGCGCGACACCGGCTCCGCCACCGCCCGCGCCATGACCCTGTCCATCATCTCGATCACGGTCACGTCGCAGCCAAGCTTGCGCAGCGCTGCCGCAGCCTCCAGCCCGATGTAGCCACCACCGGCAATCACGACCCTGGCGCCGGACCCGGCTTTCTCCCGGATCGCGAGGGTGTCGTCGATGGTGCGAATATAGTGAACCCCTGGCAGATCGCGCCCGGCCACCGGAATCTCGCGGATCGCGGTGCCCGTACAGAGTGCCAGCCGGTCGTAGGCGAGCGATTCGCCGCCCGCCAGCGTGACTGTCTTGCCTGCCCTGTCGATCGACGTGACTTCGGTCCCCAGCCGAAGATCGACGCCCTTGTCGGCGTAGAAGCTCTCCGGCCGCAGAAAGACCTTCTCCGTCGGCACCTCTCCCATCAGCAACTGCTTCGACAGCGGCGGGCGCTCATAGGGCGGCCAGTTCTCCGCGCCGATCAGGGTGATGCGGAAGCGGTCCCCTGCCCGGGCAAGCTGGGTCGCGAGCGTGCCCCCGGCATGGCCGGCTCCGACAATCACAATATGCTCGCTCATGCGCCTGGATCCTTCATCGCGCGGGCGCCGCGCTGTCACCTGACATGCGCGACCGGCCCCTTGTACATACCCAAGGCCGCACCCAAGTGGAACCCGCCGCGTGGGGTGCGATCAGTCGCCGCGTTGGTGGGGCGGACGACTGCGGTTGATGCTGCTATGTTTCGCCGCCCCAGACAATTCAGGGAACCCGATCCGTTGACCGAGACCAACAGCCGTGACGCACAGGATGCGACGCCCACACCACCTGCGCCAGAGGCACCGGGAAAGCGGGCACGTGCCTCGACCGGTGTGTTGATCCGGCGAATCTGGTCGGAGTATGTGACGCAGTATCTGACCGAGCTGATCATCGGAATCATTGCGGTCATCCTGGTGGCGGGTTGCACGGCGCTGATCGTGCATCAGCTGGAGCCGGTGATCGACGACATCTTCATCAACGGCGACGAGAGCCAGCTCGTCGTCATCCCGCTGATCATGATCGGCATCTTCTGCGTCCTGGCCGTCTCCACCTACCTGCAGCATTTCACGATACGGGCTGTCGGCTTCCGGGTCGTGACGGACATCCAGAAGCATCTCTACCGTCGCCTGATCCGCGCTGATCTGCGGTTCTTTCATCTGGAAACGGTGGGCGAGTTCATCAGCCGATTCCTGACCGACACCGTCGTGCTGCGGGAGGCGCTGGCGACAACGACGGTCGCGCTCTGCAAGGACATGCTGACCGCTGTCTTCCTGATCGTGGTGATGTTCACCAAGGATTGGCAGATGGCACTGATCGCGTCCCTGATCCTGCCCGCGACGGCACTGCCGATGCTGCGGATCGGGCGGCTGTCGCGGAAGTCCTCGGAAGGCATCCAGCAGACCTCCGGCTCCCTCTCCTCCTTCCTCGACGATACGCTTTCCGGTGTGCGACAGGTGAAGGCCTATGGCCGCGAAGCCTATGAGGTGGAACGCGGTTCGCAGGTGATGGACGCGCGGGAGAACATGTTCATCAAGAACCTGCGTGCCCGGTCGCTGATCACGCCGCTGATCGAGGTCTTCGTCGGTATCGCGATCGCCGCGATCATCTACTTCGGCGGACACCGGGTGCTCGCGGGCAACATGACGCCGGGTGAATTCTTCGCCTTCCTGACCGCGCTGCTGATGATGGCACAGCCGATCCGCCGCCTGGGCAAGCTGACCGCCGCGCTGCAATCCGGCCTCGCCGCCGCGGACCGCCTGTTCCAGTCCATCGACGGCCTGCCGGAGATCGAGGACCGCTCCAATGGTCGCGAACTGAAGGTGGACCGTGGCGAGGTCCGCTTCCGCGACGTGCATTTCGCCTACCCCGACGGCACGGCGGCCCTGCGCGGTATCAGCCTGGACTGCCAGCCCGGTGAGACCATCGCCCTGGTCGGTGGTTCCGGCGGCGGCAAGTCCACCATCCTGAACCTGACCGCCCGCTTCTACGACACCAGTTCCGGCACCGTGGAGATCGACGGCCAGCCTGTGGACCAGGTCAGCGCCGCCAGCCTGCGCGCCGCCATGGGCTTCGTCGGACAGGATACGGCCCTGTTCGACGACACCATTCGCGCCAACATCGCCTATGGCCGACCCGACGCCACGTCGGACCAGATCGAGGCGGCGGCAATTGCGGCCAACGCGCACGGCTTCATCCAGAACCTGCCGCAGGGATACGAGACCGTCGTCGGTGCGGCCGGGTTCCGGCTGAGTGGTGGCCAGCGGCAGCGCATCGCCATCGCGCGGGCCATGCTGCGCGACGCCCCGATCCTGCTGCTGGACGAGGCCACCTCGGCGCTCGACACGGAATCGGAACGCAAGGTGCAGGCCGCCCTCGCCCGCCTGGCGAAAGGACGCTCCACCATCATGGTGGCGCATCGCCTGACCACCGTCGTGAACGCCGACCGGATCTATGTGATCGAGGATGGCCAGGTCGCCGAGAGCGGCTCGCACGGCGAACTGCTCGCCCGCAACGGCCGTTACGCCGAACTCTATGCTGACAGCACGGGCGAGATGCCCGCATCCGCCGGGGCGGCTGCTGTCGGCGCGGACTGAGGTCTTGGTCGGCCAGTTGCTCTATGGCGGGGTCGGGGCGCTGCTGACGCCTCTGGCACCCGGCCTGCTGCGCCATCGTCTGAAACAGGGCAAGGAAGACCCGGCACGTACCGGCGAACGTCTGGGCCATGCGGGGATGGCGCGCCCCGCAGGACCCCTGATCTGGATTCACGGGGCGAGTGTGGGGGAGGCCCAGTCCGTGCTCGCCCTGATCGCCCGGCTGAGAACCGACCGCCCCGACATCGCCATTCTGGTGACGACCGGGACCGTCACCTCGGCCAGACTGTTGCAGGACCGCCTGCCCGCCGGCGCATTCCACCAGTTCGTGCCGCTGGATCTGCCCGGTGCGACCGCGCGTTTCATCGCGCACTGGCGCCCGGATGCCGCCTTCTGGGTGGAGAGTGAACTCTGGCCCGGCCTGATCCGAGCCATGCACAGGACCGGGAAGCCCCTGATCCTGCTCAACGGGCGCATGTCCGCGCGATCCTTCGGCCGCTGGAAGCTGATACGCCCCTTGATAAGCGGCCTGCTGCGCCGGTTCGCCCTGATCCTGAGCCAGTCAGCGGAGCATTCGGCAAGGTTCAGGGCACTGGATGCGGGGACTGTGACGGAAGCGGGCAACCTGAAACATGCTGCCGAACCACTGCCGGTGGACAATACGGAACTCGCCCGCCTGCGGACCCGTGTCGGGGACCGGACGGTCTGGATCGCGGCGAGCGTGCATCCTGGTGAGGAAGAGGCACTCGCTGCCACGCACAGGCATCTGATGCAGGATGATGCAAACGCCCTGCTGATCGTCGTGCCGCGCCACCCCGTGCGGGCAAGCGACATGGCAAAGGCGTTCATGAATAAGGGGATGTCGCTCTCCTTTCGCAGTCAGGGTGAAGACCCGAATGCGGATTGCGCCGTCCATTTCGCGGACACCATGGGGGAACTCGGCCTGTTCTACCGGCTGGCACCACTGGCGGTGATCGGTGGCTCCTTCATCCCGCACGGGGGCCAGAACCTGCTGGAGGCCGCGCGTCTGGGTGTCGTGCCCGTTTGCGGACCCGCGATGGACAATTTCCAGGCTGTGGCCGAGGAGATGCAGGCAGCCGGCGCCATGATCCGGGTGGATGATGCCGCCATGCTGCCGGAAACCGTCCGGCAATTGCTGACGACGCCTGAGGAGCTTGCCGCTGCCAGATCACGCTGTCTGGAGACGACGGCGGCCCACGATGGGGTGCTGTCGCGGGTTCTGGCGGAGATCGGCCCCTTCCTGCCCCCGGAACCGTTGCCGTGAAGGCCCCGGCCTTCTGGCAGGGCGGTCGCCGCTCCCTGATCGCCCCGGCCCTGACGCCGGCAAGCTGGCTCTGGTCAGCGGCAACACGCCTGCGACGCCGCAGGACAAGGCCCTGGCGTGCGCCCGTGCCTGTGATCTGTGTCGGCAATCTGACCGCGGGCGGTGCGGGCAAGACCCCAACGGTTGCGGCGCTGGCTATCTGGTTCCAGGCGCAGGGCAGGACTGTCCATATCCTGCTGCGTGGACATGGCGGCAGGCTTTCTTCCAACGGCGCACACAGGGTCGACCCGGCCAGTCACGGCGTGGCCGAGGTCGGGGACGAGGCCCTGCTGCACGCCCGCATTGCCCCGACCTTCATCGCCGCCGACCGAGTGGCCGGGGCGAAGCTGGCGGCTGAGGGCGCGGATCTGATCCTGATGGACGACGGGCATCAGAATCCCTCCCTGGCGCGGGATCTTTCGATCATCGTGGTGGATCTGGGATTCGGTCTCGGCAATGGGCGCGTGATCCCGGCAGGTCCGCTCAGGGAACCGGCAACGGAAGGGCTGGCACGCGCCAATGCCGTCATCGCCATTGGCAACGGCATGGTTCCCGGCGCCATCACACGCACCAGCCTGCCGGTGCTGAGAGCCCACATCGTGCCCGACCGCTCCGCCATGGATCTGGCCGGTCAGCGGGTGGTGGCCATGACCGGAATTGGCCGACCGGACAAGTTCGCGGAGACCCTGCTGGAAATGCGGGCGCAGGTGATGGACCTGCTGGCCCACCCCGATCACCATGTCTTCAGCGGCGACGACATCTTGCGCGCCGTTGACCGCGCGCGATCCCTGGACGCGATCCCCGTGACAACCGCCAAGGACCATGTACGTCTGCCCGCAGTGGCCAGGGACCTGTTCAGGCCCGTGGATATTCATCTCGAGTTCCAGCGCCCCGACATGCTGGAATCCCTACTGCTGCCCCTGACTGCAGGATCTATCGCCCAAGCAGCCCCGGCACGGCCGGATCGAGACCCGGATTGACCACCATGCGGTCAAGTGCCCTGACCGTTGCATAGGGTATCAGCCCTGCATCACGGCCCTTCCCGTAGGCCTCCCGGATCCGGTCGGGATCTGAGGGATACTCGATCAGGAACACCGGCTTGCCTGCATCGGTGATCAGTTTCAGGTGCTGCATGATCCAGGCCGTAGACTCGTCGGCGTTCGGCACGCCATCGCCGTCCCAGCCGAAGAAGGCATCTTCCTTCCCCAAACCATCGACAGTGGCCAGATAGGCCGGATCGGCCATCAGATCCTCCGCATTCTGCGGCACGATGCGGAATCCGGGCACCTTCGCGCGTGCATAGGCCGCCAGTTCCATGACGAAATCCGTCATCTCCTTCGCCGCCGTTTCCCGACCCTTTTCCTGGAAGTACCAGTAGGCGTCGATGATATCGAGATACACACCGTCGAACCCGGCGGCGATGATGCGGTCCAGATAGGCATCGGGACTGCCGAAGATGATGCGTTTCCAGTTCGGATCCCAGTAGCGCACCTTGAAATTGCCTTCCCAGTCCGGGTTTTCGGCTTCCAGCCAGGACGGGGCCTGCGTCGACCATTCCGGTTTCCAGTAGAACCGGTAGTCCTCCGCTTCCCCCACCGACAGATAGGAAAGGACCACACGGCGCTCCCCGTCCGGTTTCCGCTGCATCAGGGCCACGTCTTCGCGGCTGAACGCCTGCCCACCCGAACCGTCACGGGAATAGTCGACGACCGCCATGTCGAAGCCGCTCGCCGAGATCAGCGCGGGGCTGGGATTGGCCAGCCAGTAGGTGAAATGCCGTACGCCCGAAAGGTCCGCCCGTGCACCGCCACCTGCCATAGTCATCACCAGCACCATCAGAAGCAGCCTTGTCCGAATCCAGCACATGCCGCCTCTCCTTCCGCATTTCGGGGGTTATCCATTATGACAATCTTTACCGGGCCACGGTTAAGAAGGTTTGCAAGCACGAACCTGGAAACCCACTGCCGGAGCAGATGATGACGGCCTCCCTAATCGACACCGACCTGGACGATGCCGATCCGATGGGCGAACTCGTCGCGGGCGAACACCAGATCATACATGTGCCGAATACGCTCCGTGCCAAGACCGGCCCCGGTGAAAGAGTTGATCCGGCCCTCGTCAAGGAGGCGGAGATGGCCATTCAGGAGATGGCCGGCGAATTCCGTGTCTGGGCGCTGGAGGACGTGGCCGAACTGCGCGGCATCCTGACCGAATGTGTCGAGGGCAACGACGAACTCGCGGGCAAGCGGGAGAAAATCTACGACATTTCCCACAACGTGAAGGGCCAGGGCAGCACGTTTGGCTATACCCTGCTGACCTCCGTTGCCGACAACCTCTGCAATTTCCTCGACAGTCAGGATGACCTGTCGCTCGATCACATTCCCGTGCTGATGGCACATATGGAGGCCTTGCATGCGATCCTGCGCTTCGACGTGAAGGGCAGCGATGATCCGACAGGTCAGGAAATCGTGCGCAGCCTGCACGAGTTGATCGGAAAGAAGACCGTCAGGGCGAGCCTGTAGAGGCCCAGCGAGCTACCCGGAAGCCCCGTCAGGCCTGCTCCGCGTCCAGTGCGGCTTCCTTCTCGCGGCGCTTCCTCTCCACGTAGACCGCGCAGAGGATCGAGATCTCGTAGAGCACGATGATCGGGATCGCCAGGGTAAGCTGGCTGATCGGATCCGGCGGCGTCACGACGGCCGCCACCACGAACACGCCGACGATCGCGTACTTGCGCTTGGCCCTGAGACCACTTGCGGACGCAAGACCGACCTTGGCCAGCAGCGTCAGCAGCACCGGAAGCTGGAAGCACAGGCCGAAGGCGAAAATCAGCTTCATCACCAGGCTGAGATATTCATTCACCTTTGGCTCGAGCTGGATCGCCAGCTCCCCATGTGATCCCGGCGCCTCGAATGACAGGAAGAATTCCCAGGCCAGCGGCATGACCAGGAAATAGACCATGCTGCCGCCGATGATGAACAGGATCGGGGTCGCCACCAGAAAGGGCAGGAACGCGCCCTTCTCGTTGTCATAAAGTCCGGGCGCCACGAACATGTAGATCTGCGAGGCAATGATCGGGAAGGCCAGGATGAAGGCCGCCCAGAATGCGACCTTGATGTAGGTGAAGAAGGCCTCATGCAGGGCGGTGAAGATCATCCGACGCCCCGAATCCTCCCCCAGCACATCCACCAGCGGGCGCATCAGCACCGCATAGATGTCTTCCGCGAAGATGAAGCAGAAGATGAAGGCAACGAAGATGGCCGCCACCGAATAGAGCAGACGGTTGCGAAGCTCGATCAGGTGCTGCAGCAACGGCTGCTTGCCGGATTCCGGATCATCGTCGTCGAGAACATCGTCCCCCGGCCCACCGATCTTCGCGCTCTCCGACATCAGGCCTGTCCGCCCTTCTGCTCAGGGGTTGGCGCCTTCTCCGGCTCCGCGGTCGCGGGCGTCTCGGCCACCGTGGAAGTGCTGCCGACCGCCGGAGCATCATTCACGCCCGATGGCTCGCGGGGCGTATCCGGGCGGGGGGTGTCCGGCATCGACTGGGGCTGGGACGCGGAATTCGGCTTTGACTTCGGCTTGTCCGGATCGTCGAACAGGCCGTCCATGCTGCCGGTCGGATCCACCATGGTGTTCATCTCGGATGCGGCGTTCTTCGCCGCCTTGCGGATCTCGTCCAGTTCCGTCTCACGTGCCATGTCATCGACCGTGCGCTGGAATTCACGCGCGACGGAGCGCGCCTTCCCCAGCCACTGCGTGACGGTTCGGAAGACAACCGGCAGTTCCTTCGGACCAAAGATGAGGATGGTCAGAATGCCGATAACCAGCAGTTCCGTCCAACCGAGATCAAGCATGTTTGCAGTCCAGCCGTCTGTTCAGGGTCGCGGGACCAGGTGCGGAATCAGCCCTGTGCGGCCTTGTCCTTTTCCTCGGAAACCTTGGCGTGCTGCTGCTCACTGCCCTCCGGGGCATCCTCATCCTTCATGCCCTTGCGGAAGCTCTTGATGCCGCCGGCCAGATCGCCTGCCAGACGGGAGATCTTGCCACCGCCGCCGAAGAGGATCAGCACGACCGCCAGCACGATGATCCAGTGCCAGATGCTGAATGAACCCATAGGGGAAACTCCCATAAATCAGTTTCGTGTTGCCCCCGCCCGATTGGCGACCGGGGAACTTCTCATGTGGTCCTTATAGGCCATCCGTACCAGATGGGAAAAGGATTACGCGCTCCGGATCGAATGCCACACGTACCGTGTTTCCCGGAGGCGGCGGACGATGGATCGTGCGCGCCCGCAGGTTGGGCAGCCCGGCACCGGTCAGTTTCACCCGCCAGTAGGGACCGATCAGCCGGATGTCGGCAACCGTCATCTCTGCCGACAGGTCCTCATTCCCCTGCCCGCCCAGCATGACGCCTTCCGGCCTGACCAGCATCTCGACAGGTCCCGAGCGCATGCCGTCCGGCTGGGGCAGCACGCCGAAGGCGGTGGTGATCCGATCCCCCTCCGCCATCGCCGGAATGTCATTCGCCGCACCGAAGAATGTCGCCATGAAACGGTTCACGGGCTTGAGATAGACATCCGTCGCGGGGCCGAACTGGACAAGCTTTCCCGCCCGCATGACGGCGATCCGGTCGGCCATGCGCATGGCCTCCTCCGGGTCATGGGTCACCAGCATCACCGTCGCGCCCAGGCGTTTCAGCAGCGCCAGCGTTTCGTCACGGACGGCATTGCGCAGGGTCACGTCCAGATTGGCGAAGGGTTCGTCCATCAGCATCAGGCGCGGCGCCGGAGCCAGCGCCCGCGCCAGGGCGACCCGTTGCTGCTCGCCACCCGAGAGCTGGTGCGGAAAAACGCCGGCGCGTTCCTGCAGTCCGACACGCGCCAGCACTTCGGCCACACGCGCCTTGCGCGACGCGGCAGGCAGTCCGAAGCCGACATTGTCGGCAACGCTCAGATGCGGGAACAGCGCATAATCCTGAAACACCATGCCGATGCGACGGGTCTCGGGCGGGGCGCTGAATCCCGGCTCCGCGACCGTCTGGCCATCAATGCTGATCCGGCCCTCCTGCAGGGTTTCCAGTCCGGCGGCCAGACGCAGGCTGGTGGTCTTGCCACAGCCGGACGGACCCAGCAGGCAGACGATCTCCCCTTCGGCCATCTCCAGCGACAGCGCGTCCACGGCCTGGAAGTCCCCGAACCGGTGACTGACGTTCTGGAATGACAAGGTGGTCAAGGTTGCTCCGCCTGCATGATCTGCTTCCTGATAGTCGCTCGCGGTTCGGAAGCCAAGTCGCGACGGCGACAATCGTTCTTTTGGTAATTGACGGTTAACCGGTCCGTGGCTAACGTTCGCCGCATGTACGCACCGGTCCACATTCGCCTAATCGGCCTCGACCTAGGTATCCCGGCTCTCAGCTAGAGTCGGGTAAAGCCCCTGTGCGTGGGGTCCCGTAATTCAGGACCCCGAGATTTCCTTCAAGCGATTCACCAGAACCCATACCGGCCCGCCCGTCGCGCTGCCCCACTGCCAGGACTGGCGTCAGTGGCGCGCTTGAGCCGGAACTGACGTGAACATGCGCCGAGCATCCGGAGACCGAACCAATGACAAGCATGCCCAATACCCACAAGTACCGCGCCTTCCCGCAGATCGACCTGCCTGACCGGCAGTGGCCGACGCGGACCATCGACAAGGCACCGATCTGGTGCTCCGTCGATCTGCGTGACGGCAACCAGGCCCTGATCGAGCCGATGAACGGCGACAAGAAGCTGCGCTTCTTCCGTCACCTGCTCGCCGTGGGTTTCAAGGAAATCGAGGTCGGTTTTCCCGCTGCCTCCGATACCGATTTCGATTTCGTGCGCCACATCATCGACCACGACCTCATCCCGGACGACGTCACGATCCAGGTCCTGACGCAGGCCCGCGATCACCTGATCGAACGGACGTTCGAGGCCGTGAAGGGCGCGAAGAACGTCATCATCCACCTCTACAACTCGACCTCCACCGTACAGCGCAGGGTCGTCTTCGGGCTGGAGAAGGACGGCATCACGGAGATCGCGGTCGAGGGCGCGAAGAAGGTCAAGAGCCTGATCCCGACGCTGGAAGGCCAGAACGTGCGGATCGAGTACAGCCCGGAGAGCTTCACCGGCACGGAACTGGAGTATGCCCGAGACGTCTGCCACGCGGTGATGGACGTGTTCGAACCGACCCCGGAGAACCCGATCATCATCAACCTGCCTGCAACGGTGGAGATGGCATCGCCCAACTATTATGCGGACCAGATCGAATGGATGCACAGGAACCTGCGTGACCGGGATTCGGTGATCCTCAGCCTGCATCCGCACAACGACCGCGGCACCGCCGTTGCGGCGACGGAGCTGGGCGTGATGGCCGGCGCGGACCGGATCGAAGGTACCCTGTTCGGCAACGGCGAGCGCACGGGCAACGTGGATCTGGTCACCCTGGCGCTGAACATGTTCACCCAGGGCCTTGATCCGCAACTGGATTTCACGAACATCACGGAGTCCATTGCGGTGGCAGAGCACTGCAACCAGTTGCCGGTGCACCAGCGCCACCCCTATGCGGGCGAACTCGCCTATACGGCCTTCTCCGGATCGCACCAGGACGCGATCAAGAAGGGCATGACGGCTGTACGCAGTTCCAACGACGGTCTCTGGGAAGTCCCCTATCTGCCCATCGATCCGATGGATGTGGGTCGTGCCTACGAAGGAATCATCCGGGTCAACAGCCAGTCCGGCAAGGGTGGCGTTGCCTACATCATGGAGAATGACTTCGGCATCGAACTGCCCCGTCTGCTGCAGGTGGAGTTCAGCCAGGTGGTGCAGAAGATCACGGACACGACGGGCAAGGAAATGTCCGGTGATGACATCTTCGAGACCTTCGAGAAGACCTATCTGGAGACCGACACCCCCTTCACGCTCGAGTCCTACAAGGTCGCATCGTCCGACACGGTCGACGGCAATTCCGTCGTCACGGCGGTTGTTGGCCATGGTGGTGAATCGGTGGCGATCTCCGGGGAAGGCAATGGTCCGATCAATGCCTTCTTCACCGGGCTGAAGGAACAGTTCGGGATCAATGCCAACCTGACCGACTATCGCGAACATGCCATCCACGCCAGCGAGCGTGGGTCGCGCACCCGCGCGGTCTGCTTCATCCGTCTGGCCAATGCACATGGGGAGCAGCGGTTCGGCGTCGGCATCAACGAGAACACGACCACGGCCTCCCTGAAGGCCATCGTCTCCGCCGTGAACCGTCTCTCGACGGTCAGCGGCTGATGCGCAAGGAACGGGTGCAGCGCGACAACGCTGCGCCCGCCCCACGCCGGTGAACGCGCCCGTGCCCCACTGGTCCGCGCGCCTGCCATTCTTCTATGGCTGGATCGTCATCGGCGTGGCCTTCATCACCATGGCGATCGGCGTCAGCGCGCGCACCGGCTTCTCCCTGATGCTGCCGCCTCTGACGGCGGAGTACGGCTGGGACCGGGGACTGGTCGCCGGTGCCTTCTCCTTCGGCTTTCTGGTTTCCGCCATCCTCAGCCCCATCGTCGGGCGGGCCATGGACCGCTACGGCCCGCGGCTGGTGATCGAATGCGGGGTGGTGCTGCTGGCCGCCGGACTGTTCCTGGCCCCCATGATGACGGTCCCCTGGCACCTCTACGCCACCCTGGGCGTGCTGGTCGGCGGCGGGGCCAACATGATGACCTTCACCGCCCAGTCCCTCTACCTGCCGAACTGGTTCGCCCGTCGGCGTGGCCTGGCCATCTCCATCGCCTTCTCGGGGGTGGGTGTCGGGGCGATCATCATCCTGCCGCTGCTGCAGTCGATCATCATCGACCTCGGCTGGCGCGAAGCCTGCTGGGCGATGGGCCTGATGGTCGTCTGCCTGATCGCACCGCTGAACCTGCTGGTCCGCCACAAGCCCGCGGACATCGGCCAGGTGCCGGACGGTATCCCACTTCCTATCCCGAAGGCGGGCGAGACGACGCGCGACAACATCGTTGACCGGGAATGGGCCGCACAGGACTGGACGCTTGCCCGTGCCCTGCGCACCGGGCGGTTCTGGTGGCTGGCGTTCGGATTCTTCATGGCGACCTACACCTGGTATGCGGTGCAGGTGCATCAGACGACCTTCCTGATCGAATCCGGCTTCGACCCCATCATGGCCGGGTGGGCACTTGGCCTGGTCAGCATCGTCGCGATTCCGGGACAGATCGGCCTGGGCGCGCTGTCCGACAGGGTGGGACGGGAAGCGGTCTGGAGCCTCGGCTGCCTGGGCTTCCTGATCTGTTTCGTGACCCTGATCGCGCTGGAGAACCAGCCATCGCCCTTCCTCCTCTATGTCATGGTCATTGCGCAGGGGTGCCTGGGCTATGCGGTGACATCCGTCATGGGACCGATCGTGGCGGAGATATTCGAGGGACCGCACTATGGCTCCATCTTCGGTGTCCTCTCGGTCGCCCTGATCAGTGGCGGCGCCGCCGGACCCTGGGTCACCGGAATGATCTACGACGCGACCGGCAGCTATCGGATGGCCTTCATGCTGGCCATCGGCTTGTCCATCGTTTCGGCGCTTGCTATCTGGATCGCGGCACCGCGCAAGGTGCGAACGGTGCCCGGCAAGCTGAGGATCACACCATGACAGGCAAAGCCCTCCATCAGGCAAGCGAAGCGGATCTGGCCTGGCGCGATGACTTCGAGGCGTATCGTGTCGCCCCGGCGGACTTCCGCCATCGCCAGCATATCCGGCTGGCCTACATCTATCTGGTCACTTCCGATCCGGAGACGGCCTGCGTCCGCATGAAGGCAGCCATCACGAACCTGCTGGCGCATCTGGGTGTCGATCCGGCGGCGAAGTACCATGAGACGGTCACGCGCGCCTGGATACTGGCCGTGCATCACTTCATGCACAGTGACCCGGTACCTGCGGAATCGGCAGATGCCTTCATCGATGCCAATCCGCGCCTGCTGATGCAGGACATCATGCTGACGCACTACAGCCGCGAGCATCTCTTCTCCGACACCGCCCGCTACAGCTTCGTCGCCCCTGACCGCATGCCCATCCCTCTGCATGCCTGATTGAGCCGCTGCCCTCCGCGCCGTATGATCCCCGGCAATTGTCAGGGGAGGCAGACATGTTCGATCTGGTCATTCGGGGCGGCACGGTCATCGACGGCAGCGGCGGCGCGCCGCGCACGGCGGATGTTGCGGTGAAGGACGGGGTGATTGTCTCCGTCGAGGGCAAGGCTGGCCCGGCGACACGGGAAGTGCAGGCGGACGGCGCGCTCGTGACCCCCGGCTGGGTCGACATACACACCCATTATGACGGCCAGGCGACCTGGGACGCGGACCTGACGCCCAGTTCGTGGCATGGCGTAACCACCACCGTCTTCGGCAATTGCGGTGTCGGCTTCGCGCCGGTGAAACCCGGCTCCGAGCCCTATCTGATCAACCTGATGGAGGGGGTGGAGGACATTCCCGAGATCGTGCTGTCCGAAGGCATCGATTTCCGCTGGGAGAGCTTTCCCGACTTCCTCAACGTGCTGGCCGAAACCGACCGCACCATGGATATCGGCACCCAGGTGCCCCATGCCGCGCTGCGGTTCTACTGCATGGGCGACCGGGGCGCGGATCACGGGTCCCTGCCGACGGAAGACGAGATCAAGCGCATGGGCCTGCTGCTGGAGGAAGCGCTAGGCGCCGGTGCGCTGGGCTTCTCCACGTCGCGCACCATCAAGCACAAGGCGGCGGACGGGCGTTTCACCCCTTCGCTGACCGCGCGGGAACCGGAACTGGTCGGGCTGGCCCATGCGATGAAGCGTGCAGGTCGTGGCATCATCCAGGTGAATTCCGACTTCGAACCCGGCGATTTCGAGACCCTGCGGGCCGTGGCCGCCGAATCCACGCGGCCTCTCTCGGTGCTGCTGATCCAGGTCGACAATGCACCGGATCGCTGGCTCGACACCCGTGCCGGGATCCGTGCCGCCAACGCGGCCGGGCAGAAGGTGAATGGCCAGGTTTCCAGCCGCCCGATCGGAATCCTGATGGGGCTGGAAACCTCCGTGCATCCCTTCATGACCCACCGGACCTGGCGGGCTCTGGCCGACCTGACGCCGGCGGAACGCTATCAGCGGCTGAACAGTGACGCCGACCTGCGGGATCGCCTGATCAATGAGCGGCCGGACAACGGCCACACCAAGTGGATGGACTTCGCCATGACCCGCGCCTGCCGCCTGCAGGAACCGCTGGACTACGAACCCGACCTCGCGAACAGCATTGCCGCGCTGGCGAAGCGCGAAGGGGTCGATCCCTGGGCCAAGGCGCTGGAGATGCTGATGGAACAGGACGGCAAGGCGATCATGCTGTACCCGTTCGAGAACTACAACGCGGGCAACCTGGATGTGATCCGGGAGATGCTGCTGGACCCGGAGACGGTCTGCGGCGTGGCCGATGGCGGTGCGCATGTGGGCCTGATCTGCGACTCCAGTTCGCCGACGACGCTGATGACCCTGTGGGGACGCGACCGGAAACGCGGCGAAGGCATTCCCCTGCCCCATCTGGTGAAGAAGCAGACGCGCGATACCGCCCTCACCTATGGCCTCACGGATCGCGGGCTGCTGGCACCGGGCATGAAGGCAGACATCAATGTCATCGACTTCGACAACCTGCGCGCCCTGAAGCCGGAGGTGGTCTACGACATGCCTGCCGGCGGAAAACGCCTGATCCAGCGCTCCAGTGGCTATCGCCACACGTTCGTCTCGGGTATCGAGACGCTGAACAACAGCGAGCTGACCGGCAATCGCCCCGGTCGGTTGATCCGGGGCTGATCACCCGCCGTACTGACAGCCAGCAACCAGACTTTTCCGGAGGAGCCGCGTGGCCCGTACCGTCCACCTGATCCGCCATGGCCAGTCGACCTTCAACGCACAGATGTCGCTGACCGGCGTCGATCCGATGCTGTTCGATGCCCCCCTGTCCGACCTCGGCCAGGAACAGGTGGCGGAGCTGCGCAGCCAGATGGCCGATGTGCCGGTTGATCTGGTGGTCACCAGCCCCTTCACCCGTGCGATCCAGACCAGCATGGGGGCCTTCGGCGGGCGTGAACTGCCTGTGCAGGTGGAGGCCATTCACCGGGAGCATCTGGCGGCAAGCTGCGATGTCGGCCGGTCACCCGCCGAGCTGGTGAACGACTTCCCGCACCTGACCTTCGATCATCTGGATGATCCCTGGTGGCATACGGAGGACGGCCACGACGGACCGTTCATCCGGGAGCCGCAGGACGTGCTGATGGACCGGGTGAAACGCTTCCGTGGCTGGATCGCCAGCCGCCCGGAGGAACACATCGCCGTCGTCGGCCACGGCACCTTCTTCTACATGCTGATCGACCGTTTCCTGAACAATGCGGAAGTGCATACGCTGGATCTGTGAGGCGCAACCGCGGGCGCTGAAACGGGTTTCAGCCCGCCGTGAACAGATTGCGCCCCTGTGCTTCGTTGACCGTCACGGTTCCGGAGACACCCACCAGATCCGCCTCCGTCATTGCGCGCAACAAGGCCCGGTCATCCGCTGCATTGGCGACGAAACGCGTCGCCTGCGGGTCATCATGGGCACCCAGTCGGCCAATGATGATCGCGCCGGTCGGTTCGCCACTGCGGTCGAAAGTGACCGTCCATGTCTCGATCTCGCCCGTGCCTGATGGCGTTTCGGTGAACGGGGGACGCGGCAGTTCGTCGATCTGCGGCTGATAGCTGGCCGAATCCTCCCGCTGCCACGGTCTGTCGCCCGAAACCGGTTCCGTGGACCAGATACCGGCAGCGTGCTTGCTCAGATAGCCACCGTTCGCCGTGACCAGTCCGAGCTGGCCCGGGGCGGCGCGCAGGCGGTCGGCCATGTTGGCGATGGCATTCATCGAGTAGTTGTTTCCCGCCCCGCCATGGTACGGCAGGCCACCGGTAACCGTCAGCGGGCGCGGATCGCCATGGGCAATGCCCAGTGCATCGCGTCCGATCTGCACGGCACTGGGGAAGCATGAATAGATGTCGATCAGGTCGATGTCGTCGATGCTGCGCCCGGCCATGGCAAAGGCGCGCTCGGCCATCAGGCGCATGGCGGGAGAGGCAAAATAGTTCTGCCGCTCATGCATGTACCAGAGTTCCGTAGTGTCGGCGCAGCCGTGCAGGAACAGCCAGCGATCCTGCGGCACACCCATCCGCCGCGCCTCCCCCACGGAGGTCATCAGCAGCGCCGCCGACTGGTTGATCTGGTTCATGGCGTTCATGAACTTTGTGTAGGGCCAGGCGACGAAGCGGTTCTTCGGACCGGTCTCAGCGATCTCCGCCGCCGTGCGCCGGATCGGGAACCAGGCATGGGCCTGTTCCGCCGCAACATCCGTGAAGCCGGCGAACAGTTCGCCCATGGCCATCTGATGTCCGTCGATGCTGTGACCCGCATGATGGCGGTAGGCATTCTCCAGCAGCGCGTAATTGTTGGTGGCGGCCCAGATGCCATGGGCCCGTTCATGCGCCGTCACCATGGGCTTGTCGGGCCAGAGCAGGTCCGCGTCCCGGTCGGCGGGCTGGCTCCAGTCCGGTTTGGTGCCGGACTTGATCAGGCGGCGGGCATTGTCCATCGCCTCCGCCCCCGCCAGCAGCACGAAACGCTTGCGCCCTGCCGCGATCTCGGCGGCGAAACGATTGACCAGGGCCTGCGGGGCCTGTCCGCCGTCCGGTGTCAGCCAGGCTTCCGCCTGCGTCGCACCGAGATGCCGGGCAAGGGTCGCGGGCGAATTCCGCATCGGCTCCCGGAAGCTCTTCACCACCACCACGGCATCCAGACTGGCCAGCGTGCGGCGTTGCACATGGGCATCGTCAGCGGCCTGGATCGCCGCCCCGATCATCAGGTCCATCGGCGTGGAAAGCGCGTCCAGCGGTTCATCGCGAACCGTGACCTGACCGACGCCGATCAGGATGGGTGTGTCGTCACGGATCATGTTGCATCCCCTGCCCTGGCGCGCGCCCACTTCGCATCGGTCTTGCCGCTGGGTCCACGCTGGATGGCGTCGAGAAACAGGAAGGCCTTCGGCAGCTTGTAGCGCGCGATGTGCCGTTCAGCCTCCGCCAGCAGGTCCGCCCGGTCGGGCGTGGCTCCATTGGCCGGCTGGACGATGGCCACGACTTCCTGCCCCCAGCGTTCGCTGGGCCGACCTGTGACGACCACGTCGGCAACGTCGGGGTGATGCTTGATCGCCTGTTCCACTTCCTCGGCGAAGATCTTCTCCCCGCCCGAATTGATGGTGAAGGACTCGCGGCCATGAAACTCCAGCAAGCCGCCCGGCAGCAACCGCACCCGGTCGCCGGGGATGACATAACGGATGCCGTTCACTGTCGGGAATGTCTTCGCCGTCTTCTCCGGGTCGTTCAGATAACCCAGCGGAACGGCACCGCTCTTGGCCAGCCAGCCAAGACCTTCGTGTCCCGGCGCCAGCTCGGCGGTCATGTCGGCACTCAGGACCACCGCATCGTCGGCAATCCGGAACGACGCGGCCCCCGTATCGTCTTCCGGCCCTGTGACCTGGATGGCCTGCGGTCCACTCTCCGACGCGCCAAGGGCATCGACGGCCCGCGCGCCGGGTGCCAGGCGAAGCAGTTCGGCCTTGGTTGCCGGGGACATGATCGCGCCTGTGTTCACGATTAGGCTCAGGCTGGAAAAGTCATGATCCCGGTCCCGTGCGGCCTGCACCAGCGGGCGACCATAGGCGTCGCCGATCAGCAGCAGCATCGTGATCCGCTCCCGCGCGATGGTGTCCAGCAGATCGTCCGTGTCCAGCCTGTCCGGCACGTTCGAGATGACCACCGTATTGCCGGAGCAGAGCGCCGACAGTGCTGTCTGACAGCCCGCACCATGCATGAAGGGCGGTGCAGGCAGCACGATGTTGTGTGTCCGTTTCCGTGCCCGCGCGACGTACGCGGCAATGTCCGGAATCGCCACGCCATGCCGGTCCCGTCCGTCCAGGTTGGCGGCAAGACAGTCTTCCTGTCGCCACAGCACGCCCTTCGGCATCCCAGTCGTGCCACCGGTGTACATGCAGTAGAGGTCGTCGGGCGACGGCGTCACATCCGGCTTCGTGGCGGTGGAATCAGCAAGCGCGGCCTCGTAATCGAGCGCCCCCGGCAGCAGGGCCGCGTCGGAACCATCCGCCACCTGCAGCAGCAGCACCGGCGGTGCGATCCGGGGCAGAACCTCCGCCAGTACGGCGGCAAACTTCGCCTGATAGACAATCGCCCTGGGCCGGGCGTCGCGGAACAAATACGCCATCTCCTCCGCCACATAGCGGTAATTGACGTTGAAGGGCACGGCGCGCGCCTTGTAAGCACCCAGCAAGGTCTCGATGTACGCGGGGCAATTGTGCATCAGCACCGCGACATGATCCTGCCCGGATTCCCAGCCCTGAAGAGCCTCGCGATCCGTATGGATGCTGATTCCGTGCGCCAGGAAAAGGTTGGCCAGCCGACGTGTCCTGTCGGTCAGTTCCGCGTAGCTGATGCGTCGCGCGCCATGCACGATGGCCTCGCGATCCGGCAGCGCAGCGGCAATTGCCTCCTGCACCTCTCCGATGGTCAGTGTCATCGTGTCAGTCCTGAGCGGTCAGGCCGGACAGGCGTTCGGAGGCGTCCAGAAACTCCTCCATGAACTGATAGACTACGCCCTTGGCGCTCTGGGCCGTGTTCATCAGGCCGACACCTTGCCCTACGTAGTAGGAAGCCAGGTCGCGCGCGCCTTCATGTCCACCCTCCGCCAGCCGCGTGATGCGGGCCATCGCGGGTTCGGCGATGATCGACTGCAGCGGCATCGGCAGCGGCTCCGGTGCATCAGGCGCCTCCCACGCATCGGTCCAGGCGGAGCGCAACTGGCGCGATGGCTTGCCGGTGCGGGATTTCGCGCGGATGGTCTGACGACTGGTTGCCGCCAGCATCTTCTCCTTCACCACGGGTGAGGTCTCGGCCTCCGCCGTGGTGAGCCAGACCGATCCGGTCCATACTCCCTGCGCCCCCATGGCCATGCAGGCGGCCATCTGCTCCCCCGTCACGATGCCCCCGGCAGCAACGACCGGAATATCGGAAATCTCCCGGACCGCGCGGACGACTTCCGGCACCAGGATCATGGTGGAGACCTCGCCACAATGGCCACCAGCCTCCCCGCCCGAGGCCACGATCATGTCCACACCGGCCTGAACCTGCTTGATCGCATGTTCGCGCGCGCCAACCAGCGCCGCCACAGGCACACCGTGCTTCCGCGCCATCTCGATCATGTAGGCGGGCGGCGTACCCAACGCATTGGCGATCAGCCTGATCGGATGGGAGAAAGCCACTTCCAGCAGCGCACTGGCGCCGTCGTCACGGATGTTGGTGCCAAGGCGCGTGCCCCGCTTCAGACTCTCGGGATCAAGCGCGTCGCCCTCGATACCATGGCGGTTGAACACCCCTGTGACGAAATCGAGATGGGTCTGCGGCACCTTGGACACCTGATCGTCGCGGGTGACCTTCGCGCCCTTGGACTCGTAGCGCATGGGTACGATCAGATCGACGCCATAGGGCTTCCCGTCCACGTGGTCGTCGATCCAGGCGAGCTCGGCCTCCAGCTTGCCCGGGCCGATACCGGCGGCACCGAAGATGCCGAAACCGCCGGCCTTCGAGACTTCCGCCACCACATCACGACAGTGCGAGAACGCTATCAGCGGGAACTCGACTCCCAGCATTTCCGTTACTGCTGACCGCATGACCCGATCCTCCCCCATGTTTCACAGTCAGGGAGTGTCGCGCGTGTTTGCAATTCAGTCCAATTCCTTTGAAAATCAAAACCATTCACCAGGCGAATGGAGTCCTGTCATTGCCATCGATCTGAGAAAGCTGCGGCATGTCGTGGAGACGGCGCGCTTCGAGAACGTGACCCGCGCGGCGGAGGCGCTGTACATCACCCAGTCCGCCCTGACGCGCAGTCTCGCGGATGTGGAGGCGGAGCTGGGCACGCCGCTGTTTGTCCGTCTGCCCCGCGGCGTGCGCCTGACCGAACAGGGTCGCCGCTTTGTCGCGCGCGCACGGATGATCATCGGCGATGTGGATGACCTGCTGGCCGATGTCGCCGATCATCGGGGTCTGCATGCAGGGCGCCTCAGGATCGGCGTCTGTCCGCCCGGCTACCAGCGCTACATCGCGCGCGCCATCGCGGCGCTGGCGGCGGAGCGCCCGGGTCTCAGGATCGAGATCACCACCGGTGCGACGGATGACCTGGTCCCCCGCCTGACCACGGGAGATCTGGATGGTGTGGTCGGTCACCGGGGTTGGCTGAAACGCTGGCCGGACCTGAAACTGACCACGCTTGCCGCCTTCCACAGCGCCTTCACCGTCCGTCGCGACCACCCGCTGACCCGGCAGAGCATCGTGACGGAGCGGGACATCCTGGCCTGCCCGATGATCATCCCGGCAACAGTGGAACCCCTGCAGACCGACCTGGCCTCGCTCTACGCCCGCAACGGCCTGCCGCCCCTGAACCCCCACTACGTCTGTGACGACATGGACGTGATACAGGACCTGATCGACCATACGGATGCCTGTGCGCCGCTGATCAGCCAGAACCCGGAGTTCGGCAGGCTCCGTTCCCGCTTTCACCTGTTCACCAGGGAAGTCGACATGCCGATACAGCGCATGGTGTTTGCCATCAGCCAGGCCCGTCTGCCGTCCCCTGGCGCGAGCGCATTCGAGCAATTCCTGCAGGAGTCGTTCAATTTCCATTCCCTCAGCGAATAGCCACCCCTGCGCTTCGCATTGGACTCGCACTGCCGTCATCGGGAATGATGCGTCCAGTCATGCAAGGGGAGGCAGACAATGGCCGTGAATACAGAAACAAAGGGCCGCGTGCTCGTCATCACGCTGGACCGGCCGGAAGCACGCAACGCCGTGAACGGCGACGTGGCATCCGGGATCGAAGCCGCCATCGACAAGCTGGAGAATGATCCGGAGCTGTGGGTTGGCATCATCCAGTCCAGCGGCACGGTCTTCTGTGCCGGCGCG
This sequence comes from Kordiimonadales bacterium IMCC3096, assembly GCA_016865035.1. Lineage (GTDB taxonomy): Bacteria > Pseudomonadota > Alphaproteobacteria > Minwuiales > Minwuiaceae > Minwuia. The sequence continues at coordinate 4,130,069 of CP018227.1, forward strand.
GACCTGAAGGAAGTCTCGGCAGGCAATGGGCGCGCGCTCTCGACCGAAAAGGGCGGTTTCGCCGGTCTGGTGAAGCGCGAACGCACCAAGCCCCTGATCGCCGCCGTCAATGGCGCGGCCGTCGCGGGTGGCTGCGAGATCGTGCTGTCCTGCGACATGGTCATCGCGGCAGAAGGTGCGCGCTTCGGCCTGCCGGAAGTGAAACGGTCACTCGCCGCGGCCGCCGGTGGCCTGTTCCGCCTGCCCCGCGCGGTGGGTATGGGTCCGGCAATGGAAATGATCCTGACCGGCGATCCGATCAGCGCTGACCGTGCCTACCAGCTTGGCCTCGTGAACCATGTGGTACCGCTCGATGGCCTGGCGCAGGCCGCGCTCGACCTGGCAGACCGCATCGTGGTCAATGCGCCGCTGGCTGTTCGCGCCAGCCGCGAGATTGCCGTGAACGCGCTGAAGCTGGACGATGCCGAACTCTGGAAGATGAGCGCCGCCGCCAGCAAGGCCATGTCGGAGACCGAGGACTTCAAGGAAGGCCCCCGCGCCTTCATCGAGAAGCGCGATCCGGTCTGGAAGGGCCGGTAGGCATTTCAGTGCCAGCCATGCCTGCTCGTAATGCAGGAAAAGGACGTCGAGGCCATGGCGGTGCAACGCGATGCAATGGACCTCCATGTCGCCCGCATCGACCCACGACGCGGAGAACTTTGTCCTGCTGACAGCGTGTAGCGGATCGGCAGCATGCCCGGAGGCGGTGGCTAATGCGGTGACGGCATCGCCCCGGCTTCCTCCAGCAGCCAGTCGCGGTAGAGCATCGCGCTCCTGTCGTCCAGTCTGTGCCGCTGATAGACGACATGAAAGCTCTTGCTGCTCCTGCGGCGGAAACCGAAAGGCTCGACAAGAAGACCGTCCCGAATCTCCTCGTCGACCAGACAGCGTATGCCGATGGCAACGCCGATACCTTCCAGCGCAGCCTGGAATGCCAGGTTCTGGGTCTCGAAGGTCAGACCCTGATCGGTTTCGATGCAACCGAGCGCGTTCCAGAGATCCGCATCGTCACGTGTATCGGCATAGCTCCGCAGCCAGTTCCGCCAGGCACCCGGCAGCGCCGTCGCATGAACCAGCGTCTTTCCCGCCAGTGCACGCACGAGTTCGGGAGGTGTTTCCAGTCCCCTGAAGAGATCGGGTCGCGAAACCGGACAGATGTCGATGTCGAGAAGATGATCACTGACCAGGCCCTTGGATGATCGGGCGGGCACTGTGTTTGGACCAAGCTGGATTGCCAGATCGACCGTCCGTTCCGCGTGCAGGTCAATGTCGGTCAACGTGGTGGCGATCTGCACTTCGATGTCCGGATGCCGGTCGAAGAATCGCACCCAGCGGGGCATTAGCCAGCGTGCGGCAAATGTCGGGTAGCAGGAAATCGTCAGCCGACGTTTCGCCCCCCGATCCCGCAACCGACGCGTCGCATCCGCAACTGCACCCAGCGGCCCTTCGACTTCACGAAGGAGATCAGCCCCCTCGGCAGTCAGTTCAAGTCCACCGGATGTGCGCCGGAACAACACTGTCCCGACATGCTCCTCCAGTTTCTGGACCAGTCGGCTTACCGCTCCGGGCGTCACGTTGAGCTCAATGGCAGCTTTCGTAAAACTCAATTGCTGCCCTGCCACGACAAAGCTCTTCAGCGCATTCAGTGGAGGAAAATCGCTCATTCGGACCCCAGGACTCTGGCCTTCAGATCGACAAACTATGAGAAAAACTCAAATTTCTCCACGATAAAGTCGTTTGCTCCCAAGGCTCCCTCGCCTGACGATCCATACGAAACCTCGATCAGGGAGAAGCCCGATGGTTCTTCACGACCCACAACTTGCCGCAAACAGCCAGTCCCGGTCGGCGTCAACGCCTACCGGCTCCGACCATGTCGGCGGCGACAGCCGCGGGGCGAACTTCTTCGCCATCGACCATGCACTCCAGGATCTGCTGGGCCTCTACCTCACGGATGAGGAGCGGCAGCACTTCTGGCCGCACTTCGATCAACTTGGAGCGTTGGCTGGCAACGAACTCGATGAATGGGCGACACTCTCCGACAAGACGCCTCCCAAACTGCACAATCGGGACCGCTTCGGTCGGGACCGGCAGTGGATCGAGTACCATCCGGCCTACGAACGAATGGTGGAAGTCGGCTTCCATCAGTTCGGAATTCATGCAGCGCCGCACCGGCCGATCCTGGGCTGGAAGACCGGTGTATCTCCGGTCGTGAAGTTCGCCCTGCATTACTTGTTCTCGCAGGCCGAGTTCGGCCTGATGTGCCCCCTTGCCGTGACCGAGCTCGCGGCGATGCTTGTCCTGAAGTACGGCTCCGATGAGCTGAAGAGCAAGTATGGCGAGCGCATGATCTCGCTTGATCCTGCCGAGCTGTTGCAGGGCGCGCAGTTCATGACCGAAAAGGCCGGTGGCTCCGATGTCGGCGCGAACGAATTGTGTGCAAGGCAGGAAGACGGGGTCTGGCGGCTCTATGGAGAGAAGTGGTTCTGCTCGAACCCCGACTGCGGGGTCGCTGTCCTGCTGGCGCGATGTGAAGGGGACGGGCCCGGTACGGCAGGACTGACTGCCTTTGTCGTTCCGCGTGATCTGGATGACGGCTCCCGCAACAGCTACCGGATCGTGCGCCTGAAGGACAAGCTTGGAAGCCGGTCCCTGGCAAGCGGCGAGATCGTCTACGAAGGGGCCGTCGCGCATGTCCTTGGTGAGCGGCGGCAAGGCATCAAGATCCTTCTCGACCAGGTCAACATGTCTCGCCTCTCGCATGGCATGCGGGCAGCAGCCACCATGCGGCGGGCCCTGAACGAGGCGCTTGCCTTTGGCCGCTCGCGGAAGCTGTTCGGGAAAGCCGCCCTCGAGCAGCCGCTGTTTCGTCGCCAGATCATGCAGTTGCTCGTACCCACCGAGGCAGCCCTTTCGACGTCGCTCTACGGCGGCAATCTCCTGGCTAAGGCCGAGGGAGGCTCCAACGACGCGACGCTGCTGCTCCGCATCGTCACCCCTGTGATCAAGATGCGCAGCAATCGGGACAATGTGCGTGCATGCGCGAAGGCAATCGAGGTGCGCGGTGGCAATGGTGTCATCGAGGACTGGGTGAACGCGCGGTTGCTGCGGGATTCCTTCGTTCCGGTGCTGTGGGAAGGGACAAGCGTCGTCAATGCCCTCGATGTCGTGCAGCGTGCTGTCGCGAAGTCACGGGCGCATGAGCTTTTCAGAGCGGAACTCCACCGCCTGATCGATGAGATCGAGACCCTGCCGGACCATTTTCTTGAACGGCTGCGCAACGTTGCGGACGAGGTGACGGAATATGTGCAGGCCGTGGCCGAGAACCCCGACAACGAACGTTACGCCCGTCTGGCGACAAGCCTGCTTTATCATGCATTGAGCGCGGTCCTGCTCGCCTGGGAGGGTGACAGGCTCGGCCGTGACGGGGGTGACGCACGGCGCGCCCTCATCTCGCGGATGATCCTGGAACATCACCTGGCGCCGCATCACCCGACGGCTCCGCCAAGGCAGCAGGACTGGGAGAATGCGGCGGAACACCTGCTGCTCCGTGACGGGACGGTCGAGTTGAAGGATGTGATCCCTCTGCTCGGCTGAGGGTGGCCTCAGCAACCATGCCTTTCAGGCAATGCCCGGCGACGTGTCGGGGCCTGGACCCGGAGTCCCCCCGCCTTCGTTCCGGATAACAGTCCGAGGCGGTTCAGGCTCCGTCGTCCGGGTTCCAGGCAGACTGGTCATCGAAGGTCAGCAGGGCCGGGTTCATCGTGTCCCATGCGGGCCGGGAGCGGGCGAAGACAACGACTTCGGGCGTGAAGGCGGACGGATCGTCCAGCGTGCCGAGAGCGATGGTGACATGCCCGGTCGTGCCGTCGTTGCGTCCGAATATCCCGCTGCCACAGGTCGGACAGAACGACCGGACGACGCGGGTTCCGTTGTCGGACGTGATTGTGAACGCGCTCAGGTCGCCGCTGATCCTGAACCGGTCCACGGGGAACATGGCCCCGGTCGAATGCCCTGCCCCGCCACTGCGCTGGCAATCCCGGCAGTGGCAGTGGGCCACGATCGCCGGCGCACCGGCCACGCTGTAGCGCACGGCACCGCAGAGGCAACCGCCGGAATGTAACTGATCGCGTCCGCCCCCGGCTGTCATGGACCAGCCCTCACACCGACGCGTTGTTGCGGACAAAGGTCAGGAACGGCAACCGACCGACATGCCAGGCGCAGACGCCATAGCCGACCAGGAAGGTCACCAGCGAGGCCACGAAGTAGCCGTATCCGTAGTAGGGAAATCCGAGTTCCATCGTCACCCAGGTGAACAGGCCGTTGGTCAGCAGGTAGAGCACCTGCACCCCCAGCATGACCTTGCGCAGATCGAAGTAGGCCAGCACGATTCCGACGAACATCAGCAGTACATGGAACAGGGCGCCCAGCACACCGAAGCGGAAGACGCCCAGTTGCAGCGCCGGAATGCCCACCGCCTCGAACAGTGGGCCGGCAACCAGGATGGCGGTCACACACAGGCAGAACTGCAGCACGATCACGTTTCGGGACGCGGCCAGCAGGGCGTCGATCAGGTTCTTGTGGTTTTCCTCGATCCGCTCGTAGTTCGCGTGATGCTCGATGTCGCGATAGAACCGCTGGTAATGCTCGAAGAAGCGCGTCTCGATATTGACGATGAACACCGCCATCGCCGGAACGATGGTCAGATAGGCCAGGAACATGGCGCCGTCATAGATCGGGTAGGAAACGAACCCGCTTTCCAGCACCTCGCGTTCCGGCGCGCACCACATCACCCACTTGTCGACCCAGATCGCCAGATTGTAGATCAGCCCGGCCAGCGCCAGATCCCAGTACTTGCGGAAATAGGCAAGGAACGCGAACGGGCGCGTGATGCGATAGGGATATTCGGCAAACACCCGGGCAACCAGGGCGAAGAAGATCAGGCCCAAACCGAAGTTGAAACCGACGAGAATGCCGAAGGCACCGAAATCGGCGGCAAGGAACAGCCCCATTCCACCGCCGGACATCATGCCGATGAAGAACGCCAGGGTGATGGAGCGATAGTCCTTCAGCGCTGTCAGGAAGACATTCACCATCCAGATGGCGGTGACGAGGAAGTAGTTCATCAGCGCCCCGGCGATGATCAGCGGCGGCACATCGACCACGAAGAAATAGAACGGAACGACGATGAATGCCTGTGTGGTCAGCAGCATGAACAGCGCCGCGACCAGCATCCCCGGAGCCTCGACGACCGCCTTCTTGTAGATCATGTCGGCCAGGTATCGGGTCGCGACCAGCAGGATCGGCCCGGAGAAGGCCAGGCTGAAGGCAAAGTTGTAGATCAGCACGATGCGGAAGGAGATCAGCTCCTCCAGATCGGTGAAATAGATCCCGAAGAGATTGATCGACCCCACAGCCAGGATCGTGAACAGCCACGGCCCCGACGAGACGATCGTCGAATGCGCATAGCCCTGCACGATACCAAGCAGGTCATCGCGATCCGTCAGACGGCGCAGGGCAAATCCGATACCGGCCATCAGGCGGCCTCCTGCTCGGCGCGCTTCACGCGTTCGTCCGGGGACATGGTCTCATAGGCAATGAAGGTCTCGTAGAGCTCGTGGTAGATCCGGTCGATCTCCAGCTTGTTGTAGTACTTGCGGACACGTTCCTTGATCGCCTTCCGGGCGCTGGCCATGTAGGCCGGATCCTTGATCAGTGCCGCAAGCTCCTTCGCTGTCTCCGCCGGGTTGGATAGTGGCGTGATGGCCCCGCCCGTACCCAGCGGCGGATCCTCGTGCGGCATGCCGAACAGCATGTCGCGACAGGCGCCGACGTCAGTTGAAACCGTCGGAATTCCTGCCGCACCACCCTCCAGAATGACAAGCGGCTGCGCCTCCGAGATGGAGGTCAGGACCATGACATCCACCTGGCCCAGGTACTCGGTCAACTGAACGCGACCGGTGAAGATGAAATTCTCCTTCAGGTCCAGATGATCGACCATCTGCTGACACTCGCGGTAGTAATCCACGTCCTCGTCCGTGGGCCCCATCATCAGGGCCTTGATGTCGGGAACCTCCCGCCGCAGCAGGGCAACCGCGCGGATGTAGGTCTTCACGTCCTTGATGGGGACGACACGCCCGATCAGGGCGATCGTCGGCCGGTCGTTCGGTGTCCGCTCCACCTTGGAATACTTCTCGTAATCGACACCATTCGGGATGATGCGCAACAGTTCCTCTGCCGCGCCGTCGCGCCGCTGCAGGTCCTGATTGCCCGTATAGAGCGTGATGATCTGATCGCAGGCCTGATAGCAGCAACGGCTGTAGGCCACGAAGGTATCGATCCAGAGGTCCTTCAGGTCACGTTTCGGCTTCTCCAGCCCGAGGCTGCCGCCCGGTGCCTCATAGAGCCAGTCGGCCATGGCGATCTCGATCCGGCGTTCATTGGTGTAGATGCCATGCTCGGTCAGCAGCACCGGCCGTCCGGTCTCCAGCTTCGCCCGCGCGGCGAACAGACCCGCATAACCGGTGGAAACGGTGTGGAACACCTTCGCCTCCGGCATCGGCGACAGCAGGATGTTGAACAGCCCCCCCAGCAGGGACCGCCAGGTCCAGAAGTAATCGAGGAACGAACTCTCCGGCATGTCCTGGCGGTACATGCGCAGCAGCATCTGCCAGGCTGGCTCGGAGTTCAGCAGGGTGTCACGCCCGAACGCCTTTCGGTTCGGCGCAAGGGTCTTCAGCAGGTGGGCGACATCCTTCAGGTCACCTGCCGCCTGCATGGATTTCAGCGCCGGTTCCATGTCGCTCAGATGCTGCTTCAACCGTCTGATCCTGCCACTGCCTGACGGCATCTTCTGCAGGAACACGTGATTGATGCCCCGGACATTGTCCGGCACCTCGTAGCGACGCTCCGGTGGCTTCTCGCCCGGCATCAGGCTGACGATATGGAAGGTCAGATCGCTCTGCGCACCCACCAGGTCATGCACCCAGCTCGACACGCCGCCCGCCACATAGGGGTAGGTGCCTTCCAGAACCAGGCACACGTCCACAGGTTCGAAATGATCAACGCGCGCCATCGGGTACCAGTGCCTCCCCTGTCATCATGGCTTCGCGCGCGGCATCAGTCGGCGTGTCCGTTGTCGAACTGATGGCATCTCCCTCCGGCGGGTGCATCTGCCGCTCGGCCTCTTCCAGTTCCCTTGTCGGGTCCACGCCCTGCCAGGCCATGATAACGTCGCGCAGGCGATCATTGATCGTCGGATCGGCCAGCAGATCATCCCCAAATCCCGCAACGGCGTACCGCAGCCGGTCGAAATCACCCAGGCGGAAGACCGTTTCCATGTACCAGGCCAGTTCGCTGGGGCGCAGGATACCCTTGGCGAAACCAGCCTCGAACCAGCGTGCGGCTTCTTCCAGCCGGTCTGTCCGCACCATAAGCCGGCCAACCCCCAGCAGCGCATCCGCAAGTGTCGGCTCCAGATCCAGCGCCCTGCGATACCCCTCCTCGGCCTTGCGGCGGTTCTCCGCCTGCCGGTCACCATCAAGAATGCCGCTGAAGGCATACTTGTCGAAATGGCGGGCGACCTCCAGTTGGGCCGCATAGTCACCGGAAGCAGCCCTGGCCGCCTGCTCCAGCTCCATCGCCCGCTCCAGGAAGTCGTTCTCGATGCTTGCGGCGGCCGTTGCCGCCTGCACCCGCACCGCCGGATTGCTGTCGGAAAGGGCTGATTGCAGCGCCGGGGCGAATTCCGGCTTGAAGTCGCGGGTCAGCAGGGAGATCACCGCCCGCTTCTGCTCGATGGAGCCATATTGCAGGACATCTGTGAAGGAGGTGACATTCTGCTGCTTCGCCGAGTCGGCCAGTCCACGGGTCAGCATCTCGTAGAGCTTCTCGGAGGGCTCGTCGAAATGATCGGGAAACAGGGACGCATACCACTCCTCGAACGGTGTCGCGTTCCTGCGGAAATGGACATGCAGCAGCATTGCCATCATGGTGCCAAGGGGCCCGAAGATGCCGAGGAAGGTCGTCGCGACGAACACCAGCACCAGATAGCGGGAGTGGCCGCCGTTGGGTCGCACCTTCCATGCAGCAAACCCCAGCAGAACCGCTGCCAGGGCGTGCATCACCGCCGCAATCCAGGCCGGACCGAGGCGCGCATAGAGAAAGTACAGAATGCCTGCCTCGGCAATGGTCGCCAGAAGGGCAATTCCCAGAATGGAGAGGGTCGCATGATCACTGCCGCCGACCGATGCCTTGCGACGCTCACGCTCGACCTCGATCCGTTCCAGTTCCGCCTCAAGAGCCGCATCGGAAAGTGCCGCACCGCTCATCCCCGGCCTGCCCTGAGGATCGGCGTGTCCGGGGTGGTCCCGGCGTCACGCTCGGTGGGTGTGGTATAGATCGCCTTGGCGGTCGCGGTGATCTTCACCTCCTCCACCCTGGCCACTTCCAGATAGTGCATCACGGCACTGGCAATGCTCTCGGCCACCGTTGCGCCATCCGTTTCGGCGTTGACGGTAGGCAGGATGAGCGCGAACTCGCGCCCGTTCTGCTTGTACTCGAAAGCCTGCACCATGGGCGACATATGCTGCTCGACAACATCACGCAGGGCCTTGATCACCGCATGGCGGCGGTTCTCGTGCAACACGTCCAGCCCCTCTGCCTTCAGCTGCACCGCAGTCACGTCGATCCCCAGGTTCTCGCCCAGGATCTTCATGAACCGCGAATGCTGGCGATAGACGGTGTCGCTCAACAGTGTCCGGTCATCATTGAAGTACATGTTGCCCTGCGCCTTCCGGAAGCGACGGGCGTTGGCGAAGGCCGTGCCGACCCATTCGCTGAGAATGCGGAAGTTCTCCAGTGAGGAAACATGCAGGTCCAGGAAGCCCAGCTTCTCGATCTTCAGCATGCCGACGACTTCGCCGGTATCGACGGACGTCAGAGGCCCGGCGAGAATGCCCTCCCCCGCCAGCAGCCGCTCATCGACCGTGTTGACGACGGACATGATGTGGCGGCGGCCCACCACTTCCTGAAAGATCGCGGTCGAGGAATCGAACACCCGCGCGTAGGTATCGTCGTCGTCCCACCCGTCATTGGTCACGGCCTCCAGTACGCTGCCGTTCAGCAGATAGAGCGAGAACTTGGTCGGCTGCATGACCGCGCGGACCAGATCGGCAATACCGATCAGGACCTCACCGGGGCCGAGCTTCTCGATGGCCTTCGCCGCCTGGTAGAGCGTGAACACCGTCTTGAGCTGGCCCGCGACACGGACTTCCAGATGTTCCTTGGTATGAAGCAGCTGCTCATAGGCGGAGGTAAGCACCTGCTCGCGTTCCGATGTCTCGCTCAATTGCCGGGCGAGCTGCTGATTGCGCTGGCGCAGCCGCTCTCGCAGCAGGCCCACCATCAGGGCAACGATCAGCCAGAGCAGTGGCTCGGCGGCATACTGCCAGGCAATCAGGTAGTCCTCGTTGTTGAAGGAGGTGAAATCGCCGCCGATGGCATCGCTTATGGCCACATCCAGACCATTGTCGATGGCATCTTCCAGAATGGGCCCGATCAGGCGGGACCCGACCGACAGGATGGAGGAAAGGAAGGCGGCAACCAGCCCCTCGAAGACGCCGTACTGGACCGAGATCAGGATGACCGGAATCCAGTAGGGATTCGGATTGACCGTCGCGAAGCCATTGATGCCGCCGATCAGATAGTCGATGCCCACGAGCAGCATCATGATCAGCGCGATTTCCAGATAGGCGACACCCTGTGCCGACTTCAGGAACATGGATTCCTGCTTCACGATCGTGCGTGCGGCCTCTTCCTCACCAAAACCCAGCAGCTGTCTGGCCTGTTCGGACTGCATGATCAGAACCTGACCAGCAGATGGCCGCCGAAGCGCGTGAAGACCGCGTCATCGCCACGGCCCGAAACCCGGGAATGCCCGGCGCGCAGGCCGAGTTGCGAATCCTCGGTGATTTCCCAGAACAGCTCGCCACCGATGCTGGGACCGATCCCGTCACCGATCCGGTCCGCCGACAGGCTGAGGAAGGTGTTGTAGCGGAAGTCGGAGCCGATCGCGTCACCCAGTGAAATGTCCAGCGAGTGGAACTCGGTATCGGTCAGGGGCAATGGATTGAATGCGTTGCCATTGGCGTCGCGTCGCGTCTCGACAGCGCCGACATAGCGCCCGCTGATCGTGTACCCGACGGTCAGGTCCGCCGCGTCCCAGGGCACCCGATAACGCAGGGCGCCGCCAATATCGAAGGACGTTGCAGCAGTGTCGATGGTGTCGATACCGAAGCGGTTCAGGCTTGCCTCCGCCTCGGCGAACCAGCGGCGGCTGAGTTGATGCTCGTGCCGCAGACCGATGGCGTCCTGCAGCGCATCATCGACGATGCCCTCAACCAGTTCCCAGTAAGAGCGATGCAGGGTCAGGCGCAGCGTGGTCCTGGTCTGCGGCGTCCGATAGTCGTAGCGCAGCGCGGCCCCCGGAGAACCGGCACCCGCGAGCAGGGTCCCCTCCAGGTCATGCCCCGGTGCGAGTTCAACGGCGCCATAGACCTCACCGCGCTGATGCATCTCGCTGACAGCTTCCGTGACGCCGCTGGCACGCAGCACCTGATCGTCATCCAGCCAGCGATTCTCGACGCGGACGCCGAACTCCGTGGTCATTGACGTGATGACCCGACCACTGCCTACGGTGATCCACTGGGTATCACCGCCCTCCACGAACTGGATATCGCTGTCGAGGCGAAGCTGTGAACCGTGCTCCCGGTCCAGTGAACGCCGGGCCGAAGCCAGTTCGCGCCGGTTCGGGTCCAGATTGAGCGCCCTGTCATAGAGGCTGACCGCGCGGCGCCATGAGCCTACGCTTTCCTCCAGGGTCGCAAGCTCGACCAGCACATCCGCATTGTCGGGTGCGGTCTGCTGCAGGTCCTGCAGATCGGAACGGGCAGCATCCGTCTTGCCCTGCCGCGCCTTCAGCCGTGCGCGCAGGACATCCAGCCGAAGGTCCTCTGCCGACCTGGCGTCGGCTGACGCTCCGCCCGCCTCCGTCAGCGTGATCCGTGTCACCGCGCCCTCGTGCCCGAGCCCGAAGTTCACCGGGCGCGTGGCAACGATGAGCATGCTGTCGTAGCCGACGGAGACACTGCTGAGCCAGCCGGGCAACTGCTCCGCGATCCCGTCCGCGACGCTGCTGTCAATCGGCTCAGCGAACCGGAGCAGCAATTCGCTCTCACTTGCCTCCGGTTCGATCGTCACCGTCTTGGGCCAGAAAAACTGGATGTCGACACCCGCCGGGCCGGACGAAACCTCGACGCGCGGCTGCAGGACAAGTTCCGTCACGGTGGTGGTGCTCTGTTCGACGGTCGCGCTGGAAACCTCCGGCCGGACGTTCGGTCCCTTGAGCCTGAGCAGTTTCAGGGCGCGTTCCGCCGCCGCGTCTAGACGCCGCTGAACTGCCGGATCGCGGTTCGGAACCGGAGCCGGAGCCGGAACGGCCGGCACACGCGCTGTCGAAGATCCCCCCGGGGGCACCAGAACAACCGATCGGTCGCGTGTGGCGTCCTGCTTTGCCCTGCCCGGCGGCTGCAGGTTCAGTGCGGCTGTCGCTCCACCGGCCGCTGTCGTGCCGTCCAGCCGTGCGGGACGGGCCGTGATCTCCACCGCCAGGACGTTGCCGTCGATCTGAACGGCAAACTCGGCGTCCTGCCGTGTCGTGATGGCAATGGAGCGCGCGCGCTTGTCAACTCCGACAACCCAGTTGGCCAGCCGCTGTCGCAAGGCGCCGACGAACGGGCTGTTGAACTCCTGATCAAACCGCAGGACCAACTGCCGGTCGCTGCGGTCGATCTCGGCATGGAAAGGACCGGGCCAGGAAAACTCGAGCCGTGCCATGGGTCCCAGATCGGCCGAAAGCACGCGTACCAGCGGCGCATCGACGGCTGCGGACTGGCCGATGCCGCTGGTGACCGGCGACATGATCAGCGCAAGCACCAGCAGGGCGCGGGACAGCATTGTCCCCGCCCTTCCCGTCCCGTCGCGAGCCGCCGACATCCTACGCACGCAAGCCAAACCCCCGGATCGTTTCCCATGTGCAAATTGCACAATAGACCAACTGATCTCCAGATTAATGCAAGTTGATGACCAGCAAGCTAACGCTTCTGGCGCCGGAAGTGGTTGAAATAAAACAACACACGCCCGTTATGGCACAATGGCGGCTTCCCCTCAGACGCCTGATGCGCGACGGCTCGCGACGCTGTCGAGCCAGTTGCCATAGAATGCCCGACCATCCTGCTGCCAGTGCGCCACCGGTTGGGCGGTGTCATCATCGTCGGGATAGTAGTTCAGCGGCAGCTCTATCGCCGCACCGGATTTCTTGTCGCGATCGTACTCTCGCTTCAGGGTATCGGCGTCATATTCGAAGTGATTGAGCATGTAGACGCAGCCCTTCGCCGGGTCCTCGAGCAGACAGATCCCCGCCTCGGCGCTTTCCGCCAGAACCACCAGACCCGTGTCAGCCGGCAGATCCTCCCGACGGGTTTCGGAATGTCGGGACACTGGAACCGCGAAGGGCCTGCTGACGCCACGCAGCACCGATCCTTCATCCAGTACTGCATGAGAAAAAACGCCGAACCTCTTGGCACTCAATACGTGTTTCGGCATTCCGTAATAGTGCTTCAACGCGGCCTGTGCGCCCCAGCAGATGCTGAACACACCCAGGTGACGCTGTCCGATCCAGTCCAGGATCTGTTCCATCTCCGACCAGTAGGGCACCTCTTCAAAGGGCACCTGCTCGACAGGCGCACCTGTGATGATCAACCCGTCGAAGCGGAATTCCCGCACCTCCGCGAAGCTGCGATAGAACTTCCTCAGATGGTCCACCGGGGTATTCGCGGACCGGTAGTCTGGCTGACGCACGCGGTCCATGTAGGCGCTGGTGGCAAACAGCACGACCGCCACGTCGTGGGTCTCATGCGCCAGCATGCGGATGAGCTGCACCTCGGTCGCGATCTTGTCCGGCATCAGGTTCAGGATGCCGATGCGAAGCGCGCTGTCAGGTGCCGCATCAGGCGTGGCGACCTCCGCCACCGACAGGCCCTCCTGGCGCAATTGCGCCAGACAGGGCAATCCTTCGGGCAGGAACAGTGTCATTTCGAAACGCTCCCCGCCGGTTCAGGCCGCGGCCCGGACGCGACGGTCAATCGCGTCCGCGACCAGATTGATCACGTCATCATGATCACGGACCCCGGCAACATCCGCAGCCTCGACCACATAGCCATATCTGTCCGCGATGGCCTGGTAGCGGGGGATGCGATGCTGCCACAGCTTCGGAAACACCCACTTCACGAAATCATCCGGATCGATGTCCGCCACCTGCTCGACGGGTGCGGCAGGCAGGCCGCGCTCCTCCCGATACTCGGGGATCACGGAGCGCAGGAAGTCGTCGCGATAGAACAGTGGTTTCGGATTGCGCATCGCCGCCGCCTGGATCCGGTTGTAGTCCGCCTCCCCCGCGCGGATGTAGAGCAGCAACGTATGCTCGGCCAGCGCATGCAGTACCGGATCCTCCTGGCTGCCCGAAGGATCCACGATCTCGCAGATGCTGCCGGACGCATCATTGATGAAATTCGGGTAGCCGTAGATATCCAGCGCCTTGCGCATGAAACGGGCGACATCATGCATGGAGCTGATCTCGCCCTGTTCATGCAGGTCCTGGCGCTCACGGAAGTCGGCATAGCTCAGGCCGCCTTCCTCCATCCCATCCGGTGCCGGTCGCCCGATCTTGCCCAGAAAGGTCGAGATCGGGTCCAGGTTCTGGACGGTGATGTTGGAGCAGATGTAGATCGAGTCCGACAGCAGCAGGTTCCGCAGGAACGGGACCTGCATCGCCTGACGCTTGATGTTGTCGAGAATGTCCTCTTCCAGATACTTCGTCCCGATCCGGTAATCCGCCGAATAGTGGAACCAGAGATCGGTCGGCAGGCGTTCCGCCAGCATCGTCTTGCCGACACCCGACATGCCGAGCAGCGTGATCGACTTGTGCGCCGCGCGGCGGAACGCATCGCCGGATTCGTAGAACATCAGACAACTCCAGAAGTCAGAAAGACCGAAAGGCTCAGAGCCCCTCCACCGCGATGAAGGAGCCATCGGCAGCGCCCTCACGCTCCTTCTTCGCCGCCTGATATTCCGGCGAGTTGTACCAGGTCTTCGCGGCCTCCAGCGAGGCGAAGCGCAGGACCACCACACGGTGGGTTTCGGCCGGTCCCTCCAGCGTCACGGTCTCCCCGCCCCTGGCGACATACTCTCCCTGGTACTTGGCGATCGTCGCGGGCGCGAGCGCCTTGTAATTCTCGTACTTGGCCGGATCGGTGACATTAACTCTGGCAATGACGAACGCGCTCATGGACTTGGCTCCCCGGTTGATGTGAATTGTTCCACTCGGATCATTGGCAGACAGTTATGGGGGAGGAAGCCATGGAATGGAAGTTCTCGACGATAGAGAAAATGGGACGCATCGCGATCGTTCGCTTCGATCGCGGTGTCGCGGCCAATCCGCTGTCGCTGGAGGCCATGCAGGAACTGACCGCGATCGCGAAGCACTTCGATGAGGATCTGGAGACATCCGTCATCGTGCTGACGGGCCGGGAAGACAATTTCTCCATGGGTTTCGATCTCAAGGACCCCCATTCCGTGGCCATGCGCACGGCTCCGCTGCAGAAGCGGCGGAAGCTGCTGCAGACCGGCCCGCGCATGTGCAAGGCCTGGGAGGATCTGGAGCAGATGACGATCTGCGCCATCGAGGGCTGGTGCGTCGGGGGCGGAGTCGCGCTGGCCGTGTCGCTGGACCTGCGTGTCATGGCGGAAGGCTCGACGCTCTATGTCTCGGAGATCGAGCGGGGCATGAACATGAGCTGGAATTCGGTCCCGCGCTTCGTGAACCTGTGCGGCCCGGCAAAATCGAAGCGCGTGGTTGTCATGGCAGAACGCGTAGGGGCGGATCGGGCGCTCGACTGGGGTCTGGCGGACGAAGTCGCGCCGAAGGGCGAAGCCCTGGCCGAATCCATGAAGATGGCCGAACGCATCGCGTCACTGCCGCCGGTGCAGGTGCGCATGTGCAAGCGCGACGTGGACGTGGCCGCCAAGGCGCTGAACCATGCCGTCAGCTTCATGGACCTGGACCAGTACGCCCTCAGCCAGACATCCAACGACTATCAGGAGGGCGTTGACTCGTTCCTGGAGAAACGCCCGCCGAACTGGACAGGCAGTTGATCAGGCGCGGGCCGCATGCACCAGCATCCGGCCCGCGTCCGCCTGAGCCTCAGCCTGCTGCTGCCTGGCTCGGCAGTGGTCCGGCTTCCCGTTCGACGAACATCTTCAGGTCATGTTCATCGGCAACCTTGCTGTCGTTCTCCAGCATCTCCTCGGTATTCACATCCGCGAACTGGATCGCCCCCATCTCGGCAAAGGCGCTCTGGACCCGCGGACCCCAGAGACCGATATCCTTGACGATGGGCACGACGCGGCTGAACAGGCGCTGGCGGAACTGGGCCATGTGCTGTGATTCCATCACTGCAGCGGCGCACTCCCTGGCAGGCAGACCAAGCTGTTCCCAGACTTCCATCTGGTTGAAGCGGTCGCGCATGTGGTAGCAGGCCTCGACGACGAACTCTTCCCGCTCGTCCCGCTCCGACTGGGTCAGTTCCGGATAGAAGTCCCGCAGCGACAGACGGCCGAACGCAACGTGGCGCGCCTCGTCCTGCATGACATAGGCGTTGACGGCCGCGGCCAGCGGATTGGTCGAATAGTCCCGGATACGCTGGAACGCAGCCAGCGCCAGCCCTTCGATCAGGACCTGCATGGTCAGATAGGTCATGTCCCAGCGGCTGTCGGTCAGCCCCTGCTCCAGCAGCGTCTTCAGGCCCGGGGTCATCGGATAGGCCAGTTCCATCTTCTCGTGCAGCAGCCGGTTGTAGGCTTCCACATGCCGGGCCTCGTCCATCACCTGTGTTGCGGCGTAGAACTTGGCATCCAGATGCGGCACCGTCGCCACGATCTTGGAGGTGGCGATCAGGGCACCCTGCTCCCCGTGCAGGAACTGGGAGATCTGCGCGGCCTGCTGATGGATGCGGGTCTGCGTCTTTTCCTTGTCCGTCATCCGGTTCCAGATGTCGGTCCCGTAGATCGGAACGATCCGGTCATCGATCTCCATCGGGTTCTCGGGATCCAGGTCTATCGACCAGTCGATGCGCTCGGCGGCGTCCCACTGCTGCTTCTTTCCCTTGTCGTAGAGCTGCAGCAGCTTCTCGCGCTCGTCATCATACTCCCAGACAAATGCGATCTCGGTTTTGCCATCAAAATTCCAGCCAGTGCTCTCCACCGGCAGGACATAGCGGTCGATTGTTGTCATCTGCTCTCTCCCTTGTTCCTGTTTGACAAACATGAAAGTGAATTCATATTCACTTGTCAAGGAATACCTGTTCTGGCAAGAATCAGGGCGCAGTTCCCGCTCCGGCCATCCGGCTGATGCGCGCGAAACCGGTGCCTCAGCGAACGGGGCTGGAGTGAGGCCGCACGATGGGCTACGGCAACACGAATGAACATGGTGGGAAGTCATGAGCGCCTCTGACCCGGAAGAAAACGACGCACGTGTCATGCCCGTCCGACAGCAACGGTCGATGGCGCGCCAGCAGGCCATCCTGCGGGCGGGACGGAGCCTGTTGCAGAACGTGCCGTTCGACACCCTGCGCATGGAACAGATCGCGACAGAGGCCGGATGTTCCGTCGGGACGCTCTATCAGCGTTTCAAGGACAAGGATGCCCTGCTGGATGTCATTCTGGAGGAGGTCGTCGCCGAGCTGGACGACCTGGTGACCGAGGAACTGTCGCCTTCCCGTTTCAAGGACCTGTCCGCCCAGGTCGGGATCTGGCACGTCGTTTCTGTCGCGCACGGTTTCCTGCATGCCAATCAGGGCCTGCTGCGCGCGATCACGGCCCGGCAGCTTCGTCAGCCGGACGCGATTTCCGTGCTGCAGCAGGCCGGCGCTCGTGTCGTCCGGGTCAGCTTTGAGTCCCTGTCCGAATGCAGCGACAATTTCCGCGAGACAGTCGAGAAGCGGACCTACCAATTCGCCCTGCAGATGGTGATCGGCACCCTGAACAACGCGATCATCAACCGGCCGGGTCCTTACCAGATCGGCGATTCGGCTCTCGTCGACCAGTTGACCCTGGCCGTCTGCCGCATCACCGGACTGCCTGTATCGCGGCCCTGAGGCTTCGGCATCGGCCCGAGGCGACTCTACCGGTCGTTGACCGGCGGTTCGAAGGTCTCGAGCTGCTGGTTCGGATCCACCGGTTCCAGGAACATGCGCCGCAGGATACCTGGCGCCAGCGCCGAGAGCGGGTTCACGGTAATGGTCGGCCTGGCCGCCGGACCTTCGATCAGGTAGGTCACGCCGAAGATGCCGTCATCGCCGCCCAGGATTGTCCCGATCAGCGGTATCGCCCCCAGCACCCGGGTCAGCGAATAGGCGGGTATGACGTTGCCAACCAACCGGATTTCCTCTGTTTCCCGGTCGACATAGCCATCGGCCGTGATCCCGAGTGCTGGACCGGTGGCCCGCGCGCCGCTGAAGCTCAACCGCGCACCGTCATAGCGAAACGGAACATCGGCCCGCACGAATCCCAGCCCTTCCCCCGACATGGCCTGGCCGATCCCGGTCAGGGAGGCGAGGGAAAGCAGGCGTGCGGCTGTGGGAGTCTCCGTCAGGCGGAAACTGTCTATCCCCAGCAAGCCCGTGGCCTGCCCGTCCGGGGCGATGCTTGCCGTGATCTGCAGCTTGCCCCCCCGCAAGGCATCGGTGAGGTCCAGCGCGGAGAGCATGGCGCCCGCATCACCACTCTCGACCAGCAGATCCCTGGTCCCCACGCCGCCCGCCGTGCCGGGCTGTTTCGGCGTCACGGAAACCGAAAGCGGCTCCGTTCCCCCGACCAGCCCGCTGGTCTCAAGCCGCGCGAGATGACCATCAACCAGAGAGAGTTGTCCGCTGGCGCTGGTGATCGTCAGCGCTGGATCAAGCCGCAGGCTGCCAAACGTGAAAGCCGCCTCGAGGTTCAGTTCGGACGGCTCATCCGATGATGATTCCCGAGTGATGCCGACGAAGGGTTCCGCATTCAGTGACTCCGCCGCGATATCCAGTCCCCAGGCCGACCCGTCAAGGCGGCGAAGCTGTCCGGACAGGCGATCATCCCCCAACTGCAGCAGCTCGATCTCCAGATTCTCCAGGCCGCCTGCCAGCGAGCCGGAAACCGCACCCCGGAACGTCAGATCAGGGGCGGACACTTCCACCGCATCCAGACGTATGACGTTGGATGGGGTACGAAATACCTGGAACGCGGCCTCGGCTGGTGCGCCGGGCATCTTCCGCCAGACGCCGCCCGGTGGCTCCAGTCCCGTCTGGACGAGATCAAGGTTCACCGTTGCGGCAATGACGCCATCATCCTTGATGTGTATGTCGGAGCGCAGACCAACCGCGCCAGTGATCCAGTCCGGCACTTCAAGGCCAAGTCGCGTGAACGAGGCGCGGTCCATGCGGCCCCCGACGCTGAAATGCTGTCCGAAACCGTCATCCGGCCGGAACTCCTGGATCCAGCGCAATGCCAATGGCACATCGTTCAGTTCACCGGCTCCCTCCACGGCCAGACGTTCCGCATCGACACGAAGCGCCAGCGCATCAGCCGTGAACCGCATGCCGCCATACAGTCCTTCCGCCGTGACATTCCGCACATGGGATGCGGCTGCAATGCTGATCTCTTCCAGCTTCGTGTCCGACGAGACGGGCAGCGAAAGGCGTACCCGGGTGGCGGCTTCGCCAGTCATGCCGGAAACATCCGGCGCACCGCCGACGGAGCGGGCCAAGGCACCACGGACGGAAGCCGCCACGGACGCGGCAATTGTCCCCTCCCCCACGAACTCCGTCGTCAGCAGCGGTGCGGCCTTGCCGAAGTCGTCAATGCTCAGGACGCCATCGGACAGTTTCAGACCGGCGCTCCGGCCCTGATCCATCGATACCTTCAGGGTCCGCCCGGTGACCGCCACCGCGCCCTTGCCGCCCGTAATGTCGTCATAGGGTTCGTAGAGGGCGACGCGCGCGTCCCGGAACTTCAACTGGACGTCCAGCGACGCATCAGGCGGCACCTGCAGCGACCAGTGCTCCGGTCGCATGTCCAGGTGCGCCCGGACCTGATCGGCGCGACCGCCAAGCAGATGTGCCTCGATCCATTTCCTTGCGTTGGCGGCGCGATCCACGGGCCAGTAGGCCGGAATCAGCACCACGGGCAGATCATCGCCCTCGATCACGATATCAAGGTCAGGGCCAGCATCGGTTATCGCGACCCGCCCGCTGGCCTGGGCCTGCACGACACCTGAATCATAGTCGAGCCGGTCGACTGACAGGACCAGCGAAGTCGGATCGAAGACACCTTTCAGTTCGGCTCTGGTGACCGGCACCGGCGCGGCAAGAATGCCGGGCAAGGCGATCTGGCCGCGACCGGCAGTCAGTTCCAGCCGGATCTTCTCGGCAGTGCCCTCGGCATTCACCTGGACGGAAACACGCCCCGAAACCGGAAACTGGAACCCCAGCAATGGTTTCGGGCCCGACAGGGCCTCCGACATTTCGGGGATCGAGAATGGTTCGAAGTCGATGTTGGCCAGCGTGAATCCGGTCTCCCGGTTGATGATGAGTCCGACATCGAGCGGCAGTTCCAACCGTCCCGCCTCCAGAACCATCTGTCCCTCGACGAGGACTGAACGGGACGCGGCGCTGATGGAGATGCTGTCAACGCGCAGCAGGAAGAACCGGTTCCGGGCGACATCGTTCAGGACAATCTGACTGTCCCGGAGCACGATACGGCTGAGCCGCGAGAACGGCCCGGTGTCACCGTCCCCCGGTGCGAACAACTCATCCAGCAAGTCATTCATCGGACGCAGGGCGCTGTCTGCTTCCCCGTCATCACTGTCCGTACCCGCCAGTCCGAGTTCGAGGCCGCCATCGACCTTGCGCCGAACATCGAGCATCAGCCCCCGCAGCTTGACGGTCCGCAGTCTCACTTGGCCCTGCAGCAGGGAAGCACCATCGAACGACAGCGCGGCCTCGGGCACGCTTGCGACCTGGGTGCCATCTGCCGAGGTCAGGCCGGCGTCCAGAACCTCAAGATCCAGCGCGCCTGACTCCCCGTCCCAGACGACCTGCACGCTGGTGAAATGCAGGGTATTGCCGTTCGGCAGTTCGCCGATGCGTTCCTGCAGCCAGGGAGTCATGAAACCAAGTGCGACCGGTCCTTCGGACAGACGCCAGGCCGCGACGATACCGGCGGCTGTGCTGACCGCGAAGACGGCACCGAGCAGTGCCATCAGCAGCATGCCGAGACGGCCCGCAATACCGCGTTTGCGGGTACCGCGACGACGCGTACGCCTGCCTTGACCGGACCGCGCGTGGCGCTCAGGGTTGGTGGGACGGTCGTGTGGACCCGATTGTTCCAGCTCAGGAATCTGACTTGACCTCTTTTGCCGACAGCATCATCGAAAAGCCACTGGTGGACAATGCCGACGCCGTCGCACGTTCGCGCGAGAAATGGCTGTCTGCGGGCACGTCTGACGGTGGTGTGACAGCCGAGGACCGGCAGAACGTCATCGGACATCCGCACATGGGTGAACTGCTGGATGGCATCTTTGGCAACAGCCCCTACCTGACCGCCCTGATTCACCGGGAGGCGGATCTGCCGGTGTCCCTGTTGCAGGTCCCCGTCGAGACCCTGCTGGAATCCGAGATGCGACAGCTGGAGAGTTGCTGGTCGGACCCGGCCTCCTTCCGACAGATGGCGGGAAGCCTGCGCCGTATCAAGCGCCGGATCGCATTATTGATCGCC
Organism: Kordiimonadales bacterium IMCC3096; assembly: GCA_016865035.1. Taxonomy (GTDB): domain Bacteria; phylum Pseudomonadota; class Alphaproteobacteria; order Minwuiales; family Minwuiaceae; genus Minwuia. The sequence continues at coordinate 4,151,030 of CP018227.1, forward strand.
ATGGCCGACACCGGCGGTGTCTGGACAGTCGAACAGGTGACGCAGGCCCTCAGCAACTTCGCTGATGGCGCGGTTCGGAGTGCGCTGCGATTCCTGCTCAGGCAGGCCGAAGCCGAAGGCCACATGAAGCTGGCCAATGCCGATGACCCGGCTGAAGGGTCAGGACTGTTCGTCATCGCAATGGGCAAGATGGGTGCCGGTGAGCTCAACTATTCCAGCGACATCGACCTGATCGTCCTGTTCGACGAACAGGCGGCTCACGCCCGCGCACTCGAAGCCCCCCGGGAGTTCTATCCGCGCATGATCCGGAAGCTCGTCCAGCTCATGCAGGAACGCACACCGGAGGGGTACGTGTTCCGCACCGATCTGCGGCTGCGCCCGGACCCGGCGGCCTCCCCGCTCGCACTATCGTCGGAGGCGGCGATTCTCTATTACGAGACACTGGCCCAGAACTGGGAACGCGCGGCGATGATCAAGGCACGCATCGCCGCCGGAGATCTGGTCGCGGGCGCAGGCTTCATGGAGGAGATCGACGCCTTCATCTGGCGTCGCAACCTCGATTATGCGGCAATCGCCGACATCCAGTCGATCAAGCGCCAGATTCATGCCCACAAGGGCCATGACCGGATCACCGTCGCCGGTCATGACATCAAGGTCGGGCGTGGCGGCATTCGGGAGATCGAGTTCTTCGCCCAGACGCAGCAGCTGATCTTCGGGGGCCGGGATCCGAGCCTGCGCAACCGCAGGACAATCGAGGCCCTGCACCTGCTGGTGGCAGCCGAGCGTCTGGAGCCGGATGTGGCGGAGGAAATGGCACAGGCATACCGCTTCCTGCGGCGCATCGAACATCGCCTGCAGATGCTCGATGACAGTCAGACGCAGGTGCTGCCGAAATCCGATGAGGCGCTGCGGCGGCTCGCCCGCTTCTCCGGCTTCGCTGACGCGGATGCCTTTGCCGAAGCGCTGACCGCGCAACTGACCCTGGTCCATGATCACTATGCCGACCTGTTCGCGGAGGCCCCGAGCCTGGCGGCAGATCGCGGCAACCTGGTCTTCACCGGCACCGATCTGGATCCGGGTACGGTCGAGACGCTGAAACAGATGGGGTTCCAGTCACCCGAAGGGATCATCGAGACCATCAAGGGCTGGCATGCGGGCCGGTACCGGGCCACCCGGACCTCCCGCGCGCGCCAGTTGATGAACGATCTGGTCCCGGCGCTGCTGAAGGCGATTGCCGCCACGGCCAATCCCGATGCGGCCCTGCGACGCTTCGACAGTTTCCTGAAGCAACTGCCGGCCGGCATCCAGTTCATGTCGCTGCTGCATGCCAATCCGGGACTGCTGCGTCTGCTGGCCCGAATCATGGGAACCGCGCCGGGGCTGGCTGAAACACTCAGCCGCAAGGTGCACCTGCTCGACAGTCTGCTGGAACCCGGCGACGACGATCTGCTGGACCCGCAGGCCGCGCTGGATCGGATTGCCGTCGAGCAGTCCCATGCCGAGGATCACGAGGGTGAACTGGACGCCGTCAGGCGTTTCGCGAACGAACGGAAGTTCCGCATCGGTGTCGACCTGCTGGAGGGGCGGATCGGCGCCCATGTGGCGGGCGAGGGACTCAGCCTCACCGCCGATACCGTTCTGCAGGACCTGCTGCCCCGTGTCATCCGGCAGGTCGCGGTGCGCCACGGCACCGTCGCACCCGCCGGCATGGCCGTGATCGCAATGGGCAAGCTGGGGGGCCAGGAACTCGCGTTCGGGTCCGACCTGGATCTCGTCTTTGTCTATGACGACGGGCAGGACGTGCAAAGCTCGGACGGGGACAGCCCCCTGTCGATCGGCCCATGGTTCACCCGCGTCAGTCAGCGCTACATCACCGCCATCTCCAGCCTGACGTCGGAGGGGATGCTGTACGAAGTCGACATGCGGCTGCGCCCGTCCGGCAATTCCGGCGCCGTCGCGGTCCCGCTTTCCGCCTACGCCAGCTACATGCGGCAGGATGCCTGGATATGGGAACTGATGGCGGCGACGCGGGCGCGGGTCATCACCGGCCCCGAGTCGCTGGTGTGCGACCTGAACCGCGTCCTGCATGAAGTGGTGACGCGGGAACAGGATGCGGACGAGTTGCGCAACAGGGTCCGGGACATGCGGGCACGGATCATGGCGCACCACGGCACCCGCGATATCTGGGGCGTGAAACATGTTCGCGGCGGGCTCGTCGACCTGGAGTTCATGGTGCAGTACCTGATCCTGGCCAATGCCCACCGCCATCCCGGGATCGTCAGTGGCAATGTCGCGACCGCGCTGAAGCGGCTGGGCGCGCACGACCTGCTGGACGGGGCGGATACCGGGTCACTGATCCAGGCCCATGCCGATCTGCAGGGGACCCAGTCCCTGCTGCGGCTCTGCTTCAGCGGCAAGTTCACCGAAGAAGCAGCCTCACCGGATTTCCGCAACCTGCTCGCCCGTCTCATGGGAACGGAATCATTCGACGGTGTGCGCGAAAGGCTGGTTGAAACCCAGACGCTGATCAGTGACGTATATGATCGGATTGTCGGTCGGGACTGAGCCGGACCGGCACGCATTCAGACTGCGGCGACACCCGTTTCGCCGCCACAACGACGGGAGAATCGAAGAACATGACTGACAGGGTCGATACAGGCGACAAGGCACCGGGGTTCAGCATGCCGACCGACAGCGGCGGCACGGCAAGCCTTGATACAATGGGCGGCAAGGCTGTTGTCCTCTACTTCTATCCGCGCGACGACACACCGGGCTGCACCAAGGAAGCGATTGCCTTCACGGGCCTGATCGGCGACTTCCGCGCTGCGGGCGCTGAGGTCATCGGCGTCTCGAAGGATACCGTCGCGAAGCACGACAAGTTCAAGGCCAAGTACGAACTGGATGTGGTGCTGGCCGCCGACGAGGATGGATCGGTCTGCGAGGCCTATGGCGTCTGGGTCGAGAAGAGCATGTACGGCAAGAAGTCGATGGGTATCGAGCGTTCGACATTCCTGATCGGCGCTGATGGCAAGATTGCCAGGACCTGGCGCAAGGTGAAGGTGCCGGGCCATGCGGAGGAAGTGCTGGAGGCCGTGAAGGCCCTTTGACCCCTCCCATTCCCGAAACCATGACGGCGGCGGCGGCGGCGATCCTCTCCATCCCTGACGCGGTGGAGAAGGCCGGGGCGGCGCGCCGCCTTCATGCCGACTGGCAGGCGGGACGCTTCGCTGTACCTGGTCAGCCGGATGCCCCACGGCGTCCGGCCCGACCGGCCCGCCCGGAACTGCTGCCGCCCCGCGAGATGCCGCGACGGCGCAAGGGCGGCACCCGCGCCACCCGTATTGCGCTGATCCACGCCATCGCGCACATCGAACTCAATGCAATCGATCTGGCGGTCGATCTGGTGGCACGCTTCGCCTCCCCGACCCTGCCCCGGCGATTCTTCGACGACTGGCTGCAGGTCGCGGATGACGAGGCCCGGCATTTCCTGATGCTGCAACAGCGCCTGCGTGATCTGGAAGCTGACTATGGCGACCTGCCGGCTCACGACGGTCTGTGGGAAGCGGCAATGGATACGTCCCACGATCTCGTGGCCCGGCTGGCCGTTGCGCACATGGTACTGGAAGCGCGCGGACTGGATGTGACACCGGCCATGATCGATCGGATGCGGCGGCTGGGGGATGAGGAGACCGCGCAGGTCCTGTCCGTCATCTACCGTGACGAGATCACGCATGTGGCCACGGCGACACGCTGGTACGGCGCACTGACCGGACTTGCCGGGGCGGAACTGGAACAGCACTGGCACGCGCAGGTGCGCGCCGGTTTCCGGGGAAAGCTGAAGCGTCCCTTCAACGAGTCCGCGCGACGTGAAGCCGGCATGGAGCCGGACATGTATGAGCCCCTGGCCGATCCCCTGCCCGGCATTGATGCATGATCGACACTGTCAATTGTTTTTTGTCGTTGAACTGATCGTCTGATTTGCGTTTTATCCAGATCATTCCGGCATCAGGGTGGCTTGGCCGGACAACATGATTGATCGTCGGACCGTTGCAGACCGGAACCGATGGCGAACCAATGCAGGAGGTTGGCGCGTTGGCGCACTTGTGGGACCGCGTTCGGCACCTATTGCCGGAACGCAACGTCATTGTGAGGGTGGACGCGCGGGTCCGATACCTCACCATCGGAACCGGGCTTCAGGTCAGTGTACTCGTTGCGCTTGCGACGCTTGTCGGCTGGATGTCGTACGCGACATTTGATCGGGAGCGGCGCGCGGACGTCATTGCCCAGCAGCAATCGACCATTGTCGATCTGGAACGGCAGCGCATGCGGCTGAACGGCATGCTGGCCGCCACGCAGGCACATTATTCCAATGCAACAACCGAAATAGAACGCCAGTACGGTGAGTTGCGCCGACTTCTTGCGACACGAAGTGAACTTGAAGGAGAGCTGACTCAGGCGCAGATCCGGTTGGCAGCAGTCGAGAACGACTACCGCCGGACACGCTCTGCATCCGCCGAACTGGATGACGAGGTCGCAGCCCTGAACCGACGCCTGAACGCGCGTCTCGCCGCGAGCCAGCTTGTCGAGCAGCGCCTGGTCGAGATGTCGGCGGCACTGGCGGGCGCCTCGAACGGCCTGCAACTGCAGACACATGCGCGGCGGGACCAGGCACAGCAGATCAGCGCCATGCAGTCGGCCCTGAATGAAACCACGGAAGGCATGATCGCCCTGCGCCAGCAGTTGAAGGATCGCGGGCGGCAGCTTGCCTCCACAGCCGACGCACGGGATCTGGCCATGTCGGAGGCCAGCAGGCTGGCCATCCAGCTTGGTGTCCTGCGCAACGATCTGGGCGATACCCGTCGCAGCAATGCCGACCTGCGTCGTCGGCTGGCCGCGACCGCTGATGCCCTGACCAACACCCATCAGGGCCAGGTCCTTGCCGAGCAGCGTGGCTCCGCCCTCGCCGGTCTGGTGGACAACCTGGAAATGCGTCTCGACGATGTGCGGCAGAACCAGCTCGTGCTGTTGCGGGGCGTGGGCGAGCGTGCGCGGCGGAACATCGGCACGCTGACCCGCACCCTGCAGCAGACTGGCCTGCCGCTGGACAAGCTGCTGGCCGCGGCACGCGATGACAGTCAGGGACAGGGTGGTCCGCAGATCGATGTGGCCATCGATGCGCCTGAGGACAGCTTCGAGCATGTGGTCGGCACGCTGGAGCAGGACCTCGCCCGTTGGGAAACCATGCAGGTGCTGCTGGAGCGTGTGCCCCTCGCCCGCCCGACGGTGGTCGGCTACATCTCCTCCAAGTTCGGCACGCGGAAGGACCCCATCAACGGTCGCCGGTCGGTGCACAAGGGCATCGACATAGCCGCGCCGCCACGGACACCGATCCATGCCACGGCACCCGGCATCGTGACATTCGCGGACTGGAACGGCGCCTATGGCCGGATGGTCGAGATCGACCATGGTGCCGGATTCATCACCCGTTACGGGCACTTGCGGTCGATCGACGTCAAAGTGGGTGACCGGGTCGCTTTCCATGATCAGGTAGGTAGAATGGGGTCGAGCGGTCGCAGTACCGGCAGCCACGTGCACTACGAGATCGAGTTCCAGGGGGAGCTTGTCGACCCGGAGCAATTCCTGAAGGCAGGACGCAATGTTTTCAAAGTCGAAGACGCCAAGGGCTGAGGCCGGTCGCAAGACCGAACCTTCGCCTCCTTCCATCATCAGTCGCGGCCTGGAGATCACAGGTGACATGGTCACGGATGGCGAGGTGCATATCGATGGCCGCGTCATCGGCGACATCAAGTGCGGCAAGCTGGTCGTCGGTACGGGTGCCGCGGTGGAGGGCGAGGTGCGGGCGAAGCACGTCGATATCCGGGGCCAGATCAGCGGACGCATTCATGGGGATGTCGTGACCCTTGCCAGCACGGCGCGGGTCGTTGGCGACATCTGGCATTCCTCCCTCGCCATGGAGGCGGGTGCCCATCTCGAAGGCCAGGTCCGCAAGGCGGATGGCAAGGGCATGATGGACGAGCCGCTGAAGGCCATTCTGCGCACGAAGCCCGATCAGGATCCGGCGCCGACCGTGAAACCGGTCAGCATCGACGGTGACCGGGTCGCCAGTGCGTCCTGATGATCGTCAGCAGCAACGCCTGATACCATGACCCAGAGTCCAGAAATCATCACCACCGTGCGCCAGTTGCGCGCGCGGGTCAGCGGTTGGCGGCAGTCCGGCGAGAGCGTCGGCATGGTTCCCACCATGGGCTTCCTGCATGACGGACACATGTCCCTGGTGCGCAATTCCCGCGCCCAGAACGACCGGACCGTGGTCTCCATCTTCGTCAATCCGAAGCAGTTCGACCGCGCCTCCGACCTGGAGGCCTATCCCCGCGACATGGATCGTGACGCAGCCATGCTGGCATCCGCCGGCGTCGATGCCATCTGGTCGCCGTTGCCGGACGAAATGTACCCGTCCGGGTTCGCCACCAGCGTGGAGGTTGCCGGCCTGACGGACTGTCTCTGCGGCGCGACGCGGGCCGGTCACTTCGGCGGAGTCGCCGTTGTCGTCACCAAGCTGCTGCTGCAGTGTCTGCCGGACCGGGCCTACTTCGGCCGCAAGGACTACCAGCAGCTGATGGTGGTACGGCGCATGGTCGAGGACCTGAACATCCCCGTCGATATTCGCGGCATCGACACGGTGCGGGAGGCGGATGGCCTCGCCATGTCATCGCGCAACTGGCATCTGACCGAGCCGGAGCGTGCCGTCGCGCCGCAGCTCTTCAGCATCCTGACGGACATTGCCGAGACCGCGGGACGTGGTGAGGATGTGCGCGGCTCCATCGACAAGGGGCTGAAGCGACTGGCGAAATCCGGGTTCGGCCAGGTGGACTATCTGGAAGTCCGCGACGCCGAGACGCTGGAACTCAGCCATCGGCCAAAACGTCCTGCACGCGCCTTCGCAGCCGTCTACCTCGGCAAGGCCCGCCTGATCGACAATGTACCGGTCGATACGCCGACCTGACGGACCTGCCGCCGCTCAGCGATAGACCAGCGATCCGTCCTCCAGATCAGCCTTCGGCAGGATGTCCTTCTCCGCGAAATAGTCATGCTCGAACAGCCACGGTTCGTGGTCACCCTGCTTCGGCATCCGGTCCAGGCTGCGGCTGACATAGCCGGGATTGAAGTTCTCGGGATCGATGAAGGGGCCGAGCTTCATGCCCTGATCCTGATCCCGCAGTTCCGGGGTCACGGACTTCGCGTCCTTCGCCGCCATATGGTTCAGCAACCGCGTCACGAAGGCGGAGATCAGATCCGCACGCAGGGTCCAGCTCGCCCGGAAGTAGCCGAAGACCCAGGCCATGTTCGGGAAGTCCGAATACATGAAGCCGCGCCAAGTGATCCGGTCGGCGAAGTTCATCGGCTTGCCGTCGATGGTGAAGGCAATGTCGCCCAGGATCGCCATGTTGAAGCCCGTCGCCGTGACGATGATGTCGGCCTCCAGCTCGTCCCCGGACTTCAGCCTGATGCCCGTCTCCGTGAACGTGTCGATCCGGTCGGTCACCACGGACGCCTTCCCCGACTTCAGCTTCTGGAACAGGTCCCCGTCCGGGATCAGCGCCAGCCGCTGCTGCCACGGGCGGTAGGACGGGGTGAAATGCTTGTCGATGTCGAAGTCGTCACCCAGATGCTCCCTCGCCATGGTCAGCAACTGCTGCTTCACCACCTCCGGCGTATGCACTGCTGCGGCAGTGATCATCCGCTGTTCCTTCAGGATGTTGCGGCGCACGATCTCGTGCGTCCACTCCTCCGGAATGTCCAGGCTGCGCAACTGCTCCGCCAGTTCGTTGACGTTCGGGCGGGCCGCGAAATAGGTCGGGGACCGTTGCAGCATCGTGATGTGCTCGCAATCGTCGGCCATGGCCGGGATCAGTGTCGCGGCGGTCGCGCCGGAGCCGATCACCACGACCTTCTTGCCCGTGTAGTCCAGATCCGCCGGCCAGCGCTGCGGGTGCACGATCTGCCCCTTGAAGTCCGCCATGCCGGGGAAGTCCGGCGTGTAGCCTTCCTGATGCTTGTAGTAGCCCTGGCACATCCAGAGGAAATTGCAGGTCATCTCCACGGTTTCACCCGTTTCGTGCTGCAGGACCTCCAGCGTCCAGGTCTGGGTCTCACTGGACCAGGTCGCGGTCCTGACCTGGCGCTGATAGCGGATGTGGCGGCGGATATCCTGCTCGTCCAGCACCTCGTTCAGGTAGCTCAGGATCTTGTCGGCCCGCGCGATGGGCTTGCCGTGCCAGGGCTTCCAGCCATAGCCGAAGGTGAACAGGTCACTGTCGGACCGGATGCCGGGATAGGTATGGGTCAGCCAGGTCCCGCCGAAGCTCTCCTGGTTCTCCAGCAGGGCAAAACTGCGTTCCGGGCAATGCTGCTGCAGATGGTAGGCGGCATCGATGCCGGAGATGCCGGCACCGACAATCAGTACATCGAAGTGTGTCGCTGCCTGATCTGCCTCATGCCGAGCCGCAACATTGACGTTCATGCCCAAATCCTCCCCAAGCTGGCCACAACAGACCGACGTTAACTGACCGCCGGTCTGTTACGTCCTTCATATTGCCTCAGCGCCCGTCTTGTCGACCTGCTTCGACCGCATAGTCGCTGACGGGAGCCGCCTTTTCGATCAGCCCCTGCGCCGCCAGAAATGCCGCGAAACGGGCATAGCGCCCGTGATCAAGCGCGGCGGGACGCAATGCGAAGCGAGGCAGCGTGTCGCGCCAGGCGCGGCGGTTCAGCTCATCGTCCAGGTCCGGGTTGGCGACAAGGAACAGTTCCCATGCACCTTTCGGGTCGTTGACCATGTACTGCACCGCTTCCTCGATCGCGGCGAGGAAGCGCACATGACGGGGGTCATCCACCGTATCCCGGTGCGAGACGACGATGAGTTCGTCATAGGCGGGCACACCCTCTGCCTCCACAAAGAAGGCACGGCCCGGCTTGCCGACAATGTCCATCTGGTTCAGCTCGAAATTGCGAAACGCACCGATCACCGCATCGACCTGACCAGAGTAGAGCGCAGGCGAGAGGGAGAAATTGACATTGATCAATTCGACGTCCGAAAGCGAAAGCCCGTGCGGAGCCAGCATCGCGGCCAGGATCGCATCCTCGAAGCCACCGACGGAGAAGCCGATCCGCTTGCCCTTCAGGTCGGCCAGCGATCGGATCGGCCCGTCGGCCAGAACGACGAGGCTGTTCAGCGGCGTCGCGACCAGCGTACCGATGCGCTTGAGCGGCAGCCCCTGCGCCACCTGGATATGCAGTTGCGGCTGGTAGGAGATGGCCAGCTCCGCCTGCCTGGCCGCAACCAGTTTCGGCGGATCGTTCGGATCAGCCGGGGCGATGAAGGTCACCTCCAGGTCGCGCCGTTCGAACGCGCCGATCTGTTGGGCGACATACAGGGGGCCATGGTCCGGGTTGACGAACCAGTCCAGCAGGACGGTCAGCTTGTCCGCCGCCCTGACAGGCAGGGCGGTTGCCGTCAGCAGCAGGGCTGACAGCATCAGGGGCAGAATTCTTTTCATGAGATATTCACTCCAGCGTTCTGAAAGGAAAGGGAATTCACTCATCTGGCAAAGCTGTCCGGCTGCCATGGCAGCGCCCTGCGCAACAGCGCATCGACGCTGAGCCAGAGCAGGACGGAAAACAGCGCCAGGACAAAGAGCGCGGCGAACAGCAGGTCGATCTGCATCCGTCCGTTGGCGTGCAGCATCAGGTAGCCGAGCCCGGCACTGGAGCCGACCCACTCCCCCACGACGGCCCCGATAGGCGCGACACCGGTCGCAACGCGCAGCCCGGATGCCAGCGCAGGCAGGGCGGCAGGAATGCGGACATGCAGCATCAGCGCGACCGTGCGCCGGAAAGGAGGCAGGGTGGCCGACATGATGCTGGCCAGATCGAGCATCCCCGGCTCCGTCCGCCGCAGGCCGTCGAGGAAGGCCGTTGTTACGGGGAAGAAGATGATCAGCACCGCCATGGCGACCTTCGACCAGAGACCGTAACCGAGCCAGAGCACCAGCAGCGGTGCCAGAGCGAAGACCGGCACGGCCTGACTGATGACCAGCAACGGCAGGCCAATGCGCCGCGCTGCCGGAATGGCGTGTATCAGGATCGCGGCGGCGACACCCAGCGTCGTGCCGATCAGCAGCCCCAGGACGATCTCCTGCGCGGTGGTGCCCAGATGGCGCAGGATCAGTTCATGCCGTGCGATCAGTGTCTCGATGACCGCAATCGGGCCGGGCAGCAGGAATGGCTCGATCCCGCTGACCTGGACGTAGCCCTGCCAGAGCCCCAGCAACACGAAGGTGGTGGCGACAGCGGTCAGCAGGCGGCTCATGCCATCTCCCCCAGCGCTTCCATCAACTGGCGCCAGTGATCCCGGGCGCTGTCGGTGTCGATGGCGCGTGGCGTCTGTCCGCCCGGTTCCAGGGTTCGGCTGATGGTCGCCGGATCACCGGTCATGACCGTGATCGCATGACTGATGCGGATCGCTTCCCACGGATCATGGGTCACCATCAGCACCGTGCGCCCGGCCAGCATTTCCGCGGCCAGATCCTGCAGGCGAAGCCGGGTGAGCGCATCCACGGCGGAGAAGGGTTCGTCCATCAGGACCAGCGGGCAGTCCTCCATCAGGGTCCGGGCAAGCGCCACCCGCTGCCGCATGCCGCCCGAGAGAGTTGCCGGTCGGGATTCAGCCGCCTCCGCCAGGCCGACCCGCGCCAGCATGGCAAGTCCCCTGTCCCGATCCGCGCGCTCTCCGCGCAGCCGCGACCCCAGCAGGACATTGTCCAGTGCGTTGAGCCAGGGCAGCAGCCCGTCCCCCTGCCCCATCAGTGCCACACGGCCCGCCAGCGGCTGGCCATCCGTCGCCTGCACCGTGCCCGGCCCGTCAATCAATCCGGCCACCCGTCGCAGCAGGGTCGACTTGCCGATCCCGCTCGGCCCCAGCAGACAGGTCGTGCTGCCCGCAGGCACATCCAGTGACAGGTCGCGCAGGATCGTACGCGCGCCATAGGCGACGGAAAGGTCGCGCAGCGCGAGGCCAAAGCCTTCGTCGGCAGATGCTTCTGGTGATGTGCCCGGCGGAACGCCCATGGGCCACGATCCCTCCCTACGCCGGTACCAACCGGATCAGGTTCAAGGGGTCGTGCGTCATGCACCTCTCAGCCACACTTGCGGCTCCCCCGGTTCGACGCACTATATAGGCAGAAGTCATCCTGTCGAGGGGAGCGGTTCGACGTGCGGGCAGACACGGTCTTCATCGGCAGCGAGATCTACCGGACCTCGCGCTACGGGCGGCGGCATCCACTGGCCATCCCCCGTGTCTCCACGGTGATGGACCTTTGCCGGGCGCTCGGCTGGCTGGATGACGACTGCTACATCGAAAGCCCGCTGGCGACCGTGGACCAGCTCTGCCGGTTCCACGATCCGGCCTATGTCACGGCGGTGATGCAGGCCGAGCGGACGCAGAAGGCAACACCGGAGCTGATCGCCAGGCACAACATCGGCAAGCTGGAGAACCCGGTCTATGGCGAGATCTTCCGCCGACCGGCCACCGCTGTCGGGGCCAGCCTGCTCGCCGCCGACCTGATTGCCGGCGACAGGGCACGGCGGGTTCACACGCCTGCGGGCGGCACCCATCACGGGCGTCCCGACCGCGCCTCCGGCTTCTGTTACTTCAACGATCCCGTGCTGGCGATCCTGCGACTGCAAGACCACGGCGTCGGACGTATCGCCTATGTGGACGTGGACGCGCACCATTGCGACGGGGTGGAGGATGCGACCCACGATGATCCCACCGTCCTGACGCTCTCCATCCACGAACATGGCCGCTGGCCGCATCGGGTGGAAACCCCGCACCGCCAGACGCCGACGGTGGGCAACTGGCCGCTGCCAAGGGGGTCCGGTGACAGCCTGTTCCGCAGCGTGTTCGAACAGGAACTGCTGCCCCGCGTCACGGCCTTCGCGCCGGATGTGGTGATCATGCAGTGCGGTGCCGACGCACTGGCCGATGATCCGCTGAGCCGCCTGGAGCTCTCCAACCGTGCCATCTGGCGGGCCGTGCGCTCCGTTGACCGGATTGCGCCAAGACTGATCGTGCTGGGCGGCGGCGGCTACAATCCCTGGTCGGTCGCGCGCTGCTGGACCGGTATCTGGGGTGCCCTGGCCGGGTTTGCGCGGCCATCGCGCCTGCCTGCCGGGGCGGAACGGATCCTGCGGGACCTCACATGGCATCGCCAGGCGGGCCGCAATCCGCCGGAGCACTGGTTCACGACCCTGGCCGACCAGCCGAACGACGGCCCTGACGGTCTGGCGGCACTTGCCACGGCCCTGCCGGGAATGGAAACCTCCTGACCATGCGAATCCTTCTCCGCCCCATCCTCCTGCTGCTGCTCCTGACCGTGGCGACCGTTGCCCCCGCTGCGGCACAGGATCTGAGCAGCCTGACTGTCGAGACCGCCGGCGGCGAACGGCGCTTCGCCGTGGAGCTTGCCGATGATGCGGCCAGCCGCCGTCGCGGCCTGATGTTCCGGCAGTCCATGCCACTCGACCACGGCATGTTGTTCGATTTCGAACGGGAACAGCCTCTCAGCTTCTGGATGAAGAACACCCCGCTGCCGCTCGACATCATCTTCATCGACCGGCGGGGCATCATCGTCCACATCCATCATCGCGCCGTCCCCTACGACGAGACCCCGATCCCCTCCATGAAACCCGCTTCAGCGGTGCTGGAGATCAACGGCGGCGTGGCCCGTGTGATCGGCATTGCCGAAGGCGACCAGGTCAGACACCGGATCTTTGGCAATCAGCCCGGCTGACCCCAGCCGAGTGCCTGGTCCAGCCGGTCCTGACCGAAGAACAGTTCCTCACCGACCAGGAAGCTCGGGGCGCCGAAGATGCCTGCGGCAATGGCTGTTTCGCCGTTCCGGCGCAATTGGCGCTTGATCTCCGCGGATTCGGCGGCCTGCTGCTGCACTTGGCCCGATGCGCCCGCGAGGGACGCGAGCACCACCGGGTCGGCGATATCCCGATCCTCCGCGAATGCGGCGCGAAAGACCTTTAGGGCAAATCCAGGATCATCGATCACGAGGGCGAGGCGCAGCGCCCGCAGGCTGTCGGGCGGGTATCTGCGCAGCCCCTCCCCGTACCAGCCGATCCCGAACCATGCACAGAGGCGCGCGAGATCACGCCACTTGTTGGCGCGTGCGGCGGCATTCATCGGCTGACGGTTGCCCGCGTCCGGGTCGTGGTGTGCGAAGACGGCGCCAAGCAGAAACGGGCGCCAGATGAACCGCGCCCTGTCCGCTTCCGGCAATCGGGCGATTCTCTCTGCCGCGACATAGGCATAGGGGCTGGCGAAGTCGTACCAGAATTCGATCCGGGATCGCCCGGCCCCCTGCCCCGCCGTCACCGCCGGTCAGCTGCCAGCGACGCGGCGGTCGATGCCTTTCCAATAGGGTTCGCGCAGATCCTTGCGGCGGATCTTGCCGACCGGTGACTTGGGCAGCGGATCCTTCTGGAACACGGCCTTCGAAGGCTTCTTGTAGGACCCCAGCCGCTCGACGCAGGTGCGGATCACGTCTTCCTCCGTCACCTCTGCCGTGCCGTCCAGCACGCAGATCGCCAGCGGGGTCTCGCCCCAGCGTTCGTGCGGCACGCCGAACACGGCAACCTCCACCACGCCCGGCAGGTCGGCGATGACGTTCTCCAGTTCCAGCGGCCAGATATTGAAGCCACCGGAGATGATCATGTCGTCGGAGCGGTCGAGGATGTAGAGGTAGCCGTTCCGGTCCAGCCGGCCGACATCGCCGGTCTTCACCCAGCCCCGCACGATGCGTTCCGCCGTCGCCTCCGGGTTGTTCCAGAAGCCGACCATCTGGCCGTCCGTCCGGGCCACGATCTCGCCCGGATCACCCAGCGGGACCGGATTGTTCTCCTCGTCCCAGATCTCGATCTCGGCAAAGGGCAGCGGCATGCCACAGGACCGGATGGGATTCGAGCCCTCCATCTCCGCAAACCACTGCCTTGGCCCCATCATGGACACCGGCAGCACCTCCGTCTGGCCATAGCCCTGATACAGCGCATCCTGGCCAAAGACATCGCGCGCCAGATAGGCGGTGGCATCCGAAATCGGCGCGGCAGCAACCAGAATGCACTTCAGGCTGGAATAGTCACGGTCCCGAGCCGTCGGGTCCTGCAGCATGGTGTTGAGCATGGTCGGCACGAAGAAGGCATAGGCGATGCCCTCCTCCGCGATCAGGTCCAACGTCTCGCCGGGGTGGAAGTGGTCCAGCAGCACGTTGCAGCCACCCGAGAGATAGACCGGCAGGTACTGGTAACCGGAACCATGGCTGATCGGGCCGACATGCAGGCACTTGTCCCCCGGCTCAACCGGCGGAAACAGGTAGAACCAGTCACGCCCCGCCGCAAGCCAGGCCTTGTGCGTATAGGCGACGCCCTTCGGCTTGCCGGTCGTGCCGCCGGTGTGGCGGATGATGAAATTGTCGTCGGGGTCGATCTCCACCTCCGGCATCACGTCCGACTGCGCCGCCAGCCAGTCCTCGTAGCCATCATCACGCACGATCACATGCTCAAGATCCGGCAGTTCATCGACGAAGCCGTCCATGTCGCTGGCATAGTGCGCAGCCACCAGCACGGCCTTGCAGTTGGTATGCCCAAGCATGTGCAGGTGCATCTCCCGCTTGTCACGGGCGTAGAGCGGCACGCGCACGACGCCCGCGATGGCGGCCCCGGCGAAGAAGTCCGCCGCCTCGATGGAATTGTCCTCCAGCACCCCGACCCGGTCGCCGGGCTTGACCCCCAGCGCGATCAGACCATTGGCCAGGCGGACCGCACGGTCCCAGGCCTCGGCAAAGGTCAGCCTGCGGTCACGCCAGACCACCGCTTCGCGATCCGCATAGAAGGTTGCCGCGCGGGCCATCAGCGTCCGGACATCCATCGTGTAACTCCTCCCCGGGTCATGTCGAATTCGGCCCGCAGTAAAGGCGGGTTTGGCTGTCGGTTGCAATAGGTTGCCTGGGTTACGGTCAACGTTTCATCGGCCCCGCAATTGCTATAACGTGCAAGCAACAAGAGGTGCGCATCTGCGCCCGGACGGAGGATTGTGAACATGGCCGATACCGCCCTGAGACCCGACAGCGAGACGCTCGACACCACGCTGGCGGCATTGAAGGACCTGCTTGGCGACCGCGTGACCACGGCCACGGCGGTGCGTGAACACCACGGCCATGACGAGAGCTATCATCATGGTTCCATGCCCGACGCGGTCTGTTTCGCCCACTCGACGGAGGAAGTGTCGGCCATCGTGAAGATCTGCGCCGCCAACGACGTGCCGATCATCGCCTATGGCACAGGCACTTCGCTGGAAGGCCACGTCATCCCGACCCGCGGCGGCGTGACGGTTGATCTGAGCCAGATGGATGCTGTCGTTGAGGTCAATCCCGAGGATCTGGACTGCACCGTGCAGGCCGGTGTCCGCCGCAAGCAGTTGAACGAGTACCTGCGCGACACCGGGCTGTTCTTCCCCATCGATCCGGGCGCGGACGCCTCCCTCGGCGGCATGGCGGCAACCCGGGCCTCCGGCACCAATGCCGTCCGGTACGGAACGATGCGGGAAAACGTGCTCGCCCTGACCTGCGTCATGGCCGACGGGCGCATCATCCGCACCAACCGCCGCGCCCGGAAATCCTCCGCCGGGTATGACCTGACCCGGCTGATGGTCGGGTCGGAGGGAACGCTCGGCATCATCACCGAGGTGACGCTGAGGCTCTATGGCATTCCGGAGGCCATTACCTCCGCCGTTGTGTCCTTCCCCGATCTGGAGGGCGCGGTGAACGCGGTCATCACCACGATCCAGTGCGGCATTCCGATTGCGCGCATCGAACTGCTGGATGACGTGCAGATGGACGCGATCAACCGTCATTCCGGTCTCGACTATCCCGTCATGTCGACCCTGTTCCTGGAGTTCCATGGCTCGGAAGCCAGCGTGGCCGAACAGGCCAGCAGCATGGGCGATATCTGCGGCGAGTTCGGCGGTGCCAACTTCCAGTGGACGTCCCAGGCGGAGGAGCGGACCAAGCTCTGGCAGGCCCGCCATGACGCGGCCTATTCGGCCAAGGCGCTGCGCAACAATTCCGTGCTGTGGGCGACGGACGTCTGCGTACCGATCTCCCGGCTGGCGGAATGCATCCTGGAGACCAAGAAGGACATCGTGGAATCGAAGCTGATCGCCCCGATTGTCGGCCATGTCGGCGACGGCAACTTCCACCTCGCCTTTGTCCTGGGTGAGGGTGACGAGGAGGAGTTCAAGCGCGCCGATGCCCTGAACGACCGCATGGTGGAGCGCGCCCTGTCCATGGGCGGCACCTGCACCGGCGAACATGGGGTCGGTACCGGCAAGATGAAGTTCCTGCAGGCGGAGCACGGCGATGCCATCAGCTTCATGCGCATGATCAAGAATGCGCTGGACCCGCAGAACATCATGAATCCGGGCAAGATCTTCACCGTCTGAGGAAACCGCGCACCCCATGACCGAACGCCTGATCATCGGCATGTCAGGGGCCAGCGGCGCGGCCTATGGCATCCGCCTGCTGGAGGTCCTGCGCGACCAGTCGGTGGAAACCCACCTGGTGATGAGCAAGGCCGCGGCCCTGACCATCAACGCGGAGACTGACCGGAGCGTCGATGCGGTGCGTGCGCTGGCCGACGTCAGCTATCCCGTGGGCGATGTCGGTGCCGGGATCGCCAGCGGGTCCTTCCGCACCAGGGGCATGGTCATCGCCCCCTGCTCCATCAAGACATTGTCGGAGGTGGCGAACTGTGCCGCCGGAAACCTGCTGGCGCGGGCCGCCGACGTGACGCTGAAGGAACGGCGGCGACTGGTGCTGATGGTGCGGGAAACCCCGCTGCATGCCGGTCACCTGCGGCTGATGAGCCAGGCGACCGAAGCCGGCGCGATCATCATGCCGCCGGTCCCGGCCTTCTATGCCCGGCCGTCGAGCCTGGATGAAATGGTGGATCACACCGTCGGGCGGGTACTGGACCTGTTCGACATCGACAGCGGCCTCGCCCACCGCTGGAAGGAGACGCCGGAAGGCTGATCAGATCCGCTCCAGGATCCGCCGGATCCGTGTCACCTTCTCACCCTTGCCGTGCAATGCTGGATACTCCGCCTCGATGGTCGCGTAATAGGCCTCCAGCGGCACCGAAACCGTCCGCATCAGGTCCCGTCGGCCCTCCCGCTCGAACAGCAACCCGCAGGCGCTGACAACAGCGTCATGACCATCGACCGGGGTCGTGGCGAGAATGTTGATCTGGTCCGCCATCATGCCGGGCACATCCATCTTCGCACGGCGCATCGCCAGCAGTGCGATCACCGCCCGTTCCCGGCCATCACCGGCCAGACGCAGCCGCTCCGTTTCCATGGCAATGGCGCGCTGCACCCCGTTCGTCAGTCCGCGCTGCACCAGCAGCGCGAACTCGCCCAGGAAATCCGTGTGCTCCGGGAACAGGTTCGTGCATTCGGTGCCGAGACGTTCGAGAAAGCCCAGCCTGAAGACCGCGCGTTTCAGGTCCCGGTCCAGCGCGTTCCAGTCGTCCTGGGTCAGCCCCGCGACCCCTGACAGCTCACCATTGCGCGACAGGCGCGGATCCTCGATCACCGGCGGGGGCAGATCACCACGCCCGCCGCAGGCCGCCAGCAGCAACAGCAGCCCGCCAAGTGTCAGCCCGCGCAAGCTCATGCCGCTTCCCGCCGCCGCAGCAGATGCATGCAGTCGAAGGTCAGGATCAGTTCATCATGCTGATTGAAGGTGTCGTGGCGCATGGTCAGCATGCCCCTGTCGGGCTTGCTGCGGGATGGCACGATCTTCGTGACCTCGCAGATCACATGGATTGTGTCACCGGGGCGCAGCGGCCGCGTCCAGCGCAGGTTGTCCAGGCCAGGTCCCCCCAGGGCCACGGGCTGCACCAGCTCCAGCCTGAAGAACAGGGCGAAGCTGAAGTTGAGGGTCTGCAATCCGCTGCCGATCAGACCGCCGAAATTGCTCTCCGCCGTCTTGTCGAGATTGATGTGAAACAGTTGCGTGTCGTACATCCGCGCGAACTGCAGGATCATCCCCTCCGTGATCGTCACGCGATCCGTGACGAACCTGTCCCCCAAAACGTAATCATCGAAATATCTGACCGGGCGCATGGGGCGAGCGTAACTGATGCCATGCACAATGGAAACGCGTTGCGGTCTTTCGGAACCGGCCAGATGCTCTACCTTGGGTGCTGCAACACTGCTGGGGAGCAAGACCATGATCGACGCCTACTACTGGCCGACACCGAACGGCTGGAAGATCTCCATCGCGCTGGAGGAAATGGAACTGGACTACAACGTCATTCCGATCAACATCGGTCGCGGTGCCCAGTTCGAACCGAAATTCCTGAAGATCAGCCCGAACAACAGGATGCCGGCAATTGTTGACAATGATCCTGAAGACGGCGGGGAACCTGTCTCCGTCTTCGAGACCGGGGCCATACTGGTGTATCTGGCAGAGAAGTCCGGCAGGTTCCTGCCCACCGACCTGCGCGGGCGCAAGACGGTCATGGAATGGCTGATGTGGCAGATGGGCGGCATGGGACCGATGTTCGGCCAGGCCGGGCACTTCCGCTTCTACGCGCCGGAACCCATTCCCTACGCGCGGGAGCGCTATGACAACGAGATGCATCGCCTCTACGGCGTCCTCGACCGTCGGCTGGAAGGGCGGGAATTCATCTGCGACGACTATTCTATCGCGGACATGGCCTGCTGGCCCTGGGTCATCACCTACAAGCGCCAGGAAGTGGACCTGGACCAGTTCCCCAACGTGAAGCGCTGGTACAAGGCACTGCAGCAGCGCCCGGCGCTGCGGCGCGGCTATGCTGTGGGGCAGGAGTTCGGCAAGCCCACCGGCAACTGGGACGAGGAAGCGCGCAGGAACCTCATCGCCCACCGCAACCCCGGCAAACCGGACTGAGCAGGGTCAGCCTTTCGACATTGGACCCCTGCAGGCGACGCAACTAAGGTCCGTCCGGTCGCACGTTGCACGGCTGGACGAGAACGGGAGAATGAAGATGACGGACAACATTCTGCGCACCGAGGATGCCTTGCGCGAAGTCTATGGCCATGCCTCCGGCCGGGCCGCGACGAAGGCGATCCCGTCACTGGACCCGCATTGCCGCCGTTTCATCGAGCTCTCGCCATTTCTCGTGATGGGCAGCGCGGCGAAGGATGGTCCGGCGGATGTCTCGCCGAAGGGCGACCTGCCGGGCTTCGTGCAGGTACTGGATGACCACACGCTGGTCATCCCGGATCGCCCCGGTAACCGGCGGATCGATTCGATGACCAACATTGTCGAGAACCCGCACGTGGCGCTGATCTTCATGATTCCGGGGATCAGCGAGACCCTGCGCGTCAACGGGCGTGCCCATGTCTCGGTGGATCCGGACCTGCTGCAGTCCATGGCGGTCAACGGCAAACCGGCGGTTTCGGCCATCGTGGTGCAGGTCGATGAGGCCTATCTGCACTGCGCCAAGGCCTTCATCCGCTCGAAGCTCTGGGATCCGTCGGTGCAGCAGGACCGCAAGGTGCTGCCACCACTGTCGAAGATGATCGCGGATCAGACCAACACGGTGATCGATGTGGAAGCATCCGAGAAACAGCTTGAGCAGGCCTATCGCGAAACGCTTTATTGAGCACACGACAACAGCATTCCGGGGAGGAAGAGCAAATGGCGGAAATCGGTTTCATCGGTGTCGGCAACATGGGGGGGCCGATGGCCCGCAACCTTCTGAAGGCCGGTCACGCGGTTACCTGCTTTGACCTGTCGGCAGACGCCGTGCAGGGCGTGGTGGCAGCGGGCGGCAAGGCCGCAGCCAGCGCACAGGAGGCCGCAACGGGCCGCGATGTCGTGGTCTCCATGCTGCCGAAGGGGGACCATGTCCGCGCCGCCTACCTGGGCGACAGCGGTGTCATTGCCGCGGCGAAGGCATCCGGATCGCTGCTGATCGACTGCTCCACGATCGACGTCTCGACCGCGCGCGAAGTCGCCGCGACAGCCGCTGCGTCGGGACTGGAGATGGTGGATGCGCCGGTTTCCGGCGGCGTCGGCGGCGCCGAGGGTGGCACGCTGACCTTCATGTGCGGCGCGACGGACGACGGCTTCGCGCGGGCGGAGCCGATCCTGTCGAAGATGGGGGCGAAGATCGTCCATGCCGGCGGGTCGGGCAATGGCCAGGCCGCGAAGATCTGCAACAACATGGTGCTCGGCATTTCCATGGCCGCAGCTAGCGAGGCCTTCGTGCTGGCGGAGAAGCTGGGGCTGGATCACCAGACCTTCTTCGACATCGTCTCCACCTCCTCCGGTTACTGCTGGTCGATCAATGTCTACTGCCCGGTTCCGGGTCCTGTGGAGACCAGCCCGGCCAACCGCGACTATCAGGCGGGCTTCACGGCGGAGAACATGCTGAAGGATCTGCGCCTGGCGGCGGCTGCGGCGGCCGACACCGGCACCGACACCCACATGGGTGCGGAGGCGGAGAAGCTCTATACCGCCTATGCCGAGCAGATGGCACAGGGGCCGAAGGACTTCTCCGGCATCATCAACATGGTGCGGCAGAACAGCAGCAAGTGAAGCCGGGCAGGCAGGGGGACCGTTCACCATGAACTACTGGCTGTTCAAGTCGGAGCCGAACACCTGGGGCTGGGATGATCAGGTCGCCCGTGGTGACAAGGGCGAACACTGGGACGGTGTCCGCAACTACCAGGCCTCCAACAACATGAAGGCCATGAAGGTCGGTGATCGCGGCTTCTTCTACCACTCGGTGAACGAGAAGCGGATCGTCGGCATCGTCGAGGTGATCCGGGAATACTACCCCGATCACACCGACCCGAAGGAACGCTTCGGCATGGTGGACGTGAAGGCGGTGCGCCCCTTCACGACCCCCGTGACGCTGGAAGATGTGAAGGCGGAGCCACGGCTGGCCGATCTGCCCCTGATCCGCCAGTCGCGCCTGTCGGTCATGCCGATCCCGAAGGAAGCCTGGGATCTGATCTGTCAGATGGGGCAGACCGAGCCCTGAGCACCGGAACCTGATGCCGTGTGTCCTGAACCGGTGAGCGCCCCTGCCCCGTTCCGGTCCGGTGAGTCACCGGAACTCGCGGCGACACTCGAAGTCCTGTTTCAGGCGGACCCGGACCTGCGGCAGGCGCGGGCTGTCGCCGGGGCGCTGCCCGACCGCAGCCGCCCGCCCGGCCTGAAGACCCTGATGAAGCTGATCGTCGACCAGCAGGTCTCGCTTGCCTCTGCCGCCGCCATCTGGGCACGGGTGGAGGCCGCGACGGACCCGTTCACGGCGGAGCGGTTCCTGGACCATGACGGGGATGCACTGAAGGCCATGGGTCTGAGCCGTCCGAAGATGCGCTACATGCGCGCGCTGAGCGCCGACATTGTCTCCGGTGCCCTGCCACTCGACCGGTTGCCCCGGATGAGCGATGAGGATGCCATGGCCGCGCTGACCGCCGTCACCGGGATCGGGCGCTGGACGGCGGAGGTCTATCTGCTGTTTGCCCTGAACCGGCCGGACATCTTCCCCTCCGGCGATCTGGCACTGCAGGTGGCGGTACAGGACCTGAAACGCCTGCCCGAACGCCCCGGTGAGAAGCAGTTGCGGGAGATCGCGCAGGCCTGGCATCCAAACCGGGGCGTCGCCGCGCGGCTGCTTTGGCGCTATTATGGGGTTGTCCGCAAACGCGCCGATCCGGTGAGCGTTGCCTGAGCGGAGCAGACAGCCCCCGGTGGAGCAGCAACGATGGAACTCGGCAACTTCTCTCTCAGCCTCGCGGTGAAGGACATCGAAGCTTCCCGCGCCTTCTACGAGAAACTCGGTTTCACGGCCTTCGGCGGTGGCACCGACCAGGGCTGGCTGATCATGACCAGCCCCACCTGCGTCATCGGCCTGTTCCAGGGCATGCTGGAACGCAACACGCTGACCTTCAATCCTGGCTGGGACTCCCAGGGCCGGACGCTGGAGGACTTCACCGACATCCGCGAGATCCAGCGCCGCCTGAAAGCCGACGGCGTCACCTTCGTCAGCGAGGCCGACGAGGACAGCACCGGCCCCGCCAACTGCATTGTCGTCGACCCCGACGGCAACCCGATCCTGATCGACCAGCACGTGTGAGGCATCCGGCCTGATCCAGCCTGCCAGTCCCGAGACCGGCGTCAGCGGTCCAGCACGGTCTGGATGTGGCGGTCCCAGTAGGGCGGGTCGCCGAAGTGGTTGCCGAGGAAGTCGATGAAGGCCCGCACCTTGGGCGAGAGGTGGCGGCGGTTGGGGTAGACGGCGTGGATGCCGGACCGTGGCAGTTCGTAGTCACAGAGCAGCGGCACGAGCCGTCCGTCGCGGATCGCGCGGTAGGTGATGAAGGTCGGATCGACCAGGATGCCGAGACCGGCAATCGCGGCCTCCCGCAGTACCTCTCCATTGTTGGACCGGATGGAGCCCTGCACCGGAATCGGCATGGCCGATCCATCCGCCTCACGGAACACCCATGTGCCCGGGTTTGGAGCCAGCGAATAGATCATGCAGTTGTGGCGGCTCAGGTCCCGCGGGTGCTGCGGCGTGCCGTGTTCGGCCAGGTAGTCGGGGCTGGCGGCCACCATGCGGCACGCCGGGGCGAGTTGCCGTGCGATCAGGGTGGAGTCCTGCATGGAGGTGATGCGGACGGCCACGTCGATTCCACCGTCCACCAGATCGACGAAGGCGTCCGTCAGCTCGAGATCCACAGTGATCTCGGGATAGGCATTCGCGAAGCCGGTCAGCGCCGCCGCCAGGTGCATGGTGCCGAAGCTCATGGGCGCATTGACCCGCAGGCGGCCACGCGGCGCGTCCTGCAGGTTGGCCACGGCTGCCTCCGCGGCCTCGGCCTCCTCCAGGATGCGGGCGCAGAAGTCGAAATAGACGATGCCGACCTCCGTCAGGCTGACCTGGCGGGTATTGCGGTTGACCAGCCGCGCGCCCAGCCGTTCCTCCAGCCGCGAAAGCTGCTTGGAAACGGCGGACTTGGAGAGCGAGAGCCGTTCGGCGGCCTGCGTCAGGCTTCCCGCCTCCGCGATCGCGGCGAAGACGGCCATGGCAGATAGATCATGCATCCGGGGTTCCTGTTTCCATCTGGAAACCGGATTGTTCCACGTGCGCGGTGGTCTGTCAGCCCGCACCGCGCCATATTTCCCTGACAGCGCAACGGGAGGCGGGAACCATGGGACAACTCGAGGACGGTGTTTGGCGCGCGGTGCCGCGCAAGCCATCGGAAAAGGGCGAGTTCGTCCGCATCGACGCGCAGATGCGCAACTGGATCCGGGCCGATGGCAGCACGGACTTCCCCCCGGAGGCCGGGCGCTACCACCTCTATGTTTCCTACGCCTGCCCCTGGGCGCACCGCACCCTGATCTATCGGGCGATCAAGGGGCTGCAGGATGTCATCGGCTTCTCCGTCGTCAGCCCGCTGATGATGGAGAACGGCTGGGAGTTCACGGCATATCCAGGCGCGACCGGGGACCGGGTGAACGGATTTACCTATTCGCACCAGCTCTATACCACCGCCAACCCGCGCTATTCCGGGCGCAGCAGCGTGCCCGTCTTTTGGGACACCCATGGCCAGACCATCGTTTCCAACGAGTCGTCCGAGATCATCCGGATGCTGAACAGCGAGTTCGATGCCTTCGCGAAGCCCGGCGACTATTACCCGAAAGAACTGCGCGACGAGATCGATGCCGTGAACAAGCGGGTCTACGAGACCGTCAACAATGGTGTCTACCGCAGCGGCTTCGCGGTGAAGCAGGACGCCTACGAGGAGGCTGTCCACGCCCTATTCGATTCACTGGACTGGCTGGAGGAACGGCTGGGCCGGCAACGCTACCTGGTGGGGGATCGCATCACGGAGGCCGACTGGCGCCTGTTCCCGACACTGATCCGCTTCGATCATGTCTACCATGGGCACTTCAAGTGCAATATCCGGCGGCTGGTCGACTATCCGAACCTGTTCGCCTGGACGCGGGAGCTCTACCAGTGGCCCGGCGTGGCGGAGACGGTGAACATGGACCACATCCGCACCCACTATTACGCCAGTCATGAGAACGTGAACCCGACGCGTATCGTCTCCGTCGGACCCGACATCGACTTCAACGCGCCGCACGGACGCGGCGACTGACTGCGGTGTCAGTCGCCGCTGCTGTCCCGGAAGGTGTCGAGTACGGAGATGCCGACATGTTCCCCGGTCACGACGATCTCGCCACGGGCGATGACCTTGTCGTTGGCCAGGATCCAGGCCGGGTCGTCCACGTCGGCATCGAGTTCGATGACCGCCCCACGCCCCATCTTCAGCAACTGGTGAATGGGCATCTGGGCTCGCCCGAGCACGACGGAGATTTCCACCTCCACATCGCTCAGCGCCATTTCGACGGTTGCCGTATCCTGCTTGCTCATGTCCACTCCTGCTGAAACTGGCCTTATGATGAGGCAACGTGGTTAGCAGGCGGTAAACAGAACGCATGAATTCCGAATGGCGGATATCGGGCGATCCGGTCCCCTACACGCAGGCCGTGGACTGGATGGAGCAGCGCGTCGCGGCAATCCGCAACGACGGCGCAGCGGATTGTGTATGGCTGCTGGAGCATCCGCCGCTCTATACCGCCGGCACCTCCGCCAATGCCGCCGATCTGCTGCAGCCGGACCGGTTTCCGGTGTTCCACAGCGGGCGCGGCGGCGAATATACCTATCACGGGCCGGGACAGCGGGTTGGCTATGTCATGCTGGACCTGAAGCCGCGCGGTCAGGACATCCGCCGCTTCGTGCATGATCTGGAGTCATGGGTCATAGCCACCCTCGCCGCCTTCGGCGTGACCGGGGAGCGGCGGGACGGCAGGGTCGGCGTCTGGGTGGTCCGCGATGACGGGCGGGAGGACAAGATCGCCGCCATCGGGGTCCGCGTCCGGCGCTGGGTCAGCTTTCACGGCATCTCCATCAACGTGGCCCCCGACCTGGACCACTTCAGCGGCATCGTGCCTTGCGGTATCCAGGAACATGGGGTCACATCGCTGGCCGATCTGGGCATCGATGCGAGCGTGGCGGAGGTGGATGCAGTGCTGAAGCAGGCGTTCCTGACCATCTTCGAAGCGCGGGAGGGCGTGGCGGCATGAGTGTTTCAGCGGATTCTCCCCTGCCCCTTGCGCCCTATACGGTGCTGGATCTGACACGGGTGCGCGCCGGGCCGACCGCTGTCCGGCAGCTGGCCGACTGGGGCGCGGATGTCATCAAGATCGAGATGCCGGACGCCGCCGGCGGTGACGGCGGGCTGGGTGGGCCACGGGATGGCCCCGACTTCCAGAACCTGCACCGCAACAAGCGCAGCATGACCCTGAACCTGAAACAACCGGAGGGACGGCAGGTCATGGCCGATCTGGTGCGACAGGCCGACGTGGTGGTCGAGAACTACCGCCCCGACGTGAAGGAACGGCTGGGCATCGACTGGCCCGCGCTGGAAGCCATCAACCCGCGCATCATCCTGGCCTCCATCTCCGGGTTCGGTCAGGACGGTCCCTACCGGAAGCGTCCCGGCGTCGACCAGATCGCCCAGGGCATGGGCGGACTGATGTCGATCACCGGCGATCCGGACGGGCCGCCGATGCGGGTGGGTATACCCATCGCCGACCTGACGGCGGGGCTGCTGGCGGCGCAGGCGATCCTGATGGCGCTGATCGGGCGGGGACAGACCGGCAAGGGCCAGTGGGTGCGCACGTCGCTGCTGCAGGCCCAGACCTTCATGCTCGACTTCCAGGCGGCGCGCTGGCTGGTGGAGGACGAAGTGGCAGGCCGCGTCGGCAACGAGCACCCGACCTCGGTTCCCACCAACGCCTATGCAACTGCCGACGGTCACATCAACGTGGCTGCCGTCGGTGACACGATCTATCGCCGGTTCTGCGAATGCATCGGTGCGCCGGAGCTGGCGGATGACCCGGACTATGTCAGCGGCGGCAGGCGCTATCGCAACCGGGCCGCACTGAACGACCGGGTCGCGGCCATCCTGAAGACCCGCAGCAGTGCCGACTGGATCGAGGTGCTGAACGCGGCAGGTGTCCCCTGCGGCCCGATCAACGGCATCGACCAGACCTTCGCCGACCCGCAGGTCCGGCATCTCGGCATGGCACGCCGGGTGGAGGATGACGGGCCGGACCTGACACTGGTGGGACAGCCGATCCAGATGGGTGACCTGGACCCGGCGCTGCGCCACCGCATTGCGCCGAAGGGCGAACACACCAACGACATTCTTGCCGGATTGGGCTACGACGCTGACCGGATCGCGGCGCTGCGCGCCGATGGCATCATCTGACTGGGGAAGACGCGATGAAACTCGAAACGACACGGATGCTGGCGGAAAAGGACGGGGCCATCGGCTGGATCATCTTCAACCAGCCGGAGAAGCGGAACGCCGTCTCCGTCGACATGTGGGCCGCGATTCCGGCGATCGTCGATGCCTATGCCGCGGATCCGGACATCCGGGTGATCATCATGAAGGGCGCGGGCGACAAGGCCTTCATCGCGGGCGCGGACATTTCGGAATTCGGCGAGAAGCGCAACTCGCCCGAAGCCACCAAGGTCTATGACGCCGTGGCGGGCAAGGCCCACGCGGCGCTGGTGAAGGTGAAGAAGCCGGTCATCGCCATGATCAACGGCTTCTGCATCGGTGGCGGTGTCGCCGTGTCGCTGTCCGCCGACATCCGCATCGCCGCCGACAATGCCCGCTTCGCCGTGCCGGCCGCGCGGCTCGGCCTCGGCTATGGCGTCGGTGGCACGAAGCGGCTGCTGGACATCGTCGGTCCGGCCTATGCCAAGGAGATCTTCTTCACCGCCCGCCAGTTCGACGCGCCGGAGGCAGAACGCATGGGCCTGATCAACCGCATGGTCCCGACGGCGGAACTGGAGAGCTATACCCGCGACTATGCCGCCCGCATCGCCGCCAACGCGCCGCTGACCATCCAGGCCGCCAAGATGACCATCGACGAACTCGCCAAGGACCCCGACCATCGCGACATCGCCGCCTGCGACGCTGCCGTCGAAGCCTGCTTCGCCAGCGACGACTTCCGTGAGGGCCGCACCGCCTTCATGGAAAAGCGCCAGCCTGCGTTCAAGGGAAGCTGAAGGGCCTCCGCCTGCACCGCTGCATGGGCTCGTGGATCAAGTCCGCGAGCGTCGGAGCGAGGGTGGAGAGACTGTTTCCATGCCTGGCCACCCCCATGACGCCGTGCCCAGGCTCGACCCGGGTACCCAGCAGTGTCGCACAAGCGTCGGAGACTGGGCTCGCGGATCAAGTCCGCGAGCGTCGTGGCTGGGGTGGATGCAATTTGATCACCAGCTGCCCCACCCCGCATGACGCCGTGCCCGGGCTCGACCCGGGTACCCAGCAGTGCCGCACAGACGTCGGAGACTGGGCTCGCGGACCACCTCCGCGAGCGTCGTGTCTGGGGTGGGCGCGGGGAAAATCCAGGCAAGGGCGTACCCCTTACCCTCTTGCCGCCCGCGTCGCTTCCATGTCCACCGACCGGCCATCCCCGGCAATCACAACGCCGTAGACCTCCCGCGCCGCCTCCGTGCTGACGATCTCGTCGCGGACGTCGCGGAGCACCAGTGCCGGATCGCGCTGTTTCGGGTCGCCCCAGCCGCCACCGGCAGGGGATGAGGCCTCCAGACGGGCGGGCGGGAACTCGCGGACGCCATACTTCGGCGCCGTAAATGTGGTGCCATCGGCGGACTGCACATGCATCGTACCGGCGGACCCGGTGCCGCCGCCCTGGATGCCGAAGCCGGAGGGGGTGTCCAGTCCCTCCCCCCGGAAGGAATAGGTCGCGTCGCCGGTCACATCGACGGCGTAGTGCACCCCGCTGCCGCCCCGGAACGTGCCGGCCCCTGCCGCATCGGTGCGGAATTCCTGGCGACGGATCATGGCGGGGTAGATCCGCTCATACCCCTCCGCGTTGGGCAGATGCAGCCCGCCGAGGGCGATCAGCAGGCCGATCTGGTTGAAACCGTCCCGGCCCTCCACCGCACCGCCCGCCGCATTGGCGGCCCAGTTGTACATCACATAGGGCTCGGTGCTGCCGGGCTGGCGGCCGGAGGTGATGTTGTGGATCGTCTTGCCCCAACCGGCGCAGGCGCGGGACGGCACCGCCTCCCCCAGCGCGCGCCAGATGGCGTGGACGATCTCGTGCGCGATGAACACGGTGCACATGGTCAGAGGCGCGGGCGGGCGCGGGTTCACCACCGTGCCGTAGGGCGCGACGATCTCGACGGAGCGGAACGCGCCTTCGTTGCGCGGCATGTCCGGGTCGAAGAAGGACGCCAGCGCCATGTAGACGGCGGAATGGGTATTGGCGAGGGAGGAGTTCTTGAAGCCGCGCATCTGCGGGTCGGACCCGGTGAAATCCACCTTCACCCCGTCATCGGTCACGGTCACCGCCACGCAGACCTTGATGTCGCGCTGCTCGAAGCAGTCATTGTCGGTGATCTCCGTGGCGCTGTAAGTGCCGCGCGGCAGTTCCTCACAGGCCTGGCGGAAACGCTGGTCGGCATAGGACAGCAGGGCGTCGAAATAGCCTGCCCCGGCCTCCCGCCCCAGTTCGGTGACCAGCTCCGCCAGCCGCTCCGCGCCGATGCGGGTGGAGCCGATCATGGCGCGCAGGTCACCGTCCAGCAGTTCCGGCGTGCGGCTGTTGAGCAGCAGCAACTGCCAGAGGTCGTCACGCACCTCCCCGCGCTCGAACAGTTTCAGCGGCGGCAGTCGGATGCCTTCATGGAATATCTCCGTGGCTTCGGGGTTGTAGGTGCCTGCCGCACCACCGCCGATGTCGGACTGGTGCGCCCGGTTGCAGGTCCAGGCGGCCAGTTCCCCGTCGACGAAGACCGGGCGGCTGATCACCCAGTCCGGCAGATGGTTGCCGCCCGCCACGTAAGGGTCGTTCGACAGGAAGATGTCGTCAGGCTCGATCCGTCCGGCAAAGGCATCGATGAGTGCCCGCACCGTGAAGCCGCCACCGCCGGTATGGATCGGAATGCCGTCCGCCTGGCTGATCAGGGTGCCGGCCGCATCGGCGATGAAACAGGAGAAGTCGTGACTCTGGTTGAAGATCGGGCTGCGCGCGGTACGCGTCATGACGAAGCCCATCTGGCGGGAGATGTGGTCCAGACGGTTCTGTACCAGCGCCAGGGTCACCGGATCGATGTTCATGCTGCGCCTCCCACTGCAATATTGATCAGGTAGTTGCCGTGGTCATCCACGCTCAGTTCATCCCCCGCGCCGACAAGTACGGTCGTTGTCGGGGCCTCGATGATCGCCGGGCCTGTCAGCCGGTGCCCGGGCAGCAGGCTGTCGGAGGCATGCACAGGCACATCCGCCCAGCCCGTTGCCGCATCAACGAAGGCGCGACGGTGATCCTGCGGCACCGGCTTGCCGCCGTCAGAGCGTTCGGCCATGCCCTTCGGTGCCTGCCGTTCGATGCGCCCCGTGGCGACGGCGCGCAGTGCGGTGATCAGCAGTTTGCCATCGGGCTGGATATGGCCGAAGCGCCGTTCGTGATCGGCCTCGAACGCCTGACGGATGGAGGACCGGTCAAGTGTTTCACCACTCTCCGGTACCACAGTGCGCAGCGACCACTGCTGCCCCTTGTAGCGCAGGTCGAAGACCCGCTGGACCTCCGCCTCCGCCGCCGTGAAACCTTCCCGCTCCAGCGCCCGCGCGGCCGTGTCGAGCAGGGGACCGAAGCCTTCGGCCACTTCGTCTGCCGTGATCGCGTCCAGGTCGCCATCCATCACCCTGAGCGAATCCAGCCGCACGTCCGACCAGAGCATCCCCAGCGCACAGAAGGCCCCGGCCTGCACCGGCACGAAGACCCGTTCGCAGCCGAGCGCGCGGGCGACCGCCACCCCATGCATCGGTCCCGCACCCCCCGCCGCGACCAGGGTGAAACGCTTCGGATCGTAGCCACGCTCCACCGACAGCCGCTCCACCGCGTGCAGCAGGTTCTGCTCCAGCAGGCGCAGGATTCCGATGGCCGCCTGCTCCACGCTCAGGCCCAGCGGTCGGGCGACATGATCCTCGATTGCCCTTGCCGCACGCGCCTCGTCCAGTGTCACCGCGCCGCCTGCCATGGGTCCGGGCCGCAGCCGCCCCAGCACCAGATGCGCATCCGTGGCCGTCGGGCGGTCATTGCCCAGCCCGTAGGCGGCGGGTCCGGGATCGGCCCCTGCCCCCTCCGGCCCGACACGCAACATGCCGCCGCCGTCCACGCCGGCCAGCGTCCCGCCTCCGGCACCGACGGTGTGAATATCCACCGCAGGCGTTGCCAGGTGATAGCCGTCGATCTCCAGCGCATCGGAGACGGGGACATCGCCACCGGCCATCAGAGTGACATCACAGCTTGTGCCGCCGATCTCCATCGCCACCAGATCGTCGATGCCGGTCAGCGTCCGATAGAGGTTCAGCGCCCCGACACCGGCTGCCGGTCCCGACAGGGCCAGGTTGACGGGCCGCGCCGCAGCCTCCTGCGCCGAGACCACACCGCCGTTCGACTGCACCAGCAGGATGGACTGCTGCAGTCCCGCCGCCTGCAACTGCTGCTCCAGCCGTTCCAGGTATCCGACGACCTTCGGTGCGATATAGGCATTCATGACGGTGGTGGAGCCGCGTTCGTACTCACCCACCACCGGATTGATCTCCGATGACAGGGACAACCAGCGACCTGACCATTCCGCCGAGACAACTTCCGCCACCTGCCGCTCGTGCACCGGATCGACGTAGGCATTCATCAGGCAGACGGCGATGGACTCCACGCCCTCAGCCTCGAAGAACCGCACGGCGTCACGTACATCGTCAGTGTTCAGGGGCGACTCCTCACTCCCGTCCCGGTCCAGACGCCCGCGCACGGGACGGCGCAGGTATCGCGGCACCAGCACAGGGGGAAAGGGCGCGCGATGGTCCCACTGGTCGGCGCGCAGGCCGCGCCTGATCTCCAGGAAGTCGCGAAACCCTTCTGTCACCAGCATGCCGACCGACACGCCCTTCCGCTCCAGGATCGTGTTGGTGGCGATGGTTGATCCATGCACGAACAGACGGCACTGCCGCAGCAGGTCGCCCACCGCGACGCCCAGCGCCGCGGCTGCGACTTCCAGCACGTTCACCACGCCCTTCGCCGGATCGGCGGGCGTCGAGGGGGACTTGAACACACGCAACGACCCGCTGGCGTCGATCAGCGCCATGTCGGTGAAGGTGCCCCCAATGTCGACGCCAATGCGCCATGGCGGTGTTATCGCGGCCTCAGGCTTCATGTATCGTCCTCCCTGTCGGCGCAGTCTGGACGTTCCGGGCAGGCGCATCAATCACGGGAAGCGGGTGGCAGCCATGGCGAAGGAAATCGAGTTCTTCTGGGACACGGGCAGCACCAATACCTATTTCGCCCTGCACCTGATCCGCCCGCTTGCGGCCCGTCACGGCGCGACCATCCGGATGCGCCCGTTCAACCTCGGCCATGTCTTCCGGCACCACAAGTATGTGCTGATGGAGGAACCCGCCGCCAAGATCGCCAACCGCAAGCGCGATCTCGAACGCTGGGCCGCGCGCCATGACCTGCCCTTCCGCTTCCCCGACACCTTTCCGATCAAGACCAGCATTTCATTGCGCGGATCGCTGGTCGCGCGTGAGTTCGGCTGCGAGGACGCCTATCTGGACGCCATCTTCCGCCGCTACTGGGAGCAGAACGACGCCAGTGTCGCGACCCTGGCCGGGCTGGCCGATGTCGCGCGGGAAATCGGTCAGGACCCCGAGGATTTCGTCCGCCGGACCGAGGAACCCGCCATGAAGCAGGCGCTGATCGACGAAACCGACAATGCCCTGAAGCGCGGCGTCTTCGGCGCCCCGTCATTCATCGTCGGCACGGAGCTGTTCTGGGGCAAGGACCGCATGGAATTCATCGCGGACGCCTTGCAGGCGGCGGACTGAGGTGCGTCTGCGGCTGCATACCCGCCACCAGAACTCCGCCGGAGAACTGGTGCGGATCGCGGCGCCCTGAAGCGGTCTGCTGACCTCACCAGAGGAATTCTGTCGCGAACCGGCAGGAAATCTCACTTGTCCGTCTTAAAAACAGACCTGATGCTGGCGCGACGATCAGATCGGAGTGGAATACAGACCCATGCGGTGGAGCGATCTCGAAAACCAGCAGTGTGCCGTGGCCCGCGCCGAGTCGGTGCTGGGTGACCGCTGGACAATGATGGTGGTGCGTGACTGCCTGCTGGGCGTGCGCCGGTTCGAGGATTTCCATTCCCGCCTCGGCATCGCCCGGCGTGTGCTGACGGAACGGCTGAACATGCTCGTGGAGAAGGGCGTGCTGCGCCGCGAAGCCTATTCGCAGCGGCCCCTGCGGGAGGAGTATCGCCTGACCGAGGCCGGACGCGATCTGATGCCGGTCATCCTGGCGCTCTCCGCCTGGGCCGACCGGCACCTGCCCCACCCGGACGGCACGGCGGTCAGCTATCTCCATACCGACTGCAACACGGTCATCGAACCGCGCATCGACTGCCCGCAATGCGCCAGTCCCCTGACCACGAGAAACACACGGGCCGTCGTGCACGGCAGTGTCAGCGAGAAGGAACGACGATCATGAATGCTCCGGGATCACTGAAGGAAATGACCGGCCTGCAGGCGCTCGAGATGGCTTTCAGCAATGCCGGTTCCGCGCCCAGCATCGGGCGGACGCTGAACTTCACCGTGGCCCACGTCGAGCACGGGCGCGTCGATTTCGAGGGCGAGCCGAACGAGAACCACCTGAATCCGCTGAAGACGGTCCACGGCGGCTATGCCGCGACCCTGCTGGACTCCTGCATGGGCTGCGCGGTGCATTCCACGCTGCCGGCGGGCAAGAGCTACACGACGCTGGAACTGAAGATCAATTACATCCGCGCCATGCGCCCGGGCATCGGCAAGGTGCGCGCCATCGGCAAGGTGATACATGCCGGACGTTCCACCGCCACGGCGGAGGGCAAGCTGGTCGATGCCGAGGATCGGCTGATTGCACATGGCACCACAACCTGCATCATCATGGACATGTGATCGGACAGGACTATCTGGTCGAGGCCGGCGCACCGCGCCGTGGGGGAGAACAGGCAAATGACGGCAACATCTGAAACATCCGCGCTGGTGCGGCGCTGGCCGCTCTGGCTGATGGTCATCTCGGCGTCGCTGATCGTGTTCTTCGGCATGGGCACGCGGAACATGTTCGGCCTGTTCCTGGATCCGATCTCCGACTCCATGTCCTGGGGGCGGGAGGTCTTCTCCATGACCCTGGCGCTGCAGAACATCATGTGGGGCGTGACGCAACCCTTCGCCGGGGCCATCGCCGACCGCTACGGCGCGGGCAAGGTCATGGCGCTGGGCGGCATCTTCTATGTCGTCGGCATCCTGGCGATCAGCTTCTCCGGCGTGCCGGTGGCCATGCACCTGGCAGGCGGGGTGCTGATCGGCATCGCGCAGGGCTTTGCCTCCATGAACATCGGCATGGCGGTCGTGGCGCGGCGCACGCCGATGCACCGGCGGACCCTGGTCATGTCCGTCGTGACCATGGGCGGATCGGCCGGACAGATGGTGCTGTCCCCGCTCGCCCAGACCTTCATCGACGGCTATGGCTGGGTCACGGCGCTGCTGATCATGTCCATGATGGTGCTGATCATCGTGCCCCTGACCATTCCGCTGGCCGGACGTCCGCAGGCGACGGTCGGCAGCACCCAGACCTTTGGCGCAGCGCTGCGGGAGGCGGGTCGGCATCGCGGCTACATCCTGCTGATCGCCGGCTTCTTCGTCTGCGGTTTCCATGTCACCTTCATCGGCAGTCACCTGCCCTCCTACATCCGCGACCTCGGGCTCGATCCCGGACTGGGAGCCGTCGCGCTGATGGTCATCGGCATGTTCAACATCTTCGGCACGCTGATGGCCGGGGTGCTGGGGGATCGCTACAGCAAGAAGTACATGCTGAGCTTTCTCTATCTGGCACGATCCGCGGCAATCCTGTTCCTGCTCTACTCCCCGGTCAGTGAAACGACGATCCTGATCTTCTCCGGCATGATCGGGCTGCTCTGGCTCTCCACCGTGCCGCTGACCACCGGGCTGGTGGGCCAGATCTTCGGCGCCCAGTACATCGGCATGCTGGCAGGCATCGTCTTCTTCAGCCATCAGGTGGGGGCCTTCCTCGGCGTCTGGCTGGGGGGGCTGCTGTTCGACATCTATGGCAGCTATGACATCGTCTGGTGGCTCAGCATCGCGCTGGGTGTGCTGGCGGCACTGGTCCACTTCCCCATCGACGAGCGACCGCTGGAGCGGAAGGTGGCGGCCTGAGCCACCGCCACGCTTCGTCGCGTTTCATGTCCGCTCCGGGCCGTGATAGGTTGCCCGCAAATCACGCATCAGAAGCGAGGGAGAGCGTCATGAACGACCAGACACCCATGGGCGTGCCGGCCATCGGCATGAAGGATGCGGACCTGTTCCGCGAACAGTGCTTCATCAACGGCGAGTGGTGCGACGCGGACGGCGGAGAGACCATCGACGTCACCAATCCCGCGTCCGGCGCCAAGCTCGGCACCGTGCCGAAGATGGGCGCGGACGAAACCGCGCGCGCCATCGCGGCGGCCGAGGCCGCGATGCCCGGCTGGCAGGCCAAGACCGCCAAGGAACGGTCGGTGATCCTGCGCCGCTGGCACGATCTGATGTTCGAGCATCAGGAAGACCTGGCCCGCCTGATGACCGCCGAACAGGGCAAGCCGCTGGCCGAGGCAAAGGGCGAAGTCGCCTATGCCGCAAGCTTCATCGAATGGTTCGCGGAAGAGGGCAAGCGCATCTATGGCGACACCATCCCGAGCCACCGCGCGGACGCCCGCATCGTGGTCATCAAGCAGGGCATCGGCGTCTGTGCCGCCATCACGCCGTGGAACTTCCCCGCCGCGATGATCACCCGGAAGGCCGCCCCGGCGCTGGCCGCCGGATGTGGCATGGTGGTGAAACCCGCGACATCGACCCCCTATTCGGCGCTGGCCATGGCGGAACTGGCGCATCGCGCCGGTCTGCCCGCCGGGCTGCTGTCGGTGGTCACCGGCTCCTCATCTGCCATCGGCGGGGAGATGACCAGCAATCCGACAGTGCGGAAGCTGTCCTTCACCGGCTCCACGGAGATCGGCAAGATGCTGATGAAGCAGTGCGCCGACACCCTGAAGAAGACCACCATGGAACTGGGCGGCAACGCGCCGTTCATCGTCTTCGATGACGCCGACCTGGATGCGGCGGTCGAGGGCGCAATCATGTCCAAGTTCCGCAACACCGGTCAGACCTGCGTCTGCGCCAATCGTATCCTGGCACAGGACGGCATCTATGACGCCTTCCTGGACAAGTTGCAGGCCGCTGTGGCGAAACTGCGCGTCGGTGACGGCCTGAAGGGTGAAACCGACCAGGGGCCGCTGATCGACGACGCTGCGGTCGCCAAGGTGGAGGAGCACGTCAACGACGCCATTGCCAAGGGCGGACGGCTGGTCCAGGGCGGCAAGCGCCACGAACTTGGTGGCCAGTTCTTCGAACCCACCATCGTGGCGGACGTGACGCCGGGCATGAAGGTGGCAAGGGAAGAGACCTTCGGCCCCCTCGCCCCCGTGTTCCGCTTCACTGACGAGGCGCAGGCAATCCAGATGGCGAACGATACCGAGTTCGGTCTCGCCGCCTATTTCTATGGCCGTGACCTGGGTCGTGTCTGGCGGGTTTCGGAGGCGCTGGAATATGGCATCGTCGGCATCAATTCCGGCATCATCTCCACCGAGGTCGCACCGTTCGGTGGCATGAAGGAGTCCGGCTTCGGTCGCGAAGGCTCCAAGTACGGCATCGATGACTATCTGGAGATCAAGTACATGCTGATGGGTGGCATCGACAGCTGACCATCACATGTTGCTGAACGCGGCATTCAGGCGGCGGGACTTGGCTCCCGCCGCCTGTTGCCTATCTGCTGAAACGAAACACCGACCCATCCGCACCGATACGACCGCAAGGAAGCCCCGCACATGAGCAACTATGATTACGACCTCTTCGTCATTGGCGTTGGTTCCGGGGGCACCCGTGCTGCCCGCATGATCGCGTCGACCGGCGCGCGGGTCGCGGCTGCGGAGCAGCAGTTCCTGGGCGGTACCTGCGTCAATGTCGGCTGCGTGCCGAAGAAGCTGATGGTCTTCGCCAGCCACTTCGCGGAGGATTTCGAGGATGCGGCAGGTTTCGGCTGGGACGTGAAGCCCGACCGCTTCAACTGGGACCGCCTGATCGCCAACAAGAACACGGAAATCAGCCGCCTGAACGACGTCTACCGCCGCCTGCTCGACAATGCCGGTGTGAAGCTCTACGAGGCCCCGGCGAAGATCGTGGACCGCCACACGATCCTGGTCGGCAACGAGACCGTGACCACCGACCGGATCATCGTCGCCACCGGCGGCTGGCCGACGATGCCGGAGATCCCCGGGATCGAGCACGCCATTTCATCCAACGAGGTCTTCTTCCTGCCCGACCTGCCGAAGCGTTTCGTGGTGGTCGGCGGCGGCTTCATTGCCGTGGAATTCGCGGGGATCATGAACGGGCTCGGGTCGCAGGTAACGCAGATCTATCGCAGCGAGAAGATCCTGCGCGGCTTTGACGAGGATGTGCGCGACGTGCTGTCGACCGAGATCGTGCGCAAGGGCGTGGATCTGCGTACCAACACCAACATCACGGCCATCGAGAAACAGGGCGAGACCCTGGTCGCCACCCTGACTGACGGTTCGACGCTGGAGGCCGACTGCATCATGTTCGCCATCGGTCGCCACCCGCGCACAGGAGGCATCGGGCTGGAGGAGATCGGTGTCGAGCTTGCGCCGAACGGCTCGATCAAGGTGGACGAATATTCCCGGACCAATCTCGACAATGTCTGGGCCATCGGCGACGTCACTGACCGCATCGCCCTCACCCCGGTGGCCATCCAGGAAGCCATGGCGCTCTACCGCACGGAGTATCTGGACGACCCGACCCCCTGCGACCACGCCAACGTCCCTTCCGCCGTTTTCAGCCAGCCCCCGGTGGGTACTGTCGGGCTGACCGAGGACCAGGCCCGGGAACTGCACGGGACCATCGACATCTACCGCTCCACCTTCACCCCGATGAAGCTCAGCCTGACCGGGCGGGAGGAGAAGACGATGATGAAGATCATCGTCGACCGCGTTACCCAGAAGGTCCTCGGCGTGCACATGGTTGGCCCCGACGCCGGCGAGATCATCCAGGGCATCGCCATCGCAGTGAAGATGGGCGCCACAAAGCGCGACTTCGACCGCACCGTCGGCATCCACCCGACAGCAGCGGAGGAGTTCGTGACGATGCGGGAGAAGGCAGCCTGAAACGGGGGCTCTCACGGCGAAAGAAAATTACAATTAAAGGTCAATATTTCTGACCTATAGTTGACTTTGCGTCACCCGGCAGATAGCTTCTGATGAGACGTCGGAAACACTGACCGCGGGAGCGCAGAGAATGGACCTCGCCCAGGTATCGCTGAACGACAAGTACGAACTGGAAGAAGGCCGCGTGTTCATCACCGGCACGCAGGCCCTGATCCGCCTGCCGATGATGCAGCGTAACCGGGACCTCGCGACAGGGCTGAACACGGCCTGTTTCATTTCCGGCTATCGCGGCTCCCCGCTCGGCACCTATGACCAGCAGCTCTGGCAGGCCAAGGAGTATCTGGAGAAGAACCACATCCGGTTCCAGCCGGGCCTGAACGAGGATCTGGCCGCGACCTCCGTCTGGGGTTCGCAGCAGACCAACCTCTATGCCACCGCAAAATATGACGGGGTCTTCGCCATCTGGTACGGCAAGGGTCCGGGCGTCGATCGCTCTGTCGATGTGCTGAAGCACATGAACTCCGCCGGCATGTCGAAGAACGGTGGCGTGCTGGTTCTCGCAGGCGATGACCATGCTGGCGTTTCATCGACGCTGCTGCACCAGTCGGAACATGTCTTCATGTCCGCCATGATCCCGGTGCTGCATCCCTCCAACGTGCAGGAGTATCTGGATTTCGGCCTGCTGGGATGGGCCATGAGCCGCTATTCCGGCCTCGCAGTCGGGTTCAAGTGTGTCTCGGAAACCGTTGAAAGTGCTGCGAGTGTCTATATCGATCCGCATCGCGTGAACATCCGGCAGCCGGACTTCGAGATGCCGCCGGGTGGCCTGTCGATCCGCTGGCCCGATGACCGGTTCCAGGAAGAACACCGCCTGCACCGCCACAAGATCTACGCCGCCCTGGCCTTCGCCCGCGCCAATGGCATCGACAAGACGATGATCGACAGCCCGAAGCCGCGCATCGGCATCATCACCACCGGCAAGTCCTATCTGGACGTGATGCAGGCGCTGGACGATCTGGGCATCGACGAGGAACTGGCTGCCGAGATCGGCATCCGCCTCTACAAGGTCGGCATGCCCTGGCCGCTGGAGCCGGAAGGCGCGCGCCACTTCGCGGAAGGCCTGGAAGAGGTCATCGTGATCGAGGAGAAGCGCGCCGTCATCGAGAACCAGTTGAAGGAACAGCTCTACAACTGGCGCGAGGATGTGCGCCCGCGCATCGTCGGCAAGTTCGACGAGCACCGCAACTGGCTGTTCCCCAGCCATGGGGAACTCAGCCCTGCCGAGATCGCCCGTTTCATCGCCGCGCGCCTGAAGCCGTTCCACAGCAATCCGGAGATGGAGGAACGGATCGACCAGCTGGACGCCAAGGAGCGGATGAAGAAGATCGCGGCCGAGACCCGTGACGCCGGCGACAAGCTGGAGCGTGTCCCCTACTTCTGCTCCGGCTGCCCGCACAATACCTCCACCCGCGTGCCGGAGGGGTCGCGGGCCACGGCAGGTATCGGCTGTCATTTCATGGCGCTGTCGATGAACCGCCAGACCCAGACCTTCACCCAGATGGGTGGCGAGGGCACGCCGTGGATCGGCCAGGCCCCGTTCGTGACCGACAACCACATCTTCACCAACCTGGGTGACGGCACCTATTTCCACTCCGGCTTGCTGGCCATCCGTGCCGCCGTCGCCTCCGGCGTCAACATCACCTACAAGATCCTCTACAATGACGCCGTGGCCATGACGGGCGGCCAGCCGCACGACGGCCAGCTCTCCGTGCCGCAGATCGCACAGCAGGTCTGGGCCGAGGGCGTGAAGAAGCTGATCGTCGTGACCGACGAACCGGACAAGTATCCGGGCGATGCGGGCTTCCCCGCAGGCACTCGCATCTATCACCGCAGCGAACTGGATGACGTGCAGAAGGAACTGCGCGACACGCCGGGCTGCACCGCGCTGATCTATGACCAGACCTGCGCGGCGGAGAAGCGGCGGCGGCGCAAGCGTGGCACCTTCCCCGACCCGGCCAAGCGGGTGATGATCAATGAAGACGTCTGTGAAGGCTGCGGCGACTGCTCCGTCGCGTCCAACTGCGTCTCCGTGGAACCGGCGGAGACCGAGCTCGGCCGCAAGCGCCAGATCAACCAGTCGTCCTGCAACAAGGACTTCTCCTGCGTGAACGGCTTCTGCCCCAGCTTCGTCACCATTCATGGCGGCGGGCTGCGCAAGCCGAAGGCTGCATCAATGGGCAAGCAGGGCGCGGCGGCCAAGGATCGCTTTGCCGATCTGCCGATGCCCGAGAAGGCCCCGGTGGAGGACGAGCCCTTCGGCATGGTCGTCACCGGCATCGGTGGCACCGGCGTGCTGACCGTCGGTGCCCTGATGGGCATGGCGGCGCATCTGGAGGGCAAGGGATCGTCCGTGCTGGACTATACCGGTCTGGCGCAGAAGAACGGCGCGGTGATGAGCCATGTGCGCATCGCCAACGCGCCGGAGGACATTCACGCCGTCCGCGTCGCCTCCGGCAAGGCCAACCTGGTGCTGGGCTGTGACATGGTCGTCGCGGCCTCCGACAATGCCATCGACACGATGGAAAAGGGCGGCACCCGCGCGATCATCAACAGCCACCTGGCCCCGACCGCTGCCTTCACCCTGAACCCGGACATGAAGTACGGCTCCGGCGCGCTGGAGGACACGATCCGGGAGGCTGCGGGCGGCAACCAGACGGAATTCATTGACGCCACCCGCATCGCCACGGCGCTGCTGGGGGATTCCATCGCCACCAACCTGTTCATGCTGGGCTATGCCTTCCAGCGCGGGCAGTTGCCGGTGGGTCTCGACTCCCTGATGCGCGCCATCGAGCTGAACGGTGTCGCGGTCGGCATGAACAAGGAGACCTTCAACTGGGGGCGTCTGGCCGCGCATGACCTGGACGCGGTCGAGGCCGCGGCACAGCCGGCCAGCAGTTCGGTGCTGCCGTTCCGCAAGCCGCTCACCGATCTGGACGACATCATCAACCACCGTCGCAAGCTGCTGACCGCCTATCAGGACAAGGCCTATGCCGACCGCTACGAGGCGCTGGTGCGCGACGTGCAGAAGGCGGAGCAGCAGAAGGGTGGCGGCGCCACCGGTCTGGCCGAGGCGGTTGCCCGCAACTACTACAAGCTGCTGGCCTACAAGGACGAGTACGAGGTGGCGCGGCTCTATACCGACGGCACCTTCCGCCGTCGGCTGCAGAACCAGTTCGAGGGCGACTACAAGCTGAAGTTCCACCTGGCGCCGCCGCTGATCAGCAGGCCGGACCCGGAGACCGGCAGGCTGTCGAAGATGGAGTTTGGCGGCTGGATCATGCCCGTGTTCCACGTCCTCGCCGGGCTGAAACGCCTGCGCGGCACGCGTCTCGACATCTTCGGCTACACGGCGGAGCGCAAGCAGGAACGCGCCCTGATCACGGAGTACGAGACGGTGGTCGCGGAACTGATCGCGAAGCTCTCAGCGGGCAACCACGCCATGGCCAAGGCCATCGCGGAAGTGCCGCAGGACATTCGCGGCTATGGCCACATCAAGGAACACAATATCGAGGGCGCGAAGAAGCGGGAGGCCGACCTGCTCCGCCTGTTCCGCAAGCCCACGAGTTCCGGCGATCAGGCCCAGGCGGCGGAGTGACCGTTCGCTGGCCACGCCAGCGACTGACGCTGGTCCCGGTCTGAGCTGCTTCCCCCCTTGAGGGGGAAGTGGCCGCGGAGCGGTCGATGGGGGGTGAAGCCGGAGGCTATCGGATGATGGGCCGGTGCCTGTTCGGCTTCGCCGACTCACCCCCATCCCGGCCTTCCCCCATCAAGAGGGAAGGAGCAGTCCGGCGGTTCTGTCTGATCTATTCCCGTGCCGCGCAGCAGTCTGATGGCATCACCGGCCCGCGCACCCTCAGCCCGTGCCGCCGACGGT
Source organism: Kordiimonadales bacterium IMCC3096 (assembly GCA_016865035.1). Lineage (GTDB taxonomy): Bacteria > Pseudomonadota > Alphaproteobacteria > Minwuiales > Minwuiaceae > Minwuia. Next base: position 4,192,551 of record CP018227.1, read on the forward strand.
CAGGCCATCGATGCGCAGGGTCGGCTGTCCGACGCCGACGGGCACGCCCTGCCCGGCCTTGCCGCAGGTACCGATGCCGGGGTCGAGCGCCATGTCGTTGCCGATCATGGCAACCTTCTTCAGCACTTCCTCGCCGGAGCCGATCAGGGTGGCGCCCTTCACGGGGGCGCCGATCCTGCCGTTCTCGATCCGGTAGGCCTCCGTGCAGGTGAAGACGAACTTGCCCGAGGTGATGTCCACCTGGCCGCCGCCGAAGCTGGTGGCATAGATGCCGTTCTGCACGCTCTCCAGAATCTCCGCCGGATCGCGGTCACCATTCTCCATGACCGTGTTGGTCATGCGCGGCATCGGCATGTGGGCGAAGCTCTCGCGGCGGCCATTGCCGGTCGCGGCAACACCCATCAGGCGCGCGTTGAGACGGTCCTGCATGTAGCCGCGCAGGATACCGTCCTCGATCAGCACCGTGCGGCTGCTCGGTGTGCCCTCGTCATCGACGGTCAGCGACCCGCGCCGGTCAGGGATCGTGCCGTCATCGACGACGGTGACGCCCGGTGCCGCCACGCGCTGTCCCATCAGGCCGGAGAAGACCGAGCTCTTCTTGCGGTTGAAATCGCCTTCCAGCCCGTGGCCGATCGCTTCATGCAGCAGGATCCCGGGCCAGCCCGGACCCAGCACAACAGTCTGCTCGCCCGCAGGCGCGGCAACGCTTTCCAGATTGACCAGCGCCTGACGCAGGGCCTCGTCCACCTCCCCCTGCCAGCGGGTCGGGTCGATGTAGGCGGCATAGCCGGTGCGTCCACCGGTTCCGGCACTGCCGGTTTCCTGGCGGTCGCCATCGCCGACCATGACCGAGACATTCAGCCGGACCAGCGGGCGGATATCGCCCACCTCCGCACCGTCCGGGCGGATGATCCGGACAGCCTTCCAGGAACCGGCCAGCGAACAGGTCACCTGCCGCACCCGCGAATCCAGATCGCGGGCATAGGCGTCGATGTCCTGCAGCAGCTTCACCTTGGTCTCGAAGTCGAATTCATTCAGCGGATTGTCGTCGGCATAGAGGCTGCGGTTGGTGCGCGCCGGGCCATCGGCCAGGGTGCCCTGATGGCCGCGCCGTACCGCGCTGACGGTATCCCCGGCCCGCGCGATGGCGTCATGCGACAGTTCGGAGGAGTGGGCATAGCCCTGCGCCTCATCCGCCACGGCCCGCAGGCCGAACCCCTGCGCCGTGTCGAAGCTTGCGTTGCGCAGTCGCCCGTCGTCGAAGGCCAGCATCTCCGATTGGCTGTACTCCAGATACAGCTCCCCGTCGTCGCAGCCCTCCAGCGCCTCCCCCACCTGACGGCGGGCGCGGTCGGGATCCAGTCCCGCACGGGTGAAGAACAGCTCTGAAGTGGTCGCGAGATCGGACATGGGGTACTCCGCCTGAAAATCTTTCCTGAACATAAGCCGCCTTGCGGGAATGTCATCAGGCGGAAAGGGAGAGTTGCACTCTCCCCGCCAGTACGGTCAGTCGAACGTGCGGGCGTCCTCCACGACGATGCCGTCATTGGGCAGGCTGCCCGGTGCCACGATCTCGACCTCGCCGCGCAGCTTGGTCACGGTGGTGACCGACTGCTTCACGGCATCCAGCAGCGTGGCATCACCCTTCTCCGCTTCCACCATCAGGGTCATCTGATCGCGGTTGTCGGGGTTGGTGATGACGAAGCGGGCCTTGGTCACCTCAGCATGGCGTCCGACGATCTCCCCCACCAGCTTGGCATGGACGAACATGCCCCGGACCTTGCAGGACTGGTCGGCGCGGCCCATCCAGCCCTTGATGCGGGTCGCGGTGCGGCCACAGGGGCTGGTGCCGGGCAGGATGGCGGTCATGTCGCCGGTGCCGTAGCGGATCAGCGGATAGATCGGGTTGAAGGTGGTGACGACGATCTCGCCCACCTCGCCTTCCGCGACAGGCTCCCCGGTGCCGGGGCGGCAGATCTCCAGGATCAGTCCCTCGTCCAGCAGCATCCCCTCGACGGGCAGCGACTCATAGGCAATCAGGCCGACATCGGCGGTGCCATAGCCCTGGGTGGTCTGGATGCCCCGGTCCTCGAACCATTGCCGCAGCGACGGCGGCAGCGGCTCCGCGCCCACCGACGCCTTGCGGTAGGAGGAACTGTCGCGGCCCATCTCGTCGGCCTTTTCCAGCAGGATGCGCAGGAACGACGGCGTGCCGGCATAGGCGGTGGGCTTCAGCCGTTCGATGGCATCCACCTGCATCTCCGTATTGCCGACACCGCCCGGAAAGACGGCGCAGCCAATGGCCCGGCAACCGGTCTCCACCAGCATGCCCGCAGGGGTCAGGTGATACGACAGGGTATTGTGGACAATGTCGCCGCGACGGAATCCGGCGGCATAGAGCGCGCGGGCATAGCGCCAGTGGTCGCGCTGCACCCCGTCCGGTTCGAAGATCGGTCCCGGTGACATGTAGACATGCGCCATGTCGCCGACCGGCACGGCATTCAGCCCACCGAAGGGGGGTTCCGCGTTCTGGGCATCCTGCACGTCCGGCTTGCGGATCACCGGAAGCTGCTGCAGGGCCTCCCGCGAGGTGATGGCCATCGGATCGATGTCCGCATAGAGCTTGCCGAAGAAGCTGCTGTTGGTCTTGGCCAGCGCCACCTGCCCCGGCAATGCAGCCATCAGTTCGGTTTCCCGCTGCTCCGGATCGCGGGTTTCCAGTTCGTCGAAATGCTCAGCCATGGTTCCCTCCCCAGGAATGCGTTCCAATTGCGGACTGTGCCACCGTTCTGTCGGTTTGTCCTCTGACTGTTCCGTCCCTCTCCCCCACCCGGCCCCACCTGATAAGGATACTCCCGTGGGTGGCCGGGTGGGGGAGAGGGACGGAACAGTCAGCAAACAGTCTCTACAGCGTCATGGCGCGGGCGCGGGCGCCGCGTTCGATGGCGGCGGCGGGCAGACGTCCGACGCCAAGGGTCTGGCGAATGATCATCAGGATCTCCAGTTCGACCTGGCTGACCTCCCCGTCGGCCGCCGCCACATCACAGGCCAGCGCATAGGCCGTCTCGCCCAGACGCGGCGGCAGCGCGGCGGCGACGTCCTGCATCAGCAGATCGACACCATCTTCCTTCTCCAGGTAGCCAAGGCAGCTTTCCGCATCGCGGGCCAGTGCGTCATCCACGCTGTAATTGCGGAAGATCGGCAGGATACGGATCATCTCGCTCATCAGGATGACCTCCTGCTCCGCCATTTCCTTGTCGGCGCAGGCCACCAGCACCATCACGTGAATCAGGGCGCTGTGGGGGCTCATCTTTTCGGACATCGGCTGCAGGCTCCATGGAATGTTCTGAGCCGGTAATCTGTCAGGTCAGGCTGCCGTCGTCCATGGCCCGCGCGTGTCTTTCCCGCTCGGCGGCCAGGAAGTCACGTGTTTCAGCCACCGCCTCTGCCAGTCCGACACGCGACACCTCGACATCGGAGGGAAAGGCGTCGCACAGCCGCGTCGGCAGGCGCGGGTCCAGCATGACGAAGACACCCCGGTCACCGCGCTGACGCAACAGCCGCCCGAACGCCTGTTTCAGCTTCAGACGGGTCAGCATGTCGTCATGCGCGCCCTTGCCGAACGCCTCCCGCCGGGCCTTGTGCATGATGTCGGGACGCGGCCAGGGCACACGGTCGAAGACGATCAGACGCAGTGACCGCCCCGGAACATCCACGCCGTCGCGCACCGCATCGGTCCCCAGCAGACAGGAATCCTGCTCGGCGCGGAAGATGTCGACCAGCGTCGGTGTGTCGATGGGATCGACATGCTGGGCATAGAGCGGGATGCCTTGATCCTCCAGCGGGTCCAGCAACCGTTCATGCACCGCTCGCAGCCGCCGGATCGCGGTGAACAGGCCCAGCGCGCCACCGCCCGCCGCCAGGAACAGTTCCCGATAGGCGGCGGAGATCTCGTCCACCCGGTCACGGCGCACATCGCGCACCACCAGGATGCGTGTCTGCCTGGCATAGTCGAACGGCGACGGGACACTGATCCGCTCCGCCGGTTGCACCAGGTGGCGCAGCCCCGTCCGTGCCTCTGCCGTGGCCCAGTCATCGCCCTCCGAGCGGTCCCGCAGGCTTGCCGAGGTGATCACCACACCATGGGCCGGTTTCAGCACCACCTCCGCAAAGGCCTGCATCGGATCGACCAGATGCCGGTGATAGGCCACATCCGCCTCCCGCCCCGCAATACGGCGCAGGGCGAACCAGTCGACAAAGCCCTCCGGCCGTGGACCGCCCAGCCCCTGCAGCATGGAGATCCAGGCCGTCAGCAGGTTGCCCGCACGATAATCCAGGCCGCTTACCGCCGCCTCGATCCGCATCCTCTCCCCGCTCGGCAGTTCATCCGCCTCGTCATCCAGCCGGTCGAGCAGGATCTGGCGCAGTTCCTTCAGCGGTGCCCGCAGCTCCTCCAGCGCCCGCACCAGCCGGGCCGAGGCCTCGACCAGTCCGTCGACCGGCGGGTCGGTCTCGCATTCCAGGCCATAGACATCGTCGGGGTGCGCCGCCCGCGCCCTGACCTGCTGGCGGACCACGGCAAGGAACTGCTCCGTCGGACCGCTCGGGTTCTCGCCCCGCAGCCGCGTCTGCCAGTCGAAGGCCGGCAGGACACGCGCGGCGTGGGTGGCATGATCCAGTGCCGCAACGGCCGCGTCGTCGCCGACGATCAGATCCTGGATGCGGCGGGTCAGGCCGCGCGCGCGGCCACGCGCACCATCCTCCGCCCCCCGGATCCAGCGGCGCAACTCCGCCGCCTCCTGCCCCGACAGCTCGGCAGCGAAGGCGCTGTCGGCGGCGTCGAACAGGTGATGCCCCTCATCGAAGACATAGCGCCCTGCCCGCTGTTCCTCCGCCGCCTGCTGCACGGCGCGGATCAGTACCAGCGCGTGGTTGGCGATGACGATCTCCGCCCGTTCCGAGCGTCTGCGCGAATTCTCGATGAAACAGCGCCGATAGTGGTCACAGGCAGAGAACACACACTCCCCGCGCCGGTCCGCCAGCGCCACGGTGCGCTGCGTGCCGAACAGGGTGACCAGCCAGGCCGGAAAGTCGCCGCCCCCCAGGTCACCGTCACGTGTCACCTCGATCCAGCGCGCCATCAGGGCCAGCGGCACGATGTCGGCCCGCCGCGCCGCGCCGCCCTGCACGGCTTCCTGGAAATTCAGCAGGCAGAGATAGTTCTCCCGGCCCTTGCGGATCACCGCCTTCTCCGCCTTGACATTCGGATCGGTGTAGAGCCGGTCCAGTTCCTGATCCAGTTGGCGCTGCAGGTTCTTGGTATAGGTCGACAGCCAGACGGTGCCGCCATTCTTCTCCGCCCAGACCGATGCCGGGGCCACGTAACCGAGCGTCTTGCCGGTGCCTGTCCCGGCCTCCGCCAGCACCACATGCGGCTCATCGATGCGTTCGCGCGGCGCGAAGGCCATGGTGGCGCGGGTGGCATACTGCTGTTGCGACTGCCGGTCCTCCGCGCCCACGTCCAGCATCTGGCGCAGGCGGTCCAGCGCCTCGACGGGTTCGACCGGCGCATGTCCCGCGGGCGGCAGAGGTGCCAGATCGGGGAAGTCGGCCACCCGCGACCAGGCGTCCAGTCCCCGGAACCGCCCCTTCCCCGCCGTGACACCCAGCGCGCGCAGGACCGGCTGCGCCCAAGACCAGCCGCCATCGGCCATGGCCTGTGCCAGCATCGCGGTGGTGTCGCGGCGCGCATCAGGGGTCAGGGAGAGATCGTGCAGCATAAGTGCCGCCGCCTCGAACAGTTGCGACGGGTCGGGCGGCATCCCGAGTGCGGGCAGGTCCAGCGCGCGCATCAGCCCGTCCGCCGTGGGCAGGCAGAAGGTGCCGGGCCGGGCAAAGGCGAAGAGTTCCAGCAGGTCATAGGCCGCGAAGGTCGCGACCCCCAGCCTGCGCGCCACGGCGGGCATGTTCACCAGCATCGGCGCATCGCCGGTCAGCGCGGCACCAGCGGCACGGGAATCCAGCGTCTCGATCTCCCCGTCGGGGCTGACACGCACGATCCCGCGGCCACTCAGGGCGACGGCGGGACAGTCCGGCATCATGATTTCCGAATCGCGCGTGTTCATCGCTGGACTATATCCACGCCGGGCCTGCAGGGGGACGCGCAAGCGGCTGCGCTTGACCTGTCCCGCGACCGTGCCTAGAGCTAGCCCGCGCGTGGCCTCCCGTCGGGAGGTCAATCAACGGATTCAACGTTTCAGACATAAGGTTCGGCAATGCTGGACAAGACATATCGGCCCCAGGAGGTCGAGCAGCGGCTTTACGAGAGTTGGGAACAGGGTGGCCTGTTCCAGGCGGGACGCAATGACGGCGCGCCCTTCACCATCGTGATTCCGCCGCCGAACGTGACCGGCAGCCTGCACATGGGCCATGCGCTGAACAACACGTTGCAGGACATCCTGATGCGCTGGCACCGGATGAAGGGCCGCGACGCGCTCTGGCAGCCGGGCACCGACCATGCAGGCATCGCCACGCAGATGGTGGTGGAGCGGATGCTGGGCGCTGATGGCATCAGCCGCCACGACCTGGGCCGCGAGACCTTCGTCGACAAGGTCTGGGAATGGAAGGCGGAATCCGGGGGCACCATCACCAACCAGCTTCGCCGCCTCGGCGCGTCCTGTGACTGGAGCCGTGAGCGCTTCACCATGGATGAAGGGCTGTCCGCCGCCGTCACCAAGGTCTTTGTCGAGCTGTACCGCGACAATCTGATCTACCGCGACAAGCGGCTGGTCAACTGGGACCCGAAACTGCTGACGGCGATCTCCGACCTGGAGGTCGAGAGCGCCGAGCAGAAGGGGCACATGTGGCACTTCCGCTATCCGGTCGAGGGTCAGGAAGGCACCTTCATCACCGTCGCCACCACGCGTCCGGAGACCATGCTGGGGGATACAGGCGTCGCGGTTCACCCGGACGACGAACGCTACAGGGACCTGGTCGGCAAGTTCGTCATCCTGCCGCTGGTCGGTCGCCGCATCCCCATCGTTGCCGACGAATATGCCGACCCCGAACAGGGTTCCGGCGCGGTCAAGATCACCCCGGCGCATGACTTCAATGACTTCGAGGTCGGCAAGCGCTGCGATCTGGAGATGATCAACATCCTGGATGCCCATGCGCACCTGAACGAGAACGTGCCGGAAGCCTATCAGGGCATGGAACGTTTCGCGGCGCGGGCGAAGGTCATTGCCGACCTGGACGCGCTGGGCCTGCTGGAGCGGATCGAGGAGATCACGCACACGGTTCCCTTCGGCGACCGCTCCGGTGTGGTCATCGAGCCATGGCTGACCGACCAGTGGTACGCGGATGCCGAGACCCTCGCCCGCCCGGCCATCGAGGCCGTGGAGGACGGGCGCGTCCAGTTCGTGCCGAAGAACTGGGAGAACACCTACTTCGAGTGGATGCGCAACATCCGCCCCTGGTGCATCTCCCGCCAGCTCTGGTGGGGACACCAGATCCCGGCCTGGTACGGCCCGGATGGCGAGGTCTTCGTCGCCTATGACGCGGCGGAGGCGCAGACGCTTGCCGATGCGCATTATGGCAAGACGGTCGAACTGACCCGTGACGAGGATGTGCTCGACACCTGGTTCAGCTCCGCGCTCTGGCCGTTCTCGACCCTCGGCTGGCCGGAGGAGACACCGGAACTGGCCAGGCACTATCCGACGGACGTCCTGATCACCGGCTTCGACATCATCTTCTTCTGGGTTGCCCGGATGATGATGTTCGGCATGCACTTCATGAAGGAAGTGCCGTTCCACACGGTCTATATCCACGCTCTGGTCCGCGACGAGAAGGGCCAGAAGATGTCGAAGTCGAAGGGCAACGTCATCGATCCGCTGGAACTGATCGAGGAATATGGCGCGGACGCGCTGCGGTTCACGCTGGCGGCGATGGCGGCGCAGGGGCGCGACATCAAGCTGTCCGAACAGCGTGTCGCGGGCTACCGCAACTTCACCACGAAGATCTGGAATGCCGCGCGATTCTGCGAGATGAACGAATGCGCGGTTGCGCCGGACTATGATCCGTCGAACCTGCAGCAGCCGGTGAACCGCTGGATCGTCGGGGCGCTGTCGGAAGCGGCGGCCACCATCGACCGGGAACTGGAGGCCTTTCGTTTCAACGAGGCGGCAAACGGTATCTATCGTTTCACCTGGAACCTGTTCTGCGACTGGTATCTGGAGTTCGCGAAGCCCCTGCTGCGGGCCAACGACCCCGATGTTGCCGGTGAGACCCGCGCAACTGCCGCCTGGGTCCTGCAGCGCATCCTGACGATGCTGCACCCCTTCGCGCCTTTCGTGTCGGAGGAACTGTTTCAGCAGATGGGCGGCGAAGGCTCCATTTCCACCACCGCCTGGCCGCAGCAGGACCTGCAGAACGCCGACGCCGCGAAGGAATTCGGTTTCGTCATCGAACTGATCTCCGAGATCCGCTCCGCACGCGCAGAGACCAACGTGCCGCCAAAGGCCGAGCTGGAGGCACATTTCCCGGACCTGGACGCCACCCGCAGAGGCTGGATCGACAGCAACTGGGAACTGGTGTCCCGTCTCGCGCGCCTGTCAGGCATCAGCGAGACCATGCCGGGCGGCGCGTCGGAGATCGTCGTCGACGGGGCGCGGGTCGTGCTGCCGCTGACCGGCGCCATCGACGTCGATGCCGAGAGGACGCGGCTGAACAAGGAAATCGGGAAGCTGGACGCGGAGATCGACCGTATTGCGAAGAAGCTGGCGAACGAGAAATTCGTTTCCCGTGCGCCAGAGCATGTGGTGGAGCAGGAGCGGGAACGCCAGGCCGAGGCCGAGGCGGCAAAGACCAAGCTGGAGGCGGCACTGGGCCGCCTGCCCGCAGCCTGAGCCATGCCGCTCCTGTCGCGCGTTGCAACTGCTGTCGCAATCACGGTCGCGGTGCTGCTCTCAGGGGCGGTCGCTCAGGCACAGGACAGTCAGGCACCGGGCAATCAGGCACAGGGTGCCGATGAGTGGCAGGAGCCGTTCCGGGTCTTTCTGGCAGACCCCGACTACGTGAATGCACTGGGTGAGCAGATCGACCTGGTCGAACAGCAGATCGCGCCCGAATGCATCCAGGTGCTGAAGAATGCCAATCGCCGCGAACTGCGCGTGCGCGTGAAGCCGGTCTTCAAGGCCGGTACACTCTGGCCCATCTGGGGAGAATGGCGGGAACAGATCAGCATCGAACGCTGCAATGAACCCGTGATTCACAACGTTCTGGTCACGGCACGACCGGACGGCGCCCCCCAACTGACATCCCTGCTGCCCGGCAACACGCGGGCAAGCGTGGAAATGCAGATCGCCGCCAGCCGGCCGGTCGTGGACATTGCCAACGCCCGGATGGGCAAGGAATGCCCCTCGGGTCAGCGTGACATTGTCGATACCGTCGTCGTTGGATTTCTCGATGGCACGGAAAAGGAGCCCATCGCCCGGCAGAAATGGCGCGAATACTGGCTGGTACGGCTCTGCGCGAAGTACCTGACGGTTCAGGTCGACTTTCAGCCCGACGGCAAGGGCGGCTTCACCCACAGCACCGATCTGATCGAGTAGCCCGGGCTGGCCGAACAGGTCCCGGCAGGCCACGTCCCGTTCAGTGGGTCGCGGTGTCGGAGAACAGGTGAATCGTCAGCACACCGGCCAGGATCAGCCCCAGACCGAGCAATGCGGGCAGGTCCAGCCGTTCCCCATGCACGATCCAGCCGAATCCGGCGATCAGCACGATCCCGAGGCCTGACCAGACAGCATAGAGCACCCCGATCGGAAAGCGGTCCAGCGCCAGACTGAGCATGAAGAAGGCCAGCCCGTAGAAGCCGAGCGTCAGCACCGTGGGGCCGAGCTTCGTGAATCCCTCCGTCGCCTTCAGCGTGCTGGTGCCCGCAACCTCCCCGACGATCGCGATGACCAGATACAGGTAATGCATGGCTGACCTCTCTGCTGCCCCGCAGATTTGCGGTTGCCTGCCGGTGTGCGCCTGAACTACCCCTGTGGCAAGGGTCCGCTTGCGGAACCGGGCATCAGATGACCACAGAAGGAATTGCGTGATGGAGCGTGGCAGCAGCTATCCCTTTCGGGGCAAGAGCCCGAAGATCGCCGACACGGCCTTCATTGCGCCCGGCGCCCGGCTGATCGGCGATGTGGAGGTCGCGGACCGTGCCAGCGTCTGGTTCAACTGCGTGCTGCGGGGCGACGTCTGCCACATCCGCATCGGCGCCCGCTCCAACATCCAGGACGGCACGGTGATCCATGTGAACAGCGGCGACTTCCCCACGCTGGTGGGGGAGGATGTGCTGGTCGGCCACAAGGTCATGCTGCATGGCTGCGAGATCCAGGACCGGTCCTTCGTCGGGATGAGCGCCGTCATCATGGACGAATGCGTCATCGAGACCGGCGCCATGGTCGCCGCAGGCGCCTTCCTGCCGCCCGGCAAGATCGCCCGCAAGGACGAACTATGGGCCGGCTGGCCCGCCAAACCCATCCGCACCCTCACCGACCGCGAACGCGCCATGATCGCAGGCGGCGCGGCGCATTATGCCGAGCTGGCGGCGGAATACAGGACGCAGCAGGACTAGGTCAGTTCCCCGGCCCGGCCAGCACGGTCACGGCGCAGACGGCTTCCTCGAACCTGTAGACGCCGCCGCCGTTCTCGGCGATGGCGTGACGGGCGCCTTCGACCTGGCGCGGACCGGCTTCGCCGCGCAACTGGGCGACCAGTTCGGCGAGCTGGCCGAGGCCGGTAGCGCCGATCGGGTGGCCCTTTGATTCCAGACCGCCGGAGGGATTGACCGGGATGCGGCCACCAAGCGCCGTGTCGCCACGTTCCGCCGCCCGGCCGCCATCACCGAAGGGCACCAGCCCCAGGTTCTCGACCTGCTGGATCTCACCCATGGCGGTGGCATCATGGACTTCGGCGACGTCGATCACTTCCGGCCCGAACCCGGCCTGCGCATAGGCGCGGTTCGCGGTGCGGCGGGTGATGTGGTTCTCCATGTCCTCCGGCTCCCGGTCGATGCCGGTGCCGAGCACGGAGGCCGCGACCCGCACGGCACGGGAGCGGGTGAAACGGTCAAGCACCGCATCGGACACCAGAATGGCCGCCGCCGCACCGTCGGAGATGGGGGAGCACATGGGCAGGGTCAGCGGCCAGGAGACCGGACGCGCGGCCAGCACTTCCTCGATGCTCACCGCGTCGCGGTACTGCGACTTCGGGTTCAGGGTGGAATGCTGGTGGTTCTTCGAGGCGACGGCGGCCAGATGCCTTTGCGTGGTGCCGAATGTCTTCATGTGGAACTTGGCCCAGCTTGCGTAGACATCCATGAAGGGACTGCGCTGGCCGTTCGGCAGGTTGGCATCGGCGGGGGGTTCCACCCCCTGCCCCAGCCGGTTCAGCCTCTCGAACGTGGCTTCCCGGTCATGCACGTCGATGGCCCCGTCGAAGATCTCGAAGCTGCGGGCCTTGTCGGCGTGGTACATCTTGTCCGACCCGACCGCGAGAGCAATGTCGCACTGTCCTGCCCTGATCGCCGTGTAGGCCGCGTTGAAGGCGGTCGACGCACTGGCGCAGGCGTTCTCCACGTTGGACATCGGAATGCCCTGGAAGCCCATTTCCCTGAGCGCGATCTCGCCCGGCACCAGATACTGCCCCTCCAGCACCCCCTGCGTCGTATTGGAGAACCAGGCGGCCTCCACATCACCGGGCTGCAGGTCGCAGTCGGCCAGTGCCTCGTTCACGGCCATGGCGGTCAGTTGCTTGACGGATGTATCGAGAAAACGCCCGAACGGCGTCATGCCGATACCGACAACATGGACATTGGTCATTGCGGTTCATCCTCCCCAGGTGATTGCCGAAGAAGCATAGCATCAGAGTGCAACGCGAAAAGGGTCAGGCTTTGACCGCGGCCAGTGCCTTCCCGACGGAGGCCGCCAGCCGGTCGACCAGTGTCCCGATCTCGGCATCGGAAATGATGAAAGGTGGCGCGAGCAGCACGTGGTCCCCGTTGCGCCCGTCAATCGTTCCGCCGCCGGGGTAGCAGATCAGCCCCGCGTCCTGCGCCAGCCGCTTGATACGGCCATTGAGGCCAAGCGCCGGGTCGAACGGTTCCTTCGTTTCCCGGTCCCGCACGATCTCGATGGCGCGGAACAGACCCCGTCCCCGGATATCGCCCACATGCGGATGCTGGCCGAAGGCCTGATGCAGCGCGTCGGCCAGCTTCTCGCCCTTCGCGGCGACACCATCGACCAACCCGTCGTCGATCAGCCGCGAGAGCACCGCATCCGCCGCAGCGGATGCTGCCGGATGCCCCATGTAGGTGTGTCCATGCTGGAAGAAGCCTGTCCCGTCGACGAACGCCTGGTAGACACGGGCGCTGACGATTGCCGCCCCCACCGGCTGATAACCGGCCCCCAGCCCCTTGGCGACGGCAATGATGTCGGGCACCACCCCCTCCTGATCGGACGTGAACAGCGCCCCGCAGCGTCCCATGCCGCACATGACCTCATCGGCGATGAACAGGACGCCGTGGCGGTCGCAGATCTCACGGATACGGCGGAAGTAGCCATCGACAGCGGGGACCGCTCCCATGGTTGCGCCAACGACAGGTTCCGCGATGAAGGCTGCGACGGTCTCCGGCCCCAGCCGCTGGATCTCCGCCTCCAGTTCATCCGCGATGCGCAGGCCGTAGTCTGTCTCGCTCTCCCCCGCTTCCTGCCCGCGATAGGCGTAACAGGGCGAGATATGGGACATGCCGATCAGCAGTGGCTCATACAGCCCGCGCCGCCAGCGGTTGCCCCCGGCAGAAAGCGCGCCCAGCGTGTTGCCGTGATAGCTCTGCCAGCGGGCGACGATGTGATGGCGCTGCGGTTGCCCGATCTCGACGAAATACTGCCGCGCCATCTTGATGGAGGCCTCGACGGCTTCCGACCCGCCGGAGACCAGATAGACGTGATCCAGGTCGCCGGGTGCTTCGGCGGCCAGTCGGTCGGCCACCCGCTCCGCAGCGTCAGAGGTGAAGAAACCGGAGTGTGCAAAAGGCAATGCGCCCATCTGCGCCCGCACAGCCTCGATCACCTTCGCGTCGGAATGGCCAAGGCAGGAAACCGCCGCCCCGCCCGACCCGTCCAGGTATCGCTTGCCGTCCCGGTCAATGATCCAGCAGCCGTCGCCGGCAACCGCGACCGGGGGACTGAAGGCCGTATGGCGCGGGAAGACATGACTCATGACAGCTCTCCAGGTTTCGGAACTCTTGTCGACAGGCGCCACCTTGCGCCGCAATTGCCTGTTTTTCCAGCATTCAGGGGCTCACCTTGCGGATGCCCGCATTCTCGTCACAATGAAACCAGCTCAGTGGCAATCAACGAATGATTGACAGGGCAAATAATCGCGCTCATCCAAATACAGGGAGCGAAAAGCGATGAAATCCATCAAGATGCTGGCAGCAGCAGCGGCAGTTGCCGTTTGTGCCACGACGGCAATGGCGGAAGAGAAATTTGTCACCGTCGGCACCGGCGAGATCTATCTGGGCGAACTGAACCCGCGCATCACCGGTGCGTCGTCGATGACCAACTACGCCGCCTTCGCCCACGCGGATGCGCCGCTGTTCCTGTTCCACCTGCTGGAATTCTCCGGCAAGGAGTTCGAACTGGATGTGGAGGAGCTGAACGCACGCTGGTCCTCCGATCCCGACATGATCGATTCCTGGAGCCAGATGGTCATCAAGCACACCGAGGACACGGTCGACATCCTGACCGAGGCGCCGGAGTCCGGCATCTACAAGATGCTGGATGACGGTTCCGTCGTCTTCGACCGCTTCGACTATCACCGCCGCGCGGTGGAGAGCGACCGGGAAGCCTTCTTCCTGCGTATCCTGAAGCCGGGCGACTATCGCTACGAAGGCGCGGACCTGGGCATCCTGGTGACCCGTGGCCGGTCGATGAACAACCGGTTCCGGCTGACGCCCCGGTCGAAGCAGTGGATCGACGGCATCAAGTCGAGCTTCTCCGCCAGGCCCCTGCCGGCGGCGGAGCCGGGACCGGAGCTGTCGGACCCCGCCTTCAAGATCATGTAGGACCGGTCCGGGCGCGGTGTCCCTGACCCCGCGCCCGCGCGCTCACGACGTATATCGGGAGGATATGCAACGGCATGCTGCTGACGTTCCGGGCACGGGCGGAGGCCCAACCAGGCCCTGTCTGGGGCGGCCTCTTCCGCGAATACTGGCCGAACTACCGCAAGTGGTGGGCCGGGTCGGGTGCGGCTGCGCGCCCGACATGGCTCGAAGGGCTGGATGCCATGCGCACCCACATGCCGGAGATCGTGCCGCTGTACGAGGAACTGGTGGAGGTGGCAGGCGGCAAGGACGACCAGGCCCGTTTCCTCAGCTATTACTGCCCTCCCCCCTATCTCTCCGGCTGCAGCCAGGCGATCTGGCCCGGCGGACGGCCAGTGCTGGTGCGCAACTACGACTACAGTCCCTATGCTTTCGACGGCACGATCCTGCGGACGGAATGGCAGGGGCGGACGGTCATGGGCATGACGGACGGACTGTTCGGGCTGGTTGATGGCATCAATGACGCCGGACTGGCCCTGTCCCTGACATTCGGCGGCCGGCAGGTGGTCGGCGACGGCTTCGGTGTGCCGCTGATCCTGCGCTACGTCCTGCAGACCTGCAACACGGCGGACGAGGCAGGCGCGGCCCTGGCACGCATCCCCACGCACATGAGTTACAACGTCACTGCAATGGATGCGAAACGGAACTACGTCACTGTCCACATGGCACCCGACCGTCCGGCCATCGTCACCCATGCCGCCGTCGCCACGAACCATCAGGAGAAGGTCGAATGGGCCAGCCATGCCCGTTTCACCGCAACCGTGGAACGCGAACGCTTCCTGCTGCAGCGCCTGACCCTGCACGTGGAATCGGCGAACCGCTTTGTATCCGCCTTCCTGCGACCGCCACTTTATTCCGTCGCCTTCAACCAGGGTTTCGGCACACTCTATACGGCTGTCTACGAGGGGCGGCAGCGGCGGTTGACCCTGCACTGGCCCGGCAAGACCTGGAAGCTGGAGATGCGCAACTTTCAGGAGGGCAATGCCTCCGTCCGCCTGCCGGACGCTGCCTTGCCGGGCGCGACTAGAAGCACATGAGCCGACAGGCCGAAGGGGAACACGACCATGGCAAGCAACATTTCCGATGACCTGAGGTCTGGCGCGCTGGTCTATCACAGTGTCCCGCGCCCCGGAAAGATCGAGGTCAGTCCGATCAAGCCGCTGGGCAACCAGCGCGATCTGGCGCTGGCCTACAGCCCCGGCGTGGCCGCCGCCTGCGAGGCCATTGTCGACGACCCCAGGGCCGCAGCGCAGATGACGATCCGCGGCAATCTGGTGGCCGTGATCACCAACGGCAGCGCGGTCCTGGGACTTGGTGCCATCGGCCCCCTCGCCGCCAAGCCGGTGATGGAAGGCAAGGGTGTGCTGTTCAAGAAGTTCGCGGGCATCGACGTCTTCGACATCGAGATGGACTGCAACGATCCGGACCGGCTGATCGACGCCATCGCCATGCTGGAGCCCACGTTCGGCGGCATCAATCTGGAGGACATCAAGGCTCCGGAATGCTTCGAGGTCGAGGAGCAGCTCAAGAAGCGCATGGGCATTCCCGTGTTCCATGACGACCAGCACGGCACGGCCATCATCGTCGGTGCCGCCGCGCTGAACGCCATGCAGATCGCGAACAAGAACCTGGCAGATGTGAAGATCGTTGCCTCCGGCGCAGGGGCGGCGGCCCTTGCCTGTCTGCACATCCTCGTCTCCCTCGGCGCGAAGCGGGAGAACATCTGGGTCACCGACATCGAAGGTGTTGTCTACAAGGGCCGTGAGGTGCTGATGGACCGCTGGAAGTCCGTGTTCGCACAGGAAACGGACGCACGGACCCTGGCCGACGTGATCGACGGGGCGGACATCTTCCTCGGCCTGTCCGCAGCCGGGGTGCTGAAACCGGAACTGCTGAAGAAGATGGCGAAGGATCCGCTGGTTCTGGCGCTGGCCAACCCGACGCCGGAGATCATGCCCGACGTCGCGCGCGAGGTGCGTCCGGACATGATGATCTGCACCGGCCGTTCGGATTTTCCCAATCAGGTCAACAATGTGCTGTGCTTTCCCTATATCTTCCGCGGGGCCCTGGACGTCGGTGCGACAGCCATCAACGAGGCCATGAAACTGGCCGCGGTCGAGGCCATTGCCGAACTGGCACACGCCGCCCCCTCCGATGTCGCGGCCAAGGCCTACAGCGGCGAGGCCGAACTGTTCGGGCGCGGATCGCTGATCCCGAATCCGTTCGACCCGCGCCTGATCCTGAAGATTGCCCCCGCCGTCGCCCGGGCCGCCGAGGCCAGCGGTGTCGCCACCCTGCCCATTGGCGACTACGAAGCCTATGAGGAGCGCCTGGAACGCTTCGTCTTCCGCTCCGGCCTGATCATGAAACCGATCTTCGCCCAGGCGAAGGCCGCCCCGCGCCGGGTGATCTATGCGGAAGGTGAGGACGAGCGGGTGCTGCGCGCTGCCCAGGTGGCCCTTGAGGAACGGATCGCCACGCCGATCCTGATCGGGCGGCCTGAAGTCGTGAACCAGCGGCTGGAGCGCTTCGGCCTCTCGATCAGGCCCGGAACCGATTTCGAACTGGTGAACCCGGAGAGCGATCCGCGCTACCGGTCCTATGTCGATACATATCTGGAGCGGGCCTGGCGGCAGGGTGTGACCGCCGACAGGGCACGGACCCTTGTCCGTACCCGCCCGACGGTGATCGCGACACTGGCGGTCCATCGCGGCGATGCCGACGCCATGATCTGCGGGCTGGAGGGGCGTTTCGACCGCCACCTGGACCATATCCGCACGGTGATCGGACTGGCCGAGAATGCGCGGGATTTCTCCACCATCAGCCTGATCCTGCTGTCGAAGGGTGCCTATTTCCTGGCCGACACCTATGTGTCCTATGACCCGACGGCGGATGAACTGGCGGAGCTGGCGATCCTCTCTGCCGGACAGGTGGAACGCTTCGGGATCACGCCGAAGGTCGCCCTGCTCTCGCACTCATCCTTCGGCAGCCGACCGACCGAGAGTTCCCTGAAGATGCGTCACGCGGTGCAACTGATCCGTGAACGCGCTCCGGGTCTGCAGGTCGAGGGCGAGATGCATGGCGACGCCGCCCTGGACGAGGCCTATCGCAAGCGCGCCTTCCCGCTCGCCGCCCTGCATGGCCAGGCCAACATCCTGATCATGCCCAATCTGGACGCGGCCAATATCTCCTACCAGTTGATCAAGTACATGGGCGACGCCCTGCCCGTCGGCCCGATCCTGGTGGGTGCCGCCAAGCCGGCGCACATCCTGACCCCGTCCGTCACGGCACGCGGCATCGTCAACATGACCGCCCTGGCCGTCGTCGAGGCCGGAGCCCGCGAACAGGCCTGACGGTTCGGCTCTCAGGGTCTCATCAGGCAACTCTGGGCTTCACCCCCTCCTCGATCCTCCCCCGTCGAGGGGGAGGAGGAAGAACCGATGCTCCCACACCAACTCTCCTTCCCCCGCGACGGGGGAAGGTCGGGATGGGGGTGAATCGGCGCAGCCGAATGCTCCGAACAGGACGGACGGCCAAAAACCAGCCCGTCAGTGGCCCGGGTTCTGGTCCCTGAAGGCCTGCTGCTGCTCAGGCGTTGCCTCCGTCTGGTACTTCGCCTTCCAGTCCGCATAGGGCATGCCGTAGACGATCTCCCGCGCGTCTTCCTTCGAGAGGTCGAGGCCCTTGTCGTCGGCGGCTTCGCGGTACCAGTTCGACAGGCAGTTGCGGCAGAAACCGGCCAGATTCATCATGTCGATGTTCTGTACGTCCGTCCGTTCCCTGAAATGGCTGACAAGGCGGCGGAACGCGGCGGCTTCGAGTTCGGTACGTGTCTGGTCATCCATGATCATCACTCCGTGTCAGAATCCGGTTCAGAGCGGGCCGCTCCTCCCCATCATGTGGGCCAGTCTGCGCCTCAGTCCAGCCCCAGCACGGTGTCGGCGACGATCTCGTCCACCACGGCCTTGAACGCGGCCCTCGGATTCTCCGCATCCTTCATCGCCGCATCAAAGGTGGCGATCTGGCGGTCGGCGGAGGTGCCGCGGCGCACGATCTCCCGCGCATGCATCACCTCGGCCGTGCAGCCCAGCGCCTCCGCATCCTCCGCGATCAGCTCCAGGATCTCCTCGATCAGTTCGGCATAGGGCACCTGCGCACCGCGCCCGAAGTCCACCAGCGTGCCGGTCACACCGTGCCGCATGGCCAGCCAGCGGTTCTCCCGGATCAGAGCGGCCGGATAGACCCGCCAGCGCTGGTTCCGCTTCTTCAGCCGCCACAGCATGCGCAGCAGGCAGGCATAGATGGCAGCAACGGCGATCGTGTCCTCGACGCGGGTACAGACGTCGGTCATCCGCATTTCCAGCGTCGGAAAGCGGTCGGACGGGCGGATGTCCCACCAGAGCTTGGTCGCATCCTCGATGACGCCGGCACGGATGAACTGGGTCTTCAGCCGTTCATATTCGGCCCAGCTCGCGAAAGCCTCCGGCATGCCGGTACGCGGCAGGGCATCGAACACGGTCAGGCGATAGGACTGCAGCCCCGAACGCTGCCCCTGCCAGAAGGGCGAGGAGGTCGTCAGCGCCAGCAGATGCGGCAGGAAATAGCGCACCTGATTCATCAGGTCGATCCGCAGTTCCGGATCCTCGATGCAGACATGGACATGCATGCCGCAGATCAGCAGGCGACGCACGACCGTCTGCAGGTCACGGGCCAGCGTGAGATAGCGGTCCTTCTGCGTCGGCTCCTGCTCCTTCCACTCCGCGAAGGGGTGGGAAGATGCGGCGGCGAAGGCCAGTCCTTCCTCCGTCACGGCGGTCCGAACGGCCCGGCGCAGTTCGATCAGTGACGACTTGGCCTCCGAAATCGTGCGGCAGACGCGGGTACCGACCTCGATCTGCGCCCGCAGGAATTCCGGCGTCACGATCTGGTCCGGCGCCAGCGACTGGGCATGTTCCAGGATGCTGTCGGGCGGGCGGGACGCCAGATTGCCCGTGACGGGATCAATCAGCAGATATTCTTCCTCGATCCCGATGGTGAAGGACGGGCTGTCGTCACTCATGGCAATACTCCCAGCGGCTCCAGCATCTCCCGGAAGGCATCCCCGATCAGGACGGCCCATTCCTCCGCGCCCGCCTCAGTCTCGATCAGGTCCTGGCGGATCTCCAGCGCGACATAGGGCCGGCCTGCGCTGATCCCGTGGTGATAGATCGAATAGGATCGCGGCTCGTTCACGGCATAGGGCTGGTTGTCGCCGACGGTGATGTCACCGTTGCGCCGCAGCACCTGCAGCAGCCGGTCGCTCTCCGGGCTCTCGTGATCGTGCAGCACGCCCAGATGCCACGGACGCCGGATGTCGCGAATGATGGGCGTGAAGCTGTGGATGAACAGCAGTGGTGGGGGCGTCTCTGCCGTCAGCCCGTGCACCTGCCGCTCCACCTCGTTGTGGTACTGGCTGTGCCAGGAGAGCCGGTGCGCCCGCTCCGCCTCCGACAGGTCCGCATTGCCGATCACCTTCGTCCCGTCGGAGAAGGCGGCAATGGCCGTCGGGTCATCCGGATAGCGGTTCAGGTCAACGAACAGACGGGAGGTACCGCCCAGGATGGCCGTGGCATCCAGAATCTCCGCCAGATGACGGGTGACGGCGGCGGCCCCGACATCCCAGGCGATATGTTCGAACATCTTGTCCGGGTCGATGCCAAGGGTGCCGTAGCCTCGCGGCAGGGCGTTGGAGGCATGGTCGCAGATCAGCAATGCCCTTGCCTTCCCCTGCCCGTTGAACAGGTGAAAGGCCGGTGGCTGAACGTCGGCTGTGGGTCGCAAGGAGAAGGGATCAAACATGGGCGGCAGAATAGACGCTTTTCCGAGGCTGCAAAGAAGGCCACCCTGCGCCACAAACCCGCACACCTGAAAGAGCCTATCCATGACAGCGAAGACCGCCCTGCCCCCGCAGCTCGACAATGACCTGTTGTTCAATGCCGACGGGCTGATTCCAGCCATCGCCCAGCAGCATGACACGGGCGAGGTGCTGATGATGGCCTGGATGAACCGGGCCTCCATTGCCGAGACCCTGCAGACCGGTCAGGTCTGCTACTGGTCCCGCTCCCGCCAGGCCTTCTGGCGCAAGGGCGAAAGCTCCGGCCACGTCCAGCGCCTGCAGGAGATGCGCTACGACTGCGACGGCGACACCATCCTGCTGCTGGTGGACCAGACCGGCCCGGCCTGCCACACCAACCGCAGAAGCTGCTTCTACCGCGCCGTGCGCGACGACGGGGTGGAGGAGATCATGCAGCCGGCGTGAGTCAGGAACGCCTGCCCCTGCCGCAACACCTGCCCTGTCCGTGCTCCAACGAAAAAGCCCCGACCGCGATGGCCGGGGCTTTCCGTTTCAGCATGTGAACCGGATCAGAGACCCAGGATCAGCTTCGCCATGATGTTGCGCTGGATCTCGTTCGATCCGGCATAGATCGAGACCTTGCGGTAGTTGTACATCTTCGGCCCGACACCGGCGGCCCAGTCGGGGCCGATCGGCGGCTCGTTGGAGCCCCACTTCAGCGGCTGGAACGGCGTCTGCTTGATGCCCGCCGCCTCGAAGGCCAGTTCCGACACAAGCTGCTGCAGTTCGGAACCGCGGCACTTGATCATCGAGCTTTCCGGCCCGGGATTCTGGCCACCGGCCAGACGGCCCAGCACGCGCAGTTCGGTATATTCCATTGCGGTGATCAGGGTATCGGCATCCGCCATCTTCTTCTGGAAGACCGGATCATCGGCGACACGCTCACCGTTCTCCTGCTCCTCCGACGCGATCTGGCGCACCTTCTCCATGCCGCGCTTCAGGCCCTGGCTGTAGGTTCCGCCACGCTCGAACTCCAGCAGGTACTTGGCGTAGGTCCAGCCCTTGTTGACCTCACCGATCATGTTCTCCTTCGGGACCTTCACATCCTCGAAGAAGACCTGATTGACCTCCTGATAATCCTTCTCCGGCATGTCCATGGTGATGATCGGATCAACCGTGACACCCGGCGACTTCATGTCGATCAGGATGAAGGAAATGCCTTCCTGGCGCTTGCCCTCGTTGGAGGTGCGGACCAGGCAGAAGATCCAGTCGGCATACTGGGCGACGGAGGTCCAGATCTTGGACCCGTTCAGCAGCCAGTGATCGCCCTTGTCCTCGCACTTCATCTTGACGCTGGCGAGGTCGGAACCGGAGCCCGGCTCCGAATAGCCCTGGCAGATGATCAGGTCAGCAGCCTGGATCTTCGGCAGGAAGTCGGATTTCTGCTTCTCGGAACCGAATTTCATCAGCACCGGGGCCAGCATGCGCGGGCCGAAGGGAATGACGATCGGGGCGCCAGCCGCCGACATCTCGGCGTCATAGATGTACTTCTGCGTCGGGGTCCAGCCGCAGCCGCCATGCTCCACCGGCCAGTGCGGCGTGGCCCAGCCCTTCTTGTGCAGCGCCTTCTGCCAGCGCACATGCAGATGCTTCGGCATGTAACCGGCCCGTGTCTTCTTCATCGCAGCCTTCAGTTCGTCGTCGAAGGCCTCGTTCAGAAACGCACGAACCTCGTCGCGGAACGCCATGTCCTCGGCAGAAAAGCTGACATCCATGATCAATACTCCCCGGAATCCTGATGGATCCATTAGATGCTGATTTTCAGGGCTGGATCAACCTATTTACCTTTACGTAAGGTAAGTGAAACGGGGGGCGCAGCCATGTGCTTCCCGGTACTGCACAAGGCCATCTGAATCATGGAAGATTGCGCAAAACAGAATGCAGCATATCCGGGGGGATTGATCACATGTCACGCTTTGAAATCGCGCCAGGCGAGAGCCTTTACTTCGAGTATGATCCGCCGACCGGCGACATGCAGACATTCGTTTTCGTCAATGCACTGACCGGAAACGCGGCGGCCTGGCAGGCGGAAATCGGCCCCGCGCTGCGCGACGCCGGCTATGGCACGCTCTGCTACAACTTCCGCGGACAGGTGGAGACCGAGTTCGGGCCTGACACCGATCTGCGCCCGACACTGGTGGCGGAGGATCTGAAGCGGCTGATGGCACACCTGCAGCCGCCGCGGCCCATTCTCGTCGGCCTGTCGATCGGCGGCCTGTTCGCGGCGGAGGCCTGGCTGGACGGGGTCGCGGCGGAAGGGCTGGTGCTGATCAACACCCTGCGCAAGCCCGGCCCGCGCATCGAATGGCTGGGAACGGCAATGGTCGCCATGGCACGTCACGGCGGTTCACGCCTGATGATGGAGGCCAATCTGCCGATGCTGGTCAATCCCGATCAGCTTGTCGCCATGCGGCCCGACATGTTCCCCGGCACACCCTACGAGCCCATGTCCCCCGATGACGGCCTGTTCCGCCTGATGGAAGGATCCGTCGCCACCGACTGGGACTTCCCCTGGTCGCGCCTGACCCTGCCGACGCTGGTCATGACCGGTCTGCACGACCGGGTGTTCCGGGTGGCGGAAGATGTCGAGGAACTGACCGCCCTGATCCCCGATGCCCGTCCGGTAACCGTGGAGGACGCCGGTCACCTGATCCCGGCGGAGCGCCCTGCGACCTTCACGCGTCACCTGCTCGACTTCGCGCGCAGCCTTCATGACTGACGAACAGGTGGCCCCGAAGGGATTTCGCGAACGCTTCGCGCTGGGGCTCAACAACCACTTCTTCTACGGCTGGATCATGCTGGGCGTGGCGGCCATCGTGCTGCTGGCCAGCGGCCCCGGCCAGTCCCATACCATCAGCGTCTTCGTCAGTATCCTGGTGGAGGATCTGGGCATCTCGGCCACGGCCGTGTCCTTCGCCTACGGCTTTGCCACCCTTGCCGCGGCATTCCTGCTGCCCTTCGTCGGGCGGCAGGTGGATCGCCACGGCATGCGCAGGACGGCGCTGGTCATCACGGTCCTGTTCGCCCTTGCCTGCGTCGCCTTCTCCCAGGTCACAGGCACGGTCATCAGTGTCTTCGGTGTCTTCGAGATTGCGATCTGGCTGACCCTCGGCTTCGGCCTCCTGCGCTTCCTCGGTCAGGGCGCGCTGATGCTGAATGCGGTCAACCTGATCTCCCAGTGGTTCTCGGCCAAGCGCGGCTTTGCCATGGGGCTGGTGATGCTGGGTTTCGCCGCCTCCATGGCCATCCATCCGCCGCTGGCCCAGTGGCTGATAGACAGCGGCGACTGGCGCTCTGCCTTTATCTGGCTGGGTGTTCTCAGCGCGCTGCTGCTGCTGCCCGGGTTGCTGTTTCTCGTCTTCAACAAGCCGGAGGATCTCGGCCTGCTGCCGGACGGTGCCAGGGCCGCGCCGGACGCGACCGAGAGCGAGAAGAAGCCGGAATTCGGCCTGACGCTGGCGGAGGCAACCCGTACACCGACGTTCTATCTGGTCGCCCTGGGACTGTTCTGCTTTGCCATGCTGGTCACCATGCTGCACCTGTTCCAGATCTCGATCTTCGAGGCGCAGGGCCTGGGCCGGGAACTGGCCTCCCTCATCTTCCCCGTGTCCGCCGTGGCGATGGTGATCTGCATGCCGCTGCTGGGGCGCATGCTGGACAGGTTCCGCACGGAGTGGGTCTTCGCCGGCGGTCTGCTGGTCATGGCTGCTGCCCTCGTCGCGGCCGGCAATGTCACCGACCTGACGTCGGGGCTGGTCTACGGCGTCGTCTTCGGCATCAACAATGCGGTGTCGATGACCTTCTTCGGCTTCATGTGGCCGCGCTATTTCGGGCGCAAGCACATCGGCTCGATCCAGGGCACGGGACAGATGATCGGGGTCGTGGGTGCCTCACTCGGCCCCCTGCCCCTGGGCATCGCCTACGATCTCACGGGCGACTACACGCTGACCCTGATCGCCTTCGCGGCGATGCCGGTGGCGGCGGCGGTGCTGGTTGTGCTGTTCCTGCGTGACCCGAAGCAGCTCGCCGACTGAGTGATCAGCCGCGGCTCTTGATCACCCGTGCAGGCGTACCGGCGGCAACGGTGTATCCGGGGATATCGCCGGAGACCGTGGAGCGGGCGCTGATGATCGCGCCGTTGCCGATGCGCGACCCCGGCGTGACCGTGACACCGGAGGCAAGCCAGACATCCGCGCCGATCAGCACGGGCTCATGGATATAGCCCTGGCGCATGATCGGCTCCCGGCTGTCGAAGCGGTGTTCGGAGGCAATGATGGTGCAGTGCCCCGCCGTGGCGCTGTCGCGTCCTATGGTGACATCCGCCCCGGCGTTGATGATGGAGGAGAAGGCGACCTGCGCCCGGTCCCCCAGCCGGATCGTGCCGTCCCGCGCCGCCACCAGCCGCGCGGTCGTGTCCACCGCCGCGCCATCACCCAGGATGATGCGCCCATTCTCCCGCACCTTCAGATCGACCCAGGGCATCAGGGTCACGGAGCGGCCGAGACGGATGTTGCGCGGGTCGCCATCAGGCCGCAGCAGGATGGGGCCGAGCACCCGCAGACCGGGACCATAGCCGATCCCCAGACGGCGGAAGGTGAAGCGGTAGTACCAGGTCCAGAAGCCGGCACGCCCCTTTGGCAGTGCCACAGGTTCGTCCGTGATCATCGGCACCTGATCGGCGGTCAGTTCGCATGTTTCAGCGCTCCCGACCGGCTCGGCGCGCAGACGCTCGATGGTCCGCGAGATCGCGCGAATGCTGTCCAGTGCTGTCGGATCGGCAGTGACATTCTCGGGGACTGAAACACCAAAGCGCTGCTCCAGCGCCAGGATCAGGGTCACGGTGGAAAAGGAGTCCACCAGCCCGCCCCGGATCAGGGACGCATCATCGTCAACCCGGCGACCGGACAGGACGTCATCCATCACCACCCGCCGCACATCCTCGATCAGTGAACGTGTCGTGACGGTCGGCATTTCTGATGTTGCATGCGAATCAATCGCCGGAAGTGCACGGTAACGCTTGAGATTTTCCCCGCGCGCCATCTTGCCGGAGGTCGATTTCCTGAGCCAGCGCGGCTCCACGATGCGCACATCACCGGGCACGATCTCCGTGCCGGTCGCGACCGTTTCACGGATCGCGGCGGCGATCGCGGGCCATTCGGCCTGCGGTCGCTCGCTCTCCGCGATCAGCACCAGACGTTCGGTGCCTGCGCTCTCGTCATGATCGCCCAGGGCAACCGCGCGACCGGGCAGCACACCGTCCACACCACAAGCCAGTGCCTCCACGTCATGGGGGTGAATGTTCTTGCCGCCGATGATGATCAGGTCGCGCTTGCGCCCGACCACGAACAGGTGCCCGTCCGCGAGGTAGCCAAGGTCACCGCTGCGATAGCGCCCGTTCCGCAGCACCTCGGCGGTGCGTTCCGGTTGCCCGTCGTAGCCGGTGAACATGGACGGGCCGCTGATCTCGATCTCGCCGACATGGCGCTCCGGCAGCGGCTTCCCGGACTCATCCAGGATTGTCAGTTGCGTGGCCGGCAGCGCAACACCCGATGACACCAGCATCCGGCCCGTCGCAGCCGGTTCCGCCACGTGTCGGTCGGTCAGTGCGGCAATATCCACCGTCTCCGTCCGCAGGGCTGTCTCGACCCCCCCCGATGTAGCGGCAAAGGTTGCCTCCGCCATCGCATAGGAACCGGCGAACGCTTCAGGGTTGAAACCGGCATCGGCGAAGCGGTCCAGAAAGGCCCCGTGCGCGGCCGCCGTTATCGGCTCCGAGCAGTTCACCAACCCGCGCAGTGACGACAGGTCATGGTCTCCCGCAGGCGCATTGCGCGCCATGAAGCTGTAGGCGAAGTTCGGCAGCCAGCTCAGTGTGCCGCGATGACGCTTCACCGCATCCAGCCAGAGTGTCGGATTCTGCACCCAATCGAAGGGCGAGATCGCCACCAGACGGCAGCGCTTGATCAGGGGCAGGAAGAAGCAGGTGATCAACCCCATGTCGTGATAGAGCGGCAACCAGCTGACGATCACGTCGGATTCGCTCGCCCGGATCATGTCGCCATAAGCCGCGATCTGCCACAGCAACGCCCTGTGGCTGATCGTGACGCCCTTCTTCAGCCCGGTCGTGCCGGACGAATACTGCAGGAAGGCCGGATCATCGGGATCCATCGCAGGCCGCGCGAAGAGCCGGATCGGGTCGCCGTCGTTCGGCGGCGTCGATGCCGCTGTCTCCTCGTCGCGCGCGATCAGCAACGCATCGAACGTCGGCAGTGCGTCAACCAGCCCGGAGAGTTTCGGCGCCAGTTCGCCGTAGGTGACCAGCACGCGTGCGCGGCTGCCTTCCAGCAGGCTGCGCACGGTCTCGAAGTAGACATCCTCAGACAGCTTCGGTGACGGATGGGCGAACATGGCCGGCACCGCCCCCATCAGGATCGCCCCGATATAGGCGGTGTAGAGGTCGATGCCGTGCCTCAGCACCACAACAATCCGGTCGCCCTGTCCCACGCCCTGGTCCTGGTAGCGCACCGCCCAGGCATGCGCCCGGACGTATATCTCGTCGTAGGAGAAGTTCTGCTCCGTCCCGTCACCCTGGACCAGGGTCAGGAACGCACTGCTCCCCATCCGCGCCCGGTTGGCGAACAGCACGCCCTGCAGGGTGTTGTCAGCCCAGGGGGCGTTCATCCAGCCACTCCAGCACTGTCTGACTTTCGGCGGCACAATAGGCGTCGAAACGGTCCATCCGGTCCTGCTCGACCACCATCACGTAGATCTGGCCGGCACCATTGCGGACAAGGGCAGTCTTGAACCCTTCCCCCTTCAGGCGGCCATTGACGGACGGTGTGGCGTAGAACCCGAAGTCCTTCGCCGCCACGTCCATGCGACGACCGGAGGCCGTGACCATCGTGACCTGCTCATCCGTCGCCAGATGCACGTCACCGCAATCGGAGATCGCGATGCCCGGTGCGGGCTGAAACACGCGCGGGGGTGATTTCTCGGCCAGCCTCATGCCGCCTGCTCCAGATCCGCCCGCGGCCAGCGCCAGTCGGCAACCGGGAAGCCCGGCACGACCCACTGACCGTCCCGCTGCTGCCAGATCGCGTGGTCGCGAAAGCGTTCCTCCAGCTCGGCGAAGACCGCTGGCGACAGGTCCATGAACGCAAGCGCGCGGGCAATGTCGGCGTCGGGTCGCTGGTCGCCCAGCCGCGCGATGGTGGCCAGTGCCGCATCACGGCTGATGCGCCCGTTGCGGATTTCCAGCGAAAGGTTGTCGAACAGACGGGTGAAACCGAACTTCGGATACTTGAACCAGTGATGGATCGAGATGAAGTCGCAGTCGATGTCCGCATAGTCATACAGGCCGACCTTCGGCCCCTCCGCCCGGCGCTGGAACCCGTGCTTCTCCGCCACCCGCAGGCTCTCGGAAGGATCCCAGGGCAGGTAGTAGCCCAGGAAGATGGAGCGGATGTCCGCCGCGTCGAACTCGGCCTCGGTCGGGGGGGTGAAGGGTTCAAGCTCGCGCGGGCTGAGCTCGTCACCGATCCAGTCCTGCGCCTCCCGCCCCTGCAGGATGCCATGGCGTTTCAGCCAGGCATGGTTCAGCAGGTCGAGATCGCTGTCACCGGCATCGCCGCCATATTCCATGAACGGGCTCTCGCCCCAGACGATCAGCGGCACACCCAGACGGGCGGCAAAGCGCATCGGAATGGCGAAGATCGCCAGATGCATCGGCACCGCGCTGGACCCGGTCTCGATCAGGGTCCGGCGCATGAAACGCGCTTCGACGGACGGGTCGATGGCGAAGTCGACATGATCGACACCCAGCCGCACCAGTGCATCCAGATTGGACTGGCCCAAGGCATTGCGGCCCGGCGACTTCCAGGTCACGGCCAGCACCTTCAGACCCATGTCGAGACAGCGCGCGACCTGCCAGAAGCTGTCCTTGCCGCCGGAGACGGGCACGATGCAGTCATAGGCGGCATTGCGCGCCTTCGCCCAGCCCACGACCTCGTTCAGGCGCTGCTCCCGCGCGGCCCAGTCGATCTCCACCCGGTTGCGCCGGTGTCCCTTGCAGGCATTGCAGACGCCATCGGACCCGATGGTGATGCCGGGACGGCTGTCAGGCAGGACACAGGACTGGCAGAAACGAACATTCATGCCCACTGCTCCATGAAGAGTTTCGCGGAAACGAAGGAAAACAGGAACTTGGAGAAACTGTTTGGCAGATCAGGTTCACGCATCGCCGCCTCGATCCGGTCACGTTTCACCAGATTGAAGACTGGCCCGTCATCCAGGATACGCTCGCGGGTCTTCGGGTTATCCAGGTCGAACAGGCTGCGGAAGGCCGCGTTGAACCCCTTCTTGTGCCGGTCCAGCCGCACCTTGTCGTTCAGCACACCACGCGACGCGGCACGCAGCGGTGCTTTGGCATGGCCGTCGCGGATCAGGTGTTCCGGCGGGATCGTGTAGGCGAAGTCGCAGAGCTTCCGGTCCAGGTAGGGACTGCGGTTCTCCACCGACGAGCGCATGGAGTTCAGGTCGTCCTCCCGCAGGATGATCGGCACCGCCTCCGTCCGCAGCTCGTTCAGCATCCGGTTGCGCAGCAGATCGTCGGACAGTGCGCTTTCCGTGAATGGCTCGTCGAAAGGCGTCGTCAGATAGTCGGAGAACACGTCGCGGTTCAGGTAGATATGGTCACGGAACTGCGGCTGCGCGCTGTAGAGGTCAGGGTCCTGCAGATGCGGGTTCCGCACGATGGGCTGCACGTGGCGCTGCCAGTCGGCGCGCCGCTCCGCCCGGTCCGGATGTCCCTGCATGGCCTGCAGATGCAGGTTGAAATGGTCGTAATAGCCGGTGACCAGCTCGTCCGCACCGGTGCCAGAAACCGAGACACGGAAACCCTCCGCCCGCATCGCCTCCGACAGCATGCTGTGCACATAGTAGGACGCGGTGATGACCGGCTTGTCATGATAGGCGACCAAGTCGGCGAAACGGTCCAGATCGCTGGCCTGCTCCAGCCGGATCTCGTGATGACGGCAACGCAGGTCGCGCACGGTTGCGGCGATGTTCGCGCTCTCGTCATAGCGCGGGTCAGGGTCGATGATGGAAAAGGACGCCACATCCGCGCCATGGCGCTTCGCGGCAAAGGACGCCAGCGCGGCACTGTCGACACCGCCTGACAGGCAGAAGGCGATCGGCACGTCGGCGCGCAGGCGCAGGCGGATGCTCTCTTCGAGATGAAACCGCAGTCCCTCGACCGCTGCACCGAAGGACATGCCGGTTTCCGGGCGGTACTCGGGCCGCCAGTATTCGTCGATGCTGACACCACGATTGTCGCCCACGACCAGATTGTGCCCCGGCGGCAGTTCATGGACACCGGCATGGAACAGATCGCCGGACTTGTAGAGCGACTTGTAGCCGTTCACGAGATAGCGGCGCACGGTCTCCTCGTTCACGGAGGGGCGCACGCCATTGAGTGCTGCCAGCGCCTTGATCTCGGAGGCGAAGCGGAACCCCTGCCCCATGTCCTGCCAGTAGAGCGGCTTTTCCCCGAACGGATCGCGGGAGATCAGCAGCCGACGGCGGTTGGCGTCATGCAGCGCGAAGGCCCACATGCCCTCGATGTGATCCACCAGCCGGTCGCCCCAGGCGCGATAGGCCTCCAGCAGGACCTCCGTGTCGGACTCGGTGGTGAAGGTCACGCCCCTGGCCCGCAGGATCTGGCGCACCTCGACATAGTTGTAGATCTCGCCATTGAAGACGACGGTCAGACCATCGCGACGAAACGGCTGATCGGCGCGAGAATCCAGATCGATGATCGCAAGCCGTGTGTGCAGCAACGTCAGCCAGTTCGATCCCATCTCGACGCTGAAGCGGCCCGACGCATCGGGACCACGCCGCCCCATGGCCTCAAGACAGGCGGTTTCCCGCTGCGGCAGCGGCCGGTCAGGTCCAAAATGTCCGGCGATCCCGCACATGGCCGGTCAGCCCAGCATCTCGGCGGTGAAGCGATCACCCATGGCCATCGGAGCCATCAGGGTACGACCGATCACCTCATGCTCCCGCCCCGGCGGCAGACCGTCGCCCGGGCGCACCCAGACGAGATCCCTGTCGGCGACCCGGTGGCCCGCTGCAAGCGGACGACGGGCAGCGATGGAGCGTCGCACCAGCGGCGCGGTATCCCGCTCGATGGCGGCCATGGTCACTTCGCCGGACCCCAGCAGGGTCTCGGTCATGCGCACGCGCTGTACGAGTTCCTTCATCTCCGCCGGATCGGCCGAGAGCTGGTGATCGCGGAAATCGCTGTGGTCGTGGGCAATGGTGAAATGCTTCTCGACAATGCGCGCGCCCAGGGCGACCGCGACCACGGCTGCTTCATTGCCGCTGGTGTGGTCTGAGTAGCCGACATCGCAGGACGGCAGCGCATCGATCATGGTGCGGACTGCGGCGACATTGGCGTGCTCCGGCGGGGTCGGATAGGCCGTCACGCAATGCAGCACGCCCAGACCCGGCGCCACACCGTCGGCGACCCAACGGGACTTGATGCGACAGACGGACTGCTGCACGCAGTCCATGTCCGCCAGCCCGGTGGAAATGATCGTCGGCTTCGCCGTGGCCGCGACATAGTCGATCAGCGGCCAGAAGGTATTGTCCGAACTGGCGATCTTGAAGGCGTCCACGTGATCGTTCAGGAAGACGGCACTGTCCATGTCCAGCGGGGTGGAGATGAAGGCGAGGCCAGCGGCCCGGGCCAGCTCTCCCAGTTCGGCGAACTGGTCGTGGGTCAGTTCGAAGCCCTTCATCCGCTGGAACCGTACCGCATCGACCGGCGCGATGAACTGGTCGGTACTGAAGGTCTGGAATTTCACTGCATCGACACCGGCGTCAGCGGCCAGATGGACCATTTCCCTGGCCAGCCCGAAGTCACCTTCGTGATTGTTGCCGACCTCGGCGATGATGAAGGTTGCGTCGTTCGTGTTCCTGCCTGCGATCTGCATGGCGCTCACCCGTGGTAATGAAAGACGTAGTTGGAGGCGATCAGGCGAAAGTTGTCGCCCATATAGCTGCGCAGCGAAGCGGCGTTGGCGAGTTGTGTGCCGACCCGCAGGATGGCAATTCCCGGCACCATGGACTCGGACCAGGCGATCATGTCGCGTGCCAGTCCCCTGCCCCGGTAGCGATTGTCGACCGCCACCAGGTCGATGGTCAGCACATCCCCCGAACGCAGGTACTGCAGGAACCCGGCCGTCACACCATCGACCTCGGCCACGATCATGCCGTCGCCGCGCTTGCCTTCGAACCAGTTGCCCGCCCACTGGCGCTTGATCTCGTTGGCGGTATTCGTCGTCACCATCGGATCCAGATGGAACCGGCTGAAGGAAAAGCTGCGTTCGGCGATGCTCTCCACCGCCGCGCGATCCTTCGGCTTTGCCGCCCGGCTGAACCGGCTGTTGGCCGCGCCCCAGACGGGGCGTTCGAAGTTCATGCCCGTATCGACCAGGCGGAACCCCTTGTCCTCCAGCCGACGTGAGACTTCGGTACGGGAAACAGGCAGGCGTGCATCGACAAAGCACGGCTCGCCGTCAGGCAGTTCGATGGCCCGTCCGGGTTCGGCGGACGGTGTCAGATGCCAGACAGACTTGCCCAGCAGGCCGGACAGCCAGTCATCCGGCCGCAGCGCCATGGGAGCATGCGCGTTCACGCCCAGGCACGCCGCTTCAGATAGACGACCTGGCCGTCATCCGGGGCGGTGTTCGTCCCGATGAAGCTGGCCCAGTTGTCCTTGTACCAGTTGATGTAATCGACGAAGCCGACATCAAGCGGATGGCTCGGACGGTAACCGATCAGGCTCCTGGCCTTGTCCACCGACAGGGTACCGCGTTCCGGCATCAGGCTGTCGCGATCATTGTGGCGCACTTCGACGCCGGGGAAATGCTCCCGGATGATCTCCACCATCTCGTTCAGCGAACGGCCCTGGCCATAGGTCAGGTTGAAGATCTCGTTGGCGGCGTCGGGCGATGCCAGCGCCGCGATCACACCACCAACCAGATCCTGGATGTAGGTGAAGTCCAGGCAGTCGGTACCATCACCATTGATGGTCAGCGTGTTGCCGCGCAGCGCGTTCTCGATCAGCGCCTGGCCGACACGGCGGCTGACGCAGCGCTCCCCGTACAGCGCGGAGGGACGCACGATCGTGTAGGGCAGATCGAAGACCTGATTGTAGGCGATCACCATCTTCTCGCCCGCGAACTTCAGCGCGCCATAGATGCCCATCGGGTTGCAGGTGGTCTCCTCGTCCACGATGCCGTCGGCAAAGGTGCCGTAGACCATGGAGGACGAGAAATAGACGAACCGCTGCACGTTCAGGCGCGTGGAGCGCGAAGCGTCCAGCGCGTTCTCCAGGGTCCGCAGCGAATGGTCGAACGTGGAGTACGGGTCCTTGTTCGAGCGGTTGGCGTGCGAAACGGCAGCCAGATGCACGATGTAGTCCGGGTTCAGGTCTTCCAGCGCCTCTGACAGGGCATGGTAGTCACGGGCATCCGCCTCGATGAACGGCACCTGGGCCTGATGCAGCAGGTTCATCCGCTGCTTGATGAAGTTCAGATAGATCTCGCCGTTCGGGTTCGTGTAACGCTCCCGCTCGATGGCGTAGTAGTTGTTGACGCCAAGACTGTCGATCACGGCCACTTCGACGCCGAGCGACTTCATCTTCAGCGCCATGTTGTGGCCAATGAACCCGGCACCGCCGATGATCACGACCTTCTTGCCGGTCAGTGCCGACTGCTCTGTGTGAAAGTTGGTTTCAACGGACATCGTGCAAAGCCTTCTTCATGGCGTGAATGATGAAATCCATGTCGTCATGGTTCAGATGCGGGCCGACGGGCAGCGCGATGGAACACCGGCTGATCTCGGTCGCATTGGGAAAGTCCTCCGCGCGGAGGCCGTACTTGTCGCTGTAGTAGGCCAGTGCCGGGACCGGGCCGGGGTAGTAGACACTGGTGCCCACGCCCTGTGCGTTCAGCGCCGCCGCAACGTCGGAACGCCGCGATGCCCGGGCGCCCTTCAGCACCACCGACAGGCAGTAATGACTGCTCTGGAACCGGCCATTGCTGGACTGGAACAGGTGCAGACCGTCCAGTTCCTTCAGCCCGGCCTCCAGCCGTTCATAGTTGGCATGACGCGCATCCAGGAACCCCTGGACCTGCTTCAGCTGCTCGATCCCCATCGCCGCCTGCATCTCGTTCATGCGGTAGTTGAAGCCGAGCTGGGTGACGTCATAGACGCCGGGTTCCTTGCGCTCCGTCACCGTGCGGTCCAGGCCGAAGGCCTTCTTGCGGCGGATGCGTTCGGCCAGCGCGTCGTCACGGGTCAGGACCATGCCCCCCTCCGCCGTCGTCATGTGCTTGACGGGGTAGAAGGAGAAGCAGCCCATGTCGCCCATCAGACCGGCGTGGATGCCGTCCAGGTAGGTGCCGACGGCCAGCGCCGCGTCTTCCATGACGAACAGGCCATGCTTCGCGGCAATGGCGTTGATGCGCACCATGTCGACCGGCATGCCCAGGTAATGGACGATGGAGATTGCCTTCGTGGCGGGGGTGATCGCCGCCTCGATCCGGTCGATGTCGATATTGCCTGTTTCCGGTTCCGCATCCACGAACACCGGCTTCGCGCCGACATATTCGACGGCGTGCGCGGTGGCGGTGTGGGTCTGTGCGGGCACGATGACCTCATCCCCGGCCCCCAGACCAAGCTGGAAATAGCCGAGATGCAGCCCTGCGGTGCAGGAGGAGACGGTGATCGCCTGCCCGCCATTGGTGAAGGCGGCGAAATCCTCCTCGAACTTCAGGGCACGGGGACCGTGAACCAGGATCGGGCTTTCCAGCACCTCCAGCACGGCACGGCGCTCGGCCTCGCCGATGATCGGACGGCCGAAATGGATCTGGCGGAAAGCGGAATTGTCAGAGCTGCTCGACAGCGATGGACTTGCCGGTGTGAGCGGCGCGTTCGATGGCGAAACAGACGGCGAGGGAGCGGAATACGTCATCTGCACTCACCTCCGGCGCGCGGTCATGCAGCACCGCGTCCACGAAATCATGTAACAGGTCACCCTTGTCGACACCGGGATAGGCCTCCCTCATTGTTTCCGGCCTTCTGCCGGGATGCCGATCACGGTAAACAAACGCACTTTCCAAACCGTTAACGAAACTGGCGTTCGTGCCGTAGACCTCCAGCTTGTGGAAATGCGGGTGCACGCAGCCGCCGTTGCAGCCGATCTTCGCGACCATGCCGCTCTCGAAACGGACCAGCGCCTGCACCAGGTCGAAGTTGGCAAAGGCGCTGTCGGCGGTGGCGATGCGGTTGCCCATGGCGGTCACTTCCACCGCGCGGTCACCGGTCAGCCAGAGCACCAGGTCGATCATGTGGACCGCGCCCCCCAGCACCAGGCTGTAGCCCGGCAATTCACCGCGCCAGCCGCCCAGCAGCTTGTGGATGCGGCCATACTGGTAATCGGCGTCGATGTGGAACAGGCGGCCATAATCCCCTGCCGCGATGTCAGCCCTGAGCTTCAGGAAACGGGGACAGCGGCGCAGGATCAGGTTCGAGGAGATCTTCAGGTGCGGCTTCTGGTTCAGTTTCGCCCGGATCTGGCGCGCATGGTCGATTTCCAGCACCAGCGGCTTCTCGACAAAGACATGCTTGTCGGCGTCCAGCGCCCGCATCACCTGCGCGAAATGATCCTGATCGTGGGAGGCGATGGAGACGATGGAAACGTCCGGGTCGTCCAGCACGGCATCCGCATTGTCCGCGATTTCCCGGTCCGGGAAACGTGTGCGCACGTCAGCCCGCTTGGTGGGACAGAAATCGGCCAGTCGCGTGACGCGGCATTCGGGATGACGTTCATAGCCACCGATATGACGTTCACCTACGCCCAGGCCGATGATCCCCGCCTGGATCATGACGCCACCTGGCCCGTGGTCCGGGGCAGTTCGGCGAGTTCATCCCAGCGATAGCGCCATGTCGGCGCATTCAGGTCGCGGGCGACGGCGCGAAAGCGCTCGAAGTCCTCTTCCGTATCCACCACCATGGAGGTCTCGCCACTGTCGAACCGGGAAGTGATATTGACGATGCGATAGCGATCCGGGCTGCGGTAGAACCAGGGGGTCACATGCTCACGGTCCGACGCGTCGGTCATCTCCGCCTCTGCCGACAGGAATGCGTCCGAAGACACCACCTCGACCGACTGCCCCTTGGGGAAGGTGCGCGGGAATACATTGGTCACGACATCGGCACCGCCGTTGCGGAACCGGGTTACCGCATCATCAACCAGCCGCCGGTCGATCAGCGGGCTGTCGCCGGAGACCCGGACGAACGCGCGGACGGGGAAGCGTTCCAGCACGGTCCGGAAGCGCCCGGCCACATCGTCGAGCGGCCCGCGTATCACGGGCACGTTGCGGGCGGTGCAATGGGCTGCCAGCGCGTCATCCAGCGCGTCGTCTGACGTTGCCACGATCAGCGGGCGGGCAACACGACAGCGCTCCAGCGCATCCAGCGTGTAGTCGATCAGCCGACGCCCTGCGACGGGGCGCATCACCTTGGCCGGACACCGGGTCGATCCGGTGCGGGCCTGGACGATGATCGGGACCAGGTCATGCATCGCTGCGTTCCAGTGCCGGTTCCAGACCCAGCCGCCGACCCGTCGCGATGCGGGCCGCCTTGCAGGGGACGGCCGGCCATTCGGCGCGGTTGGTGGCAACGAATATCTCGGCCTTCGGGAACCATGGCTCGATCCCCGCACCGAAGTGGAACCGGTCAGGCTTGTGCAGCAGGGTGACTGTCGGCACGCCCACCGCGCCCGCGATGGCGACAGGCGACGACGAAATGGACACCACGAAATCCAGCGCAACCGTATAGGCCGCTGCTTCGTCGAGTTCGTTGCGGCGGTCGATGTCGTCCCAGTCATGCAGGTCGATGCCGAATTCCGTCTTCAGACGGGCGCGATCCTCGCTGGCGTCCTTGTACATGACGTCGATGAAGTGCGCGCCCTTCGACGCCAGATCGAAGAACGGCTGAAAGTCGCTCAGCGACATGTAGCCCTTGGAACGGATCGGGGTCACGAAGCCGCCGGACCAGCAGAGACCGACCTTCGGCCCCTCCCCCAGCGCATCGAACCGCGCCTTCCAGAAGGCCACGCGCTCCGGGTCCGGCGTCAGATAGCTGTCGCCGCGCCGGAAGCTCTCCATGTCCGGACGCAAGATGCTGAAGAGGGAACCGGAGGGAATGAACAGGTCCGGCTTCGGAACCTCTTCGTCCTTCAGCCAGCCATAGTGACGGTGGATCTTGTTGTTGGACCGGAAGGTGACATGCCGGTGCACCGTTGCCTGCGGGAAGGAACGCTGGAACCAGCTCACCAGGCGGCGGTCGCATTCGATGATGACGTGACCGGCCAGGTCGATGACTTCCTGGAAGGCACTGGCGAAGATGATGGCGTCGCCGATACCCTGTTCGTCGGAGATCAGCAGGGTCTTGTCGGAAATGTCCTCGCCGTGCCAGCGCGGCAGGTCATGGACGAAGACCACGGAGTCACCGCGGCGACGGTCCAGCCGCCATTCGTATTCGGCCCAGCCCTTCTCCAGGTTGCCCGTGCCGAGCAGTGACGAGGCATAGTTGAAGCGGGTATCGGCATCGTCGGGACGCATGCTCACCGCCTTCTCCAGATATGGCAGCGATTCCGCGAAACGCCCCTCCGCCGAATAGGCATGGCCGATGTTGGCGTAGGCGATCTCGAATTCCGGCGCGAGCCGCAGCGCCTCGTCGAAGAACGGGCGGGCCTGATCGGCACCCTGCGCCTCCGCCACCGTGACGGCCAGCGCCTGCCAGAGTGTCGGATCCTCGACCTTCGTCTGCACCGCGAACTTCAGGGTATCGATGGCGGCCTCATAGTCACCGCCCGCGCGCTTCGCCGACGCCATCGCAATCGGGCCACGGCTGTCGTCGGGTGTGCGCTGCATGACCAGCGCGAACATGTTCTCCGCCGCCTTCAGCATGCCGAGGTCCTGCGCCAGCAGGCCGATGCCATAGATGATCTCGGGATCCTCGCCGGACACCTTCAGTGCCTTCTCCAGCACGTGCACCGCCGCCTGCACCTGCCCTGCGTGCCGCAGGTTGTTGCCCAGCACCAGCAACGTGTCGGCATTGGCCGGGTCAAGCACATGCGCCTGCAGGAATTCGACCGCCGCGTCGTCGAACCTGCCCTGCCCGGCGAACCTGCTTCCCTGCCTGAGGTGCTGAACCGCGCGCTTGAGGTCGGCGCGGGAAGGCTTCCGGTCATCATCGACCGTCTGCAGCGTCGCCATGATCTGATAGGTCCCGGCCTGCATGATGTTGCGACCCAGGGTCGGAGCGTCCTGACGCAGGCTGGCGTCCGAGTTCTTCTTGCGCGCGGCGTTGCGGGCCATGCCGAAACCTCTCGTACCGGATTGATCAACAGTCCCGCATTCAGCCCTGTCAGGCTTAAGAAACGTTTAAGGCGGCCCGTCAGATGATCCTGATCCCCCGGAAATCCGGTTGCCGGTAGCGTTAACGATAATTCAACCAGCACGGGGGCAAGGTTCGTTCACGGTCCGCAGACGGACCCGTCAACAGTTCGCGTCAGAAGGCGGTCGGTAGTCCGGCCGGAAAAAACGAATGGCCCTGAAGCTGACCCTGAAACCAGGGGAGAAATTCGTGATCAACGGTGCCGTCATTGCAAATGGCGACCGCAGAGCCACGCTGGTCCTTCACAACAAGGCCTCGATCCTGCGGGAGCGGGATATCCTCAAGGCCGACGATGTCGATACGCCCTCGAAGCGCATCTATTTCGCCATCATGTCGATGTATCTCGACGAAAAGGTCCGACCGCGATTCTACGAAGAATTCGTCATGCGCATGTCGGAGTTCATGGGGGTCCTGACCGATCCCGAAGCCCTTTCCACCTGTGTCGCCGTCAGCCAGTGCGTCATGGATCGTCAGTACTACAAGGGTCTGACGCTCTGCCGGAAGCTGCTCGATTTCGAAAGTGAGAGACTGCATCATGAGCCTGCAAGCGTATAGCCGGACCCAGCGGGTCGCCGAGAACCCGCGTGACACCGAATACCGCCTCTTTGCCGACATCACGCGTCAGTTGATGCAGGTGAAGGACACCCCCCGGCACGACCGTGCCGTCGTCGATGCGCTGTACCGCAATCGCCGGCTCTGGAGCACCCTGCTGAGTGATTGCAGCCGCGACGAGAACGGCCTGCCGGATGCGATCCGTGCCTCAGTCATCTCCCTGTCGCTGTGGGTGGACAAGTATTCCAGCGCCGTGATGCGCGGCGGCGAGAGCATCGAGCCGCTGATCGAAATCAACCGCACGATCATGGAAGGCCTCGCCCAGCGCCCCGCTGCCTGAGACCTTCAACGACAACCGGACGCGTTTGCGCCGTCGCGCGGGGGACCTCCCGATGCGACGGCGCACTGCGTTTCACCAGGGAATCGCGTCTTCTGCCCGCCATCACCGACCCGCACTTGCGATGCAGCGCGGGGCAGTGAACAATCCCCGCCATGCGCAACGCCACCCCCCTTGATCACCGCCGCCATCCCTACCGCGACGACCTCGCCGCCGAATATCTTCGGGGTCAGGTAGAAGCCGCGCGTTTCGTGGAACCGGTCACCGCACGTGTCGTTCGGGAAACCCTGTCGATCCAGGCGCGACCTGAACCGCAGGCCATGCAGATATCCGAGCTGCTGTTCGGGGAGGATGTGGCCGTCTATGAACAGCGCGACGGCTGGGCCTGGGTCCAGGGGCACCTGGATGGCTATGTCGGGCATGTCCGGCTCGATGGCCTCTCCTTCGATGACGCGGCCCCACCGACCCACATGGTCAGCGCCAGACTCAGTCATCTGTTCCGGAACCCGACGATAAAGGACCCGCCCGTCGGCCGGGTCACGCTGGGTGCGCGCATCAGCATCGTCGCCGTCGAAGGCCGGTTTGCGGTGCTGGCGGACGGTCGCCACATCATGGCCAACCACATCCGGCCCCTTGATGCGCCGGAGGCTGACGTCGTCGCCGTGGCCCTGCGCAACCTCGGCGCGCCCTATCTCTGGGGGGGACGCAGCAGCCTGGGCCTCGATTGCTCCGGCCTGATTCAGGTGGCCGTGCAGGCACTGGGCGGGACGCCGCCGCGCGATTCGGACATGCAGCGCGACGAACTCGGCCAGGACGTGGCGAAACCCGCCGACATGCACGATCTGCAGCACGGGGATCTGGTGTATTTCCCCGGCCATTGCATGATCGCGGACGGCGCGGGCCACCTGATCCATGCCAACGCCACCCACATGATGGTGACCCGCGAACCCGTCGAAACCGTCTTTGCCCGCACCCGCGGCGGCTATGGATCCGTGACCCACGTCCGGCGCTACACCGTCTGAAAGCGCGCCTTACTGACCATTCGGCGGAATCATTCCCGGCCAGTCGATGACGGGCAGGTTGGCCACCGTCTCCCGCAGTGACTGGCTGTAGCTGCGCCGGACGTCGGAGTAATAGGCATCATTCTTCTCGAACCGCCTGATCTCCAGCGGTTCCAGCGAATTGGCGCGATAGCAGATCATGTCGAACGGCGGTGCCACCGACAGGTTTGAACGCACCGTGGCATCGAAGGACAGCAGCGAAAGCTTCACCGCGTCGGCCATGCTGGTGGTGGAGAAGCGGAAGGCCCGGTCCAGGATCGGCTTGCCGTACTTCAGTTCCCCGATCTGCAGGAAGCAGGTATCGGACGTCGCCTGAATGAAGTTGCCGGCGGAGTAGATCAGGAACAGGCAATGGCCCTCCCCCCTGACCTGGCCTCCGAACAGCATGCTGGCACTCGGGTCGCCATATCCCTGCACGTGATTGGCATGGGCTGTCATGACTTCCCGCAACACGTTGCCGACCATGGTGGCGGCATCGAACATCGTCGGCGCCTCGAAGAGGTTGGTTGCATGTCCGGGCTGGCGGGTGCGCTGCTCCAGGATCGTGGCAACCGCCTGTGTCGTGGCCAGGTTGCCCGCGCTGGCCAGAACCATGATCGACTGTCCAGGCTGCTGGAACAGGTTGAGCTTGCGTACCGTTGCCACGTGATCGACGCCCGCATTGGTGCGGGTATCCGCCGTGATGACGATACCGTCCTTCAGATACAGACCAAGACCATAGGTCATAGTGGCGCTCCAGTTGGAAGGGGGGGGCAGATGCAATGCATCGCCGCGCGGAGCATGGCATGATCCCGATCCTGCTGAAAAGATGAATGCTGATGATCGGGGAGAATGATGGCATGGCAATCAATCAGGAATGGCTGGATCAGGTTCAGGAAGAGATCATCGATCCCGGCCAGCCGATCATCGATCCGCACCATCACCTCTGGGACAAGCCGGCAGTGAAGGCGCTGCCCGGCAGTCGCTACCTGTTCGAGGAACTGCTGGCCGATACCGGCAGCGGTCATAATGTTGTCGCGACCGTGTTCGTCGAATGCGGCGTGATGTACCGCGCCGACGGACCGGAGGCCCAGAAACCGGTTGGCGAGACGGAATTCGTCAATGGCGTCGCGGCCAGAAGCGCGTCCGGCAACTATGGTCCCATCCGCGCCTGTGCGGGCATCGTCAGCCTGGCCGATCTGAACCTGGGCGCGGCGGTGGACGAGGTGCTGGAGGCACATCAGCGTGCCGCCCCGGCCCGCTTTCGCGGCATTCGCCACGCCGCCGGGTTCGACGCCAGTGACGCGGTCCGCAACTCCCACACCAACCCGTTCCCCGGCATGCTGGCCGACCCGACCTTCCGGGAAGGATTCGCCTGCCTGGCCCCGCGTGGACTGACGTTCGAAGCCTGGGCCTATCACCACCAGATCAGGGAAGTCACCGCCCTGGCCCGCGCCTTCCCGGAAACCACCATCATCGCCGACCATTTCATCGGCCCTGTCGGCATCGGTCCCTATGCCGGCAAGCGCGACGAGATCTTCGAGGTCTGGAAAGGCGATTTCGCCGAACTGGCAACCTGTCCCAACGTCGTGGCCAAGCTTGGCGGCATCAACATGGCCATCAACGGCTTTGCCTGGCACCACCGCGACAAGCCCCCCACCGCACGGGAGCTGGTGGCGGCCACCGGGGACTGGTACGCCCATGCCATCGACTGCTTCGGGCCTGACCGCTGCATGTTCGAAAGCAATTTCCCGGTCGACAAGCTCTCCGTTTCCTACCCCGTGCTCTGGAATGCCTTCAAGCTGATCGCTGCCGCCTATTCGGATACGGAGCGCCAGAACCTGTTTCATGACACCGCGAAGAGGGTCTACCGACTGGAAATCTGAAGCCGTCTGTCACAATCGGCGACCCTGCATCGTCAAGTCCGTGTCACAGATGAAACGATGCAGGAGA
This sequence comes from Kordiimonadales bacterium IMCC3096, assembly GCA_016865035.1. Classification (GTDB taxonomy): domain Bacteria; phylum Pseudomonadota; class Alphaproteobacteria; order Minwuiales; family Minwuiaceae; genus Minwuia. The sequence continues at coordinate 4,234,016 of CP018227.1, forward strand.
ACGGACATGCGCACTTTCCTCGCCCGGCGGGCACTGCGGGCCTTTGGCCGCCACTACGACTATGATGTCAGCTATCTGGAGTACCTGCTGAAGGTCAGCCCGCGCGGCTTCTTCGGCTTTCGTCCGGTCATGGCGCTGGCCCGCCACAGGGAAGCGGCACCGCGCGATGCGGCCTGTGCCGCGAAACTGGTTGGCGCGATGCATGAGGATTGCGGGCCCTGCCTGCAGATCACGACCGACATGGCGCGGGAGGCCGGGATGACGGACGACCAGATCGACGCGGTGCTGACCGGGGCAGAGGCACGCATGAGCGGCGCAACGGCCCTCGGGTATCGCTTCGCTGCGGCACTGGTCGGACGGACGCTCGAACTGGATGCCGCGCGGGAGGCCGTTCGGGCGGCCCATGGGGACCAGGCCATCGTCGATCTGACATTCGCGACACAGATCGGGCGCATCTTCCCGATGGTGAAGACCGGGCTTGGCTTCGGGCAGGCCTGTCAGCGTATCCAGCTCGGGTCACGGGTGGTCGACATGCACCGGAAAGCGGCCTGACCGGATGGACCGCAGCGCCCCCTCGTCGGCCACCTTCTCGGCGGCGCGACCGCGACTGCTGGGTCTGGCCTACCGCATGCTGGGCAGTCGCACGGACGCGGAGGATATCGTGCAGGACACCTGGCTGCGGTGGCAGGGCGCGGACACGCAGGCGCTGCGTGCGCCGCATGCCTGGCTGACCACCGTGGCCACGCGCCTGTGCCTGGACCGGCTGAAGAGCGCGCGGGCGCAGCGTGAACTCTATGTCGGGCCCTGGCTGCCGGAACCTGTGCCGGATGCGGAACAGATGTCGCCGGAGGCTGCAACGGCTCTGGCCGACGACCTCTCCTTCGCGCTGCTGCTGACGCTGGAACGGCTGTCACCGGCGGAGCGGGCGGCCTTCCTGCTGCACGACGTCTTCGACACGCCGTTCCCCGAAATCGCGCGTGCCCTGCAGCGGTCGGAGGCTGCCTGCCGCCAGCTCGCCAGCCGGGCCCGCAAGGCCGTACGGCAGGATCAGCCGAAGCAACCGGCAACGAACGAACAGCACCTGGCACTGCTGCAACGGTTTGTCAGTGCCACAGGCAACGGTGACGTGGCGGCTCTGACGGCCCTGCTGTCGGAAGATGCCATCGCCTATGCGGATGGTGGCGGCGTCCGTATCTCGGCACTGCGCCCGATCATGGGGCCGGACAGGATTGCCAGGTTCCACGTGGGCGTCACACGCAAGGCCATGGAACGCGGCGACAGCCTGGAATTCCGCCCCTTGATGGTGAACGGTCGGCCAGCCCTGCTGGTTCACCTGAACGGCGAACCGGACCAGATACTGGGTATCGAGGTGTCGGAGGGAGTGATCCGTCGGGTCTACAGCGTCCGGAACCCGGAAAAACTCCGGGCAGTCGTCAGTTCGCGACCTTCTGGCGGCGGTCGCTGACGAACTGCTTCTCGGCGTCGCGGGCGGCGGCGAAAGCGGGCTGCAGACGCTGGGCGAGCTGCACCCTGCCCTGCTCCATGGCCTGTTCCACCGCGGCAGCGATCTTGTCCGACAGGCGACGCATGTAAGGCTCTTTCTGCATCACGGTCCGCACACAGCGCCGCACGCGGACGGCGGAGACGATACGGTCGATCTGCCCCTCCTCCAGCGCGGCGATGATCCGCTCGGTGGTGACACTCTCGGCACCGTCCCCGTACTGGCGCACCAGATCATCCGCCTGCCAGCGCTCGGCATCGGTGAATTCGTCCAGATCCATCCGCGGAATGACACTCGCCATGATTTCGCCCTGCCCCCAAACAGCTCTTGTTTCACACGCAAGGTATGGGACGCTGGTAAACCGTCTGTAAACGCCAAAGTTCCCTTGATCGCCCTTCAGTTCACTGTCAGGGCCTGCGACGCCTCGCGCACCGAGGCCTCCCGGAAGGTTCCTTTCTGGAAGATCATGTCGCCAAGCAGCGGGTGGCGGAGCGACAGGACGAACGCAAACTGGCCGCTGCCCTGATCCACATGGCTGACGGTCAGTGCGCCGGGGGCCAGCTCTGCCGGTATCCGCAAGCGTCGTTTCCCCGCCTTCAGGAAGCAGTGATCACTGTGAAAGTACAGTGCCTTGTCGTCCGCGCTGACCCTGAGCGCGATGCCGAACCCGCAGCCGACATATTCCTCCAGCCCGGTCGGACCATCGAAACGCTTGCTGCTGTGGATGACCTGCGGGAACCCCTGCGCGCGACCGTACATGCGGGTCCAGAACTGGCCCTTCGAGGCCGCATCCTCTGTCACCGAGACGACAGCCGGGACCCCAAGAGCATCCGAGAGAGGCAGTGGCGCGCCGACCAGTCGGGCAACCTCGGCAACCAGTCGTCCCGCAAGATTTCGGCGGCTCTCCACGATACTGCCGACATAGGTGACCGCCTGACCGGGCTGGAGACGCTTGCTGAACCTGTCGCGCACAGCCTCCGGCAGCCGTGCCCACACCACGGCCCCGAGCAGGGCACGAAACCGCATATCGGGCAGCGTGGGTGCATGGTCATGATTCGCCTGGTCGCGCCGCGCATCGTGAACCGGGTAGCAATCGGGAGCCACGCTCATCTCACCCTCTCCTGTCCTTCGTCTCACCTGCACGGACCGAGGCCGGACCGACTCTGACTAATCTGAATCAGCCTTCCGTGCGGTCCTTCCCGCCCCCAGCAGGTTCGCGACCCGGCTGCCGAGCCGGATCAGCCGCATCAGAGTGCTGGGCGGCATGGTGATCATCTGCCCGAACCACGTATCAAGGGTCGTCATGAAGTCATTCAGTTCATGCAGGCGGTTGCGCGCGACCCTGCTGACTTTCGGATCGCCATCAGCCAATGCCAGCACCTGTCGCAATGAGGCGATGGCAGGGTCGATCTCGCGCTCCTTCCGGCCCTGCGCAATGCAGGTGAGGACCTGCCACAGATCCCCCTCGGCCTCGTAGTGGTCGCGCCGGTCACCAAAGACCGGGATACGCCGTATCAGCTTCCAGCCGATCAGCTCGCGAATGCTGTTCGAGACATTGGAACGCGCAAGTCCCAGTTGCTCCGAGATGTCCTCAGCCGTCATCGGACCATCGGCGAGAAACAGCAGCGCATGGATCTGGGCCACCGACCGGTTGACCCCCCACTGCCCGCCAAGATCGCCCCATTGCAGAACGAACTGCTCAACGGCCTTGGGGAGGTTTTTCGTATTTTCCGTTTTTTCTGTCATGACAGAAATATCGGAAACTGACGCATGACTGTCAAGGCACAAGACCCGAAGCGCAAGCACCTGAGGAACGGGAAGCTGTCGCCTGTCGCGTGCGAACGGCAGAAAAAAACGTGAACCGGGAGTGCTTCGAAAACGCGGGGCTATTCAGATTTCAACTTATCAACCAGGACTATGAATATCAAAAGATGGGTGACCTGACCGCTCTCATTGGCGAGTGGCAGGTTGATCTCGTCCAGTTTGCGAAAATCGCTGTGTGGTCCGATATACTCGATCGGGCTCCTGACCGGCCTGCCTGTTTGAACCGCTTCCCTGAGTTGCGTCATCAGCGGTCCGTCAGGTTCCACATGCGGCTGAGAGCTCAGAAACCGACCGGTATAATTCTCAAATAGTATCGACTTGATATTCTCACCTATCACGCGATATTCGAAATCTCGCCCGCCATCGACCACACCCAACAAAATCATGTTGGGCAGAAGCCCGGGTATATGCATTGGATTGAAATCAGATCGCAACGGCGTGGTTCGGCCCCGACAAATACTTCCCCAGTATGACAAACCTTGCTTGATGATTTCGTGCATTCTGGCCAATTCTTCCGCACTTAAAGAACACCATGGTCATAGTAACGGACTCAATCCAGCTCATATCTTATCTGACATTCGTCATCTGATCATCTGATCATTTGTCGGCGAGGTCATAGCCAAGGATCCCGTGGATCAATCCTGTCGCCTCGCCTGTTCGACCGGTCAGTTCCGTGGCGACAGGTTCTGAGTTCGCGATACCTCCGACCTTGCGGCAAGACCCCGATGATCTGCTTTTCCGTCAACCATGATCGCTTCATTCATCCGCCTCCTCTCGTCGACGGACCCTACCAGGACTTGGAGGCAATCCAGGGGAACGGATACTGACCGGCACCCGCGCCACCGGCGGAACCGACTGCGCGCAGGGCAAGGCCCGATCATGGAACGATCCGACTTTCCCGATGCGCCAGAGATGCAGACCTTCACGGTCCCTTCCCCTCAGCCGTCCGAATGAAGCGTGGCCGGAGCGGGACTGCGCAAGACCATCACTCCCATTCGATGGTGCCCGGCGGCTTCGAGGTCACGTCGTAGACGACACGGTTGACGCCGCGGACCTCGTTGATGATGCGGGTGGCGACGCGGCCCAGGAAATCGTGGGGGAACGGATAGAAATCGGCGGTCATGCCATCGGTGGAATTGACCGCGCGCAGGGCGAGGACACTCTCGTAGGTCCGCTCATCCCCCATCACGCCAACCGTCTTGACCGGCAGCAGCACGGAGAAGGCCTGCCAGATGTCGTCGTAGAACCCGGCCTTGCGGATCTCGTCGAGGTAGATCGCGTCGGCCTTGCGCAGGGTATCGGCCTTCTCCTTGGTGATCTCGCCGGGCAGCCGTATGGCGAGGCCGGGTCCGGGGAACGGGTGGCGACCGACGAAGATCTCCGGCAGGCCGAGTTCACGGCCCAGGACGCGAACCTCATCCTTGAACAGTTCACGCAGCGGCTCCACCAGCGACATGTTCATCCGCTCCGGCAGGCCGCCGACATTGTGGTGCGACTTGATGGTGACGCTCGGACCGCCCGCGAAGGAGACCGACTCGATGACATCGGGATAGAGCGTGCCCTGGGCCAGGAAATCGGCGCCGCCGATGGCCTTCGCCTCTTCCTCGAACACGTCGATGAACAGCTTGCCGATGATCTTGCGCTTGGTCTCCGGGTCGCTGACCCCGGCCAGCGCGCCCATGAACATGGGCTCCGCATTCTTGTGCACCAGCGGGATGTTGTAGTGGTCGCGGAACAGGCTGACGACCTCGTCCGCCTCCCCCATCCGCATCAGACCGGTATCGACGAAGACGCAGGTCAGCTGCTCCCCGATTGCCTGATGCACCAGTACGGCGGTGACGGCGGAATCGACACCACCGGAAAGACCGCAGATCACGCGCCCGTCGCCCACCTGCTCCCGAATGCGCCGGATGGAGTCGTCGCGGAAGGCTGCCATGGTCCAGTCGCCGGCACAGTTGCAGACGCCAAGGCAGAAATTCGCCAGCAGGCGGGCACCGTCGGGGGTATGCGCCACCTCCGGATGGAACTGCAGTCCGAAGATCTGCCGCGCCTCGTTGGCGATGGCGGCGATGGGGGCGTTGACGGAGCTTGCGACGACGCGGAAACCCGGCGGCAGCCTGGTGACATGGTCACCATGGCTCATCCAGACCCGATACTTGTGGCCTGTGGACCAGACGCCGTCGAACAGGGCGCAACCGTCCACGACCTCGATATCGGCGCGGCCGAATTCCTTTTCCTCGCTGGGCGAGACACCGCCGCCGAGCTGCTGTGCCAGCGTCTGCTGGCCATAGCATATGCCCAGGATCGGCAGACCGGCATCAAAGACGGCCTGGGGCGCACGCGGCGTGTGGTCAAAGGTAACGGAGGCGGGGCCGCCGGAAAGGATGATCCCCTTGGGCTGCAGTCGCGCCAGCCCTTCGGTGGTCTTGTCGAAAGGCACGATCTCGCAGAATACCCCGGCCTCTCGCACACGCCGTGCGATCAGCTGGGTCACCTGGGAGCCGAAATCGACGATCAGAACGCTGTCAGTCATGGCCACCCGATACGCGGATGGCCATGACTTGTCCAGCGGGCAGAGAGGTCACGGAAAAACCGTGGTCTCAGGAACCCTTTACCCGGGCCACCGCATTCTTCAGCGAGGTATATTCGGCGCAGCCGAAGGTGCAGATCGAATCGAGCGCAGCCAGATGCTTCTCCGCCTCGGCCATGTTGCCGATCTCCAGATAGGCCTGACCGATATACTCGTGCGCACCCTTGTGCTCCGGATCGATGTCCAGGGCCGTGCGGTAGGACGAGAGGGCGTCGAGATAATTGCCGCTCTTGCGATAGGCATAGCCGAGATAGTTGAAGGCGTCCGCGTTCCCCGGGTCCTTGGCCGTGGCCAGTTCCAGGTTGGTGATCGCCGTCTTCCAGTCCTGAGCCTCCACCGCGGCGACACCGCGGTCATAGGCAGCATTCGAGGGCTTTGCCTTGCTGCTGGAGGAATCGTCGCTGGAACTTGATCCCATGGCCGAAACCGCAACCGGTGTCAGGGCAAGCGCACCCATGGTGAGGGCCACCGCAACGCCGCGCGTAAACTTCGACATCATTAAACTCCTTCACGTGGTTTGATCGTGACCGGGCTGCTGCAGACACTACCGGATATCGCTGCGCAGGACAGCCGCAAAAAAGCCGTCCACGCCGTGACAATACGGTGACAGCCGCAGTTCCCCTGCCTCTGTAACAGCCCCTTCGGGCAGTGATACTCCGGCCTTTTCAGCCATATCCCGGCAATCGACACGCACAAGATGCGGAAGCTGTCGCATCAGTTCTGTGATCACGCTCTCATTCTCGGCACGCAGGATGGAGCAGGTGACGTAGATCAGCAGGCCGCCCGGCTGCAGCAACGTGGCGGCACGTCCGGCAATCTGTATCTGGCGCACCTGATGCTGCTCCAGTCGCGCCGCGTCCAGGCGCCAGCGCTGTTCCGGCTGGCGACGCCAGGTGCCGCTGCCGGAGCACGGCGCATCGACGAGGACGCGATCCATGCGTCCGACCAGTTCCTGCGGCAGGTCGCCCTCCGGATCGATCCGTCGGCTCTGCACATTGCGCAGTCCGGCACGGGTTGCCCTGGCCCGCAGCCGCTCCAGCCGGCGCACGTCCACGTCCAGCGCATGCAGCTCGCCGCGGTTCTCCATGCGCGCGCCCATAGCCAGGGTCTTGCCCCCTGCCCCGGCACAGAAGTCAGCAACCTGCTGGCCCGGCTCCACCCCGACCAGCGCGGAGACGAGCTGACTGCCCGCATCCTGAATCTCGATGGTGCCGTCGCCCAGCAGTGGATGCGCATTCAGGTTCGGCCGTCCTGCCAGCCGGACCGCCGTTCCGGTCCAGCCCCACGCCGTGGCACCGATGCCATCGGTTTCCAGACGCGCCAGGACCGTGTCCCGGTCCGACTTCTGGCTGTTCACCCGGATATCGACGGCAGCCACGTCCTGGAGCTGCGCCAGCAGTTCCTGCTCCACGCCCTCTCCGTAGGTCTCCGTCAGGTCCGCCAGCAGATGCGCAGGGAAACCGGCACGGTCCGGCAGGGGCGCTTCGGCAGCATCCTGCGTCCGGGCCAGGTCCAGGGCCGTGGTCTCGTCCGCCGTGGGCGGAACCGGTCCATGGGCCGTGGATTCAGCGGGCAGCGCAGCGGCGTCTTCTTCAAGCAACAGGGAAAGAAATACCCGCAAGCGATTGGTGATTGGCAGATTTCCCTGCACCAGACGCCAGTCAATCAGCCCGCGCTGGCGCAGCACCGTGAACACGATCTGGCCAACAGCGCGACGGTCACCGGACCCCGCGTAGCGCCGCTTCCGGAAATAGTCGCGCATGATCCAGTCGGCGGCCGGTGCCTCGGTCTCGATCCGGTCAAGCAGTTCGATGGCGGCCTGAAGTCTGGCGGCGGGGGTCACGTCCCGGTGCCGACGCGATCAGTGTCCGCCGCCATAGTTGGGAGCCTCCCGGCTGATCTCCACGTCATGGACATGGCTCTCCCGCAGGCCTGCGTTGGTGATGCGCAGGAACTCGCAGCTCCGGTGCATGGTCGGGATGTCGACGCAACCGGTATAGCCCATGGCCGCCCGCAGGCCGCCGACGAGCTGGTGCACCACCTGGCTGACCGCACCCTTGTAGCCGATGCGCCCCTCGATTCCTTCCGGGACCAGCTTCAGTTCGTTCTTCACGTCTTCCTGGAAGTAGCGGTCGGCGGAACCACGCGCCATGGCGCCGAGCGAGCCCATGCCGCGATAGGACTTGTAGGACCGGCCCTGATACAGGAACACCTCGCCCGGCGACTCGTCGGTGCCGGCCAGCAGGGAGCCGATCATGGCGCAGGACGCGCCTGCGGCGATTGCCTTCGCCAGGTCACCTGAGAACTTCACGCCACCGTCCGCGATCACCGGGATCCCGGCATCCCGACAGACACTGACCGCATCCATGATGGCGGTGAGCTGCGGCACGCCCACACCGGCAACGACCCGCGTCGTGCAGATGGACCCCGGACCGATACCGACCTTCACGGCGTCGGCCCCGGCATCGACCAGGGCGCGGGCACCGTCGGCGGTGGCGACATTGCCGGCCAGCACCTGGGTGTAGTTCGAGCGCTTCTTGATCTCCGACACGGCCTCCAGCACCCGCAGGCTGTGGCCATGCGCAGTATCGACGACGACCAGATCGACACCGGCCTCGATCAGTGCCTCGGTGCGACGCAGCCCCTCCGGCCCCACGCCGGTGGCTGCCGCGACCCGCAGGCGCCCCTGGGCGTCCTTCGAGGCATGCGGGTGCGATTCCGCCTTCTCGATATCCTTCACGGTGACGAGACCGACACAGCGATAGTCCTCGTCCACCACCAGCAGTTTCTCGATGCGATGCTGATGCAGCAGCCGCTTCGCCTCTTCACGGTTCACGCCGCTGTCCTGAACCACCACCAGGCCTTCCCGCGTCATCAGTTCGGAAACCGGCTGGCGCTTGTCGGTGGCGAAACGGACGTCTCGGTTGGTGATGATGCCCACCAGACGCCGGGTCTTGCGTTCCACGACGGGAATGCCGGAGATCGACCGGGTATTCATCAGCGCCAGCGCATTGGCCAGCGGCTCGTCAGGGAAGATTGTGACCGGATTGACGACCATGCCGGATTCGTAGCGCTTGACCTTGCGCACCTCCTCCGCCTGTTCCTCGACCGTGAAATTCTTGTGGATGACGCCGATACCGCCCAGCCGCGCCATGGCAATCGCCATGGGGGCCTCCGTCACCGTGTCCATGGCGGCAGACAGGACGGGCACGCCAAGCGCGATTTCCCGCGTCAGGTTGGTGGCGGTGCTGACCTCCCCCGGCAGAACACCGGATTCGCGCGGGGCGAGCAGGACATCATCGAAGGTGAGGGCTTCACGGATCGTGATCACGTCGGAACTCCTATGGCAGCTCCGTCAGCGACGGAAACGGAGTAGCCCAACAGGCGCGAGACCGGAGAAAATTCCGTTCGCGGCAAACGCGGGCTGGATTGATTGTTGTGCGACTTATGCCATCAGTCAGGCTTTGCAACCAGTTCCGCGACTCACGAAATCCCCGGACCAAGCGCCGCAGTCCCGGACCGTCGAACCAACCCCTTGGAAATCAGGCGTTCTCCGCCTCCGCCTCGGCCGCGAAATCACCGTCGATCGCGGTCCCGTCATCAAACATGTAGGGGTAGAACTCGCGAAAGCAGTCGCGAATCTCCTCAAAGGGCATGTCATTGCGATGCCCGCGCTCCTGCACATACTCCATGTGCCGGTCGCCATCCGCTGTAAACGGATGGAAGACGGAATCGTTCTCACCGTCGAAGTCGAGCGGCATGATCCGGAACTTGTCGCAAAGTTCGATATTGAACGCCGGTGTCGCCTTCACCCACTTGCCGTCGATGAACAGCTCCGTGAAGCCGTGATAGTAGAAGACATCGGTGCCCATCTGGTCGCTCATGCGCTTCGTGGAGACATGATTGCGCACATCGGCAAATCCCAGCCGCGCCGGAATGCCCTGCCCCCGCGCCGCCGCGGCCAGCAGACCGGCCTTGGTGATGCAGAAACCGCTGTTGCGCTCCAGACAGGCACTGGCGCGGAAATGATCCTGCGTCATGCGCACGCCATAGGGGTCGTAATAGAAGTCATCACGAACGGCGTAATAGAGCTTGATCGCCTTCGCCTTCGGGTCCGTCTCCAATCCCACCACCTTCCTGGCGAAGGCAACGATTCCCGGATGATCGGAATCGATCAGGTCGGTCGGCTGCAGACATTCGGCAATGTCGGCTTCGCTCCGGTCGTTCATGCTTTATCTCCCCTGAAACGTGAATTGATGATCCAGCGTACGATCTCCGGCGTCAACTCAGCGATTCCCTTCCCACCGCACCATCCAGAGGAATGGAATGACGGCGAGTGAGACAACGCCGAACAGCCAGAAAGCGTTCAGATACCCGATCATCGATGACTGCCGCCCGATCTCGCCGGCGAAAGCGGCCACCCCCTGCAGACTGTCCAGATTCCAGGCCCCCGCCGAGGATGGATACTGGAAGTTCTCGTTGAAGGGCGAGGCATGGGTCGTCAGGTCGGAATAGTTGATGTTGCTGGTCCGGATGACGACGGCAATGCTGATGGAAATGAACAGGCTGGAGCCGAAATTGCGGATCAGGTGAAAGACCGCACTGCCCTCCCCCGCGTCCCGGGGATGAAGTGTGGCAAAGGCAATCTGTGTCGTCGGCACCCAGGTCATGCCCACTCCGAAGCCCTGCAGCATGCTGGTCCAGGCCACGTCGAAGGCCGTCAGGTTGATGTTGAAGCCTGCGATATAGAGACCGGCAATGCCCTGCATCAGAAAGCCGAGGGTCATCCAGCGTCTGGGGTCATATTTCGACAGCCAGACCATGGCCGTGAAGGCGATCAGCGTGCCGACACCGCGCATCGCCAGAAGCCAGCCGATGTCGGTGTCCGGAAAGCCGCGCAGGTGCTGCAGCAGCGGCGGAAACAGCACCATCGGCGTGAAGTTCAGCATGCCGAAGATCAGGATGAACAGCATCCCGAAGGCATAGTTCCGGTCCTTGAACAGCTTGAAGTTCAGGAACGGCTTGTCCGCTGTCAGGCTGTGGACGATGAAGATGTAGAACGCCAGTGCGGCCAGGCCGAGTTCCAGCATGATCTCCATGGACTCGAACCAGTCCTCCCGCTCGCCGCGGTCCAGCATCAGCTGGGTTGCGGCCACGGCAATCGACAGGCTGATGAACCCGGTCCAGTCGAGACGGATCCGGCCCGGCGTGGCCAGATCGCGGACGATCACCAGGATACCGGCAAAGGCCAGCACGGCGCAGGGCACGATCATGAAGAAGACCCAGCGCCAGCCATATTCCTCAGACAGGTAACCGCCGAGGGTCGGCGCGATGATCGGCCCCATCACCACGCCCATGCCGAAGATCGACATGACGCTCGCCTGCTTGTCCTTGGTGAAGGCCTGCAGGACAATGGACTGGCTGGTCGGCACCATGGGTGCGCCGCACAGGCCCTGAAACACGCGATAGATCACGATTTCTGTCAGTGACGACGCCATGCCACAGAGCATCGTCGAGATCGCGAAGCCCGCCACCGAGTACATCATGACCTTGCGCTGGCCCAGCCGCGCGATCAGCCAGCCGGTCAGCGGCGTCATCACCGCCGTCGCCACGATGTTGAAGGTCACGACCCAGGCAATCTGGTCCTGCGTCGCGCCGAACTCCCCCTGCATCTTCGGCAGGGCGACATTGGCGATCGTCACCGTCATGGCGTAGAGCATCGTCGACATGGTCAGTGTCCCGACCAGCAGCGCCTGCGCCATTGTCGTCTGTGGTGGTGCGACGACTGAGGGGGTGACACTCATGCTCGGGGCAGCTCCTGATGCAGCGCGGGAAGGCCAGGACCGCCGACCGGGAAGCGCCTGCCCTGCGGCGGGAATGGTGGTTGACCGAATGACGCTTCTCGTCATCCTCTGGCTGTGAGGCCATCGTCGTCAGAAAGGGTTTCGGGCGCAACCATGTCCAGAACAGACCAGCACCACGGAATTGTGGGGGCAGCGCGGCGCGTCCTGATCGCACTGTCCACGGCCCTGATCGCCGCTGTGCCGTCTGCAGGGACGGCCGACGCCGCCGATTGCCGGGAGGTGCATCTGACCGATGCGAGCACCGGTGCGGTGCTGCGCGGCATCGAGGACCTGGCATGGCACGCCCCCAGCAAGCGGATCCTGCTGTCCGCCCATGATCGCTGGGCCGACGGGGATGCGGACGAACCGGTCGCCAACGGCATCTATGCCATCTCGTTCCCGCGCCTGAAGCGGGAATTCATCGAGGTCTCGCGCCCGATTGACCTGCCGGTTCCGAACCTCACCGAACTCTTTCAGGAGGATCAGGTCCTGCACCCGCACGGGTTCGCGCTGTGGGAACCGGAACTGCCGAAGGCGGGCTTTCTGGACCAGCGCATCGGCAAGCAGACCGGGCGCCTGATGGTGATCAACCATCGCGAGATGGGAACCGCGCGGCGCGATGACGGCACGGCCGGAACCTCGATCGAGGTCTTCTTCGTCGCCCCGAATGGCGCGCTGGATCATGAAGGCACCTATTCGCATCCAGACATATGCGCCGCCAATGACCTGGACGCCCTGGACGGGAACACCGCCATCGTCAGTCTGGATCGCGGCGCCTGTGGCGGGATCGGCGCCTTCTTCGAACTGCTGCTGGGACAGGAGCGTTCGAAGATCGCCATGGTCGATCTCACACGCGCCGACGCGCCGGAGATCCTTGATGACCGTCTGGCATTCGCGAACGGCGTCCTTGTCGACCAAGGCGAGAAACCGACTGTCTATGTGGCGGAGACGCAGGCCGACCGGATCAGGGCCTACGAACTGATCGACGGGCGCCTGAAACGACCGGCCAGGACCATTCCCGTGCCCGGCGGACCGGACAACCTGGACATGGATGTGGACGGAAACCTGCTGACCGCCGTGCATCCCGACACGATGGACCTGTATTTCTACATGCGGAAGTGGCCGTTCTTCAGCAGTGCGCCGACACGGCTGATCTCCCTCGACCCGGACAGGCCGGACAGCTGCACCCTGTTGCATGATGACCCGGACGGCGACCCGGTCAGCGGCGCCACCGGGGTTCTGCGGATCGATGGCATGCTGATTGCCGGGTCTGTCACCGATGATGGCCTGCTGCTCTGCCGCGCGCCCGCGAAGCCGGCAGCCTGCGCGGAATGAGCCACCTCGTCATCTTCGACTGCGACGGTGTCCTGGTGGACAGCGAGCGCCCGGCAAACCGGCTGCTCACCCGCTATCTCAACGACCATGGCGTCGCGATAGAGGTCGAGGAGACGGAGGCGACGTTCGTCGGCCTGTCGCTGAGCAGTTGCGCGGAGCTTGTGCTTGAAAGATTTGGCGTCCGGCTGCCCGACAGCTTCGTCAGCGACATCCGGACCGGCACCGCCGAGGTGCTGGCGCGGGAAGTGAAGGCCATTCCCGGTGTGCGCGGCGCGGTGGAGCGGATCACGGCCCTGACCTGCGTCGCATCCTCCGGCGAGGTGAGCAAGATGACCCTCACCCTCGGCACGACCGGGATCATCGATCTGTTCGCCGGACGACTGTTCTCCGCCACCATGGTGAAACGCGGCAAGCCCGCGCCCGACCTCTTCCTGCATGCCGCCCGCGAGATGAATGTCGATCCGCGCGCCTGCGTCGTCGTGGAGGACAGCCCCTTCGGCCTGCAGGCGGCGCGCGCGGCGGGCATGCGGGCGCTGGGCTTCACCGGCGGCAGTCACCGTGATCACGATCGTGACCGGCAGATGCTGCTGGATGCGGGTGCGGAGGGGGTTTTTCAGCACATGGATGACTTGCCGGAACTGGTGGTTCGCGTTTAACCTTCCCGGATAAATGAACGGCGGTCATCAATTCTGCCGACATTGCCCGGGAGGCACAGCATGAACGAACAGACACCGGTCGCCGACGCACCGCTCTTCAACCCGTTCTCGCCGGAGTTCCTGCGCAATCCCTACCCGTCATTCGAGTTGCTGCGCGAAAACCAGCCGCTGATGAAGACGCCCCTGGGATTCTGGGTCGCATCCCGCTACGCCGACGTGCAGATGATCCTGAAGGACCGCCGCTTCGGGAAGGGTTTCGACGAGCGCATGAAGATGCGTAACGGTGACGATGTCTTCGACAATCCGGTCTACGCCAACATGCGCACATGGATGCTGGTCCAGGACCCGCCGGACCACAGCCGCCTGCGCGGCCTCGTCTCCAAGGCCTTCACGGCACGCCGCATCGACGGATTGCGTCCCCAGATCCAGACGCTTGTCGATGAGTTGCTGGACCGGGCGGCACCGCGCGGCCGGATGGACTTCATCCGGGACTTTGCCTATCCGCTGCCGGTGAACGTGATCTGCGACATGCTCGGCATCCCGCCGGAGGATCGCAGCCACTTCGAGTTCGGTTCCAAGATCTCCGGGCGGCTGATCGACCCGACCCCGGTCAGCGCAGAGGAACTGCAGGAGATCGGCGACGGCTTTTCGCGGCAGGAGGCCTATTTCCGCGACCTGTTCTCCCGCCGCCGCGCCGAACCGCAGGACGATCTGACGACGGTCCTGGTGCAGGCGGAGGAAGCCGGCGAACGGCTGACGGAGGCGGAACTGGTCGGAAACGTGATCCTGCTGTTCGGCGCCGGGCACGAAACGACCGTCAACCTGCTGGGCAACGGGCTCCTCGCCCTGCTGCAGAACCCGGACGAGTACGCCAAGCTGCGTGACAATCCCGATCTGGTGCCGGGCGCGATCGAGGAGATGCTGCGCTTCGATTCCTCCGTGCAGATGACCGGCCGCACCGCGATGGAAGATGTCGAGGTCAATGGCGTCACCATTCCGAAGGGCGACCACATCATCAATCTGCTGGGGTCGGCCAATCGCGACGGCGCCGCGTTCGACGCACCGGAAAGCTTCCGCGTTGACCGCAAGGATGTGCGACCGATGTCCTTCGGTGGCGGCATTCACTTCTGCCTCGGCGCCCAGCTTGCGCGGGTGGAAGCCGATATCGCATTCCGCAGCCTGCTGGCGCGACTGCCCGATCTGCGGCTGGAGAAGCCCGACGAGCCGGACTGGCGTCCGACATTCACCTTGCGGGGCCTGACCTCCCTGCCGATCGCCTGGGGCTGACGGCCAGCCGGTCCCGGGCTGCCGCGATCTTCCTGCCCGGACCCGCGGATCGGGACACGGGAGATACCCGCCATTCGTGAACCGGTCTGGACCTGTGCCATTTCACTGGTATCTTCCGCCGTCGCCCGCTTAGTGCAATTGCTGGAGAACCATGATGGCCCTGTCCGAACCGGCCCAACGCGCCCACCGCCATACGCGCAAGATCGAGATCTGCGGATATGAGAGGGAAGATGGCTTGTGGGACATGGAAGGCATGATCTCCGACCACAAGCCGGTGCCCTACGGGAACATGATGGAACGGCGCGACGACGGCATGGTTCACAAGATGTGGCTGCGCCTGACCGTCGATGAGGACATGATGATCCATGCCGCCGAGGCCTGGTCGGAAATCACGCCCTACAGCATGTGCAAGGAAGTCGCGCCGAACTTCGCCGCGCTTGCCGGCCTGCGGATCGGACCGGGCTTCAACAGGAAGGCCCGCGAGAGGGTCGGCGGCACCGCGGGCTGCACCCATATCGTCGAACTGCTGCCACAGATGGCCACGGCCACCATGCAGACCATCTGGCCGATCAAGAACATGGGCGGCAAGAAAGCTGACGGGCGCCCCGGAATCCTGAACACCTGCCACGCCTGGGCAGACTACAGCCCCGTGGTGAAGGAGAAGTTCCCGGATTACTACGTGGAACCGAAAGCGGGCAAGATCGACGCCTGATCCCGGACGCCAACGCCGGAGAAATGAAGTATCAGACTACCCCTTTCACTCATCTGATGCGATTGGTACTGTGATCGCACGGTTCTTGCATCGACGCCAGGGTTAACAGTTGAGATGCTGGATCGGTAACGATTTGGCACATCTTTTCATGTCACCTTCGCGTTTTGGAGTCGGGGAGTGTCAGACATAGGTTCCGGACGGCGGGCAGGACGGATTGGCCAGGGGTGGTTGCGTTACGCAGCGCCGCTGATTGCCATTGCCGGTGTTGCTGCTGTCGTTCTGATCTTCAATGCCGACCTTTTCGCGGGCGAAGGCAAGATCGCCATCGGCCCCAAGTCCGTCAGCGCCCTCGTCATCATCATTGTCCTGATCGTCGGTGTCCTGATCGAGGATGCGCGGCGTAAGTACATGCGGCTCAACAGCCAGAACCATCGCATGACGGAGATGGCGGACCGCCTGTCTGAGACGGTCGAACTGCTCAACGACATGAACTCCACCCTCCGCGCCAACGAGGAACGCTATCGCGGCCTGGTCGAGACCCAGCATGACCTGATCGTGCGACTGGACTCCCGCGGCCGCCTGAGCTTCGCCAATGAAGCACTCGGCCGGACCCTGGGGATCAGCAACGAAGACGCCATCGGCAAGCCCCTGACGGTCAATGTGGCCGTCGAGGAGGGATCGCAGCCCTTCGACCTGCAACGCATCAGCATCCCCCCCTACCGCGCCAGCTACGACCAGCGTGTCCTGACCAGCAACGGCTGGCGCTGGATTGCCTGGGAAGATGTGGCGCTGCGCGACCCGGACGGACGCATCACCGAGATCCAGCGGGTCGGGCGCGACATCACGGACCGCAAGGAGACGGAGCGGGAGCTCGGCGTAGCCCGCGACGAGGCGGAGGCCGCGAACCGCGCCAAGTCCGGCTTCCTGGCCACCATGAGCCACGAGATCCGCACCCCGATGAACGGTGTTCTGGGCATGACCAGCCTGCTGCTCGATACCGAACTGACGGCAGAACAGAAGAATTACGCCGATGCGGTTCAGGAATCCGGCCAGTCGCTGCTGACCCTGATCAACGACATTCTCGACTTCTCCAAGATCGAAGCCGGCTATCTGGAGTTCGAGAGCATTGATGTCGATATTGCCGGACTGTGCGAGAAGATCGCCGAACTGCTGGCGCCCCGGGCGTTCGAGCGCGGCATCGAGGTCATGGCCATGGCCGACCCGGACATTCCGCGGCACCTGATCGGTGACCCGGGCCGTCTGCGCCAGGCCATCGTCAACCTGGCTGGCAACGCCGTGAAATTCACCCACGAAGGCGGCGTCGTGATTGCGCTGCGCCTCTTGCAGGACCGGCCCGATTCCGCGGCCATCCGCGTGGAGATCATCGACAGCGGCATCGGCATCCCCGAAGACAAGCAGGCACAGTTGTTCGAGGAATTCACGCAGGTCGATTCCTCGGTCTCCCGGCGTTACGGCGGTACCGGCCTGGGTCTGGCGATCACCCGGCGTATCGTCGAGAAGATGGGCGGCGAGATCGGCCTGATCAGCGAAAAGGAAAAGGGCAGCACCTTCTGGTTCGAGATCGAACTGAAGAAGGCCAAGGGCGGCACTTCCCCCCGCGCCGAAGCGCGTCTGGACCAGAAACGCATTCTGGTGGCTGAAGCCAATCGTATCGCCCGCTGGGCGCTGGCCGATCAACTGACCGACGGCGGCGCGATTGCGAAGCGCACCTCCAGCGGCGGGCAGGCACTGGAACTGCTGCGCGCCGCGGCTGCCAAGGGCACACCCTACGATTCCGTCCTCTTCGACGGGTCGCTGGAAGACGTTCCCGCGACAGAATTCATCGAACAGCTGCGGGCGGACCCCAAGCTCGCATCGACGCGCGCCATTGTCATGCTGCCGGTCAGTCGCCGCGCCGAGAACGAACCGCTGAAGAATGCCGGTTTCGATGGCTATCTGACGAAGCCGATCCGCCGCCGCTCTCTCTACCGTCTGCTGACACCTGAACTGGAAGTGGACGATCAGGTCGATGTGAATGACGACGACGATGATGCCGCCAGGCCGGTCAGGGCCGCCAGTTCCGGTCCGCTGCGGATCCTGCTGGCGGAGGACAACGAGATCAATCAGATGCTCGCTCTCGCCCTGCTGGGCAAGAACGGCCACAAGGTGACCGCGGTCGAGAACGGCGCGGAGGCCGAGATCGCGGTTCGTGACAATGACTTCGACCTGGTGCTGATGGATATTCACATGCCTGAAGTCGATGGTCTGGAAGCCACCCGTCGCATCAGGGCACTGGATGGCAACAAGCTCGATATCCCGATCATCGCCCTGACCGCCAACGCGATGGCAGAGGACAAGCAGATGTGCCTCGACGCCGGCATGGACGACTATCTGGCCAAGCCGATCAACGAGGCGGAACTGAACGCGGCCATGGAACACTGGCGGGCCGGACGCAGTGCCGGTCCGCGCACCTG
Source organism: Kordiimonadales bacterium IMCC3096 (assembly GCA_016865035.1). Taxonomy (GTDB): domain Bacteria; phylum Pseudomonadota; class Alphaproteobacteria; order Minwuiales; family Minwuiaceae; genus Minwuia. The sequence continues at coordinate 4,252,238 of CP018227.1, forward strand.
ACGTCCCCTGCCCGGCAGCATGCAAGGACGCCCGGTGACCGGGGATGCTTGCATGCCCCCCGACTTTACCGATAGAGCATTGGGACATGATCATGTCGATCATCTGCTGAAGGGGATGCACCATGTCAGGCAAGGACGCTCTGCTGGCGAAGATCAGCGCGGCCAATCAGGGCAACCCCCTGCGCAGATCACCGGAGGAATTGGCGGCACGGATCGCCGATCCGAAAGCCAATCTCATTCCCGCACGCGCAGACCGGCCCGAGCCGGAACGCTATGCCCTGTTCCTGGCGAAGTGCCGCGAACTGGCGATCACCGTTGACGAGATTGCGGCCCCTGAAGCGGTCCCGCAGGCGGTTGCCGATTACCTGAAGGGCCTGAACCTGCCTGGCAGGCTGAAGCTGTCGCCGTCGCCCGATGTGACGGATCTGCCCTGGGACAGCGCACCGCTGCTGGAGGTTTCCTCAGGTGCCGCGGAGATTACCGACCAGACAGGCGTAACGCCCGCTTTCGCCGGCATCGCGGAGACCGGAACGCTGGTTTTCGCCTCCAGTCCGGAGACTCCGCCGACCCTCAACTTCGTCCCCGACAACCATATCGTCGTCATGCGCCGCAGCCAGGTCGTGCGCGCCATGGAGGACGCCTTCGGCATGGCACGGGAGCGGTTCGGTGCCGGGGTGCTGCCGCGCACGCTCAATCTCGTTTCCGGGCCATCCCGCACCGGCGACGTGGAGCAGAAGATTGTCATGGGCGCGCATGGCCCGCGTCGCCTGCATGTCGTGATGGTGGATGACATGGCTGACGGTGTCGGACGGGATGCCGCCGGCGAGGACTGAGGACATGGCCCGCGTGCCCCGCAGACCGAAGGGCAAGACCGGCGACAGGGATGACACCGACCTGTGGCAACGGGTGGCGCAGACCGTGACTCCCCTGCCCTCGACCATGGAACGGCTGAAGGATCTGGAGCGGCGTCGCGCGGAGGCCGCTCAGCCTCCAGCAGGCACGGAGACCGCGAAACCCGTCGCATCCAGGGGCAGCAGCCGGAAGAAGTCGACGACACCTCCCGCTGCTACACCAGCGCCCGTACAGCCAGCCACACCACGACCGATGACCCCCACCGAACAGCCGTCACCTGCCGCCCGTGGACGCGTTGCGGGACTGGATCGGCGAACCGCGGAGCGGCTGCGCAAGGGCACCTTCCAGATCGACGCGAGGCTGGACCTGCATGGCCTCAACCGCGAACAGGCTCATGCGGCCCTGCGCCAGCGGGTGCGGGCCTGTCATGCCGCTGGGCTGCGGTGCCTGCTGGTCATCACCGGCAAGGGCAACAGGGGCCGGACGGAAAGCGACAGTCCCTACTTCAATCCTGAGCCACCCGGTCGTCTGAAACGTGAAGTGCCGGGTTGGCTTGCGGCCGGCGACCTCGCCCCCCTGGTCCTGTCAACGGCACCGGCCGTGCCGCGCGACGGCGGCAGCGGCGCACTTTATGTCCTGCTGCGACGGCGTCGGGATGACAGGCGGGATGACAGCGGATGACGCCCTTCGGCACGCGTGTCAGGGCGCTGCGCGAGCGTCAGGGACTGACACTCAGCCGCATGGCGGCGGACCTTCAGCTCACGCCTGCCTATCTCTCGGCGCTGGAGCATGGTCACCGCAGTCGCCCGAGCTGGTCGCTGGTGCAGCAGATCATCGACTATTTCAATCTGATCTGGGAGGACGCGGACGACCTGCGCGAGCTTGCCCGCATGTCCCACCCGCGCGTCGTGATAGATACCGCCGGTCTCAGCGCGAAGGCGACACTGCTGGCCAATCGCCTGGCGGCAGAGATCGCGGCGACCGATGAGCGTGTCCTGGACGAGATGCTGACTGTCCTGGACCGTGCCGAGCGGCCGGACAGTGCCGGAACCGACAGCGATCCGCCCTGAGGGCCTCTACTGCTGACCGACGCCCAGCAGCCCGTTGCCGAACAGTTGCTCGAAGAAGCCCAGCTTCTCACCCTGTGTCGGCGTTGTCCGTGACGCGACCCGGATATCCTTGGCGTCCTTCAGGTCATATTCCCTGATCTTCTCGACACGCCCCACCTCGTCGAAGTCGACGGCGACGACCTGCTGGCCCACCACCTCCGCATCCAGTTCGGTGATGCTCTCTATCTGTTTCGAGATGTAGTACCAGGTATCCGCATTCTCCCGGAACGTCGCCACGCTGGACGGGCTGCCGAGAATGTCGCCCACCTGTTGCTGTGTCGTGATGCCGGGCTGGATGCGATCGATGCGTTCCCGGTCGAGGTGATAGCCCTCGACATGCGTGTCGGGTGTACAGGCCGCGAGCAGGCCCGCAACAACGGCCAGAACCATGAAATTCCTGCGTCCAAACATGTCGTTCCGATCCACCCTGACCGTCCGGCCATTGACGCCGGGCCCTCGCGGACCTAGCTGTTGCTTTCCGATTGCCCGAACCGCACCGTCCGAGTCAACTGCGGAACCCTGAAGTCTGCTGCGGAAGACCCCAGATATCATGTCCCTGTTCGATCTGATCAAGCCCGACCCGATGCGAAAGACCGCCCACTCGCTCTACAGCATGGCGGGTGAACAGGCACGGCTGCCCTTCTTCTACACCGACTGGAACGTCGACGACACGTTTGACGGGCGCTTCGACCTGCTGGTGCTGCACGTCCATCTGCTGATCCGCCGCGCGAACAAGGAGGCCCGGCCTGCCCCGCGGCTGGCGCAGTACCTGTTCGACGTGATGCTGAAGGATCTGGACCAGGGGCTGCGCCTCTCCGGCGTCGGGGACATCGGCATCGGGCACAGGGTCAAGAAGATGTCGCACGCCTACTACGGGCGCGCGACAGCCTATGATGCGGCGCTGGACGCAGGCGACGCCATGGCCCTGCAGCAGGCGCTGCACAGGAACGTCTATCGCGCGGACCCCGATGACGACGCCACCCTGCCGGCGCTCGCGGCCTATGTCATGGCCAACTGGGACATGCTTTCAGCACTGCCCTTCGCGGACATGGCGGCCGAGCGTTTCACGTTCCTGATGCCGGACAGGGAGGTCTGATGATGAAACACAGGGACACGACGGATTCGGTCGCGGAAATCCCGCCCTTGTTCAGTCACTGGGTCGACCTGTCCGATATCGACCAGAAGGGCCTGGAAGTGACGCTGACGCTCGACGAATCCGCCCGCGCAACACTGGCGGAGGCCTTCGACCTGCTTGATCTGCCCGCCGTCAGCGCGCAGGCGACGATCTGGCCGGCTGATGAAGGTGTCACCCTGCGGTTTCACCTGCGTGCACAAGTGGTGCAGCAATGCGTCGTGACCCTGGAACCGGTACCGGGCGATGTTGACGAGACGATCACGTTGCATTACACGCCACGGGCTGTTCTGGATGAGACACATCGTGTAGTCGATATCGCCGACGACGATGATCCGCCGGAACCTCTGGACGGGGATCGGCTGGATCTCGGCGCCGCGGTTGCCGAGCATCTGGCATTGTCGCTTGATCCGTTTCCGAGGAAAGCAGACGCTGTCCTGCCGCCGTCCGCGACGGACGGAAAGCACGAAGCAACCGGCCCCTTTGCGGCGCTGGCACGACTGAAGCGAGATGAGACATGACCCTGCCGCACGGGCGGAAGGGTTTTAAGGAGTAGAAATGGCTGTCCCCAAGAAGAAAGTAACGCGGTCCCGCCGTAACCAGAGGCGCGCCCACGATTCCCTGGTCGCGACCGGTTCGCACGAGTGCGCCAACTGCGGTGAGATGAAGCTGCCGCATCATGTCTGCGCAGCCTGTGGCCACTACAAGGAGCGTGAGGTGTTCGAGGCTGACGAGGCCATCTGAGCCCCGTCGCCTGAACAGGCACACGCAGCATGAGCCGTCCCCTGACACTATCACTGGATGCCATGGGCGGTGACCACGCCCCTGGCGCGGTTGTCGACGGGATCACTCATGTCCGCCTTCAGTATCCTGGCATACGTTTCCTTCTCTTCGGTGACGAAGCGAAGCTGAGACCGCTTGTGCGTGGTGACCTGGCGGACTGTGTCGAGATCCGTCACGCGCCACGCACCGTTGGCTCGAACGAGAAGCCGAGCCAGGCGCTGCGACGTGGCGGCGACACCAGCATGCGCATGGCCATCGACGCCGTCCGCGACGGTGACGCCGATGGTGTGGTTTCCGGTGGCAATACCGGTGCCCTGATGGCCATGGCACTGTTCTCCCTGCGGCCCCAGGCCGGTATCGACCGTCCGGCAATCGCCGGCTTCATGCCGACCGAGTGCGGGGAGAGCGTCATGCTCGACCTCGGCGCCAATGTCGTCTGCGATGAAGACAATCTGGTCCAGTTCGCCCTGATGGGGGCCACGTTCTGTCGCGCGGTGCTGGGTCGGGTGCATCCGACGGTCGGTCTGCTGAACATTGGCGAGGAAGAACTGAAGGGCAACGAGATCGTTCGCGCCGCTGCGGAGCGGCTGCGCAACATCAAGGATGCCGGTTTCCACTATCACGGCTTTGTCGAAGGCCACGACATCACGCGCGGCGTGGTCGATGTGGTCATCACTGACGGCTTCAGCGGCAATGTCGCACTCAAGAGCCACGAGGGGGCGGCGCGGCTGGTCACCTACACGATGCGCCAGGCCATCAACGCCTCCTGGATCGCCCAGCTGGGCTTTCTGATCGCCCGTGGCGCCTTCAGGCGGCTGCAGAACCGGCTCGACCCCAACGGCTACAATGGCGGCGTCTTCCTGGGGCTGAACGGGGTCGTGGTGAAGAGCCACGGCAGTGCCAATGCCACCGGTGTCGCCAGTGCCATCCGCATCGCCGCCGACATGGTTCAGGACGGAATGATCGAACGAATCGCTCAGGACTGCCAGACTATCGACCTTCTGGGTGGGGAAATGCAGAAAGCGGGCAACGCATGATACGTTCCGTGATCATCGGAAGCGGCAGCTATCTGCCTGAACGGGTCATGACCAATGCCGAACTGGCCGGCATGGTGGACACGTCCGATGAGTGGATTGTCGCCCGCAGTGGTATCCGCCAGCGCCATATCGCGGCGGAGGGGGAGACCACCGGCGATCTGGCGGTGGCAGCGGCCCGCGATGCGCTGGATCACGCGGGTCTGCAGCCCGATGACATTGATCTTATCGTTCTCGCCACGGCCACCCCGGACAGCACCTTTCCTGCCACCGCAACCGTGGTCCAGTCCCGTCTGGGCATTCGCCACGGTGCCGCCTTCGACATCCAGGCCGTATGCAGCGGTTTCGTCTATGCACTCGCCACTGCCGACAATTTCCTGAAGGCGGGGCAGTTCCGCCGCGCGCTGGTGATCGGTGCCGAGACCTTCTCTCGCATCCTCGACTGGGAAGACCGCACAACCTGCGTCCTGTTCGGCGACGGGGCCGGTGCAATCGTGCTGGAGGCGATGGAAGGCGACGGCACCAATGCCGACCGGGGCATCCTGACAAGTCACCTGCATGCCGATGGCTGCCATCACGACCTTCTGTATGTTGATGGTGGCCCGTCCAGCACCCAGACGGTCGGGCATCTGCGCATGTCGGGCAAGGAAGTCTTCCGCCATGCGGTCGTGAACCTGTCCGCCGTGATCAGCGAGGCGCTGGATGCCACGGGACTGCAGGCGGAGGACATCGACTGGGTCATTCCGCACCAGGCGAACAAGCGCATTCTGGACGGGACGGCACGCAAGCTGAAACTCGATCCGTCGAAGGTTGTGGTCACCGTTGATCGCCACGGCAATACCTCTGCCGCGTCAGTTCCCCTGGCGCTGACCGAGGCCGTGCGTGACGGTAGGATCCAGCGCGGTCAGTTGCTGCTGCTGGAGGCGATGGGTGGTGGCTTCACCTGGGGTTCGGCGCTGGTTCGCTGGTAACGACTGACACAATTGCGCCGAACTGCTTTGACTCCGGATTGGATTTCGCGCGTAATGTGCCGTAACAACAAAACAATGCCGAATGGCAGTCCGAACAGGCGTGGCAGTGGGGAGCGACGATTATGAGCGGTTCGACAGTGACCCGTGCGCATCTCAGTGAAGCTGTGTACAGGGAAGTCGGTCTGTCGCGTAACGAGTCTTCGGAACTGGTCGATGCAGTTCTGATGGAGATTGCAGATCACCTCGCAAGTGGCGAAACCGTAAAGATTTCTTCCTTTGGAAGTTTTCAGGTCCGCGAGAAAGGTGGCCGCATCGGGCGGAACCCCAAGACCGGTGAGGAAGTCCCGATCGAACCCCGACGGGTGCTGGTCTTCCGGGCCAGTCATGTCCTGAAGGACGAGATCAACCAGGGCCTGCTGGGCAGACCTGCCAGGACCTGAGATGCGGTTGGCCTGACATGGGCCGATCGAGACGCCCTGCCCCTGCAACTTCTTCTACCGGATACCAGCCTTGGCGAAGTCACCAGAAGCGTTCCGTACCATCAGCGAAGTAGCGACCGAACTGGATGTGCAGCAGCACGTCCTGCGGTTCTGGGAGAGCAAGTTCCCCGAGATAAAGCCGCTGAAGCGCGGCGGTGGCCGACGCTACTACCGGCCCGAGGATGTGGCCCTGCTGCAGCGGATCCGGCATCTGCTCTACGAGGAGAAGTACACGATCAAGGGCGTGCAGCAGATGTTTCGCGACCAGGGTTCAGCCGCAAAGAAGGCCCCTGTTGTCGACAGCCTGAGCGTATTGCAGCGACGCGCCATCGAGGATGCGCGGGGCGAACTGATCGAACTTCGGAAAAGTCTGCTTGCGCTGACGACTGGCGATTGATCACGGCAGCCGGAACGACTATGGTCCGCCGCGTCGGAGCGTAGCGCAGCCTGGTAGCGCACCATACTGGGGGTGTGGGGGTCGTGGGTTCAAATCCCGCCGCTCCGACCATTTCCCGACACCCCCTGAAATTCACCTCTGAATTTCTGTTTCAGCAGTACCGCTCCGGCCCTTCCCACTGGGTCGCGGTGTAGCGGTCGCCGTGGCACCAGCCGACCGGCAGAACCTCCTCTATGCGCTTCAGATCTTCCGCGCTCAGGTCCAGACTGCCACCCGCCGCCACTTCGCGCAGATGATCGATGGAACGCGTACCGGGGATCGGCACGATGTGATCCCCCTGATGCACCAGCCAGGCGATCGCCAGTGTCGCCGCAGCCACGCCCATGTCGGCGGCCAGCGCGCGGAACTCCGCATTCTTTGCCAGATTCGCGCTCAGGTTCGGCTCCACGAAGCGCGGGTTGTCCTTCATGAAGGCAATGTCCTGTACCGATGCCTGATCATGTGGCGTGTCGGTCAGCAAGGCCCGCCCCACGGGCGAGAAGGCGACCAGGGTGGTGCCGAACTCGGCGCAGGTCTGCACCAGTCCCAGCTCCGGCGACCGGGTCGAGAGCGAATATTCGGACTGCACGGCCGCAATCGGGTGCACCGCCTGCGCCCGTCGCAGGGAACCGGGTGCAATCTCGGAATATCCGATGGCCTTGCACTTGCCCGCCTTGACCAGCCCCGCGAGGGTCTCCGTCACTGCCTCGATCTCGTGCGCCTTGTCACGGCGATGCACGTAGTAGAGATCGACCGCCTCGACACCCAGCCGTTTCAGACTGCCCTCCAGCTGTTCCGTCAGGTGCTCCGGGTCATTGTTGAAGCGGCGGTCGGGGCTGCGGGTGATGCCGCCCTTGGTGGCGATGGTGAACGGACATTCGCCGCCCCGGCGCTTCAGCCATTCGCCGATGACCGTCTCCGACCGCCCCATGCCGTAGACGTTGGAGGTGTCCACATGGTCGATGCCGAACTCCAGACAGGCGTCCAGAACCTGCATCGATCCCTCGTCGGTCGCCTTGCCGTAGAAATCGGTGAACGACATGGCACCATAGCCGACGACACTGACCTTCGGTCCGTTCTGCCCAAGAATACGCTGCTTCAACTGTTGATTCCTCCCCAAGCCCGCGAATTTGTTGCACGATAGTCGCTGCGGTCCGACCGCAACAGGCATTTTCAGGGGAGTACACCATGGCTGAATATCTTCCGCCCGCCGCCGACTGGGTGCGCGAGCAGGTCGAACTCTACGAGAGCAGCGGCGGCACCAGGGGTACGACGCTGATGGATACCGGCCTGCCCTGCATTCTGGTGACCCACATGGGCAACAAGACAGGTGGTATCCGCAAGATCCCCCTGATGCGGGTCAAGGTAGGGAACAACTACGTGCTGGTCGGTTCCAAGGGCGGGGCGGAGAAGGATCCGGTATGGGTCCACAACCTGCGTGCCAATCCGGATGTCGAGATTCGCGACGCGACAGAAGTCTGGCCGATGCGTGTCCGGGAAGTGCCGGACGGGCCGGAACGGGACCGGCTGTGGGAAGCTGCCGTTGCCGCCTTCGACCGCTACGAGGATTATCGCAGGAAGGCACCGCGCCTGATCCCGGTCTTCCTGGCGGAGCCTGTCTGAACACGCGAAAACAAGAACAATCCTGAGGGGGAAGAACCATGAAACTGACACGATACGGACAGCCGGGCGCCGAGAAACCCGGCGTCTTCGACAGCGAGGGGCAGTTGCGTGACCTCTCGGCGCATGTAGCGGACATCAATCCTGCCCTGCTGGCCGACCTTTCGGTCCTGGACGGTGTCGATGTCAGCAGCCTGCCAGTCGTGAACGGCAACCCGCGCCTGGGTCCCTGCGTCACGGGCACGGGCAAGTTCATCTGCATCGGCCTGAACTATTCCGACCATGCGGCGGAGACCGGCAATCCCGTGCCGAGCGAGCCCGTGATCTTCATGAAGGCAAGCTCCACCATTGTCGGCCCGAACGACGACATCATCATCCCGCGCGGTTCGGTGAAGACCGACTGGGAGGTCGAACTGGGCGTCGTCATCGGCAAATCCGCGAAATACGTGTCGGAGGCGGATGCGCTGGACCATGTCGCCGGATATTGCGTCACCAACGACGTGTCGGAGCGCGAGTTCCAGATCGAGCACGAGGGCCAGTGGACCAAGGGCAAGTCCTGCGACACCTTCGGCCCCATCGGTCCCTGGCTGGCCACGCGCGACGAGGTGCCTGACCCGCAGAACCTGTCGATGTGGCTGGAGGTCAATGGCAAGCGCTATCAGGACGGTTCCACCGCCACCATGGTCTATGGCGTGGCACACCTTGTGTCATACCTTAGCCGGTTCATGACCCTGCACCCGGGCGACGTGATTTCCACCGGCACGCCGCCAGGTGTCGGCATGGGCCAGAATCCGCAGGTCTATCTGAAGCCCGGTGACGTGGTGACCCTGGGAATCGAAGGGCTGGGCGACCAGCGCCAGACCTTCGTCGCCGACAACTAGACTGCCCCGGGAAAGGATGAAGGTGCACTGACCCGCTCTGCCCTGCGGACGTAGACGGCAGCGGCAAGGCCCAGGGCCGATGCGGCCAGCATGATGGTGATCAGGCCCCAGGCCGCGTTCTCCGCGCTCAATACAGTGCCGGTGAACGCGGCCAGTGCGCCGCCGCCGGCGTTGGTCAGGGCGGCGGAAACACCGGAGGCGCTGCCGGCCAGTCCCGGACGCACGGCCATGCAACCGGCGTTGGCGCTGGGCATGGTGATCCCGTTGCCGATACCGACACAGGCGCAGGCCCCGAACAGGATGAGCTGATACACCTGCCCCGAGGCCACAAGCAGCAGCCCGACTGAAAGCCCGCCGCAGGCGATGAGGCGACCGGTGATCATCACGGTCGTCAGTTCGTAGCGGGCGGAGAACCGGCCGGCGAGGAAGCTGCCGAACATGAAGCCCGCCGTGATGCTGCCGATATAGAACCCGAGCCTTGCGGGAGAGATCTCGAAGACCGCGACAGCGACCAGCGGTGCGCCCCCAAGGAAGGCGTAGAAGGCACCTGTGGAGAAGGCGATGCAGAGCGAATAGCCCCAGAACCGCCCGGAGCGGAGCAGTTCCGGGTAGGCCCGGATCTGGTTCATCATCGACGTTGAGCGGCTGGTGTTGGTCTCCCCCACATCGAACCAGCAAAGCACGAACAGGGCGCAGCCGAGGGTCAGGAACGCCAGGAAACTGGCGCGCCAGCCGAAGAGTTCATCCAGTACGCCACCGACCACCGGGCCCAGCATCGGCGCGATGGCCCAGGCCATGGCGAGATAGCCCATCAGGCTGGCGGCCTTGCCCGCGGCGGCGGTATCACTGATCGCGGCACGGGAGACCGCGAACCCGGCGATGATGGCCGCCTGCAGCATCCGGAAGCACAGGAAGGTCACGATATCGGTCGCCAGCAGACAGCCGAGCGACGCGACGCAGAAGATCGCCAGTCCACCCAGAATGACCGGACGCCGACCGTAGCGGTCGGAGGCCGGGCCGACGATCAGCAACAGCACCGCCGCCACCGCCGAATAGCCCGCGATGGCCAGGCTGACAGTCGCATAGTCGGTGTCGAGATCCCGCGCCATGTTCGGCAGTGAGGGCAGAAACAGGTTCAGGGATACGATCGACAGGCTGCTGAGCAGGATCAGGGTCAGCAGGCCTGGTGGCGTGCGCTGTGTGTCTCGCATCATTCAACCCTCTTCCCGCATTGCCGTTGCGGCCCGCTGCGGACAAGAAAAAGCGCCCCCGGCTGATGACGGAGGCGCATGGGAGTTTCCTGTCGGGTTCCGTTACCGGCCCGGGCGCCTTGCTCCCACCCCTGCCGTGTTCGACAGGTACATTGCTGATCCCATGTGTTCAGGCGCGGAAACCCTGCCCACGCCGAAGCGTCATGCTGTTGCCGACGCCGAATTTTGTCAAACCCGGAGCGGAGCGGCAGTGGCGCCTGCCCTACTCCGCCCCCTTGCGCTTGCGCGCACCGGCTGGTGGGGGGCTGCCCTTCCGGTGCTTCTTCACCTTGCGGGGCTTGTCACCCGGTCCATCTGGCCCGGCGGCACGGGACCTGAACGGTTTCTTGCCTGTCGGACGTGTCTGGGCCGCACCGTCGGGCGCTGGCCTGTCCGGGCTGTCGGCCCTGGGGGAACGGGGCTTGTAGGACTTCTTCGCGCGGGGCCTGTCGGCGCCATCCGGCGATCCACTTTCCAGGCGCCCCTCCCCGCGAACCTCGAACGACTTGCGGGGCTTGCCCTTGCCCGCATAGGGACGCTTCCGGTCGGGCGCGCGGTCAGGCCGTTCCTCCCGCAACTCCTCCGTCGCTTCGGGCGTCGGCCCCTCGCGATCATCGTCACCGTCATCACCAGAGTCCCGGCGCGATGCGTTCTTCCCCGCATAGGGGCGCTTCCGCTCGGGCGTACGGTCGGACTGTTCGTCCGGCGCTTCAGGTGTGCCTTCCAGGCGGGTCACGTTGATGTTCTTGTCGATGGTCCGGTTCGGACCGATGGCAGCGGTGAAGCTGTCGACACTGCCCGGTGCGATCTGCACATGGGTCTCGCCACCGTGAATGCGGATCGCCCCGACATCGCCCTGCGCAATATTGCCGGTGCGGTAGAGCATGGGCAGCAGCCAGCGCGGCTCCGCATTCTGCTTGCGCCCCACGGAGAGCGAGAACCAGGTACCGTCAGTGAAGTCGGCCTTCTCCCGGGATTTGCGATCACGCTTCTCCCCGCGCTCGGGCCGGGAATCATCCTGCAGTTCCTCCGGCGCGGACTGGCCGGAGCGGTAAAGACGGACAAAGGCGGCGGCGACCTGTTCGGCGGAATGCTGCGCCAGGATCTGATCCACGAATGCCTGCTCGGCTTCGGCCACCGGTTCCGTCAGCGTCTCGTCCTGCAGCAGGCGCTGGTCGTCACGCTCGGTGATCTCCGCCACCGAGGGCGGGTTGCCCCAGTTGGCTTCGATGCGCGCGCCCTGCAGCAGCCGCTCCGCCTTGAAGCGCTGATTGAAGGGAACGATCAGGACGCTGACACCCTTCCGCCCCGCGCGGCCCGTGCGGCCACTGCGGTGCAGCAGCGCCTGGCTGTTCTGCGGCAGGTCGGCGTGGATCACCAGTTCCAGGTCCGGCAGGTCCAGTCCGCGGGCCGCCACGTCCGTGGCGATGCAGACCCGCGCCCGCCCGTCACGCATGGCCTGCAGCGCGTGGGTGCGCTGCCCCTGGCTCAGTTCACCGGACAGCGCAACGACCGAGAAGCCCCGGTTGGTGAAACGGCTGGTCATGCGGTTGACGCTTTCCCGCGTCGCGCAGAAGACAATGGCGCTCTTTGCCTCGAAGTAGCGCAGCACATTGATGATCGCGTTCTCGCGGTCACTCGGCGCGACCTTCATGGCCCGGTATTCGATATCGACGTGCTGGCGCTGCTCGGCGGTCGTCGCCAAGCGGACCGCATCGCGCTGGAACCGCTTGGCCAGACTGACAATCATCTTCGGCACGGTGGCAGAGAACATCAGGGTCCGGCGGTCGTCCGGCGCGGCCCCCAGGATGAACTCCAGATCCTCCCGGAACCCGAGGTCGAGCATCTCGTCGGCCTCGTCGAGCACGACGGCCCGCATGCCGGTCATGTCCAGCGATCCACGCTCGATATGATCGCGCAGCCGACCCGGCGTGCCGACAACGATATGTGCCCCGCGCGACAGCGCCTGCCGCTCCGTCCGCATGTCCATGCCGCCGACGCAGGACGCGAAGGACGCGCCGGTCAGCTCATAGAGCCACTGCAGTTCGCGTTTCACCTGCAAGGCCAGTTCGCGCGTCGGGGCCACCACCAGCGCCAGCGGCCTCTCGGCACGGGAAAACCGGTCCTCCCCCGCCAGCAGGGTCGGCGCCAGCGCGATGCCGAAGGCAACCGTCTTGCCCGAGCCGGTCTGGGCCGAGACCAGCAGGTCGGAGTTCGCCAGTTCCGGGTCCAGCACATTCTGCTGAACCGGGGTCAGAGTTTCGTAGTTCTTGCGTGCCAGCGCTTCTGCAAGCGGCGGCACGACACCGTCAAAATGAGCCAACGTGATACTTTCGGTGCAGGTGTTCCAGGGTCCGATACGCAGTCAGTCACCGACCACCCCGGACATCGACGGCCGGGTTCATGCCCGGCGACAATCAGATCAAGCCAGCGTTGTAGCCATTGTGCAGCGCAACACAAGTGTTATGCCGTCAGGGTACTGTCGTGTGCCCCTGTGTCCCGCCGGTGAAGCACACAGGCAGACCTGCCTTGTGGCCGATGCCGGAAAGACGGCAGAATGCACCCGTCAGACCGCTTCCCGTCACGTGACACCCATTTCTGTCACCGAACGGGCGGCAATCGGCTTTGCGGGGAGGCAGCGCCATGCACGACATCATCATTCGCGGCGGCAACATATTCGATGGCACCGGTGGCAGTTCATTCACCGGCGATGTGGCCATCGACGGCGACCGCATCGTCGGCGTCGGCAAGGTTGACGGTCGCGCCCGGCGGGAGATCGATGCCGACGGCCTGATGGTCGCGCCGGGCTGGGTCGACATCCATACCCACTATGACGGTCAGGCGCTCTGGGACCCCTATCTGACGCCCTCGTCCTGGCATGGCTGCACCTCCGTCGTCATGGGCAATTGCGGCGTCGGATTCGCGCCCGTGCATCCGAATCAGGAGGACTGGCTGATCAGTCTGATGGAATCGGTGGAGGATATTCCGGGCGCGGCCCTGTCGGATGGCATCGACTGGTCATGGCAGAGCTTCCCCGGTTATCTCGACGCGCTGGAGGCGAAGCCGCGGGCCATCGACATCGGCACACAGGTGCCGCATTGCGCCGTCCGGGCCTTCGTCATGGGCGACCGCTGCATTGACGAGGAAACGGCCGGTGAAGACGATATCCGCAAGATGGCCGATATCGTGCAGGAGGGGCTGGAGGCCGGGGCGCTCGGCTTTTCCACATCGCGCACCATCTTCCACAAGACGCGGGAAGGTGAATATGTCCCCGGCACCTATGCCGGCGCGGCGGAGATGTTCGGCCTGGCGGCAGGGATGCAGCGTGCGGGACACGGGGTGCTGGAGATGGCCACCGACCTGACGCTGAAGGCCGGCAAGCCGGAACTCGACTGGATCCGTGATCTCTCCATCCGCTATGGCGTGCCTGTCAGCCTGCTGCTGTTCCAGAATGACGACGCACCGCGCAAGTATCGCGAACTGCTGCAGGAGATCGGACGCGCCAATGCTGAGGGCGGACAGGTCTATGCCCAGGTCTCCGGTCGCACGGCAGGCCTGTTGCTGTGCCTCGAGGGATCACTGCATCCCTTCCAGGGCAAGCCCAGCTTCCGTGCCCTGCTGGGCCTCTCGCGGGAGGAACGGATCGCCCGGATGAAGGACCCGGCGGTCCGGGAAGCCATCATCACCGAGGAGTCCGGTGGCAAGGGCGGCGAGATGGCGGAGTTCTTCCTGAAGGGCTGGCACAAGATGTTCCGGCTGGGCGATCCCCCGAACTACGAACCCGACCGGTCGGAATGCTTCGCCGAGCGGGCACGAACGGAGGGGCGCCGACCGGAAGACATCGCCTATGACACCCTGATGGAGTTCGATGGCAGGGGCCTGATCTACTTCCCCCTGCTGAACTATTCCGACTATGACTTCGCACCTGTGCGGGAGATGCTGACCGCACCGCACACGCATTTCAGCGGCTCTGACGGCGGCGCCCATTGCGGCGTGATCTGCGATGTCAGTCTGCCGACCTTCAACATGGCCTACTGGGGCCGCGACCGGAAGAAGGGCGGGCTGATGCCGCTGGAATGGCTGGTGCATCGCCAGACACAGAGCACCGCATCCCTGCACGGCCTGAATGACCGGGGCGTCATCGCCCCCGGATACCTGGCCGACATCAACCTGATCGACTTCGACCGCCTGGGCATCGATGCGCCACGCATGGCCTACGACCTGCCGACAGGCGCGCGGCGTCTGATCCAGCGGGCCACCGGCTATCAGATGACCATCAAGTCCGGCGTCCCGATCATGGAAAACGGGCAGGAAACGGGCGCAATGCCCGGCGGACTGATCCGGGGGCCGCAGTCGGTCTGACCGGCGAACCTACATCGGCCAGACCAGCAGGATCATCGGGATCGAGACGGCGACGACGATGATCTCCAGCGGCAGGCCCATGCGCCAGTAATCGCCGAAGGCATAGCCGCCGGGGCCGAGGATCAGCGTGTTGTTCTTGTGTCCGATGGGCGTCAGGAAAGCGCAGGAGGCGGCGACGGCGACAGCCATCAGGAACGGGTCCGGGCTGACGCCCAGGGATTCGGCCATCTGGATGCCGACCGGGGCCGCCACGATTGCTGTCGCGGTGTTGTTCAGCACATCCGACAGCGTCATGGTCACCACCATCAGCACCGTCAGCACCGCCCAGGCGGGCCAGCCCGCGGTCAGCCCGACCAGTCCATTCGCGATCAGCGCCGTGCCCCCGGCGCTGTCGAGCGCCGCCCCCAGCGGGATCATCGAGCCAAGCAGGACGACCACCGGCCATTCGACATGGTCATACAGGTTGGAAAGCGAGAGGATGCCGGTCAGCAGATAGATCACCACGACAATGCCCAGCGCCACCGGCAGATAGATCAGGCCAACCGAGGCGGCGGCCACCGCCGCACCGAAGACCGAGATCGCGAGCCAGACCTTGTCGGAGTCCGTGACCGCCAGCCCCCTGTCAGCCAGGGGCAGCACCCCCAGCCATTCGACGACATTGTCGCGCTCCCCCTCCGGCGTCAGCAGCAGCAGGATGTCGCCGGGGCGCACCATCGTCTGGCGGATTTCCTTCTCCACCCGGCGCCCCTCCCGCGAGAGCCCCAGCAGCACCGTGTTGTGCCGCCAGGCCAGACCCAGCCCCTGTGCGGTCTGTCCGGCAAAACGCGCCCCCTCCGGCACAACGACCTCGATCACCACCAGCCCCTCGCCCGCCGCACTCAGATGGTCCTTGTCCGAGCCATCGGTGAAATCCAGCGACAGGGTCGCGCGAAACTCGTCGAGTGATTCCGGCTGGGCCTCCAGCACGATGGCATCCCCGGCCTCCAGCGCCGTGTCCCGCTGCGTGCCATAGCGACGTCTGCCGTTGCGGATCAGGCCCAGAACCGCCACATCGTTCTTGTCTGCCGTGGCGTAGAGTTCGAACAGGCGCTTGCCGATCAGGTCCGATTTCTCGGGCACCGAGAGTTCGGCGATATAGTCCTTCTCGCTGAGGCGCGCGTCCGACAGCGCCCCCTCGCCCGTCTTCTTCGGGATGAAGCGCCAGCCGACCAGCGCCACGAACAGCAGCCCGACCAGGGCCGTGACGCCACCGACCGGGGCAAAGTCGAACATGCTGTATCCCTCGCCCAGCTGATCCTTCCGGATCGTGGCGATGACGATGTTCGGCGGTGTCCCGATCAGGGTGACCATGCCGCCCAGGATGGTGCAGAACGACAGCGGCATCAGGGACAGCCGCACCTGCCGCGCCGCCTTTCGCGCCGTCTGGATATCCACCGGCATCAGCAGCGCAAGCGCGGCCACATTGTTCATGAAGGCGGAGAGCACGCCGCCGATACCGCCCATGAAGGCAATATGCGCGCCCAGGCCCCGTTCGGGATCGACCAGGGTGCGGGTGATCAGGAAGACTGCACCGGACCTCACCAGCCCGGCGGAAACGATCAGCACCAGTGCCACCACCAGCGTCGCCGGATGACCGAACCCCGCGAAGGCTTCCCCCGCCGGAACAGCCCCCAGCACCACCGCGATCATCAGTGCCGAGAATGCCACCAGATCATAACGGAACCGCCCCCACAGCAGCATCCCGAAGACGCCGCCGAACAGGGCGAACAGGATCATCTGGTCAACGCTCATGCTCAGGCTCCCTCACGAACCGCATACCGATTCCATGGGCATGATGACACGGATGGGACACGGCTGCTGTCAGGCTGCTGTGGCGGGGACCTGTCAGCCTGCGCGCACCTCGGCGATGCCGTTGGACAGGACCGGCTTGCCGCGCGCGTCCACGGTATCCACCTCGATCCGCCCGTCGCCCAGGTCCCGGTGCCGGACCGTGATGGTCTCCCCCGGGATCACCATGCCGGTGAAGCGGCAGGCGAAGCGTTTCAGCCGTCGCGGATCACCGTCCGCATAGCGGCGGATGACACTGTCCATGGCCAGCGCCCAGGTGGCGGTACCATGCAGGATGATGTCAGGCAGGTCGGCGGCCAGTGCCACGATCCGCTCCGTATGGATCGGGTTCCAGATCGGCCCGCCCTCCGAATAGACATGCGGCAGGTAGCGCGGCACGGCGATTGCCTCGCTGGCAACGGATTCGCCGTCCAGCACCACAGACGGCAGCACTTCGCGTGTCGAGGTGCCCGCGTGATCGCAATCCAGCCGCCAGCCCCGGAACATGCCGCTGTTGTAGCTGGTGAAGACCGGCTGACCGTCACTGTCCACGGTGTCGTAGCGGCAGGTCATCAGGATCCCGGCACGGGTCTGCTTCAGGGTTTCCAGCACGCCGGTGGTCCTCAGCCGCTCCCCCATGCGGGGC
This sequence comes from Kordiimonadales bacterium IMCC3096, assembly GCA_016865035.1. Classification (GTDB taxonomy): domain Bacteria; phylum Pseudomonadota; class Alphaproteobacteria; order Minwuiales; family Minwuiaceae; genus Minwuia. The sequence continues at coordinate 4,269,620 of CP018227.1, forward strand.
GGCCGGTGGAAGATACTGTCCTGCTCCGCATGCACCCCGACGCTGCGGTACTGCGGCAGCGTGATGCCGAGGCATTCGGAAGTCGCGGCCCCGTCCGACAGCGGCCATTCCACCGCCGCGCACATGGCCGGCATCATCTCGACACCGCCTGGCCGCGCGTCATCCAGGTAGACCTCGTCACCCAGCAGCAGGCCCGAGGCATAGGCCAGCAACCGCCGCGGCGTCATCTCCGTCTCACACTCCCCCAGCACCTCACCCACGCGCGCACTGGAAATCGGCATCTTCGGCGCAGTCATCTGGCTTCCCTCCCCGGTTGCTCATCTGTCGCACGACTATAGCAAGCGTCCGGGCCGGGGCCATGGCACTGGCGCGGAGCAGCCCTGCGGCGGCGAGGCAGAATGTGATGAGGGAGGGCCCTGCGGCGGAGAATTGGCGCGCCCTGCAGGACTCGAACCTGCGACCCCAAGCTTAGAAGGCTCGTGCTCTATCCAGCTGAGCTAAGGGCGCGTCGGGGGTCAGGATAGCGGAAACCGGGCGGAAAGCGCAGTCCGCTGTCAGATCACCCGGTTGTAGGCGAAATTGTCGGCGTAGGCGCGCAGCTTCAGCTTGCGTTCGCGGGGTTCGTAAACACGGGCGTCGATGCCGTGCTTCTCGGCGTAGGCGACAGCCTGTTCCTTCGTGTCGAACTCCAGCCGGACCTGGGACTGGGTGTCGGCGATGCTGGTCCAACCCATCAGCGGGTCGGCATGTCTGGCCGCGTCGGCCCGGAATTCCAGGCGCCAGCGGCGGGTATTGGCCCTGCCGGACTGCATGGCGTTCTTGGCGGGACGATAGATGCGCGCGGACATGTCATCACCCTTCGGTCGTGGATGGTGTTCTGGGCGTAATGCCCCAAACGGATCGCTCTCGGTGGCCGGATGGTCGGGGCGATTGGATTCGAACCAACGACCACCGGTTCCCAAAACCGGTGCGCTACCAGACTGCGCTACGCCCCGATCCGGCACCATGCACGAGATAGCCGAGTGCCCCTGCCCCTGCAAGCATCTTGGCGCCGAACGCCGCTTTGGCCGCAGCGGATTCGGCGGCTGACCGTTCCACCCCTCTCCCCCTCCCGACCACCCATTCAGGATACTCCCGTGGGTGGTCGGGAGGGGGAGAGGGGTGGAACGGTCCACACACGATTCAGGGAACCAGTCGGCCGCAGAGACCTACCTACTTCCAGGCGAAGACCGGCTGTTCCAGATGCGCAACGCGGGTGTCGCGGCCATGCAGGGCGACTTCGCGGAACTGGTACAGCACCGCAGCGGTCGGCGCATGGATGTGGCGGTCCATGATCGGCAGCCGGATCACGGGGCGGTCACTCTCCGGGATATCGATGAACTGCGGCGAGTCCGGCCGGTCCAGATCGGTCAGCGGCACCAGATGCAGCGCCTGGACCTCCGCCGGGCTGAGGGTGAAGCTGGCCCCCGGTGCAGCCCAGGCGACAAAGGGCGTGATCGCGTAGCCGGAACGGGTGACATAGGCATCCAGCGGACCGAACAGGTCGTGTTCCGCGATGGTGATGCCGATCTCCTCCTCGATCTCCCGGCGGGCAGCGGTGGCGGCATCCTCCCCCGCATCGATCCGGCCCCCGGGCAAGGCCCACTGGCCCGCATGGTTGCGCATTTTCGACGCCCGCTGGGTCAGGACGAAGACCGGGGCACCGGCGTCATTCTCCGTCACGATGACGGTGACAGCCGCCTCCTTCAGGCGGGTACGTTCAGGGGGATGGCGCTCGAACGCGTCCAGGCGGTCACGCACGTGCTCCCGCAGGGCACCCGCCGCATGGGCGTCCTGCCAATGGTTCCGGTTCATCCGGGTCACGCCGGGTCGGCAGCGACGCGCACCATGCGCTTGCCCCGGTTCCTGCCGGCCAGCAGGCCGACCAGAGCCTCCGGCGCATTCTCCAGCCCCTCCACGATGTCCTCGACCACCTTGATCTGGCCGTTGGCGGCCCAGCCGCTCAGGTCGGCCACCGCCCTGGCGTCCTGATCGGCAAAGTCCATGACAATGAAGCCTTCCATCCGCAGCCGCTTGACCACCACAAGGCCCGGCAGGTTGCGCGGCCCCGTGGGCGCTGTGGCATTGTACTGGCTGACGGCACCGCAACAGACCACGCGGCCCTTCATGTTCATCTGGAACAGCACGGTCTCCAGGATCTCGCCGCCGACATTGTCAAAGTAGATATCGACCCCGTCCGGACAGGCCGCGCGCAGTTCCCGGAACAGGTTGCCGCCGCGATAGTCGATGGCGGCGTCGAAACCCAGTTCCTCGGTCAGCCAGGCGCATTTCTCCGCACCGCCCGCAATACCTACCGCGCGGCAGCCCAGCGCCTTGGCGATCTGGCCGACGAAGATGCCGACGGAACCGGCGGCGGCCGAGACCACCACCGTCTCCCCCGGCTTGGGCAGTCCGACATTGACCAGCCCGTGATAGGCCGTCTTGCCCGCAATGCCGAGCAGGGAGATGAGATGCGAGATCGGGCGATGATCGGGCAACTTCTCCAGCAGACTGCCCTTGCAGAGCACCTGCTCCGCCCAGCGTCCCTCCCCGCCGACCAGATCCCCCTCCGCGAAGGCCGGATCGGCGGAACGGATCACCTGCCCGATGATGTAGCCATGCATGATGTCCCCGGCCTTCACGGCCTCCCGATAGGTGGCGCCCTGCATCCAGGCACGATTGGCCGCATCGATGGAAATCAGGATGGTGCGGACCAGTACCTGCCCCTCGGCCACGTCCGGCGCCGGCCCCTCCTGAATGGCGAAATGCCCGGTGGTGAGTTCGCCTTTCGGCAATTCCTGGATGATGACCTGACGGTTCATGAAACCCCTCCCCCGGGCGTGATCTGAATGCCCGCCATTCTGCCTGCCGCGACCCCACTGGCAAGGGGGCATGCCGGATCAGGCGACTTCGGTTACATCGTCCGAGGTGGTCGGCCTGCATCTCGCGGCCGGAAAGACCAGCGCTGCCTCGGTGCCGACACCTGGTCGGCTGCTGAGCCGGACTTCCCCATCGTGCGCCTGCATCAGGGCCCGTGTCAGCGGCAGGCCGATGCCAAGTCCGTCGGTGCGCCTGTTCAGGTCGTCTTCCGCCTGGGCGAACGGGTCGAACAGCAGCTCGGCTTTCCTGTCGTCGAATCCACACCCCCTGTCGATGACGACGATCTGCACGCTGCCGTCGTCCGTCTTCAGCGCCTTGCAGGTGATCTCACTGCCGACCGGCGAGAATTTCGAGGCGTTGGAGATCAGGTTCGCCAGGCACTGCCTGATCTGGTTTGCATCAATGCGCAGAACCGGAACATCGTCCGCAACAATCTTGTTCAGGGTCTGGTGACGGGTCGAGAGCGTGCTCTCGATGCCTGCATGAACATCGTTGATCAGCTTCTCCGGCGGCACCTCTTCCTCCGTGATACGGATCATGCCGGATCCTGAGCGGGTGTAGTCGATCACACTTTCCACCAGCTGCATCAGATGCGTGCCGCTCTGAAAGATGCCTTCGACATAGCCACCGGCTCTGGCAGGTCTCACCTGTCCGATGACGCCGGAGAGCATCAATTCCGAAAAGCCGAGGATCGCATTCAACGGAGTCCTGAACTCGTGCCCCACAATGGCGAGGAAGCGGGACTTTGCCTCGAGCGCGGCAACTGCATCGTTCGCCAGCTTCTCGGAGCGCGCGTTCTCCAGCTTCAGCGACTGGATGGCGTGGTAGTTGCGGCGGACGAACAGTTCCTTGTTGTAGGCCGAGAACATCCCGATGATCGTGAAGGCGATCAGGATGCCGCAGAACGGGAGCATGGGGATCTCCCGACCGAATGGACTGCCGCCGAACGTGTAGATGGCCAGAGCCGCGATCAGCCCGAAGAGCAACGACAGCAGGATCGTTCCGGTAAGACGATTGCTCGGAAACTGTTGTGTGAAGATCATGATGACGCTCGCATTGAGCAGATAGAGATAGGCGACCGGCGTGTCAGCAGCGCGCAACTGGAGACACTCCACCAGCAAGACGAGTATCAGCAGGCCGAGGAAAGCCGGATTGCAGTATCGTTCCAGGCGCGGCCAGACAAAGGGCGCGAAGATCGTTGCAAAGGCTATCGGCAGACAGACGAACAGGTGGATGCCATTCAGCAACGGGCTGAAATCGTGATCGTACACGGCAAGCAGGACAGAGAAGATGATGTAATAGGCCGTTGATCCGGCGCGCCACCAGAACCCCAGTGATCGTGTCGCGCTGCGCCAGCTCGAACGGAAGCACCCCTCCAGTTCGGCATCACCGAAGCGCAGGGTTACGGCATCCATCACCGGATCCTTGCCACCCTTCCTGCCTTCTGCTGCGCTGACACCCATAGATAAGCCTTCCTTCGTCTGCCTAGCAGACGGGACTTAACAGGCTCTTGCAATTTCCGGACCTAATCGGTGAACAATACCGGGAAGACAGGTTCAGGGGGATGGAATTTCCACGATTCAGCCGTCGAGAAGCGGCCGCATCCGATCAAGTGCAGTCGACAGCGCCTGCTCCGATGACGCAAAGCAGAGCCTCAGATACCCCTCACCCTGCTGGCCGAAGGCAATACCGGGGGCCAGTCCGACACCGGCTTCCTCCACCAGTCGGCGGGCCAGTGCGAGGCTGTCCGTTACGCCATCAACGGAAAAGAAGGCGTAGAAGGCCGCTTCCGGGGATGCGACGCGGACGCGGGAGAACTGGCTGAGCCCCTGGGCGACCAGATCCCGGCGACGGCGCAGCCGCTCCACCAGATCATTCACGTAGCCATCGCCGTCACGCAGCGCCACCGCCCCCGCGTGCTGCACGAAGGTTGTCGGACCAGCGATATTGTATTCATTCAGCTTCGACAGATCGGTGAGCAGCGACGCCGGGGCCGTGATCCAGCCAAGTCGCCAGCCTGTCATCGACCAGCTCTTGGAAAAGCTGTTGATCGCAATCACCCGGTCATCAGGCTCCGCCACCTCCACGAAGGCTGGCGCATGCGGCCGGTCGTAGACCAGTCGGGCGTAGACATCGTCCGCAACGATCCAGATGCCGCGCTGCCGCGCCCAGGCCAGGATCGCATCGCGCTGGTCCTCCGGCATCATCCAGCCGGTCGGATTACCGGGACTGTTGATGAAGATCGCACGTGTCCGGTCGTCGGCCGCATCGAACAGGCGGTCCAGATCCAGATGCCAGCGCCCGTCCGTTTCCTGCAGCGCAACGTCACGCGCTTCCCCGCCCATGATGGCGATTGTCTCCCGGCAGTTGGGCCAGACAGGCGTCACCACCAGCACATTGTCACCCGGATCCACCAGCGCCTGGAACGTCAGGATGATCGCATTCATGCCCGACGCCGTGACCACGAACCGCTCCAGGTCGAAGGGCCGGTTGTACAGCCGGGTCATGTAGGCCTGGATCTCCGCCCGCAACGGGGCGACACCTGCGTTCGGGGCGTAGAAGGTCGCGCCCTCGTCCATCGCACGGCGGGCCGCATCCTTGATGAAATCGGGGGTCTGTTCGTCCGACTCACCGAACCAGAGGGGAATGAGGCCCTCGCGCCCCTCCCCGAACAGCGAAACCTCCCGGATCTTCGAGTCCGGCAAGGTATGGATCAGATCGCGGACAAGCGGGCGCAGCAGGCTCATGACGGTTCCTTCAGCATTCGCCGGACCAGTTCCAGTGCGGCACTCTCGACAGTCTTTTCGCCCGCCAGCAGGGCGCGGGCAAGCCCGTCGATCTCCTCCGGGGAGGCCTGGGCAAGACGTTGGCGCAGCAGATCCTGCGCGGCACGGATCAGCAGACGCCGGGACCGTGTCATCGGCGCCTGGGCACGGCGGTGCTGGCCGAGGCGATCGATGACGTCGGCCAGCGCCTCCACCCCCTTGCCGGTGGTCGCGACCGTGCGCAGCACTTCCGTTGCCGGTTCCCGCGCCTGCATGCCCACCATCGTCTTCAGATAGCGCGCGGTCTGGGCACTCAGCGGGTGGTCGCCCTTGTTGACGACCAGAACATCGGCGATCTCCAGAATACCGGCCTTGATGGCCTGAACGTCGTCCCCCAGGCCCGGTGCCGCAACGACCACCTTTATGTCGGCGACCTCGGCGATCTCGACTTCGGACTGCCCCGCGCCGACGGTCTCGATCACGACAACATCCAGACCCGCGGCATCCATGCAGTCGATGACCCGGACGGCGGAGCGCGACAGTCCCCCCAGGTGCCCCCGACTGGCGAGCGACCGCACAAAGACGCCCCTGTCCCCGGAATGGCCCGTCATCCGGATCCGGTCGCCCAGGATCGCACCACCGGTCACCGGGCTCGACGGATCGACCGCAACCACACCTACCGTCCGCCCCCTTGCCCGCTGTACCTGCACGAAGGCGTTGACCAGGGTCGACTTTCCGGCGCCGGGCGGGCCGGTGAAACCGACGGTGATCGCCCGCCCCAGATGCCCCCGGATGGCGGCAAGGACCTCTGTCGCCGAAGCGCCCTCGTTCTCCACCAGCGTGATCGCCCGCGCCAGCGCGCGCCGGTCTCCGGCCAGCAGGTCCTGCAGCCAGTCGCCCCCCGCACTGTCAGGCGAAGTCATCCAGAACCTCCGCCGATCGCTGGGGGTTGGTCTGGGCCATGACGTTGTCGGCGTGCTCGGAGGCGCTGACGGTATCAAGGCGCCGGATGCGCTGCTTGACCTGCGGAATGCTGCCCACAGCCATGGAGAGGTCGCGAATGCCGAGTCCGACCAGCAGTGGAGAGAAGCGTGGATCGCCGGCGATCTCGCCGCAGACGTTGACCGGGATACCGGCACGCAGCGCAGCAGCAACGGCGAACTGCATCAGACGCAGGACCCCGGGATGCAGCGGATCGTAGAGCGTCGCCACCTGCTCGTTCGTGCGGTCCAGGGCCAGTGTGTACATGGTCAGATCGTTGGTCCCAATGGAGAAGAAATCGCACGCCCGCGCCAGGGCATCGGCCGAGAGTGCCGCCGCCGGCACCTCGATCATCACGCCCAGCGGCGGCAGCGGATCGGCGATCCGCACCTTCCGGCGTTTCAGGCGCCGCGCCACCTTGGCCAGCAGACTGCGCACCGCTTCGATCTCGCTGACCGACGTGATCATGGGCAACAGGATTCGAACCGGGCCATGCGCCCCGGCGCGCAGGATCGCGGCCAGCTGGTTCTCCAGCGAGGTGGCACGCATCAGCGACAGCCGGATACCGCGCAGGCCAAGCGCGGGATTGTCACCCGGCGGCAGGTCACCGGCCATCGACTGCGGCAGCTTGTCGAAGCCGACGTCCAGCGTGCGGATGGTCACTGTCCGCCCCTGCATTCCCTCCACCAGCGACGCGAGCTGGCGGTACTGGGTTTCCTCGTCGGGTTCCGTCTCGGCGGCCATGAACAGGAACTCACTGCGCAGCAGACCGATCCCCTCCGCCCCCAGTCCGATGGCCTGCTCCGCCTCGATCGGCAGTTCGATATTGGCCTGCAGATGCACGGCGACACCGTCGCGGGTCTCCGACGGCAAATCCGTCAGCCTGGCCAGCGCACGCCGCTTTCGCAGCAGCGCGGTTCGCTGGCGGCGGTATCTCTCGACCGTTTCCCTGTCGGGACGCACATGCACCACACCGGCCTGACCATCAACGATGACCATGTCGCCATGGCTCACCGATTCCAGCAGATCCTGAACGCCGAGAACCGCCGGCAGCCCGAGGCCGCGGGCCAGGATCGCCGTATGACCATCCGCCCCGCCGATCTCCGCCACGATCCCGGCGACCTTGCCCGGCGCCATCGCGGCCGTGTCAGCCGGGGTCACTTCATGGGCGATCACCACGGAACCGGGCGAGACACCGGCAAAGGGCTCCGTCCGCGCGCCGCCCAGCGTCCGGATCAGACGCCGCCCGAGATCGCGCACATCATCGCCCCGCGCGGCAAGATAGGGGTCGGCAATGGCGCTGAACTGTCGGGCAATGCGCGAGATCTCGGCCTCGACCGCGGCTTCGGCATTCACGCGGCGGTCCCGGATCGCCGCTTCAACGCCCCGGGTCAGGCGCGACCCCTCCAGCATGCTGGCATGTGCGGCGAGCAGATAACCCATCTCCTCCCCGGCAGCGCCACCGATGTGTTCCGATTGCTGGCGCAGGTGCGACAGCTGCACCGAAGCGGCAGCCGTGGCATCCCGGAAACGCCGGATCTCCGCGGCGACTTCACTGGCCGGTATCCGGTATTCGACAACCCGGTCGGTCCCGCCGTCAACGACATGCGCCGGGCCGATGGCAATCCCGTCGGCAACGCCAAGTCCACCGAATGCCTGGCCAGCGGGGTCCGTCAACGGCCTTCGTCGAAACGTCCCGACACAAGATCGTCGAGCGCCCCGACGGCCTCCTCCGCGTCCTGCCCCTCGGCAGTGACGCAGATCTCCGTCCCCTTTGATGCCGCGAGCATCATCAGACCCATGATCGAATCGCCGGTCACGCAGGTCCCGTCCTTTTCGACAGTGACATGCGCGTCCCAGGCCGCAACGCAGGTCACGAACTTGGCCGCGGCGCGCGCATGCAGCCCCTTCTCGTTGCAGATGGTCAGCCGCCTGACCACCCGCGCTGTCACTGATCGCCCCCGTTCAGCACCTGCGAGGCGACATTGATGTACTTCCGCCCTGCCTCCTGCGCGATGGCTGCCGCCTCCCGCAGGCTCGACTTCTCCCGGACCGTCGCGAGCTTGATCAGCATCGGCAGGTTCATGCCCGCAATCACCTCGACCTCCCCCTGGTCCATCATCGAGATCGCGAGGTTGGAGGGGGTGCCCCCGAACATGTCGGTGAGCAGAACCACGCCGTCCCCATCATTGACGGCCGACACAGCCTCCATGATGTCCTTGCGGCGCTGTTCCATGTCGTCGTCCGGTCCGATGGATATTGCGCGCACATTTTCCTGCGCGCCCACGACATGCTCGGTTGCGGCAATGAATTCCTCCGCCAATCGACCATGCGTTACCAGAACCATGCCAATCATCGGTTCCTGTCTCCGTTTGCCCTGTTGGCGATGCTGCCGCTCAGGGCAGATCACGATGGCGAACGGTCACACGAGTGTCATCTCCACGCAAGCGTGCAGCAATCTGCTCCGCCGTGAAGACCGACCTGTGCCGGCCACCTGTGCACCCGATCGCGATCGTCAGATACGACTTTCCCTCTCTGGCGTAGCGCGGCAACAGAAAGGAAAGCATGTCATCCAGCTTTTCGATGAACGGCGGCCAGCCCGGATCCGTCATGATGTGATCCTGCACCGGCGTGTCGAGGCCCGTGCCCTCCCGCAGTTCCGCGACATAATAGGGATTTTCCAGAAAGCGGACATCGAACACCAGATCCGCCGCCCGAGGCAGCCCGCGCCGGAACGAGAATGACATGACATGGATCTGTGTGTGCTGCTCCGCGCCCAGGTCAAAAAGCCGCCGCATGTGTTCCCTGAGGTCCGGCAGCGACAGCGCGGTGGTGTCCACGACACAGTCCACCCGGTCCTGCAGCCCGGCGAACATCTCCTGCTCGATGCGGATGCCGTCGGCCACTGTCCGGTCGGATGCCATCGGATGGCGACGCCGCGTCTCCGTGAAGCGGTGCTGCAGCACATCCGCATCGCAGGTGAAGAAACAGAAGCGGACATTGATCTCACCGGTCTGGCGCAGCGCCGTGAGCTGTACGTCGAGCTGGTCGGAGTCGAAATCACGGGTGCGGCTGTCGATCCCGATGGCAAGGCAACGGCGCTTGCCGTCGTCCTGGGTGCCCCCGTCCCGCCCCAGCAGGGCCGGAAGCAGAAACAGCGGCAGGTTGTCGACAACCTCCCAGCCCATGTCTTCCAGCATCTTCAGCGCGGAACTCTTGCCTGCGCCGGAGAGCCCGGTCACGAGAAGAAGTTCATCCTTCTCAACATGTTCGGTCATGTTCTCGCTCATTCCAATCGCTTGTGCGGGTTCAGTGCAACAGCCAGTGCCATGGCCAATCTGGCCGTCGCGGCAGCGTCGAAAGGGTATAGCCGGACGCGGAGCGTCCCGATACCCGCATGGCGGAAAATTTCCGGCTCCGGCATGCGGGGGACTTCTTCGCGCGACGGAACAAGATCGACCACCAGCCGAAGGGGGGCAGCTTCCAGTCGCTGGGCATCATCCAGTCTGACCACGCCAATGCCGCGCACTTCCAGCAGCCCCGCCAGCGTGGCAGGAGCCGTGGCCCGCAGCTCCGTCCCCATGACAGACAACACAACCCGGTCGTCGGCGATCACCTGCCAGCCCTCAGCCAGCAGCCGCAGCGCCAGATCGGACTTGCCCGCCCCGGACCCGCCACGCAGCAGGACTGCGGCCCCATCGAGCGCGACAGCCGTTCCGTGAAGGGTTTCGGACATGGCCTTCAGTCAGCAACGCCGCAGAGCGCACGGGCGAAGTCATCGGCATCGAAGGGGCGCAGATCCTCCGCCTGTTCGCCGACACCTACATAATGGACAGGCAGGCCGAACTTGTCCGCCACCGCAACCAGCACGCCGCCCCGTGCGGACCCGTCCAGCTTGGTCATCACCAGACCGGTGACCTGGCAGACGTCGCGAAAGACCTCCACCTGGTTGACCGCGTTCTGACCCGTGGTCGCATCCAGCACCAGCAGCACGGCGTGCGGCGCGCTCTCGTCCTGCTTCTTCAGGACACGGACGATCTTTTCCAGTTCGGCCATCAGGTTGGCCTTGTTCTGCAGCCGTCCTGCCGTGTCGATCAGCAACAGGTCGGCCGAAACATCCCGCGCGCGTTTCAGGGCATCGAAGGCAAGACCCGCGGAGTCCGCCCCGCTGTCGCGCGCCACGACTTCCGCCCCGGTCCGCTCCCCCCAGATCTTGAGCTGGTCGATGGCTGCCGCACGAAAGGTGTCGCCGGCACAAAGCACGACCCTGTTCCCGATCTCCCGCTGATGATGGGCGATCTTGCCGATGGTCGTGGTCTTGCCGACACCGTTCACGCCGACCACCAGGACAACGTTCGGCTTCCGCGCCGCATCCAGTTCCAGCGGCAGGGCCACCGGTTTCAGCGTATTGGCGACAGCGTCGGCCAGTGCGCCGCGCACTTCCTCGTCCGTGACGTCCTTGTCGTACCGCCCCTTCGCGATCTCCGTGGTGATCCGCGCCGCTGCCTGCACCCCCAGGTCGGCACGGATCAGGATCTCCTCCAGATCCTCCAGCGCCTCGTCATCCAGTTTCCGGCGGGTGAAGACGGCGCTGATGCTGCCGGTCAGTTGGCCTGTGGAGCGTTTCAGCCCGTCCTTCAGACGTCCGAACCAGCCCTTGCGTTCCTGCTCCGCCATCAGGCCGCCCTCGCCTGCAGTGTCTCACCATCGACACCGACACCTTCGGCCCGGACGATATTCCCGGGGAGCGCCTCCCCCAGCAGCTGCACGCTGGCAAAATGGGCCGAATGTCCCTTGCCGGCGGTTTCCACCAGCACCTCGACAGGTCGGCCGACCTGCGCAGCGAGATGTCGCGCAGCGGCCGCCGACCCGAGTGCCCGCAAGGCCGCGGCGCGTTCCTTCCGCACCGGCTTCGGCACGGCGGGCATGCGGGCGGCGGGTGTTCCCGGACGCTCCGAATAGGGGAACACATGCAGCCAGGTCAGATCGCAATCCTCCACCAGACGACAGGAGTTGCGATGCATCTCCTCGGATTCGGTCGGGAACCCGGCGATCAGATCCGCACCGAACACGATGTCGGGCCGCAGCCGCCGGGCCTCCGCGCAGAACCGGATCGCATCAACGCGACCATGACGGCGCTTCATGCGTTTCAGCACCAGGTCATCCCCCGCCTGAAGCGAGAGATGCAGGTGCGGCATCAGACGCGGTTCCTCCGCGATCAGACGCCAGATGTCCGCATCGACCTCGACCGGATCAATGGAGGTCAGGCGCAGCCGCGCGATCTCCGGCACCATGGCCAGCAGGCGACGGCACAATTGCCCGAGGCTCGGCTGTCCCGGCAGGTCCGGACCATAGGACGTGATGTCGACACCGGTCAGCACGATCTCCCGTACCCCCTGCGCCGCCAGCTTGCGCGCCTCATCGACCACGACACCGATGGGGACGGAGCGGGAATTGCCGCGTCCGAAGGGAATGATGCAGAAGGTGCAGCGATGGTCGCAGCCGTTCTGGACCTGCAGGAAGGCACGCGCCCGCCCGTCGAAGCCTTCGATCAGGTGCCCGGCGGTTTCGCTGACCTGCATGATGTCCTGCACCAGCACCGGGTCATTGGTGCCCCGGGTGAAGGCCGCCGGATCCAGCTTCTCCCGATTGCCGACGACCCTGTCGACCTCCGGCATGTCCCCCCAGGTTGCAGGGGCGATCTGGGCCGCGCAGCCGGTGACCACGATCTCCGCCTCCGGACGCTCGCGGCGCAGGCGGCGGATCGTCTGACGCGCCTGACGCTCGGCTTCGGCGGTCACGGCGCAGGTATTGACGACGATGACGTCATCGCGGTCCGCCATGCTGGCATGACCCCGCATCACCTCTGCCTCCCAGGCATTCAGGCGGCAACCGAAAGTGACGATCTCCGGCCCGCTCATGCTGCGGCACCCGCCAGCACGCCCGGGTCGATGATGCCGTGGAAACTCAGGCTGGCCGCACCGGTCATCAGCACCGCCCCATCCGCATCCATGTCCATCCAGAGCGGTCCGCCGTCGAGGTCGATCCGCACCGGCCCGTCAATCAGGCCACGCGTCCGCGCCGCGGCATAGGTCGCGCAGGTGCCGGACCCGCAGGCCGAGGTGATGCCTGCACCGCGTTCGAACACACGCAGCCGGAAACTGCCGTCCGCACGCTGGCTTGCGACCGAGACATTCACCCGGTCGGGAAACAGTTCATGATTCTCGATTGTCGGACCGATGTCGGCAAGCGGCACGGCCTCCGCATCCGGCACGAAGAACACGACATGCGGATTGCCCATGGACACGGCCACGGGATCGGAAAGGTCACCGACAGTGAGGTCGAGGTGCTGCGTATCCATCTCCCGCGCCAGAGGAACATCCTGCCAGCCGAAGCGGGGCTGTCCCATGCGTGCCGTGAACAGGCCCTGCCCGGCATCCGACACCTGCAGAAGCCCGCCCGGACTGTCGATATCGACGGTCTCTCCGCCACTTTCCTCCAGCAACAGACGTCCGACGCAGCGGGTGCCGTTGCCACAGGCCCCGGCCGGCGAGCCATCGGAATTGTCGATGCGCATGTAGCAGGCCGCACTGTCGCTCGGCATCAGGGTCAGCAACTGGTCGAACCCCACGCCGTGCCGACGGTCGCCGATCGCCCGGATGATGCCGGGTGTCAGCCCGATCGGCTGCCGACGCGCATCCAGCACGACAAAATCATTGCCGAGACCGTGCATCTTTATGAAGGGCAGGGGTTCCATGTCTCAGAGTCGCAATTGCGCCTTTCCGGCGGTTGTCACGCGGGGTTTGAAGCGTTCTATATGGTCCCCGACCCTGTTCTGTCCATGTTGCAGAACAGCGCTCCTGCAGAGGAGCCGACCATGACCAGCGAACCATCCGACCTCAGCGCCCTGCATGTGGTGTTTCACGGACGTGTTCAGGGTGTCTGGTTTCGTGGTTTTACCTGTCGCAATGCGGCGGAACTGGGCGTCACCGGCTGGGTCCGCAACCGCCTGGACGGCACTGTCGAAGCCCAGATGGTCGGCGAAGGCCGTCAGATCAACGAACTGCTGCGCCGCTGCCGCAAGGGCCCGCCTGCGGCGAAGGTGGAACAGGCGATTGGCCAGCCCGGTCCCCTGCCCGACCCCTTGCCAACCGGATTTCGCCAGCGCGACACGATCTGAACAGGGTGGATGGGCGCGTGCCGGGGAACGGAGAGATTCCGTTCAGTTCATGAGACCTGTCGCGTCGGCGAGCGCGACGGCTGCTATCATGACAAACAGCAATGCTGCCCAGTTACTGCCGCCAGAGACCGTATCTGGCGACGGCATCAGGAGTTCGGTTTCGGTCAGGACGATATCACAGTGCGGGCATTTGGTTGCACGGCTTGCGATCAGCTCTTCACACGACTCACATTGCCGGAATGCCATGCCACTCTCCCCCCACTGTCTGATGACTTTCGCGCAGCGCCTCGACCCCTGGGGCAAGCCACGCGTCATCTTGCTTCACCTTCTTCTGCGGCAACTGTAACGATTTCGCGTTTCACAGCCAAATCGATGCTCGGTACACGCGAGTTTCGGATTCACCGAAAGCGAAGCCGCAGATTGGCGGGAGCGTGACGCAGGCCACTGCCGCGACCACGCGCCCCCCTTGGCGTTCAGGCGTGTCGGCAGTAGTGTCCGGCCATCGCGACCGGCAAAGGCGCGAGGAACAAGGGATTCAGCGCGGGGCGACATGACGGAAGAAACCGTTTCGACTGACCAGGGTCAGACCAATGACGAGAAATCCGGGCGCCCGAAGCCGAAGAAGATCAGTGCCCTTCGTGGCCTGATGCCTTTCGCACGACCCTATCGCCTGCAGATCATTTTCGCGATCATCGCCCTGACCGGTGCCGCTGCGGCGACACTGGCCATCGGTCAGGCCGTGCGACGGATGGTCGACAACGGGTTCGGTACCGCCGACGGACAGTTGCTGGACGAATACTTCATTGCCCTGTTCGGCGTCTTCACCCTGCTCGCCGCCTTTACCTTCGCCCGCTACTACACGGTCACCTGGCTGGGGGAGCGGATTGTCGCCGACATTCGCAAGGCCGTGTATCGCCACGTCATCGGCCTGGACCGGAACTTCTACGAACAGACCAAGACGGGCGAGGTGATGAGCCGCCTGACCGTGGACACCGAGCTGATCCAGACGGTCGTCGGCTCCAGCGCCTCCATGGCACTGCGCAACCTGCTGATGTTCATCGGTGGTCTGGCGATGCTGATCATCACCAGCCCGAAGCTGGCCGGACTGGTGCTGGCCATGGTGCCCATCGTCGTGGTGCCGATCATCTTCTTCGGGCGTCGGCTGCGGAAGCTGTCGCGGCTGAGCCAGGACAAGGTCGCAGAGGTCAATGCAAGGGCGGAGGAAAGCCTGAACGCGGTCCAGACCGTGCAGGCCTTCACGCAGGAGGAGTTCGAGAGGAACCGCTTCAGCAATGCGGTCGGTGAGACCTTCGCCGTGGCGCGGAAACGAATCGCCGTGCGCGCCTGGCTGACCGCGGTCATCATCCTGCTGATCTTTGGCGCCATTGATGCCGTGCTCTGGCTCGGTGCAACCGATGTGGCCGACGGCACCATGTCCAGCGGCGAACTGACCGCCTTCGTGTTCTACGCCATCGTCGTCGCCGGATCGGTCGGCACCCTGTCGGAGATGTGGGGCGATCTGCAACGCGCGGCTGGCGCGACGGAACGACTGATCGAACTGTCACAGGTGGTGCCGGAGATCGGCGTCCCCGCCAATCCGGTGTCCCTGCCGGACACGCCGGAGGGACGCCTCTGCCTCACCGACATTCATTTCAATTATCCCTCACGCCCGGAGATTGCCGCCCTGGACGGCTTCGGACTGGACGTGAAGCCCGGCGAAACGGTGGCGCTGGTCGGACCTAGCGGTGCCGGCAAGTCGACCGTGTTCCAGTTGCTGCTGCGGTTCTACAATCCCAATAGCGGAACCATCACGCTGGACGGCGTCGATATCACCAACGCAGACCCCTCCGAAGTGCGCAAGCGCTTCGGTCTGGTGCCCCAGGACGCAGTCATGTTCGGCACCTCCGCGATGGAGAACATCCGATATGGCCGCCCGGAAGCCACGGATGCGGAGGTTCACGCCGCCGCGCAGGCGGCTGGTGCGGCGGAGTTCCTCGATCGCCTGCCGGAGGGCTATGCCACCGAACTGGGCGAACGCGGCCAGCGCCTTTCCGGCGGCCAGCGCCAGCGCATTGCCATTGCCCGCGCGATCCTGCGCGATCCGGCGATCCTGCTGCTTGATGAGGCAACATCGGCCCTGGATGCGGAATCCGAACGCATGGTGCAGCAGGCGCTGGACAAGCTGATGCACGGGCGCACGACACTGGTGATCGCGCATCGCCTGGCAACCGTGCTGAAGGCGGACCGCATCGTCGTCATCGACCGTGGCTGCGTCGTGGCCAGCGGCACCCATGCCGAGCTCATGAAACAGGACGGGCTCTACGCCCGGCTCGCCAAGCTGCAGTTCGACCAGGACCGGGCAGCGCTCTCGGGCATCGAAGCGGCAGACTGAGTCACCGCGACCACCATGGCCCTGCTTCGCGTGCATCCGGAAGGCTACGCCACATTCGGCCGATGGACGTTCGCCTGCGCATTGGGTCGCGCCGGGATCGTCAGCACGAAGACAGAGGGCGACGGCGGCACGCCTGTCGGTCTCTTCCCCCTGCGGCGGCTGTTCTACCGGCACGACCGTCTGGGTCGCCCCCGGACACCGATCCCGGCCACACCCGTGCAGCTGCATCAGGGCTGGTGCGATGATCCGGAGAGTCCGCACTACAATCGCGCCGTCACGCTGCCGAGCCGGTTCGGTCATGAGCGGTTGTGGCGTGCCGATGGCCTCTATGACCTGATCCTGACAATCGGCCACAACGACCGCCCCGTTCGCCCGTCGGCCGGCAGCGCCGTCTTCGTTCATGTTGCCCATCCGGCCATGACCCCGACGGAGGGCTGCGTGGCTTTCGCCACGGAGGATCTTCTGCACCTGCTTCGGGTGCTGAGGCCGGGCGACGCGGTCCGGATTCAGCCGCACTGAACTGACGTAGGGTCAGGCTTGCGCGCTCCCCACAGGTGTGGTCGAGTTTCCGTCAACGTAAAACGCAAAGCAGTACGGAGACTGAAAATGGCTACTCTCGAGGAAATCACCGAAGGCATGCGCGACCGCGTCGGCGATGATTCGGGCCTGGATGCCACGCTGAAGTTCGATTTCGGCGACGATGGCGTGATCTTCCTGGACGGCGCCTCCACCCCGAACACGGTCACCAACGAGGACAAGGACGCCGATTGCACCATGAAGATCTCCAAGGAGAACTTCCTGGCGATGGTGAACGGCGATCTAGACGGCACCACGGCCTTCATGATGGGCAAGCTGAAGATCGAGGGGAACATGGGCGTCGCCATGAAGCTGCAGAGCGTCCTGAGGGGCTGAACCGGCGCAACCGGCCCCTGCAGACTTTGCGGTTAACGTAGCGGCATCGCACCGCTACGCTTTCCGCAATCAGGACTGCGGCAGCGGGAGGGCCGGACCATGAATGCACCCAGACACCCCACGGGCGTCGATTTCGGCGCCGACGAGGCGGAGATGCAGCGTTATCAGACAGAAGGTCTGGAACGCGCGATGGCTCTCGGCAACCGCGGTCCCATTCGCTTCGTCGGCAAGGGTGCCCTGCACCCGGACATTGTCGAGGCCTACTGGCGCTGCGGCTTCTACGTCTTCGAAGGCGTGCTGAAACCCGACGAGCTGGCCGACATAGAAGCGGACGTGAACCACCTGCGGTCGCGGTTCCCCGTCCACAAGGGTGCCGAGCTGGATGCACAGGGCCGTCCGGCCATGGGCGTCGGGAACAAGGCGCCTACACTGTTCTGGTCCAAACCACTGGGTGACCCCTTTGGCGGCACCGATGCCGCTGCCGGGCGCCATCCGGTCAAGATGTCGGAGCCGAAGGCGGCCGCGGATGCGCCGGAGGAGATCGTCTATCTGTCGCTCGGGTCGCTGCAGTTCTCGGAGGCCTGCCTGAGGGTCTATGGCCACCCGGAAATCCTCGGGATTGCAGCCGCGATCAATGGCGACGACTTCGTCCCCTTCAACGAAGCCCTGTTCCTGAAGGAGCCCGGACTGGGTGCTTCGGTGGCATGGCACCGGGATGGCGTGACGCACTGGGACGCCCCCGAGTGGGATCAGGGCACGCACGGGTTCAACTTCATGGCCCAGCTCTATGGCTGCACACCGGCCAACGGTGTCTGGGTGCTGCCGGGCACGCACAAGCTGAACAAGGTCGATATTGCAGGCATGTGCGCGGCGGCGGGTTCGGACCGCCTGCCCGATGCCGTACCGATGGTCTGTGCGCCGGGCGATGTGGTCATCACCAACCGCCAGGTCGTCCATGGGTCCTTCGCCAATACCAGCCCGGACTGGCGCGTGACAGTGAACTTCGGGTTCCACCGCCGACGGTCGGTGCTGGGCGTCGCGGGCGGCGGCATCCACAACGCCCCCACGATCTATGATGCCGAGCGCATCCGCCGTCGCGCGCGCATGATCGGCTATGGCATCGATGCCCGCCGCCAGCGCTTCCCCGACGAGACTCCTTTCGCCTATCTGCCGCATGTGGAGAGTGGCGAGACTTGGACCTGGGACGATGCGGCCCGTGCCGACGTCCACGACTACAACCTGGAAGACCTGAGCATCTGAGGTTTCAGGCGGTTGCGGCAGCTGCGATGTCCAGCATCGTCTTGCCGCAACCCCGCCCCTGACGGGCAAGTTCCGTCGCGGCCGCAAGGCCGGCAAGGACAAGACGCTTGCCCGGGCGACAGGACGGTTCCCTGCCCACGATACCTGCCCTGCCAGCCCAGCAGCCGCCTGACGGACAGGTGCTTCGGGTACATGAGAGGGGCCTGGCCGCCAGAACGCCTGCAATTTCAGCACAGCACCTCCGCCCCAAACAAACTTGCTGGTTGCCCAACAAATAAATTACTGTCGTAGGGTAAAGAGGTTCAGGGGAGGAAACAGATGACCCTCAAGATCACGTCCGCACTCGTTGCGGGTTGCATGGGGCTTGCTGCCGCTATGGCATCGGCCCCCGCACAGGCAGATGAACTGCGCATTGCCATCGGCAACACCGGCAGCGGCGGCCTGGTCCGCGGCATGTACCAGTTCGCAGAACAGATCGAGAAGCGCACGGAAGGCCGCTACACGGGAAAGGTGTACGAGCTCTCGCTGCTGAACTTTGCCGAATCCATGAACGGTGTGCGTGACGGCATCGCCGATGTCGCCTACGTCGTACCGGCCTATCACCGCGGTGAATTCCCTTATGGCAACCTGCTGGTCGACATGGCCACGGCGGGTGTCAATCCGGTTGCGATTGCCGGTGCCGCCAACGAGTACCTGGCCAACTGCGGCAAGTGCCTGAACGAATACAAGGCACAGAATCAGGTGTTCCTCGGCACGTCCGTGATCGGCCCCTACTACATGATGTCCGTCGAAAAGATCTCCACGCCGGAAGATTTCAAGGGCAAGAAGATCCGCGGTTTCGGCCCCTTCGGTCGCTGGGTCGAGGCCATGGGTGCCACGGCTGTCGTCCTGGGTGCGAACGATATCTATGAATCGATCAGCCAGGGTCAGCTTGACGGCAACACGCACACGCTCGACGTGCTGCGCAGCCTCTCCATCGGTGAAGTGACCGATTATGTCCTTGATGCCCCGATCGGCGTCTACATCGGCAACAGCATGTTCAACCTGAACCGCGACGTCTGGAACGATCTGTCGGATGCGGACAAGAAGTCCTTCATCCTGGCCGGCGGTTCGTCGGTTGCCTGGACGACGGTGACCTATCTGGCCGAGAACCAGGCCCTGTTCCGGAACCCGAGCACCGTTGGTGTCGAGATCGTCGAGCCTTCGGCAGCAGCTGCTGAAGCGACAGCGAAGTTCCGTGCCAATGACCTGAAGGCGGTGGCGAAGCTGAACCGGGAAAAGTTCGGTATCCAGGACGCGGAAGAGCAGCTGCAGATCATCAATGGTCTGGTCGAGAAGTGGGTCAAGCTGACCGCCGACGTCGATGTTTCGGATACCAAGGCGGTTTCGGACCTGTTCGTGAAGGAAATCTTCGCGAAGATCGATCCCTCCACGCTCTGATCCGAGCCGCTACCGGAAGGAAGTCCGCCCCATGAAAGCACTGGGACGTGTGCTGTCATGGCTTGTCGCCGCCTCGACGATGATCGGGGCGGCGGCGGTCATGCTGATGATGCTGCAGATCGTGGCGGACGTGCTGCTGAAGAATCTCTTCAACTGGCCGATTCCCGCGACCTCGCTCATCGTGTCGCACTACTACATGGTGATCGTCGCCTACCTGCCCGTAGCCCTGTCCGAGAAACTGAACGGTCACATCTCCGTCGAGGTGATCTTCCGGCAGTTCTCGGAACGCTGGCAGAAGCTGGTGATTGGCGCTGTCTGGCTTGTGTCGGCGGTGGTGGCCGGCGGTATTGCCCACCGGCTCTGGTTCGAGTCCCTGAAGAAGTTCAGCGTCGATGCCAACATCCTGGAGAGCGGCCTCAAGATCATCATCTGGCCGAGCTATTTCGTCCTGCCGATAGGGTTCGGGCTGTTCGCCCTGATCCTTCTCTATCGCTTCTGCAACAGCGTGACCGGACTGGCCAGCGGCCTCGGTGAGACCGCCTTCGACGCAGAAGCCCACGAACAGGCGCTCGCACGCGAAGCCGAACGGAACGAGAGCTGAATGGAAAACGAGATCATCGGCCTGATCGGCCTCGGCGTCCTTGTCACCCTGCTGCTGGTGCGGTTCCCCATCGGGATCGCGCTGATCATGGTCAGCTTCGGCGGCATCTACATCATGATCGGCAGCCGCCCCGCCTGGGGAATCCTGTCCGCCATACCCTACGACTTCGCTGCGAAGTGGACCCTGTCATCGGTACCCATGTTCCTGATGATGGGTTTCGTCTGCTATCACGCGGGACTGACCAAGAGCCTGTTCGACGCCTGTCGAAGCTGGATGGCAAAGGTCCCCGGTGGTCTCGCCATTGCCTCTGTCGTGGGATCCGCAGGCTTTGCGGCGGTGACCGGTTCCTCGGTCGCCTGCGCCGCCGCAATGGGCCGCATCGCGGTGCCCGAGATGATCGCCAAGCGTTATGACGCCGCCCTCGCCACCGGCACGATTGCCGCTGCAGGCACGCTGGGCGCACTCATTCCACCCTCCATCCTGCTGATCCTATTCGGTGTCTTTGCGGAAGTGCCGATCGGCAAGCTGTTCATCGGCGGTGTCGGCGCCGGTCTGCTGACGGCCTTTGCCTATGTCGCGATGATCTACATCCGGGCCAGGCTGAACCCGTCCCTTGCACCGGTCCTGGACGAGACTCCGCCCCTGTCGGAGCGTCTGGAACACCTCGGCAAGACCTGGCCCCTGATCGTTATCCTGGTTGTCGTCATCGGCGGTATCTTTGCCGGCCTGTTCACGGCAACGGAAGCCGGTGCCATCGGTGCCTTCGCATCCATCCTGATCTCCGCCCTCAAGGGGTCGCTGACACGGGAAGCCTTCTGGAATGCGGTGATCGAGACCCTGACCACGACGGGTGCCCTGTTCCTGATCGCGGTCGGCGCCAATCTGCTGACCCGTTTCCTGGCGCTCTCGGGCAGCGGGGAACTGATTGCCTCCGCCATTCTGGGACTGCAGGCCGACCCGCTGACGCTGATCCTGGGCATTTCCCTGCTCTATCTGGTGCTGGGCATGTTCCTCGATCCACTGGGCGCGATGCTGCTGACCCTGCCGGTGCTGCTGCCGGTGCTGGAGAAGAGCAACTTCGACCTCATCTGGTTCGGTGTCTATCTGGTGAAATTCCTGGAGATCGGGATGATCACACCACCGATCGGGCTCAACGTCTTTGTCATCAAGGGGGTCGTGGGCAATCTTGCCAGCCTGTCGACGATCTTCCGTGGAATCATGTGGTTCCTGGTGGCGGATGCGGTTGTCGTTGCCCTGCTGATCATCTTCCCCGGCATCATCACCTATCTGCCCACACTCATGGGCTAGGGGCGCGTCCGGCACGCCCCTAGCCCATGACCTGACCCGCACGAAAACCCCAGGAGCATCCCAA